>OZ241838.1:0-3965942 GCA_965202605.1 bacterium
AGGCCATGAAACCCCTGCGCACGTTCAAGAAGCGGGCCTATCTGCGTATCGCGGTGTGCGACCTGATGAAGCAGACCGGGACGCCGGCTATACTGGAGCGGCTCACGGACGTGGCCGACCTCTGCCTGCAGGCCGCCTGCGACGTGTGCGGCATGAAACTGGAGGCGCGGCACGGCCGGCCGATGCTGGACGGATCGAAGCCGAGCGGCTTCGCCGTCATCGGCATGGGGAAGCTGGGCGGCCGGGACCTGAACTTCAGTTCGGACATCGACCTGCTCTACGTCTACGACGCCACGGACGGACGCACCGAGAAGGACGGGACGTCCACCTACGAGTACTACCCGAAGCTCGCCCGGGCCATCACCGACCTCATCAGCCGGCTCACGCCCGACGGACAGGTGTTCCGCGTCGACCTGCGCCTGCGTCCGGAGGGGCGGGCCGGCGACATTGCCAATTCGATCGAGGGCTATCGCTGGCACTACGAGATCCAGGGACAGGCCTGGCAGCGCCAGGCGCTTCTGAAGGCCCGGTGCTCGGCGGGCAGCCGGGAAGTGGGCGGCCGGTTCCTGGACACGATCCAGCCCTTCGTGTTCTACCCCGCCCTCGACCAGCCGCTGATCCTGGAAGATATCAACCACATGCGGGAGCGGATCGCCAAGGCCCTCCTCGAACGGGGCAGCGACGACTACCACGTCAAGCTTGGGAAGGGCGGCATCCGGGACATCGAGTTCATCGCCCAGGGCTTCCAGCTCGTGTACGGCGGATTCCAGGGTTGGCCGTGGGAACGCGGCACGCGAAACATGCTCGCGTCTCTGGCGGAAAAGGGGTACCTTTCGGAGGACGAGGCGGCCGACCTGGACGACGCCTATCTCTTCCTGCGGGACCTGGAAAACCGCATCCAGATGACCTCGGGCCAACAGACCCATGAAATCCCGAAGGAGCGCGCCGCCCAGGCCGTCCTTGCCGGCATGATGGGCCTGTCGGGAACGACCCCCGAAGCGCGGGAAGCCGGACCGGACAGGATGCTTTCGGCCTACGCCGGCCACACGGCCCGCGTCCACCAGATCTACGACCGGGTCTTCCACTCGGCGATGGAGATGTGAAACCAAAACGCCCGGCCCTGGTTTCATCGCTTCCAGGACCGGGCGTTCTGTTTTTCCGGCCGCGCCTCGCGCCACCCTGGCGTTGGCCTTCAGGCTGATCTTACGCCGACGCGCCTTCTTACGCCGACGCGCCTTCAGGTCAATCTACTCCAGCGTTATCCTCGATATCAACCTTACGCCCAGGCCCGCTTGACGCTCGACGTGACCCAGTTGCTCAGGTCTTCGAAGATCGTATAGACCGTCGGCAACAGGATGAGCGTCAGGATGCCGGAGGTGGTCAGGCCGCCCACCAGGGCCAGGCTGACCGGACCCCACTGGTTGGCGCCGCGGTCTTCCACGGGACCGAAGATCTCGGGGAAGAGGATCGGGGCCACCATGGGCAGCAGGCCGAAGATCGTGGTCAGGGACGTCATCAGGATCGGCCGCAACCGGTGCCGCCCCCCAAGCAGGAGGGCCTCGGTGCGCGTCATCCCGTCCCTGCGCAAACGGTTCACGTGGTCGATGAGCACGATGGCGTTGTTCACCGCAAGTCCAGACAGTACGATGACCCCCAGGTAGGAATTCGTGTTCAGCGTCGTACCGGACAGGTAGAACACCACGAAGGCGCCCACCAGTCCGCAGAGCACCGACAACAGGATCGTGAAGGGCTGGATGAAGGACTCCGAGATCGCCGCCATGATCAGGTAGATGAGCACGACGGAGAGCAGGATGGCGAAGAGGAACTCGTTCTGGGACTCCCGCATCATGTTCCAGTTCCGGCCCATGCTCCACGAGTAGCCCGGCGGCAGTTCGATGCCTTGCATCATCTCCGTCACCTGCGTGTTGATGCGCCGCGTGCCCGGCCCGGTCGTGTTGCCGCCCACTTCCACCTGCGATTCCCGGTCGTGCCGCTCGATGACGTCGGGGCCCTTCTGCCGCGTGAAACTGGCCAGGTTCCCCACGGGGATCATGCCGCCTTCGGCCCGCTCGAAGACCATGTTCTGCAGTTTCTGCATGCTGGCCCGGTCCTCTTCCTCCAGGTGCAGCAGGATGTCCACCTCGCGGTCGTCGGCCTTGAATTTGCCCCGCGCCCGGCTGCTCAGTGCCGCCTGCACGGTACGGGCCGCCTGTCGCGGCGAGATCCCGTAGGTCTGGGCCATGGCCCGGTCTACCTGTACCTGGATCTCCTCGTCACCCCGCTCCAGGCTGGTATCCACGTCCTTCATTCCCGGGATGCCCTCCATCCGGGTCCGGATATCCTCGGCGATATTGGAAAGGACCGACATGTTGTCGCCGCGCAGCTCGACGTCCACGCCCGACTGCCCGCCGCCGAAGCGGCGCATCCGGCCGGGTCTCCACCGCACCCCGGCGATCTCGGGCAGCGCGCTGGTGATCCGCGTCTGTAGCTCGGTGGCGGACTCCTGCCGTTCCTCCGGCGGGGTCAGCACGATGCGGATGTTGGCCCGGCGCAGGCTGCCGTAGGACGAAATGGACTCGATGTGGAAATCCTCCTTGCGGTCCAGCAGGAGTTCCTCCACGTCCGTGAAGACGGCCTTGACGTCTTCGATGCTGTAGCTGCCCGGCAGGTCCGCGGCGATCGCTATATCCCGCGTCGGCGCCTGGGGCTGAAACTCGGTCTCGATGTTCTGGTACAGCCAGTAGCTGCCGTAGAGGATCGCGCCGAAAGCCACCACGGTGACGAACCGGTGGCGAAGGTTCCAGGCCAGTACCGAACTGTACAGTTCGGACAACTTCGCGAAGACCGAAGAGGGCTTGCCCAGCGGACGGTTGAACAATCTCGACGAAACCAGCGGGATGAGCGTCAGGGCGATGAACACCGCCGCCACCATGACGATGCAGAAGGTGACCACGAAGTCCTTCATGAAGAGCATGAACCGGCTGCCTCCGCCCATGAAGACAAGCGGCATGAAGACGCAAAGGGTCGTGGCCGTGGCCGCGATGATGGCCATGGTCACCTCGCGGGTGCCCACGACGGCCGCGATCCGCGCCGGCAGGTTGCCCTCCTGGCGGTGCCGGTATATACTTTCAAGCACCACCACGGCGGCGTCCACGAGCATGCCCACCGCCAGCATCAGACCCATGAGCGAGATCAGGTTGATGGAGACCGTCGAACCGGCGCCCTGGCGGAGCAGGTACATGAAGGTAAAGGTGCAGATGATCGAAATGGGGATCGCCAGGCTGATGATCAGGGTGCTCCGCACGTTACGCAGGAAGAGGAACAGCACGATGACGGCCAGCATGCCGCCCAGCAGTCCCGTGTTCCGCAGGTCCGACAGCCGGTCCGTGATGCTCTGGGACTGGTCGAAGAAGACCCGCGTCTCCAGGTCCGCGAACTGGGACTGCCCCTTGAGTTCATCCAGTACGGACCGGGTGCGCTGCGCCACGTCCACGATGTTGGCCGTGGATGTCTTGTACACCCGGACCGTGACCGCGTCGACCCCGTTCAGCCGCTGGAAACTGTCGTTTTCCGGATAGTCGAACTTCACCTCCGCCACGTCGCGCAGCGAAAGGGTCGTTCCCGGTATGGGCAGGTTCGCCACCTCGTCCGCGGCCCGGTACTCGTTCACGGAACGGACCGAGTATTTCCGTCCGCCCTCGGTTACGGTCCCGGCCGTCAGGGTGACGTTGTTCTGCACCAGGGTCTGGCTGAGATTGAACAGATCGAGATTGTGGGACTGCAGCTTCTCGGCGTCCACGTGCACGAGCAGCTGCTTGTCGATCATCCCGCTGATTTCCACGTTCGCCACGCCGTCCACGCGCTGTATCCGCGGCTGGATCACCTTGGTGACGATATTGTAGAACTCCGCGGGGTCCCCGCCCCACGCCACGCTGAAATTGTAAATGGGCATGTCGTTGGGGTTCCAGCGCCGGATGCGGATGCGTTCGACGTCCTCGGGCAGTTCGCCCCGGACCTGGTCGATCCGGTCCCGGACCTCCATGGCCGCCATGTTCATGTCCGTCCCCGTCTCGAACTCGATGCGGACCCGCGCGTTGTCGTCGGCGGAGTGGGACTCCATGCTCTTCATGTTGCTCAGCGTGCCGAAGGCGTCCTCCAGCGGCCGCGTAATCAGCCGTTCCACTTCCTCGGGCGACGAGGACGGGTACGGCACGCTGACGTTCAGGGACGGAAAGGACATGTCCGGCAGGAACATCAGCGGCAGCTTGGTGTAGGAAATCATCCCCAGGGTGACGACACTGACGATGATCATGATCGTCGTCACCGGTCGGTTTACGGAAAACTCGGCTATGCTCATGCTTCTACCACCTCCTGGGCCACCGGTCGCCCGGCTGTTCTTATAAATAGTCCATGTGCCCTGGCCACGGCCGACTCGATCGTCATGTAGATGAGCGGTACGAGCACCAGCGTCACCAGCGTTCCGGCGATCAGGCCGCCGATCACGGTGATGGCCATGGGCGCGCGCAACTCGGCGCCTTCACCCACGCCGATGGCCATGGGCAAAAGGCCGAGGACGGTTGTCGCCGTCGTCATCATGATGGGCCACAGGCGCGTTTGCGCCGCCTCGACGATGGCCTCCTGCAGTTCCGCGCCTCTGCGGCGCAACTGGTTGATGTAGTCCACCAGTACGATGGCGTTGTTCACCACAATGCCCGTGAGCATGATCACCCCGATCAGCACGACCACGCTGATCGTCTGGCCCGTGAGTACCAGCGTCGCCACCACGCCGATGATCGAAAAGGGAAAGGTGAACATGATCACGAAGGGATGGAGCAGCGATTCGAACTGGGACGCCATGACCAGGTAGACCAGGAAGATCGAGAGCAGGATGGCGAACTGCAGGCTGGCGAAGGCCACCTGCATCTCCTCGTTCTGCCCCTTGATGCCCACGACGAAATCGATGGGCAGCATGAAGCCGTCTATGATCCCCTGGATGTCTTCGGCGGCGTCGCCAAGCGAACGGCCCGACAGACCCGCGGAGACGATGGCCACGCGTTGCTGGTTGATCCGCCGGATCTCGCTCGGGCCCTGGGCGACGCGTACTTCCGCCACGGCCGCCAGGGGTACGGGCACCGTGCCTTCCGGGTTCACCACCAGCCGCCGTATGGCGTCCAGACTCAAGCGGGTCTCGTCCTCGGCCCACACGCGGATGTCGATCTTCCGGTCCCGCCGGGTGAGCTCCGTGGCCACGTTGCCCTGGACCTTGTTCTGCACGATCTGGGTGACCGTTCCCAGGTTGAGTCCCAGGTTGGCCAGCTTTCGGCGGTCGAAGAGGATCTGCACCTCGGGATTCCCGCCTTCCATACTGGCCTTCACGTCGGTCAGACCGGGCACCATAGACATCTCCACGGCGAGATCCTCGGAAACCTCCGTCAGCCGGGTCAGGTTGTACCCGCTGACTTCCACCTCCACCGGGTTCTTGAAGCTGAAGAGCGCGGGACGGGCGAACTCGGGCGCCTCGATGCCGGGGATGGGCTCGAAGCTCTCCCGCAGGCGGTTCATGACGTCATCTTCCACTGCGCCGCGGAGACCCGGTTCCAGCCGGATGTGCAACTGGCCGATGTTCTCCCGCTCCTCGCCGGCGTTGCCGCCGGACTGGCCCATGGTTCCCGCCAGCACGTACACCGTGCTCACTTCCGGGTAGCCGCTGGCGATGTCGGACATGCGATTCAACGCGGCCTCGGTAACGGGCAGCGGCGTGCCCACGGGCAGCTTCACGTTGACGAAGAACTCGCCCTGGCTCATCTGGGGGATCAGCTCGATGCCGATCGTGGGGACGACATAGAGGGAACCCGCCAGCAAGGCGGTCCCGGTGAACAGCGTAAGGACGCGGTGGTTCAGCGCCCAGCGGAGGAAGGGCGGGTAGGCCTGGCGGATGATCGGGAAGATCCGGTCGAAAACCCAGCCCGCGGGCCACA
Source organism: bacterium (assembly GCA_965202605.1). Lineage (GTDB taxonomy): Bacteria > JAAXHH01 > JAAXHH01 > JAAXHH01 > JAAXHH01 > JAAXHH01. The sequence goes on from OZ241838.1 coordinate 5,979, forward strand.
GTACGACGCGCACCACCGCCCAGCCCAGCCAGAGCACCCATCGCACGATGAAGAACACGCCGGTTACGACATATCCAAGTAATCTGGAAAAACCGAGCCAGACCGCGCCGAAAGCATTCCGGACCTTGCCCAGCGCCGTAGCCGGGTCCTGCTCGGAACCGTCGTCCCCGTCGTCCGCGTATGTTTCCCGGTCGCGGTGCAGGATCGACGATATGACCGGGATCAGGGTGACGGCCACCAGGGTGGCCACGATGAGCGAGAAGGTGACGGCCAGCGCCAGGTCGCGGAACAACTGGCCGGCGATGCCCTCCACGAAGACGATGGGCACGAACACGCAGACCGTGGTAAGCGTCGCGGCCACGACGGCCTGCCCGACTTCCGACGCGCCGAGGCGGACCCGCTCCGCGACGGGCTGGTCTCCCCCCCGCCTGCGGTGCCGGTCGATGCCCTCAAGCACCACGATGGAGTTGTCCACCAGCATGCCGACCCCCAGGGCCAGGCCGCCGAGGGACATGATGTTCAACGAAACGTCGAAGGCGTAGAGGAAGAAGAAGGTCGTGACCACCGAGATGGGGATGGACACGCCGATGATGAGGCTGCTCGAGCTGCGCAGGAAGAGGTACAGGACCAGGATGGCGAGGATGCCGCCGTACATGGCCGTCTTGAGCACCTCGTCCACCGACTGCTGGATGAAGATCGACTGGTCGAAGACCACCTCCAGGTTCACGCCCGCGGTGAGTCCCGCCACGGTCTCCCGCACCGAATCCAGCCTGTCCTTGACCACCTGCCCTACCTGGATCGTGTTGGTTCCCGCTTCCTTGTAGATGGCGATCTCGATGCTCTCCCGGCCGTTGATCCGCGCCGACAGCTTTCGTTCCTTGTGGCTCTTCGACACCGCGGCGACGTCGGACAGCAGGATGGGCACCGTGTTCACCTGCCCGACGATGATATCTCCGATCTCGTCCACGGCCTGGAACTCGTTCAGGATGCGCACCAGGTATTCCGTCTCGCCGTCCTTGATGGTGCCGCCCGCGAGGTTGACGTTCTCCTGCTCGAGCCGGCTCGCCACCTGGGTGATGGGAATGCCCAGGCTGGCCAGCCTGGATTCGTCCAGCTCCACGTGGATTTCCTCTTCCAGGCCGCCGCTGATCTTGACGGCGGCGACGCCCTCGAGGGCCTCCAGCTCGCGCTTGATCTCTTCTTCCGCCATGATGCGCAGGGCGGTCAGGCTTTCGTTACCGGACAGCGCGATGCGCAGGATGGGATCAAGGCTGGGATCGAACCGGAGCAGGATGGGTTTCTCCGCCGCCTGGGGGAGGTTGAGCAGGTCGATCTTCTCCCGCACGTTCAGGCTGGCGAAATCCATGTTGGTGCCCCACTCGAACTCCAGGATGACGTCGGACCGTTCCGGCCGCGATATGGAACTGACGCGCACCACGCCGGTGACCACGCCCACCGCCTCCTCGATGGGTTCGGAGACGAGGTTCTCGATCTCGTTCGGCGCGGCCCCGATATATTCGGTCCGCACCGTCAGGGTCGGGTACGTGATGTCCGGCAGCAGATTGATGGGCAGCCGCGAGAAGGCGATGAAGCCGAAGAGCAGCATCGCCGTCATCAGCATGATGATCGTGACGGGCCTGCCTATGGAAAAACCGATGATTTTCATGTCAAGTTACCGGGTTGCCTTCTGAATCAATGCCATTTCAGTGCTCAACTGTTCAGTGTTCGTCGCCGATCGGATTGTGAATCATCTCGACCGGTGCATTGCTCGCCGTCTACTGTTACTGTGGACGGCCGCCGCCGCGTTGCGACCGCATCTGGCGCATCTGCTGGATCAGGAACGCCCGCTGCCTTTCCTCGTCACCCGCGAAGCCTGGGTCCTCTTCCACCTGCTTGTCGTAGGCCGCCTTGATCTGCGGGTTCTGGAACATCCGCTCCTTCATCTGGTCCAGGTCCATGGCCATCATGCGGTTCCCGCCGCGCATGCCGCCGGACCGGCCGCCGGCGCCTTCTCCCGCGCCGCCCGTGGCCGCCCCGCGCGCGGCGGCGTTTCCTTCCTGCGCCGCCGGCGTGCCGGCCGATTCACCGCTCGATCCGCCCATGCCTGCCGCACGGTCCCCGGTTCCGCCTTCCGTCCCCGCGGGCTCTCCGTCCATACCACCTGCCATCCCTTCCGCGACGGGCGGGGCCTGCCCGGCGATGCGGACCGGCGCCCCGTTACGCAGCCCCTCCTGCCCCACGGTGATGATGGAGTCCCCGTCGGACAGGCCGGACAGCACTTCCACGTAATCTCCTTCGGCGATCCCGATTTCCAGGAGGCGCTTTTCCGCCGTCCCATCCCGGAAGAGGAATGCGTAGGACCCTTCCGCCTCGGCCACCAGGGCCTTCTTCTCGACCTGCAGCACGTCCTCGTGAATCGCGATTACCAGGTTGACCGTGGTGAACATGCCGGGTCTCAGCGTGCCCCTGCGGTCCCGGATCTCCACCGTGACCTTGACGGTGCCGCTCTGGGGGTCCACGACGGGACTGATCAGGGCGACCCGGCCCGTGTGGGTCTGGTCCGATCCCTCGACATTGATGCGCACCGACTGCCCCGGGCGGACCTGTCCGATGTCCTTTTCGGGAACGAAAATGCGGGCGAGCAGCGGGTCGAGGTCCGCCGTCCGGAAGACCACGTCATTCGCGTTCACCAGGTTGCCCACCTCGATCAGCCGCTCCGTGATGATGCCGGCGAAGGGGCTTCGGATGGTGGCGTAGGCCAGTTGGAGCTTCGCCGACTCGTACTGCGTCCGGGCCGCTTCATACTGAAACTTGGTCTGTTCGAATTCCTGGCTGCTGAGCAGTTCCTGTTCCAGCAGTTCCCGGGACCGGTTGTAGTTCGATTCCAGGCTGTTCATGTTCACTTCCCGCTCCTGCAGCGTCAGTTCCAGCGCGTCGGTGTCGAGCTGGGCAAGCGGCTGGCCTTCCTCCACGCGGTCGCCCTCCTCGACCAGGATGGTCTTCACGAGCCCCTGCGTGCGGGAGACGACGTCCACGTGCCGCTCCGCCTCGAGCGACGTATAGGTAAGCAGGGTCGCCGCGATGTTGCCCCGGTCCACGGGTTTTACCTCGACCGGTATGGAGGCGCCGGTGCGCGCCATGCCGCCCATGCCGGGCCGGCCGCCGCGCTGACTCTGGTCCGCGCTTTCCTCCGCCTCTTCGCCGCCGCATGCAAAGGTACCCGCCATGGCCAACGCCAACGACCAGTACGCCAGTTTCATCAACCCAAACCGCTTGAACATGAACCGCTCCTTCAATTTTAAGACCCGGTGCACGCTGGTCTCATAGTCTCGCCGCCCGCCTGGCGGGCTTTCCCTCGCTGCCCCGCCCGGATATGGTTGTTCCCGCGCGCCGATACAGCCGATTCCATGGCGCGCCTTCTTGCAGCCCGTCCTGCTATCTTCGCCGGTACCCGTTCCGGAACCGGTCCTTGATCATGGTGAAGAACTTCGTCTGCTGATCGGGGGTCAACACTTCCTTGTGCGCCAGGATGTACTCGAAAACGATGGCTTCCCGTTCCGCCTGCAGCGAATCCATCTGCGCCTTGATCACCTGGATCTCCCCGTGGTCGGCATCCGGCGTCATGAGCAGATCGTACAACCGGTCCCGCCTGTCGCGATACGCTTCCCGGTAGGGCGTCATCCGGTCCCCGAGCTCGGAGCGCATTGCCCTGACCTGTTCCGCCTGGGCTTCGGTTAGACCGAGCCGTTCGGTTATGGACATCCGGGCCTCGCGCCGGCCCTCGCGGCCGCGCCGCTCGTCGTCGCCCCATCGGTGATACGCCCGGGTCGCCAGCGAAGCGAGGTTGATGACCGTCAGCAGGACCACGCCCCATATGATCAGCTTTTTCTTCATGCGTCCGGATCGTCCCTCGCAAATGGCGTCGGGTTACGTGACAACCGCGCCAAAGCCTGCGCTCACCTTGCCGGATCGCCCAGGGGTTCGTCCCAGTCCAGCAACAGGTAATCCTGGCCGACGGATTCGGTGGAGACTTCCTGCAAGTCTTCAGCCAGCGTAAAAGCCAGCACGTTCGATTCCGCGGCCGGCGCCTCCACCCGCGCCGATTCTCCGTTGGGACCGCTGCCGAGATAGGCGCCGATCAGGATGCCCGCGGCCAGCGTGGCAGCCATCATCGCCGGCCGGACGAGCCAGTCCAGCTTCGACGCGGCCGTCGGACCGGGCTCGACCGGCGCTTCACCCCGGAGAGCGGCTTCGAAGCGCGTACGCAGCCGCAGGGTGGGACCGGGTACACTCAAAAGCGTGTCGGAATCCCATGCCGCGCGCAACGCCTTCACCCGTTCGCTGCATCGGGTACAGGTACGCAGGTGCTCCTCGCACCGTGCCTGTTCTCCGGGTGACAGATCCCCATCGATATAGCGCAGGATCCGATCTTCGACGAATCGATGATTCATGGTTGGCGCCTGCCTGATCCTGATATGGGTCGTTGCGTTCTTACGTCGTTCGCGTCGTCCGCATGGTCTGGGCGGCGCGGTCAACACCTGTGGCCAATACGCGCTTCCCGTACCTTTATATACGCTTAGACAACCTGTCCGCCCAATCCATTCGTTTTTTGTGCGTCGTACTGCGGCATGGCGTCATCACCTGGTCAAAGTTCGTCCAGGTGCGGCCGCAGGCGCTTGCCGAGATTGGTCTTGGCCCGGTGCAGCAGGGACTCCACCGCGGAAGGCGAACACGCCATGGCTTCGGCGATGGCCTTGTAGGGCATACGCTCGAAATGGGAGAGGATCAGGGCGGTCCGCTGTCTTTCGGGGAGCGCGTCGATGGCCTCCCCGACGATGCGTTCCCGGTCCGCCTGCCGGAGGTCTTCCTCGACGCTGCCGCTGCGGTCCCGGAGCGCCGTCGACTCGTCGGCGCCCTCGTTCCAGAAATCCAGGGCCAGCCACTGCAGCCGGCGTTTCCGGCGCCGGACGTTGAGGCACTGGTTGACGGCGATCCGGTAGAGCCAGGTGCCCGGATCGGCGTCTCCGCGAAACCGGTCGTAAGCCTGCATGGCCCGGACGAAAACATCCTGGGTGACGTCCTCCGCCTCCTGCGGATTTCCCATGAGCCGGTAGCAGGTCTGGTAGATTCGCGCATGCCAGGCGTCGAACAGCCTTCGGAAGATCTCCTGCCTGTCTTCTGGCGCATTCCCATTGAGATCGCCGGATCGATGGGTTTCGGGCATTTTCCACGGCACCTTCGGGTCATCTTGGCGGATCGGGCATGACGCGGGCGCCGCCAGTCAATACCTGGTTACGTTACATGAAAACCGCAGGTCATCTTACCCTTGCGCGCGGTCCGAACGGTCACTATTATTAAAACGGCTCGTAAAACCAGTGTTACAAGCCGACCTTTCGCGTGCTGCCGAAACCGACTGAACGCGATGGAGCGCGGACCGTTCGCCGGAATCCCCACTTCGTCCGGGGCTTGCGCCGAAACCGGTTTCCATCCACAATATACCATTAACGCGCCGATTTCTTGTCTATATGTTGACGCGTCCGGTCACGGGCGGGTTGCGAAACCCGAGCTGCCGGGCAAGATGGAGGTGGACATGTCTCCCATTACCGACGAACAGATGGCGTTTTTCAATGACCAGGGTTACCTGATGGTGAGGGGCCTGCTGGACGCGGAGGAAGTGCTCGAACCCGTGATCGAGGAATACGGGACCGTGCTCGACCAACTGGCGGAAGAGCTTTTTCTGACCGGCAAGATCGAGTCCAGGTACCGGGATCTGCCATTCGGCGAGCGCATCACGAAGGTCTGGGGTGAAAGCGGCATGGTCCACCAGCAGTATTTCGATTTCACCCTGCCCCAGGGGAATATCAGGGAAGATACGCCCTTCTGGTGCGGTCCCGCGGTGTTCGACGTCCTGACCAGCCCGCGGCTGCTCGACGCCGTGGAAGCCTTCATCGGCCCCGAGATCTACTCCAACCCGGTCCAGCACGTGCGCATCAAGCTGCCCGAGCACTTGACGCCCCTCAACCCTTCCACGGGACGCATCCAGCTCGGCATTTCGCCGTGGCACCAGGACAACGGCGTCGTCACGAGGGAAGCCGACGACACCGACATGCTGACGGTCTGGTTCTCGCTGAAGGAGGCCACGGTCGAACAGGGATGTCTGACCGTCATACCCGAAAGCCACCGGGATGGCCTGCTCCATCACTGTCCCGACATCTGGGGCCTCGAAATCCCCGAGAAGGTGAAGGACCGCTCAGCCGCCGTACCCCAGCCGACCAGGCCCGGCGACGTCCTGTTCCTGCACAAGCACACCTGTCACTCGTCCCTGCCCAACAAGAGCAACGAAATCCGGTGGAGCTACGACCTGCGGTACAACCCCATCGGCCAGGCATCGGGACGGGGCGCTTTCCCGGGATTCGTGGCCCGCAGCCGGGCAAACCCGGAACGGGTCCTGACCGATCCCGTCGCGTGGAACCAGATGTGGCTGGATGCCAGGGAGACCCTCGCCGGCCTGCCCAACCCGTCCTTCAACCGCTGGAGCAAAGACCACGAGCTTTGCGCGTAGGGGAAATCGCGGCCTTTACTGGAAGCACACACCCGCCGTCGCCGCGGATTCCATCAGGAACCGCCGGACCTCCTCCACCTGTCCGTAGTCGGTCAGATGCTCGACGACCACGCACGTCCACTCCGGCAGAGATGCCGCGCGGCGCAGCAGGCGTCCGTAGTCCAGCACGCCCTGCCCCGCGGGCTTTTCTTCAAGGCGCACGATGAGCGGCACGTCGCGGGCCGCCGCGTCTTTGGCGTGGACGTTCACGATCCGGCTTCCCAGGCGGTCGAAGGCGTTGTCGATGAAATCGCCGGACCGGTAAAGGGAAAGGGGGTCCAGGATGTTGGCGGGGTCGAAGTTGATGCCGACGCCGGGATGGCCGACTTCCTCCACCAGCGTCATTGCCCGGTCCACGGTGGACAGGATCGTCATCAGCGACATCTCCGGGGCGACGCATACTCCGTGGTCCGCCGCACAGGGCGCGATTTCCTTCAGTGCCTCGATGAGACGCGCCAGCGCCTCCTCACCGTGATTCTCCGGATGGGGATACCATGGATTCACGGGGTGCAGGCCGCCGGCCTCGGTCAGCAGCACGCGGCAGCCGAGGGCCGCGGCCAGGGGTACCCGATCCCGCAGGATCCGCAGATGGGACGCGGATTCACCCGGATCCGGACGCACGAGCGGCGTACCCACGCTCCAGACCTGTCCGATGGACACTCCGTCCGCCTCCAGGAGCGCGCGGACCCTCGCACACCCGACGCTATCTACGGTCACCGCCGGCTCGAGGTCCACCCCGATCACCTCGAAACCCAGTTCCCCCACCCAGTTGGCCGTACCGGTCGTGATCCGGTCCAGGGGCGGGACGTAACTATCCAGGCAGAGGCGCATCGGTTACCCGGGTTGATCGGTTAATCGTAATGATTTGAATCAGTTAGGAGTTGGAAACATCCCGGCTTTATGAAGAAATTGACAGCCGGGAATGTAATTTGATAATATATGTAGGTCCGAGGTGGATAAACGCAAGGCGATCCTGCGTAGACCGACGTGAAACGGAGCGCATGCCCGTGAGCAGCAAGGAATTCTTTGACCGCGTCGCCCGGGACTGGGACGAAATGCGCGAAGGGTACTACTCCGACGAGGTCAGAGCAGGCGCCCTGGCGGCCGCCGGGGTCGAAAAAGGCAAAACCGCGGCCGACATCGGCGCGGGTACGGGCTTTATCTCCCAGGGCCTGGTGCAGGAAGGACTTCGGGTCATCGCGGTCGATCAGTCCGACGTGATCCTGGATGAAATGAAGAAAAAGTTCGCGGGTCTCGTTACGATCGACTATCGGGTTGGGAACGCCGAAGATATCCCCATCCCGGATGAAACGGTCGACTACGCCTTCGCCAACATGTGTCTGCACCACGTGGAATCCCCGCCGCACGCCATCGGCGAAATGGCCCGTATACTCAGGCCCTCGGGCAGGCTGGTGATCACGGACGTGGACGAGCACGAGTTCGAGTTTCTGCGCGAAGAGCACCACGACCGCTGGCTGGGTTTCAATAGAGCAGACATCGAGGCGTGGTTTCGGGAAGCGGGACTGACCGATGTGCGTATCGGCAGCATCGGCACCTGTTGCGAAGTACTGTCGACTTGCCGCGATGATTTTGCCCGTATCGGCATATTCGTGGCCTCGGGCGAGAAACGCGCGCGGGCGTTGAAAACCACGTTGCGCGCAAGGTAACGCGTTTGCGCGGGCGGCGACCCGGGCGGACCAGGCGGACCAGGCGGACCAGGCGGACCAGGCGGACCACCAGGACCATTCGACCTGTCATTTGTACCGCTTAACCGGAACGTTCCATTGCAATCGCCCAACGAACAAATCCCGGTTGTCATCTGTCCCGACCACAAGGCCCTTTCGAGGACGGTCGCACGGGAGGTCGTCGAGTATGCCGGGGCCTGCGCCGAAGCGGGCAAGATGGCCGTGCTGGGCCTATGTACGGGATCCACCCCCATCGACGTGTACGGGGAATTGATCGCGCTGCACCGCGGCGGCGTCAGTTTCGAGAACGTCGTCACCTTCAACCTCGACGAATACTACCCCATGTCGCGGCAGTCGACCCAGAGCTACCACCGCTACATGCAGGAGTATCTCTTCGAACATGTCGACATTCCCGACGACCAGGTCTACATTCCCCTGGGCGACCTGTCCCCTGACGAGATCGAAGATCACTGCGCCTGGTACGAGGACCGCATCCGCTCCGTGGGGGGCATCGGCATCCAGCTCCTGGGCATCGGGCGCACCGGACACATCGGCTTCAACGAGCCCGGTTCCCTGCCGGACACCCGCACCCGGCTGATCCGGTTGGACGAGAGCACGCGCAAGGACGCCGCTTCCGATTTCTTCGGCGAGGACAATGTGCCCATCGAGGCGGTCACGATGGGGGTGGGCACCATCCTCGACGCGGAACGCATCATCCTCATGGCCACGGGCGAACACAAGGCGCCCGTCATCCGCCAGGCGGTAGAGGGTGAGGTCAGTCCGCTCGTGGCGGCCAGCTACCTGCAGAATCACCCGAACGCGACGGTCTTCATCGATCCGCCCGCGTCCAGCGAGCTGACCCGGGTGAAACGGCCCTGGCTGAACAACCACGCGGTGGAATGGACCGACCAGCTTTCGCAACGGGCCGTGCTCTGGCTTTGCGAGCGGGCGGAGAAACCGGTGTTGCACCTGCAGCGCCGGGATTACAACGCCCACGATCTCTACTCCCTGGTGGACACGGTCCCTTCGGTCGACGAACTGAACCGGAAGACCTTCGACGCGGTCCGCGCCAAGATCTACGGCCGCGAGGACTTCTTCACCAACAAGCGTTGCGTCTGCTTCTCGCCCCATCCGGACGACGACGTCATTTCCATGGGCGGCACGCTCTACCGGTTGTCCGGCGCCGGGAACGACATCACCATCGCCTACATGACCAGCGGCAATATCGCCGTCTTCGACGAGGACGTGAAACGGCTCATCGATTTCATCGGCCTGACCTTCCGGGACCTGGGATGTACCCACCAGAAGTTCGACGGCATCGTGGATTCCGTGAGGTCCTTTATCGAGACGAAACAGCCCGGACGGGTCGACATCCCCGAAGTCCAGATCATCAAGACCAACATCCGCCGGTCCGAGGCCATCGCGGCGGCGTCGACGGTGAACATCCCCCCGGAGAAGACGCGGTTCCTGGACCTGCCCTTCTACAAGACCGGGCAGGTGAAGAAAAACCCCGTCTGCGAAGAAGACGTCAGCATCGTCCTGGACCTGCTGAACGAAATCCGCCCCGAGGTGGTCTTCGTCGCCGGAGACCTGTCAGATCCCCACGGCACCCACCGCGTGTGCAAGGAAGTCATCGACCAGGCCCTCGCCGTCTACGACAGGACGGAGCCGGACGTGTGGCTCTACCGGGGCGCGTGGCAGGAGTGGGAAGTGGACGAGGCCGATGTCTTCATCCCCCTTTCCTACGAAGATCTCCAGCGCAAGATCCAGGCCATCTTCCGCCACGAGTCCCAGAAGGACACCGCCATGTTCCCCGGCGCGCACGACGACCGGGAGTTCTGGGAGCGCGTGCAGGACCGCAATACCCACACGGCCCGGCGCCTGGACAAACTGGGATTCCCCCAGTACTACGCCATGGAGGCCTTCGTCCTGGAACGCGGCGGCTCGTAAAACCGCTGCTGGCCGGTGGCTCGTAAACCCATTGAAGGTCGTGAAGGCGCGCCGGCCGCGCTCCACGAAAAGCTGTTGCCCTACCGATTGCCAGCCCATTATATTGCCCTGTTTGCGTAACGGTACCGCGCCAGGGCCCGGCCTGATCCGGATTGCGGCCCGGTGTCGTGACGGCATCAGCTTGATTGACGGGAATCCCGGACCATCGGAGGCACATGTGCGCATAGCGGTATTCGGTACGGGCGGTGTGGGCGGCTACTATGGAGGACGGCTCGCGGAAGCGGGAGAGGACGTCGTATTTATCGCGCGGGGTCCGCACCTCGAGGCGTTGCGCGAAAGCGGACTTCGGGTGGAAAGCACGAAGGGCGATTTCACGCTGCCCTCGATCCAGGCCACGGGCGACCCCGGGGAAGCCGGCGACGTGGACGTGGTCATGCTCTGCGTCAAGTGCTGGCAGGTGCCCGATGCCGTCGAAGGCGTCCGGCGGCTGATCGGACCGGATACCTTCGTGCTGCCCATGGAGAACGGGGTAGAGACACCGGAGCAACTGGCGGCGGAGTTCGGCTGGCGCCATGTGATCGGCGGCGTGTGCGGGATCGTCTCCTTCATCGCCGAACCCGGCCTCATCCGGCACATTGCCTACGAGCCTTTCGTCAATTTCGGCGAATGGGACAACCGTCCCAGCGAACGGGTAGACCGGTTGCGCCAGGCTTTCGAACGTACCAGGGGCCTTATCGTAGATACGCCGCCCGACATCCAGGCCGCCATGTGGCGCAAGTACATTCTCATCGCCTCGTGGAGCGGCGTCGGCGCCGTCACCCGCGCGCCGATCGGCGTGGTCCGCAGCCAGCCCGGCACGCGCGGCCTCCTCGAGGGGGCCATGGAGGAGATCCACCAGGTGGCCACCGCCCAGGGCGTGAATCTGCCGGACGACATCGTGGCCCGGACCCTCGCCATCCTGGACAGCGTCGAGTACGGGGGCACCGCCTCCATGCAGCGTGACGTCATGGAAGGCCGGTTTTCCGAGCTCGAAGCCCAGACAGGCGCTTTGGTCCGCATGGGCGAGGAAGCGGGCGTGCCCACGCCGGTCAACGACCTGATCTACCACGCGCTGCGGCCGATGGAACTCCGCACCCGGGGGCAGGTATCCTTCGAGGCGCCCTGAGTTTCAGAAGACAACCGGAACGGCCCGCCAGCCGGAGCCCTTCATGAAACCCTTTGTTGAACGCATCGCCGAAGACCGGCCGCTCCTCTACGACGGCGGCTTCGGCACCGAACTCTTCGCCCGGGGCATCGAACTGGCCAACAGCGCCCTGGCCAGCGAACTATACCCCGGCGTTGTCACGGATATCCATTTCGATTATATTGAAGCCGGCGCCGAGGCGATCGGCACCAACTCGTTCGTGGCGTCGTATCCCCATCTCGAGATGGCGGGGAAGGACGCCTCCGAGTCCGATGGACTCATCGGGCTGTCCGTGGAACACGCCCGGGCCGCCATCGAGCGCAGCGGCAGGGAGGTGTATCTCGCCGGCTCCATCGGTCCCCTGCCGGGGGCCATCGAGGCCGACAGCGGCGACACGGAGTTCGGCATCGCGAACAGCATCGCCCGGGACGCCCACGCGCGGGTGGGTACGACGCTGGCGGAAGCCGGCGTGGATTTCTTCTGCGTCGAGACCATGTTTTCCGCCAACGAGGCGGCCCTGGCCGTGGACGAACTGGCGCAGTTCGGTCTGCCGATCGCCGTGAACCAGACGTACAAGTACACGAAGGACCGGGTTACGGGCGAGGTCATCTACAAGACGGACTGGGGCCATTCGGCGGTGGACCTGCTGGAAATCCTGGCGGGCGGCGCGCAGTCCGAAGGACGCGACCTGCTCGGGCACGTGCAGATCCTCGGCCTGAACTGCGGGGCGGAATCCCGGCGGGACGATCACACGGGCATGCTCTACGCCATACACGGCATCGGTCAGTTGAAGCGCGCCATGGCGTCCAGGCCGGAGCCGCCGAAGCGCATGATGGCCTACCCGAACGCGGGAAGGGCCCGCCTGGATGAGCAGCACCGGACCTACTACGCCAACTCGCCGGAGGAGATGGCCGCCTTCGTGCCGGATCTCCTGGAGTCCGGCGCCTACTTCATCGGCGGATGCTGCGGTATGGGCGTTGCCCACATCCGGGCCTTCCGCGAAGCGATGGACAGGGCGGCATGAGGTCGGGTGCGAAAGGCACAGGACAGGCCGGCATGACGACGTACCAGGTGCTCTACTGGCGTGACATCCCCGCGCAGGTGCGGGTCTTCGGCGGCCGGCGCCCCCTGTCCCGCCAGATGCCCGACTGGTTTCAGCAGGAGATCGACCGGGTGGCCATGCGGGACGGGCTGACCGGTACCGACGCCTACCTGGACGAGTGGCACTGGTCCGGGAAGCGGGCATGGGCCGGCGGGGAATCTGAAGCCGGGGACGTGGCTGAAGTCCTGCTGAAGCAGCTCGAAGACGAATACAAACAGGGACAGCCCCAACCGTAACGAGAGGCATTGCCGGCCGATGGGAAACGGCCGGTCCTAAATGGTAAGAGTCCGTCCGAAGATGGGAAGGTCCGGTCGCGCCTTACGGAACGTGACTGGTGATACGCGCCTTACGATACGCGACGGACGATACCCGCCTTACGGATCGCAACCGACGGAAATTGATCAACTAAATGGGTCAGACGACCGACATAGGAAGGCGCATCGAACTGGTTCCGCTCGATCCCCACTTCGGGGACGTCTCCATCGGTCTGTACCGGCAGCAGGATGACGGGTGCCCTGTCTATCGGGTTCACACTTACAGCCGTCGGTCCGGCGCCGGCGATCGGATCGCTTCCGTGGTGAAAGCGATGGAAGTCCTGGGTGGGATGGAGCGGAACCCCGATGGCCGACTGCGGTTCCCCTGCGGGTGGGACCACAACCTGGCGGTAAAGCGCGTTTTCCTCGAAGCCTGCAAGCTGGATCCTTCCGGCCCGGTCGAGCCTCGTCCCCTGGAAATCCTCGACAAGAAATCGGGCCTGCAGATCAAGGTGCTGAGCGAGGGCGACGGCGTCTACCGGGTCACGGCCCACGGGGAGGGCAAGGACCCTGAGCGGCGTATCTCGTTCATCGCGGGCGGACTGATGAAACTGGCCGAGATCGACGCGGTAGACGGCACGCTGGACCGGGTGGTCTTCCCCTGCGGGTATGCCCACGACGCGCTGGTCGGCCTGTTGCTGGTCCGCGCGCCGAACGTCCGGGCGGTGCTCCGCGAACAGGAAATGGCCGCGAGCCGGGGTGTCCTGGCCGCGCCAAGCCAGCAGGATAGATGACAGATTCCAGGCGCAGGAGTCAACCGTGATAAGGCGCGTCATCAGAATGAACGCGCCGTCTTTAAGGAGACAGCCATGGAAAAGAGCGTCGTCAAACAGATGAAGGGCCGGGACCGGGTGCTGGCCGCCCTGCAGGGGGAACCCGTGGACCGCACGCCCGTATGCAATCCGACCTCCGTCGCCACGGTGGAGCTGATGGACCTCGTCGACGCCCCCTTTCCGGACGCCAACCGGGACCCGGAACTGATGGCCCGTCTCGCGGCCACGAGTTACACCGAACTGGGATTCGACACCATCATGCCGGTCTTCACCATCATCCAGGAGTCTTCCGCGCTGGGGTGCGATATCCAGTGGGAGCAGAAGGACAACTGGCCCACGGTAAGGATGAACAATCCCATCTGGAATGACGTGGACGACATCAAGGTCCCGTCGGATTTCCTGACGCACCGGGACACGAAGTGCGTCCTCGACGCCATCAGCAGGCTCAAGAAGGAATACGGCGACGAGGTCGCGATCATCGGGAAGACCATGGGGCCATGGTCCCTGGGTTACCACACTTTCGGCGTGGAGCCCTTCCTGCTCACGTCCCTCGACGACCCGGGCAGGACCCACCTCGCCCTGGACCGCATGAAGGAAATCACGGTGGAGTTCGGCCGCGCGCAGATCGAGGCCGGGGCGGACGCCCTGACCCTGCCGGACCACGCCACCGGCGACCTGGTGAGCGGCGAATACTACCGGCGTTTCCTGCGGGACCTTCACATCGAAATGGTGGAACGGATTCCCATCCCGCTGATCATGCATATCTGCGGGCGAACCGTGGACCGCATGGGCTACATCGCCGAGACCGGTTTTGCCGCCTTTCACTTCGATTCGAAAAACACGCCCATGGAATCCATGGAAGCCGTGGACGGCCAGATCTCCCTCGTGGGCAACATCAACAATCCCGAGACACTGTTCGCGCGGGGTCCCGAAGAGGTGGGCCATGAAGTCTGCCAGAACCTGGAACACGGCATTCACATGGTGGGACCGGAATGCGCGGTACCCCTCCAGGCCTCCATCGAGAACCTGAAGGCGATCCCCCACGCGGTGAAGGACTGGCACCGCAACCACGCGCATGATCACGGGGCGGCATGCGGCGGAACGGCGAATGGCGGGACTTTGAACGACGAATCGCAGGAAACGGATCGCGCGTAGCGACGACCTGCGGGACCGAACGGTACGCGAAGCAGACGGCAGGACCGGCATGAGCCAGGGAGGACCGGGCAGTAACGCATGGCAGAACTCAACGACATCGCCAACGACTTCCTGAAAGACGAAATAGAAGAGTTCATCGAGCGTCCCGAAGAACGGACGCGGATCATCGACGCTTTCGCCCGGGCGACGCCCGCCATGCAGCAGATCTCCGCGGCCCTCATCGACGGGGCCAACGGGACGGTCGACACGCTGACCCGCAAGGCGCTGGACGAAGGCATCGAAGCGCTGGAGGTGATGGACGACGGCCTGATCAACGGCATGAGCGTCGTGGGCATCAAGTTCCGGGAAAACTACATCTTCGTCCCGGAGGTGCTCGCCTGCGCAAGGGCCATGAAGGCCGGGATGACCCACATCGAACCCATCCTCTCCGCGTCCGGCATCGAACCCGTCGGCACGGTCATCATGGGCACGGTCAAGGGCGACCTCCACGACATCGGCAAGAACCTCTGCATCATGATGCTGCGCGGCGCCGGGTTCGTGGTCCACGACCTGGGTGTCGATACGTCCGAGGACGAGTTCATGGACGCGGTGGAGGAACACGAAGCGCCCCTGCTGGGCATGTCGGCCCTGCTCACCACGACCATGCCCAACATGGGCAAGACCATAGACGCCTTCATCGACAACGACATGCGGGAGGACGTCAAGATCATGGTGGGCGGCGCGTCGGTCACGCAGGAATTCGCCGACGACATGGGCGCCGACGGCACCGCCGAGGACGCGGTGGGGTGCGTGGAACTGGCCCAGCGTCTCCTCGTGGAACTCAAGCAGGAACAGGACGGCTGACGGCGCGTGCTGGAACAGGACGGCTGACGGCGCGTATCGGCGTGATTCAGTCGATCGATGGCGTTTCGGGTCGAATGACGCCGCGGATCGACCGCTGTCGCGGACCGCTTCCCTGAATATCTCCCATGAAGAAAATCGACAAGGCGGCGTACCAGGAGCGCCTGGACCGCATCACGGCCATCTACAGGGACATGATGGCCCATGCGACCGAACAGGCCAGGTACCGCTGCCCCTACAAGAACCGTTTCGACGAATGCACCGCCCAGTTCGGGTGCCGCAACCAGCGCAAACCGCGGAAATCCGGCGGGTTGCTCATGTGCGGCGGGGACGACAAGCTCGACTACCGCATGGCGTGGGAGACGGAAGAGGAGCCGCGCGAACGGCCGGATAGCGGGTCGAAGGATACTCGGCCGGACCGCGGATCGAAGGATACTCGGCCGGACCGCGGATCGATAACCGACGGCAATACGACCCGGACGCTGACCGCCGGCCGGACCATCTTCGACTACGCCGACGATCTCGCCGTCCAGGTGCCCACCTCCTGTTTCCGAAACGGCATCTGCCACGAGTGCATCGTTGAAGTACAGGACGGCATGGAAGGACTCGTCCCGCGGACGGAAGCGGAGTCCTTCCTGCGGGAAAACTACCGCCTCGCCTGCCAGGCCCGGGTCGTCGACCCGGACGTGGATATCGCCTTCTCCCCCCTGCGGCGGACGCCCAAGATCCTTACCGTTACCGGAGAGAAAGAAACGCCGCTTGATCCGATGGTCGGCAGGCAGGGCGACGCCGTGTACTATGACGGCGAGGAGATCGACCGGTACCGGGGACATCTCTACGGGCTCGCCATCGATCTCGGCACGACCACGGTAGTCATGGACTTCGTGGACCTCGAAACGGGGGAAAGCGTCCACCTCTGTTCCTTTGAAAACCCCCAGCGCTTCGGCGGCAGCGACGTGATGCACCGGATCTCCTACGACGGCGCGTACGAGGGGGAACTTTGGAACGCCGTCATCAACGCCGTCAACCACGAGATCATGGACTGGTGCGAGCGGACGGGAACCGCGCGGCAGGAGATCTACGAGATCGTCGTGGCGGGGAACTCCACCATGCGGGACATTTTCTTCCGGCTCGACGTGCAGAGCATCGGCCAGAAGCCCTACAAATCCCTCGTCGAAAACGAATACCTCGCGGGCGAGCGGGAGACCACGGCGCTGACTATCGGCACCCGGCGCCTCGGTCTGCGGGCCAATCCGAAGGCCAGGGTCTACGGTATGCCGCTCATCGCCAGCCACGTGGGCGGAGACGTGGCGGCCGACCTGGCCACCGTCGACCTGGCGTCGCAGCCGGGCGTATCCATGCTGGTGGACGTGGGCACCAACACCGAAGTGGTCGTGGCGGGCAACGGACGGGTGATCACGGCTTCGTGCCCTGCCGGACCCGCCTTCGAGGGGGGCGGAATAAAGTACGGCATGCCCGGCTACGAAGGCGCCATCGAAACGTTGAAGTGGGAAGACGGGCGGTTTGACTGGAACACCATCGGCGACAGTCCGCCCCAGGGCATCTGCGGTTCGGGCCTGATCGACCTCCTCGCCGAACTCCGCCGCCACGGCATGATGACCCCCAAGGGCGTCTTCGCCGACCGGAAGCAATTCGAAGTGCCCGTCGTGCCGGAATCAGGCATCACCCTGTCTCGCCAGGACGCCAGCAACCTGGCCCAGGCCAAGGCCGCCAACTACTGCGGACAATATATCGTCCTGCGCGCTTTCGGCGTCGCACCCGGCGACGTGGACCGCCTCTTCCTGGCGGGAGGTTTCGCCAACTACGTGGACGTCCGCAACGCCATCGACATCGGGTTCCTGGCCCCCGTGCCCGAAGACCGCATCGTCAAGGTCGGCAACGCCGCCGTCCAGGGCGCCCGGGAGATCCTCCTCTCCCGCTCGCGCCGCAAGGAACTGGAGGCACTGGTCAAGGACATCGAGCACATCGAGCTGGAGACCACCCCCGACTTCTTCGAGGTCTTCGTCGAGGCCTGCCAGTTCAAGCCCATGCCGGGGGTGCTGGCGTAGGAAGCCCCGAATCGCCCACATCCGTCTAACTTCCTGGTATGGCAACATCCGCCATGTACAACCTCCGCCCCGCCCGTCCCTCCACCGATGAAGCAGGCATCGCTTCCATCGTCAACGCCTTCGAACAGAATCCCGTTTCAGAAGACACCGTACACGAGTGGCTGACCCATACGGCGCCTGATCGGATCAGTTACCGCAAGGTGGCCGTGACCGGAGAGGATGCCGTGGTGGGTTACGCGGTATCGGTGCACGAGACCTGGGATCCGGAAGGGCAGTTCTACGCCTGGGTGGGCGTGGCGCCTTCGTGGCGGGGACGTGGTATCGGATCCGCGCTGTACTCGGATATGCTCAAGTTCCTCGAGTGCCATTCCGCCACCACGATGACCAGCGAGGTCCGGGACGACTGTCTTGTTTCGCAGGCATTCGCACGGCGTCGCGGGTTCGAGAACGACCGCCATCTGTTCCAGTCGAGCCTGGACCTGGAGCACTTCGACGAATCACCCTATCTGAGGCTTCTCGAGGATTTCGAGGCGTCGAGATTCCGCATACATGCGCTGTCGGACTTCGGGGACAAGCCGGACGCACGGCGGAAGCTCTATGAAGTCAACGCGATTACGGACGAGGACGTACCGGGGTGGACCGGTCCCGGGCTTTCCTTCGAGGAGTTCAACGAGTGGGTCTACGAAGCGGGGTGGTACCGGCCGGATGGCCAGTTGCTCGCGGCCGACGGGGATCGTTGGGTGGGGATCTGCGCGGTGCGCCTCTACCCCGAGGCGGAGCAGGCGTTCAACGTGCACACCGGGGTCGTCCGGGCGTATCGCAGGCGCCACATAGCACTCGCGCTGAAACTCGCCGCGATACGATATGCCAGGAATCACTCCGCTCGATCGCTCAGTACGCACAACGATTCGAAGAACGGCCCCATGCTGGCGCTTAACCGGAAACTGGGGTATGTACCGGCTCCGGGAAGGTATACGTTGCTTAAAGCGATAGCCTGAGCCCCTGCCGAATCAACCATCAGCTTCACTTCATCTGCCAAGGCTGCCCCCAAGGGCGCAACAGATTCGGTTTCGCCCTTTTTAACCGCCCATCATCGCAATACGCCGCGCCATCCATTCCACATAGGCCGTACGGGTCATTCCTCGTCTGTTCGCTTCACTGTCGATGAAAAAGGCTATCCCATCGTCGATCGCCATGTGAACGCGTACGCTTCTCCCGGACGGTCGGATTAAAGGAACTATCGTCAGTACTTCGCCCGGTTCGGCTACAACCTGTTCCAGTTCGCTTGGCTGCTCAATCGTCTCACCATCAGACTCCGTTTCTGTCGCATATTCCCGGAGTGCTTCTTCCGCATTCAGCAAAGCTTCATCAATCGTGTCTCCCATGGCAACGATCCCGGGAAGATCCGGGAACGATACGCCATAGGCGCCCTTCTCCCCGTCGATTAAAGCCGGATATCTTATCGAGTTACATCCGTTCATGTCTGATTCCTCCCGCTTTGCATGCCTAACCCCGCCAATTTGCCTTCTTTGCAATAGAACGTACGACACCTGATGACAGTTTTCTGTGTCGTGCCAGCGTAATGATCCCCGGAAGTTGTCGGTGATGGAACAGGTCATGCCTTGATCCATGTCGTATTCGATACCAGCCTTCCTTTTCCAACCTGCGCCTGATCTTTTCTGTGTTTGTTTTCATATCCAGCTTACTATTGTGCAAATATATGCACATTCGATTTGACTGTCAATCTGTTCTCCTTCAGTCGAGTTTCTACTCAAAACCTCGACTAATGAGTTAACGAACAATGGTAGATACATCCATTTGCGGTGTGTCTAGACAAAGTATCTACAATGAATCACAGGAGGCTCGGATGAAATCCCGTGTGAAAAAGTGGGGCAACAGCCTGGCGCTGCGCATTCCGAAACCGGTCGCGGTCCAGATGGGGGTCGGGGACGATTCGCCGGTTGTACTGGTGCTCAGGGGCAGGGAACTGGCCCTGGTTCCGCTGGAGCGTACCCATCTCAGACTTGCCGATCTGCTCTCGGGCGTCTCGAAACGCAACTTGCACGGAAGAATAAGCATCGGGACCGCCGGTGCGGGAGAAGCCTGATGCGCACGCAGGACTATACACCACGCCGGGGTGACGTGGTTTGGATCTACTCCAGGGCAAGGGAAGGATCATACCTGCCTTCAGGGCGACCCGCCGTCGTCGTATCGCCCGAGTCGTACAATCGCAGGGTCGGCCTGGCGCTTTTCTGCCCGGTTACCGACGAAGAGAAGGGGTATCCCTTCGAAGTCGCGATTCCCGCCGGGTTCCGTATTGCCGGGGTCATCCTGGCCGATCAGCTGGAAAGCGTGGCATGGCGGTCTGGCGTGGTGGAACGGATCTGCGCATTGCCCGGGAAGACCGTGGACGATATTCTGCGAAAGGCCGCGGCGCTGCTGGATGGGGAAGACCGGCCTTGACGGCTGCGGATCAAACGGGCATTACTGTTCTGGAAGAAACAGGGAGGATACAATGAAGATGCTGAACTCAATCATGGGCAACGCCTCGGAGGTCGAAGCCGACGCGATCCGGGAGGAGTTCTCCGAGATCCTGATCGAGGACGAAGAACTGGTCAGGATCTTCAAGCTGGTGAGAGACCTGTTCGCCTTTACGGACAGGCGGCTGATCGTGGTGAACAAGCAGGGGATATCCGGTCGCAAGATCGATTACCACTCCATCCCGTACAAGTCGATCACCCACTTCTCGTTCGAGACCGCGGGGAAGGTCGATCTGGACTCCGAGATGAAGATCTGGATTTCCGGCGATGATTTTCCGGTGAAGAAGGATTTCAAGCGGGGGATCGACGTTATCGATATCCAGAGAACCCTGGCGGGATTCGTCCTCGGCTAGTCCCCGGACAGTCAACGATTACACGTATGCCCGCTTCAACCATGAAACAAGTCATCAAGCCCGAAGGCCTCCACCGGATCGAGATCGAGGAGGTACCGATACCCGAACCGGGCAGCGGTGAGATCCGGATCAAGGCGATGTGCAGCCTCATCAGCCGCGGTTCGGAACTGGGCGGCCGGTACAGGCGTGAACACGCGGTGAGTCCGGACGTCATGGGCTATTCCATGGCGGGTACGGTGGATGCGCTTGGCGAGGGCATCGATCACCTGGAGATCGGCGACCGGGTCGTCGCCCTGGCGCCCCACGCCCAGTACGCGGTCCGGCCGGCCCGGCTCGTTTTTCCGTGGGACCAGACCGTCGTCATGCCCATGCCGGCGGACCTTTCCTTCGACAGCGCCCCGTACTATCCGCTGACCGCGGGCGCGGTCACCTGGGTGGAAGTGGAGGATATCAGGCCCCAGGACACCGTGGTCGTGCTTGGCCAGGGTCTCGTGGGCAATCTGATCCTGCAGGTCATCAAGGCGAACGGGGTCGGAAAGGTAGTGGCCGTCGATGCGCTGGAAAACCGGTGCGCGCTGGCGGCCGAATTCGGCGCCGACACGGTCATCAACGCCCGCGAGGAGGATCCGGTCCGGGCCGTGAAGCGCCTGACCAACGGCCTCGGCGCCGACGTCGTGGTCTACGCCGTGGGCGGTCCGGCCGGTCCGGCGGCCTTCGAGCAGGGACTCGACATGCTGGCTCCTGGCGGGCTGATTCACCTGATCGGGCTGTACGAGGACCAGCCGCTTTCTCTGTCTTCGGAGAAGATACAGGGGCGCAAACTGCTGGGAGGTTACTTCCGGACGCGGGCGGGCGCGCGCCAGTCCCGCCGCGCCATGGAACTCCTGGTCTCGGGCGCCATCCGCACCGGGCGGATGACTACCCACCGCTTCCCCTGGCACAAGGCGGCCGACGCCTTCTCACTGCTTCACCAGCGGCCGGGCGAGGCGCTGGGGGTCCTGCTCGACTGGCGGGACTGATCACTCCAACCCGAGTCTCGTCAGGAGATCGTTCAGGTCCGCCAGGGTTTCGTCGTCCAGGGGGACGTAGGGCTGGCGCGCCCGGGCGGTCTTGATGGCGCCGCGCCGCCGGTAGACGTTCTTGCGGATGGACAGCCCGATGCCGGGCTGGCCCTCGAAGCGGATCAGCGGGCAATACCGGTAAAAGGTCTCGGTGGCGCCGTCGACGTCGCCGGACATGTACTTCGTGTGGATGTCCTTCAGAATATCGGGGAAGGCGAAGCCGGTCATGGTGCCCATGCACCCGTGGCGCAGTTCCTCCAGGAGCATGACGCCGCCCAGGCCGCCGAAGATCTCGACGTCGGGGTTCGCCGCGAGCACCTGGCTGGCCTTCCGCGGCGACGGTTCTTCTTCCAGCTTGAGAAAACGGCACCGCGGAGACCGATCGGTGACGGTCGCGATGAAATCGATGCTCATCTGGACGCCGCTGCTGGTGGGGTGGTCCTGGATCACGAGAGGGATCGATACGGCGTCGGCCACCTTGAGGTAATGGGCGAGCAGCGCCTCGTCCGTGCCCCTGGCCAGCTTCGGCGGCGCCACCATGAGGGAAGAAGCGCCCAGCTCCTCCGCCCGCCTGCTCAATGCGACACACCCGTCCGTCCCGGTATGGCTGGTTCCGGCGCAGACCGGGATCCGTCCCCCGGCCGCTTCGACCACACCGGCAATGACCTGGTCCCGTTCGGCTTCGACAAGCTTGCTGGTTTCGCCCATGACGCCCAGCACGGTGATCCCGTCGATCCCCAGGTCGATGAGGAAGTTGGTCAGAGTCGACAGGCTGCCCGTGTCCAGGCTGCCGTCCTCTTCAAAGGGCGTCGGTGCGATGGTATATACGCCCTTGGGGTCTTGGTCTGCCATGCTCGTTCCTTTCGCAAATTGAATGCTCGTAACTTGAGGCGCTGAAGTTTACTGCTCCGAACTGGTTTTTCGCAGGGCTTCTCTCACACGGCTTCTTCGCACGGCTTCTTCGCAGGGCTTCTTTCGCAGGGCTTCTTTCGATCAAAGCGGTTTCAGCCAGCGGCCGTGTCCCGGTTTGCCCGTGATTTTACCGTCCTCGTACACCGTCTCTCCCCGTACCATGGTGCGCCGGATGCGGCCCTTCATGGGCATGCCGTGGACAATGCGCATGACTTCCCGTGCCTTGGTGAAACAGGTGTTCCGGTCGAAGGTCCACCGGGCGTCCAAGTCCACGAAGGCAAGGTCGGCGTCGTATCCGATGGCGATGCGGCCCTTGCCGGGGAGCCGGAACACCTCGGCCTGGCGCGTCGACATCAGCCGGACCAGGTCGGTGATCGACAGGCGGCCGTCGTTGACCGCGGTCAGCATCAGGGGCGCAATGGACTCGAGTCCGGGCAGGCCGGGCGGAATGGCGAATATGTCCGTTCCTTCTTTTTCCTCGGGTTGGAAGGGAGAGTGGTCGCTGCCGACGAAGTCCAGCGTGCCGTCGTGCAGGTAGGACCAGAGCGCCTCGACCTCTTCGGCGGGCCGAAGGGCGGGATTGCACTTGGCGAAGCCGCGGTGTACCGAAAGCACCTGGTCGGTCAGAAAGAGATACTGGGGGCAGGTCTCGGCGATGACGTCGAGTCCCCGCTCCTTGGCTTCCTTCACCAGTTGCGCGGCCCGCGGGCTCGAAAGGTGCACCACTTCCACGGGACCGCCGGCCTCGACGGCCAGGCTCATCATGACGGCGACCGACGTGTCCTCCACGATGGACGGCCGGCTTTCGGCGTGGGCCAGGCCGTCGTTGCGCCCCTGTGCGCACAGCCGTTCGATCAGCGTCTCGATCATGGGCCAGTTCTCGCAGTGGAAGCTGTGGCGCAGGCCCGTGGCGGCCGTGGCGGCCATCACGTCCCGCAGCAGCGAGTAGTCCAGGCACCAGAGGCCGAAGAACTCGCCCTCGCGGTGGGTCGGCGGCGCGGTCAGGAAGGTCTTGAAGGCCACGGCGCCCGCCCCGGCCACCTCGGCGATGAGGTCGACGTTCTGGTGTCCGGCAGCGCCGTAGAGGCCGAAGTCGATCAGCGACTGCGCTCCGATGGCCTCGCCCCGCTTGCGGAGTCCCTCCGCCGAGCTGGCGGAAACCGGCGAGATGGGCATTTCGAGCAGGGTCGTGATGCCGCCCGCGGCGGCCGCGCTCGTGCCGGATACGGGGTCTTCGCGCTCCTCGTGGCCGGGCGACCGGAGATGGACGTGGGGGTCGATCAGGCCCGGCAGGACGTGCATGCCTTCGGCGGAGCACTGCATGGCGCTTTCGGGCCGGGCGTCGGGCTCGAGCACGCCGGCGATGCGTCCGTCGCGTACGGCGATCGTGGCCGAGATGACGCCGTCCTGGCTGACGACCAGGCCGTCGGTAATGATCAGGTCAAAGGTGGAAGCCATGGGTTACTCCCGAAAGCCGTCTGCGCGGCGGGCAAGGTGCGGCGGGCAAGGTGCGGCGGGGCAGTGCGTCCGACCGGTGTACCGCCCTGCAAGACCGGTCCATTGTCGTGGCTCGCTTTCCCGCGTGCCTATTCAATGCTCAGGGTCCCGATCCCTTACGCTCGATCTCCAGCGCGATGGAACCCACTGTCTCGACCAGCAGTTCGTGCTCCACGGCCAGGACACGTTCCGCCAGCGATTCCGGCGTGTCGCCGGGCTCCACCGGCACGGTCCGTTGTGCCAGCACGGCCCCCTGGTCGTATTCCTCTTCCAGGTAGTGGATCGTGACCCCGGTGATTTCGTCTCCGGCCGCCAGGACGGCCTCGTGTACGCGCTGTCCGTACATGCCCCGGCCGCCGTAACGCGGCAGCAGCGAAGGGTGGATGTTGATCATCCGGCCCCGGAAGGCGGCCAGCGTCTCCGGCCCCACCTTTTTGAGATACCCCGTCAGGACGACCAGGTCCACCTGGTGCCGCCGAAGGATCTCGAGCATCGCGCGGTCCAGGTCCGCGGGATCGGGGCAGGTGTCGGCGTTCAGGCAATATCCCGGAATACCCGCTGATTCTGCGCGCCGAAGCGCTCGTGCCGACCGATTGTTGCTTATCACCACGGCCGGCAGTGCCCGGATTCTTCCTTTCGCGCACGCGTCGACTACCGCCTGCATATTGGATCCGCGATGGGAGGCGAGGAATCCGAGATGAAGCATCAACGCAGCGCGCGGACCGCTGTCATTCGTCCACGTCCGGGATCATTCGTCCATGTCCAGGATCATCACCCAGGCCGGCGACGGTCCGATATCGTATACGTCAAGGGGCGAAAGCACGCCCGTGTCCCGGTCGATCCGATAGGACGCCAGCTTTCCGTTTGCCTGTCCCGCGGCGTAAAGATACCGGCCCAGAGGGTCCAGGTTGAAGGCCCGCGGCGTCTCCTCCGCAGGCGTTTGACCGATCGGTTCCAGCAGACCCGTAACCGGATCGGTCGCGAAACCGGCGATGCTGTCGTGACCCCGGTTGCTGGCGTACACCCACCGGCCCGATGGATGGATATGGATCTGCGAGCAGGTGTTTTCGCCGGTGAAATCCGAAGGCAACGTAGATACCGTCTGCAGCGCCTCCAGCGTACCCCGGTCAGGATCGAACCGGTAGGCCGTCATGCTGCTGCCCTGCTCATTGTCGGCATAGAGCACGTTCAGCGCGGGATGGTGGCAGTAATGCCTCGGTCCCGTATCCGGAGGCTGGGTTACGCGGGCCGGATCGTTCGGCGTCAGCATACCCGTGCCTTCGTCGAACCTGAACTGGCAGATCATGTTGGATTCGGCGACGTGGGGCACGAAGGCGAACCGGTTCGACGCGTCCGTCTGTATGTAGTGGGCGCACCGGGCCGTCTCCTGCCGGTCCACGGGCGGCGCCTGGACTATGCCGTCCGCGCCGATGGCATGAACACCCGCCACGGCGTGACCGTAGGATGCGGAGAGGAGAAAGCGACCGGTGTTGTCCAGGGCCATATAGGTCGTGTCCCAATCGAAGGGCGTGGAGCCCAGCAGGGAAATCCCGCCCGTCGTCCGGTCCAGGCCGTAGGTCTGCACCGACGGCTCGCCGCGCAGTCCGGCGTAGAGACGCTGCCGGGCCGCGTCCACCACGAGGGGCATCACGCCGGCGCCCGCGGCCACGTCTTCCCTGAAGGTGAGCCCTCCCGTGGCCGGGTTCATTTCGTATATGGCGATTTTACCCTCGCCGGTGATGGACAGGTACATGTACGAGGCCATCAAGCGCTCCCTTCCAGCACGGCCGCAACCCGTCGCGCCGCGGGATTCAGATTACGGGTTTTGATCGGAAAACAGAGAAGACAATGTGCAGATCGTCTGTCGAACCGTCAAGCCTCATTTACCCGGATCAGCGCTTCCTGGCGATGACGTCCTGCCGCGTCGTACTGGCGGTGGTCACCACGACGTTCTCCGTGGACCAGGCCTCGGTGTCCTCCGTGGGGGGACCGTACAGGGCGTAGGATCCGGCGGGCATGAAGTAGGCCGAGTACTGGCCGCCTTCGTCGGAATAGACCGTCACCGAATCCGCCCTGCCGGGTTGAAAGAAGGTTACGGCGTAGCCGCTCAGCGGCTGGTCGTCCCGGAGGAACGACGGCGTGCCGTTGTCGTGCTTGACGCTGCCGGAAACCTGACCGGAACTCGCCAGGTCGACCAAGCGGCCTACTGGCGTGAACCTCATCCCGGTAATGTCGTGGATCCGTCGGGTATCGCCTTCAAACGTGATCGAACGCATCAGGTCGAAATCGATCACGGCATCCGCCTTCCTGCCGCGCTCGACGACCACCGGGGTATTTGCTTCGACGATCATCGCCCTGCCCTGCGGGCCCGTATACACCTCGTTGAACTGCACGCCGTTCAACAAGGTCACGGTGACTTCGTGGACGTTCAGGCGTGCGGCGTCGTATCTGCCCTCGACCAGGGAGAACACTTCCAGGACCCGCGTGTCGCTTCCCCCCAGTTCGAGCAGATCGACGGTATGGGGCAACGTGCCGGGGGTTCCGAACTCGCTGTTCGCGGCGGAGCGAACGGACGCGCCCGACATGGCCACCACGACCGATCGGACATGCTCCCGGATCGGTGTCTGAGCCGCCAGGCGCAACCGCAGGTCACTGATGACGCTCGAAGTGGATTTATCGCAACCGGGAGTCGACGTTACCAGGAAAAGGATCAGAAGACAATGACTGATTCGTTTTTTCATAATCCGGAACGGCCCTCAAATCCGGAACGGGCTGCTTTTCCAACCTGTTCTGTTAACGGTTCAGCCTGGAAAGTACAGTTTCTTGAAGTCTGTGTAAACTTATTCCTTTTAACCAGTTAACACGATTTCCCGGAGCTTCGACCACCGTATCTCCGGTCGCGGGCGGGTCAGGCGCCTGGTAAGCAACAGAAGCCTCTAAGCGTCTGTCGTATCAAATTTCTGCGGGGTATTCGTTTTCTATTGCCAAAGTGTTCGTTTTTACCTATATCTATCGAATTGAAGACTTCACAACCGGAGTTTTCTGATGACCGACGCCAGCCGCAGACTGCTCTCCACAACCGCCGCCCTGCTGCTCGTGGTTACCCTTACCGTTGAGGGCGACCCGCCAGAGGCCGTCCCGGAGCCCTTGGTCGACGCTCCGCCGGCCGCATCGGCCGACGAACCCATCAAGGTGGGCTGGCGCCTCCTGGCCAGCTTCAACTACCGCACCGGCAAGCCGGGCGCGGAGTTGGCGGCTCTCGACGGCAAACTCGTCAAGGTCCCCGGATATACGGTAACGCTTGAAGACTGGGCGTCCTCGGCGAAGGAATTCCTCCTCGTTCCCTATGTAGGCGCCTGCATCCACGTGCCACCTCCCCCGCCCAACCAGCTCATCTACATCGAGATGGAAGACGGCAAGTGGGCATTTTTGAACGGGTGGAACCCGGTGTGGGTCGAGGGCGTACTCAAGATCGAGATGAGCAAGAGCGTGTACGGCTATGTCGGCTTCACCATCACCGGCCAGCGGGTCTATCCGTACAAGTACTGATCCGCGATGCGGACACCTTGCATGAATTGAGTGCGCGCACTCGCTGAGCCGAGAATATGCGGTTTTTCGTGGAGCTACGTTTCGCGGGGATAAGCCATAGATGAGCTTCACAGTCCACATCCGGCATCTGCGCTTCCGCTACGGAGGCGGCCCCTGGGTGCTGGACATCCCCGAGCTGACCCTCGAGCGGGGGACACGCGTGTTCCTGTACGGCCCCAGCGGCAGCGGCAAGACGACGCTGCTTGGCGTGCTGGCGGGGGTGCTGGACGCGAACGAGGGCGAGGTCAGGGTGCTGGGCGAGGACCTCGCCTCACTCTCGGGCGCACAGCGGGACGCCTTCCGGGCGGAGCACATCGGCTATGTCTTCCAGATGTTCAACCTCATCCCCTACCTGTCGGTGCTCGACAATATCACCCTTCCCGTGCGCATGAACGCCGCGCGCCGGGCCCGGCTGGACGGCGAGGGCGTGAAGGAGACCGCCGCGTTGCTTGCCGGCCACCTCCAGATCGGAAACCTGCTGAAGAAGCAGGTGACCGAACTCTCGGTGGGCCAGCAGCAGCGGGTGGCGGCCTGCCGGGCGCTCATCGGGGCCCCGGAGCTCATCGTCGCCGATGAACCGACCTCTTCCCTGGACTTCGACCGACGCGAGGCCTTCCTCGAGCTGCTCTTTCAGGAATGCGAGCGTGCCGGCGCAACGCTGGTGTTCGTGAGCCACGACCGCAGCCTGGAGGGCATGTTCTCCCGCACCATCTCGCTCCCCGACATCAACAAGGCGTTGCGCTGATGCTGGTATTGGACCTCGCGCTCAAGTCGCTCCGGAACCGCGCCTTCAGCACGTCGCTCACGGTGGGCTCCATCGCCCTCAGCGTCGCTCTCCTGGTCGGCGTAGAGAACGTGCGCATGGGCATGCGCGAGAGCTTCTCCAACACAATCAGCCAGACCGATCTGATCGTGGGTACCAAGGGCGGCACGATTCAGCTGCTGCTGTATTCGGTCTTCGGCATGGGAGCGCCGACGGAGAACGTTTCGTGGGATGCCTACAGGCAGTGGGCGGAGCACCCCGCGGTCGCGTGGACCATCCCCTACAGCCTGGGAGACAGCCACAGAGGATTCCGGGTCATCGGCACGAACGCGGACTTCTATCGCCACTACCGCTACCGCGGAGGTCAGGAAATCGCGCTGGCGGAGGGCAGAGCGAACGCGGACCTGTTCGACGTGACCCTGGGCGCGGACGTGGCGGCCGAGCTTGACTACGCGCTGGGCGACGAGATTGTGGTGACGCACGGACTCGGCGAGGTGGGTTTCGTGGACCACAGCCACATGCCCTTCACGGTCGTGGGTGTCCTCGCCAAGACGTTCACTCCCGTTGATCGCGCCATCTACGTGACCCTCGAGGGCATGGAAGCCATCCACTGGGAGGACGGCGCGCCGACGGCGTCGGACGACGGTCACGCCCACGATGAGGCGGCGGACTCGGTTCCCGCGGATGACGGCCACGCCCATGATGAGACGGAGGCGGCAACCGGGGACGACGGTCACGCCCATGACGATCATGCGGAGGCGGCACCCGCGGACGACGGCCACGCCCACGACGAGGAGTCGGACTCGGCACCCGCGGATGACGGCCACGCCCATGACGATCATGCGGAGGCGGCACCCGCGGACGACGGTCACGCCCATGACGATCATGCGGAGGCGGCAACCGCGGATGACGGTCACGCCCACGATGATCATGCGGAGGCGGCAACCGCGGACGACGGCCACGCCCACGATGAGACGGAGGCGGCGACCGGGGACGACGGCCACGCCCACGCCCACGAGGAGGCAGTGGATATCTCGATCGAGGATGTCGAAGTCACGCAGGTGACGTCGTTCTTCGTGGGCATGACCAGCCGCCGGGACGTGCTCCAGCTGCAGCGGCAGATCAACGACTTCGAGGACGAGCCAATGATGGCCGTAATCCCCGGAGTCGCGCTGAACGAGATGTGGCAGGGCCTGGGCTACGCCGAGACCGGCCTCCGGCTGGTGACCATCTTCGTCGTGCTGGTGGGGCTGCTGGGCATGCTGGTCTCACTCTATACGTCGCTCAACGAGCGCCGCCGGGAGATGGCGATCCTGCGCGCCGTCGGAGCCGGACCCAACCGGATCGCCTCGCTGCTGGTGCTCGAGTCGGCGTGCCTGGCCACGGCGGGGGCTATCGGCGGACTGGCCCTGGTGTACGTGTTGCTCTCAGCCGGACAGTCCTTTGTCGAGGCGCAGACCGGGCTTTTCATTCCGATCCGGCCCCCCGGCTCCATCGAGTTGCTCTACCTGGGCGCCGTGGTGACGGCCGGGTTCCTGACGGGCTTCGTGCCCGCTCTCAAGGCCTACCGAACCGCCCTCCACGACGGGCTGGCGGTACGGGTGTAGGGGGCTCTTGGCTCGACTCCGGGTGAACCAAGGGTTCTTGAAGTCCGTGTAAACTTATTCCTCTTAAGCAGTTACCTCAGATCCGCCCGCGTAGTGTCCCGGGGTCCCGGTTAGCAGGCGGACAGCACCTTGAGTTGACCTGACAACCTTCGATTCAATACCAAACCTCCAACTTTTCATTTTAGCTGTTGACATTTAGTAATTCATACTCTATAATTAAGAGTAATCATTTTATAAAAGTTCTTGCTAATGGGGAGGAAAACATGACAAACATAGAAAAACTCAGGGAGGACCTGGCCTACGTCCGGGCCGTGGCGGACCGATCGGACGGCGTGCCCGTCCGGTCGATCTACCTGCTCTGGGCTGCAATTGTCCTGTGCGGCTTCACGCTGGTTGATTTCGCCACCAACCCGAGGTGGACAAACCTGTATTGGCTCATAGCGCCTCCGACGGGTTTCGCGATCAGTCTCTGGATCGGTGTGAGGGTGAGTTTAAACGCCGGCCAGGCCGATCGTCGGCAAGGTATTCGAATCATGTCACACTGGCTGGCGTTCATGGTCACGGGATTGCTCGGAGGACTACTGGTGGCAGGCGGGCATCTGAACGGTCAGGGTATAGGTTCGCTCTGGGTGCTGCTGCTCGCCCTGACCTACTTCTATGCCGGTCTGCACTTTGATCGCAGGCTCCTGCCGGTCGGCATCCTTGTGGGGCTCTGTTATCCCGTTACCATCTTCGTGGCGGGATACGGATGGACGATCTCAGGGATTGTCATTGCGGCCGCACTCGCGGCGCAGGCTTTTCTTGGATCGAGGAAACAGAATGCCTCCATCTGATCCGGACATATCGTCCCTGGACGAACTCGAAGCGCTATCGGGACTCCTCGAACACCGGGTACGTCTGGCCATCTGCGTTCTGCTTTCGAAACACGACATGATGTCTTTCAGTCGGCTGAAGCAGGTGCTCGATGAAAAAGATGGCAGCATCGGTACACACCTTCGCAAACTCGAGGAAGCTGGATATCTGTCTATTGAGAAGACCTTCAGAGATCGGCGGCCGGTGACCTGGTATCAACTCACCGAAGAGGGAAGGCGCCGCCTCAAGCTTCACGTGTCAAACCTGATGCAACTGATTAATCGGGCAGAGTAGTATTGGCGTCCGGTCGCAGGAGGCCGCCAGCAAAACCGTAAAACACTCGCAGGCGATTCGGAGTCATAAATGCCAGATCAGGGGGAAACCGGTCGGTCCAGGCAGTCCAGGGAGTGCAGGCGATTCAGGCGGCCCAGCTGTTCCGGTGAATTGCATTGACACCCGCCGCGGCTTCAGCCTATATTGCCAGCCTGTCAGGTGGGGTGTCTGAGTGGCCGAAAGAGACGGTCTTGAAAACCGTTGTACCTTTGCGGGTACCGTGGGTTCGAATCCCACCCCCACCGTCCAGCAGTGCGGAAATCTCTTGGGAGAGGTGCGAGAGTGGCTGAATCGGATCGCCTGCTAAGCGATTGTGGGTCAAAAACCTACCGAGGGTTCGAATCCCTCCCTCTCCGTTAGACATTTTGTCATGACTCCCCGGCCAACAGGTCACGGATTCTCTCGCCAACGGGACGTGTCGCTCTACCCCTTCGTACGCCAGGAGCAACCGACATGAGATACCAGTTGAAGCGTATCGACACGTGGTCCGCGGTCAAGATCGCTTTTCTCATCGCCGGCGTAGTGGGATTCGTGGTCGGTGCCCTGTATGCCGTGCTGCTCACGGTCATGGCCGGTTTCATGGACATGGCGGGAATGTCCGAAGACATGCTCGATCCGGGGGGATTCTTCGTGGGCGCCGCGGGCTTCATTGCGGTCGTGGTCTGGATCGTGCTGACCATCCTGTACGCCGTACTCGGCGCCCTGGTAGTCGCCCTGGCCACCTGGCTGTATAATCTGCTGGCCGGAGTGCTGGGCGGGGTGACCATGATCCTCGAGACCGAGCCGGTCGGCCCTCCGACCGCGGCTTCCGCACCGTCTAGTGCCGCGGCTTCCGCACCATCGGGCGCCGCGTCTCCTGCTTTCGACGCTTCGACCGGGGCGCAGGATGCTTCCGGTCCAGATCCCCAGTCGACATAACGAATCATGCCCCGGCCCGTACGCGTTCGCTTTGCCCCCAGCCCCACCGGATTGCTGCACATCGGCAGCGCCCACACGGGCCTGTTCAACTGGCTCTTCGCCCGCAAGGAGAAGGGCCGCTTCCTCCTGCGCATCGAAGACACCGACACAGCCCGTTCCCGTCCGGAGTGGGTCGACGCCATATTCGAGGTGCTGGAGTGGATGGGTATGGACTGGGATGAGGAAGCAGTCTACCAGTCCCGCCGGTTCGACCAACACGTTTCCGCGGCAGAATCCCTGGTTGGAGCGGGAAAGGCCTATCGATGCTTCTACCTGCCTGAAGAACTGGAAGCCAAAAGGCGGGAGGCCCTTGCGGAAGGCCGGTCCTGGCGAAACGACCGCCGCTACGCGGATGTCACGACCGCCGAGGCGGAAGCCCTGGAGGCTGAGGGACGGAAGCCGGTCATCCGGCTCAAGATCCCCGAAGGGAAAACCGTATTCCGGGACCGGATCCTCGGCGAGATCGCGGTGGAGAACGAGACCATCGACGACTTCGTCATCGTCCGGTCCAACGGCACGCCTTTATATCACCTGGCCGTCGTGGTCGACGACGTGGACATGAACGTGTCCCACGTCATCCGCGGCATCGATCACGTCACCAATACCACCAAGCACATCCACCTCTTCCAGGCTCTCGGCGCCGAACTGCCGGAATTCGCTCATCTGCCCAGCATCCTGGGGGAAGACAAGAAAAAATTGTCGAAGCGGCACGGCGCCGTGTCCGTCTCAGAATACCGTGACGCCGGCTACCTGCCCGATGCCGTGGTCAACTTCCTCTCGCTGCTCGGGTGGCAGACCGGCGACGACCAGGAGTTCTTCACCCGCGCAGAACTCATGCAGCGATTCTCCCTGGACCAGGTCCACAAGCGAGACACCGTCTTCGATCTGCGGAAATTCGAATGGTTGAACGGACAGCACATCATGACCCGGTCCAACGAGGAGCTGTGGTCCCTGGCACAACCCTTCCTCAGGCGGGCGGGTCTCATAGGCGATGGGCAGGCCGACGGTTCGACCAATGACCACGCCTATGCGCTGGAGGTAGTCGGACTGCTTCGGGAACGGTGCCGCACGCTGGCCGAATTCGCGTTGCAGGGCAGGTTCTTCTTCACGGACGACTTCGACTACAATCCCAGGGCCGTGCGAAAGCACTGGTCGAAGGAGCCGGAAGCCGTGTCCGAGCGGATCGGATGGCTTCGCGATGAATTCGAAGCACTCGAGTCTTTCCACACCGACGCGGTAGAAGGCGTGGTACGGGACCTGTCGGAACGCCACGGGCTCAAGGCGGCCCAGTTCATCCATCCCTGCCGCGTGGCGCTGACCGGAGAAATGGCCGGACCATCTCTGTTCCACCTGATCGCCGTGCTGGGACAGGAGGCGTGCGTGGACCGCCTGGCAAAAGCCCTGGATCACCTGCCGGACGTGGTCGAACGGGTGGCAGTTGGGGAAGGATAATGCCGATGATGCAAGACGCAGGGTGAAGTGGTTGACGAAAACAGATCTGGAGAGGGGATGAATCGATGTCAGAAAAAAACGCCACTGAGAAACTTACCTACTCAATTACCATTAACGCTTCAAGGGAACAGGTGTGGCATGCCCTGTTCGATGACGAACCATTCAGGAAGTGGTCTGGTGTTTTTGCAGAGGGGTCTCACTTCGCGGGTGACTGGAGCGAGAACAGCGAGATACGGTTCCTGACAAAGGATAACGACGGCATGGTCAGCGTGATCGACAGGAACCTGCCGTACGAGTATATGTCCATCCGGCACATCGGGTACATAAGGGCGGGCGTGGAAGACACCGACAGCGACGAGGTGAAGTCGTGGACACCGGCCTTTGAAAACTACACGCTGAAAGACGCCGACGGGGGTACGCATTTGACCGTGGAAACGGATACGTTCAACGACTTCGTGGAGTATTTCAACGAAACCTGGCCCAAGGCGCTGGAGGTAGTCAAGGAAGTCGCCGAGGCGAAATGAGCGGGTTATGCCAAACTGAATTACCCCCCTACAAGCGAAGCACCGGTCATAGGTATTTCATCATGCCAACGATCAGTGCGGACATGCTGATCATACAGACCAGCATCTTGTTGACGGCGCTGCTGATCTGCTTTTCCAGGTCCGACTTCATCGCAGCCATCTCGGCTCTCAAAACCTCAAGCTCTTCCTTCGTGGCGAATCGCTCCAGGTCGGCCTTCGTTGCGAACCGTTCCAGGTCAGCCTTCGTTGCGAACCGTTCCAGGTCGGCCTTCGTTGCGAACCGTTCCAGGTCGGCCTTCGTTGCGAACCGTTCCAGGTCGGCCTTCGTTGCGAACCGTTCCATTTTCGCATTTAGCGAATCTTTAAGTACCTCCAGGTCTTCCTTGGTCGCGAATCGCTCCAGATCCTCCTTGGTCGCAAACCCGGCCAGGTCCTCCTTGGTCGCGAAACGCTCTAGGTCGGCCTTCGTAGCGAACCCCGCCAGATCTTCCTTCGCCACGAGGTCGTTCCGGCTCCACGCCATCGCTTTTACGATGGCTTCCGCCTGTTTCGTCTCAATGCCCGCGGCTTCGAATTCGCGGACCGTGGCGTGGGTATCAATGGGATAGTAGGACACGGAGTCACCTGCACCTGGTGATCTGCGGTAAATCGGATTGTTCAAGCATTAGTCGGATTGAGCGTCGACATCTCGACCTTTATTTTCCTGGATCGTGATTGCCGCGTTCGGGTATTCCTTAATCCCGCTTCCGGTACCACCGGTATTCGACGAGCATGCCCGCGATCAGTACCATGCAGCAGAGCACATAGGGCATCCGAAGGCCGATGAGCTGGGCCAGCAGGCCGCCGACCAGGGGGCCCGATACCATGCCCATGCCGACGATCATCTCGTTGCGCGCGCCTTTTTCCCCTTTTCGTTCCTCCTGGAAAAAGGAATAGAACTGGCTTGCCGAAAAGGCGGCGCCGACCAGCAACCCGACGGTACCGAAGGCGAAGGCCAGCACCACGGTTGAATCCTGCGTCGCGACGACGATCATGCCGGCCACGGCGGCGATCTGGGGAATGACGAGCGGCCTGAGCCGGAACTGCCACCACGTCGTGTACCGCGCGACGAGGAAGACCAGCATCTGCAGGAGCCGGGGAATGGCCAGCAGTATGCCGAGCGTATCGGGCCGGATGAGGAGCACGGTGGCGAGCTTGGGGAACTGGTTGTTGAGCATGCCGATCATGAAGAATGCCGTGAAATTGGCCGTCCAGGCGATCCAGCGGAAGCGGGTCGTGTCCACGCGTTCCCGCGAATCCTCCACCGGGTCCTCGTCCCGCGCGGTGGCGGGCTCGAACCGCAGCACGAGTATCGCAAGCGTGAGCAAGACCATGCCGGTTGCGCCGGTGGCAAAGGGCACCCTTGGACCCACGAGGTAGAGATAGCCCCCCGCCAGCGGTCCCAGCATGAATCCCAGGGTCCAGAACATGTTGAACGTGCCGAGGGTCCTGACGAGTTGGCCCCGGCTGCGGCCCTCGGCCAGGATCGCCTGCACCGCCGGCCAGAAGAGGGCCAGCAATCCCCATCCCAGGGCCGCGCCCGCGAGAAGCATCCAGTAATTCACCGCCAGGAAGAGCATGCCGAACACCAGCGCGGTCAAACCGGCGGCGATTGCCAGGAGCCGGCGGCGGTCGAACCGGTCGGCCAGCTTGCCCGTAAAGGTGCAGGCCACGGTGAAGCTGAGCGAACCCGCGGTGCCGATGAACCCCAGTTCCACCACGGAAGCGCCCATGTCGAGGGCGCGCAAGGGCACGGCGAAGGACACAAGGCCCGTGCAGAAGTCCATGACAAAAGCGGCGATGAAGAGAAAGTAGTCGGAACGCTTGAGCACTGGTTTCGAAGAGCTCCTGTTGGGTTGCGGTTATTCGGCGGGGGTTAAGACAGGCTCCGCTGTGCCGTGCCGCGGGAGAAATAGTTGGAACCCAGCAGGACGGCGGAAACGAGGAGCAGGAGCAGGACGGCGTAAGCCGCGGCGCTGCCGATGTTGAACTGGCGCAGGTGGGAGAGGATCTCCATGGCGATGGGCCGGTTGTCGTAGACGTACAGCAGGATGGAGGCCACGAATTCGCCCAGGGCGGTGACGAAGGCGAGCAAAGTCCCTGCGAGCACGCCCGGACCGATGAGCGGCAGGGTGACGCGGCGAAAGGCGTAGAACCACCCCGCGCCCAGGTTGCGCGCCGCCTCCTCCAGGGAGTCGTCCAGCTGCCGGAAGGCCGCCGAGGAGGCCCGGAAGACGATGGGCAGGTGCCGGACGAAGTACGCGATGGGCAGGAGCCAGAAGGATCCCACCAGCACCTGGCCGAAGCTGAAGGGCGTGCCCTGGCTGAAGGCGACGATCAGGTTGATGGCCACCACCGTGCCCGGCAGGGCCCAGGGCACCATCACGAGGGCGTCGAGTGTCCTGCGTCCCCGGAACGTGCCCTTGACCACCAGGTAGGCCGCCGTGACGCCGATGGCCACGTCGGCCGCCGTGGAGATCACCGCCATGTTCAGGCTGTTGCGGATCGGTTCCCAGAAGGTGGGGTCCTGGAAGAGCCGGCCGTAGTTGTCCGATGTATATACCTGGGGCAGGATCTGGTGTGTCCACGTGCCGTCCTGGACGAAGGAGAGCAGGAGGATGGTCAGGTGGGGCAGCAGGAGCACGACCACCATGGCGATCCCGGCGGCGCCCGCGAGCAGGCGCGCCCAGCGTCCCCGGATCTCGCGGCGGACGTTCGCCGTGCCCTTGGTGCTCATGGCGTACTGCCGCCGCCCCTCGTAACGGCGCATCCAGAACAGAAAGGCGATGGAAAAGGCGGAGAGCACCACGGTCTGCGTGACGGCCATGGCCATGTCGCCGTTCAGCTTGGATGTATAGATGTTCAGGCTCAGAAAGCGAAATCCCCCGGCGAAGATGAAGGGCGCGCTGAAGGAATTCATGGACGTCATGAAGACCAGGAGCGTCGCCCCCACGAGGGCGGGCGTCAGCAGGGGCAGGGTGACGGTCCGGAAGCTGAACCAGGACGACGCGCCCAGGTTGCGGGCCGCCTCCATGACCGCGGGATCCATGCCTCGCAGTGCGGCCGCGGTGAAGAGGTAGAAGAAGACGTACATCGTGTAGCCGTGGACGAGCAGCACGGCCCACACCCCGTTCAGGGAAAAGGGCGGCCGCTCCAGGCCCAGGGCCGCCTGGATGAGGCGCGGGATCATGCCGCTTTCACTGTAGAGAAACAGGAAGGCGAGCACGCCCACCAGGGGCGGCAGGACGATGGGCAGCGTGGCCAGCGCCGAGAAGACGGACCGGCCGGGGAACTCGTAGTGGGTGAAGATGAGGGCCAGGGGCACGCCGACGAGGGCCGAAAGCAGCACGCTGCCCACGGAGACCATGACGCTGTTGAAGAGGCCTTCCATGTAGGACGGGTACTCGGGATCGAAGAACTCCCCGTAGTTGCCGAAGCCGAACTGTCCCTCGCGAAACAGGCTCTCCCAGAGCACGAGCGCGGCCGGATAGACGATGTAT
This sequence comes from bacterium, assembly GCA_965202605.1. GTDB lineage: Bacteria > JAAXHH01 > JAAXHH01 > JAAXHH01 > JAAXHH01 > JAAXHH01. The sequence goes on from OZ241838.1 coordinate 43,629, forward strand.
CCGAGTATGATGAATCCCAGGGGGATGTATACGAGGACGCGGGGCTGGCGAATGAGAGCGTACAGGACGCGGGGCTGCCGGAGGGCGGCTTGCAGGGTCATGGTCCGGTTCAGTCCTCGAGGATGATCGCCTGGTCTCCGGGGATATGGACGCGCACCCCCTCACCGGGCTGACGGGCGGCCATGGACCCCTCCGCGCTTTCGACGATCTGGATGGATACGCCTTCCGCGTCGACGGTGAACTCGACGGTCGCGCCCTTGAAACGCCGGGTGGAAACGACGCCTCCGACCGTACCGCCCGAATCGTCTTCAGTCAGTCGTGTGGCCTGGGGGTGCAGGGCCAGGTAGACAGTGCCTTCGGCCGGTTCCGCGTCATCGGCCGATGTGGGCAGCGAAGCCGGCGAGGTCGACGTGGGCGGCGAGGCCGTCGCGGCCGGCTTGGGCAACACGACGGTCAGTCCGCTTGCGTGCTTGAATACCGGTCTGCCCCCTTCGGTCGCCAGCACGCCCTCCCACAGGTTCATGTTGCCCATGAAGGAGGCCACGAATCGGTTGGCCGGCCTGCGGTAGATCACGTCCGGGCGGTCCAGCTGCCGGCACTCGCCCGCCTCCATCACCGCGATCCGGTCGGAAACGGCCAGCGCCTCCTCCTGGTCGTGGGTGACGTAGATGGCCGTGATGCCCAGCGTCGTCTGCAGCGCCCGGATCTGGTCCCGGGTCTCTTCCCGCAGCTTGGCGTCCAGGTTGGACAGCGGTTCGTCGAGCAGCAACAGGTCGGGTTCGATGACGACGGCCCGGGCGAGGGCCACCCGCTGCTGCTGCCCACCGGACAGCCGGGGCACGGGACGCTGTTCCAGCCCGGTCAGTCCCACCAGGTCGAGGGCGTGCGCAACGCGATCCGCCATCTCCGGTCCGGCCACCTTCCGGGTGCGCAGGCCGAAGGCCACGTTCTCGAAGACGGTCATGTGGGGGAACAGGGCGTAGTTCTGAAATACCATCCCGGTATTCCGCCGGTTGGCGGGCACGTGGGTTACGTCCTCGTCGTCGAAGCGCACCGTGCCGGAGGTGGGAAAGGTGAACCCGGCGATCATGCGGAGGATGGTCGTCTTGCCGCACCCGCTGGGGCCCAGGAGACTGAAGAACTCCCCGTCGGCCACCGTCAGGCTGATGCCCTTCACGACCGGGGTGTCATCGAATTGCTTGGTGAGGCGATTGAGGGTGACCTGGGCCATGGGCTTAGATCGGTATGGGACACGGGACCGCGGCGGACCGCGACAGGTGAAAAGGACTACCCCCGGTCCTTGATGTTGTCGTCCCAGTACTTCATCCAGGTTCTGGACTGTTCGGAGAAGACCTTCCAGTCGATGTCGAAGGGGGCTACGGAAAGATCGGCCATCCATGAAGGAAGGCGGTCTTTCGGAATGTCGCCGCGGGTCGGGATCCGGTAGTACTCGGCGGCCTGAAGGACGGTGTTGTCCACGTTGGTGACGAATTCGTAGAACAGCCGGGCGTCTTCGGGGTTCCTGCTGTTGGCGATGAGCGCGATGCCGTCGGTCAGCACGGGCGCGCCGCTATTCGGTACGACGAAATCGAAGGGGTAACCGTACCGGTCCACCTGGAGCATGATGTCGCTCATCAGCCAGATGGACACCAGCCCTTCCTTCCGGGCCAGCTTCTGGAACATCATGTTCGGGTCGGCGGCGTAGTCCTTCGTGTTGGCGTCGAGCCGCGTGAGCCATTCATACCCCGCGTCGGGCAGGCCGGAGTCCCGGTACGTGCGCCAGATCATGCCCGAATAGACCGTCCGCATCGTGCCTGACGCCAGCGGGTAGCGGATCACGATCAGGTCCCGCCACCGGGGATCGAGCAGCTCGTCCCAGTCCGCGGGCGCGGTCTCCTTCGTCAATTCGAGACTGTTGAAGGCGATCACGGGAATCAGCTGGGCCGTACCGTACCAGCGGTCTTGCTCATCCCGAAACTCCGGGAGCAGGGCGTCCGCCCAGGTCGGCCGGTAGGGACTCAGCAGGCCCTCGTCGGCGGCCTGGATAAAGTTGGTCGCCGGCGCGCCCCACCAGACGTCGCCCTGGGGGTTGGCCCGCTCGGAGCGGACGCGGTCGAGCACGTCCTGCGAGCCCATGTCGAGCCAGCGGACGTCCACGTCGGGATGGGCGGCCTCGAAGAGCTTCTCGAACTCGGGCAGGATCGGCTTGCCGTGGGGCGAATAGACCGTCACGACCCGCCGGTCCGGATCGCCGCCGGCGCAGCCCCAGGCCAGGAAGGCCGTGCAAAATGTCAGCAGGATGAGACGTAATCTGGACATGAATTCAACCTTGTAGCGTATCAAGCTCGAACGACAGACCCGGCCGGGCCGCTCTGCGTCCCCCAATACGCGCGGGCCCGCAGCGTGGGTAGAAATTACCACGGAAGGGAATGGGTGTCAACGCGCATTTGCCCCCGGGTCGGACGTTTTGGGGTAGTGAAAACACGGCGGTTCCGGCGTCACGCCAACCGGGCCACCACCGCCTCCGACCGCTGTATGTCCCCGCCGTAGATGCCCTCGAAAACCGAGCCGGGCACGGCCTCGACGATTCGGCGGGCCAGGTCCAGGCTTTCCCCGTCACCGGCACAGGAGAGGTACAGCGAAAGGGGCACGGAATCCGGGAAGGCCCGGCGGTAGGCTTCGGGATGACTGACCACCCCGGCAATCACCTCGGGCGTCACCGGCGCGTCCGGTCCCAGCCCCGACAGCCTCGCCACGCGCTCCGGCCGGTGCACCTGGCGGTCGTTCAGGCGAAGCCCCACGGACTTCATGCTGGCGACGACCACCCCCCGCGTCGTCCCCACCGGCACCACGGGCTCGTGGTCCCCGGGCGCCTTGAACAGCCGGGCGCGGGCGCCGTCGGCCTTCATCAGCAGCAGGTCGGGCGCGCAGACCTTCTTCAAAGTGTCCAGTTCGTCCGCGTCCAGGCCCTTGAGCTTGTCGGGCCGGGGCCGGGCGCCCAGGACGGTCACGTGGCGGCGCGTTTCCAGTTCGCGGGGAACAACCGTTGGCCAGTCCGGCATTTCGTCGGTCACGTAGAACCCGCTCGTCTGTGTCGACGTGGGCGGATGCAGGTGGGTGGTGGACGTCGTGATGACGGCGTAACCCCGGTCTGCCGCCTCGCCGGCCAGGCGGTACATCAGCGTGGCCTTGCCTCCGCTTCCGACGATGGCAACGGCGTCTCCCCGGCGAATCCCGAGCGCGTCAAGAAACGGCGTCTCCGGCGAGGGTCGGCTCACCATTCGCCCCCTGGGTCGATATGGATCGCGTCAAGAAACGGCGTCTCCGCTGATTCAACGATCACCATTCGCCCCCTGGCTTGATATGGATCGTCCGGGGCCGGCTCTTCAGGAAGCGCCGCACGAGGACCATCCCCACGAGGAATCCGCCGATGTGGGCGTACCAGGCCACGCCGTCGCTGCCGATGCCCAGGATCTGCCGCAGGAACCAGATACCGAGTACGATGATCGCGGGCACGTGGATGATCTGGATGAAGATGAACAGCAGGATGAAGGTCTTGATGTAGGCCCGGGGATACAGGATGAAATAGGCGCCCAGGATGCCCGCGATGGCCCCGCTGGCGCCGATCATCGGGATGGCGGAGTCGGGCTCGGATATCACGTGCACCAGGGTGGCGCAAAGGCCGGTCAGGATGTAGAAGAGCAGGTACCGGCCCGAACCCATGGCGCTTTCCACGCTGTTGCCGAAGATCCACAGGTACAGCATGTTGCCGGCAAGGTGCATGAAGCCCCCGTGAACGAACATGGCCGTGAACAGGGTAAGGGGGAAGGGCACGAGGGCGTCGGGATAGAGCAGGGTAGTGCCCGGGATGGGAATGGTGTCCCGGTCGACGAAATGCGTGAGCTCCAGGGGAATGGCCGCGGTCTTGAAGATGAAGATCTGCTCGCCCACCGGACCCTGTACCCACTGGAAGAGGAAGACGGCCACGTTGGCGGCGAGCAGCGCGTAGGTGATGACGGGCCGGGAATAGCTGGGGCTTTCAGCCTGTAGCGGTAGGAGCATGGGAAGGTGGACGGGTCGTGGCCGGCCTGGACGGGCGTGATCCAGGCGGGCGGGGGATGACCCGCCTCATTTCACGGGCTGGGACTCCAGCCGGTTGATTTCGTCGCGCAGCCTGGCCGCCTTCTCGAACTCCAGGTTGGCGGCGGCCTCGTACATGGCATGCTTGAGTTCTTCCACGACGGTGCTCTGGTCCATCCTGGCGATGGTATCGAGGATCGGCATGTCGTCGTCCACCGCCTTCACGTCGGCCACGGCGGTGGTCTTGATGATCTCCTCGATGGACTTGTACACGGTCTCGGGTTCGATCCCGTTCACTTCGTTGAATTCCTGCTGCAGCTTTCTGCGGCGGTTCGTCTCCTCCATGGCCCGGCGCATGGAGTCGGTGATGTTGTCGGCGTAGAAGATCACTTCGCCGCGCACGTTCCGCGCCGCCCGTCCCGCCGTCTGGATCAGCGAGCGTTCCGACCGCAGGAACCCTTCCTTGTCCGCGTCCAGGATGGCGACCAGGGAGACCTCGGGCAGGTCGAGCCCCTCGCGGAGCAGGTTGATGCCCACGAGCACGTCGAACTTGCCGAGACGCAGGTCGCGCAGGATCTCGACGCGCTCAATGGAATCGATAGTGGAATGGAGATAGCGCACCCGGACGTTCAGTTGCCGGAGGTAATCGGTCAGGTCCTCGGCCATCCGCTTGGTCAGCGTCGTCACCAGCACCCGTTCCTGCCGCTCCGCCCGCTCCCGGATGCGGGCCAGCAGATCGTCCATCTGGTGCTCCACGGGCTGCACGCTGATCTCCGGATCCATCAACCCGGTGGGCCGGATGATCTGTTCGACCACCACGCCCTGGCACTGGCTCAGCTCGTAGTCCGCCGGCGTCGCCGACACGTAGATCACCTGGTTGACCAGGGATTCGAATTCCTCGAAGGTCAGGGGCCGGTTGTCCAGCGCCGACGGCAGGCGAAAGCCGTGCTCCACCAGGGTGGTCTTCCGCGACCGGTCGCCGTTGTACATGGCCCGGAGCTGGGGCAGGGAGACGTGGGACTCGTCGATGACCAGCAGGAAATCGCTGGGGAAGAAGTCGAAGAGGCAGAAGGGGCGCTCGCCCGGAGACCGACCGGAAAGGTGCATGGAGTAGTTCTCGATGCCGGCGCAGAACCCGATCTCCCTCATCATCTCCAGGTCGAAGCGCGTGCGCTGTTCCAGCCGCTGGGCCTCGAGGAGCTTGTTCTCGTCGTACAGCACCCGAAGCCGCTCGTCCAGTTCCTCCTCGATGGCCTTCATGGCCTGATCCAGGCGCGGCGCCGTGGTGACGAAGTGGCGGGCCGGGTAGATGGCGACGCGGTCCCGTTCGGCCAGCACCTCGCCCGTGAGGGGATCGAACTCGGTGATGCGGTCTACCTCGTCGCCGAACATCTCGACGCGGATGCCCTTCTCCTGGTCCGCGGGAAGGATGTCGAGGGTGTCGCCCCGCACGCGGAACGTGCCCCGGGCGAAATCGTAGTCGTTCCGGTTGTAGTGCATGTCGATCAGCTTGCGCATGATCATGTCCCGCTCATACGCCTCGCCCCGGTCCACCAGGAGGATGAATTCCTTCCATTCGTCCGGCGACCCCAGGCTGTAGATGGAGGATACGGAGGCGACGATCACCACGTCCCGCCGTTCCAGCAGCGCGCTCGTCGCCCGCAGCCGGAGCTTGTCCAGGTCCTCGTTGACGGACGAATCCTTCTCGATATAGGTGTCCGTCACCGGCATGTACGCTTCCGGCTGGTAGTAGTCGTAGTAGCTGATGAAGTATTCGACGGCGTTTTTCGGGAAGAACCCCTTGAACTCGCCGTAAAGCTGGGCGGCCAGGGTCTTGTTGGGCGAGATGACCAGGGCCGGTTTCTGCAACTGGGCGATGACCTGGGCCATCGTGTAGGTCTTGCCGCTGCCCGTGATGCCGAGGAGGCACTGGTGCCTGTCCCCCCGGTGCACGCCCTGGACGAGTTCTTCGATCGCCCTGGGCTGATCGCCCCGGGGTTCGTAATCGGATACGACGGCAAAGGGAGGCATTCGGGAATCCGTCGAGAAGCGTGTCGTAAATTCGACTGGCTAAAAGGGCGCCGCGACCCATATAATATACGCGGAGAAGGCGGCAAAAGCAACGGGGAATACCCCATTACGGAACTACCCGCGTCCCCCATCGGGACCGGCGTGTAAAGGAGTGAAAATGTCTCATCCATTGTTTGACCTGAGCGGGAAGGTGGCCCTGGTCTCCGGCGCGGCCGCCGGCATGGGCCGGGCTACGTCCATCGGTTTCGCCGAGGCGGGCGCGGACCTCATGCTGGCCGATATCAACGAAGAAGGCATGCAGGACACGGTCCGGGAGATCGAGCGCCTGGGCCGCCGAGTCGAGCCGGTCGTGTGCGACGTCTCCAACGGTGCGCAGATCCGGGCGATGTTCGCGAGGCTGGACGAAGCCTACGGACGTATAGACGTACTGGCCAACATCGCCGGCGAGGGCGGTATCAACCAGTTGCCGCTGGAAATCACGGAAGCCGGGCTCATACAGACCCTGAACACGCTGGTCGTCGGGAGATACGTCTGCTGCCAGGAAGGCGCCAGGCGTATGATCGAGGCCGGGCGGGGCAGCATCTTCAACATCGTGTCCATTGCCGGCCTTTCGGCCCTCGGACGCGGCCACATGTCCTACAGCATCGCCATGGGCGGCGTGGCCCAGATGACCCGGGAGATGAGCACCGAGTGGAGCAGCAAGGGTGTGCGCGTCAACGCCATCGTATGCGCCCAGATCATGAACGACGGCCTTCGGAAACGCATCGACGCCGATTCCAAACTGGGCGACACCTACCTCCGCGGGATCCCCATCGGCCGTCTTGGCAAATCAGACGACATCAAGGGCCTGGCTATCTTCCTCGCATCCGACGCCTCAAGCTGGGTCACCGGGGCCCTGATGCCGCTGGACGGCGGCAACACGGCCAAGAACGCGGGCGGATCGCATCCGGGACAGCCCAATGCGCCGGATGAGCAGAAGTATTGAGCGGGGATTGAGAGGTACATTTGAAGGGAGGAGAAATGGGATCGGAGAAGGAGCCTTTCGAACGGTTGGATGTTCGCTCCAAGTGGAAGGACGAAGCCCTGGATTTCACACCCTGGTTGGCGTGCAACCTCAACCTTGTCGGGGACCTTATCGATAAAAACCTGGAATTCAAAAAACGGGAGATGAAAATCGGCTCTTTTTGGTTTCTCGATATCCTGGCCAAAGATACCGATACAGGTAAATTTGTCGCTATTGAGAATCAGTTGGAGTGGACAGATACCGATCACCTGGGTCGACTCGTTGCCTATTCAACGACCCACGATGCTCGTATTGTCATATGGGTTGCGCCGGAATTCATGTACGAGCATGCTGTAGTTTTGAATCGACTGAATGAATGGACAAGGGATGATATCGAGTTCTATGGCATAAAAGTCGAGGTCGTCAGATGTACCGCCGATTCGGATCCTGAACCCAGATTCTTGAAGGTAGTGTACCCGGGCGGTTGGGATCGGGATAATACCCTACCGGTTGACTCACCAGCGCCACCCCATATCCAGAAATACACCGACTTCTTCGAGCCTTTGATCAATGAGCTCTGCGATTCCGGTTTTGCTGCAGTAAAACCTATAAAAATGTTCGACCGAACAGACCGTTTCTTCCCTTCCATCGAGAACGACGGCATTTGGTATGGTGCATCCCTGGAGGGAAAGAACGATGCCTGGGTAACTGTGCATATTCGAACCGATGACAACGAGATGACGAAGAATCTGTTCGATAAACTTGAAGCCGATAAGGATCAAATTGAATCATGCATCAAGGGTCATCCCAATCTGGAATGGCGATGGCTTAGGCACAACAGACACACTTTTTCCAGCATAAACGTCAGGAAGGACGGCAGTATAGACGACCCGGCGGTGAAACTTGAGGAAACCAGAGCCTGGATGCTGGACCTTCTTCCCAAGCTCAAGAATGTTTTTGATCCGCGAATTGCTGAATTGCTTTCGGATCAGCAAAAGCTTTGTAGGTAACTGGCAGGATGAGTAAGCTTATACGAGAAAGGACGTGCCGGATTCAGGAGTCGGGAGTCAGCGACTCCCCGCTCTCCCCATCGAAGAGGTGGAGCTTGTCCGGGTCGAAGAAAAGATCCAGTACATCGCCCCTGTCCGCGCGACTGTCGGGCCGGGTACGGACCTTGACGTTGCTGTCTCCTATATCGACCGTCAGGTACAGGTCGCTGCCCATGGGTTCGCGCACGACGACAGATGCCCGGACCGCGGGTCGGGAGTTTTTCGATCCAGCATCTGATGCTTGGGCTGCTGTAGCTGCCGCATCCGACGCCTCGCTGGCCGATCCCGCTGACGGCGGCGCCTCGCCGACCCCGATATCCTCCGCCCGGACGCCCAGGGATACCTCCCGTCCTTCTGGATGTTTTATCCGCTCTACCATGGACGTCGCCACGTTGCAGGCGAAACCATCACCCGCCACACGCCAACCGGAAGATCCGGACCGCTCCAGCGCGCCTTTCAGCAGGTTGATAGGCGGGCTCCCCACGAACCCGGCCACGAAGGTATTGGCAGGGCGGTCGTAGATGGACTCGGGCGTGCCGATCTGCTGGATCTTCCCCTCCTTCATCACCACGATCCGGTCGGAGAGGATGAGCGACTCGGCCTGGTCGTGGGTGACGTAGACGAAGGTCATTTCGAGATCGCCGTGGAGGCGCTTCAGTTCCGTGCGCATCACCACGCGGAGCTGCGCGTCCAGGTTGGACAGCGGTTCGTCGAGGAGGAACACACCCGGATCACGGACGATGGCCCGGGCCAGGGCGACCCGCTGCCGCTGTCCGCCGCTCAGCGCACGGGGCTTGCGGTCCAGCAGATGCTCGATCTCCATGGTCTTCGCCGCCGCGATCACCAGTCTCTTCCGTTCCTCAGCCGGCACGCCCCGCATCTTGAGCCCGAAAGCGACATTGTCGAAGACGTGCATGTGGGGATAGAGGGCATAGGTCTGAAACACCATGGCGATGTCCCGCCGCTCGGGCGGCACGGTCGTGACATTCCGGTCGTCGAACCATACTTCGCCCGCCGTCGGCGACTCCAGCCCGGCGATCATGTTGAGCAGGGTGGTCTTGCCGCAGCCCGACGGACCCAGAAGCGTCAGGAACTCGCGGTCGGCGATGTCGAGGGTGACGTCGTCCACGGCCACCACGTCGCCGAAGTGCTTCCTAAGATTGTTCAACCGGACTCGTGCCAATGAAGTTACTCCTGGTTTTTCTTGTGATCCGGGCCACCGGTTACCTAGTCACCCGGTCACCGAACCTCCGATGCCCTGGATGATGAGCCGCTGGAATATGAACGACAGGACCAGGGGCAGGAGGATGACCAGCACGCCGCCCGCCGCGATGACGGTGAAAGGTACCTGCAGTTCCTGGGCGAAATCCGAGGCCAGCACCGTCACCGGCCTGGAGGCGATGGTAGTCGTGAAGAGCAGGGCGAAGAGGAACTCGCCCCAGGACGCGATGAAGGCGAAGATGCCCACGGCCACCAGGCCTGGCGTCGTCACCGGCAGAAAGACCCGCACAAGCGCGCCCAGCGGCGTGCAGCCGTCGACCCGCGCGGCCCGTTCCAGGTCCAGCGGCACGGTCTGGAAATAACCCTTCAGGATCCAGATGGTGAAGGGCAGCGTGAAGGTCGTGTGGGACAGGATCACCGACAGGTGCGTATCCAGCAGTCCGTAGCTTCGCATGAGCAGGTACATGGGGATCATGATGGCCACGCCGGGCACGCTCCGCGAACCGAGATAGAACAGCAGGAGCAGCAGGTTGCCCCGGAACGGCAGACGCGCCAGGGCGTAGGCCGCCAGGGAACCGCAGGTCAGGTTGAGCAGCATCACCGCCGTGCCGATGATCAGGCTGTTGACGATGGCCCGGGGGAACTGCCGGGCGATGGCGGCGCCCACGTCCGCCGACTGGCCTTCCACGTCGAAGTAAAGGCTGTAATTCCCGATGGTGGGCTCCTCGGGCCACCAGCGCTGCTGGGTCACCTCCCGTTCGGGCATGAAACTGACGGCCGCCACCCAGGCGAAGGGCAGGGTCAGGTAGATTACGGCCGCCAGGGCGTATATGTAGAGCGAGGCGCGACGCCACATGATGGTCCCCTATCCCTGTACGAGTCCGCGGCGGTAGAGCAGCCGGATGTATATGATGGCCAGGGTCATGGTAATCAGCGTGATCAGGTAGGAGTAGGCGTTGGCGCCACCGAAATCGAGCCGCGCGAAGGCTTCCTTGTAGGTCTGCCAGGCGATCACATGGGTGGCGTCGCCCGGACCGCCGCCGGTAAGCGCGTAGATCAGGTCGAAGGCACGGAAGCCGTTCATGGTCTCGAAAATGGCCACGACGAGCACGGCGTGGTAGAGCCAGGGCAGGGTGATGAAGCGGAAGCGGTTCCACGACGTGGCGCCGTCCACCCGGGCGGCCCGGTACTGCTCGGTCGGTATGGCCTGTATCGCCGCCAGAAAGATGATGCACGCAAAGGGCACGCTGCGCCATACGTGGGCACTGATGGCGGCGTTAAGCGCGACAAAGGGCGAAGCCATGCCTGTATATACAATGTTTATACCGAACAGGTAGTTGACGGCGGCGACCGAGTCTTCCAGCATGGCGTTGAAGGCGCCGTAATCGCCGAGCAGGCCCACCCACATGAGGCCGTTGACCACGCCCGGGATGGCCCAGGGAATGAGCAGCAGGGCCCGGACGACGCCGCGGCCGCGGAAGGATTCGTGGAGCAGCAGGGCGATGGCCATGGCGATCACGATGACCAGCAGCACGGCCATGAAGGTGAAGTACAGCGAGATCCACAGGGCGTTCCAGAACTCGGAACTCGCCAGGATGGTCGCGTAGTTCTCCAGGCCGTGGAAGTACACCTGGTCGGGCCGGCGCAGGTTGTACCGGTGCAGGCTCATCCAGAAGGAGATGCCGATGGGGTAGGCGATGAAGGCGAGGAGCAGGATCACCGCCGGCAGGTTCAGCAGCAGGGGGAGGAGATCCCGTGTCCGCGACATGAGATGGAAGGGCTTGATTACGGTCATGGCTGACAGACTCGACTCCAAAACTTGTACATCGGGGAGCGGCTTCTCTTACAGGAAACGGCTGCCCTAACAGGAAGCGGCTACTCCTACGACCATTCCGCGATCAACTGGCGGCAGCGCCGCGCGATCCGGGCGAGGCCGTCGCGGGGAGACTGCTGCCCCAGGAGGACCTTCTGGATCTCCGGCTGGTAGTAGATCTTGAAATCGGGGAACCAGGGCGCCTTGATGTTCTCCCTTGGCCTGACGTGCCGGGCCTGCTCCCGGATCTTGTCGATCTCGCCCCACTGCTCGGTCTGGGCGATCACGTCCGGATCGTCCAGCAGCGACCGGTAGGCGAATCCCAGCCCCCGCAGCCGGAACCAGCGCCGCGCCGTGTAGTATTCTCCGGCGGCGTCCTTCGCGCCCAGGAACTTCATCAGCTCCCACGCTTCCTGCATCCGGTCTTCCCGGCACCGCGACGTCAGGCTGTACATGCGCGTCCAGCCGAGGGTACCGTTCTGTTCCGGCGAGATCGAGGGTACCGGCGCCATCCGGTACACCTTGGCGTGCAGCGCGTCTGACCCCCTTCGCTTCAGTTCCTCGTCCGCGGCGACCGAATTCCGACGGTTGTTAGCGTACTCCAGGTCGTACTTGTTGAGAATGCCGTATACCTGACGGCCGCCGGCGACATGATCCCGCATCTGTCCCACGGTCAGCGAGGAAGGAGAGATGATGCGGTGCCGGTTGATCCCGTCTGTGAGCCATTGGAGCACGGTTTCGGCCCGACGGCCTTCGTCGTCGGGAAACGTGGGGTTGAGATCGCCGTCGAAGAGCGATATCTCGCTTGCGTAGTTGAGGGTCCACCAGTCGGCGAACCCGAGCACGCTCTGCCGGAAGTTCAGCATGATCGGATACTCGATGACGTCCCCGTCCGGCGTGCGGATCCGGGCTTCCCGAACCTTGATGGCCTGTTCGGTCAACTCGTCCAGCGTGCGGGCCGGTGCGTCGAATCCCGCCGCCTCCAGCATGGCCGCGTTGTAGATCCAGATGTTGAAGTCGGTGTAGTAAGGCAGGCCGTACCGCATCCCGCCGTAGGTCATGGACGACAGATTATAGGGGAATAGATCCGCTGTCGTCGCCGACGTGTCGGGATCTGCGGCCAGGAGGTCGTCGCAGGGACGCAGCCAGCCGGCTTCGACCCATTCGGCAAAATCGTCGTCGCGGACGTAGCAGCATTCCATGGGCGCCCCGCCCACGTGCAGCGCCACCATCTTGTCGTGGTAGTTGCCCGACACGGCGTTGTAGTCCACCCTGATGCCGGTCTGCCCTTCGAAGTAGTCCAGGTTTTCCCGGACCAGGCCGGGCTCGTAGACCCATCCCTTGAAGATGACGCCGGGCGACGGTGAGGGGCTGCAGCCCGCCATCAGGCCCAGGCCCGCGGCGGACGACGACTGCAAGAATGCGCGGCGCGAAATCCGGGTTTTCACGGGCGGTCGGTCCCTTCGGAATCGAGTCTTGCGTCAGGTGATCAGGTTACCGGGCGATCAAGTAGCCGGGCGATCAAGTGGCCGGGCGATCATATAGCCGGGCGAACATCGTTCTGAGACAGGGGGTTCCGCGTCATCACATGCACTGCGGACAGCGGTCCGTGTCGAGGTCGTGGATGGGATCGCCGCACACGGAGCACGGTCCGAGGGGATGCACGTCGGGTTTGGTGCGCGAACCGTGTTTGTATTCGATGATCCGCCACACGGTCTCGCCGTCCTTCGCCGAGTAGCACCGCCACCGGCCTTCCTTCTTGCCGTCGTAGGACTTGCCCACGTGGGGACCGTAGTCGCCTTCCCACTGTCTGGTTCCGTTCACGTGCCAGCAGACGTACCAGCCCTCGTTGAGGCCGTTCCTGAACCGTCCTTCGCTCTTCTTGTTGCCGTTGCTGAAGTACTGGATCCAGTTCCCGTGCTTTACGCCCATCTTGTAAGTGCCTTCGCTTCGCTTGTTGCCGTTGGCGTAATAGGTGACCCAGTAGCCGTGTTTCTTGCCCTTTACGGTTTTGCCTTCGGAAAGTGCCATTTTCAATCGGTCCTGCTAACAGTTAATCGTGTAAGATTCGTGTTTCAGATCGACTGCATAGTCCATCGAGCCGTGCGTTTTCGCCCGTTTAATCTAGAGGAGGAGCGCCGCCGGGTCAAGCGTTGCAGGCAGTCGCGCAGCGCTACGGGAGGCCGGCCTCCGCCCGAGGCGTAGCCCTCCGAGGAGCCCCGCCACTACGAGATCACCTCGCGCTGTACCGAAAACGACCGCCGTAGATTACGGTGAACTCCCTGTTAATTCACTGGCATTGCATTATTGATCCTGTTACTAATGAGAATGAAATGAGCACAGTTAAAAAGTCGAACGATCAGCACATCGACCGGGCGTGACCGGCGTGACCGAGCGTGACCGGCGTGACCGGCATACGGTAGAACGGGAACATCTTATGATCTCGCGGTTGTTGCGGCTTTCAATAGTTATCGCGCTGGTGCCCTGGACGTTGCGGGCCGCCGCCCAGGAGCCTGCCACTGTAGACACGCTGTCCGCCGCCCAGGAGCCTGCCGCTGTAGACACGCTGTCCGCCGCCCAGGAAAGTTCCGCCGTGGACACGCTGCCGGCGGCTGAGACGGATATCGCCTTCACCCACGAGGTGATTACGGTGACGGCGCGCCGCGTGGACGAGGAAATACAGGATGTTCCCGTATCCGTGACCGCCATTTCTTCGGAGGATTTCGAACGCCGGCAATTGACCTCTACGCTGGACCTCGGCAAGGCGACCCCGAACCTGGAGTTCGCCAACAACGCGCCGGTATCCGGTAACAATGCGTCCTCCATGGTGTTCATTCGCGGCATCGGCCAGCTGAATCCGGTCGCGAGCGTGGACCCGGGCGTCGGCCTGTACGTCGACGACGTGTACCGCGGTCAATCGGTGGGCGGCGCCATGGCGATGCGGGACGTCGCCGACGTACAGATTCTGAGAGGACCTCAGGGCACGCTTTTCGGACGCAACACCATCGGCGGCGCCGTGTTGCTCACCACGGTGAACCCGGGTGCGAAATGGGGCGGCGAGGCGAGGCTTGGCGTGGGCAGCGACGGCATGTGGTCGCTGTTCGGGGCGCTGGACGCACCATTGGCACGGACCCTGAAGACCCGGATCGCCGCCGGCTTAAAGCGACAGAATGGTTATGTAACCCGTCTGTCGGACGGGCTCGATCTCGGCGACGTGAACGATTTATCCATCCTCGCAAAGGCCGATTACTCCATTACCAGCGCGGTGCGCGCGAGACTGCGCCTGGACTACGCCAAAGCGGATGAAAACGGTTCGCCCATGGTGTTCGCAGCCTACGGAAACAACACCGATCCGGCGAATCCCGTGCCGGCCGCGCATTTCGGCGCCAATCGCAGTCAGCAGGCCGGCTGTCCGGCCGCGTTTTATCTCCCCGCCGGACCGGGACCCCGCTTCAATCCGGTCACCGGGGAGGCCATAGGCGGCGGACCGCCGGTGGGCTATACCGCCGAGAACGAAGACCCGCGATGCGTGAACAACCAGTGGCGCGCCGGTCCGTTCCGGAACCATGGCACGACGCCGTTGGAAAGCAGTTACGTCAATCAGGGGATCGCGTTGAACGTGACCGGCATACTGGGCGCCAGATCGATACTCAAGTCCGTCACCGCCTGGCGAACGCTGAACTGGAAGGGCAGACGCGACGCGGACAATACGCCGTTCCAGGTTCTGCATACGCAAATTGAAAGCGACGGCGCACAGTTCAGCCAGGAAGTTCAGTATCTTTTTTCCGGTGACCGGTTCTCCGGCGTCGCCGGCATGTTCTATTACAGGGAGCAGGTGGATGATGCCCTTGACGTCGGCCTGGGAAATTCCGATTCGCCGGTTGCGAATTACAATGAGGTTTCAAACCGTGCATGGGCGGTTTTCGGGCAAGGGAAACTGCGCCTGACCGAGAGAACTGAAGCATCCATCGGTGTGCGGCGAACCTCGGAGACCAAGGGATCGACGCCGGATCAATTCGACTACGCCGCTCCGGACGTCAAGTTCTTGCCTAAACGCTTGTACGAGCAGACATTCAGTGCGACCACCCTGTCGGCCGCCGTGAACCATCACTGGTCTGACGGATTCATGACCTACGCCAGATACGCGCAGGGATTCAAAGGCGGCGGCTGGAACGCTTTCTTCGCCGCCGCGGTGTCACAGGAGTCTCTCGACAACTTCCATTCATTCGACGAAGAGCGCGCGTTGAGCAGGGAAGTCGGCTTCAAAACGAATCTGCCCGACAGGGGCCTTCGGCTGCAAGGCGCCGTTTTCACCACGGACTATCGAGACATGCAGTTCATCTACCGCCTCGGTCCCGCGCCATTACTGCTCAATGCGGGCAAGGCGACAATCAGCGGCGCGGAGATCGAAGGCGCGTGGACGCCCACGCCGTCATGGCGGATCCAGGGCGGAATAGGCTATCTCAAAGACCGCATCCGTTCCATTTCGCAGGACTTCGCGTTGCTTGGCGCCACGACCGCGGTCACCACGGAAAACGAACTGCCGTACACGCCCGCGATGCAGGCGACCCTGGGCCTCGGTTACGCATTCGGCCTCCGCGGATATTCGGTGCTCATCCATTCGGACGTTTCCCGGCGCGGCAGAACCTATTTCGATGCCATAAACACGCGGGAAATCGCCCGGCTCGACGACGTCGTCAATCTGGACGCGTCCCTCACGCTTCAATCGAAGACGAGACGTTGGCGGGCCGTTTTCGGCGTGCGCAACGCGACGAACGAGGTGTATCCCATCGCCGGAAACTCTTCGCTGACAACGGGATCGGGCTATGCGGAGATCGCCTACGCGCGTCCGCGGGAGTACAGCCTGCTGCTCGTTCGCCGGTTCGGGTTGTGATCCGCTGGCGCCTGCAACATTGACGTACATTACCGAACCGGCGCGGTCGGGGCAGCATTGTGAACTCGGATGGCTACATATCACGCGGCCACATAAACTACCATAGAACAGGAATCTCGCCATGCTGACGGAAGACCAGATTCAACATTTCCGGGTGTTTGGGTTTATCCTGCTCCGGCAGGCTTTCGATGCGGGGGAGATCGAGGCGCTCGGTCGACACGCGGACGAGATCTGGACGGCGGAACTGGGCCACACGCCTGTAGAGGAGGAGCATGTATCCATCGCCCCGTTCCTCGAACTGCACCCGGAGACCATCGGCCTCATCGAGGACGACCGTATCTACACTCCCATGGTGCAGTTGCTGGGACAGGACATGATGTGGATGGGGTCAGAAGGCGTGCAGGGCACCATGACCCGGCGGCCCTATCATCACTGGCACGCGGACCGTCCCGGGCCGCTGGAACTCGGCTACCTGCGCATCAAGGTCATGATGTACCTGGATCCGATGCGGAAAGACGCGGGCGCCTTTCGGGTAATTCCCGGGTCTCACCGGTCGCCTTTCCACGAGGAACTGACGCCGTTTCAGCAGCGCCACGGACTCGAAGATCCGGCGTTTTTCGGCTACCGTGGCGGCGAGGTGCCGTGCCACGCCGTGGAGACGGACCCGGGCGACGCGGTGATCTTCAACCAGAGCCTTTATCATGCCGTGTACGGCAAGGCCGGACGCAGGCGTTACATCGCCTTGAAATACGCATCCCGCCCCACTACCGACGCTCACCTGGCGTCGATCAAGCGACACAGTCCTGACGCGCTCAATCCCCACGAGCGAGTGCTGGAGTCCGAAAGCCCGCGCCTGCGGGCTATGACGGCGGGAGTCTACGAACTTAAGGAGCGGGCGAAAGCCCTGTAGTTTCTTGGCGTGGTGTCGTGAATGGGTTTTCCAGGACATAACCGGTCGTTCCGCGACAAACAGTTCCACAGTGGATTAATACTGATTCCCCTTAGAGCTTCCTCTGCCTTCAAGTTCGAGAAAGAACTTTAGATCTTGTATAGTAGATTTATCGCCCAGTATATCATGTAACATTCCTGAACTCTTGAGAGTCTGAAGATTAAGATGACTTCCAACGACCTTGTCATAGAAACCACAGCGCTCACCAAGCGCTACGGGAACATCCTGGCCGTGGACGACCTGTCCCTGGAAGTCGCCCGCGGCCAAGTATTCGGTCTTCTGGGTCCGAACGGTTCCGGCAAGACGACGACCATGGGCATGCTGCTGGGACTGGTGAAGCCGACATCGGGCAGCTTCAGCCTGCTCGGCGCAGGCACGCCGAACAGGGAAGCACTCACCCGTACCGGCGCCATCGTCGAATTCCCATCCTTCTACCCGCACCTTTCGGGCCGCGACAACCTCGCCTACTTCCAGGAGATTTCCGGTACGAGCGATGCGGCCGAACTGGATGAGTTGTTGGATAAAGTACGCCTGTCAGAGCGCGGCAAAGACCGTTTTCATACCTACTCCCTCGGCATGAAGCAGCGGCTTGGACTGGCCCATGTCCTCCTGGGCGATCCCGACCTCCTGATCCTGGACGAACCGACCAACGGCATGGACCCTGACGGCATGGCCGAAGTACGCGAACTGATACGCAGCCTCGGCGATGGGGAGCGCACTGTGCTGCTATCCAGCCACCTGCTGCACGAGGTCGAACAGGTGTGCGACAGCGTGGCCATACTTTCCCACGGCAGGCTCGTGGCCCAGGGAAGGGTCGATGACCTGATCCACTCTCTGGCAGGCGAGAAGATCCGCCTTCGCACGACCGACAACGCGAAGGCGATCGAATTGATCTCGAAGCTGGACTGGGTGGTCGACGTGATCTCGAAAGGCGAATCGATCCTGGTGTCGGCTCCGACGGAAAGGTCCCCGGAGCTTTCCGAGGTTCTGAGCAGGTCGGCCGTGTACATCGCGGAGATGACCTCCGGCCAGATGTCTCTGGAGGAGTACTATTTCAAGATTACGAGTGGCACGTACGAGGACATAGCATGATGCGGAAAATCCTGTGCCTTGCGGGTTGGGATGTGCTAAAGCTCCGGCGGCGATGGATGCCGTGGGTGTTTCTGGCGTTCATCGTATTGTCCTCGCAACTACGGCTATTGACTGAATACCAAATGTATAGCAACGTAGCCCCCGGACGCATAGAAGTTCAGGCGGGACCCGTCGACGAGGAGGGGGAACATCCCACCATCGGCATTTCATGCCTTGACATCCGGGACGGCGCGGTTGAATCCAGGCTGTCGGGGGTGCAAAGTGAATACCGGAAGGAGGCACTGCAAGAAATAGAATCGCTCCGGGAACGATGCCCGGGTATTCTCGTCATGTACGACACGGCACGAAAGAACTTCCTCAACAACGCTACGCTGCCTGGCAGCCTGTCCTTCGGTATTGGTATTTTTGGGAATCTGGGGTATGTGTTCGTCATGATCCTGGCAGCCATGGCGATGGGGGTCGAATACACCTGGGGGACGGCCAGGCAGGTGATTGCGAAGGGGTGCGGCCGCTGGCGATTCCTGGCGGCGAAAGCCCTCGCTCTCATGGGCGTGGTCGGCATAGGACACCTGGTTGTAATCCTGGCTATGGGTATCAGCAGCCTGATCATTTCGTTCACTTTTGGAGGTACTGGTATCACTACCGACGGGACGCAGTGGTTCAGGGCGGGGACAGATGTAATCAAGTCGACGTACTTGATGCTCCCCTACATCATCCTGGGGATGTTCTTCGCGATACTGACCTCTTCGGCGTCATCGGGTATTGTAATCTCGGTGGTTTTTTACATAAGCGAGTCGATTCTCAGGTGGATAATAGGCTCATATATGGGACCGGACGCGGTCCGGATACTGATCTCCGCCAATACCCCGTTGTGGATGGCGAGCCCGGATTTACCCGCGTTGGATGATCCCTCGGCGATTTACGACTATGTCAGCAACTTCCTGTCCACTTTCCTGCCTCTCCTGGCTTACATTGTCGTATTCGGCTGCAGCTCGCTCTGGCTGTTCAATCGCAGAGATTTGCGTCCGTCCACGGGAGGTTGAGAAGTCTTCGAAAGCGTTATTAGTTACATGGCGTCGCAGTTCACGGATCGAATCGACCGTGACCATTGCTTGAACAATTACACTTAAATATCCGGAGGTACAAACCATGCCTGGATTTCTGACAAGAAGGAAAATGATCGACGTCCTATGCGTCCTTGTGATTGTAGCCATCGGGGCATACTGGTTTACGTCTCCTTACTTCGCAGTCCGAAATCTGAAAGCGGCTATCGTTGATGCCGATGAACATGCATTGGGTGAAATGATCGACTTCCCAGTCTTGCGTCAGAATCTGAAGGATCAGTTAAAGTCGGGAATCGATAGATGGGCTTTTGAAGAAGGTAAACCGGAAGCGGTTGCAGGTATGGCTTTGACGTGGCCCATAGTAGACAGAATGGTTGATGTCTACGTTACGCCGGCAGGATTTGCACAATTTGCTAGTAAAGTGGATGTTCCCGATGATGCCGATATCCCGTTCGCCGCTTTGTCTGGTTCAGTCGGGGCAAGGATTCTGGATCAGGAGGACTTCGTGATTGACAGGGGGCTTAGGTCCTTCTCATTGATTATACAGACCAAGAACGAGAAAGGCGATGAGTTAGAAGTAGTTTTTGAGGGTAACGGACTTCGGTGGGTCCTGGTAAATGTCATCCTGCCCTTAAATAACCAAGGGTAAAGACCAGCCCAATGTCAGTAATACTGCCAGCATCTGATGGTATGAAAACCGCCGGCCCGATGGAGTCACCGGACCGGCGGACCAACGCATTGATGTCGCAGGAAGATATCCAATCGCAGCTTCGCTAAATCCGCTGCTGATGCGGACGCTCTCTTCCCTACACCACTCCCCTATACCGCGTCCTCGCCCCGTTCCCCGCTGCTGATGCGGACGCTCTCTTCCACGGGAACGACGAAGATCTTGCCGTCCCCCGTTCGGTCGCCTCCCGACTTGGCGGCCTGCCAGATCAGGTCGACGATCTCGTCCTTCTGGTCGTTGGTGACCGCGATCTCCATGCGAATCTTGGCCGCGAGGGGGATGTCGATCTCCTGTCCCCTGTAAAGACCCCTGCGGTGGGCGGTGCGGCCATGCCCCGACACCCTGGACAGGGTCATGCCGGGGATGCCTTTCTCGACGAGCGCGTTTCTGACGTCGTCGAGCTTCTCCGGTCTGATGATGGCTATGATCAGTTTCATGTGTCTGACGTCTCCTGAAGTAATAGTCCTTTAGGTAGAATCGGACAGCTTCGTTACTGCCCGTGAACCGCGCTGATTCCGTGGCCGACTACAGGTGAGTCAGACCGTAGCCATCCTCCCCGTGCTGGGAATGGTCCAGGCCGACCTGCTGCTCGTCTTCCGTGGCGCGCAGCCCGATGGTGCGATCAATCAACCAGACGAGTACGCCCGTACCGACGGCCGACAGCGCGATGGCGATGACTACGCCCTTGATCTGGATCAGGAACTGGGACCACCCGCCGACGTCGGTGGCGACCAGGCCGACCAGCAGCGCCCCGAACATCCCGCCGATGCCGTGAATGGCGAAGACGTCGAGCGTATCGTCGTAACCCAGTTTGCCCTTGAGCTGCACCATCAGGAAGCAGACCACGGCGGCGCCGAATCCGAACACCAGGGCCCAGGCCGGGGTCACGCTGCCCGCGGCCGGCGTAATGGCGACCAGGCCGGCCAGGATGCCGGAGACGATACCGAGACTCGAGGCCTTGCCGTGATGTATAAGCTCTGTGACGATCCAGCCCACCGCACCGGCCGCCGCGGAGATCTGGGTCACCGTCAGCGCCTGGACGGCTGTTTCACCCGCCGACACGGCGGAACCGGCGTTGAAGCCGAACCAGCCGATCCAGAGCAGGCCTGCGCCGATGAGCGTCATGGTCAGGTTGTTGGGCTTCATGGCCCGGGAAGGATAACCGAGCCGGGGACCGAGCACCATCGCGGCCACCAGGCCGGCCACGCCCGATGAGATGTGCACCACCGTGCCGCCGGCAAAATCAATGGCGCCATCCTTGAAGAGCATGCCGTCCGCGTTCCAGACCATGTAGCACAGGGGTTCGTATACCACGAATCCCCAGAGCAGGATCAGCAGGCAGTAGGCGCCGAACTTCACGCGTTCGGCGATGGCCCCGGCGATCAGGGCCGGGGTGATGATGGCGAACATGCCCTGGAACATGGCGAACAGGTACGTGGGGACATTCGTTCCGTCCCAGAGCGTCCCGGGATCGACGCCGCCCAATAAGAAATAATCGGAACTCCAGCCAAGAACGCCCGGTATGATCGCGCTCGCTCCGAAGGCCAGCGCGAATCCGAAGATCACCCACTGCACGCCCATGATGCCCATGGCCGCGAAACTGTGCATCATGGTGCCCAGCACGTTCCGGGTGCGCGTGAGCCCGCCGTAGAACATGGCCAGGCCGGGCAGCATGAGCAGCACCAGGGCGCAGCTGACGAGCATCCAGGCGGTATCCCCGGTGTTGAGCACGGCCGCCGGGGCCGCCTCATCCTGCGCGAGGGCCAGGCCGGGAATACCAAGCGCCAGGCACGCGACGATACGTAATATGCCACTAAGGGACATACGGAAATCCTCCCTGTTGTGATGAAAAAGATACGACCATTCGAAATTGTAATCCTAATATAGTCCCCGTCTGTTAAAGGGATATTTCCCGGAGGTTAAATCCTTGTAAAATGTGATGAAATGTGAAAAAAGCGTGGGGTTAGAAAGGAAAGTCGCCCGTCGGATCGTTGACGTACCGCGCAGTGCCGATCGTGAGACACGCTCCGGCTCCAGGCGCCAGATCCACGGTCAGCACGCGGTCGTGCACGGGTTGTTCCTCGCCGCCGTCGACCCGGACCGTCGTCCAACGGTGCTCCCCGTAGGTGCCGCCCTGCACCACGACCTTCCGCGGCTCGAGCTGGTTGACGTTTACGAGGCTTACTCTCGTCTCGTCCGCGGTCAGTCCCTCCACCAGGGCGCCGACGTCGGGCGGCAGACCCGGCCTCGCCCGGCGTGGATCGAAGTACCGCAGCCGGGTATGGAGCGGCCGCCCCACCCGGGGGATCGTTCCGCCCATGGTCAGTTCGACGAGGGCGTCGACGGTGGCCGGGCGAAACAGGTTCGGGTTGTCCGACAGACGCGTATCGGGCGTGGTGGGATCGTCGTACATGTCCTGCACTTTCCGCCGGACCACGCCGATGTCCGATTGCAACGCTTCGACAGGATAGCCGGGGTTGTTCCCTTCGAGGAAATCGATCCAGGGGCTGTTCACCCGGCTGCGGTCCGCCTCGTCCATGGACCAGTAGTAGATCTCGAGCGCCCCGTCGTCGTAGGGTTCGGGCATCCACTCGTACCAGCCCTCGTCGTTGTGCATGCGGGGATACATCTTCACGCCGTCGATCACCTTGCCGTTCGCGTTCACACCGTCCAGGGTCGTGCGCCAGGGTTCGAGGTAGCGCCTGTCGCCCGAAAGTATGAGCGCGTTGCCGAATCCGTCCAGGCACCGGGCGACCCCGAGGCGGCTCTTGGGTTCCCCGGAATGGGGCGTGATCGTCGTATGGGCCCAGCCGTACACGCCGCCCCACCAGCGTCCGCCCGCGGCACCGCCGATCGTG
Organism: bacterium; assembly: GCA_965202605.1. GTDB lineage: Bacteria > JAAXHH01 > JAAXHH01 > JAAXHH01 > JAAXHH01 > JAAXHH01. Next base: position 66,410 of record OZ241838.1, read on the forward strand.
CCGTCCAGCCCGATGTTCGAAGGGATGATCCCGCCGTTCGCCTCCGTCCGCTCCACCCACGCGTCGGCGTACTCGAGCAGCCAGTCCCGGTACTTCACATCCTTCGTGTGGACGTAGGCGTTGAAGGCCATGCAGGTGGCGGCCAGGTTCAACGGGTGGTCGCCGGCCACGTCTTCGTAGCCGATATAGTGGTCCAGCATGTCCTGGTAGTGCCGCTCGCCGTGGGCCAGGATAAAGCAGCCGTCCTCGATGCGGTCGCCGGCCCAGTCGAGGGGCGTGGTCCTGCGAAGGAGCGATCCGCGGCTGCCGTTGAACATGCTGCGGATGAGCCTGTGCTCCGGGTCCCAGTTGGGCACTTCGATCTGGCCGGGGAGGTCGTCGCCTTCCATGAAGAAACCCGCGAACCGCTCGAGCCGCCGGAGATGACGGTCGTCGCCGGGATCGCACAGCCCGATGGTCCCGGTCACCGCGTTGCCCTCCTGGTGATGGGCCCAGTCGAACATCACGGGGAACTCCCGGTAGTACATGCCCTCGCGGGCGAATTCCACTTCCTCGGTCCGGGCCTCGGTGTACTGCCGGAAGTGGCCCTCCTGGGCCTTCTGGCAGATGGCCACGAGGTCGTCCGATCCCCCGATCAGGTACAGGGCCGGCACGTTGGTCAGGTTCTCGATGGCGTCGTCGGGACCGTCCAGGGCGCCCCAGCGCTCTACGCAGAGCAGGTAGCCCCGCTCGTCGAAGTACCGGTCGAAGAACGCCCGCGTGTGTTCATTATTGGCCCGGATCAGTTCGCGTTCGAGCAGGGCCCAGGGCGGCGGGGGCATGGGGGTGGTGATCGAAATCGCGGCGTTCCTCGGCATGGATTGCTCCCGGTCTGGCAAGGCGGTTGGATGGCAAGTCGGTTGGATAGTGAGGCGCGGTCGCCCTGCAGCGCGGAATGTACGTAGCGGTCGCCCTGGGTTCGGAGAAACGGCAAGAACATATACCCGTCGGGAACGGGTGTCAACCGCTAGCTGGAAGGATGGCCGCGCGGCCAGAGAAACGCGGCTTCGAGTGTCAACCGCGGCTTCGGGCGCTGATCGCGGCTGTGGCTGTCAACCGCGGCATCGGGTGTCAACCGCAAACCGGAGAGAGGCGGCGCGTCATGATGACGGCGCGGTTCGGGAACCGGAGTGTTGACGGGTAGCCAACTGGCTTCTATATTTGCGCAGACACGGCCCGGGCCGCAAATTACGCAGATCTGGCCCAGCATCTGCTCGAGCGAGTGCCCATGCCGAGTTTCCGTGCCGAGTGCCCATGTCGACGGGCACCTGATGACGTCATTCCAGGAATAGAATACCATGGAGTTCACGCCCCTCACCGCAGAGCAGCGGGAACACTTCCGGGAACACGGTTACCTGATCGTCAAGGACGCCCTCGACGACGACCTCCGCGACCGGGTATTGGCCGTCGGCGACCGGTTCATGGAGACCGCCGGTCCGATACACAACTACTACGCCAACCGGTACATCGACCTCGCCCTGGACGACGCCCTGGTCGAACTTACCACCAACCGTCGCACGGTACCCCTGGTGGTGCAGCTGCTCTCCTACAACATCCACCTCATGCGGGGACATCTCATCTACAAGTATCCCCAGCCCGCTTCCGACGAACCGCTCTATCCGGACGGCGACGGCCGGTCCTTCCGGAACTGGCACCGCGACCTGAACAACTTCACGCCCGACCATCCTATCAGAGGGACGGTGGCGGTCCGCGTCGGCTACTGCCTGACGGACTTCCCATCTCCCAACGCGGGGGCGACCATGCTCGTGCCCGGAAGCCACAGGCTGAACGAGGCCCTGCGGTTCAAGAAGGGTTCCCTCGACCCGCCTGAGTTCGTCGAGCCGGCGCTCGAGGCGGGCGACGCCTACGTCTTCAGTACCAGCACCTATCACACGCCCGCCGTCAACTTCACCGGCGACACCACCAAGGTCCTGCTCATAAGCTATGCCTACCGCTGGTGGGCCCAGCAGCATCCGACACCGCCGGACGAGGCGCTCGAACGCATGGACCCCATCGCGGCGCAACTGTTCTGCAAACCCTGGGAAGGCGACGACGTGCCCCTGCGGGCATGGGCCGCGGAGCATGGCCTGCCGGTGGAAGACCCGCCCATGCGGGTGTTCGAGTAGCGGGATTCCGGTTTATAGCTTCATGGAAGTCTGTGGCTCAAAGTTGTGCGATGGCGCATCCATGACGTAGCGGAAGCATTTTTCCAGTGTTTTTGATCCGATACCCGGTACCGTGGCCAATTGGCTGAGGGATTTGATGGGACTGTCGGGCTCATTCAATATGCTCCAAATGCAATTCAGGCGATCGACCCGTACTCCCATGTTTTTTGCCATACTCGTGATATCAGATCCAGACATCAACTTCTGCTGGAATTCCCGAAAGAGGTCATCCGTCGCCGTGGGGTCGTACCGGTATATTTCTACCGGGATGTCGCACCGTTCCAGGTAACTCCGCATCACGGACAGCGATACCTCCTCGTCAAGACCGCCATTGGATGCACCCAGGATCGGAAAGGCGATAGATTCGATGCCTTCCTTTTCGTATGTACCGAGGAACTCTTCGAGACCAGCCTCCAGGTATTGGATTTTGGACGGATACCGCCAGTGGCGTTTTGTTGGGAAATTAAGCACCCACCGGTCCTCGCGGATGCCCGGCGTGGGTTTGTACAACCACGATTTGCCTATGTCGATTTGTCCTTTCCTGCAGATATCGACATACTGGTCGTACATTTCCGGCATTCGCAACTTGAACTCCAATGCGATGCCAGCACCCATGACGCCGTGGCAGTTAACAGTGTTCACCAACGTCTGGCATCCGCTAGTGAATATGTTACCCTTCTTGATATTTACAACCTGACTCTCGGTATTGGATAGTTCGGGACGTGTTTCTTCACTATTCGTCATGACATGTTCCTTATTCAGGGCCCTCTGCCAGATCAAGTCCGAGTCTTGTTGCGAGTTCCGGCGTCAACTTGTAAAGCTCGATCTAAGGTTTCTTATTGTAACTCCCTGGGTTTTCGAATTGAACACCAAGGTCCTGCATCTTATAGTAGTCGGCATTTAAGGAACGATCTTGACAAGTTTCTTGAGACAAGACGCATCCGTATCTCCAGATTGTCCTGTGCGAGACCGCTAAAGGAGCGACCATGCCCAAATCAGACTGGCCGGAACTGGCCGATGAAGCGCAGCAGAGATGGAATCAGAACGCGGCGTTCTGGGACGACTACATGGGCGACGAGAGCAACACGTTCCACAATCTGCTGGTGCGCCCGGCCATGGAACGGCTGCTTGCCGTGCAGCCCGGTGACAAGGTGCTCGATATCGGTTGCGGGAACGGGAACTTCTCGCGGTTCCTTGCCGGGCTGGGCGCCCGGGTCACGGCGATTGACGGCAGCGTGGTAATGATCGAAAGGGCGCGGGCGCGTTCGGAGAGATATCCGGAAGGTCGTTCAGAAAACAAAACCGTGGACCGTAACGAGGAAACCGCGGGCAGCATGGATTACCGGGTGATCGACGTGACGGATTCGGGGCGGCTGGAAGCGCTGGGCAGGGATACCTTCGACGCGGCCGTGTCGAACATGGCCGTCATGGACATGGCCGTGATTGAACCGATGTTCGGCACCGTCCACGGTCTCCTCAAGCCGGGCGGCGTCTTCGTCTGCAGCCTGACGCACCCCTGCTTCCAGGCGCCATACGCGGTGCGCTACGCGGAACAGGAAGACCGCGACGGGGAAATGATCAAGCGGTTCGGGATCAGGATCGAGCGTTACCTGGCGCCGCGGCCCTTCGAGGGCCTGGGTATCGTGGGACAGCCCGTGCCGCAATACTACTTCCACCGGCCCCTTTCCGTGCTGCTGTCCACGTGCTTCGAGGCCGGGTTCGTCCTGGATGGAGTCGAGGAACGCGCCTTCGATGAAAGCGTTGAGGCCGACCGCGAACTGTCCTGGGCGAACTTCAGGGAAACTCCGCCCATGATGGCCATGCGGCTGCGGCGGCCGGAGTGACCGGGCACGCCGATTTGCGCCTTACAGCGTAACCGATTCGCCCGGCTTCAATACGACGCACCGGGCCAGGTCGCCCACCTTCTCGGCGAATTCATTTGGATCCTGCTCGATCAACGGGAAGGTATTGTAGTGGACCGGGATCACGGTTCCGGCGCCGATCATCCGGACCGCTTCCACGGCGTCGTCGATCCCCATGGTGTAGTTGTCCCCGATGGGCATGATCACGACGTCCGGCTTCTCCATCCGCCCGATCAGGGCCATGTCGCCGAAGAGGCCCGTGTCGCCGGTGTTGTAGTACCTCTTCCCGTCGAAATCGACGATGATGCCCGCGGGATTGCCCAGGTACACGATGGTCCCGTCGTCCGCGGTGACGGACGAACTGTGGGTCGCCTGCGTCAGCTTCACCCGTCCGAAGGGGAAGGTGTTCGAGCCGCCGATCCCCAGGTCGTGCGTGACGGCGCCCTGCGCCTCGCAGTAGTTGGCTAGCTCGAATGAGGCGATGATCGGCGCGCCGCAGCGCGTGGCGATGGGCACGGCGTCGGCGATATGATCGGAGTGCCCATGGGTCAGCAGAACGTAGTCGGGGTTCAGGTCGTCTGCTGAAATCGTCGCCAGCGGATTGCCCGTGATGAAGGGATCGAACAGCAGGTCATGGTTGCCGTCGGACAGGGAAAAAGTGGCGTGCGCGTGATAGTTGAGTTCGGCCATGATCTCGTTCCTCGTTCAGACGGCGGCCCGGGCGGCCGCGAGGGCGGCGTCGTAATCGGGTTCTTCGGTGATTTCCTTCACGTACTCCGCGTAACGCACCGTGTTTGAGGCGTCGACGACGAAGACGGCGCGCGACAACAGGCGCAGTTCCTTGATCACCGCACCGTAGGCTACGCCCAGCGAAGTGTCCCGGTGGTCGGACAGGGCCGTCACGTTGTCGGCGCCCGCGTCGCCGCACCAGCGCTTCTGGGCGAAGGGCAGGTCCGCGCTGACCGCCAGCACCTCGACGTTATCGCCCAGCCCCGCGGCTTCCTGGTTGAAGCGGCGGATTTCGGTGTCGCATACGGGCGTGTCCAGGGACGGCACGAGGCAGATGACCTTCACCTTGCCTTCGTAGTCCGCCAGGGTAACGGCGGACAGGTCGTCGCCCAGTACGGAAAAGTCGGGCGCCGCGTCTCCCACTCTCACTTCGTCACCGACCAGGGTCAGTCCGTTGCCTTGAAAGGTCGCCGCACCGGCTCTTTCAGTCGCCATGATGTCTTCTCTCCTTGATCTGAATCGGTTATTCGAAACGGTTGCTGGAAACGGTTTTCAATATGGTACAAACAACGGTTTTACCGCGTTTATCACGCCGCGCGATGCCCTTCGCACGGCCATCCCCAAAAAGGCGTGAGTGGTCTGCTGACTCCGGCGCAACCTACGCGCGGGCATCGTCGCTGTCAAGCGATAATGCCGTCCTGCTTCAGCAGCGAAATCGCGTTGTCGAAGGCCTCCACCGTGCGCTCCACGTCCCCGGTGGTATGGACCGATGAAGTGAGCCCGTCTACCCCCATGCAGTCCACGCCATTCAGGAGCAGCGCCTGCCGTACGGCGTGCAGCAGATCCGCGTCGCCCCGACGATCCGCGGTGGCCGTTCCCGCCGACAGGATCTTGAAACCGGAGAAGGATCCGTAGACCCGCCAGCCGTCCAGGCCGTTGGCAGCCAGGACCTCCGACATTTGCGTTCGTAGTTCCGCCGCCCGTTCGTTGGCAACGGCGATGTCCCGGCCGTCTGCGATACGCCTGAGCATGGCGATGCCCGCGGCCGCGGAAAGCGGGTTCGCATTGAAGGTGCCGTAATGCAGCATCTTCTTGTCCGTCTGCCATTCCGTATCGTCCCTGAGCTCCAGGAGTTCCATGATGTCCGCGCGGCCGACCAGGGCGCCGCCGTTCAGCCCCGCGGCCACGATCTTGGCCAGCGTGCTCAGGTCCGGCCTGACCCCGTAGTACTCCTGCGCCCCGCCCGGCGCGCACCGGAACCCCGTCACGACCTCGTCCATGACGAAGATCACGCCGTACCGTTCGGTGAGCTCCCGCAGACCCGGGACGATGTCATCGGACAGTTCGACGCCGCCGAACATGGCGCCCGTCGGTTCCAGGATGAGACAGGCGACGTCGTTGTCGCGCTTCAGGACGTCCGCCACGCGGTCCAGGTTGACCTCGGGCAGGCTGATCACCGTGTCGAACACCTCACGCAGTACGCCCGGCATGGGCCGGTTGTTCCCCGGTCCAACCCCGTCCAGCACCTGGTCGTGCCAGCCGTGGTAATGCCCCCGGAACTTGATGACCTTGCGACGGCCCGTGAAGGTCCGGGCCAGCCGGATGGCCATGAGCGTGGCCTCGGTGCCGGACGAAACGAAGCGGACCGTCTCCGCGGAGGGCATCAGTTGCCGGATCAGGTCCGCCCATTCGATTTCAAGCTCATGACAGGCTCCGTAGTGGGTGCCGCGCGCCGCCTGCTCCGCGATCGCCTGTACGATCACCGGATGACTGTGGCCCAGGATCAGGGAGCCGTGCCCCATCCAGTAATCGATGATCTCCCGACCCTCTACCGACCATTTCCGCGATCCCCGGGCGCGGTCAATGTACACCGGGAAGGGGCGCATGAACCGGCCGTCGTGGGTTACGCCGTTCGGGAACCGCTCGAGCGCCCGCTCGTACAGCGCGGCCGATTGGTCAAAGGTCTGTCGGTAAGTTGATTCGAGCATCGTCATGGACGCCGCCTCACGCAACCTGCCGTGTGCCGGACGTGCTGGAGACCCGGAAGTCCCGTAGCCAGTGGAAGTGCGCCTGCTAGTAAAAAGTGCCGCGGCTGGCAGAAGAGCCACAACCGGATGAAATGCCGCGGCCAGCAGAAGAGCCACAACCGGATGAAATGCTGCGGCTGGCAGAAATGCCGCAACTGGCAGAAATGCCGCAACTGGCAGCTATTGGTGTGCTGCATTTGTCGAATCCCTTATAATACGGGGAGGACGGGGGGATGACAAGCCCTATCTCGGTGGGTTCGAACAGGGGTTTCGGCTTGACTTTCGGCCTGGGATCGGTAGGTTAAGAGGTAAGTCGAATCCAAAAATCACGAAGATCTATGACTTGCCCAAACGGGATTCCAGTCATGCCGTCCAACGAAATCGAAGTCACCGAAATCGAAGTTGCCGAAATCCAGTCCGGCAGTCGTCCCGTTGCGGGACGGTTGAGCGCCGCGCTCATGGTCTACATCGCGGTGGCCTTCTGCCTGGCAATCGCGGTGAGTATGACAGTTGGCGTTCCTCCAGCGTCGGCCGGCGACGGCAACGAAGAAAAGGCGGCGGAGCCCAGCTGGCAGCGGCTCGACAAGGCCCTGGCGCTGGCCAAAGACTCGGGCAAGCTCATTATCGTCAATTTCTATACCGACTGGTGTCCCAACTGCAGAAGGATGAACGAGAAGACCTATCGTGACGAGGGCGTCCTGAAGCAACTGAGCAAATCCTTCATCTCCGTGAAGCTGAACGCCGAATCCTCCCGCCCCCTGATTATCGAAGGCCAGGCCATCAGCGAGGCACGGGTGGCCCTGATGTTCCGGGTGAACATGTATCCCACCACGTGGTTCCTCTCATCGGAAGGCCGCCCCATCTTACCCGTCCGAGGGTATTACGGCCCCGATCTCTTCGCTCCCATGTTGCGCTTTGTCGAAGGCGGATGGTACGAGAAAATGGACTTCGACATGTACATGGAGCGGGAGAAGAAGAAGTAAACAAAAAGCGGCGCCGGTAAACTCCCGCCGGGGCAACGGCAGACGGATCGTGGTCAGGTCCGCACAAGAGTTCACGCGACGCCGCATTTCCTGAAACGTACGGCCGCTATGTCTGTCGCCAGCCTGTTTGTCCCGCGCGGCCAGGCGACTCTCACGCCAGCCTGTCTATCCCGCGCGGCAGGCCGATTTCCACGCCTCCCGGTCAGTCCGCGTAGGCCGCCAGGCGCGTGCCTTTGCGGGTGTGGCGCAGCTTGTTGATGGCCTTCTGCTTGATCTGGCGGATCCGTTCCCGCGTCAGGCCGAAACGCACCCCGATCTCCTCGAGGGTGTAGGTCCGGTCCGAATTCAGGCCGAAGTAGAGGTTCAACACTTCGCTCTCGCGGTCGGTCAGGGTCGAAACCGCGCGCCTCACCTCGTTCCGCAACAGCGCATCCTGCAGTTCCTCGTCCGGCATCTTGCTGTCCTGGTCCCTGAGCCGGTCCATCAGGGTATAGGCGTCCTGGTCGCCGATGGGCGCATCCAGCGAGAGCGGCGTGCTCGCCCATTCCGGCATGGCGGGATGACGGCCGAGGTCCACGCCCGACTCCTCCTCCTCGTCGGACCCATCGTCGGAAGCGGCCTGCGCGTTCGCCCGCTCGCTCTCCTTCTTCTTGATGGAACGCTCGATCCGGCGCAACTCTTCGATCTTGTTGACGGGAAGGCGGATCAACCGGGCCTGTTCGGCCAGAGCGTGGAGAATGGCCTGCCGGATCCACCAGACGGCGTAGGAGATGAACTTGAATCCCTTCTTCTCGTCGAACCGGCGGGCGGCCTTCATCAGGCCGATGTTCCCTTCGCTGATCAGGTCGGAAAGGGCAAGTCCCTGGTTCTGATATTGCTTCGCCACGGCCACGACAAAACGCAAGTTCGCGTGGACCATGGTCTCAAGGGCCTTCTCGTCCCCATCCCGGATGCGGCGGGCGAGTTCCTCCTCGTCCTGCGGGGTAAGCAGTTCCGTATCCCCGATCTCCTTCAGGTAGATGTCCAGAGCCTGGTCGTCTCGAACCTGGATCTTCTTGGTCAGCTTCATGTGGTATCACCTCCCTGCCATCCATTTCGTCCCCATGTTGTTGGCAGCCGTGATATGTTGTTTGCAGTCGCCATATGCCATTTTGTCATATTGTGCCAATTTGGCATATCCATGTGGTCTAACCCTTGTAGTCGAATTTCCCGGATTTTTCTCGAATTCCCTGTATCTGGTCCTAACCGTTTTGGAATCAACATGTTACAGTTCTTTTTCTACTTTCTCGCGGATGCATTTTTTCAAACTGGCACGGTCTTTGCAATAAACATGTTGCGGATGCCGGTTCAGCCGCATCGCCTGGATTGCTTAACTAATGTACGCCGGCGACGGCCATTCGGTTCCGAAAGAAAGCAAAGAGTATACAAAGCGTGTACCGTGTATCTTTAAAAGGAGGAGCATCATGAGAGCGACGACCATTTTACCGCTGCCGAACCTGCACAACCTGCAGACCGAGCTGGACGGCATGTTCCGGCATTTCCCGTTCCGTTCCGGTCTTGCGACCCGCTGGTCGCCCCGCGTGGACACGCACGAAACCGAGGACGCCTTCCTGGTCGCGGTGGACCTGCCGGGCGTGGCTACGGAAGACGTGGCGATCAACCTGGACAAGGGCGTGCTGACCGTAAGCGGCGAGCGCAAGAGTCCCTTCGGCCTCAATGGCGACGCGGAGCAACCGTCCCGCGGCAGGTTCGAGCACGCCTTTCCGGTGCCGGAAGCGGTGGATACCGATTCCATCGACGCGACGTACAAGGACGGCGTCATGACGATCACGCTGCGGAAGTCGAAAGCGGCGCAGCCCAGGCAGATTCCGATCACCGTGGCCTGAGACCGCGGTCGGGAGTGGACGAACCGCCGGGACGGGGCCAACCGCCTCGTCCCGGAAGCGGGCAGGGTCCGCCTCCAGTCGAGGGGCGGGCCGGTCCATTTTCTGGTTGAAGCGAGCACAGCCCGCCTCTATATAGGGGTGGCCTCGACCCGTTTTTGCCGGGCCGGCCGGACTTGACTTCCTGATGGGCCGAGCACGGCCCGCCTTTTCATTTTCAGCAGTATCTACCTTTAGGAGTAACCATTCATGGGCAAGATCATTGGAATCGACCTGGGCACGACCAACTCCTGCGTGGCGGTGGTCGAGGGCGGCGAGCCGACCGTGGTGCCGAACGCGGAAGGCAGCCGGACCACGGCTTCCGTCGTGGGCTTCTCGAAGGACGGCGAGCGGCTCGTCGGCGCCACGGCCAAGCGGCAGGCGGTCACCAATCCCGACGCGACGGTCTACTCCGTCAAGCGTTTCATGGGACGCCGCTTCGGAGAGGTGCCCGACGAGCGCACCCGCATGCCCTACAGCGTGGTGGAAGGTTCGAGCGGCCAGGTCAGCATAAGAATCGACGACAAGTCGTACTCGCCCCCGGAGATCTCCGCGGCGGTCCTGCAGAAGATGAAGCAGACGGCCGAGGACTACCTGGGAGAGACCGTCGACGAGGCCGTGATCACGGTACCGGCCTATTTCAACGACAGCCAGCGCCAGGCCACAAAGGACGCCGGCCGCATCGCGGGCCTGGACGTCAAGCGCATCATCAACGAGCCGACGGCCGCTTCGCTGGCCTACGGGCTCGACAAGAAGAGCAACGAGAAGATCGCGGTCTTCGATCTCGGCGGCGGCACCTTCGACATTTCGATCCTCGAAATCGGCGACGGCGTCTTCGAGGTCATGGCGACCAACGGCGACACCCACCTGGGCGGCGACGACCTGGACGAGGCGGTGGTCGACTTCCTGGCGGACGAGTTCAAGAAGGAGGCCGGTATCGACCTCCGCGGCGACGCCATGGCCCTGCAGCGGCTCAAGGAAGCGGCCGAGAAGGCCAAGTGCGAACTCTCGACCGCGGGACAGACGGAAGTGGCCCTGCCCTTCATCACGGCGGACGCCTCCGGTCCCAAGCACCTGAACCGCACCATGACGCGGGCCCAGCTCGAGCAGCTCGTGGATCCCCTCGTCCAGCGGGTGGTGGGGCCGTGCCGCCAGGCGCTGTCCGACGCGGGCCTGTCCACCTCCGACATCGACGAGGTGGTGCTCGTGGGCGGATCGACGCGCATGCCCAGGGTGCAGGAAATCGTCAAGGAACTCTTCGGCAAGGAGCCCAACCGGGGCGTGAACCCGGACGAGGTCGTGGCCATCGGCGCGGCCATCCAGGGCGCGGTGCTCTCCGGCGACGTGAAGGACGTGCTCCTGCTCGACGTCACCCCGCTGTCCCTGGGCATCGAGACCCTCGGCGGCGTCTTCACGCGGCTCATCGACCGGAACACGACGATTCCCACGAAGAAGAGCCAGGTCTTCTCCACCGCGGCGGACAACCAGCCGTCGGTGGAGGTGCACGTGCTCCAGGGCGAGCGCGACATGGCCCTCTACAACCGGACGCTCGGCAAGTTCCATCTCGACGGCATCCCGCCGGCGCCCCGGGGCATGCCCCAGATCGAGGTGACCTTCGACATCGACGCGAACGGGATCCTCCACGTCTCGGCCAAGGACATGGGCACGGGCAAGGAGCAGCAGATCCGCATCGAGGCCTCGAGCGGCCTGTCGGAAGCCGAGATCGACAAGATGGTCAAGGACGCCGAGGCCCACGCCGAAGAGGATTCGAAGAAGAAGGAAGAGGTGGAAGCCCGCAACCAGGCCGACCAGCTCGTCTACTCGACGGAGAAGTCGCTGGAAGAGCACGGCGACAAGCTCTCCGAAGAGGACCGCGGCGCCATCGACGCGGCCCTGGCCGAGTTGAAGACGGCCCTCGAGGGCAGCGATCCGGCGGCCATCAAGGCGGCTACCGAAAAGCTGACCCAGGCTTCCCAGAAACTCGCGGAAGTCCTCTACCAGCAGGCCCAGGCCGAGCAGGCTGCGGCCCAGGCGGCCCAGGCCGGCGCGCAACCGGGGCCCGACGGTGGCCCGGGCGGACCGCAGGGGCCGCCGCCGGGTGCCGACGGGCAGGGTGGCGGCGATCCGCAGGCGCAGAAAAAGAAGAAGGAAGACGGCGCCATCGACGCGGATTACGAGGTGGTGAACTGAGGGTGGGAATACGGAAACGCGGGGCTCGATGTGAGTCCCGCGTTTTTCTTTTTGCCCCGTGGAGACCTGCGATCACTCATCCCCCAAAGCGATACGACACGCCTAGATTCGCATACCTCCACAGATCCTTGCTCAAGCTGAACGATGCGGCAATGGCCAAGCCCCGCGTGACGGTATATCCAGCGCCGGTAGATAAGACCGGATCTGTCTTAAAAGTCTCGCCCTTTAAATCGAAGTAGTCGAAGTCGCCCCGCTTGATTTCCACACCTAGAAGTCCCTCGACATAGAACGCCTTGTTCTCACCGTAATACAGTCTGGCTCCTCCGGTGATCGGAATCCCCCGGTATGCCGAGTCTATTCCGATCAGGATGTCGCCTTCGAAGAGGACGTCTTCCTTGCGCGCACCGTAGTAGTTGAATCCGGCCCTGGCGACCAGGTCGATCATGTTCGAATCCATGAACGGATAAGTGACGGCCACGGAACCGCCGAGTCCCGTTCCGTCCGCCAGTACGCTCAGGTCTTCCAGGGCGATGGATGCATGTCCTTCAACTTCCAGCGAAACCTGGGCGTCTGCTTTACCGGCCGTCAGGCAGGGAATCAGCAGAAGTAAGAGTACGGGTCGCATGGTGGTTTCCTTTATCGGGATCGCTTCACTCCCCTTCAAGCATCTCCAGATCCGCCAGATCCCTCTGCCTGCCCGTGGCTCGTTTGTTCTTGATGAGTTGATCGCGTCCGATGTAATGAACCTGTATGTCCCCGTACGTACCGTGCACTCGACCTTTCTTCGCTTCGTTCCACGAAACGCCCGTAAGTGCATTTATGATATCCAGACGAACGGGAGCCACCCCCAACTGTACTACTGATTCGGCAGTTAAGAAATCTTCTGCGGTCAACCCCAGGTCACCGAACCCGAATTCACGAATAACATTCGCCATGCGCTCGGCGTTCACGGCGTCCGCCTCGATATAGACATCAAGATCCCCGGTGAACCGGGGCGCACCGTGAAAGGCCAGCGCATACCCTCCGACGATCATGTACTCAACGTGATGAGCGTTTAACAACGCGAGCAACGCGCTGAAGTCGGGGTCTGCCTTTATGTCCATAAAACTGGTTTCGGAGGTATTCGACCGCGGCGATCCGTTCTTCTGGCGTTTTACTCATCCAGAAAGCAAGATCATCCGTCGAGGCGGATTTGTCGTTCAGGGGCCGCTTTTGAAATGTCTTTTTTAACATGGGGCAGTTCCACCATACCGATTGGATTTGTTCAAGTTAGCTCATAAATCACGCTGTGTCAACCTGATAGGGTGTATGACCACGTCTGGAAATTCTGTTGAGCGTCCGAGAAATCGAAGGTTGTTCATACTATACTAATATATCGAACCGATCCTATGCTAACCTACTCGCATTCCACGTACTGCCGATGACCAAAATCACAGCAACGGTTCCGGACAGCCTCCTCGAAGCGCTGGACGCGGTTGCCGCGGAACTCGAGATCAATCGATCCGCCCTGGTTCGCCAGGCGCTGCATCGTTACCTCGACGACTATGGTGATCTTGACGTAGCTATCGAGCGTCTGCGGGATCCCTCGGACAGAAGATTGAACTGGCGCGAGGTGAAGAACGCGTTGCTCAATACGGGTTGACTCCGTCTTTCCGGCCATGTAACATCTCCGGGAATCCAGCCCGGGAGGCACCATGGCAAAAGACGGCACCGCGGATCCCCTCGCCATCACGCTCGGCGTCGAGGAAGAGTTCTTCCTGGTCGACCCGGAAACGCGGGACCTGCTGCCGGACCCCGATCCCCGCATCTTCGACGATTGTAACGAGAACCGCGGGGACCACAAGGTCGTAGCCGAGTTCCTCCGGTCCCAGATAGAAACCACCACCAGGGTCTGCCCATCCGTATCGGACATAAGGTCCGCCCTGATCGATACGCGGCGCCTCGTCATCGACGCGGCGGCGAAACACGGCGCCTCGGTCATGGCCGCGTCCACCCATCCCTTCGCGGCCTGGCACCAGCAGGTCCCCACGGCCGAACAGCGATACGAACAGTTCGCCATGACCTACCAGCAGGCCGTGCGGGAACTGCTCGTCGGCGGCATGCACATCCATGCCGGTTTCGGCGACGGCGACAGCCGCGTGCGCATCATGACGGCCATGCGCCGGTACCTGCCCCTGCTCCACGCCCTCTCCGCTTCTTCCCCCTTCAGCAGTGGCCGCGAAACCGGGTTCAAGTCCTACCGGCTGACCCTCTTCGGCAGTCTGCCTCGCACCGGCATGCCCGGCGCCCTTCACTCCTGGGCCGAATTCGACGAACTGGTCGAAGGCTACCGCCGCATGGCGTTCATCCAGGACAGCAGCGAGCTCTGGTGGGACATCCGGCCTTCCCGGGCGTTTCCCACGCTGGAGCTGCGCATCTGCGACATCTGCCAGACCATCGACGACGCCATGGCCGTGGTGGCGCTCTATGCCTCGCTCATCAGATACCTGTCGCGCAAGGACGTGGAAGGCGCGCTTCCCCCCGAACCTCCCACGGAGTTGATCGAAGAGAACTGCTGGCTTGCCCAGCGGTACGGCAGCGTGGCCTTCCTGGGCGATACCGCGGGCGAAGGACGGGTGGATATCGATGAATACGCGGGTGCGCTCGTCGAGGAACTGGCCGGCGACGCCCGGGCGCTGGGCTGCGAGTCGGAACTCGCGCACGTGACTGAGGTCATCCGCTACGGCACGGGCGCGGACCGGCAGATCGACCACTACCGGCTGCGCCGCCTGGAAGGGGATACGGAAGAGGAAGCCCTGCGGGCCGTGGTGGACCTCGTGGTCGCGGAAACCTCGATGGGCGTCGACGCGCCGGACGCGGCGTAGGCTGGCGCCGCATAAGAAGCGCAGACTACGCGCTAAGCATCCGGTCAAGAGTCGTATGAAAAACAGGTTCTTCAAGGGTCATGGACTGGGCAACGAATACATCGTGCTGGACCCGGCGGAACTGACGTTCAAGCTGACGCCCGGCCGCATCGCGATGTTATGCGACCGCGCGCGGGGCATCGGGAGCGACGGCGTACTGACCCTCGAGCCCTCCGAATCCGCCGATTTCGGCTCAGCTGAGGACTCCAGTTCGGCGGACTTCGGCGTGCGGATCTGGAACCCGGACGGCAGCGAGGCGGAGACCTCGGGCAACGGACTGCGGATTTTCGCCTGTTACCTGCACGCCACGGGCCGGACGCGTAAGAAGTCGTTCACCGTTGAGACGCTTAGTGGCACGGTTCAAGTGGAGACGCAGGTCGATTCTGCCGGAGCGGTGTGCGCAGCGACCGTACACCTGGGTCGGGCAACGTTCAAGCCGGAGGCGCTGCCCTGTACCCTCGAAGTCGACGAACTGATTGAGCAGCCGATCAGTGTCGCCGGCGAAACACTGACCTTCACCGGAGTGAGCGTCGGCAACCCCCACTGCGTCGTGTTTCAGCCCCAGGGTCGCAAGTGGAGACGCCATGACCAGCGCGGGCGGCGAGACGACCTGCTTGAGGATAGCGAAGACCAGCACTGGAACCACGACGACCTGCTGCGGCTGGGCCCCGTCCTTGAAACCCACCCGATCTTCCCAAAGAGAACCAACGTCCAGCTGGCCGTAGCGACCGGTCCCGACTCGATCCGTATCCTGATCTGGGAACGCGGCGCCGGCGAAACGCAGTCGTCCGGATCTTCGGCCTGCGCGGCCGCAAGCGCGGCGGTACGCCTGGGCCTGGTCACGTCTCCCGTGACTGTCGAATCACCGGGTGGAAAACTACTTGTTGATGTGGACGAGGAGTTCAACCTGAAGCTGACAGGATCCGTGGCTGAGATGGCCCGGGGGACGTTCAATGCGGCGATGCTACGGGAGATTCTGAACGCGAGTCAATAACTACAAACAACTTGACACAGAGGCGTCTGCGTTCTATATTCCGTTGCTGTTGTAACCGCCATTCTTTGCATCACGCGAACGGCGTATTCCTCGGTAGCTCAATGGCAGAGCGGGTGGCTGTTAACCACTAGGTTGTTGGTTCGAATCCAACCCGAGGAGTCCCCTTGTTTTATAATCCTTTAAACTCCTTAGACTTACATAGCCCACCGTTTTTCTTGTCCTACCAATTGTCCTACTCTCCTGACCCAAAGGAAGTATGATGAAAGTCGGTTTTGGCGGAAACTCAAATTGAAACGATTTCGATTTTGGAAAAAATCGTCCCGGTACATAGTTGCGTACTGTGTTACTTCCTAACCAAGACTAAGAAAGGTGAAATCATCAATAGTTTTTCGAAAACTTGGTCGAAATATGATCGGATGAATCTGCGTATTATTGACGAAACTCATTATGCTCACTGTTACCATAATGTCTGAGAAATCGAATACCCAGAAGAACAGTCGGATACGATGTTGGAAGAGTTAACCGAAGGACAGACATAACAAGTGTTTTTTCTTCAAGTTTGATGTTGGAATTCAAGATTTTCAAACCGCCCTAAACTTATGCGTACTCAATCTGAAAACCAGAAATTTGGAAAAACCAATAAACTCATTGTAATCGGCATTGTTACCACGGCTACGTTAGGAATCCTCAGTATCATTACCGAATTCATCCTTCATTTCTTAAAGCATAACCCCGATACTGGACCTTGAACTTAACCTGGGATTGTATCAGGAAGGAGATTAGAATGGGTGAGTTTTCCCGGTCGAAAAGTGACAATAAACCAGCAAATATTTGCCTGGAATGTCATTTTTTGTCGAAGGTAAATGACCCAAAACACGGAGAATCACTGCCACCGGAGTCGTGGTCAGAAGAAGAAAGAAACTACCCATGGCTTATTGAAGATTTTGACAAAGCAGTATCTCTTTTACTCTGGCGCGACCTTTGGATACCTCTCTGTTATAAAGGAATCTGGAAGTTGGAGAGTCTGCCAGATGAACTGACGGACGATGAGGAATTCGCAGAACGAAAGAAACTTGAGGAGAAACTAACGATTGATCGTACAGGTAGTTGTTTTTTCATAGGATTCCAAGAAGGAATGAAGTTTGACACTGCAAGCGAACTCCACAGGATTAGGTACGATACTCATCATTTTCAGCGTAATTACAGAAACGCAACAATTGCTGTATTTATCGCTGGTGGAGCTTTGGCATTGAACTTTATTGTCGAAGTTTGGAAACTTCTGCGATGATTCCTCCGCCCAATTTTCGGTCACCGTAGTTCCTTCCGGACAATGAATCTTGGTTAGTAAAATGAAACTGCTATTGGGGAAGGATAGACTTCCGAAACACTATTGTTTGAACTGCCAGTTTTGTCCAAAACTCCCATTACTGAAGTTATTGGAAAGAACTTCTCTGCTTTTTGGACGCTGAAAGAAAGGAGCAAGTCGGAGGATCGTTGTCGGGATGGGAGTATTGGACATTATCACACAATTCGTCCTTCATTTCTTGAAACGGTAGACTTAAGTTAACATTGACCAATACTAACGAGTTACATGTTTGAAACGATTCGAATGAAAGGAGAATCCATTGGATACGCAAAAATCCGAAATTACACTTACGGAAGATCACTTGTACTATCTTACAGGTAGGCTTCTCGCCATAGAATTCTTATTGGCAGACTTGCTCAATTGTATTGAAGAAGGCAAAGTCCCTGAATCCCGTAAGGTTTTTTTTGATCATGTCAGGAAATGTTTTAGTCAACAAGCGTCTTCATTACCCCGTCCATTGAATGAAGAACTAACTGTTGAAATGGGGATTAGTGATGCATACGACCGCGTAGGTCAAATGACCAAACACTACAACACTCTACGAACTATCATTTCCAAAGAAGGACTATTGAAGGAATAGGTTTTAGAATGGGAATAGGCAGCACCAATGAGTTTTTTTGAATCACGGTTAATTGATCCATCCTTCATAGCAAGGTCCACTTCTATTATGTCGATATTGCTCCCCGCTATTGTTGGGAGGCGTTCCTGCCCTTCTTTCAAAAGCCCAATGAATCCAATTACGGATTTCGGATGGATCGTCCGACCAATCATAGACCCTAGCATAGGGGTCATTGCCGCCTACGTTATCAGCTAGCCGCGGTGGAACAAGATTGTGGCTAAACTGCCCTGTCCGTGCATTCGGATGGTTAGGTAGTAATATGCCCAGTAGGCCACACCTGGAGTTCAAACGGGTGTCTCTCAAGGAGGACCCAATCTCCCAGTCGACATGCTTGCGCTGCCATGTGCATTGGCCTATAAGTACCATTGTTACTGTAGCATCCCGTATGAAGTTGTCACGGATAGTCTGGCGTATAGTCTCAGTGGCGATATACTCGTTAATGTCCCCATCTTCGACCGATTCATCAACGATGTCATCACCCATCATGTGTACGAACCAGTCTTTGTACACTTGGTCATCATGGTAATAACTGATAAAGACCCGGTGTCGCGGTGTAAGATTCACAGCAATACTCCTTCTATCTGCGCCAAATCCGTAAGGGTTTCTACTTCGGCTATCTCTACCAGCATATGATTATAGTTTCGCAGATCCTCCTGTAGGATCACTAATTCATCTCGGATTTCCTTACATTTACTCTCGTCCTCGAAAGCACCAAACAAGCTCTACCTATGGCCACTTCGAGGTGTGGTGCCGTACCATTGGTTCAGCACGGGTGTCGCAATCATGCGAACCTCATCGCGCATTTCATCCGATGTTGGCATGCTCTGCTTCCTTGAGCAACTATAAAGTACCGGTGTTGAATGATCAAATGCCTTACCTATTCATATCATCCAGAAACTCCGATGCAGGAGCAACCCCGGTAACAAAGAGATAGTCCCGGGCGCGAGTACACGCGACGTACAGCAGGTGCCGTTCCGTGTCGTATACTTCCTTGAGATCGGATTCGTTGGAAGCGCTTTCTAATCGCTCCTGCAGCGGCACTACTTCATCGTCACAAGCCATGACCGCGACGGCTCGGAACTCCAGTCCCTTCGCCTGATGCATCGTGCTGATCGACACGCAGTCTTGACCGGTCTCATTCTGACCATCGAGAATCGTAAATGGAAGTCCAACGTCTTCCAATGCACTTCGTGCTCGATCCAGTTGCCCGGATGAACGGACAAAGACACCAATCTCACCTGTGTTTACACCCTCGTCCAACCTATGCTGGAGCCAGGTTGAAACCGCCATCGTTTCTTCCTGTACAGTCTCGAAGACCTCAATTGACGGCCGTTCTCCACTAAAGGTCGATACCGTTGCTCTACGGTCCTCGACGTTTCCGTCAACATCCGATATCTCCGGTTCCAGCAGTCGATCAGTCGCCGTGCGAATCTGGTGAGACGTACGATAGTTGAGCTTAAGAACCTCCGACCTTCCTCGTATGTCTACGCCCAACTCTTTCCAGGAGAATGGGCTCTGGAAAATCCGTTGACCCAAGTCGCCAGCAAAGAAGAGCCCGTTCGTCTTCTGACCGACGATTGCAACGAGAAACCGAAGTTGGGCTACACTGATATCCTGTGCCTCATCGACGACTACGAAATCATAGGGACGATTCCTTCGTTCCTTGATGCTTGCAGCCAACGAATTGAACAAACCAGTACGCGTTACCAGACCTCGAGTAAGAAGTTCTGAATTTACCCGTTCGAAAATGGGCCAGAGCAATGAACGGCGTTCAACCGAAAGACGCGTTTTTCGCCCATGACGCCTTACTTCGCGATAGGAATCCCAACTCTTCAATTGCCAAGCGTCGACAACGTTCGTCCACTCGTCCATCAGGAATCCGCGGCTGATTCCGTGAAGGTCGGTATTTTGTGCAGCCTCATCCACGAAACCGTGGATCATCTCGGTGGAAGCTATCTGAGGCGGTCCGAATCCGGCATTGTACAGACGTTCTCCAACTCTGTCGATCGCATCCACATCCAGCTGGTCTGCGAGCCTGGGCGAGTTTAAAATCAGTCGTCTGAGTTTCTCTCGCAGGTCGCCCGCCAGGGTATTGGAAAACGTAGTAAGAAGTACTCGAGATTCCGGGTTGTTTCTGGCCAGGTACACTGCTCTGTGAAGCGCCACAATCGACTTGCCCGTCCCGGCTGAGCCCGATACTCTAAACGGACCATCAAAATCTGATTCAACCAAGCGCCTTTGTGTCGGATGGAGGAATACCGCCCACCTGTCCCACGGGTAATCCAGCGCCTGTGCCAGGTCTGCAGCGTCTTCAACGGCATAAAACCGGCGTCTGGCATCGGGATGATCGAAGGGATCCGAGGTGTATTTGGCGCCGGTTTCATGTACCGATGTAACTGATTGCAACTCGTCTGTACTGTCATCGGCATCGGTAGAATGTACCTCGGACTCAATCTCTCGAGTTTCGCCTACGGCTACCTTGAGCAGCGCCTCGGCTGCCTCATCGGGGAGATGTGCCGCTATTTCCAGAAGCTCATCTTCACCCGCACCGCGCACGTCATCAATCCACTCGGGCGGTACCCCGCAACTCAGAAGAACATCTATAGAAGTATCGGCGAAAACCGGTGGGGTTGGGTCTGGTAATTCAGCATCGAGGAACTGAGATTCTACATATCGAGGAACCTCGATTTCCCGAACGGTCTCTCGGATTTCGACTAACTGAGCGGCACCCGTTACAGGATGTTGTTCGAGTTTTCTGCGTTCAGCCCAGCGGTAAGCTGCGTCGTGGTGATCTGCGTAACAGAGGAGGAAGTTTGCCGAGGTCTTATGGATAATCAGGCGGATATCGCGAGAAACACGTACCGAAAAGAAGTTCTTATCTCTCACACCATCCAATCTGTGGAACGATAGTCCGGGAGACGACGGGTCCATTGTAAGATCGAAAGCCGTAGTCTTTACCGCTTTCTGTTCGGCACCAGTCAGTTTGGCAAGGCTGTCCGTGAGGGTGTTGGCAATACGGAATTGCATAATACATAAGGGTGGTAAGTTTCCTCTTCCTCTTTGGTTCTATGCGGTTGCCAGGCAGGCTATGAGTTCCGCCGCCTCATTGGACGACTGAGGTCATATTCACATCTTTGGCGATCTTCATATGCTGTGTTAATAAGAAACCTCAGGTTATCGGGATCGCGAAATTTGTACCACGGCGTAACCGAAACCTTAGCTTCGTTTTTCAAGAGATTGTCAATTATCCGGGCTGGGACGTATGGGTACCTACGTTCATACTCGGCCCTTTCGTCGATGTAAATCCATTTCTTACACTCAGGATACACAGCCGGTTTTTCGGATTGATGAGCAGCGGTGTAATTTGTACTACCAGTACTGGGCAGATTCACAACGAGGATTCCGGATTTCTTGTTTACTTTCCCGTCGATCATACTTGAGTAGATTTCCCAGTCTACATGCTTGCGGTTCTTCGTTTCGGTTCCCACGAGCAGAATCGTTACCGACGAGTCACGTAAGTACTCATCTCGGATCTTCTCTCTAATAGTCTGATCATCCAGATCATTTGAAATGTCACCCGTATCAACAGACCGATCGATAAACACTTCGTATCGATTGTTGATCGTATCAAGGTACTCCTTATAATCTTGGTCGTTGTAATGATGGTAGCTGACAAATACTTTATGCAATATCCTAATCCTCCCCTGTACACCATGCCAGGATCCAACACAATACCCCTATGGCAATCAGTGCTACAGCGATCCACTGAGAAACGCTCTTCCACCAATTGTTAACTTGCGGGATAAAGTCGTCACCTAATTCACTTCCAAATTTGCTAAGGACCTCACCGTTTTTCTTGATTCCATGCCCGATTCGCAACATGACTATGCCGAAAATGCACAACATAAGACCAACAATCGTCAGTACCCACCAGTCGGGTTTGCCAGCGCCTCGTGCAAACGCGAGTGTGAGTGTGCCGGCACCAACCGCGATTTGAAAGATCTGCCAACGCAGTCGATCAAGGTGCCGATAGGTATCATATCTTTGCTTGTAAATCTCCAGTTTTTCTGGCGTCGCCATGTTTGGAATCCCGGTTACTGAAAATGGCAATGGAGCAATAAGTGAATCGGGTCGCTGGATCCTCTCTTAGACCCTAAACACCTTCATCACCTCGTCCCCTAGGTGATTGATCACCTTCACCGCGATCCGGCCGGACGTCGGCCTGGCGAAAGGCCGTGAGGTGTCGCTGTGGAGGGTTTCCCAGGCCTCTTGATTAATCTCGGCTTTGAGCGTCGTCTGCAACGCCTTGTACGGATCGTTCGCACCCAGAAAGTAAGCTTGACGCACGAAGAAACTCTCCTCGTTGTAGTCGGTATCGACAAACCAACAGGCAATTCCGTCGGTACTGTCGCTGTGTATTTCACCTGTGTTCGGATGGAACACGTCTACACCGTTCACCTTGACCTTGATTTGACTGTCTTTTGCATCGATGATTTCTATGTCCGGTTCGCCGAAGATGACGAAAAGGTTACCCTTACCTGTGTTTTTAAGGTCATCAGCCATGTGAAGGTCGGCATTCATGCGGGCCTTGAGGACGGGGACGCGGCCGAGTTTGTTGAATTCCGATGCGTGGGCGTCGTAGTTGAAGGCGCAGGCGATCAGCACGTCGAAATCGGCGTCAGCGGCCTCGCGCACCGCCGATACGAGATCGGGGCGGGAAACGGTGCCGAATTCCGGACCGATGAATATGCCGGCGCGTTTCTCAGGGCCGGAGTCGAGGTTACCTTCGACGTAGGTTCCTTCGGCGCAGACGAAAATGCCGGGCCAGGGTTTGATTGCTGAGAATGTGATTCTGTTTTCTTTGTGCGCCTGTTGGATCCCGGAGGTCTTTAGATTCTCAAGGATCATCTCGGCGAAATCCAGCTTTTCGCCGTACCCTAACTTGGCTTCGGCGATTTTGTCGATGAGTTTGTCGTTTTCGTCGACGCCCAACAAGCGGTGCGGGGACAGACTCTCTACAGTGAAGGGGCCGGCGACGCGGACTTTCTTGTTGTCCTCGTAGGGCTTGTCGTAGAGGTATTCGTAGTCGGCCTTGGCGGCGATGGAAGCATCGATTTCTTTTTGCCGGGCGATGCGCTGTTCCCACCAGTCCGCGTGGGTTTTTCTACACTCCTCGGACCAAGAGTCGTCAGCGTCGCGGGGGATTTCCCATTCTTCGTAGGACTTACCGAGTGCGTCGTTCAATTTCGTTCGCAACAGCTCCAGCGTTTCTTGGTATCTTTCCCAGATTATGTCAATTTCGGCATTGTTGGCGATTGACTTGAGGGTGATGTGGGGGACGCGCTCGTATACAAAGCCCTGGCGGATGTCGTTATACGTGGGTGCTTCCGATGGGGCTTTGTGGGCGAGTGCAGCTTCTTTGATTTGGCCGTCACGGTTGTCGGAGAGCAGGTAGTAGGGATAGCGTGCACCCATAACACGGGAGCGAGCGAGCGCGAGGGCGACGCGAGAGGTATCGATGGTAATCCAACGACGGCCCCACTGCTCAGATACGTACGCAGTAGTGCCAGAGCCGCAGGTGGGGTCGAGGACGAGGTCGCCCGGGTCAGTGGTCATTAGGATGCAGCGCTGTACCGTTAATATATGGGTTTGAACTACATATATCTTGGAACCAAATCCCAATCCCATAGGGATGTCGTCCCAGAGATTCGTAAGTGACTTAACAGGAAAATCATCCACAAATCGTTTATAGTTAAGTGTACCACCGGAAACAAGAAGCCGACCGCTTTTCCAAAGCGTCTTCATTCCATCAATGTTTGTTTTCCATCCACGATGGGATGGTGTAGTAAACTCCTTGCCATTCAATAACAGCGGGATTGATGGATTACCTTGTGAGGTGGTATTACTGGCTGAAAACACTCGAGTAAAGGCTGGTAGTTTCACAAGACCAGACTTTTCATCGGCATTTAAACGACGAATACTCCCGTCTTGCAGCTCAACATGGGAGTAGGACGAAAGCTCAGAGGTTTTTTTAACCCCATATAGTTGCCGGTACTTTAAATGTGTTACTTCCTTTGCGTACCAAAGAACGAAATCGAATGTAGTCGGAAGGTTTGTCTGAGCAAGTCCAGATGTCTTCACATAACATATCGTACAGACAAAATTACCTTCTCCAAAAACTTCGTCCATCAATGCCCGTACTCGATGTAGATTCTCCTCTCCGATTTGTATAAATACCGATCCGCTTTCCGCCAACAGATCCCGTGCCACCGT
This sequence comes from bacterium, assembly GCA_965202605.1. Classification (GTDB taxonomy): domain Bacteria; phylum JAAXHH01; class JAAXHH01; order JAAXHH01; family JAAXHH01; genus JAAXHH01. The sequence continues at coordinate 90,482 of OZ241838.1, forward strand.
CAGCCGATCTCGCAAATACGTCAAATACGAGTGAATCCCATCCCGCCACGTATCTCGAAATGCCTTCACCTGCTCCGGCTCGCGGGTGATGTGCTGGGCGTTCCCGTCCTTGACGTCGCGGCTGGTCGTTGACCACTGGAAATTGGAGTTGAACTTGATGCCATAGGGTGGGTCGATGTAAATGCACTGCACCTTGCCGCGCAGGCCCTCCCGCTCGGTCAGCGACGCCATCACTTGCAAGCTATCGCCTAAAATCATCCGATTCGACCAGTTGGCGTCGTGCTGGTAAAACTCCGTCTGTGCGTCCGCACTCGGTAGTCCATTGAAATCCGCAAACAAATCCGTCTGCATGTTCGAATCGCCGTTCGCCGTCTCCTTACTCCGCTGCTGTAAATCGTCAATCAACACCTTCGGATGCACCTTCTCCTGTATAAACAGCGGCGGTGCCTGCACCACCAGGTCCGACCAGTTCTGTTCGTCCTTCCCTCGCCAGACAAACTGCGGATCGAGATCCTGGTTGCGCCGCTCATACGCGACCTTAATCGGATTCCGATCGTCCTCCGCCATCACCGCCTGATGTTCAGCCGTGGGGATATTCTTCCGTGATGCGTCCCGGTGCCGCAGGGTTTCAACAGTCTTGTTCGATTTTCGTTTCGCCATTACTTACAATCCTTTTGCGGATTCTACCACAACTGCGGTTGAGTCATAATGCTCATTCCGACTGAACAGTTGTCAAATGGCCGGTTCATTTGTAGCGACCATAACTCCGACATCCGCTGCCAGCCGAAGCCCTTCAATCAACTCCTCGAACTCAGCCTTCATCGTATTAACATCCGTGAACTCAGCAAAGGCCCAGCGCCCCAGACCACCGTTGTTGTTTACACCAGGCACCCAGTAGGTTTCCATCGTGAGCTTCTTTATCTTGGCGTCCTCACCCCGATATCCCTTAATCTCTACGATCAGATGCAGAAGATCGCCATCTCCTCGGCCGTCGTCTACCAGCACGATAAAATCGGGGAGGTACGTCCTTGAAATCGATCCATACCGATACGGAACTTCCAGCCCGAGGTTGTGGTTTTTAACGTACGATCTTACATACGGATGCGATTCGGCGATTTGGCAAAACTTGCCTTCCCAGTCGCTGTCGAGAACGACCCAGTTTATGTGGGATTTGTCAGGATCGGTTTGCCATCGATTGGTCTTAGTCGTGTTGAAGTTTACGCGTGATGTTGACCCCGTGGGATTGTAAGGATCAAGGACCGCTTTGATTTCACGCTCTCCGGTATTCGCCCTGGTGATGGCTGCGGCGATTCGTTCACAGGCCATGTCGGCCAGTTCCTGGTACATGAGTTGTGCCGGGTACGTATCATCCAAACACACTAAGTAGTTGTCCAGCCACTGTCTCGTAATGCGCTTTAGCTGGCCAAAGAGAGACAACATCGGCTCGTCACCCGGATCGCGCATTTTCGTGTACAGGAGTCTTTGGGTAAGGTTGTATAACAGGCTTGAATACCGAAAATCACGGGTGTGGATGAGGCTGAGTTCGATCCCCGCTCCGATAATGCCCTGATTCATGGTAATAGATGGTCCGATCAGGTCCGTAGTAAGCGTCAACACCGAATCCGGTGTGAATTCAGCGGTGACGATTTGATCCGGCAACTCTACGCGGTAGCCGGAGACCCTCGGAAACCGGATTTCAAGATGATCCCGTTCCGGCCGCATCGCTTTAACATGAACCGTTTCCTTCGGGACGTTAGGCGGGGCAACGACGGGTTTTTCCGTGAAATCGAATGGAATCCCCAGCACGTCCGCGTATTCGACATTGAACACGCCGTCGTCATTGAGATCATAGGACTGTCGACGTAGCGCCCTGCCAACGACCTGTTCGCAAAGGAGTTGGGTCCCAAAGGCCCTTACTCCCAGCACGTGGCTGACCGTATTGGCATCCCATCCCTCCGTGAGCATCGAGACGGAAACCACACAGCGAATCGAGTCCCCCAATCGCCCCGGTTTACCGACGGTATTCATGACTTCTCGAAGTAAGTCCTGCGGCGAGATGTCCTCGGCCCGTTTCCGGTCTCCGGTCCGCTCGATGATCTCGCGACGGAAACGATCGATCTCATCGGCAGCTAACTTGCGGAAGTTAGAATCGAGCGCGTCTCCGGATTCAAGCTGCTGGCTATCGATCAGAAGCGTCCGCGGTCTTGGAAATCGGTTCCCGTTGCCGTCGTAATTCCTAAACAGCCTCAGGCTTCCGGGTACGAACGATTGTTGATCACCTTCATTTTCTCTGTAGAAACCGGAGATGTAGTCATATACCAATTTGGATGTCGACGTATTATTACACACCACGATAAAGCATGGTGGAACCTCGAAATCCGCTTGTTCCATCAAATCGAACGTTTTCTCATAGTGACCGTACAAAGCTTCCAGTGCCGTCTTTAATTCCGCCGGAAGACTGAGTGGGTCGAGGAGATTCGCCTTGTTGAAGCCCTTCTTCGGCATCTTCTTCCCGATATGCTCCCAGAGATTACGCAATTTAGGCATCTCACCATCGGCGATATTGTCGGAGACCGGGACACGAGGCAGTTTTACGATACCGCTCTCGATAGCGTCCATGAGCGAAAACTCGTTCATGGTCCATGGAAATAGCGTACCTTCCGCATACCCTGAGCCACGTAAGAAGAATGGTGTCGCCGAAAGGTCGAAAACACGGTTGACGTTGATCCTGCTTCCGACTGTTTCCAACCCGGTTATCCAGAGGCGGGCGGCTTCCTTGTTCTGGTCTGCTTCCTTTTTGTCATCCCCTGTGAGCTTGTCCTCCTCCTGTTCCCTGGGGTTCTCACGGTAACAGTGGTGCGCCTCGTCGTTGAATACCACGATGTTCTTCAATCCCATGAGTTCAGGAATAACCCGCTGAAGCATTTGCCCATCCGTCTCCTCGGTATCGATAGCCTGTCCTCGTCCCTGGAGTAAAGAGCGACCTCCCTTGGACAACTCGACCCGATCCCGCAGCTTGAAGGCATGGAAGTTTGTGATGACGATCCGCGCCTTTTCAAGATCCGGCAGCATGTCGTTCGGGACCAGCTCACGGCTCTGGTAGTAGCTGTCAGGGTCATTTGGTTGGAGGACACGAAGACGATCTTTGATGGTTATTCCAGGAGTTACGACAAGAAAGCCATTCGTGAAGCGCTGGCTCTGGGGATGACGCACGGCATTGATGGTCTGCCATGCGATCAACATCGCCATCACAGTGGTTTTGCCGGCACCTGTCGCCAACTTGAGCGCCAGGCGGGACAGTCCGGGATTTGCGTTGTTATTGACGTCTTCGAGGTGTTGCAGGAAACGTCGACCGAGTTGGCCTTTCTTTCGAGCCACCTCGGTAAGCCAAATAGCCGTTTCGACCGCTTCGATCTGACAGAAGAATGGACGGATGTCGCTGAATTCGTGGTGTCGCCAGTGCTGAAGGAGGCGGGCGGTGACCGAGGTTACTTGCCAGTGGTGTGGATTGGGGATTCTCCGCCATGCGTCGACCTGCCGCCGCACCGCGTTGATGATCTCGGTATGTTCGTATTTCTGTTTGTCTGTAGATACTTCAGTGGCTTCTCCCAGGCCCAGTTCCGACTGCTGGGCAGAAGTTCCCTTTTGCTGCTTCGGTTTGGGAATCGGCGTGATGAACTCAGCCGGCCTCCTCGAATTGACGATCTTCTGAGTCGGCTGACCGGCTTCATCCAGCTCCCAATGGCGACCAGGATACTTGTATGGAGAGTTGAGGATAGGTTGTTTGAAGAATTGGTCAGACATGGGATATGGAGTGCCATGAATGTATATACGTATAGTTTGTCAATAAGTGTGTCGGGTCCCACACTGTCAAGATTCCCATGTCTTTGACGTATGACGTATAATGGACTCGAAGTCCTGTATTTCAGAATCGGGTGTTGTTCTAATCGTCTTTACTGTTACCCAATCGTTCATTTACATTGTCCTCAAAAACTGGACCACATGTTAAGGTGGATGTATGACGACCGTCTTTTTCCGCGACAGCGCCTTCGTCGACGACGTCGCCAAGACGAACCTCACGGCCATCCTGGAACAGCGCGGTCTCGGGAACGTCCGAAGCCTCTGAGGGAAGACGATGAACGAATCCCAGAACCTCGAGTGGAAGTCGTCCTGGCGGGACGAGTACCTGAAGTGGATCTGCGGCTTTGCCAACGCCCAGGGCGGCGTGCTGGTGATCGGCAAGAACGACCGTGGCGAGGTTGTAGGCGTGAAGGACCCGCTTCGGCTGTTGGAAGAGATACCCAACAAGACGCAATCCCTGCTGGGCATTGTCGTGGACGTCAACCTCAAGTCGGAGGGGGGCGGGGAGTACCTGGAGATCGTGGTCGATCCTTATCCCCATCCGATCAGCTACAGGGGCGAATACCACTATCGCAGCGGAAGTACCAGGCGGGTCCTGAGGGGCGCCGCGCTGAACCGGTTCCTGCTCCGCAAGCATGGCCGCAACTGGGACGACGCGCCGATACCAGGTGTTGGACTGGGGGACCTGGACGGAAGAACGCTGGCCGAATTTCGTCGACGCGGCATTGCCAGCGCCCGCCTCCCGTCTGATGCGCTGAAGGAGTCCGATGGAGATCTGATCGAGATGCTGCGTCTGCGCGAAGGCGTATATCTGCGGCGCGCGGCGGTCTTGCTGTTTCACCCCGACCCGGTGCGCTTCTTCGCCGGCGCTTTCGTGAAGATCGGCTATTTCAGAACGGAGACCGATCTCGTGTACCAGGACGTCATCGAAGGCAACCTGTTCGCTCAGGTGGACCGCACGGTGGACCTGCTGCGCACGAAGTACTCGAAAGCCGAAGTTTCCTACGAAGGCATCTACAGGCGGGAAACTCCGCCCGCTCCCGGCGAGGCGCTGCGCGAAGCAGTGCTGAACGCGATCGCGCATAGGGACTACGGCAATCCGGCACCGATTCAGATTCGGGTGTACGACGACCGTATAGCGTTGTGGAATCCCGGTGCGCTTCCTCCCGACTGGACACTCGAAAGGCTCATGGGAACGCACGCTTCGGCACCACACAACCCGGGGATAGCCAACGCGTTCTTTCGCGCCGGCATGATTGAGGCGTGGGGACGCGGTATCAGCGACATCGTCAGAGTCTGTCGGGCGTCGGCAACCGCCGAGCCACGATGGGAACTGGAACCGGGCGGGTTGCGGCTGGAGTTCACGTTTACCGGAAATGGCGCTGGTCTTCGGTCGCGTAACGCGGTCCATGAGACCGGCCGGGAACACCGCGGCGCCTCCCGGAAAGCCGACGACCCCGCCTATGAGACCGACCGAGGCGAACGTAGACGGCCAGAGTCGCAGCCAGAGTCACAGCCAGAGTCGCTTGCGGCAAGAGTGATCCGGCAACTGGCGGATGGCCCCATGTCGAAGGCCGACCTCTCCCGGAGCCTTGGGCAGAAGAAGATCTCAGGCCAGCTCAACAGAGTGATTCGGTTGCTCGTTGCCGAAGGAAGCATCGGATACACGATCCCCCAAAAACCCCGAAGCCGGCTCCAGAAATACCGGCTCACGGATAGGGGTCGGGACGCCGTCGAAGGGATGGCGACCGGGGATGGCGAATATTGATCGCAAGGCGAGCGGAGAACGCATGAAACTCCACTTCGAACCTGATCTTGACTTTCAGCTTCAGGCAATTGAAGCCGTCTGCGATCTCTTTCGCGGTCAGGAGATCTGTCGCACCGAGTTCACGGTAACGGCGGACCCTACGGCAGTTCAGTCCCAGATCGCCTTCGCCGAGAACGAACTCGGTGTCGGCAACCGGCTGACCCTGCTCGACGAGGAGATCTTCGAGAATCTGAAGGCTGTTCAGCTCCGCAATGGTGTGCCACCGTCGGACTCACTGGCCTCCGGCGACTTCACGGTGGAGATGGAAACGGGCACGGGCAAGACCTACGTCTATCTGCGTTCGATCTTCGAGCTGAACAAGCGGTACGGATTCACCAAGTTCGTCATCGTCGTACCCTCCGTCGCCATCAAGGAAGGCGTGTACAAGTCGCTCCAGATCACCGAGGACCACTTCCGGTCGCTCTACTCCGGAACGCCCTTCGACTACTTCCTCTACGACTCCGCCAAGCTCGGCCAGGTGCGGAATTTCGCCACCAGCCCCCAGATCCAGATCATGGTGGTGACCGTAGGCGCCATCAACAAACGCGATGTAAACAACCTATACAAAGATAGTGAGAAGACCGGTGGTGAAAAGCCTATCGATCTGATACGTGCCACACATCCCATAGTGATTGTTGACGAACCACAGAGCGTCGACGGGGGTTTGAAGGGACAAGGCAGGAAGGCACTAGATGAGATGGCCCCATTGTGCACCCTACGCTATTCCGCCACACACGTAGACAAGCACCACATGGTATATCGGCTCGACGCCGTGGACGCTTACGAGCGCAAGCTGGTTAAACAAATTGAGGTGGCGTCGGCCACGGTCGAGGATGCCCATAACAAGCCTTACGTGCGGCTGCTGTCCACGGCCAACAGGCGCGGGACAATCACCGCCCGGCTCGAACTCGACGTGGAGTCCGCCGGCCGGGTCAGACGCCAGGAAAAGAACGTCATGGACGGCGACGATCTCGAACAGACGACCAGTCGCGCCGTCTACCGGGATTGTCGTATCGGTGACATCTCCGTCAAGCCGGGGGAAGAATTCGTCGAACTCCAGGTCCCGCACGATCAACGCTTTCTACGACTGGGAGAATACTACGGGGACGTGGACTCCGCCGCCGTAGAGCGCGAGATGATCCGCCGAACCATCCGGGAGCACCTGGACAAGGAAAAACGCCTGCGTCCGCAGGGGATCAAAGTACTCAGTCTCTTCTTCATCGACGCTGTTGATCGGTACCGCAGGTACGAGGATGGTCATCCGGTCAAGGGCGAGTACGCCCTGATGTTTGAGAAAGAGTACAGTAGCTTCGCCAGACATCCGGACTATAGTACGCTTTTCGAGGAAGTCGACCTCACTGGCTCGGCCGAGGAAGTCCACAACGGGTACTTCTCCATCGACAGGAAGGGCGGTTGGACGGACACAGCCGACAACAACCAGACGAACCGGGATAACGCCGAGCGCGCCTACAACCTCATCATGCGGGAGAAGGAAAAACTACTGAGCCTCGACACGCCGCTCAAGTTCATATTCTCCCACTCGGCCCTGCGCGAGGGGTGGGACAACCCCAACGTGTTTCAGATCTGCGCGCTTCGAGACATCCAGACCGAACTCCAGCGGCGGCAGACCATAGGGCGCGGGCTGCGCCTTTGCGTCAACCAGGAGGGGCAGCGTCTCCGCGGATTTGAAGTCAACACGTTGACCGTCGTGGCAAAGGAAAGCTACGAGGCGTTCGCCGAGAACCTGCAGAAGGAGATCGAGGAGGATACGGGGATTCGCTTCGGCATCGTGGAACGGCACCAGTTCGCGGCGATTCCGGTTGCCGGAGACGACGGGCAAACGAGCCCCCTCGGTCTCGATGCGTCCAAAGAATTGTGGATTCACCTGAAGGCGGAAGGCTATATCGACGCCAGTGGACGGATTCAAGACTCGCTACGGAATGCGCTCAAGGAAGACACCCTCGTACTTCCCGATGAATCAGAGCAGCAGCGCGGAGAGATCGCCAAGGTGCTGCGCAGGCTGGCCGGGCGACTGGACATAAAGGACGCCGATGAGCGACGGCCGGTTCGCCCGCATCAGGCTGTACTCCAAAGCCCGGAGTTCAAGGCGTTGTGGAATCGGATCAAGCATAAGACTACCTACCGCGTGTCGTTCGACAATGATGACCTGATTGAAAAGTGCACTCGCGCAATGCAGGACGCACCGGCAATCCCGAGAACGCGGCTTCAGTGGCGAAAGGCTGACATCGCCATCGGTCAGGCCGGTGTCGAAGCCACCGAGACGGCCGGAGCGGCCACCGTCGTACTGAATGAGACCGACATCGAACTGCCCGATGTGTTAACGGAGCTTCAGGACCGGACCCAACTCACGCGTCGCAGCATCCATCAAATCCTCAGTTCGAGTGGGCGCCTTGACGACTTCAAGCGCAATCCACAGCAGTTCATCGAGCTTGCCGGTCATGCTATCAACACCTGCAAGCGACAGGCCCTGGTCGACGGGATCAAGTACCAGCGACTGGGAGACGGGCACTACTACGCGCAGGAACTGTTCGAGAACAAGGAACTGACGGGCTACCTCAAGAACATGCTCACCGCAAGCAAGTCGGTCTATGAGCAGGTCGTCTACGAATCCTCTGTCGAAGCCACCTTTGCGGACCAGCTTGAGAAAAACGATGCCGTCAAGGTCTATGCCAAGCTCCCCGGTTGGTTTACGATCCCAACACCGCTCGGCAGCTACAATCCGGACTGGGCGGTACTGATCAATTCTGACCAGGGGGAGAAGCTGTATTTTGTTGTGGAAACGAAGGGCACTTCTTTTCTAGGAGACTTGTATCTCGCCGAAAGTGCCAAGATCAAGTGCGGTGAGGCGCATTTCAACGCACTAAAGGTCGGCGAGTCGCCCGCCCGGTACGAGGTGGCGACCGATGTCCATGAGTTGCTGCAATAGAAGATGGTGGGTGAATTCGTGAATCGAACTTGGTCTAGTGGGCCGCCACCTCAAAGACAAACTTCGGTCGACATCCCCAATCACACCCTATAAGCCACAATACCGACTGCATCAACAATACCCACCTCAGAAGTACAACAAACGACAGAATCAGCTGAACGTTGTTTCATCGACCTGGCCGTCCAAATTAACTTAGTGCCTGAGGTACCTGGACCGAGGTTCAGGGATGGGACATCTGGTTGTGCCGTCGATCCTGTCAATGCCATCGTCAGCCAGCGCCGTATCGCCTTGTGGAATCCCGGGACGCTTCCTCGAATGACGCGACACTTCCCGGAAAGATGCCGACCCCGCCCATGAGAACGCCCGGGACGAACGGAGACGGCCAGAGTCGCAGCCAGAGTCGCTGGCGGCGAGAGTGATCCGGCTCATGGCGAATGCACCCATGTCGAAGGAACTGCTACGGAGGATGGCGAAACATGAGCGTTAGCCGACCGGAGCAGACATGAAACTACACTTCGGACCCGATCTCCATACCCTTTACTCTACACAGCTATCAAGTAATACCTGAAGATGAATCTCTTGGCAGTTCCGTCTTTCCACGAACCAATCGAACCCATGTCTCGACTTTTGAGCTGGCGGTTGCTGATCGTGCGTCGTCGTCCCTTTGGCCGGCGACTGACGCGGTTGCCAGATCAGTAGCGCCACCGATACTACTTCAACGTCAAGATAACCATGCTCTTCGTACAGCGAGAAAAGCCAGTTGCAGAAATGTCTGCCGTTGGCCAACTGCTCTTTGTAGCCCTCCGCATAACTTGTTTTTTGCTCGATAGCAAGTAGAAACACCTTATCCTTGTGCGCCACGGCAATCAGCGCATCGCACATCTTAGCAACTCCCGTTGGCGGATTGGACCTGAAAAACGGAAACGGCGACTGACCACCATTTGCGTCCAACGAAAACGCTATAGTATGTCTATGCGGTGCGCGGAGTCGGAGGTCGTTGGCAAGCAGCCAATATCTACCCGATCTTTCAATAAGGAAATCCGGGTGGATCGTATCCTCAAGGGTTTTGATCATTTACAACATGATCTTTCTGTTCTTGTAAGGAATAGAAGATATCGTCATTCGAGGCGTTCAGTTCTCTGATCACGTTGTCGAACGTCGTTGCATAAATACCGTCGTCCGGTGAAATGTTGAAAGGTTTGATGGTGTGTTCGTCAAACAGATAAGCCCCTATCGCTTCATGATTGAGTATCTCATCTTCTTCAAAGCCGTGTTTGATCCTCAAAGATGCGTCGCTGTCCTGATCGAGCATGATTAGTGTATTGAATTCACGAACGATGTAATCGCTGTGGGTACTGATCACTACGTGGATCTTTGCGTTGACCAGTTTTGCCAGCAACCTTGCGATTTTACGTTGGTTTTCGGGATGGATATTCAACTCCGGTTCGTCGATCATCACAATGTCGCCCTCGCGTGCCTGATGCTCCAGATAGAACCAGAGGCCGAACAGACTTTTAACCGTACCCGAGGTGACGTGTAGATCCAGTGCATTGGTCTTGACGCCATCGTGCTTTTTCTGATAAGGCTTGAATTCGATACTGCCGGTACGTGCGTCTAAGTTGTACGCGCCCCCCGCGAGGTTCCTCTTGAGCCATTCGGCCAGACTGTGAAATCGTGGCGATCTTGTTCTTTGCCGTTCCGAAAGACTGTTAAGCCAGTTGATGTAGTCTGCTATGGGAATGGCGTACCGCGAGAACATCACGTCTCGAAGCAATTCCGTAATATCGATGCTCTCTCTAGATGCATGGTGCAGCAGGGCCGTACGACGCGTACTTAATTCTCGGAAAAAGAGGTGCAGACCATTACGTTCGGCGGGAATCAAGAAAACACTTGGTGTATTGTCCTCGGGTTCCACGGTTTCGTTTTTAAGATTCCCGTCCGAAGCCTCAAATCGGGCACCGGAAAACCTGTTTCTGGACGTATTGAAAAGTAGGGGAAGCGCCGCTGATAGACGCCTGTTGAACTTGTCGAGATCACTTCGTTCGCCATCGCTTTCTTCGAACCTTCCCTCAAAAGGGCATCCTGTCTTGTAGTAATTCTTGAAAAAGAAATACAGGGCATACGTCACCCAGGTTTTGCCTGTATTGTTCGGTCCGCAGAAAACCGTGAGCGGTTTCCATCTAAAGGAACCGTTTCGGACGCTCCCCAGATTACTGACGTTGAATGTGAATCCTGGTGAGGCGGTACTCATCGTGTTACCTCGTTCATCCTGTGGTTTCACGGAGAAACTGATGGGATAGGCCGTGTGTGATCAAGTCAAAATACCTCATTCCCTTCTGTGTAGCAATCGAGATGACGCAATTACATCGATTCACTCATGCATCTGATGTCTGGCCGTAATACTGATTAGACGTAGAAAGCCATACTTTCTCGACTTTCGGATGCACTCATTACGATAGGCCTCATGCCGTATCAGGATGTTTCGTTGTAGGGACATCCCGGTAAGCGGGAAGCGCCCCGATTGACTTCCTTCTTCAGATATGCGACCTCATACCCTGAACACCTTCATCACCTCGTCCCCCAGATGATTGATCACCTTCACCGCGATCCGACCTGACGTCGGCCTGGTGAAAGGTCGGGAAGTGTCGCTGTGAAGGGTTTCCCATGCTTCCTGGTTGATCTCGGCTTTGAGCGTCGTCCGCAGCGATTTGTACGGATCGTTGGCACCAAGAAAGTAGGCGTGGCGAACGAAGAAGCTTTCCTCGTTGTAGTCGGTATCGACGAACCAGCAGGCAATTCCGTCGGTACTGTCGCTGTGTATTTCACCCGTGTTCGGATGGAAAACATCTACACCGTTTACTTTGACCTGGATTTGACCGTCTTCCGCATCGATGATTTCTATGTCCGGTTCGCCGAAAATGACGAAGAGATTGCCTTTACCGGTGTTTTTGAGGTCGTCGGCCATGTGGAGGTCGGCGTTCATACGGGCCTTGAGGACGGGGATGCGGCCGAGTTTGTTGAACTCCGAGGCGTGGGCGTCGTAGTTGAAGGCGCAGGCCACCAGCACGTCGAAGTCGGCGTCCGCGGCTTCGCGCACCGCCGATACGAGATCGGGGCGGGAGACGGTGCCGAATTCCGGGCCGACGAAGATACCGGCGCGTTTCTCAGCGCCGGAGTCGCCGTTGCCTTCGACGTAGGTTCCTTCAGCGCAGACGAAGATCCCGGGCCAGGGTCTGATCCCGGAGAAGGCGATGTGGTCCTCTTTGTGCACCTGTTGGACGCCGGAGATTTTGAGATTCTCGAGGACCATCTCGGCGAAGTCCTGCTTTTCGCCGTACCCTAACTTGGACTCAGTAACGTTGTCGATTAGATCGTCATTTTCGTTGACTCCGAGCAGGCGGTGCGGCGACAGGCTCTCTACGGTGAAGGGGCCGACGACGTGGTGTGGATTGGGGATCTTTCGCCATGCGTCTACCTGCCGCCGCACCGCGTTGATGATCTCGGTGTGTTCGTATTTCTGTTTGTCTGTAGATACTTCAGTGGCTTCTCCCAGGCCCAATTCCGACTGCTGGGCGGATGTTCCCTTTTGCTGCTTCGGTTTGGGAATCGGCGTGATGAACTCAGCCGGCCTCCTCGAATTGACGATCTTCTGAGTCGGCTGGCCGGCTTCATCCAGTTCCCAATGGCGACCGGGATACTCGTACGGCGAGTTGAGGATGGGTTGTTTGAAAAACTGGTCGGACATGGGAAATGGAGTGCCATGAATGTATATACGTATAGTTTGTCAATAAGTGTGTCGGGTCCCACACTGTCAAGAATCCCATGTCTTTGACGTATAGAGGAATTGAAATCGTGTGTTTCAGTAACGGGTGTTGTTCAAATCTTCGTTAGCTGTTACCTTGTATTTCATTTCATTTGTGGCTGAACAGTAAGGCACATGTGAAAGATGAACCTGACGACCGTCTTGGAATAGCGCAATATTGAGAATATGTGGAGTTCCCAAACATGGGAGTTGGTCGCGAAGTAGATCTAATCGCCCTGATACAACAAAGGATCAGGAATGGTCGCTACGAGTATTCTCAACATGCGACGGATCAGAGCATCATTCGGAACATCTCCGTTGAGGAGGTTCTCGACGCCATCGCGACGTGCGAGCTTATCGAAACCTATCCCGAAGACAAGTTTGGACCGAGTTGCCTGGTGCTCGGGTTCACAGCGGCGAGTAGGCCATTGCATTTACATTGTAGCTATCCATCAAGGGCGATCATAAAACTCATCACCCTGTACGAACCCGATCCAGCAAGATGGATCGACTTCAGGGTAAGGAGATCAAGTCATGGCTAACAAAGCAGACTGGAACGAGACTTTGGTAGAAAAAAAGGTCACCTATCACATCGAAGTCGACGGACGGCTTTTTGTCATTGAGAACGTTCCGGCGCGCGTCAATGTCGAGACCGGGGAGAACCATTTTTCACCGGAAACTGTTGAGCGTTTACGTAAGATCGTACGCGAACGACGCAGCCCCGTGCGAACAATCCAGACACCCGTTTACGAGTTCGCCTGATCCAACACCGCAAAGACCGATCTCGAATGCCGGGACAGGAGCTTAGGCGACGAAATAGAATGCGGGAAGTCGCACTGCAACACGGTCAATCAGGTCGATGAAATGAGAGATCCAAGGCTCGTTACTGTCCGTGAGTTCGGTGATCCGATTCCCGAACCGCAGGATGAGCAGCAACTGCTAGTGTGAAGAGAGGATAGCGATGACGCTCTTTCGTTCCGCTGGACGCTGCAGAGATCGTGCTTCTCCTTGTCAGCGCGGATTTTCTCGCTTCAGATTACTGCTGTGATGTTGAGATGGAACGTGCAATGGATCGGCACAGACAAGGTTTGGCAAGGGTTATTCCTGTGATTCTCAGACCCTGCGATTGGCAAAAAGCTCCTTGGGGTGAGCAACGGAAACGGTTGCAACGAGTCGATGTCTGTAGCCGACGACGGCTACACACTATTTCTCAAGCCAATTGGTATGGCTCAGATCGGACAGACAGGACAACTTCAGAACGCTAAACTTAGTCTGCAGAATGCTGCTGAATACTTCTGGTCGATTTTCATTCAACGACTCAGATAGACGGGAACCCGTCGTATTGCTTGGGATTTGATGGATAGCTAAATTCGGTTTTTAAACGGCACGCTCATTTATCGTTTATTGCCTTCGTACGCATACTTCAAGACAAGAGCGGACCGCGGACTTCAGCCCCCGACGATTATCCTACCGCGGCGTCACCCAGGACGAGCCAGCGTCATCACGCGCCTGATCCTGTCGAGATGAGCGGCCTCGACCTCGGACCAGCGATCTTCCTGCGCTCCACCCTCGCGCAATGCCTCGCCGGTCCAACCTGTTGGCGCCAGGTCTTCCATGAAGATGATCAACAGTTCTTTGCGGTTCATGTCGTCCGGAATGTGTACAAGCCGCGCGTAGGCGTAGTCGTCCGGCATGGTATACCCTTTGTCGGCCGCGAACTTGCGGGCGAGATAACCGTCGGTTCCAGGCCAGCCGAGTCGCATGAACCGATTTGATGCTCCGGCCGCGGTGTCGGTGTAGAAATCGAATGCCCCGATCTGCAATCGCAGCGGAGAATCCGAATAGTCGTAGGTGTAGTCGTTATCGGGCAGGAAGCCTTCGAACTGGATCCAGAAAAAGCCCTTCAGTGTTCCGTCCGGATGTTCTTCGACAAAGAAGTGTTGCTCGACGCCGGCTGTGCCGTAGAGGGTGAACTTCTGCCCCCCGATGTACTCGAATCCCTCGTCGAACGTCATTCGCACGGGCGGGTCATATTCTGAAAGAAGCGTGTTTCCGGAAACGGTTCTGCTCAATCCTGAGAATTCAGGCTCGGTAGTGCGCCTTGCCGGATCGAACCAGTACAGGTAAGCGACAATAACAACGACCGTTGCCAGAACAGCGCCGCCTGCCAGCCAGATCCACGCTCTCATCATCGTCCAGCCCTTCTAAACCATTTACGGACGCCTGCTTTTCCTACGGTACAGGCAATTCAGTAATTGATGATTCCAAAAGAACAACCTCATTTGGAACAACCTTATTTGGACTAACTCACTCCTTGAACACATTCGGAACCACCACAGGCACGGTTCTCCTGGGCGATACGCGCACCAGCGAAGCCAGGCCCGTCGGGGCGTCTTCGTCGACGCCGAACTGATTGACGTCCTCGTCGACGTTCCCGACCGGCGACGCCATCCCCGTCTCCGCGTCCAGGGTATACAGTTTCGCCGTCCACCCGCCGGTCATGTACAACGCGCCTCGGTGTGAAGTCAGCCCGGTCGGCAGATCCTCTCCGACGCCGAAGTCGGTCGCGTCGCCAACGGGTGACGCGGTCCCGGTGGCGGGATTCAACACGTACAGCCGGGCCGAGTTGTAGCCGACCATGAACAGATCGCCGCCGTGGGACGCGAGACCGAAGGGATGGGCTTCACCGACACCGAACTCCTCGGCATTCCCAACCGGGGCGGCTTCCCCCGTCACGGTATCCAGCGCGTAAAGCCGGGTATGCGTCCCGCCGGCCATGTACAGCGTGCCGTCGTGGGACGCCAGGCCCATGGGCTGGGATTCGCCGGCCCCGAATTCCACGGCGTCGCCGACACGCGTGGCCACGCCGGTCTCCGGATCCAGCGCGTAGAGCGCCGCGTTCCATCCTCCCGTCATGTACAACGTGCCGTGATGCGCGGCCAGACCGTAGGGCTGGTACTCGTCGACGCCGAATCGCACGGCTTCACCCACAGGTCTGGCTTCCCCCGTATTCGGATTCAGTCTGTACAGCTTGTCGGCGCCCTCGCCCACCATGAGCAGTCCCTCGGCGAAACCGGCTTCGTCGCACCGCGACCCATTCCATTCGTCCAGGCCGTCGACCCAGGCCAGCAAGGCCGGGGTGCTCGGTAGGCACAGCCCGTCATTTTCATGAAAGAAAAAGTGGGTGACGTCCGAAAGACCCGAAAACGTGCCGGGTATCGTGCCGGTGAGCCGGTTGTCATGGAGGTACATTAATTCCAGATCGTCGAGTCGGCCCAGCTCGGACGGAACGGGTCCGGACAGTTCGTTGCCGGAAACGTACAGCGCTTCGAGATCCTGGAGCCGTCCCAACTCGGATGGAAGAGGTCCGGACAGATCGTTGTTATGGAGGTAAAGGAATTCGAGATTGGCGAGTTGCCCCAGTTCTACGGGAATTGGTCCCGTCAGTTCGTTACCATAGAGACTCAGCAGGCGCAGCTTGGGCTGGTCGCCAAAGACCGCCGGGATCTCGCCCGAGAGCTTGTTGGAGTTGAGGTAGAGGATCTCGAGATTGTGGAACTGTCCCAGTTCGCCGGGAATCGGTCCGGACAACTTGTTCTCATCGAGGTCCATGCGTTCCAGGTTTTGAAGCTGACCCAATTCAACCGGGATCTCGCCCGACAGCTCGTTCTGCCAAAGGTTCAGTATTTCCAGGCTTGCCAGATTACCCAGTTCCGGCGGGATCGGACCGGTCAGTTTGTTCGTGTACAGGAGCAGTGCTTCCAACTGAGACAGCTGTCCTGTTTCGGAAGGGATGGTTCCGGCAAGTTCGTTGTTGTCCAGTTCCAGGCGCTCGAGACTGGAAAGTCGACCCAGTTCCGGCGGGATCGTGCCGGTCAGATCATTGCCGCCCAGGTCCAGTCGCCTGAGGCTGGCCACCTGCCCCAGTTCCGCGGGTACTGATCCCGACAGGTTGTTGTTTCCGAGATTCAGTACTTCCAGGTTGGCAAGCGACGCGAGCTCGTCGGGAACGTTTCCCGACATTTCGTTGGCGCCGAGATCGAGGATCCTCAGTTCGTCGAATTGGGAAAGTTCGACCGGGATGGCGCCCGATACCTGGTTGCCCGCCAGATCCAGTTCCCTCAGCAGGGCAAGATTGACGAGGTTTGCGGGCAACCCGCCCGACAGGTTGTTCGACCGCAGTTCCAGCCGGATCACCCGTCCGTTGGCGTCGGTCGTTACGCCGTGCCATTCGGTCAGGGGATCTTCGCTCAACCAGTGCTCGCTGTCGTTCCAGTCCGGACCATCCAGCGCGTGGTAGAAATCGATCAGCGTCGTGCGATCGCTGATATCGATGGTTACGGTCACGGTCACGCTGGCCGAAATCTCGCCGGAGGTGGCGGTAACGACCGCGCTGCCGCTCCGCACGGCCGAAACCAGGCCCTCGTCGCTTACGGTCGCCACCGACTCGTCGCTGATCGCCCACTTCACCGCCGCGCCATCGACGACCTGGCCGTTTTCGTCCAGCACCGAAGCCTGCAGCCGGGCGGTCTCGCCGGCCTCGGTCAGCGTTACCGTGGACGGCTCGATAGTGATCGTCCGCGCCGACTGGGATACCGTAACCGCAGACCTTCCCTGTTTCTGTCCCGCGGTGGCCGTGATATCCGCCGTTCCGTTGCCGAGCGCGGTGACGAGCCCTCCGCTGCTCACGGAGGCCACGGAAGGATTCCGGCTCGCCCAGACCACCGCCTGCCCCGACGAGGCCGCGCCGGCCTCGTACTGCACCCGCGCGTCGAGCTGCACGGACTGGCCGATCGCGGTCAGCGTAACGGTCTTTGGCGTCACGACCACGTTCGCCGGTCCGGCTGATCGGGTGGGGCTGTCCTTGCCGCAGGCGACGAGGGCAAACAGTGCGAGGAGGAACAGGGTGTGGATCGGTTTTCTTCGGGCAGGTTTCTTTTTGAGCGGAGTAGTAGTACGGGTGGAAGAAGGCGGAGTCGATACGCGGGTGGAATGACAGTGGAAATGCATATTGGGGATACCCTCTTTCTACATTTTCAATACACCTTCAATACAAGCATCGAGCAAAGAACGAACTGCGTCAGGCCAGGTGGTGCTCGTACCGCTGAACGTCGATCTCACCAGCACGCGCACGCATCTGAGAGGCGTCGTACCATGCCTGCATCCTCAATAGCATGTCCATGTTTACCGCAAAGGCCTTCTCGATACGCAAGGCCATTTCCGCCGACAGAGACGCGTTGCCATTGAGCAAAGCGGAGAGTGTTGCCCGGCGGACGCGTAGAATCTCGGCAGCCTTCGTGACGCTGAGATCAAATTCCTCGATAATCTCTGCGCGAATGAAGTCTCCCGGGTGGGAAGGGGTCATTTTAACATTGATTTTGCCGGCGGCCATCAGTGGTAATCCTCAAAATCCTCCGAACACGGGCGATCAGGTCTGGCCTGACAAACCTGGAATCGTCATTCTCCAATAATCTGCGCAGTCCTCCATGACTTACTGAGCGTATTACCGTGTCTTAGTGTACGGTAATACCGTTCACTGCACAAGTCTTTTCTCATACACTACAGTTACACAATTGAGTTGAGACGGTATTCTCAAACCCAAACACGCTCATTCAACCGCAGTATTCCGGATTTACGATATTGAGTAAAACTACTCAACAGCGTAAATTCCCAGACCGGCGCCGCAACCCGGCGCACCCTACGAACAAGATCCTGCCCGTTCCCCTGTCGGCGGCAAGTCTGCCACCTCACGGCACGTCCGAACGCGTCTGCTCGGCCACGTGCGCGGCGAATCCCGAACCAGCCTCCGCGTAGAGGTAGTACACGCTCGATGCGCCGGCTGCTTCGAGGGGCTCGATCTCATCGGGGAAACGGGCCGTGGCTACTACCCGGCCGCTGAACGCGGCGGTCTTGAGCTGATCGAGGACGGCGAGGTTGGCGGCCAGGTTCGGCAGCGTCAGCATCACCAGTTCCAGGGTGTGGGCTTCCCGCACGCGATCCCAGAAGTCCGCGTCGCTGACGTCGCCCAGCAGCACGTGGCGGCCATGAGACTGCAGACGTTCTACTTTTACCGCGTCGACGTCCACGCCGACGACGGTCCCGCCGTGAAGCCGATGCATGTTGTCGTACGCCGCGGTGCCGACGCGGCCCATGCCGATTACCGCGATCCTCGACCCGCCGATATCGAACAGCCGGTCATCGGCGAGCCGCACGGGCCGTTGAAGGCGGTTCCACCACGTCCGGTACCGGGCGTGGATCTGTTGGGACCAGACATTGAGGCCCGCCGCGATGACGCAGGACAGGGCCAGGGCGCTCGCGATGACGATCAGCCAGCGGCCGTCGAGCCAGCCGTTGCCAACGCCGATGGCCGCGACGATAAGCCCGAATTCACTGAAGTTGGTCAGGTTGAGCGACGCCATGAGCGAGGTCCGGGCCCGCAACTTGAACCCCGTAAGCAGGGCGTAGAAGAACGCGGACTTGAGCAGTACCAGCGGCGTAATGGCCGCGCCGACGAGCACCACGTCCAGCGTCAGCGGGCCGGACAGGCCGACGGAGAGGAAGAAGGCGAGCAGGAAGAGATCCTTGAAGCCGAGCATGGTCTTGGCCATTTCGTCGGCTTTACTGTTATTGGCGATCAGCACGCCCAGGGCGAGGGCGCCCAGGTCGCCCTTCAGGCCGACCAGCTCGAATAGCTCCGCGCCGCCCAGTGCAAGCAGAAAGCCGTAGAGGACCAGGAGTTCGCCGTGGCCGACGCGCCGAAGAATAAAAACCAGCAGCGGCCGCATCGGAATGAGAAGCAGAACCAGCAGCGCCGTGAAAGACGGGCTCAGGCCCGTCGAGAGCGCGATAAATACGACGGCGGCCAGGTCCTGTACGATAAGTATGCCCACGGCGATCCGGCCATGCAGCGAAGCCGTCTCCCCCTTCTCTTCCAGCACCTTCACGACGAACACCGTGCTGGAAAAACTCAATGCGAAGGCGATCAGCAAAGACCGGCCGAGATCAAGGCCGGAGAAGAGCGACGTCCCCAGAAGCGCGAAGGCAAAGATTACCGTTCCGAAGATCAGCACTACGACGGCCATGTGCAGACCGGTGACGGCCCAGACCTGCGGTCGCGCGAAGGTCCGCAGTTTCAGCTTGAGACCGACGATAAACAACAGCAGGGTGATGCCGAGGTCCGACAGCCTCCGGAGCACTTCTCCGCCGCCGATTCCGTACAGATTGAGCACGAATCCCGCGCAGAGGAATCCGACCAGGGGCGGCAGTCCGACGGCCCTGGACAGCAGACCCAGCGCGAACGCTATGGCGAGCCAGGCAAGGTCGCCCAGGGCAAAGGCGATCTGTTCGAAATCCAAGATGCGACCCTTCGTCTCTGCAACTCGTTATCTTTAGAGATCGTGTCGTTCGTCCAAAACCGTACATCCAATTATCCGCCGCGTACTACCGGTGTCAACGCAAAACCACATCCGGCCGGACTTCAGCGGACCGGACTTCGGCGGACCGGACTTCGGCGAATCGGACCTTGGTGGACCGGAACTCGGCCGGCCGGACTTCAGCCGTTCACGCGATCATGCCGGATTGTCGGTTTTCGAGTTTAGATGTACATTGGTAAGTAAGGCTTAACGATTTGGAAGGAGGTTGCGCGCGAGATTCAGAAGTGAATCATGCCGAATCGCATACATGTCTGATGTTGTCTGATGTTGTCTGATGTTGTCTGATGTTGTTTGATATTGTCTGATATTATCTGAACGCCGACCCGGAATCGTACCGGAAATCGCAAACAGCCGAAAGACGCGGAGTGATCGTAATGACAGGCAAGAAATCCAAAAAGTCAACGAAGCCGGCGGCGAAGGCCGCCTCAAGAGGGGCTGGTAAGAAGCCGGTTCTCCTGTCGGGCGGCAACCCTCAGATCGCGAAGGCCGACGGAGACGCCCCCGTGCAGGCCTACATCGCGGCCATGCCGGGCTGGAAGAGCGATTTGGGACGCAGCCTCGACGAACTCATCGTCCGCACCGTGCCCGGCGTGCGCAAGGCCGTGCGGTGGAACTCGCCCTTCTATGGCATCGAGGACCAGGGCTGGTTCCTGAGTTGCCACGTATTCACGCGTTACGTGAAGGTGACGTTCTTCCGGGGCGCGGCACTGAGCCCCGTTCCGCCCGGCTCGGGCAAGGACAGGGATTCGCGCTGGATCGACATCTACGAGGGCGACTTCGACACGGAGCAGTTGGCGGGGTGGATCCGGCAGGCGGCCGCCATACCCGGTTGGCGTGGGTTCTGATCAGCGCTCATTCAATTCGTCCCTGGTGAACTTACGCCCGCCCGTGGTTATACCTCCTTGTAACTCACGCATTTTACTCATGGCCCGGCAGTAGCAGGAGGTTTCGATAGGAACGTCCGCACGGGCTTTTGCGAACTCCAGCCGCTGCCGCAGCAGACGAAGCTCGTTGGCGTCTCCCCCGTGTTCGACGCATTCAACCAGTCCCTGGAGCGCCCATACGTTGTCGGGATGCTGGCAGCAGCGCGGAAGGCTGCTGTCGTAGCCGAGGTCGGCGCGGAACACGGCTTCGGCTTCATCGAACATCCCCTGCTCGGCGAGGAGTGCGCCGAGGGCGTGGCGCGGGGGATGCATCCAGGCCCAGGGTTCGGTGTAGTTGAGCGCGTCGTCGCGCGAGACGGCAAGGCGCAGGCTGGTGAACGCACGATCGTAGTTCTTCTTCCGGTATTCGAGCTCGCCGTCGAGCATGGCCGCGCCGATGCGGAGCATGTCCCGCACCGTGTTGCTGAGAAAGATCGCGTCCTCGGGGATTTTTGCCGCGGCCTCGTCGAACGCGTCGCGTGCGGCTTCGGCCTCTTCGATATGGCCGAGGGCGGCGTGCGCCACACCTTGCCCATAAGCATGCATGGCGGTTTCGATCGGTCGAAGCGATGGCTCCTGCGGCCTGGGCGATGCGATCAGATCGTGCCAGCGGCCGAAGCGGACCAGGACGTGCGTACTCATGGCGGAGTAGCCGTCGAGTATGGAGGCCATGAAAGGCGCGCTCCGGGCGATCAGATCGGGCGTGGCCATCGCGCGGATCCGGTTGGCGGCATGGGTGGCTTTGCCGAACTGGCCGAGAAACATGGCGGTGTACATGTATAGATGGAGGTCGTGACACCGCATGGTGGTGTAGAAGTTCCGGTCTCCGGCATAAGCAAGATACTTGTCGTCGGCTGAGACCGCCCGTTCGCCCTGGACCACCGACTGCGCCCAGTCGCCGCAGAGGACGTAGACGTGGGCCGACATGTGCTCCAGGTGTCCAGCATCGGGCAGCAGCCCGCGCAAGAGGTCGGCCGCGTTGAGCCCGCGTTCCGGCATGGGCGACATTTCCAGCATATGGATGTACAGGTGGCAGATGCCCGGATGGATGGGGCCGTTATTCCCGATCCGCTCCATCCAGGCGTCCATCACCGGCATCACCTCGCTCGTATGGCCGCGCGGGTTGGGCTTTCCGGTCTGAAGGTCCCAGAGCTGGCGCGGCGTGCAGTTCATCGCCGCGTCGAAATAGAGGGCGGCGATGTCGGCGTCGTCCTCGAATGCCTTGTTCGTATCGCGCATGGCGGCGGCGTAGTCCCAGTGCCAGGCGTCCAGCACCCCGGTGTCGCGCTCGTCGCCGTTCCGGTATCGCTTCGACAGCGCCCGGATGAGGGCCTGTTCGGCCGGCGTCCCATGGCCGACGAGCGATACCGCGGTCGTCACCGCGTCATGGCAGACCGGCAGGGTTGCGGCGATTTCGGCTTCCGTGTACCTGATCCAGGCCCGGTTGTAGTGGGGGCCGTTCGCGTAGGCGATCCCCCACCAGGCCATCGCGCAGGCGGGGTCCGCTTCGACCGCGCGTCTGAAACAGGCAACCGCTTCTTCGTGGTTGAAGCCGTAGGTCCAGTTCAGCCCGCGGTCGTACCAAAGCTGGGCGTCATCCGAGTCCGTCGTGACTTTGCGGGACCAGCTTCCGAGATCAAAATCATAGGTCATGTTGGTTAGCTCACAGTTTGTCTATTGCCAGTAGCTGCGCCTGCGCGGCCGTCGGTTGCCGGACTTACGCGGGCTGGTGGTCGACGGTTGATCGCGGTTGATCGGCGGTCGGGTTTGCGCGGCTGGCCGCAACCGTGCGTACGCGCCGCCGGTCGACGGCTCAAACTGCTGTCGGCCGTCGGATTCACGCGGGCTCAGGATAACCCGCAGCCTCGGCGGCCTGTGACCATTCTAAAGTACGATAAAATGCATCGCGCGTCACCGTCGCAAATCCCTTGATCAGGAGCGAATTTCTGAACGGAGCGAACCAGGGCCGCGCATGGGCGGCCGCGAATGCCTCGCGCAGACGATCGACCGTGTGCCGGGGCAACGCGGGTACGGCGACGAACGCCGGCATCGGCACGGTCGCCGTCGCGTCCAATACGCGGACCTTCTCCGTCAGCCGTGGCTGGTACTTCCTGGCGAGCACGTGCCAGTAGGCGTCCAGCGGACCGACGTCGATACTGCCGTCCGCCACGCTTTCAAGGATCCGCCGCGCGGTGACGAGATTGCCGACAGAGCGGCGGTAGAGGCGCGGTCGGTCTTCGCTGCGGTAGGGCAGAAGATGATGTCTGAGTGCGTTGAAGCCCGACTGCGAGTGCGCGACGGTCCAGCCCACGGTTCCTCCGAAGGTGTCGGACAGGACGCGGTAGGGCGCATCTTCGCGCACGATCAGGTCGGTCCGGGACAGCGCCTCGCCCTCGGCCCAGGACGCGGCGGGAATGGGCGATGCCAGGGGCACCACGTCGGCGAGGTTGAGCGCGATCGGGTATCCGCACATCTGCACGCAGCCGATGTCGTTGCGGCGCCAGAGCTCCTCGAGCGGCTGCGGCGCCGGGTACTTGACGTAGTCGAACGACGTGCCGGCGTCCTCGGCGACGTGGGCGATGAGATCCTTCCAGGCCGCTTCGGCTTCGGGACTCACGGCGTACATCCGGGCGTTGGAGACGAAGGGCATCGGCAGTGGCTCTCCTGGTCAGACCGATTGCGGTACGTAGCGCTCAACCTCGATCTGGTCCTCTTTCGCCCGAGCCTGCGCGACGTCGTAAGCGGCCTGAAGGCGTATCCAGGTCTCCGTGGTCGAGCCGAAGGCCTTTGCCAGCCGGACCGCCATGTCGCCGGATATCCGCGAACGGCAATTCACCAGATTGGAAAGCGCCTGACGACTGACCCCCAGCGCCCTGGCGCCCTCGGTCACGCTCAGACCAAGCGGCTCCAGGCACGACACGCGTACCACCTTGCCAGGGTGCGGCGGGTTCTTCATTGGCATCGTGGTCCTCCTCAATACACAAATCGTCCATTTAATGATAGTCGATCAGGTCAACGTCGTAGACCTCCCCGTTTTCGAAACGGAAGATGATGCGCCAGTTGGCCTTTACGGTGACCGCCCAATAGCCCGTAAGGTTTCCCTTGAGAGCATGCAGCCGGTATGAGGGAAGACGCATGGCATGCGCGGTTCCCGCCACGTCGAGTTGCGCCAGCATCACTTCGACCCTGTCGCGCAAATCGGGACGAATGAGGCTGGGGTCGCCGCGATTGTAGAGGCGTCTTAGCCCACGATGTTGGATGCTTCTTATCATTGATACTGTAAAGTGTCAATTGACACTTGTCAAGAGTAAACCGGATACCCCGATCTCCCTCCCTGTAGCCAACCGTTTCGTCATACAAGTACACAGAGACAGTGATTTCGCTGATTCACTCAATGTTCATTCATCTCTTCTCTTACACAGGGCCAGCCAGCGACGGTCTCCGAACTTCATTCTTCTGAGCTTCAGCGATCGAATCGGAGCACTTGACTTTACTAGGAGTATGTTGTATTGCCATACTTGAGAGGTTCCCCATCCTGAAATCCAAGATCGTTATTACTATAGACGAGGAAATCGTCAAGCAACCAGACTGTTTAATTATGCAGCAGTCCTCTAAAAACAGAAGCCAGGCAATAGAAGAGGCCGTATTAGAAAAACTCGATCGGCTCAAGCGGGTCCGCCTGGCACGGGAATGCGCGAAACTGGATCCCGTTGTGGAAAAGGAGTTGGCCGAGGAAGAACTCGGGGAGGGCATGGACATTTGACCCGAAGATTGAGGGAGGAAATCCGCTGGACCGACCTGGGTCAAGTGACGGCCAACAAGAAAAAGACACCTGTCAGCCGCCGGAACTTCCTCGCCCGGGCCGGCGGCGCCCTGGTTTCTCTATTCCTGGGCACCGGCTGCTCGGACAACGTCATGGGACCGGACGTTAGTGAGCCGCTCGAGCCGCCCGAGCCGCCCGAGCCGCCGCCACCAACTCCCGAGCCGCCACCACCTGCTGAAGATCGGGTCGACGTGATCGTAGTGGGCGCCGGTCTGTCCGGGCTGGTCGCCGCATACGAACTGGTCCGGGCGGGGCACGACGTCCGGGTCCTGGAAGCAAGCAACGCGCCCGGCGGCCGGGCACAGACGCTTCGCGATCCCTTCGACGACGGGCTCATCGCCGAAACCGGCCCGGCCCGTATCCCGCCAGGCCATGACCTGACGCTCGGCTACATCGACCACTTCGGCATCGAGACATCTCCCTTCTATCCGCAGGAGGGTGGGTACCTCGTCGTTTCCGACCAGGGAGCCCGCGAGCGGCAGACGCCGGGCGAGTTCCTTGGAGGGCGGGTCGCGTGGCTCAAGATTCCGGCCGGGACCGATGCCTTGCCGATGGCCTTCGCCGAAGCGCTCGGAGACCGTGTGCGGCTCGGCTCGCCGGTGACGAGCGTGGTCCGGGATGAGACCGGGGTGGTGGCCACCTACGGACACGCCGCGGACGAACTGAGGGGCAGCCGCCTCATCTGCACGGTCCCTCTCCCCGTCATCGACAGGATCGTGTTCGATCCCGTCCTCTCGGAATCGAAGCGAGCGGCCTTCGAAGCCCTCTCCTACGCGGACGTCACCCGGGTTTACGTCCAGTATGAGCAACGAATCTGGGAGGACGACGGCTTGAACGGATGGGGGTTGTCGTATGTGGAGGGGTTTTCGGAATTCTGGCATCCCACCTGGAACCAGGAGGGGCCTCGGGGCATTCTGATGTCCTACATGTTCGGAGACATGGCGCGAGGGGTCGCGGCGATGGATCCCGGCGCCATCGTGCCCGGCTTCATTGACCGCTTTGATGGCCTGTTCCCCGGCTCGCGCGAGGTTGCGGAACACGGAACCCACTTCGCGTGGGAGCACCAGCCCTGGATCGGGGCGGCTTTCGCCTCCTCCGCTCCCCCGTTCTCGGAGCACCCTGAACTGGCATCACCCGAGGGCCCCATTCACTTCGCCGGCGAGCACGCCTCGGGGAGTCGAGGGTGGATGCAGGGCGCCCTCGAATCGGGCCTGCGGGCCGCCTCGGAGATCGATGCGACGGTTACCGGGGAACGCTCCCGCGCGACCGTGGCAATCCCGCGGCGGCAGATGTTGCGCCGAATTGCGGGCACCCCGAATGTGCCGGCATGGCTGGCGCCCTGAACCGTCTCAGGGTGAGCGGGAGGCGACACGAGGGTGAGCGGAAACCATCACACGGTGAGCGTGAGCCGGATTGAGTAAAACTACTCAATAGTATAACCGTTGTTGGAGTGGTTGTGCGCACACTTGCTGCAAATATCCAGTCCCACGGCTTTCTCTACCTGGATTCCTCGTTCACAGCGTTCAGCAGGTTTCGCAGATCGTGCAGCAGTCCTGGTACGTCGGTCCGGATGACGTCCCAGACAACGTCGTCGTCTATCCTCGAGTGACCGTGAGCCAAGCGGTTTCGTGTTGCAATGGCTCGGCGCCATTGTATCTCGGGATGCGCCTCACGTATATCGCTTGGAATATGGTTTGCCGCCTCGCCGATCAGTACGAGATTGCGCAAAGTGGCATCGTAGACGAGTGTATCCGCACTGAACGCCTCATGATCCAGTCCATCCGTATACGACTGTACTTTTTCGCAGGATTCGATCATATCCTGAATAAAGAGCCGCCAACTACGCTCTTCATTGTGGATTTCAGGCATTGACCATTTCCCGTTCTACATAAGGTCGTATCTCCGCCCGCAGCGCTTTGTCTGTTACCAGATCGACTGGATAACCCAGCAGGTCTTCCAGGTAGAGCTGGACACCAAAATACCGTTCTGATGTCGCTGGCGAGTTGAAATGAACCACAATATCGATGTCGCTGCCGTCTGTTGCCTGGTCTCGGGCGAAGGAACCGAAAAGGGCGAGTTTGGTAACGCCGTATAGTTCCGCGAGCGTTGCCTTGTGCGTTCGCAACTCGTTCAGGACGGTATCTCTGTTCATTAGGACAGTCTTCCAGGTTCTTGCATCGAGATTGATCCATGCTGCTTTCAAATCACCGGGCTCGGGGACAGCTGGCTCCGATGTTGCAGCGTTCCTGGCAACTTCCTCGGCCCGAAGACGAGCCCGTTTGGCCGCCCGGTGCATGGCGGCCTCGGCACCGATGAAATCCGGGTCCCGTTTTGTTTCATTTGGTTTCCGATTCTTTGAATTCATCTCTGACTCATCTCCTCCAGCAGTTTCGGTTCATCGCCTGAATTGCCGTATAAAGCCCCTTCATCGACGAGGTCACGATAGACCTGCACGAAGTTGGTCCATCCGGCGTCGAACCGCCTGCGAATCACCGGCTCGGGCACGTCGTGCCCTCCTTCCGAAACGCGCTGAGCAACGCGGGCGACTGCTGCTTCAGGGTTTGGCAAACGCAGGAAGAACAACTTGATCCGATAGCCTTGTTCCTGCCAGCGAGGAATCCGGCGAGCATAGCCACGTCCACTCAAAGTCGTCTCGAATGCGAAACTGTCGCCTTTGCGCACGTGGTCGTGAATCTGTTTCAACATCATCCGTCCGGCCTGTACGGTGATCGCGTTCGGGCGAAACGGGTTCAGGCCCGTTGCTATGAGATCGGCGTTGACGAAGATAGGGCAATCCGCCTCGTTGGGCAGGAACTCTGTAGCGAACGTCGTCTTGCCCGCGCCATTCGGATCGGCAATCACGAATATCTTCTTTTCGGTTGAGTTCGACAAACGCTGGCCACGTCCTGTCAGATCTCTACTCACAACTTCCCGGTTACTGATCCTTTAGTCTTGCAGTGTTTTCCTCTGTTTTTCACCCTGTTGCCGTTCTGAGCGTCCGATACGAAACCCACGGTCAGTTTAAGTTTTTCGCCTGGGTTGTCAATTCTGTCGCCCGGTTCCCTTTGCTGAGGATCGACCCGTTTCCTGATATTGGATCTATATGGACGAAAGCCGTTCCGCAATATCGTAACATACTCGTCTGTCTCGTCAATCAAGTACATGAAGACGGCTTGCCTCTACCGCGACCCACCATCATATCTACTTGACGCAACCCGCTGCAATACCTACTTTCTGCATCAAACCAGACTAGCCGAAAAAAAGCTAAACACCCCCCGGAGACCCCATGTTCACCCCGGCCCAAATCGAACATTACAACCGCGAAGGCTACGTCGTGTACCCGGGTTTCATTTCCGGGGACGACCTGGCATCGCTGAAGGCGGAAATAGATCGGGTATCGGAAGGCAACACGAAGGCGAACCACGACGCCGCGCGCATGGAGATGGAGCCGAACCAGGAACCGGACGGCACGCTTGTGCGCCGTATCTACG
Source organism: bacterium (assembly GCA_965202605.1). Taxonomy (GTDB): domain Bacteria; phylum JAAXHH01; class JAAXHH01; order JAAXHH01; family JAAXHH01; genus JAAXHH01. Next base: position 118,569 of record OZ241838.1, read on the forward strand.
AACCCTGCACGTACTATCAGCCCTACAGGGATTTCTCGGAATCGACCGCCCTGCTGGACTGCGTCGAACAACTGTTCGGTCCGAACCTGCTCTTCCACTACAGCAAGATCAACATGAAGCCGCAGAACATCGGGTCCATCGTGGAGTGGCACCAGGACCTGTCCTACTACCCCCTGACCAACCGCGACTCGGTGTCGATCCTTTTCTACCTTGACGACACTTCCGAGGAGAACGGTTGCCTGAAGGTCATTCCGCGGCGCCATACGGAAGCGCTGATGAGCCACAGCACGGAGGGGTTCTTCCGGGGCAAGGTCACGGAGGAGGTGGACGACTCGGAGGCCGTGCTGCTGGAGGGCACCGGGGGCACGGCAATCTTCATGAGCGCCATGACGCCCCACGCCTCGGCCATCAACTCGTCGGACCGGCCGCGAAAGACGCTCATCCTGAGTTACCGCGCGGCTGATGCCTTCCCTATCCACTGCGGGGTCATGTCGGACAAGGTCGAGGCGCACAGCCGGCTGGTCCGCGGCAAGCGGGCATCCCAGGCCCGATTCACCATGACGGATTTCCCCATTCCGCGCTATGAAGACGAGGTTGCGTCGCTGTACGATCTGCAGGAGAGGTCGAGGAAGTCGGCGTAATCAGTCGCGCAAGTCGGCGTGACAAGAGACTTACCATCGTCGCCAGCGACAGTTATCCTCTGAGTTTTGCTGTATCCGTACAAATAAAAACGCCCCGGTGACTATCGTTGTTGCCGGGGCGTCAATCGTATACGGATTATCAGCACGGGTCTTACTCCTTCATACCAGACGGTGAACTTTCATCCTCGGTTCCACCGAATTTGTACCTGAGATACCCACTTATCTCATCGATCTTAGTCTCTACCCGATTTATCCTGGTCTCTACCTGGTCTAGCCTGGTCTCTACCCGGTCTATCCTCGAGTCTACCCGGTCTATCCGGGTGTCTACCCGGGCTATCTGGGCCATCAGCTTCGTCTCTACCCGGTCTATCCGGGCTGTGAGTTTCGTCTCTACCCGGTCTATCCGGGCTGTGAGTTTCGTCTCTACCCGGTCTATCTTGCCTTCCATTCTAGACAGTTGATCCCGAGTTCCGGTCTCCACGAATACATACAAGGCGACACCGCCTGTTATCAGGGCAGCTTTTATGACTACGTTCATCCAGGATTTCTTTGCCATTACAAACTCCCAGCGGCATGAATCGACTGTTGAGATTATCTGTTCCTGAAGCCTTTAGTCAACGTTTGGCTACAAATATCGTATTTTTCTTCAAAATCCATCGCAAACTGGCAGTTAGAGACCAAATCCCGCCAGGTCGGATTGAGGTAGAAAGAAAAGTCGGACGGGGGGTTGTAATCGGGGGGTAAAATCTCAAGGGGTGTGATAACCTTCAGCGTGTATGCGATACTTCCACGCCCAAACTCACGGCAGATCCGTACTCCCCATAAGATAGCGGTCCACTTCCCGCGCGGCGCCGCGGCCTTCGTGGATGGCCCAGACCACCAGGCTCTGGCCGCGACGGGCGTCGCCGGCCGCAAAGACGTGCTCCACGTTCGTGGCGTACTTCCCATACTCGGCCTGGGCGTTTGACCGGCCGTCCCTTTCCACTTCAAGCTGATCGATTACCGGATCCTCCGGGCCGGAGAATCCCATCGCCAGGAGGACGAGGTCGGCGGGCCACTCCTGTTCCGTGCCTTTCTTGGGGCTGAAGGGCGCCCCGTTGCTGGGGACGGACCAGTCGAGGTCGATGGTGCGCAGTGCCTTGATCTTGCCGTGACCGTCGTCGATGAATTCGACGGTGCTGGTGTCGTAGCGTCTGGGGTCGTCGCCGAAGAGGGCCTTGCCTTCTTCCTGGCCGTAGTCGAGCTTGTAGACCACCGGCCACTCGGGCCAGGGGTTGCCCGCCGCCCGTTCGAGCGGCGGTTTGGGGATCACGTCGAACTGGTTGATCGTCCTGCAGCCGTGGCGGAGGGCCGTGCCCACGCAGTCGGTGCCCGTATCGCCGCCGCCCAGGACGATCGTGTGCTTGTCCCTCGCCGAGATGTAGTCGCCGTCCTCGTGTCCGGTATCCAGCAGGCTTTTCGTGTTCGCGTGGAGGAACTCCATGGCGAAGTGGACGCCGTCGAGATCCCGCCCCGGTGCGTTGCGCACGAAGTCGTTGGGCTTGGTGGCCCCGGTGCAGATGACCACCGCGTCGTGCCCGTTGCCCAGGTCCGCGGCGGGCACGTCCTTCCCGATCTCCACGCCGGTCACGAATTCGACGCCCTCGGCCGCCATCTGGTCGAGGCGGCGCTGGACGATCTTCTCCTTGTCGAGTTTCATGTTCGGGATGCCGTACATCAGCAGTCCGCCGGGCCGGTCGGCCCGCTCGTAGACCGTCACGTTGTGGCCGGCGCGGTTGAGCTGGGCGGCGCAGGCCAGGCCGGCGGGTCCGGAACCGATGACCGCGACCTTCTTGCCGGTCCGTTCCGGGGGCGGTTCGGGCCGGATCCAGCCTTCCTCGAAACCCCGGTCGACGATGGCGCACTCGATGGTCTTGATCGTCACCGGGTTGGCGTTGATGCCGAGGACGCAGGACCCCTCGCAGGGCGCGGGACAGACGCGCCCGGTGAATTCGGGGAAGTTGTTGGTCTTGTGGAGTTGCTGGAGGGCTTCCTTCCAGTGGTTCCTGTAGACCAGGTCGTTCCAGTCGGGGATCAGGTTGTTCAGCGGGCAGCCCGAGGCGCCGGGTCCTTTCCCCATCGGCACCCCGGTGTGACAGAAGGGGATGCCGCAGTCCATGCAGCGCGCGCCCTGCTCCCGCAACGAATCCTCCGCCATGGGGAGGAGGAATTCTTCCCAGTCGCCGACGCGTTCGACGGGGTCCCGGTAACCCGCGGTTCCCCGCTCGTATTCCATGAAGCCGGTGGTTTTTCCCATAAATGCGTTTTCTGTTCCGAGTTCCGTTCCGAGCTCGAAAGCCGCGCCGGAATGTGGCGCTGTATTTTGCGCCTTGACGCGCGGTTCCAATTCGTGAGCCGAGTTGCTTCCCGCCCTACCCCTTGCCGTCGTTCACGCCCACGGGAACCGTTTCGCGCGCGGCCTCCACGGCATGTCCGTTGGTCTTCGCTTCCTCTGCCGCCCGGGCCGCCATTTCCTGCAGCGCGCGGCGGTAGTCGACGGGCATGACCTTGACGAAGGCGTCCTGCAGCTCCTCCCAGCGGGCAAGCACGTCTTCGCCCCTGTCGCTGCCGGTATGGCGCACGTGGGCTTCGATGAGCCGCCGTACTTCGGCGATGTCCTCGTCGTCCACCAGCGGTTCAAGGTCCACCATCTCCCGGTTGCACAGGCCCGGGAAGACGCCCTTCTCGTCGAGCACGTAGGCGACGCCGCCGCTCATGCCGGCGGCGAAGTTGCGGCCCACCGGACCGATGACGACCACGCGGCCGCCGGTCATGTACTCGCAGCCGTGGTCGCCGATGCCTTCGATCACGGTCTCGGCGCCGCTGTTCCGAACGGCGAACCGCTCGCCGGCCCGCCCGCGGAAATAGGCCTGGCCGCCGGTGGCGCCGTAGAGGGCCACGTTGCCGATGATCACGTTCTCGGTGGGCACGAACCCGGCGTTTTCGGGCGGGAAGACCGCCATGATGCCACCGGACAGCCCCTTGCCCGTGTAGTCGTTGGATTCGCCTTCCAAGAGGAAGGTGATGCCCGGCGCGAGGAAGCCCCCGAAACTCTGGCCGGCCGACCCGTGCAGCCTGACCCGGATCGTGTTCTCCGGCAGGCCCTCCTCGCCGTGCCTGCGCGACACCTCCGCGCTGAGCATGGCGCCCGTGGTCCGGTCGATGTTGTGGATGGCGTGCCGCAGCACCACGGGCTGGCGGTCCTCGAGGGCTTCCGTCGACAATTCGATGAGCCGCTGATCAAGCTTCTTCTCCAGGCCGTGGTCCTGGCTTTCGCAGCAGTACCGGGCCACGTGGTCCGGCGCTTCGGCCGGCGTGAGCATCCGGGTGAAGTCCAGGCCCTTCGCCTTCCAGTGGTCGATGGCCTTGCGCGTGTCCAGGCAGTCGGTGCGCCCCACCATCTCGTTTATGGTTCGGAATCCCAGTTGGGCCATCTGCTCCCGCATCTGCTCGGCGATGAACATCATGAAGTTGATGACGTGCTCCGGCTGGCCCGTGAACCGCTTGCGAAGTTCCTCGTCCTGCGTGGCCACACCCACGGAGCAGGTGTTCAGGTGGCACTTGCGGAGCATGATGCATCCGCTGACCACCAGGGCGGCCGTGGCAAAGCCGAACTCCTCGGCGCCCAGCATGCAGGCGATGACCACGTCGCGGCCCGTCTTGAGCTGGCCGTCGGTCTGCACCACGATGCGGCCCCGCAGGTCGTTCTGTACGAGCACCTGCTGGGTCTCGGCGACGCCCAGTTCCCAGGGCACGCCGGCGTGCTTCATGGACGACTCCGGCGAGGCGCCCGTGCCGCCGTCGTACCCGCTGATGAGGACCACGTCGGCCTTGCCCTTGGACACGCCGGCCGCGACGGTGCCCACGCCCACCTCGGCCACGAGCTTGACGTGGATGCGGGCGCGGTCGTTGGCGCTCTTGAGGTCGTGGATCAGCTGCGCCAGGTCCTCGATGGAGTAGATGTCGTGGTGAGGCGGCGGCGAGATGAGCCCCACGCCGGGGGTCGACTTGCGCACGCGCGCGATCTCTTCGAAGACCTTGTGTCCCGGCAGCTGTCCGCCCTCCCCGGGCTTCGCACCCTGGGCCATCTTGATCTGCAGGTCCGTGGCGTTGACCAGGTAGTTGCTCGTTACCCCGAAGCGTCCCGAGGCCACCTGCTTGATGGCGCTGTTCCGCCAGTCGCCGTTCTCGTCCGGGTAGTAGCGGTCCGGGTCCTCGCCCCCTTCGCCCGAATTGCTCCGGCCGCCGATGCGGTTCATGGCGATGGCCAGGGTCTCGTGGGCCTCCTTGCTGATGGAACCGTAGGACATGGCGCCGGTGGAGAACCGCTTGACGATTTCCGAGGCCGGTTCCACCTCCTCGATGGGCACGGGCGGCTGGACCTGCCTGTAGTCGAACAGGCCGCGCAGGGTGCCCAGCAGCCTGGTCTGGTCGTCGATCTGGTCCGTGTACTGCCGGAAAAGCTCGTAGTCGGCCGTGCGCGTCGACGCCTGCAGCAGCGCGATGGTATGGGGATTGAAGAGATGGTGCTCGCCGTCGCTGCGCCACTGGTAGTAGCCGCCCACGTCCAGGGTCTGGTTGTCCGCCACCGGCCGGTCCGGATAGCCGTGATGGTGGTGTTCCCGGTACTCCGCTTCGATCTCCGGCAGGCCGATGCCCTCGATGCGGGACGCGGTCCAGGTGAAGTACCTGTCGATGACCGACTGCTTCAGTCCGATGGCCTCGAAGATCTGCGCGCCGTGGTAGGACTTGATCGTGGAGATGCCCATCTTGGACATGGTCTTCAGGACGCCCTTGCACAGGGCCTTGAGCAGGTTTTCCCGGGCCTTTTCCCCGTCGACCGGTGACGCGTCGACCGGCGAATCGATCAGGCCGTCGATGCTCATCCATTCCACCGTTTCCAGCGTCAGATAGGGGTTGATCGCGTTGGCGCCGTAGCCAATGAGCAGGCAGAACTGCATGACCTCCCGCGGCTCGCCCGATTCCACCACGATGGCCGCGCTGGTCCGCAGTCCCTCCCTGATGAGGTAGTGGTGCACGGCCGCGGTGGCCATGAGGCTCGGGATCTGGACCTGGTCCGGCCCGACACCCCGGTCCGACAGGATGAGCAGCGTCGCGCCCCGGTCCCGTATGGCGCGGCCCGCCTCCCGGCAGAGCTCGTCCACGGCGGCCTCGAGGGCGCCGGGAGCGGCGGACCGCTCGAACAGGGCCGGCAGCGTCTCCGATTTCAGTCCGGGCCGGTCGATTTCGCGGATGCGGCCCAGTTCCCCGTTGGACAGCACCGGCCGCGCGATACGAAGCTGGCGGCAGTGCCCGGGCGTTTCGGCGAAGAGGTCCTGCTCCGGTCCGATCGACGTGTCCACGGATGTGACCAGTTCCTCCCGGATGGCGTCCAGTGGGGGATTGGTCACCTGGGCGAAAAGCTGCTTGAAGTAGTGAAAGAGCAGTTGCGGCTTGTTGGACAGGACGGCCAGCGGCGCGTCGTTGCCCATGGACCCGACCGGCTCCGCGCCCGTGGCCGCCATGGGACCCAGGAGGATCTTCAGTTCCTCGCTCGTGTATCCGAAGGCCCGCTGCCGTTCCTCCAGCGTCTCCAGGTTCAGCCGGGGCACGTCCTCCGGTTCCGGCAGGTCGTCCAGGTTCTCCATGTGCTCATCTAGCCAGGCGCGATAAGGCCTGCGCGAGCTGATCTCGTGCTTGATCTCTTCGTCGGTGACGATGCGTCCCCGGATCGTGTCGATCAGGAACAGGCGGCCGGGCTGCAGGCGTCCCCGCGTGAGAATGCGTTCGGGCGGGATCTCCAGCACGCCGGCTTCCGAAGCGCCGACGACGAAGTCATCCTTCGTCACCACGTACCGGAAGGGCCGCAGTCCGTTGCGGTCCAGCGTGGTGCAGATCCGGTCGCCGTCGCACGCGGCGATGAGGGCCGGACCGTCCCACGGCTCCATGAGGCAGGCATGGTATTCGTAGAAGGCCTTCTTCTCGTCCGACATGGACTCGTGGTTCTCCCAGGCCTCGGGGATCATCATCATCAGGGCGTGGGGCAGGGACCGCCCCGTGGAGACCAGCAGTTCCAGCGCGTTGTCGAACCCGGCCGTGTCGCTCGCGCCTTCCCGGATGATCGGGCTGAGCTTGGCCATGTCGTCGCCGAAGAGGGGGGACGCGAAGAGCGCCTCGCGGGCGCGCATCCAGTTCTGGTTGCCCCGGATCGTGTTGATCTCGCCGTTGTGGCAGAGCAGCCGGTAAGGGTGGGCCAGCCGCCAGGAGCCCAGCGTGTTCGTGCTGTACCTGGAATGGACCAGGGCCAGGGACGTGACGATGGACTCGTCGGACAGGTCGCGGTAGAAGGAGTCCAGCTGGTCCGCCCGGAGCAGGCCCTTGTAGACGATGGTCTTGCTTGACAGGCTCGCGATGTAGAAGTCGTCCCGGTCTTCCTCCGGGAGATGGGCGTCCACTGCGTTCTCGATGACCTTGCGGACCACGTAGAGCTTGCGTTCGAACCGGTCCTGGTCCGCCGCCAGCTCGCCCCGGCCGATAAAGAACTGCCGGATCAGCGGCGACACCTGGGTGGCCAGTTCGCCGGCCTGAGAGAAATCCGCCGGCACGTCGCGCCAGCCCAGGAACACCTGGTCTTCTTCCCAGACCGTCTTCTCGATCGCCCGCTCGCACCAGCGGCGTTGTTCGGACTTCCTGGGCAGGAAGACCATGCCGACGGCGTATTCGCCGGCTTCGGGAAGGGATATGCCGCCCAGCCTGCACTGCCTTTTGAAAAAGGCGTGGGGAAGCTGGAACAGCAACCCGGCCCCGTCCCCCGTGTGCGGGTCGCACCCGCAGGCGCCGCGATGCTCGAGATTTACCAGCACGCGAATGGCGTTGCGGATGATGTCGTAGGACTTCTCGCCATTGAGATTCGCAACGACCCCGACGCCGCACGCGTCATGCTCATAGGCCGGATCGTACAGGCCACTGGATTTTTTCATATAAAAATGGCCCTTCAATCGCACCTTTTCGGTTGCGAAAACAGAGTACAGAAACGCGTTTTCCAGGTGCTCGCTTCAAACCGGAGTACTGGAATCCCGTTGATTTGCAATAACAGACACGGTTACTTGAAGGAGGAAAAGAGAGGATAGTCCGTTATGCGCACATTATACCAAATTCCGGTTGAAACCCTGTATATAACCCGCGCGATCAACAAAGTAAAGTAGAAAATGGCGCTCGATGCGTGGAATATCACTATTTACTACCATCACTTCATGAGCATCACCATGCGTAGGCTTCCGGTGCAGGACCACCAACTCCTACCCCCGGGAAAACGGCATCCAGTTTGTCGAGTAACTCCTGGCAAAGGGACAACTCGGCGGCCTTTGTAAGTTGTTGTAACTGTTCAACGGTGCGTGGACCGACAATAGGTGCGGTCACAACCGGATTACGTAACAGCCAGGCCAACGAAACCACTGCCTCTGAATATCCACGTTCCCGACACAGTTGGCTGTAGGCTTCCAGTTTCTCGCGATATTTCTCGTGCCATTCACGATAAATCAGGTCTGAACGCCGGGCCTTTGAATCAGCGGGCGCATTGCCTGCCAGCAAACCGCCACAAAGAGGGCTCCAGGGGAGGATGCCCATCCCATATGAAGCGCACGCGGGTGTTACCTCCAGCTCAATGGTTCGTTGCAGCAGGTTGTATACGCTTTGTTCGGATACGAACCCCTTGAAACCACGGCGTTTGGCCGCTTCGTTGCCCTGGACGATTCGCCATGCGGCAAAATTAGCGCTCCCCACGTTCAAGACGCTGCCAGACTTCACAAGCTGTTCCGAAGCCTGCCAGATCTCGTCCCACGGTGAATCGCATAGGTGATCGAATTGGATCAGGTCAATATAGTCGGTCTTGAGACGTCTCAGACTATCAGCGCAGGACCGGCGGATTCCAGGATCGGAATAGGGACTTAAATCCGGACCGGAGTCCTCGTTTCGTACGAAGGTAGCCAGAACCACCTGCTCGCGTCGCCGCTTATCCTTTGACAACCAGTTACCAATCAGTTCCTGCAGACTCGCTCCGCCAATGTTAAAGAAATTGACGCCCAGATCGAGCGCCTCATCCAGAATCGAAAGCGCATCTTCCTCACCTATCACCCTATGCACATAGAGGTTCTCAAGTCCTAAACAGAAGCGACTCACCTGGAGTCTGCCATCGCCTGATCTGGTATACCGCATAAGTCTTCCTGCAAGTGCCTGGTTTACGGTGTTGCTTGTTCATTCGAAATCGACCTGTACCTTGAATCTATGCTCAATCGGAGAAGGTTACAAGTGACCATCCGCTCCATCACCGACCTCGAACTGCGCGGCCGGCGCGTGCTCGTCCGGGTAGACTACAACGTGCCGCTCGACGAAGAGGGCCGCATTACCGACGAGACGCGCATCCGGGCGTCGCTGCCCACGCTGCGTCATATCCTGGACCACGGCGGCCGGGCCATTCTGATGACCCATCTTGGCCGGCCGAAGGGCGTCACGGAGAATCTGCGGTTGAAGGCGGTGGCGGACCGGCTGGCCCTCCTCCTGGGACGGCCGGTCGGCTATGTAAGGGAGACGGTCGGCCCCGTCGCGGAGTGTGCAGCCGCCGCCCTGGGAGACGGCGAATGCCTGCTGCTGGAAAACGTCCGGTTTAACGACGGGGAGACACGGAACGATCCGGACTTCGCGCGGGGGCTGGCCGCCCTGGGAGACGCCTACGTCAACGACGCCTTCGGTACGGCCCACCGGGCCCACGCGTCCACCGAGGGTGTGGCGCGGCTGCTGGCCGACCGCGCGGCCGGGTTCCTCATGCAAAAGGAGCTGGACTATCTCTCGGGCGCGATTGAGAACCCCCAGGGTAAGCTGGTCGTCGTGCTCGGCGGCGCCAAGGTGTCCGACAAAATCGGGGCGACGCGCCGGTTCATCGAGATCGCCGACGCCCTGATCATCGGGGGCGGCATGGCCTATACCTTTCTCGCGAGCCGGGGCGAGGCTATCGGAAAGAGCCTCCTGGAGGATGATCGACTGGATTTCGCGGCGGAGATCCTGGGTCGGGCTTCGGTGCCGGGCAAACCCCTGCTGCTCCCGACAGATCATGTCGTTGCGGAATCGCTCGACCCGGACGTGGATACGCGGCAGGTCGCCCGGATTCCCGACGGATCCATGGGACTCGATATCGGGCCTGAGACTCGTAGGCGGTTCGCGGAGGCGGTTCGCGGAGCGGGGACTATACTGTGGAACGGTCCCCTGGGGGTATTTGAGATGGAGGCTTTCGCGGGTGGTACGCGGGAGGTCGCTCAGGCGATCGCGGACGCCACCGGCAGAGGAGCCGTGTCCATCATCGGCGGTGGCGATACGGCGGCGGCCGTCAACGCCCTGGGACTCGCGGACCGCATGAGCCACGTATCCACCGGTGGCGGTGCTTCGCTGGAGTTGTTGGAAGGCAAGGCGCTGCCGGGCGTCAGCGTGCTGGAAGCAGGTTGACACTCCTGTCGCCACCTCCAGGGAGCGCAAAAACCCGCATGGTGTCTGGAGGAATCCCACGGACCGGATGACGAAAAGCCGGTGTCCGATGGTTCGACGGCTGACGGCGAGAATCAGTTCCCAATAAACGTGATCCGCACCAGGTTGTCGGGAAATCGCCCGAAATGCTGGGGCATTATCTCGTACGAACGCCAGGGTCGGTCCACGACGCGACGGCGAGTGCCTATCCTGCTGGCCACCGGCCCCGCGATGGATTCGATCAGGGTCGTGTTTCCGCGGAAATCGGTGACGCGGATCTTGATCTCGCCTCGTTTCCTGGGCGTGTCGCTGGTCAGTACCAACTGCAGGCGGCGGAACTGGTTGAACCGCTGGCCGTAGATGGAACCCCTCAAGCTAACCTTGATCCCTTCGGGTGTCTTCTTCTGGACTATCTCAATTTCATCGGGCAGCGCGAGCACCTTGCATCCCTCGAGGTCCGGAGAGATGAATTCCACAGCCGTCAGGTTTTCGGCCTGCCTGGTCTCCACGGTATACAGCCAGTTGTTCGGGCCGGCCGGCATGACCGTCACCGAAACCAGGTCTTTGGATTCGGCGAGCGCCGGCCTGCGGGCGGCACAGCCGACTGCGGTAATCAGAACGAAGGACGCCATGACTGCGAAGGCGGTGATGCGATGGGTGCTGGGAAGAGACATGCTGCACCTCCGGAATGTGACGCCTTGTAAACCCTTATCAAACACGCTCGTTTAGACTATACCTGACCCGGTGGATCGTACAATTTCGGGCGAATCACCCTTCCGTCGGCGCCCGGCTTCATCTACTTGTCCGCCCCGCCTCTTTCTTCTTCCACCAGACGGTCCCCGGTCTGCCGACGTACGACTATCTCGGCCGCCGTGCGCTGATCCGCGTTCCGCAGTGCGTCGGTAGTCCCGACGAAGAATATCGTCGCGCTGCCGCCGCCACGGCGTGGGGAGCGCGCCAGGCGATAGAGCCCATAACATATAATCAGAATCCCGCACGTGGCGAGCAGAGGCGCCAGGTGTGGCTGAATCAGCAACAACAGGTTATTTGCCGTTGACTGTATCAAAGGAACACGATCCTCCCGCGATGCATCCGCTTGCCGTCCTCATTCATTCCAAAATGTGGCAGAATCGGTATCGCCATCTTTGTCTTTGTCAACAGTCACTACGGTTAGACGCCGGACTATCCGGGGAGGTTCCCAACCCCAATCTTGCGCCCCGGCCTGAAGTACGCCTGCAGGGCCTCCAGGAAACTCCGGGCGGCCCTGGAAAGATACCGCCCCTTCAGATAGACCGCGCCCATTTTCTGGCGGGGACGGTTGCGGAAGTCGCCGATCGAGACCTGCGCGAGCGTGCCGCTTTCAACTTCTTCCTGGATGGCGACGGAGGGGACGATGGACAGGCCGGCGTCGATACGCACGAAGTGCTTGATCACCTCGATCGAACTCAACTCCATGGCGACGTCGAGCTGCACCCGCGACTTCTCGCACAGGTCGTCGATGAGCCGCCGCGACGCGCAGTGCCGGTCGAGCAGGATGAGCGGATACTGCTCCATGTCCTTGAGGTGCACCGTCCTCCGTCCCGCGAGGGGATGGCCCGGCGGCGTGATCAGCACGTCGTGGCGGGAGAAGAGCGGGATCGCCTCGATCTCCCGGGGCAGGTAGGCCAGCGTGACCACGCCGAGATCGACTTCGCCGTCGACCGCCGCCTGGATGGTCCGCAGCGACGTGGCGTTCTTTACGACGATGTCGATACCGGGGTAGCGGTCCTGGAAGGATTTGAGTATGGCCGGCAGGCGGTAGCAACCGGTGGTATCGGACGTGCAGAGCACGAGGCGGCCGGCTTCGAGACGGTCCAGGTCTTCCAGTTCCTGGACGGCTTCCTTCATCAGCCCTTCCATCTCGCCCACGTACTTGAGCAGCACCTTCCCCGCCTCGGTGAGGGCGAGATGGCGCGTCGTCCGGTGGAACAGCGGCTGGCCGATTTCGGCCTCGAGCTTGGCCACCTGGATGCTCACCGCCGACTGGGACCGGAAGAGGGATTTCGCCGCCAGGGAAAAGCTCCCGTGGCGGGCTACGGCGTGAAAGACGACGGCCTGGTCGTAGGACAGGTTCATTTATTGATCTTCTTAATGGCGCATATTAAAATTATTAATTTGACTAATATATCAAACCCGGTATTATGTCAAGGCAAAATCGGCGGAACGTTGTATATTGACTGACGCTATGAGCAGCACAATATCGAGCAGCACGACATCGCATAACCGTACCGGGAATCCGAATGGGGAAATGGATCCTGAAGCCGGTATCCCACGGAGGACATACATGGCGCACATAGCCTCGACCGTATCGCACAGTCTCAAGGAATATCGCCTTTTGCCCCGGCTTACGCAGGCCGACGCGAACGCCCGGCTCGTGTCGCTGGAGACGCGTCTCTGCCGGCAGGGCGACGGCTACCTGATGCTGCGCACGCCCTTTCTCAGCGCGGCGATGCAGGCGGTTACGAGCGTGGAACTGGCCATCGCCATGGCCCAGCTGGGCGGCATGGGCGTGTTCGCCGTGAGCCAGACCGTCGAGGAGCAGTGCGCCAGGATCGACGCGGTGAAGCGGTTCAAGGCCGGGTTCCAGACGGACATCGTCACCCTGTCGCCGGAACAGTCCATCGGCGAGGTGATCGGCATCATGAACGATACGGGCTACCATACCTTTCCCGTAACGGATACCGGCGTCTTCCACGGCAAGCTGGTGGGCGTGATCACGGACAAGGACTTCGACGAGCGGTACGACCATGAACAACGGGTCGCCGACCGCATGAAGACCGACGTGCAGACCGGCGCCGAGGAGGACGACCTGAAGACGGCCAATACCCGGATGATTGAATACGGCCGCGGCTTTCTGCCCATGGTTTCTTCCGAGGGGACGCTGGTGTCGGTGGTGTTCAAGCGGGACCTCGACAAGCACATCCGCCATCCCCATTCCACGGAAGACGCGCAGAAGCGCCTGGTGGTCGGCGCCGCCGTATCGACCCATCCCGAGGACCGGGAACGGGTGGAGGCGCTGATCGAGCACCAGGCCGACGTGATCGTCATCGACGCGTCCGACGGCCACACGGAATACCAGGGCGATACCCTGAAATGGATCAAGGCCCACTACGACATCCCGGTGATCGCGGGCAACGTGGTGACGCCGGAGGGATTCGACTACCTGGCCGGCTGCGGCGCGGACGCCGTCAAGATCGGCATGGGCATCGCTTCGGGCTGCACGACGCAGATGGTGAAGGCCACCGGACGCGGGCAGGCCACCGCCATCCAGGAAGTCGCCGCGGCCCGGGACGAATGGACGCGGACTAAGGGCGACTACCTTCCCCTCGTGGGCGACGGCAGCATACAGGGACCGGCGGACATGCTCATCGCCCTGTCGCTCGGCGCCGACACGCTCATGATGGGCAACCTCCTGGCGCGCTTCACCGAGAGCCACGGCGAACTGGTCCGCAACGCCAGCGGCGACCTGGTCAAGGAATACTGGATGGAAGGCAGCCGGAAGGCCTTCAACAACCGGCGCTACGCGCAACTGGCCAGCACCTTCTTCGAGGAAGGGATCGTCGGCCAGGTGCCCCACTCGGGGTCGGTCTACGACAAACTGCCCATCGTCATCCAGATGCTCAAGTCAGGCATGGCCACGGCGGGCTGCGGAAACATCGAGGCGCTGCACCGGGACGCCATCCTGGAGCTGCAGTCCAATGTATCCCTGGAAGACAGCGGCGTGCACGACATGTCCGCCATCCAGTCCATACAGGAGTTCGGGATCACGTAATCCGATACATCCTTGTTCGGGGGTTCATGAAGACGGTCTTCTTTGATCTGTTCGAAACGCTGATCACCGAGAAAACACGAAGCGCTTACCGGTTACGGGTAGGGTATCACGAGAAGCTGCGCACCACGCGGGAACGGTATTCGCAATGGTGGCTGGATTTCGGCGCCCGCGTGATGACGGGCAGGTTTAAAGGAGCCCTTGACAGGTTTTCGCACATTCGAAATGAGGTCGGTTCGCCGGTCTCGGACCAGGAAATAGCCGAGATAGCCCAGGAATGCGAACAGTGGAAGAAGCGCGTGCTCTCTGATGTCGATCCCGGGGTATTCGAGATGCTGGATGAGGCCAGGTCGCTCGGACTGAACATCGGCGTCATCAGCAATGCCAGTCGCGAGGAAGTCCTGGCCTGGGAATCCTGCCCGCTTCAGGATCACGTGGACGACGTGGTGTTTTCGTGCAACGTCGGAGTGATGAAACCCGACAGCGAAATCTTTGAGCTTGCCTGCCGGCGAATGCGGGTTCAACCTTCAGACGCGTACTTCGTCGGGGATGGCAAGTTCGACGAACTGCGCGGAGCGGCATCCTCCGGCATGAAGGCGATTCAGGCGGCCTGGTATCAACGGCAGGAAGTGGCATGGCCCTGGGACCGTCCTTTGCCCCGGGCAGAGTCAATGGAAATACTGCCGTCCATGTTGAACTAGCGTACCATGACCATTCCCCAGCTCAAGCGCAAGTTGCGTCAACTCAAGCAGACCGAATGCCGCATCCGGTTCAGGACCCGTCCCCAGGAAGCGCACCAGACGCTGGTCTGGGACACCTTCTTCTCCACCCGGTCCGCGGACGACGCCGGGGTAGCGTATTCCCTGAACAGACTGGTGAATATGGACCACGAGGAGATCAAGAAGGTCTACGAGGCCTTCTTCTACCGCGTCTACTTCCAGTACTTCAAGGAGCACGGCCTGTCCATGGCCGACGCCTACGACCCCGGGCTGCTCTCCCTCCTTGGTCTGCCGCCCTATGCGACGCTTCAGGACATAAAACGGCGGTACCGGGAACTGGCCCAGGTCCACCACCCGGACCACGGGGGCGACCACGACGCCTTCATCGAGGTCGTGGACGCCTATGAGCGGCTGACGGACAAGGGCCGTCCTTGATCTTCCCGCCGAAACCTTCCATATTCATCATTCATCGTATCCGGTTCGAATCGCGGCGATTTCTGAACGAACGCATTCGCGGTTTCCCGGTCAGGCCGCATGCGCTTTTCAAACTGAGACACTACCCATGATTAAGTTTGCTTCAACGGTATAGCGCCGGCATTTCGACGTTGTGTTTTGGAATCGCCAGTAATCCTGAATTTCGAAATTCAATATGGCTACAACAACACGAACTTTGCTGTCGGGCTGTCTTCTGCTGATGGGATTGATGCCGGTTACCTGTGGCAAGGAGAGTCCCACCGGGCCGCAGCCACCTGAACCACCGCCTCCTGTAGTGCCTGTGCCCGCCCGTAGAGTTGTTACCCCTGCTTCCGCAACGCTGAACTCCATAGGTCAGACGATCCGGTTAAACGCAAGCGTCCTGGATCAGAATGGCGCGGCCATCAGCGGTGCCACCGTTACCTGGACAAGTAGCGCCGCGGGCGTGGCGACTGTCAGTAATCAAGGGTTGGTGACGGCCGTAAAGAATGGATCCGCCATCATTACTGCCCGGTCGGGAAGCACGTCGGCTACGGTGAACGTCACGGTGTCCCAGACGGCAAGTCGTATTCTGATCGAGCCGGCGTCCGCGACGCTCATGTCCATTGGAGAGACCGTGCAGTTGTCGGCGACCGTATTGGATCGGAACGGACATACCGTGGCCGGAGGCTCAGTCACATGGACCAGCAGTGATATCGAAGTCGCGACAGTCACGGATAGCGGACTGGTGACGGCGGTCAGGAATGGCAACGGACAGATCACTGCATCGTACGGAGTGATCTCGGCTTCCTCGCAGATCAAAGTAATGGTACCCAGCCCGTACAGACACGTATTGGTAACCTTGTTCAATACATTAAACGGTCCGAACTGGACCAATAATGAAAACTGGTTGAGCAGTCTTCCTGTGCGTGAATGGTACGGCGTGGCCACAGACGACCAGGAGAGAGTTATCGGACTCGATCTGAAGAACAACAACCTTACGGGTCAGCTACCACCCGTACTGGCTGAACTCATTCACTTGCGTCGCCTGATTCTCACTGGTAATCCCGAACTTGCGGGTCCAATACCACCGGCGCTGATCACTCTTGCCCTCCAGGAACTGAATACGGACGAAACCGGGCTGTGCGCGTCTTCAGATGTCGTATTCCAGTCATGGCTGGACGCGATACCGGATGCCAATGTCGTAAACTGCATCAACAACCCCGACGAGATAAGCGCACTGGTCGCGTTTTACCACCAGACCAATGGGCCGAACTGGACGAACAGCGCGAATTGGCTGTCAAACGCACCGCTGGCCACCTGGTACGGCGTAGAAACCGACGACACCGGAAGCGTCATTGAAGTGACACTCAACAGCAACAACATAAGCGGTATCATCCCTTCCGAAATCGGCAACCTGGGCAACCTGCAGATTCTCAGATTAAACGGCAATGACCTTTACGGTTCGATCCCTGCCGAGTTAGGACAACTCAAGTCAGTCTGGTATTTGAGCATCTCGGGTAACCGGTTGTCCGGTTTCATTCCTCCTGAACTTGGTGGCATGACGTCCCTAAATGGCTTGTACCTTGGCCTGAACAGGTTGACAGGTCCCATCCCCGTCGAGTTGGGACAACTTGATCGACTTCGAAATCTGTCACTGACATCCAACAGGTTATCCGGCACCATTCCGGCTGAGTTGGAGCGTCTGAAGAATCTGGATTCTCTGGAATTGGGCAGGAACTCACTCTCCGGTCGCATTCCTTCTGAACTAGGCAACCTCAGAACCGTCAGGCTGTTGTTTCTCGATCAGAATCAACTGACCGGCGCCATTCCGGCAGAACTTGGACAGCTGAATAATCTCTCGGTACTGAGGCTTCAGAACAATCTGTTATCCGGTTCTCTACCCCCCGAATTGGGCAACTTGATAGGACTCAGCCGTCTGGATCTTTCCAACAATCAGGCACTGAGCGGTACGGTTCCACGAACTTTCGTGGATTTGACCTTGACCGCATTTGATCTGCGCGGAACACAGTTATGCGTACCACTGGACGACGAGTTTGAAAACTGGCTGAGCGGGATCTCAGACAATCAGGTCGTCCGCTGCGGCGATTCAACGGTTGCCGCACTTACCTCGTTCTACAACGGGACGGACGGACCCAATTGGTATAACAGGCAAAACTGGCTGAGCCGGATGCCTTCCGGTGATTGGCATGGCGTGTCCACTGACGACAACGGACTCGTTACCGCGCTTAACCTTGCCGACAACAACCTGAATGGGTCACTACCTCCGATCCTGGCCATACTTACGGAATTGAGGTCGTTAAATCTAAGTGGCAATCCGTCATTGACCGGGCCGCTGCCACGGTCTTTTCTGACGCTGAATATCGAGGTCCTCCATCTGACCGGCACGAATCTGTGTGTTCCGGCCGATAACGAGTTTCAGGCATGGGTGCGCAGAATTACAGATGCCGAAGTGTCGACCTGCAATGTATCCGGTCCTGAGAGAGAAGCGTTGGTCGCTTTCTACAGAGAAACGAACGGTCCGGGCTGGAACGAAGACGCGAACTGGCTGAGTGACGAGCCGCTTGGCAAATGGCATGGGGTTCAGACCGATTCCGAAGGAAGGGTCACGGGAATCTCTTTAACCCGCAACAATCTCACGGGCCGGATTCCATCTGAAATCGGTCACCTGCAACGCCTGGTCGGCCTCGAACTTTATGGCAACAGCATATCCGGACCGATTCCGCCGGAACTTGGCAATCTGAGCAGACTGAGATCGCTAATCCTCGACGGCTGTGATATGCAGGGAAGTATTCCACCCGAGTTGGGACGGCTCACCAGACTGGTCAGGCTGTCGCTCAGCGGCAACAGGCTGACAGGAACAATACCGGCTGAACTGGGACAGCTGGCCAACCTCACGGATCTGTCTCTCGGCGGCAACGAGTTGACAGGTCCCATGCCATCTGAACTTGGCGACCTCGAAAACCTTGAATCGATGTTTCTCGGCAACAACAACCTGACGGGCTCTTTACCACGTGAGCTGGGACAGTTGCGGAATCTGAGGAATCTGGTTCTGTTCAGCAACCGCCTGGCAGGACCGATACCGCCGGAAATCGGTAATCTCAGAAGCCTGGTCAGCCTTTCTGTCTGGGATAACCAGTTATCGGGACGTATCCCCGCCGAGTTGGGAAGGCTGAGCGATCTGATTGGGATATTCCTCTCCAACAACCAACTCACTGGTTCAATTCCGCCCGATCTCGGCAATCTTCACCGACTAATCAACCTGCGCCTGGACAACAACCGGATTTCCGGGTCGATACCCCCCGAACTCGGCCGCCTGGGAAGACTACGGGAACTCTTTCTGCACGAAAACTCCCTGACCGGGGTCGTACCTCCCGAACTAGGCAATCTCGGCTTCCTTCACACACTCAACCTCGGCGGCAATACCGGTCTCTCCGGTCCGCTGCCCCTGACTTTCACCGCACTCGGTCTTGATAACCTCTACGTCTCCGGCACAGGTGTCTGCGCTCCGCCGGATCACGGATTGCAGGCATGGCTGCAGAGCCTTCCCTTCGGCCGTGTCCCCGATTGCATCAGACCCGATGGCCCGGCGGTGTATCTGACTCAAGCCGTACAGTCGCTGGACTATCCCGTACCCCTTGTAGCCGGCGAGGACGCACTGCTTCGCTTATTCCTGACGAATGAAGACGACCAGTATCCGAGTATGCCTCCAGTTCGCGCCACGTTTTATCTCGACAACACGGCGGTGCACGTGGAGGATGTGCCCGGAGAGCCAATACCGCCGCCGGAAACGGCTGACGAAGGATCGTTGTCATCTTCAATAAACGCATTGGTACCTGGTGCGGTGATTCTGCCGGGCCTGGAAATGGTTGTAGAGATTGAACCTGACGGCGTGGCCTCATCGCACTCGAATATGCCGGTGCGCGTACCTCCTACAGGGCGAACGCCTGTCGACGTCAGGGACGTACCTCCCCTGGACCTGACCCTTGTTCCACTGCTTTGGGTTGAGCATCCCGATCGATCGATTCTGGCCGAAATCGAAGGGCTTACACCCGATGACGACCTGTTCTGGCCGTTGCGCAACCTGCTTCCGGTCGGTGACCTCAGTATCTCGATACGAGACGCTGTATTTACCTCGGTGGACCCTGTATGGGATAACTATCCCGCCGTTCTCAGCGAGATCAGAGCTATACATATCCTGGATGGTGATCAGGGACACTACATGGGTGTTCTACGCTCCGGCGGGGGGGCGGCTGTGACGGGAGGCCGGACCTTCGTATCAGGACTGGATGGATTTACAGTCGCTCACGAACTGGGACACAACCTGGGTCTTGGTCATGCACCGTGCGGGAATCCCGGTCTGTTTACGATCGATGCCAGCTTTCCCTATGCCGACGGAGCTATTGGTGTCTGGGGCTATGATGCCCGCGACGAGTTGCTTGTTCCTCCAGACACCAGGGATCTGATGAGCTATTGCAGTCCCAAATGGATAAGCGACTACAGTTTCATCAAGGCGTTGAACCATCGCGAATATGGAGAATCGCTACGGATACCTGCGGCACAACCTGGTTTGGCCAGAAGCCTGTTGCTATGGGGGTTCGTGGACGAAAGCGGACAGATCAGTCTTAAGCCGGCATTCACAGTCTACGCGCCGGTTTCTTTGCCTGCCGAAACCGGTCCGTATCGCCTGACGGGCAACAGCGGAGACCGTGGTACTTTATTCACGTTGGACTTCGATATGGAGAAGATAGCAGACGGGGAAGGCGGGTTTTTTGCCTTTACAGTGCCTATGGATGCGGACTTGCTGCCAATGCTGGAAGTCATTACGCTGGACGGTCCGGAGGGAACTGTTTCGATCGACAGACGGACTGGCCGACCCGGTGCATTGTTACTGGACAGCGTTACGGGCAGGGTGCGAGGCATAGTTACGGATTGGGCTGATACTGCCCGGGACACGGCATTCAACCGATCAATGACTCCCGAATCCGGTCTTGAGATCGTGATCAGTCGAGGAGTACCCGATTCAGCCGAGGGGAAACCATGAGGATACTTAGAATCAATCACCCCAACGCGGCATAGTTCCGTTGAAACCGTTTTCATGAACCCGAAGGAGTTTTCCCATGAAACCCGTACCATGCCCTGTCTTCTTCGTCGGCCTGCTGGTCCTTTTCCTCCTGCCCGGCCCCGTCTTCGGCCAGGGCAACGCCGACGCGCGGTATATCGTCGAGCACTATGAGAAGATGGAGCGTTACGTCCCCATGCGCGACGGGGCCAGGCTGTTCACTTCCATCTACGTGCCGAAGGATGATGCGCGGACCTATCCCATCCTGCTGCAGCGCACGCCCTACAGCGTGGCGCCCTACGGGGCGGCGTACAAGTCGCGCATCGGCCCGTCCATGCTCTTCGCCCGCGAGGGGTACATCATCGTGTACCAGGACGTGCGCGGCCGCATGATGTCGGAAGGGGAATTCGAGGCGGTGCGTCCCCACAACCCGGACAAGGGGTCGGACGCCGACATCGATGAAAGCACCGATACCTACGATACGGTCGCCTGGCTGCTGGAGAACGTACCGGGCCACAACGGCCGCGTGGGCGTATGGGGCATATCGGCGCCGGGTTTCTACGCCACCCACGCCCTGATCGACGCCCATCCCGCCGTGAAGATCGTGTCGCCCCAGGCGCCGGTGACCGACTGGTGGATCGGCGACGACCGCCACCACAACGGCGCGTTCCAGCTGCAGGCCAGCTTCAGCTTCCTGTCCTTCTACGGCGCGCCGCGTCCCGAGCCCACGACCCGGCGGGCCACGGGCTTCCGGGACTACGGCACGCCGGACGGCTACCGGTGGTACCTCGATCTCGGTCCCCTGTCGAACGTCAACGAGAAATACCTGCACGGGGAGAACAGGATCTGGAACGCCATGATGGAGCATCCCGATTACGACGCGTTCTGGCAGGCCCGCACGCCGCTGCCTCACCTGAGAGACGTGAAGCCGGCGGTGCTCGTGGTCGGCGGGTTCTTCGACGCCCAGGACCTGTACGGCCCGCTGAAGACGTATGCCGCCGTGGAGGGCAACAACCCGGGCATCGCGAACCACCTGGTCATGGGGCCGTGGTGGCACGGCGGGTGGGCGCGGGGCAGCGGCCTGCGGTACCAGGACATCTATTTCGACCAGCCCACGGCGGTGCATTACCGGGAAGCCATCGAGCTGCCCTTATTCAACCACTACCTGAAGGACGGTCCCGATCCGGAACTTCCTGAAGCCAGCATCTTCGTCACGGGCTCGAACCAGTGGCACGACTTCGACCGGTGGCCGCCCCGGGAGGCGCGCGACGCACACCTCTACCTGGCGCCCGATGGCGGACTGTCCTTCGACCGGCCGGCGGGTGTGGACGATTTTGCCGAGTACGTCAGCGATCCCGCCAAGCCCGTGCCGCACACGTCCCAGGTCGTCATCAACCGGGACGACCGGTACCTCGTCCAGGACCAGCGGTTCGCGGCCTCCCGAACGGACGTGCTGGTGTTCGAGTCGGATGTGCTTGAGGAGGACGTCACCGTGGCGGGAGATCTCTTCGCCAACCTGTACGTAACCACGACGGGGGAGGACGCGGACTTCATCGTCAAGCTGATCGACGTGTATCCCGATACGGCGAGCTACGCGGGGGAGAACCCCATGAACGTGAAGATGGGCGGGTTCCAGCTCATGGTGCGGGGCGAGGTCATGCGGGCGAGGTACCGGAACAGTTTCACCTATCCCGAGCCCATGAAGCCGGGAACGATAACGAATATCGTCTTCGATATGCAGGACGTGGCCCACACGTTCAAGGCCGGGCACCGCATGATGGTTCAGGTGCAGAGCACGTGGTTCCCCATGGTCGACCGCAATCCCCAGACCTGGGTCCCGAGTATCTACGACGCGAAGGAAGGGGACTACCAGGCGGCGACGCACCGCGTGTACTTCTCCCGGAACGCGCCTTCCCACCTGAGGATGAAGTTGCTGGAGTGACAGACGTGGAGAGTCGGTCGAAGCGGTCGCGCGCCGCGGCCCGGCAGTCGAAGCCGTGTAGGAACCGAGTCCGATCGCGCGTCGTGGAACGCGCCCCTCAGACCGTCAGACGAAGTTGAAGCCGTACCACGGAAGCTGGAGGGGGAATACGCGCCTAAGCGCGGTCCGAAGCGGACCGGGAGCGATCGCCTCGATCGGGGCCGGATCGGGCGGTACGACGCCGAAGACCAGCGCGCCCAGGTCGCTCGTCGAAACCGCATGCTTCTGGCCGGCGCTCCGCAACGTCACCGCCGCCCCTGAAACCTCCCACGCCAGCGTATCCCGTCCAAGCACGTCCGCGATGTAATCATCAAAAACCTGCAGCAGCCGCTCAGGTTGCAGGACGAGGACCGTACCGGTGAACCCCTGGGACGCCGCGGTCACGCCGTAAGGGCGAAGGAGTGACGCCAGTTCGCGGTCGGCAGCCCCGGTCACGATCTCGATGGAGTCCACGCCGTAGCGGTCGTAAAGATCCGGCAGGGCCCGCAGGACCGCCGAGCGGGAGCCCGCGATCTCCGCCAGCCTCGCCCTGCCCGCTTCGTCTTCCCGGTCGGGCCGGAGCTTCTGGATTCCCGCGTAGGCTGCCACGCGGCCGCCTTCGCGAACCACCACGGTCTCTCCGTCGCGGTCACAGATCCATTCGGCGTCGACAGCGGTCCCGAGATCGGCCGACGAACGCACGTAACGGCTGGGTTCTTCCGCGTAGAGCCGCGTCATCTCGGGGAGGTCCGCCGATTCCGCCCGACGGATATCCGTGTCACCCGCGGTCAGCACATCCCGGGGGACGGTGTACAGGGCGTATTGTCCGATGCGCTTCGCGCCCAGCCGGGTGTAAAGGCCCCTGCCGCCCGAAATCGGCATGAGCACGGCGTCCTGTTCGACGGCTTTGCGGACCGCCGCCTCCATCAGCCGGGTCGCCAGTCCCTGCCCCCGGTGAGACGCGCAGGTCGCCACGGCGCCGATGCTCATGGTGGACATCCGGCATCCAAGCACGGAGATGTCCCGCGTCAACGCGCCCACGTGGGAGACCACGACGCCGTCGTCTACCATGACGAAGAGACCATCGTAGTTATCGGGAGCGAACAGGAGGGCATACTGCTCCTCCATGCGTCCGATACCGTCACTGCGAAAAACGGTGTTGACCAGGGTGCAGAGCGATTCAAACTCCCGCGGCTTCAACCCCCTCGGACCTTCCACTGTCTATGCTCCTCCGTTCGATCTTCCTGCTCTCGCACACCCCACGTATCAACGATATGACCGGTCTTGCCGGATTCACTGGGCCGCGATCCACGCCGAACCGTAGTCGTTGTCAGGCTCACGATACATGCTGTGGGCGTGGTCAACCGTGCCTTCGCCGTTTTGAATCGCGTATTCGAGCACCAGGGACGGACCGGTCACCCGGTAATACACGGCGCCCAGGACACCCTGCCGTCCCCACCATCCAAAGTAGGTGTCCTCGATCTCGGCCACCACGGTCTTCATTTTTTCGGCATAATCGTCACTGTTCATGAAACCCAGACGGGCCTCGATCACATCCAGGAGCAGCGTTCTCTGCTCAGCTGTAAGTTCGCTGCCCTTGATGCCCTCCGGCGCAACGGTCGCGCCATCCTTCCCTGGCCCCAGCACGAGGTCGATCGGGTGCGCTGCGCGAACGGCTTTTTCTCTCTGTTCGTCCGTAAGTCCGTCCATGAACGCCTGCGCCGCCGCATTTTCCCTCTGCGTAATGAAGATGTCGTCGCCGTCATGGCGCAAATGCAGCGGTTGGCCGCCGGTCAGCATCGGCGAAAAGGAGACGTTTGGTCCGAATACTGTGGCGTTTATTGCGAGATGGTGCCCGCCGAACTGGAACATCCAGGGCGCTGTAGTGGACGGTTCACCGAGAAATGCGGCGTAAAAGTACGCGCTGCCATATTTCATAACGTCGATAACGCCTCCCGATACCAGCATGTCTTCTGCGGCTAACTGATAAGTTACATTTCTGGCACCGTCTTCACTCAAAAGCTCCCCAAGGAGCCCGTCGAGACTCACCCGCTGTAATTCGGAAAGCGTACCGAGTTTTACACCACCACGCGGGACCATGCCTTCAGGCAGGTTGGACCAGTTTGCGCGCTGAGCGTTGTCTGTAAACCGATATGTCGCCGCCTGTCTCTGATTGTCGTCCAGCGAGTCCAGAAAGCGCCTGGCGGCCGCTACGATGGCCGCGGTCTTCTTGTCTGCCGCAGGCACGTCGTGATCGTGCCTGAGATTCATTTCTACTGATGAGGGAACCGCTCCAAAAAAGACCCGAGTTGCGATGTCGGGGCGAATCAACAGGTAGGTGAAAACAGCGGCACAAACAATCGCTGCGCCCAGAAGGCAGATCAATACGCGATTCATGGATCCCCCGTCCTATGGCGATCACCCGCTACCATCGCACGTCACGCGCCAGGCTGGTCCATCGAACGACAGGCTTCTTTGACAAACAGCCTCCGGACTATATATTTCCGATGGAATGGGGTGTCAAGAACGACGGCGGACCCAGGACGACCGCCGTCCCGAGCCCATGAACTACCCGACCCGCGATCCAGCCCATGTACATCTCCGAGATCTTCCACTCCATACAGGGCGAGGGCCTGCTGACCGGCGTCCCTTCGGTCTTCATAAGAACCTCCGGATGCAACCTGCGCTGCCGCTGGTGCGATACGCCCTACACGTCCTGGTCGCCCGAGGGCGATGAGCGGTCCGTGGACGCGATCATGACGGAAATCGCCGGCTTCCCGTCCCGTCACGCCGTGATCACCGGCGGCGAACCGCTCCTCATGAAGGACCTGCCCGGCCTGACGGAAACACTTGGCGCCGCGGGATACCACGTCACCATCGAAACCGCCGGTACCGTCTATACGGAGCTTCGCTGCGACCTGGCCTCCATCAGCCCCAAGCTGTCCAACTCCACGCCCTGGACCGAAGAAGACGGGAAGTACGCCCGGAACCACGAACGGCTCCGGATCAACCACCCCGTCCTCGGCAGATTCATGGCCGCCTACCCCTACCAGCTCAAGTTCGTGGTCGACCGTCAGGAAGACCTCGAAGAAGTCGAATCGCTTATCGCACAACTGGGAGATGTCGACCCCACCCGGGTGCTCCTCATGCCCCAGGGGCGTACCGCCGGGGAGTTGAGCAGCAGGGGCGCGTGGGTCGCCGAGGCCTGCAAGTCCCGCGGCTTCCGGTACTGCCCCCGGGTACACATCGATCTCTACGGGGACACCCGCGGGACCTGACGACAGGCCATTTCTTGCTTGTCCGCGGGACCCATTCCACATATCTTGTGCGGTTGCACCCGAAGCCCGGTGGCCGGCCGGTTCGGACCGGAAACGAGACTTCAGACTGGCGTTTCGGCCGTTGGTGATTTTCCCCGGAGATCGTACGGGGTAAATGAAGTAGCGGCTTGATGCCGCCCTCGACATCCTGGAGCAGACATGAACGATCCTGGCAGGGACTGGGACCGGGGACTCGTCAGCTATCCCGACCCCGACGTGGAGACCATCGACCCCAGGTTCAGTCCCTACGTGCTTCACACGGCGGGGATCGAGCGGCTGTTCACCGGGACGCGATGGTCGGAAGGACCCGTGTGGATCGGCGACGCGCGGTGCCTGGTCTGGAGCGACATCCCCAATAACCGCATGCTGCGCTGGACGGAAGAAACCGGTGAAGTGAGCGTATTCAGGCAGCCGTCCAACAACACGAACGGCAACACGCGGGACCGGGAGGGGCGGCTGGTATCCTGTGAGCACGACACCCGCCGGGTGACCCGGACGGAACATGACGGGACGATCACCGTGCTGATCGACCGCTACGACGGAAAGCGGCTCAACGCGCCGAACGACGTGGTGGTGCATTCCGACGGCTCGGTCTGGTTCACCGACCCGGGGTACGGCATCCTGATGAACTACGAAGGACACAAGGCCGAATCCGAACAGCCCACCCGGGTGTATCGACTGGACCCGGTCACCGGCGGTGCGGCCGTCATCGCCGATGACTTCCTGAGACCCAACGGGATCTGCTTCTCACCCGACGAGTCACGTCTATACGTTGTAGATACAGGCGCTTCCCACGACCCCGACGGTCCGGCCCATATCCGCGTGCTGGAAATCAATGGCCGGCGGGCCGTGCGGTCGCGGGTCTTCGCCGACATGAAACCGGCCTCGTCCGACGGCGTCCGGACGGACGTGGACGGAAACCTCTGGACCGCATCGGGTTGGGGCGGACCTGAAACGAACGGCGTGGTCTGCTTTTCTCCGGAAGGCGAACGGCTGGGCATGATCCATCTGCCCGAGCCCTGCGCCAACCTGTGCTTCGGCGGCGCGAAGAAGAACCGCCTGTTCATGGCTGCCAGCCAGTCCCTGTACGCCCTGTACGTCGAAGCCCAGGGGGTGCAGCGGCCGTGACCGGCCTACACGCTTCCGATAACGGGTCCATGCTCATATTCGACTTCGACGGGGTCCTGCTGAACTCCGTCGTGGAGATGTCGATCACGGCCTACAATACGGTCACCGGCGAGCTTGCGACTTCGCCGGCCGGTCTGCCCGGCAACGCGGCGGACCTCTTCGTGACCAACCGGTACCACGTCCAGCCGGCCGGTGACGCGATCAACCTGATGGCATGGTGCGTGGAGAACGCCGAACTGCCCGGCGACTTCAGGCTGGAACCGGCGGCCTACCGGGCGATTCGAGACAGTTCGGACGCCCCGCTCAAGGAACGCACGGGCGATTTCTTCGCGGCGCGTAAGCGGTTCGTCGAGCACGATCCCGTCCAGTGGGCGTCGCTCAACACCGTGTACCAGCCGGTCTGGAACGAACTGAAAGGGCAGGACGCCGAGGGAATCGTGATCCTGACCAACAAGAACCGGGAGGCCACCGTGACGCTCTGTCATCACTTCGGCCTGCCCGTCCTGGAAGAAAACGTGTATTCGGGCGATCACGGAACGACCAAGATCGAAAACCTGCTGGCGATCCAGGCGCGGTTCGGCCGGGAGCGATACGGATTCGTGGACGATTCCATCGGCAACCTGGAGGAACTCGACGCCCATTTCAATGCCGAAGCGCCGTGCCTTGAACTCATGCTGGCCGCGTGGGGGTATGTCGGACCGGAAGACCACGAGGCCGCGCGCCGCGCCGGCTATGCCATCCTCGAGCAAGCCGACCTTATCGCCCGTTTCAAGTCGAAGCAGGTCCTCGCATCGGGCGGCTCATGAACCGGAACCCGGTGGACAATCACCTCAGCTCAGCCGAAGTCATCGACCGATTCCCGGAATTGCGCGCCCTGGTCGTCGGGGACGTCATGCTCGACGTATACGAGTTCTGCCGGACCGGGGACAGCAAGCCCATCGATTCGGAGAAGCCGGGCAAGCGGGCCTACAAGGCGCAGGAGACGATCAAGGTGCTCGGCGGCGCGGGCAACGTGGCCGCCAACCTGGCCTCCCTGGACGTGGGTACCTCGCTTGTGGGCGTGACGGGCGACGACGAACATTATTTCAGGATCCGGGACCTCGCCGACGGGTTGTCCATACGCCACGGCCTGATCCGGGACGCGAACCGGCCCACCACGATCAAGGCCAGGCTGTACCTGGACGACAGCTACGTGCTGCGCCGCGATACCGAAAGCACCGACCGGCTGGACGACAGGGTCTCCGCCGCACTGATGAAGGAGGTCGCGCGCGCATTGCCCGAAACCGACGTGGTTATTCTGAGCGATTATGACAAAGGGGTCTTTTCCAGGGAAAGCGCCGAACAGATCATCCACGACTGCCGCCTCCACGAAATCCCCGTCGTGGTCGATTTCAAGCCAGGCAACCGGGCGTTCTTCACCAGCGCGGACGTCATCGCGCCGAATGCCGCCGAAGCCGCCGAACTCATCGGCGGATTCTCGCTGGACCGTCTCGAGTCCGACTGCCGGCGCCTCCACGCCACGCTGGGCTGCCGGAACACCGTCGTCACGCTCGGCGAGCACGGACTCTGCGGCGTGGGGCCGGGCGGCTTCTTCCACGTTCCCGGGCAGCGCGTCGAACCCGTGGACAAGGTCGGCTGCGGCGATACCGTGCGCGCGGGGCTCGCCATCGGCGCGGCACTGGGACTTCCCCTGAAGGCGGCGGGAGAACTTGCCAACGACGCGGCGACGGTCATCGTGCAGAAACCGGCCACGTCCGTCCTGTCGCGGCGGGAGCTTGGCGATTTCGTGTCCCGCAAGATCGAGAGGAAAGCACGTTCCGGGGCCGTATTTGCCGGTCGCGAAGGAGAACCCGACCAATGAGGGGCGCCGCGCCGTCCCGCGGTTGAAGAACAGGACCGGAGCGGATGACGCCGCCTGCCAAGCAGAGGAACTTACAGGCTGCGGTGGGCGTTTAAATGTGTACAGTTAATAAAAACAGGTTAGTATCAACATGAACTCTACAGCGTACAAGCGCACGTCCGGCAGGAGAGGAGTTATGATCCGCGCCAGCGCTATGGTCCGTCTCAGTCTGGTTATCGCATTTTCCGTACTGGTTTTTACAGCCTGCAAGTCCGGCCCCACCGTGGACGGTACGGATGCTGAAACTTTCGACGCATCCATCACCGAGATCAAGGCCGTGCTTTCCGATGAAGACCAGGTAAAAATCGACGAAGTGATGAAGGCGTTCGAATATCTCTACAGCGACAACGTCATCAGTTCGCTGAATGCGTCCGAGGCCATCCGGAACCGGATCAGAAGCCGGCTGGACGGCATGGACGCGGGGGAAATCTTCACGGACTGGACCGACAGGGTGGACAAGGCGATCACGGCCCTCGAGGAGAAGAAGGAGAACACGGACGCCGCCATGAAGAACCTGCGGAGCGTGCGGGTCAGGGGAGCCGAGTACTACGTGCAGCGGGGCCGGTCGGTCGTGAAGCTGAATATCCACAACCGGACGGACCACACCATTTCCAAGGTGTATTTCCGCGGCACCCTCTGGAGGCAGGAGCCCCGCAAGTGGCTTCTGGAGGATGACTTCAACTACAATATCAGGTACACGGAAGGCAGGGACCTGGGGCCGGGCGACCGGGCCGAGTGGAATTTCGCCCTGCTGTCGCCGGTCTGGAAGCGGGCCCCGGAAGACGTGGACAACCTGTCCCTGAGCGTGATCGTGACGAGAATCGACGGCGCGCCCGAGCAGCCCATCTACGACGCGTACACGGATCGATTCACGACCAAGGACCGGAGACGGCTGCAGCGGCTGATTTCCCTCAAGGAATCCATCGGGACATTCGAGCCCGAACCCGAGCCCGAGCCTGAAGAGACATCCCTCCGGAACTGACGCTTTGGACGTCCCACCGCGACCTGCCCCGGTCTCCTGATATTCGAAACTGAAGCCGGTACCAATCGACAATCGGGATCGCCGCCGTCTTCACCCCGTACCGCCGTCTTCCTTCCCGCCACCCCCCGCGTCCGGTTCGATATACCTGTCCACCGTATCGGCGAAGATCAGGAACTGCGGATTGTTCCTGTGGGTCTGTCGAAGGGCCTGCGCCGTCGTGCCTTTCCTCCCCCCTTCATTAACTCCCTGGCAGTACGCTTCCATCAAGGCTGGCTCCAGGGGCTGTCGCGCGTCGTGGAAGCTGTCCGCGAAGAAACCGAAAATCATGCCCACGATACCGATGCCCACCATCATCATCAGGACGCTGGCGCCCTGTCCCAGGGGGGTGACCGGGTACTTGTCGCCGTACCCCACGGTCGTGGAGGTCACCACGGCCCACCAGATGCTGTCGCCGTATACGTTGAACACGTCCGGCTGGGCGCGGCGTTCCACCTCGTAGATCACGGTCGAACTGATCATCAGGTACATGATGGTGATGAGGAAGATGGGAATGATCCGGACGCGATTGGTGTACATGGACCGGGCGAACTCCGCCAGCTTGGGGCTGTACCGGAACATCTTGAGCAGCCGAAGCGTCCGGGCGCCCCGCACCAGGCCGAGTTGTTCCTGGGTAAGACCGGGGTAGAACCCGATCCAGAAGGGCAGGATGCTGACCAGGTCGATCAGGCCCAGTGAACTGACCAGGTACTTGCCCTTCCGCGGCGCCAGGCGGATGCGCAGCGCGTACTCCAGGGTAAAGAACCCGGCGATGACGCGTTCGATCCAGATGAACCCGGCCCACGCGCCGGCATCCAGGCTGCTGCGCGTCTGGGTGTACTGCAGTTCGATGAAATAGAGGATCATGTTGACGGCCAGTACGTAGGGTCCGAAGCGGTGTATGGCCGCAAGGAGGGAGGACAGAATTCCCGGCATGGTGTGCCTCCTTGGTGAATGCGTTGGGCTTATCCCATATGACAAAGGCCCACCGTCCGCCTGCGCGTCGGGTGAGCCTTGGATAACAAGGACCGGCGAGTGATTCAGGATTTGCGGGCACGGAGGGCCGCCAGCCGATCGCGGGAAGAGGACGCGGGCAGCGCGGGCTTCTCAGCCGCTTCCAGGGCGGCGGCGATGTTTGGATCGTCGGTGATTTCGGTCTGTCCGAAGGCGCCGATCTTCAGTTCCGCCGCGCGGGAGGTCGTTTCCGCCTTTTCCGTCTCTTTGTCCATGGCATTGAGGGCCGTGTCCAGCCCGCCCAGGGAACTGCTCAGCCCCGCGGCCTGCCGCACGCCTTCGGCGCGTTCAAGAGCCCGTTCCTTCTTCATCCGGGCCTGTTCCATGCGGCGCTGGGCCTGCTTCAGCTGGGTCTGGGCCTGCTTCAGCTTTTCCGCCGCCGCATCGTAGGCCTGCCTCAGTTCCGACGCAAAGGCTTCCGCTTCCTGGTCCTCCTGGCGTTCCCGCTCGATCTCCGGATTGAGGCGTTCCAGTTCCGACACCAGTTTTTCCAGACTTCCCTCCAGCGCGGGACGCTGTCCTTCTTCCGCCCCGTCGAGCTGGCCTTCCAGCCGCTCGGCGGCGGCCAGGTACCGGTCGTACTGCGACAACAGCGCCTGGGTCTCCTCGTGGTCCTTCTTCACGTCCATCTCGGCCTTGCCTACCCGCTTCCCGAGCTTGTCGAGCTCCTCCTCCATGATGGAAATCTGCGCCTCGGACGCGGTCTCCGGATCGAAGGCCACCACCGCCTGGGTGAAGGATTCCAGGGCGTTTCCAGCCTGTTTCTTGCCGACGCGGGAAAGAAATTTCCAAATCATATCTCTGTCCTTTCTCGTTTATATAACCGTGACTTCCTCAAGCATCAGGTCCACGCCCAGGTACAGTTCTATAACGCCCTCGCCCGCGCTGATCAACAGGAATTCGTCCACCCTTTCGGGGTCCTCCGGGTTGTAGGGGTCGCCGCTCGCCACCCGGAAATAGGACATGGCCTGCTGGGTTTCCTCGAAGATCTGTTCGCCGTGCGGGTCCCGGATGATCCGCTCGCTGACCTGCACCGGCGGGGTTTGCCCGTCGCCGTCCATCCATTCACGGAGATAGGTGCGTTCCTCGCCGTCGCCGTGAAGCACTTGCGCGGATCCTATGATGCCGTCCTCGTCATTCAACCAGAGTTCCCAGATCTCCTCCGAATGGGGATACACGTCCCGGTCGAGCACGTACAGGCGGCATTCCACGGGTTCCCCGTGCTCCGCCACCACCTGGAGGAAAGCCGAGGTGCCCTGGAGATAGCACCGGTAGGCCATGGCCCCTTCGCCGAGGTCGATCTTGCCGATCGCCTCGATGGCCAGGGGAAAGGGTGGAAAATTGAAATGGACGAGGCCGATAAAGGTGGACAGCGCGGCGCCGTCGAGGTCGATCAGCCGATCGATGGCGACGCCCAGGGGAAGATCCTGGTCTACCCTGGTGGGTTTCTTCCGGAAGAAACCCGCCGCCTCTTTCGCCTGCTTCTTTGCTACGGAACGAATGATGTGAAAACTCATCGGGTCCTGCGCTACTCCTCGCCCACGATGGGCTTGATGTCGTCCATGGACCGCCACAGGGCGTCTTCGAACAGCGTCATCGGCTTGCTGCCGTAGGTATCCACCCAGCGCTTGGACAGGATCAGGATGGCGTCCACAGTCAGCGTCTCCACGCTGCTGTCGAGATAGCCGAAGAGCCAGCCCTCCTGCAGCTCGGGATAGGTCTCGTGGGGGATGGTCGCCACCTCGTATATCGTGTTGCCGAACTGATCCACGGCCGTGCTGAAATAGTGCTCGTCCACGGCGACCATGCTCAACTGGCTTCCGTATTGGCTGTCGGCTTCCTTCAGCAGTTCCGAGTTGAGACCCGCGACGAACAGCATGACCGAACTGGTGTTCCCCGCCACCTGGCGCAGGGCTTCCTCGTAACTGGCGAACCGCGTGTTGAATTCCCCGTAGCGGGGATCCTGGAGGACGAAACCCTCCCAGGCCCTGTGCGTGCCGGAGCCGCGGGGCCCGACGTACACGATATGAGTGTTCGGCTGCAGGTCGGAGATGCTTGCGATGCCGCCGTCTTCGTTGACGATCAGCTGTACGTACTCGGTGTAGAGGGTGGACTGCAGGCCGACCAACTGGTCTTCCGCGTCCGGATTCCTGCGCAGGTAGGAATTCAGGATGTCGCTCTGCACGAGGATCGCGTCGACCTGGTTCTGGACCAGGTTGTTGAGGTTCTCCTCCGAACCGGCCGTCGTCTCAAGCATCACGTCGAAATCCGGCAGGTGGGACTGGAGGATCTGGCCGAAACGGTGGTAGTTGCCGTTCTCCACACCCGTGTTGACCGTGATGCGCGGTTGATTCGGATCGGCGGTGGCCACCACTTCGGCGGCCAGGGCGATCGCCGGGGTCACGCCCGGCGGCAGGTAACCGGGATCCCTCGGCGTGCCTTCCAGCGTGGCGACCTGCTTATCCAGTTCGTCCAGCTTCGCGCGCAGTTCCGCGTTGTCCTCGGCCAGGCGCTCGGCCTCGCCTCGCCACTCCTTGTAACCGGGATCATTGGCGTGGTGATGCGCCACGGCGTAATGGCGGCGACTGCTCATCATGTCCAGCATGGACCACATGAACAGGGCGTCCCACATGCCGAAGCTGGGGTAGGACATGAAGGCGTATCCGGGCGCGCCCCAGCCCATGCCCCCGTAGTACCGGTCCCGCCCGGCGTAGTAGTTGTCATAGGATGTGCGGTTCTGCGCGCCCCGGTTGTAGAGGGCGTTGTCCCGGTAGCTGCTCGTGTTGGCCGCCGAATTGGACGACCGGGCGAAACCGGCCTGGCGCGACTGGTGCGTGGCCAGGGACCTGCGGGCCGTTTCGCTCTGTACCCGCCTGCCCATGACCGACGAACGGGCCGTGGCCCGGCCTGTGGAGGCGCCCGAGACCGCACTGCCGGCCCGGGTCGATCGGGCCGCGGTGGCCGAGGGTTGCCGGTTTGACGTGCTGCGCGCCGGCGCGGCGGACTGCCCGGTTGAACGGGCGGGTGTCTGGCGAGTCGCAGTGGTCGAGCTTCTCCGGGAGAAAACGCTGCGGCGGCCAAAGGAACTGCGTCGGTTCCAAAGGGACCGCGAACTCCGGAAACCACCGAAACCGCGGCGGGCGTAAGCTTCCTCCGGACCGAACAGGTCGGTGACCCGCCGGATCGTCCGGTCCGCGTTTTCCGCGATTTCCGCATTTTCCGTGATTGCTGTGAGCGGCGCGGCATGGTCTGCCGAGCGCAGGCGGTCGGTCGTATCGGAACGCTTGCCGCCCGGGCTTATCTGCAAAAACCCGCCCGTCAGCACGACCAGGCCGGTCACCACGACCAGTTTAAGGTGTCTAGGCATGACGTACTTCCCCTTCGTAGACGATATGGAAATTCGGTTTCTGGCTACTTAAAGATATAGACTACCCGTCCCGCAGGCAAGTTGCAAACCTGTACAAGACCGGCGATCCGGGCGATTCGAGAAACGGTACGGCCCATTTGCAACCTCTGCAGTCGTGTTGATGTCCGCCGCAGTCGAGTTGTATCCCGCCGCGGTTGCATTACATCCCACCGCGATCAGGTGACCGCCGGCCCAGTGAAAGAAGATCCCATTGACCCCGCGACACACGGATCATACCATATTGGACCGTATTCCCAGCCAGAAGGAGCAACCTGGCCAGGCGGCATAACCAGTACAACCACTCTTTCATCAATCCTCTAAGTGGAAAGCGAGCATATGCGCATCACGGAAGTCCGCGTGCGGCAGGTTGCCGTCCCGCGCATCTACGACACCTATTGCGCGGACCCCAAGCACCTGAAGGCCACGATCAACCACGGCAAGACCACCTACCAGATCATCGAATTGAAGACCCGTGACGGGCTGACCGGTATCGGCGAGGTATCTGATATCGCGCCACGGATGGACGCGCCCGCGCCTGAATCTCTGCAGGGCATATTGACCGCAGTGCTGGGCAACGGTGACACAGGCGCGTGGCGCGGCCTCTATGAAAGGGTCGACGAGGCGCTTCCCAAAGACTGGTATCCCGAGCTCAGGCACCTGGTGTTGTTCGGGGTTGAAATCGCGATGCTCGACCTGATCGGCAAAGCGCACGGACTCCCGCTCTACGAACTGCTGGGCGGCCGCTGCCGGCCCGCCGCGTCCGTTTCCTGGGTAGCCTATCTGCGCGGCGACGCCACACTCGAAGACGAATTGCAGGCTCTCGAGCGGGAGGTAACTGACCAGGTGGGATTGGGATTGAAGGCCTTCAAGCTCAAGGTGGGCGAGGACCACGAACGCGACCTGGCGAGGGTGAGGCTGGCGCGAAGGATCGCGGGACCCGCGGCTTACATCAAAGTAGATGCCAGCGGTTACTGGGAGGAAGACGCGGCCCCGTCCAGGCTGGAAGACATGGCGGCGGCTGGCGCCGACGCGTGCGAGACGCCGATCCGCGCTCTGTCGCGGCCCATGTCGCGGGAGGACCCCGCCCGGATCGAAGGGGATGCGGATGGGATTGCCGAGGCGCTGGCGAAGGTACGGGGCCGATCTCCCATTCCGATCATTGAGCACGTCGCTGATCTGGGGGACGTCTTCCTGGCGGCCCTCATCCGCCACCGCGCCGTGGACATCGTCAACGTCGTGCCTTGCCAGGCCGGCGGGCTTCGCCGCGCGAAGCGACTGATCCATGCCGCGGAGACCGCCGGCATGCCCGCGCTGTTGGGAAGTACCATCGAACTGGGACCGGGGACAGCGGCGTCTGTTCATCTCGCGATATCGTCGACAAGCGTCAACGTGCCCTCGGACCTGGTGGGTCCAGGGCTGCTGGAGGGCGACGTGTGCACTACGCCCTTCTCCCTCGAAGGAGGCGAACTCGCCCCCTTCGAAGGTCCTGGGCTGGGCATTGATCTGGATGAAGAAAAAATGTATCGCTGGGTGGGCTAGGAGCATTTGGACGGGTTCACCGGGTACGTGCGAACGCTGCGACGTCCCCAAAGATCGATTCACGTCGCCCGTCATTCAAAATGACACATACGTCTCAGCGCCTGTGTCACCGCCTGGATCTGCCCGGCGCGATGCGTGAAGCTTCCTCCGCCAGCTTCTCGAAGGCCTTTATCTCGTCTGAGGAGAGCATCCCCTTCAGGTTTTCCTTGAACTGTTTCTCGTTTTCCTCCAGTTGTTCACGCAGCCAGCTCCAGTCCCCGGACTTTCTGGCCTGTTCCACCAGCGCTTCCTTCTGAGTCGAGGCTTCTTTCACCACGGCACGCAGTTTCAATACCTGTTCGTCCGTCGTATCCATCCGGATGCTCAGCACGTGCCAGATTTGGGTAACGGGAAAGGTGCTCACTGCCTGCATTTGTTCCATCATGGCGCTGTTCTGACCACGGCCGCCCATTCGGCCGAATCCACGTCGCTGGGCATCCGCTTCGCTGGCGGTAAAGGCGATCATGACCAATCCGAGCAGGATCAGGTGAAGACGGTATTTCATTTTATGACTCCTTTCAATATGGTAAAACGCCGCGGTTAAAATGGTAAAACGCCGCGGTCGAAACCCAATTCAATGCCGCGGTCGGACTCAGGATCCTTCCGCGGCATGTTCACGCTCCTAAAACAAGCTGCATATCGTCAATTTCAAGGTCGACTCCAACTCAACGCCGGTCGCGGGATTCACGGTCGGCCCGGTCGAGGGATTCACGGCCACCCCGCCGCCAGCGCATCCCGGCATCCCGGCGTCCGTCCCGCCGGTCGCGGAATGATTCACGCAGCTTTTCCTGCTGTTCCGCGGTCAGCACATTTCTGAACTCCGCACGGAAGACGGCGCCGCGCTCGAACACGCTTCCCTGGGCCGCTGATACGGCCGCGGCCAGTTCCCTGACCTTGTCAACGTCCGGCCTGGTCTCGCTCATCAGTTCGCGCAGTTCGATCCGCGCGAGTTTCGTATCGGCGCGAAGCTGGACCATGTCCCGGGCGAAGGCGGAGCGCAGCGTCTTGATCTCTTCCCGCTGCTCGTCCGTGAGCTCGAGTCTGGCTGCCGCTCGCCGGGACAGACGCGTCCTCCTGACATCTGCATCGGCGAAATCAGCATCGGAGTTTTCGACGGCACCGTCCGCCGGTCCAGCCTCTGCGCCTTCGGCAGCATCGGCGTGCCCGGCATCCGCACCATGTCCGGCAAATGCGAAGGCGGCATCGTGATGACCTGTTCCCCCGTGCCCGGTCCTGCCCATGGCATCGAAGGCCCAGAACAGTGCGACCACACTCAGCGCGCCGGCAAAGATTCCTGTAATTGACTTTTTCATCCTATTGCTCCCTTCGTTACACAGCCTACGGTTGTATTGATCGCGATCTCCGGAGATCGTATTCGTGCTGCTCTACTGGATTGGACAGCGATCGACCGTGGGTTATTCCAATTTTCTTCGTGATCGCATCGCGGCCCGACGCGCGTCATCAGATCCGGTGGAAAGGCGGGTTGGTGGAAAGACGCACTAGTGGAAAGGTGGGCTAAAGATCGCCCCCGCGCCCGCGCTCATTCGAACTGCCGTTATCGTTGTGGCTGTCGCTTTGGCGCTCGCCCGGTCCACTTCCATCACTCGCCCTGTTGCGCTCGCCCGGACTACTTCCATCACTCGCCCTGTTGCGGCCGCCCGGCCTATTGCCCGGCCTATTGCCCGGCCTGTTGCGTGGCCGTCGGGACTCGTGATCGCCTTTCCGGCGGAATTCACGCATGCTTTCGCGGCGCTCGCGTATCCGCTTGATCCGTTCGCGCTGCGCTTCAGTGAGTATAGGTTCCAGGTCCCGGTGCAGCGAATCGACCAGGGTCTGGATCTCCTGCCGGTGACGCATGTAGTTCTCCCGGAAGCCGGGTTCGTGTTCACCCACCACTTCCCTGATCCTCCGAATCTGCTCCTGGTCCGGTCGCACCATCCTGACCCACCGTTCCACGAAGCGTTCCCGGGTCATCTGGGGCGGCGGCTGCAGGCGGTCCCTGGCGAAGGCGCCCAGGATCAGCGCCCCGCAGACCATGCCGATGATCAACGTGGCCAGCAGAATGGCCGCCGTCTTCAAGTGGATGTTCATAACGCACCCTCCGTTTCCAGCGCCATCCGCGCGTCATAGAGGTCTTCCGGGTAGAGTTCCTCGGTCAGGCCGAAGGACGCCGTGACGGAGACGCTTCCGGTCGTGGCCAGGTTGTAGGTCAACAGCAGCATGGCGGCGATGGACGCGGCCACCGCCATTCTGCGGAACATGAGGGACAAGGCGTTCTCGAAATCCGGTGTCGCTTCGCCGGCGGAGTCCGCCGCGGTCCCGGCCGGGGATTCCGTCGCCAGGCGTTCCATGACACGACGGGTGAAGCCGGCCTGGAACGAGGGCGATTCCTGGCTTTCGACGAGACCGCGCAGACGAATCAGCCGTTCGTATTCGTCCCGAAGGTCCTGGTCGCGCTGGAGCGCCGCGTCCAGGCGGCTTTGTTCACCGGGCGTCAGGGACGCATCGAGCGACCGGTACAGCAGGTCCAGCTCAGACCGTTTCATGAGCAAGCTCCCTGTTGGAGGATATGAGCAATCGTTTCAGTTTCTCCTGGGACCTTCTCAGGCGGGACAGGACGGTCCCGACGGGAATCCCCAGGATCTCGGCGGTTTCTTTCGTGGAATAGCCTTCCATCAGCCGGAGCACGATAACGGACCGGAAATCGGGTTTCAGTTCCTTCAACGCCCGTTGAATCCGGTCGGCCGTGTCGTCGTATTCGGCGCTGGCCCGGGGATCCGCATAGTCCGGCTCCGGCGCGTCGTGCGCTTTCCCGACCGGGCCGAAGGGTACGAAGATCGATCGGCGGCTGCGTTTCTTCATTTCGTTCAGCGACAGGTTGACGGCGATGCGGGTCAGATACGTACCTACGGAGGCCTGCCCGCGGAATCCAGCGAGGTTGCGATAGAACCGGATGAAGGTCTCCTGCCCGACGTCTTCCGCCTCCGCGGTGTTCCCGAGCATGCGGATGACGACGGACGCCACGCGGCATTCGTGCCGTTCCACCAGTTGCCGGAACGCATCCTCGCTGCCGTCGCGGGCGGCTTCGACCAGTGCGGCGTCTTTCAGGGCATCTTCCCTCATCCCGCTTCCCTCGAATAGCCATACGCCGGTGCCAATGGATACCGCTGCCTGACGATTAGACCCCGCCGCCGCCGATTTTATTCCCAAAAAAACGAAATACATGTTACTTCTTTTACGTAGTACACCTGCTTGAGGACCCGGCCGTTCACGCTGACGGGCGGCAACGTGGGACTGCTGATTGAGGGGATAGCGGACCCCGTGGGATTTTATGGCCACGGGGGAGTCGGATGGGCCAGGGGCACGGGCAAGGCCGGTCTCTCCATCGACGGTGGAGACGCGAGCAACGGTACTGCCGACCATTCGTTCATGTTCGTGATCGGTGTCGGGGTCAACCTGTCGGTGAGCGATAAACTGGGGTTGGCGCTGAACGTGAGATACAACCATGTACGGGACGTGTTCGACCAACGCGCACAGTGGATACCCGTTACCGCCTCCGCAGTGATTCGGCTCTAGCTCGAAGACCAACTCGAAGACGCCGCGAGATTGAAACGCGGGGGCGATCTTTAAATGCATTGACTTTGACTGGACGATCCATCACAGTTGGAGACAGTTGTCCGATCGCGGAATACACCCAGACAAGCGTGGTATAATGGCATTCGACAGCATGGATCAGCGGCGGATCATGGGGCATTTCGCGACCGGCGTGACCGTCGTCACTACCTGGTACGAGAGTAAGCCGCAAGGCATGACCGCCAACGCGGTGGCTTCCCTCTCACTGGATCCTCCTCTCGTCCTCGTTTCGGTGGACGTCAAGGCCCAGATGAACACCTGCCTCAAGGCCAGCGACTGTTTCGCGGTCAACATTCTGACCGCAGAGCAGGAAGAACTTTCCGTACGGTTCGCCAAGCACGGTCCCAAGGACTTTTCGGGCATCGCATACCGGACCGAAGCCACGGGTTCCCCCGTTTTCGACCTGGCTCTGGCGTTCGTCGACTGCCGGATCACCAATATCCTGCCGGGCGGAGATCACGACATCTTCATCGGCGAGATCGCGGCGGGAGGTAGCCGGGAAGGGCGTCCGCTGGTCTTCTACGGGGGGCAATACGGCAGCCTCTCCGGCTGAGTCGCCGCCGTGAACAATCCGAATCCCGACTCGTTACGAGCGCCTATGCAATACGGTTTCATCATAGACAACAGGAAGTGTATCGGGTGTCACGCCTGCACCGTCGCGTGCAAGGCCGAGCACGAGGTGCCCCTCGGCGTCAACCGGACCTGGGTGAAGTATATCGAAAAGGGGACTTATCCGAATACGGCGAGGCATTTCTCCGTCATGCGGTGCAACCACTGCGCGGACGCCCCCTGCGTGGAGATCTGCCCGGTGACCGCGCTGTACACCCGGAAGGACGGCATCGTCGATTTCGATCCCCGGCGCTGCATCGGATGCAAGGGCTGCATGCAGGCCTGTCCCTACGACGCCCTGTACATCGATCCGGACACCCATACGGCGGCCAAGTGCAACTACTGCGCCCACCGGGTGGATATCGGCCTCGAGCCCGCCTGCGTGAACGTCTGCCCGGAACACGCCATCATATCCGGCGACATGGACGACGGTTCGACGGAGATCGCCCGGCTGCTCGCGAAGGAACAGGTGACAGTCCGGAAGGTGGAGAAAGACACGAAACCCCGCCTGTACTATATCGACGGCGACGAGGCT
Organism: bacterium; assembly: GCA_965202605.1. Classification (GTDB taxonomy): domain Bacteria; phylum JAAXHH01; class JAAXHH01; order JAAXHH01; family JAAXHH01; genus JAAXHH01. The sequence continues at coordinate 158,923 of OZ241838.1, forward strand.
TCTCTGACGCCCGGGGAAACCGCGACGTCCGACAACTACATGTGGAGCTCACAGTCCGACGGCGTCGGCCACTTCGCCCGTTACGTGGAGGAACGGACCGCCCGCTCCAACCCGGAGGACATGGTACGGCAGCTTTCCGGGAAAGAAAATGGACAGGTCCTGCGGGACGGGTCGAACGGCCGGGTGGAACAGGGCGGCCAGGATACGGAATCCGGTAATGGAACTGGCAAGAAAGCCGCGGCGCGCCGGGTCTACGACGCGCCGGACAAGGGCGTTCTCTGGGGCAACGACGTGGCGGCCTACGTGTGGACCAAGGCCGTCTCGGCCGGGGCGTTCCTGATTCCCTTCGCGGCCGCCGTACTGGGAATGCATGTCGATCCTGTGCTCGCCTGGGCCGGTTGTACCGTGGCCTTGACGTTTCTCCTGGCCACGACGATCCTGCTGGTCAGCGACCTGACCCAGCCCAAACGCTTTCTCTACGTGCTGCTCCGTCCCCAGTGGAAATCCTGGCTGGTACTCGGCGGCTACGCGTTGACCCTCTACGGGTTGGCGCTCACGCTGTGGGCCGCGGCCACGTGGACGGGCCGGACCGGGGCGGCCGAAATCATCGGCTGGACCGCGGCGTTCCTCGCGGTCATAACTGCAGTATACACGGCCTTTCTTTTCGCCCAGGCCAAGGGACGGGATTTCTGGCAGAGCCCGACGCTGGTCCTGCACATGCTGCTGCACGCGGTGCTGGCCGGCGCGGCGGTATTCACACTGGTCTTCCTGTTCCGCACACCCGGCGGGGATTGGTCCGCCTTCGTCAGAAACATTCTGCTGGTCACCATCATCCTGAACCTGCTGGTCATTGCGGCCGAGATGCTGACGCCCCACCCGACCGCCGATGCCCGGAAAGCCGTGCAGGCCATCGTCCGGGGGCGGTACCGGGGATACTTCTGGTTCCTCGGAATTGGCATCGGCAACGTGGTACCCGTCGTCCTGGCCTGGATCGGGGGCGAAGCGATGCTCGCCGGGGCGGGCGCGGGCGTGTTGATCGGCCTCTACGCGACGGAATACGTCTGGGTCAGGGCGCCGCAGGACATCCCGCTGAGCTGAGAGGTACGGCCAACAACTGTAACCAGGCGTATCCGCCGAAACTGAGAAGGCGAAGCTGCCGGCGTCATCCGGCGCAACTGAGAAGGCGAAGCTGCCGGCGTCATCCGGCGCAACTGAGAAGGCGAAGCTGCCGGCGTCATCCGGCGCAACGCCAGCGATCGAGGATGGAAAAGACAACATGTCCATACGTCATAAACCGGGGCTGATCGAATCGCTGGCCGAGAAGATCGGCCTGATCCCCAACCTGCACGAAGAGGACGGTCCGGACCTCCCGAGTCTCACGGAAGGCGGCGCGCTCACGGACTATCCGCCGCCAGACCAGTGGGACGACTGGGTGGAATACGAGGCGCAGGACTGGCCGCGGCAGCGGGAGAAACACTACATGGTTGTGCCGACGGCCTGCTTCAACTGCGAGGCCGGATGCGGGCTTCTAAGCTACGTCGACAAGGAGACGATGGAGGTCCGCAAGTTCGAGGGGAATCCCTACCACCCGGCCAGCCGGGGACGCAACTGCGCCAAGGGTCCGGCGACCATCAACCAGATACGGGACACCGACCGCATCTTCTATCCCATGCGCCGGTCCGGCGCCCGGGGAAGCGGGGAGTGGGAACGGGTGTCATGGGATACGGTGCTGGACGACATCGCCGCCCGGATACGGGAACGGCTGCAGCAGGGCGCCAACAACGAGATCGCCTACCACGTGGGCCGGCCCGGCGCCGAAGGCTACATCGACCGCGTGCTCAAGGCCTGGGGCGTGGACGGGCACAACAGCCACACCAACATCTGCTCATCGGGCGCACGCTTCGGCTACGCCCTGTGGCACTTCTTCGACCGGCCGTCGCCGGACCACGCCAACGCGCGGTTCATCCTCCTCATCAGCGCCCACCTGGAATCGGGGCATTACTTCAATCCCCACGCCCAGCGCATCATCGAGGGCATGATGAAGGGCGCGAAGCTCGCGGTCATGGACCCGCGGCTCTCCAACACGGCCAGCATGGCCGACCACTGGCTGCCCACCTATCCGGGCAGCGAGGCCGCGGTGCTGCTGGCCATGGCCAACGTCATCCTGCAGGACGGCCTCTACGACGCCGGGTTCATGAAGACGTGGGTGAACTGGCAGACCTACCTGGATAAGGAACATCCGGACGGGCCGCGCACCTTCGAGCGGTTCATCGAGGCGCTCAAGTCGGTCTACAGCGAATACACGCCCGAGTTCGCCGAAAAGGAAAGCGGCGTACCGGCGGCTCAGATCGTCGAGATCGGCCGGGAGATCGGCCGGGCGGGATCGCGGTTCGCCACCCACAACTGGCGCAGCGCGGGAAGCGGCAACGCCGGCGGATGGGCCGTGGCGCGATGCCTCCATTTCCTGAACGTGCTGACCGGCAGCGTCGGTACGGAGGGCGGGACCTCGCCGAGCGGGTGGAACAAGTTCAAGCCCGACGTCTTCGACCATCCCCCGGACCAGAAGTTCTGGAACGAACTGCATTTCCCGAAGGAATACCCTCTCTCCCATTACGAGATGAGCTTTCTTCTGCCTCATTTCCTGAAAGAAGGCCGGGGAAAGCTGGCCGTGTACTTCACCCGGGTTTTCAATCCCGTGTGGACATATCCGGACGGGTTTACCTGGGTCGAGGCCCTCCGCGACGAGGAGAAGGTGGGGTTGCACGCGGCCCTGACGCCCACGTGGAACGAGACGGCCTATTTCGCCGACTACGTGCTTCCCATGGGCCACGCCAGCGAACGCCACGACATCATCAGCTACGAGACCCACTCGGGAACCTGGATCGGGTTCCGCCAGCCCGTCCTGCGCGAGGCGCGGCGGCGCATGGGCGACCCGGTGGCCTTCACCTACGAGGCCAATCCGGGCGAGGTGTGGGAAGAGGACGAGTTCTGGATCGAGTTGTCCTGGCGCATCGATCCCGATGGCAGCCTCGGCGTGCGGGATCATTTCATTTCGCCCTACAGGCCGGGCGAGAAGATCACCATCGACGAATACTATCGGTACATCTTCGACCACGTGGACGGGCTGCCCGAGGCCGCCGCGAAAGAGGGGCTTTCCACCCTGGATTACATGCGCAAGTACGGCGCCTTCGAGGTGGAGAAGACGGCCTACGCGAAACACCTCAAGACGCTGGACGACGAAGCGGTCTCAGGCGCCGAGGTCGATCCCGAGACGAATACCCTGGTTGCCGATGGCAAGGCCGTCGGGGTCATGGTGGACGGAGCGCCGCGGGCGGGTTTTCCTACGCCGTCGCTGAAACAGGAATTCTATTCCCAGACCATGGTGGACTGGGGCTGGCCGGAGTACGCCATACCCACCTACATCAAGAGTCACGTGCATCCCGACGAACTCGACCGCGAGAATGGCGAGTTTCCGCTGCTGCCCACCTTCCGGCTGCCCACGCTGATCCACTCCCGGTCCGGCAACGCCAAGTGGCTCAACGAGATCTCCAACCGCAATCCCGTGTGGATGCACCGGCAGGACGCCGAAAGGATGGGCATCGGTACGGGCGACCTCGTCCGGGTGACGACCGAAATCGGCCATTTCGTGGACCGGGTCTGGGTCACCGAAGCCATGAAACCCGGCGTGGTCGCCTGTTCCCACCACCTGGGACGCTGGCGACGGCGGCAGGACGCAAAAGGCAACCGCTGGTCGGTCAACCTGGTGGATATCCAGGAAGATGACGGCGGGAAGTGGCGCATGAAGGTAATGGACGGGATCCGGCCCTACGAGAGCGACGACCGCGACTCCTCCCGCATCTTCTGGCGGGACGGCGGCGTACACCAGAACATCACTTTCCCGGTGCACCCCGATCCGATTAGCGGCATGCACTGCTGGCACCAGAAGGTCCGCGTGGAAAAGGCCCGGGAAGAGGACGCCTACGGGGACGTGATGGTGGACACGGAGAAGTCCTTCGAGGTGTACCGCGCGTGGCTGGACCAGACGCGCCCCGCCCCCGGTCCCGGCGGCCTGCGCAGGCCCCTCTGGCTCAACCGTCCACTGCGTCCGGCCGAAGAGACCTACTACCTGCCCGAATAACCCTGCGTTTCCCTTTCGCTTGCCTTACGCCTCCCGCAGGATGTCCCGGACGGCGGAGCACACCGCCTCGTCGGCCGGCGGCATGGCGCCGGTCCGAGACGCCACCCAGGCGCCCAGCCGGTTGGCGGCATCGCTGACGCGTTCAAGCGGCACACCGCGCAGATACCCGCTGGCCAGGGCCGCGGTGAAGGCGTCTCCTGATCCGATGGTGTCTACGACGTCGACGGGCACACCCGGGTGGTCCACGGTCTCCGAAGACGTAACCAGCAGGCTGCCTTCCGCGCCGCGGGTAACGCAGACCAGTTCCAGGTCGTAGGCTTTCCGCAGCCGCCGGGCCATGGACTCGAGATCGGCGCCCGAGAGGTCCAGCAGGGGACAGACGGTGCGCAGTTCCTCGTCGTTCAACTTGACTACGTGGACCCGCTGGAAGGAATCGTCGAGCAGCACCGGGGAGTATCGGTCCTGCCGGAGGTTCACGTCGAAGATTCGGAGGGCGGTGGACCGGAGGTTGTCGAGGAATGACGTCACGGCGCCGATTGAGCCCGATTCGTGGCGGGACACGGTACCGAAACAAACGGCGTCCGCCCGTGCGGCCAGCGCCGCCCAACCGGGCGTCCACGCCATATGTTCCCAGGCGACGTCGCCGTTGATCGTGAAATCGGGCTGTCCGTCCGGTCCAAGGGCTACGTCGACCGTCCCGGTGGGATGGACGTCGTCCCGCTGAATCGCGTCGATGGACAGGCCTAGACCCGCGATTCGGTCCACGGCCCGGTCTCCCAGGTCGTCCCGCCCGACCCGGCTGGCGACGATCCCCTCTTCACCCAGAAGGGACGCGAAGCAGGCGAAGTTCGCCGTGGCGCCGCCGAGCTGGGGACCCGACGGCAGCAGGTCCCACAACAGTTCCCCCAGGCCGACGATGACGTAGCGGTCCTTTATTTTAACTCCACCTCGATCGTGCCGAGCGTCGTGTAGCTCATCACGGCCTTGCTGCCGGCGCCCATGCGGGGCGGCGGAAAGACTGTGCCCGTGATCACCACGTCTCCCGCCCTGAGATATTCGTCGCTGTAGGTGGTCAACTCGTTGGCCAGCCAGGTCAGTGCTTCCAGGGGATCGACGCCCATGTTCATCGTGGCCAGGGCGGAGGCCCTTTCCTCGCCGTCGACCTCCACGGTCGCGGTTTCATTCGTGAAGTCCATCTCCGCCAGCGGCACGCGCGTTTCGCCCAGGATGATGCCCACGTGGAACACATTGCCCGTGACGTCATGGTCACGCGTGGATGGAGTTTCCTCCGTACCGCTGGTCCAGGAGGAAAGCAGTTCGATCACGCCGCCCACCGCGGTGACCGCTTCGCCCACCTGCTCGCGGGTCAGGTCGGGGCCGGGGAGATCCTCGCCGATCCAGAAGACGAACTCCCCCTCGACGACCGCCGTATCCGCCACGAAGGACGCCGCTTCCACGGGTGTCCCGGGCTCGAACACGTTCGACGCCATGATGTGGCCGTAAATGGGATCCAGCGTCGCGGGATCCTCGGGCATGCGGGAGAATCCGATCTTCCACCCGATGCGTTCCCCGTTCTTCAATTTCTCGGCCAGGATGTCCGCCTGTATGTCATAGGCCGTCTGCCGGTCCAGGTCGGGGAAGTTGACCGCCATGGCTTCGGTATTGATCTTCTTCCCTTCGGCTTCCATCAGGTGGGCCACGATGGCGGCCCGGTCGGAGTCGGGCGAAAGGCTGGTGGTAAGGGTTTCGGTGTCGGCCGCGGCTTCGGACCCGGCCGGAGGCGCAGCGGGTTCCTCTTCCGCGGTCGTGCAGGCCATGCAGACCGACAACGCGGTCACCAGGACGCTACCCACGAGTGTTACTAGCAGATTCCGATACATGATGACTCCTGTGAAAGTATATACATCTGGCAGGATTACTGGAGAAGTCCGATGATTGAAAGTGCCAGGACAAGAAAGAATGCAACCGTCAACGCCCAGGTCAACCACTGTTTCTCTGGCTGACGTACCCAGTAGAACAGGACAACGGACAGGGTCAGCGCCTGTGCGATAGTCTCGATGCTGCCGCCGCCGAACTGGGCGGTGAACGGAATCGTGGTATAGATCAGGCCTTCTATCGAACCGGGTGACGGTCCAAACGTACTCAACATGCCGATGACCACCAGAACCACCCACATGGTCGCCCAGCCGTATTGCCGACCAAAGTACTCACGGCGCAACAGGTAGAATACGACGCCGAACAATATCCCTCGTATCGGCTGAAAAAGGGGTCCGGCCATCAACAACGGATCGTCCATACGCCGCATGTAAACGTTGAAGACCGGTTCGTCCCAGAGTGCCTTGTAGTCGAAAAACGCGTATGACAGCGCGCCGGCGACAAAGTACGTCACGGTGTGGACGACCGTGGTTTTCGCGACGATGCCCGCCAGCGTTAGTTGCGTGGCGTGAACCATGCTTCGCTCCCGAAACCGCTCCGGATACCATAACGGCGGTCCTCAGGTATGCCATGACGACGATATGGCGATATGGCGATATGGCGATATGGCGATATGGCGATATCAGGAGTTTATACATAACATGCCCCCTGTCAAGTCATTACCCTTGATTCGAGCGCGTTCAAAAAGTACTTTCTCCTCGTATAATTTAAGCAGACTAACCGCGAACACGACGAGTCGAACACCACGCCGAAGGAGCGATCCATGTCCCCCGACGATCACCTCGTTTCGCTGCTCCAGGAACTCGTTTGCGCACGGGGGCCGTCAGGCCAGGAAGACGAGGTGCGGGCGGTCTGTGAACGGGAACTGCAATCCCTCTGCGACGAGACCCGGACCGACGCCGCCGGAAACGTCATCGGCCTGTTGAAGGGTTCCTCATCGGACGCCCCGGTGATCCGCGTAATGGCCCACCTGGACGAACTGGCCCTGGTCGTCAAGCGCGTCAACGAGGACGGCACGCTCCGGGTGAATCCCCTCGGAGGCATCTATCCGGCGAATTACGGGCAGGGGCCCGTCGAGATCCTGGCGGACAGTGGCATCATTCCCGGCGTCCTGTCCGTCGGCCCGCAGCATACGACGGCGGATTCCGCCCGGATCTGGGAGACCAAGATCAAGGGTGGCAACGTGGCCATGGACTGGAATCACGTCTACGTGTTCACGCGCAGGACACCGGCGCAGCTCCAGGAGGCGGGCGTGCATGCCGGCACCCGCGTGGTCATTGCCCGGTCGCGACGCGCATTCTGGGAAGTCGAAGACTGCATCGGCGGGTACTTCATGGACAACCGGGCGGCCATCGCCATCGCCGTCGGCGCGGCCGCGCGCATGAAGGACCGGGGAACGAGCCCCGCGGGCGACGCCTACCTGGTGATGACCACCTGCGAGGAGATCGGCGGCCACGGCGCCGCGTACGCCGCGCGGACCCTGCCCGGCGACGTATCCCTGGCCGTTGACTCCGGACCGGCCTGCGAGGAATACGGCGTGGTCCTTTCCGATGAACCCGTCGTCGTGTACGGCGATGGGCAGGGACTCTACGACAAGTCCATCGCCGACCGACTGCTGGCTTGCGGACGCGAGCTGGACATGGATCCCCAGTGCGCGTACTGGCAGAGCTACGCCTCGGACGCCACCATGGCGAAGGCCGCGGGCCAGACGCCCCGGGCCGGCCTGCTCTGCATCCCAACGGAAAACACCCACGGTTACGAGATCATAACGCGCAACGGGTTGAACAGGTGCGTCGCCCTGCTGGCGGCCTACCTGGAGAAGCCGGAGTAACTGAGCAGACCGGAGTAACTGAGCAGACCGGAGTAACTGAGCAGACCGGAGGATCTTCATGCCCCTGAAAGTCACCAACGTGGAACGATTCACCGTCAGCGTGCCGTTCACGCAGGGACAGCGGCCCGTGGCGGAACGGACGGTATACAACTGGTCCGTCTTCGAGCTGTGCAAGGTCACCACCGACGCCGGCCTCGTGGGCTGGGGCGAGACCATCGTCCACTACATCCATTCGCGCGTGACCAACCGGAGTGTCGAGCGCGTCATGGGCAGGAGCCCGGCGGACTTCATGCAGGACGATACGATTGGCGCCGGGTTGCAGATGGCCCTGTACGACGTGGTCGGCAAGGCGCTCGAGGTACCGTGCCACAAGCTCCTGGGCAACAAGGTGCGCGAGTGGGTACCGATTTCATGGTGGTCCAACGAGGGTCCGCCGGACGACTGGGTCCGCCAGGTCCGGGACGCCGTGGAAAACGGATACACGACCATCAAACTGAAGCAGCGTCCCTGGCATGACATCCACGAACAGATGACGGCGATAGACGCGAGCGTACCGCGCCACTTCCGGGTGGATCTCGACGCCAACGGTTCCATGCACAACGCCGCGGCGGCCATGCCCGTCATGCGCGGCCTGGAGCAGTTCGACATCGTGGCCATGTTCGAGACGCCCATACCGCAGCCCGACATCCTGGGAAACCGGCAGTTGCGACAGGTCATCAGCCGCCCCATCGCCATGCATTTCGGCTCTCCGCCCTATACCACCGCGATCCGCGAAGGGGTCTGCGACGGTTTCGTCGTCAGCGGCGGCGCCACGCGGGTGATGTATCAGGGCATCCTCAGCGCGGAGGCCAACATGCCCTTCTGGCTCCAGATGGTCGGCAACGGACTCACCACCACCTGGGCCGCCCATCTCGGGGCCGTGCTGACCCACGCCACCTGGCCCGCGATCACGTGCATCAACCTGTACAGGCACCACCTGCTCAAGCGCCCCATCGAGGTCGTCGGCGGCTTCCACCGCGTGCCCGATGGACCGGGCCTGGGCGTGGAAGTGGATGAAGAGGCCATGAACGGCTTCCTCGTGCCCGACGACGTAATGGGCCCCTTCCGCGACCGGGACGAGCCGTACGACTTCCCGAGACCCCGCTTCATCCGCACGGCAGTCTATCCCGACGGCCGCCGCGTCCACTTCTCGAACATCCGCCACGGCTGGCAGTTGGAGGCCTACACGCCCGGCGTCCGCACGGAGTACTGGCGGGAGGACGGCACCGATGGTTTCGAAGACCTGTGGCGCCGCACGAAGGAACAGCCCGTTTCCGAGGGTTGACTCGCATTCGCCGAGGGGTGATCTGAATTGGCCAATTGAATAACTGGGCCAAAAACAACCGGAGCAGAACCATGAGACTGGCAGACAAGACGGCGATCGTAACCGGCGCGGCCTCCGGCATAGGGCGCGGCACCGCGGAGAGGATGGCGCGGGAAGGCGCACGGGTCGTGGCCGTGGACATCAACGAAGTGGGGCTGGAGCAGACGGTTGAATCGATCCGCCGGGATGGCTGGGCGGCCACGGCGTGCGTCGCCGACGTGGCCCTTGACGACCAGGTTCGACGCATGATCCAATGCGCCGTCGACACGTACGGCCAACTCGACATCCTGCACAACAACGCGTACTGGCACGCGCCCGGGCCGATTTGCGACCTGGCGGAGGCGGACTGGGACCGGACGCTGGACGTCTGCCTGAAGGCGCTGTACCTGGGCTGCCGGCACGCCATCCCGGTCATGAAGGAATCGGGCGGCGGCGCCATAGTCAACACGGCGTCGGTGCACAGCCTCGTCGGGTTCCGGGACTACGCCGCCTACGACGCGGCCAAGGGCGGAGTCATCGGAATCACCCGGTCCGTCGCAGTGGACTACGGTCCGGAAATCCGCAGCAACGCGGTGCTGCCCGGCGCCATACTGACCCATGCCTGGGACGGCCTTGACGAATCGATACGCGAGCCCTACATCGAGCGGCCGCCCATGAAGCGACTGGGCCTGCCGGAAGACATCGCATCCGCCGTGGTATTCCTCGCGTCGGACGAGGCTTCCTTCATCACCGGCGCCAGCCTGGTGGTCGACGGCGGCCTGACCATCGTAGGGGACGCGTAACGTTTCCCGTCAATAGGGCGGGGAGCGTTCCCCGCTGGAGGACGGCCCGGAATCACAGCAGGAAGTGTTCCCCGCTGGAGGACGGCCCGGAATCACAGCGGTTCGCAATTTCTTTCAGGATATGCACGTCCCGTTCCGACTGAATTGTGAGTAGGTATGCTGAACAGTGAGTATGAATGATTCCGGCCTGACACGGGAGATATGGAACCGTGCGGGGTGCGCTCGGTTGTTCCGTCGTCCCTCGCCTGACTCCATGTACATATGATCCCGCAACAACCCCCCGAAGAACATGAGCGTTTCCGAAACCCCGAAACCCGAGATACAGGATCCGGCACCCGCCGTCCATCCGTCTGCGGGAAGCGTGAACCGCGTATGGCTGCTCGCCTATCCCATCATCCTGGCCAACATGTCCGAGACCCTGCTTGGCGTGGTCGACACTTACATGGTCGGCCAGCTCGGGGTGGCAGAGATCGGCGCGGTGGGCCTCGGGTCCATGCTCGCATGGCTCTTCTACCTGCCGGTCCTGGGCCTGGCGATGGGGTTGAACACGTTCGTGGCCCAGAGCTACGGAGCCGGCAACAGAAGGGACTGCGGGCATATGACCTGGCAGGGGCTGTACATGGCCCTGGCCAGCGGCGCCCTGATCCTGCTCGTCATCCCCTTCGTCCCAATCCTCTTCGACCTAGCGGGACCCTCGACCGAAGTGCGCCGAATGGGGGTCACCTATCTGCAGTGGCGCCTGATCGACGGGCCGGCTTTTATGATCGCCATGACCACCGCCAGCTTCTTCCGCGGGATCGGGGATACGAAGACGCCGATGAAGATCGGCATCACCATCAACATCATCAACGTGATCCTGAACTACGGGTTGATCTACGGCCACTTCGGCCTCCCTCGCCTGGAGGTGCAGGGCTCGGCGCTGGGATCGGCCCTGTCCGGCATCATCGGCGGGGGGATCTACCTGGCCCTGTTCCTGTCGAAACGCCTGCGGCCTTACGCCAACCGAACGATCGTGAAACCCGGATGGGCCGACTTCGCGCGCCTCTTCAGGGTCGGCGCGCCCATCGGCCTGCAACGGTTCCTCGATATCGGCAGCTTCGTCATTTTCGCCGCCATCATCGGTCGCCTGGGCAACGCCCAACTCGCCGCCAACCAGATCGCCATTCAGCTGATGTCCATCTCCTACATGATCGGCCTGGGTATCGGCATGGCCGCTTCCACCCTCGTGGGCCAGTATATCGGCGCGAAACGGATCGAACTGGCGGAACGCAGCGCCTACAGCGCGCTGAAGCTGGCGATGGGGATCATGGTTTTTGTCGGCCTGGCGTTCCTGCTGTTTCCCGAACAACTGATCACCCTGTTCAACGACGATCCGGCCGTCATCCGCTTCGGCAGACAGGGACTCCTGTACGCGGCGCTCTTCCAGGCCTTCGACGCCCTCGCGGTCATCTTCATCGGCGCCCTGCGCGGGGCCGGCGACACCCGGTGGTCCGCCGTGGCCGCCTTCATTGGCGCCTGGGTTATCTTCCTTCCGATGACCTACCTGTTCGCCTTTACGATGGACCTGGATTTCTGGGGCGCCTGGCTGAGCGCGACCATCTACATCTGCCTCCTCGGCATCGCATGCGTCTACCGGTTCCGGCAGGGCGCCTGGAAGAGGATGATCATCTGACGGTTCGTTTATATGCAAGGAAGGTGATTAACAAGAGCGCGGTTTTCCAACAAGGGAATGGAGTATTTCGTGTCTAACAAGAAGAGATGCCTGATGATCGGCGCCGGCGGCATGGCCGGCGGTTGGATACGCCGTTTCTACCCCCGGTTCAACGACCGTCACGAGATCGTTGGCCTGGTGGATATCAACGCGGATGTACTTCACGACGCGGGGGACTTTCTCGGCCTGTCCCGCGGCCGAAGGTACACGGACATGGAGACCGCCTTCGCCGAGGCGGACGCGGACGCGGACGCGGACTACTGCACGATCGTCATACCTCCCGCGGTGCACCGGGACGCCGTGATGCTGGCGGTGGAACGAAGGCTGGACATCCTGAGTGAAAAACCGATTGCCGACACGTGGTCCGCGTGCGTAGATATATACAGGGCGGTCACGAAGGCCGGCCTGAAGATGCACGTGATACAGAACTACCGTTATTCCAGCCGCATGTTGACCATGCGGCAGGTTTTGCGGGACGGTGAACTGGGAAGGATCAACTACATCCAGGGCCGCTTTGCCGCGGACTACCGGGAGTACGGCGCCTGGGGCGCTTTCCGCTATGAAATACCGCACACCCTGCTCGTGGAAGGCGCCGTGCATCACTTTGACATGATGCGGAATCTGTCGGGGGGAGACTGCAAGACGATCGCCGGTTGGGAGTGGAACCGGCCGTGGAGCACCTTCCAGGGGGATTGCTGCGCCATGTACGTGATGGATATGACCAACGGGATAAAGGCGGCCTACGAGGGTTCGTGCCTGGGCGCCGCCGAACAGAACAGCTGGCACGGGGAGTACTACCGGGCGGAATGCGAGGAAGGCGCCGTCGCCATCGGAAGCGACGGGGTCACGCGCATGTACCGGCACACGCCCGGGAAGGGATTGCGCGTCGAAGACGTCCGTCCCGTCGTACCGGAATACGACGGCCACCAGTGGCAGATCAACGAGTTCCTCGACTGGCTCGACGGTGGTCCCGCACCCGATACCTGCCTGGAGCATAACATCCGGAGCGTGGCCATGGTCTTCGCCGCCATCGAGGCCTCCCGGACCGGCAGGTCCGTCGACGTGAAGGAGATGGTCGGACAGGTGGTCGGCGACGCATGAGAGAGATGGCTGGCGACGACTGAGACTGGTGGCTGGCGACGACTGAGGAACAGGTGGCCGGCACCGCATAAGAGAGGAACGGGCAGCAAAGCTTATGCAAAAAATGAAAATCCCATTTATCGACGCTTTCCTGAGGTTGCAGTCCTCCAGCGGCATCCTGCTGATGCTGGCCACCGCCCTGGCCATGGTGTTCGCCAACTCCTTCCTGGAACCGTTCTACCATAACCTGTTGGAGATAGAGATCGAGATTCGCATCGCCGCGCTGGATATCAACAAGCCACTGCTGCTCTGGATCAACGACGGCCTGATGACCATCTTCTTCTTCCTCGTGGGCCTTGAACTGAAGCGCGAGTTCCTCGAGGGCGAGTTGTCAAACCGGCGTAACATCATCCTGCCCGGCGTCGGCGCCATCGGCGGCATGGTGATCCCCGCGCTGATCTATCTCGTCTTCAACAGCGACGATCCCTCCACCTGGCGGGGCTGGGCCGTCCCGGTGGCAACGGACATCGCCTTCACCCTGGGCGTGCTGACCCTCCTCGGCACGCGCGTCCCCATCTCGATCAAGGTCTTTCTGACCTCGCTGGCCATCCTGGACGACATCGGGGCCATTGTGATCATCGCAGTGTTCTACACGGCGGAGATATCAATGACCGCCCTGCTGGTGGCGGCGGGCTGCGTGCTTGTGCTGGTCTTCCTCAACAACAGGAACTGGGTCTCCCACAGTTCATACATGATGGTCGGCGTAGTCCTGTGGATCGCCCTGCTGAAGTCCGGGGTGCACGCGACGCTGGCGGGCGTGATCCTGGCCATATTCATCCCCATGCAGTCCAGGACCGATCCCGACGTCTCGCCGCTCAAGGTCCTGGAACACGATCTGCATACCGTCGTGGCCTTCGTCATCCTCCCCGTCTTCGCCTTCGCCAACTCCGGCGTAGTGCTGGCCGGCATTACGGCGGAACAGGCATTACACGGCGTACCCGTCGGTGTCGCCCTCGGCCTGTTCCTGGGGAAGCAGATCGGGATCTTCGCGCTGTGCTGGCTTTTCATCAAGCTGAAGGTGGCCGCACTGCCCAAGGGGATGACCTGGGCCGGTCTCTACGGGGCGAGCGTCCTGTGCGGGATCGGGTTCACCATGAGCCTGTTCATCGGTTCCCTGGCCTTCGGCGACACCGAATTCCACGACATGTTCGACGAAAGGCTGGGCATCATCGTGGGCTCGCTGCTGTCGGGCGTGTTGGGCTACGTCGTCCTGCGATGCAGCCTGCCTCCTGCGGACAAGCCGGAACAGCTCATCGAGCAAGAGGTCGAGCAGGTGGTTTGAGGAAAAGGGAGAAGGGACCATTCGACTCCGAAGCGGCTTTTTGCGTAGACTGGAATCCGCCAGCGGCATCCTGCTGCTGCTGGCGACCGCTCTGGCCATGGCGTTCGCCAACTCCTTCCTGGAACCCTTCTACCATTACTTGCTGGAAATACCCATCCGGATCCACATCGCCGCGCTGGATATCAACAAGCCACTGCTGCTCTGGATCAACGACGGCCTGATGACCATCTTCTTCTTCCTCGTGGGCCTTGAGCTGAAGCGCGAGTTCTTTGAGGGCGAGTTGTCAAACCGGCGTAACATCATCCTGCCCGGCGTCGGCGCCATCGGCGGTATGGTGATCCCCGCGCTGATCTATCTCGTCTTCAACAGCGACGATCCCTCCACCTGGCGGGGCTGGGCCGTCCCGGTGGCAACGGACATCGCCTTCACCCTGGGCGTGCTGACCCTCCTCGGCACACGCGTGCCCATCTCGATCAAGGTCTTTCTGACCTCGCTGGCCATCCTGGACGATATTGGCGCGGTCCTGATCATCGCCCTGTTCTACACGGCGGAGATATCAATGACCGCCCTGCTGGTGGCGGCGGGCTGCGTGCTTGTGCTGGTCTTCCTCAACAACAGGAACTGGGTCTCCCACAGTTCATACGTGATGGTCGGCGCAGTCCTGTGGATCGCCCTGCTGAAGTCCGGGGTGCACGCGACGCTGGCGGGCGTGATCCTGGCCATATTCATCCCCATGCGGTCCAGGACCGATCCCGCCGTCTCGCCGCTCAAGGTCCTGGAACACGATCTGCATACCGTCGTGGCCTTCGTCATCCTCCCCGTCTTCGCCTTCGCCAACTCCGGCGTCATGTTGAGCGGCATTACGGTCGAGCAGGCGCTTCATGGCGTACCCGTCGGTGTCGCCCTCGGCCTGTTCCTGGGGAAGCAGATCGGGATCTTCGCGCTGTGCTGGCTTTTCATCAAGCTGAAGGTGGCCGCACTGCCCAAGGGGATGACCTGGGCCGGTCTCTACGGGGCGAGCGTCCTGTGCGGGATCGGGTTCACCATGAGCCTGTTAATCGGTACCCTGGCTTTCGGCGACATCGAACTCCACGACATGTTCGACGAAAGGCTGGGCATCATCGTGGGCTCGCTGCTGTCGGGCGTGTTGGGCTATCTCGTCCTGCGATGCAGCCTGCCGCCTGCCGAAAAGAAGGTCGAGCCTGTCGAGGAAGAGGTCGAGCAGGTGGTGTGAGTTGCTAGATAGATCCTAAGGTTACATACTGTATAAAGTATAGTGTACAACTTAGAGAAGCGACGGCGTCTACATGTTTAGCTTCAAAGTTGATATCCGTCGCACAACACTTCTGTTTGCGACCTTACCAATTAGTGGTAAGTAGGGTTCAACAAATTCGAGCAATTCGGAGTACTTCTTCTCGTATTCTAGCCTATCTATCAATTTCACTAGTTTTACTACGGAATAGCTGGCTATTCTACGAGGTAGGTATCTATGGACTACATATGCAATACCCATCCAGAATATAAGTACAAAAAACGCAATATCCGATGGTGAGATGGAACTGTCCGGTGGGATTAAAATCCAGTCACATATACCAAAAAAAGGGATGCATGGCTGACCAATTACATCAAAAAATAAGAAATAAAGTACTAGTAATAACGTGAGAAACGCCAAAGGGATCTGTACGACAAACGCTAGCCTTGCTCGCAATATCGTGACAGGTGGCGCGAGTGCAATGACTGCAATTAAGAGTGTTAAAAACGTTAAAAACCCATCTATTGTCATTTTCTCGACCTTAGAGTGTTTATATGAGTAAGAATTAGCCTTTCGTGACGATCCTTGAAACCTCTACTCTTTCGTCCGTTTAACATACACAGGAGGTGCCCTACGCCACATCCAGCGCCTGGTCCAGGTCACCTATGATGTCGTCCGGATCTTCGAGTCCCACCGAAACACGCGCTCCGAAACCCTGATCCGCGTCCTCGCCCGAGGGCAGGATCAGCGTCTCCACGTCGCCCAGGCTGTACCACGGCTTGCACATTCGCAGACCGCCGATAAAGCTGTCGAGCGACACGCCCGGACGGGCATGGAACCGCATCATTCCGCCATATCCACGCAGGTACCCGGCCGCGGTATCGTGCTGGGGATGGGATTGCAGCCCGAGGTAGCGCACGCGGGCCACCTTCTCGTGCTGTTCCAGGTATTCGGCCACCTTCTGGGCGCTCGCGCAGTGCCGTTCCATCCGGAAAGCCAGGGTCTTGAGGCCCCGGTGCACCAGGAAGGCGTTCATGGGCGCCAGCACGCCGCCCACGAGGATCCGCATGTAGTGGATCTGCTTCCGGATCTCTTCGTCGCGGCCACAGACGATCCCGGCCAGCGCGTCACCGTGTCCGGCCATGTACTTGGTCATGGCGTGCAGCACCACATCCGCTCCGAAATGAAGGGGGCGAAGCAGGTAAGGAGACAGAAAGGTGTTGTCGACCACCACCAGGGTACCGGCTTCATGGGCCATCTCAGTAGCGCGTGCCAGGTCGATGAACTCCATGGAATGGGCGTAAGGTTCGAAATAGACCATCCGGGTGGGTTTCTCCAGCGCTTTCTTCAGGGCGTACAGGTCACACATGTTGACCATTTCCACCTCCACGCCCCATCGCACCGGCAGCACGTCCTGGAACAGCATATGGGTCCCGGCGTACACGGTCTCGTGGCAGACCACCCGGTCGCCGCTCTTTAGCAGGCCGAACAGGGTCTGGCTTACCGCCGCCATGCCGCACGAGGTCGCCTGCACCCACTCCGCGCCTTCGAGTATCCTCACCTGTTCTTCTAGTGCGCCGCTGGTGGGACCGCCCGCCCTGTCCAGGCCCCGGCCATAGGAATTCGTTCCCTCGTAACCCTCGCGGTAATTGGTATTCCCCTGGTAGATCGGCACCGATGACGACGTACCGTGATATCCTCCGTGGATCGCGTCGGTGGTAAAGTCCCGGTTCTCGGCCGACTGGTAGTCATCGGCGGCGAACCGCAGTTCGTGGTCGTTGGGCATGGTGTGGAGTCCTTAGTTAAACACTACGGAGTTACCGGGGCTGGGTATGGGTTTGAGTCGTATTGAAGCCAATGGACAAACAGATCGAGAAAGGTCCCGGTTTCTTGACTGATTTAAGGTAAAAGGGGGTTAAACCGGGTCAAGTCACATCAGCCGTGCTTCTTGGAATCCCCGTATACTGATTCACATCCTGTTATTTGAATCCGTACTTTGTCATTCAGCATTAACGCTTGACGTTATTAACACGTAACGTTATTATAGTATTGGTTAATGGCATGATTATCTCGTTCAAAGACCGGGAGACCGAAAGAGTTTTCCGGCGTGAAGTTTCTCGTAAGTTTTCCAGTAGTCTGGCCCGTGCCGCTCTGAAGAAACTAAACATGCTCCATGCTGCCGAAACCTTGCAGGACTTGATTGCGTTTCCTGGTAATAGAACAGAGAAACTCGTAGGAGTGCGTAAAGGCCAGTACAGCGTTCGTGTTAACGACCAATGGCGCTTATGTTTTGTGTGGCAAAACGGCCGGGCTACCGAAGTCGAACTTGTAGATTATCATTAAGGAGGTAAAATGCCTACTACCGTAATGCCCCCGATTCATCCCGGAGAGATCCTTAAGGAAGAGTTTCTCGAACCATTAGGTCTGAGCCAGTATCGTGTTGCCGTGGACATTTCAGTTCCCCCGCGCCGTATAAACGAGATTGTTCACGGCAAACGCTCCATATCCGCCGACACGGCCTTGCGGCTGGCCCGTTATTTCGGAACTACGGATCGTTTCTGGCTGAATTTGCAGACTCATTATGATCTGGAGTTGCAGAGGGATAGATTAGGGAAACGTCTGGAGACAGAGGTACGTATCTTGGATCGATCAAACTAATGCCTAGAAATGCCATGTCCCAGCATCCTGCATACCTCCCCGCCCTGGTGTCCGAAGCCGGGATACGTCCTGATTCCATCCGATACGTAGAACCGCTCAATACCGGTGTAACCAATAGGACATACCTAGTCGTTCACCAGGACGACACGCGCAACATCCTTCGCGAATACGCGTGGCCTTACGCGACAAGCGACAACCTTCACCGGGTCGAGAAAGAGTGCTATCTGCACAATCTGCTTCTGAAGCGTGACGTACCGGTGCCTGCCATTCTGGCACAACTCGACGATGACAGCACGCGGGCCGTGCTGATGGAATACAAACCGGGTCAACTCCTTGGAAACGTAGTAGATATCCTGCCTGATACCCAATGTGCCGAGGCCTGGTGGGCTGTCGGAGCCGCTTTACGAAAAGTACATTCCATCCGTCTTCCCGATTCGTGCCCGGGCGTAATCGTCGGAGAACGCGTCCAGCCATTCGAAGAAGGTTCCTGGGGCGACTTTCACTACCACCAGGCTATACAGCATGCGATTAACCTGCTTAATCGGGATTTGGGATTCAGTTTCGACCTGGCGTCGATGAAGCGCGTATTGAAGCAGGCGATACCGGTGCTGAACGAACAGCCCCTGGTCCTGTTGCACAACGATCCCCATCCCTGGAACGTGCTAGTGAACGAGGCCGCCGGCCATTGGGAGTGTTCGGCGTGGCTCGACTGGGAGTATGCCTGGTCAGGCGATGCGACCTGGGACCTTACCCGATTGGATCTTTTCCGGTTGAAGCCGATCGGTCCCACTCCGGCGGCTTTCTTTGAAGGATACGGAAGTGCCCCGAAAGACCCCGAAAAGACGATCTACGAACTCGCGATTTATTTGTGGATGGCCGACCAGCACCTGGATGGAAAGGTAGACGAAGAGCGAGTACTTATGCACACCTACGAGGCGGCAATGCGGTACCTGGGACGGGTCGACGAAGTGGTGGAGAGGATCGGTAGAACGCTTGAAATGCCTGGATGGAACTGAGACGGTCAAAGAAAGACAAACGAGGTGGGTTTGAAGCGAAGGTCTTTCTCATTGATGCCGAATCGCATGAAGAACGCAATTCCTGTTAGCGTTCTACCGATCACCCCCATCTTTTAAAGCCGTACCGGCATATGAAAATCAAACATCTTTCCATTACGGCCCAAAATCCGGAACGGACGGCGAAGATACTGGCAAAGTTGACTTACGGATTGGCATACCCCTTCCCTTCCAGGACAATGGAAGGCGCGTGGGTATGCGCTTGGGATAAACGGGCGGGTGAATTGATTGAGTTTATCCCGAATAACTACTTGCTCTGTCCCGGTAAGTACGCCGCGGAATACACGTCGCGCGAAGAAGCGCAGAACTTCAACTCAACGCATTTCATGCTTGAAACAGAGCAAAGCCTCGACTACCTGAAAGCAGTGGCAGAAAATCACGAACTCTACCACCGCTTTCGGCCGAGGCTAGGCGGACCACTTTATGAAGTATGGATCGAAGCCCAGATCCTGGTCGAATTCGTGTCCGACGAGATCAGAAACCTCGAGTCCTGATTACAACCTCAAACCCCGATCATCCCGAAATCATACCCAGAATCTCTACCAGGTGGTCGGTAGACGGACGGTCGAAGGGGTCCGATCCCACGTACTTGAACCGAAGCACGCCTTCCTTGTCGATGATGAAGGCGGTGGGAATGACTTCCGTTCCCTTGTCGGTCGCTTTCTCGATCTTGAACTTGGTGGGTATGGCCCGGTCCGGGTCGGCGAGTACGGGGAAGGACAGATCTTCCCGCGTGACTTTCGACTTGGCGACGAAATCCCGGGTCTGTTCCAGGTCTTCAGGGTTGATGAAGAGTAGTTCCGTGTCGAGTGCCGCTATGCGTTCGTAGTCTGATTGCAACTGCCCCAGTTGCCGTAAGCAAAGGGGTCACCAGTACCCGATCCAGCCCCGGTCGACGACCACCAGCAGGTTCTTGCTGCCCTTGTAATCGGCGAAGTTGACGGTCTCGCCGTTCACGTCCTGCAGGCTGTACTCCGGTGCGGGCTGACCCACCCTCGGCGCCAGGTTTCGGGGTTGAGCGTCGGCGGATTCCGCCACCAGGCCGACCAGCGCCAGGGCGAAACACCACTGCGTCAATGCACGTACCATATGCTTCCTCCTCTCTGCAGGATTCATCCTTCTCGTTTCATAGCAATTCGCTTGCGTTTTGTCCCCTTTAATATAACCTACCCCGGTATGCCAGTTAACTTCAAAATTAAAGTCTGATTGCCGGCACACATCAAATATACAACCCATTCAAGGAGCCGCCTTCCCATGAAACCGGGCATTACGCAACTCTGTCTCAGCCGCCAGGATCTTGAAGAGGACCTCTCGAAGGCTCGGAGCCTGGGTTACGAGGCCATCGAACTGGTTTTCTCCGATGAGGGATCACCGAATATCGATGCTTCTACCTCGGAGATCGCCGCGGTCGGGGATGCCTGCCGGGATCATGGACTCGAACTGTGTTCCATGATCGCCATCCGCCGGGATGCCGGTTCCCTGTTGTCACCCTCCGCGGAGGAGCGGGCTAAACGCGAGGCCATCCTGCGGCGAGGCTTTGAAATAGCCGGGATCCTGGACGTGGACGCCCTCCTCCTGCATCCCGGAGCGCTCGATCCCAAAAGCGCGTACGGCACGACGTGGGACAACTTCCGCGACGCGTTGCGCGACCTCGCTCCCGAGGCGGAACGCCGCGGGACCCGAATCGGCATCGAGAACGTGTGGAACCAGTTCATGCTGAGTCCCCGGGAAGCGCGGCAACTCGTCGACGAGGTCGGATCGCCGGCCGTAGGAATCTACCTGGACACGGCCAACATGATCCTCTACGGCTACCCGGACATGTGGATAAGGGAGCTGGGCCGCCGCATCTTCAAGGTGCACGTGAAGGATTTTCGCCGAGGCGAAGGCGCCTGGGTCCAGCTGATGGACGGCGACACGGACTGGCCGGCAGTCATGGCCGAACTGCGCGGCATCGGTTTCGACGGGGCCCTGGTCAGCGAGGTCGGCGGCGACGACGACGCCATGCGGGAGACCGCCGGGCGCATCCGGCAGATCATCACGCTTTAGGAACTGCCTTATCGCGCCTTCGAGATGGCTTCCGCGTACTTGATCACGCCGTTGACGTAGGAGTCGATGGGGTTGTAACTGAAGAGGGCCCTGCGACGGGCGGCGTCGGTGCTACTGTACTTGCCTCGTTCGTTGAGGTACTTCGCCACGCTCATGATGGCGTCGGGCCACGAATGCAGGTCGATATTGCCGTCACCGTCACCGTCGGCCGCATGAGGCATGCTGGCCGGCATGAACTGGGGATAGCCGATCGCCCCGGCCCACGAACCGTGGAGCGAAAGCGGGTCGACGCCAGTGGCCTTGCTATGGCGCAGGAGGGCCACCAGGTTGCCGACGCACCGTCGACGTATCTTGGCGAAGCGTTCTTCCTGTCTTTTCGCTACTGCGGCCGAGATGAGCGGATCGGCTTCCCCCCCGGCCGTAATCCTGCGTACTGCTTCCTGTTGCGCCTCCTCAAGATACAGCAACTGGGCGACCAGGACGTTGAACACGCGGTAGTTGCCTGTGAACTCGCCCAGGCCCGATTCCCACATCAGGATGGACACGATATCCTTCTGCGCCACCCCGTATTTCTGTTCGGCCCGGTCCAGCAGGTCTTTCTTTTCTTCGAGAAACGCAACGCCTCGTTTCACCCGCTTCTCCGTCAGGAACACGCGGGAGAAATCCTCGTGCGCCTTGTTCTGTATCTGCACACTTCTGGGTGTTGCTACCTTGATTAACTGAGACGAATACACTCTTCGGCTCTCGGACCGGTCGAACAACGCCAGGAACTCCGCCTCGGAGACCGGCGATCCACCACCCTGCCTGGAAGCCAGCCGCTTGATCAGATCGGGCAGATAAGGCGCGGCCGGATGGGTTCGCGGGAGATCCACAATAGCGGATTTTCGCAGTTCCCAGTTATCCGTGTCATCTGCCGCCGCGACCTGGCCGGGCGTTTCCAGAAGCAAGCATAGCAAGGGCGCCAAAGCGACGCACCGGATCCACGATCTCATTGTGTCTGCTGTCATGCCGGGTCCTCGTTTAGATACGTCAATCCTCAATGGTCACTTCTTCTTATTTACAGGCTTTTGACAGGTCCTGTCAAGATCATTGTTCCGACTCATTGAAAAATACACATGATGTTTATTTACAACAGGTTACGTATTAAATCACGGTATGAACGATATTACTGACCGTATTTCACCAGACCAGTTTCTTCAACTCGTGTTTCTTCGTGAAGTAGACCCCGTCCCTGTCCATCGGACCGGGGTTCTGGAAGGCGGCCCGTTCTTCGTGGACCGTGGTCACGGCGCCGATGGCGGGGTCAAACCGGTAGAAGCAGTCTGCCGTGAATCCGTATACGGTGCCGTCCGGATCGATTTGAATTCCTCCGTCCAGGGCCCGCCCTCCCGGCAGGGAAACCGTCCGTGCAAACCGCCGGGCAGCGGGATCGAAGACGAAGATACAGGATTCGGCTCCTGTGTGACCCGTTCCGCATAGCAGGCCGCCGTCGATCACGGCCAGGGCGTTGACCGCCGTAACCTCGACCGGAAGCCGCCCTTCCCACACCTTCTCCTCCGCCTCGCAGTCCCATAGGAACAGCGACGCCTGATCCACCCGGGGCTGCGTACCCGTGCCGCCGTCGATCGTCGTCCCCACGGCGAGGAGACCAAGGGCTTCCAGCCACGCCAGCGCCCAGCAACTGGCCTCTCCTGCGATATCCCGGTAGGTCCCGAACCGCTCCGTGGCCGGATCGTACCAGGACAGCGGCCCGCCCCACATGCCGTAGTTCGGCACCGAGGCCGTCCACACCCGGCCGAGGGGTCCCGCGACCATGGAGCGCGGACGGTAGGAGACCTCGTCCATGCGGCCGAGATCGCGGGGATTGCTGTCGGGATCTTTCCCGAAGCGATAGGGTCCGGAGGGATCGTATACTGAGAGCATGGCGCCGGGGTAGGAGCAGATATAGAGCTTCCCGTCCATATTGGCCATGGAGTAGGCTTCGCCGGTGGCGGTGGTACACCTGCCCAGATCGTCCATGGTCTGAGATCCAGGGTCGAGACGGAACAGGTGCAGGGGCAGGATGCTCGAACCGTAAATGTTGTCGTCGGGGCCGCGATGCACCAGGAAGATCTCGCTGCCGGCGGATTCGTATTCGACGGGTATTGTTCGCGTCTTGCCGGAATCCGGATGGGTTATGGCCATCTCGTGAAACATCTGGGTTTCCCGGTCCGCGAAGTCCGCCGTGGAGCCGTCAGACAGGGTCAGGGGAGGTGCCTGGTCCGGAAGGCTTTCCACGGGCTCCACCTCGAAACCGTCCAGTCGAAAGTCGCCTTCGGTCGACCGGACATAGAGTTGCCCGTCGGCCGCCCGGAAAAGCGACAACGAACCTCCGTCCTCCGTAACCGCCACGGGACCCACGGTCTTTCGCACGCCCGATTTGGGATCGTAGACGACCACGCGCGGACGGGTCATCCTGATTTGGCAGGCGATCGTTCCCCCCGTGCCGACGTGGGGATAGCAGTACATGTCGGTCTCATCCATCCGCCCGCGGCGGACGAAGACACCGGTAGAGGGATCGTAACTCGTCAGTCCGGCCGACCCGTAGCACCCGATCCAGATCACGCCGTTGGCGTCTTCATCCATGTTGCAGGGAAAGGTATCGTCGGGCAGGTTGATGGCGCCCAGGTCGTCCAATCGCTCCGAAGCGGGATCGTAGCGGTACAGGTGACCCGCGTAGGCCGCGCCGATGTAGATCAGGCCGTCGCGGGTGCGAATGGCGGCCGTGGGGAAATTGGCAGTGGGGTCGAGCGACGTGGCCTGGGACGTAACGCCCGTGGCCGGGTCGATTTTCACGACGGTGAATCCCGCCGCCTGCTGCCCCATCACGGCCACCAGGCAATCCCGGCCTTCCCCGTCCAGCGTGGGGAAGACCCGGACCCAGTTGACGCTGCGGACCGGTATGCCGAGGGTCTGGATCGATGGGATGGCGTTTATCCTTTCCTGTGCTCTTTCCGGCCGCGCCGCGCCGCTGCAGCGAAGAGCGCCACCGTTTCCTCCAGGGTGCGGGTGCGGTCCACGGTCTCCGGACGCTCGTGGCCTATGGGGCTTTCGGCTATGAGACGAAAGATGTGTTCCGCGCCTTCGTGAAAACCGGACGACACCCCGGCCTGTTCGTACGTCGCCGCGATCTCGCGCATCTCTCCGATCCAGCGAAAGGCCTTGGCGGACAGGCTGTTGACACCCTCCATCGCCTTGAGCCGTTGCGACTGGCTTTCGGCGAACTCGGCCAGCAGCTCCTCGCTTAACCCCATGACCTCGGCCGCGGTCAGTGCCGCGGCATGGAGGGCGGAGGTCCCCTTGGTGACCGATGCATAACACATCTTGATCCCGGACGCCCGTCCCACTTCGCCGCCCATCGGCCGGACGAGGATGCCGTGGCCGTCCAGTTGGGTGAGCATGTCCTCGTGGGGCCCCGAGGCGTAGAATCGGGTCTTTTCGCTGTCGCCCGGAGGTCCTCCTATGATGCCGGCATCGATGAAGCGGCCGCCCGCGCCGGTGATGATCTCATCGATCTCCCTGGCGGTGGCAGGCGAAACCGCGTTGCAGTCTGCATAGGCGGCCGCCGAGCCCGTCCTGCGCAGTGCCTCCGCCACCTCTCTGGCGAGCGAAACCGCCTGGTCGGGCACCAGGATGGCCAGGATCAGATCAGCGGTTCGAACCAATTCGTCCGGTTCCGGTACGTCCCGGATGCCCGCGGCCTCGGAGAGCGCGCGGGTCCTCGCGCTGCGCCCGGTCAGGCAGGTGGTCACGTCGAAGCCACCCTTCAGGAGGCATCGTCCCACGGAATGACCCATCTCTCCGGGGCTGAGTATGGCGATTCGATCTACCTTCATGCTAGACTCCCTGCTGATCGGCAGGTATGTTCCTTCTGGCCACCATGCGCCGGATCACCCGGTGGCCTTCGTCCACGTCTTCCTCGTGGAGCACCGTGAACAGGTCTTCCGGCAGTCTGGACGCGGGTTCGCCCGCCTTGAAGCACCAATTCGGATTTTGCGAGGGCCGGTACCTCAGATGGTCCATGTTAAAGCCCTGCCACGCCAGAAGGCCGCCTTCGGTGACCGCGGTCCAGGCATGGTCGAACACGACTTCCTCCCAGTACATCACGCAGATCACGAGCGCGAACTTCCGGTCGCTGGGCGGCCGCCAGGTATTCAGATCCGCTTCCACGCAGGTCAGCCTGGACGCGATCCCCCGTTCAGCGGCCTCTTTACGCAGGCGGTCCAGGGCCACGTCCGATATGTCGACGGCCAGTACGTCCCGTCCTGAAGCGGCCAGTGCGAGGGCCTGGGCCGACAGGCCGCAGGCGAGTTCCAGTACGGGACCCTCCGGATATCCCAGGGACGCCGCCCCTTCGTACAGCGGGCACGATTCTCGCGGCCCCAGGCGCTTCGGTTCCAGGTAGCGCGCGTTCCACTTCAGCCGGTCGGGATGGTCTTCGCGTCGTTGCGTGAGGGACTCCGCTTTCATTAATCCGAGGTTGCCGGACGGTTACCAGGAGGCGACTACCCGGGCGGGACTTTACAGCGTCCGCTTTCTTTGCCTTGCTATCCGCGCTGAATCTCCTGCGCCACGACGAGAATATGGCTGCCCTGCCTTACCGGCTGACGGAACGACTGGGAAAGCACGTAGCCGTCCACCCCCGCGCGGACCGGCCAGGGCGGGTCGTCCACGCGGTAGAAATCGTGCAGGTTGCCCACGGCCTGCCCCGCCTCCACGTACTCGCCGCAGATCACCAGCGGTTCGTAGTGCCCCGGGAAAGGCGCCGGCACATAGCAAGCCCGGTCGATGATGGCCGTCAGTTTCTGAGTGCTGTCGGCGTGATGGGCAATTGGCTGGATGTTTCCAGCAAGCTGGCCGTGGTGGATGGCCGCGGCGCGAATGCCGTGCCGCGCGTAGCGCACGCCGTCCGGGTTGACCGATTCTCCCCAGCCCAGTTCTGTGCCGATGGTGATTTTGCCCAGCCGCTCCGCTTCGCTGACCATCAGCCCGGGCGTCTCGTTCTGGTACACCATCACGAAGGGCGTGCCGAACCAGCGCGCCGTTTCTTCGATGACGGCCGCCTGGGCGGGGTCATCCACCGCGTGAAAACTGGAACACTGGGCGAAGTCGAGTTCGGCGCCGCCCGAATGGATGTCCGTCACGACGTGCACGCGGGGCCAGAGGTACTCCCTGACGAATTGGGCGATACGGTGGGTGATACCCGCGAGAGCCGGCGAGGTGCCGGCACCATCCACGAAGGCCCGGTTCAGGTTGACTCCGTCATCGGCATCGCTGGCCCGGCGGCCGGCGCGGAAGGCCGCGGGATTGAGCACGGGAATAAAGATCAGCCGGCCTTTTACGTGCTCCAGCTCAATGTCCTGAAGCAGGCCCTTGATCGCCACCGGCCCTTCATACTCGTTGCCGTGATTGGACCCGCTGGCCAGAAGCCCTTCGCCTTCACGTACATCGGGCCCGACCATGACCGTCAGGGGGATGAGATGGTCCGCCCACAGGGAATCGTGTTCGAGAGCGACCCAGTAGTCCCGGCGGCCGGGGGAGTCGAGATCAAGCTTGTCGGGTCGAACGACTTCACGGGGCATATAGGTCTTCCGTGATCTTATTGCTTATCAGCCGATGCATGTCAAAGCGAACCGCCAGGCACGACGCAGATTACACGCGTCACACCGAGACGCCGAGGAGCCCGCGGGTGACCTGGAAATCCGTATTGCCGAGGAGAGCGGCCCTGGGCGCATGATTCCCGGCCACCGTGTTCCGGATCAGATTCAGCAAGTCTTCGCGCCAATTCTCCGGTCCGCCGGACAGGATGAGATCCACGTCTTCGTGAAAAGGCACGGGCAGGTCATCCGCGGCGACCTGGAGCACCGGAATCATGGGATGGCCGGGCAGAGGATGGCTGCCCGCGCCGCCGACGATCAGCTCCACGCCACTTGCGCCCAACCCGGTCAGCGTCTCCACCCAGTGGGTCGTCTGCGTCTCCATGACGTGCAATCCGGATACCGCTGCGGGCTCGCCGTAGGTCAGCGTCGGTTTCACGGCACCGTCAGCCAGGCGCCGCACGAATGCCGGATCGCCAAGCAACGTGGCGTTGTCCGGCACGACGACGGTCCCGCCTTCGTTCACGACATCGAAGATCAGCCGCGTAAGCGCTTCGGAAACGTCATCAGATACAGGATCGGCCGCGGCCACTCCCAGGTTGAGATGGGCGAGGTCGGCCTCAGTGGTGGCCGGTCTGTCGCAATCGCCCAGGGTTTCAACGAACCAGGACTCGATGCGACTGATTACCTTCTCGATGCCGCCGTCGAGTTGCACGCTGGCCCAGCCGAATCCCGCGGGATCTATACCTCGGCCAAGCAACTGCTGCCGGTAGAAGTCGTTGTGCGTGCGCTCGCAGCCGTGTTCCAGGAGCAGGGCGGCCTCCGTCATCGGATGGGTCAGGTAGCCGGCCATGGTGCGGATGTACATCTCCTCCGACACGCCGCCCGATACGCCGCATCCCTCGGTGTGGACCAGGGCGACGAAACGGGATATGCCGGCGCCGCGACCCGCGCCTTGCTCGCTCAGCCGTTCCGCGGCCATGCGGGCGATCTGGCCGGAGCACAGGCTGGTGGGCAGGATGAGGCCGATCCGGTCGGTGGTGCGGGTGCCGTTCGATTCATACATGGGCATCTTGAAAGAAACCGGGGGCGTCGACTCACCCCTGGATCGGTCCCGGTCCGATCGGACCGCCAGTGGCCTGCCCGCCGGCACTGGCCGGTCGCGGAGGCCCCGTAGCCTGCTCCCGTCAGTCTGCCGCCAGTCGCGCCAGATCTGGGTCTGGCTGTGTCCTGCCTTCTCACCGCAGGTCGACTCGCCCGACGCCGCCCGCAACGTCAGGTCAAGGGTCTGCCGGCCCAGTTCATCCATGGGCACGCCGTCCAGGTAGCCCCCCGCGTTCACGTCCATTTCACCCGAGAGCATCTCGTACCGCTTTGTGGTGGTCACGATCTTGATCGTCGGGACGAAAGGGAAATTGGTGATGGACCCGTTCCCGGTGATAAAGAAGATCAGATTGCCGCCGGACGCCACCTGGCCCGCGATAGCCTCCAGGTCGTTGCCCGGGCTGTCCATGAAATAGTACCCCGGCTCCTTCATCGGGACCGCGTAGTCGATGGCATAGTCGAGCCGGACGTCGGGGTGGCGCTTCCGGGCCGCGCCGATGGACTTGAGCACGATGTTGTAGATGCCCCTGAGCTTGTTGCCGCCGGACGGGTTGGCGTCGACCGACTGGCCGTGCCACGCCGTGCGTTCCTGGAACCGTTCGATCATATGAAGGAAGGTGCGGGCCGTCTCGATGTCCCGGACGTTGTCCAGGACGTAGGGCTCGCCGCCGATCAGTTCGTCCGTCTCCGCGAGATTGGCCTTCCCTCCGAAGCGAATGATCTCCCGGGCGACGTGCGCGGCCAGGGGATTGCCCGATATGCCCGAAAACGAATCCGAACCGCCGCATTGGAGCACGATGTTCAGATGAGCCGCGGAGGCCGGCTTCCGGTTAACGCGGTTGACCGTCTCGAACCATCCGGTGACGATCCTCGCGCAACGCTCGAGGTCCTCGTTGAATGCGCCTTTGAGCGTTTCGAAACGGTGCGGCACGTCGTTCAGCGGATAGCGGTTGATCCGCATGTAGTTTTCCAGCATCCGGTCCGACACGATTTCGGTTCCGCGGTCCACCGCGAGTACGGCGCCGACGTTGGAATGGACCATAAACCCCGCCAGCGTGCGCAGCACCAGTTCACGGTTGTTCGGGTCCACGCCCGCGCCGCCCTCGGTGTGGGCCACGGCCACCACGCCGTCGATGTTCGGATACCGGTCCGCCCGGTCCTTAAGCATGGATTCCAGCCGGCGGACGAACCCGGCCGTCTGCGACGTAATGCCCAGGAGCACAATGAAGTTGCGGGTCCCGACGCCTCGCGCCGCGCCCCGGTCGAATCCCTCGAAGGCCGGCGGACTGTCGGTTACCGGTACCTGCTCGCCCGGGGTGAAGGTGGATTCCTCCAACGCGTAGGGCACTACGCGGTCTTCGAAATTCGGGTGGTCCGGGAGGTCGAAATCGACTCTACGAACGCGGAGCGCTTCGAGGATGTCGGCGTTGCAGATGTAATCGCCGGGCGCGATGTCCCGGGTCGCCCGGCCGAAGGGCAGTCCCCAGGACAGTACCGGTTCGCCAGCGGGAATGGGTTGAACCGCGAAGCGGTGCCCTTCGAGCAGCGTATGGGCAAGGGAAAAGGACACGCCGGCTTCGCCGGTCACCTCCGTACCGGCTTCCAGCCGTCGCGAGACGATGGCCACGTTGTCGCCGGGTTCGGCCAAACGCGAGATTTCATTCAACTGGCAGGCGGACACGATGCCAGAGTCCTTCTTTAATCGAGGTCGAATGTGGGATTGAGTCTCACTGCATGGACTGGCAAAGTAACATCCGTTCCGATGCCATGTCAAAGGTAAATCGGCTGCCAGGGAACCGCCCTGATTTCACGAAGCGCGTCACGGTTCAGAAAGTGCGTCAAGATTTACAAGCGCGGTACGGTTCAGAAAGTGCGTCGCGGTTGACTAAGCGCGGCCCGATTGACTGAGTGCGTCATTGTTGTCAAAGCGCGGTATGGTTGACGATACGGCGGCACGGTGTACATTGTCTTTCGGACATGGTTCATTGAGGGCCGGCCAGGATTTAAGGCTTACGGTCCACACCTCTGCCGGATTCAGATCCGGAACATCGCCTGCCGGAGGTCCAAGATGCTTGTAGGGTACGTCAGCGACGAACGGTACGTCGCCATTCCAGGGGTCCTGCTCGAGTTCGAAGCCGGCGGAACGTCCATCGAGGCGCGCTCGCGGGCCACGGGGACGGTCTACGCGGACGTAGAGCCCGGACGGGAGTACAGGGTCACGCTGGCGTGCCGGGATTTCGGATACAAGAGTGTATACATGACGCCGAACGAGGACCGGCCTTATCATTTCCGGCTGCTGCGGGACGGCCTGCTGGGCTACATGTGGCCCAAGTGGATTCGCTCCGGCGAGAAATCGGAATTCCGCGTGCACGCCGTGGAGGCCTACCAGCTCGAGCTGTACCGGTATGGCTGGAAGAAGGAATACATCCGGAACATCGGCTGGTACGACGAGCACGGTCCCCGCGCCACCATGCAGATCACGCCCGACGGCGACTATACCCGGACCGGCGTTCGGTGGAACACCCAGGGCTATACCAATCCCGCCCACAAACAGTACATCGAGGCGCCGGAACCGTCTGGGCTCTACTACCTCCACGCTTCAACGGAGGCCGGCGGGTTCTTTTCCTTCCCCTGGATCGTCGCGCCCGCCGCGCCGACCGCAGACGTCGCCGTACTGGCCGCGAACATCAACTGGAACGCCTACAACAACTTCGGGGGACGCAGCAACTACATCCACGCGGACGAGTTTCCGCCGGTCCCCACGGTCAACGCCCGGTACGACCTGAAGCGATACACCGATTCCTCGCACCGGATGTACAGCGCCGACGACTACGCGCCGCTCTCTTTCGACCGGCCCGAGCCCATCAACCACGTCCCCGAAGACGTGGAGCCTACCGACATGATCGGAGGTCGCGCGGCCTGCCACGTGGCCCCCGCGGAGTGGCGGTTCCTGGCCTGGTTGGAGCGGGAAGGCTTCGGCTATGATCTCTACGCCGAAACGCAGTTCCACGACGGCACGCTGCCTCTGGACCGGTACCGGGTGTTGATCACGACCACGCATCCGGAATACTGGTCGCGCGACATGTACTACCGGCTCAAGGAATGGGTATTTGCTTCCGGCGGTCGGCTCATGTACCTGGGCGGAAACGGCCTGAACTGCGAGGTCGAGTTCGTTGACGAATACACCATGAAGGTCAAGAATGGCAATATCGATTCGCTCGACCGGCCCGGGGAGGGCATCGAAAGCCGCTTCAATATCTACAACGAGTCCGAGGCGAACCTGCTCGGCGTGGCCTTCACGAGGACGGGGATCATGACCAGTGCGCCGTACCGTGTCATCGACGCGGGGCACTGGGCGTTCGAAGGCTCCGGCGTATCGGAGGGGGACATCTTCGGCGAGGCCAGTCTGCACGAACGGGTACCCGGCGGCGCGTCGGGTCACGAGACCGACAAGATCACGCCCAACTCACCACTGAACGCCCACCTGCTCGCCAAGGGAACCAACGTGGACGACGGCGGGGCCGAGATGGTCGTGCATGAAACGGAAAGCGGCGGGATGGTGTTTTCGGCGGGATCCATCACCTATCCGTCGTCGATCCTCGTGGACGACGTGGTGTCGCGGGTGACTTCCAACGTGCTGAAGCGGTTTCTCGGGGGTTGAAGCGGCGAGCGTTTACTACAGTTTGCCCTGGTTATCCGTATTTTGTCCAAACCACTATCAGTTCTTATTGGTCTGACTTATTCGTACTCTACGCCGAAATTGATGCTGGACTCTATGTTTCTGTCGCCTCTCGATAGGCTGATTTTAGTGCTTCCAATAATGCTGGTGTAATTTCATTACCAACATTTCCATGACTGATTTTTAAGCCTGCGGCCGTTTCAACCGCTTCAATCGAATTTGGTGCTCGTCTCTCGAAAACTCCACGCCAAAATGAAATGTATGGTTTGCTATTATCGTTCCAGATCGTAACGAGTCCAGCATTGTCCGTTGCGAGCCTCGGCAGTAGCGTAAATCTGCTTCTGTTAACGCCTGTAGCCGTGTTTAATTTCACCCCCTGCATTTCGCCTATCTCTACTGCCCACTCCACAAGCTGGTCAAATATCTGTCGGTTATCACCCTCGATATCCGCGAACGAAGCGATGAAAGCATCTGGACCATCGGACAAGATAGCTTTGGATGTCCTTTTGGCCGCTGATCCGGTCATAGAAACCGACGTCAAACTGAGATCTGGTGATATTCGTTGCGGCATTGCGACTTCCGTACCGTTTACGTCGTAAATCCGGAACGTAATTAGATCTATAGTGAGCGACTGCTTCGTCACGGCATCGAGATAAGCAATAACACGTTCTAATTCTACAGATGAATCGTCCATTATGAGTACGAGCCTGAACATGCCGTTAGTCAGATACTCCTGTAACGCAGCCTCGAAAGTTTCAGAGTCTATTTCATCTTCCTGGTCCTGTGTCATTGCCATGCCTAGAATTGACACTTGGTCCTGTTCATCCAGCGATTTGCTCAAAGGCCCCTTTGCCAGAGATTCGACATCGTAACCTTGGAGAAACGCCGCATACGATATTACTTGTGCTACAATCGCCCGTTTAGCTTCAGGACTCCTGGCAAGTTTGACTTCTGCAATGACAGGGCGACCGGATGCCTCTACAGCTAACAAATCGGCGTATCCACCACCCAGCGGCACTTCTCGACCGAGCACAAAAAGTCGAGGAGAACCGGCTAGAGGCAACATTCCGATGTTTTCCTCAACAAGGTCATGTAGTTCTTTCTCGCTTTCAAAATCCCTTGAAGAGGCTGCTCGCCATTTCCCATCCGTCTTCGTCCATATACCGCTCATGGGTCTCCTTTGCTCAGAGAATGATGTTCAGGGATCGTTTCGATTTTAGTGTTGCACTTGCTGTCCCTGCACTGGTTACGAAACCCACCTTTTACAACTTCCGCTGGTACACCCCCGTCACCCGGTGGTTCGTGCCCTTTTCGAGAATCAGGTCCGCCCGCTCGCGGGTGGGAATGATGTTCTCGCGCAGGTTCACGAGGTTGATGTCCCGCCAGATTCCCTTGGCCGTCTCCACGGCCTCCTCCGTGCTCAAGCCCGCGTAGTGATGGAAGTAGGATTCGGGATTCCGGAAGGCGGTATCCCGGAGCCTCAGGAACCGATCGACATACCACTGCTCCAGGTCGTGCTCCTCCGCTTCCACGTAGATCGAGAAATCGATGAAGTCGGAAACGAAGACGCGGGGCGGCGCCTCACCGGTCACGTGGTGGCCGGTCTGCAGGATGTTCAGACCTTCCAGGATCATGATATCCGGCTGCGTAACCGTCTTCACGACACCCGGCACGATATCGTAGATCAGGTGCCGGTACACGGGCACGGATACCGAGGCGTGTCCGGACTTCACGTCGGCCATCAGTTGCACCAGGCGCCGGAGATCGTAGCTTTCCGGGAATCCCTTCCGGTGCATGAGCCCCCGTTCCTCCAGCACGTGGTTGGGGAAAAGAAACCCGTCCGTGGTCACCAGGTCCACCCGGGGATGGTTCGGCCAACGGCTGAGCAGGGCCTGCAGGATTCGCGCCGTCGTGCTCTTCCCCACCGCCACGCTGCCGCCGATCCCGATGACGTACGGGACCTTGGCAGCCGGTTTTCCGAGAAAGGTGTCCATGACCTGATACAGGTGCTGTGCAGCGGCCACGTGGAGATTGATGAACCGCGACATGGGCAGGTAGACCTCGGCGACCTCGTCGAGGGAGACCATTTCGTTGATGCCGTGCAGCTCCTGGAGGTCTTCTTCGGACAGCGTCAGCGGTGTCGCGGCGCGCAGTTTCGACCATTCCTCGCGGGAGAGGTAATTGAAGGGTGAAGGGGATGACGATGGGGACATGGGTGTCGTTCCGAATGGCTGTTTTGGGACTGGCTCCTGCAGGCAGGCCTACTTTACTATCGACGGCCGGTCGATCACGATCCGTCGATCACGGCCCGATCGATCGTCTGTTGTTCGAGCAGTTCCGGTACGGGCTCTGCGCCGGCTCCGGGCGTATCGGAAAGGACCATCTGCGACGGGCCCGATAGCTCCAGCGCGGGCGCGCTCAGGTCTTTCTTGTAGAACCGGGTGCTGGGAAAAACGTCCGACGGGTACTTCATGTTAGGCAACGTCGCCAGCGCCATGCAGAAAGACGCGCCGAGGGCCGATTCCAGCATACTGCCCGTCCAGCAGGGAACGCCCTCTTCCTCGCAGATCCGGTTCACTTCCAGCGCCTGGGTCACCCCGCCTACCCGCGCGGGCTTGATATTGATCCACCGCGCGGCGCCGATCCGGATCGCCTTTCTGGCTTTTGCGGGGGAGGTGATGCTCTCGTCCAGGCAGACCGGCGTCTCGATCTGGCCCTGCAGTTCGGCGTGGTCGACCAGGTCGTCCCGCATCAGGGGTTGCTCGATCATGGCCAGGTTGTACCGGTCCAGTTTTCTGAACATGGGCAGGTCGTCCAGCGTGTAGCCGCTGTTGCAGTCGATATGGAAGACCGGGTCGGGAAAAGCCGAACGGACCGCGTCGATCATGTCGAGGTCCCAGCCCCGGCTGTACTTGAGCTTGATCCGCTTGAAGCCCGCCTCCACGGCCTGCTCGATATTGCCCAGCAGCATGTCGATGCTGTCCTGCACGCCGAAGTCGGCCCCCACGTCGATGACCGGCCCCTTGCCGCCGATCAGTTGCCAGAGCGGTCTGTCCTCCAGCCGGGCGTGCAGGTCCCACCACGCCGCGTCCAGGCCGCCCTTGGCGAAGTAGTTGCCCGCAACCCAGCCGCACGCATTGTGCAGGTCCTGGCCGCTGTCGATCCGTCTGCCGATCAGCAGGGGAGCCAGCACGTCCCGCGTTACGGCGAAAACACCGGCCGCGTATTCCGGGCTGTACGTCGGCCGGGCGAGGGGCGTGGTCTCTCCCCAGCCCGCGTCATCGCCGGCACGCATCCTGACGAGGACGCTCTCGATGACGTCGTCGCTGCCGTAGGCCGTGCGCCACGGGTAGATCAGGGGCATGGCGACGTGGTAGAGCTCGACGGCGTCGATGACAGGCATTGCGGCCTTACCTTCTCAAATCGGACAGCAACCGGCCGGTGACCGCCTCCGCGAAGGCCGGATCGTTGATGTTGCAGTCCATCTCCGTCACCGACACGTCGGCGGATACATTGGACTTTATGGCGTCGAACAATGCCTGGTCGGCTTCGGGCCACCAGAACTCGTTCCCGGGGCTGTCGAGAATGGACACCCCCTTCAATGGCAGAAAGATCGACACCGGCCCGCTGGACGCGTTGGCCTTCTCCGCGATGATCTCGCCGAGGCGGGCGTTCTCCTCCACGTTGGTCCGCATCAGCGTGATGTTCGGATTCCATTTATGCAGCTTGCGGTCCCGGTACTTGTCCGGCACCGTGTCCGGCGCCCAGAAGTTCACCATGTCCAGGCAGCCCGGCACGATCACCTGGGGTATCCCGGCCCTGCCCGCGGCGTCCATCCGTTCAGGACCGGCGGTCAGCACGCCTCCGGCCAGTTCGTCGGCCCATTCCGTGGTGGTGATGTCGAGTACCCCTTCGATCAAACCCTCGTCGATCAGGCCCTCCATGGTGCGCCCGCCCGCACCGGTACAGTGGAACACGAGCACTTCGTAGCCCGCATCCTCCATGATGGCCCGGGCCTGGTCCACGGCTTCGGTGGTGTTGCCGAACATGCTGGCGGTGATCAGCGGCTTGTCCGTTGCTTCCCGCACCTCGGTCTCCACCATGCCCACGATGGCGCCCGCGGCGTTTGCGAAGATCCTGCGGCTGATGCGGTTGATGCCGGCCACGTCCACGACGGAGGGCATCATCGACACGTCCTTGATCCCCACGTAGTTGGTCGTGTCGCCCGCCGCCACGGTTGAGACCATCACCTTGGGCACGCCGACGGGCAACGCCCGCATGGCGCTCGTACCCACGGCGGTGCCGGCCGAACCGCCCATGCTGATGATCCCGTCGAACACGCCGGCTTCATACAGGCCCTGCACGACCACCGCGGCGCCGTCCGCCATGGCGTCGATGGCCACGCCGCGGTCGTCGCGCCCCTGCAGCGCCTCGATCGTCGTGCCGGCGGCTTCAGCGACCTGGTCCCTCGACACGTCCGCTTCAAAGGCCGAATCCCCGATGACGCCCGTATCGATGATCAACGTCTCGTGTCCCCGCCGCTCAATCTCTTCTTTGACGAAGGCGAATTCCTCGCCCTTGGTATCCAGCGCGCCTACAATGGCTATGGTTTTCGGCATCAAAATCCCTCTCACGGCAGTTATTGACTGTGGGTAAATACCTCGATATCCAACGCATCAAGTTACGGGAATCTGAATCTATTGTACATATCTTTATACCGTGAGCCTGAGATGACAATGCCGCTGTCACTTCGCTCCTGGACGTCCTCGACACCTGGTGAATTGATGTCATGAGACGGCGACCCGATGTCCTTTGACGTCCGAAAATGGATAAAACCGGTAGCGGTTGATTTTTAAATATAGTTCCTTGACGGGTGCGAAATAAAAACATTACTTATTACGTAACGAATCACTTTCCGATTCGCCGCAGTGTAAGGATGTGTAAATAGTGAATGGTTTAACTCTTGAATATCGTCTTCAAATCCCGCAAACTTGCTCAGATAGTCAATTCCGAAAACAACCTTAGAAAAGAGTTCGGGGCAAAGGCGTCACGTACCATAATGATGAGAATGTCCGTACTGAGTGCCGCTCGGACATTGGACCTCGTACCTAAATCACCTCCCGAAAGGTGTCATCAGCTGAGAGGTCGTCGCAAGGGGCAGTTTGCGGTGGCCGTGGACAAAACACGCCGGCTTGTCTTCAGACCAAACCATGATCAGGTTCCCCGTTTAGACGATGGAGGTATCGACCTGAGCGGTGTAGCGGCGATTGAGATCCTCGATGTAACGGACTATCATTGAAGGATTGATTTCACGGTAATTCCACAGAAGGAGGAGGTCGTGGCGTCTCAGAAGATCCAATACCAGCCAGACTATGCGGTGTCGCCGGGATGGGTCCTGGAAGAGAGGCTGGAGGCGCACGGTATTTCTCATGCAGAATTCGCTCGCAGGTGTGATCGTTCACCGAAGCTCATCAGCGAAATCATCGCGGGGAAGGCTCCGATTGTACCGCAGACCGCTTTTCAATTCGAGTTGGTGTTAGGCGTTGACGCCAGTATCTGGTTAGGTATCGAGGCCGACTATCGTCTATATAGGATACGGGCTGCCGCCGAAAAAAAAGCAGAAGCCGCCGGCTTGTGGTCACAGTCGTTTCCAGTTAAAGATCTTGTCAAACGAGGGGTAATCCAAAAACCGGCATCTGAGGGTAAGGCTGTATCCGAGCTACTGGCTTTCTTCGGTGTAGCATCCATAAAGGCATGGAAGATGAAGTACGAAAACGTAAACATCGCATTTCGTCATTCTC
The DNA here is from genome assembly GCA_965202605.1 of bacterium. GTDB lineage: Bacteria > JAAXHH01 > JAAXHH01 > JAAXHH01 > JAAXHH01 > JAAXHH01. Next base: position 196,354 of record OZ241838.1, read on the forward strand.
CGGCTTTTGAAAGCGACGGCGCCGCTTTAACCGCCTGGCTTAGACTCAATGAGATTAACGCGCTGGATCAGCACTGCGAAAGCTATAACGTTTCCAGATTTAAGAAGGTACTGGCTCAAGTGCGCCAACTTACGCGTATTCCGGTCCGTGAGGCACTGGTAAACGCCAGGGTACTTTTCAATGAGGCCGGGGTTGCCCTGTCATGGGTCAAACCGTTACCAAAAACAAGTGTGAGTGGCGCCGCGTGGTGGGTTTCACCTGGCCGCCCGGTTGTTGCACTTGGCGTGCGTCACAAAACAGATGACCATCTTTGGTTCAGCTTGTTTCACGAGGCGGCTCATATCATTCTGCATGGCAAGAAAAAGGTATATGTGGACCGGTCGAACGGCGGGTCCGACGCGATTGAAACTGAAGCCAATCAGTGGGCGGTTGATTTTCTTATTCCCAATTCTGCCTGGGATGACTTTGTAGCTAAGGGTAGTTTCCGTAGCACAGATGTTCGCAGATTTGCCGACGAACATAAAATCGCGCCAGGTATAGTGGTAGGGAGACTCCAGCATACGAAACAGATAGCATGGAGCCACCTGAACAGGCTCAAAACACGCCTGCGGTGGTCAGACGAGTAACAGTTAAAGGAAACCACCGAATGTTAAGCAAAGTGCCTCCATGTCCATCCTGCGGAGGACGACTGCTCCACGTCCGTGGCGCCCGCTATTGCTGCAAGTCCTGCCAGGAAGATTACGGTTTATTCCGGAAACGCGCACCTTACACGGGCACGCACTGCGTCCGGCTCAGCCTGCCGGCCCAGGTCAGGCAGGCCGAGGAGGAAGGATAGCGGGGACCGGGTCTGACGGGTGCCCGCGTACAGGATGAACTGGCTCAAGAGAACCTGGGGATGGCTCCGGTGGCTGGTGGCACTGGGCATCCTCGCCTACCTGTTCTATCTATACCGCGATCAATACGCCGATTTCATCCGCCGCGAAATCGACTTTACCTTTCTGGGCATCGGAGTCGTGCTGGCCACGACGGCCACCATACTTGCCTTTTTCCGGTGGTACCTTCTGGCGAGGGGACAGAAGCTGGTGCTGAGATTCCGCGAGGCCGTCCGCCTGGGCTTCGTCAGCAACCTGTTCAACTACCTTGCTCCGGGGACCGCGGGCGGCGACATCGTGCGGGCCGTGGGCATCGCGCGGCATCAGAAGTCGAGGCGGACTGTCGCTGCGGCCACGGTGCTGCTCGACCGGCTGATCGGCATGCTGGCGCTGCTGATCATCGGATCGGCGGCCTCGCTGCTGAACCGGGACCTCTGGCATCACCAGGAGATCATGATCGCCGTCCTGGTCTTCTGGGGCGGCGCCTTGACCGGCCTGGTCTGCCTGGTGGTTTCGCTGCAGTCGAGGCTTTTGGAATGGACACTCTTTCGACGACTGACCCGTCTCCGGTTCGTCGGACCGTTCTTCGCCGAACTGGCCAACAGCCTGGCGCTCTACCAGACGCGGCGCAGCGCGCTGACCGAGGCCCTGCTCGTCGGCCTGGCGGGCCAGGTCTTCATGCTGTCAGCCTTTTATTGCTGCGCGATGGCGCTCCTGCCTGGACCGGCTGCGCCGGATTACCTGGCCCACCTGATGCTGATCCCCGCCGCCGAGATCATCGGCACCTTCGCGCCCGTGCCGGGCGGCGTCGGAGCCCTGGAAGGCGCGGTCATCTACATCTACCACCTCATCAGCACGTCGGCGGACGGTTCGATCCCGGGTACGGTCGCCCAGGCCACGGGACTGGCCTCCGCCCTGACCTACCGGATCGTGCGGGTCACCGTCGCCGCGGTGGGCGCCGTGTATTACATGGTAACGGATAGAAGCTGGAAGGAAAGGCTGGGGCTGGAAGAGGCCTGACCGTACGGGCACGGAGACCGTACCGGGAATCCCCGATGTATCCCCGCACCCGGTCAGGGCCGAACCCCGGGTACTTTATTCCCCGGTGTCCGGCGGTTCATTGCGGTTCTTTTACGAACACCCGCTCGTCGATCCACACTCACGACACACGTAGCACGAACCGTTGCGGGTCATCAGGCTGCCACAGTCCGAACAGGACGGGGCGTCTGCCTGGGCGGCGTAGACTTCGCGCTCCTGGTTTTCCTGGACGCTCATCGTCTGGTCCATGGCGTTCGAATGCATGGTCGAATCCATGTCCTTGTCCGCCACGATATCGGAATGGCTGTCCTCGGGCAGGAACTTCACCGCGAGCCACCGGAAGATGTAATCGGTGATGGACTTGGCGATGGGCACGTCCTTGTTGCCCGTCATACCGGCCGGCTCGAACCGCATGTGGCTGAACTTGCGGATCAGGCTTTCCAGGGGCACGCCGTATTGCAGCGACACGGATATGGCCGTGGCGAAGGCGTCCATCATCCCGGATACGGTGCTGCCTTCCTTGGACATCCGCAGGAAGATTTCGCCGGGCTGGCCGTCTTCGAAGAGGCCGACGGTAAGGTAGCCCTCGTGGCCGGCGATGCTGAACTTGTGGGTCACGGCCTCGCGCTCGTCCGGCAACCGGCGGCGGACGGGCTGGACCTCGGCGGCGTCTTCTTCCTCCGACGCCTTGGTGCTGAGCGGCTGGGTGCGCTTCGACCCGTCGCGGTAGATGGCCAGGGCCTTGAGCCCCATCTCCCCGCCCTTCATGTACACGTTCATCACGTCTTCGACCGTCGCCTCGTTGGGCAGGTTCACCGTCTTGGATATGGCGCCGGAGATGAAGGGCTGCGCGGCGGCCATCATCTTCACGTGGCCCATGTGGTGGATGGAGCGGCTGCCGTTTTCGGTACGGAACGCGCAGTCGAAGACCGGCAGGTGCTCCTGGAGCAGGTGCGGCGCGCCTTCGATGGTGCCGTGCTCGTCGATGTAGTGGACGATCCGCTCGATCTGCTGATGGGAGTAGTCGAGCTTCTCCAGGGCGGAATAGACGGTTCGGTTCACGATCTTCATCGTGCCGCCGCCCACCAGGCGCTTGTACTTGACCAGGGCGATGTCGGGCTCGATGCCCGTCGTGTCGCAGTCCATCATGAAGGCGATGGTCCCCGTGGGCGCCAGCACCGTGGCCTGGCTGTTCTTGTACCCGTGCTTCTTGCCGTGGACCAGGGCGTTGTCCCACGCGGTGCGCGCGGCGTCGAGCAGGTTCCTGTCCACCATCTCCGCCTGGATGTCGTCCACGGCGTCCCGGTGCTTCTGCATGACCCGGAGCATGGGCTCGCTGTTGACGTCGTATCCTTCGAATGTGCCGAGATGCTCGGCGAGTTCGGCGGACCGGTAGTATCCCTGGCCGGTCATCAGCGCCGTGATGGCCCCCGCGAAGGCGCGGCCCCCGTCGCTGTCGTAAGGCAGACCCATCGCCATGAGCAGCGCGCCGAGGTTGGCGTAACCCAGACCCAGCTGCCGGAAGGCCCGGGCGTTTTTCCCGATCTTCTCGGTAGGATAGCTCGCATTGTCGACGATGATGTCCTGGGCCATGATCATGATGTTGACCGTGTGGATGAATCCCACCGCGTCGAAGGTGCCTTCGTCGGTCAGGTACTTGAGCAGGTTGATCGAGGCCAGGTTGCACGCGCTGTTGTCCAGGTGCATGTACTCGGAACAGGGATTGCTCGCGTTGATGCGGTCCGTGTTGGCGCAGGTATGCCAGTCGTTGATGGTCGTATCGTACTGCATGCCCGGGTCGCCGCACTGCCACGCGGCTTCCGCGATCCAGGACATGACTTCCTTCGCGTTCAGGCTTTCCAGCGGCTTCTTCTTGGTGATCGACTGGAGCGTCCAGTCCCCGTCATTCTTCACAGCTTCCAGGAAATCGTCCGTCACGCGCACGGAGTTGTTGGCGTTCTGGAACTGGATGGAGCTCCACGCGTCGCCGTTCAGGGTCATGTCCCATCCGGCGTCCCCGAGGGCGTAGGCCTTGCGCTCCTCGTTGGCCTTGCACCAGATGAACTCCACCACGTCGGGATGATCGATGTCCAGGACCACCATCTTGGCGGCCCGCCGGGTCTTGCCTCCCGACTTGATGGACCCGGCCACCGAATCGGCCGCCCGCATGAAGGAGACGGGTCCGGAAGCCTGTCCGCCCGAGGACAGGATCTCTTTAGAGGATCGGATCCGGGACAGGTTCACGCCGGCGCCCGAGCCGCCCTTGAAGATCATGCCTTCGACCTTGCACCACTCGAGGATGGATTCCATGGAATCTTCGACCGACAGGATGAAACACGCCGAGCACTGGGGCGTGTCCTCGACGCCCACGTTGAACCAGACCGGACTGTTGAACGTGGCCCGCTGATGTAGGATGATCTGTTTCAATTCGTTATGGAAGACGTCGGCGTCCTCCTCCGAGGCGAAGTAACCCTGGGCGCGTCCCCAGCCCGCGATCGTATCCGCCACGCGGTCGATCATGTGCTTGACGCTGTTCTCGCGTTTCGGCGTGCCGAGGGGGCCGCGGAAATACTTGGACACGACGACGTTGGTGGCCAGTTGCGACCAGTCGGCCGGGATCTCCACGTCTTCCTGCTCGAAGACGACCTCTCCCCCGTCCCCCGCGATGGTGGCCGTCCGCTTCTCCCATTCCACGCCCTCGTAGGGATCGACGCCCGGATTGCTGTACAGCCGCTCGACCGCAAGACCTCCTTCGGCGACCGGCGCGTCGGATGGCGCGTCGACGGCGGACACGTCTTCGACGGACACGTCGGTGGAAGATTTCTCAGTCTCCTCCATCAGGAGTTCGGGGTCGTCCTTCATTTTCAAACCAAGCCTTTCTGTAGCCATACGTGCCCCCTCGAATCAACTTCTTCGATCTGTTACTGTCGATCAATGTGTTAATTGTGTCGATAAAAGAACTACCTGGTCCATCCGCGCGAACGGACCAGGCACTTGAATCCTTACTTAATTCTGATTGGGCTGGTCCTTGACGACTGAGGCCAGTTCCTGCTTTTCCAACTGCTCGAGCTCTTCCTGGAACTCGCTCCGGTCCTTGAAATCCCGGTAAACCGAGGCGAAACGCACGTAGGCCACTTCATCGATCTTGCGCAGTTCCCGGATGATGAATTCGCCGATCCTGTCGGAAGGGACCTCGCGTTCGTTCAGGTTGCTGACGTAGTACACCACCCGGTCCACGAGTTCATGCAGTTGATCCGCGGAAATCATGCGTTTCGTGCAGGCCAGCTTCAGACCGCGCATGATCTTCCCGCGGTCGAAGACCTCCCGGCGGCCGTCGGATTTCACCACCATCAGTTCTTCTTCTTCGATGGCTTCGTAGGTCGTAAATCGCTTGGCGCAGGACAGGCACTCGCGTCGTCTGCGGATGGTTCTTCCACTCTGGATGGTGCGGGAGTCTACTACGTGGCTGTTCAACATGCCACACGCCGGACATCGCATCGCGGCGGCCTCCACCTTACTTAATTTGTTGAGATTTATCGATTAAGAATCACAACTTGTAGTGGTGTTTAAAGACGTAACAGACAAGATATTGTATAGAATGGGACGGGGCAAGTAACTTTTTCAACTTTTTGAATATGGGAAAGCTAATCAAGGCTTTACATGACAACCATAATACATATTGTCCGACAAATCACATATTGCCCATGAACGATAATCGAACCTGACGCTTTTCAAAGACTGACTTCTCAAAGACTGACTTCTCAAAGACTGACTTCAACGTGCTTTGAGGTTCATCTGGTAGTCAGGCAGAAGACGGCCAGGGTTTAGGTACTGCACGGTACTACTCCATCCGCAGGGACTCGACCGGATTCGCGGTAGCGGCCCGGACGGCCTGGAAACTCACCGTCAGCAGGGCGATCGCCATGGCGAGCAAGCCGGCCACGACGAAGGTCATCCAACCCAGGTCGACCCGGTAGGCGAAGTTGTCCAGCCAGTTTGTCATTACGAGGTAGGCGGCGGGCCAGGCGAACAGGTTGGCCACGATGACGAGGCGGATGAATTCGTTGGACAGGAGACGGAACAGACCCGGTATCGTCGCGCCCAGGACCTTGCGGACGCCGATTTCCTTCGTACGCCGTTCCGCGGTGAAGGAGGAAAGGCCGACGAGACCCAGGCAGGCGATGAGCACGGCCAGCGCGGCGAAGCTGACAAACACCCTTCCGAACCGTTGTTCGGCATCATAAAGGCGGGCGAAGTTGTCTTCCACGAAAAAAGACTCGAAGGCGAAAGCCGGGTTTACCTCGCGCCATACGTCCTCGAGCACTTCAAGGCCCTCGGACAAATGACCCGGCGCGATCTTGACGACGATATGCCCGCCCTGTTCGTCGGGAAACAGGACCAGCGGACCGATCGGCTGATGCATAGACGTAAAGTGAAAGTCCTTCATCACGCCGACGATCCTTCGCAGTTCCTTTTCCTCCTCGTCGAATCCCTGACGCAATTCGCGCACCCAGTGTACTTCCTTGCCCAGGGCTTCTTGCGGTGTACCGAATCCCAGCCTCGTCACGGCCGCTTCGTTCAACACGACCCCGCCACCTGTCGTTCCCCAGCCCCAGTCGCTCTGAAACGCCGGGTCGAAATACCTCCCCGTGATCAACTCTATGCCAAGCGTCTCCAGAAAATCCTCGTCCGTCCAGGCCGCGTTCAAATCGATCTTCTCGTACGCGGCATCCCCCAGCCTTTGCAACGTGAGCGGTATCACGGCGTTTTTGTGACCGGGAAGGATGTAGGTAGCGGTCGCGCTTGCCACATGCGGACTTTCCGTTACGCGCTGCTTGTATATCCTGGCCGTCTCCTGGACCGGATCGAAGGTCAGGGGAACCGCGACGACCTGGTCGGTGATCAGGCCCATGTTCCTGTCCTGGATGAAATTCAGCTGGCTGTAAACCACCCCGGTGCAGATGATCAGCGCGATCGAGATCACGAACTGGCCGACCACCAGGGTCCTGCGCAGTCCCGCGTTGCCGGTACCCGCGGCAAGCGTCCCCTTGAGCGTCTCTATCGGTGCGAGACCGGAAAGGTAGAGCGCGGGATAGCTCCCCGATACGCAGCCGACCACGGCGCCGATCAGCACTACGGCGACCAGGGCGAACAAGGTGGTCCCCACGTCCGGCGACATGGTCTTGCCCGTGAGCAGGTTGAACCAGGGCAGACTCACCCACGCGAGGATCAGGGCAAGGCACACGGCCATTCCACTCATGAGCAGCGATTCGAGGAGGAACTGCCGTATCATCTGGGTGCGGACCGCGCCGAACACTTTTCGCAGGCCGATCTCCCTGGCACGGCCCGCGGACCGCGCGGTCGCCAGGTTCATGAAGTTGATGCATGCGATGACGATGATGAATAGCGCGATGGCGGCGAAGAGATAGATGTAACGGACATCGCTGTTTGGCGTCAGTTCTCTTTCCAGCCGCGAATGGAGATGGATGTCCGTAACCGGCTGAAGCCTGAACGTCATGGATGCCTCGTCGCTCGCGTAACGACTCCCCAGGTGTTTATGCACGAAGGCGGGCAGCCTGGCTTCCAGTTCGGCCGGATCGCTTCCCTCCCGGAGCACGACGTAGCTGTGTGCCGTTCGCCAGCCCCATTCATCGACCTTCTTTTCGGAGTAGGCTTCCTGGATCTTGAAAGACGCGAGGATATCGAATCCCAGGTGGGTATTGGAGGGCAGGTCCGGCATGATCCCCGTCACCTCGAGGTGAAAGGTCCCTTCGGAGTCGAGGATCTTGCCCATGGGGTTTTCATCGCCGAAGTACTTTCTGGCAATGGATTCGGACAGCACGATCTTGTCGTTCCCGGTCAGCGCCGTCTTCGGGTTGCCGGTGAGCAAGGGGACATTGAATACGTCGAAGACCGTTGTATCGGCCAGGTAGAAGTTTCGTTCGTAGAACCCCTTGTCGCCGTACTTCACCATCCAGGCGTTGCCGGGCGGGACGAGCCGGACCATGTCCTCGACCTCGGGGAAGTCTTCACGCATGTACCACACCGTGGGAACCAGGACATCCGCGAGGCGGACCACGTCCCCGCCCTGCCGCTGTTCGGTGGTGACGCGGTAAATGCGGTCCGCGCGATCGAAGTACCGGTCGTAGCTCAACTCGTCGCGGATGAAGAGCAGTATGAGGAGGCAGCACGCGATCCCGAGCGCCAGGCTCATCACGTTGATGAGCGAATAGCCCTTCTGGCGGTTCAGGTGACGGACGGCTATCGTGAAGTAGTTACGGAACATGGAATATCTTTAATTTAACCTCATCGGCCATGATTCAACCAGGAATAGCGAACGGCTGAATCCGCCAGCTCCCTTACGTATAGTTCGTGCCCGCGTGATATAGTTCGTGCCCGCGTGATAAACCCGACGGTCCATTCCCTGGTTTTACCCTTCTATTCGGTCCGCAACGACTCGATCGGATTGGCCGTGGCCGTTCTCACTGCCTGGTAGCTGACCGTCGCCATCGCAATGGCCATGGCAAGCGCGCCGGCCAGAATGAAGGTCGTCCAACCCAGGTCGATCCGATAGGCGAAATTGTCCAGCCATCGGCTCATGGCAATGTAGGCCAGCGGCCAGGCGAACACATTGGCCAGGATCACCAGCCGGACGAACTCGTTTGAAAGCAACCCGAACAGGTTCCGCGTGGACGCGCCCAGGACCTTCCGCACTCCGATTTCCTTCGTACGCCGTTCCGCCGCGAAAGAAGCGAGGCCGAAGAGCCCCAGACAGGCAATGAACACGGCCAGCGCGGCGAAACTGACGAATATCCTGCCGAAGCGTTGTTCGGCTTCGTAGAGGCGCGCGTGGGTATCTTCCACGAAGAAGTACTCGAAGGCGAAGTCCGGGTTTATGTCACGCCATGCCTCCTCGATCGCCGACAGGCCTTCCGAAAGTTGGTTGTCGACGATGCTGATGACCACGTGGTTGCCGTCCGACTCCGGAAAGAGTACGAGAGGTGCTATGGGTTCATGCAACGAAGTGTAATGGAAGTCTTTCACGACACCAACGATACTGCGCAGTTCCGCGGTTTCCTCGTCGAAACCGTGTCGTTCGTCAAACACCCAGTCCAGGTGGCTGCCCAGGGCTTCTTCTGAGGTACCGTAACCCAGCCGGGTAACGGCGGCCTCGTTTAATACCGTCCCGCCGCCCGCGCGGTACCAGTCGGCGACGAACGCTCGGTCGAAGAACCTGCCGGCGGCCAGCTCGATTCCGAATGTATCGACAAACATATCGTCTGTCCAAGCCTGGTTCAGTTCGATCTTGGCTTCATCATCTCCGCCCGACCTGCGTACGACTGCCGATGTCACGGCGTTTCTGTGAAAAGGCAGGATAAAGGTGGCCGTAGCATCCGCCACGTGCGGACTCTCCCTTACCCGCTGTCTGTATATTCTCGCCTTCTCTATGACCGGTGTGAAGGTAAGCGGCACCGCAACGAGCCGTTCCGTTTCCATCCCCAGGTTACGGTTACGGACGAAGTCGAGCTGGTCGTACACGACGCCGGTGCAGATGATCAGGGCGATCGAGATCACGAACTGGCCCGCGACCAGAATTCTGCGCGTACCCACGTTGCCGGTGTCCCCGGGCAGCGTGCCCTTGAGCGTCTCTATCGGAGCGAGTCTGGACATGTAAAGCGCGGGGTAGCTTCCCGATATCAGCCCGACCACGATGCCGGTCACCGCCACGGCGCCCAGGACGAACCACGCGGTATCCGTGTCCAGCGATATGGATTTACCTGATACCACGCTGAACCAGGGCAATATGAACACCACCACCAGCAGCGCGATGCAAACGCCCAGCCCGCTCATGACCAGGGATTCGCTGAGGAACTGGCGCATCACCTGGCCGCGGCCCGCGCCGAAGACCTTGCGCAATCCGATTTCCCGGGCCCGTCCCGCGGACCGGGCGGTCGCCAGGTTCATGAAGTTGATGCAGGCGATGAGGATGATAAACACGGCGATGGCGGCAAATAGATATACGTACCTGATATCGCTGTTCGGCGTCAGTTCCCGCTCGAGACGGGAATGAAGATGGATGTCCGTCACGGGTTGCAGCCGGAAGGTCAACGAGGACGCTTCGCCGTCGTAGCGATCACCGACGTACTTCTCCACAAAGGCGGGCAGCCTGGCTTCCAGTTCGGCCGGATCGCTGCCCTCCCTGAGCAGGACGTAGCTGTAAGACTTGCGCCAACCCCAATCGTCGAGGGGCAGATTCGCAAACGTCTCATGCATCCCGAACGACGCGAGAATATCGAATCCGAGGTGCGTATTGGACGGCAGGTCCGCCATGACGCCGGCTACTTCGAAATGAAAGGTGCCCTCCGCGTCCATGACCTTCCCCATCGGGTCCTCGTCGCCGAAGTACTTCCGGGCGACGGTCTCGGACAGCACGACCTTGTCGTTGCCGCTCAGCGCGGTCCGGGGATTGCCTTTCAGAAGCGGGACGTCGAAGATGTTGAAGACCGAAGCGTCCGCCAGATAGAAAGAACGTTCGTAGAATCCCCGGTCGCCGTACTTGACCATCCAGGCGTTCACGGGAGGGTTGAAACGCACCATGTCTTCCACTTCGGGGAAGTCTTCGCGCATCTGCTTGACCGTGGGCGTCATGACCTCGGCGGTCCGGACGGTCGCGCCACCCTGCCGTTCCTCGGAGATCACGCGGTAGATGCGGTCCGCCTTGGCGTGAAACCGGTCATAGCTCATTTCGTCGCGGATATAGAGCATGATGAGCAGACAACACGCGATGCCGAGCGCCAGGCTCATCGTATTGATGAATGCGTAGCCCTTTTTGCGGCGCATGTGGCGCAAGGCCACCACGAAGTAGTTCCTGAACATGGGGCGTCGACGTCCGGTTTTCAGCGCAGGGTGATCGCCGCGGGTAATGTCTCGCATTACCCCGTATTATCCCCTTTTGGGATGCATCGGAACCTAATTCCCTTAACCCTGGCGGGGATCCTGCTGTATAATAACGATGAAACCCCGAAACTACACGTATCTTCGCCCCGTGCGGACGTAATTTCGCACCCCGGCGGACACATCTTCGCACTCCGGCGGACGCTAAACCATGACCGATCTCTTCTCCGAACAGGCCGAAAAGCAGTTGCGCCGGGAGGCGCCGCTGGCATCGCGCATGCGCCCGGATTCGCTGGACGATTTCCTGGGCCAGCGGGGACTGGTCGGCCAGGGCCGCCTCCTGAACGAATCCATCGAGCGGGACACCCCCTTTTCGATGATCCTGTGGGGGCCGCCGGGCTCGGGAAAGACCACGCTCGCCTTCATCATCGCCCGAGCCACCGATTCCCACTTCGTGCCGCTGAGCGCCGTGAACGCCGGTGTGAGGGACCTGCACAGGGCGGCGTCCGAGGCCCGGGACCGGCTGGGCATGCACCGCAAAAGGACCATCCTGTTCATTGACGAGATCCATCGTTTCAACAAGCTGCAGCAGGACGCCGTGTTGCCGACCGTGGAGAACGGGACCCTGACCCTCATCGGCGCGACCACGGAAAACCCGTCCTTCGAGGTCAATTCCGCCCTCCTCTCCCGATGCCGGGTACTGCGCCTGGAGCCGCTGTCGGAGGAGGACCTGCAAAGGATCGTCCGGCGCGCGCTGGAGGACGGCGAGCGCGGCCTGGGCGGAGAGGCCATCGAGATGGACGACGAGACGGTGGCGCACCTCGCTTCCGTGGCGGGCGGCGACGCGAGGGTAGCGCTGAATACCCTCGAAGTGGCGGCCATGACCACGCTGCGCGACGACGAGACCCGGATTCTTCTCACCGTGAAGGAGATCGACGAGGCGCTGCAGCACCGCGCGCCGCAGTACGACAAGGGCGGGGACTGGCACTTCGACGCCATTTCGGCACTGCACAAGAGCGTGCGGGACTCCGATCCGGACGGCGCCCTCTACTGGCTGGCCCGGATGCTCATCGCCGGCGACGATCCCCTCTACATCGCCCGCCGGATCATCCGCATGGCGGTGGAGGACATCGGACTGGCCGACCCCTTTGCCCTGACCCTGACCACCTCGGCCCAGCAGGCCGTCCATTTCGTGGGCCAGCCCGAAGGCGACCTGATGCTCGCCCACGCGGTGGTGTACCTGGCCACCGTTCCCAAGAGCAACGCGGTCTACGCGGCTTTTTCAAAGGCGCGGCAGGACGCGGAACAGACGAGCGACGAGCCCGTGCCGATGCATCTGCGCAACGCGCCGACTCGCCTGATGAAGGAAATGGGCCACGGCAAGGGATACAAGTACGCCCACGATTACGACGGGGCCGCCGTGGACCAGGATCACCTGCCTGAATCCATCGCGGGGCATCGATACTACGAACCCACCGACCGGGGCCGCGAAGAAAAGATCCGCGCGTGGATGGAGAAGATGCGGAAGATCAGGGAGACGGAGTGATCGGCTCTTCGCGTAGTCGGCTCTTCGCGCAGTCGGATCGACCGGCTCTCGCACGACCGGCCCAGCCTTCAGCGTTACGCGATCGCCTTGCGGTAGCAGTAGTCGAAGAGCAATTCCCACTCGCGCTGCTGGATGCCGCGGCAGAGATCGCCGGCCGGGACGCCGCCCACGTTGGCGCCTTCGCACAGATCGATGAACGCGAAGGGATCCCAGGAAGACTGGGACATCAGGTACGCGGCCTCGTCCGGCAGGTTGTCCGTACCGGAGGCCATGGTGGCCGCCTCGTCTCTCAGCTCGGGAAAGATGTCGTGGTCGCCGACGCGGCCGAACCAGTACTTTCCGTTGGGATAATCCGGTTCGCGGCGGTGCATGATGCCGTGCCAGTAGTCGCCCGTGGGCGTGGTGATCTGCTGGCTGAGGGTGTGGGAGGTGACCAGGAAATCGTGGTACAGCCACAGGCCGGACCGGCATCCCTCGGCCATCATCCGGTCGCTGATGCTGTTGGGCGTAAAAGCCTCGTCCAGGTCCAGGGCTTCCAGGCCGGCCTTCGCCGGGCTGTTTTCCTCGCCCGGGTCCAGCGGCATGACGCGGGGCGTCTTGAGCAGTTCCGCGAAAACGGATCCGTAGGCGGCAGGGTCAAAGACAGACATGGTTGATCCTTTCGTGGTTCAAGCGGCGGGTCTTCATGCGGCAGGCGCACACCACCATCAACTGCGGGACTTCCACCTGGCTGCTACCGGACTTCCGCGGCCGTGGCCTTCCGCTTTTTCAGCACCTCGTTCATGCTGCCGGTGCGGTATCCTTCCAGGTCCAGCGTCACGTAGTCGTAACCGATCTCCTTGAGATACGCCGCGATCTCATCGTGGTGTTCGATGACCTTCGCGAGGTCGGCAGGCTCCGTCTCTATGCGGGCCATGTTCCTGTGGTGGCGTACGCGGAACTGCCTGAGTCCCAGATCGCGGATGAACGCTTCGGCCCGGCCGACCTGTTCGAGGGCTTCGATGGTGATGGGATCGCCGTAGGGAAAACGCGACGACAGGCAGGCCAGGGAGGGCTTGTCCGCCGTGGGCAGACCAAGCCGCTCGGACAACGCGCGGACATCGGCCTTGGAGAACCCGGCATCCTTCAGCGGACTGCGCACACCGTGTTCCCGGATCGCCAGCATGCCCGGACGGAAGTCGCTTATGTCGTCCACAATGCTGCCTTCGCAGATAAAGGCCGCGTCTTCTTCCCGGGCGATCTCCTCCAGGCGGGTATACAGTTCATCCCGACAGAAATAGCACCTGCGCGGATTATTCTGCATGTACTCCGCGTTGTGGATCTCCTCCGTGTCCACGTAGCGGTGGCGGGCGCCCATCCATTCGGCCAGTTCGGCGGCCTCGTCCTTCTCCTCCTCCGGCAGCGATTCGGACACGCCGGTTACGCCCAGGGCCCGGTTTCCCAGCACGTCGGAAGCCACCTTAAGCAGCAGCGTGCTGTCCACGCCGGCGGAGAAGGCCACCAGGACGCTGCCCATGGCGCGCAGATCTTCCCGGAGCGACTCGTACTTTTCGTCCAACGTGGATGCATCGATATGGTTCACGTCTCGCTCTCCCGGATTAACCTGGATTTCGACAGCCTGGCAAACCCTTTCCCGGCTGACAAAAAACCGCCTCGAAAATCGATGGAAACGCCTTGTCGGCTTTACTTCTAATGCACCGGTTCCACCATGATTTCGCTTGACAGAGCGGGTGTTTCGCCGCTTTTTAACACGTCTGTTTTTGATGAAACAAGATACGACCGACTCGGTATCATGACAACGGTTTTTTGCATCGAATCGCCGTCATTGAACGACCCCGGAGGTCCACGAAGGAGCAAGATCGGCATGAACGCGGATGAACATAAAGTGTCAAGTCCCGTATCGGAAGAGGGGGCGGGTACAGGTCCCGCGGCGGGAGATGATACGGCGGGCCCGGCCGTCGTTAACAAAGCAAACGCCGACGGCGAACCGACCCGGCTGTACAGCGGCATCCAGCCCACCGGTGACATTCACATCGGGAACTACCTGGGCGCCGTGGCCAACTGGGCCAAGCTGATCCCGCGGTACGACTGCATCTACTGCGTCGTGGACTATCACGCCATCACCATCGAGTACCACCCGGACACCATGCGGGAAGCTGTGCTGGACACCGCCGCGATGGGCATCGCCTGCGGCCTCGACCCGGATCGCTGTACGCTCTTCGTGCAGTCCCACGTGACCGAGACGATGGAACTGGCCTGGATCTTCAGCACCTGCACCGCCATCGGCGCCCTGGAACGGATGACGCAGTTCAAGGACAAGGCCGCCCAGCACAAGCAGAACATCAACGCGGGACTGTTCACCTATCCCGTACTCCAGGCCGCTGATATCCTGGGCGTCAAGGCCGACGGCGTACCCGTGGGCGACGACCAGTCCCAGCACCTGGAGCTCACGCGCGAAATCGCCCGAAGGTTCAACCACCTGTACGGACCGGTGTTCCCCGATGCGAAGACGCTGTACAGTCCCGCGCCGCGCATCATGGGCCTGGACGGCCAGGGCAAGATGAGCAAGAGCCAGGGGAATTACATCGCGATGAAAGACCGCGGCGACACGGTCAGGAAGAAGCTCAGCACCGCCTATACCGATCCGAACCGGCTGCGAAGATCAGATCCCGGCAACCCGGACGTCTGCAACATCTTTACGCTGCACAAGTCCTTCTCCAGTCCCGACGAAGTGGCGACCATCGACGCCGAATGCCGGAGCGCGGGCATCGGCTGCGTCGACTGCAAGAAGAAGCTGGGCGCCAACATGGAAACCGCGATGTCGCCGATCCAGGACAAGTACGAGGACCTGACCCGCCGTCCCGACGACGTGCGGGACGCCCTCGCCACGGGCGCCGACCGGGTAAGGGCGCTCACGGCGGAGACCATGACGGAAGTTCGGCAGAGCCTGGGACTGCGTTAGACCGAAAGTCCCGCGAAGACACCATGTTTCTACACCGAATGGAACTCCCGGACATTCGTTGCGTTTATAACAACGTGTTGAAATCTCCTCAAAGGTTTCGTCCGGACACCACGCAGGAGCGCGGGATGCCCGATGGGACTTCGCGTGAAGGAATTTCGCGTGATGGAACTGTGCGCCGGTTCGTTCCGTCTGCCCGAAGACGGACGGGACCCCCGCTTGTAATCCTATCCTAAGAATCATGCATGGATATCTACTCGAAAGACTACGCCCACCATTCCCGGCTCCTGGGACGGACCGTTTCCTTTCGCCGCAACACGGCCAAGTACCTTCTGATCGCCTTTGCAGTCGCCGGACTGCTCCATAGTCTCTCCCTGCTGGTCCTCCTGTCCACCGGCATGCTCGAGGACAAGGACATGATCGAGCTCACCCTCGCGCCCTACGAGCGCCTGGAACAGCTCGAACAGGCCTACATGGAAATGCAGAACCCGCCGACCCTGGTCGACGTGCCGGAAGAAGCCCGCGTGGATGAACCGCCGGACGATCCCGAAGCCGACGTGGCGGACAGGAATTCCATCGCGCGAGACCTGCTGGAGGATACGGAACTGCCTGAAGGACCGGCCTATTCCGAGGGCGACCTGGAGATCCGGACGATGGAGGACCCGGACGAGGAAGAAGAGCAGCAGCACGATCCCTTTGCCGGCGGCGTCCCGCTCACGCCCCGGGAGGGCGGCATCGAGAATTTCGAGGAGTTGGAGGACCCGCCGTTGTGGACCTCTGACCTGATCATTCGGCCGGAGTTCCGGGGCAGCGGCGGACGGGAAGGCCGTGGTGAAGGCGGGAAGGAAGGAGCTGAAGTCGCTTCGGCGCCGCGGCCTACCGGACCGGAAACCCCGGTTTTCATTCCCCAGGACGACCTGAACGAACTGGCGCAGATGCGCCGCCAGCCCCGGTACGAACGGCACAGGCGGTTCGGATTCGGATTCGGAAACTCCGGGCCGCGGGTACCCCGGACGGACAACCGCCACACCTCGGTCAAGGATTACGGCGATTTCTCGCTCAGCACCTATGCCTGGGACTACGCGCCCTACCTGTACATCCTGCGCGAGCGGGTGCGGCGACGCTGGTTCGCCCCGGAGGCCTTCAATCTCGGCCTGGTGAGCGGACGGGTCATCATACGATTCAAGATCATGCCCGACGGCGCCCTGCGCGACCTGGAGGTCTTGTCCTACCGGGACGACGACATCCCCTACCAGTCCCTCGTAGCGTCGAGCCGCAACGCCATCGAATCCTCCAGCCCCTTCCCGCCGCTCCCCTCGGATTTCCTCCATCCGTTTCTGGAGATCACCGGCACCTTCTACTACCAGATCCTCCGTGCGAGGTAACCGTTGATAGCGCAGATCGTGCAAATCGTGCGAGGTAACCGTTGATAGCGCAGATCGTGCAAATCGTGCGAGGTAACCGTTGATAGCGCAGATCGTGCGAGGTAACCGTTGATAGCGCAGATCGGAAGGCTGGTAGACGCGAAGGGTTTTCAGCACACCGTACTCGGGGTGATCACTGCGGCCGCCGTACTGGTGGGTCTGGAGACCTCGCGGGACATCGTGGCCCGGTACGGCACGTGGCTGCACCGGCTCGACCAGTTTGTCCTGCTGTTCTTCGTCCTGGAAGCCGCGCTGAAGATGGCGCGTCACGGCAGTCACTGGTACCGGTATTTCGGCGACCGGTGGAACGTGTTCGACTTCCTCATCGTGGTGGCCTGCCTGGTACCCGCGGGAGGGCAGTATGCCGCGGTGCTGCGCCTGGCCCGGGTGCTCCGGGCGCTGCGGCTGGTGACCGCGGTGCCGAAGCTGCAGTTGCTGGTCAATTCGCTGCTCAAGTCGGTTACTTCGCTGGGGTACGTCGGCCTGCTGCTGGGCGTGCTGTTCTATGTCTACGCCGTTCTGGGCGTCTACCTCTTTCGCGGCAACGACCCCGTGCACTTTCAGGACCTTTCGACGGCGCTGCTGACCCTCTTTCGCGTGGTCACCCTGGAGGACTGGACGGACGTGATGTACATCCAGATGTACGGCAGCGACGCCTACCCGAACTACGCGGATTTCGCGCAGGCCCATCTGCGCGAAGCCTCCCGGGCCATGCCCTTCTTCGGCGCGGTCTTCTTCGTGAGTTTCGTCATGCTCGGCACCATGATCATGCTGAACCTCTTCATCGGGGTCATCATCAACTCCATGTCGGAGGCCCAGGCCGACCGGGAATCCGAGGAAAGGCGCCGGCACCTGGAACGGGATGGACGAATCAGCGTGGGAGATGAAATCGGGTTGATCGAGGAAGAGATCCAGAAACTCTCGAGGCGGCTGAAATCCCTGCGCGGACGGGCGGACGAAGAAAGCGGCGACGCCTGATTGACAGCGGCGACGCCTGATTCGTGCGTACGCGCGAAATCGGAGCGACGGAATCGCTGACGGCACGTGATTGTGTCGGCGGGACGACGCAAACATAAATCAGATCTGTTCGCCGCCGTCCGGTCCGTAGAAGATGACCCACGTCTTCATCGACTCGCCGAAATCCAGGAACCGGTGCTCGACCCCCGCGGGCACGAAGAAGAAATCGCCGGCCTCGAACGGCACGACCTCGCCGCCCATTTCAAACTTTCCCTTCCCTTCGACGATCACGTAGCACTCGTCACGGCGATGCGGTGTCTGGTCGTCCACGTCCCGGGGCACGTAAAGCTCGATCTGCAGCTCGCCGCGCTCCAGGGCGACGAAGAACCGGTCTCCGTTCGGCGCGGGGATCTTCGCGGCGATCTCCGCGGGCGTGATGCTTCTGCACTGGTTTCTTTTCATGGGCTTTTTGATGTCCAGTTTGTCCGCTCAAATAGCAGCGCCGTCCGTCAACCGTTCGGTGATCGTATCGAATCCACCGGATTGGCAGTTGCGGCTTTGAGCGTATGATAGCCGACCGTAGACATGACGATTATCAGGGTAATCAGTCCCGCGAATACAAACGGTCTGAAGTCCAGATCCGTTCGATATGCGAAGTTCTGCAGCCAGTAGGTCATGATCAGGTACGCAATTGGCGTAGCCGCCAGAATCGCCGTGACTACCATGACCAGGTATTCTCTGGCCAGCAACGACACGGTATGGGCGAGCGTCCCCCCGAGTACCTTGCGTATGCCAATCTCATGGGCCCTGTTTTTCGTAGTAAACGCCACCAGCCCCACGAGTCCGAGGCAGGCAATGAGCAGCAGTATCAACGAAAACACCATCAACATCGAGCCGACCGTTTCCTCTGACTTGTACTGCTCGTCAAAGATGTCATCCAGAAACGAGTAGAGCAGCGGAAAACCGGGATACAGCGTTCCCCAGATTTGTTCGACGTCCTTCAGCGCCGAAGCCATGTGATCCGGATGAAGCCGTACCGAGATGTATCCTCCAGTTCCCCGGGCCATCAACAGGGGCTCGATGGGATGATGGAGCGACCTCATGTGAAAATCCTTTACGACGCCGATTACCTGAAAATCGCCATCGTTCCATGGCGTGTCCATGTTAATCGGTTGATCTATCGCCGTCTCGGGCCTTTCCCATCCGAGTCGCCTGGCCGCGGCTTCGTTCACTATGATCCCGTTTCCGGGCTTTGCCACGTAAAGTTGGCCGGTCAGCAAGTCCAGCCCCAGGGTTTCGAACAGGTCCATGTCCGCGAAAAGCATCGGGATTTCGAAGTGCCGGGCAACGGGACTATTGCCCGATCGAACCTTGAACGTACGGAGAATGCCGCGGCCTCCCACGTTCCCGGGGATCGTAAAGGAAACGGCTACGCCCGAGACGCCCGGACTTTGAAGCAGCGCGTCTTTGAAAACGTCGTAGTCTTTGAGTATCTCTTCGAACGTCGCCGTGATGACGACGACAGGATCTTCCGTGAATCCCAATGGTTTCGATTTCAAATACGATAGTTGTTGATATACCGTGGCCGAGGCGGCGATAATCGTTACGGTGACCATGAACTGAAGGGTCACCAGGCCCTTTCTGGCCGTATACCGTCCGCCGTCGAATCCGGAATGCCCGCCGTAGATGACCAGGGCCTTCATTTTCAGGAACAACAGGGCAGGATAGGCTCCCGACAGTACGGCTAAAAGCATCATTGCGCAGATCGCGGCGATCCATCCCCAGGACCAGCCGATGCTCGAAATGGCGTATGATTTCCCCAGCCACGAATTGAAAGTAGGCAGGGAAAGATAGGCCAGGCCAATCGCAAGCATGAATGCGCACGAGGCAACGATTGTCGATTCGCACAGGTATTGCCTGACCAGGTGGCGTTGATGGGCGCCGACCAGGAATCTCACCCTGAATTCGTGCAGCCTGTTCGCCGACAGGGCAGTAGCCAGTATGATGTAGTTGAAACAGGCGACGAGAATCAGAAAGCAGGCCACCGATGCCAGAATGAAAAGCGTAGCGCTGTCGGTATTTGGCGAAAGCTCAGTATCCAGACTTGATGAAGTATGGATTTCCACCAGGGGTTGAAGAAATGGACTGCTCTCGGGCCTGAGCGAAGGCTGGACGTGCTTGTCGAGAAAACCCGGCAGCTTTTGTGCCAGGTCCGATGCCACGGCGTCTTCCGTTAACAGGAGATAGGTAAAGTACCGGCGGTCCGTCCAGCGCGTTAACGGATTTCCATAGTACAGTTCCGTTCTTGTGATCATCGAGATGAAAAAATCGCCTCTGATGTGCGTATTGGCAGGCGCATCCTGAATCACTCCGGTTACCGTGAGATCGAATAAATCATCGGCCCTTATGATCCTGCCGACAGGATTGGCCTCTTCGAAGTATTTCTCCGCGACGCTTTCGGTGATCACGACTGAATAGGGTGCGCTGAGCGCGGAATTGCCGCCGCCGCTTGCAAATCGGTACGAAAAGACATCGAACAACGATTCATCGGCCCAGTAGACGCTACGCTCGTAGTTGATCTTGTCACCGGCACGCATCATCCATTGTCCCGCGGGCGGGAGCAGCCGAACCGAATCGACCACTTCCGGAAATTCCCTTTGCAAAGCGGGCCCCATGGCCGCGGCGACCTGGCCGCTGGTCCCGAACACGACCCGGTAGATCCTGTCCGCATGGGCATGGTAACGATCAAAGCCGATTTCTTCTTTTACGTGCAAGAAAAGCAACAGGCAGCCAGCCATCCCGATGGCCAGGCCCGCGACGTTGATCAGCGTGTAGCTGATACGCCTGCGCAGACTGCGAAGCGCGGTTTTCAGATAGTAGTGGAACATGTTCATGTCGAAGAAGGCCAGTTTGGGGATTTACATACCCTCAAACATTACTATTGGATGGCGCCTGAGTCCCGCCTCTTCGCGCATATTCGGCTATGTATAGGCTATAGTACAGACTATTTAACAAGGCTATTGTACAAAAAACTGTTTAAGAGGTGTCAACTTTCTGGCGTGACGGACCAGCAACTTACAACTCATTGGAAACTATGTATCTTATCGCTAAAACTGTTAATTTCCCGGTCGATCACGAACCGGTAACGGCTGTATCAGATACAAAACCCAGATAGTTTTCCGGATGGACAACCTGGAACGTACTGTCGGGATAAGCCCTGTGCCAGGCGCCGGGCGCCCGGTTGGATTCGGGAGACCATTTCATTTCCGTCGCGAGCAATCGCCCTCCCCATTCCTCGACCAGATCGATCTCCTGGCGGTCGTATGTACGCCAGAAGTAGCTCTCCGTCAGGCGGCCGTTGTACAGGTTGTACTTCATCCGCTCAACCAGGACGTAGTTTTCCCACAGTGATCCCGCGTCGCCACGCATCGCCAGTGGATTGAAGTTGTTGATCAGTCCGTTCCTGATGCCGTTGTCGTAGAAGTAGTAGCGCCGGCTCTTGGTTATTTCCTTTCGCAGGTTGCGGCTGAAGCCACGGCGGCTGTACAGAATATAGGATTTTTCGAGCAGGTCGAGATAACGATCCACGGTGTTCGCGCTCATGCCGAGTTGAGTGCCCAGTTCGGAAGTCGATACCTCATGTCCGATCTGGAATGCGAGCAGTTGCAGCAGCCTGGTCAGCTTGTCCGCATGACGTATGCCCTCCAGCTCGAGTATGTCTTTGAAGAGACAGGAAGCGATCAATTCCTTGATGTAGAGTTGCCGGTCTTCGTTCGAGTCCATGAGGACGACTTCGGGATACGATCCGTAGATCAGCCTTTGTTCGAGATGGCCCCTGGTCTGGTGAGCGGATTCTCTTTCCTGGATTTCCAGTTGGGCGAGGGGCAGAAGCAGCAGGATATACTTGCGGCCGGTCAGAGGCTCGCCGGTCTGCCTGGCCAGGTCGAAGGAAGAAGAACCCGTGGCGATGATCCGAAGCCCTTCTACGTGATCGGCCAGCAGCTTGAGATTCAGTCCGATTTCCCGGATATGCTGTGCTTCGTCGATTATCAGTGTACGCCGCCTGCCGACGAAGGACGTCAATTTGGCCAGGGATTGACTCTCGAGGTATTCCCGGACCACGATATCCTCCCCCGTCACGAGCAGGGCGTCGGGGTCGTGTTCCCGTATGTAACGCTTGATCAGCGTGGTCTTGCCTGCTCTTCTGGGACCGTAAACCACAATGGCTTTACCCGGTGTAACCAGTTGAGTGAGCCTGACGAGTTGCGCTTGAGGAATGTATGGATTTGTCATCATATTGATATAATTAACGTAAATTGTGTCAATAATCAAGGGTTATTTGGGATAAATTGGATCTGATCAGAGGGCTTCGTTACACCCATCCCGCTTTAATTCTAAAAACACTTGACATTACAGACAAATGTCTGTTTTATGGATTTACAGATGCTCGTTTTGACGCGCCTCGACACGTTTTGGCGTGCTGATTGTTTAACGCGCAGAATCGTTTGGAGCGCCGTCCTGGTGTGCCGACCCGTTGCGTCGGCTCTTTTCACCGGCTTATCGCGTCGGCTCTTTCACCACCGTCCCGGGGAGACCATCATGGCCTACACATCGCCTGGAGAGACCAGAAAGAAGATCTACGGTTTCGTGCGGGACCGGATCCTGAACGGGACCTCGCCCACGACCCGCGAAGTGCAGCGCGCCTTCGGGTTCCGGGCGGTCCAGTCGGCCCGGCAGCACCTGGAGAAGCTGGTGCTCGAGGGGAAGCTCGCCAAGGTGGACGGCAGGTCCAGGGGCTACCGTCTGCCGGAGTTCGGCAAGGCCAGTCCGCCCCAGCTGGTCCCCATGCTGGGGCGCGTCCAGGCGGGCGAGTTGACCGAGGCCATGGAGAACCCGCCGGAGTACATCATGGCGCAGACGCGCTTCGAGGACGGCGAACTCTTCGCGCTGACCGTGGAGGGGGAGAGCATGCTTTACGCCGGTATCCTGCCGGGGGACATGGTGATCGTGCGCCGGCAGCCGACGGCCAGCCCGGGAGATATCGTGGTGGCCCTGGTGGGCGATGAGGCCACGGTGAAACGGTACCGTGAGCGGGACGGCCGCGTCGAACTGCATCCGGAGAACGACGCTTTCAGTCCGATCATTCCCCGTGAGGATGGGGCACCCTTTTCGCTCCTGGGCAAGGTCATCGAGGTGCGACGGAGCGTTGACTAAGCCCACGCCGGCTAAGGAGTCCCGGATAGACGCGGCGAGCAAGAAACACCGAGTAGATCCATCGAGCAACCGAAGGAGAAGCCATGGCCGCCTCGCAGGACCGGGATCCGCAGGACCGGGATCTGCAGGATCTCGAACCCTACTTCACGCGGATGCCCGCGGGAGACCGGAAAGAACAGCCGCGCTGGTCGCGGGCGCAACTGGCCGGACGCCTTTGCGAACTCTCGTCTGTCCCCGGGACCGCCCTGCTGACCGCCGCCTTCCGGCTGGTGCTGGACGCGCAGCTCGAGGGCGAGCCGGCGGCCTGGATCACGGCGACGCCGGACACTTTCTTCGCGCCGGACGCGGTGGAGAGCGGCGTGGACCTGGACGCCCTGGTGGTCATCCGCGTCCCGGGCGCCGGCGCCGTGGCGCGCGCGGCGGACCGGATCCTGCGGTCGGGCGGCTTCGGCCTGGTCGTGATGGACCTGCACGCCGATTCCAGGATCCCCGTTCCGCTGCAGGTGCGCCTGGCCCGGCAGGCGCGGGACCACCATGCCGCCCTCCTGTGCCTGACCGCCAAGCCCCGGGAGGCGCCTTCGATGGGACCGATGGTTTCCCTGAGGGGCCATACCTCCTGCCGCCGCCTGGCGGTCGACCGTTTTCAATACGAAATCGAAGTACTGAAGGACAGACGTCATGGACCGGGCTGGCGCCACACCGAAATCTGCCGGGGGCCGGACGGCCTGCATTAACATCCGGGCGCTGCCGCTGCAGCTCCTGCTGAGAAGTCATCCGGAGTGGCGGGAAAGGCCGGTGGCGGTGGTGGAAGAAGAAAAACCCCTGAGCCCCGTTCTGTGGCTCAACGCCGCGGCCGTCCGGAACGGGATCCGGCCGGGCCTGCGGTACGCCGCGGCTCTTTCCCTGGACCGCCACCTGTGCGCCGGGACGGTTTCGGAGGAGGAACTCCGGGCCGCGGTCCGGCAGGTTCACGGGGAACTGGACCGCTTCAGCCCCCGGGTGGAGCCGTGCGGGGACGAACCGGGCGTCTTCTGGGTGGACGCGGGCGGACTGGGCTGGCTCTACGGGTCGTTGGAGGATTGGGCCGGACAGATGCACGCCTGCCTTTCCCGGCTGGAACTCTCGGCGAGCATCGCGGTCGGCTTCGGCCGTTTCGGCACGTATGCCATCGCCAGGGCGAAGGACGCGGTGACCGTACTCTCCTCCGTGGAAGTCGAGGAGGCCGAAAGCCGCGAGGTGCGGCTGCTTGATCTGCAGCTCGATCCTAAGCTTCGCGAACGCCTGGACAAGCTGGCCGTGTATACCGTGGGGGACTTCCTGGCGCTTCCCGGGGAGCGTATCGCCCGGCATCTCGGCGAGCAGGCCAGGGAACTCTACCGCTTTGCGGAGGGTGAACGGCCGCTGCCTCTTCAGCCCCGGGCGCTTCCCGAACCCCTCCGCGCCCGGATGGAGCTGGACGAAAACGAATCTGACGCCCGGAGCCTGCTGTTCCGGGTATCTCAGCTCCTGGCGCCCCTGCTGAAGGCCGCCGCCGGAAGATGCCAGGCGGCCTCAGCACTTCGGCTGGAGTTCCGCCAGGAGGATGGGGCGAGGCGTCGTTGTCGCATCCAGGCGGCAGAGCCGACGCTGGCCGCGCCGGTCCTGCTGGAACTGGCCGGCCTGCACCTGGAAACAGTCTCCTTCCCTTTCCCCCCGGTGGAGTTGTCCCTCGAGGTGGAGGGAGCAGGCGTCACCGCCGAGAAGCTGAACCTGTTGCAGGAGAACCCGAACCGCGATACCGGGTCGGCCATGCGCGCCCTGGCGCGGGTCCGGGCCGAGTTCGGCCCCGATTCGGTGCTCACGGCCCGGCTGAGATCGGGGCATCTGCCGGAGGCCCGTTTCGCGTGGCATCCCTTCGGCAAGCTCGCCGGGGCCAGCCCCCGGCCGGTCGCGGTGCGCTCCCTGGTGCGGCGCGCCCATGCCAGTCCCCGCGTCCTGGAAGGCCTGCCCGTGAACTGGCCGTCGCCACCGGTCCCGGGACCACCCGCGGAACACCGGGTCAGCGGCGGATGGTGGGTCCGGGAGGTCCGGAGGGACTACCGCTTCATCGACACCGGCCGTGGAGAGACCCTCTGGGTCTATTACGACCACCGGCGATCCCGCTGGTACGTGCAGGGACGGGTCGAATGATGACTGGGGTCCAGCCCTACGCGCCCCTCTGGTGCAAGAGCAACTACTCCTTCCTGGAAGGGGCCAGCCATCCCGAGGAACTGGTGGAAGCCTGCCGGCGCCTGGGCATTCGGTCCCTGGCCCTTACCGACCGCAACGGGGTGTACGGCATCGTCCGGGCGCACGTCCGCGCCCGGGAACTGGACGTCCACCTGATCGTGGGATCGCAGGTCAGCCTCCAGGACGGTTCGGAGGTCCTGCTGCTGGCGCAGAACCGGGAAGGCTATGCCCGGCTCTGCCGGCTGCTGACCACCGGCCACCTGCGCGCCTCCAAGGGGAACTGCAGGGTGAGCTGGGAGGAAGTATGCCGCCACAGCCCCGGCCTTATCGCCCTGTGGATCGGTAGCCCCGCCTCCCCCGGTTCCGGAACCGTCCTGGAACAACTCCGCCCAGCCTTCGAAGACCGCCTGTACGTGGTCCTGGCCCGGCATCTCCGGGCGGAGGAAGCCCTGCGGGAGATCCGTCTCCGGGAGATGGCGGACCGGTTCGGGCTGCCCACCGTGGCCGCCGTGGAAGTCCTCTACCACGCGCCCGAACGGCGGCGGATGCAGGACGTGCTGACCTGTATCCGGGAGGGCGTGACGCTGCCTTCGGCCGGGCGCCTCCTCCGGTCGAACGACCAGCACGCCCTGAAGGGACCGGAAGACATGGCGCGGCGCTTCGCCGATGACCCGGCATCCCTCGACCGGACCTGCGAGATAGCCGACCGCTGTACCTTCTCCCTCGGGGAACTGCGCTACCGCTACCCGCTGGAGCGCCTGCCGCAGGGCAAGACGTCCATCCAGTACCTGGAAGAGCGCACCTTCGCGGGCGCGGAACGCCGCCTGGGCGACAAGCTCGCGTCGCAACTGACCCCCCAGTTGAAGAAAGAACTCGCGCTGATCCGGGAACTGGAGTACGAGGGCTATTTCCTGACCATGCACGAAATCGTGGAATACTGCCGCCGCGAGAACATCTTCTGCCAGGGCCGCGGGTCGGCGGCCAACTCCGCCGTCTGCTTTTCCCTGGGCATCACCAGCGTGGACCCCACCCAGGTGGACCTCCTCTTCGAACGTTTTCTGTCAAGGGAAAGGGCCGAGCCGCCGGACATCGACCTGGACATCGAGCACAACCGCCGGGAAGAGGTAATCCGGCACGTGTATCAGAAGTACGGGCGCACCCACGCCGCCATGGTGGCCAACGTCGTCCGCTACCGCTACCGGTCCGCCATCCGGGAGGTGGGCAAGGCGCTGGAGATACCGGCGACCAGCCTGGACCGCCTGGCCAAGCTGATATCTCATGAACGCTGGGACGGGGCCTTCATTCGCCGGGCCGGCCTCGACCCCGAAAACCCGGCCCTGCGCCACCTGAACGTCCTGGTGCGGGAGATCCAGGATTTTCCCCGTCATCTCTCCATCCATCCCGGGGGCTTCATGCTGGGCCATTACCCCGTCCACGACCTGGTGCCCATCGAGAACGCCACCATGGAGGGGCGGACCGTGATCCAGTGGGACAAGGAGGACGTGGAGGACGCGGGGCTCTTCAAGGTGGACCTCCTGGGCCTGGGCGCCCTCAACATGCTGCACCTCGGCTTCGACCTCCTGCGGCGGCACCGCGGAAAGGATCTCTCGCTGGCCACGCTCCCCAGGGAGGACGCCGCCACCTTCGACCTGATCTGCCGCAGCGACACGGTGGGGGTGTTCCAGATCGAGAGCCGGGCCCAGATGGCCATGCTGGGGCGCCTGAAGCCGCGCACCTACTACGACCTGGTGATCGAGATCAGCATCGTCCGTCCCGGACCCATCACGGGCGGCATGGTCCATCCCTACCTGCGGCGGCGCAACGGAGTGGAGGAAGTCACCTATCCCCACGAGTGCCTCATGCCCGTCCTGGAGAAGACCCTGGGCGTGCCCCTCTTCCAGGAGCAGGTGATGCAACTGGCCATGGTGGCGGCGGACTACACCCCCGGCGAGGCCGACCAGCTCCGGCGGGACATGGCCGCCTGGCGCCGTTCGGGGCGGATCGACCGGCACCGGGAACGGCTGGTCTCGCGGATGATGAGGAAGGGCATCAGGCCGGAATTCGCCGAACGCGTCTTCCGGCAGATCCGGGGGTTCGGCGAGTACGGCTTCCCGGAAAGCCACGCCGCCAGCTTCGCCCACATCGCCTACGCCACCGCCTACCTGCGGTGCCACTACCCGGCGGAGTTCACCTGCGCCCTGCTGAACGCCCAGCCGATGGGGTTCTACTCGCCCGCCACCATCGTCAACGACGCCCGGATACACGGGGTAGAGGTACGGCCGGTGAGCATACCCCACAGCCGCTGGGACTGCACCCTGGAGGAGATTGAAGCGGAAGACGCGGGTGATCGCAGTGGCAGTGACCGCGCCCGGTTCGCGGTGCGCATGGGACTGCGCTACGTCCGAGGACTGAACAAAGGAGACTGGGAGAAACTGGCACGGACCATGAAGCAGGCCCCCTTCCGGGACCTTCCGGACGTCACCCGCCGGAGCGGACTCCACGAGGACAAGCTGGAGTCCCTGGCCGAGGCGGGCGCCTTCGCGTGCTTCGGTCCGCCTGGCCTGGACCGCCGCGGCGCCCTATGGCAGGTTCTGGGGACCGAAGTCCGGCGGCAGCCCGCGCTGTCGCTCGACAGCCGCACCTCCCCGCCCCGGTTTCCCGCTCTGAGCAATCTGGAGGCCATCGTCTGGGATCATCAGGTCAGCGACCACAGCGTTCTGGGCCACCTCCTGGAACCGCTGCGTCCCGGTCTGGCCGCCCAGGGACTGCCCGCGGCGCGGGAGCTCAACGGGATGCCGGACGGCAGCCTGGTCCATTACGTGGGCATGGTCATCTGCCGTCAGCGTCCGGGGACCGCCCAGGGCGTTACCTTCATGACGCTGGAGGACGAAACGGGGTTCGTGAACCTGGTCATCTGGGAGAAAGTATTCGAGTCCTATTCCTCGCTGGTCAGGACGCTTCCCTGCTTAGGCGTGACCGGAAATCTGCAGGTGGGCGAAGGGGTGATCCACCTCGTGGCCGAGGCGATATGGGACCCGAGGCTGGAGGGCGGGTCGTTGCGTCTCAAGAGCCGGGATTTTCACTAGACTTGCAATTGGACGGCACATTAAGTTACAATTGGACGGTATCAAAACTTGCAACCAGACGATATTATAACTTGCAATCAGACGCATACAGTTTAAATTGTTATGGACATCCAGGTTTATTGTGACTGAACGAAACCATCAAAACATGTTTAATAAGAAACACATACCTGGAAGTGCTTTAAGCCGATGAAAACCGAGTCCGGACTTTATCCTCGATACGCCGAACATCCCCTGAAAGAGGCGCTCTCCGATTCGCCGGCCGTCCTGATCCACGGTCCGCGCCAGTGCGGCAAGACCACGCTGGCCAGGATGGCCTATCCGCCCCTATACGCGCAATGGGACGACGGCTCGGTAGCGCAATGGGACAATGGAGATCGGGTGGAATGGAGTAACGCTAACTACATCACCTTCGATGATGACGTGGCTCGTAACGCAGCAGAAAGCGATCCGATTGGTTTCGTTAACGATTTGCCTGACAGGGTTATTCTGGATGAGGTCCAGCGGACGCCTTCCATTTTCACCGCCCTGAAGATGGCAATAGACCGTGACCGGAAACCCGGCCGTTTTCTGTTAACGGGTTCCTCCCAGGTACTTCTGGTACCGAAAGTGTCGGATTCCCTCGCCGGACGAGTGGAGATAATAAGACTGCACCCACTGGCTCAGTGCGAACTGTCGGGTCGGCGCCCTGTTTTTCTTGACCGCTTGTTCTCTGGCGAATTCAAAGGCCCTCGATTGCCCCGATCGTCGGACCGACTGGTTGATCGTATCGTCGCCGGAGGTTTTCCGGCCGCACTGGCGCGTTCAACCGAGGGGCGAAGACGCACTTGGTATATCAACTACGTGGAAACCCAACTTCAAAGGGATGTGCGTGATATCGCCCGTATAAGCGATCATGAGGTCATGACCCGTCTGCTCGGTATCGCTGCGACTCAAACGGCACGGTTGTACAACCTTCTGGACATGTCCGCAACCTTCAGCCTCAGTCGCCCGACAATTGGCAAATACGTAGAGATTCTTGAAAGAATCTTTCTTGTGGAGCGACTCCCGGCATGGCAGAACAACCGCTTGAAGAGATCAGTCAAGGCGCCGAAACTGCACGTCTGTGATACAGGTATTGGCTGCGCCATGATCGGCGCGAACAGCGATTCGCTCAAGAAAGACCGCGATCTACTGGGACAGTATCTTGAATCATTCGTGTTTCAAGAGTTGAAACGACAATCCAGCTGGCATGGCGACCCGTTGACCTTTTTCCACTATCGGGACAAGGACAAGGTTGAGGTGGACCTCGTTATCGAAAAAGGATCTATTGCCGTGGCTGGTGTGGAAGTGAAAGCATCCAGTACCGTGCGAGCGTCTGATTTTCGTGGATTACGCAAACTCATGAACGCAGCCGGTGACCGGTTCGCTGGCGGAGTAGTGCTTTACGACGGCGAGATGTGCTGGAGTTTCGGAGACGGACTGACAGCCGTACCCATCAGAATGCTGTGGGAAGCATCAGAGGAGGCAGCTTGAATTCAAGTGTGGGAAAGAATCAATTTGAGTCAATCCTTACCGTTGAAGCATCAAAAACACGCTCTTGTACACCGATTGGGCTGCCTGTCGCCCGTTGCCGTAAATCTTCTGTCAGACCCACGTTAGTTTGCAATTGGCCGCACCGATAACTTGCAATCAGCCGCTGCTCAGAATTTCAATTGGACGGTATCAAGACTTGCAATCAGCCGTTATCGGGCCCTTCACTTGGCCGGCAGGGATGCGGCGTAGGCCGCGGCTCGGTCCACCCAGTCCTGCAAGTCCTGCTCGCTCGCGATGCCCGGCGGTTCCACCAGCGCCCATCCCTTCATGGTCCGTCCCGCGATGTCGGCAGGTTTCGTGTGCGGTTCGGCCAGCGTCTCGTCGTGCTGAATACGGTCCAGCCGCACGATGAGCGCGCCTTTCCAGGTCCCCACGCACATATTGCCGTTGATCATGAAACAGACGCCGCCGAACATGTTTCGCTCGGAGTATCCGTCACGCTTCGAAAGAATGGAACGAATCCGATCGGCTAACACGTCATTGTTCATCCAGCCCTCCACTTTCCGTCTTCGATGGTATCAAATGCATTTTTATGTAGACACGTCGTATATACAAGAGGAATCTATTCAGGCACGAGCGTGGACTGGTGAACTCGTCCCTAAAAAGTACCGATCACAGATTTCAATGTTGAAGGTGGCCCCTCGATGTCTAAGTCTACAGGATAGGCGGCGCAAGATCAGCATTCATAAAGGAGGTGCCTGTGGCGCGGCGTGACTGGTACTGTGAGGATGTGCTCTCTGGAAAGCTTGACGTGGAGCGCGTGTATGAGGACGATCTGGTCTTGGCGTTCCAACATCCGAGACCCGTAGCCCAGGTCCACGTGGTCGTGATACCGAAAGCGCATGTTGCGGGACTTCTGGATGAGGCTGCTCTGGACGGAGGTCTTCTCTCATCTATGATGCAGGCAATCCAGAGCACCGCAGCTTCTCTCGGCCTTCTGGATGGAGAGGGGTTCTACGTACGGGCCAATGCGGCGGCCCCGGGGGTGACTCCCCACATGCATTGGCATGTCATCGGTCCGGGAGCCGGCGCGCACTGGCCGGAATAGGACTGCTTCAAATCATCCGGCCACCGCGCTACTGCGGCCGCCTGCATCAGATCTGAATGGTTTCTGTTATCCTCCATTTAAAAGACAGAAGCTTTGTTTTCTAAAATGGCATGCATACGACAGCCTGACCAGGTTTAGAATTCGCGAAATGGATATTCCCTTTGTAGTCTCGATCAACTCGGTTTCGGGCGGTGGAAAAACCGCCCTGGCGACGGCCCTGCATCGCTCTCTGCCGCGGTCGGCACTATTCTGCTTCGACGACTTTGATGACACCAACATCTATCCGGCGGATTTCTATGAATGGAGCTGCCGGGGTGCCGACGTAACGGAATTCGACTGCCCCGGGATGAGAAAGGCGGTCGACGACGAGATTCAGAAAGGAACGGCAAGACACATCATACTTGATTATCCGTTTGGACGTCGCCATCCCCGGTTCGCCGACATCATTCATCTCGCCGTATTCATCGATACGCCACTTGATGTAGCCATGGTGCGTCGGATCTTGAGAGACTATTTCGGCACGAGCCGGAAGTCTCCGAAGGCAGCATTGGATCATCTACAGAGCGAAATGACCCACTATCTGGCGAAAGCTCGACATCCGTATCTGGACACGTACAAGGACAAGTATACGAGTGATCTGATTCTGGACGGATGCCGCAGTCTGGACGACTTGAAGAGAGAGGTCCGAGATCGGATCGTTTCGGGGATGGAACCGTAGTATTGTGCCCTGTATACACATCACTTGCCCAACGAGACGATTGATACCTGTGCCGCGCACCACGGCTGCAGGAGAAACTTTTTGGCGCAGATTCCAAGATTCGACTCTAAAAATCGACTAATCCCTATAAGCCATTTTGGGGTCGTGTATGCGTTTGACATCTGGGATCCTCCGCGCTTGATATACCCGTGTTATGCGTCATACCACGATCGGGTCAGGGATAATGCGATTGATTCATACATCACACCAAAAGCGAGTCGAGGAACGCGACAACTACAATGGACGAATACCAAAGTCAAAACCGGGTCGCTGTCTGGGGCGTTCCCGAAAACACTCGATGGTGGTTTACCGTTGTCTTTCTGGCCATCACGGTAGCAAGCCATGCTGTTCTCTGGAGATTCGGGGTTTACGCCTTTTCAATTGAGCTTGTCTTCGATTACATTATCAAGGTCGGCGGATCATCAATATTCGCCACGTTTACTATTATAGAAGGAGTGGATTTCATGGGATGGCTCTACGAATCCATAAAGCGACGACACAGGGAGGAGGGTCGCGCGGAAGGCCGCGAGGAGGGTCGGAGAGAAAGAGACCAGGCTTACAGGGAGTGGATCAGTAGGGAACAGGAGGCCGGCACGCTTGGCACGCCGAAGCAAAGTCCTCCGCCGTTTCTCGATGGCGTGATCTCGGAATCGAAACGAGACTAGGCATAAGCCTGCGTAGAAGCACTCAAGGCAGGGATCGTCAGTTGCCGTCCAGTTGTAGTCTTTTAGTTTCGAAACCTTCCGATTCAAACCGAAAGACGTTTATCTGCGAATCCTGCGGAGATGTTATCTACAGGACTGCTCCGAATCATACGGCCACCGCGCTACTGAGTTCGCGAACGCTGGACGATATGAGGGTGCTTGAAATCAACGCACACATTTGGACCAAAGAAAAGCACGCCTGGCTTGAGTTGCAAGCCCATGTTCCGCAGTTATAAAAGGATACGACCGGAATGAGACGTGGTCTCAAGAGAGCCTGGCGCGCCTCTATGCCAAACTGAGAAGAGCTAACTAAATCTCCACCGAGCAACAGGTTCTTGAACGTAGTTCCATCGTCGGTATCGGAGTCGGCCTGCACACCGATTACGCAGTAACCTAGCGAATGTATGTCATGACGGACACATTTCCGATACCAAACCCCTTACCAACGGGCAGGACAGTGTCGCTGAAGGGCAGAAATTAAGAATGGATTACGCTCAGTAAAAGACGTTTAGTCTACACCCGAGTAGCAAATTGAACTTCTGAGATTAGGCTATCAAACTGTACTGCACCCTTGACCGGGACACATGGTTAAGCTTCTTTCTGAACAAGGAGGCACCCCATGTCCCTGAAACGCCGTCAGTTCCCCCGCGAGTTCAAGCTCCAGGTTCTCCAGGAAGCCGATTCGGGCAAGTCCGTCAGTCAGCTGGCCCGGGAACACCAGGTCCATCCCACGCTGATTCACAGGTGGCGTCAGCAGCTTCGCCGTCAGGGTGACCGCGCTTTTCCGGGTAACGGCAAGGCGGTCAGTGACGAGGCCAGGATCGCGGTCCTGGAGCGCAAGGTCGGTCAACTGACCATGGAGAACGACCTGTTAAAAAAAGTCTTGAGTCGGCTCGAGGAGAACCCGCGCTCAGCCCGAGGCAATGGAGGCGGCTCATGATCTGCCTGGTCGCTCGGAAGCAGGTATCCGCGGTCCGCCCCGGGGTAAAGAGGCTTTGCAAGACGCTCTCCATCGGTCGGTCCAGCTACTACCGCGGCCGCCATGGTCGTACGGACCCGGATCTTGCACTGCGGGACAGGATCCACAGGCTCTCCTTTTCCTGGCCCTCCTACGGTTACCGCCCCATGACCCGGGCGCTTCGCCGTCTGGGATACGTGGTGAACCACAAGCGCGTCCTGCGCATAATGCGCGAGGACAACCTGCTGGCCCTGCGGCGCAAGTCCTTCGTGGCGACCACCGACTCAAACCATGATCGCAGCGTCTACGCCAACCTGGTCCCGGCACTGAACGTAAGCGGCGTCAACCAGCTCTGGGTAGCGGACTTGACCTGCATAAGGCTGGCTCGCGAATGGGTCTATCTGGCAGTGATCCTGGACGCCTTTAGCAGGCGGTGCATCGGCTGGGCGCTGGACCGGCGCCTCGAGGCCGGCCTGACCCTTGCAGCCCTGGACAGCGCCCTGGCCGCCAGACCGGTGCCTGAGGGGCTTGTACATCACTCCGACCGGGGCGTGCAGTATGCCTCCAAAGCCTATGTAGACACCCTCAGGAACGCCGGCATACGCATCAGCATGAGCCGGCGCGGCAACCCCTGTGACAACGCCAAGGCAGAACGCTTCATCAGAACCCTCAAATACGAGGAGGTCTATCTCTACGAGTACGCATCCCTCGAAGAAGCCCGAGCACGCATCGGCTACTTCATCGACAAACTCTACAATCGCAAGCGCTTGCACTCGGCGCTGGACTACAGGCCGCCGGCCGAGTTCGAGCAGATGATGACACGCGTTAAAACTGTAGCTTAACTGATTGTCCCATTTTGGGGTGCACTACAATCTAGTACCGCATTATGTGGATTAGTGTTCCAACCTAACTTATTTTTTTCAACAATGAACGACACAACTAGCCCGGTACTCATTACTCGCCTGCTATTTCACATGAGCCGCGGCTTAAGGTACCTGGACGGTAGACCAACATGTACCTTGTTTGGTCCAGATCAACGGCGTGATCTGATTCAACGCATCTACGTGATCAACTTGGATAGACAGAACAACCGATGGCGTAAGGTACGGAGTGAGCTTGGAAGGCTTCGTGACCGTACAGGTAGACCATTGACCGACCTCACACGAAGGTTTTCCGCAGTCGACGCTCGGTACTATAAGGGCCCCCCGAATCCTTCTGAACTCCTTCCAAACTATACTCTAGCTGACCAGCTTTTTGTGGAGCCAAATCCACTCCTAACTGATGACACGAACCTTAAGAATCAGAATGTTGACATGACGCCCCAGGAAGTGGCAATTGCACTTTCACACATCGGAGTCTGGAAGACTGTAGCTGAGAGTAATTCATCTTACACGTTAGTATTGGAAGATGACGTGTATTTTCGACGGGGCTTTGGAAGGTACTTTGAGAAAGCATGGGTCGACCTCATGCGAACCTCCGGGCAGGTAAATTCTTTCGACATACTTGTACTTGTCCTATAAGGAAGTTCAAACTCAGTTGCAAAGGAAGTCTATCTCCGACTTAGTTTTTAGACCAAATGGTGGTCTATGGCAGTTGTCCGGTTATGTACTTTCCAAACAAGGTGCTGAGAAATTACTCGATCTGCTTCCTGTGCGTGGACCAGTGGACCTATGGATAAACCATCAATTCAACCTTATTGACGTATTCGCAACCCAGAAGTCTATCGTTGAGCAAAGACTGGACTGCCCTTCCGCCAACTCGTATTCCATTCTACCTGTTCTCACAAAAGTTGGTGCTTTGACACATGAGAGACCGCTGCAATTCAAGCAGAGAAGCTTACCGGTACCGGTATTCGCATTTGGAAGGGCAGATTCGGGCCTTACTGCTTTGGCAATGGCTCTCTCATTGTTAGGATATAGGTGTTGTAGCGACGTCGCTCAACTCCCGACGAAAGAACATCACAGACTTTTTGATAACAAAAAAGGTAGGGTGTTTAATGCCTATGTCAATATTGGTTCGTTCAAACCCTGGGATTACGTTGAGTTGGCAAAGATATATCCTCAAGCTCGGTTCATTATCACTGTTCCTCCGAACGGAGAAGAATCTATAACCGGGGAAGAATTAGACGGTAACCGCAACAGTGGGTGTCCCTTGAATAGGAACAAGAATCGATTTGATACTTGGATTGATGATCTTCAAAACGTAGCAAAGAACATACTAGTTCTACCAACGCAGCACCGCGACAAGTGGGAGTTATTGCGCTTATTCCTAGTGTCCTGTCCCGTGAATAAGTTTGCAAAGTTTGTTGATCTTTTCGAGGATCGAATCGGCTGTCGCCGTCCATACGAAAGGGCTGGACCGGGCGTTGTATTGATCGGTGAAGCGCTGGATATGGGCGATGAGGTCCTTGACGTTGCGGAAAGAGCCGCGTCGTATGGCTTTTTGCGTAATGACGTTGAACCAGATCTCCACCTGGTTGAGCCAGGATGAATACGTTGGCGTATAATGGAGGTGATAGCGCGGCCGGGAAGCGATCCACTGCCTGACCTTGTGATGCTTGTGGGTGCTGTAGTTGTCCACCACGAGATGTATGTCGAGTTGGTCGGGTACGTGCTGGTCGATGTGTTTGAGGAACTGCAGGAACTCCTGGTGTCGGTGTCGGGGTTTGCATTGGGTCAGGACCCTGCCCGAGGCGATCTCGAGGGCCGCGAACAACGTGGTGGTGCCGTGCCGCTTGTAGTCGTGGGTCACGCCCTCGACGTAGCCCAGGCCCAACGGCAGCATCGGCTGCGTGCGTTCCAGAGCCTGTATCTGGCTCTTCTCGTCGACGCACAGGACCATGGCCTTGTCCGGCGGATTCAGGTAGAGTCCGACGATATCCCGGACCTTTTCGACGAAGAAGGGGTCGCCCGAGAGCTTGAAGTGCTTCTGCCGGTGGGGTTGCAGGCCGAACATCTTCCACACCCGATGCACGGTGGACCGGGACAGACCGGTCTCGGCGGCCAGGGAACGGCAGGACCAGTGCGTTTGGCCCTCGGGTTGCTCTTCCAGGGTCTTCTTGATCAAAGCGGCAACCTGTTCATCGGGGATCGACCGGGGACAACCCGGACGCAATTCGTCGTAGAGGCCCATCAGGCCCTGCGCGAGAAAGCGACGACGCCATTTGCCCACGGTGTTGCTCGACACTTCCAGTTGCCGGGCGATCTGCTGGTTGCTCAGTCCGTCCTGGCTCATGAGGATGATCCGGGCCCTGCTCACCAGGGCGTGGGACAGGCTTCGCGACCGTGTCATGGATTCGAGTTGGGTGCGCAGCTCATCACTGATACGCAACGGCTCCAAAGGGCGTCCGCGGGCCATGAGATTCTCCTTGATCGGGCGGGTTGCATGGATCAGATACCACTTTGAGAAGAATCTAACGACAGGCTACCATTAAAACAAGTTATTTAGAGGACGAGACACTAGGATGCGATTATCCTACTGCCAAGTACCCTAAATGTCGGCAACGAACCAGGCGTAATCCCGGAGCAAGTCGTCCAGACGTTATTCAATGTTCGCTTCCACCTCCTACGAGGCTTAAAAGTGATATTTCACCGTGGATTGCTGAAGGGGGAGACTGGAACGGTATCCTGCTCGCCGATACCAATTGCAGTCCTATTCACGAAATCGCTGGCGGAAGTCTAGCAGATCTGGATGACACACAATGGAGTCTGCGCGAGGATACGTTCCCGAGTAATCTAGCATTGTTCACTAAAAACAACTACTCTGTTGGATCGAACCGTGTTGTCAAGCTCAGCCTTCGGAAGGAACCCACCTCGGTCCGTGAGTATACATCTGCTTCAATCTGTTCTCGTCAAACCTACCTCTATGGAAGGTTTGT
This sequence comes from bacterium, assembly GCA_965202605.1. Lineage (GTDB taxonomy): Bacteria > JAAXHH01 > JAAXHH01 > JAAXHH01 > JAAXHH01 > JAAXHH01. The sequence goes on from OZ241838.1 coordinate 233,469, forward strand.
GGCCGAATTGAGGCCATCCAACATATCCGGGGTAATAACAGGAGTGTTCTTGCACCGCAATTCGCCACGGCAGGAAATCGATATTGAATTCCTAGGAAAGGACACAACAAAAGTTCTAGTAAACGTCTATTACAACCCCGGAGATGAGGGAACTCGGATGGAATACGGTTTTAGGGGTACCCCAGGTCTAGTCGATTTGGGCTTCGACGCATCACAGGACTTTCATCGCTACGAGATTGAGTGGTGTCAAAATTCCATTCGGTGGTACGTGGATGGCTGTCTCGCGTGTGAGCGAGTGAATTGGGATCCGACTCCAATACCACACTTGCCAATGGAATTCAACGTCAATCTTTGGCACTCGCGATCCAAAGCATTGGCCGGAAAACTAACAGATGGGGAATTGCCTGCAAAGACAGAAATTCGAACAATCGAGATCCTTAGATGATGGTGAGTAATAAAGTGTGGAGGTTCGAAGTCTTGTGTAAATTTGACACTAGGACAAATAAGGATTCCGCGATCATGGTACCGCAGTCTGCCGGGCATCCTAAGGCGACAGACTCAAAACTATGCCTTGTTGAGTTCGCAGAAGCAGTATACGCAGTATCTTATGTTCAGGAGTGTTGTAGGAGTATCGATAACAACAAATGTACTCATCCTCATGCTTTGGGTCTCAGAGTAAACTGATAGTAAACCAGATTATCAGAGCGTCATGTTTTACACTGTAAAGCATCAATTTAGTGGTATAGGGTACCAAAATCCTCCAGACCTCAGAATTGGCTGATTTAGAGGAGCGTGTACCCAGTCTGATAGTATTGCCATATTATCGGCAAGATCGCATCTGTTGTCAAATTGAGCGGAACGATAATCTGTACTTTCCTTCCATATCGTCTTTAAACATACAAATCTGGTCGCTTGTTGCAAAAGTCTAATGAGGAGATAACCAATGGCTCGTTCAAAGAGACCTGGCAAGGCTGCCGCAAGCAGAGCAGCGAAAATACTTAGCAATCCGAGATCGACCAAAAGGGCCAAAACGTCTGCCGCCAAAACATTGGCAAATCGGTCGAGTAGTGGACGAACGGTAAAGTCAGCGCCAAGATCAGGAAGGGTGGGACAAAGGGCGATTAAGCGGGCTGTCAATTCTGTGAGAGCCAAAAGGCGGAACGGGTCCAAGAGGCGTTGAATAATGTCAATTTCGTATACAAGTAACGTGTTTCTGAATTTCCCCTTTGATGCCCAGTATCTTCAGATAAGAAACGCGATCGTTTTTTCAGTCTTCGACTGCGGATTTGTACCAAGATGTGCTCTTGAAATCGAAAATAGTGGCGAGGTGAGATTCGATCGTATACAGCGACTAATAGATGAATCCAAATCTGGGATACATGACATTTCCAGAACTGAACTGGATTCAGCCACAAACCTGCCCAGGTTTAACATGCCATTGGAATTGGGAGTGTTTATTGGTGCAAGACGATATGGCAGTACGAAACAGAAACAAAAAACTGTCTGATACTGGATATCGAACAATATCGGTACCAGGCGTTCATATCCGACATCGCGGGTCACGATATTCGTGCGCATTCAAACGAGCCAGAACAGGCAATCAATCATGTAAGAAACTGGTTAAACAGCGCATCTGGACGTAAAACCATACCAGGCGGTAGCGAAATCCTGCGTCGTTTCACACAGTTCGAGTCCGATTTGCCAGACATGTGTGAGGCAATCCCAATCGAACTAGACGAGCTCACCTACAATGATTATTCCAATTTTGTCTCTGAATGGCTTGTTGCAAATTAAGGTCACGACAACACCTGCAGTTTGATTGTAATAATCCGCATTTGGACAGTCTGTAATAGAAACCACCTCGGCTTATCCCTTTGATAATGGCTCTTCGGGGTCGTGTTACATGTTCATGTCCGGCTCCAGTCATTCGCGGTAACCCATATTCAAGCGGCCGAAGATTTCAGGTATTCAATGACTGGAATCAGCAGCACTCCCATTGCTGTAATTGGTGCGCCCCGTGAACCTTCTTCCCCCGAACATCGCCCTGTTAGATGAAGGGAGAGCGGTCTGATGGGGTTCCTCAATGATCAGATTATAGTCCGACGGATCCAGGCCGGCGACGAGCAGGCCTTCGTGGCTCTGATACGGCGCTACGAGCGTTCGCTGGCCGCCTTGATCCGGGATCGGATCGGGTCGGGGGACGCGGTCGAAGACATGCTGCAGGAGACGCTCGTACATGCCTGGCTGGGGCTGCGCCTTCAGACGCCAAGGCAGGTGCGTGCCTGGCTCTACCAGGTTGCGCGCAACCGATGCGTCGATTACCTGCGCTCCACGCAACGTAGAGAGCGCTTTGTCGAGTCCGAGGAACTCGCGGCGATGATTAACCGCTTCAGTGTGCCGTCGGCCCGTCAACACCGGGCGGCGGAAGACGTGGTCGAGGCCTTCGATCATGTACCGGAGAAGGAACGAGCGGCATTGAGGTCGTTCTACCTGGATGGGTTGAGCATAGCGGAAATCGCGGCCCGGCATCGCTGCCCGCCGGGAACCATCAAGCGGCGACTGTCCCACGGCCGGGACATGGTCCGAAGCGAACTGGGCGTAACCACGAATCGAAGGAGCATTACAAGGAGCACTGCCATGAGCGCAGAAACAAAAACCGGAGAGGTGTCCTTCCCGGACTTCCGGCCCGAAATTTCCATCGCGAGAAGTCCGAAACCACCGTTCTCCATCGATCTTCGGGAGCTGTCATGGTGGTTCATCGTTCCCGAAATCGGCGATCGGGTGCGGTGGGCGGACTACGAGCCGACGCGGGATGGCTCGGCGTGGAAGTTAACGGAGGTCACGGACATGGCTGCCACCCGGCGCGCCATCATACACGGACGAGCGTGTGTCGAGATCGAGATGGAGGAAAACCGTTGCCGGGACAGGGAGGGTCTTCTACCGCTTAATTATGATCCGGAGTCGCGGGATAGACATACCCGGGTCTGGGGCAGACTGGAAGAGACGGAGGTGCATTGGCTGGCCGTCGAGAGCATGAAACCCGATGGCACCAGGGAGCTTCTGACCTGTCTGGACGAAGACTTTGGGTGGGATTTCGGCATGACGCCCCGTCTGGTCGAAGACCGGAGTTACCTGGCGGAACAACCGGACGGAACGTTCATTAAGAATCCAGATGCTCCACAGGTGTTTTCAAACGGCCCCTACACGGTACGTATCGACGATCGGGCTTTCGAATGCATGCGGGTTTTCGACATCGACGCGGATACGTCTGATCGAGCGGTGCTGGTCATGGCATACGTCACCCGTGCCGGCCGCACGCTTCTGTTCCGGCGCTACAACGGCAACCTTTGGGGGAAACGGGAGAAGCCGCCCCATTTACAGGGGGTCGAAATGACGTGGGAAGAGGACCTGACCCACACCGACCGGCTCGTGATCGACGGCGTAAAGTACGTGCATCACTACGATGTTCTGACGGATGAGGCGTGTGGAATCAGAGCGTAAGGGATTGGCAGGTAATGGTTGGTAACGGCCGGCTGCAGTCACTATACTTATGGCATAGGCCTAAGGATACGGCCGGGACGAGACGTGGCCTCAAGAGAGCCTGGAGCACCTCTGTAACGCACTGAGGAAAGCTATCTGAACCTCCGCCGAGAACTGGTTCGTAAAACGAAGTCCCATCGTCGGTATCGGAGTCGGCCCGCACCCCGGTTATGCCGAGGCTCAGCGTATGTCACGAGGGGATACATTCCTGATGCGAAGCCCCTGACCTATGGGGAGGAATATGTCATCGAAGGACAGGAAGTAAGATTGGATGATGCGCTTGTACTTCATATGACCAAGAAGATAGAGTAGAACCGGCCAACCTTTCTGTAACACCGTTGACGAACGGAGACAGGCAATTACCCACGTCATTACCTCACCTCGCCTGGAATTGGTTTCGATGGGGCCGCTACTGCTGGAAGCGCTGCTAGCCCGCGATCATGAGTTGGCAGAGCAGATTGCCGGCTTCAAGATTCCCAGAGATCTCGTTCTCAGTCCCCGCACCTTACGGACACGACTGAGACAACTCCATGCTTGTCCAGAGGCACAACCTTGGTTGTTGCGGGCAATAGTCATTAAACGGTCACAGACTATGTGTGGTCGGATCGGTTTCCACTCCGAGCCTGGTCCCGAGGATCTGCGGAATGTAGCAGCAGATGGGGTAGAGCTCGGTTACGAAGTTTGTGAATCATTCCGCAGGCGGGGCATCGGCAGGGAAGCGGCGCTTGCGTTGATGAAATGGGCGTATGAAGAACATGGCCAGCGCTGTTTCGTCCTATCTATTGACCCAGATAACGTTCCATCCCTGTGTATGGCTCGGTCGATGGGGTTTCGAGAAACAGGTTCACATATTGATGAAGAGGACGGTCTGGAATTGTACTTTGAGCGCCGACTGGCATGTTGGCCTGGCGAATGGGCATCATGGGTGTTTGGAGATACCATCGGGAACGAAGATGAAGATCGTCAGAATGATCAAGCACTTTCCGATAAATGATCCGTAGTGCAGAAGGAGGTACCGAAAGGATGCCGGTACTCGTTCTGGTGAAGCATTCGTTGCCGACGATCCATCCTTCGGTTCCTTCGAGGGAATGGCGTCTGTCGGAAGAGGGTCGAGTTCGTTCCCGGATACTCGCCGAGAAACTGGAACAGTATGATCTCGATGAAGTCATCAGTAGCAACGAACACAAGGCCATCGAAACTGCCGAAATCCTGAAGAGCGTTCTAGATATACCGGTAGAAGTCGTTGAAGGGTTGCACGAACATGAACGCAGCCATGTTGGCTTCCTTGAAAAGGACCACTTTGAGCAGTCGATCGCCCGTTTCTTCTCCCGTCCGACAGAACTGGTTTTCGGCGAGGAGACGGCAGATGCAGCGTACGACAGGTTTTCTAAGGCCGTCCATGGACTGTCAGACCGATTCCCACTGGCAAACGTGGCACTCGTAACTCATGGGACTGTACTGAGCCTATTCATGAGCCGCGCTTCAGCGTTGGAACCCTTTCCTACGTGGAAACGGTTGGGGCTGCCATCTTTTATCGTCCTGTCCCGGCCCGGCTTCGGTTTGGTCGAGACCTGCTGGCGTGTAGAAGGCGTGGGTCCCCAGGCCGTCGAATAACTACGTAACCTGGATCAGGCCTTTGGCGTCCTGTGAGGGGATGGTACGTTTCTGGTACCTAAATGCTCTCAGTCTTCAAACTGTAGTTTCAACCCGTCAAACGCCACCCGGTAACCGTGTTCCCTGGCATATTCATCGAGCTCATCGTGCTCGAGGTTGCCCTCGTGGGACAGGTGCGTCGCATAGACCGCGCCCGCGTCCTTGAGCAGTCCGGATTCGCGAAATCGACCTGTGTGGGCAATGACGTCCCGCGACGCCAGGTGGTCTCCCGGTCTTGAGTCAAACCCGATACCATAGGTGTGATCGAGAATGACCGCGTCATACCGGGTACGTTGGCGTCGAAGGTGATCCCAGACCTCCTCGGACAGGACCGACGTATCCGTGCCATAGAACACCGCATGGTTGCCCTGTTCTATGGAGTAGAGCAGATAGCCCTGGTCAATGCCGTGGTTGGCGGGATAACCGGTAACGCGGTAATTCCCCGCAGTGCAAGCCTCGAACGGCGCGAGAGACATCGGTTTCAGCTGCAGTGCGGACTGCGTTCCCGGATCGAAGACGCTCCCGTATTCACTTGTACTGCGTACCATCCCATCGACCGCGTTCAGTGTTTCAATAGAGCCGACAAGCAGCAGGTCTCCTGATACCACCGTGCCGTAATCGGCGTGTCTGGAGATGATGAAGCCGGTATCCAGATGGTCTTCGTGCGGGTGTGTTTGAAGGCATAGTCCGACGCCATCGAGCGAGAGACCGTACTCGAACGACGCGGTGACAATATCCGGACCGATGTCCACCAGTAAATCTTCGTTGATCATCAGCGACGATCTCCGGCGCAGGTTCTTCCCTCCGATCCGTCTGGCATCTGTGCATACCTGGCAGGTGCAGAACGGGACCGGCATTGATGGCGCCGCGGCGGTTCCGAGAAAAGTTACTTGCATTTATACACCTGTATCAACCCTGTCTCAGTGCGTCAGCCGGGTTTCTGCCCGCTGCGGCCAGCGCGTGCGCCCCGATCGTCAGCCAGGCAATGGCCAGGGCGACAATGCCTCCCGCTATAAACCACACGAAGTTGATTTCATCCGCATAGGCGTAGTTCTGCAGCCATTGCGCCATAGTGTAGTAGGCCAGCGGCCAGGCGATCGCATTGGCCAGCAGGATATACTTCATGAAGTCCTTCGAGAGCAGCAGCACGATGTCGGAAACGGCGGCGCCGAGCACCTTGCGGATTCCGATCTCCCGGGTTCGCTGCTGAATCGAGAAGGAAGCCAGGCCAAGGAGACCCAGGCACGCCACGAAGATCGCGAGAAAGGCAAAGACCGCAAAGATCGTACCCAGTTGTCGCTCGGCGCGGTAAAGGCTGTCGAAATCATCGTCGAGAAAAGTGTATGCCAGGGGATGGAGGGGATCCACTTCCCGCCACGCCTCCTGGATCCGGGCGATGGTATCCGATATGTCCTCCGGCCTTATTCTGATGAGTATGTCTGAGTACGAGTCGGGAAAGTGCGCAAATACGATCGGTTCGATTTCCTCATGAATCGATTGCACGTGGAAATCCTCCATGACACCCAGGACACGTCCTTTGAGACCGCCGTACTCGATCCATTCCACGAGCATGCCTATCGCATCGGGCGGCGCTACCCAGCCCAGTTTACGGGCGGCGGTCTCGTTCAGCAGGATTACCACGATCGAATCCCTGCCCCATTCCGCCGGAAAGTTCCGGCCTGCCGCGAGGCCGATTTCCATGACCTCGAGGAACCGGTCATCTGAAGAGAACACGGACACGATCAGGTTGTCCTCGGGGCTCATCTCATCGGAACGGACGGCCATAATCCGCGGTGACTGGTCGCCCGGGACGCCATCGGTCGTCGCCATGCCGACCACGCCGGGCATTTGTACGACGCGTTGTCTCAGCAACCGGATGCTTTCGCGCTGAGCCTGGCCGGTAATCGGGATCACCATGACATGCTCTTTGTTGAAACCGAGCCGCATGTTCTGGATGTACTCGAGCTGATCGTAGATGACGGCGGTGCTGACCAGCAGGAAGATGGACATGGTGAACTGGATCACCACCAGGGTCCGCCGCAATCCCATGCCTTGCGTTCCCGACTTCAAACTCCCTTTCAGTACTTCGGTGGACAGAAACCCCGACAGGTAGACCGCGGGATAGCTCCCGGCAGCCAATGCGATCACGAGGGTACCCGCGATGAGCGCGCCCAGCACCCAGCCATTCGACAGGGCAAAGTCCAGTTGCTTGACGGCCAGTGCGTTCACGCCCGGCAGGGCGAGATGCACCAGCAATACCGCTATGATCATGGCAAGTCCCGCCATGAGGACGGCCTCTCCCAGGAACTGCCCCAGCAACTGGGACCGATTGGCGCCCATCACCTTGCGCACGCCCACCTCTCTGGCGCGCATGGCGGACCGCGCCGTGGCCAGGTTCACGAAGTTGATGCACGCGATGAGGGGAATCAGGAACGCGATAATCAGAAAGAGCGCTACGTAGCGGATATCCCCGTTGGGCTCGAGCTCGCTGTCCCGGTGCGAATACAGGTGAATGTCCACCAGCGGCTGCAGAGACGGTCTCAACACTTTACTCGAATCACGGAACCGGCCCGTTTTGTTTCGTTCCACGAAGGCGGGCAACTGCGCTTCCAGGTCTTCCGGAGCGGCATTTTCATGCAGTCTGATGTAGGTATAACGGTTTTCGTGAAATTCCCAATCATCCAGGCTATCTGGATAAAGGACATCCCTTGTTACAAGCGACATGATCATATCCGGACGCAAATGCGAATTGGCCGGGATGTTCCGCATGACGCCGGTCACCGTGAAGTCCCAGACATTGTCCCCCCTGAGGACTTTCCCCATGGGGTCCTCGCCGCCGAAGTACTTGAAGGCCATGTCCTCCGAAATCACGATCGAATACGGTTCGGTCAACGCGGTACGGGAGTTGCCGGCGACAAGCGGAATGGAAAACATGTCCAGCAGAGCCGCATCGGCCCAGATGACCTTTTTCTCATAGTAACGGTTTTCTTCATGCATGATGAACCAGACGGAAGTCGTGCCCCGCACCCGGGCGAACAGCTCGATTTCGGGGAAATCCCGCTTGAGGGCGGGTCCCCATCCCGATGGCGATCCCGCCGTCTGAACCGTCTGCCCGGCGCTTTCTATGTCGTCGACGACCCGGTAAACCCGGTCGGCATGGGGGTGGTATCGATCGTAGCTCAGCTCGTCCCAGACGTAGCGCAGGATCAGCATGCAGGCCGCCAGGCCGATCGCGAGCCCCACGACGTTGATGAGCGTGTAGGCGGGATACCTGAGCAGGCTGCGTATGGCTATGGTGAGGTAGTTGTGGAGCATGATTGATCCGATTTAGGAAGGATGTTGATTCCGTCCTGGAATGTAACCTGTAAATCACGCAAGATACACCTTTTCCATCGGTCAGTCGATTCAGTACCTTGGTTGGTATTGAAAATCCCGCGGAATTTACTCGACCACGAGTCCAATCTTTGGAGGCCCGTCAATCAATGGTGTCCGATCGCACGAACAATACATCGCATCAGGTCTCGATCCCGGTTATACGCAAAGACAGACCCCGGTTGTTCAGGCCGGTCGACGATCCGGGTTTCGAGTTCAGGCCGCCAACCGATCAGGTGCGTAAGCGCATCCTCGCCAACATGCTGGACGACTGTGCGTTGTATGAAGGCCAGCGGCCGTGGAGGTGGGTTCCACGACGGACACACAGCCCCCACCCCAACCACCAGCTCTACCTGACCTTCTACACCGCCATGCAGGCCACGGCCCTGATCGAGAACTACGCCTTCGCCTGGCGGCTTACGGGGGACCCGCGCTGGCTTGACCGAGCCCGCGCGTGGCTCAGGACCGCGGCGGTTTGGGACCACGGTGACCACGTGGAGGAGCACTTCTACACGGCCAACCGCTACATGCACGCTTTCGCGCTTGCCCTCGACCTGATGGACCAGGTACTGTCCGATGTCGAGAAGCGCCATGTCCGAGCATGTCTTGTTGAGTTGATGGATCGCTGGTGGCCCTACGTGGACGAACGACGGCACTCCACGGCAGGCGGGCACCACACCGTCGTGGACTATGGGCACTTCGGGGTGGCCGCGGTGCACCTGCTCGGTGAGCACCCCCGGGCGGAGGCATGGGTGCAGGCGGTTATGGATCGCTTCCGGAGCGGCGTCCTGCCCCACGGCTGCGGTCCAGGCGGCGAGCCCGTGGACGGCCCCACCTTCTGGGGCTTTGAGAACCTCTGGCTCCTGCATTTCGCCGATGCGCTGCGCAATGTTACCGGTATCGACCTGATGGGCGAGGTTCCAGACCGGTTTCGTCGTCCGCTGACCTGGTTCCGCGCCCACTGGACGGCGCCTCTGGAGATTCCCGATCAGCTCTACTATCCCATCAATGCCAACATCCTGCTCGGCGGCCAGCTCAATAACTGTTCGCCGGTCCTCCTGAGGCTGGCCCAGGAGGCCGGAGACGGGAGGCTGCGCGACGTGGCGCTTTCCGACCCCCGCCTGGGCAGGCTGTTTCGTTTCGGGATGGGCGTCAAGGGTTCGACGGCGGAGTGCATGATTTCATACGGACCGTATGCCTATTGCTACTATGATCCCGCTTTCCGCTCATCCAGGGCCCGGCGCGTGACTTCGCTGGCGGGCCGTTTCGACATGTACACCGGCCGGTTCGCCGTGATGCGCAGCAGCCACGACCCCGACGCGGCCATGCTGTGCGTCAGCGGGTTCGACGGCGGCCTCGCCGCCAATTTCATGAGCCTGCACGTTCAGTGGGCGGGCAGTCCGCTGCTCCGCACCATCAGTGCCTTCGAGGCCCAGCCGGTGACCTGTGGCAGCCTGCCTTGCGTGGGCGGCCAGAACGAGACCGTCGCCATACCCGGCGGTCTGAAGCGTACGAAGGACTGGCAGCGGCTGCGTGTCTCCTCCCGGCGCACCGAACACGAATACTGGATCTCTCGCGGGGAGCATCCGGTCCTGCTCGTGGCGGTGAGGCGTCGCCCGCGCGACGTTCGGGCAAAAAAGGACGGCAGTGCGCTGATCCGGTTGCGTGGCGGCGACGTCCTGCAGTACGAGGCCAAACCCTGGTTCCGTGCCAACGATGGACGTCTGTGGCTTCGCTTCCGGCTGCGGGGACATGCAAACGGCCCGCGGGTGCTGTTCAACGCCGGGAACGGAGTCGGCGGGCATCGCGGGACGGGAGTAAACACATTCGCCCTCTTCGTCGATACAGACGGCCGACTCAATTTCAGCGTGCAGAGCCAGAACAGCAATCTGGTTACCGTACTCGCGCCGGGTACGATAGAGGTCGGAACCTGGCACGACGTTCAAATCGCCTGGGACGGCTTCAACCGGCTTGGCGGCAAGCCGTGGATGGAGATTGCCCTTGATGGCAGGTCGAGTCGTCTGGACGATCCGGCGGTCTTTGGCGAGATGGGACGGGACACGCAGGGACTCGCTTCGCGGGAGGAACCGAGGACGTTTTACGTCAAGCCCAATACGGCCCTGGCTTTTGGCGGATCGGTACAGACGCCCGGGGTCTCTACGGACTGCGATCTGTCCCTGATCGACCTTCAGTGTCCGGGCCGACGCCGTTTAACCGTAGATCCCGCAATTGGATTGGGACCGGAGACGGGGAGCGGTGAACTGGCCTACAAGCTGAATCCCGTGGACCTTTGCGGCCTGGAAGGGGATCGCGCCCGGCTAGGCGCAGGACCGTGCGTGGTGGAGGTGATTTCAGTTTTCGGAAAAGGACTTCATTGGCGAACAGAGGAGGTGCCCTACGCGCCTTCAGGGCTCGCCGCCGGCAGTCTCGTCAGCTTCCTTCCAAACGCTACCGAAGCATCAACACGGCTGGTGGCGGGTACGGACGACGACGTCCTGGTCCTTGCATTCTGCAGCAGTTCGGCGAAGGCTCGGGTTAGCCGCGAGGATGACCGGTTCAGGTTGAGCGCGGGTGGCCGGGAATATGCGTTTGAGGTTTCGCGTGGGAGGGGTGCGATTCTGCATCAGTGCCAGGGATCTGAATAACAGCCTTCAGGACCAGTTGGCTTCATCTGGGCCGCCGCTGCTTTGCCAACCATTCCCACAGTTCAGGATCGCCGTATGCATTATCCCATGCCCCCACGTGACCTGCCTCAGGGTACACGGTAAAGCGGACATTTCCTCCGGCCGCCTCGAGCGCATCTACCATCACCCGGGATCGTCGGAGCGGCACGGCCTCGTCCTTCGCGCCGTGGAAGACCCAGGTCGGGATATCCTTCATCAGAGGTGCCTTCTCAGGCTCCCCTCCCCCGCAGATGGGAACGGCTGCCGCGAATAAATCGGGATAGGTGTACGCCAGTCCCCACGATCCGTATCCGCCCATGCTCAGACCGGTCACGTAGATCCGGGACTCATCGATGCGATGGGTCTCGACGACTTCGTTGATCAGCGCACGCAGCGCTTCTATGGACCACCAGACATCCTCGGGACACTGAGGCGAAACGACCACGAATGGAAAGTCTCTTCCTTGCGCGATCATTTTCGGTGGACCGTGAACCTTAACCAGTTCAAGATTGTCTCCGCGCTCACCTGCTCCGTGCAGGAACAGGAGCAGCGGCCATTCCTCCTCGCTTCTGTCATAGGAAGGCGGGAGGTATTTCAGGTAATTCATTTCGGTATGCGCTCCATATTCAAGTACCAGACGCTGTGCGGACTGGCGCTCCGTGGCCTGGCCAGCGCAAGGAGTTACGGTCAATACCAGAAAGCACACCGCGGCCGGAAGGCAAAGACTTCGCATGATCACAATTGGTTTCCTCGTCAATGGAAGTGTTACTTGAAGAGCCTGTTAACAGCCGCATGGAGAATTCGGCTCCTGCTGTAGGTATGGCAATCTACCGCGGCCGTCCAAAGAACAGGATGTATCCATCGTTGTCGCGCAACTCAAAACCTCTTAACCCTTCCTCCGTATCTTCAATCTTCTTGGCAAACCTGAGGTTGGCCTCAGCAAATTCTGCCGCCAGTGCATCGGGATTCTCGACGCTGATAAACGCGTCCCAGCGTGCCCACGGGTGACGTGTACTGTTCGGCTGCGGGTTTACATCCCGGGTGATCGCCTTCAGGAGTATCTGCGTGTCGTCCCGACCGACGATGGCAAAGAAGGGGTCTTCTTCTGGCGACTGGTGACGGACTTGGAATCCCAATTGCTCATAAAATGCGACTGAAGATGCAATTTCGTCTACGATAAAAAACGGTGAGACTTTACCCAATGGCGTACGCGGCACTTTTCTCTCCCATATCAGTCATTTTCCTATGTGATTACCATATCTGCATACGACATAATCGGGTCAGGTCCCGATACCAAAAGCCAATTTGCTGATTAGGGAGTAAAGGGTCAAGAATGCGAAGATTTCCGAACCTCGACTTCGGTCCCGTCCCGCACAAGCGTCGTCACCCGTAGCACGCCCGGCCGCACGACCTCTGCCGCCAGTTCCCGTCCGCCCACCACGATGCGGGGATCGCGGCACCAGGCGGCCGGTACGGTGGCTTCCAACGTCAGGCTGCGGTACGGTACCTGTTCAGGTAGTTCCGGTAGGTTGATGCGATACCGCTGCGCGTTAACATCGTTCCTTCCGGTCGCGCCATCGCCTGTTTCTCCATCATCTCCACCCGTACCAGGATCATCCCCACCCGTTCCGGCATCTTCAGACCCATCTCCGCCCACGGTCTCGATCCGCGCATGACGCCGCATCAGGTGGTAGCTGAGTACTTCCTCCGGCACCGCGCACCAGGCCGCGTCACCGCCCTCGCTTAGCACCGTCTCAAGGCGCTGCCTGAGCTGAGCTTCGGAACAGTCCTTGTTGGGGTGCACAGCCGTCTCCAAAGGGCAGTGACAATAATCGACAAGCCAGCCCTGAACGGCCTGGGCCTGGCGAATGTTCCGGTAAGGGTCGTAGGCGCTGTAAAAGGGCGGGTAGTAGTGGTCATGCAGGGCCGTGCGGTTGATCCAGAACAGCTCATCATCAGGCAGATTGAGCGCGTCCGTCAAACTCATGGCGCCCAGGTAGCCATACCGGCGGCAGGCTTCGAGGACGTGATCGGCCATATTGGTGTTGTCGCCGGGCGAACAGTACAGGATGATCGGCTCGCGTAGAGCTTCTTCCAGTACCTTTTTGGCGTGGCCGATCTCCCGGTCCACCGTCTCCGGCGTGATCACCTCGTGGGTCCACGAATGGTTGCCCACGCCCCAGCCGCGGGCGAGCAGGTCGCGCAATTCGTCCGAGTTCATGTGGCGGTAGCCGTTGAAGCTCGAGTTGCCGATATTGCGGATCTCGCCCATCTGACCGACGACGACCTCCACGTGGCCAGGAATTCCGTACTCGTCGTGCATGGGAACGGCGAAACGGTGCAGGTCGGCGAGGGCCTCGTCGTAGGTGATCGAGTAAACCCAGCGCTTGCCGTACTTCCAGGGGCAGATACTCAGGCTCATGGCTGCTCGGTATACGTCTCCTCTATGGCCTGCCTGAACTGAGCGAAAGTACAGCCGTGGCCGAGGGTCCACTCGAAAATGTGGAGGCCGTAGCTGGTCGCCAGCCGCTGCGGGAAGGTGTCCGGCGACTCCACTCCGACGGTCGCGTCTCGCATCACCACGCAACGATATCCGCGCGCCAGCATGTGCCGCGCTCCCCCCTCCGCACCGAGCAGGCACATGTCGGCCGCGAACCCCATGTAGATAAGCGTCTCGACACCGCGACCCCGCAGGTATTCGTCCAGTTTGTCCGAGTAGAACACGAGCGGTTCGTCTCCGACCGGGGACACGATTTCGGCGCGACGCATCTTTGCCAGGGGCGAGCGCTTCATGTAGTCGACGCCATGGGCCCGTTCGAACAGCTCGTGCCTTACCGGATGTACGGTTGTCGGCGCGTCTGATCGCCGCGATTCGATGTGGGGATACTGGTGGTCCAGCCAGTCACTCTCGACGTGGCAGACCGCCATCCCGATAGAACGGGCCAGATCCATGGCCGGACGGATGACGTCGGCCATGATGCGTCCGGCCTCCCGCGTCGGCTGTGGCCAGCCCATGCCGACGCAGTAGTCGGCGTCCGTTGCCGGACCGTCGGGACAGCCGATGTTCCAGCAGTGTAGGCCGACCAGGGCGGTCTTGTCCACGGGCAGAGATAGGGGGACTTCTTCGTATCCTGCGCGGTCCGTCGGCACGGAACGATAATAGCGGGCCGCCAGTTGAAGTGTGTTGCCTGAGGATCGTTCGGTGTCGTTTCCTGTCATATCCGGTTCTCGTCGGCAACGCGGCGCACGATCGCGGCCGCCTGTTCGCAGTGGTGGGCCTCGTACCTGTCGCAGAATGAACTCCAGCGGATGAATCGCTCCAGGATCCCGTGGGCATTTGGACAACTAGAAGCGTCGTAGCGGTAGATATGCGAGGCCGGAGGTTGCGAGTAGGGGTAGCGATGCTGTCCGGCTGCCTCATTGAGGAACGGCAAGGCTACCGGCAGCAGGTAGTAGCGCATCGGACTCGCCCCGGGTACACCGCCGGCCGCCACCTGGGCACCGAACTCCTCCACGTCACATCGGAATTGTTCCGGATTGATGGTGAATCCCGCCATCCAGCAGGAGTACACCTCGGTCTCCGGTGGAATGGGCAATGCCGTGATGCCCGGAATCTCGTCGAGAAGCGCGCTCAACAAGCGGATCATGCGGTCGCGCTTCTCCACCTGCGGCTGGATGATCTCGAGTTGGGCCAGGCTGATCGCCGCGGTGGACTGGGTCATGCGATGGGCGAAGCCGTTGACCGTGTGAACACGCCCGAAGTGCTCGATCATCTCCCCCGCGCGGCTGTGGCCGACGAAGCGTGCCCGTTCGGCCAATTCGTCGTCATCGGTGAGAATGCAGCCGCCCACGTCGGAGCCCATGGTCTTCTCCGAGTCGAATGAAAAACCTCCCGCCGCAGCCAGGGTACCTGCGTATCGGCCTTTGTACCGACCGAAGACCGCCTGGCAGGCGTCCTCGTAGACCACCAACCCGTAGCGTGCGGCAACTTTGTTAATGGCGTCCATGTCGCAGATCAGGCCGCTGAGGTGCACAACGAGAATCGCCCGCGTACGATCGGTGATACACGCCTCGATGGTCTCGGCGCTTACGTTGATTGTGCCGGGCGCGGTGTCGGCGAACACGGGGATGTATCCGGCGCTGATCAGGCCCTGCACAGTGCCGAAATCGCTGACGGAGCTGACGACGATCTCGTCACCCGGTTCGAAGTCGAAGGCCGCGGCCAGCACGGCCAGCGCCGGTGTGCATCCCGGCGTGGCGATGCAGTGGGCGACGCCGTTGGCCTCGGCGAAGGCGCGTTCGAACCGGCCCACCATATCACAAGTAAGTCCGGAGTCGACCACCTCCGCCAGGTACTCCATGGCGCGCGGGCCCATCTCCCGGGGGAAGGGCTGGGGCAGGGCTCCGTCGAATTCCTGCCGGGTTGCCGCCCCGTACCGCGCATGCTCACGCTGGCGGCGGTTGGTTGCGGTTTCGGAAGTCATGCTGCCTCCGTTCAAGCCTTCGATAACGGATCCTGCTATCGGCTTAGCGTAAAGCGTCTTTCGGAAAGATTCCGTTGGAATCGCGTTATCCGGCCCTCGCGCCATCTGGCACAGGCCGTTCGGGTAACAGGAGGCACGGGGTAAGTCCGTCCGCATACCCAATATCGAAAAGCATGCCCTGAGAAACCTCGCCGGCCATTTTCCTTTCAGCCAGGTTTACCACGAAGAGCGCTTGTTTTCCTTCGATTTCCTGCGGATCTGACCGCTCTTGCTTGATGCCTGCAAGGATCGACCGGGTGTGATCGCCAAAGTCGACTACCAGCTTCATAAGCTTATTGGAATTCGGCACGTCTTCGACGGAAGTAATCGTTCCGGCGCGTATGTCGAGTTTCTCAAAATCCTCGAAAGAGATGGTATCTTTAAGGGGAGCGGGTTTCATGTGTTACCTGCGTGTTCCTTCTTCAATTCGCTATGAACTCGGCCATGCCAGGTCGACTCCGAATGCTCCCAGTTGTCCAAGCGGCAATTGTCGAGCCTGGCTTTCGGTAAGCCACTCACAGCGATCGGTTGATCCTTCTTTCTCCGGTCTGAGGTTGAACGCCGCAAGCACAACCTCGTACACGATTCCTATGTGGTGTACCGGTTCGCCCTGCCAATCCGTTCGACTCTTGTAAGCGTGCGAATACACCGCGGCCACCCGGTACCTATCAATGTCTACAATCCCCGTCTCTTCTTCCAATTCCCGCAACAACGCGTCATCGGGATGTTCGCCCCATTCAGTACCGCCGCCGGGCATCGTCCACAGGCCTCCAAACTCAAGACCACTCGTCGCACGAACCAGAAGAAGGCGGTTCGAAGGATCACGGCATAATGCGTAAGCACCGAGGTGCATGTGTTGATTATCGGTTTCGGGGGGCATTGCCGTCTATCCTCGGAAAGTATGTGTTCGGTTTATCCGTAACAGGCGTTTCGCCACTTTCGGTTCAGGATACTAGCTGACGAGCGGCATATGAATAGCATGGATACTGTACCTGTCGATCAATCGGGATGTCCTCCGGCTCCTGTCGGCGATCAGAACCGACACCCCCGCCACTTCACCATCCAGCCGTTCGATCAACTTTATCATGGCCCTTACCTGGGCACCGGTATCGATCACATCATCCACGATCAGTATGCGTTCGCCGGGTTTAATCAGGCTTTTATTTACCTCCAGGGACTTCTTCCTGTTCGTGTAGTCTACAAAAGAGACACGCGACTTGTACTGCCGATTGACAGGGAGCATTCCGCCTTTTCGAAAGGGAATGAAGCCCTTGTTCAGCCTCTGGGCTACGGCGCTTCCGAGGATGTATCCCAGCGATTCGGGACTCGCCACTTTGTCCAGGCCGACCTTCCGGAATGGACGGGCGAGATCGAGAATCAGGTTCCTGCGAACTTCCGAATCGTTACACAGGGGCGTCAGGTCTACTTTGTTTCCCGGGACTCTCCGCTCTATATGGGGACGGTAATATTCCCATTTCATTTTCATTCTACTGGCCGGACTGCCTGTCCTGCCGTTCCTGCTCGCGGTCCTCGGCAAGCCCGCCACCCCACAGGTGCATGGTATTGACCGGCTTGCCCTGGAGTTTCAGGTAGTAGAACAGCTGGCCCTTGTGCTGGGCAAGATGCTGAACCATCTCCATCATGCGATGACCAAGCACGGGAGTGGACGGGTCCCACGGAGCGGGAGCGGGTTCGCTGCGCATTCTTTCCTCGCCGGCAAGCGTTAGCATTTCAAATGCCAGGTCCCGGTCCGCCGCGAGCTTTTCCTTCGCTTCCGCCACCGATGCGACGGTCTGCATCGATTCGGCAGGGGGCAGCATGTCACCCGATCCCGCGTCGTCCATGCTGACGCCCTCGGGCAGTCCGAAGTCGCCGGTCACGAATCCCTTGATCGCCATCCCGCAGGCTTCGGCCACGTGAAACAGCAGCTGGCCGGTGGTCATCCAGTTGTCGCCCGACGATGGTTTCCAGTCCAGGTCTTTGTCCTCGACGAGATCCATCAATCCATCTGCTGCCTGGTACGTGTATTTCATTTCACGGGTCAGTATGTCGGTCCAGTTCATGATCGCTTTGTTTCTCCCTTTCTCGTTGCTTGACGAGTTGCGCGACTACGCATAGGTATACACCCTTCGGATATCTACTTAAGAGGTTGATTCCCAGGATCCTTCATTCAGTTCGACAAGCATGATATAGTTGCCGCAGGTATCGTCGAATATGGCCTGCATGCCGAAATCCTGTTTCGTCGGATCTCCGGTGAATCTTACGCCCAGCTTTTTAAGACGTTCGTATTCGGAAGCGATATCGTCCACGGAAAACACGATGGAAGGCATGCCGGATTCATAACACGCCTTTTGAAACACCTCGGCGAATTCAGTACCCTTCGGTTCGAGCAGAAGCGTGGTGCCTTCAGGTTCTTCGGGAGAAGCCACGATGGCGAGGTTGGCATCTGGCACGTACATCACTTCCTTGAAGCCCAGGATCTTCGTGTAGAACTCGTGCGCTTCAAGGGGATCGTTTACTAAGACTCCGGTCATCTCGATTCGCATTACATTCCTCCTTCAATCTGCATCGATTTGTGCTGCCGATTATGTGCGATAACTACTACCATGGATTCAACCGGGAAACGGTGAAAGTTCGGTTCAAGTGTAGGCCCTTCGGAGAACCTCTGTGATGCAACGGGTATTCGAATTGCCTGGTCCGGTTGAGATGTACGGTAAATCACAAATTAAAGTACGGACCACAGGTGCGGAAAGCCACAGATTTCGATGGGGCCTGGGAACACTCGAACCGGCAGGCGGGATGTTGACAGGCTCCCTTTCCGTGTCTACATTGTTTGTTGATGTCATGTTGTATGGATTCACGAGATACGGGAAGGTCATAAAGGAGCGGACATGGCCAGGGTCAGGGTGCTGGTGGGCACCAAAAAGGGGGCGTTTATCCTCTCGTCGGATGGCGTCCGTGAAGACTGGCACATCGACGGTCCGCATTTCGGGGGCTGGGAGATTTATCACATTAACGGATCCACGGCCAACCCGGATCGCCTGTATGCTGCACAGGGCACCGGCTGGTTCGGGCAGTTGATGCAGCGTTCGGACGATGGCGGAAAGAGCTGGAACCCGGTGAATAATGAATTTTTCTTCGAGGGAGAAGTGGGCACCCACCTTGATTTCGACGACACCCCGTGCCCCTGGGAATTCAAGCGGGTCTGGCACCTCGAACCTTCGCCCTCCGATCCGGATACTGTATTCGCAGGCGTCGAGGACGCGGCGCTGTTCCGTACCACGGACGGGGGTCAGTCCTGGCATGAACTCGCCGGCCTGAGAAACCACCCTTCGAGCGAGGGCTGGCATCCCGGCGCGGGCGGGCTGTGCCTGCATACCATCATCCTGGACCAGGGCGACCCGAACCGGTTGATTGTCGCAATTTCCGTGGCCGGGGCCTTCCGGTCCCTGGATGGAGGTAAATCGTGGGATCCGATTAACAGGGGCCTGCATTCCGATTACATCCCGGAGCCCGAGGCGGAGGTGGGCCACTGCGTCCATCGTCTCGCCATGAACCCGTCCCGTCCGGACTTGCTGTTCATGCAGAGCCACCGGAACATCATGCGCAGCGACAACGGGGGAGATTCCTGGACCAATGTGAGCGGTAACCTGCCCAGCGATTTCGGCTTTCCCATCGGCGTGCACGCCCACGAACCCGAGACGATCTACGTCGTCCCGATGAAGGGCGATTCCGAGCACTACCCGGACGAAGGCCATCTGCGCGTGTACCGGAGCCGGACCGGGGGAAACGAATGGGAACCGCTGTCCTCCGGACTGCCGCAGAAAGACTGCTACGTAAACGTCCTGCGGGACGCCATGGCCGTGGACGTGCTCGATGACTGCGGGATATACTTCGGAACATCGGGGGGAGCGGTTTACGTGTCCCCCGACGGAGGCGACCACTGGACGGCCATCGTGGAGAATCTCCCGCCCGTGATGTCTGTCGAAGTCCAGACGCTCTCATGATCCGCGTCGTATTACCCTATCATTTGAGGAACCTGGCGGGGCTGCCCGGCAAGGAAATCACTTTAGAGGTTGCGGGCGGGATCGTGACGCAGCGAAAGATCCTCGATGCCCTGGAAGCGCGCTTTCCCCAGCTCGGCGGGACGGTCCGGGATTACGGTACCGGTGCGCGCCGGCCCCTTGTCCGGTTTTTCGGCTGCGGCAGGGATCTCTCCCTCGATCCGCCCGACGCGCCGGTTCCGGAAACCATCGCGCGGGGCGAGGAACCCTACCGGATCGTGGGCTCGGTGGCCGGCGGGTAGCCGTGCTCTAGTTCTATTTCAACATCTCCGCGATATCGCTGTGCCCGGCCTTCTCCGCCCGTGCCAGGGGAGTCGCCCATTCGGCGGCGCCGCCCCGGGGATCCGCCCCCCGCTCCAGCAGGAAAGCCGCCAGGTCCCTGTGTCCCCAGCGCGCGGCCCATCCCAGCGGGGTGGAGCACCACTCTTCATCGATGGCCTCGATGGCGGCGCCCCGGTCAAGCAACAGGGCGGATTTATCCACGTCTCCGATTGCGGCCAGCTTGTGCAGGTAGGTCACGCCGTGCCAGTTCGCGTTGTTGGGATCGGCGCCGTGGTCGAAGAACAGGCTCAGCATTTCGAGGATGTCGTCATGGGGAGTCATGGCACCTCCGTCCAGCTTCCACCCCTTGCGCCGCCGGAAGGCGTACCCCATGTAGTTGTTGGCGTACCACGGGCGGTTCAGTTCGGCTCCCGCGCGGAGCAGCATTTCGATAATCTCTTTCCGGGCGAACCCGGCGGCCATGCAGAGTACCCCGTAGTCGCCGCCGTAGTTGGCGAGACCGGGGTCCGCGCCGAGCAGTTCGCCGACGACAGGGATATTGTCCAGCAGCACGTACATGCTGATGTCGGCAGTCGCCCCATGCTGGTACAGCAGATGGATCATCTCCTCGTTCTTCCCCTGGCCCAGGGCCTGTGACAGGGGCACGCCGCTGGACTCCACCGGCGCGTTGGGGTCGGCCCCATGTTCGAGCAGGAGTTTCGCCGTTTCCAGGTGATCTCCGGCCACGGTCTCGTACAAGGCGTGTCCCCGGGGTGCGTTGTGTTCCGGGGCGTTGGGATCGGCCCCATGTTCGAGCAGAAGTCTTACGATATCGGTGTACCCCTGTCCCGCCGCGCTGAATAGCGGAGAGAACCCGCAGGTATCCTGTTCACCGGCCAGATTACGGTCCCGGGCCAGGAGCTCGCGCACGCGCCGTTCGTCCCCCAGGGCGCACGCCACCGTCATGCTGTATTCCGCGCCCCTCGCGACCAGGTATCCGGTCAGCAAGGGATTCACGCGTCCCCGGGTCTTGCGCGCGCGGAACACGGCCAGGTGCAGGGGCTTGCACCCGTCCCACCTGACGGGGTCCGGATCGGCGCCCTTGTCCAGGAGCAGCGACGTCATTTCCAGGTTGTATTCTTCCACGGCCACGTGCAAAGGACGGTTGCCCCGTTCGTCGCCGGCGTTCACCAGTTCGGGAGAAGCATCGAAAAGCCCGCGCGCTTCCTCCAGATCGCCCCGGCGAACCACTTCGCAGGCGCGTTCGCCCACGGGAGGCGAGTTGTACCTGGAAGCGATAGCGTCCGTCAGGAGCCCTGCAATTTCGTCGTATCCGCGATCCCGGGCCCGGTCAAGTGGCGGCACGTGATAGTCCAGTCCCGATGCCGCCGCGGGGTCCGCACCGTGGTCGAGCAATACGCGAACCACGTCCGTGTGCCGCTCCCGGACGGCGAAGTGCAGCGGACGGTAGTACGCCCAGTTGCAGTCTGCCAGGCCGGGGTCCGCTTTCAATAGACGCTTGATTCTCGCCAGGTCTCCCTCCGCCGCGGCCAGCAGCATATCCCATACCCTGTCCGGCTCGCCATCCATGAAATGGCCTTGCTCACTCGTGAAATCGGGTCGAATCCATTTCATAACTCGGTCTCCGAAAGTATCGTCTGTCGACAGCGCGTAATCGTTCAGGTCTTGAGAAAGGACGCGGAGCAGGCGGGGTTTCAGCTTGTTTCGCGCTTCGTAGAGCCGCTTGCGTACCGTGCCCGCCTTCAGGTCCATGAATCCCGCGATTTCAGCCGGGGAATAGTCTCCAATATACCTCAGCAAGGTTACTTCTCTCAACGTCTCCGGCAACGCTTCCACCGCCTCGCGGACCCTGTCGCCCATGTCTTCGCGCGAAACCCGGTCCAGGGGACTTTCCCCGTCGGCCTGAATGTCATCCTCCAGGGGGACGAGCAGGTGGTTCTGGCTTCTCCGGTACCGGTAACATTGCCACTGCACGATGCGTCGCAGCCAGGCAGGAAACGAGTCTGGTTCCCGTAGCGACCTGATGTTCTGCCAGGCGGCGACAAACCCTTCCTGCGTGGCATCCTCCGCCAGGTGGCGTTCGCCCAGGAGGCTCAGCGCGTAGCCGAAGGCCATGTCCTGAAAGTAAACCACCAGTTTGCCGAAAGCGAGACCACGGTCCGAATCGGGTACCGTTAAGTCCGCGGAAGTCCGAATACATTGCCTGAGGTCGTTGGTCATCTCTGGACGCTATGATCACTTTATGTATTTTATTTCATCAGTCCATTCGTTAATACTTTAGTACCATTCTTTCGGCCAGGCGTTACAAGTTTCCGCAAAGGAAATGTGCTATGAAAAACCTGAAAGTGAATGCGCTCCGGGCTTTCGTCCCGGCCAGGGACCACGACGTTTCGACAAGGTTCTACGAGGACCTGGGGTTCGAGGTGGCCTGGTCCGGACACGAGGTGAACGAGATGGTCATAGAGGGGTTCAGTTTTTTCCTTCAGAACTACTATCAAAAGGAATGGGCGGACAACTTCATGGTTCAGCTGAAAGTGGCGGACCTGGACGCGTGGTGGGCGCACATCGTGGAAAAGGACATCGTGGCACGATACGATGGCGTCCGTGCCAAAGCGCCGGTGGACTACCCGTGGGGACTCCGTGAAATCCACCTGATCGATCCGGCAGGGGTGCTCTGGCACATTGCCCAGGATCCGGCCTGACCCGTTTATCCCATGCGGATCAGGTTCCGCCGGATCCGTAATCCGCCAGGAGGTACTGCACGGCCAGGTTCGTATAATCACCCCATCGGGCCGCGAAATCCCGAATCTGTTCTTCGGATACGCGTTCTCCGTCGAAGTAATGCCGTTCGATGGAGCGTTTGACCGCCAGATCGCCTGCGGCCACGACATGTCCTCTGCCCAGGTAACGGGCGAGAAACCAGTCTGCCGTCCACCGTCCGATTCCCACCAGGGCCGTGAGCTGCTCCCGGACCGAGGCGTCGTCCAGTTCCTTCAGTCCGTGCAGGTCGATTTCACCGGACCTGACGGCCCGGGCCAGGTTAAGGATGTACCGTTCCTTTTGTCTCGAGAACTGCATCGGGACCAGATCGCCCTCGTTCAGGTCCGCCAGCTTCCCGGGCGTCGGGAAGGTGTAGTGCGTTTCACCATCGAATTCCAGCGGTTCTCCGTACCCGGCCACCAATCTGCCACGTACCGTGAAGGCGAACCCCAGGTTGATCTGCTGGGCCGTAATGGAAGAGACGATCATTTCAAAGGGATCGACTTGCAGGTTGGGACGAAGGCCGTGATGGGCACCGGCCGCCGCGGCCAGCACCGGGTCTTCCGACGCGAAAGCGTAGAATGCCTGCAAGGGAGCGGCCAGGCCCAGGATCTTTTTTGCCGCACCCAGCGCCGTGTCGATCACCGAAGGGTCTACATCGCCCGCCGCGTCCTTCGACTTCAGGCAGATGTCGATCCGGCCATCGGATTGGGATAGCGCGATCAGGCAGGGCCCCTTCGAAGTACGAATCACCTTGCTGAAGACACCATCCTCGAACCGGTTGGCGAGATCGCTGCCATAACGCCGGTACCGATTGAGCGTGGCTTCGAAGTCGATGATCGTGTCTTTATCCGCTACAGTCAATACCACGGTCATGAATGCCTGGCTTGTCTCTGTCCGGCGAAGCCGACGAGCGGGTCCGGCGCCTGATCCGCGCCTGGCCCGTGGATGGCCTGATCCGCGCCTGGCCCGCGGATAGCCTGATCAAGCATCCAGGGGTTTCCAGAGTCCGACGAAGGTGCCCTCGTTGTCCGCTATCCAGGCGAAGTGACCCATGCCGGGAACTTCGGTCGGCGGGACGATGGAAGATCCACCCAACTCCTCGGCCTTCGCGACGTATGCGTCGAGATCGTCGACCTGCACGTAGACCAGGGTGTAGTTGTGCGGCTCGTGGCCGAGGGCCGAAATATGACCGCCGATCCCCGTTTCGTCCTCCTCCGGGACGATCATGGAGGCGTGCTCATGGGACTCCATTTTCCACCCGAACAGACTGCTGTAGAAGGCCTGGGTTTCTTCGCGGTCCTTGCATCCGATCTCGAAATGCACGACGGGGTTCGCCATGGTGTTTCTCTCCCTTACAGTGGTGCGTGGTTAAGCGGTCGCAAACTACTGGCGCCGCATGGTTCATCGGCTTCGAACTACCTGTGCCACAAGGTTTTGCGGCTTCGAACCGTTATCTGTACCCGTCATGAAGCCCGTGTCCGGCGAGGATCATGGGCATGATTTTCTCCAGGCGTCTGATCCGGGTCTCCGCCCGCTTTGCCTCGGCGATGTATTCGGCGTACTCGCGCCGTTTTCCGAGGGAGAGCGCCTCAAAACACTCGCCGGCATCACGGTTTTCCGCCAACGCCCTGGCGAGTTCATCCGGGACATCCACCGGTTTTTCCCTTTGCGGTTTGATCTCACGTCCCTTCTTCTGGTTATCGATCGCCTCGTCCACGTAGGCGCGCAACCAGTCTTCGTTTATTTCATCCACGGACCGAAACCGCCACTGCCGCATGGCCTTTGTCTTGCCTTCCTGCGCGTTGACCAGCACGCCGTGCTCGTCGCGAAGCAGCGCGCCCTGGAAGAACCAGACGCTCACGAATTCCTTGAACGCGCCGATACCCGCCACGTTCTTGCCTCCATGCGTATAGCAGGGGAGACCCCACTTGACGGTCTCTTCGACTTCGGATTCTTTCAGGACGGCACGCAACCGCTCCAGCAAGGGTCTCCATTCTTCGTGGCCATCCAGGTAATCTACTACCGTCTTGAATCTTTGCACGATCAGTCCTTTCTGGCCCTACCGTCTCTCCGTCTATCGCGACCTGGCTCTACTGACTGACCGCCTGGTGCGGCCAGGATCTTCCGTCTATCCGCCTATCGCGCGGCTTCGGTCGGACCAGCCTCGTATTGCGCGGTGTTCAAGGCGTTTCGGAAGAGGTTGAGCCGGCCGGATACGGCCGCTTCCGCGTCCAGTTCGTACGCCTGGGCGACGGTCTTGACGATGGGCCGGATCTGCTTATCAATGTAATGGGCGTAGTCAATGGGGGACGTACGCTGTCCTTCCGGCTGCGGCCCGTCCCTGGTGACCACGTATCGAATCACGCCGCTCGGGTTATCCATGAGCCGGGCGGCCTTGACGTGCGGCGGCACCGAGCGCGTGTAGGACTCCACCGGTTTGCGCAGGTTCTTCCTGTACACGAGCAGGTCATCCTTTTGCCCGGACTGGACTTCATGGACCCAGCGGAAGATTTCCTCTTCGATCTCGACGCCGGGCACTTCGTGAAACACCCGGTCGAGCAGGACGGCCTGCAGCTGGTGCGCCAGGTCGGTCCAGTCCCGCCGTACGGCTTCCATGCCCACGATCTCCACCAGGTCGCCGCCGCCTTCGCGCCTGAGTCCCGCGTATCCCTTGGCCCGTCCCCGTTCGCTGTCCCCCCGCATAGACGGCAGCAGAAACCGGTGGTAGTGCTTTTCCAGTTCCAGTTCAAGGTGCGATGCCACGCCGTACCGCTCCATAACGTGCCCGGCCAGCCGTGCGTTGATCCGTTCGCATACCCCGCGTCCGAGCCGCGCCGCCTCACCGGGCCCGGAATGGTCCGGCGCGTTCAGATCTACGAACACCGAATCGGTATCTCCATAGAGCACCTGGTATCCGTCCTTCTCCAGTTCGTCGCGGCACCATTTCAGGATGTAGTGCCCGAATTCCGTGATTGCGCCGGCCAGCTGAGGCGCGGAGAAGCGACAGGAAGACGACGCCAGCACGCCATAGAACGAGTTCATGACGATCTTGTAGGCGAAGGAAGCGAGTTCGTCGCCGGCGGCCTTCGCCTCGTCCCGGCTTTTGAAGAACCGCTCCAGCATGGAGGGCAATATGCCGGGCGTGCGGGAGAACCGCGCGCCGTTGGGGGCCGTAAGGCATCCCCCGCCTTCCCCGTCGTCCCGTGCCTCGATATGCGCCAGTGGATCGATGTTGAAGGTCCGGATAATGGACGGATAGAGGCTTTTGAAATCAAAGACGAACACGTTCCGGTAAAGCCCGGCCTTCGAAGGGATGATCAGTCCCCCGGGTGCGCCGGCGCCCGCGGTGCGGTCCACCCCTGTCGTCGGCGCGACCATATTGCGCTGATGAAGGGCGTTGATGTAGATATTGTCGAAGGCGGCCACGCTCACCCACGCCCGTTCCAGCGGCAGCCCCGTGAGCAGTCCTCTGCGCAGGGTCAGGTTGATCAACCCTTCCGCTTCCAGGATATCAAGCACCAGCCGGGCGTCCTCGATGCAGTAGGCGCAGAACAGGTTTCTGTCTTCGTGATAGACTTCCGTGATCTTCTCCGCCCTGGAATGCCCCGAATCATCTTCGAGAAGCTTCCCCCGGCCCAGGATGGCGTTGGCCACCGTGTCCAACCGGTAGTCCTCGAACCGCTGCAACGTACCGCGGAGGAGATGCAGGGCGTCCAGGATCTGCCGTCCGTGTATGGCCATGGTGCTCCCGCCCCACACTTCTCCGGACCGATACCACGACTGGTCGCCCGTCCGTCCAAGCTGGAACGGGACGTTCAGGTCCTTGAAGCGCCTTTGCAGCACGCTCAGATCGAAGTCCACCAGGTTCCAGCCCGTAACCAGGTCGGGATCCATTTCGATGATCCGCTTCGATACTCCGCGCAGCATCGAAGTCTCGTCGGGCCAGCAGGCCAGGTAGGGCGGATCGTCCCGGGCAGGTTCGCCGACCATGTGGATCTCTTCCGAATCGGCGCCCTCGACCGTATCCGCCAGGATCAGGCCCACGGCGTAAATCGTGGTCGCCTCGGGGTCGGTTTCGATGTCCAGGGCCAGTATCCGGAAGGCCGGTTCCCAGTACGCGGGACGAAGCAGCGGGTTGGCGTACACCCGGTCGACCCGGTCGCCGGGCGTCCACGGGCCGCCGACCCTGACGCCGCCGCGCAAGCCCCTTCCGATCAGGAACTGTCTGCTGAAGGGCAGATCCCCTTCGTAACTTCGTGTGCCCTGGGCCTCGAGCGCTTTTACGAGGGTGCGCAGGTCCCGTACGCGGTCGCACTGGACGCCGACCACCGGCTCTCCGTCCATCGTCTTGAATTCCGACGGAGTGAACCTGGCGGCAATCCCGTCGGAACCGGCGCAATCCGCGGCCGCCTGCGATTCAGAGGCCCGGACGTAGAGCGCGGGCGAAACGCGGTCATCCGTGAACAGGAAGGTATGTCCGTCCTGGAGTTTGCCGACGCCGCAGATGACGTCCCTTCCGTTTTGCAGGCGATGAAACACGTGGAGGAGATAACCCACGTCTCCGTCGCCAACCGGAGATTCGTGCCGCCCCGCGGGTTCGCTTTGCACCGTGGATTTATCCCGGCCCGCAGTCCCGTCGGCGTTCCGGGCAGGCGGCCGGCCGGTGCGGTTATTTCGTCGTGTATTGTCCATTGTTCAGGTGGCTGCGCAGGAATTGACCGGTGTAGGAAGCGTCATGGGCGGCCACTTCTTCGGGCGTTCCGGTGACGATGACTTCGCCGCCGCTGTGACCGCCTTCGGGGCCAAGGTCGATGACGTGATCGGCCATTTTGATCACGTCGAGATGATGCTCGATCACCAGCACGCTGTGACCCGCATCGATCAGCCGGTCCAGGCTGGCGAGCAGGTGGACGATGTCGGCCAGGTGCAACCCGGTAGTGGGTTCGTCCAGAATGTACAGGATGTGGCTTCCCCGGCGGAGCTTTCCGAGTTCGCTCGCCAGTTTGATGCGCTGGGCTTCGCCGCCCGAGAGCGTGGTGGCGGACTGGCCCAGCGTGAGATAGCCCAGGCCCAGTTGATCGAGCGTCCCGATCTTCTTCGCGATCGAGGGACTTTCCCGGAAGAACGTAACGCCTTCCTCGACGGACATGTTCAGCACGTCGGCGATGGTCTTGCCCTTGTAGGTGACCTCCAGCGTTTCCGGGTTGTATCTTGCGCCCTTGCAGGCCTCGCACGGCACCTCCACGTCCGCCATGAAATAGAGCTGGGTGGTGATCGTACCCTCCCCATTGCATTCGGCGCACCGCCCCTCGGCCACGTTGAAGCTGAAGCGGCCCGGCCGGTAACCGCGGGCCCGCGCCTCGTCCGTCTTGGAAAAGAGCGTTCTGATCTGGTCGTAAAACCCGATGTACGTAGCCGGATTCGAACGGGCGTTCCTGCCGATGGGAGACTGGTCGATGTTGATGACGTGCCTGATGTGTTCGACGCCCTCCAGCCGGTCGTGGCCTCCCGACAGCACGCGGCTGTCGTATAGCTGGTTGTACAGCTTCTTGAAAAGCACTTCGTTGATCAGCGTGCTCTTTCCGGAACCCGATGCCCCGGTCACGCAAACGAACTGGCCGAGGGGTATGTCGACGTCGATACGCTTCAGATTGTTCTCCCGCGCACCGAGAATGCGAAGCGCCTTGCCGGTTGGCCCGCGGCGTTTCCCGGGCGCTTCGATGGCCCGGACGCCTGAAAGGTACTGCCCCGTGGGTGACGCCGGACAGTTCAGGATGTCGGCCAGTCCGCCCTGCACGACCACCTCGCCGCCGTGCACGCCCGGACCGGGACCCATTTCGACGATATGATCGGCTGCCCGGATGGTCTCCTCGTCGTGTTCCACTACGATGACCGTGTTGCCGAGATCGCGCAACTGCCGCAGCGTCCGTATCATCTTGACGTTATCCTTGGGATGGAGGCCGATGCTCGGTTCGTCCAGCACGTAGAGCATGCCCATCAACCCGGAGCCGATCTGCGTGGAGAGCCGGATCCGCTGGGCTTCGCCGCCCGACAGCGTTCCGGCGCGGCGGTTGAAGCTGAGATAGTCCAGGCCGATGCCGAGAAGCAGGTCCAGGCGTCCCGCGATTTCGCGTATCACCTGTTTTCCGGCCTGTACCTGGCGTCCAGTCGGCGCGATCGTGTCCAGCTCGGCGCGCAGTTCATCGAAATTGATCTCGCCGAAATCGTGGATCGTTCGGCCGTTGATCCGGAACAGGTGGCGCGTATCCCTGAGCCGGGATCCCTTGCAATCGGGACATACCCGCTCCACCATGACTTTTTCGAGCCAGGCTTCCATGCCGGAACTGGCGACCTGTTTCTGCCGGTACCGTTTGTAGTTCCGTTCGATCCCCTTGCCGATCCCGCCGAATCCCCAGGGTTTTCCCAGGAGCTTGTGATCCTGTTCCTTCGCGTCGGGCGGAGACAGCAAGGGGAATTTCTCGGGCGTGCCGTCGAAAAGCACGTCCTGGATGTCTGGGGGCAATGACTCGAAGGGCGTGTCGAGGCTGAAGTCCATGTGTCGGGAAAGGCTGTACATGATGCGTCCGGACCAGGTGTCCGGCTTGTAATTGAAGGCGTCCTTCACGAAACAGCCGCCCCGGATGCTCAGCGACTTGTCGGGCACCAGCAGGTCCCGGTGCACCACCATGTAGGTGCCGAGTCCCAGGCAGGTCCGGCACGCGCTGGCCGGATTGTTGAACTGGAAGTAGTCCGGCGCCAGGTCGCCCACCACGAGGTGATGTTCCGGGCAGCCAAAAGATGCGTAGAACCGTTCGACGGCGCGTTTCTGGCTGCAGGACGCCACGCGCACTTTCAGAAACTGGTCACCCAGGAGCAGGGCGTTCTGTATACCGGCGGCCAGCTGCTTTTCGACCCCGGGCTTCAGGATGAACCGGTCCACGATGACTTCCAGCCGCGGGTCGCCGGATTCGTCGACCTCCACCTCGTCGCTGACGTCCACTACGGTTCCGTCGATCGCCACGCGCCGGTAGCCCTTCTTGCGGATTTCAGCGAACAGAAAGTCGTAGTCTTCCCCATAGACCCGCGAGACGGGCGCTCTCAGCTCGATCTCGGTCTCTTCAGGCAGGGCAAGCAGTTCGTCGAGTATCTGCGTGCTGGATTTTATGGGAAGGTCCGTGCCGCAAAGCGGGCAGCCCGCCTTGCCGATCGTGGCGAACAGCAGGTTCAGGTAGCTGCTGACGTCCGTCATGGTGCCCACGGTGGAACGGGGATTGCGCGCCACGGTCTTCTGTTCGATCGAAATGACGGGCGAAAGTCCGAAGAGGTAGTCCACGTCCGGCTTGCCCACCTGCTGGATGAAGCGGCGCGCGTAAGACGAGAGGGACTCCATGTATCGCCGCTGGCCCTCGGCGTAGATCGTATCGAAGGCCAGGGACGATTTGCCCGACCCCGAGAGTCCCGTCACCACGATCAGGCGGTTTCGCGGCAGTTCTACGTCAATGTCCCGAAGGTTGTGTTCCCGGGCGCCCTGCACAAGTATCGTCGTCCGGGGTCCGTACCCGCCGCCGCGGGTTTCCGAGGCAATCGTCTCAGAGGCGCCGGATGTCTGCGGACGTGTCCTGGTTTCGGTCATGGTCTGGGTCTTCCGACTGCCGGTCCGTTTCACGCCTTGTGGTAATAGAAAGCCAGTTCGTCGTATTCCACGTTGCTCTTCAGCGTGAGGCGCAAGGGACTGGATACCCGGGTGATGATCTCTTTGTCCGCGAGCCATTCACACACCGTGGTTACGCCCCTGAGATTCAACTGATTGTCGAAATAGGTCTCGATATCCGTCACCGATCTTACCGAGCCCTCTTCTTCCAGGTAATCGAGGACGGGCTGGAACAGCGGCTCGATGCGCTCTTCGAGGTAGGCGTCTATGCGCCTCAGCGCTTCGCCCACGGCCGCTTCGGTCTTCGGCCGGTCGATCAGGTCCGTGTATACGGCGTTGAAAAACCCGGGATTGAGCACCAGGGCCTGCTGGATCACTTCCCGGCCGGCAAGCTGGTTGTTCAGGTACGCCTCGATCTGCGCCAGGCCGGGCACAGCGTACAGGATGTAGAGGAAGGCATAGTGGAGGTCCTTGCGGACGTGAAGCCACTTTTCTGCCTTGTACAGGATGGGGATGACATGGGAACCCGCGTGCATGAGCTGGACCTGGCGGTCTCTCGACCGGAATGCCAGGACGTCGTTGTATAGATCCCGAATCGTGTCGTCGCGGGTGAAGAGCAGGCGGCTCCTGGCGAAGGCCGAGTGCATGAAAGAACTCTGCAGGCCGCCTTCGATCATCTTCTTGAACGCGGAACGGGGTTGCATGAAAACATGGATGTCCACGTCGTGCTCGTTCAGCGTCGCGCCTTCCGCGACCTCGTCATCGTCCCTGCTTTCCCTGCGGAACAGCTTCTTATCGTCCCGGGTCACCACGATCAGGTCGATGTCCGACTTCTCCCAGACCCGGTCCGAGGACAGGCTGCCGAATAGAATCGCGGCCAGCACCTGCCGGTCTTCCCGCGCCTTGTTCACGAAAGACTCGAGGGCCGATTCGAATTGCTCTTCAACGTTCGAGGGCGAGTTTTCCATCGGGGTACCTGCAGGCAGAAAAAGAAGGACAAGCGCAAACCCGCGACCGGTCCGCAGATGCGCCGAATGCGCCGGATGCGCTGTTTGCGCCGCATGTGCCGTATGCGCCGCATGTGCCGCATGCGCTGTTTGCGCCGATTTATGTAATACGCCGCCTTGCCATCGTCAACGTACAAATGCCCGTTGCCGGGCGCTGAGCACACTGTACCAAGAAGTTATACACCACGGAACCGGCCTTCATTCAAGGTCATTCCGGCTGCTTCGACGGGTGCCGGACCGGCTTCTCCATCCGTTCCCTGGGGCCGACGCCTTCGATTGTGGGAAACCCCTTGATGCGCAGGCGCGGCAAAGACTACATTCTGAGAAGACGCCTATTCCGGTCCCCAATAGTCTCTCCCCTGTTCAGGGGACCCGAGACCATGCGTGGAGGATGCTTCCGTGCCCGCATCGCCAGGACCCGGCGTTCCCGCCAACGTGCGAAACGCCTTAGCCCACCGGGGCCGACTCGCTTCGGAATTGAGACCCGACTCCACGCTTTTCAATCGAATCGGCGGCCGATACGTGGTCGCGGACATCATTGACGGGCTTTATGACCGGATCGAAGAAGACGCCAGTCTGCGCCCCATGTTTACCCGCACGCTGGCTCCCGAACGCATGAAGCAGAAGGCCTTCCTGGAGGAGTGGATGGGCGGAGAGCCGGGCTACACCCGGCACCACGCCTACGGCGGTATCCGAAACCGTCACGGTCATATCCACATCACACGGGCATCCGCCGAGCGGTGGTTGGCGCACATGGCCGCGTCGTTGCGCGAGCACGTGGGCGACCAACGGCTCGTGGAGGAAGTGCTAGGCACGCTCGGCCCCCTTGCCCGCGGACTCGTCAACGAGCGGAAACCCGCCCGGAACCGGTGGGAAATGAGATGCCACCGGGAGAAGCGGTGGAGACAGCCGGCAAAGATGGCGGCCAGGGGCCAGGTGGACGCGCTGAAGCGGCACCTGGAGGAGGAACCCGGTGTACTGGATGATCCCCGTCACGGTGCGATCATCCTCGGCGAAGCGGCGCTGCGGGGCCATACGCCGGTAGCGGCCCTGCTGCTGGATCACGGGGTGGATGTGAACATGCCGTCCGCCCATGCGAGCGATATCATGATGACCGCCCATTGCGCCGCCCGAAGCAAGAAAAAAGATGAAACCGCGGGTTTCCTGTTGGAACGAGGTGCCGTGTACGATGTCTTCAGCGCCTGTTTTCTCGGTGATAAGGACCGGGTTTCGGCGCTGCTCGAAGAAGTACCCGGCCTCGTGAACGCGCACGACCCCGCCTGCGACCTGCTGCCCGTGACGCCCTTGCACCACGCCGTGTACGCCGGACAGGAGCAAGTCGCGAGATTTCTGTTTGACCGGGGCGCCGAGACCGGCGTGAACAGCACGGCCCTGGTCGGTTACGCCGCGGGAGGCAGGCGCACAACCCTGGTCCGGTTGTTACTGGAAAACGGCGCGGACGCCTCGAGGATCGGTTGCGGCCGATGGGTGCTGGATCCCGAAATGGCGGCCCTGCTGATTGCGCACGGCGCCGACGTCAACTACCCGGAAGGACACTGGATCTGGACGGCCTGTACGGGGAACAACAGCCAGCGGGATGATCCCGCTTACGTACAGGCCCTCCTGGACAAGGGGGCCCGGATCGACACGGTGCTCCGCGGCGCCCGGGCCCTGCATTTCGCCGCCAAGGCGGGATTCACCGGGGTCATGGAGGTGCTGCTGAACAACGGTGCGCCGGTCGACGCGCGCAGCGACCGGGGCGAAACGCCGCTCTGCTACGCGCTGAAGGCCGGCCCCAGGGCGGACATGGTCAAATCGGTGGAACTGCTGCTGGCCCATGGTGCGGATCCAGCCCTCCAGGACCACCTGGGCAAGTCGCCTCTGCGGATCGCCTGCCGCATGAAGCGGCCCGAAAAAAACCGTCTCGTCGAGTTGCTCGAAGCCGCTAGTCCTCCCGTGTCGGCGTAATACCCTCCAGGTACGATACCAGGGCTTTTCTTGCCGGTGTCGGGCCGTGGATCTCGATCCCTACCGTTGCCCATACCAGGGGCGTGGTGCCGTGCTCATCGTCCGTCGCGCCAGGATCGGCGCCGGCCTCGACGAGCGTCTTCGCGATATTTGGACTGGCGCACAGATGCAGGGGCGTCTGACCGGAATCCGCCCGGGCGTTCACGTCCGCGCCCCAGCCAAGCAGCGCCCTCACGGTCTCCTCCTGTCCATGTTGTACCGCGGCGTGCAACGGCGTGCCCACCACGGCGTGGACCCCGATCTTTCCTCTGAATCCGATCAGATCCGCTTCGGTTTCTCGTAGTTGTCCAAGCCGATCCGTCCGTCCAAGCGCGGCAAGCTGGCAGGGGTCGGCCGGTGCGCCGCGGTCGATCAGGTAATCCGCCAGGCCGCGGCAACGATCTCCGCGGCCTATCGCCGCGCCGAGTGGCGTGTTGCCATCACCGTCATGTGTATCCAACCGCGCTCCATGGTCCAGCAGGATGCCCGCCGTTTCCGCTGACACGGCCACGTGAAGGGGCGGTTCTCCTC
Source organism: bacterium (assembly GCA_965202605.1). Classification (GTDB taxonomy): domain Bacteria; phylum JAAXHH01; class JAAXHH01; order JAAXHH01; family JAAXHH01; genus JAAXHH01. The sequence continues at coordinate 267,525 of OZ241838.1, forward strand.
CCAGTCCCGGCCGGGAAGCGGCTTCCGGATCGTCCGCCAGGATCGCCGAAACGCGGCGGACGTCGTCCAGCAGGCATGCGGCGTGGATATCGACTGGGGCGCCGCGTTCCCTCAGCAACGCGGCCGCTTCCATATGACCCCAGTGCGCGGCAAGGTGTAGTGCCGTCCATCCGCCGTAGGTGTCCGTACCGGATTCAGGATCCGCACCGCTGTCCAGTAAGAGACGGATCATGCCGGTCTGGCCCCGTTCGGCCGCCAACTGTATAGGCGTGGGACGCCCTCCCCAGCGGGGATGGCTCACCGCGTCGTTTACGATGCCCTCATCCTGTTCCAGCACCTTCGCGGCGGCCTCCCGATCGCCGCGCCAGATGGCACTGCGCAGCCGGCGCCGGTTCACTTCCCTGCGGAGGACGGGCCAGCTTGAAAATCCAAAGCTGCGCGCAATGACCAGTTGGGCGTCGGTCAGTTTAGCCGAAACAGGATCAATCGCACGGGGATGCAGGGTGAAGGTTTCTAGTGCGTCAGCGTCACCCGAACGAAATGCATTGAGGAGTTCCCTCGCCTGGGTTTTGAGCTGATCCAGGTCGGGATCCTGGGGGAGCGTGCGAGGATTATCCATCGGCGAATTCCTTTCCGTGATCCTCCGCTTCCGCAATTTCGGAGAAGAAAGAGATTCGCACCATCTGCCGGTTCATCGAGGATCGGGTAGGCTCAGCCTTTTCCGCGGAATGGATGCGCCCCGGAACGCCACGCCCCTGAAGTTAGACCCTGCTCCGTTCTGCGTCAAGTCCATCGTCACCCGACGACGGACGAGTTCCACCGAAACCAGATTCTCGCCATAAGGTACGATGTTCACGGGATATCGGTCCGTCCACCAACCCGTCAAGAGATCGTCATCGAATAGTAGTCTGGATTTAACCATTTCACAACGCGCGTTTCACCCGATGGTCACAATGGAGCGCTATGTTGTATCCAGATTCGGTGTTGAAGGGGATGTCGATCCAACGGAAGGTGAATCGAATGTCGATAACGAGGGTTTCGGCTCGACGGGAAGGCGACGGCAGAGACGAGATGTTGATACACACGGGAGGCCAGGGTTCCTACCGGATGCATCACACCATACTCGTGCCGGCCTGGGCGGAAAGCGCGGCCCAGTGGATTTCCATAGCGTTCAGTCCGCCCCTGTGCCTGCTGGCCATAACTTTCCTTTCTACCCTGTCAGCACAGGACGGCCCTCTCTGGGGCTGGGTGCTGGCGCATGCGCTTCTCGCTATTCTGTTGCCCCTGCTGTACTTGGTCCGACTGTTCCGCGGTGGCGCGGTTTCGGACCTGGAACTGAACAGGAGGACGGAACGCATCAGGCCCCTCGGGGCCACGCTGATGGGCACGCTGGCCTCCCTGGCGGTATTGCAGTGGGGACAGGGGCCGCCGGTACTGGTGCTCGTGGCCAGCCTCAGTGCGCTGCAGACCGGGGTGTTTCTGCTGATTACGCTGTGGTGGAAAATCAGCGCCCACGCGCTGACAGTAACCGGGTTGGCGGTCATGGGTTTCTTCACGATCGGGATGGCGGCCATGCCGGCCGTCTTCCTGGCCGTGCTGGTCGCCTGGTCAAGGGTACGTCTAGGTGCCCACACCCTGTCGCAGACCGTTGCCGGAGTTTCGTTGGGTGGAGGGCTGTGGGCTGTCGGTCTACTGACTTTCTGAGGATAGCAACATGCGTATCGCCATAACGACCGAGACTTTTCTTCCGAAAATCGATGGCATCGTCACGACGCTGTGCCACCTGCTCGACCACCTGCAGATCCGGGGCCACGAGTGCATGGTATTCGCGCCGGAGGGCGGTCCGGACCGCTACGCCGCTTCTGACGTGATCGGACTTCGGAGTTATCACTTTCCCCTTTATCCCGAACAAAAAGTGGTGTCGCCGTTCGCGAGGCTGGGAAAGCCGCTGGCGCGTTTCCGGCCGGATATCGTTCACCTGGTGAATCCCGTCGCGCTGGGATACGCCGGACTCCGTCACGCGGAGAAGTCCGGTATCCCGGTGATTGCTTCGTATCATACGGACCTGCCCGGCTACCTGGAACGCTGGGGATACCGGTTCCTGAGCCCCTTCGCCTGGAGCTATCTGCGCTGGATCCACAACCGCGTGGACATCAACCTGTGTCCGAGTCCTTCAACCAGGAATACGCTCGCGACCCATGGATTCAATAACGTGCGCGTATGGGGGAAGGGGGTGGATACGAAGCGATTTCATCCCTGCTATCGCAGCCGGCAGACAAGGCATCTCCTCAGCGGCGGACATCCCGACAAACCCCTTATGCTGTACGTCGGCAGACTGGCGCTCGAGAAACAGCTCGAATCCCTGCTTCCGGTTCTGGACGCCCTGCCCGATACAAGACTGGCCTTCGTGGGAGACGGACCGGCCCGCAGGAGACTCGAACGCTATTTCGCCGGAACGCCCACCGTTTTCACCGGATACCTGAAAGGCCTCCAGCTCTCCCGGGCCTATGCGTCGTCGGACTTCTTCGTCTTCCCGTCGACTTCGGAAACCTTTGGAAACGTGATCGTCGAAGCCCAGGCGTCCGGGATACCGGTCGTCGCCGCCAGGGCGGGCGGGCCGGTCGACATCATCCGGGAAGGCGAGACCGGACTGTTCTTCGAACCCGGTGAACCCGAGGCGTTGACCAGGACCGTACGAAGGCTGATCAGGGAACCCGACTACGCCGGCCGAATCGCCGCCGCCGGACGCCGCCATGCCGGACGCCGTTCCTGGGAGACCGTCATGGATGATCTGCTGATCCGGTATACCGAGGCTATTCGAGCGTACGGACCCTCGCCGAGTGCGTCGCCTTTCCTGTCGCCTGCGCGGTAGCTGTATCGGAGATGGAGCGCAGGGCCGACACGTATCGTCGTACGATCGCCGGCCATGCGAATTCCCTCGAATACCGGCGCGTCCCGCCGGCAAGCCTTTCCAGGCGCGCACGCCCGTGATAATACCTGGTGATCGCCCGTACGAAGGCCGATGCGTTACCGCTTTTCACCAGGTGGCCGTTTGTACCTTCGCGTATGACGTCGTGAATGCCCTCCAGGTGCGCGGCGACGGTAGGCAGGCCGCAGAGGCCGGCTTCCAGCATCACCACGCCGAAACCCTCCATGGTTCCGGGTAGCTTGGTGTTCGGCATAATGAACAGGTCCGCGCTTCGATACAAGGTCAGCAAGTCGCCGTCGGAGATGCTGCCCAGCAGATGGACGCGGTGATTCAATCGCCTGTTGTCCACCGCGGCCAGTATGTGCTCCGCTTCAGGACCTGAACCCGCGAGACAGTAATGTGTATTTCCGGGCAACTCGGGCATCACGTGTTCTACGAACCAGGCGAATCCCTTGCGCGGCACCTGGCGGCCGACGCTGCATAGCAGGAACGCATCTTCGGGCGCCTGGTCGGCCCCGCAGTACTCAACCAGGAATCTATGTGCCGATAACCGGTCTCCGCCGTCTTCTAAAGATGCGAACCGCTCGACATCAATACCGTTGGGGATTACCCGGAGACGGTCCCTGGCCAGGCCGCGCTCCACACAAGTCATACCCGTAGCCCGACTGACCGATACAACCAGGTCCAGCCTGCGCAGTACGCGGCGGATCATGGACTGATAAAGCCGATGCGGCCAGAGGATGTCATCGCCATGGGCGATAGCCGCGACCTTGACCCCATGACGGCGGATCCGGGACAGGAACGGCAGCATGAGTCCCGCGGCCAGCACCGAAGTAAAGAGAATCACGTCGAACCTGCCTGTTCTGGCCAGGTATAGCATCGACGGGCATATGCGCGCAATGAAGGCGGGTGTTTTGAGATATATCCACCGCCAGGGCGTGCGCAGTACGTACGACCTTAGTTTTACGTCCGGGCAGTCCAGCAGGGCGTGATGCAGTTCGACCGCGACCCGCTGCATCCCACCGATGCTCTCGAGGGGGCGGTCTTGCGGGGGGAAGGTGTGGGAGACAAACAATACCCGGAGCGCAGACGCGCCGTCCGTGTCGTCAGCTTCCCTTGCGACCGTACCTGGCTTCATGATCTGTCGTCACGAACCGAACCGCATGCGGATTGCAGCTATCGTTATACTGGCAACGTAAACGCGTCGAATTACGGTTTCGTGACGATCCGGATACAATTGCCGTCCAGATCGATTTAAGCGCCGTGTTTCTCGAGAATACGGTCCGTTCCGCTTCGGTCCGGCCGAACGATTCACCGAGAAAATGACGTTCGTTGATACGGTCCAGCGTTATGGAGAGACTGTGGGGATGGGGTATGCTGCCCATGGTCTTTCGGGGGTGAAATCGATCTCCGGATTGCCGTTGACGCGACTGTGCAAATCCTTTTCATTCGTCTTACCGGCAGAAGCCCTTCTTTTCGGTTGAACGGGGTAGCCGTTATCTGCCAGGACAACCCTTAATATACTTATAGAAGGGCCATACGCCAGAATATCATCCCTTCTTCATGCGCTTATCGCGCGGGTTCTACGCATAATCAAGGTCAACCATGAAACACAGTATCGTTTTGAAAGAAAAGGGACGCTATAACGCGTTCCCCGTACTGACTAAACTTCCGGACGGGCGGCTTACGATCGGCTGTATCTCTTCGCCTTTCGGGGATCACTACGGTTTGGCGGACTGGCTGACGTTTGTGTCCCGCGATAGCGGACGAACCTGGACGAAGTCGGAAGATCCTTTGCTGCCGCCCAACTGGCCGGGTACATCACCGCGGGAGCGGTACGACAGGCTTTCCGGCATTTTGCCCGACGGAACCTTTATGGCGGTGGGCTCGGTGGGACCGGAAATGTGGACACTGGACCGCCGGGAGGAAGCCGAGGCTCGTGGCCTGGGTTTCGTAGAGGATGAGACGTACACGTCCCTTTTTCCGGGAAAGCTGATCATATCGGGGCATCGACTGTCGGTGATACGATCCCGGGATGAAGGACATTCCTGGGACCGGCGCACCTGGACCGTGCCGGGCTATGAGTTCACGGTCGGTTTTCCACGTGGGACCGTACTCGGAGACGGTACGTGGTTGTTACCCATATACGCGATGCGAGCCGGGGGCGGGGCCGATTGTCTCATATTCCGGTCCGGCGACGACGGAGAGACCTGGCATCTCCATGAGGCCGCGCCGCGTATCGGCAGCGAATGGGCCCTGGTAGAGACCGAACCGAACCGCGTCCTGGGCCATATCCGCTCGACGTGTTACTGGGCGCCGCGCGAGGTTGAGCATACCTATCACAAGGACCGGTTCTACACCCTGGAAACCTGGTCCGAAGACGGCGGCAAGACCTGGACCCGCCCTGTGGAGACGTCATTCGAGGGCTATCCGAACCACCTGCTCAAATTGAGTGACGGACGTATACTGTGTACCTACGGATACCGCCGTGCCCCGATGGGCATACGTGCCCTGATCAGTGAAGACGGCGGTCGCACCTGGGACACAGACCACGAATACGTGCTCCGTGATGACGGCGGTGGTCTATCGAACGAGTGGCCTCCGGAAAAGCGCGCCCGCATGGGCGGCGCGGACGTGGGCTATCCGATCTCGGCGGAATTGGATGACGGTACCATCCTGACCGTCTATTACATCACGACGGAAGACGGCATCACCCATGTCGCCGCCACCCACTGGCATCCCGACCGGGACAGACCACCAGGCCATCGGGGAGGGTAAGCAATCGTCGCGATTGCGGCAGGTATTACGAGGTTAGGCCCGGCTCCGTTCCGCGTCTATTGCCTTACGCCAGTCGAATCCTTTGTCTTCCGCCATCTGTGCGCTCAGGAAACGGCGCCGGCTTCCCGCAGACGGTCCGCGATGGACGCATGCCCGTACCGTTCCGCCCAGGCGAGCGGCGTGGTCCAGGATTCCCCGTCGGGCTGGGGATCGGCGCCGTGCTGCAGATACAGTTCGACCAGGTCCTCGCGGGCCCAGCGGGACGCCCAGGCAAGGGGCGTGGAGTGGAGTAGCGTGTCCTTTGTGTCGAGCGAAGCGTCGTATTCCAGGAACATCCGGGCGAAGGTGATTCGCTCTCCGTCTGTCAAAACCGGTTCGCCCCAGACTTTGCCGGTGGCCGCGACATGGTGCAGCAATGACGTGTTGCGCCGGCCTTTCACGTTCGGATCCACTCCGTGTTCGAGGAACATCCGCACGATCTCCGGGAAAACGGAGCGATCGAAATCCCGGAACTTTCGGTGTGGGCAGCAGGGCCACAGTCGTATGGGCTGGATGATCAACCCATACCAGCGGGGATCGTCCCGCGCCCAATCCAACTTGCGCAGACACACGCCCACCACGCTGGGATCGCCGCCGCAGGCGGCACCCCACAGGATCTCCTCCACCAGGTCGGGTTTCAGGTTCAACGCCATGACCGCGGCCGAGGTATCGCATTCCAGTGCCGCACCGTCCGGCGTCATCGTTCCCCCGTAGCGGTACAGCAACCGCTTCATGCGATCGTCCCGGTTGTTGTAGGCGCGGCTCATGGGGTTGCCGGAAGCGTAGACGCTGGCATTGGGATCGGCGCCCCGTTCGAGCAGCAACCCCGCGATGTCGTACATGCCGTCTCCGGCCGCGGTCCACAGCGGTTCGCCCCAGTTGTACGTTTCTTCTTCCAGTGACTGAATACGGTACCGCTGGTCCGGGTCCATGCCGAGGTCCAGCAGCAGCTTCACCATGTCGTACCGGTTGTGGCGGACCGCGTCAGCAAGCAACTGGGACTCGTTTTCAACATCCGGTTCGAACAGGCCGGGGTGGCTTCCCGCCACCTGGCGCACGGCCTCGGCGTCGCCCAGCATGACGTTCGTTCGCAGGCTTCTGGGCGCACCCGCGGTCATCAGGATCCCGGCGGCCATGAAACAACCTTCCGCCCGGCGCCTGTCCGGGACAGCGGTGTGCTCTACGGCCAATTCGAGCGGAGTCCGCCCCGCCAGGTTGGTTTTGCCCGTGTCGGCGTTCAGCTTCAACACGGCCTGGACCAGGCCGGGATGGCCGTTGCGGGCCGCGTGGTGCAACACTGTGTCGCCGTTCTCGTCGCAGGCGTCCACCAGATCGGGGGCGTCATGGATATCCCGCATCGCGCCGGCCACGTCGCCATCCTCCACCTTGCGGGCGAGCTGAACGACCTCCGGAGACACGGTCAGATTCGGACAGAGGTTCGCCTCGCGCCTCCGCTCCAGCTCCTCGTTGATCGTTTCAATGACATCATCGAAACCGCGGTCGCGCGCCATGACCAGGGGGGTGGACGCGTCCCTGTGGGGATAGACCCCCTGGTTGGGATCGGCGCCCGCGGACATGAGTGCGGAAACCGCTTCCGTCTGGCGGTTTATCACCGCGTGATGCAGGGCACGGTGTTCGTCGTAAGAAGCCGTATCCACACCCACCAGGTGGGGTGCGACGGCCAGAATGGAACTCAGGCGTTTCATGTCTCCCGTGGCGGACGCCTCGCACAGTTCGGCCACGGTGAAGACACCGGAGGTCGTCTCGTTCGTCATTTCTGCTTCTCCTCGTCTGACTTGTCAGCGTCGTCGCTGCCCGCAAACAGGTGGCTGTATCGATCCTTGTAAGTCTTCATCAGGTCGTCGTAACGGTCATCTACCGTGGTCCCGGCCATATACGGTCCCAGGTGGTCGATGAAGGCATGCCAGCCCGCGGCGAATCCCAGGAGGATTTCGGGCATGGCGTGGGAATTCGTGAATCGAAGCCGTGTGCCGCCTTCACAGGATTCGAGCTCCCATCTTACCACGGAGAGCCCCCAGGTATAGGCGAACACCCGTTCAGGCACCCATTCACAGACTATGCCCTCCAGGCTTCCTTCCGATTTGAAATCCACGAAGATCCTGCCGCCGATCCGGCGCTCCAGCGTGGTCTCATACTTCATCCACGCTGAGATCCCCTCCGCCGTCGTAACGGCATCCCACACCCGGGAGACCGGATGGGCGTACGTTCGTTCGATTTCAATACAGTATTCCGGCGTTATCCTGGCCAGCGATTCTGCCATCGCGATCACTTTCTATAGTGGCCGAAAGCACGGTTTCCGTTACAAAAACTGATGTTTTGGTGCGGGGTTCGCAGATTTTCAGGGTAGAATCCGCGATCCGGTGAACTACAGCGGACCGGTTTCGTCGGCTAGCATCGCGACGTTTGTATTGACAGTGCAGCAAGGCGGTACTAACCATGTTTTATTGGTAAAATGGGAGATGAAAATGCGGTTTGACAAGGAAAAACAGTGGATCGGCGCCGTGTATGCCGGTGACCTCGAACTCATGGCCGATATGCTGGCCGAAGACCCGTCGCTGGCGGACTTCAGCCACGAAGCTTTCGACGATCCTTACCGGGAAGGCAGTTTCCCCGTCGCCACCCTGGCCTTCGCCGTGTGTGGTCCGCCGCATCAGCAGATCGATTGGCGCCAGGTCGAGCGAAGGATCAACTTCGACATGGTCAGACTGCTGGTCAATGCCGGGGCCGACCCCAATATCGACAACATCCACGGCCGTCCACTCTGTCTTTGCCGGGATCAGCGCATTGCGCGGTACCTGATCGAACACGGCGCCGACATCAACCTGTGGCACGACAACGGCGGCGCGCCGGTCTACTTCTCGGTCTGGCAAATCGATCCGGAACGGTTGAGGATGCAGATCGGGCTGGGGGCGGATCCGGGACAGATCAATCCACATAACGGTTCGTCCGCTTTTCATTCCGCCGCGGAAGTCAGGCCCGGAGACGAGCATCTTGCCGATCACCTCGAAACTATTCGCATGCTGAAGGAAGCCGGCCTGGACCCCAATCACCCGGCGGGAATCGGCGTCCAATCGGACTGGGGGCCCATGTACCGGGGGGATGCGCCCCTGCACATGGCCGCTCAGTTGAACCGGCCCGAAGTGATCGAAGCCCTGATTGCGGCCGGCTGCGATCCGGCCCGGGCTAACGCGGTCGATGAGACGCCGCGCGACGCGGCTCTGAGAGCAGGCCGCGGCCAGGACATCATCCGGATGCTCTGAATCATCGCGAGCAAGCCGCCACGCGCCTGGAATCCTCAGCGCCTGGAGTCCCGCATCTGTGGCTATAGTTCGAGGACCATGGTTTGGAATCGGACCGGCGTCTTGATCTTGTACCGGGCAGGGAGCGGTCTCCCTGCTCCGTCAGCCAGGACATAAATTGCAAACATGACCTATGACTTTACGGGTAAAGTCGCTCTCGTCACCGGTGCGTGCAACGGAATCGGGCGATTCACCACGATCGCGTTGCTGGAAGCGGGTGCCTCCGTTGTCGCCGCGGACATAAACCCCTGCCCGCGAAGCCTCGAGCTTTTCAGGACGCGCAGCGACCGCGTTCAGTTTATCGAGACCGACGTGGCTGAAAACGACCAGGTGCGAAACATGGTCCGGCGGGCCAGAAGGCGTTTCGATCGCCTGGATATCGCGGTGAACAACGCCGGCTTGTTCAGGTATCAGACTCTGACCCACAAATGGCGGGAAGATCAATGGGACCGCATGATGAACGTGAACCTGAAGGGCGTCTGGCTATGCATGAAACACGAACTGAACGTCATGCTGGCCCAGGGTGAAGGCGCAATCGTGAACGTCTCTTCTGTGGCGGGCCTGGTCGGATGCGAGGGCATGTCCGGTTACGCCGCCAGCAAGCACGGCGTGATCGGCCTGACGAAGTCGGCGGCGCTGGAATACGCGAAAGAGGGCATCCGGATAAATGCAGTTTGTCCGGGAAGCCTGGCGCGTCCGTCCCTGCGATTCCCAAAGGTTTTTACCACGAAGATAGAGGACGACGGCCGCCATCCCATGGGGAGATTCTGCACGGGCGAGGAAGTGGCTCAGGCCATCTTGTGGCTTTGCTCCGACGCCTCTTCGTTCACGACGGGCCACGCGATGGCCGTGGACGGAGGCTGGTCCGCCCGTTGAATGGCGTCCTGCTCCGGGCAATGAACGCTTCGGGCATGGCAATTCCCGATGTCCGAAGACAGGTCTTCAAAAACGTATCTGTCGCCCCGGGCGGGGGCGAACATCGCCCGCCCGTTCACCCGATATACACCTTTTCGCCCTGCTGCGCGCTGTCGTACATGGCGTCGAGCAGCTGCATGAACCGGTAGGCGTCATCCGCATCGACATCGGGCTTGACGCGGCCGGCTACTGCCCGCGCGAAGTGTTCGACCTCGTGGTAAAACGGAAGTCCCTCGGCCGGCGGGTCCGTGTGGGGCACGTCGGATTCGTCGTCGATTTCCCGAACCGTGAATACCCCATCCTTCCATTTCGACACCTTTCTTTCTGACAGGGCCCCGTCGCTGCCGTGCACTTCCACGACGGTGGGGGTATCGCACTGCAGCCAGCGGGAGCAGTCGATCTGGATCGTCTTGCCGCCTTCGAAACCGCACAATCCCGAGAAATAGTCTTCGGCCGGGCCTTCCGGTCCGTCGTATAGGGACTCGACAACGTGCCTGGCGGCAAAAGCCCATTGGGGATCCGGGCAGCCCATCCACCACCAGGCCAGGTCCAGTTCGTGGGAAGCGTGCTGACCCAGGGCGCCGCCCTTCTGGCCATACACGTGGGTCCAGCCTTCGGGACTTTCCAATGGCGCCCTGTGGTTGTATTTCAGAAAGATGCGGGCGTGGTACGGCTCGCCGATGCGGCCACGGCTTATTGCGGTGCGGATCCCGCGGTTTTCAGGGTCGTGACGCATGAAGTAGCAGAACTGCAGCGTTACCCCGGCGCGCCCGGCCGCTTCCTTGAACGTCGGGATATGATCGGCGCGGGTCGCGTGCGGTTTTTGCACGAGTACGTGCTTGCCGGCGTCGATGGCATCGAGGACCATGGGATAACGGGCGGGCGGGTTCACGGCCAGGAGAACGGCATCCACCCCTTTATCGGCCAAGAGGTCCTGGTAGGGACCGTAACGACTGGGAACCCCCTCCTCGCGGGCCACGCGGTTTCGACGCTCTTCGTCGAGGTCGCCGATCGCGACGACGTCCAGCAGTGCGCTGGCCTGGGCCGATCGCACGGCGGCATGGCCGGCTCCTCCGCAGCCCACGACGCCGAGTCGAATCACGTTTTCCTTATGCTTCATTGCTTGTTCTCCGGATCAGGGCGACAACCGTTCCGTCATCCATGCATCGTCCGCGTCGCGCCTGTAACGAATCCGGTCGTGCAGGCGAAGCTCCCGGCCCTGCCAGAACTCGAACTCATCGGGTGATACGCGGAACCCGCCCCAGTCGTCCGGATGGGGAACGTCACCGGACGGGAATTCCGATTTGAGCGTCTCGTACCGTTCTTCGAGGACCTTTCGGTCCGGTATGACCTCGCTCTGGCTTGAGGCCAGGGCCGCCAGGCGGCTCTCCAGGGGCCTCGAATGGAAATAACGGGCCGATTCTTCCAGGGTTACCCTCTGAACTGACCCCGTAATCCGGACCTGCCGCCCGAGCTCACGCCAGTAGAAGACCAGCGCGGCCCTGGGGTTTTCCTGCAGGTCCCGGCTCTTCGCACTCCGGTAATCCGTATAGAAAACGAATCCCCGCTCGTCGACGCCCCGCAGCACGACCATTCTGGCCGACGGCACGCCGTCCCGCGAAGCCGTCGCGACCGTCATCACGTCCGCCAGTTCGATGCCGGCGTCGACCGCGTTCCTGAACCAGGTGTCGAACTGCCCGAACGGGTTCTCGTCCAGGTCGTTTTCATTCAGACTGCCGAATACGTATTCCCTGCGGAGCGCTTCCAGGTCCATGATTAGCGCCACACGGCAAGGACCGCGCCCATCACCACGCTGTAGAGCACGCGGTATCCCGACTGGATCAACCAGAGGTTAAGACCCGTGTCGCCGAACGCGGCGTCCGAGGCCATGGCTGTCGCAATGAATCCGACACCCACCAGGAGTCCGATCACGACGCCGCCGCCCAGGGTGGAAATGTCCAGCGCGTTGATGAGCATCGCAAGGCCGATGGCCGTAATCAGCGCGGTGAAGAAGCTGATGACGAAGGGGGCCGGGGACGGCTGGATCTGATCCGCCGTCTTTCCGATTGCGGTAAGCCAGGCGTCGCCAAACAGCGGGCCGTACCAGACCGCGCCAAGTGCAAAACCAGCCAACGTCGCCACGAGAATTGCCAACCAGTTCAGTCCGGATATCTCAAGCATGTCTCCTCCTTGTTACATGGGGTTCTGTCACTCTTCCACTACCGCCGCATCCATGTCGGCTCCATCTGTGCCGGCCTCATCCACGCCGGCCTCATTCATGCCGGCCTCATTCACACCGGCCTCGTCCGCCGCAGTATCCTCCGCCGCGGGCCGGACTTCATAACGCAGGATGGTCACGTAATCCTCGGGATTTCCTCTGAAGAACATGCCCGGCCCTTTCAGGTATTCCTCTTCGTGGGCGCCGACGTACACATACCCGCTCTCGGCTATATAGTCTCTGAGTCTTTGCAGGACCGGCCGTTCTTCGTGGTATGGACCGATGTAGAGCAGTTCCGCTACTTCGCCGTACGTCCATGTCGTGAGCGTTACCGCCAATCCGGGCACGGCGGTGTGTTCCGGGAGATCCATGACGGAATCAGGTACGGGGAGGCCGTATATTCCGATCCACTCTTCCATCGGCTGGTCCGGCGACACGGGCCATCGCGCCCTGGGAGCCGGAAGCGGCCAGGACGGGACGCCCTCGGTACGGTAGTACAGATCGTACAGCGTTTCGAAGACCTCTCCCGCAACGGCGTTGGGATCGCCTTTCGCCTCGACCACGATCATCTTCTGAGGGGGCCGGGTGGAAATCGCCGGTTCTTTCAGGTGCTCGTACTCCGTCAGGTCCGGTCCCTGCATGGCGAAATACGCGAGCAGGGCGGCCGCGGCAACGATCAGGATTATCGCAGCGATAATGATCTTCTTCATAAGCACCTCGGCCTTAACTCCGCGACCTTGATCCGGGAACAGGGCTGGGGTTTCAGCGACGCTTCCGTCGCGCCGGGCTATGGTTTCGACGACGTTGCCGTTGCCGTCGCGCCGGGCTACGGTTTCAGCGACGCTGCGCCGTGGCGTATGGCATGGCGCCCATATCGGTTTCGTATGTCGTCAATCGCGCGAAGCAGTTTCCCCGATGTCTCGTCGGTGCTTTGAAACAGATCGGTCTGAACCGGTTCGTCTGGCCGCACCAGGTTGCCGACCGCCACGCCCAGGAGCCGAATGCCCGCCCGGCCGTCCCAGACCCGGTCGAAGAGCTTCAGAGCCGCCTCGCCGATCACGAAGTCGTTGTCCGTCGGCGCCACGGTTGCCTGCCGCGTCAACGTCTTGAAGTCGCCGAACCGGACCTTGATCCGGACCGTTCGGCCCAGCAGTCCTTCCCGCCTGAGCCGTCGGCCCACGCGGTCGCTCTGGTCCACGAGAAAGCCGTGGCATGCCTCCCGTTCGACCAGGTCCGTGCCAAAGGTGTTCTCGTGACTCACCGACTTCGCGACGTGGCCGGTGACCACGGACCGGTCGTCCAGGCCCCTGGACAGATTGAAGAAATGCGAACCGGCCGCGTCGCCGAGCAGCCGTTTCAGGTCATCTGAAGATCGTTTCTGCACGTCCCCTATTGTCTTAACCCCGAGCCGGGTCAGTTGCTCCTGCGTGCCCTTCCCCGCTCCCCAGAGGAAAGATACGGGCAAGGGCGCCAGGAAATCCATCACGCCGTCCGGGGGGACGATCACCAGGCCGTCCGGCTTGTCCAGGTCCGAGGCCACTTTGGCCACGTACTTGCACGGCGCCACGCCCACGGAGATAGTCAGCTGTGTTTCCTGCAGCACGTCCGCCTTGATGGAACGGGCGATCGTTTCGCCGTCGCCGAACAGTCGCGACGAACCGGTGACATCCAGAAACGCTTCGTCCAGCGACAGAGGCTCGACCAGGGGCGTATACCGGTGGAACACTTCCTGGACCTGACGCGAAACCCTGCCGTAGACTTCCGATCTGACCGGCAGAAAGATTCCCTGGGGGCACAGCTTTCTGGCGGTCGTTCCCGGCATCGCGGAATGTACGCCGAATCTGCGCGCCTCGTAGGAGCAGGTTGACACCACCGAACGCGGACCATCGCCCCCGACTATGACGGGCTTGCCGCGCAATTCGGGACGGTCGCGCTGCTCGATGGCCGCGAAAAAGGCGTCCATGTCCGCGTGCAGGATGGTACGGGACTGGTTCACGATGGGCTGGATTGGACTACATTAGACAGAAAACGGCATTGCCGGATTGCTAGTCCTGATTATACGCTCTGGCGGAGACTCTTACAAGCGATTTGTGGAAGAGGATCAGCAGGAATCTGTTTAACGTCGCGGGTTCAGCCCGGATCCCCGAAAAGGCGGCGGGGCATGCGAAAGTCGAGCAGCGCCTGTTGAAATCCGGGCGTCGCTACGGGGTCGTATTCGCACCTGAAAGTCAGGCAGCCGGCCTTTTCTTCCGGATTCCCGTAGAGGTCGGACAGCACGCCGGCCATGTCTTCGGCGACATCGACCGAGGTCCGGACCGGATAAACCGTTCCGGCGCGCCTTCTGGCCTTTCGGGAAAGGTCGTCTACATACCCTGTGACTGAAACGCGATAACCGGCCTCGTTGCGCTCGACGATCAGCAGGTGACCCCGGTCCACGCACTCCTTCCGAATCGTAGCCCAGGGAATCGTCACTTCCGCCGACGCGATACGGTAGCGCAGATCTTCGACCCATTCGATCGAAACCGCGTGGATGGGCAGCTTGTCCTCCGCGTCGCGGAAAGCCAGGCTGAAGGCGTAATCCGTATGATAATCGGGAAGAAAAACCCCGGCTGAACCGTGGTGTACCAGGAAGAGCAAGGCACCTTTTCGTCCGCCCGAGCGCATTTCGGCCACCTCGGACGGTCCGGCCATCCCGGACGGTCCGGCCATCCCGGCCAGCGACTCCAGGTGCCTTCGGCCCCGTTCCGTAACCGCATCGGGGAACATGGCGATGCCGTTTGCCGAGAGGGTGCACGATTTCATCTCCAGACAAAGGGCGCCTTCCGCGTCCTGGAGCAGGAAGTCGAACCGGTTGCCGCCAACGGTTACTTCGGTCCCGGCAACTGTGTAATCCCTCAATGCGGGGATCGCACGGGATTCGATCAGCCGGCGCGCAACCTCGTTGTTCAGATGGGTGTGCAGAAAGACGATGCGTCCCTGGTAGCGCACGGCCATCACCGTATGCCGCGTCTTCCGGAAAGCCTGTTCGCCGTGATCCGCCAGGATCAGACCGGCGCCCGGCAAAAGCAGTTCGCCCATCCTGCCGGGATTCGGCATAAACACATAGGTCTCCCTGCCGTCGATCACGCATCGAACGCTGAATCGGTTGGGACGGGAGAGGAACGTGCCCTCGACCAGGGGCAGGGAAGAGATCGGCGGGAAATACGAAGGCGTGTCAGGCATCCTGTCGTTACATGTTCGGTGGACGTTATTGAATACGGTTCCGACTAACGGGCAGGCGGTTCAACCACTAAGCTGCGCCTTCATCCGAATCCCGTGTTGCCAATTGAACGTACTTCCGACCAGGAAGACGTTCAAGCCCAATCTCGCACATTGATTTTCTTTGCCAGCCTGTCATGGGGAGCGTAGGTTTTGAAAGAACCGGTTACCGCGATATTTGCCTGGAATCGGCCTGAATCCTGAAGCCGTGACCGGCGTGGAAGTAGGAACACGAGGCTTAAAGAGGTGTATGAAGAACGGCGAGATGATTGTCACACCGAAAGCGGACGACAGTTGGACGCTCCGGCTGGTACAGGATGGTGAAGAATTCTGCCGGGTCGAATTGTCCAGGAAGCGCTACATCAGATTGCAAACTAACTAACGAGGAAAGATGATGGGAAAAACGATCAGAACCATCCTGGCCGTACTGTTAGGCCTCGCAGTTGGAGGTATCGTAAACATGGGGCTGATTCTCTTGAGCCCCATGGTCATTCCGCCTCCTCCGGGTGTCGACGTGACAGATATGGAGTCTCTGGCAGCATCCATGCACCTGTTCCAGTTCAGGCATTTCGTCTTTCCCTTTCTGGCCCACGCGGGCGGTACCCTGGTGGCCGCGTACCTGGCCGTCATGATCGCGTCCGGGCACCGGCTGAAAATATCCATGCTGGTTGGGTCGTTCTTCCTCCTTGGCGGCATATTCAATGCCATGTTGCTGCCCGCGTCCGGCTGGTATATCGCGGTGGACCTGATCGGCGCCTATATCCCCATGGCCTGGATCGGCGGCCGGCTGACGGGCAGGGAATAGGGCGCACGATCCCGAATAGTGAATCAGCATGACACCGAATGCAATTGAAGCCTTACTGGCCGCGTTCATGCAAGGCGATCTCGAAGCCGCCAGGGCCTATATCGACAGCAACCCAGCTATCGGCCGTCATGACGGCTACGAGGCGCATCCGTTGCTCCGGGAGTTCGTCGCGCGCAACTGCGGCCACTGCTATAAAGCGTCCCACCGTGCCATCGCCGATCTGCTGATCCCCGTTCGAGTCCGTTCTTTCCGGGACGACGTGATGGCGGACCGGGTAGAAGGCGTCCGCGCTCAATTGGTCGCCGACCCAAAACTGGCTCGCGCCGAATTCACCGGGGGCCGCGGGATCGCCCAGGCGATACACCACTGGCGTTCTATTCCGGTCGCCGCGCTGCTACTGGACATTGGGGCCGACGTGGACGCCCTGACCACCGTGGGCTGCGCCGGCGAAACACCGCTCATGATGCAACTGAGATTCGGCACCCTGGAAGGTGCGGGTTTTCTCCTGGAGCGGGGAGCAGATCCCAACCTGGGCGGACTGAAGCACACCCCGAGCGCATCGATGGCGGACGGACTCAACCTGTTGCTTCAGTACGGCTGGGACATCAACGAGCAGGTGGGCTGCCGTACCCTGCTCCACCATGACGCCAATCACGGCCATGGCGGGAGGATCCGTCTCTTGCTGAAGCATGGCGCCGACCCGAACATACGGGATGCCGAGGGCCGGACCGCCCTGCACCTGGTCAGCGCAAGGGGCACTGGTTCGGAGGCGATCCGGGACCTGGTCGAAGCCGGCACCCAGGTGGACGCCCGTGATCAAGCGGGCAAGACCCCGTTAGATTATGCCGAGTCCGCAAGAAGCCAGGTAGCGGCCCGTGCGCTTATGGCACTTGGCGCAACAGCCAGTGAGCCGATGGACAAGACTATCGCTCAGGAGTGATTCCGAGCCATGAAACACGCATTGGAAATCACCGGCACGTATCCCGATCGGGCGTCACGCATGGCCTTCCCCGGCAAATTCCGGGGCCGCGTGCACCTCAATGCGTGCCGGACCGGGTTCATGATCTGTCCGGGCCTGGGCCCAGATTACGGCAGACCTTATTATGACGACCGCTGGGGAGACGAGTCCGACTGGATCGACGGCGAGGCCGCCTGGACGCTGTTCAGGGCGGCCGTCGCGGGAGATCTGGTGGCGATGGAGACGCTCCTGGACGAAGACCCGCGCCTCGTGAACGCGCTGCACTGGTACACCCAGCCCGTGCACCTGGCCGCCCGTCACGGACATGTGGAGGCGACGGAATATCTACTCGAACGCGGTGCCGATCCGGGTCTCAACATCTTCGGTTCGACCTGGGCGAGTCTCCTCGAACAAACGCGAACACGTGGTTTCAGCGACGTTGCCGATGTCGTGGAGCGCACCATGAAGGCGCGGTTCGGCTACGACCCCGCGCTCGGGGCGATTGCTGCGTTGATAAAGGACGGCAGCACCGAATACGTTGACACGGCGCTGAGGGACCAGCCCGAACTGGTTGACCGGTCCGACGAAGACGGGAACAACGGCCTGCACCTGGGCGTGCTGAACGGCCGGAAAGAAATGATCGAACTGTTTCTTGAACGCGGTGTACCTATTGATATGCGACGGGCGGACGGCAAGACGCCGCTGACGCTTTCGTTCGACACGGGTTTCGGACACGAGCCGCCGGACCCGCAACTGGGCATCACGGGATTTCTTCTAGAAAACAGTGCGCATTACGCCATCACGGCGGCCAGTTACCTGGGCGACCAGGACAGGGTGCGCGCGATACTCGAGAAGGATCCCGGTGGAACGGGGCGCGATGCCGCCTTGAAAAGTCCGTTGGCCTATGCATCCCGGGCCGGCCACGAAGACATCGCCGCCCTGCTTCTCGAAGCGGGAACCGATGGCCATGCCGTGGACGAGGCGCTCTTCGAGGCCGTTTGGTATAAACATCCGGATGTCGTCGCCCTGTTGCTCAAGCACGGAGCCAACCCGAACGTGGAGCTGGATTCCTGCGGATGCGCCGCGGGCACCAATGATCCTGCGATCGGGGCCATGCTGGTTCGTCACGGTGCCGTGTACCCGCCGTCCTGGCGTTTGACGGAAGATGAACTTCGCAGACTGGTGGACAGCAAGGCGACGAGAGTCCGCGATCCCTATGTCGTTGCGGAGGCGCTTGAAACTGGGGATGAAAGACTGATCGATAAGCTTCTGGCCGATGATCCCGATGCGCCTGGTCGCCTGGAAGCGCTGCAGTATCTGCCGGGATGGGGCGACGACGGCACGATCACGCGTAAGCTCGTTGCGTCGGGCCTCGATCCGAACCGCCGTACCTTCGAGGGGCAGACGTATCTTCATACCTGTGCCAGGCACGGATGGGAGGCAAATGCGCGATGTTTCATCGAACACGGCGCGCGGGTGAACGCGCTGGACGAGCAAGACGGCCGGACGCCGCTGGCGGTCGCAGTCAAAAACGGCCGAATCGGCATGGTCCGCCTGTTGCTGAAACACGGCGCCGATCCCGAGTTGGCCGACTGGCCGTGGACTCGGCCGCTTTCGATTGCGGAAGAAACCGGTAACGCGGCCACAGCCGACGTGATTCAACGGCACCTACACAGAGAATCTTGAATCGAGTTCATCATTCGCCGCCCTCCGATTACCCTTGACCGCTGGCTCCGCATGCCTTACCATAGATTCGGTGCGGGACAGGCCGCCTCCGGTCCGTGGACAGGGTAGAAGCCCACCTGGTTGGTCAGCCATCACAAAGCTGTACTTCCTTCAGCCCGATCATACGGACGCCGGGCAGCCAGTCAAGGAGGTCAGCCGTGTCGGAATCCGCCGTAGAACAACTCCCCGATCAACCCGATCTGCGCCACCTGAAAGACCAGGCGAAAGACCTGGTGCGGGACGGATCCCGCCCGACGCTCGCCGATGCGCAGTTCCGCGTCGCGCGCCGGTACGGTTTCCCCAGTTGGCCTAAACTGAAGGCCTACGTCGAGTCCGTCGGATCCATGGGGGCGCTTGAACGGGCCATCCTCGACGACGACAACGGTCGGGTAAGGGACCTGCTGGCTGAAGATCCCGGGCTGATCCATCGCGAGGGACACTGGGTCAGGCGCCGCCGGCACAATGGCTACCGGCCCCTCGCCTATGCCGCGTTTTTCGGAAAGTCGAAAGTCATGGAAGTCCTGATCGCCGCCGGCGCGGATGTACACGAAGGGGGCGAAAGGGCATTGCGTGCCGCGGCGTACTTTGACAAGAACATGGACGCCGTCGAACTGCTGCTCAGCCACGGCGCCGATCCGAATGCGACGACCGTATCACCGTCCGGTCGTCCCTACAGAGTAATCGACTATCCCTGCATGACGCTGGCGTCCGGGATGTTGCGTCACCTCGTGTCACATGGTGGCAGGCTGCTGCCGGACAACATGGGCATGATCCTGGCGACCAACGAGCGAAGACCGCAGGATAAGGCTGATTGTCTTCGCGTCATGGCGGAAGCGGGGTTCGAGTTGCCGGACACGCCGCCCATGGCTCTGCACCTGCGGGATACCCGCCTCCTGGAAGCGCATCTGCGCAGGGATCCCCGGATGACGTCGCGGCTGTTCCCGGAAAGGGACGTTTTCCCATCTGGATTCGGTATAGACAATCCCGCGCCGTACGCCAGCGTGACCCCCCTGTCCGGCGGGGTTACCCTGCTTCACATGGCTGTCGAATTCTGTGACGTTGAAACGGCCCGGTGGCTCCTCGAACGCGGCGCCGATGTCAATGCTCCCACGGGCACGGACCGGGACGGGTTCGGTGGCTGGACGCCTTTGTTTCATGCCATGGCCACGCTGCACGTGCCGCGCCATTTCCCCGGCATGGCAGAGCTGCTCCTCGAACGCGGCGCCGATCCGGCGGTCAGAGCGTCCATCAGAAAGCCGGCCGCGGAGGGGGGCGAGACGACCGGGAAAGATGTCACGGCTGTGGATTACGCCCGCCAGTTCGTTGAACCGGGCCTTGTAAACCACGACGCGCTGCAGCGGGTATCGCGGGCACTCGAGGCCATTGACGGATCCGATTGACGGCGCGATTGACGGGGCCGATTGACGTAGACGGCCGGTGTCCTGTTTCAAGCTCAGGAGAGCAGCCGATCCGGTGACGATCAACACCGGATCGGCTGCGGGTTCATTTACACATGGCGGCTCCCCATCATAGTCCTTCCAGATCGTGGCCCTACCCGGTTGTTCGAGCCGATATCGAGCGCGAAGCCCTGAACCTGATCCAGGCGTATAGATCCGGTCTGGCCGCGGCCGTGGCGGATGTCCGCCGTTATGGATCCTCCCCGGATCCTTCATCTTTCGATTTGGATGATGCCCGGGACGTACTGGCAAAGAGTTACGGGTTCCCGGGCTGGGCGCAGGTGGAACGATACTTCCAGACGGTAGAAGACCTTTCACGCAGTCCCAACGTGGAACCCACGGCCCAGGAACGGCGCGGCGCGGAGGAGCGCGCCGATGATTTCCTCCGCCTCGCCTGCCTGACCCAGGGCACCGAGAATCACCCGTTGAGGTGGGCGAGGGCCAGAACCATGCTGGATGCCCGTCCGGAACTTTCCCGGGCGAGTATCTACACCGCCGCCGCTGCCGGTGACGTCTCGGCTGTAGGTACTTTTCTGAAAGCAAGCCCTGAACTGGCGAAGACACCGGGTGGACCACATGACTGGGAACCCCTGCTTTACGTGGCCTTCTCGCGTCTGGATCCCGGGACCCCGGGACATTCGGTCGTCGAGGCCGCCCGTTTGTTGCTGGCCCATGATGCCGACCCGAACGCGGGCTATCTCTGGGCCGGGTTCCCATGCCCCTACACCGTCCTTACCGGCGTGTTCGGCGAAGGGGAAAACGGTCCCGCCAGATGTCCCCCGCACCGGGACTGCTATGAACTCGCCGGGGTCCTGATCGACGCAGGCGCTGATCCGAACGACGCGCAGACGCTCTACAACCGGATGTTCAGCCGTGACGACGAACACCTGAGGTTCCTGTTCGCCCACGGACTTGGAAAGGAAGGGAACCGGCCCTGGCACCGGCTGCTGGGCGAGCAGTCACGCGGCTGGGTGGCCAGTCCGGTCGACATGCTGGCGTACCAACTGCAGTGGGCCGCCCGCTGGAACTACCTGGAAAGGGTTCGATTGCTGGTCGAGAACGGGGCCGACGTAAACCGGCCTTCCCACCGTCCCGACGCGCGGTCACCCTACGGGGAAGCCGTCTATCACGGGAACGAGGCTATCGCCGGGTACCTGGCGGCTTGCGGCGCGGAGACGTTTCCGCTGGACGACCTGGACCGGTTCGCAGGCGCATGTATCAGTGGGGACGGGGACCGGGCCCGCGCGTTGCTCGCACGCGATCCACAATTGATCGAGAAACTGGAAGAACGCGGTAACGTACTTATGGAAAACGCCATCGGATCGGACAACCGGGACGCGGTCCGGCTGATGGCCGAACTGGGCTTCGACTTGAACGCCTGCGGCATGCACGAGGCGGCCCGCTACGGCCACCTGGACATGATCAAACTGCTGGTCGAGCTCGGAACTGATGCCTCCATAAAGGACTCGGGCCACGAGATCTGTGCCCTGGGCTACGCCAGCCACTACCAGCAGGACCACGTGATCGACTACCTGGCTCAGTTTGCCGGGATACACCGGGCCGTGCAGTCAGACCTGCTGGACAGCGTTCGGGTACTGCTGAAAAATGACCCCGCCAGCGCCCGCGAACGGGACGACGCGGGGAACACGCCGCTGCACTGTCTCGACGTAGACAACCGGATGACAGATACGGAGGAGATACTCCGTCTGCTCGTAGCCCACGGGGCCGACGTCAATGCCAGGAACAATGAAGGTCTGACCCCCCTCGACAGGCTGGAGCGTCTTGCCGGTTTCAGTCGAAGAGACGGCCTGACGGAACGGCTGCGCGGGTACGGGGCCGTGGAATCAGGCGTCGCGGGCGCGTAGAATGACCACCCGGCGTCCTGAATCGGCGCCCGCCGCCATGGGGATCATTTACCCCATTTCGAAACGATCAGCCCCGCGAGCAGGCCGATGACGATCCCCGAGGGTACGATCTCCACGTAGGATCCGGTGGAAATCGCCGCCAGAAGAGAAAGGACGGCGCCCACCGCGCCGCCGGCCAGCACGTTCTTGCCTGCCCCCACGACCCTGCACGCGATAATGCCGACCAGCAGGCCCGTGACCAGGCCCTTCGCCGTTCCCCACGCGATGATCTCTGTCATCATGCCCCGGGCCTCGGGAATCAGGAACGCGGACAGCCCGTCGAGGAGCCCGAGCACGCCGCCGGCGATCAAACCCAGTGGCACGCGCTTCATGATGGCTGCTCCTGTGTATTCAGGTGACAGTTGAACATCCAGTTTATGCCGAACCGGTCCGTAATCGTCCCGAAACGAGCGCCCCAGAACGTGTCCTGCAGCGGCATGGTCACCTCGCCGCCGGCCGACATGGCGTTGAACGCCTGCTCCAGTTCATCCACGCCCGCGAAGTCGATCGACAACGAGATGTTGGTATCCGAAGGGACCGTTTCAATGTGATCGGAGCCCATGATCACGTTATCGCCGAACCTGATGGACATGTGCATGGCCTTGCCCACCATGTGGTCGGGGACCTCCATGCCGATGTCCTGGTCCTTGCTGTAGTAACTGATGTTCTCGACCGTGCCGCCCAGACAGTCCCGGTAAAACCCGAGCGCCTCCTCGCATTGGCCGTTGAACGCCAGATAGGGTACCAGTTTCACGATATGACCTCCTCACGTTGCGCGTTACCGGACCGGTAACGAATCCGTTCACTATGAACCGCAGTCATAACCCAAGATACAATACAGCAGGCTTGAAAATTGTAAAAAAGCGACAACCTTCCTATATATCCGCGAATTTCACGTTGTTTTTGGCAAAGAAGGCCTTCGGGGTGAACCCGGAGAAAGCCGTGAACTCCCGGATGAAATGAGCCTGGTCGAAATACCCGCATTCGTAGGCCAGCTGCGCCAGCGTCTTGCCCCGATGCCCGTCAAGGTGATGGCAGATATTCAGGAACCGGCTGATGCGGGCGAAGGTCTTCGGCGTCGTGCCGACCGTGGACGCGAATTTCCTTTCCAGCTGCTTTCTGGAAAGACCGACGCGCTGGCCGACTTCTTCTATGGATAACTGCCCTCCGGCGGACCGAATGAGTTTCACCGCCTCATCGAGCGCGGTATCATCCTGGTGGTTCTCCTTCAATCGAACCAGCAGGAACCGCTGCACGACACGGGCGAAGTCCGCACCACCCTCCGCATTGCCGAGTTCCGCCATCAATTCCTCATGATGCGCCGGCCAAAGCGTTCCTGTGTCCACCGTATCGTCCAGAAAACCGTGCACGGGCCTGTCAAAGAAATGGTAGGCGCCCCATGGATAGAAGCGGACCGACACGAACCCGGTCCGGCCGTTGGATTCGATTTCTATATACTTGCGCATCTGGGAGATGGCGAAGCTCCGCGGCTGGACCATGCTCTCCCCGCCCGCTACGGTCGTGATCCACGGATCGCCGTAGTGAAAGACGATTTCCACGATGCCGTCGGGCACGATGAGCGATTTGGGCGCGTGGTCGTCCGCATGCTCGGATTCCATCATCCACACGAGTTGAACGTAGGGCTTGAGCTCGGCGTGCGTTGTAAATTCGCGATATATCATGACTGGTACGAAGTCCCGTTTTCTTCGCGTCGTGCCGTGCCATGCGCCTGTCCGCCGGAAACCGCCGCCGGTCCGGCATTCATGGTGGCCTGCATATCCTCTTCGCAGCGTCACGCACGCGTCCGCCGGACCACGACCGTCACCTGATCGATGGGCAAGTAACCGGCAGAAAGCGACCGCGTCAAGCGGGAGCGCGCGCTCTGCAGCCGCCTGCCGGTCTGAGCTTGACCGTCGTCGCGCCGGACGCTTTCTATTGACGCGCCCCCCGGGGCGCCTGTACATTGCAAATGACCGGCGTGTGCGGGACGCCGCCCGTCCGCGGAAAGAACACAAGTTCACCTGCATCGGTTCCCATATACCGTGGCAACCTTCTTCTTGCCCGTTTGGCGGACGCACGGGTGTTTCAGCGGTCTCATGACCGCTTGAAGGAGGTCCCATGCCGTCCCTGCCCCCAAATTCCGATATACGCCATCTCAAGCTGCAGGCTAAAACGCTGCTGAAGTCCGCGCGTCTCGGCGACGAGCATGCCGTCGACAGAATCCGTTCAGCCACCGGAGCGCGGCGCGAGCGCGTCGTGCTGTCGGACGCCTATCATGCCATCGCCAGGGAATACGGATTCAGGTCCTGGCCCCATCTCAAGATCCACCTGGAAATCTCCGCCAAGAGTTTCGAAGAAAAGCTGGAGACGTTTCTGGCATCGGCCTGGCTGTGGGGCGACCAGAAACGCGCCGAGGCCTTGCTCGAATCGGCGCCGGAGCTTACGGGGGCAGATATCTACGCCGCCTGCGCCGCCGGGGACGTGGAGGCCGTCACACGCATCCTGGAGACTGATCCCGCCGCGGCCACGACGACGGGCGGCCCGAAAGACTGGCCACCGATCCTCTACGCGACGTGGTCCTGCTTCCTCGCGGAGCGCGCCGACGCCATGGTCCGCGTCCTGGAATTGCTGCTGCGGCACGGCGCCGATCCGGACAGCTACTGGGTGAACGAATCCGATTGGAAGGAGTCGGCACTCTACGGATGCGTGGAGAACAACTGCGTGCCGGCGGCCCGGGTACTGGTAGACGCGGGCGCCAACCCCAACGACAACGAATCACTCTACCACGCCTGCGAGAAGTTCAACCTCGAACTGCTCGAGACCGTCGCGGCGAATGGATTGGACCCCGAGGGGGTTTCCTACTGCATCAAGCATGCCATGGACATGACCTGGACGGAGGCCGTCCTGTGGTTCCTCGGCCAGGGGGCAGATCCCGATGCCGTCCATCCCGCCGACAACGAAACCTCCCTTCACTGGGCGGTAAAGAGAAACTGCACGGCCGAAGTGATCGGCGCGCTTCTCGATGCCGGGGCGGATCCCAACGCGCGTACGTCCACCGGGAAGAGTACGGCCCTGGGAATCATCGGATGGACCCCGCTCGACTTCGCCCTCCGGCTCGGTCGCGGGGACATCGCGGACCTCCTCCGCCGGCATGGCGCCGTGCCGGCCCCCCTGTCCGAATACGATCGATTCGTAGTCGCCTGCGCAAATACGGACCGGGACGCCGTGGAGGATCTGAAAGACCGCTGCCTGTCTGCCCTGACCGACGATGACCGGACCCTGATCAGCCACGTGGCCCAGGTGGACAACTGGGCGGCGGTTCGTCTCATGGCGGACCTGGACTGGCCCGTAGACGCCCGGGGGTGGATGGATGCCACGCCCCTATACTGGGCCCTGTGCAAGGGCCATCCCGGAATGGTCGATTTCCTCCTTCGGCGGGGCGCTTCCACCGATCCCATTGGCGGGTATTTCCAGAACCCGGTACACGCCGTCACTTACTGCCAGTGGAATCGCGACAGGGGGAACTATCCCGCCGCGCTCGAACTGCTCCTGGAACATGGTGTGGCGATTCCGGACGGGTTCCACCCCTGCGGCAACGCCGCCATGGACGCGGTACTGTCTCGCTACATCGAGGAATGAGGCGGAAGCGGCCGCGGCCAACTTGACAAACGCCGGGCGGAACGGTATATAGCCTGTGCTGTAACGCACGCGATTCCGACCGACATATGAACAGCGAAGAGCACGCCCGTTACGAGGAGGCCCGGCATGGCCCGCATGGTCCACTGCGTCAAGCTCAACGAGGAACTCGAAGGACTCGACTTCGTCCCCTTTCCCAACGAGCTTGGTCAGCGCATCTATGACAACATATCCAAACAGGCCTGGCAGATGTGGATCAACCATTCGGTCATGGTGATCAACGAGTACCGCCTGAATCTCGCCACGACCGAGGGGCAGGAGGTCTACGACCGGCACCTGGAGGCATTCTTCTTCGGTGAAGGCACCGAAATGCCGCCGGGATACCGGCCCCCTCAGTCCAAGTAACCCCGGTCGTCACGGCAGCCGCGGGTTCAGGAAGTATATCCGTCCTGGGCGGGGCCGCAGTGCTGAGGCCGGGCCGGCGCCCGGTATTGCACGCGGTGATCGGGCGTCTCCAGGCGGATGCCGCCCTGCTTTTTCGACGTGAGGCAGTGGTCGAGGATGCCGCAGACGGTCAGCGTCCGCTCCACCGGGATTGGTGAAACGCCGGTCTCGAACATCTCGTCGATCCTCGACACCAGGCAGGCCGAATAGGTCACCGGAGGCGTGGGCGGCAGGAAGAACTGGGTAGACTGGAGATCCGGTTCGTACTTCAGGCGGGCGGCGAAACAGTAGTCGCCGATGGCGCCGTTGAGCATGAGCAGCGTGGTTTTCAGTCCGTCCACGTGTTCGATGAAATACGCGGCCGGCTCCGCGGCCAGACGGCGCAACTCGCCCGAACCCAGCAGGTCCTGCGTGCGGCCGTCTTTTGCGGTCAGTCCCTTCGGACTGTCGCAGCGGGACAGCGCGGATTCCAGCAGTTCCAGCGAATAGCGTCCCTGTTCACCGGCCTCCCACACTTCGTCGCCCACGATCATCTGTACTGCCCTGACCCCGGTCTCACCGCCCCTGCGCCGCTCGATCATGCACTGCATGGCCTCGAGGGCGTGGTAATCCATGGCGTCCGAACCGCCGACGCCCACCATCAGCGCTTCCTCGATTTCACATTCCAGCGGGAGTTCAAGGTCGGGCAGACGCCAGGTGACCGGCAGGCTCGATCCGGCGAGCACGGGAAAGCCGAGCCGCTTCGAATCGGCCACCATCTCCAGTCCCCTGTCGAAGCTGTAGGAAAGGTTCTTGTCGTTGTAGACCGGCACGGAGCGGCCGTCCTCCTCGAACACCTCGACGCAGGCCTTGAACATCTCGTAGCGCGGGTACAGTTTCTGTCCTTTGTCGTTGTCCGGATAATCGCCGTGCTCGCAGATGATGAGGACGCCGTCCACAGCCAGGGAGTCTCCGCCGCACCGCAGCGCTTCGGCTATGGTGGGATAGACCTCGAAACCGAACTCGCGGGCGCGGCCTGTGCTCTGGTCGCCTTCGGGCCGCTGGTCGACGTAGAG
Source organism: bacterium (assembly GCA_965202605.1). Taxonomy (GTDB): domain Bacteria; phylum JAAXHH01; class JAAXHH01; order JAAXHH01; family JAAXHH01; genus JAAXHH01. Next base: position 294,966 of record OZ241838.1, read on the forward strand.
TGATACGACCTCCGCGTCCGGACGGTGCCAGCGGCCGGACCGGGGGTAGCCCACGAGAAACCGGTCCGCGAAATGCTGCGTGTGGGAGAGATAGGTGTAGATGGAACTGATGACGGCGAGCCGTTTGGGCATGGTTTCAATATCTCCAGAACGTGGACTTCACGGGCGCCGGATAGGCGACGTTCAGGTGAGGCGTCTCGAGGCGCCCCTGACCCTCGTGCAGGCTGTCGACCCCGGCCGCGGTAAGACCGGACGTCAGCAGGGTCCGTTCAACCGGGTACGCGGCCTCGCCGGTAAGGAACATCTGTTCCACGTTGTTGACCTGCGGCGAGAAGAAGTTGGCCAGCGACGTGCGCGCGGGCGGCATGGGCAGGTACATCTGCGTCGACAGCGGCTCGCTGCGTCCTGCGAGGCGCGCCGCAAAATTGAAGTCCTCCACCAGCCCGTTGAAAAGGATCATGGTGCATTTGACCCCGTCGCGGTGCTCGTAAGTGTAGGCCACGGGGTCTTCCACCATCCGCTTCATCTCGTTGATGGTGGGGAAGACGTTGTTGAACCCGTCGCGGGAAGGTTTCAGCGTGTGGCTGCGGCACAGGGCCGCTTCGAATAGCTCCCGGGACCATACGCCCTCGTGGTAGGCCTCCCAGAAGGCTTCGCCCCGCCGGGCGTGGAGCCAGGAGACGCCCGCCTCGCCGCCATTGCGCCGCTCGACCATGCACTGCAGCGTCTCCAGGCCGTGGAAATCGTAGCTGTCGACCCCGCCGTAGCACACGCACACGGCTTCTTCCACCTCGGCGTGCAGCGGCATGTCGACGGAAGGCGTCCGCCAGGTGACCGGCAGGCTGGAACCCGCCATGAAAGCGAATCCCAGCCGCCGGGACGTGTCGTACATCTCTTTGGCCCAGTCCCAGTTCCACGAGAGGTGCTTGTCGTTGAAAACAGGAGCGGAACGGCCGCTGCGCTCATATACCTCCACGATCTCGCGGAAAAGCTCGTAACGCGGATAGAGTCGCTGCCCCTTCTCGTTGGTGGGATATTCGCCGTGTTCGCCCACCAGCAGGACGCCGTCCACCTGCAGCGAATCCGTGCCGAGTGTCAGGGTTTCGGCGACCGTGGGATAGATCTTCATCCGGGGGAACCGGGCGGCGCGGTCCCTGCTGAGATCGTTCTCGCGCACCTGGTCTACATAAAGGGAGATCAGATCCATGGGCGGATAATGGTGCCTGCCGCCCCAGCCGTACCCCTCGAGAAACCGGTCGACTATATGCTGGGTGTGCGCGTAGGGGTGGTAGATGGTCGTTACGGCAGCGATTTTAGGTCTGTCGGGCATGGTATCGGATCGTTTTGGCTAGACGACTCCCCTGTCGCCGTCGTCTCCCGCCCGGTCGTGCTTGATGACGGACATTGCGGACGCGATGATCGAACTGATATCGCTGAGATTGGAGGGGATTATCAGGCTGTTGCCTTGCTTGGCCAGGTTGCCGAAAGTCTCGATATACTGCTCGGCCACCCGCAGTTGCACGGCCTCGTCTCCCCCATCCGACTTAATGGCCCCGGCAATGGCCCGGACGCCCTCGGCCGTGGCGTTGGCCACGGTGAGAATGGCCTGGCCTTCGCCTTCGGCCTCGTTGATCTGCTGCTGCTTCTTGGCCTCGGATTCCTTGATGACCTTCTGCTTCTCGCCCTCGGCCTGGTTGATATTGGAATCCCGCATGCCCTCCGAATTCAGGATCGCCGCCCGCTTCTCCCGCTCGGCCCGCATCTGTTTTTCCATGGCTTCCAGGACGTCTCGCGGCGGCGTTATGTTCTTGATCTCGTACCGCAGGACCTTCACGCCCCAGGGATCGGACGCCTTGTCCAGCTCGCTGACCACGGAGAAGTTGATCGCGGACCTTTCCTCGAAGGTCTTGTCCAGGTCGATCTTGCCGACCTCGCTTCTCAGCGTCGTCTGAGCGAGTTGGGTGATGGCCATTTCGTAATCGGATATCCCGTAAGAAGCCCGCTCGGCGTCCAGCACCTGCAGGTAGAGCACGCCATCCACTCCCACCTGGACGTTGTCCCGCGTGATGCAGAGCTGTTCCGGGATGTCTATCGACTGTTCCTTCAGCGTGTGCCGGTAGGCTACCCGATCCACGAAGGGCATCAGGATGTAGAATCCGGCGTTCAGCGTCCGGCTGTATTTACCCAGCCTCTCGATCACGCGGGCTTCCTGCTGTGGCACCACGATGATCAGGTTTCTCAGGAATATGATCGCCGCTATCGCGACGACGATAGTGACCAGCAGACTCTCCATTGCATGATTCCTTCCAGCGCGCAGCGGGACAGTGTGGGGTCACAGGCAGTTCCCCCGCGCCGTCCGGGTCAGTTTCACGCGCCCCTTACCCAGAGTGAAACACCTTCTACGCGTTCGACCGCGCAGGCCTGTCCCTGTTCTATTGGCGATGCGCCCTTGTTCACGGCGTTCCAGGCCGTGCCCCGCACCTCGACCTTGCCCGTACCTCCGGCCGGGATGTCCTCGAGGGCCGTTCCGGACTCGCCCTCCAGGGTGTGGATCTTTTCGGCGGGTTCCCCGGGGTTCAGTCTTTCGGTCAGCGTCCGCCGGAACAGGACCAGCGAGGCGATGGAAAAGACGGAAAAGAGCAGGAATTGGACCCAGGTCGTTTCCACCAGGCCCGCCCAGGCCAGCACGCCGACCACGAGCGCGGCGATACCGAAGAACAACAGGTAGAAAGCACCCGGCGTGGCCATCTCGGCCAGGCAGAGCAACACGCCGCCGATGATCCAGACCCACCAGTCCATCAGACTCCTCCCTGCACCAAATAGAATCTCCGCCTGTAATTACACTTCGAGCAGCAAAGCCGCGGGCACCTCGATCAGGGACTTTACCCTTCCCAGGAACTGCACGGCTTCCCGGCCGTCAATGATCCGGTGGTCGTAGCTCAGCGCCACGTACATCATGGGTCGGATCACGACCTCCCCATCGACGGCTGCGGGCCGGTCGTCGATGCGATGCAGCCCGAGTATGCCCACCTGCGGCGGGTTCAGGATGGGTGTGCTCAGCATCGATCCGAAAACCCCGCCGTTCGTTATCGTAAAGGTGCCTCCGCGCAGGTCCTCCAGCGACAGCGTGCCGTCGCCGGCCCTGGCCGCGTACCGGCGTATGCCGCGCTCGATCTCGGCGAACGACATCCGGTCCGCGTCTCGCAGGACCGGCACGACGAGTCCGTCTTCGGCACCCACCGCGATGCCGATGTCGTAGTAGTGCTTCCTGACGATCGAGTCCCCGCGGATTTCGGCATTGAGTTCCGGAAAATCCTTCAGTGCCCCGATCACGGCCTTCACGAAAAAGGACATGAATCCCAGCCGCACGCCGTGGCGTTCTTCGAAGGCCTCCCGGTTCCTGCGGCGTATCGTCATCACCGTGCTCATGTCGATCTCGTTGAAGGTCGTCAGCATCGCCGCGGTCTGCTGCGCTTCCACGAGCCGGCTGGCGATGGTGCGCCGCCGCCGGGACATGGGGACGATTTCCTCCCGGTCGTCGCGAGGCGTTTCGGCGGGACCGGCGGCGCTTCCGGTCGGGCGCGCGGTTTCCCGGACGCCTGCCCTGGGTTCGACGGCCTCCCGGTCCGGTCTCCCGGATGCCCCGGCATCCGCGTCCTGACCTGCCGCCTCGGCAACCGCTTTTTCTTTTCTTTCCGTTACGGCCCGCTCCACATCCTCCCGGCGTATTCTTCCACCCATCCCCGTCCCCTCCACACCGGAAAGGGATATGCCGGCTTCGTCCGCCATGCGACGCGCCACGGGCGTTATCCGGTCGTCCGGAACGGCCTCGGTCAGTTCCCCGGCACCCGCACCGCCCGCGTCTGCCGCCTCGCCCGTATCAGCCGCACCGCCCGCGTCTGCCGCCTCGCCCGTATCAGCCGGGGCGGGCCGGTCCGTATCGTCCCCTGGCCCCTCAGCTTCATCCGCTGCCTCAGCGGCCTCCGAACCTGCATCCGCTGCCTCAACGGCCTCCGCGCCGGCATCCTTCGACCCGGCCCCGGCGCTTTCGTCCAGTACCCCGAGCAGGTCGCCGATCTGGACGTCCTCGCCCGCCGCGCTTTCGATGCGGACCAGTACGCCGCTGTCACTGGCGTTAACCTCGAGCGTGACCTTCTCGGTTTCCAGTTCCAGGAGCGCCTCGCCCGCCGTAACCCCGTCGCCTTCCTTTTTAAACCACTGGACGACGGTGGCTTCCACGATGGATTCACCCAGTTGCGGCACGGTGATGTCGATGGCCATTTCACGCTCTCCGGGTATTCATTATCAGTATCCGCGATTGCTTCTTCAGTTGCCTCTAATACTCCTGCTGCCGCGTCTGCATCAGATTCCGCGTCTGCATCAGATTCCGCGATTGCTCATCTGCTGAGATATCTGCGATACAGACTTTTTTCGACCAGTCCGAAGGGAAAGTGCCGGACAGCCTGCTCTTCGCCAGACAGCCTGCTCTGGTCTTCGGACCGCCTGCCCGAATCGGACAAGATGCGTCAGGCGCCTCGATCTGTCAATTCATCTCGATGTTTCCCGACGCCCCCATGGCAAGGGCCATTTCAACCAGGTTCTGCTGGTTCCGGTTGTGAATGGCGGTGGAACCCTCGGAAGGACTCGCGCTCGGCGGGCGGGAAACGAGAAACAGCGGGTGGCGGTCACCCAGGACGGATTCCAGCACCTTGCGTATGTAGTCCCAGGCGCCCATGTTCTCCGGTTCTTCCTGGAGCCAGACGACCTCCTCCAGGTTGGGATACCGGTCGATGATCTTTTCCACCTGGTCCGCCGCCACCGGGTAGAGTTGTTCAATGCGTACGACCGCGGCGTGCGTTGCGCTCTTCCATTGCTCGTCGTTCATCAGGTCGACATATACTTTGCCGCTGCAGAACACCAGTCTCCGAATCTTTTCAGGATCGTCCTGCGCCCTTTCGTCGTCAATGATCGGTTCCCACTTGCCTTCGGCCAGTTCACGGGCCGAAGAACCCACGTCCGGATGCCGAAGCAGGCTCTTGGGCGTCATGATGATCAGGGGCAGCGGGTCGGATTCCAGCAGCCTCGACTGGCGCCGCAGCAGGTGGAAATACTGGGCCGCCGTGGTACAGTTGGCGATGCGGATGTTGAAATCGGCGCCGAAGGAGAGGAACCGTTCCATCAGTCCGCTGGAATGGTCCGGTCCCTGCCCCTCGAAACCGTGGGGGAGCAGGATGGTCAGGGACGAGGTCTGCCCCCACTTGGCGCGGCCGGAAACGAGGAATTCGTCGATGATGATCTGGGCGCCGTCCACGAAATCTCCGTACTGGGCTTCCCAGAGTACGAACCGCTCCGGCGCCTGGATGCTGTATCCGTACTCGAATCCCAGGGCGGCGTACTCGGTAAGCGGCGTGTTTCGCGTCTCGAAGGAGGCGTTCGCCTGCGGCAGCCGGCGCAGCGGCGTCCAGGCCAGGTCGGTCTCGTAGTCGTGCAATACGTTGTGCCGCTGGCTGAAGGTCCCCCGCTCCACGTCCTGCCCCGTCAGCCTGACCGGGACCCCGTCCTCGATGATGGAGGCGAAGGCGAGGGTCTCCGCCAGGGCCCAGTCTATTTTCCGGGCGTCCACGTCGTTCAGCGCCCGCCGCCGGCGGTCGATCACCCGTTTCAGCCTGGGATGCAGGGTGAAGTGCTCCGGGAACGTCCAGAGCGCCTTATTCAGGTTCTTGAGACGCCGCATGGAAACGGAAGAGCGTGTGCGCTTCGCCGTGCCCGATCTGGGTGGCTTGTAGTAGGGCTCCGTGAGCACTTCTTCCGGTTTCAGTTCGTCCAGCATCGTCTGCATGCCGTTCATCCGGCCGGCGACCATTTCCTCCGGCATTCCCGCTTCGATCCTTCCTTCCGACACGAGCCGGTCGGCCCAGAGCTTTCTCACCGTGGGGTGGGCCTGGATCCTGCGGTAAAGGCTGGGTTGGGTCAGCGAGGGATCGTCCCCTTCGTTGTGCCCGTGCCGGCGGTACCCGATCAGGTCGATCAGGAAGTCCTTGCGGAACTTGACCCGGTAGGCGTAGGCGATCCGGGCGGCTTCCACGCAGGCCGCCGGGTCATCGGCGTTGACATGGATGATGGGTATTTCGAATCCCCGCGCGATGTCGCTGGCGTACAGGGTGCTGCGGGACTGCTCCGACGGCGTGGTGTATCCGAGCTGGTTGTTTGTGATGATGTGAATCGTACCGCCTGTTCGAAAACCCGGGACGCGGTACAGCGTGAAGGTTTCCGCCACGACGCCCTGGCCCGCGAAGGCCGCGTCGCCGTGGATCAGGATGGGCAGGTTCCGCTCGGGCAGCGGCCGGACGTCTCCCGGCAGGTTGACGATCGTCCCGGCGGCGCGGGCCATGCCCTCCAGCACGGGATTGACCGCCTCCAGGTGGCTGGGATTCGGCGCGAGGTGGATATGCAGATCCACTTCCTCGCCCTGCTGGTCCTGGTATCTGCGCTGGGCGCCGCTGTGATACTTCACGTCGCCGGTCCAGCCCGTGTCGTTGCCGGTCTTGTTGACCCGCCGGACAGGGTCCCTGAATTCAGCCAGGATGTGTTCGTAGGGTTTGTGCAGGATATGGGCCAGCACGTTGAGCCGTCCCCGGTGGGCCATGCCGATCAGGATGTTGCATGTGTTGTTCTCCGCGGCCTCGCCGATCACCCCGTCCAGGATGAGGATCATGGTGTCCAGGCCTTCGATGGAGAACCGGGTCTTGCCGGGGAAGGTCCGGTGCAGAAACTGTTCGAAGACCTCCACCTCCGTCAGGCGGTCCAGGATGGCCAGCGCGCCGTCGTTGTCCTCCGGCGGCCTGAACCGTCCCGTTTCCGCGGCCTCCTGCAGCCATTCCCGCTCTCCCGGAACCTCGATATGCATGTAGTCGTAACCGGTGGTGGACGAATAGACGCGCTTGAGTCTGCTGAGCGCCTCGGACGCATTGCCGCACTGCCCGCCCACCGGACCGCCGATCAGGGAAGAAGGAAGCTGGCGCATCGTCTCTTCCGTCACGCCCTGGGCCTGCAGTTCAAGTTCAGTCAGCGGGTCGCCCAGCGCGGCGTCGTCCTCGGTCGCGAAAACGGAATAGGGGAAATACCTGGGGTCGGCCAGGGGATCCAGGTGGGCGCCGAGATGTCCGTATTCCCGCACGTTCTGGGCGAGATTGGCAATGAAGACGATCTGGTCGACGTCGGCCGGACAGGCGGGAAAACCGGCAGACGATCCGCCGGAGGGACCCCCGTCGAGGGAAGGCACGTGCCGGGAGAAGAGTTGACGGGTCGCGGCGTCGACGGAATCGGGGTCCTCAAGGTACTGCTCGTACAACGCGATCACGTAGCCGGCGTTCGGACCATGAAACTCGCGCAAGAGATCCAAGCGATAACCTCCCACTGGCGACTGTCTTGAAGTATCCGGTCGAACAGGCATCGGTGCCTGGGAAGCTGGACAATGCAACGCCGGTTCATTTCGCGTTTCAACCCGCTCATGAAGATAGACCCGGCCCCCCGGAAAGGCAAATGAATTGTGGGGGTCTTGAACGGGATTTAAAGCCCGTAATGAAGGGCCGGATTCCCGAATAGTACCTTGACTTCCGGCCCGCGTGCACATTACTTCGAGGTTTCGGTCGCATTCCGTGCCAACCGGGTATTCAAGGGAGTTACGACACCATGGATCTGAGCAGTCTGAAGGGCAGGACCGTCGGGGCGGCGGTATCGGGCGGCCTGGACAGTTGTACGGTCACGCGCTGGCTCGCCGATCACGACGTCGACGTAGTCTGCGTGACGGCCGACCTCGGCCAGCCGGATGAAGAACGCATCGACTACGTGGCGGAACGCATGATGCGGTGCGGCGCCAGGGAAGCCGTAATCGTGGACGCGAAGGAACAGCTGGCCCAGGCGGGCGTCGAGGTCATCCAGTGCCAGGCCATGTACGAGGGGAACTACTGGAACACGACCGGTATCGCCCGGCACATCACCGTGCGGACCCTGCTGCCCGAGCTCGAAAAACGCGGTATCCAGGTACTGTCCCACGGCGCGACCGGCCGCGGTAACGACCAGGTCAGGTTTCAGCTCGTCGCCAACATGATCGACCCGTCGGTCGAGGTCTACGCCCCCTGGCGCGACCAGGCTTTTTTGAACGATTTCCCCGGCCGGAAGGAAATGATCGATTTCTGTGAAGCCCGGCAGTTGCCCATACAGGCTTCCCACGAAAAACCCTATTCCACGGATGCCAATATCCTCGGGCTGACCCACGAAGCCGGCCGTCTGGAGTCGCTCGAGACCCCGGCCGGCTTCATCACGCCCGGCATGGGCGTCCATCCCCGGGAGGCGCCCGATGCGCCCGAGCTTTTCGAGGTTCGATTCGAACAGGGCGTTCCGGTCCGTATAAACGAAGATTCGGTCACGCCGCTTTCGGCCATCGAAACGGCCAACCGGATCGGCGGCAGAAACGGCGTCGGGATCGGCATCCACACGGTGGAGAACCGGTTCGTGGGCATCAAGAGCCGGGGGGTCTACGAATCGCCGGCCATGACGCTCCTCGGACAGTGCTACGAGTTCCTGCTGCAACTTATACTCGACCGCCGCGCGCGGCGCACCTTCGGCCAGACCTCGGCGGCCATCGCGGAACAGATCTACCAGGGCTACTGGTACGATCCGTCCACCCAGGCCCTCCGGGCTTCCGTGGACGTGTTCAACCGGCTCGCCACGGGGACCATCCGGGTCGAACTGTACAAGGGCCACGTATCCTTCGTGTCGGCCGAAGACGTACCCCACTCGCTCTATTCCGAGACGACGGCGTCCATGGAGGGGGTGGGAGATTTCGACCACAAGGACTCGGAAGGGTTTCTCGGCGTACTGGGCGTCAGCGCCCGTGCGCTCAAATCATCCAGCCAGACGCATTAGGCCGGAAGGCAATACAACGGGGGATTACGTCCATGCCAGTGGGAACGAAAAACCAGGCGATTCCCGGCTGCGGCACGCATCACGTGGCCATACAGTCAAGAGACTGGAACGCGTCGCTGCGGCTGTACCGGGACGTCCTCGGGATGAAATCAGTGGCGGAATTCGGACCGGAGGAGCGCAGGATCATGCTCCTCGACGCCGGGGACGGCAGTCACGTCGAGTTGTTCCAGCCCACAGGCGAGACTCCGTCGCCGGGCGGTCCTTCGCCCAACGACCCGGTCACGCATATCGCACTGGCCACGACAGATACGCGCACCGCGATCGAACACGTCCGGACCCATGGATACGAAGTGACGGTAGAACCGAAAGACCTGAACCTCGGTGGACTGGACGTGACCATCGCCTTCTTCAAAGGCCCGAGCGGCGAAGTGGTCGAGTTCTTCCAGGTGCACTGACCCGCCGCCGTATCAGAACCGACACACCAGGACCGGCGCACAGGAACCGACACAGCCCGGTTCATGAGTGCCCACAAGCTCGTTCGCGGGCACGGTACCGTCTCATGTATAGATTTCTCGTTGCCCTGGCCCTGGTCCCGGCGGCCCTGAACCCGGTTGCGGCCCAGGACTACGACGTTTCCGAACTCCAGACCCGCGCCGAGTTCTCCTATTTCGAAGAGACCACGCGGTACGAAGAGGTCATGGCGTTTCTTCGGGCCGTCGTGCTGGCCAACAACCGGCTCCACCTGACCGAGTTCGGTTACACGACCGAAGGCCGTGAGCTGCCTCTGCTCGTCTATGGCGACGTCTGGGACGCGACGGCTGAAGAAATCGCCCGGACCGGCAAGACGCGGGTATTCGTCCAGGCGAACATCCACGCCGGGGAGGTCTGCGGCAAGGAAGCCCTGCTGATGCTCATCCGGGAACTGGCTTCCGGCGCGTACGCCGACTGGGCCGATTCGCTGGTCCTGCTCTTTGCGCCCATCTACAACGCGGACGGCAACGAAAGGATCAGCCTGTACAACCGCCCGCGTCAACATGGACCGATCGGCGGCATGGGGCAGCGGCCCAACGCCCAGGGTTTCGACCTGAACCGCGACCACATGAAGCTGGACTCCCCCGAGGCGAGGTCCCTCGTCGGGCTCATGAACGAATACGATCCCCACGTGCTCATCGATCTTCACACGACCAACGGGACCGTGCACGGCTACCACCTGACCTATTCGCCGCCGCTCAACCCCAATACCGCCGGTCCGATCATCGACCTGCTGCGGCGGCGGTGGCTGCCCGAAGTGCGCGAGATAATCCGGGAGACCTATGGCTGGGAATTCTACTATTACGGAAACGTGCCCAGGGCCGGATCGACCCGTGAACCGGGCTGGTATACCTTCGATCACAGGCCCCGGTTCAATAACAACTACGTGGGACTCCGGAACCGGATCGCCATCCTGAGCGAAGCCTATTCCTACGCGTCCTTTGAGGAGCGCATCCTGGCCACCCTGGCGTTCGTGAAGGAGAACATCCACTACGCCCACCGGCACGCGGCTTCGATCCGCCAGATACTCGAAAGCGTCGACATGGAAACGGTCGTGGGACGGGAAATGGCCGTTCGTTCCGGGTTTGCCCGGTCGGCGGAGCCGGTCGATATCCTGCTGGGCGAAGTCGCGGAAGTGCGCAACCCGTACACCGGCGAGGTCATGTATCTCAGGGAGGATGTGGCGAATCCGATACCGATGTACGAGTACGGAACATTCACCGCGACAGAAAAAGAGCGTGCGCCCCTGACTTATTTCGTCCCGCCCTCCCTGGCCACGGTGGTCGAGCGGCTCAGCGCCCACGGCGTCTGGTTCGAGGAACTCGCCAGCCCTCGCGAGATGGCGCTGGAGCGATTCAGGATAGATTCGACGCGGGTGGCCGAGCGGCCCTTCCAGGGCAGACACGAACGGACGCTTTCCGGCGCGTACGAGCCCGTGGTCCGGACGCTGGAAGCCGGCACGCTGGTCGTGCCGGTCGATCAGCAACTGGGCAGGCTGGTGTGCTACCTGCTGGAACCCCGGTCCGACGACGGCCTGGTCGCGTGGGCGCTGATGGATGACGTCCTCGAGGATGCGGATTACTATCCCATCCTGCGGGAACCCGCGGACCGGTGACGACCCGGAACCCATACAGAACGGAGCCCGCATGCCCGGACGCGTCATCCTGGACACCGATACGGGGGTCGACGACGCCCTGGCCATCCTGCTGGCCATGCGGTCCCCCGAACTGCGCATCGAAGCCATCACGGGGGTCAGTGGCAACACGCCTCTCGATCACTGCATGCGCAACATTCACATCACGTTGGACGTACTCGATGCCCCGGTGCCGCCGCAAGTGGCCAGGGGGGAGGACCGGCCGCTGGTCCGCGAACTGGCCTTCGCCGGGGATATACACGGAGACGACGGGCTGGGCGACGTGACGCGCCTGAAAGACGCGAGCGGCGCCCGCGCATACCCGGACCCCGTGCAGCGTATGAGTCCCGTGCACGCCGTCGACCTGATCCTGGAACGCACAGGCCGTTACCCGGATGAACTGACCCTGGTCGCCGTGGGCCCGCTCACCAATGTCGCGCGGGCCGTTATGAGGGATCCGGATAGAATGCGGGGTCTTCGGGAGATCATCATCATGGGCGGCGCCTTCGAGACCCGGGGCAACGTGTCCCCCGTGGCGGAGTTCAACGTCCACGCCGACCCTCACGCCGCGCAGATCGTCTGCGACTCGGGGATTCCCCTGGTCTTCGTTCCCCTCGATGTGACCAGGCAGGCGTTCCTGGACGCGGAAACGATCGACCGCTATGCCGGCGAGGGCGGCGCCAGGGCGACTTTCGTGCACGACTGCACCGCCCGTTACGTCGCGTTTCACCGGCGCAACCGGGGCGTCAACGGCTGCTTTCTCCACGATCCCCTGGCCGTGGCCGTCGCCGTCCGGGAAGACCTCGTCACGACGGTGCCGGCGCGGGTGGACGTGGAAACCGCCGGCGACCTCACCACCGGGATGACGGTCGCCGATCTCCGTTCGCGGCGCTGGGGCGAACCAAACGCCAGGGTGTGCACGGCGCTGGACGTACAGGCATTCACCAGGATGTTCGAGGAAAGGGTGCTCGCATGATACTAAAGGGCCAGACGGCCATCGTCACCGGCGGCGGACAGGGTATCGGCCGGGCCATATGCAGGATCTTCGCGGAAGAAGGCGCTTCGGTCGTCGTCGTGGATATCAATGAATCCCGGGCCGGGGAGACGGCCGGTATGTTGAACCGGGAAGGCCGTGCGGCAAGGGCGGTTCGGACCGACGTATCGTCCGGCGGCGAGATAAAGGAACTCGTCGATGGTGTCCTTGAAGATTCCGGCCGCGTGGATATCCTCGTGAACAACGCGGGACTGGCCGTGTTCCGGTCGGTGGAACAGTGCACGGAAGAGGAATGGGACCGTGTGATGGCCGTTAACCTCAAGGGCCCGTTCCTGCTGGCGAAAGCCCTGCTGCCTACGATGAAATCGCAGCAGGCCGGCGCGGTCGTCAACCTGGCCTCGGTGGCGGGGAAGACCGGCGGCGTGGTGTCCGGCGCGCCGTACTCGGTTTCCAAGGCCGGGATCGAGTGCCTGACCAAGTCGCTGGCCCGGGAGCTGGCGCCCCACGGGGTACGGGTCAACGCCATCGCGCCCGGGATCATCGATACCGCCCTGACCGCCCATCACGATCAATCGTTTGTGGACGCGATCCCCCTGGGAGGCAAGGGCGAACCACGGGACGTGGCCGAGGCGGCGCTGTTCCTGGCGTCTGATCGTTCGCGTCACGTAACCGGCGAAATCCTGGACGTCAACGGCGGCCTGCTGATGGACTGAACCGCGCCTGGATCACGCGTGGGGCGGTCGCAGATCGAGCGCGAAGACGGGATACCGCATACCATGACCGCAACCGTTTCCAATTTCGCCGTGGATATCGTCGACCGGCACGCGGGGGACCCGGGCAAGGTCGCCCTGCAATGGAAAAAAACCGGCGTCGCGGCGTCGGACGTGACCTTCCTGGACCTGAAGATCCGTTCCGAGAAGGTCGCCCACGTGCTCTATCGCCACGGCGTGCGTCCCGGTCACCGGGTATTCATCCTGCTGCCGCCGTACGTTGCCTGGTGGGAGTCCGTCCTGGGAACCATGCGAGCCGGCGCCGCGGCCGTACTGGGCCAGGACGCGTCCGCGGCGCAGGTCCTGAAGGAGCATATCATCCAGTCCCGGTCATCGCTGGTGATCGCGCCCGATATACTGACGGACCTGATCGACGGGTTCCGGGACGAATGTACCGGGGTCGCCCACTGGCTGTGCGTAGGATGGGAACGGGAGGGCTGGGTGGACTACGACCGCCGGGTCTCACTCGCTCCGGCCGGAATCAAGGCGGTCGAGACCCGGGGAACAGACCCCTGCATCGTCGTGTACGACCAGGGCGCATCGGCTGCCGAAACGACGTACTTCCACGGCGATGCGGATTTCCATCTCGACCAGCTCGACGCCTGGCGCGACGGGCTGGCCGTCGCGGTGCAAGACGCGTCCGAACACCCATGATTCCCGCACTGACCGACTACCTGGTGGTTGATCTCACCACGCAACTGCCCGGTCCCTACTGTTCCATGCTGCTTGCCGATCTCGGCGCCCGGGTGATCAAGGTGGAACCGCCCGGCGGCGATCCCCTGCGCGGCTTTCCCCCGGCCTTCGCCAGCGTGAACCGCGGCAAGCGGGATATCGTGATCGATCTCAAAAAGGAGGCGGGAAGGGAGGTCATGCACCGTCTGATAAAACGGGCGGACGTCGTGCTGGAAGGATTCCGGCCCGGCGTGGCCGAACGGCTCGGCGTGGATTACCCGTCGGCCAGGCGTCTGAATTCCGCCATCGTGTACTGCTCGATATCGGGATTCGGACAGGAGGGGCCCTATCGGAACCGTGCCGGCCACGACATCAACTACCTCGCCATAGGCGGCCTGCTGGGACGCAGCGAGCCGCCCGCGGTCCCTCCCGTACTGATTTCGGACCTGTCCTCCGGCCTGTACGCCGCGCTGGCGGTCTCCGCCGCGCTGATGCACCGGACGACCACCGGTGAGGGACGCTTCATCGATCTGTCCATGACCGACTGCGTCCTGTCCTGGATGGCCCTGGATATCGCCTCCGCGTCACAGGACCCGGGCGCGGCGCGGGAGCCGGGCGCGGAGCGGGACCCGGGCGCGGCGCGGGAGCCAGGCGCGTCACGGGAACGGTTTCTCGGTAACATCCCGCACTATGGAGTGTTCAAGACTGCGGACGGCCGGTACATCAGCCTGGGGATCGTCCACGAGGACCATTTCTGGACCCGCCTCTGCGACGTCCTGGGACTGGACGACTGGCGGGACTGGCCTGCAGGGGAACGGTTGAACAGGGCGGCCGAGATACGGCAAAAACTGCGCACCGTTTTCGCCACGGCTACCTGCCGGGAATGGGACCGGCGACTGGGGGAAGCCGACGTGCCCTGCGCCGCCATTTACAACCTTGACGAGCTTCCGGACGACCCTTATATACAATATCGAAATCCGTTTTACAGTCTTGTCGCATCCGACCACTCGGAGAGCCGGCAGGTAAAGGCGCCGTTTCGAACGGACCCGCCCCATGCCGAGCCGCCACTCCCGCCTCCGGTCAGGGGCGAACACGCGCGTACCGTGCTTTCGGAATGCGGATACGCGGATGACGAGATTGAAGAACTGATTCAACAAGGTGCTGTGCACGAATCCCGAATCGGGGAGTAGCAGCCGAATCCCAAAGGAGATATCATGAGTATCCGCGTGCGAAACTGGCGCGACCAGGCGCCTTACGTGGGGCACATCAGCGCGCTGGTATGGACGCTGTACCAGTCCCGTGACAAGGATGAAACATCTCCGCCCGAAGTAAACCGACTGCATGGGATCAACAGCTTCGTCAAGCATGGGCTCCAGGGCCACCAGCATTCGGACCATCACCATCACGACAGCATCGAGCAGTTGTATTTCATCCTTCGCGGCCGTGGACAGTTGACTATCGGCGACGACAAGGTGGACGTCCGCGACGGCACGGCCGTCTACATGCCCGTCAACGTGCCCCACCAGGCGTTCAACGACGGCGATGGCTGGATGGAGCACCTCATCGTCAGTTGCCCGCTGGATGAAATCCGTGAAGGCACGCCCGCGGTCCGCGACTGGCGCGACGTCCATCCGGTGGTGCTGGAAGGCGGTACGGTGTCCTGGCCCCTGCTGCTGCGCGAGGGGGAAGTACCGGCCGGCGAAGGCGGCGTACTCCAGCGCGTGCACGGCGTAACCCGCTATGCCGTCCAGGGGCGGCAGGCCACCGCCTGGCAGCGGCTGGACGGGATCGAACTCGTCCATTACGTACTCAGTGGCTATGGAACCATCGAAGATCTTGACGGTAACCATCAACTGGTCACGGAAGGATCCGCGGCCCACGTACTTCCAGGCGTTTCGCATCGATTCGCCAACCAGGGCGAAGGCTGGTTCGAATATGTAACCTTCGCGGTAGAAGTAGGTGAAGTCGAGATCCCGCGGGAATCCGACGAGGAAGCGGAATCCGAGGAACCGGTCGAACAGTACGGCGTCGAGGAAGCCGCCGCGGCAGCCGTGGTGGCAGAGGTCGACTGGGATGACGCGGCCGCGGTGGAAACCGAGGAAGAGATCGCGGAAGCGGCGGAGGCCGATGCGGTCGAAGAAGACGCTGCGGCGCCCGTGTTGGCGGGAGTTGACTGGGATGACGCGGCCGCGGTGGAAACCGAGGAAGAGATCGCGGAAGCGGCGGCGGCCGATGCGGTCGAAGAAGACGAAGTAGCGGCGGAGGCCGAAGAGGAGGACACAGGCGAAGAGGTTGCAGAGTTAGCGTCTGGAGTCGCTGCCGAAGAGGGGGATGACGACGAGGTTGAAGAAGAGGGCGGTGAGTCCGAAGCCGAGGAGGAGGAAGCGGCGGAGGCCGATGCGGTCGAAGAAGACGAAGTAGCGGCGGAGGCTGAAGGGGAAGAGATCGAGGAAGCGGATGCGGCCGCAGAACTGGAGGATGAGAACGACGAAGAAGATGGACCGGACGAGGCCGAAGAGGAGGACGAAGCCGAGGAGGACGCAGGCGTCGAGGAGGACGCAGGCGTCGAGGAGGCGGAGCTGGCGTCCGGAGCCGACGCCGGTGACGGGGAAGTAGAGGCCGAAGAAGATACCTGGGAGGACGGGGAAGACTCAGAAGACGCCTTGGCCGAAGATGACGCTGATGACGATGGGGAAGAAGACGAAGAAGGTGATGATGAAGACGAAGAAGGTGATGATGAAGAGGAGGTTGGAGAAGACGCCGCCGATGATGACGAAGAAGGCGAAGATGAATGGGATGTAGAAGCCGCCGCCGATGCCGATGAATCGGATGACGAGGACGATTACCTGGATGCCGATGAATCGGAGGAGGACGAAGCGGATGCATCGGACGAGGAGGAAGAAGAGCCTGCGTCAGTAGGTGCCTCGGAAGACGATTCATCCGGGGACGAGGACGATTTCGACCTGGAAGACGATGACGCGGACTTCGATATCGAAGACGACGACGAAACCACCGTGGAGGACGAAACAGGGGAGGAGGACGACGATTCCCCTGATGCGGACAGACGGTAAACGAAAGCGTTCGTGAACAACCTACCCGCCCGACCCTTCGGGCGAACCGGCATGCGTCCGGCGGCGCTGGCCATGGGAGCCGCCTTCCTGCACGAAAGCCCCGAGGCGGTCGAAGCGATCCAGACCGCCCTGTCGCTGGGTATCAACTATTTCGATACCTACCCGGGCCACCACGAGGAAAAATGGGGTGAAGCGCTGTCCGGCGTGCCCCGGTCCTCCTACTACCTCCAGGCCAAGATCGGCACCCATCCCGAACGCAGGAAGGACTTCTCCGGGGAGGGCGCCAGGTGGAGCCTGGATCGCAGCCTGCGCTCCCTGAAGACGGACTACCTGGACTCCGTGCTCGTACACGATCCGACCGGCATGGAGGAATTGTTGCGCAAAGGCGCGGTTTTCGACGTGCTGCGCGAAATGAAAGCGCAAGGCGTGGTCAGAAACATCGGGCTCGGCGCGCGGTCGCACGACTGGCATGTCCGGCTGATCGACGAAGGCATTTGCGACGTGTCGCTCACCTTCCTGGACTACACTCTGGTCAACCAGTCGGCCGCCGACACCATCTTTCCAGCGGCCAGAAGGCAGAAAACCGGGATTATACTGGCCAGCGTGCAGGGCATGGGACTCCTGACCGGAGAGGAACCCGATCCCGAACGAGAGCGGGGCATGCATCCCGGGTCCGAGCCGCGCGCGCACCGGATCTGGAACTGGTGCCGCGATAACGACGTCAACATCCGCCACCTGGCCATTCAGTTCTGCCTGGCGGCGCCGGTGGACAGCGTGGTCATGTTCGGTCCGGCGAGTATCCAGCACGTACATGATGCATACGAGGCAGCCACAGATACCATTCCGCCCGAGTTGTGGGAGAATCTCGATCAGGCTTTCGGCATCCGGCCCGGCATGGATGCCGGTCAGTCGTAACGCTGGTTATGGCGAGCTGTAAATCTGCTGTTATTCCCTTTACGCCAAGAGAAAATGCTCAATCCGTCCAGTCCTGAAACCAGCCGTCCACGGAACCCGGTCCTCATGTCCTCCCTGACTTTTTCGCCCCGTGTACCCGTCATCGACGCAAATGTGTGCGTGGGCAACCACCATACCGGTCCGTCGCCCTGCCAGAGCCCCGCTCAGCTGTTCGATGAAATGGATTTCCACGGCGTCCGGCGCGCCGTGATCTATCATGCCCAGGGAGAACAGATCAGTCCCACGGACGGCAACCTGTACCTGGAGGACTGGCTCGACGGGGAAGGTCGGCTGATTCCTCAGTGGTCGGTCGCGCCCGTGGACACGTCCATGAAGCAGATCGCGGAGCTACACAGCCAGGGTCGTGCAAGGTCCGCCCGCCTGCACGACTGCCAGTCCGCCGGACTCCCCTTTCTTCCCTGGGGTTACGACGACCTGCTGTCCTTTCTCTCGGAAGCCCGGATTCCGTTGTGGATCCCCTTGATGGACGTCGAAGCGGATCACCTGGTCACGACGCTCAAGGCTTATCCGGACCTGCACACGGTGCTCGTCGGCGCGCACTATACCCACGCCCTGGTCGTGCGAGGCCTGCTGGATGCAAGTCCCCATGCCGTGCTGGAGCTCAGCCGATACGAACCCATCGGAGAAGTGGAAGCGCTCGTGGAACGGTTCGGTGCGGACCGTTTCATATACGGTTCGTGGTATCCTCGGTACGCCATGGGGCCCATCCTCTTCTACCTGCATCACACGCGCGTGAGCGAGGAGGAACTCGCGCGGATCTGCGCCGGAAACGCCGAGCGGCTGCTTGGCCTCACGGAGGGATCATGATCGATGGCACGAGGGTGATCGACTACCACGGACACGTGGGCAGATGGGAACGTTACGGCATGGTGGACGACCCGGAACTCCTCCTGGGGGCCATGGACGCCGTCGGCATCGATGTCGCGTGCCTCTTCCACATATTCCATCCGGACGGCACGACGGGCAACGATCTGACCGCGAAATTCGTCGCCCGGAACCCGGACCGCTTCGTGGGTTTCGCCTATGTCTCCCCGACCATGCCCGAACGCATGGTGCCCGAACTGGAACGGGCGATCGACACACTGGGATTTCCGGCCATCAAGCTCTACCCGCCCTATACCCCCTGGCCCTTCAACGAAGAACCCTGGCATCCGATCTACGAATTCGCCCAGGACCGGGGCCTGGCCATCATCTTCCACACGGACCACTTCATCAACAACCGGCCCCGCTACTTCGAAGACCTCGCGCCGGCCTACCCGCGGGTGAACTTCGTTTCCGCCCATTGCGGCAATGTGCCCGAAGCGCGGGCCGAAGCCATCGCCGCCGCCCGGAAGTACCCGAACGTCTACCTGGAGACCTGCTCGACCTATCGTACGCCCGGCGTGATCGAAGAACTGGTGGAAAAGGGCGGGGCCGACCGCGTGCTGTACGGATCGGACATGCCCCTGATGGACCCGCGGCCGCAGATCGGCAAGATCATCACGGCCCGGATCTCCGACGAAGCGAAGCGCATGGCACTGGGCGAAAACGCGGCCCGGCTGCTGGGCATATAGCTCATCTGAGAAAGACTCTCGATCCCGACTGACCACCCTCGACCCTGGAGGTTTGCGTGATTCTCGGTCAAGCTGAACTGCACAACGTACACGAACTGCTGGACGACCCCGCCGGAGCGGGGCGCATCTGCTGCCGCGTGCCGAACGACCTGCGCGTGACGCTGAACGAATCGGCCAAAAACAACGCGCTTCAGGCTTCAGGATGCGAAATCCGGTTCAACCTCGAGGGGCCGGGGGCGGCCATCACGCTCCAGAGCCCCGAAGGGCCGACGCTCGCGGAAGTGTACCAGGGCGATTTCTTCAGCGCCCTGCACATCATCGACGTGACCCCGACGCGGGTTGTCGTTGCGCGACCCGAGGCCGAGACGGTCATGCGCCAGGTCGCCCCGGCCAACGCGCGGTTCGACACCGGCCTTACCCGGGTGGTCCTCCCCTGGCGTCCCTCGGTCCGATTGATCTCCATCGAGGGGGAGACGTCGCTGCCGAGACCGGACCAGACGCCGGATACGCGTTACCTGGCCTATGGGTCGTCCATCACCCACGGCAGCACGGCCGTCCGGCCCACGGGTACGTACCCCGCCCGCGCCGCCGAACTCCTGGGCACCGATCTGTTCAACCTGGGATTCGGTGGAGGCGCCCACATGGAAGCGGGCATGGCGGACTACATCGCGGGCCGCACAGATTGGGATTTTGCCTCACTCGAGATGGGCATCAACGTCGTGCAGTCTTTCGAGGTGGACGAGTTTCACCGGCGCGTGGAATACTTCGTGACGACCATTGCCGACGCCCATCCCGATGACTGGATCTTCTGCATTGACATCTTCCCCTGCCTCTATGATTTTATGGGCGTCGAAAAATGCGAGACTTTCCGGTCCATCGTTGCGGAGCGGGTTCAGCAACTGAACCGTCCGAAACTCGTGCATGTACCGGGCGACGCCATGCTCCGGTCCAACAACGGCCTGACGGTGGACCTGGTGCATCCGGCGCCCGCCGGTTTCGAGGAAATGGCGCGGAACCTGGCGGATATCGTCCGCGCGCGAAGAAAGTAGTCGGCCAAACCCGGCAGACGGGCAAAGCACGTAGCAAATTTAAATCGACTCATCATCCAGCAGGAAAAAGGGGTAACAAATGGATACTATCCGCGTAGGCGTGGTCGGTGCCGGCGCCAATACCGTGACCATGCATATACCGAAGCTCCAGGCCATCGAAGGGGTGAAGATCGTCAGCGTGTGCAACCGCAGCCGGGCCTCCTCTGAGCGGGTGGCAAAGCAGTTCGGCATCCCGACCATCTACGAAACGTGGTCCGAACTGATCGAAGCCGAGGACACCGACGCCATCGTCGTCGGCACCTGGCCTTATCTCCACTGCGCCACGAGCCTGTCGGCCCTGGCAAACGGGAAGCACATCCTGTGCGAGGCGCGCATGGCCATGAACCTCGAAGAGGCCCAGCTCATGCACGATGCCGCCCAGAGCAACCCGGATCTCGTCGCCCAGATCGTGCCGTCGCCCATGACGCTGTGGGCGGACAAGACCATCCAGCGCCTGATCGCGGAAGGATACGTGGGTGACATGCTCAGCGTGGAACTCCGCTCGTCCGGCAGCGACTTCATCGACCGGGACGGCCCGATGCACTGGCGGCAGAACGTCGACTACAGCGGCATGAACATCATGACCATGGGCATCTGGTACGAAGCGATGCGGCGATGGGTAGGGGATCCGCTCTCCGTCTTCGCCCAGGGGAAGACCTTCACGAAGATGCGCCGTGACGCGGAGACGGGCGTAATGCGCGCCGTCAGGGTGCCGGAGCACATCGACATCGTGATGGACCTGATCTGCGGCGCGTCGGCCTATGTCAAGATCTCGACCGTCCAGGGCCTGGCCAACGAAAGCGAAGCCGTGATCTACGGAAGCGAGGGCACGATCCGCATGGGCGACGGCAAGCTGTACGGAGCACAACGCGGGGACGACGCCCTGGCCGAAATCGAAATCCGACCCGAAGACCACGGGGAATGGCGGGTGGAGGAGGAGTTCATTAACGCCATCCGCGGGCTGGAAAAGGTGTCCCACACGCCCTTCGACGTCGGGATCAAGTACATGGAATTCACCGAGGCGGTGACCCGCAGCATGTCGGAAGGCAAGGCCATAGCCCTGCCCCTGTAGACGAGCATGAACCCGGGAACCCGCGCTTGTTGAACCTGCGCGTGGGAGCGCGGCGTGCGTGGCTGCGCGGCGCGCGTGGCTGCGCGGCGCGATCCGAAACTGAAATCCGTCTTGTTTGAACGGGGCAGCGAGGCTACGTCCGGGTGACGCGGTCCACGTAGGCCAGTAACGCGTCGATCAGGTCTTGCGGGGCCGATTCGTTTACGACGGTGAAATCCGCCATGGCGATGGGACCGCCCTTTTCGATGTTCTCGATCTCCGCGTGGTCCCGCTTACGCGCCTCCGCCGCCGTGAGGGGCCGCATCCGGAACTGGGGGTCTTTCCGGGCGTCGTGCACCCGGTTTTCCAGGCGGCTGTAGCGGGTCTTCGGCGAGGAGACGACGGCCACCACGTGGATGCGCTCGCCATAGGCTTCCTTCAGGATCTTCTGCTCAGACCAGGAATACATGCCGTCGATCACGACGTGACCCTGTTTCAGTCCTTCCTCGATGGCAGGCAGCGATAGCAGGGCGAAGGCGCCCATGCCATGGTCGCGCCGTAACTGCTCCCGCATCTCCTTTTCGTTCTGTGGATTGATTTCCCGTCCTTCTTCCCTGAGCCGGTCGATGGTCACCTGGCCGAAACGGATATGACGCCAACCCCGGGCGACCAGGCATTCCGCGGCCGTCGACTTGCCCGATCCGGTCATGCCTACGATGGCGACGATGAGGTGCATTTCAGGTCCGGACCGTGGAAGAAATGGACGCTGAACCGGGGATCTCGGGAGCGAACCCGGCGACCCGGTCATTGACGGAAACCGGGCCGAATATACCGATCCGGCGCCGTCCTGTCAAACGGGATGTACGGAGGACATATTGTCCTTGACGATCACCCTGCTTCCAGTTTGTATTAGGTTTCTTTCCTTTCAATGACACGCAACCCGTAGTTCATGACGGCAACGGAGGGGCGGCATGGCTGAACAAGTACCGGAGCGCGCCGGAAATCGATTTCAGCTCGAGACCGAACTCGCCCGTGATCTCGGCCTGGTCGCGGCCACGACGATCATCGTCGGCGGCATCATCGGGTCCGGCATATTCGGCGCGCCCGCCGGCATCGCGGCCGTGCTGGGTTCCCCCGAACTGTTTCTGCTGGTCTGGGTGATCGGCGGACTGCTCTGCTTCTCAGGCGCCCTGTGTTTCGCCGAACTGGGCGCCATGATGCCCCGCACGGGCGGCATCATCGTATACCTCCGGGAATCCTATCCCCCTTTCGTTTCCTTTCTGTACGGCTGGACCGAAACCGCCGTAATCTGTCCCGGCGCGCTGGCCGCCGTCGCCATGATTTTCTCGAGCTACCTGGGGTATTTCGTCCCGGGCGTTTCGATGGAGAACGTGCTTTTCGAAATGGGTCCGGTGCTGGTGTCGACGCAGCACCTGGCGATCTTCGCCGTACTGGGCCTGCTTGGCGCAGTGAACTACATGGGCGTGCGGTTCGGCGGCCTTATATCCAACCTCTCCACCTTCGCCAAGGTCGCCGCCCTGCTGGGCCTGGTCATCCTGGCCGTGATCGTGGGAGGATCCGCGGAGCATTTTACGCAGGCGTCGGCTGCCGAAAGGGAGATGAACCTCTTCGGCGCGCTGGGTTTCGCCATGGTGGGCATCCTGTTCTCGTACAACGGATGGTACAATACGAACAACGTGGCGGGCGAGGTGAAGGACCCCAGGCGGGTGCTGCCCCTGGCCATCATCATCGGCCTGAGCCTGTGCATGCTGGTCTACCTGGCGGTGAACTGGGCCTACCTCTACGTCATGGACATCGACGAGATCGCGGCGTCGGAACGGATCGCCGCCGAAGTGGCGGAACGGCTGATCGGACCGGTCGGCGGTTCGCTGACCGCGCTGGCGGTCATGGTGGCGACCTTCGGGACGCTCAACGCCAACATCATCTACATGCCGCGCATCGCCTACGGCATGGCCCGGGAACGCCTGTTCTTCAGCTGGTTCACCCGCGTGCATCCCCGGTTCCGCACACCTTCGCGCACGATCGCGACCCTGACGATCTGGGGCATGGTCTGGAGCCTCGTCGGCAACTTCATGGAAATCGTCCTGGCCGTGATGTACGTACTCTTCGTCTTCTACGTACTGAGCGTGGTCGCCGTATTCATCCTTCGGCGCAAGTATCCCGACGAGCCCCGGCCGTTCAAGGTGTGGGGATACCCCGTCACGCCGCTGTTCTTTATCGTCGTTTCCCTCGGATACATCGTATCTACGGTCGTATTCAGTTTCAGTGAAGCGCTGCCCGGGATTATCGTCCTGCTTCTCGGGGTGCCGGTCTACCTGCTGTGGTTCCGCGGCCGTCTGGCCGGGGATTAACCTTCAGTTCCAGGAGCAGAGGAGTTTCAGATGCCCAGAATGAACGGTGGCGAGGCCCTTGTCCGGTCACTGCACTCTTACGGCGTGGAGGTCGTTTTCGGCCTGCCGGGCGCCGGCCAATACGAAGCCATCGACGCGATCTACCGGCAGGAGGGCATGCGGTACGTCACGACGCGCAACGAGCAGGCCATCAGCTACATGGCGGACGGGTACGCCCGTGTGAGCGGCAAGCCGGGCGTGGGCATCGCGGTCGAAGGCCCCGGGTTCTTCAACACCACGGCCGGCCTGGCCACCGCCTTCGCCCAGTCCTCTCCCGTACTCATTGTCACGGGAGACCATCACGGCGTGAGCATACCCGGAAGGCCCAGGCACGACAGCCTGAGCGACTACGGGGCCTATTCGAAATGGGCGGCCCGGGCCGGTTCACCCGCGGAGGTCCCCGGCCTGGTCCGTGAAGCGTTCAGGCAGCTCAACACGCCCCGGAAGCGCCCGGTCGTCCTGGAGGTCGGTCCCGTCATATTCAGGGCCGAGGAAGAGGTCCGGTTGCTGGAAGCCGAGTCCTTTTCTCCTGCCGCGGGCGACGCGGACCAACTGGAGCGCGCGGCCAGGCTGCTCGCCGAGGCGAAGCAACCGCTGATCTGGGTGGGCGCCGGGGCGTCGGAAGGCGCGCCACTGGTCAGGAGTATCGCCGAACACCTGGGCAGCCCCGTCGTCAGCAGTCGCAGCGGGAAGGGCATCCTTCCGGCGCGTCATCCGCTGTCGCTGGGGATGTTCGAAGCGCGCTTCAAGCCGCTGAAGGACCGCGTGGACGCATGCGACGTGATCCTGGCCGTGGGCACGGCGACCGACATGAGCGCGCGCCTGGATGGGCAGACGGTGATCCGGATCGACAACGATCCCGACGAGATCGGCCAGGACGGTGCCCATACCCACGGCATCCTGGGCGACGCCGCGCCGAGCCTGGAAGTCCTGTACGACAGCATGGCCGATCTGTCCGCACCCCGGCCCAACGTAACCGAGGACATCCAGTCGATCAATACCCACCGGTTCGGCCCCGTTGAGCAACTCCAGCCCCAGGGCGCCTTCATGGACGCCATGCGGGCGGCCATCCCGGACGACGGGATCCTCGTGGGCGGGATGAACCAGATGGGGTATTACAGCCGGAACTACTACCACGCCCAGTCCCCAAGGGGATATCAGACCCCCTCGCACCATGGTTCGCTCGGCAGCGTGTTTCCCGTGGGCATCGGACTCAAGATCGGACGTCCCGACCGCGCGGTCGTCGTGGTCTCCGGCGACGGCGGCATTCTCTACAACCTCCAGGAACTGGCCACGGCCGTGCAGTACGGCGTAAACGTCGTGACCGTCGTGTTCAACGACAACGCCTACGGCAACGTGTGGCGGGCCCAGGTGGAGGAATTCAACGGCCGTGTGATCGGCACCGAACTCCACAATCCGGATTTCGTCAAACTGGCCGAAGCCTATGGCGCAAGGGGGGTTCTGGCCGAGGACGCGGCGCGGTTGGAAGTCGCTGTCAGCGAAGCCGTGTCAGCGGATGCCCCGACCGTGATCGAGGTGCCGGTGGGTCCCTGGGAGAGACGGTACTAGTCTGTTCTTCCGTCCTTACTAAGCATTATCAGGCAAACTGAAAACGCCGATTGGGGCCGCTGGATGGATTCCGCTTCAGGCAGGGACTAACCCTTTCACGCGGGGCATTTCCAGTTCAGGTCGCATCCCGCGTCCCGCAGGATGCGCACGCCCTCGTCCCAGAACCGGTCGACGTTGCCTACGCCGTGGGAGTCGTCGCCGGGAACTACGTCAATTCCCATTTTAAGGGCCTGCTCGAGTATCGGACCCGAGACGTAGGGCTCGGGCTGGCCTTTTTTGAGCGCGGCCAGGTTGAAGTCCATGATCGACCCGAGATCCCGGATCGTTTCCAGGTTGCGTACGATTCGTTTCCATATGTCGGGTTTGACCAGGCGCGCCCGGTAATCGGGATCGAAGATTCGGACCAGGTCGAAGTGGCCGATCACCTCGGGCCGCAGCGTCGCGATTACTTCGTACTGGCAGTCGAAATAGGCGCAGTACAGCGCGTCCACGCCCCCGGCCGCTTCCGCCGCGGCCCGGTACCATTCCGGCGATCCATCGATCAACTCGTCATCGAGCTGGTGCACGGACCCCACGATGTAATCGGGCTCGAACTCCTTCCTCATCGCCGGCACCCAGCGCTCATAACCCGTGTTTGCCTCCGTTTCAAAGCCCACCAGGATCCTGATCTCAGAAGCATACTTGTCCCGAAGCCGGCGGCACGTCTTCATGTAGTCGGCGAAACGGGCCTGTTGATCGGCCGCGTTCAACCCGTTAGCCAACTCGTCGGGATAGCTCAGTTCGTCCCGCTCCGGCGGCATGTGTTCGGTGATGCCCACCCAGGCGTATCCGTGGGCGATGTAAGCCCGGATGATGTCCTCCAGCGTGTCTTCAGCGTGGTCGCAGAACTGTCCGCTGTGGCCGCCGTGGACGGAGACGCGCTTTGGGGATGTCGCCATCCTTTGCCTTTCTTCGATTGTCGGCAGTAACGATTGCCTGCGCCGGCTATGCGATCCCTGCCGAATCCCATGCCCTGTGCATGGCGTCGGCCGTTTCTCGCAGGGCATCCTGCGGCGGCAGGGCATTCACGCGGGCGCTGAAGGGTTCCGCCGTGACCGGCCCGTCGTATCCCATGGCGTCAAGCACGCCGAGGAACCGGCCTATGTCGAGCACGCCTGTTTCGCCGGGCAGGCAGCGCTCGTTGTCTATCTGCTCGTCGACCGGGATGCCGGCCGGCGCGTCGTTGACGTGCACGTTGACCACGTCGTCATTGCCCAGCCTGGCGAGGTCTTCCCAGGTGCCGTGGGACGTGTACCAGTGCCACAGGTCCAGCAGTAGCCCCACGTTCGACCCCAGGTCGCGGCAGAGCGCCAGCATGCCGTCCATGGTGTAGATGAATTCGTGCTTCCTGTTCTGGCGCAGCGTCCTGGGACCGATGAACTCCAGGCCGAACCGGCATCCGTATTCCCCGAGGATCTCCGCCACGGGCTTCAGCCGCTCCACGTGAAAGGCGTAGTTCTCGTCGAATATACGTTCATCTGACCACGGCATCACCACGGCGGTCGTCCTCAGGGCGCCGATGTCCCGCGCCAGGGCGGCGCAGGTCCGCAACGAGGCCAGTTCCTCCGCCCACTTCTGCCTGGCGCCATGCCAAACGATGGGCAGGCCCCAGTTCCCTGGACGGCGGCCGGTACGCGCGAAAAGGCCCCTGACCTCCTCCAGCGAAGTCTGCCGGACCATACCGGCGACGTCGGGCAGATGCAGATCGACGCCGTCGAACCCGTACCGCGCGGCCAATTCCTGCGCCTCGGAAAGGGAAGCGTGTATGCCGATCATGGCGGGATTCAGGTTCTTGAACATATCAAAAACCCGCCCGTGGCGGGATGGAACGTGGAGGCGTTAAAGTATGATGCGGCGGGTGGACTGACTCCGGCCGCCACGTGAGGCCGGTCTCAACCGGTCTTTACACGCTGAAACCGTTTCTTGCCGGCTCGCAGGAGCAGGACGCCTTCGCCGTCGAGATCCCCCGTATCAAGCACCCGTCCGATAGCGGACACCCGTTCGCCGTTCACGGATGCGCCGCCCTGCTGGATCAATCTGCGCACTTCGCTCTTGCTCTTGCCCAGCTCGGCTTCCAGGAACAGGTCGACGACGTTGATGCCGGCTTCCAGGCGCTCCCGCCCGATCTCCACGGTGGGCACGTCGTCTCCCCCTTCCCGCGCGCCGCCGAATACGCTCCGGGCGCCGCGCTCCGCCTGGACCGCCGCTTCCTCGCCGTGGGTCAGTTTCGTCGCCTCGAAGGCCAGGACCGACTTGGCGCGGCGTATCTTCTCGCCCTCCAGGGCGCCGAGGTCCCGTACCTGCTCCATGGGCAGGAAGGTAAAA
Source organism: bacterium (assembly GCA_965202605.1). Taxonomy (GTDB): domain Bacteria; phylum JAAXHH01; class JAAXHH01; order JAAXHH01; family JAAXHH01; genus JAAXHH01. The sequence continues at coordinate 322,576 of OZ241838.1, forward strand.
TGGGCCAGGAGTCCTTCCACGGCCCGGTCATCGACGTTGATCCAGTACTGGTAGAAATCGTAAGGCGAAGTCATCTCGGGATCGAGCCAGACGGCGCCGTCGGCCGTCTTACCCATCTTCTTGCCGTCCGGCAGGGTCAGCAGGGGCGTGGTAACCGCCTGGGCGGCCGCGCGGTCCTTGCGCCGGATCAGGTCGACGCCGGCTACGATGTTCCCCCACTGGTCGTCCCCCCCGAACTGCATCGTGCAACCGTACTCCCGGAAGAGCATGAGGAAGTCGTAGGCCTGGAGGATCTGGTAATTGAACTCCAGGAAGGTCAGGCCCGTTTCCATGCGGGTCCTGTAAGCTTCGGCCGTCAGCATGCGGTTTACACTGAAATGCTCGCCGATTTCCCGAAGAAACGCGATATAGTTCAGCGTGCGCAGCCAGTCCGCGTTGTTTACCAGCAATGCCCGGCCGCCGTCGAAATCGAGATAGCTGCTCAGTTGTTTTTTGATCCGGTTGATGTGCTGATCGATGGCGTCGGTCGACAGCTGAGGACGGAGGGCGTCCTTGCCGCTCGGATCGGGGATCATCGCCGTACCGCCGCCCACGAGGGCAATGGGCCGGTGCCCGCCGCGCTGCACGTGGGCCAGCATCATGATCTGGACGAGATTGCCGACGTGCAGGCTTCGTCCCGTCGGGTCGAAGCCGATGTAACAGGTGACGGTTTCCTCGTCGAATGCCCGGACGACGGCCTCTTCGTCCGTGACCTGGGAGACGAATCCCCGTTCTTTCAATACCTCGAATGCGCTGGACATGCCGGGTTCTTCCAGTTTACAGGGACACGACCTGTCCCGTCCTCGATGACGCGTAGACGGCGAGGATCAGCGCGAGGGATTTCTTGGCTTCCTCGCCCGTTATGCGGGGCGTGCCGCCGTTGCGGACCAGTCCGATCATGTCCTCGATCACGTTCGCGGGGCCGTCGCAGGGAAAGGGATCCTCAATGGACTCTTCCGGGACGTGCCAGGTGTCCACCTTGTTTCCGGCGGTGATGACCAGTCCCTTCGTACCATGCAGCTCCACGCCCGCGGGGATGGTAACCGGGCAGGTCGTCGTCCCGAGGATGGTTCCCACGGCGCCGTTCTTGAACCTGATCATGGCCATGCCGAGGTCTTCCGACTCGATGTCGTGGTTGAACACGCCGATCTGGCCCTGTACGGTGTCGACCGCGCCCATGTACCAGATCAGGAGATCGATCTGGTGTACCGACTGGTTTATCAGCGACCCGCCGCCGTCGAGTTTCCACGTGCCGTGCCAGCCCTCGTAATAGGCGTCGTTCCTGAACCATTTCAGGCGCACCTCGCCGAGAATCATCCTGCCCAGGCGGCCTTCGTCCACGGCCTGCTTGACCCGGACGTTGTCGGCCATGTACCGCGCCTCGAAGTCGATGGCCAGGATCACGCCGGCCTCACGGCAGGCCGCGATCATGCGGTCCGCCCGTTCCAGGTTCACGTCGATCGGCTTGGTCGTAATCACGTGCTTTCCGGCCTGTGCGGCTTCGATGGCGAAGTCGGCGTGGGTACCGCTCGGGGTCATGACGTTGATGACGTCGATGTCGTCGCGTTCGAGCAGCCGGCGGTAGTCCCCGTACCATTCGACGCCGTAGTCCGATACCGCCTTCCGTCCCCGCTTTTCGTCGAGTTCGGCCACCGCCACCAGCCTGGCGCCATCCGTCTCGTGTATACAACGGGCGCGCACGTTGCCCATACCAAGCCCTATCACGCCGAATCCGACGGAATCGGTGCTCAAGTCGATCTCCTTTTCATGTAACTGGATATTCAACGTCGGTCCGGGCCGGAAAACCGTCTGCCGGACCGGCTTGCGATGGAACGCCACTCATTCTTCGAACCGGCCCGAACCCACGGTCAGGAATTCGCCCGCCAGCAACTCGCGAAGGATCTCCACCTTGTTCCCCGTGCGCCGGTGCAAGTCCGACAGGACTTCCTCTCCGGCAAGCTCGTCGACGCAGCCGACGTGCTCCACGTATTCAGCCACGAGGTCCTCGTTCCATTCTCCATCTATATTGGCGGTTACGTAGACCGAAAAGGTTTTGATCGGCATCGGATACTCGTCCGGAATCATCACCTGTACGTCACGAATCACTTCATTCACCCGAATCGACTGGACACTCTTCTCCTTCAACTCTCGAATCATATCGTTGAGATCGGTGAATGTAAGCTTCATGGAAGGCTCCTTTCCGGCCACGGGCCGTATACCTGCGAATCGGTATGACAGCGCAAGAATGAAGGACGCAACGCGGGCAGCCCTGCTCAACGTGTTGCGGCCCGAAACTATGGCAAGTCTTTACGTGGCATTGATCTGCTCTAAGGCTACGGCGAGGACGGGGGTATGTCAAGCGGTTTTTGGGTTGAAAGGACAGGCTCGTACCGGGGTTTGGGCGGGGGCCGAACGAGGTGGATGGGTGCTCGGTAGCCATGCATGTACAAATTGCAAGTAGTACTTTCAATTTTACGCACACGAAAGTCATTGCAATCCCGCAAATACCTTGAACTGAATACCTTGATCCGAGTTTGGACAAGTCCGCCCTGACGACACCAGACCCCGCTTGACAATAGTTTCTCTTCGGTCTAATTTTACACTAACGAACAGTGGAGTTAAGACGAAAACAAGCGCCTGCCTGCCGGCTGTTTTCGGCAAAGCGAGAAGCACGAAAGCAGAAGGGAGTCCTCCATGCTGGAAGAAATCCTGGCCCAGGAGTATCCGAAGACGGAGACGCTGAAGGACGGCACCAGGGTTACGATCCGCCCGCTCGAATCAAAGGACGTGGAAGCGCTCTACGTCTTTTTCCAATCGATCCCGCGCAAGGACCGGATCTTCCTGAAGGACGATATCCGCGACAAAAGCATCATCGAGGGATGGTGCAGCAACATCGACTGGGACATCGTCATTCCCATCGTGGCGATCGTGGACGACGAGATAGTCGCCGAAGTATCGCTCCATCGCGAGCGGCGCGGATGGAAAAGCCACATAGGCAAACTTCGCCTCGTCGTTCACCCCGAGTTCCGCCGACAGGGCCTGGCCGTCGAAATGATCAACGAATTGATATCCGTCGCGCTCCATACCGGGTCCATCGAGCAGCTCAACGCCGAGTGCATGGTGGACGTCCAGCGGGGCGCCATACTGCTGCTGCAACTGGTCGGCTTTGTTCAGCGCGCCATCCTGCCCGATCAGGTCCGCGACATCGAGGGCAGCCTGCACGACCTGGCCCTGCTGTCCTACACCCTGCGGGACCAGGAAGACTTCCCGGCATTGGATTAGCACCTGGCCCGTCTTTACTGACATTAAACTTTTAAATATCCCCACTAAAGATTAATACCTTTGCAACTTCAACGCCTTAATCGTCGGGTAAAGACCGATCGTTTCGCGTTTGCGAAGGCACGCCCGTGGTGGTCTTGATCCGCGGCAGTGTGAGAAACAACGACGAACCAACGTCTCCGGGGAGGACGCAAGAAATGAACGCTCAGACACCGAAGCACTCCAGTGCTGATCGCTCCAGTAATTTCGCAGATGGAAACAAGTGGCCGACCCTGGTGGTCATGGCCGCGTTGCTTATCGCAACCATCGCGGAGTGGTACTGGGTATGGGGGTTGCTTTTCCTTTACTGGACACTCACGGCCTTCGTAACGGGCCAGGCTTTCGTGATCCAGACGATTCGCCAGGACGAGCACCCCTTCATATTCTGGTTTGTAGGCATCACCTGGGTGGTGTTGGCGGTACTGGTTGTTCTCTATGACTTCTTTCCCGATGCTGCGCTCTGGATGGAATCCGCCAATGAATAACCGCCGGACAATGCCCATCCTTCCGGTCGAGGCCTATACGTCTCAAGAGTGGTTCGACAGGGAGCAGGAATGCATCTTTTCCCGCACCTGGGCCTTTGCCGGTTTCGCAGAGGATATCAGCGAACCTGGCCAGTATATTTCGATCCAGGCCGGTTTGAATAACCTTTTCGTCGTGATGGGGCGGGACAGGCGGCTACGCGCTTTTCACAACATCTGCCGTCACCGGGGAACTCAACTGCTGCGAGCCGTTGGGAAAACCCAGCGCGCAATCGTCTGTCCCTATCATGACTGGACTTATGATCTCGAGGGCCGTCTGGTTTCGGTTCCAGCCGCCGAAACCCAGTTTCCCGGCGTGGACCTGAAAAACATCCGACTAAAGAGAGCATCGGTAGACCTCTGGCGGGGTATGCTCTGGGTCCATCCCGAGGAAGACGCGGGTTCGATCATGCAGTGGTTCGGCGAAATCGAGCCGCACCTGGGTCCGCACGAAGTGGTAAATCTTCCTGAATACGCTGAGGGACGTACCGAACACATCATTGCCGCCAACTGGAAGATCGTTGTAGAGAACTACATAGACGGTTACCACCTTTCCCATCTTCACTCCGGTACGTTGTCCATGTATGACCACTCGCGGATCCAATCGGGTTTCGTGGGGCCGCACTTTGCCTTCCATGAGCCATTGACGACGGACTATGCCGAACAGATCGAGAAAAAAGCACCCTATCCCTTTGTCATATCCGCAGACGAAGCAGGCGCCTGGGTTCCCATGCTTTTCCCAGGTATCGGTCTGTCCGAGCTTGAAAGCTCGTGGTCTGTGTTCCACGTAACACCCCTGAGCCCGGGCGAGACCCGGGTGATCACCCGCACTCGACTGGCGGACGCATCCACGTGGGCTTTCACCCGGCAGGCAACGCGCTCTTTCATGTTCTGGGCGAATCGAGTTCGCGGTAAGTACGACGACGGGGCCGGCGACGATCCATTGACGTCCGGCGACTTCATGGCCGAGGACATCTACGCGTGTGAACAGCAGCAGAAATCGCTCAAGAGCCCGTATTTCGAGCACGGTCCGTCGTCAGAGGGAGAATCCGGGGTGCGCGGCCACCAGAAACTGGTGCAGGACTGGGTGGAAGGACGAATGGGACTACCGGCGGACTGACGATCCGCGCTGCCCGCTCCACGGACGTCAGCCATAGCGCGGAACGAGGGCATACGTGACCCCGGTCTGGGAACTTGACCAGCATATATGAGGTCCGATGGGCACAGATACGAAGCCGGACACCGACGGATTCCGCAGCTTGCGCGTGCTGGAAACCAGGATCGAGACCCGGGACGCCATCAGCGTGCTTTTTGAGACTCCGTCCGCGATTCAATGGCAGCCCGGCCAACACGTAACCCTGAGATTCGACCTGAACGGTACCGAGGTTCGTCGTTCCTATTCCATCTCCAACTCGCCGTTCGACAGCGAGCCTTTGCGCATTACCGTCAAACGCGTTGACGGCGGCCTGGTATCAAACCACATCAACGACTGTCTGGCCGCAGGGGATGTAGTCGACGTGATGCCGCCCTTCGGGGGGTTCTGCCTTGTTCCCGAGCCGCAGGCGCGGCGAACGTATTACTTCTTCGGCGCGGGAAGCGGCATCACTCCGCTGTACGCCATGATCCGGTCCGTTCTGGTGGCCGAACCTCACTCGGTGATCCACCTGGCCTATGGCAACTCGAACGAAAACGCCGTCATCTTTCGCGAAGCCCTTACCCGGGAGGAAAAGGAATCGGGTGGGCGGCTGACCGTCCGGCACTTCCTGACACGGCCCGGGCGGACGTCGTCCATCCCTGGCTGGGGACGGGGCCGAATCGACGCCGGGGCGGTGTCGGAATTCATCGACGAGCATCCACCCTACGCCCAGGACACTCAGTATTACATCTGCGGACCAGGGGAGATGAATGCCGAAGTCCGCGCAGCTTTGATGGGCCTTGACGTCCCGGATGGGCGTATCTATACGGAAAGTTACGGTGCGGTCGTACCGCCGGACCTCTCCGTAGAGGGGATTGCCGCCGTTGCGACGGTGCGGCTTGCCGGCGAATCGCTCCAGGTGTCCGTGAAGGCCGGGCAGACTGTGTTGAATGCCGTCCGTGCCCTTGGCGCGAAGCCCCCCTATTCCTGCGAATCCGGTGTATGTGGTGCCTGCCGTGCCCTTCTACACGCCGGTGACGTCCACCTGAGGGCGAGAATGGCCCTCAGCGACGCCGATCTGGCGCAAGGTGCCATTCTCACCTGCCAGGCCCTGCCCACCTCCCCTGGCTTGACCGTGGATTACGACTAGACTTCAGGAAAGGTACGCAAAGGCGCGGGCCGAATCAGAACAGACTCAACTGGCGATCGAAATCGGGGGCAACGGTATCCAGGCCGAGGAGCCGTTTCATCCGGTTGCAGTCGGTGGGCGAATGGCCGGAATAGTAGTTGTTGAAAAACCCGTACAGCGTGTCGACCCGGGGAAGGATGTCCCGCTTGAGCCGTTCCGCCCACTTGATGAGCTCCTGCGTACGGTCGACGACGGACTCCCTGAAGTGGCCGATGCGCGGGTCCTCCGTATCACCCATCCAGCGGATGTAGGTGAAATCCGCGGTGATCTCGGGCACGATCGGCATGATCCCGGGATGATCCTGGATGGTCCAGGCCACGCCGTGCGTGCGAAGGAGCTTGAATACCTCCGGCTTGATCCAGGATGCGTGGCGGAATTCGAAGGCGAAGCGGAAGTCCCTGGCAGGCAACAGTTTCAGGAAGGTCTCCACGCGGTTGTAAGTTCCCGGGTTGCATTGAAATCCGGGAGGGAGCTGAACGAGCAGGCATCCGAGCCGGTCGCCCAGCAGGGCCATGCTCGCCAGGAACGGGACAAGCAACTCCTCCGCTTCCATCAACCCTCGTTCGTGGGTGATTTTACCGGGGAGTTTGGCCGTAAACCGGAACGTATCGGGGGTACGGTCGCGCCAGGCGGTCACCACTTCCGGTTTGGGGATGAAATGGAAGGTGCTGTCAATTTCGAGGGCGTCGAAAACCCGGGCGTAGTACCGCAGGAGCTCTTTCCGGTCGGCGTCGCGGGTGTAGAAGGGGCCCGACCAGTCCTTGTAGGTCCATCCCATCGTGCCGATATGCGGTGAACCGGGCGCCACGGTCATTTCCGCTCCTCGCGGTCCCGCCTGGACTCGCCCGGACCCTGAAGCCGGGTCAGACCCCGACCCGGCCGGTATCGAAAGACTCCAGGCCGCGCGTGATGTCCCTTATGAACCGGGCGGCGTTCAGTCCGTCGATGAACCGGTGATCGAAGGAAAGGCTCATGAACATCATGGACCGGATGGCCAGGGAGTCATCCGCCTGCACGACGACCTGCTTCTTGACGCTTCCCGTGGCGATGATGCCCGCCTCGGGCTGGTTGATGATCGGCGTGCCGAACAGCGTGTCCCACATGCCGGGATTCGTCAGCGTGAAGGTACTGCCCTTCAGATCGTCCGGGGACAGCTTGCGGTCATGGGCCCGCTTGGCCAGGTCGTGGGCCGCCTCGGCGATCTCCGCGAAATCCATCTCGTCCGCGTGACGGATTACCGGCACCACGACGCCCTTTTCGAGTCCGACCGCCAGCCCCATGTTCACGTGCTTCCACTGCAGGATCCGGTCGCCGTCCATGGTGGCGTTCAGCATGGGGTTCGCCCGAAGCGCGTCGACGATGGCGGTGATGAAGAACGGGGTCAGCGTCAGCTTGATGCCGGTCTTCTGCTGGAACCGTTCCCTTGCCTCGTCCCGGAAGCGCACGACGTGGGTCATGTCGACTTCCGACACGGAGGTTACGTGGGGCGACACTTCCTTGCTGTGGACCATGTGCCTGGCGATGGCCTTGCGCAGGGTGTCCATGTTCACGACGCGGGCTTCTTCGGTGCCTGCGGGACGTGAGACCGACACGTACTCGGTGTCGTCTTCCTGCTCCGCGGCCGGTTCGGGAATCCGGGATGCGCGCCGTTCCAGGTAGGTGAGCAGATCGTCCCGCGTCACCCGGCCCCCCTTGCCGGTTCCTTCCAGGGATTCAAGGGTAGTCATGTCGATACGTTCTTCCCGGGCGATGCGCAGGACCAGGGGCGAGTAGAACCGCTCGGAACGCTTTCGCCTCAACGGGCCCCCATCGCCGCCGTCCGCGGCGGCCGGGGTCAGCGCGTCGGCTTCGATCGTCTCCGGTTCCGGTCCGGTGCCGTCCGGCTGCTCCTTGGCTTCGGCCCCGGTCGATCCGGCGACCTCTTCGTCTCCCGTATCAATGACGCCGATGACCTCTCCGATGGCCACCGTCGTTCCCTCGGCCACGCGTATCTCGCTCAGCACGCCGCCCGCTATGGCGGGTATGTCCGTATCGATCTTGTCGGTGGTGATTTCCACCACGGACTCGTCCCGCTCGATGGGATCGCCGACCTGCTTCAGCCAGCGGATGACCGTTCCTTCCTCGACGCTTTCACCGAGCCGGGGCATTGTGATGTTCACGTTGCGTATCCTCTTTGTGCTAAGCGATCGACCGACACTCAGTAGGCCAGGAGTTCCCGGAGAGCCGCGGTCACCTTCCGCGTGTCAGGCAGAAAGAATTTCTCCAGCGGCGGACTGAAGGGTACGGGCGTGTCGATGGCGGCCAGCCGGCGGACGGGCGCGTCGAGATGCTCGAAGGCTTCATCGGCCACCACCGCGGCGATTTCACCGCCGAAACCTCCGGTCAGCGTATCTTCGTGTACGACCAGGAGCCGGTTCGTCTTCCGAACGGATTCGAGAATGGCCTGCTTGTCGTAAGGCAACAGGGACCTCAGGTCCAGCACCTCCGTCTCGACGCCTTCGCCGGCCAGGGTTTCGGCGGCGTCCAGGCTGTGAAAGACCATCTTTCCATAGGTGATGATCGTCGCGTCGACGCCCTCCCGGCGAATCGCCGCCTCGCCGATGGGCACGGTATAGTCCTCTTCGGGGATCTCTTCCCTGATCCGCGGAAACCGGTACAGGCCCTTGTGCTCGAAAAACAGCACCGGGTTGTTGTCCCGGATGGATGACTTGAGGAGCCCTTTCGCGTCGTAGGTCGTGGCCGGCGCCACGACCTTGAGGCCGGGCACCTTGCAGAACCAGGCCTCCGGGTTCTGCGAGTGAAACGGGCCGGCGTTTCCGATGGCCCCGGAGGGGCATCTCACCACGAGGGGCACGGCGGCGCCCCAGCGGTAGCGGGTCTTGGCCACGTTGTTGACGAGTTGATTGAACCCGCAGGTGATGAAGTCGGCGAACTGCATTTCGGCCACGGGCCGCATGCCCATCAGCGCCGCGCCCATGGCCGCGCCGATGATCACGGATTCGGCCACGGGGGCGTCGATCACCCGGTCTTCTCCGAAATCGTCCAGGAATCCCTTCGTGATTTTGAACGCTCCGCCGTAGACTCCGATGTCCTCGCCGAGACAGAAGACGCTTTCATCCCGCTCCATCTCTTCTCGGAGTCCCGCCGATATGGCTTCCAGGTAGGTTACGGGGGGCATGGGGTCGTTCCGGTTGGGGACATCAGTCCGCGTAGACGCCTTCGAGCGCTGCTTCGGGTTCGGGCATTGGGCTCTGTTCCGCGTAGTCTACCGCGTCGTCCACGATGCCCTTTACCTCTTCCCTGATCCCGTCGATTTCTTCGCGGGTGAAGTACTTCCGTTCCAACAGCAGGTTTTCAACCTTCACTACCGGATCGTTGTTCCACCCGTCCTCCATGATCTTTTTCGGGACGTAGAAGGCATCGTCGTGCTGGGCGTGCCCCAGCAGCCGGGTGCAGCGGGCTTCGATCAGCGTCGGGCCGCCGCCTTCCCGCGCGAGATCCACGGCGTCCCGCGTCGCCTTGTACACGGCGCGCACGTCCGTACCATCGATCAGCGAGCCCGCGATGCCGTATCCCCGGGCCCGGTCCACGATGTTGTCGCAGGCATACTCGTACCGGGTGGGCGTGGAGTAGGCGAACTTGTTGTTTTCGACGATCAACACCATGGGCAGCCTGTGCACGGCCGCGAAGTTGAGTCCTTCGTGAAAATCGCCGATGCTCGAGCCGCCCTCGCCGATGTAGGTGATCGAGACGGCCCCGTCGCCCCGGATCTTGCTGGCCAGGGCCACACCCGCGGCCACGGGGATGTTCGCGCCGAGATGGCTGATCATCCCGACGATACGGTGGTCCCAGTTCCCGCAGTGCATGTTGCCGTCTTTGCCGGCGGTCGGTCCATTGGCCCGGCCGAGATACTGGCACATCATGTCGCGAGCGGTGTGTCCCCGGAGGAAATGGGCGCCGATCACCCGGTGCATGGGAACCAGGATGTCCGCGTCGCCCAGGGCGTGGGCGCTTCCCGCGGCGATGGCCTCGTGGCCGGCGCCCGCGTAGGCCGCGCCTACGAGCCTGCCCTGCCGGAACAGCCGGTAAACGCGCTCTTCGAATTCCCGCTGAAGGCGCATGGTATGATAGAAGATTCGGTAGTCGGCCCGTCCGAGGCCGAGATCGTCGAGGTCGGACTCGTTAAGGTCGGGGTCTGACAGGGCGGGGGCGGTCTCAACGTTCATGGCGCCTCCTGGATGCGGTGTGGCATGCTGAAATCATAATCTCTGCTTCAATTCGGAGAGGGTCGTCTCCTCGAAGGACATATTGAAAACGTCGTCCAGGTGACGGAGAAGCCCCCTCTCCACTTCTTCCATGGATACCCGCCGGTCCAGGATACTTTCGAGCGAGGTGACCTCGCGGTCTGCGATGCCGCACGGGACGATGCCTTCGTACAGGGTGAGGTCGGGACGCACGTTCAGGGAAAACCCGTGCATGGCGGTCCACCGGCTGACCCTTATGCCCAGGGCGGCGATCTTTCTGTTTTCCACCCAGACCCCGGTAATCCCATCCAGGCGGCGGGCCGTGACGCCGAAATCGCCCAGCAGCCCGATAACCACCGCTTCAAGATCGCGGAGGTACCGGTAGACGTCCTGGTACCACGCCGCGATATCAAAGATGGTATAGCCCACCAGCTGCCCGGGACCGTGGCAGGTGACGTCTCCTCCGCGGTCCGTTTCGTAGACTCGTATTCCACGGGCTTTGAGCGTTTCCTGCCCGTAGAGCAGGTGTTCCTCCGCTCTCAACCGACGACCGATCGTGTACGTGGGGGGATGTTCCAGAAGCAGGAGCACATTGTCGATCAGGCCGGAACGACGCGCCGCAAGCAGACTCCGCTGAAGAGACAGCGCCACGCCGTATTCCATCGTGCCGGCCCGGACAACCCAGCAAGGCAGCACCTGCCCTCCTCATCCACGGCGACCTCGTATACCCACAGGCCCCATACCCCGCAGAAACTAAGGTTCGGGGAACTGCCGTGTCAAGGACTTTCTCCCTCGACGATGGGGCCGTAGAACTCCACACGGCGGTCTTCCAGGCGGTCGAGTTCATAGGCCTTGGCCACGTTTACGATGTGCTTTTCACGGGCGCCTGCCAGGTCCACGTCGGCATAAATGACCTCCTCGCGGGACCGGTCTCCTTCCGCCAGCGTGCGCCCGGTGAAATCGACGATCTTGCTCTGGCCGATGAAGTTGGTTCCCCTTTCCCGGCCCACGCGGTTCACGGCGATATAGTTGACGCGATTCTCGAAGGCGCGCGTATTGATCACGAACTCCGTGTTGCAGTCGGCGCCCACCGGCCAGTTGGTGGGCAGGGCGATCAGTTCCGCGTCATGGAGCATCATCACGCGCGCGCTTTCCGGAAACGCCGCGTCATAACAGATATTGAGCCCGACCTGGCCGACTTCGGAATCATACACGCGAAAGGGGCGGTCGCCGGGAGACAGGAATCGGTCGATACCGAGATAGGGGAGATGGATCTTGCGGTAGTGCCCGATCAGTCCGTTGGGGGCGATGAAGGCCGCGGAATTGTATATACTTGATCCATCCGCCTCCAGCAGGCCCACGATGACGTGGATGTCGAGTTCCCGGCACTGGCGTTCGATGCGCTCGGTGAAAGGACCGGGAACGGGCTGCGCGTACGCCCGGGCTTCGTCCAGGTCGTAGAAACAGTAGCCGGTCAGCGCGCACTCGGGAAACACGGCCAGGTCCGCCCCCTCCCGGGAGGCCGTCTGCATGGCGTCGAAAATCCTGAGCAGGTTCTGTTCGGTCTCGGCGAGCTTCAAATCCATCTGCACGCCGGCGACCCGTATGGTGTCTCGCATGTAACCCCCTGTCTGCGGAAACGGTGCTTTACGGGATTATACGCCTTCGGGAGCCGGTAGTTGCCGCGGAGATGCGGGCGGCTCTTTGACGGACGACGGGGGTGGGCAGGCGGCTTATCGGCCGTGGAATCCCTGTCGCCGCTGCCCGGCCCTAGCCTTTTCGATACGCAGGCATCGCGCTCAGCCCGGTGGCCGAGGGATGGAACAGGCGGGTCAGGTGGGCTTCGATGACGCCCCGGTTGAGGTCGGGACGTTCCATGCATGCGACGACCAGTTCATGATCTACCTGTTCTGTCATCTCGGCGATCGCCTTCATGCGGTCGATGGAGTTGATGAGGGCCTGCCGAATGGGGATGCGTTCCGGAAAGATGTCTATTCCCATGTGTCCCCGGTAACCGTACATCTTCAGCGCGTACATGCCGGCGAAAATCTGTTCGGGCGAAACGATGCCCACCTGCAGGTCCTGGTCGTAGTTGCCCAGGGGCTGACTGTTCCAGTGCGTGTGAGCCAGCCGGCCCTGCCGGAGGATACGGCTCAGGGCATAGGGGAAGTCCTCGAACCCCATGAGGACGTGACCGAGCTCGGGATTCAGGCCCACGATGGCGTGGCCTTCATCCAGGAGCGCCCGGTTCCCGGGGGCCTGGAGCCGTTCGTCCACGTTCCGGGCCATGAGTATGCCGTCCGTGGTGTTCCGGTAGATGTTGTTGCCCCGGGGCTCGTAAGGCTTCGGTTCGATGGCCGTGCGTATCCCAGGTACGGCGTCCAGCGCCTCGGCAAGGCCCGATTCGAAGAGGTCCCACATGGCGTAGAAATCGGTCCCGAAATTCAGTTCGTACCCGTCGCCGCCGGGCCACACGACCATGAAGTCCGTGTCCAGCTCCCGGTTCATCCGGAGCGTCTCGACCACCCGGTCGATGGCGGCGCGGCGCGCCTCGGGCACGGGGGACGACAGGGAACCGAATTCGAACCGGGCATCCCAGAAGAGATTGGGGATCACCGTAATGAGCCGCACGCCCGTATCCTTCTCAAGCTGTTGGTAAAGATGGGCGTTTTCCTCATTGATCTCATTGGGATAGTGGGCCTCTATGCCGCACAGGCCGTGTTCGGCCAGCTCACCGGCGATATCCAGGCGCTCCTCGATGGAATAAGGGTCCATGTAGGCTTCGTGGAACCTGATCTGGGACGGCGAGAAGAACCAGACGCCGGCGGTAATCTTCAGTTCGAGAGGGAAGTTCCGGAGATGACGCACGAGGTCATCGCCATTGCGCACTGTTGCCTGATCCCGCAGATCTGCGAACATAGCCGTCTCCTGAGTTTGCGCGGTATTGTTTCAGATGATTGATATGCAGTATGGGGCAAACGGAAGAACTGCCGGCAGTAACGACGAACGTGTTTCTCCGGCAAATCGTTATCCCGCCGCGAGTCGCTTTTTCTGTTCCTCCAACACCTTCTTATGATCTCTGATACGCTCCGGCACCCGGTTCATGGGTGGGAGATGAACGCGCGGTTCCTCCGCAGGTCGAGGCGTCATCAGGGTCGTAGCCGAGGCGCTTGAAAGCGAATTCACGCCAGTCGGCGGCCAGATCCCTGGAAAAACAACCTCTCAGGACAACATGCCCCCGCCGTAGAAAATGGTCTATGTCTGATTCAGTGAGTGTCTTACAGGCCTTGGCCACTTTCCTTCGCCCATTCCCGGTTGTGTCGATTCCGGAAGGCTGCTTCCTGGCAGGTACTGCAACGATTATAAAAGGATAAAAAGAGACTGTCAACAGAGAGATCCCGGTCGAAAAGAGCGCTTGACACCTTGAGCGAAACCCCGGTATTTTTCCCTTTTATCCTGCTTGATTTTCGCGACACGAATTGCCCATGAAAGGAATAGTGCTTGCGCGTCGTCGTAACCGGAGGTGCGGGATTCCTCGGTTCCCACCTGTGCGACCGGCTGCTGGCCGACGGACACCAGGTCGTCGCCGTCGACAACCTGATCACCGGCCGGACCGTCAACATCGCCCACAACCTGGACCGCGAAGGATTTACCTATCTCCAGCGTGACGTGTCGGAATACCTGGAAATAGAAGGCGACGTGGATTTCATCATGCATTTCGCCAGTCCTGCGAGTCCCGTCGACTTCGAGCGCGTGCCGATCCAGATACTGAGAGCAGGCGCCCTGGGCACCCACAACGCCCTCGGACTGGCCAGGGCCAAGGAAGCGGGATTCTTCCTCGCGTCCACGTCGGAGGTCTACGGCGACCCGCTGGTGAACCCGCAGCCGGAGAGTTACTGGGGAAACGTCAATCCCATTGGCGTCAGGGGGGTCTACGACGAGGCGAAGCGCTTCGCTGAAGCCCTCACCATGGCCTACCACCGTAAACACGGAATCGACACGCGGATCGTGAGGATCTTCAACACCTATGGCCCCCGGATGAGACCCGCGGACGGCCGCGTCGCGCCTTCCTTCATCACCAAGGCGCTCAGAGGCGAGCCGCTGACGATCTTCGGCGAAGGACGGCAGACCCGCAGTTTCTGCTATTGCGAGGATCTCATCGAAGGCATTGTGCGGCTCATGCATTCCGGCGAGCACGAACCGGTGAACATCGGCAACGAAAACGAGATCACCATCCTCGAACTCGCCCGCACCGTCATCCGGTTGTGCGGCTCCGACAGCGAAGTCGTCTTCAGGCCGCTTCCACAGGACGACCCCCAGCTGCGACGCCCCGACACCACGAGGGCGCGCCAGATCCTGGACTGGGAAGCCGGAATCTCCCTCGAAGAGGGCATGAAAAAGACCATCGCGTATTTCAAATCTCACGACGGGAACGGCTGAGCACGAGACCCGCGGAAAGGACCCCGGCCGATGACGACGACCGACGCCGCGCAACACGCCACGGAAGACGGCCCCCAGCAGATCCGCATCGAAGCCTTCCAGGAAGGGCGGAAAAAGATCCTGGCGGAGGTCCGCAAGGTGATCACCGGCCAGGAAGAGGTCCTCGAACAGGTGCTGATCGCCCTGTTCGCGGGAGGCCACTGCCTTGTGACCGGCGTGCCCGGACTCGCCAAGACCCTGCTCATCAAGACCTTCGCCCAGGTGCTGGACCTGGAGTTCCGCCGCATCCAGTTTACGCCGGACCTCATGCCGGCCGACATCACCGGAACGGAAATCCTGGAAGAGGACAAGGCCACGGGGCAACGCTCGCTGACCTTCATCAAGGGTCCGATCTTCGGCAACATCGTACTGGCGGACGAAATCAACCGGACGCCGCCCAAGACCCAGGCCGCCCTGCTCGAAGCCATGCAGGAACACCGGGTGACCGCCGGGCGCACGACGTTCCTGCTGGATGAACCCTTCTTCGTCCTCGCGACCCAGAATCCCATCGAACTGGAGGGGACCTACCCGCTGCCCGAGGCCCAGCTCGACCGGTTCATGTTCAATATCCATATCGGGTACCTCGAGGAAGACGATGAAGTGGCCGTGGCCCGGACGACCACCTCCGCGGAAACGGTCTCCGTCGACACGACGCTGTCGGGCGAAGTGGTCCGGGAATACCAGCGGCTGGTCCGGGAAGTACTCGTCTCCGAACAGGTTGCCCGGTACGCGGTGCGCCTGGCGACCATGAGCAGGCCCTCCAGTGCGGACGCGCCGGAGTTCGTGAAGAACTGGGTCTCCTGGGGGGCGGGACTGCGCGCCTCGCAGTACCTGATCCTGGGCGCCAAGGCGAGGGCGCTGCTCAACGGCCGTGGACACGTTTCCTGCGACGACGTCCGCGTCCTCGCCCATCCGGTCCTGCGTCACCGCATCCTGACCAATTTCTACGCCGAGGCGGAAAAGATCACGTCCGAGGACATCGTCGACCGGCTGCTCGAGGCCGTTCCGGCGCCGCGGTCCGGCATGTAATCACCTGTTTCGGGGCAAAGACACCGACATGGCAGAAGTCCCGCGATTCCTGGATCCGGGGACCCTTTCCCGCCTTTCCACCATGGAAATGCGCGCCCGGATCGTGGTCGAAGGATTCGTATCCGGTCTCCACAAGAGCCCGTACCGGGGGTTCGGCGTGGAATTCGTCGAGTACAGGCAGTATACGCCGGGTGAGGACATCCGGCACGTGGACTGGAAGGCCGTGGCCCGGTCGGACCGGTACTACGTCAAGGAATACGAGGACGAAACCAACCTGCAATGCGTGTTGCTGCTCGACCGCAGCGCGTCCATGGGGTACGGCAGCCGGCATTCCGGGCGGTCCGGGCGGTCCAGGCGGTCCAGGCAGGCCGGCGGACTGGACAAGCTCGAATACGGCTCGTACCTCGCGGCTTCCCTGGCGTACCTGATCATGCGACAGGGAGACGGCGTGGGACTCGTTACCTTCGACCGGGTCGTCCACGACTATCTTCCGCCCAGTTCGAAGCGTACCCATCTGCACGCCATACACTCCACGCTCGAAGGGCTGAGCGCCGCCGAAGGGACCGATATCGGCAGACCCCTCCACGAGCTCGCCGAATCGATCCCCAGGCGGGGACTGGTCATCCTGATCTCCGATCTGATCGACGACGTAGAACAGATGATGAACGCCCTGATGCACTTTCGCTTCAAGGGACACGAAGTGCTGGTGTTTCACATCGTCGACCGGGAAGAACTCACCTTCCCCTTTACCGAGACGGCGAGGTTCGACGACCCCGAGACCGGCGAGCGGATCACGGTCACGCCTTCGGCCATTCGCGAGGAATACCTGGAAGCCGTCCGGGCATTCATGGAATCGATCAGGACGGGATGCGCGAAGATCCGGGTCGACTATGAGCGCATGGAAACCGAAAGGCCGCTGGATTTCGCACTGTTCTCCTATCTGAGCAGGCGCATGGTGAAACGGTAAGCCTGCCATCGCGGTGGGTTGAGTCATGGATCTGGCCTTCCTGAACGTCACGTTTCTGTTCGGCGCCCTCGGCGCGGCGATCCCGCTGATCCTGCACCTGGTCAGAAGGCAGCGGGCCGGGGTCCAGGTCTTCAGCATGGTCCGGTTCCTCGTGGCGTCCCAACGCGCCGTGGTCCGCCAGCAGAAGCTGCGGCGCCTTCTGCTCCTTCTGCTGCGCATGGCGGCCTGCGCGCTCCTCGCCGTGATCTTCGCACGGCCCTTCATCCGGGACCAGGGAGAAAGCCTCTTCGCGGGTTCGCAGCCGGAAGCCGTGGCGATTGTGATCGACACGTCCTACAGCATGGGTTTCGGGAACCGGATCGCCCTGGCCAGGCGCCGGGCCGCCGAAGTCCTGGACGGGCTTCAGACAGGCGACCAGGTCGCCCTGCTGACCTTCGCCGCCCAGGCCCGGGTCGTTCGGGAGCTCGGTCCCGACCACTCCGTTCTGCCCGCCCTGCTCGATACCCAGGTCGAGCCGACGTTCGAAGGGACGGACTACGTCGAGGCGCTCCGGGCGGCCGACGATCAATTGAGCGGGGCCGACTTCGACAGGCGCACCCTCTACCTCGTGTCCGATTTTCAGCAATCCGGCTGGAATCCCCGATCGGCCGGGTGGAAGCTCAGTCCGGGCGTGCAGTTCAGGATGATCGACGTCTGGGAGGAGCAGGATGACAACACGGCCGTTACCGGCGTGGAAATCCCCGCCGCGCTTACCGCGGAGGACCGGACACGCGACGTGGTCGTACGGATTCGGAACTACGGCCAGACGCCCTTTCAGGACGAGCTCACGCTCCAGGTCAACGGTCGCGCGGCCGCGGCGCGACGGATCAATATACCCCCGCGGACCGCTCACGTGGAGACCTTCAGGCAAACCTTCGAGTCAGACGTGAACACGGGCGTCGTGCTGTTCGGGGAAGATGGGCTCCCGGTGGACAACCGGTTCTACTTCACCGTGGACGCGCCCGCTCCCCTGCGCGTGCTGTGCGTGGAGGAACGCATCCGACCGGACCGCCCATCCGAGGCCGCCTACTACCTGTCCCAGGCGTTGTCATTGCGCCAGGACCCGCCCGTTTCCGTTGACGTACGATCCGCAAGCGCGTTGCCCGGGATCGATCCCGCGGGATACGACGTCGTCGTTTCCGCCAACCTGTCCGCCCTGCCGCGGGCCGCGAAGGACAGGCTGACCGGCTACGTGCGATCGGGCGGCAGTCTCATTATCGGCTTGAATCCCGCCGTTTCTCCTGGTATATTCAATTCGTCCTTCGGCGGACTGCTGCCCGGACGCATCGAGTCGGTTTCATTCCCGGACGCACTGAGAGACCGGTACCGGCTGCTGACCGACGTGAACTACCAGCACCCGGTCTTTCAGTCCTTTTCCGGTCCCCGCCACGGGGATTTCGGCACGGTGCGGTTCTACGGCACGGCCAGGCTCGAACCCGACTCCTCGGCGTCGGTCCCGGGCCGCTTCGATGACGGTAGCGCGGCACTGGCGGAAAAGCCCCTGGGAAACGGTCGGACGCTCCTGTTTCTGTCTACCTTCGACCTGACCTGGAACGATTTTCCCATTCGAGAGGTATTCGTTCCGTTCCTTTACGAATGTATAGACTACCTGGCTTCCCGCGGTTCGATGTACGACCGGGCGGCCCGCGCCTACAGTCTGACGGGGGAGGCGGTGAGGCTTCCTGCCGAGGCCCGCCACGTGATGCTCCCGTCCGGCGAGCGGGTCCCGGTGGAACAGTCCCGGACGGGAACGAAGCTGTTCACGCGAACGCGGCAACCCGGGCTGTACCGGATCCAGACGGAAGGAAGCCCGCGGACCTTCGCGGTCAACCTCGACACCCGGGAATCCGACTTCGCCAGGATGGACCCGGAGGCCTTTGCCTCGGCCGTGGTCAATCCCGTAGCGAAGAGCCCCGAGTCCCGTGAAACGGAATCGCTGGCCAGGCATGCCAGGGACACCGAAGTGGAACGCCGTCAGCGGCTCTGGTGGTTTCTGGGCTTCACGCTCGTCGCTTTGGTACTCGGGGAAACTTTCCTGGCGAATCGAACGCACAGGTGATCCATGGTATCAGATAGATCCACGCTGCACACCTGCCTGCGCAGGGTCCTCCACCGCTGGCGTCTCATGCTGGTGTTCCGCGGCGTATCCGTACTCGCCATCGCCGGGGCGATCCTCCTTGTCCTCTGCATTTCGGCGGTTCAGGTCTTCGATCCGGGCAGATCGGTCGGTATCCTGCTCCCGGCCATTGCCCTGGTTGTCCTTGGATATCTCGCCTTCAGGTATCTCGCGCTTCCGCTTCGCCGGACGCCCACCGACCTGCAGGTCGCGCGATACATCGAAGAACGGCATCCGGAACTGAACGACGCCTTCGTCAGCGCCGTGGAATACGGCGACGCGCGGCTCGAAGGTCCGCAACAGGCCCTCCTGGACCAACTCATGGAGCATGTCGCCGAATACTCCGAACAGATCGATTTCAAAAAGGTCGTGGATCGCAGGCGGCACCTCCGCCTGCATGCGGCCGCGGGCTTCGCCGCGCTCCTGCTCTTCACCCTGGTCTTCCTGGACCCCGGTTATTTCGGCCGTTCCGCCCTGCGCCTGGTGTCCTGGGATTTCACCGCACCGGCAGGTCCCGGCGCGATCACGGTGGAACCCGGGGATACGCGGGTCAGGCGCGGTGACAGCCAGGTCGTAACCGCCAGGCTGGGCAGCGGCCTGTCTCCGGACCCGAATCTGTACGTCCGGTTCGGGCAGGACGGTGACTGGTCGAGCCTGGATCTGTATGCGACGGATGACGAGCGCACCTTCTCAGGCAGCATCCCCCGAGTCGGCGAGGACGGGCGTTACTACGTGGCCGTGGACGAGACCCGGTCGCGGGAGTTCCGCATTACGGCCTTCGATCCCCCCTATGTCGAGCGCATAGACGTGAGGTACGACTTCCCCGCGTATACGGGTCTGGCCGCGAAGATCGAGGAAGACCGCGGTGACATCACGGCGCCCGTAGCCACGCGGGTTACCCTGACCGTGACCGCCAGCAAGGCGGTCGAATCTGCCGAGTTGCGCTTCAGCAACGGCCGAACGGAGCCCCTCGAAGCCGCGGGGACGAACCTGGAGGGATCCTTCGCGGTGCGGGAGGACCTGTCCTATCTCATCCACCTGGTGGACTCGGACGACGCCGAAAACGAAGATCCGGTGGAATACTACGTCCGGGCGCTGCCGGACCGGGCGCCCCGGGTGGCCATCCTCGAACCGACGAGAGACACGCGGGTTTCCCCCGTTGACGAAGTCACGATCCGCGCCGAGGCCGTGGACGATTTCGGCCTGTCGTCCTTTTCCCTCAACTTCGCGGTGAACGGCGGGGAGGAACAGGTCGTGGACCTGGGCGCGCAGCAGGACGAATCCAGCCGCACGGTCTGGGAAGGGGAACACGTCGTCTACCTCGAAAACCTGTCGGTCCAGCCGGGCGATTTCGTCGCCTACTACGCGGCGGCGGGTGACCGCAGGGGGGAAGCCGGGACAGCCGCGACCGACATCTACTTTATCGAGGTGAAGCCGTTCGATGAAACCTACCGGCAGGGCGAGGGCGGAAGCGGCGGTGGTGGCGGAGGCGGCGGGAACGATGTAATGCAGACGAGGCACCTCTCCCGCAAGCAGAAGGAAATCATTTCGGCCACGTGGCGGGTAAAGAGGACACTCGCCGGAAATCCCGGAACCCGGGTCGAAGAAGACCTCGAGGCGATTGCCGCGGTGCAGGACGATCTGCGCGGGCAGGCGGACGAGGCGCTCGCCTTCACGCGGTTTCTGGTCGGATTCTCCCAGGAAGCCATGAAAATGGTGGAAACGCTGGAACTGGCCCTTGAACCGATGGCGGCCGCTTCCGACGCGTTGCGCTCCGGGTCGACCGACGAGGCCCTGGTGCACGAGCGTACGGCGCTCACGTACCTGACCAGGCTCGATGCCCAGATGCGGGATTATACGGTGAACCGGGGCCGCGGAATGGGGGACCGGGCACCGCTGGACCTGTCCGACACCTCCGAACTCGAGTTGGAGGACGAAAGGAACAGGTACGAGCGTCCCGATCAGCCGGCCATGGACCGCCAGCGGGAGCGTAGCATGGATGAGAATCATCAACGCATCCGCGACCTGGCCAGGCGCCAGGAGCAGTTGAACGACCGCATGCGGCAACTGGCGGAAGCGGAACCGGAGGAACTGCAGGAAGCCGGGCGACGCAGAGAGCTGGACCGCCTCACCAGGTCGCAGCGGGAGCTCAGGCAGGAGACGGAAGAGATCGCTCGAACGCTCTCCGGGGCCGAAGCCGGCCCACGCGCACGGAACCCGCGCCCGGGTTCGGCCGGTTCCACGCTGGACCAGGCGGAAAGGGAACTGCGTGAGAGTTCCGAGGCCATGGCCGAAACGGTCGAGCAGTTGCGGCGCGACCGCCTCGAGCAAGCCGCTGAGGGCGGTACCCAGGCCGCCCGCAGGTTGTCCGACGCGTCCCGGCAGTTGCAGCGGGCACAGGGCGCGTCGCTCGAGCGGCTGGCGCGGGAAGCCGTGCGCCTGGCGGAACAGCTGGCTGCGCGGCAGAACCAGCTCGCGCGAAACGTCGGCGAACTGAAGGTTGAGCAGGATGGCGGGTTCGAGGGGATAAGGAACCGGCTGGACGCGATTGAAACACGGCGCGGCGGGTTGGATGAAGCGGTGAAAGCGCAGCGCCTGGACCGATTCGTACGTGAACGGTTGAGGAGCGTGGAAGTGGCAAAGGAAGAGATACGAACCGATCTCGAACGCCTCGGGCAGGATCTGGACTACCTGGCCAGGAGTTCGTCGCGGGAGCAGCCCGAGACGGCGGAAGCGGCGGAAAAGGCCCTCGAAATGATCGATGAAAACCGGCTGAATGAGCGGATCGAACGTTCAAAGCGGCTGTTGAGACGGGACACCCTGGACCAGTCGGCCCGTACGGAAGAAGAGATTTCCGCCGCGCTGGGCAGATTGGCGGACCAGGTCCGCACCGCCCGGGACAGGCTGATCGCCCGGGACATGGATCACCTTGCGCAGACGCAGGAACGCACGCGGGACGCCATGTCGGAATGGCAGAACCTCCAGCGGCGGTTGTACCGGCTGAACCGCGGTATACCCGATCCCCAGTCCCTGGACGATATCTCCCGGGATTACCGGCGACAGCTGCAGCGCCTGCGGGATCTGTCCGGACAGGTCCCCCAGATGTCCCGGGAGTCCGGCCAGTTGCGGGATGACCTGGACCGGGCGCTCGCCCTGGGCAACGAACCGTGGAAGATCGACCGGGGGAAATGGAACGAGCTCCACCACAACCTGGCCCGCAGCCTCCGGGACTACTACGATGGGTTACGCGCGGAGGTCAGGGACATGCGCCGCAGGGAGCGCCTGTACCTGGCGCGGGAGGAGGAAGTGCCCCCGGAGTACAGGGACCTGGTGAACGATTACTTCGAACAGCTCTCCAAGAACAGGGACCGTAACTGAAAGGCTATGACCGGAGGCCCGGTTCCCGGGACCTCGGTCGCCCGCGTTTCGACAACATGCCCACCGCGTTGATCACCCACCCCGATTTCCTCCGGCACGACACGGGACCCTTCCATCCCGAACGACCCGAGCGAATAACATCCATCCTTTCCAGGTTCGGCCTGGATGGGACCGCTCCCGTTGCCGCGACGCCGGCCGGTCTGCGGTTCCTTTCCCCGTCAACCGCCGATGAAGCTTCAGTCAAGGCCGTGCACGATGCGGCGTACGTCGACGCGGTTGCCGGGTGGTGCGAGCGGGGATATCGGAATCTGCCCACGGGCGACACGACCGTCTGCCCGGCATCCGAGGCCGTAGCCCGGTTGGCGGCCGGTGCGGGGATCCGGGCCGTTGACGCGGTGATGACGAAGGAAGCGGACCGGGTCTTCTGCATTGCCCGCCCTCCCGGTCACCATGCGGAAACCGACCGGGGCATGGGCTTCTGCATCTACAACAACGCGGCCATCGCGGCGCGATACGCCCAGTCTCAATACGGGGTGGAACGCGTGGCCATCCTGGATTGGGACGTCCATCACGGCAATGGGACCCAGGAGATCTTCGAGGACGACCCCTCGGTGTACTACGTTAGCGTCCACCAGTCTCCCCTGTACCCCTTTACCGGCGAGGAATGGGAAAAGGGCACGGGAGAAGGCGCGGGGTTCACGCTGAACGTCCCGGTTTCCGCGGGTTCAGGCGACGAAATGTACATCGACGTGATGACGCGCCGGATCGTTCCGGCCATCGGGGCATACCGGCCGGACCTCTTCATCCTGTCGGCGGGCTTCGACGCCCACGTGGACGATCCCCTTTCCGGGACCCTGGTCACCGACGCGGGATTCCAGGCCATGTCGCGCATCCTGCTGGACTTCGTGGCAGACGCCTGCGGCGGACGCATGGTATCGATGCTCGAGGGCGGCTATGACCTGGAGGCCCTGGCCCGGTGTGTCGCGGACCACGTCGACATGATGGCCTCCTGATGAACACCGGCGACGCCGGCCGGGTACTCCGGAATGACGGATCGCCCTCACGGGCGGTCATTCCGTAAAACGGCGCGTTCAGCCGACGAAACCACGCTGGAGATCAAACCGTGCGGTACAGAAGTCTGGGTCGGACCGGCTTAAGCGTTTCCGAGGTATCCCTGGGTACGGTTGAACTGGGCATGGAGTACGGGCTGAAGGAAGAAGGCGTATCCAGCGTTCCGGCGGAGGCCGACGCAAGGAACCTGCTGAACCGGGCGATCGACTCGGGTGTGAACTTCATCGACACCGCGGCCGAGTACGGCAACAGCGAGGAGATCATCGGACGGGCACTCAAAGGCCGCCGGTCGGAATACGCGCTTGCCACCAAGTGCATGCACCGGCTGGACGAAGGGCTCGATTACGCCGAATCGAGACGAAGCATATCCGAGTCGATCGACCGGAGCCTTTCGAGGCTCCAGACGGACTGCATCGACCTGCTTCAGGTGCACGGCAGGGACCTGCTCGAACTGGAGCTGCGGATGATCCGGGACGGCGCGGTGATGGATGAGATTGAAAAAGCCCGGAAGGCGGGCAAGATCCGATTCACCGGGTACTCTTCCTACAGCGAAGAGGCCGCCCTGGCGGCCATCGAGGATGGCCGGTGGGACACGCTGCAGATTGCCTGTAACATCCTGGACCGCCGTTACCTGAAGCGCGTTATTCCCGGGGCCTGCAAGCGCGGAGTCGGCATTATCGTCCGTTCCGCGTTGCTGAAAGGGGCCCTTACCGACAAGAGCAGATTCATGCCCGAAAGGCTGAAGCCGCTCGTCGACCACGTCGACCGCCTGGTGGACATCCAGTCGGCGACCCGTTACAGCCTGCCGGAAATGGCCCTGCGCTTCGTGCTGACGATACCGGATATCTCCACGGTCATCGTGGGTGCGGACAGGCTGGAGTACCTGGAGAAAGCGGTTTCCGCGTCAGATGGCGAGGGGCTGAGCGAGGACATCCTCGCCAGGCTGGAGGATATGGCCCTCGACGATCCCTACCTGCTCAATCCGGGGAACTGGGGCATTCCCTGATCATCGATTCGCAGCCGGATTCGATTTGCAGTTCGATTCGCAGCCGGATTCGATCGAATATACCGGTTCAGCCCATTCTGCGGAAAACCCCGACCACCTTGCCCACGATGGATACCTCGTCGGCGATGATCGGTTCCATCGTCGGATGGGCGGGCACGAGTTCGAAGCGGTTGTTGCGGCGATAGAACCGCTTGACCGTGGCCTCGTCGTCCAGCATCGCGACCACCGTCTCACCCGGCTCGGCCACGGGCTGTTCCCGGACCAGGACGTAGTCGCCGTCCATGATGCCGTCTTCGATCATGCTGTCCCCGTGCACCTCGAGAGCGAAGACGTTCCCGCCCTGCTTCACCATGCCGACCGGGAAGGTCATGTACTCCTCGACGTTCTCTTCGGCGAGAATCGGCAGCCCGGCGGCTACCCGACCGAGTAGCGGGACCTGAACGACATCGTCGGCACTCCCCCCGGGGGTATTCCTGGAACCCACGATTTCTATCGCGCGGGGCTTCATGGGATCGCGCCGGATATGGCCTTTCTTCTCGATCGCCCGCAGGTGATCGTAGGCCGCGCGGGTACTGATTCCGAACTGTTGCGCGATCTCCCGGACACTGGGCGGATACCCTATCCTGCCGACTTTCCTGCGTATGTACTCGTATACGTTCTGCTGCTTGGCCGTTAACGCCTTCATGAGGTTGAACTCCCTGAGCTCGCGGAGCTTCAAGCAGAGGTTTTTGCCATGTTCCAATGGGATATGATCGGATAATGTACACAACGTATGGTTAGTCGTCAAGGGAAATTATCGCACGCGCTTCGGGCTCCATGCATACGGACCTGGCGCGTTCCCCGGGGGCGGTGTCAAAAATACATGTGCGTGCACCGGCGCCTGGCTTATATTGAATCGACCGTTCGTGGCCAGAAAAACAGGAGACCGCCATGCCCGTCAATGAAATGATCCAGACCATGCTGGAGGAACTGCGCCAGATCGCCGATACCGAGGTGCACGTCGGCAAGCCGCTGCATATCGGCGATGCCTACGTGGTTCCGGTTTCCAGGCTCTCCCTGGGATTCGGCGCCGGGGGGTTCGGCGGCGAGGCCGATCAGAAGAGGGGGGCCGGCGGAGGCGTATCGGTCGAGCCGGTCGCGTTTCTGGTCATCCAGCAGGACCGCGCGCAATTGCTGCACATGAATTCGCCCAGCAGTCCCATGGGCAAGTTGCTGGACATCATGCCGGACGTCATCGAGGAATTGAAGCGGTATACCAGAAAAGACGGTGATCAGTAGACCAGGGGCGCCACGGTCTTTGAGATCAGCGCGACAGCTACCGTAGCCATGCCCACCAGCCCCGTTCCGCAGGCGTATCCGGCCGCCAGGACCGGCGTGTAGCGCATCCATTTCCGCCTGCCGAACTTCCTTTCCATGTAGAACCTGCCCAGCAGCGCGCCCAGAAACTGGGGAATGAAGGCGTGGGGCACCGTTCCCACGCTGGCGATCATGCCGAAAATGAGCATGACGGGAAGGTTGAAGGCCGCCAGGACGGCGTAGGCCAGCACGCCGAAGGCGGCGCCGCCGATCATGTACGGGACCTTCAACGCTTCGATCAGGTAGCTGGATTCGAACCCCGACCCGGCCGTGCTGGAGTACCACAGCGCCTGCATCGTGGCCTGTTGCTGCCAGAACTTCTGCGCGTAGGGATAGGCCTGCGACGGAATGGGCGCGAGTCCCCAGACGAAGTGCCAGAAGAGCAGGCTGCAGACGAGCAGGACGGGGATCATGACCAGTTCGGCCTTCAGCACGCTCGTGAACCGGGTACCGGTAAGTTCGACTTCGCGAAAGGCCTGGGCCTGCCCCCCGTAGTTGAAGATGGGTATGGGCGCGAACCAGATGTCCACCCCCTTGTAGCCGCTCAGAATGAACGTGGCTTCCTTGATGAGGGGGAATTGCAGGTCTGCGCCCGTGATCGCGCGCAGACGGGCGCTCGCGTACGAACTCAGCGGAGTATAGACGAACCCGTAGAAGACGAAGAAGAGGATGGGGAATCCGGGTACGAGGCGCCAGCTCAGGACGACGTAGCCCACCGTCAGAAGCAGGAAGGCGCCGAAGATCACGGAGAGCGGAAAGTCCCCTCGACCGGGAGGCGTCGTATTTCCGCCGGATGATTCGCCGTCCGGTCCGGCGTTCGACCCCGCGCGCCTCGCGCCGTCCGCCCGCTTCCTGAAGCCCGAAAGGATGCTCCATCCCCCGATCAGTGCGACGGCGAAGCCCGTGCCGATGCGGACGCTCATCCAGAAATCGATATCGTTGACCAGCGTGGTCTGGATGGCATCCATGCCCGGCGACCAGGTACGCAGGATGTTCAGATCGTAGAGCAGCGGGTTGAGGACCACGGTAAGCAGGGCGCCGGCGGCGGAACCGACCACGATCCAGAAGGGGAGCACGAACCCGGTCAGCACGGGCCCCAGGCCCAGTTCGACCGCCATGGCCGCGGCGGGCAGGATGTTCTCCGTGTTGCGGGTCAGGTCGGCGAAGGGAATGGGAATCAGCGTGATCGGCTCTGCAAGCAGCGCGCCCGTGACGGCCGGTATGCCGATGTAGAATGCGCCGAAGACGAGCCCCAGCATGGCCCCGATGCTGAAGGCGCGCCAGCGCCACGATTCCTGTCCCGCGGAACTCTCCGCCAGGGCCGTGGCGCCCTCCGCCTGGATCGGAGCCAGGGGAAATGGAAGCCGTTCCACGTCGGCCGTTACGCGGAAGAGTCCGTAACCCAGCGTGAAGGCGCTCGCCCGGTTGAATATGTGGAGCACGGCGATGAGCAGGATGGGCACCAGCCACTCCCCGTGCAGCAGTGTGCGCAGGACGATGGCTTCGGAGTCTCCCCCGGGAGAGATCCAGGAAGGGACCTGGTCGTCGATGCCGAAGGCCCTGGCGCCGGGAGACTGGACGAAATACTGGTACCAGATAAGCTGGGCGAAGGGGCCGCCGGACAGCGCCAGTCCGACGCCGGCGGTGAGGCTGGCCGCCACGTAGTACAGCATGTAGATTTCCTGGCGGCTGAGCGTGGTAAAGGACCGGCGCGCGACTTCGATGAACAGGATGATCGTGGTCCATTCCGCCGCGGGACCCAGGCTCTGGCCGGCGATCAGGTTCAGGTAGATCGAGCCGGGGATCATGAACAGGCCGAGAAAGACGATGCCGATGACCGTCTTTACGTTGAACCCTTCCTCGTAAACCTGGGGATGATCGGAAAAGTCGGAGACTTGCAGGTCGTCCTTGACGAGGGTCATGCCCTGACTCTTGTGGTGGGGTTACTCATCCGCGGAGGACGGACCGGTCCGCTCCTTGAGCCAGACGTCCGTGAAACTGAACAACCGCCCGGAGGAATGGCGGGTGACCTCGGAGGTGCGAACCAACCTCGACCCGTCGAAAGTGAAACGATCCTGGAATTGCTGGTCGTTGTCGGTTACGAAGAAAAACACGTTGTCCAGAACGCTCCACCGTCCGTTCTGGACGCGGACCGTGGTGGTATCCGATACGGCGGTCGTATCGACCTGGCCGTACCGGCCGTCGGCGCTGAGACGGAGGAGTCCGCCTACCTGGGGAGGAACCAGCTTGAGTTGTTCCTCGATGCTGCCGCTGTCTGTCTGTATGGTGGTGTTGAGCGTACGGCTTTCGAGACCGTAGTTCCCGACGAGAGGTGAGGCGATGTTGCCGGGCCCGACAACGTCCTCGCCGCATCCCGCAACCAACGCGCTGAAGAGCACACCGTACGTCAGTATCTGTTTGATCAAGGTCTTCTCCGGCGGGTAGACTGAGGAATTGCGCAATGCCCGGTGCGCTCCGGCGGCGATTCGGACCGATTCCGCGCGACCGGGTACGCCGACCCG
Organism: bacterium; assembly: GCA_965202605.1. Classification (GTDB taxonomy): domain Bacteria; phylum JAAXHH01; class JAAXHH01; order JAAXHH01; family JAAXHH01; genus JAAXHH01. The sequence goes on from OZ241838.1 coordinate 350,985, forward strand.
GGAACGCTTGCAATTATAGATAAGCCCCTTATGGACGTCAAGCGATTACGGGTCCGCCAAAGGGCATATTTCGCTTGACGTTTGGCGCACGGCAGATTAGAAGTGATGGGATTTTGTGCGGCGGGATTCGCGCTGCCGCGTGGTACTGGTTTTCGCGGCATTCGGCCTCTTTTGTATGAATTACAAGAAGAATGACGCGGCCTGGATTTGTTTTCTAATAGCAGTAAAAGGCCTCGGACGGGAGAAAAGACAGTTCCATGTCGGCGCTCAAGGCAGGCATCATCGGATGCGGCAACATCAGCGGCGTGTATTTCGAGGCGGGCCGGAAGTTCGCGGCATTCGACGTGGTCGCCTGCGCGGACATGATCCCGGAACGGGCGCGGGCCAGGGCCGACGAATACGAGGGCGTGGAAGCACGGACGGTAGAAGCCCTGCTGGGCGATCCTTCCATTGAAATCGTCATCAACCTGACGATACCCGGCGCGCACGCGGAGATCGCCCTGGCCGCCCTGGAACACGGCAAATCGGTATACACGGAAAAGCCTATGGCGGTCCGGAAGGAAGACGGCCGCGCCTTGCTCGCCCTGGCCGGGAAAAAAGGAAAACTGGTGGGCGGAGCGCCGGATACCTTCATGGGCGCGGGCATCCAGACCTGCCGCAAGCTCATCGACGACGGCTGGATCGGAGAACCCGTGGCGGCCACGGCCTTCATGCTGAGCCCGGGACACGAAAGGTGGCATCCCGATCCCGGCTTCTTCTACAAGCCCGGCGGGGGCCCCATGCTGGATATGGGGCCGTACTACGTCACGGCGCTGGTCAATCTGCTCGGGCCGGTCGCCCGGCTGACGGGCGCAACGCGCATCACCCATCCCGAACGCACCATAACGAGCGAGCCCCTGTACGGCGAGAAGATCGAGGTCGAAGTGCCCACGCACCTGGCGGCCCTGCTCGAGTTCGAAAGCGGGCCCATCGGGACGATCGTGACCAGTTTCGACGTCTGGCACCATGAACTGCCCCGTATCGAGATTTACGGTTCCGAGGGGTCCCTGAGCGTGCCTGATCCCAATTCCTTCGGCGGACCCGTAAAGCTGCGCCGCGGAGGCGCGGAAACCTGGACGGAAATGCCCCTGAGCCATGGATACGAGGATCAGAACCGCGGAGTGGGCGTGGCGGACATGGTCTACGCCCTCGGCTCGGGCCGCCCGCACCGGGCAAGCGGCGAACTCACCTACCACGTGCTGGACGTCATGTCGTCTATCGAGGAATCGGCGGAGTCGGGACGGCACGTCACACTGGAAAGCTCGTGTACCAGGCCGGCCCCGCTGCCGCTCGGGTTGGCGCCTTACACCCTGGACCCTTGACGGTACCTGAACGTAAAACGGAAACACCACCATGCCGGATCAACCCGCAAGAACCCTCTCTGACCTCCTGCCCCGCCTCGAAAGGCTGATGGACCATTTCGAATCGGTACTTTCCGTCTATGCGGGCCATGCGGGGCCGCGCGATAACGCGTCCGGCGACGTGTATACCGAATCCGTCGCGTTCCGATGGCGCAGGCGGGGAGGAAGGGGGTATCTCGAACCGATCGTACATCCCGACCTGGCGGACCTGGGCGATCTCTTCGGCCTGGACCGCGAGATCGGGGTCCTGGACAGGAATACCCGTCAGTTCGTTCGGGGGATGCCCGCGAACAACGTGCTGATCTGGGGCGAGCGCGGAACCGGAAAGTCTTCGGTGGTCAAGGGCCTGCTGGCACGGTTCGCCGGCGAGGGCCTGCGCATGATCGAAGTCTGCAGGCAGGATCTGGTGGACCTCCCCGAGATCGTCGAACTCCTGTGGGACCTCCCCGAGCGCTTCGTCCTGTTCTGCGACGACCTGTCTTTTATGGAAGACGAATCCGACTATCTCGAGCTCAAGGCGCTCCTCGAAGGCAGCCTTTCCGCCCGGCCCGACAACGTGCTCGTGTACGCCACGTCGAACCGCAGGCACCTGATGCCGGAGAAGCTCGCCGACAACACGTTTCGGTTCAGTCCGGACGACGACGAAATCCATCCCCGGGAAACCGTGGAGGAGAAGGTATCGCTGAGCGACCGGTTCGGTCTGTCCATCGGTTTCTACCGGATTACCCAGGACACCTATTTCCGGATTGTCCGCCACCTCGCCGGCCAGCGCGGCCTCGACGTGGACCCGGGATTGCTGAGACGGGAATCCCTCCGGTGGCTTCAGCGCGCCAGCGGCCGGTCCGGCAGGGTGGCGCGGCAGTTCGTCGACGATCTCGAGGGCCGGGTCAAACTGGGTGAATTGTCGTAGATTCCGGCGCGCCGCGATATTTTGAGCACCTTGATTCTTTCCCGCTTGACACGTTATTTTGCACCGCCTAATGTATGTAGATCGTTTTTCGGATATGCGCCGGACGTGCGCCGTTTGAACCCGCGTGTATTCAAGCACCTGGTATTCCGAATATCCAGCAGTCAACAGTTCAAAGGTCAAAAGCAAAGGAGTGTGTCTTGCACGCATTCGACTACGCCACGCCCGAAAGCGTGGCCGATGCGGTGGTAATGCTCAGCGATCACGGCAAAAACGCCTGTGTGCTCGCGGGCGGCACGGACCTCATCGTGCAGCTCCGGGAGAACCGCCGCCGGACCGACTTCGTGGTGGACGTCAAGAAGATCGCCGAACTGAACGCGTTGTCCTACGACGCCGCGACGGGACTCACGATCGGGGCGGCCGTGCCCTGCTACCGGATTTACGGCGACGGGGAAATCGCCGCGGCTTATCCGGGACTCATGGACGCGGCAAAACTGGTGGGCGGCACGGGGATCCAGGGCAGGGCCAGCCTGGGCGGGAACCTGTGCAACGCTTCCCCCGCGGGCGATACGATTCCCCCGATGATCGTCCTGGGCGGCACGGCCGGGATCGCCGGTCCAGACGGAACGCGGAGCGTGGCCGTGGAAGACTTCTGTACGGCGCCCGGCCGCACCGTGCTGGGGGACGGCGAATTCCTGGTGTCGCTCCATTTCCCCGCGCCCTCGCCGAATTCCGGCGCCTTCTACCGGCGTTTCATCCCCCGCAACGAGATGGATATCGCCGTGGTCGGCGTCGGCGCTTCCGTCGTGCTGAGCGGGGACAAGTCTTCTTTCGTCTCCGCACGCATCGCCGTCGGCGCCGTGGCCCCGACGCCCCTCTTCGTAAGAGAGGCCGGCGAGGCCCTGGCGGGCGAGCCTGTTTCCGACGAGGCGATCCAGCGGGCGGCCGACATCGTCCGCGACGCGGCACGGCCCATCAGCGACATGCGGGGCACCGCGGAATACCGTAAGCATCTGACCAGCGTATTGACGCGCCGGGTTGTACAGGGCGCGGTACAACGAGCGAAGGAGTAGTCGTCGATGTCGAAAAAAGTACACGTACAGACGAACATAAACGGAGAAGCCGTGGATTTCCTCTGTGAACCGCGCAACAGCCTGCTTGAAGTACTGCGCGACGAGCTGGATCTCACCGGCGCCAAGGAAGGGTGCAACAACGGCAACTGCGGCGCATGCAACGTGATCATGGACGGCCGGCTCGTCAATTCCTGCTGCGTGCTGGGCGTCGAGGCCGACGGATGCGAGATCACCACCATCGAAGGCATCGGGTCCGCCGCCAACCTGCATCCGCTGCAGCAGAAGTTCCTCGAGCACGCGGCGCTGCAATGCGGTATCTGCACGCCCGGATTCATCGTTTCCGCCAAGGCGCTGCTGGACGAGAACCCGGATCCCAGTGAAGACGAGGTGCGCTACTGGCTGGCCGGCAACCTTTGCCGTTGCACGGGGTACGACAAGATCGTCCGCGCGGTCCTGGACGCCAGGAACGGCGTCTGACCTCGCCAACTCATGGTTCGGATGCCATAAACGCGATCAATAATGATCAAATGATCAAGACCAGAAACGATCAAAAGGGAATGACTTAACGGAGGAACGACACGTGTCACAAAACGGACATAAGGTCATCGGCACCCGTCCGATTCGCCATGACGGGGTGGACAAGGTCACCGGCCGGGCGATCTACGGCGCCGATATCCAGTTGACGGGCCTGCTCTACGGCGCCATTAGGCGCAGCCCCCATCCCCACGCGCGGATCAAGTCCATCGACACCAGCCGCGCGGAAGCCCATCCGGGCGTGCGTGCGGTCGTCACCGCCCACGACCTGCCGCAGATCGCGGACAAGCTCGCCGACCTGGGCGAAGCCATCGTCAACCTGCGCGACGCCAGCAACAACGTGCTGGCCTACGGCAAGGTGCTCTACAAGGGCCATGCCGTGGCCGGCGTGGCCGCGGTGAACCTGCACGTGGCACAGGAGGCGGTGGAGCTGATCGACGTGGAATACGAACCGCTGCCCCACGTGACGGGCGTGCTGGAGGCCATGGAGGACGGCGCCCCGATCCTGCACGAGGACATGAAGACCACGTCCATGGGCGAGGAGACGGACAAGGTCAGCAATATCGCCAATCATTTCCAGCACAAGATGGGCGAACCGGACGACGGTTTCGCCGAGGCCGACGTGGTGGTCGAGCGCGAGTTCACGACACAGACCGTCCACCAGGGCTATATAGAGACCCATAACGCCACGGCCCTCTGGAACGAGGAAGGCCAGCTCACCATCTGGACGAGCACGCAGGGCGCCTTCTCGGTGCGGGACCAGATGTCCGAAATCCTCCAGATGCCCATCTCCAAGGTCAAGATAGTGCCCCTGGAGATCGGCGGCGGGTTCGGCGGCAAGATTTCCGTCTACCTGGACCCGGTCGCCGCGCTGCTGTCGAAGAAGACGGGCCACCCGGTGAAGATGACGATGACCCGCGACGAGGTCTTCGAGGGAACGGGCCCCACGCCGGGTTCCTACCTGAAGGTCAAGATGGGCGCCACGAATGACGGCCGGCTCACGGCCGCCACGGCCTACATGGCCTACGAGGCCGGCGCCTATCCCGGCTCGCCGGTCGGCGCGGGCGCGGGCTGCATATTCACGCCCTACGACATACCCAATGTGCAGATCGACGGGTACGACGTATGCGTGAACAAGCCGAAGACGAACGCCTACCGGGCGCCGGGCGCCACCAACGCGGCCTTCGCCACGGAAACCATCGTGGACGAGATCTCCGAGAAGATCGGCATGGACCCGCTGGCGTTCCGGGTAAAGAACGGCGCGAAGGAAGGCACCCGCCGGGCCGATGGTCCCGTGCATCCGGTCATCGGCTGCATCGAAACCACGGAAGCCGCCCTCAACTGCGAACACTACCGGTCTTCCCTCGAGAAGACGGCCAACGGCAAGGTCCGCGGCCGGGGCGTCGCATCGGGCTACTGGTTCAACTTCAACGGCGGCCGGTCGGCCATCTCCGTCAGCATCAATCCCGACGGCACCATCAACATGCTCGAGGGTTCCACCGATATCGGCGGGTCCCGGGCGTCCATCGCCATGCAGCTGGCCGAGACCATAGGGCTCGAAGCCACCGACATAAAGCCCTACGTGGTGGATACGGACTCCATCGGCTACACCGACGTGACCGGCGGCAGCCGGACGACCTTCGGAACGGGCTACGCGGCCCATGCCACGGGCCAGGCCCTCATCCGCGAGATGAAGGAAAGGGCGTCCAAGCTCTGGGACGTTCCCGCCGACGCCATCGAATTCGCCGACGGGGTCTTCTCCTACCGTGACGACGCGGAGAAGCGCGGCACCTTCAAGGAACTGGCCAGCCAGGCCGGCGATGCCGGCGGTCCCGTGGTAGCCCAGGTCAGCACGAATCCCGACGGCAGCGGGGGCGGCGCCTTCGCCACCCACGTCGTCGACGTGGAGGTCGACAGGGAAACGGGCAAGGTGGATATACTCCGGTACACCGCCGTACAGGACGCAGGCACCGCCATTCACCCGAGCTACGTGGAAGGGCAGATGCAGGGCGGCGTGGTGCAGGGCATCGGCTGGGGACTCAACGAAGAGTACATCTACAACGACGCCGGATCCATGACCAATGCCAGTTTCCTGGATTACCGCATGCCCACGACCCTCGACCTGCCCATGATCGAGACCATCATCGTGGAAGTGCCCAACGAATCCCATCCTTACGGCGTGCGGGGCGTCGGCGAAGTGCCGATCGTGCCGCCGCCGGCCGCGCTGGCCAACGCCATCTACGACGCGACGGGCGTGCGGCTGCGCGACCTGCCCATGTCGCCGCCCCGGGTCCAGCAGGCCCTGGCGGAGAACGGCGGGTAGGGGCGGAGCGGGGAAGCTGTTCTGAAGCGAAATACGCGAAGGGCGGGAGAAGCTTTCTTCCCGCCCTTTTGCTTTATGCTAAACGTATTAGCGAGCGGTTGCCCAGGCTGTTTCATGGGAACCTGACAAGCCGTTCGCACAAATCCGCAGACAATAGACCACCATGGCCACCATCTACATCCCGTCCCTCATGCGCGATCTGACCGGCGGCAAAGAGATCATCCAGGTCGAAGGGGCCGATATGCGCCAGATCATCGCCAATCTGGAGACGGCCTACCCAGGATTTCGCAAGCGTCTGCTTGAGGAAGGGACGCAGCGCATCAAACCCAACATCGCCGTCATGATCGACGGCCGCAACGCCCGCCGCATCCTGATCGACAAGGTGAATGAAGACAGCGAGATTCACTTCCTGCCGGCGATCAGCGGGGGAAGTTGATTCCGTGTAGGTAGCCCGGTGCTTCACATAAATACAATCGATTTAAGTCTCATAAATCCAACAATGGAGGAGTCGATGGAGGGCTCGGACCTGGGCACTTTGGAAGACGTTGAATTACGCAGTGCATGGAAGCATGAAGCCCATGATTTCACACCGTGGCTGGCTGGTCACCTTGACCAATTGTCGAAAGTGCTTGGCATCAGGTTGGAGTATGAGGGCCGGGAGATGCACGTCGGTCCGTACCGCGCTGATATCGTCGCCCGTGACCCAATGGATAACAGTCGTATACTCATCGAAAACCAACTGGAAGACGCAAACCTCCAACACCTTGGACAGGTGCTGGCCTATCTTGCTGGCTTGGAAGCAACGGTGGTCGTCTGGATCGCAAGAAGTTTCGACGAGGCACATCGGTCCGCGATTCGCTGGCTGAACGATCATACGACAGATCCGTTTGCATTCTTCGCGGTTCAAGTTCGGGTGGTTCGGATCGGTGACTCACCACTGGCACCGATTTTTGATGTGTTGGAAAAGCCAAACGAGTGGGATCGGAGGGTGCACGACAAGGCACGGCGTACAGGACTAAGTGATCTCGGAGAGTTCAGGCGAGAATTCTGGAATCATGTCGCCAGCAGGCACCCGGAAGAAGTAAAGCCGAATTATGCAGCCAGCAATGTTTACCACGAAGTCGAAGAAGCGAAAGCCCGGATTTCTTTTTATGTGTACACCGGAGGAGTTGGAATCTTTCTAGTGCCACCTATAGGGGATGACTCGGACTTCCTTCCACGCGTTACACCTTTCTTGAAACCGTTGTGTATGGCACTTAAGAAGGCGACGCCGGCAGAGGAAATCGACCTTTCTGCACATGCTGGAATGACGCTTGAAATCGATCCTCGTGATCGGACAAACTGGGATCGCATGGCCGATTGGCTGCACGAACGACGTGTTATTTATGAGAGAGTACTTCGAGAAACGAACGATCGAACAGCTACTCAGTCCTAATCCAAGCGAACTGGATCTTTCCAACGACCAAACGACAAATTGACGAGACTGAACGAATCTGGTACTTTGAGTACTATGACCGTCCTACCCGCAAGCAAAACCGACACGCGAAACGATCAGAACAAACTTCGTCCTCGCGACCGGGTCATCCACGACTGGTATCGCTTCGTCCTTTCTTTTCCTCCCCACTTAGTGCAGGACTATCTCGACCGGTTCAACATAGGGTCTTCCCATATCGTGCTCGATCCGTTCTGCGGGACTGGAACTACACCGGTAGAATGTAAAAAAAACGGCGTGGAAAGTATAGGTATCGAGCCGAATCCCATGGCGTACTTCGCCAGTGTGGTAAAGACCACCTGGGACGTCAACCCTTCCTCGGTAAAGGACTTTACCGATGCGGTTGTTCATTGGACAAACGCGCGATTGAGCGAGGAAGACATCGACTGCTGGAACGACCACACGCTGTTCTCTCAGAACGGAAAAACCCAAACACCGTTGAAAGGGCTCGAACCTGAGCAGGAAAAACTGTTGCTGAAGAACTCGATCAGCCCGGTACCGCTTCACAGAACGTTAGTCCTTCTGGACGCTATCGACAAGCATGGTGATAGCCAACTACAGTGTTACGGCCGTCTCGCGCTCGCCCATGCGCTGGTACATAGTATCGGCAATCTGAAGTTCGGCCCGGAAGTTGGTGTCGGTCGGATCAAGAAAGACGCGCCTGTCACCATAGCATGGCGGAACGTAATGGAGACCATAGCCCGCGATCTGAATCTCGTATCGACAAAGGCTGACGTACCGGCCCGCATACACCTGGCCGATTCCAGAGGAACCGATCTGGTGCTGGAACCGAACTCCATCGATGCCGTTATCACTTCTCCCCCGTATCCGAACGAAAAAGACTATACCAGAACGACCCGATTGGAATCTGTGATTCTTGGTTTGATTCGGAGCAGAAAGGAACTGCAGTCCATGAAGAGGGCACTGGTCCGGTCCAATACACGGGGGGTATACAAGTCCGACACCGACGATCAGATCGTATCTGAACACGCTGAAATCCAGCGTATAGCAAATGAGATAGAAAAACGCCGGGTAGAATTGGGCAAAACATCGGGATTTGAACGCACTTACCCCCGGGTAACCCAACTGTACTTCGGTGGCATGGCAAGGCACCTCGCTTCACTCCGGACAGCCCTCAAGCCCGGAGCCAGGCTTGCTTACGTCGTTGGGGATCAGGCATCCTACCTCAGAGTGATGATTCGGACTGGCCAGATTCTAAGCGACCTTGCGCAGTCATTGGGTTACAAGACCATCGACATTGATCTATTTCGGACCAGGCCGTCGACGGTTACCGGCGAGCAGCTGAGGGAAGAAGTCGTCGTGTTGGAATGGCCAGGCACTCGTTGAATCGAAAGGATAGCTAACCACGTCTCAGAACCGCTATACGGCAATCATCGAAGCAATATTCCAGGCCAAGTACAAACCTGGTCAGCGCCAAGTAGACTTCGTGCGTGACGATATAGTGCTTTTCGCCTCTTCGTACTGGTCACCGACTTACCGCTTTTACCGAACCCGAACCTTGCGCTCACCAAGGTACCCGACGCTACTCCCGGTATCATTGCCAAATATGCATTCAACGACGAACAGGCCGTGTTGGCTAGAATTCGATACAATCGGCTGATCGACATCTTCCTGGGCATAACCAGTTATTCTCTCCAGAATCACCTGCGTACGGCTATCACCGGATTGGGCCAGGTTGAGACGGACGAAATATACGTCGGAGTGGATAAGCGCGGCGTTCACTACGTGGTGCCCGTGCAGGCCAAGGGCGGGAGCGACAGACTCAGCAGGGTACAAATCGAACAGGATTTCGCGCTTTGTGCCGACAAGCTACCTGCCCTGATTTGCAGGCCGGTTGGCGCACAGATCGCGAGGGATGATCTGATTGTGCTTTTCGAATTCGTGCAACAAGGCGATGAAATACGGGTAGCGACGGAGAAGCACTACAAACTGGTTCCACCTGAGGATGTGACTGAAGAGGATCTAGCCAGGTATCAGAACGGGGAATAAGTATGTCCGTAACTACTCACTTTGGAATTGGAGAGACTACAACTTCCGATTCAGCTTGAGCAGGTGATCGACGGTAAGGACTTTCTTCGCGGCGGGGCCGGCGGGACCGGCCGCCTTGCGTCGGGGCTTCCGGGTCCGCCGTTTCTTTTGTGATTCCACCTTTGCAGGCGTTTCCGCCTTCGCGGTTGTCTCCGCTTTCTCTGACGCGCCCACGTTCCTGGACTCTTCCGGTCTCGCCGACGCATCGACCCTGCCGGCCGTTTCCTTCCTGTCGCCGTCGGTTCGCGCGGCCTGCCGGTTCCTGGATGACCGGCGCCTTCTCCGGCGAGCCGGCTTTCCGTTCTGCTGGCCCTGTGCCGTCCGTTCCGTCCGCTCGGTCCGCATGGAAAGCGAAATCCGGTTTCTCTCCGTATCCACGCCGAGTACCCGCACCTCGACCTGCTGCCCCACCTTGACGGCTTCGCCCGCGTGCTTGACGTACCGGTCCACGAGCTGGCTGATGTGCACGAGCCCGTCGAGGTGGATCCCCACGTCCACGAAGGCGCCGAAGTTGGTGACGTTGGTGACGACGCCGTTGAGCCGCATGCCTTCCTTGACCTCGTCGATGGTATGGACGCCCTCGGTGTACTGAACGGCCTTGAACTCATCGCGGGGGTCGCGTCCGGGCCGCGCGAGTTCCTCCAGGATGTCCTCCAGGGTGGGCAGACCCACGGTGTCGGTGACGTACGCATCGAGCTCGATGCGGCCCCGAACCGCCGAATCGTCCATGAGGTCCTTCACCCCGCACTGCTGTTCGGCAGCCATCCGGTCCACGATATCGTAGCTTTCGGGATGAACGGCGCTGGCGTCCAGCGGGTTGTCGCCGTTCCCTATCCTCAGGAAACCGGCGGCCTGCTCGAAGGCCCGCGGACCCAGGTTCGGCACCTGCCGCAGGTCCGTCCTCGAAACGAAGGGTCCTTCCTTGTCCCGGTAGGCGACGATGTGCTTCGCCAGCGCGGGGCCAATGCCTGAAACGTAGGACAGGAGCTGGGCGCTGGCGGTATTCACTTCGACGCCGACGTTGTTCACGCAACTCGTCACCACGTCGTCCAGGCTCTTCTTCAGCGAAACCTGGTCGACGTCGTGCTGGTACTGCCCGACGCCGATGGATTTCGGATCGATCTTGACCAGTTCCGCCAGGGGATCCATCAGTCTGCGGCCGATCGAAATCGCGCCGCGGACGGTGACGTCCAGCGCGGGAAACTCCTCCCGCGCCGCGCTCGACGCCGAATAGACCGATGCGCCGCTTTCGTTCACGAGCACGATGGGCGGATCGCCGGCAAGCTCGATGGTGCGCAGGAACTGGGCCGTCTCCCGCCCTGCCGTCCCGTTTCCGACGGCAATGGCCTTGAACTCGTACTGCGTGTGCAGGGACTGCACGATCCGCGCGGCCCTTTCCTTCTTCTTCTCCCCGGAATGGGGGTAGATGCCGGCCCTGTCCAGCAATTTGCCCTGCTCGTCGAGACAGACCACCTTGCAGCCCGTACGAAATCCGGGGTCGATCGCCATGATGCGGCACCGGCCCATGGGCGGCGCCATCAGCAGTTCCCGCAGGTTCCGCGCGAAGACGCGGGTCGCCTCCTCTTCGGCCTTCTCCCGGACCTGGGACCTCAGTTCGGTTTCGAGGGACAATGAAAGCAGGCGGCGGTAACTGTCGGAAACGGCCAGCCGAACCTGTTCGGACGCGGGCCCTTCGCCCTTGACGAACAGTTTTTCGAGACGCGCTACCGCTTCGTCTTCGGGCGGGGCGATGGTCATGCGAAGCACGTCTTCCTTCTCGCCGCGTCGCATGGCCAGCACGCGGTGAGAAGGCGCTTTCAGCGCCGGCTCAGACCAGTCGAAATAGTCCCGGAACTTAATCCCCGGCGCTTCCTTTTCCTCCACCACCGAGGACCGTATCTCCGCCTTCTTGTGAAACAACTCGCGCAGGGCAGCCCGGGCCGCCTCATCTTCATTGATCCATTCGGCGATGATGTCGCGCGCGCCGGACAGGGCATCCTCGGCCGAGTCTACTTCCTTCTCGGGATTGACGAAAGCCGCGGCTTCGGCTTCGGGGTCCGCGTCCTCCTGCCCGAAGATGCGTTCCGCCAGGGGTTCCAGGCCCCTTTCCCGGGCCGCCGTGGCCCGCGTGCGCCGTTTCGGACGATAGGGGAGGTAGATGTCTTCCAGATTGGCCCGGGTTTCCGCGGCGCGTACCCGGGCTTCCAGTTCGTCCGTGAGCAGTTCGCGGTCTTTCAGAGAGGCAAGGATCGCGGTCCGCCGCTTCTCGAGTTCCCTGAGCTGGCCGATCCGGTCGCGGATCGCCGCGATGGCCACTTCGTCGAGCGAACCGGTTCTTTCTTTACGGTAGCGTGCGATGAAGGGTACCGTGGCTTCTTCGTCCAGCAGGGTCGCGACGGCCTCGACCTGTTCGGCCTGGAGCCCGAGTTCTCCGGATATCTTCGTGATGTGCGTGTTGTCACTCATATGTAATGGCATGCCTCGCGTATCTGTCACGCGCCCGGGATCTCACGCGCCCGGGATCTCACGCGCCCAGGATCTCCCTCAGCCTCAGAGCCACCCGTTCCGGTTCGCCCGCCTTCAGGCAGACCGGACCGAAGAGCACGATCCCTTCCGAGACCCTCGCGGTATTGGCCTGGATGGGGGGATCGCCCATCTGCAGTTCGAGTATCACGTCCAGGGCGGTCTTGCCCGCCGCGGACTCGTCCAGTTCCAGCACGGCCATCGGTACCTCGCTGGGTCTGCTGTCGGTGTCGATCGTGAACCGGCCTCCGGGCACATCCCCGGCGGCGGACACGAGTTCGTCCATACGGACCCGCCACGCCGCGGCGCGCGCCTCGAGGTGTTCACCGGCAAAGCGCCGAAGGGCGGTCAACAGGCCGACTATCTGTTCCTTCCCTACCTTGCAGGGCCTCCCGATGCCATGGTGGGGCGCGCCGGGCAGGACCGACTTGTCGATGAGGGATGCGGGCGGATTCCATTGCTGCTTCAATACGTCCATGTCAAGATGCTGAAGCGCCACGCACATGATGAGGTCCCGGCGGCCGCAGAGGATGCCGGAACCCTGGGGACCGCCGATGGCCTTGCCGCCGCTGAAGGTCACGAGGTCGGCGCCCCGGGATATGAAGGTCCGCAGGTTCGACCGGGGCGGCAACTGCCCGGCGGCGTCGACGATCACCGGTACGCCATGGACGTGGGCGACTTCGACGACTTCTTCCAGGGGCGGCAGGGACCGTGGGTTGGCCACGTAGCATATGGCCGCCGTCCGCTCCGTGACGGCGTCGGCGATCTCCCACGCTTCCGTGTCCCGCACGCCCGCCCCGCTGTACCGGTCCGCGATGCCCACCTCGACGAGCTTGACGCCGACGGAACGGATCGCGTGGTCGTAGAAATTCCGCTGGCTGCGGGACATGATGACTTCGTTCTTCATGCCCGCCGTGTCCGGCAGCCGGTTCATCTTGCCGGGGTCCGGACCGGTAACGCAGGCGGCCGTACCCAGGAGGAGCCCCGCGGCCGCGCCGGACGTGACGTATCCCGCTTCGGCCCCGGTGATCTCCGCGATGATCTCGCTCGCGCGGGCCTGGAGTTCGGCGATGTCGACGCAGTACTGCGACGCCTCGCGCATGGCATCCGCTACTTCGGGATCCATGATGCTGCCGCTGAGCCGGGTGGTGGGCCCCGACGCGTTGATGATCGGCCGCACGCCGATCCGTTCGTAGATGTTGGGCATGCACGACCCTGGCATGAATCGAAGGATGGTCTCTCCAAAAGCAGCACTAATGCTATTACATCGTCCCGCGGTATGCAACCTGTTTTTTCGCGATAACGGCCGGTTGACATGACGCACGCCGGACCAGCTAGCACAACGGGGGGTGGTGTTGCGTAAGTACCGGTGACCGTGGGAAGTTGAGACCGGCCGGGATGATCGATCCGCGGGGCCGGTCGGCGCCACCAGTATTGAATTGACTTGAAACACCGGCAAAGGTATCTTACAGCGTCGGAAAAACCACCGCGGGAAGGCGCAGAACGTCGTGTCATCCCAGAACTGCGGAAGGCTGTAACCCAATGGCCCACAAAGATTTAAATTCGTTTGTCGATCTGCTCGGGGAAGAGGGCGAGTTAAAAGAGATCACCGTCGAGATCGATCCCGAGCTCGAGATCAGCGCCATCGCGGACCGCGTGGTCAAGGAGAACGGTCCCGCATTGCTCTTCACCAACGTCAAGGGACATCCCGGCGTGCCGGTGCTCATCAACACCTTCGGGTCCCGGCGGCGCATGGAACTTGCCCTGGGCGCGGAGGACCTGGACGACATCGCGGCCGAAATCGCCGAGCTGATCAACCCCCACGTACCGGCGTCGATCGCGGGGAAACTGCAGATGCTGCCCCGGCTTGCCCGGTTGCGGGACACCCAGAGCAAGACCGTACGCAACGGCCCCTGCCAGGAAATAGTCGAGACGGACACTGCGTCCCTCGAAAGCATTCCGGTCATCAAGTGCTGGCCCGGCGACGGCGGGAAGTACGTCACCTTTCCCCAGGTGATTACCAGACATCCCGAAAAGGGCACGCGCAACGTGGGCATGTACCGGCTCCAGGTCTTCGACGACAAGACCCTGGGGCTCCACTGGCAGCGGCACAAGGGCGGGGCCCATCACTACAACGTGGCCGAGCGGATGGGCGAGCGGCTGGAGGTCGCCGTCGTCCTCGGGCCCGACCCGGAAACCATGTACGCCGCGACGGCGCCCCTGCCCGACGAGATCGACGAGTACATGCTGGCCGGGTTTCTGCGCAGGCAGCCCGTGGAGCTGGTGAAGTGCCGCACGGTGGACCTGGAGGTGCCGGCCAACGCCCAGATCGTCCTGGAGGGCTACGCCGAACCCCATGAACGGCGCGTGGAGGGTCCCTTCGGCGATCACCAGGGCTACTATTCGCTGCCCGACGAGTACCCCGTGTTTCATCTTACGGCCGTCACGCGAAGGAAAGAACCAATCTACCCCACGATCATCGTCGGACCGCCGCCGCAGGAAGACGGTTGGCTCGGGAAGGCCACGGAACGCATCTTCCTTCCGCTCCTCAAGACCACGCTGCCGGAGATCGTGGACATCGAACTGCCCGTCGAAGGCATATTCCACAACCTCGCCGTCGTATCCATCGACAAGCGGTTTCCGGGCCACGCCCGGAAAGTGATGCACGCCCTCTGGGGCCTGGGCCAGATGATGTTCACCAAGGTGATTATCGTTGTGGACAGGGACGTGGACGTGCATAATATGAGGGAAGTCGCCTGGCGGGTAGGCGTTTCCATCGATCCGAAGCGGGACCTGCTGATCAGCGAAGGGCCCTGCGACGTACTGGATTTCGCCGCGCAGACCGCGGACGTGAGCGGCAAGCTGGGCATCGACGCCACCGAGAAATGGCCGGACGAGGGATTCGACCGGGGGTGGCCGGAAATCCTGCGCATGCCCGAAGAGATAGACCGGCGCATCGACGCGCTCTGGCCGAAACTGGACCTGTAAAGACCGGAAACCGGACCTGTAAGCCCCGGAGACAGATGTGTTTGAAGCACTGATCGCAGCAGCGGGCCTGGAAGACATCCACGGGAAAGTCATGGCGGGCGAGCGGCTTTCGGACGACGACGGGAGAAGGCTCTACCGGCACCGCAACCTGCCGGCCATCGGCTACCTGGCGAACCTGGTGCGCGAGCGCATGCACGGCGACCGGGTCTACTTCGTGCGCAACCAGCACCTGAACTACACCAATATCTGCAATAAGAGCTGCCTCTTCTGTTCCTTCTACGCCCTGCCGAAGGACCCGGGGGGGTACGTGCTTTCGCCGGACGACATACGGGCGCGGATGGAGACCTACGCCGACATCCCCATCTCCGAAATTCACATGGTCGGCGGGGTGAACCCGAAACTGCCCTACGCCTACTATCTGGACATCGTACGGGCGATCAAGGAAGCGCGGCCGGGCGTGTCGCTCAAGGCCTTCACCATGATCGAGCTCGAACAGATCCGCAGAATCGCGAAAAAGCCCATGGTCGAGACCCTGCTGGACCTGAAGGAAGCCGGGGTGGACGCGCTGCCCGGCGGCGGGGCCGAGGTCTTCAGCGAAAGGGTGCACGAGGAGCTGTTCCAGGCCAAGTCGGACTCCGACAAGTGGCTGGAGACCGCCCGGGTCGCCCACGAGGTGGGACTGCCCTCCAACGCGACCATGCTCTACGGCCACGTGGAGCAGACGGAGGAGAAGGTCTACCACCTCATGAAACTGCGGGAACTGCAGGACGAAACGGGGGGGCTGCTGGCCTTCATTCCCCTGTCGTGGCACCCGGAGCGCACGGCCATCGACCACCTGCCCGGGCCGACGGGCCAGGCGGATCTACGGGAAATCGCGGTCGCGCGGCTCATGCTGGACAACGTGCCCCACGTCAAGTCGTTCTGGATCATGAATACCCCGGCGGTGACGCAGGTGGGGCTGTGGTACGGCGCGGACGACATGGACGGCAGCGTCCTGGAGTATGAAATCACGCGAAACCCCGTCACGGACCGCATGCAGGCCCTGACCCGTACCCAGATGCTCGACATGATCAGCGAATCGGGGCGGCAGCCAATCGAACGCGACGCGCTCTACAACATCGTCGAACAGCCGGAATCGATCCGGCCGGCTTACCTGGATACGGTCGAAGGCGTGACCGAAGAGGCCGTTACAGACGCTGGATAGCCACCATGATAGCTGATATCGCGGAAAAGGTCCTGGCCGGGACACGGCTGACCGCCGGGGAAGGGCGCAGGCTGTTCCGGCACCCGAACGTCACCGAGCTGGGCATGCTCGCCGACCACGTGCGGCGGACCAGGCACCCGGAACCGGTGGTGACCTACAACATCGGACGGAACATCAATTACACCAATGTGTGCTGGGTGCGGTGCAAGTTCTGCGCCTTCTATCGTCCTCCGGGCCACCAGGAAGGCTACACGCTGCCGGACGAGGAGATCTTCGCCAAGGTCGAGGAACTGATCCGTGTAGGAGGCGACGCCCCGGAGTCCTGCGAAATCCTCATGCAGGGAGGGCTGAACCCGAAGCTGAAGATCGACTACTACGAACGGCTCTTCTCGGAAATCACCCGGCGCTATCCCGCGGCCTATCTCCATTCGCTTTCCGTGGCGGAGATCGTATATCTCGCGCACATCTCGAGGATCACGGTGGAGGAAGCGCTGATCCGCCTGCGCGAAGCCGGACTGAAATCCCTCCCGGGCGCCGGCGCCGAGATCCTGGACACCGAGGTGCGCGACGCCATCGCCTACCGGAAGGAAACGGTACAGGAATGGCTGGACGTACACAGCCTGACCCATCGGCTGGGCATGAAGTCGACGGCCACCATGATGTTCGGATCGGTTGAAACCGTCGAACACCGATTGAAGCACCTGCTCCGGGTACGTGAAGTACAGGACGATTCCCTGGCCCGTCACGACGGGTATTTCACGGCCTTCATCGCCTGGAGCTTCCAGCCCGAGGGCACGGAGCTGCCCGATACGCGAAAGGCGACCGGGTACGACTACCTGCGCACCGTGGCCGTCGCCCGGCTCATGCTGGACAACATAGACAACATCCAGGCGTCCTACGTGACGCAGGGGCCCAAGATCGCGCAAATCGCCCTCGGTTACGGGGTGAACGATTTCGGCAGCACCATGATGGAAGAGAACGTCATCAGCGCGGGGGGCACGAGTTTCGTGATGCCCACCCCGGAGATCGAACGGCTGATCAGCGACGCGGGTTTCGTTCCGCACCGGCGCAACACGCGCTACGAGTTAGTGGGGAATGGTCAACAGAACCCGTCTTAACGCCGTAAGTTTCCTGAATACCAGGCCCCTGACCTATGGCCTGGAACACGGCGGCCTGTATCACGGATTCGAAATCCTCTACGATATCCCCTCCGTGTGCGCCAGGCAGGTGAGGACGGGCGAAGCCTCGGCGGGCGTCATTCCAAGCATCGAATACGCGCGGAGTGCGGCGCCTTACGCCATCGTCCCCGGGATCTCCATCGCATCCGACGGGCCGGTCGGCAGCATTCTCCTGTTCCACAGGGTGCCGGTCCAGCGGATCCGGACCGTGGCGATGGACGTGAGCTCCCGGACCTCGGTCGCCCTGGCCCGGATCGTCCTGGGCGAAAGATACGGCCTGGATTTCGATTCCGTCGACCGTCCGCCGGACGTCCCGGCGATGCTGGAAGGAGCGGACGCGGCCCTGGTCATCGGCGACCCGGCCTTGGAGAGTGCGGACCGTCCCGAACCGCGACTGGACCTTGGGAAAGCCTGGCGCGAACTGACCGGGCTGCCCTTCGTGTACGCCTTCTGGGCGGGGAAGGAGGACGGTCTCACGCCCGGTGAGGTCGAACTGCTGATCGAGTCGAAGGAACAGGGAATGGCCGCCCTGGACGAAATCGCCGAAGTGCACGCCCGGAACCGTTCCCGGCCGCCGTCCTTTTACGCGTCGTACCTGAGGGACAACCTGATCTACGGCCTGGGCGAACGGGAGAGACGGGGGCTTATGGAGTTTTACGGACTGGCCCGTACCCGCGGCCTGGTCCCGGACGTACCTGAACTGCGGTTCTATTCGCGTCAAGGAAGGAGATGATCATGGCATCGACAACGACGGTGGGAATCGGAACGGGCAGCAACCGCCGCGAGAACGTGCGCGTCGCGGTGGAACGCACCGCCCCGCAACTCGCCTCCCTCATGGGGGAGGAAGTCATGCTCAAGCCGAATTTCCTCTCCGGCACCAACCCGGTGGTCTGTACCCATCCCGACGCGGTCCGCGGCGTGCTGGACGTCATCATGACCCTGCCCCGTAAACCCGGTCGGGTCCTGATCGCCGAGGGCGGCAACGAAACCGTGTCCGGGGAATGCTTCCGCCACATGGGTTACACCGATATTCCGGAAGAATACGACATCCCCATCGAACTGGTGGACCTGAACCAGGAAACGCGCTGGCGAAACACCCGGGTGTACATGGTCGACGGATCCTGGACCACGGTACGGATGCCGCGCACCGTGCTGGACTGCCCCTGCGTCATTTCCGTCGCCGTGGCCAAGACCCACGACGGCGCCATGGTCACCCTGGCGCTGAAGAACCTGATCATGGGTACGATACTGAAGAAAGACCGTATCAAGGTGCACGGATACACGACCCACCACGACCGGCGCCATCCGCAGGAAGCCCGGGCCCTCAGCAGGAACCTGATCCGTCTCGCCCGCCACCTCTACCCCCACTACAGCGTGGTGGACGGCACGGTGGGCATACAGGGCAACGGTCCGGGGGGCACCGACACCGTGGCCCTGGGACTGGCCGCGGCCGGGGAAGACACCGTCGCCGTGGACGCCGTCATCTCGAAAGCCATGGGGTTCGAGCCCCTTGAAGTGGGTACGGTCTTCTACGGGGACGCCATCGGTCTCGGTGTGGGCGACCTGGAACGCATACGCGTCGCCGGCGGCAGGCTGGATGAACTTGCCCTGTCCTTCAAGGGACACGAATCCATCGATCTGCAGCGCCAGTGGGCCATCGAAGGGGCGTGGGAATCGGCGGCCGTCGGCGGTTGAACCGGGGTCAGTGCGCCGGGATGGCCTTGGCGACGCGAAGCACCTCTCAGGCCGGTCCGGTTCGTCGGGGCCTGGCAGGGAGGGGCAGCCGTTTCCGCTTGAACGCACAGGACCGCGGCTTTACAGACCGCGGCTCGGCGGACTTCGACCCGATCCCGATCAGAAACTCGCCGCGGCATCCTCAACCGAGTCGAAGATATTGAATACGGAGCCCAGACGCGTAATGACGACCAGCACGTTGTGCGTGCGTTCGCTCAGGTTGGCCAGCTTGAGGTCGCCACCGGCCTCGCGGAGGGTCTTGGCGCCACCGACGAGGGCGCCGACACCGGAACTGCTGATAAGGTTTACCTTGCCGAGGTCGACCACGGCCGCGGTCGAGCCCTCGGACTTCAGCGCGCGTACGCGGTCATGAAAGGCGGACACTTCGGGATCGCCAAGGAAGCTGCCGGCGAGTTCGATTACCGGTACACCGTTAATCCTGCTCTCGTTCATTACACGTCCCCTTCGTCTATGCGCTGCCAAATCGAAAACCGGCTATATGATCGTGCAGTCAATTAACACCTCGCACACGATTTCCGCAAGTATAAATCGCGTGGAAACAGGCGGCCCAGCCTTGTGGAAACAGGCCGGCCGGCAGACCCGCCCGGGGTGCGGAGACGGCCGGAAGTCGCGCGGATGACCGGCCTGTCCGCTTCTGTTCCGCAGGTCAGGAATTTGACGTCAGTACAGCGGTCCCGGCAGCTTCGGCCTGGTAGCCCGGGCAGAACCCCTCCCTGATGTAGGGACAGGGACTCCGGGCGATGATCACGCGGATCCCCGGCTGGCGCAGGCCCTGCTCGAGCACGCGCCGCGTCCGGGTCTCGTCCCAGGGATCGATGGTCTCGTTCATCGAGACCGGACAGGCCCCCACAATATGGTCTATGCTGAGCGGAGTCGTCTCGCGACCGAGATCGGTCCCGCCCAGGTTGGGCGTGCCCTGGAACCCGGACAGGGCCGTCGTGGCGTTGTCCAGAATGAGCACGAGCAGATTCGATCCCTGGTGGGCCACGTTGAACAGGGCGTTGGCGCCCAGGTGAAAGAAGTCGGAATCCCCGACGACTGCGATCACCGGGTCGGTCACCCCGGACAACACCAGGCCCGAGGCGATACCGATGCTCGAGCCCATGGAATACTTCACATCGAGCATATCGAACGGCGTCGTGGCGATCTTGATCGCGCAGCCGGGATCCACCACGTACACCGGTGACAGGCCGAACTGTCCACTCAGTTCACGCAGGATTTCGAATACGGGCGTGTAGGGACAGTTTTCCGGCAGGCCGGCCTGGCTGGGCAGGTACTTCATCTCCTCTTCGGGCGAAAAGCCGAGCGCCGGTTTGAATTCGGGGGCGAAGCCGGCCAGGGCCTCCGCGATCTGCCAGCGGAACAGCTCCCCTTCCCGGGAGACGGTCTTGTCGTGCTTGCCGCTGATCGGCGTCGTAATCTTCGCGTCGTAGGAAATCGACTTGATCAGCGTTTCGAGGAAGGGTTCGTTCTCTTCAAGGATCAGGGTCTTCTCCGTCGAAAGAAGAAAGCCGGTGATCCGGTCGGCGGGGAGCGGCCACAGGGTGGACAGCTTGAGTATGGACAGATCGGTCGTGTCCACGCCCTGCAGCACGTCCATCAACTTGGTGTGAATCACGCCCGCGGCAATGACGCCGTACTTTCCCGCGCCGGTTACCGTGTTGAAGTCCGCGGACTCGAACTGTTCCGCAATCGATTCGAGGCGGTCGTGCAACCGCCTGTGCAGCTGGACGGCGTTTCCGGGGACCGATATCCACCGCATGGGATGCCGTTCGAACCCGTGGGGCCGCACAAAAGTCGAGCGGGGGACTTCGGGCAGGTCGACTTCTTCTTTCAATGCGCCGTACGTCTTCGTAATCCGTACGATGACCGGCATTTGCATTTCGCGGGACAACCGGAAAGCTTCCCGCGTCATTGCGACCCCTTCCGAAGGGGTCGCCGGTTCCAGCATGGGGAGTTCGCTTCCCCAGGCGATCGGGCGGGTGTCCTGGTCGTTCTGGGTGGCCCAGGCGCCCGGATCATCCCCGAGCAGGATGACCAGCCCGGCGCCTACGTCCGTCAGGTTGGCCACCATGACCGTATCCAGGGCGACATTGAACCCCACGCCTTTGCAGCCCATCAGGGCCGGAACGCCGCCGATGGAAGCGCCGACGGCCGTTTCGAAGGCGACTTTCTCGTTGGTGGACCACTCGACGTGTAATCCGTGACTCTCCACGAAGCCGCGCAGAAACTCGATCGTGCTGCTGCTCGGCGAACCGGGATAACTCGTTGCCACCGCCATACCCGACTGCAGTGCGCCGTAGGCGATGGCCTGGTCACCGGAGATCCGCATCCGGGCCATGACACGCTCCTGTGCGATAGACTACCCTCTGGAATGAAAGCGTGAATATAGGCTTTCACCCCGCGTGAGGTCAAGCCATATCCAACCGCGGGAACCGGACAGAAACCGCTTGCGAACGGCTCGCGATCCGCCTATATTTTCCCCGTTTCCTTACAAAGTACCGCGCCAGGGTCAGACGGCAGGCACCCAACCGCAGGGTCCCGTCGTTCCACGCTTTTCGGCCCGATGATCCACGCAGCCTATGGAGACAGGGGAATGGCCAGGCAAAAGCAGGCATCCGGCAGAAAAAAGACGGTTGAGAAAAGCCGGACCTTCAAGGTGGCGGATACGATAGACGAGTTGAAGGACGTGCTGGGAAGCGCCGGTCCGGCCAAGGTGGACAACGAGGCGTACTGGCGTGCCGTGCGCGCCCAGTTCCCCTATAACGGCTCGATACGCTACACCAACAACGGGACGATCGGCATCCTTCCCCACGTGGTCCTGCAGGCCCAGATCGCGATCCTGAAGGAGGCCGAGATACAGGACGGGGATACCGGTGGAGTAACCTATCCCGCTCCCCACGAGGCCCATGAAAAGCTGGCCGCGCTGATCAACGTGGACCCGTCGGAGGTCGCCGTAACGCGGAATTCGACAGAGAGCATGAACATCATCGCCCTCGGTCTCGATCTGAAGCCGGAAGACGAGATCCTGACGACGACCCACGAGCATTACGGCGGATGGTCCTGCTGGCAGAATCGAAACGCCCTCTTCGGCAACCCGATCCGCAAGCTCGATCTGTACGATCCGCCGGAAGACGAGGATGAGCTGGTCAGCCTTTTCGAGGAAGCCATCCGACCGGAGACCCGGGTGCTCAGCTTCTGCCACGTCACCTGCACGACGGCCTGGCGCCTGCCCGTCCGGAAAATCTGCGCCATGGCCCGCAGGCGGGGACTCATTACGGTGATCGACGGCGCCCAGTCGGTGGGCATGGTCGGTGTCGACGTGAAGGACCTGGGCGGTGATTTCTACGTGAGCAGCACGCACAAGTGGCTCTTTACGCCCAAGGGAACGGGCCTGTTGTACGTGGATGATGCCGCGCAGGAGCACATCGGACTGGGGTACTATACGCACGGCGGCCGCCTGACGGCGAGGCGCTTCGAGAACAACGCGTCCCAGAGCTACGCGCCGCTGGTGGGGTTCGCCGTGGCAGTGGATTTTCACAACGCCATCGGCACGCCGTTGATCGAAGAGCGGGGCGCGGCCATGGCCAGATGGCTGAAAATCCGCCTTTCCGACATACCCGGCGTCCGGGTATGGACCCCCATGAGCCGCAGCCTTTCCGCGTCCATGGTTTCCTTTTCCATCGCCGGCATGACCTCGGCCGACGTGGGTACGCCCCTTCGGGAGAGGTATCGCATCCATAGCCGCGGACTCTACGAAGGGGGATATCACGGCGCCCGCATTTCCTGCGCCATGCATAACAGCTATGACGAAATGGAGCAAGTCGTCAGCGCCGTCGGCGAAATCGCGGCAAATCGATGCTGAATTCGGTTTTATTCTCTAAATCCATTATTCCAACACGCTTCATTACTTTACACACGCGGTTGCACGCGCGTTAGTATCGCACGGGAGCGGAACATGTCCGAAACTGCACTTACCATAAAAGCGCTGAAGGAACAGTTGGCGGATCAGTTTGCGGAGAACGTCGTCCTTCGCATAAAACGCGACGGCGAATACGTGGAATTCACGGGCGGGGAAGTCGCCCGCAAGGCCGATGCGCTGGCAGGGCTGCTGGCTTCTCTCGGCCTGCAGCACGGCGACCGGGTCGGCCTGCTCGCGGACAACCTGCCCGAATGGGGCGTCGCCTACCTGGCCATCGTCGGACACGGGATGACGGCCGTACCCATCGACCGGCTGTTGAAGCCCGGTGAATACCAGCGTATCCTGGAGGATTCCGGAACGCGGGCCATCGTCGTGTCGGACGCCTTCCGCGACGACTTTCATTCCATCGCCGGTACGCTGCCTGACCTGAAGCATGTGCTGAGCCTGGAAGAGGTCATGGCCGGCGAGGCAGGCGCCCCGGCGCCCGACAGCCAGGTCGGTCCGGACGATCTGGCCGTCCTGATCTACACCTCGGGTACGACCGGTCAGCCCAAAGGCGTGATGCTCTCCCACCGGAACATCATGTCCAACGTGGTGGCGTGCAGCCAGGTCATTTCCATCACGTCCGACGACAGTTTCGTATCGGTCCTCCCGCTGCATCATACTTTCGAATGCACCGCCGGTTTTCTCGCGCCCGTGTACAACGGCGCCATGGTTTCCTATGTGGGCAGCCTCAAGTCGCGGGATATCGTTGACACCATGAAAGACTCGAAGGCGACGATCATGCTGGGTGTCCCGTTGCTGTATGAAAAGATGTTTCAGGGGATCATGCGCAAGGTCGGCTCGCAGCCCGCCGTCACGCGGACCGTGTTCAATCTCCTGATGGGCGTGGTGAAACTGGGCGAGAAGTTCAACAAGCGCATGGGCACGGCCCTGTTCAGGAGCCTGCGCGACAAGGGGGGGCTGGGGACCATACGGTTCTTCGTATCCGGCGCGGCGGCGCTGCCGCCCGAGGTGGCCATGGGCTTCGACCGCCTGGGCCTGCGCGTCCTGCAGGGTTACGGACTCACGGAAACCTCGCCGGTCGTTTCGGTCCATCGTGTGGAGCAGCCTCCAAAACCCGATTCCGTCGGACCGCCCATAAACGGCGTGGAGGTGGAAGTCGTGGAACCGGACGACACCGGCGTGGGTGAACTCGTCGTCCGGGGCGACAACGTGATGCAGGGCTATTACAACAATCCCGAGGCCACGGCGGAAGTGCTCAAGGACGGTGCGCTGTACACGGGCGATTCCGGGTGGATCGACGAGGACGGCCACGTGCACATCGCGGGCCGCCTGAAGAACGTGATCGTTACCCGGGCGGGCAAG
This sequence comes from bacterium, assembly GCA_965202605.1. Lineage (GTDB taxonomy): Bacteria > JAAXHH01 > JAAXHH01 > JAAXHH01 > JAAXHH01 > JAAXHH01. The sequence goes on from OZ241838.1 coordinate 375,701, forward strand.
AACATCTATCCGGAGGAAATCGAGGGTGAACTCGTCCTCAGTCCCTATATCGCCGAGGTACTGGTTTTCGGCGCCGAGGACGCCGCCACGGGGGAAGAATACGTAAGAGCAGTCGTCGTTCCCGATTTCGAATACCTGGAAGAGGAGGGCGCGCCGGTCGAAGACGACGCCCTTGCCACGCTCATAAACCAGGAGGTCCGGGAGCGCTGCAGGAACCTGGCGGATTACAAGCGGGTCAGGGAAGTGGAACTGCGCAGGGAGGAATTCTCAAAGACATCCACGCGCAAGATCAAGCGGTTTCTCTTCCAGTCCACAGCGTCTGGACAGGCACCCCAGGCGGAGGACGCCTCCGGCCAGTAGAGGGGATCTCGCTATCACGGGAAGGTGGATTCGCGAACGATGGGTAATATGCAACACGGACCGGACCCGGAACCGTCTCCGCTTCCCTCGAAGGACACGCTCCCGAATCCAGCGGAGACGGACGAAGCGAGCCAATCGGACCAGGCGGACCAGGCGGACCAGGCGGGCCAGGCGGACCAGGCGGACCAGCGCATTCACTGGCGCCGCCCCGCCATCCTGTTCGCCTGTACCCTGCTGACGACCCTCGTTTCCGGGACGATCATGGAGCACCCCACGGTCCCGCCGCTGGTGGTGCTGCTCACCCTGTTCAGCATCCCGTCGCTTCTCCTGGACGGATTGCCCTTCTCCCTTTCCGTACTCGGCATTCTCATGGCCCACGAGATGGGGCACTATCTCTATGCCAGGTGGTACGGCGTCGGCACCTCCCTGCCCCATTTCATCCCCTCGCCCTTCTTCTTCATCACCCCGAATCCGGGCACGTTCGGCGCCGTCATCGTCACGAAGGCGCCGTACCCGCACCGGCAAGCCCTCATGGACATCGGCGCGGCCGGTCCCGTGGCGGGTTTCGTCGTGGCGGTGCCGATCATGGCCTACAGTCTCGTCGGAGCCCGGGTAGATGCCATGCCCGCGGACGGCGGGCTGTACCTCGGCGAACCCCTGGTTTTTCAGTTTCTCGTCTACCTGATACACGGCCCGTTGCCCGAGGATTACACCATTTACCTGGATTCCGTGGGGTTGGCCGCCTGGTTCGGCTGCCTGGTCACGATGCTCAACCTGCTGCCCGTGGGACAACTGGACGGCGGCCATATTCTCTATGCCTTCACGGGGGGTGCGGCCCGGGGAAGACGCCTTCAGCGGAACCTGACGCTGGCGAGTTTTCTGGCGCTGGCCGTGCTGGGCCTGTACTCGCCCGGATGGTGGGTATTCGGGGCGCTGCTGCTTCTGATGGGCAGGTTCAGCGGATTCAGGCATCCTGCGCCGGTCGACGATGCCGCGCCGCTTCCCAGGCACAGCAAGTGGCTTGGCTGGCTCGCGATCCTCGTCTTCATTCAGACCTGCATGCCGGTGCCGATCTCGTTTACGGGGCCATAGCCCCTTCGTTATACGGGGGTCAACTGATCAGGAGCCGTTCCAGTTTCTTGTGGATTCTTTCGTCGTCCGCGTCGATCCGATGCGCCTTGAGCAGTTCGTCGATCGCCCTTGCGTTTTCGCCCATGATCTCGAAGATGGAACCCAGCGCGTAGTGGGCCGCGAAATTGGTGGGGTCGAGTTCGAGGGCCTTCTGATACTCCCCTACCGCGGGCGCCCATTTCTCCTGTCGAACGAAGATTTCCGCGAGACTCATGTGGACCTCTGAGGCATCGCCATCCCATCGTAAGGCTTCCCGGTAGGCGGCGACGGCTTCATCATACATCGTCCGCCGCTTGTAAACCATGCCCAGGAGCTTGTAGGCGGTGCCGTTCCGGGGCGAACGGCGGATGACTTCCCGGAAGCAGTTGGTCGCCTTTTCGAATTCACCGAGGTAGCAGTAGATCCGGCCGAGGTCCTGAAAGAGGGCGTCGGTGCGGTACCCGCCCTCGAGGGCGTTCAGCATGTATCCGCGGGCTTCACTGTAGCATTCCTGTTTCATGTAGATCAGGCCGATATCGTACTGTACCGCGACTTTTCGAGGATACGCCCTGGCGCACTTGCTGAGCCACTCGAAGGCTTCGCTCGTGCGGCCGGTATACATGAGCCCCAGCCCCAGGCCCCGCAGGGTCCAGTAGTCGGTCTGATTCCGCTCCAGGCGTTCGAAGCACAGGCGCACAATGGTCCCGTAGTCCTTCTTTGCCAGGAGGAGCTTGAGCTTATGAGACCAGAACCACATATTTGCTTACTCTTTCAAAAACGGCCGGCACCGTTCAGGGGGTTCGATTCCGGGGAAACGGGACGTGCGGCGCCAACGTCCCGATACCCTGAATATACGGCGGACCGACGGGGGTGTCAAGCGGACGAGACGGTTTCGGGATCGCGGGTTTCAGGACGCGAACAAGGACGATCCCTGAGCGTGAATGAAGCGGTTTGAAGGATCGAACGGCCAGAAGGAGACGACCGAAAATGACAGGCGGCGAAGAAGTAACCGGCGTCATCCTGGCCGGGGGGATGAGCAGCCGATTCGGTTCAAACAAGGCCCTCAGTCGTTTCGAAGGGGAACGGTTGATCCAGCGGCTATGCAATACCGTCGGCTCGGTGACAGAACGGATGATGCTGATCACCAATACCCCGGATGATTTTGCCTTCCTGGACCTGGATAGCCAGAAAGACCTGGTCCCCCGCTGCGGTCCCATCGGCGGCATCTATACCGCGCTAAAGACGGCGGATACGACGCTGTGCCTGTGCGTGGCCTGCGACATGCCCTTCATCAGGCCGGGATTCCTGGAATTCATGATCGAACGGTCGTCCGGTTACGACGTGGTCGTCCCCATGAACGACGGTCGGGAGGAACCGCTATGCGCGGTTTACCGGGAGACCTGCGTCCCGGCGATCAAGCGCCGGATCCAGGCAGGCAGGTTCAAGATGACCGGGTTCTTCGACGAGGTCCGCGTCCTGCGAATTGCACCGGGAGAAGGTGGATTCCGTGACGCCGGCATGTTCTTCAATGTAAACGACAGGGCGGATTACGAGGAGGCGTTGAAACGGCTGAAGGACGAGGGGCCTTCAGCGTAGACCATGCCCAGGCGCATGGCAGCGGAGTCCGGGCCAGACCGGGCCAGACCGGGCCAGACCGGGGCTCCGGCTGGACTAACCGGACCGCCCTTCCACCAGCAGGATGAATTCTCCTCGAAGGCGGTGGTCCCGGGTCTCCTCGAGCAGCATGGACAGCGAATCGCGGTCGATTTTCTCGTGGAGCTTGGTCAAATCGTTCACCAGGGCCGCCCTGCGGTCGCCGAACACTTCCAGTGCGGAGGCGATGAGCGCGTGTATCCTGTGGGGGCTTTCGAAATAGATGAGGGTATCTTCGCGCGCCCCGTCCGCTTCGAGATAGCGGCGCCGGGCCGCGGGTTTGCGGGGCGGGAATCCGCAGAAAGAAAAGCGGTGGACCGGCAGGCCCGAAAGGACAAGCGCCATGATCAACGCACTCGGCCCCGGGGCCATGCTTACGGGTAGCTCGGCCTGGATCGCCGCCTGGACGAGGCGATAGCCGGGATCGGCGATCCCGGGTGTTCCCGCATCCGTGACCAGGGCGAGATCCCGGCCCCCTTCCAGTGCCGTCAGGGCCCTGGGTACGGCCCGCTGTTCGTTGTGTTCGTGATAGGACATCTGCCGGGCGCTGATCCCGTAGTGCTTGAGCAGTCGGCCGGTCCGGCGCGTATCTTCGCTGAGTACGATATCCACGCTGCGCAGGATCTCCAGCGCCCTGAGGGTGATGTCGTCCAGATGGCCGATCGGCGTGGCTACCAGGTAAAGCATGGATCAGTTCGTTTGTTCGGGAAACGGCGCGCGTATGTCGTAGCGGCCTTGTATCTCCACGGGCAGCGCTCCCTCCTCTACCATCAGGTCCAGCGGATTGTCTCCCGTCCGCAGCGGCAGCTCGACTGCGTCGCGTATGCGTGCCGATTCATAGATCGCCATCATGAGTTCCATGGTCAGACGGGCTGTTTCACCCTCGCTGCGATGCCCTTCGATGCGGCCGTCCAGCCAGGATATGAACTCGTCGTACTGGTCGACCTCTACCGGCGGCGGCGTGATGGTCTGCCATGCGCCGGAATGGCTGTTAAGCAAGACCAGGGTACCTTCGGGGCCGCGCTTCAAGATCCCCTCCGTCCCGTATATGACGTCTCCCTGCAGTCCGGGTTCGGGCAGATCGCTCTCGTAGGTTCCCCTGATCCCGCCTTCGAAGGCGATGATGGCCGCGCACCGGTCCTCGCACCTCACCCGGCGTTCCCACCGATCCGTCTTGCGCGTCACCTGGCCAATCACCCAGACCGGCCTGGGATCGCCCAGCACGTACATCATTTCGTCGAGCTCGTGGGTCCCCCGGTTGAGCAGGCCGTGGGCGTCCCTGCGCAGCATGGCCGTTGGCGTTCCGATCGCGCCGTCCGTCACGAGACGGCGTGCTTCCACGTTCTGCGGGGTGAATCGGCGCTGATGGCCGATGGCAAGCTTGACGCCGCGCTGTGCGCAGGATTCCAGCATGCGGTCGGCTTCGCCGAGGCTGGACGCCATCGGCTTTTCGCCCAGGATGCCCTTTGCGCCCGCTTCCGCGGATTTCACGGTGATCTCGGCGCGGACGTTCTGCCAGGTGGTGATACTGACGATGTCACAGCCCTCTTCCGATAACATGCTCTCGTAATCCGAATAGGGTTTCGCATCGAATTCGTCGGCCAGTTTGCGGGCGTTTCGCTCATTGACGTCGGCGACCGCGACCACGTCGGTCCGAGATTTCTGCGTCCAGTGCCGCGCGTGTGAACCGCCCATGCCTCCACAACCTATGATGCCGACTCGATATGATTCGGACATGTAAGCTCCTTGAATACGTGTGCCTTCCCTCTCCCGCGGCCTGAATGCCTGCCGTTCCGCGCAATTTATCGCTTTGCGGATGAACTCGCAACCTTTGAATGCCCGGGCCGGCGGATCAGTTTCCACTCCATACTATATGTATTGCTCCCCGTTTACATCGGCTGTATGATAGAACAGGTCAACAGGGAAAGGACGGACATGGATTACAACGGTCTGCAGATTGCGACGCTCGATGAATCGCTGGGGAACGCCATTGCCGCGCGCGGCGGAAAGTCCGTCGTCGCCAGGGCTGACGACACGGAAGGCGTGGACGCGTTTCTTGACCGCCTGGCCAGGGAAGACATCGCCGTGTTGTTGCTGACGGAACCCGGGCATATCCGCGCGATGTTCGAGCGCGCGGCCGCAACAGGCCGTCTCGAGGCCCTGCTGGATTCCGTCAGGCAGGTGGCCGTCGGCTCTGCCGGCCCCGCGTGCACGGACACCTGGAGAAGCCATCATCTCTCGGTCGATTTCGAGCCCGACGGGACCGGAGGGGAAGCGCTCGTGGCGGGCATGGCGCGGCTGGCTGGCTACCTGGTCAACAAGAAACGCACCGCCGTGGATGGCGGCGTGGACACTTCCTACTGGCAACGTATCGACATGCGGTGGCATTTCGAGAGCGATCCGTACGGTACCCGGGGCGAGTCTGCCTTTCTCAGGGCTTGCCGCCGTGAACCGACGGATTATACGCCCATATGGCTTTTGCGCCAGGCCGGCCGGTACCAGCGGGCCTACCGGGAGCTCAAATCCGATCTGGATTTCCTGGACATGTGCAAGACCCCCGAACTCACCGCCGAAATCACCCTGATGGCCGTGGAACGCCTCGGAGTGGACGCCGCCATACTCTTCGCGGACATCCTTCCTCTGCTGCAACCAATGGGACTTCACCTGGAATACGTCGCCGGCCAGGGACCGGTCATCGGCAATCCGATCCGTTCGGCCGGGGCCGTGGATCAACTCGAAGAAGCAGGCCCGGAGTCCCAGCACTTCGTCTACGAGGCAATCCGCATGGCGCTGCCTGCGCTGCCGCCTCATATCCCGCTCATCGGATTTTCCGGCGCCCCCTTCACCCTGGCCGCCTATGCCATCGAGGGACAGAGTTCCCGGGACTTCAGGCATCTGAAGACGTTCATGTATACCGACCCGGGCGCCTGGCACGCCTTCATGGAGAAGCTGGCCCGGGCCGTTACGGCGTATCTCAACGAACAGATCGAGGCAGGCGTCCATGCCGTGCAGTTGTTCGACAGCTGGGTCGGCTGCCTGTCGCCCGATGATTACCGGACTTACGTCCTGCCCCACACCGGGTACGTATTTTCGCATCTGCGCCCCGGTGTCCCATCGATCCATTTCGGGGTCGGCACCGGCGCCCTGCTCGAACTGATGCGTGAAGCGGGCGGTGACGTCATCGGACTGGACTGGCGCGTGGACCTGGCCGACGCGTGGCAGGGCCTGGAATACGACGTGGCCGTTCAGGGAAACCTGGATCCGCTGATCCTCTTCGCCTCGTCCGATGTAATCCGCGAGCGCGCGGCGGCCGTCCTGCACAAGGCCGCTGGGCGGCCCGGACACGTCTTCAACCTCGGTCACGGCATACTGCCCGGGACGCCGGAAGACCACGTCATCGCCCTGGTGGACGCCGTGCACGAACTGGGAAGCGTTCGATGAAGGTCGTCGTGGTCGGCGGGGGCATAGCGGGGTTGAGCGCGGCCCACCGGCTGGCCGAATCGAAGCGCCCCGGCCTGGAAGTGACGCTGCTGGAGCGCTCGGACCGTTTCGGCGGGACGATCCGTACGATCGAACGCGACGGCTGCCTGGTCGAGTTGGGACCGGATTCCTTTCTCTCCACCAAGCCCTGGTTATCGGATCTCGCCGGACGCCTGGGCGTTGCGGACCGGATCATCCCTACCGCAAGTACCCATCGCGGAGCCCACGTGGTCCATCGCGGCAGGCTCCACCCGTTGCCCGACGGATTCCTGATGATGGCGCCCACCCGCCTCTGGCCCATGGTGACCACATCCCTCTTTTCGTGGACGGGCAAGGTCCGGTGCGCCCTGGACCTGGTACTCCCGCGAGGCGCCGAAGCCGGCGATGAGAGTCTCGGTGCCTTCGTGCGCAGGCGGTTCGGCGGCGAGGTCCTGGAACGTGTCGTACAGCCTCTCATCGGAGGGATCTACGCGGGAGATCCGGACACCCTCAGTCTGAAGGCCACGATCCCGCGGTTCCTCGAGATGGAAAGGCGTCACCGCAGCGTCATCAAGGCCATGGTCGCGCAGCGGCGTATGGCCGCCCGGGGCGGCAGCGGAGCATCCACCGGCAGCGGTGCCCGTTACGGAGAGCTGGTCACTTTCGACAAGGGCATGGAAACCATCGTGGAAGTTCTGTTGCAGCACCTGCCTGCGGACACCATGCATGCCCGCACTGAAGTGATTAGCCTGATCCGTGATGGAAGGCTCTGGCGACTTGCCTCCAGCGACGGACGGCGGTTCGATGCGGACGGCGTCATACTCGCCCTGCCGGCCCGGAACGCCGCGGAACTGCTGCATGGCGTCGACTCGGCTATGTACGATGAACTGTCGGCCATCCCCCACGCGTCATCGGCCGTACTGAACCTCGTGTACCGGCGTTCGGACGTGCCCCATCCCCTGGACTGTTTCGGTTTCGTGGTGCCCGAAGCGGAGAAACGGAAGATCATCGCCTGCACTTTCAGCAGCGTCAAGTTCCCGAACCGGGCGCCGGAGAACGTCGTTCTGTTGCGCGCATTCATTGGCGGCGCCTGTCAGCAGGATTTGCTCGACGTCGATGATGAAGAGATGCTCCGGAACGTACAGGAGGAATTGAATGACCTGATGGGTATCGAAGCCGCTCCCCGGCACATCGCGCTTGCCCGGTACCCGGACGCCATGCCCCAGTACCAGGTCGGGCATGTCCGGCGCATGGAGCGTATCGAATCGCTGCTCGAACGTCACCCGGGGCTTGCGCTCGCGGGCAATGCCTATGGTGGCGTGGGCCTGCCCGACTGCGTGCATTCGGGCGAACAGGCGGCGGAACGGGTTCTGGAGATGGAGAAGGACGACTCCCGTTGATTGGCGCCGCGCGTGAGATTCAGGCATCGGGTACCCGTTTACCGGAAACCACCGTCCTCGTACCGCCGAAAACCGATGCGAAAAAACCGACCGCGATCGCACCGTACGTGCCCGCGGCCGCACCCATGCCGGACGAAACGCCGAAGGCCGGCGCAAAGGGCAGCGACACCACGGCCGAGGTGAGTCCGCACAGGCTTCGGCGGATCAAACGGCAGGTTCGCCTGTCTCACCGCACCAGCCTTCTGAAGGGTTCCTTCTTAAGGTCGCACTCCAGCATATCCGCAAGGTGCCCGCGTTCCAGGCCCGACTTGATGATGCCGAAGACCTCGGCGGCGGCTTCGCCCAGTTGCCGGACGTCTTCCTCCGTGTGCGCCATGGTAACCCTGAAGGAAGTGGCGGTGAAGACGCCGCGACGTGACATCTCCTGGACGAAGAGGGTGGAAAGGATGGGGGTGAGTTCCGGGTCGGGCAGATCGAAGGAGAGGGCGGGATTGTAGGAAAGGCCCACGCAGGCGCCGGGCAGTCCCGCACTCGCGAGGGCATCGTTCATCGTGTCTTTGACCAGTTCCCCCATGGTATGAAAGAAGGACTCTGAATCCCGTCGTTTCAACTCGCGGATCGTGGTCAGCGCCGCGGCCAATCCCACGTTGTCGCTCCAGTAGCTGCTGGACACGAACATCGAAGCGGCGGGCGCCATGGCTTCGCGGGAACCCACGACGGCGCCCATGGCGTATCCGTTCGACATGGCCTTGGCCAGGGTGGTCAAGTCGGGCGTCACCCCGGTGAGCTCCTGGATCCCTCCGATACGCAGGCGCCAGCCGCAGGACACCTCGTCGAACACGAGCAGGGCGTCGTGCTCGTGGGCCAGCCTCTTCACGGATTCCAGGTAGCCCGGAGGCGGCAGCTCGGATCGCGCGGGCTCCATCATGACCGCCGCGACCTGTCCCTCGTACCGCTTAAGCAGGTCAGCGAGCATGTCCAGGTCCCCGTACGTGAAGGGAATGGCCGTACCCGCCAGTACCCTGGGCACACCGATCGGTTCGATGCCCGCGAAAGGGAATTCGCCGCTTTCGGGGTCGACCAGGTAGTTGGCGGACTGGTACCAGTCGTGCCAGCCGTGATATCCGCAGAAGAGTATGATGTCCTTGCCGGTGGTGCCCCGAACGATCCGCGCGGCCAGGGCGCAGGTCTCGCCCCCCGCCTTGGCGTACCGCACCATCTCGGCACTCGGGATCGTATCAACGAGTTCCTCGGCGAGTTCGATCTCCAGCGGGCCGTTCAGGGTGTAGATACTGCCCCGGTCGATCTGTTCCTTGACCGCCCCGTCTACCACGTCATCGGCATGACCCAGGATGACGGCGCTGACCGCGTTCATCATGTCCAGGTACTCGTTGCCGTCCACGTCGGTGAACCGGGCGCCCCTGGCGCTTTCGGCGTAGACTGGACTGACGCCGCTGGCAAACTGGCTTGCCCGCCTGCTGATCAGTTGCGTCCATCCCGGAATCAGTTCCCCGGCGCGTTGATACATCTTCATCGACCTTTCAACCGAACGGTTGACGGACATGTCGTCATTCCTTTCTGTTGCGCGATGTTTCCTTGCGCCGGATCAGCCGCGCGGCCTGTGCCACGGCTTGAACAAAGCGCGCTGGTCATCGTTCCAGCGCGCGAAAGTAGCTTCGGTTACATAGGGCGGTTCATCCATGGTCGCCTGGTTCTGCGACAGCATCCAGTAGGGCCCGTATCCCACGTGGATGGTCTTCCTGACCCGGTCGGACCGGTTGGTAACGCCTCCGTGACGCAGGTTTTCCGTGAACAGAATGGCGTCACCGGCCTTGACTTCCAGCGCGACCATGCCGGGCTCCTCGTCCGGGTTGCCGCCATAGGGGCAGGGCAGGTTGGTCTTGTGGGTACCGGGAACTACGCAGAAGGCGCCCTGGTCCCGGGATACATCGTGTATGAAGTAGATCATGCGCACCATCATGCAGTCGATTCCGTTGGCGTTGAAACCGTAACGGTACTTCTGATTCTCAGGTCGCATGCCGCCGTGAGCGCCCGACTGGTTGCCGCGGTAACGTATTCTGATCTCCGAGTTGTTTATCGTGGACCTGCCCTGGATGATCCCGCCGACGTAATCCATGGTGCGCGCGTCGTTCACCAGCACGTCGAACCGCTCGTCGGCGTTCCAGAAGTCCTCGATGATGACCGTTCTCCCTTCCTCGTTCGACCCGTCGACGTGGTATCCCAGGTCGGGGTTCCGGTGATAGTCCGGCCCCCAGGGGCTGACCTTGCGGGGCGGTGCTTCCAGGTTCCGCAACGCGTGTGCTTCCAGTTCGTCCACGGCATCGGAAAGGGAAGACACTGTTTCGGGATCCAGCATATCTGTGATCACGATATAGCCCTGGCGGTCGAATTCATAACGTTCGGTATCGTTCATGGCGGCTCCTTAACTGCCCGATTCCCAGAGTGGAACATAACCCGCCCGTTCCACGACGGCCTGGCCCTCGTCACTGAGAATCCAGTCTACAAAGGACTTGATCGCGCCGCGCGGCGAATGGGCTATGTAGAAATACAGGTACCTGACCAGTGGATAGGTGCCGTCCCGCACAGCGGCCGCCGTGGGGTATATACCGTCGATGCTGCAGGGCACCGTCTCATCCTCAAGGCCTATGCCTCCGTATCCGATCGCGTTCGGATTCCGTGCCACGGTCTCGACCACCGCCCTGGAAGTGGGCACGATCCGGGCTTTCGCACTGAAGACGGACTGCTGCAGCACGTTTCGGTCGAAATACACGCGCGTGCCTGAATTCGGGGGACGGTTGACCACGAGGACAGGCGCTTCCTTCCCGTCGACCTGCCGCCAGTTTTCGATTTTCCCCGAGAAAATGGCTCGCACCTGTTCGACGGAGAGATCGCGGACGGGGTTGTCCCGATGGACGTAGATGCTCAGGGCGTCCCGCGCCGTCAGAATGCTCATGCCCAGCGAACCGCGTCTCTCCAGCAGCCGCTTGACTTCATCGGGGAGCATGGTCCGCGAGGCCGCACCGATATCGGTCTTTCCCGCGATCAACGACTCTATGCCGAACCGGCTGCTTCCGCTTTCCGTTTCGATATACACGCCGGAGTGGGTGCTCATGTACGCGATCGCCCACTGTTGTACCAGCCGGTTCATCGTGGTCGAACCGGTAATTTTGAATCGTTCGGGACCGTCCGTCACGGGCGGGGGGAGTGTTCCGCACGCCGATAGCACCAGGCAGGCTGTCGCAATGAGACGCATCATGGCCATATACACGCTGAAGACTACCGGTTCTCGACGATTGTACGCAGCCGCTCCATGTTGTACCGGGACGGCGAAACCCACTGCGGCGGCCTGTAGGTGTCCGCCAGGGCGCCGATGTAGGCCAGAAGAACCTGGACGTGCTGCCGTACCGCGGCGCGGTTGATCGGCTGTTCGAGATCGTCGAAGGGCGTATGGTACCGCGACCGGCCCCAACTGACGAATATCTCGATGCCCCGCTCGCTCGACAGGTTTCTGAACTGGATCCCTTCCATCAGGAGAATGCTTGGAATGCCTGCCTGGGCGAAGGCGATCTGGTCCGAAAGGGCAAAGGGATCCAGGCCCCGAAACACCAGGGGAACCTGCGAAACCGCCATGTCCAGCTCGCCGGCCACCTCGTCCAGCAACTCGCCCAGCGTGGACAGGTTGGCGCCGACGCCGATGATGTCATCGAATGTATCCACGATGGCGAGTCCGTCCACGTTGACCGCCGCCATCGTCCGATTCAGCGGGATGACCGGGTGGTCCAGGTAGTAGCGGCTGCCGAGCAGCCCCTTTTCTTCTCCCGTTACGAAGAGAAAAACCAGCGACCTCCTCGGCGGCTCGGGCATGGCCGCGACCCCGCGGGCGATCTCAAGCACACCGGCGCAACCCAGCGCATTGTCCGTCACGCCGTTGTAGATGGAATCGGCCCGAACGGGAGGTCCCACCCCAAGGTGGTCGTAGTGGGCCGAGACGATCACGTATTCGTCGCGCAGCACGGGATCGCTACCGGGCAGCATGCCAATGACGTTGGACGAGAAGAATTCGCGCTCGCGGAATCGGCCGACAAATCTGATCTGCGCTTCGAGCGGGAAACTGCGCATTTCGTAATTCAGGTCCATTTCGTACACGTCGCCCAGGCTGTAGGCGGCATCTTCGAAAAACAGGGCGGCCCGGGCCGGGTTTACCAGCATCGTCATGTTCGAGGGTTCCACGTAAAGCAGCGTAACGTGCTCGAAGGCGAACATGTCCCGCCATTCACTCCAGGTGCGGCCTCCGTGTTCGCGGTAGGAAGGGATCATGATACTGCCCGCCGCGCCCCTGGACAGGGCGAGGCGCTGTTTCATGCCGGGCAGGGAATGGACGGTGGGTTGCACCCCCTCGAAATAGTCCGGTTCCTCCGAATAGGGCTCGCCCGATAAAAAAACCACGACCGCCCCTTCTACGCGGACATCCTGGTAGTCGTCGTAGTCATACTCCGGCGCTACGATGCCGTAGCCGACGAAGACCAGGGGCGCCGGCTGGGGAACGATGGTATTGTCCCCGGTGTCGTACAGGAGGTAATCGTCGAACAGGTCGAGTTCATATACCGTGTCCGCCACGCTGACCTGGAACAGGCATCCCGGAAGCGCGAGGCTGCCGTGTAGCGGTACGCGCTGCCGGTAGGATCCGTCCCTCGCACCGGGCCGGAGTTTCAGCCGCCGCAGTTGTTCGGCCAGATAGTGCGCCGCGGTATCGGCGCCCGCGGTCCCCACGGCCCTGCCCATCAGCCGGTCACTGCCGAGGTACTCCGTGTGGGACCATATCCGTTCGATGGACACTTCTTCCATCGCCGTACGAACCAGGGGCGGCACGGCCTGCTGCGCATGGCAGGGCACTGCGAGGAGCATTGGCAGCAGCATCAGTCCATAACGCGGCATGTGCCCGGTTTCCCATTTGAGGCGACGGGTGGATTCCCGCGGCCGGATAGACCTTCTTTACCCGATTGATAACGGCGCTTCCTTCCGCGTGCTGTGATACGTCGGCATGGCATGCGTACACCGAGGTGGGTTCACGCACGCCTGTCATTCAAAATAACGCAAGTCCGGCGTCCTGACAATATGCGCGTGGTTCATTCGGGTTATTTTGTCGCAGTAGTTGTCGACCCCAATCTGGGAGTTGACGCGTCTGGCTGGAATCTTTATATATAGAACTCGGCCGGCCCGGACCTGGCGGTCGGCCAATTGCCTGGTGCATTTTGCGCAGGACCGGGCAAGGCGGCGAACCGCTGCCGCCGAGCGTCCCTGATTTCCCTACCAAGCATCCAGCCGGAGCAATGAATGACCATCGGCGTCCCAACCGAAACCTGCCCGGGAGAGCGGCGGGTATCCATCGTTCCGGCCGGGGTTGCCGCCCTGGTTCGGTCTGGATGCGCCGTCCACGTCTCCGCCGGCGCGGGCCGGGAGGCGGGCTTCGCGGACGCGTCCTACGAGGAGGCCGGGGCCCTGGTGGTGCCGGAGCGTGCTTCGGTGTTCGCCGAAGCCGACGTGATCGCGCAGGTAAGGGGCGGCGGCGCGAATCCGGATTCGGGTATGGCGGACGTCGAGCGACTGCGCGAGGGGCAGCTGCTGGCCGGCTTCCTGGAACCGTTGTCGGCGCCGGCGGAGATCAAGGCGCTCTCTGACCGGCGGGCGACCGCCTGCGCCATGGAGTTCATACCCCGGACGTCCCGGGCGCAGAGCATGGACGCCCTGTCCTCCCAGGCCAACATCGGGGGGTACAAGGCCGCGCTGATGGCGGCCGAATACCTGCCCAAGCTGTTTCCCATGATGATGACGGCGGCCGGTACCATTACGCCCGCCCACGTTTTCGTGGTCGGCGTCGGCGTGGCCGGGCTGCAGGCCATCGCCACGTGCAAACGGCTGGGCGCCGTGATCCAGGCCTACGACGTGCGTCCGGCCGTCAAGGAGCAGGTCCAGAGCGTGGGAGCCCGGTTCGTTGAACTGGAACTGGACACGTCGGATTCGGAGGGTTCGGGTGGATACGCCCAGGCCATGGACGAGCAGTTCTACGCGAAACAGCGGGAGATGATGGCCCGCGTCGTCTCGGAGAACGACGTGGTGATCACCACGGCCGCCGTACCCGGCAAGTCGGCGCCCGTGCTGGTAACGGAAGATATGATCAAGAGCATGAAACCCGGTTCGGTCGTGATCGATCTCGCCGCGGAACGGGGCGGGAACTGCGAGATCACGGAACCGGGCAGGACCGTCGTCAGGCACGGCGTTACCCTTGTGGGCGAGGTGAACCTTCCGTCGACCGTGCCCTTTCACGCCAGCCAGATGTATTCCAACAACATCGTGAATTTCCTGAAGCTGATGATCGACGACGGTGTCCTGGACGCGGACGTAGACGACGATATCGTGCAGGGCGCGACCGTGACCCGCAACGGCGAGATCGTCAACGAACAGGTAAGCGCCCTCCTTGCCGGTACCGGGTGACGGGCGGAGCGCCATCGATCGAAGCGAGGAGTTCCCATGGGTGAAACCATTGCCATCCTGACCATATTCGTCCTGGCGGTATTCGTCGGATTCGAAGTCATCACCAAGGTGCCGCCCATATTGCATACGCCGCTCATGTCCGGCTCGAACGCCATATCGGGCATTACGATCATCGGCGCCATCCTGTCGGCCGGAACCCAGTACAGCACGCTGACCACGGTCCTCGGCTTCGCCGCCGTGGTCTTCGCGACCATCAACGTGGTCGGCGGCTACCTCGTTACCAACCGCATGCTGGACATGTTCAAGAGGAAGGAATAGACGGATGTCCGCCGACCTCGTCCGTTTCGCCTATCTCGTCGCAGCATCCCTCTTCGTCTTCGGACTGAAGGGCCTGTCCCATCCCCGCACGGCGGTCCGGGGCAACCGCCTGAGCGCCCTGGGCATGTTCATTGCGATCGTGGTCACGCTGATCGACCAGCAGATCGTACGGTTCGAGGTCATCGTCGCCGGCATCGTCCTCGGCGGGGCGATCGGCGCCATCTGGGCGCTCAAGGTCCCGATGACCGCCATGCCGCAGTTCGTCGGCCTGTGCAACGGTTTCGGCGGCGGAGCGTCGGTCCTCGTGGCCGGCGCGGCCTACGTCGAGGCCGCACTGCGGTCCGCGGACGCGATCACCATGCAGTTCGGCATCGCGACGATGGCTTCCGGATTGATCGGAGGCGTCACGTTCTGGGGCAGCCTGGTCGCCTTTGGAAAGCTGCAGGGCGTCATTTCCGAGAAAGCGGTAAGGTTCACCCTCGATCACGTCCTCAAAGGCCTCTTCCTGCTCGCCGGGCTGGCGGCGGGCGTCCTCATCATCCTGCAGCCGGAGAACACCCAGTACTTCTGGATCATGGTGGCGATCGCCTCCGTGCTCGGGATCCTGCTCGTGGTACCCATCGGGGGCGCGGACATGCCCGTGGTCATCGCACTGCTCAACTCCTATTCGGGCATGGCCGCCGCGG
Organism: bacterium; assembly: GCA_965202605.1. GTDB lineage: Bacteria > JAAXHH01 > JAAXHH01 > JAAXHH01 > JAAXHH01 > JAAXHH01. Next base: position 391,200 of record OZ241838.1, read on the forward strand.
CGACGGGCTTCGTGCTGTCCAACAACGTGCTGATCATTTCGGGCTCGCTGGTCGGCGCCTCCGGATTCATCCTGACGAGCATCATGTGCAAGGCCATGAACCGCTCGCTGGCCAACGTGATGTTCGCGGGGGTCGGCGGCGATGCGGGTGACGGCGACACCGGTCCCGCCGACGACCTCTACGAGGGGAAAGTAAAATCCACGACGGCCGAAGAAGTCGCCATGGTGCTCGACAGCGCCCGGCGGGTGGTGTTCGTGCCCGGCTACGGCATGGCGGTGGCCCAGGCGCAGCACGCCGTGCGCGACCTGGCCAACCTGCTGGAAGCCGACGGCGTCGAGGTGGAGTTCGCCATCCATCCTGTCGCCGGCCGCATGCCCGGCCACATGAACGTGCTGCTGGCCGAAGCGGACGTCCCCTACGACCGCCTGAAGGAGATGGACGAGGCCAATACGGGTTTCGAGCAGACCGACGTAACCATCGTCATCGGCGCCAACGACGTGGTCAATCCCCTGGCCCGCGACGCGGCGGACACGCCGCTTACCGGCATGCCGATCCTGAACGTGGACAAGTCGCGGACCGTCGTGGTCATCAAGCGCAGCCTGAGCCCGGGTTTCGCCGGCATACCCAACCCGCTCTTCGCCGCGGACAATTGCCTGATGCTCTTCGCCGACGGGAAGGACGCGGTGCAGGAACTGACGGCGGCGGTGAACGAAATCTGACCGCGGTATACCGGGAATGACGGAATCGGCGACATATACTGGAAGGATCCCCCGATGGCCGCGATAGGCACGCCGTTATCTTCTTCGGCGACGCGGGTGCTGATGTGCGGGTCGGGCGAGCTGGGCAAGGAAGTCGTCATCGAGTTCCAACGCCTCGGCGTGGAAGTGGTTGCCGTGGACCGCTACCCCGACGCGCCGGCCATGCAGGTGGCCCATCGTTCCCATACCGTGGACATGCTGGACCCATCCGCCCTGCGCGCGGTGATCGAACGGGAAAACCCGGATTTCGTCGTACCCGAAATTGAAGCCATCGCCACCGGCGTCCTGGTGGAACTGGAATCGGAAGGTTTCAACGTCGTTCCCACCGCGCGGGCCGTCGACCTGACCATGAACCGGGAGGGGATCCGCAGACTCGCCGCGGAGGAACTCGGACTTCCCACGTCGCCCTATCGCTTTGCCGGGAACCGCGAAGCGTACGATCGCGCGGTGCGCCAGATCGGCCTGCCCTGCGTGATCAAGCCCGTCATGAGTTCATCCGGCAAAGGCCAGAGCACGGTGCGCGACGGATCGGAAATCGCCGGCGCCTGGCGGCGGGCACAGGACGAGGCCCGCGGCGGCGCGGGCAAGGTGATCGTCGAGGGATTCGTGGAATTCGATTACGAAATCACCCTGCTGACCGTGCGCCACGCGGGAGGCACGGACTTCTGCCTGCCCATCGGCCACGAACAGATCGACGGGGACTACCGGCATTCCTGGCAGCCCCAGCCCATGAGCGAAAGGGCGTGGGCGCGTGCCAGGGAAGTCGCCGGGTCGGTAACCACGGCCCTCGGCGGCCGCGGGGTCTTCGGTGTTGAGCTGTTCGTCACGGGCGACGACGTGGTCTTCAGCGAGGTCTCGCCCCGCCCCCACGACACGGGCATGGTTACGCTCATCTCGCAGGACCTGTCGGAATTCGCCCTCCACGCGCGCGCCGTGCTGGGACTCCCGGTCCCCGGCATCCGCCAGCACGGTCCTTCCGCCTCGGCGGCACTCGTGGTGGAAGGCGAATCCCACCGCATGAGGTTCGGCAACCTGGACGCCGCTCTCGCCCGGCCGGACACCGGTCTTTTTCTCTTCGGCAAGCCCGAAGTGTCCGGTCACCGGCGCCTCGGCGTCGCCGTCGCCCGCGGCCCGGATATCGACTCGGCCCGTGCGAAGGCGGCCCGGACCATGGAGTCCGTGCGCGTGGAACTGTAGCGAATCGGCGGACCAGGAGATGGACAGGAAGGCCGCCGCCGAAAGGCCGCCGCCGAAAGGCCGCCGCCGAAAGGCCGCCGCCGAAAGACCGCCTCGACGCCGCCTGCATCACCGGCGAAAGGAGGGATGATGCAAAGGCAAAAGGAACACCAGGTCAATGTAGACGACCGGGACTGGCGAGCCCTCACCCGGGGCGATCGTATCCGGATGATCGAGGAGGAGGGCTACCTGATCATACCGGACTGGATCCCTCCCGACTACCTGGCCGAACTGAAAGCGGAATGCGAAAAACTCGAGACAGTAGGACGGGACTACAGCGACAGGCAACGGGGCTGCAGGGATCCCCATCTGACCAGCCTGAAACTGGCCGAGCTCATAGCCTACGAGCCCACGGTGCGTTTCCTGGAGCAGTTATTCGGCGACCGCCTCGTCTTCATACACTATACCTACGACCGGTCCGAGCCGGGAACGCCGGGCATCAGTCTCCATACGGACGGACAGCCCTACGGGTCGAAGATATTCGGATACGAGGGGAGCTGTCCCATCACCGTCCGGGTACTCTACTACCTCGACGAGCTGACGCTGGACGTATCGCCCTTTCGGGTGGTGCCCAGGTCCCACCTCTGCATGCACGCGGACGCCCACCCGTACAAGCGGTACGAAAGGCATCCCGAAGAGGTGGTCGTACCCTGCACCGCGGGATCGGCCCTGTTCCTGAACCACCGTACGTTCCACGGCACCCTCCCCAATACGGGAAACCGTTCGCGCGCCATGCTGGCTGTGGCCTACCGGCCGGCCTGGGCCGGACCCATAGTCGACGTGGCGCCGCGGGACCCGTCGGACCTGGAAAGGATGCCCGACTCGGTCCGGCCCTTCCTGGACGATCCCAGCATGCGGACGTTCGAGTTCGGCGTCGGCAACAAACCGGAAGGGATGACGGACGAAGCGCCGGGCATGAACCCGAGCCGGTGGGACCGGCGCGTGTAGCGAGGGGGCCGGGCCGATCAGCGAGCCGTTCACCGCGAAACACGATAGCTTATCCGCAAGGGAGATGATCGTCTTCCAACCACAGGAGAATCCACATGCCGAAGGCCTTGTTCGTCTGGGGAGGCTGGGAAGGACACGAACCCAGGCAGTCCCAGGACATCTTCATCCCGCTGCTCGAAGCGGAAGGATACCAGATCACCCAACAGGATACGCTCGACGCCTACCTGGATGCCGAAGCCATGCCCACGTACGATCTCATCGTGCAGACGGTGACCATGAGCACGATCACCGGCGCCCAGGAAAAGGCGCTCCTGGATACGGTCGCCGCCGGGGCCGGGTTCGGCGGCTGGCACGGCGGCCAGGCGGACGCCTTCCGCAACAATACGAACTACCAGTACATGGTGGGCGGGCAGTGGGTTTCCCATCCGGGCGGCATCATCGACTACGAGGTGAACATCATCGATCACGATGACTCCATCACGGCCGGGTTGAGCGACTTCGCCATGCGTTCGGAGCAGTACTACATGCACGTGGATCCGTCCAACCAGGTGCTCGCGACCACCACCTTCAGCGGGGATCACGACCCGTGGATAGCAGGAACCGTCATGCCCGCCGCATGGAAAAGGTCGTGGGGAAAAGGCAAGGTCTTCCACTGCACGCTGGGCCACGTCGCCGCCGATTTCGACGTGCCGGAAGCGCGGGAGATCGTCCGGCGCGGACTGATCTGGTGCACCCGTTGATTTTATTCTTTACTTTGTTGACTCAGATATATATATTACCAGAACCGATCAGAGGATCAGGCCTCTGATCGCACACCGCAACTATCTCTACGGCAAGCCATTTGCAGGAGGAATGTCATGGCGTTACGTTTAATGGACGAAGCCCCGGATTTCACGGCTGAAACCACCGAGGGAACGATTCGTTTTCACGAATGGCTCGGTGACGGCTGGGGCATACTCTTCTCCCATCCCGCCGATTACACACCGGTCTGCACCACGGAACTGGGCTACATGGCCAACATTGCCCACGAATTCGGCAAACGCAATGTAAAGATCCTGGCCATCAGCGTGGATCCCCTCGATTCCCACCGCGGCTGGATCAGCGATATCAACGAGACGCAGAACGCGAACGTGAGCTACCCGCTGATCGCGGACCCGGACCAGGAAGTCGCCGAGCTGTACGACATGATCCATCCGAATGCCAACGACAAGATGACCGTGCGGTCGGTCTTCGTCATTGGGCCGGACAAGAAGATCAAGCTGATGCTGACCTATCCCGCGTCCACGGGCCGGAATTTCGACGAGATCCTGCGCGTCGTGGATTCCCTGCAGTTGACGGCCAATCACAAGCTGGCCACGCCGGTGAACTGGAACAGCGGCGAAGACTGTATCATCGTGCCGGCAGTCACGGATGAAGAGGCGGACCGGACTTTCTCCGACATCCGCCGCGTGAAGCCCTACCTGCGTTACGTGAAGCAGCCCCAGGACTGATTCCGGCTGAGCACGGCCGTTATTGCAATACGAGAAAAGGCGCCTCGACAGGGGCGCCTTTTTTATTTGACAATACATGCTTGACAGGCGTTTCGTTATTCTTTAACATGATATCATAATGATATTGTTATGTTATCCAACCGACTGATGTTTCGAGGAGGGGAATCAATGATAACGGAACGAATACCGTTGAAATTCAACGGCTGGAGGGTGTTGGCCTCGCTGATCGTCCTGACTTTGGTGACGCTGGCTGCCATGGATGCGGTCGTCACCTTCAAACCACCGGTGCTGGAGAGCGAGATGAGCGTCAGAGACATACTCCTGCTGGTGCTTTTCTTTCTGCCGGCCCTCGCCGTACTGGGGTTTTGTTTCAAGGGATTCTTCACGCTGGAACCGAACGAAGCCAGTGTCCTTACCCTGTTCGGCAAGTACACCGGGACGGTGAGGGAGCAGGGATTCTGGTGGGTGAATCCCCTCAACAGCAAGCAGAAGATCTCCCTTCGGGCAAGGAACTTCGACAGCGAGCGATTGAAGGTGAACGACAAGAACGGCAACCCGATCGAGATTTCAGCCGTCGTGGTCTGGCGGGTGGAAGATACCGCCCAGGCGAGCTTCGAAGTGGACGATTTTGTCGAATACATACAGGTACAGTCCGAATCGGCCATCCGCCATCTGGCGACCAGCTACCCCTATGATCTGACCGAGGGGGAGACCGCCAGCCTGAGGTCGTCCATTGAAGAGGTGTCCGAAGCGCTCGGCAACGAAATTCAGGAACGGGTCGGCGCGGCCGGGGTCTCGGTGTCGGAAGCACGGATCAACCACCTGGCCTACGCCCCGGAAATCGCGCAGGTGATGCTGCAGCGGCAGCAGGCCGACGCCATCATCGCCGCCCGTCAGAAGATCGTGGACGGTGCGGTGGGCATGGTGGAAATGGCCCTCGAGAGATTGAAGGAACAACATGTAGTCGATCTGGACGAAGAACGAAAAGCCGCCATGGTGAGCAATCTCCTCACTGTGCTCTGCAGCGAATCGTCCACGCAGCCTATCGTCAATACGGGTTCGCTGTACTAGGGCATCGACAGCCGACTTGAACGGTCGAAGTCCGGGTATCTGGAACGCGCATTGGCAGGCTCGTCTGGTTTTCGACGGTAGCTTGCCGCGTCAGAGGCAGTTGACGCCGGATTTCGGGGAAATTGCTATCGTGCCGGATAAGAAGAAGTCCCTGCTGCTGCGAATCAACGCCGAGCTCTGGAACGACCTCAATGCCTGGGCGAAGGATGAATTGCGTAGCGTGAACGCGCAGATAGAGTATATCTTACGGGCAGAAGTGCAGAGACGGAAGAAACGACGCCGCCGCGAGGAAGATTGAAGGGATCGAAACGTGTGCGGGTAATAATTGAAACGCGCGTTCAGGCACGGGCGGAGTCGTCATGGGTGGCGAATCGGCGGACGCGCGCTTGACCCGGAGACCTTTAAAGTGGCGGTAGAAACGAATACGGACCTGGACCGGTTCGAAACAACGGGTTACGTGATCCTGAAGGGGTTCTATCCCGACGGGGTCGTGGCGGCGGCCCGGGGCGCCGCGGACGAGCTAGTGGACCGGTTTGCGAAACGGCTTAAGTCGGAGGGCAGGATCTCCCGGGATCACGCCGAAGCAGCGTTTGAGACGCGCCTGGCCCGGATCTGCGAAGACGCTCCCGATGACGCACCGCACATATTCCGCAAGGAGCTCCACCTGGCGGGCATGTACGACGTGTTCTTCTATCCGCCCCTGCTCGATATCGTGGAATCCCTGCTGGGCGAGGAGCTTCGCCTCTATCCCAACTATTCCATCCGTCCCAAGCTGCCCGATCACGCCCCCACGCTCGTCCTCTGGCACCAGGACGGGGGATATACCTTCAAGGTCCACCGCGACGGGGACCACAGCGCGGAAACGGTGGATGCCCTGCGCATGGTCAACGCATGGTCGCCGCTGGTCCCCGCCCGCGAAGACAACGGCTGCATGCAATTCATCCCCGGCACCCACAGGATCGGGATGGCCCGGCACGAAGACCGCGAATTCTACCTCGAAATCACGCAGGAGGATCTGGCGCCCTACGTGGACCAGGCCGTGTCCATCGAACTCGATCCGGGAGACATCGTCCTCTTCCACAACATGCTATACCACCAGGGACTGCCCAATCGCTCCGACCAGGTGAGGTGGAGCATGGACTGGCGCTACCAGGACGCGCGGCAGTCCACGCTGCGCAGCACCCGGGGCCATCTCGCCCGCAGCCGCCTGCATCCCGACGATGTAGTGCGCTCCGTCGACGACTGGACCCGGCTGGTTTTTCAATAGGTGTCCGTTGGCGTGACTCCGCCCGGCGTGACTCCGCCCGGCGAGACTCCGCCCGGCGAGACTCCGTCCCGCGCGTATCCGGCCGACGCGGAACCATCGCCTGAAACAGGTATTTCCCCTTGATCAGTCTTCCAGATATTCGTCTTGTCTTCTTCCGCGAACTCCGCGGCGCCCTGCGGGAACGTTCCATCGTCATCAACGTCGTGCTGGTCCCGCTGTTCATGTATCCGATCCTCCTGTGGCTGGCCTACACGGGATTGTCCTTCGTCATCGGCCAGACGGAGAACTTCACGGCCCGGGTCATGATCGCCGGCGATCTCGAGGCGGGCGAGGCGCTGGTCAGGAAAATCGAGGCGGCGGAACGCGTGACGGTTACCAACGTGGCGTCGCCTCAGGACGCGATTCGTGACGGCCGGCTGGATCTCCTGGTCGAACTCGCCCCTCGTGACGGGGGCTACGCGGGTGACTTCGAGGTCGGGTTTACCGGTGATTCGTCCAAGGACCGGAGCCGGATTGCCATAGGCAGGATAGAAGATCTCGTCTCCCGCCACCGTATGGATTTCCTGGAGACGGCCGGGCGTGACCGTGGACTGTCCGGTTCGGCATACCAGATGATCTGGATCGAACGGGAGAACGTATCCTCCGGCCGGGACATGGGACGGTTCATTCTCGGGATGGCGGTGCCCGTGCTGGTCATCATCATGGTGATCGTCGGCGGTATGTATCCCGCCCTGGACGCGACGGCGGGGGAGCGGGAGCGGTCCACCTGGGAGACCACGCTGACGGCGGCGACGGACCGCGTGAACGTACTCGCGGGCAAGTACCTGTACGTGGCCGCCCTGTCCACAACGGCCGGCCTGCTGAATTTCGCGGCCATGAGTCTTTCCATGCGCACCCTCATGGCGCCGCTCCTGGGCGACCGCCTCCAGGCCGTGGCCTTTACGGTCCCGTGGGCGGCCGTACCCCTGATCGTCGTCGTAACGGTGCTTCTTGCCCTGTTCGTATCGGCGTTGCTCATGATCGTGGCCAGTTTCGCCCGTACGTTCAAAGACGCCCAGTCCCTGGCCGGCCCCTTCGTCACCGTCATGATCCTGGTACCCGCGGTCTTCATGCAGTTTCCCGGCCTGGAACTCTCGACGTGGCTCGCCTGCGTTCCCGTCATCAATGTCTGCCTGGTGTTCAGGGAAGCCATAGGAGGGGTCTACAACTGGCCCCAGATCGGCCTGACCCTGTTGATGGAAGGCCTGTATATCTGGCTCGTATTGCGCATCGCCGCGGCGATCACCCGCTACGAAGATATCATGACCGGCAGTTATGAAGGCGGTCTCACAGGTTTCCTGAAACACCGGCTCCTGCGCCGTTCCCCCTGGGAGGAAGAGCAACCGTGACCGATCCCGTGTTCGTGAAGGACCTGACCAAGACCTACTACGATGAATCCCGCGGTCCCGTGCACGCCGTGCGGCAGATCGACTTCGACTGCCGGCCCGGCGAGATTTTCGGGCTCCTGGGGGCAAACGGCGCCGGAAAGACCACCACCCTGCGCATGCTGACCACGATTCTCAAGCCTACCGCCGGCGCCGCGAAAATCATGGGATACGACGTGGCGGAGGAACCCGTGGAGGTACGCCGGCGCCTGGGGTTCTATTCGGCCACGACCGCGTTGTATCCACGGCTTTCCGCAAGGGAAACCATCGAGTTCTTCGCGCGAATCAACGGGTACCCCGCCTCCGGGACGCCTGCCAGGGTCGATGAACTGATCGAACGTTTCGGCATAGGGGACTATGCCCGCACCCGCATAGACAAACTCTCCAGCGGCATGAAGCAGAAAGTGGCGATCGCGCGGACCGTGGCCCACGATCCCCCGATCCTCGTCTTCGACGAGCCCACCGTCGGCCTGGACGTGCTCAATGCCCTGGAAATGCAGGCCATACTGACCGAGTTGAAAGCGCAGGGGAAGACCATCCTGTTCTCCACCCATATCATGAGCGAAGCGGAGAAACTATGCGACCGGATCGCTATCATACACGAGGGGCGGATACTGGCGTGCGGCACCCTGGGGTCGCTTCGTGAACGAACCGGGGCCCACTATCTGGAAGACGTCTTCGTCTCCTGCATCAAAGAGGTCTCATGAATCGCGCAACGGTCGGACTGCTGGTCAGGCACGAAATGCGCATGCTCTTGCGGGACCGGCGGACCGTGGTGTTGAGTATCCTCCTGCCGCTCGCCGTTTTGCCGTTGATCCTCTTCGGCGTGAAATTCATGAGCGAATGGCGCAGGGAGCAACTGGATACGACGACCTATCGCTATGCCGTCACCGGCGCCTATGCCGACTCGGTCCGGGCCCTCATCGCAAGGGGAGATCTGCTCGCGGCGACGGAGACGGAGGAAGGCCGGCAACCGGCGTCATTCATCGAAGTGGAGGCGGCCAGACCCGATTCGAGCCTGTCCGCCGGCGACTTGGATTTCTACCTGGAAACCCTGACCGGCGCGGAGGCCGATTCGCTCGATCTCGCACGCGCCGAAGCCGATACGTCCGACGCGGCCGTTGAAGGAGAGGTCACGGAAGCGGACAGCGCCGAAGAAGAACGGACCGACGTGACCGTGGCCGACGAGCGGTATCCGGGCGTGCCCGTGGTCACGGTCTACTTTCGCGCCAACCGGGACGAATCCAGGACGGGCAGCGGCCTGCTGGTGGACCGCCTGGTGGACGCCAGGAAGCAGGATCGTACCGATGCGTTGCGCAGCGGGGGTTTTGCGGCGGACCCGGAGGAAGCCGTCAAGCTCTCGAAAGTGGACGTGGCGACGCCGGAGCAGGCGGCGGGGTTTTACTTCGGACGGCTCCTGCCGCTTCTTCTCGTATTCCTCACCCTTACCGGCGCGTCAGTGGCGGCCATGGACAGTGTCGCCGGGGAAAAGGAACGGGGCTCCCTGGAAACCCTCCTGACCACTTCGGTCAGCCGGTTCGAGATCATTGCCGCCAAGCAGTTGACGATCCTTTCCGTCGCCCTGTTCATCACCCTGGCCCAGGCGGGAAACCTCTTCGTCTACCTCGCCCTCGGATTCATCGAATTCTCCGCGGAACTGGAAATCGACGTGTCGCCCGGCGCCGTGCTGGCGTTGTTCGCCCTGTACGTCCCCGTGGCCGTCGTGATTTCGTCCCTGCTCCTCCTGGTCTCGGCCTACGCGAAGACTTACCGGGAGACGCAACTGTACCTCCTGCCCGTTTTCCTCGGTCTCATGATCCTGACGGCGGCGGGCCTGCTTCCCGCGGTTTCCCTGCGCTCGGTGATCGCCGTCGTTCCCGTCGCGAACGTCAGCGTGGCCGTACGGGAGATCATGGTCGGCCATTACGACATCCCCATGCTCCTGGTAACCTGCGCGGCTATGCTCGCTGCCGCCTTCATGCTGCTCAGGTTGTCGTCCCGCATGCTGGGCATGGAGCGGCTCATCACCACGCAGGATACGGACGAAGCGGATCTGGAGGGTGGCGCCGCGCTGTTTCCCCGGCGGGTGCTCCTGTGGTTCGTCGGCATGTGGGCCCTCATCGTCATCGCGCCGGCGAACGTGGACGCATTGACCCGTCTCGAGGGGCAGTGGGCCTTCAACATGTTCGTGATATTCTTCGCCGGCTCGCTCCTGATGATCCGGGTTCACCGGCTCGACTGGCGAAAGGCCCTGGCGATCCGGCCGGTTCGGCCCCAGGTCTGGCTGGCGGTGCTGCTCCTCGTGCCTTCGACGCTGCTGACCGGGATCTTCGTCGTCGGGCTTTCCAGCGTATTCCTTCCCTTCCCGGAGGAAATGCTGGAGAAATTCGCCAGCCAGCTCCTTCCACCCGACTTCCCGATCTGGAAGATCATGCTCATGCTGGCGCTCACGCCCGGAGTCGTGGAAGAAATGGCCTTCCGGGGCCTGCTGCTCCACGGACTTCACCGCCGGTTGAGGCCGCTGGCGCTCATCCTGGTCGTCGGCGTGATATTCGGACTGTTTCACCAGGCCCTGTTCCGGATCATTCCCACGGCCTACCTGGGCATGGTACTGACCACCGTGGCCGTGCTCTCCGGGTCGATTTTCCCGTGCATGCTGCTCCATGCCGGCAACAACGCCTTCGCCTTCCTCCTCTACCGGTACGGCGTTGAGATCGAAAACTGGCCCCCGGAACTGCTTGTCCTGAGCGTCCCCGTTTTCTTATTCGCGATCTATCTGCTGTATCGATACAGAACGCCTTATCCGGGCCTGCTGTCCTTCAGGAAAGGTGTTCCCGGAGACCCGTCGAACGATCGCGTATCGCTATAGCCGATAGGTATTGCCTCGCGTAGCTCTCGACTTTATATTCCGACTGTTTTACCGGAGTCCCCGCGTACTCGCGCCTACTCAGGATTGCCGTTATTTCCACTCTATATATGTCCCGACTTTCCCAGCACCCGCTTGCACTGTTCATCCGAGTCATGCTTAAAAACCCGATGAGCGTCTGTGCCGTGGTTCCGAGTTCGCGGAAGCTCGCCCGGGCGATGGCGAGAGGGCTGAAGATTGATGACAATGAATCCGTGATGGAACTGGGACCCGGCACGGGCGCCCTCACGGACCAGATCCGGCACATCCTGCCCCATGACGGCGGATACCTGGGCATCGAGATAGAACCCCGGTTCGTCGATTTGCTGCGGAAACGCTTTCCCACCCTTCGCTTTGAACAGAATACCGTAGCGAAAGCCTTCCAGTTGCACGCGAGCGCGGGAACTCCTCCGGTCAAGGCCGTCATCTCCGGGCTTTCTATCTCGACAATGCCATCTCCGGTCATAGACGAAATCATCGCGAATCTCGACCGGCTCATGAAACCCGGCACCGTATTCCGCATGTTTCAATATGTGCACGCCTACTACCTTCCACCGGCAATTCGGTTCAGGAGACGGATGGCGCCGTTCTTCTCCAGTTACCGGGTTGACTCGGTTGTCTTCCACAACCTGCCCCCGGCCTTCGTAATAACCTGGACGCGCTGACACCACTCATCCGCGTGTGGGTATTTTAAAGTTTTCCGGGGTTTGTTTGTATTATATGGAGATGCCCGCCGAGGCACCGGCGGGGATATGAGCGTCCATCGCGCCTGCAAGGCGTTATTCGACCGTTGCGTGCCGGACGGATTGGCAGTAAGTCGAACGCCTTCCGTTACGATTTGCCCACCCGGGAGAGTACATCGGTGTTTATGCGTCTGAAGCCCCTCGTCATACCGGTCCTCGCCCTGATTTCTGTTTCCACGTTGACATTTGATACCGCGGCGGCCCAACTCACAAACGTTGAGCCGGCCGTTCCGGCAGTGGAGGCGGCGCAACGCACCGGGCACGTCACGATCGACGGCAGGCTGGATGAAGCGCCCTGGGCGGCGGCCGTTCCCGCGACGCGGTTCGTCCAGCGTGAACCGGTGGAAGGGGCCGATCCGGACAAGGCCACCGAGGTGCGCGTGCTCTTCGACGCGGATGCCATATACATCGGCGCCAGGATGTTCGACGATCACCCGGAGCGCATCGGCAGGCAACTCGTCCGGCGGGACGAACGGGGCGCCTTCGACCTGTTCTCCGTTTCCTTCGATCCGAACAACGATAGGCTCACCGGATACCAGTTTCGCGTCAGCGCCGCGGGCGTTCAGCGCGACGCCTACCTGTATGACGACGTGCGGCAGGACGACGCGTGGGACGCCGTGTGGGAATCGGCGGTGACGATCGACGACCGGGGCTGGGTCGCCGAGATGCGCATTCCCCTTTCCCAGATACGATACGAAACGACGGATTCCGCCCAGTCGTGGGGCGTGAACTTCATGAGAAGGTGCCTGGCCACGAACGAGGTCATGGACTTCGCCCTTCAATCCCGGTTGCGGTACGGAAGAGTCAGCGTCCTGGGCCGCCTGAACGGACTGGTCCTTCCGTCGGAAGCCCGCCGCCTGGATGTCCGGCCCTACTTCCTCGGCGGCGCACGTACCGCGAAAGCCGAACAGGGGAATCCCTTCTTCGACGGATCCGACTTCAATGCGCGGGCGGGCTTCGGCGCGCGGTACGGCATCGGTTCATCCTACCATCTCGTCATGACAATCAATCCCGACTTCGGGCAGGTGGAGGTGGACCCCGCCGTCGTCAACCTTTCGGCCTTCGAGACGTTCTTCCGCGAACAACGGCCCTTTTTCGTCCTGGATGCCCAGGTTTTCGAGTTCGGCCTTTCCGGTCGCGATGAGTTGTACTACAGCCGCCGGATCGGCCGTCAGCCCCGGGGCGGCAAGCCGGAAGGCGCGGATTTTGCCGACATACCCACGGAGACCAGCATTCTCGGCGCGGCCAAGATCACCGGACGATCACCGGGCGGCGTGTCCATCGGCGCCCTGGCCGCGGTCACGGGCCGGGAATCGGGGAAGGCCTATACGATGGCCGACGGCAGAACCGAGGAGTTTACGGTCGAACCCCGGGCCGAGTTCGGTGTCTTCCGGGTCCGGCGGGACTTCAGGAACGGCGCCAGCCAGTTCGGTGGCGTTGGCTCGCTGATGCACCGGGCCCTGCCCGCTGACGGCGCCTTCGACTACCTCACGTCGGAAGCCTTCAGCGCGGGGATGGACTTCGAACACAACTGGGGGGGAACGCGCTCGCGGGACTGGGCCGTCTACGGTTACCTCGTCGGAAGCCGCGTCCAGGGCGGCACGGAAGCGCTTATCCGCCTGCAGCGGTCCAGCAATCACTACTTCCAGCGTCCCGACGCCACGCGGTTCGCCGTGGATTCCACCGCCACGTCCATGAACGGGTACAACTGGCGGTTGCAGTTCGCCAAGCGCGACGGAAGCCCCTGGTCCGGAGCGGTCTGGTTCGCCGAGGTCTCGCCCGGTTTCGAGGTCAACGACCTGGGATTTTCCCGTTCGAGCGAGCGCCTGGACGGAGGCGCGCGGATCGAGTACCAGAACATCACCCCGGGTCGCCTGTTTCGCAACTACGCGTTCAATTTCTTCACGTTCTACAACTTCCGGCACGAAGCCCTCGACGATCCGTGGTCCTGGTCGTCATGGCGGAACAACTACAAGAACGGCCGGTTCTTCGCGGGGGCCAATTTCGAATTCAACAACTACTGGGAGATGTTTCTGGGCTCCAGTTACAGTCCCACCCAGTTCAGCGATTCGAGGACCCGGGGCGGACCGGTGATGGAGGACCCCGGCTCCTATTCCTTCGATCTCGGGATCAGATCGGACCGGCGGAAACGTCTCTCCGTGGAGACGGAATTCGACTACGAGCGGTACCAGCGGGGCGGCCACGAGTGGGAGACGGAGGTCGAAGCCACGATCCGTCCATCGCCAAACTGGGAGCTGAGGGTATCGCCCAATTTCAGCTGGGAGCGCAACGCGGCCCAGTACGTCACGCAGACTGACGCCCTGCCCTATGCGCCTACTTACGGCAGCCGGTACGTTTTTTCGGACCTGCAGCGCCGGTCCTTTTCCCTCGAAACCCGGTTGAACGTGGCTTTCTCGCCCTACCTGACGCTGCAGATGTACGCACAACCCCTGCTGTCCTCGGGCGACTACCTCAACTACAAGCAGTTGCTCCGAGGCAGCAGCTTCGACTTCGACGTGCTGGACGAGGGGAGGCGTTCCTTCATCGACCCGGTCGACGGATACCGCTACCTGGACTTCGACGGGGACGGGATGCCGGACCTCAACTTTACGGACCGGGACTTCAACATCCAGTCCCTGCGCATGAACGTCGTGCTGCGCTGGGAGTACCGGCCCGGTTCCCGGGTGTTCCTGGTCTGGCAGCAGACCCGCAGCGAACGGGACGAAAACGGGACGCTGGACATCGGCAGAGACTTCGGCAACCTGTTCGGTGGTGAGTCGGAGAACATCTTCCTCATCAAGTTCAACTACTGGTTCGGCGTATGAGCACGTACCGGTTCGGCGTGTGGGCATGTACTGATACAGCGTGTGAGCATGAGCGGGCAGGCGGTTCATACGCTGGTTCGGCGCGTGGGCGTGAGCGGGTTCGGCGCGTGGGCGTGCGCGGGCAGGCGGTCCATACGCTTGATTGCGTCTTGACAGCCACGGGCGAGGTCGGTCATATTAAAATCGGGAATATATGCCGGCGCGCGTAGATTTCCGGTCCATTCCGGCCGGTCTTCACGCTCTTTAAGGGTCGGCCGGGCCGGTTTTCACGAACCTTAAGGGAGTAACAGCCGACTTTCACACTCCTTATCAGAAACAACGTCCGGGCGTAACCGGACACGCCACCGCGGGACATCGACTATCTCATGAAATCGATTCGTACGATCTTTCTTTTGCCTGTATTGCTGGGCTTGCTCGTCTTCTCCACGTGGTCCGTCCAGGGACAGGCGATCCGCACCGATTACATGGAAACCGAACTGGTCGTGGAGACGACGTCCATCAAACCGGGACAGCCGTTCTGGGCCGGCCTGCGGATGAAGATGGACGAGCACTGGCACACCTACTGGCGCAACCCGGCCGATTCGGGACTGCCCACGGAAATCCACTGGACGCTGCCCGAGGGATTCCAGGCCGGAGAGATCAACTGGCCCTATCCCCAGAAGATCGTGCTCGACATATTGGCCAGCTACGGGTACGAGGGCGAGACGCTGCTCCTGACCGAAATCACACCGCCGCACGACCTGGAGCCCGGCGGGACGGTCGACGTCGGGGCCTTCGCCTCCTGGCTGGTCTGCGCGGACATCTGTCTGCCGGGTGAATCCGGATACCAGGTCACGTTGCCCGTATCCGAAGACCCGCCCGGGATCGATGAAAGGTGGGCGGATCTTTTCACCCGGACCCGGGAGAACCTTCCCGTTCAGATCCCGGGATGGACGGTCGAGGCCGCCATCTCCGATTCCACGGTTGCGCTGCACGCCGCACCGCCCGAATGGTACCGCGGATCGCTCACCAGCGTCGAGTTCTATCCGTATAATGAAGACCTGATCGACTACGTATCCCCCCAGAGACTGGAAAAAACGGAGACCGGGTACCTGCTGACGATGCGCCGGTCGGGATTCTACACGGGCAGGCCCGATGAGATCACGGGCGTGCTGATTTCTGCGGACGGCTGGCGCGGCGCGGGTTCGGAACGCGCCCTGGACGTCAAGGCCGTGTACGCGGACCTGCTGCCGGCGGCTGTCGCGTTAATCGGCCCCGCGGGTTCCGGTGGCCTGGCGGCGGGTTCCGGAATCGCGGGCTTGGCCGCGGCCGGTTCCGGCGACCTCGTCAGCGGTCTGTGGCAGGCCCTGCTCTTTGCGCTCATCGGCGGCATGATCCTCAACCTGATGCCCTGCGTGCTCCCCGTGCTGTCGATTAAGGTGCTCGGATTCATCCACCAGGCGGGCGACGATCCGGCCAAGGCCCGGCTGCACGGCATGGTATTCACCGCGGGCGTCCTGCTGTCCTTTCTCGCGCTGGCGTCCGTCCTGATCGCCCTGCGGGCCGGGGGGGAACAGCTTGGGTGGGGCTTCCAGCTCCAGTCGCCGGCCTTTCTCGTCGTCCTGTCGGTCATCATCTTCATGTTCGGCCTGAGCCTGTTCGGCGTGTTCGAGATCGGCACCTCCCTGGTCGGACTTGGCGGGAGGATGGATTCCGGCGGCGGGATCGGCGGGTCCTTTCTGAGCGGGGTGCTTGCCACGGTCGTGGCCACGCCGTGCACCGCGCCTTTCATGGGCGTGGCCCTGGGATACGCGCTGACGCAGTCGGCGGCCCAGTCCCTGGCGATCTTCGGGTTCCTGGGCCTGGGCATGGCCCTCCCCTACCTGACCCTGTCGTCCGTGCCCGCCCTGCTGAAGTACGTTCCGAAACCCGGCGCCTGGATGGAATCGTTCAAGCAGTTCATGGGGTTCCTCATGATGGCCACCGTGGTCTGGCTGCTCTGGGTGCTGAACCTGCAGACGGACCCCAATCTGGTCGCCCTCGTGATGATTCTGCTGGTGATGGTGGCCCTGGGAAGCTGGATTCTGGGCCGCTGGGGAGGCATCGCCGCGGGCAGCCGTTCCAGGATGACGGCCCGGGCCGCCTCGGCGGTGATCATCATCGCGAGCATGGCGGCCGTATTGAGCCAGGTACCGGCCCCGGCCAAGACCGAAAGGACCGCCGTGGCCCCTTCGGATAGCGCGGGATTGAAATGGGAACCTTTCTCCCGGCAGCTCGTACAGGACCTGCGCGCATCGGGTAAGGCGGTGTTCGTGGATTTCACCGCCGCCTGGTGCCTGAGCTGCCAGGTCAACAAGCGCGTGGCGCTGAGCGACAGCCGCGTGGTGGAGCAGTTCGAGACGCTGGGCGTCGTCGCGGTCCAGGCGGACTGGACTTCACGGGACCCGGAGATCACCCGGGCCCTCGCCGATTTCGGCAGGAACAGCGTCCCGCTGTACGTGTTGTATACGGGCGGTCCGGATTCCGAACCCGAAATCCTGCCGGAGCTGCTCACGCCGGGACTGGTACTGGACGCCCTGAAGAAGGCGGAAAGCGAAAGTGCGGCAAGCAGGTAGCTTGTCGGGTCCGATCGATTGACGGTTCAAGTCATTCGACTACATTTGACGCGGATTCACGATTCAATTCACAAGGAGGACCTCCATGAAGAAGATCCTTATACCGGTAGCCGTGGTGGCCGTTGCCGCCGCGTTCCTGCTCGGTAACTACTCATCGCCGATGGCCGCCGGGGATGCCCAGGTGGGCAGTCCCGCGCCTGATTTCACGCTGACGGACACCAATGGAAACAGCGTGACGCTTTCGGATTACAGCGGAAAGTACGTGATCCTGGAGTGGATCAACTACGACTGTCCCTTCGTGGTCAAGCACTACCAGAGCAAGAACATGCAGGGACTCCAGGACAAGTACCGGGAGCAGGGCGTGGTCTGGCTGGCCGTCAACTCGTCCGCCGAGGGGAAGCAGGGGCAGTTCTCGAACGATGAAATCCACGCGCGCCTGAAGAAGCACGCTTCGACCGTGGACGCCTACCTGCTCGACGGCAGCGGCGACGTCGGCCGGACGTACGGCGCCACCCACACGCCGCACATGTATATCATCAACCCGGAAGGCACGCTGATCTACATGGGCGCCATCGACAGCATCCGCTCGGCGAACGTGGCGGATGTTCCCAAGGCCGACAATTACGTAACCATGGCCATGGACGCCGTCGCCGAAGGCAAGGAAGTCCCGGTCAAGATGACCCGGGCCTACGGCTGCACGGTGAAGTACTAGGCGAGGTCGGACCGGCCAGAGTTAAGTGCAGGTGAAATTTGGTAAAGTTCAGGCGCAGGTGCATGTCCTGCGCCTGTATTAGTATTGACGGAGACTCCGAAACGGGTGACCTTGGATAAGACACCAAAGACGAGGTGCTTTGATAAAGAAGACGTTTCGCACCCGAAGCTCTCGAACGAACCGGAAACAGCAGTATAGAACTCAGCCCCAACATTTAGGTAGAATGCGCCGATAATGGTGAACTTATTGGTGTTGAGATGCTTAAGGCCAGTGAATTCACCGCTGAAGTAACAGGCCAAAGAAAACAAGAATCGATTCTACCTTTTGTCCATATGAGACCTGTTCCTGAGTAAACGGCTAGAAGAGATATTCGACAATGAACGGGGGTACGGTCCCGGCAACTTCAGCATTCTTTTGATTCAACGATCTCAATAGGAACGATTGTTTACGATATCATCGCGGCTTCTCCGACTGTTCTTTTCAGAATGCATTCCGCTTCGTGTATCGCCGCATCGCAGGCACGATTGGAAGAGGAACCGCGACCATGGAACTTGCTCAGTTGCTCATTACGCCGGCCACGTTATTGACGGCCTTCATCTTCTTCTGGAACCAGGCGAAGGCCGGAAGGGATGAACTCAAACGGGAACTCAAGTCCGATATCGGGGAATTGAAGGAAGAAATCATGTCCGTCCGACGGGAAGTCGCCGCTGTCCGTGACGAAATGAAGGCCGAGATCAGAGAGGAAATCGCCCCCATCCGTAAGGAAATGCACGACATGAACGGTCGCCTCGGACGCGTCGAGGGTCTGTTGAGGATGTCGGACGCCGGTTGATTTCTGTGGACGGTCTGGACGGCCTGGGCGGTCCGAGGAGATCATAGCCACGGCCGTTCGGACTCCATATCGCTTCGGGAATCGCCGCATCGCAGGCACGATTGGAAGAGGAACCGCGACCATGGAACTTGCTCAGTTGCTCGTTACGCCGGCCACGCTATTGACGGCCTTCATCTTCTTCTGGAACCAGGCGAAGACCGGAAGGGATGAACTCAAACGGGAACTCAAGTCCGATATCGGGGAATTGAAGGAAGAGTTGAAAGAAGAAATCATGTCCGTGCGGCGGGAAGTCGCCGCCGTCCGTGACGAAATGAAGGCCGAGATCAGGGAGGAAATCGCCCCTATCCGTAAAGAAATGCACGACATGAACGGTCGCCTCGGACGCGTCGAGGGCCTGCTGAGGACGTCGGACGCCGGCTGATTTCTGTGGACGGTCTGGACGGCCTTGGCGGTCCGGCGATCCGGGCGGTCCGGACAGTCCGGGTGATCCAGATGAACCAGGCGGTCCATGAAATCCACTTCCGCAGTGTCGCTCAAGGTGCGCCAGCTTGCCTTCCATCCTGCTCCTGGCATACTGAACGGCTGCAATCATCAGTTCTTCATACGCTGCACATGTAATCTTTGACTACGTCCCACCGTTTTCTATATTCCTAACAAGCGATGTTTTCGTCCCGCGACGCCGACGCCGAAGACGCCGGAAGGGCCATGCCCGTTTCGCGGCGACTGGATAACCGATTAAGCTGCGCAAGCTGCCAGGAGAATGCCATGGCCATGTTCGGCGACCCCGAAGACTTCGCCACGATGAGCGAGCGCGAGAAGTACCTCTACGATCTCCAGGGATTTCTCGTGGTGCGGGGCCTTCTTTCCGCCGGCGAAGTGCAGAAGCTCAACGCCGCACTGGACGCCAATCCGGACCGGACCAGCGAACACGGCCCGGGCGGCGCGCTGGACGGCACCCCGCTGGCGGGACCGAAGACGCAGTACGTCCACTACGAAGGGATGCTCACCTGGGCAAAGCCCTGGTGCCAGCCCTTCCGCGCCCTGCTCGCCCACCCGAAGCTGATCCCCTATCTGAATACCATGATGGGAAGGGGCTGGAAGCTGGATCACAACATCGACGTACTCACCTCGAGAGCTGGCGCCCAGGGCACGCCCTTTCACGGCAACAGCACCGGCATGTTCGCCGGGTCCACTTACTACGTCTACGACGACGGCCGGATGCGGAGCGGACTCATCGTCTGCCAGTTCTACCTGACCGACGTGGATCCGGACGACGGCGGGTTGACCGTGATACCGGGCAGCCACAAGGCCAATTTCCCCATGCCCGGCTACGTCCGGCATTACGAAGACCACCCGGAGATCTTCCATCACGTTGCAGTTAGAGCGGGCGACCTGGTGATCTTCAACGAGGCGACGACCCACGGCGCACTGCCGTGGCGGGGAAGGGGCGAGCGCCGCTGCGTGCTCCACCGGTACATCCCGAAATACATGCATTACGAGGGCGGCGTATACGAAACGCGCATGCCCGAATGGACCAATGAACTCACCGAGGCCCAGCGCGCGGTGCTGGAGCCCCCGTATATCTACAACCGGCCCCTGATCGAGGACGACGGCGAGTCGATCGTGCGTCCCCGCAGGGAGGGGATCTGACTCCGTACGACACCCTGCGCCGTCCCGGCATGTATCGCCTTCCCGGCGTAGTTCGCCCTCCCGGCATAGTTACTTGCGGGGGCGGCCCCCTATCGGGTCGTCGATTCTGTTCCAGTGGAAAGGTACGCTACCTGAGCGGCATGGCTGAACCCACCCCCTCATACGCGACCATGGAACCCCATGAGAAATACCTCTTCGATCTGCAGGGGTTCATCGTGGTGCGTAAAGCGCTCTCGCCTGAGCAGGTCCAGGCCCTGAACGAGGCCCTGGACGCCAATCGCGACAAGCGGCAGGACGACACGGCCAGCAGTACGAGCGAGACCCTGAAGGGCACGCAACTCCGCGGCCTCTATGAAGGCATGCTTTCCTGGGATAAGCCGTGGTGCCGACCTTTCCGGGAAGTGCTGGCCAATCCGAGGATCATCCCGTACCTGAACGCCCTGCTGGGACGGGGGTGGAAGCTGGACCACAGTCCGTTCATTTTCACGTCGGGCGTAGGGACCGAGGGCCTGCGGCTTCACGGATACGGACTGGCCGAATTCAACGGATCCCGGTTCTACCACTACCAGAACGGCGCCATGCGTTGCGGGCTGATCAACTGCCAGTACCAGTTGAACGACGTGAACCCGGGCGACGGCGGCCTGTGCGTCATCCCGGGCAGCCACAAGGCGAACTTCACCCTGCCCGTTGACATCTCCCGTTACGAAGCCAACCGGGAAATCGTATACCACGTACCCATGAAGGCCGGCGACCTGGTGATCTTCAACGAGGCGACGACCCACGGCACGCTGCCCTGGAGGGGCAAGGGAGAGCGGCGGTCTCTCTTCTACCGGTACACCCCCAAGTACATGCACTACACCGGCGGCGTGTACAAGACGGGCCTGCCGGAATGGACGAGTGAACTCACGGATGCCCAGCGGGCCGTCCTCGAACCGCCCTATGTCTATCACCGGCCGATGATAGACGACGACGGGAATACGTTGTCGACTCCACGGCGCGAAGGAGAGTGAAGGAGTCTCCATGACCGGAAACGAAGCCATTGCGAAAATCCTGAAGGCCGAGGGGCTGGACTGGTTCAGCTGTTTTCCGCACCACCCGCTCATCGACGCCTGCGCCATCGAGGGCCTGCGTCCCATCCTCTGCCGCCAGGAACGGGCGGGCGTCAATATCGCGGACGGATTCAGCCGGATCCGCAACGGGAACACCATCGGGGTCTTCATGATGCAGATGGGCCCCGGCGCGGAAAACGCCTTCGGCGGCGTGGCGCAGGCTTACGCGGACTCCGTGCCCATCCTCCTGCTGCCGGGAGGACCGCCGCGGTCCCGTACCGGCGCCGGCCTGGCCTTTGAATCGGTGGAGAACTACCGGGGCGTCACCAAGTGGGTATCGAACATCAATTCGGCGGCCCGGATACCGGAGATGATGGGACGGGCATACAGCCTGCTGAAGCAGGGCAAGCCCGGCCCGGTCATGCTGGAAATCCCCGGGGACGTCGGCGAAGAGGAGATACCGGACGAAGCTTTCAAATACACGCCGGTGAAGCCCTTCAAGAGCGGCGCTTCTCCCGAGGACGTGCGGGACCTCGTGTCGGCCCTGCTCAAGTCGGATTGTCCGGTCATAAGCGCCGGTCAGGGCGTACTCTACGCCGAGGCCACCGATGCGCTGATCGAGTTCGCCGAATGGACGAAGACCCCGGTCATGACCACGCTGGCCGGCAAGAGCGCCTTCCCCGAAACCCATCCCCTGTCCCTGGGCACCGGCGCCGCTTCGCACTCCCTGATGGTGGCGGAATACCTCAAGAAAACCGATTTCTTCTTCGGCATCGGCACGAGCATGACCTCCGGGTTCAAGTCGGGTGTGCCCGCTGGCGCGGCGCTCGCCCAGTGCGTCATCAGCCACGGGGACCTGAACAGGGAGCACCGCATAGACTACGGCGCGGTGGGGGATGCCGGCGTGGTGCTGCGGCAGATGGTCGAGGAAGCGAAACGGCAGCTCGGTGGCAGTCCCCGGCCGGACGAGCGCGGCGATATCGCGGAAATCGCCCGGCTCAAGAGGGCCTGGCTGGCCGAGTGGGAGCCGCGCTTCCGGTCGGACGAGGTGCCCCTGAGTCCCTACCGGGTATTCCGGGAGATCGCCGGGGTGGTGGACGGCGCGCGCACGATCATCACCCACGATTCCGGCTATCCCCGTGAACAGCTCGCCCCCTTCTGGGAGACGGACACGCCGAGGGGATACATCGGCTGGGGGGCCTCCACGCAACTGGGTTACGGTCTCGGACTGGCCATCGGCGCCAAGATCGCCGACCCGGAGAAGCAGGTCGTCAACGTCATGGGCGACGCAGCCTTCGGCATGGCGGGACTGGACGTGGAGACCGCCGTGCGGTCGGAGATCCCCATCATCACGGTGGTGCTGAACAACGGGGTCATGACCCACTACGACCACCACATGGCCTACGCTTCGGAGCGGTGGGGCAGCAACCGGCTGGGCGGGGACTACGCGGCCGTCGGCGCCGGCCTGGGCGCCTACGCGGAAAAGGTGACCGAACCGGAACAGATCGCCCCGGCCGTTCGGCGTGCCGTCGATGCCAATCGCGAAGGCAGGCCGGCCGTGATCGAAGCGATCACCAAGGTGGAAGAGCATACTTCGCGGTACTGAGCGGAAGACGTGGCGATGGGGGCCGCGGAACATACGGGACGGACTGAAAATCCCGGGAACCCCGGGGCACAACGGAAGTAATTGAACGGAGATATCCGGAGCGCCATGGCCAGGGTCCTGATCGGCACCTTTTTCCAGGAAACCAACGATTTCCACCCCAACGATACGGTGTACGAAGATTTCGGCATCCTGCGCGGCGAAGAGATGCTGAACAACCGGACCGGCGTGGTCGCGGGCGCGGTGGATGCCCTGGCCAGTCGTGGGGGCGTGGAAATCGTGCCTACCTACAGCGCCGCGATGG
This sequence comes from bacterium, assembly GCA_965202605.1. Lineage (GTDB taxonomy): Bacteria > JAAXHH01 > JAAXHH01 > JAAXHH01 > JAAXHH01 > JAAXHH01. The sequence goes on from OZ241838.1 coordinate 414,611, forward strand.
GGGCGGGAGGCACGATAACGCAGGCCTGCTTCGAACGGACCACGTCGGAATTGCTCGACGCCATCGACCGAAAAAAGACCGGGGTCGACGGCGTGTACCTGAACCTCCACGGCGCGATGGCCGCCGAGATCGAGAAAGACCCTGAAGGGTATGTCCTGCAGGAAGTACGGAGGATTGTCGGTCCCGACGTGCCCGTGGCCGCCTCCTTCGACATGCACGGCACGATCACCCGGCGCATGCTGACCCACATGGACGGGTGCAGCATACTGCATACCTACCCTCATATCGACTGGTACGAAACAGGCGCCCGGGCCGCCGGGGTGCTGCTGCGCATCCTGGACGGCGCCCGTCCGGTGATCGGCACGGTATACACGCCCACCATGGTCCGGGGCGACGAGCTCAAGACCGCCACCGGCGTGCACGGCACGTTCATCCGCTACCTGGAGCGCCTGGAAGAGCGGGATGACGTACTCGCCGGGGGGATCATGCTGGGCCATCCGCCGACGGATTGTCCGGAGCAGGGCTCCCGCGTCATCGTGATAACGGACGGCGACCGGGACCTGGCGGCGCGGGAGGCGCTGCATATCGGCCGGAGCTTCTGGAACATGCGGTCCCACATGCAGTGCGTTTTGCACACCGTGGAAGAAGGCATTCGCATCGCAGAGAACGCCAGAGGAACGGTCGTATTCGCAGACGCCGCGGACGCCACCAGTTCCGGCGCGCCCGGTACCGGCAATACCATCCTGAAGGGTTTCCTCGAGAGCGATTACCGGGGCAGCGTGCTGTTCCCCATCCGGGACGGTCCCGTCGTCGAGCGTGCCATGGAGGCGGGCGTCGGCCGGACCATAACCGTCCCCGTTGGCGGTACGCTGGATCCGCGCTTCACCCCCGTGCAGGTCACCGCCACGATCGAGGTACTGGGCCGGCGGGATGACATACCCATCGCGGTGCTGAAATGCCGCAACATTACCCTCTTCGTCGCGGCTTCCGGCCCCCTGCTGTGCGACCGCTGGATGTATCCCGCCTTCGGTCAGGATCCGAAAACCTTCGACGTCGTTGTCAAGAAACTGCCTCACACGCCCGACGAATGGTACGACGACTGGGCGGAGCGTACGTTCACCATCGACGTACCCGGCGCCGCGAGTCCGAACATCCCCTCCCTCGGCCACCGGTTCGTCACCCGTCCCATCTACCCGCTCGACCCCGACATGACGTTCACGCCCGAAGTGGAGGTGTACGAATAACGGCGCGCGACGGCCAGACGGTGCCGCGAGGCTGCCCGATCGCGGCGGCCCCACCCGCGGGGAGGGCATGAATCGGCACGTCACCAGCGGTCGCTGGGGCCTGGGCCTGGTCCTGAGCCTTTTCACGATCTTCGTGTGGGGCGGACTGCCCATCGTCCTGAAGATCATGCTGGTCAGCCTGGACGCGTTCACGATGACCTGGTACCGTTTCGTCGTCGCGGCCGCTCTGATGGCGGTGATCGTGCATCGGCAGGGCCATTTCCCCCTGGTTCGCCAGTTGCGGGGCGGATACGCCCTGGTTTTCCTCGCGGCGGTTTCGGGCTTCAGTTGCGCGTACGTCTTCTATCCCCAGAGCCTGCAGTACATCTCGCCCAGCGCCGCCCAGGTGGTCAACCAGATCTCGCTGCTGTTCCTCCTGCTGGGCGCCATGCTGCTCTTCCACGAACGGATGACGCTCATACAGGTTTTCGGACTCATGCTGCTCACGGGCGGTATCGTCCTGTTCTTCAACGAGCAGCTGTTGGAACTGTGGTCCGGGGACAGCGCCATGATCCCGGGCATACTCTGGGTAACCGCGGCGGCGCTGGCGCTCTCCACGTACACGCTGACCCAGAAGCAACTGCTTCAGATCCTGCCCACTTCCGTTATCCTGTTCCTGATCTACTCGGTCGGGTCGATCCTGATTCTTCCGTTCGTCCGGTTCGACGCCCTGTTGGTGCAGGACACCCGGCAGATGATCCTGCTTAACGTATCGGCGGTAATTTCACTCGTGGCGTTCGTGACCCTGGTGGAATCGCTGAAACATCTCGAGGTCTTCCGGGTCAGCATGGTCCTGGCGGCCGCGCCCCTGGTTACCGTCGTCGACATGATGATCGCCGCGCCGCTCCTGCCCGGCCTGCTTCAGCCGGAAAACCTCAACGTCCTGAGCATATCGGGCGCCGTGCTCGTCGTCATCGGATCCATACTCGGAAACCTGCGGCGGAACGCGAAAACCCGGTGAAGGCGTGTGCGATCGTGCTGAAACGGGTTACGTGAAAACCCGTTCCTCGACCTCAAACAGGGAGAACCATCGCAATGAAACCGCTCGTGGTCATGGGTTTAAGGACCCTCGCCCATCTGGACGCAAGGGAAACCATGTACGAACAGATCGACCGGAACGCCATACAGGCGGCAGGCAGGTTTTCCGGGGCGCACCTGGAGGCGATCGCCCGGGAGTTTGCCCTCGGTATCCTGTCCAGCCACGGCGTGGCAAGGATCGAGCGCGTGGTCGATCACCTGGGATGGTCCCACCTTTTTCCAACGGATCATCTGATTTCGTCGGCACCCCTGGACCGGAAAGAGGCATCGAACTGGAAAGACTGGCGGCGGGAATACCAGGCGCGCGGCCTTGCGCTGCACACGGTGATCGACATAGGCGAGGCGCTGGTGCGTAATCTCGCCCGCTCGGGTGATTTCGGGGAGGTGGACAAGTACTTTGTCACCGGGGACGCGGGCATGCGTATAGAGGGGGCGGTCCGCATCACGGCCCTGGACCAGACGCTGGCCTATCGCCAGGCGTCCCGGAGATCACCGGGACGGTGACGGGAGCACCAGGTGAAGGGAGCACCAGGTGAAGGGAGACCGCCGTCATGGTGGGAGCAGACGGCCGCCTGCGGGCTGGGCGGCCGCGTCTCGCGGAATGACCGGGAAAACCAGTATCCTGATGGAATATCAGCCCGGGTTTCCTTTGCTTCGCGTACAGGTCTCCTATCTCTCCCATGGGAAGGCGAAGGACGGCCGGTTGGCGTAGCGGTCCATTGCCACGCGCAGTCTGCTGCCGCATCCGGGTTCGAGCGTCACCGTGAAGCTGGCGCCGTCGACCGGGATCGATCCGTTTTCGTCGCTCACCTCCACGATCTGGTGTTCCCCGTAAGCGCCTCCCTGTACGGTAACGGTACGGGGGGATACCTGGTTGGTATTGACCAGCGTGACCACCGCACTGTCATCGTGGAGTTCTTCCACGAGGGCGGCCACGTCCTCGGGCATGCCGGGACGCACGCGGGCGGGATCGAAATACCGGAAACGGCAGTGCAGGGGATGGCCGAAGTGCTCGGTGGGAATGCCGCCGAGCATGAGCCGGATCAGGGCGTCCACCTCGGCGGGATTCGTGCCGTTCATGTCGTCCGACAAACGCGTATCCGGCGTGGACCGGTCGTCTCGCAGCCTTTCCATCTTGGATCGAACGGTCGAAATGTCCTCCAGCAGCGCCCTTTCCGGGTAGTCCGGGTTCTGGCCTTCCAGGTAAGCGATCCAGCCCTCCATGGGCAGCCGTTCCAGGTCGCTTCGGTCCATGGACCAGTAGTAGACGTGCTCCGCGCCGACGGAGAAGGGTTCGGGCTGGTAGTCGTACCAGCCGTCGTCGCCGTGCATCCGGGGATAGACCGTCCGGCCGTTCTCGACCCTGCTGTTCGCGTTGACGTTTTCGATGACGCCGCGCCAGGTGTCGACGTACTTCTGATCGCCCGTCAACAGCAACCCGTTGCCGAAACTCCAGTGGACCCGGATCAGGAAGTAGGGCCGGTGCGCTATTTCACCGGTCTGGGGCACGATGGTCGAGAATCCCCAACCGTACGCGCCGCCGTACCATCTCCCGCCACACTCCCCGCCGATGCTCCCGTCCAGGCCGATATTGGAGGGTATGATGCCGTTGTTCTTCTCGGTCCGTTCCACCCAGGCGTCCAGGTAGTTCTTCGTCCACTCGCCGTAGGTTTCGTCCCCGTCGATCATGTAGGCGTTCAGCGTCATCGTGGTCACGCCCATGTTCAACGGATGATCGCCCGCCACGTCGTTGTAGTCCTTGAAATGGGCGACCATCTCTTCGTAGTTCCGTTCCCCGTGCCCCAGCCTGAAACGGCCCTCGACCTCGATGGAATCGCCGGCCCAGTCGAGCCCGGTGGCCTTGCGCAACATGGGGCCGCGGCTGCCGTTGAACATGCTCTTGATCACGCGATGCTCGGGGATGTAGTTGTCTGCAATGGGATCTTCGCCCATGTAGAAGCCGCAGAAACGACGCGTACGGTCCACGAACTTCTTGTCCTTCGGATCGCACAGGCCCTGGAGGAAAAAGGCGGTGAACCCCTCCCCGTTGTGCATCCAGTCGAACATGGTCGGGAATTCCTTGAAATACATGCCGTCCCGGGCGAATTCGACCTCGGTGGTCTTCGCCTCCGTGTACTGCAGCAGGTGGCCGTCCCAGGCCTTCTTGTACAGGTCGTATACGCGCTGCGAAGCACCGATAGCGTAGAGCTCCGGCCAGTTAGCGAAGTTCTCCGCCGCGTCGTCCGGTCCGTCGTCGCCGCCCCAGCGGGGCACGCACAGCAGGTACCCGCGTTCGTCGAAGTACTGGTCGTAAAACGCTTCCACGGCCTCTTCCTGCTGTCTGATCAGGCTCAGTTCGAGCAAAGCCCACGATGGAGGCGGCATGGGTGAGACGATTCGCAGGGTACGCCCCCCGGTTGAGACGGCCGACATGGGACAGTTCCTTTCTTTTGACTGTGGGAATGGAGTAAGATGAGGATTCAGCGGCAATGATCCTGGCAATACCGCCGGGTGATCAGGAAGTCAGCCCCCGACCGTGCCGCCTGCTGCGTTCGGCACTCTCCCGTATGAAGGCGAGCAGATACCTGATTTCGTCGGTCTGATCCACTTCCTCCGTCACCGCTTGCACCGCCTGGGATATATTGAGCGAGGACCTGTGGAGCAGACGATAGGCCCGTTTGAGCGTTCGGATCGCTTCGTCGGAGAACCCGCAGCGTTTCAGGCCAATGGTATTGAGCGAAACCGGTTTCAGCGGGTCGTGGCCGTACTTGATGTACGGACAGATGTCCTTGGTAACCATGCCGCCCCCGCTGATGAAGGCGTTGCGGCCGATCCGGACGAACTGGTGGACCGCGACGAGTCCGCCTGTTATGGCGAAATCCTCGATTTCCACGTGGCCGCCGAGTTGCGTGCCATTGGCGAGAATCACCCGGTTGCCGATCACGCAGTCGTGGGCGACGTGCACGTAGGCCATGACCAGGGTATCGCTCCCGATCACCGTCTTCCCCAGGGCGCTGGTCCCGCGGTTCAGCGTGGTGAACTCCCGGATGGAAGTACGGTCTCCGATCTCCAGGGTGGACTGTTCGCCGATGAATTTCTGGTCCTGGGGGATCGATCCCACCACGGCCCCGTGGTAGATGCTGCACTCCGCGCCAATCCGGGTATGGGCGCCGATCTGCGCGCCGGATGCAATCTGGGTACCCGCCCCGATGATCACGTTGGGTTCCACGATCGTGTAGGGACCGATACTGCAGCCGGCCCCCAGCTCCGCGTCGGGATGCACGATGGCCGTGGGATGTACCTGGGCCTCGGTGGTAATATCAGTCACTGTGGAGTCTCCTGGTCCGCCTGGTCCGCCTGGTCCGCCTGGTCCGCCTGGTCCGCCTGGTCCGCCTGGTCCGCCTGGTCCGCCTGGTCCGCCTGATCGGTAACCATAGCCATGAGCGAGGCTTCGGCTACCAGTTCATTGTTCACGTAGGCCTTGCCTTCCATCTTGCAGGCGTGCATACGCATTCGGATCATCTCCAGCTCAAAGCGTACCTGGTCCCCGGGTTTGACCAGTTTACGAAACCGCGCCCGGTCGATTCCCATGAAATACGCCATTTTGCTTTTCGGGTTGTCGATCGTGTTGAGCAGCAGCAGGCCGCCCGCCTGCGCCATGGCTTCGACGATCAGGACACCCGGCATAACAGGGTGGCCGGGGAAATGGCCCGCGAAGAAAGGCTCGTTAATGGTCACATTCTTCAACGCGACTACGCGTTTCCCCGGTTCCATGTGGATCACCCTGTCGATGAGCAGAAACGGATATCGATGGGGGAGCAGACCAAGGATGTCTTCGATATCCAGGACCGTTTCCGGCACGATCGCAGGCGGGGTTTCCTTCTCGGTTGCAGGCTTCTTCTTCACACAGGCGCCGCGTATTCTGCGCACCAACTCGACATTGGCGGAATGGGAGGACCGCGCCCCGAATACCTGGGCTCTGAGCGGTGCTCCGAGCAGAGCCAGGTCGCCAATCAGGTCGAGGGCCTTGTGCCGGCACGGCTCGTTGTCGAATCGCAGGGGCTGCGTGCCTATGATTCCATTCTCGCCGATCACCACCCTGTCCTCCACGCCGAACAGGTCCTTCAACTCGTCCAGCTCTTCCTCCGACAGGTCCATGTCGGCGATGACGACCGCGCTCTCCAGGCTGCCGCCCTTGATGAGCCCCCTTTCGCGCAGGGCCTTGACGTCACTCAGGAAGGTCCACGTCCGCGCGGGCGCGAACTCGGTGACGAACTCGTCTTCCAGCGAGTAGAGCACCGTGTGCTGGCTGGCGAGATTGGACTTCTGATAGTCGACCATGTAGGTGAGATGGAAATCGTCGGAGGGCATGACGACGAGTTCCTTCAACAGGCCGTTTTCCCGTTCCGAGTAAAGCACCGGGTCATCCAGTTCCAGGTATTCCCGGGGAGCGTCCTGTTCGACGATACCGGCTTCCAGCAGTGCGTTTACGAAGGGGGTCGCACTGCCGTCGCAAATCGGCGGCTCCGCGCCGTCGAGTTCGATACGGAGGTTGTCCACACCCAGTCCCGCCACGGCGGCCAGGACGTGTTCAACAGTGTGTATCCGGACACCGTCGCGCGCCAGGTTCGTCCCCCTGGTGGTGTCGACCACGTAATCGATATCGGCCGGGATTTCCACCTGGTCGGGATGGTCGACACGAATGAACCGGATCCCGTCATTGACGGTACCCGGCTTGAATGTCAGCGCCGCTTTCCCTCCAGTATGCAGGCCTATCCCCTTCACAGACGCGGAGGATTTTATTGTACGCTGATTTTTGAGCATGTGTACGCCACTTCTCCTCGCTGTTGGTTTTTCGAAGGTTTTCCCGATTTCCGAGCGTATTCTCCCGCTACTCCCGGCTTTCAAGCGCCTTGATGCGTGCCTCCAGGGTCTGAATCTGCTGCAACAGATCGGGCAACCGCTTGATAGCGGCTTCTATCCGCCGGGCCTGGTTATGGGGGCGGGCCGGATAGCCGGATACGGTCGATCCGGCGGGAATCGACTTGGTCACGCCCGCCTGGCCGCCGATCCTGGATCCGGGTCCGACCTTGATATGATCCGAGAGTCCGGCCTGGCCGCCGATCACGGATCCCGTTTCGACCACCGTGCTGCCCGCAATACCCACCTGGGCGCAAATCGTGACATGATCGCCGATGACGACGTTGTGGCCGATCTGGACCAGATTGTCGATCTTCGTCCCGCGGCCGATGCGGGTCATCCCCATGGTCGCGCGGTCGATCGTCGTATTCGCACCGATCTCCACCCCGTCACCGATTTCAACGCCGCCGACCTGTGGGATCTTCCTGGCGCCGCCGCTTCCCTGAAAATAGCCGAATCCATCGCTGCCGATTACGGTTCCGCCGTGGATGATCACGCCTTCACCCAGGGACACCTGGTCGTAAAGCGTCGTGTTGGCAAAGATCCAGGTACCCGCACCGATCCTGCAATGGGCGCCGATCGCCACGCCCGCGCCAATGCAGACGTTCCGGCCCACGGACGTGTGCGGCCCGATCGAAACATTGGGTCCGATGTCCGCTTCCTCATCCACGTCCGCGGAAGGGTGAATCCTGGCCGTCGGATGAACACCGTCCTCCGCGGGACGGTGTCCGGTGAAATAGGTAGACAACAGGGTTACGAGGGCCACTTCGGGCGAAGCCACGCGTATGATGGGAACCGGCGCCTTGTCGATCTCCCGGGAGACGATGACCGCCGTGGCCCCGGTCGACTCCAGCCGCCTGCTCTGCCGGGCGTTGATCAGGACGGAAATCGAACCCTTGCAAGCCTCGTCAAGCGGCGCAACGCGCTCGATGATACAGGATCCGTCCCCGATGAGTTCGCCCTCGACCTGCGTCGCTATATCGGCTAGTTTCTGACGCATCGGTCGGTTACTTGACTTCCTTTTGCAGTTCCTCCAGGACCTGTCCCGTGAGGTCCCGCGCATTCAGCGGGTCTACGTAAATGAGCGACCCGGCGTCGAAGACGTACGTAAAGTTCTCCGCCTTGGCCAGGGTCTGCACCACGTTGAAAATGGATTCCTGCAACGGCCTGGTCAGTTCCACTTCCTGTTGCGCGAGTCGCATTTGCGAGGTCTGAGCGAACTGCATCAACTCCTGTTCCTTCTGCAGGATGTTCTGTTCGTCCTGCTGCCGCCTGGCCGCGGTCAACATGGTTTTCCTGGCTTCGTACTGCTGCTTCAGCATTTCAACTTCCTGCTGCCTGGTCTGAACCTGTTCCTGCACTTCCTGTGCAGCCTTCTGAAAGGCGTCCTCCGCATCCCTGAATCCCTGATAGGACTGGCGCAGGCGTTCCATGTCCAGATAGCCGATCTTCAGTTCCTGTCCCTCCGCCATGGCCGGCAACAGCAGAGCGACAGCGAGAACGGCCGCGGTGCGAGTCAATCCCTTCGGTGAAGCCATTTATATCCTCCTGGAATACCGGATCGCTCCGGAAACCTCCTCGGACGCATGGGTCAGAACACCTGTCCGAGCTGAAAATGCGTATGCCACCCGCTCCGTTTCTTCGCAAGGGCCTGGACGGGGTCCGACGGTTTGTCGAACCCGTAGCCGACGTCGAATCCCAACAGTCCCACCAGGGGCATGATCACCCGCACGCCGAATCCGGCCGATTTCTTCATATTGCCCGGCAGAGGCGACGCTTCCGACAGCTTCGACCACGCGTTTCCGGCCTCGACGAACGCCACGGCATAAACAGGCTGCTGAGACGTGAGCTGATTGATGATGGGGACCTGGTACTCCAGGGTAAGAATGCTCATCACCCGGCCGCCGTCCCGGCTGCTGGTCCCGTCTCCCAACTCGGTATAGGGCCCCACGGAGTTGTTGCCATAGCCCCGGATCATGCCATCGAAACTGACGCCGCCCGGAAAGAACCGCTCGAAAAACGGTACTTCCCGTTCGTTGAAAGGGTTCAATGCCACGGCGTACTGCCCCTTCAGGGAAACCGACGTGCCCTTGAACAGCGGGACGTAGAAATCGGATTCCAGCGTCTGCTTGAGGTACTTCACGTCGCCGCCGACGCCGGCAACGTCACTGCGGGACGTCTGGCGCATGCCCCGGGTGGCGAACTGGGGGAAATCACGGCTGTCTCGTGTCACGGAGAAGGAGACCTGGCTCGTCAGTCCGCTGTTGGATACCAGGGATTCCCGCTGACGTATGTTTCCGTTGATCGCCGCGACCTGCGCATCGGTGAGCGTAGAGTCTTCCAGCGCCGCCGCGTAGTAGCGCTCACCGAAACCGGAGTACTTGAGGTCGAAGAACCTGTAGGCCCCCCTGATCCGCCAGTAGGTGCCGCGGAAACGGCGGCCCAGGGACATCCCGAATCCTTTCTGAATGATATTGAATTCCCTGAACCACTGCCGGTTGGTCCGGAACACGTCGATGCCGGCGCTGGTCGGCGTATCGAAGAGCCAGGGTTCGACGAAGCTGGTGGAAATGGAATTGCGGCGGTTGCCGAACTCCCAGTTGAAATTCAGGCTCTGCCCGTTGCCCAGGAAGTTGGGGATGATCATGGAAATGGTGCCCACGAGCCCGTCGAGCCCGCTGTAACCGGCGCCGGCGTTCGCCGTGCCCGTCGGTTTCTCCAGTACCGTAAAGGCGATATCCACGTCGCCGTTCGGCAGGGGCTGCAGTCCGGGCTGGACGTCCTGGAAGAAGTTCAACTGGAACACGTCCCGCTGGCTTCTGAGCAGCAGAGAGCGCCTGAAGGTCTGGCCCGGCTTGATCAGCAATTCGCGGCGGATGACCTTGTCCTTGGTCTTGGTATTGCCCACGATGTCGATACGGTGGACCCTGGCGGGTTCCCCTTCGTTGACGGCGAAGCGCAGATCGATGGTGGAGTCGTTGGCCGCGGACTCCCGGGCGATCGGCGTGGCATACAGGTAGCCCAGTTCGCCGTAGGCCTCGTAGATCGTCGACACGCTCTCCTGGTATTCTTCTTCGTTGAACGGCTTGCCCCCGTCGATCTTGATGAGGCGGGACAGCTGTTCATCGGTGAACTTCGTGTTACCCTCGAAAGCGACGTCGCCGAGGTAGTACTTTCTGCCCTCCTTGACTTTTACCTTCAGGTACATCCGCTTCCGGTCTTCGCTGAACCACAGCGTATCCTCCACGACCTCCGCGTCGCGGAATCCGTGCTTGCGATACTCTTCCGCGATCTTCTGGAACTGGTCCAGCAGGCGTTCCCGCCTCAGGTCCCCCTCTTTCCAGAAATGGTCTTCTTCTGTGTCGGACTTCTTTCTAAAAGCTTCCTGTAACCGCTTTTCCTCGACAGAGACGTTGTTTTCGATGAAGACTTCGCCGAGCTTGACCTTTTCCCCCTCGTCAATTTCAATCCGCATGATCGCGTTGTTTCTTTCCACGAGCACGCGCGGCGTCAACGCGGCGAGCAGATACCCTTTCTCGTAGTAGGCCTGGGTGATGTTGTCCAGGACGCCTTTTCTCCGGAAGGGGCTCAGGGCCTGGCCCTGGAAGATGCCGGATACGCGCTCGAGCTCGTCGTCCTTTATCTTCTTGTTCCCTTCAAACTCGATGCGGTCCAGCAGGGGGTATTCCTTTACGTTCACCGTGACAGTCAAGCCGGCGGCGCCCATGCCGGCATATATGCGAATGTCTTCGAACAGACCCAGCCGGTAAAGCTGCTTGATCGTGGTCGCGCTGTCCCGGGGATTATAGAGATTCCCCGCTTTCAGGGCGATCATCGACCGGATCAGCGGCTCATCGACGTTGGCGTGGCCCTCGATCAACACGTCGGCGATCAGGGGTTGCTGCTGTTGTCCGTATACTTTGGCGGGACCCAGGGGAGCGGTGGCGAGCACGCCGCCCGCAAGGGCCATGACCAGGAAGGATTTCAGATACTTGAAAGGCATGTCAGACAAAGAGGCCGCTTTCCCGTCCATGCGGGTATTCAGGTGGCTTGACGACACGAACCGCACGAAGAAAACCGATGGTCGATTTTACGCGCGTTTCCCCGTCGGGTTCCCTGAAACCGGTCCCGCTTCCCGCGGCGCCGGTTCCCGCGAACCCGCGTTTCAGGCTTCCGATTCGGAAAGTACGGGCGTTTTGTCGGAATCCGAGGTCTCGGCCTTGTAGAACGTCAGGTTATCTCCCTTTTTGCCGACCCTGATTTCGTCCCCGTCGTGAAACTTGCCCTTCAGCAGCTCTTCCGCAAGCGGATCCTCGAGCATGCGCTGAATGGTCTGGTTCATGAACCGGGCGTTGTAGACCGGATCATAACCCTTTTCAGAAAGCAGTTCCCGGGCGCTCTGCGTCAGGGAGATCCTGATGCCGCGCTCGGTCATCCTGTCGTTTATCTCCTTGAGCTGAAGATCGATGATCCGGGAGATATCGGACTGGTCCAGCTGGCGGAACACCAGCGCTTCGTCGAGACGGTTCAGGAATTCCGGGTTGAAGAGCCGTTTCACCTCTTCCTTGACCGTCGCTTCCATCTTGGCGTAATCGACTTTGGCGCCTTCCTGCTGGAAGCCAAGTCCGCCGGCCTTGTTGATATCCCGGGTACCCAGATTCGAAGTCATGATGATAATGGTATTCCGGAAATCTACCCGGCGGCCGTTGCTGTCGGTCAGCGTCCCCTCGTCCAGGATCTGCAGGAGGATGTTGAATACGTCCGGATGGGCCTTCTCCACCTCGTCGAGCAGAATGACGGAATAGGGCTTGCGCCGCACTTTCTCTGAAAGGTGCCCCCCTTCGTTGAAACCCACGTAACCCGGGGGAGCGCCGATCAGGCGCGATACGTTGAACTTTTCCATGTACTCGGACATGTCGATGAAGATCAGGGCGTCGTTGTCCTGGAAGAGGAAGGACGCCAGGATCTTGGCCAGTTCCGTCTTGCCCACGCCGGTGGGCCCGAGGAAAAGGAAAGAGCCTATGGGCCGGTTGGGATTCTTCAGACCGGACCGCGACCGCCGGATGGCCTTGCTCAGCACCTGGATGGCCATGTCCTGCCCGATGACCCGCTTCTTGAGTTCGTCCTCCATCCGCAGCAGGCTCCTGGATTCCTGCTCTTCGAGCCGGAAGATGGGGATGCCCGTCATGCTGGAGATGATCTGCGCCATGTCGTTTTCCGTGACCGCCACGACCTCGTCCGTCACCCGCTCGCGCCAGGCCATGAACGCCTCGTCGTACTCGCGCTGCAGCTCTTCCTGCCGGTCCCTCAGCGCCGCCGCCCGTTCGAACTCCTGCTGCTGGGCGGCTTCCACCTTCTTGTCCTGGATGGCCTGAAGCTGTTCCTCTACGTCCCGGATCTCATCGGGGACCGTCATCTTGGACAGCTGCGCCTTGGAGCCGGCCTCGTCTATGATGTCGATGGCCTTGTCCGGGAGGAAACGGTCCTTGATGTACCGGTCGGACTGCTTGACCGCGAACTCGAGGGCGTCGTCCGTGTACTTGACGTGGTGGTATTCCTCGAACCGGCTGCGCAGCCCCTTGAGCATGTCGATGGTTTCCTCGATACTCGGCTGATCGACGATCACCTTCTGGAACCTGCGCTCGAGCGCTCCGTCCTTCTCGATGTGCTTGCGGTATTCGTCGAGCGTCGTGGCGCCGATGCATTGCAACTCGCCCCGGGCGAGGGCCGGCTTGAAGATGTTGGAGGCGTCGAGACTGCCCTCGGCGCCGCCGGCTCCGACGATCGAATGGAGTTCGTCGATGAAGATGATCACTTCGTCCGACTTGGTGATCTCGGCCATGAGGGATTTCAGCCGGTCCTCGAACTGTCCCCGGTACTTGGTCCCGGCCACGATGGACGCCATGTCGAGGGTAACCACCCGCTTGTTCTCCAGGATCTGGGGCACGTTGCGTTGCACGATCCGCTGCGCGAGGCCCTCGGCGATGGCGGTCTTGCCCACGCCGGGTTCTCCGATCAACGCCGGGTTGTTCTTCTTGCGGCGGCTCAGGATCTGGGTGACCCGCTCGATTTCCTTGTCGCGGCCGATAACGGGATCCAGCTTGCCGCCCCGCGCCATCTCGGTGAGGTCGCGGCCGAAATGATCGAGGAAGGGCGTCCGGCTGCGCTGGGCGTCCTTCTTCGTGACGGAACGGTCGCTCTGAATGTTCTGGATCTCTTCCTTGATCTTTTCAAAGGTCACGTCGTAGGTCGAAAGGATCTGGGACGCGATGCCCTGCTTGTCCCGCACCAGCGCAAGCAGCAGGTGTTCGGTACCCACGTACTTCGATTTCATGCTGTTCGCTTCGTGGGCGGCGATTTCCAGGGCCTGCTTCGCCCTGGGCGTGAAAGGCACCTGGCCGATGGTCAGCGCGCTCGACTGGGATACCGTGGCCTCTTCGATGGACTGCCTGAGGTCTTCGAGATCGATGCCCATGTTGCGCAGCATGGCCGCAGCGGTCCCCTCGCCGTCCCGGATGAAGGCCAGCAGCAGGTGCTCCGTGGCGATATAGTCATGCTGAAGCCTGGCCGCTTCTTCGCGGGCGATGTGCATCACCCGTTTGAACCGTTCCGTGAACTTGTTGTTGTTTCCCTGGGGCATCTCGAGCATCCCTCCCTTCATGGCCGGGCTTCGTAATCCCGGCGGGGCGTTTTACGGTCGATATCAGTTTTCCAGGTGTTCCCGAACCAGCTCCGCGCGCCGCTCGTCCAGTTCCTCGTCGGTCAGGGAACGACCTGAGTTCATCCGCACATGGGCCGGCTGTATTGCTATCAGCAGCCGGTTGAATCTCGTGGACTGCATGCCTTCCAGAAGTCCCAGGCAGGCGCCCATTCTCAGCATGGACAGGGCATCCAGGGCTTCTTTCTCACTCAGCAGGCGGGCATGCTTCAGCAGGCCGTACGACCGGGCCACCCGGTCTTCGGTCTGCCGTCGCGCGCGGGCGAGGAGCGCGTCGCACGCCCGTTCTTCATACCGTGCCAGCCTCCGGGCCACCCGGTCGAGCCGTTCGACGATTTCCTGCTCGGCATGTCCCAGGGTCCACTGGTTCGATACCTGGTACATGTTTCCCGATTCTCCGGTTCCCTCGCCGTACAGTCCGCGCACCGTGAATCCGATCTCCTCCATGGCGCGCACCACGTGATCCATCTGGTCCGCAAGCGTCAGGCCGGGCAGGTGGATCAAAACGGACAGGCGCATGCCGGTGCCCGTATTGCTCGGACAGGCCGTTAGATAACCAAACTCGTCCGAGAAGGCAAAATCAAGTGTTTTACTCAGTTCGGTATCGATTCTGTCTGCTTCCTGCCACGCGGCGCGAACCTGCAGGCCGCCCTTGATGGTCTGAAGCCGCAGGTGGTCTTCCTCGTTCACCATGAGACTGTAGGTTTCTCCGGGGCCGACGAACACTCCGGCGGGACGTGTTCCACCCGACAGAGCAGGACTGATCAGGCGTCGTTCGACCAACGCCTTGCGGTCCAGCTCCGACGTGTCCAGCAACGAAAGGTACACGGACCGCGCCACGTTGCCGCCTTGCCGCACGGCCCTTTCCACCTGTTCGATCACGCGAAATCGCTCGTTCTTTATCGTACGGTGAACGAAGGGCAGCGTAGTCAGGTTGCGGGCCAGGCGCGCGCGGCTGCTGATGACCAGGTCCGCGGCTTCCCCCTCGGGGTCGCACCACCGCGGCGCCTTGCTTACCAGGTCGGAATACGGGTTTTCCATGTTTTCATCCATGCATCGCGTAGTTTTCATCCATGCATCGCGTGACGCCATTCCGTACCGCGTTCCAGTTCGTTTATGCGGTCCCGCAGTTTCGCCGCCTGTTCGTAGGCTTCCTGGCCGACCGCTTTCTTCAAAGCGCGCCTGAGGTCGATCAGCGCGCGGCGCGTCTGCTGCCGCGACGGGTCCGATCCCGGGATCTTCCCCCGGTGGAATTCGTAGCCGTGAATCTGCTTGAAGAGCGGTACCAGCGTGTCCTTGAAGACGCGGTAGCACACGGCGCATCCCAGTTGACCCGATTTGCCGAATTCAGCGGCCGACATGCCGCACTGCGGACAGGTGGTCGATTTCATCTGCGCTCCCGGGACGCCACCGCGTTCAGCAGCCCGTCTTCCAGCATGCAGGCGCGGTCCGCGCGGCGACCCACGGATTCGTCGTGCGTGACGACGACGAAGGCCTGTCCACGTCTGCGGGACATCTCCCACATCAGATCCAGCAGGGCCTCCCCGTTCCCGCGGTCCAGGTTGCCGGACGGTTCGTCCGCCAGCACGATTTGCGGCCGGCCTGCCAGGGCCCTGGCCACGGCGACGCGCTGCTGCTCTCCGCCGGACAACTCCGTCGGCTTGTGGTCGAGGCGATTCCCCAGTCCTACCTCTCCCAGGAGGCCTTCGGCCCGCTCACGCGCCGATTCCCACGGACACCTTCCCACCAGCAGGGGCATCATCACGTTCTCGAGGGCCGTAAACTCCGGGAGAAGGTGGTGGCCCTGAAACACGAAGCCCACCATCCGATTCCTGAATTCCGCCAGCCCGTCGTCCGGAAGTTCAAAGGCGTTCGTCTCGCCGATGTAAACCTGGCCGGAGGTGGGCCGGTCCAGCGTCCCCAGGATATGCAGCAGCGTGCTTTTGCCCGCGCCGGAAGCACCGTGAATCGCCACGACTTCCCCGCGCCGGACGTCGACGTCGACGCCTCTCAGGATATCGAGACGGCCCGCGGCGGAAGAGAAGCTCCGGGTCAACCCCCTTGCGCTCAACACTTCGTCGGTCTGGAAGGCGCCGTCCTGCTCGGGCGGAGGGATGGACACGTCCGTTCCTCCGGATGACTCCGGTGCCTCCTGCCGTCCGTCCCGGGCCGCTTCGTTACTCATGTCGTATCGCTTCGACCGGAACCAGTCCCGCGGCTTTCCTGGCCGGATAGACGGCCGCGAGCATGCAGATCAGCATGGAACCCGCGGCAACGCTGACGAAATCAAGTATGTCGACCTTTACGGGCAACGCGTCAATCAGATAGATCTCCGGCGGCAGGGAAATGAACTCAAACGTAATCTGCATCCAGCAGAGCACATAACCGATCGCACAACCGAGCAGGGTACCGACGAAACCGACCGCGGAACCCTGGATGATGAACACCCTGGTTACGCTGCGGGCGGTAGCGCCCATGGACTTCAGAATGCCGATGTCTCTGGTCTTCTCCAGCACGACCATGATCAGGGTGCTGGCAATGTTGAACGCGGCCACCAGGATGATCAGGTTGAGTATGGCGAAAGAACCCCATTTCTCGAGGGTCATCCACCGGAACAGCCCCTTGTGCCGCTGCATCCAGTCTACCGTAAAATACGCTATGGCAGGGTTTGACGCAACAGATGAATCGGCCGTCTCCTCCGCGTGCCGGTTGAGATGCGCTTCGATTACTTCGGCTATGCGCCGCGCCTCGTCCCGGTGGGAAACTTTAACGGCGATTCCGTTAATGCCGTCACCGAGTCTGAACAGCTTTTGTGCCTCGTCCAGGGAGACGTACACCGAGGAGGCGTCGTACTCGTAGAAGCCGGTTTCCGAAATGCCCGTTACGCGGTAGGGCCGGATGTAGGGAGTGAGCGCCGACGTCAGGGAGAAACTCTGGATATTGCCCAGGGCCACCTTCTCGCCGACGATGAGCCCCAGCTGATCGGCCAGACCCCGACCCAGGACGATACCGGGCAACGGCCCGCCCGCCGGGCTGTCCGGGTCGGGCGCAGTCGTCAGATCCATGGACCCGAAGGCGATGTTTTCCTCGAGGTTCGCGGCCAGGCGGCCCGATTCGATGTCCAGTCCATTCACAATGACGCCGGCCGCCGCGTTCCGTGTGGCCGGCACCGGCGTGAATACGGCCTTCTCCTGCACGTAGGGCGCGGCCGAGACCACCTCGTCCACCGCCAGGATGATGTCTATCAGCGTATCGTATCCGGAAATAGAGCCATCGCCAAGGAGCGAGTAGACGTTTATATGCGCCCGTTCTCCAATGATACGTTCCCGCACTTCGCTCTCGAAGCCGTTGAACAGGGAGAGGACGATTACCAGGGCGGCCACGCCTACCAGGACTCCGCCGACGGATATGTAGGTGATAATGGAGACGAAGCGGGTCTGGCGCTTGGAGCGCAGATACCTCAGGGCGATGAACCACTCATATGACCACCGTCTACGTAGCGCCATCGGCATACCTGTTATCCGGCCACCTGGTCTTCCGGCCCGCCTGGTCCGCCTGGTCCGCCTGGTCCGCCCGGTTCACCCGGGCCGCCGGACCCGCCTGGTTCGCCCGGGCCGCCGGACCCGCCTGGTCCGCCCGCCGCGTCCGCGCCGCCGGAACCCGTGGGTTCGCCGTCAAATGATTCCCTGCGCAGATGGGGGAAGAGGAGGACGTCCTTGATGTTCGTGGAGTCCGTGACCAGCATGGCCAACCGGTCGATGCCGACACCGCAGCCCCCGGTGGGCGGCATGCCGTATTCCATCGCCCGCAGGAAGTCTTCGTCCATGGCGTGGGCTTCCCCGTCGCCCTTACGCTGCATTTCCACCTGCTCCTCGAATCGGCGGCGCTGGTCCAGCGGATCGTTCAACTCGGAAAACGCATTGGCGAACTCACTCCCGCAGATGAACAGTTCGAACCTCTCGGTGAGTTCAGGGTTTTCCCGGTGCCGCTTGGCCAGGGGGGATATCTCCACGGGATAATCCGTGATAAAGGTCGGGTTCACCAGGCGGTCCTGCACGAAACGCTCGAAGAGCTCGTCGATCATCTTGCCCCTGCCGAGTTCGACGTTTACCTCCAGTCCCCGGTCACGGCATACCCGCGCGAGTTCCCCGGCCGTCATGCCGGAGACGTCGATCTCTGCGTACTCGCGTATGGCATCGAGCATGGAAAGCCGCGGCCAGGGCGGTGTCATGTCGATGGACTGGTCCTGGTACACGTGGTTCAGCGTGCCGTTTACATCCTGGAAGACGCTGACGAAGAGCCTTTCCACCAGATCCATGATGTACTGGTAATCCACGTAGGCGATGTAGAACTCCAGCATGGTGAATTCGGGGTTGTGGGTGCGATCGATCCCTTCGTTGCGGAAGTCGTGCCCGATTTCATACACGCGTTCCATGCCGCCGACGATCAGCCGCTTGAGATAGAGCTCGTCGGCGATCCGCATGAAGAGCGGCATGTCCAGGGCCTGGTGGTGGGTCTTGAAGGGCCTGGCCAGCGCGCCGCCGTAAAGAGGCTGGAGGATCGGCGTTTCGACTTCGACGAATCCCTCGCCGTCCATGAACCGCTGAATGGACCGGATGAGCCGCGATCGCTTGAGGAACACCTCCTTGACGCCGGGGTTGATGATGAGGTCGACGTAGCGTTGCCGGTACCGTGTTTCGATATCACGCAGGCCGTGCCATTTCTCGGGCAGCGCGCGGAGGGACTTGGACAGCAGATTCAGTTCATCCGCCATGACCGTGATCTCGCCGGTACGGGTGCGGAAGACGGCGCCTCTGACCCCCAGGTAGTCGCCCACCTCGATCAACTCGTCGTAGATTTCGTATTCGGCGGATCCCACCCGGTCGAGGCGGACGTATATCTGGATCCGGCCGGTCCGGTCGAGCAGGTGGGCAAAGCCGGACTTGCCATGGCCCCGCTTGGAAACGATCCGTCCCGCCACCGTGACCGGCTCGGCGGATTCGATCAGGTCCTCCGCTTGCTCGAGTATGGACCGGGCGGGATGGGAAACGTCGTAGCGGACGGGGTACGGATCAATGCCGCGCGCGCGGATCTCGTCGAGCTTGTCGTGCCTTTGCCGGTTGAAATCGTTCGGGCTGTTCACCCGTTTGCTCCGAAGGTTTCTGTTGTTGTCGCTGGATAGGTGAAGAGGCGGCGGGTGGACTGTGCGAAGCGCCGTCGGCATAGTCGACATAACTGGTCAGACGGGTGCCGGAATATAGGCGCACCCCGCCTTCGTGTCAACCAAAAAGGACTGCTCAAAGGATGGCGTGAAAGGGCGTGCGCCGGGAGGGACTACGTGCTTTTTTCGGGATCGTCACGTCGGAGATAGTCCTCGATGAACGTGTCGATCCCTCCGTTCATCACGGACTGGATATTCCCGATTTCCGTGCCGGTGCGATGGTCCTTGACCATGGTGTAGGGGTGGAATACGTAGGACCGGATCTGGCTGCCCCAGGCGATCTCCTTCTTATCGCCTTCGAGGCGTTCTCTTTTCTCCCGGATCGCCTCCTGGCGTTGCTGATAGAGGCGGGACATCAGCACCTTCATGGCGCTTTCCCGGTTGCGGTGCTGGGACCGCTCCGACTGGCACTGGACGACAATGCCGGAGGGCTTGTGCGTGATGCGCACGGCCGACGAAGTCTTGTTCACGTGCTGGCCGCCGGCGCCGCTCGCCCGGTAGACGTCGATCTCCAGGTCCGTCTCGTTGAGATCGATATCGCCCGGATCATCGATCTCAGGCAACACGGAAACCGAGGCGAAGGAGGTGTGTCGCCGGTGATTCGAGTCGAAGGGCGAGATGCGGACGAGACGGTGGACCCCGGCTTCCGCCTTGAGGTAGCCGTATGCGTAATCACCGGTTACTTCGATGGATACGCTCTTGATGCCGGCTTCCTCGCCCGGCTGCAGGTCCAGGGTGTCGAAGGCGTAACCCCGGGATTCCATCCAGCGGAGGTACATGCGCATGAGCATCTCGGCCCAGTCCTGTGACTCCGTGCCGCCCGCTCCCGGATGAATGGAAACGATGGCGTTCTTCGTATCGTCCCGGGCCGACAGCATGCTCTGCAGCATCGCCGCTTCCAGGAGGTTTTGCAGCGACCGCACCCCGTCTTCTATCTCGTCGAAAGCCTCCCGGTCGTCCTCCTCGACGGCCATTTCAAAGAGCGTTTCCAGGTCTTCGGCCCGGCTGTCCATTTCGTTCCACTGCTCGACGATCTTCTTGTGGTCGCTGATCTCCCTGCTGACGGCCTGGGCCTTCGCCTGGTTGTTCCAGAAGTCGGGTTCCCCCATGACGCCTTCGAGACGAACCGTCTCCTCCCGCCTGTTTTCTATGTCAAAGGCCCCTCCAGAGATAGGCCAGTTGATTTCGGCAGGCTTCCAGCACGTTCTTGATTTCGGATGGTTCCATCATTTCCGCTTGTACTCCTTGTTCTGTATCCTTGTCTTCGTAAATCGGATCAGGTGCCCGCGGCCAGGGC
Source organism: bacterium (assembly GCA_965202605.1). Classification (GTDB taxonomy): domain Bacteria; phylum JAAXHH01; class JAAXHH01; order JAAXHH01; family JAAXHH01; genus JAAXHH01. The sequence goes on from OZ241838.1 coordinate 435,088, forward strand.
AATCCCCCGCCGGTCGCGGGCGGAACCTGGACGACGCGCCGAACCGTTCACTATACTAACAATCAACCCCCGGACGCACTCAGAACCGTCTGTAGGCTTCCTCCAGCAGTTCCTGGTCACGGATGGAATCCGCCCCGGAGGAACGGACCGTTGCGCCGGACCGGATACATGCGACGAAGTGGGCGTTCGCCCGGCGAAACGCCCAGTCCCTCGGCGCCTGCGGCTGGGCGTGCTGCTGTATGGCGCCCGCCCTGTAGACGGAGACCCTGGCCGGTACGTTTTTAAGCAGCGGGGGCGGCATATGTATCTCCACCCATCCATCCTCGAAATACACCTTCACCGCCTCGTCCCAGAAATTCGCCGTCAACCGTCCCAGTTCCAGTACCGCGTCATAGCCGCCCATGGCAAAAACCATCAGCCTGGTCGGACCGTCGAGGGCGGCGAACCTCAGTTCATGGACCTCGCCCAGCAGGTAGCGCACCAGGTTGACGTTGTGGCAGTACAGGTTGTTGAAAGCGTACAGGTCCCCGATTCGTCCTTCTTCCAGCCACTCCGGTGGACGGGACGCGATTTCAGGGTAGGTTTCGTCCGTTTTTATGGGCGTGCCGGCGTTGCAGACCCAGTCTCCCGCGAAGCAATGGCCCCTTGCGTGAGTAATCGCCCCGAGTTCGGCGGATGACCGCAGTTCGTCTATGATCTTGCGGGCCATTTCAACGCCGGTATCGAACCGTTTCATGTACCCGACCATCAGTTGCCGTCCGCTTTGTTCGGCGGCTTCCATCATGCGGTGCGCGTCGGACAGATTGGTCGCCATAGGCTTCTCTAGATAGACGTGCTTGCCCGCGTTCAACGCGTCGATGGAAACCGGCGCGTGGGCGTCGTCCGAAGTGATCTGCACGATGGCGTCTATCGAGGGATCGGTGCAAAGCTCCTCGTGAGATCCGCAGACCCTGGGGACGCCGAAACGGTCCGCCACCAGGCGCGCCAGCATGGGCCTCCGGTCGGCCAGGGCGACCACCTCGCACCCGGCCATTTCCGTGAAATTCGGCAGGTGGACCAGTTGTCCCATGAATCCTGCGCCGACGAAGCCTATTCTGATCATTTCACCACCCGAAGATCCCACGGTCTTCTCCCGTAGCCGACGAGCCGCCGTTCCGCCGCTATATTAAACCCTTGCCGGCCAGGCTGGTAAAGGACTTTCGACCAATGATGATATGATCCAGGACCTTGATGTCGATCATCTGGCCCGCGTCGACGAGCTGGGCCGTAATCTTGAGGTCGTCCTGGCTCGGGGTGGGATCGCCGCTGGGGTGGTTGTGTACGAAGATCACGGACGCGGCCGAATCGAGAATGGCGGGTTTGAATACCTCGCGGGGATGGACGATGCTCGCGGTAAGACTGCCCACCGATACGGTCACGCCGCGGATGAGGCAGTTGCGCGCGTCGAGCATCAGGACCATGAAGATCTCCTTGCGCAGGTCCCGGAGTCTCGGCATGAAGTAGCGCGCCACGTCCGTGCTCGAAACGAAGGCCTTCTGCTCCATGTCCTGCGCTTCGAGCCGGCGGCCGATTTCGATGGCGGAGGCGATCTGGGCGGCCTTGACGGGTCCCACGCCCGACACCCGGCACAACTCGCTCAATTCCCGGGTGGCCAGGTGGCGCAGTCCACCGAAATGCTGCAGCAGGTCCCGGGAGATTTCAATGACGTCCCTCCCCCCGGAACCATTCCCCGTGCGCAGCAGCAGCGCGATCAGTTCCGTGTCCGAAAGCGTATGGATTCCGTACTTGAGCAGCCGCTCCCTGGGTTTTTCGTCTTCGGGCCAGTCCTTGATCGGCGTTATTCCCTGTAAATCGGTCATTGCGCATACCCTCTTTTCCTGGTCGGTGAATCATTGCGTGTTGACCGATTTAGTCGAAATCCCATCCGGGAAACTCGTATGCGCTCCTATGTTATGGCGCCTCCTCGCCGGGACGTTCCGTCGCGCCGGGACCGGACTCCGGCGTGTCTCGCGAAACGGCCGGCTTCAATGCGTCCACGAAGGGCTGGAAGAGGTCGATGGGGACCGGGAACAGCGTGGTGGAGTTGTTCTCCGCCGCCACGACCGACAAGGTCTGGAGGTAACGCAACTGAATGGCTACGGGATGGGTGCCCATGACGTGGGCGGCTTCGGAGAGTTTCTCGGCGGCCTGCTGCTCGCCCAGGGCGTTGATGACCTTGGCCCGGCGTTCCCGCTCCGCTTCCGCCTGCTTGGCCATGGCCCGCTGCATCTCGATGGGAAGATCGACGTTCTTGATGACGACCATGGACACCTTGATGCCCCAGGGCTCGGTCTGCTGGTCCAGCAGGACCTGCAGGTCCTCGTTGATCTTGTCCCGGTTGGAAAGCAGATCGTCCAGTTCCACCTGCCCGAGTACGCTCCGCAACGAAGTCTGGGCCAGTTGATGGGTCGCCAGCAGAAAATCCTCCACCTCGGTGATCGCCTTCTCCGGGTCCAGGACCCGGAAGTATATCACCGCGTTGACCTTGATGGACACGTTGTCCCGGGTGATCACGTCCTGGGCCGGCACATCCTTGGTAACGGTGCGCAGGCTGACTTTTTCCATCTTGTCGATTCCGGGAATCAGGATCACGATGCCCGGTCCGTTTTTTCCGATCAGGGCCTTGGAAAGGCGGCCCAGCCGGAAGACCACGCCCCGCTCGTACTCGCGCAGTATCTTGACCGCGTTTGTGAAGAGGATGATGAGAAACAGGACGAGCACGATCGTCGATAGCGAAAAACCGTCAAACCCCATGGGAGTCCTCCCCTTTTTCTTTGCGTTGATCGTCTGTATCCAGGCCTTCTACCCGCAATCGCAGCCCGTCGACCCCTACGACCCGAACCGGAGTATCGGGTTCTACGGGCGTGTCGCTGGTCGCGAACCAGTACTCGCCGTGGACGAACACCTTGCCGCTCCCGGCATCCACGGCCGTGCGCGCCCGGCCCGTCTCGCCGATCAGTCCCTGGTCGCCCGTGGTCGTGCGCCGTTTCTGAGCCTTCAGGGCGTAGCCCACGGCGAACAGCACGAATGCCCCGGTCGCGATCACGGCCGGGATGATGGCGTACAGGGATATGCGGAGGTAGGGATAGGGCGAATCGATGAGCATCATCGAGCCGATCGTAAAGGCAACGGCCCCACCGAGGGTCAGCAGTCCGCCGCTGGCGACGAACAGTTCCGTCACGAACAACCCGAGTCCGAGCAGAAGGAGCAGGAGCCCGGCGTAGTTTATGGGTAGCGTCTGCAGGGCGAAGAGCCCGATGATGACGCACATGCCGCCCACGACGCCGGGGAAAATGGCGCCGGGATTGATGAACTCGTAGATGAGCCCGTAGAACCCGAGCATCATCAGGAGATAGGCGATGTTGGGATTTGAAAGGACGTTCAGCACCCGGTGGTGCCAGTTCATTTCCTTCATCTGTACCTCGGCGTCCTTCGTGCGCAGGACCCGGCTGCCTTCGCGGACTTCAACGACGGTTCCGTCGATCCGAACGAGCAGGGAGTCCAGCGTGGCGACGTTCAGGTCCACGACGTTCTGCTCCACGGCTTCCCTGTCGGTCAGGGCCACGCTCTTCCGCACGGCCTGCTCGGCCCAGTCCGCGTTTCGCCCGTGCTTCTCGGCGATGGATCGTATATAGCTCACGGAGAAATTCTCGATCTTCTCCTGCATGGTGGAGTCCGCCACCGCGCCTCCGATGCCGACGGGGCTTGCCGCGCCTATGCTTGTGCCCGGCGCCATGGCGGCGACGTGAGCGCTCATGGTGATGAACACGCCCGCCGATCCGGCACCCGCGCCGCTGGGCGCCACGTAGACCACGACGGGCACGTTGGACGCGAGCATGGCCTTGATGATCAACTGGGTGGACTCCAGCAGGCCGCCTGGCGTGTCGAGCATGATCACCAGGCACTCCGTACGGTCGTCTTCGGCCCGTTCGATCGCGGCGGACACGTGCTGGACGCTGACCGGGCCGATCGGGCCGGTCAACTTGATGACGTCGACCCGGGAAGCCGCCGCATCACTCGCTTCCACGCCGGCAAGCGCGAAGCCCAGCAGGAGGCAAAGAAAGGTTCGGGATGGATTCATCTTGATCATGCCTGTTTGCTTGTCATCGGCCTCGGCCGCGGCTAAGGACGATGGTTCGGATTCAGCAGGTGAACGATCTGCACGGCCTGGAACAACGCCGCGGGTTCAATCTGGGGCCTGAGGGACCGGCGCCGGGGGAACAGCGTGGTCTCTCCCATCATGGGCGGCGCCACCACGACTTCGACGAGTCCCGGGTTTATTCTTATGTTCCGCCTGGGACACTTGGGCCAGATGGAATGAATCCCCCTGAAGGCCATGGGAATGAGTACGACGTCCGGCGGTATCTTGCTGAACAGGCCGTGCTGCAGGGGGATGGACTGAATATCGAAGGCCGCCGTGGTCCCCGCGGCGTATATGATGCCCGGCCGCTCTTCCAGCAGTCCGGCGAATCGCTGGGTCGCGTTGTTGGTATCTCCGGCGCGGGGAAGGACCACGTATCCGTCGACCTCCTCGAGCAGCCGGTCGAATTCCGCCGCGTTCACCCCGAACAACGTCGTGCTCCACGAACCCAGGCGGAGCGTCACGTATTCCGTAAGGCCCGACCGGGACAGGATGGTGCAGGGGCGCGATTCTTCCCAGCCCAGGGCGTCCAGCAGGACGGGGGACTGCAGCACTTTGTACATGACCGGATGGTCGAAGACGCTCTGGTGCGTAGGGAAAAAAAGGACCTTGTAACGGCCCTCGTGCAGCTTGAGTACGCGGGCCAGTTCCCCTACCATGGGATCGACGTGCACCTTGACCGTTATGCCGAATATCTTCAGCGTCCTGTCGGCCCAGGTCAGGCTGTTGTGCCAGGCCGCTTCGAGCCGCTCCCGCTCGTCCAGGCCCTCTTCCTCGATCGCGAGTTTGCTTCTTACGTACCGCCAGGAGGCCCCGATCCACCGGGTGAGTCTGGTGGCGCGCTGGATTGGCGAATACCGGGCGTTTCGACCTACGTGCGGATATTCCAGGAAATGGCCGGCGGCGCTCCGGTCCAGCAGGGGAGGAACCACCATGGGTTGCAGCATGGAGGCGAGTTCGTCGGGGATTTTCGTCTCATCCTCCCCGTTCTTCATGTGCTGGTTGATCCTGTGGATGACCAGGTTGCATCTCTCCATCAGGCCATTGGTCAGGTCGATCATGTCCCGCGTCAGGCTCGTATAATGATGGCCGTACCAGTACCCGGTCGGCTTGAGCTGGGCGGGGTTTTCCTGGTGGGCCTGGAAGAACTCCACCATCATGGCCTGTCCGAGCAGGATATCCTCCTGTATGCCGTCGACCTTGCGCTGGATGTATCTGCTCGGGACGTGCCGGCGGCAGAACTCGGCCAGCAGTTCGGCGTCACTGATGATCCTCCACACCGCGCAACCGAACCACGCGAAGTTGGTATAGGTATTGTAGCGGACGGCGAGCAGCTCGCCGGCGGCCAGGTATTCGAGCGTATGCTGCGCAGTATAGTGAAAGATGTCCCTCAGCTTCGATTCGGTCTCTTTTCCATCGAGTGTACACGCGTAGGTCGTCTGCCACAGGGGATCGTCCTCCGGCACGATGGCCTTGAGCTTCTCGGCCACGGGCTGGGCGTGCGACAGGGGCACGCGGGACAGCCTGGCCCCGGCCAGGGCGGCCTCGCCTTCGTCCGGGGTAAATACGTTACTCGCCCGGAGCGCCTCGACATAGATGGTCTGGTAGAGCGCAAGGAACTGTGCTCCCGTGCCCTGCTCATTGCGGAGGAACCGTTCTCTGACCCGTGCGTACAGTTGCACCGCCTGGTAGTAATCGGGCGCAACCCGCCGCAGCTGATCGTAGGCCTCTCCCATCCTCTGGTCGCGGAGCCTGGGCACGCCTTCGTAGATCGCGCCGATCAGCCGGGCGCGGTAACCCAGGCCCTCCAGTCCTATAGCGCCATCGGGCGTCCGGGAGGGCGGCCATTTCAGCAGATCGGGATCGACGCCTTCGAAGTAACCCTCGCTGTTCGCCAGGTCCAGTACGCCCTGTGCCGCCTGGTCGTATACCGTGAGCAGGACGTCCACGTTCCGGATCAGCGTCTGGTGGTCGAACCAGATCGAGGACGTATCGATTTTTTCAGAAGGTACGCTCATGTTCAGGTTCTTCAAGGCCCTGCCGCGGAGCATCGGCACCGGTTCGACGGAATCGGATGGTCAATCCCCGCCTGAATCCAGTGGATAGAGTTTCCTGCCCAGCCGGTGGAAGGTCAACGTGCGCATGTCGTGTACGCACGGCTCCGAGACCACGTGTATGACACCCGCCCAGGGTTCGAAGCCCGCCCGGAAATGGGCGGAGGACTTGACGCCGATATAGCGCATTTCCCGCGGGTCGAGGCCGAGGGATTCCGAAAAGGCGGTGTCGAAGGGCTGCTCGCGATCGTTCACGAGAATGACGTGCACGCCCTCCTGCCTGATATGGGCGGAGGGCCCCATTTTTCCTTCGAGACCGGCAAGCATGGGTCCGTGGTATCTGAATTTCCCGTCGGAAAGGGCCATTATTTCCGCGGTCATGGTCACCGGTTTTCCCTGTAGCGGCGTGGATTTGCCACCTACTTCCAGCGTGATCGTGGCGCCTACCCCGGCGTCCATGCACTGGTCGACCGCTTCGGGATCTACGATATAAAGGATGCAGGCGTCTTCGAGGCCGGCATCTATGAAAGTCCGCAGCATGGCTGTGCTGTCGCCCGGCGAGCCGCCGCCCGTGTTGTCGTTCCGGTCCGCCAGCACGGCGGGGAACAGACCTTCTTCATGGATCCGGACCAGCGTTTCCTTCGTCGACGGCATGGGGAAGTGCCAGTCGGCGCGCCTTTCGTACAGGTGTGATCCCAGTTCGTCGGCGTACCGCTGGGCCATCTCCCGGTCGTCGTCCGTCACGATATACACCGACGCGCCCATGTGGGGTATGTCGGCGAGGGGGAAGCAGGTGGCGATCGATCCGCAGACGACCCCTGGCCTCGACTCGATTTCATGGAGGTAGTCGATTGCCTCCTTCATGGGCGGATGGGCAGTCACCTGGTTCATGCCCCAGGCCATCGGTATCTGGTGCAGCGCCATGGTGGGCCGGAGGCCCTCTCGCAGGATCCGGACGAGCACGTCGGCGCATTCCCGCCCCCGGGGCGCCATGTCCACTTCGGGGTAGGACTCCCGGCCGATCAGCACGTCGGCCTTTTCAATCATCAGGGGGGTCACGTTGGAGTGAATGTCCAGCTGCCCGACGATGGGCACGTCTCCCACCAGGTCGCGCACGGCGGAGAGAATGTATCCCTCGCCGTCATCGATTTCCTCGGCCACCATGGCGCCGTGCAGTTCGAGCAGCACACCGTCTACGGGGCCCGCCTTTCGGAATCCATCCAGCATCTCGTCGAGGATTTCATCGAAGAGCGCGCGGGGTGTGGGACCGCTCGGATGGGGTTCGGCCACGATCGTGGGGATCAGCTCGAACCCGTGTACCTCGGCGCCTTCGATGAATCCGCCCGTGGGCTTGTTCGTGCCCCTGAACGCGGTGAGGATCTCGCCGCCGCGAAGACCGCCGTAACGTTCCTGGTAATTCTTCCGGGTTGTTTCCACCGTCGTGAAGGTGCTCGTTTCGTGGGCGATGATCCCGGTTACGACGCGCATGGCGTTCCACTCCCTTTCAAGCCCGGTAGATACCGTAGACCAGGAGAAGCCAGCCGATGATGAAGGCCACGCCGCCCAGTGGGGTCACGGCGCCGAGCCACCGGACTCCCGTCAGACTCAACACGTACAGGCTGCCCGAGAACAGCACCGTGCCCGCGATGAACGCCCATCCCGCGGCCGGTGAGACTGTTTCCGGCCAGCGCGAAACCGCCCAGGCGACGAAGAACAGGCCGAAGGCGTGATACATCTGGTACCGTACGGCGGTCTCGAAGACCTCCAGCATTTCGGGAGACAGCCGGTCCTTCAACCCGTGGGCGCCGAAGGCCCCGGCGACCACGCCCAGGAGCGCCGAGACGCCGCCGCTTATCGCAAAGAGCTTGTCCATAGATATTCTGCTACTCTTGTAAGATCTCCCGCGCGGCGCGGATTGGTGGTCGCCCGTGGCGCGGATCGGCGATTGATGGTTTCCCTACCAGATCGGCGCCAGCCAGCCGCCGTCCACGGGCAGGGCCGTGCCGGTTATCCACTCGGCGTCGTCCGACGCGAAGAACACGCAGGCCCGACCGATGTCCTTCGGCAGTCCCAGCCGGGGCAGAGGCGTCTTTTCGAGCGCCTCGGCGACCTGGGCTTCGGTCAGGTAGTCCTGGATGGGCGTTTCGATATAGCCCGGACAGATCGTATTGGCCGTGATGCCGAGTGAAGCCAGTTCCACCGCGGTGTCCCGGGTGAGATTGACGACTCCGGCCTTGGCCGGGGCGTATGCCGGGCCGCCGCCGCCGTGGAATGCGTGCACGGAAGCGATATTGATGATCCGGCCCGCGCGGGACCGCTTCAAGTGGGGCACAGCCGCCCGCGTGGTCAGGAACAGGGCCCGCAGGTTGACGCCCATGACGCGGTCCCACGTCTCGACAGGGGTCGTCTGGCTGTCCCCCAGCTCGAATATGCCCGCGTTGTTGACCAGGATGTCCAGGCCGCCGAAGGTCTCTAGCGTTCTTTCGAACAGGCGGTCGACGGCCGCTTCGTCCGACACGTCGGCCTGTACGAACAATCCTTCCGATCCCAGTGCTTTCAATGCTTCAACAGTAGGCGTCGTCACGTCCCGGTCGTGATACTTGCCCGGCCTGGGCCGCTCGGCGACGTCGCAGACCACGACGCGGGCCCCTTCCTTCGCCAGTTCGATGGATATACCGCGGCCTATACCGGAACTGCCGCCCGTGACGATAGCGACCCGATCTTCGAGTTTCAAAATGTCCTCTGCGTTTTCCTGGTAAGCGATCCGGAGCAGCCCTGGATTGATTATAACCAGATTGAAAAAACGAGGCAAGGCAAGTGTTTATGACGCGTGTTCATAAATGGATTGCATTTTTCAGAACCGTCCATAGTTATATAGTTTCCCACGCCAGTCCAGTCCCATGTGTCCCATATCATCGCAGGAGGATTCCATGAAGATCACGCACGCCGAACGAACAGCCCTCAACGTGCCCTTCTACGCCCCGCACGTCGATCACGCCATGGCCCGGGCGAACACCCACAACGAGCGCGTGTGGGTCTACCGGCTGGAGACCGACAACGGGCTGGTCAGCGTCACCGACGGACACAATCCCGCAGACACCGCCGGGCTGATCGGCAGGGACCCGTGGACCATCATGTGGGACGACGATATCGGGTTCGGCCCCCAGATCGCCGTCTTCGACCTGTGCGGGAAGGATGCCGGCGTGCCCGTCCACGCCCTGCTGGGCAACAAGCTGCGGGACCGCTGTCCCCTTTCGTGGTGGGACATCGACATGGCGCCCGAAGACTGGGTCAAGGAGGCGGAAGAATCCCTCCGGCGCGGCTATACGTCCTTCAAGATGAAGGCGCGGCCCTGGCGCGACATCATCGCCCAGATCGACGCGGTGAGCGAGGTCGTCCCGGCCGACTACCGGTTCGACGTGGATTTCAACGGATTCCTGCTCACCCAGGCGAAGGCGGAACAGATTCTGACGCAGCTCGATCAGCGGGTGAACGTGGGCATGTATGAAAGTCCCTTCTACCTGCGTAAAGACCTCAAGGGTGCGCAGATGCTGCGGGAACGCGTCCAGAAACCCATCGTGGAACACTTCGGGGACGACGTCTGGCAGGCGGAGGTCAGCGACGGATTCGTGATTGGCGGCGGCGCCTCGGGGACGATGCGGCAGGGCATCATGGCGGCCGCGTTGAATAAGCCCTTCTGGCTTCAGATGGTAGGCGCCGGCCTGACCACGACCTTTGCCGCCCATATCGGTTCCGTGTTGTCGCACGCCCAGCTTCCCTACATCACCTGCCACGAACTCTGGAAAACCGACCTGCTGACCGAACGCATCGAAGTCGTGGACGGGTACATGCCGGTGCCGGACGAGCCCGGTCTCGGCGTGGAGGTCGACGAGAAGGCCATCGCAGCCTACGCCGTGGACGACGACGAACCCACGGCCGTCCAGCGGTACCGAAGCAGGAAGCGCATTCTGCGCGTGGTCTGGCCCGGTCTCGCCGGCAGACAGCGCGTCTGGGAGTTCACCGACGAGAGCATCTACCAGCCCGAGTTCTACAAGGGCAACCTGCCGGGATTCGAAGCGGGCGTGCATCTCGAAGTGATCGAAGACGACCAGAGCGCCGCCTTCGAGAAACGGCATGCGGAACTGGTCCGGCGGGAAGACTCCGTGGCCCGGGCGCCCAAGGGGATCTAGGCGTCAGCCCCCTTTGGACCGGGGCCGTCTGAACGTATCCGGAACCACTTGCTGTACCTCTGCGATGACGCATTCTTCAACTTCGCTCGAGAAGCGATTGGGCAGTCCGAAGTATACCGTCGCGTCGCCGGCCTCGTACCCTCCCTCCTTCCAGATCCGCCGGGAGGGGATGTAGCCGGGGAAGTCGTTGGCGTAGGCGCCGATCCAGAGTTTCGCGGGATCGAACACGCGCCGCAGCCGGCAGGCGTAGTCCGCGACGACCTCGCCGGCCAGGAAGACGACGGCGAGCTCATTCCCGAATGACCAGCCCTGGACCGGGTAACTCAGTGCATTTGGTACTTCCTCGCCGCGGTCCATGCGCGCGACCCACTGCCGGGCATGGTAGCCCGCCGCATCCTGCTCCTTCGCCGCCGCCAGCCAGCCCTCCCGCGTCGGCATGTCGTCATAGGGCAGCGAGGCGTGGACCAGCCGTGATTTGATCCGGCCCGGCAGGACCCGGCCGGGGGTTTTGAGCAGGCGTTCGACTTCCCAGGCAATGTCCCCGCCGTGACGGCGGGCAAAGGACAGTCCCGTGCGGGGAAAGGGATTGGCGTTGGCGGCGCATCCGATGGTGACCAGGGCGACGGCGCCGGGGTGGTTCCGCCTGATCGATTCCGCCGCGAATCCCGCCCAGTCACCGCACATGAAGTTGTCCGCGGGGCCGAAAGTCGTGCAGTGGCAGGCATAGCTGACCCAAACCGCGACCAGGTTTCCGTCGGGATCATCGACCCGTATCATGGGCATCACGTGATCCACGGGGCCTGTCTGCGCGCGCCGGTTCACCGCGAACCCGGCATGGCCCTCGCTGTAGCTCAACCTTGCCGGTCTCCGGTCCGACAACGCACGCAGTCCCGCTTCCACCAGTTGCTCCATCACCTCTTCAGTATAGCGATCGATATGTCGCTGATGCGCGGCCGGGATGTCCGTACTGAACAGCATGGGCGCCGCGCCGGAGAGCATGGGCCCGTTGTGGGTGTGGGTATAGCACAGGACGATGCGATCCCGATCGATCCCCGCCCGCCTGCCCAGTTCCCGGGCGACGGACTCCGTTATGGTTTCGGTCACGCCGCAGTTTTCCAGGGCCAGCAGAAGAACCGGCCGCTCCGCGCCTATGGACAGGGCGCGCGCGTACAGGGGCGACTCGACCTTTGACGTCTCTTCTCTGCGCGCGCCATACCCGCTCAGTCGCACTGCGTAGTCGGGGGTTACTTCGACTTCGGATACGCCGACCGAAACCAGTTCGCTCATCCGTCCTCCCCTGTACCCGGCGCCTGCATCAGTACCACTCCGTCCTGTGGGGCGTCCCGGGGAAGAAGACCAAATCGACCGCCAGTGAAAGGGCGACGCCCGCGAGAAAACCGAGGATGACTCCCGTGAAAAACGGCTGCGCGGCGCGATACATCCGTACGCCGCCAATGCGAATCAATACGATCTGCAGAAGCCATGCGAGGAAAATCGGCAGAAACGCGTTGCGGACCACGCCGCCCACGTCCCCGATGGCCATACCGACCGGATGAAAGGGCCACCAGGTGAAAAAGGCCCGGCCGGCAATGACCAGTCCGTTGATCAACACGCCGGACAGCAGAAAGAGAGCTTCCGTGGCGCCGATCTGAGACGCGTTCGTCGCCCATACGATGGTGCGTCCGAAGAAGAACGTACCCAGGCCGCCGGGCTGGGTATACAGGTTGTTGGCGCCGATTGTATTCGCTGAATACACCAGGGAGATGACCGAAAGGACTGCGCTGATCCCTATCGCGGCGCAAATCCAGCCGAACAGTCCGCGGCCCTGGCCTTCCATCCGGCTCTTCAGCCAGGCGAAATGGGAGAAACCGACCATGGTGAACGTCCGCCAGTTCCGCGCGAACCCGTTGGCCATGCCCAGCACGTTGATGTCCCGCATGGAAAGGGACGCCGTGCCGATCATTCCGACCGTAAAGTAATTGGGTTTCACCGTGAGTTCGGCCATGACCAGTCCCGATTCGGCGACCACCCGGGCCAGCACCAGGTAGAAGGTGAACGTGACGACGAGAAAGAGCACGCCCACGGGTATGGCGAGTCCCGCACTGTACAGCCACAATACCGCGAAAACCGAAGCGCCCGCGAGTCCGGTGAGCGCCCACCGGCAGGAGAACATTTCCTGCGCCTCCACCTCGTCCCGGACGGGCCGCCATGCCGTGCGCCACACCGAGGCCAGGTGGCGCCTCGCGATCCAGACCAGCCACACCGCGAAGACGATCACGCCGCCCATGTACTGCATGCCAATGAGTCCCCCCTGAACCACGCTGCCGCTCGTGGAGAACATGCCCAGCCGGCTCAGCAGCCCCTGCTCCAGCACGCCGAACAACTGGAAGAACCAGAGGCTGAAGAGGATTTCCGCGGGCGCGAAGAAGGCAAAAGAAAGGGCATAGAGATTCAGGTACAGGGGTATGCCGGGGAAGTAGGGGGCGATTTCCAGGTTACTCGTCGCGCCCGGATGGATGGGCAGCATGGGCAGCGCACCCCAGTAGGCCGCGCAGTTCCAGGCCATGGCGGCGAAGGTCACTAGAAAGCCCGCTTGAAAGAGCCGGTTGCGGAATAGTCCGGGACCGCGCCTGGTCCCGTCCCTCGTCGGATTCTCCCGTGAGCCGCAGGGCCGCCTCCGCCATGGGGAACCGCAGGCGCTCGTATTCCATCCACTGCCTGCGGAATATCACCACGATGCAGGCGCCGATCAGCAGGAGCGCGGCGAAGAGGCACAGCCACCAGAAGATGGGGGTCAGCCAGACCGACCAGGGGATCTGCTGCCCTGGCTGGAGCCCTTCGTGGAATCTCCGGGCCGATTCGTAATCGCTCAGGTAGACCCAGTGGGGCAGATGGGGCAGGATCAGTTCATCCCACCGGTTTTCCGGCGAGGCGAAGTAGGCGGGCGCCGCGATGGCGGAGACCATGTAGCGGGTGACGCCCAGGTCGGGCATCATGGACGCGGCCCAGCCCATGGCGAAGACCGTGAGCAGTTCGGTACGGGTCAATGCCCGGCTCGGGCAGCAGGCCCGGCAGATCAGGTTGGGCAGGAGTACGAGGGCGAGGAACGGGACCAGGAAGCCGGAGGGCAGGTGGGCGAACAGCATGAAATCGTAACCGCCCCGGTCGGCCATGTACTGCGTGCCGAACCCGATGACGCCCGACAGGAGGAGGCCGATACCGGCCGCCCTGAGCGAGCGTTACGGTCTCCTCGTGCGGTATGAGGATGCGCTGTCTTTAGGGTTCGGGCGCCGTATCCAGCATCTCCTTGTAGATGTCCGCGTAGATCTTGTCCCGGGGCACGCATCCAACGGCGAACTGGCCGAGTTCGTTGTGCTTTCCGCGCATCAGGGCCGTGCAGTAGCTGACGGTGATACAGCTCTTCTTGCGGATCATCTCGCCGTGCTCGGCCACGTCCTTCGCGAAATCGGGATAGGCCAGCGCGCCCCTGCCCGATCCCATAATCGTCACGCGGTTATCCCGTATGTTCGCCGCGCCGGCGTTGACCATGTATTTCTGCAGCCAGCTGTACCCGGTTCCCACGACATTGAGGCCAGGATGGGCCCGGCTGATCGCCGCGGCCGCGCGGAAGTGCCTTGCCACGCCGAAAAGGGGATGTTCCGGGGCGTCGTAGCCGTCCACCGGCGACCGTTCGGCGGGCCTGCCCACGTGGGGGTTGTAGTAGGGGCTTCCCATGGTGACGTTGATCATCCGGATCCCGGCTTCCCTGAGCAGGCCGACAGCGGCGACCGGTTCCGACAGGTCCTCCCGAAGCGGATCGTCCACGTCCACGCCGAATCCAGAGAGAAAGGGGACGGGGTACGGCGAACGGGGCGTGCCCGTGCCGGTATCAGGGTCGGTGGAATAGGGAATACCGTCGTAGACGTTCATCCGGCTGGCCAGCAGCAGTTCGTCATTGGTCTCCTCCCGGATGCGTCCGATCACGTTCCGGACCAGCCGCGTCCTGTTCTCGAGGCTTCCGCCGTATGCGCCTTCCCGCACGCGTGCCGCAAGCAGTTCGGAGAGCAGGTAGCGATGACACTGCTTGATGTCGACGAAATCGAAACCCAGCTTCCAGGCCAGGACGGCGGTATCCACGAGGGCGTCTTCCACCCGGCCGAGTTCGGCATCGCTCAGCACCGGGTAGCCGGGCGTTACGGGGACCTTGCGTTTCTTGTCCACGAGGGTGACCGGATCGGCGGCGGGATCGTGGAAAGCGATCAGCGGTTTCCGGTAACTGTAACGGCCCGAATGGGTCAACTGCAGGCCGACGACCAGGTCGTCGTCACGGCCGAGGACCGCCCGGTGGGCCGAGCGGGTCTGTGCGAGCAATGACTCGAAGGACGCGGCGTTACCGTCGTGCAGCCAGAGCTGACGGGTATTTGCCCGGGCTTCTTCCAGCACGGCCGTTGCTTCGCCCCAGATGAGTTTCGCCCCGCCCTCGCCGAACAGCCGCCATCGTCGGAACACCAGTTCATCCGGCGAACCATCGAGGTGGCCGTCGCAACCTTCCATGGGGTGCACGGCCATGGAGTTCCCGATAGTCCGGCTACCGAACCGAACGGGCCGCCAGAGGGGATCGAGGTCCTCGGTAAGGGGTATATCGTCGTTCAGACCGAGGCGGTCGATATCCTGTTGCAGATCGTCGAGCGAACGGTAGCGAAAGTGCTTCGGCATGTCTTCTCCAGTTCTACGTGCAGACCCGCGGCATCACGGGGAAGGCGCGCGTGAGATGCCATCCGGGGTAATTTCAGGGGGCCGAGTACCATCGCTTCAGTACTCGTTCCGCTTCCTTGTTCTGGGGGCTGAATTCCACCCTGTCCACGGTAATCCGACTGGCATTGGGGTACCATTTCCAGATGAACAGTCCCCGGAACCAGGGCAGCTGTCCAACGGACCTGAACAGGGCCTCGTAGGCGTTTACCTGCTCATCCTGGTCGACCGGGTGGACCACCGGTTGCGCTTCACCGTTCCAGCGACGCCTCCTGGGCGGCCATTCCCAGGGCCGTATAGTCGTCCCCGGCGTGTTTTTGTAACCGACTTCGGTAAAAAGGACGGGTTTGTCGTGTTCTGCCGACAACCGGCCGATTTGTTCGATATGCGGCTTCCACCCCGTCATGATTTCGGATACGCTCGGACCGGTCTGGTCGGTCAGCGGAAAATACGCGTTGACGCCGATGTAATCAAGGTCGGGCCACAATTCGACCACGTCGTAATCGCGGTACCAGTTCGCCGCGTAGGTGAGTTTCCCGGCATAGACCGTCCTGATTTCCTTTATGAGCGACTTCCAGAACCGGGGACGGGACCGCACGGGATTGGACAGTTCGGTGGCGATGCAAAGGACGGCCATGTCTTCGGCCTGGGCCAGTTCGGCATAGTGCAGGATAAAGACCCGGTAATCCGCTTCCCACTGCCGCCACTCCGCTTCCGTTTCGAAATCGATCATGCCGACCCAGCCGTCATCTACGGGCCTGGTCAGCCAGAGATGGGGCTTGAGCATCAGCCGGAATCCCAGTTTCCTGGCCTTCCTGGCCGTAGTCCGCAGTCCCTGGTCGGTCTCCCCCCAGAACCGCCCGCGCCGATTCAAACGTACGGACGGGGTAGTGTGGTTATCCATCCATCCGAAGGGGGTAAGCGCCAGCCATTCGATGCCCAGCGCGCGCGCCTCGGGCAGGGCGTCTTCCGGCATTTGCCAGCGGCCGCCCACCCAGGATACGCCCTTGTAGAAGTTCTCCAGCGCAAAGGGCGGTTCCTTCGCCGCCGGACGGTTCCCTGCCTGTTCCGCCGTGCGGTCTTCCGACGTTGCGGTGTTCCCGGCAGCCGGTTCGCACCATAGGACGGCGCAGGCCAGCAGTACTGCTGTGAGGCGTCTGTATACCATGATGAAGGAGCGGCCGCGGTCAGGCGAACTCGTCCGATCCCCTTGTAATGAGTGTGCCGAGGTCCTCGCCCAGGCAGATCCGTTCCATGGCGCCCGGGGAATTGAAGTCGAAGACGTGAATCGGCAGTTGGTTGTCCCGGGCCAGCAGCACGGCGGTCTGGTCCATCACCTTGAGATCGTGCTGGATGACCGAATCGTAACTGACAACCTTGTATCTCCGGGCATCCGCGTTCTCCCGGGGATCGCTCGTATATATCCCGTCGGTGCCGTTCTTGGCCGAAAGCAGGACTTCCGTCCGGAGTTCCAGCGCGCGCAGCACCGAAGGATAGTCCGTGGTCACGTATGGGTTGCCTGTGCCGGCGGCCAGGAGGACGATGCAGCCATGCTCCAGGTGCCGTATGGCCCTGAGCCGTATGTAGGGTTCAGCCACGGTATTGATGGGAATGGCCGTCATGACCCGGACGTCTCCCGCCCCTCGGGAGGTCAGGGCGCCCCGCAGCATCATGCTGTTGATCACTGTGGCGATCATGCCGATATTGTCGGCCTCCGCCCGCTCGATACCCCAGTCCTGGCCCAGTTCGCCTTTGAAGATGTTGCCTCCGCCGGCCACGATCCCCACTTCGACCCCCGCGGCGTGCAGCTTCATGACCTCGCTGGCGATGTACTCGATTGCGGAAGGGTTGAATCCCCAGGGATTCTGCCCCGAAAGCGCGCCTCCGCTGAGTTTGACCAATACTCGTTTGTAACGCACGGGACCCCCTTTATCGATTTGGCGACAGATGCGCACTGAACCGGACGGGATAGGCTGCCGCGCCTTCCAGTCGTTTGTAGTGTCGAGGGAGGCTGTCCAGTTGCGACGTCGCCGTGTGGCCAGCCGAAGACAGGTCCGGCAGCGGATCGGTAAGCATGCCGCGTCGTATTACATGGTCGAGCAGGGGTTCCCAGTCCGGGGATGCGGCCGGTTCGTCGTTCCGGGTTACCCGGTCCTCCACGAACTCGCCACGTTCGTCACGCCGCCGCCATACCTGCTTGGCATAGGGCCGGGTCTGTTTCCCCTCGCTCTGTTTGAATACCGGCCGCGTGCCGGAAGGCGTTTCCACCGCACATAGCTTGTAGACCCCGCTCAGAGACGGCGCGTCCGGCGATGTTACGAGTTCGTTGCCCACGCCGAAGAGATCCACGGGTACCCCGCGTTCGACCAGGGAGGCGATCCTGTATTCGTTCAGATCGCCGCTGAGCATGATCCTCGTTTCGCGCATACCGGCCTCGTCCAGGATGCCGCGCACCCGCCCGGCCTGTCCAGCCAGGTCGCCGCTGTCCAGCCGCACGCCCTTCAGAGAGGGCCCGATCCGGGTCGCCAGCCGGGCAGCCTCGATCGGGTCGTAGGTGTCCAGCAGCAAGGTAGTGCTTTTGGGAAAGACGCGATGATAGGCCCGGAAGGCCTCCATCTCGCTTTCGAACGTCATGATCCAGGAGTGGGCGGCAGTCCCGTAGACGTTGATACCGAACAGTCGTCCCGCCTCCACGTTGGACGTTCCAATACACCCCCCGATGACCGCGGCGCGCGCAGCCAGGATGCCCGCTTCGGGACCGTGGGCCCGCCGGCTTCCGAATTCCACGACACCCCTGCCAGCCGCGGCCTCGACTATACGCGCCGCTTTCGTCGCCACCAGGGTCTGGTGGTTTATCGTTGCCAGCAGATAGGTCTCGACGATCTGGGCCTCGACAATCGGCGCCGTGATCCGGATCAGCGGTTCACCGGCGAAAACCACGGTTCCTTCGGGAACGGCCCAGAGATCTCCACTGAAACGAAACGACGACAGATAATCAAAAAACCCGCCCGGGATCTGTTGAAACGGCGGCAGCGTCTTCAGATGCGCGACGTCTTCGGCCGAAAACCGAAGCGCGAGCAGATAATCGACGGCCTGCCGCAGCCCGGCCGCAACGAGATAGGACCGCTGAACCGGAAGGTCCCTGACGAACAACTCGAACGTGGCGCATTCCCGGCGATCGTTCGCGAAATAGCCGGCCGCCATCGCGAGTTCATACAGATCGGTTGCCAGCGAAGGCGACCAGTGGATCGGGCAGGAACCCGTCTGACCCATGTGGATCCGCCCCCAGAAACCCGGCGCGTGGACGTCGTAGCGCCGCCCGTTACATCTCCGCTTCCAGTTCTACCGGTGCTTCGTAATCCACGCCGTCCACTTCGAATCCGAACAACTGCCTGAAACCCCGCTTGTAGGAATCGTAATCGGTCAGGTCGCGGAAGTTCTCCGTGGTAATCGACGGCCAGACTGAATCGATCTCCTGCTGAACCGACGCGCCGAGCTCCAGGTCATCGAGGCGGATACGGTCCTCTTCGTCGACGGACGGCGTCCTGCCCGGACCGATGTGATCGTCGAACAACCGCACCATCTGGTGGATCGGGTCCTCGTGCAGACCTCGTTCACTCATGATGCGATACAGCAGGCTGATGTATAACGGAACGACCGGGATCGCGGCCGAAGCCTGGGTAATCACGGCCTTGTTTACCGACACCAGGGTACTTCCGCCGACGGTTGACCGCAACCGGCCGTTAATCGTCCTGGCGGTCTGTTCCAGATGCTCCTTCGCGCGGCCGATGGTCCCGCTCCGGTAAATAGGCCAGGTAAGAGTGGGCCCGATGTAGGAGAACGGAACGACCCGGGCGCCGGCTGCCAGCAATCCCGCTTTCAACAACGCCTCGATCCACAGGTTCAGGTCGTCGCCGCCCATGACGCCCACCGTCCCGCGTATGCCTTCCTCCGATGCCGGTTCAACGGTGACCTCCTTGATCACCTCGCGGTTCAGGTCGATGGTCTTCCCCAGGTAGGTCTCGCCTATGGGGCCGAGAACCGACTGGTAGGTCTCCCCGGTATCCGGATCCGTGCGCTTCGGGGACGCCAGGCTGTATATGACCACGTCCACCTGTCCGATGCTGGACTCGATAAGCGCCAGGGTTTTTTGCTTGATTTCGTGGGAGTACGCATCGCCGTTTACGTTGGCCGATACGAGACCGTTCTCCTGCGCATACCGGTGGTACGCCGCGGTGTTGTAGAACCCCGGCGTGCCGTTCTTTGTACCGCTGCCCTCGCGTTCAAAAAACACGCCGACGGTGCCGGCGCCGTACATCGCGCCTGCCGCGATCCGCGCCGCCAGCCCGTACCCGGTGGAAGCACCGATCACCAGTACGCGGAGCGGTCCGGCACCGTCCTGCCGGACAGCCCCGGCGACCCGGATCTGGGTATTGACGTTCGACTCGCATCCGGCGGGGTGCGCCGTGGTACAGATAAACCCGCGGATGCGCGGTTTGACGACAGCCATGGCCATGTGATCTATTCCTTCCCCGACCGAATAACTATTCGATGGAAACCGGTGTGGCGTTTCGACATTCAAAAGACATGGCTTCGCCGTAACCGCAGGACCGCGCATGGGCCCTGACCTGGTCGAAATCCCGGCCGATGTCTTCCACGTAGTGGGCATCGGAAGCCGTCGTGATGGAGATCCCGCGACGGGCGCATGCCTCCAGCAGGGGTCGTTCCGGGTAGATCCTGCCCACGGGTTTGCGTATGCCCGCCGAACTGATCTCCACGCAGAGGCCATCCTGGCCGCTCACCTGCTCGGCGAAGCCTTCGTACAGATCGGAGATGTCGCCTGCCGGCATATGTCCCCTCACCTTGATCAGGTCGGGGTGGGACATGGAATCGAAACACCCGGTCTGCACGGCCTGTCCCAGCAGGCGGAAATAGTCCCGGTAGGCCTGGTCCACCGATCGGCGGTCCCACTCGTCCGCCATGTCCGCCAGGTCGAATCCCCATTCCCCGATCCAGTGCACGGAGCCCAGGACGAAATCCCACGGATACCCCTCGACGATCCGTTCGATGACCGGTTCCTTGCCCTCGATGTAATCCATCTCGATGCCGGTCTTGATGGGCAGCCCCTCCCGGCGCGCCGACTGGAGCAGTTCCACGTATTCGTCCATGTCGTAGAAACACTTCTCATCAGACCAGGGCCGGTCCACGATTTCCTTCGCCTGCACGAAGTGGTACACATGCTCCGTTACAGCGATTTCCTTCACGCCATGGGCGTCCGCCGAGGCCGCGAAAAGGCGCATGGTCTCCATGGGATCCGTCCCTTCGGGCCGGTCATCGGGCGTCCGTCCGAAGGGGTAGTAATTCTCCACGTGCATGTGGTAATCAAGCATGGAATTGCCTCGGTGTACAGGCGGGATCACCTGCGTAAACGCCGTCCGCGATTGCAGGTAATGATAAGCAGTGCCCGCCTTAAAATCAAACCAATTCTGGGTTCGGCGTATCGCTTGACAGGACGGCTCGGGTTTTCTAATTTTCCCGGTGAAACGTCCGGGTTGCCACGTTCATCTTCTATCGCCTCGACATGGAACAAATGACCCTTCCTTCCGAATCGCATCAAGTGACGGCCACCGCCGCCGACGTGGAATTCCGCATTAGGGAAAACGAGGATCGGGTCTGCTGGGATCGGTTTTTCGACAATGGCGGTCCGGTGGAAATCGAGATCGGTTGCGGCAAGGGCCGCTTCATCATCAATTCCGCCGTGGCCAATCCCGAAATAAACTACATCGGCATAGAGCGGGCCCTGCGATACTTCCGTATCATGAAGGAACGGGTGGTCCGGCGGGAACTGACCAACATCCGCCTGCTCCGGGATGACGCCGTGTATTTCGTGGAAAGATTCATACCCGACAGCGCGGTATCGGCCTACCACGTCTACTTCCCCGACCCCTGGCCCAAGAAACGGCACCGGAAGCGCCGGTTGTTCAATGCCCGGTTTCTCGAAGAGATCGCGCGTACGCTGGCCAGGGGCGGCACCCTCGATTTCGCCACGGATTACGTCGAATACTACGAGGAGATCCTGGCCCTGCTTGAAACGTCGGACCGTCTGGCGGCCCTGGAGGAGATCCCCGGACGGGTCAGGGAACTGGGCCGCGATCTTACCAATTTCGAGACGAAGTATACCGCGGAGGGCCGGGCGATTCACCGCGGCGCTTACGTCAAGTCGTGACCGGCCGCGTCTCCTGGCGCCCTTCAGCGTCATCTGGCGGCAGTCCCTCAGAAAGGAAACCATCATGTTGCAAGCAGGCGATCCGGCACCCGATTTCACGATGGAGGCGGACAAGGGCGGAAGCGTTTCGCTCAAGGACTTGAGAGGCAAGACGGTCGTGCTGTACTGGTATCCCAAGGACGACACCCCCGGATGCACCCGGGAGTCCTGCGCCTTCAGGGATCACTACCCGACGTTTCAGAACCGGGACGTCCAGGTCTTTGGCGTCAGTTGCGACGGCATCCCTTCCCACGAGAAATTCGCGGCGAAGTACGACCTGCCCTTCCCGCTGCTGAGCGATCCGGACACCACCGTATCCACGGCGTACGGCGTGTACAAGGAGAAGACGAACTACGGGCGGAAGTACATGGGGATCGAGCGAACGACCTTCGTCATTGACGGGGAAGGCCGGATCTCCAGGATCTTTCGCAACGTAAAGGTGGACGGCCACGTCGAGAAGGTGCTGGACGAAGTGTCCGGCTGACGTGTGCCACGGATCCTACAGCATGTACCGTTTCAGGTGGGCCCGAGCGCGGACGAACCCCTCTTCTTCCAGTTCCCAGGTGCCATAGTACCGGCCGTCCTCGTGCTCGATGCTCAGGATGCCGTCGTAACCGAAGTCCTCGAGCCGTTTCACGATGAGCGCCCAGTCGGCCAGCCCTTCGCCGGGTATGCAGTACCGCCAGTAGCCTTCGCCGAAGGCGACCCGGGAATCGAAGGAGGGTTTGATCCTCCCGTAAAGATAGAGCGCCTCTTCGTCGAAGACGGTGTCCTTGGCGTGCACATGGTGGGCCCGGTGCCCGAACTCCGTCAGAAAGCGCATGGGATCGATGCCCAGCCTGATCAGGTGCGAGGGGTCGTAGTTGATGCCGAAGGCGGGAGACGGGCAGGCCTCGAACATGGCGCGAAGCATCTCGGGCGTGGCGCCGATCCGCTCATGGTGGGTAGACCCCCCGGGCCAGCCTTCGAGGGCGATGGTCGCTCCCCTGGATTCGGCGAAATCCACGATGGCGGGCATGGTGCGCTTCCACTGCCGGAAAGTCGCGTCGCGGCCCTGGGCGGGATCCCCGGGCGCCGGCGCCACGTAGAACATGTTGGCCACGCCATGGTCCACCGCGCGCTGTATGGAGTCCCTGGACTCGCCCAGCGCCCGTTCGCGCTGACTGGAATCATCGCTCAGCAGGTCCGAACCCGCGACGAGATCCACCTGGCCGATGGCCACGCCGTGTGCCTCGGCAGTGCGGACCATGTCGCCATCGATCCGGGACACGTCGATCGTATCGAACCCCTTTTCGGCCATCCAGGCGCACACCGCATCGAAGGGCATTTCGTTCAATCGGCCCGTGGTGCGAATCCCCACTCTCATCGTGATACCCCTTCAGGTTTGAGAAAACGTAGCAGGTACGAGAAAACTTCTTTGACACAACCGCCCGTCAATGTATATGAACCCGCATGGGGTGGCAAGACAAAGCAGCCCATTGAAACAGTACGAGAAATCCGACTCCTTCGGAACGACAGATCGGAACAGCAGAAAGGTTTGAATTGACCAGGAACGTACGCCTGGCCACGGCCTCGCTGATGGCGGCGCTGACCGCGGTGAGCGCCTACGTAACGCTGCCCATCGGGCCCGTGCCGATCACGATGCAGACCTGCTTCGTGCTGATCTCCGGGGCCGTGCTCGGGAGCCGCTGGGGCGCCGGCAGCCAGATCGTCTACGTATGCCTCGGGCTGGCGGGCATCCCGGTTTTTGCCGGAGGCATGAGCGGACCGGGCGTCGTGCTTTCACCCACCTTCGGATACCTCGCCGGCTTCGTGCTGGGCGCGTTCCTGACCGGGTGGTACGTGGAGCGTTTCACCCGGAGCCGAATTCTCCATCTCGTCGCCGGCATGCTGATCGGCCAGGCCGCCATCTTCGGATGCGGCCTGTTGTATCTGTACAACTACTTCAACCTGTACGCGGACGTGGAGACCACCTGGTCCGCCGCGCTGGCCGTCGGCCTGCTGCCCTTCATCCCCTTCGGCCTGGTCAAACTCGCCCTCGCCGTGTCCGTGACGCGCGTCCTGTCGAAGTACATCCGGCTGGAGAGCCCGTGAGCCGCCCGCCCGTGAGCCGCCCGCCCGTGAGCCGCCCGCCCGCAAGTCCGCGCTCCCGGGCACGTCATCGGCCTGTCGACTCGCCGTACCTCGTTATTGACACGCCATCCGTCGCATTGTATAGTCTTTAACCTGCCGGGACCGGGCCTGCTACTCTGAGCCCATCATGAACACGAAACGCTACGGGAAATAGCATGAAGGAATGGACACGATCGGTCCGGGTTGCACGTTCACGCCTCCAGGCCTTATCCGCCCGGGGCCGTACCGCCGCCCTCGCGACGTGCCTGCTCGGGTTTTTGCTCTGTTCCCTGCCTGCCGGCACGCTGACCGGCGCCGTTCCCGTGGTCAACTCCATTGGAAAGCCGATGCCGCCGGACGCGGCGCCCCTGGACCAGCAGGTGTTCCGCTACACGCTGGTCGAGCCGCTGACCTTCGATGTCAGTATCAACATTTACGAGGGCCAGGGAGCGCTTACGCTGTTCGAACGCCTGGTCATGCTCGACAGGAACCTGGAACTGGTCGGAGCGGCGGCTTCCTCGTGGGAACAGTCTGCCGACGGGCTACGCTGGACGTTCAAGCTTCGGCCCGACGGGAGATGGAGCGATGGACGCACGGTCACGGCGCACGACTTCGAATATACCTACAAGCGGTTCCTGGATCCGGCCGTGGCCAGTCCCTACGCCTTCTTCTATTACGAAATCAAGGGCGCCCGGCCGTACAACCAGGGCAGCGTTACCGACCCTTCGACCGTGGGCGTACGGGCCCTGGACGATTTCACGCTGGAGATCGAGACGGAGAAACCCTGTCCCTACCTGCCCTTCATCGTCGCGTTCACCGGGTCGGGACCGGTACCCCGGTGGCAGGTGGAGAAACACGGGGTCAGGTGGAGCGAAGCCGGGAACCTGGTTTCCAACGCGAGCTACACCCTCTCGGAATGGCAGAAGGGCAGGCAGGCCACGCTGACCCTCAATCCCTACTATGCGGGGCCCCACAAGGGCTATCTCGAGAAAATCGTCCAGATCTTCACCACGGGACATCCGGGTACCCCGCCGTACGAAAACGGCGAGATCGACTACTTGCGGGTCCTGCTGACCGACCTCCCTTTTATAGAAAACCATCCGACCCTGAAATCCGAGCTGGCGTACTACGCATTCCCGGAAACCTGGTACCTGTTCTTCAAGACCCGGGAACCGCCCTTCGACGACGTACGCGTGCGCCGCGCGATCAGCCACGCCATCGACCGCGAGGCCCTGTGCAACGTTGTGCTGCGCAATACGGGCGTGCCCGCGTACTCGATGCTGCCGCCCAGGTTCCCCGGCAGCGCGGATGCGTCCATACGGACTGTCCAGGCCTACGACACGGACCGCGCCCGCGCCCTCCTGGCCGAGGCGGGCTATCCTGAAGGCAACGGGTTTCCCACGATCGATTTCTGGATAGGCAAGGTCAATCCCCAGATCAGCTATACCGCGCAGGCCGTGCAGGCGATGCTGGGCAATACCCTGGGTCTGCGGCTTCGGATGAGGGGTTCGGAAGACAAGGTGTACCGGGACAACATGTACAAGTGGAACATTCCCATGGGGCTGGGAGGATTCAACGCGGACTATCCCGATCCGAACAACCTGCTCGGCATGGTGTGGCGGTCGCAGCCGCGGGGATTCGGGCGGCAGGACTGGCGCAACGACGACTTCGACCGGCTGATCGACGCGGCGGCGGACGAGTTGGACCACGACAAACGCATGGCCATGTACCGTGAAGCGGAACGGCTGCTCGTGGAAGACGCGGGGGGCGCGTTTCTGTACCATAACCTGACGGTGGACCTGCGAAAACCCTACCTGAAAGGGCTCGAAGTAAACAAGTTCGGATACGCGATGTTCTCGTGGATCGGCGTCATGCACACCAGGATGTATATCGCCCGGCACTAAAGACCGTTGTTCGTTGAGACCGTTGTTCGTAAGGAGCGCGCAGGACTTGAACCCGGAACCCATCGTAACCGATGAAGTCGTGCGACGATACCGGGAAGACGGCGCGGTATGCATCAGGCAGGCCTTCGATCCGCACTGGGTGTCCGTCGTTGAAGCCGGCGTATCGCGCAACCTGGCGGAGCCCAGCGACTACGCGGGCGTCCTGAAAGCAGGCGAGGAAGACCGGGGCGGATTCTTCGACGACTACTGCAACTGGCGGCGAATACCCGAATACCGCGACTTCGTCTACCATTCTCCCGCGGGGGCAATGACGGCGCGGCTCATGGAATCGGGGAGTTCAGTGTTCTATCACGAGCACCTGCTGGTCAAGTGGCCCGGCACCTTGAAGAGAACACCCTGGCACCACGACCAGCCCTATTACCCGGTGAACGGCCGCCAGAACGTATCCCTGTGGATGCCGCTGGACCCGGTTTCGCAAGCGTCCTGCGTGCAGTTCGTCCGGGGTTCCCACGACTGGGGCCGCTGGTTCGTCCCCCGCAAGTTCGCCACCGAAAGCAATTACGCCGTCGAGGACGCGACCGCGAAGCCCATGCCGGGCGACAAGCCCTTCGAGGACGTGCCGCCCATCGACGAACACCGGAAAGACTACGATATCCTGGCCTGGGACATGGAACCCGGGGACGTCATCGCCTTCCACATGTGTTCGCTCCACGGCGCGGCGGGCAACCAGTCCCTTACAGACGCGCGGCGCGTCCTTGCCACGCGCTGGCTCGGAGACGACGCGCGCTTCACCACCAGGCCCTGGGAGATTTCCCCCACGGTGACCGGAGGCCTGGTCCCTGGAGATCCCATGGCCTGCGACGCGTTCCCGCTGGTCTGGTCCGCGTGAATAGAGCAGATATCCGGATGAATAGAGTAGATACATGAACAATCGGCTGACGAGTGCGCAGATCGCCTTCTACCGGGAAAACGGTTTTCTCATCATAGAGGATTTTCTCGATGAAAACGAACTGGAGACCTGGCGGGCGGCAGTGGAAGAAGCGGTCGCGCTAAGGGACGAGAACAGGCTGCCCGAGGGATCCTACCACCTTGCCAGGAAGGTAACGGCGGCGGACGAAGCCGTATTCCGGCAGCGGGTCAACCTGTGGATGGATCATGCCGGTGTCCGCGCGCTGATGCTGGACAGCCGGCTGGGCAAAATGGCGGCCGACCTGGAAGGGGTCGACGGGATCCGGATCTGGCACGACCAGGCCCTGATCAAGCTGCCCTGGGCGAATCCCACCACCTGGCACCAGGACAATACCAAGTGGTCCTTCGCGTCGGAACACGCTATCACCATCTGGGTCGCCCTGGACGAAGTGACCATCCAGAACGGCTGCATGTTCTTCATGCCCGGCTCTCACAAAAAGCGGCGCGACGATTACCCGGCGGCGGGAAACCACGTGGGAGCCATGTTCGCAGCCTATCCGGATCTCGGCGAGATGGAACCCGTGCCCGTCGCCATGCCTGCCGGCGGCTGCTCCTTTCACAACGGACTGATCGTGCACGCCGCCAACGCGAACATGACGCCCTGGCCGCGACGGGCCTTTACCTGCGCCTACATGCCCGACCACAGCCGTTTCAACGGCATACCCAACGTGCTTCCCAGGCGGATCCTGGATACCATTCAGATCGGCGACCTGCTGGAAGACGAAGACCAGAACCCGCTGATCCACACCTGCGACCCGACACGCTGAAGCCGGTCCGGCCCCGTGTGAGGAGGTACATTGATGAACAGGTTTACCGTCCTGCCCCTATGCTGTCTGGTTCTTCTCGCCGGAATGATCCCCGCCGCATCCAGGGCGCAGGACTTCGAGTACTGGCCCGGCGCCGAGTACGATGCTTCGATTCCCACCACAGAGGAGGTCCTGGGCTACCGGATCGGTGACCGCATCATATCCCACGCCGGCCTGATGAAATACCTGGAAGCGCTCGAAACGGCGGTGCCCGGCCAGGTGCGCATACTCGAATACGCCCGGTCCTGGGAGGGGCGGAAGCTGGTGTACGCTTTCGTGGGATCTCCGGAACGCATCGGTGCGCTGGCGGCCGTCAGCGAGGGCATGAAACGGCTGGCCGACCCGAGAACAACGTCCCGCGCGAGCGCCGACAGCCTGATCGCGTCGCTTCCGGTCATCGTCAACCTCAGTTACAGCGTGCACGGGAACGAGGTTTCCCCCTCGGATGCGGCGCTGTTCACGGCCTATCACCTGCTGGCCGCCCGTAACGACCCGGTCGTGGACCGGATACTCGAAGAGACGATCGTGATGATCGACCCGGTCCAGAATCCGGACGGCCGGGACCGGTTCGTCCACAATTACGAGATCGCCGAAGGCCTGGAGCCGGACGCCAGTCCGCTGGCGGCCGAGCACAACGAGCCGTGGCCCGGGGGGCGGACCAACCACTACTACTTCGACCTGAACCGCGACTGGATCTCGTTGAACCACCCCGAGACGCTGGGCCGGGTGAAGGTCCTGCAGGACTACTTCCCGCCCGTGTTCGTGGACCTCCACGAAATGGGCTCCAATACCACCTATTACTTCGCGCCCGAGGCGATACCCTACAATCCGCACCTGGCCGGGGATCAGCGGGAGAGTCTCCAGCTATTCGGCAAGAACAACGCGAAGTGGTTCGATCACTACGGTTTCTCGTACTTCACCCGGGAGATCTTCGACGCCTTCTATCCGGGTTACGGCGCGAGCTGGCCGTCCTACTACGGCAGCGTGGCCATGACGTATGAACAGGCGTCGGCCCGGGGACTCGTCGTCCGGAGAAGCGATGCATCGGTCATGCATTTCAGGGACACGGTCCGGCACCACTTCGTCGCCTCCATCGCCACCAGCGAAACGGCCGCGATCAACCGGGAAAAGCTCCTGGCGGACTTTTACGCCTACCGGCAGTCCGCAATAGAGGAAGGCCGCAGCGAGGAGATCAGGACCTATATCCTGCCGCGCCGGTCGGAGGGAAACACCTCGGGGGTGGACAAGCTGGCCTGGCTCATGGCCCGTCACGGCGTGGAGGTCCAGCAGGCCGGATCGGACTTCCGGGCAGGAGGAAAAACCTATCCCGAGGGCAGTTACGTTATCTCGCTTGCCCAGCCTGCCAAGCGCCTGATCCGCACGCTCATGGACACGCACGTACCCATGAGCGAAGACTTTATAGCGGAACAGGAGCGACGCAGGAGCAAGGGCATGGGCGACCAGATCTACGACGTAACAGCGTGGTCCTTTCCGCTGATGTACAACGTGGAGGCCGTGGCCGTGGATCGGTTGGTCGATGGGAATCTCAACCGGGTCGATCCCGTCATGATACCTCCGGGATCAATCGAAGGAGGCCGGGCGGAAGTCGCCTACCTGGTACCCTGGGGCACCCAGGCTGCCGGACGATTGCTGGCCGCTTCGCTCCGGGCGGGACTCCGCGTCTTCAGTTCCGATCTGGCCTTCGTGCAGGGAGACCGGCGCTACCCGTCCGGCACGTTGATCTTCAAGGTAAAGGACAACCCGGACCACCTGCACGAAACATTGGCGGACGTCGCCGTTTCATCGGGTGCGGAAGTCATCGCGACCGACACCGGGTGGGTGGATGAGGGGCCCAATTTCGGCAGCAACAACGTGGTCTATATGCGCAAGCCCCGCATCGCCCTGGCGTGGGACCGCCCCACCCGCTCCTACAATGCCGGCGCCACCCGTTTCGTCGTTGAACGCCAGATCGGGTATCCGGTAACGGTCGTCCGGACGCGCCAGCTTGCCTCCGCCGACCTGAGAGACTTCGACGTATTGCTGCTGCCGGATCCCGGGTTCGGTTCCTCTTACGGGTCCGTGCTCGGCGAGCGGGGAACCCGCCGTATCAAGGAATGGGTTCGCGCGGGCGGCACGGTGGTCGGACTGGGCAGCGGCGCCACGGCCTTCCTTGCGGGCGATATGGCCGGACTGCTTTCGACGACGAGAGAAGACCAGGCTGCCGACGGCAGCCAGGAAGGCGGTGCTTCCGGTGACGGAGATGCTTCCGGCCGGATCTTCAGTACGGAAGAAGCGTACCGGCAGGCGTTGAAGTCCGACGATGCCGCGCCCCCGGCCGCGCAGGGCGTCCTTCTCAAGGCCGGACTCGATCCCGATCACTGGCTGGCCGCCGGACGTGACAGTACCGTAATCGCCCTGGTAAGCGGCAGTTCGATCTTTACTCCGCTCAAGCTGGACGAAGGCAACAACGTGGCCGTCTTTCTGGGACCCGACGAAGTCCTCGCCAGCGGCTTCGCCTGGGAAGGCAGCACGAAACAGCTGGCCTACAAGCCCCTCCTCATGGAAGAGCGGCACGGCCGCGGCCTGGCCATCGGATTCACGGCCGATCCGAACTTCAGGGCTTACATGGACGGGCTGAACATCCTGTTTCTCAACGCGATATTCCGCGCTCCGGCCCATGCGGGAGCGGCGGTGACCGAATAAGGAAAACCGGGCGGCCGGAACGTCCCCGCTGAAGCAGGAACAACCAGGGGGATCGGGCATCACGTACGCTTCCTGGCGGCCGCCCGGCAGCACACCTCGCACAGAAAGGCGGTATGAGGAATGTCCTCCATTCCCATGCGCAACACCCCGCCGGAACACGGCCTCAGGGTGCCTTACGAAACTCATTCGGCGTTTATGACGGAACTATTCGTCGCGGCCGGCATGAGCCCCGGAGAAGCCGGGCTGATGGGCAGGGTCCTCGCCACGGCCGACAAGCGCTGTGTGTACAGCCACGGTACGCAGCAGGCCCTCGGGTACCTGCCAAAGCTCCGCGACGGCCAGGTGAATCCCCGCCCCAACGTGACCGCGGTCCGTGAATCGGAAACCGTCGTGGTCCTGGACGGGGACGGCGGCATGGGGTACGGTCCGTCGCACCGGGGTATGGAGACCGCCATCGAGAAGGCGCTGGCCCATGGCCTGGGCGCGGCCACTACCCGAAACCACTACCATTTCGGCGCGGCCGGGAACTACTCCCGCATGGCCCTCGAACACGGGTGCGTGGGTTGGGCGCTTTCCACTCACCGCGTTGCCCTCGACCCGAACAGCGTGATCATGTCCGCGAGCGGCGGTTCGCCCATGAGCCTGGCCTTCCCGACGCGTAGCCAGCCTCCCCTGGTGCTCGACATGGCCGCGGTTTTCATGGGGTACAGGGACGAGTTGTTCCAGGAATTCTATGCCCTGTTCGCCAAAAGCCTGGGACTCGCGGTCGCCCTGCAGGCGCTCGGGGGCATCCTGGCCGGCATCTGGAGACCGGCGTTCCAGCCACCACAGGCGAAATGGGAATCCAACCAGGGCGCTTTCCTGCTGGCCATGAAGATCGATCACTTCATGGACCAGGACGAGTTTGAGCGGTCGCTGGACGACTTCGTGTCGAAGGCGAGGGATATGAGGCCATTCCCGGGCATGCCCTACGCGGAACTGCCCGGCGGCATGGAGTGGCGGTGGGAAAAGGAAAACGATGAGAAAGGGGTACCGTTAAGCGACGAACACCGCGCGAAGCTGGAGGAAATCGCGCGCACGTTCAACGTAAACCCACCGTATGGGGCTTTCGAATCCTCCCGATTCTGAGTCGGATTCGAGACGATTCTGATATGAGAGGAAATGTGCTTAGCCAGGTGATGCGTTTTTAGCAAGCGCTCACGAAGGCGGCCGGTCGAACCAGGTTTCGTGCACGCGGAGCCATTCCAGGCCGTTGGGCTTTTCATCGTTGCGGCGGAAAACCGCGGTGCTGTGTCTCGAGGTCGTCTCCCCGCCCTCCGTCTGCCATTCCTCGTATTCCGCGACCACGAGCGCCTGGTCATCTTCCAGTACCCGGACGTGCTCGATCCAGATCCGAATGCCCGGCCGCCCGGTGTGGGCGTCATAGAGGCCTTTCAGCAGCGGCCCACGCGCCACTTTACTGCCCTGGGGCATGACGATCACGAAGGTTTCGGCGAGCGCGGTATCGATTCGGCTGAAGGTCTCCGCAGTCTTCGGGACACGACCGTTGAACCATGCTTCGAAGCACCGGTGCAACGTGTCGATTTCGTTCTGGCACGCTTCAAGAATCTGCATGGATGAACCCGGTTTCCGGCCGCGACGTACAGGCGTTCAGTTCGGTTTAAGTAACTGTAATTGATGAAGCAAGTGGTTATCAGGGCAGGTTGGGACTCAGCGGCCCACCTTGAAGCCCACCGTGGCGTAGACCGCGCTCGTGCTGACGCCCTTGTCCAGGCTGATGTATCTTCCTTCCAGGCCCACGAACACGATACCCAGTGACATGCCGATCATTACGCCCGGATGCGCGTAATAGGTATTTGTCGTCCTGGTAATGACCGTCCGGGTATCGTCTTCCAGGATCACCGTCTCCTCCGAATCCTGCGCCCGTCCTACTCCCATCATTGCGCGCACGAGAATGGGAGAAGATACCAGCGTCACGCCCGCGTCCACCCCGTACAGAAGCAGGGATTTCTCGCCGTCGCCTTCTGTTGTCGTAAGGTGATACGTCGCCTTCGCCCCGACGTGAATGGTCCTGATGCCTGTCGGCAGGTTCAAGATCACGCTGCCGCCCCCGCCTCGATCGTATTCGTCCAGGGCCTGTCCGCCGTGAAAGCTGAACTCCGCGCCCTGGGCATGGGCCGGTTCCGCGGCCGGGAAAGCGAGGAGAGAAACAACGAAAAAAGTCCGACAGGCCAACCTGGTCCCGGGCATGGACTTCCTTGCGCAAGGTCCGGACGACGGGCAAAACAATCAGCCGGATTCCCGATCGGGCAATACGACAGGCAGTGAGCGTTACGATCCTGTAATGATGATAGTCCGAGTCGATGGTTTCCGTCCATTACTTTCTTCGTTCGTCAAACGAAATCCTATTTGCAAACGGCCATGTACAGGATAGATATTGAGTCTGTAAACCAACCCGCCGGTCAGTTACCCGTAAATGAAGACAACCACTTCCCCGGCTGACAAAATATGAGCTCCGGCGATACTGAACATAAGACCTCGCTACCCCCGAGCTTCTTCTCCGGACAGAGCATCCCCGCGATATCCACCGGTTTCACCTCCGGCCTGGGCCTCCTTGTCGCACAGGTTGCGTATGGCAGCTACATTTTCTCGGGTCCACTGGCACCGTACGCTTCGCAGGGCGTGGGGCTGGTGTTGTTCGGAAACTTCGCTGCCTGCCTGATTATCGCCCTCGCGGGCGGCTACCGCGGGGCGATTGCCGGCCTTTCGCCCGCGCTGGTAATCGCCATGGCGGTGATTGGATCCTCGCTGGACGCGGAAGGCGAGGTGCTATACGTCACTACAGCAAGCGCCCTGGTCATTTGCGCCGTGGCCACCGGATTGTGCTGCCTCGCCGTCGGCAGACTGCGGCTTGCCAATCTGGTACGCTTCATTCCTTATCCCGTGACGGGTGGTTTCGTCGCGGGCATTGGCGGCGCGGTATGTCTGGCGGCCATGGTCCTGATGGGTGCGGACCCGCACTGGCGGACGATCCCTACGTTACTGGAGCCCGGTGTACTCTGGAAGTGGATTCCCGGCGTGGTTTATGGAACCGCGCTGTATTTCGCCATCAGGAGATGGGGCAACCCGCTTATCCTGCCCGTCAGCGTCCTGGTGGCCGTCGTTGCCTATCACCTGGTGCTTGAAACGCTTGGTATTACCGGCGACGAGGCAAGGTCGGCCGGACTCCTGCTCCGGAGTACGGCGGAGGGGAACCTGTGGCCGTCTCTGTGGCCCGCCGACCTGCTCAGGGTGGACTGGGGTCTGATGACTTCGCAGGCGCATCATATGATCATGCTGATCGTCGTTGCTTTTATCAGCGTCGTCATGAATTACGCGGGACTTGAGCTGGCTGCGAACGAGGAACTGGACTGGGACAGGGAATTCAGGGTGACCGGGTTCGCCAGTCTGGCCGCGGGCCTAGGCGGCTGCACGGTGGTGACATATATCGTACCCGCGTCCCTGCGCAGCAAGCTGTTCGGGGCTATGACCAGGATGACCGGCGTAGTCGCGGCGCTCGTAATCGGCTGTGCGCTGGTCTTGGGTGACGGCATGCTGGAGTACGTGCCCGCGCCGCTCGTGGGAGGCATCCTGGTCTTTGCGGGCCTGGGCATGCTGGATGAAGGGTTGATCAAATGCTGGCGGCGCCTCCCCAGGCTGGAATACGGTATCATTCTGCTGATTTTCATTTCAGTCACAACCTGGGGATTGCTCGAGGGGGTTGGCATCGGAATGCTCGTTACCCTCGCGTTCTTCGCCGTGCGCCTCAGTCGCGTGGAACCCATCGCATCTCGGTTTTCCCTGCAGGATCGCAAAAGCACCAAGGTTCGCCCCGTTCCCGACCGCACCATTCTGCTCAGAGAAGGTCAGCGGGTCCGGGGATTCCGGCTGCGTGGCTATCTGTTCTTCGGCAGCGTCTACCCGCTGGCCGATCGGCTGAAACAGACCCTGAGCGGCGATGCGAGGAGCGTTTGCATACTGGTGGACTTCGCCGCCGTTTCCGGGTACGACTTCTCGGCGGTAAGTGTCCTGGGCAGGTTTTTAAGCGCAGCGCATGCGGCGGGGACGCGGGTGGTGTTATGCGCATTGCCGGAGGGTCTGGGTGAGGGACTCGAACGAGACCTTCCACGCTCCGTGCTTGACCATCTCATGATTGAACAGGACCTGGACCACGCCATGGAACGCTGCGAGGACATCGTCCTGAAGGGTTGGTATCCGGACGGTGAACCGTTGGCTGAACGACGGTTCTCGTTACTGGAGCACACCGCTGACGATCTCGAGCAACACCTGGATCGCCAGATCGATTTTGAAAACCTGGTGGAATCGTTGCAGCGATGGCTGGTCCCACAACAGTACGCCGCTGGAGAAGTGCTTGTGGGACCGGACGCTCCCGAGGAAAACCTCCAACTCCTCCTGGCGGGAAGGGCTTCAGTTTATGACGCTTCGGGTGCGCGCCTGTTTCAATGCGTTCCGGGAGACGGAATATGGCCGAAAGACGCCCCCGCCCGGAAAGCGATTCGCGTGGTCGCGGACGAACCCTGCCGGACGATGGCGCTGACCCCGGATGCCCGAGAGTGGCTGGAACAGAACAGGCAACAACTGGCCCTGAATCTGTATCGATACCTGTTGGACGGGCGGCTCCCGTTGGAAAGCGAGGCGGGCTCATCCTGATGCTTTCACCTTGTGATTGGGTATTTTCAGTAAAGCTGTTGCATACCTAAAACTCGTAAGCGGTCTCCAGCGGCCGCCCTTCCTCGATGGCCCGCCGGGACCTGGTTTCCTTTTCACCAAGTTCTCCGATCTTCTGAATGACGTCCGGCAACGCCTCTCTCGGGAAGGCCATCACGCCGTTCACGTCCGCGGCGACCACGTCACCCGGGGCGATTTCGATTCCTCCGCAGACCACCGGCACGTTGGCGGCTACAGGGCGGATCACCGAACCGGGACCGTAGAGGCAGATCCCCGCCGCGTAAACCGGCAGACCGACTTCTTCCATGCCCTCGATATCCCGGCAGCCGCCGTCGGTCACCAGGCCGGCCAGCCCCTTCTGGCGACAGGCCAGTACGATCACGTCTCCGAACATGCTCAGGACTTCGCTGGTACCGCTGGCGGTCACCCAAACCGAGCCGGGTTCCGCTTCGTCCACGGGACGGAAGACGTATGACCGGATATCGTCCCTGGTGGTCGGGGTGTCGCTCTCTTCGTACTTTGTCGTCACGGCCGGGCCTGCTATAGTACCCCTGGCCGGGATCATCGGGCGTACGCCGCGGGACATGGCCAGGCTTGTGCGGTCGTGGCCCAGCCGGAGCAGCGCGTCCATGATCAGGGGCGTAGGCGCGTTACCAAGCAAATTGAACAGCGCCCTGTCTTCTGATGTCTCGCGATCCATATCCTGTGCGCCATGGGCCGTGTTCAGGCGGGCCAGGCTCCCCGCGGCGGTTACGGCCATCCCCGTCTTCAGAAACCCTCTGCGTGACAGGTTCCGGTCATCTGAGGTCATGATCCACTCCCTTGTTTTTCAGGTGCAAGGTCCTCATCGGTAACAGTCCCGGCCGTCGACCGACATCCTCCCCAACTGTCGATTAATCTATTGATACGGCGGAATTTCCGTTTATAATTACGTAACCGGTCTGAAGTCCCGATGAAAGACAGAAAGACTGTATCTACTCGCCTCAAGCCTCCACGCTGCACGGTGCCTTCCCGTAACACGAGGTGCGCGATGAAATACCTGACCTATTCCGGGAACAACATCATCCACGCCGAACTGCCGGAAGAAGCGTCGGTGTTCTTCCCGCCGCCGCCGCTGCCGGGCATCCCGAACAAAGACATTCCCAACCGGGTCAGGGCGGCCTTCGAATCCCCCCTGGACATGCCGCCCCTGGAAAAACTGGTGGACGCGAACAGCCGTATCCTGATCGCCTTCGATGACAATTGCCAGCCCTTCCCGGCCACCGCGCCGCCCGATATCCGCCAGCTCGCCATCGAGGCGCTGCTGGACCTGCTCTACAGCTACGGGGTGAAGCAGGAAAACATAGCGCTCATGTGCGCGGTCGCCCTGCACCGCAAGATGAAGACCCACGAAATGGCCGCCATGCTGGGCAAGCGGATCATGAAGGCCTTCCACCCCCGTCAACTGGTCAATTTCGACGCCGAAGACCCCGACGACATCGTCGTGCTCGGTACGACCGAGGAGGGAGAACCGGTGGAGACCAGTCGCAAGGTCATCGAGAGCGACCTGGTGATCTACGTGGACTCCATCCAGATCCCCCTGAACGGCGGGCACAAGTCCGTGGCCGTCGGCCTGGGGACCTACAACAGCATCGCGCCGCACCACGCGCCCCAGATGACCGCGGAGAAACCCCACGTCATGCAGCCCGAGGGTTCCGACATGCACGGCTCGATCGAGCGCATCAGCCGGGTCATCCTGAAGCATACCCGCATCATGGTACTGGAGGCCGCCATGAACAACGCGTCCTATCCGCCCATGATGCGCTATCTCAGCAAACCGGCAGAGCGGTGCAACCTCTTCGAGAAGATCCTTAAGGCGACGACGCCGGTGTCTATGAGCCTGCTGCCCGAATCGGTGCGCTTCCGGGTCTTCAAGGGCATTCAGAGCGCTTACCTGCCCGTCGATATCAACGCCGGTTCCATCGACGCCGTCCACGAACCGACCCTGCAGACCCTGAAGGACCAGTTGCTGGTCACGACCGACCACCAGCACGATACGCTGGTCTTCGGCCTCCCCGATCTCAGCCCCTACTCCGTCGGCACCCGGATCAACCCCGTCCTGGTCCTGAGCGACGTCCTCGGCTATGTCTTCAACTGGTTCTACAACAAGCCCTTCGTCAAGCCGGGGGGCGTGGTGATCATCCTGAACCCGGTCTTCGAGTTCTTCCATCCGGAGTATCACGTCGCCTACGAGAAGTTCTGGAACGAGGTGCTGCCCGAAACCCAGGACCCCTTCGAGATGCAATCGGGTTTCCAGGAGCAGTTCGCCCGGGACCCGCACCTGGTCGACTGCTACCGGAACCGGTTCGCCCACCACGGCTTCCATCCCTTCACCGTCTGGTACTGGGCGACCTATCCGCTCAAGTACCTGTCCCGGGTGATCCTGGCCGGTCCGAAGACCGACTTCGCCGCGAGAAGGCTGGGCGTTTCCTGGGCGCCGGACCTGGAGCACGCCCTGGGCCAGGCCCGCGAGGTCACGGGCGGCGACGACGTGGTGGCCCTGACCATTCCCCCCTTCATGTACATGCAGGTGAACGACGGAACGGGCGGCTAAACCAGCGCGGCGCCTGGTCGGCGCCTGGTCAGGCCAGCGCGCGGCGGAGTTTTCCCACCAGGTCCGGGGACGGCGTGAAGGGCAGGGTAACGACCGCCCGGCTCAACGCGCTCTCGTAAATCCCCAGGATCACACTGAAATCGCTGAGCGCCGAGGCGATGTTCAGCGGGTGAACGGCCCGGTCGTCTTCGATCCAGTCGATCATCGCTTCCGTCATTGCGGCCTGGCCGAGGGTGTCTTCCTCGGCGTAGACATGTTCCCCGCGCTCGTATTCATTGTCGATCCTGGATTCCCAGCCGTGCATGGTCCAGTGCACGAATCCCCGCTCTCCGTACACCGCGATCCGCTTGTGGACGTTTATCGTTCCGCCGATGATGACGCGAGGGGCGACGGCGCCGCAACGCAGCAGGGCGCTCACGCCGTTGTCGTAGTCGACGACCCCGGTGCACTCGTCCGGCGCGTAGTGATGCCTGGGTGTTTCAGCCAGCCCTTCCGCTCCCGAGACCTGCCCGAAAACGTCGAGTGGCGCCGCATCCGGGTTGAATGCGCTGACGGCCTGCAGCGCGTGCGTACCCTGGTAGGCCGGGTTCATCCCCGCACTGGCCTCGATGAAGCGTAGATTCCCGATGGCGCCTTCCCGCACCTTCCGCTGAAGCAGGTTCCGCCGGGGATGGAAGTGCAGCTGGTGGTTGACGGCGACCTTTACGCGGGCCTTCCGAGCAAAAGCCCGGATCGCGAGATAGTCCTCCCCCTGGATGGCCAGGGGTTTTTCGACCAGCACAGCCGGGACGCCCGCTGACTCCGCCGCTTCGAAGATCTCCAGGCGTACCGATGGCGGTGTGTTTACATGGACCAGGTCGGGTTTCTCCCGCTCGAACATCTCGCGGTAGTCCCTATGTCTCGCAGGCACGTCGAAGGCCGATCCAAACGCCTCGAGCTTGTCCCGCTGGCGACTCGACACGGCCACCAGCCGGCTGCGTTTTACATGCCGATAGGCCTCGGCCAGCCCGCGGGCCCTCCCGCCGCTGACCCCGATGATTGCGCTCTTGATCATGTTGACGTTTGTCTCGTCCGGTCATCAGGACCAGGGCTGGATGACGACCTTCGCGCATTCGCCGGATACCTGCGTCTCCCATGCCCGCTGGATTTCGTCCATGGGAAACAGGTGGGTGATGAAACGATCCAGTTTCTGCCGGTTTCGCGCGATGATGCCCATGATGTCATGGGCGCCCTTCATGTTGTAGTGCCAGGACCCCTTCAGGTCTATGCCCTTTCGGATCATGTCGGGACTGACGACCAGCCGCGTGTCGGCACTGCTCTCTCCGACGAAGGCGAGGCTCCCTCTCCTGCGCAGGGCGTCGATGCAGAATCTGTGTGCGGCTGGTGCACCCGAGCAGTCCATTGCCTTGTCCACCCCAATGCCGCCGGTCAGTTCGCGTATGCGTTCCACCG
This sequence comes from bacterium, assembly GCA_965202605.1. GTDB lineage: Bacteria > JAAXHH01 > JAAXHH01 > JAAXHH01 > JAAXHH01 > JAAXHH01. The sequence continues at coordinate 473,796 of OZ241838.1, forward strand.
CGTGTTCGTCCCCGGGGTCGATGACGTGAGCGGCGCCCAGTTCCCTCGCCTTCGCCGTTCGGTAGGGATTGGATTCCACGGCGATGGCCTCTGCGCCCACGTGGCTGGCGCAGATCACTCCACCCAGACCAACAGGTCCCATGCCGGTGATCAGTACGGTCTCGCCGCCCCGAACCCGTAGGCGGTCCAGCGCGCCGAACGTCGGTCCCAGTCCGCAACAGGCCATGGCCCCATGCTCGTAGGAAATGCCATCCGGGATGGGCGTCAGCAGCCAGTCGGGCTTGAGCATGTACTGGGCCAGGGTCGCCATCCCTTCTTCAGAACCGGTGAACCCGGCGAAATCCACGTTGTTTTCACAGTGTATGTAGTCACCGGAGCGGCATAACGTACAGACTCCACAGGGATACCCGGGCATGACCGCTACCCGGTCGCCCACCTGCACCCTGCCTGGCTGCGCGACCTCGACGACTTCACCGGACGCTTCGTGGCCGAGATAGTCCGCCCTGTTGCCCGCGGCAAATCCCTTGTACTCGGTGCACAGCGGCGCCGCGTGTATCTTGATCAGTACCCAGTTTCCCCTTGGTTCCGGGACGGTGGCCTTCACGATCCCGCCCTGCTTCCTGCCCAGGATTGCCGCTCTTTTCACAGGAGCATGTCTCCCACTTGAAGCCGGGTTTCAAAACACGGTCTGCCGTCGGACGGGGTATGCGGTTCCTAAGCCGCAATATAACCCCCGTCCGAACTTGACGCAACATACTGAAGGCTGTTACTTGGTAAGTCAATGAGCAGACTCTACCACAACGAATCCGGTCGTGTCATACCTGCACTATGCGAGGAACTTACGCGGTTCCGGCGGGCCCGCGTCATCCTGGATCTGCCGGCAACCGCATCCAACGCGGTCCTGTTCGTTCTGGCCCGGCCCCATCGTGTAGACGGCAATCCACTGAACTGGTCTGTCAACGGGGTCCGGCAGGAGGCCATCCACGCCGGGCCGGATCTCCATTACAGGTGGTACGAACGGGGCGTAAAGGCCGGTGACCTGCGCGAAGGGGCCAACGGGGTGGAGCTGTGGACCGAGGACAGTGCGATGACGGGATGGTCGCTCGCACTGGAGGCCGGCGGCTCCCTGTCGCGCTGTACGCTGACCGACGATGGCGGAACGCACTGGCGCTCAGACCGCATGGGATATCTGAACGCGGTCCGGGGGAATTACTGCGTACGTATCCGGTTGCGGGAAGGCCGGGACGACCCGCCTCCGGAAATGAAGTGGGAGTCCGCCGATCACCCCAGGACACGGGCGCTTCGCGATCTTCTCCCAAGCCGCGCCAGAAACGGCACGGATCGGTTCAACCAGGTACGGGAACTGTCTTCCTGGCTGGCTTCGAGCTGGGAGCATTCAGGATCCGGCCGCGCGACGGTCTACGCGCCGTGGGACGCCGAAACCATTCTCGCCTGGGGCGGCAGCCGGCGCGGTCACAACGACGAGCGGCCCATCGCCATGTGCGTGCATTACGCCGTTGCCTTCGTCAGTGCCTGCCAGGCGCTGCGAATGCCGGCGCGCTGCGCGGTGCTGATGGGCACGCCGAACGGATATGACGGCCATTTCGTGGCGGAGGTCTGGTTCGAGGATCACCGGAAATGGGTGATGGTCGACCCGAACTGCGACGCGATCCTGTTTCGCGACGGGCAGCCCCTTTCCATCCCGGACATCCAGGAATTGGGCGGCGGACTGGAACCCTATGTCGAATGGGGAGGGGGTGCACGGTACCAGCGGACCTTCTCCCACATGCGTGACTTCATTCGTGACAACCTGTTGCAGGGTGTGTGTTTCCGGCACAGGAGCGTCTGGCCGCGGACCGACTTCCTGTCTCACCCCGAACATTCGCCGCCGGGCCACGGGTCCGTTTCCTACTGCGAGACCGACCTGGTCTGGACTGAAAACGACGTGGAGGCCGGTTTCGGAATGTTCCGGTATTTTGCGCCGCACGCTTACTTTACGGCGCCACCCGACAGAGCCGCCTGTGCCTGATCTGATCACGAGCGAAGAAATGCTGATCGACCGGATGACGGCCCCGTCTCCGCGGGTTGTCGCGTCCGTATCGAAACTGGACGGCGACGTGGCGATCCTGGGAGTCGGGGGTAAGATGGGGCCGACCCTGGCGGAACTCCTCGTGCGGGCCGGCGCCCGGCGCGTAATCGGCGTCTCACGGTTCAGCGACGCCAGGGTAAGAACCCACCTCGAAGAAGCGGGAGTAGAAACGGTTCAGGCGGACCTGCTTGACGAGGCGGACCTGGTCCGTCTGCCCGACGCGGCAAACGTCCTCTTTCTCGCGGGATTCAAATTCGGGGCCACGGGCAACACGCCGATGACGTGGGCGATGAACGCATGGCTGCCCGGCCGGATCATGCGCCGGTATGCCGGTTCCCGTATCATCTATGTCAGTTCGGGCAACGTGTACGCCTATTCACCGGTATCCGGCGCCGGTTCTGACGAAGACGCCGAAATCGGGCCGGTGGGCGAATACGCCCAGTCGAGACTGGGTGGGGAGCGCATCGCGGAGCACCTTTGCGTCGAACAAGGCACGCCTCTGCTCATCGTCCGGCTGTTTTACGCCACTGAATTGCGCTATGGCATCCTACACGACCTCGCCAGGAAAATACACGACGACGTGCCGATCGACCTCGCCATGGGCCATGTCAACCAGATCTGGCAGGGAGACGCCAACAGCTATCTCGCGCGCATGTTCCCCTTCTCCAGCAGTCCAGCCACGATCCTGAATATGACGGGACCGGATATACTCTCCGTCCGCGGGGTGTCCGAAATGCTTGGCCGCCGACTGGAGCGTGAGCCGGTTTTTACGGGCAACGAAAGCGATACGGCGCTGCTTGGCGACGCCCGCGGACTGTTCGACAGGCTGGGCAGACCGGAGATCCCTATTGAGCGGATTGCGGACTGGGTCGCCCACTGGATCAGCATCGGGGGCCGAAGCCTGGACAAGCCCACGGGATACGAATCCCGGTCCGGCCGCTTCTGAATACGGTGGCGGTCACCCGGGACAGCGATCCGCGGAACGGATGTCCGTGACCTCATGCGTGATTGGTGGCACGGCCATGTTTGGCGGTTGATCGCAGGATCCGGCACTGGAGTCTACGATGAATGAGATGATGCCGCAGGCAGTCCGAGAGGCGCTGAAAGAGGGCGTGGTGATCCCGGCTCATCCGCTGGCCGTAACGGCGGACAGGCAACTGGATGAACGACGCCAACGGGCGCTGTCCAGATACTACATCGCGGCCGGTGCGGGCGGTCTCGCCGTGGGCGTCCACACGACCCAGTTCGAGATCCGGGATCCGGCATACGGTCTCTACGAACCGGTACTCGGCCTGGCCGCGGAGGTGATGGACCGGGAAGCGCCGGCGGATTTCGTACGGATCGCCGGGATCTGTGGGAAAACGGCGCAGGCGACCCGCGAGGCGGAAGCGGCCAGATCCCTCGGCTACCATGCCGGCCTGCTCAGCCTGACCGCCATGGGCGGCGCCACGGACGACGAACTCATCGCGCACTGCCGGACCGTGGCCGACGCCATTCCCGTCATGGGATTCTACCTGCAGCCCGCCGTCGGCGGCCTCGTGCTCCCCTATCGCTTCTGGCGTCGCTTCGTTGAACTGGAGGGGGTCGTGGCCATCAAGGTCGCGGCATTCAACCGGTACCACACGCTCGACGTGCTGAGGGCACTGGCGGAATCGGGCAGGCAGGAGGAGATTACGCTTTACACGGGCAACGACGACAATATCGTGATGGATCTCCTGACAGAGCACGCGTTCCAGTGCGGTGCCGTGCGCCGGTCCGTACGTTTCAGGGGCGGGCTGCTTGGTCACTGGGCCGTGTGGACCCGTGGAGCGGCTGTATTGCTGCGGGCATGCCACGGCGCCTCCCTTTCCGGCGAGGCCGTACCCCAACACCTGCTGACCCGGTCGATCGAGGTAACGGACTGCAACGCGGCCTTCTTCGACCCGGCCCACGATTTCGCCGGATGCATCTCCGGGATTCACGAGGTATTACGCAGGCAGGGACTGCTCGAGGGCACCTGGTGCCTCAATCCCGAAGAGACCCTGTCGCCCGGACAGTACGAGGAAATCGACCGGGTATACCGCGCCTATCCCCATCTCAACGACGATCAGTTTGTCGCCGAACACGTGGATGACTGGCTCGGATGAACACGCAGGAGAAAACAGCCCCAGGCTCATGACGGATCCCGGATTAACTGGAAACGGAGCGGAACATGAAGATAACCCGCGTTGAAGCCATTCCCATCGAAGTGCCGCTCAAGCAGGGCATGACCACGAAAACCGCCCATGGCGAACACATCGTCTCCCCCTATGTCATCCTCCGGATTCACACGGACGAGGGGCTGACCGGGCTGGGCGAGGCCACTGTCGCGCCGCGTTGGAGCGGTGAGACGTCCGCGTCCTGTACGGCCGCGATCCGGGACCTGGTGGCCCCCGCGCTGAAGGGCGAGGACCCGGCGGAAGTGAACCGGCTCTGCGGTGTCATGGACGAAGTCATAAAGCTGAACCCCTTCACCAAGGCGGCCGTGGAGATGGCGCTGTGGGACCTGGCGGGGAAGCGCGCGGACAGGCCGCTGTACCAGCTGCTGGGCGGAAGGGTCCGGCAGGAAGTCCCCATGAAGATGGTGGTCGGCGCCTTCGACGTACCGACTTCCGTTGCCCTGGCGGAAAAGTTCCTGCAGTGGGGCGTGCGGTGTCTCAAGGTTAAAGTGGGGTTGGACCCCGAAGAGGACCTCGAACGCGTCCGCGCGGTCCGTGCGCTGGCCGGCCCCGATACGAGGATCGGCATCGACGCGAACTGCGGGTGGCCGCCGGCGGTGGCGCGTCGCATGCTTCGCCTCCTCGAACCGCTGGACATCCTGTTCGCCGAACAACCCTCGGCGCCGCAGTTCGACGATGAAGCGGCCCTGATACGAACGGGCACGACCATCCCCATCATGGCCGACGAAAGCGTCTTCACCCTGGAGGACGCCATGCAGACGGCCCTGCGCCGGTCCGCGGACATCATCAGCGTCTATCCGGGCAAGAACGGGGGTATCGGCCGGACGCTGGGCATTTCGCACGTGGCCAGCGCCGCGGGACTGCGTTGTCACATGGGCAGCAATCTCGAGCTGGGGATCGGTACGGCGGCCATGCTCCACGTGGCGGTCAGCGTGGAAGCCATCGACAGTGAGACCTATCCGGGCGACCTCCTCGGCCCGCTGTACCACGAAGGCGACATGATCGAGACGCCGCTGGAAATCGGGCCGGTCACCGCAAGGGTTCCCGACGGCCCGGGACTCGGCGTCACCCTGGACGAAGCGCAGGTCGCGCGCTGGAAGGACGCGTCGTGACCGGTACCCCCGCCCTGTTCCGCGCCGATGAGCGCGGAACCCATCCCGTGGCACTCATATACAGAAAGGACAATCATGGCTGACGATCGAACATACAGGGCCTGCGTAGTGGGCCTGAGCGGCATCGGCGCGGGCCGGCCCCCGGTCGACGGCGACCACGGAATGGGCCATGAAATGCCCAATGCCCACGTTCCGGCCTATGCCCAGCTGCCGTATACGGAGGTGGCCGGTGTATGCGACCTGAAGGAAGAGCTCGTTCAGGGCACCCTCGAGGACTGGTCGGCCAGTTTTCCGGGATTGCGTGGATTCACCGATTACAGGGAAATGCTTGAGACCTGCAGGCCCGATATCCTGAGCGTGGTCACATCGGACCACCGCCACGCGGACATCGTGGTGGATGGAGTCGCGGCGGGCGTTCGGGGCATTTACTGCGAAAAACCCATTGCGACCTCCCTTGCGGACGCCGACCGCATGATCGCGGCGGTCGAGAGCCGGAACGTGCCCATGACCATCAACCACACCCGGCGGTGGGGAACGGTGTACCGGGAGGTCAGGAAGCTGCTCGACGACGGCGTGATCGGCGAGTTGAAACGCATCGTGCTCAACTTCGGCGGCCCCCGGGCCATTCTCTTCCGCAACGGCACCCACATGATCGACATGACCTGTTTTCTCGCGGGATCGAAACCCGCGTGGGTATTCGCCGAACTCGACGAAGGCTACGAGGACTACTGGCCTTACGGGGGCGATGGCGGCAGGAACGCGGACCTGGAACCGGGCTGCTCCGGCTTCATCCACTTCAGGAACGGCGTGCGGGCCCTGTACAACGGTTCCAAGGGAAGGGCATGCCGGGGAGGATACCAGCTCGACGGCACCGACGGGTGGATGTTCGTCCACGAGGACTACTACGAGCTCGATACGGGGAACGGCATCCAGACCGTCGCCCCCAAGGGACCGACCCAATACTATTCCGCGGCCGCGGTCCGGGATCTCGTCCACGCCATGGAACACGGAGGCGAGACCATTTCCCCGCCCCGCGCGGCCCGCGATACCCTGGAGATCATCCTGGGGTTCCTCGCGTCGCAGAAGCACGGCAACGTACGCATCGATTTTCCGCTGGACGAGAACACCGTATAACCAGCCGTGAGCGACAACCAGCCATGAGCGTTCGCATCGCCATAGACACGGGCGGGACGTTTACCGATCTCGTCCTGTCCGATCCCGACACGGGCCGCCTGGTATTTCACAAGGTGCCGAGTACGCCGGCCGATCCGAGCCGGGCGCTGGTGGACGGAGTCAAGGGACTCGTCGCCCGGGCCGGCGTCGCGCACTCGGATATCCTGTTCCTCATACACGGCACCACGGTGGCTACCAATACCATCCTGCAGCGACGGGGCGCCCACACGGCCTTCATTACCACCGAGGGCTTCCGGGACGTGCTCCATATACAGCGGCAGGACCGCCCCCACCTGTACAACATGCGTATCCGCCGGACGCCGGCGCTCGTGCCCAGGTCCCTGCGTTACGAGCTTCCGGAGCGCATCCTGCACGACGGATCGGAAGCGCTTCCCGTCGACCTGGATCGACTGAATGAACTGGTGGAATCGCTCAGGGCGGAAGGTATCGAAGCGGTCGGAGTCGGGTTGCTGCACAGCCACATCAATCCCGAGCACGAGCGGTCCGTCGACAACATGCTGCGGCGGGCGCTGCCGGACGCCACGGTCTGCCTTTCTTCCGATCTGAGCCGGGAAGAGGGCGAATACGAGCGGTTCAGCACCTGTGCCATGAACGCCTATGTGCAGCCGGTGATGACGAATTACCTGAAACGGGTCAACGATGCCCTTTCCGAGTCTTCAGTCGAAGCGCCGCTTTACGTAATGAAATCCAACGGCGGAGTCACTTCGGCCGAGCATGCAGCCGATCATTGCGTGCATACTTTCCTGTCCGGCCCGGCCGGCGGCGTGGTGGCCGGCGCGGAGATCGGCCGGCGGCTCGACCGCCCCGACCTCATAACGGCCGACATGGGCGGCACCAGCTTCGATGTGGCCATGATCCATGAACGGAACATAGCCTTCGCAAAGAACGCGGAAATAGACGGACTGGCCCTGAAGGCGCCCATGATGGACATACACACGATCGGCGCGGGGGGCGGAAGCATCGCATGGATCGATTCGGGCGGCGCCCTGCGGGTGGGACCGCAGTCCGCGGGGGCCGCGCCGGGCCCCGCCTGCTACCGGATCGGCGGCGCCGAACCCACGGTGACGGACGCGAATCTGGTGCTGGGCCGGCTCTCGACAGACAGCCTGCTGGGGGGCGCCATCACCCTTGATCCTTCCGCCGCCCGACGGGTGATCGATGAAAAGATAGCCGCCAGGTTGAAATGTACCGTGGAGGAAGCCGCCGAAGGCATCATCCGGGTCATCAACGCCTCCATGACGGCGGCTATCCGCAAGCTCACCGTGGAAAGGGGGTACGATCCGCGCCGATTCACGCTGGTGCCCTTCGGCGGAGCGGGACCGCTCCACGGCGTCGAACTCGCCCGGGAGCTGGGCGTAGGCGACGTGGTCGTTCCCCTCGCACCGGGCGTCGCTTCGGCCGAGGGCCTGGTTTTTTCGAACCTGCGGTCGGACCGGATACAGACCCACGTGGAACTGCTGGACCGGCTCGAGGAAACGGCATTCGAGCAGATACTGGAAGACCTGACCGGGCAGACCATAAGAGACCTGTCCACTTCGATAGAGGGCCAGGGACCGGTCATCACCCGGCGCGTAGGCCTCAGGTACTCGGGACAGGGCTACGACGTTCCCATCGGCCTTACCGACGGCCCTGTCGATATCGGATCCCTCGAAACCGCCTTTCATGTCGAACACGAGCGTCAGTACGGCTTCGCCCGCCGAGATCAGCAGGTGCAACTGGTGAACGTATGGGTTTCGGCGGAGCTGCCGATCTCGGACGACCCGCGCAGACCCTCGGAACGGGCCGAATCGAAACGGCCCGCGCCGCGTTCCACCCGCCCGGTCTACCTGTCCGGCAACTGGCACGACACGGCTGTTTACGAACGATCCGGGTTGCGTCCGGGCCAGCGGATCGACGGTCCGGCCATCGTAGAGCAACTCGATTCGACGACATTGATCTGGCCCGGCGAGCACGCTCGTATTGATGCCTGGGAACAGATCGCTATCGCGGGTGTGGAGACGCCATGAAAACCGACCCCATCACGCTGGAGCTGATGCGCAACCGGTGGACGGGCATCGCGGAAGAAATGTGCGCCGCCCTGATTCGCACCAGTTACTCCACCAACATCAAGGACCGCCGGGACTGCTCCGCGGCCATCGTGCAGCCCACGGGGGAGATCCTGGCCCAGGCCGAATCGGGTGTGCCGCTCCATCTCGGCGTGATGCCCGGGGTAGTCAAGTCCATCCTGGAAGCTTACCCCGTGTCGGTCATGCGGCCCGGGGACGTCTATATCACGAACCTGCCGTATCCGGAAGGACCGGGGCATCTGCCGGACGTCTCCCTGGTATCCGCCATATTTCACGAGGGACGGCCCATCGCGCTTGCGGCATCCACCGCCCATCACGTGGACATGGGCGGGTTCGCGCCCGGCAGCATGCCCTTCGGGGTGACTGAAATCTACCAGGAGGGGCTGCAGATCCCTCCGCTTCCCATTTTCAAAGGGGGACGGCTCGACGAAGAGATCTACAAACTGATCAACCAGAACGTACGGACGCAGTACGAAGTCCGGGGCGACCTCATGGCCCAGTTCGCCTGCGCCCGGATCGGCCAGCAGCGGGTGAGCGAACTCATGTCCCGGGAGTCCCCGGATGAAGTCATTCGCTACATGGACGAGATCCAGGACTACGCGGAACGCAGGATGCGCGCGGGGATAGGGACCCTGCCGGACGGCGAGTATACCTTCGAGGACTACCTGGACGACGACGGCGTTACCGATACGCCGGTGAAGATCAAGGTCACCCTGACCATCTCGGGCGACGAGTTGCGGGCGGATTTCTCGGGGTGCAGCGACCAGGTCCTGGGTCCCCTGAACGCACGGCTGCCGGCGGCCCATTCCTGCATCAGCTACGTCTGCAAGGCGGTGATCGACCCCGACCTGCCCGCCTGCGCCGGCGCGTACAGACCGCTGGATATCTTCGCCCCCGAGGGCTCCATCCTCCAGGCCACCTACCCCGCGGCCATCGGCAACGCCAATATACTGACGGACCAGCGCGTCGTGGACGTGCTGATGGGCGCGTTGTACCAGGCTGCGCCCGACCGGGTGTGCGCGGCCTGCAGCGGCGAGATGAACCTGGTCAATATCGGCGGGATCGATCCCGCTTCCGGGGATTACTACAACTACGTGGAAACCTACGCGGGCGGCCAGGGCGCCATGTTCGACCTCGACGGCGAAGACGGCGTGCACACCCACCTCACCAACACGCGGAACGCGCCGGTCGAAATCATGGAACGCACCTATCCGTTGCGGGTCGAACGTTATGGACTGATCCCGGACACGGACGGCCCCGGACGCCAGCGCGGCGGCTGCGGCATGATGCGGGAACTGAAGTGCCTGGGCGAGCGCACCATCATCACGCTGGGCTCCGACCGGCGGAGATTCACGCCCTGGGGCCTCGAAGGCGGCGGGAACGCGACGGGCGCGCACTGTTATGTCGTCGACTCCGACGGGCGCGCAAGGGAGATTCCCACCAAGACCCATACCGAACTGTACGAAAACGACGTCCTGCGGATCGAGACGCCCGGCGGTGGCGGCTGGGGAGACCCGGCGGAGCGAGACCGCACTAAGGTACAGGAGGACGTCCGGAACGAACTCGTAAGCCCGGAAAGGGCGAGCGAACAGTACGGTTGCGCGCAGGGCCGGAAACCAGAAGACTGATGGGATCCGGTCGTCCGGTTTTGGGTGAATCCCACTTACGGATACAGGAATATGACAAACGGTCGGAATGGCACGAAACCGCGGCGAATAGCCATAGTAGGCGGCGGGGTATCCGGGCTGGGGGCCGCATGGGCGCTGTATCACCACCCGGACCGGTTTGATTTCCGGCTGTTCGAGGCCCGGGACGAGGTGGGGGGAAATGCGATTACTGCCGACATGCCGCAGGATGACGGCGGCACGATTCCCTTCGACATATCCGTCACCGCGTTGATCCCGTCGGTATACCGCCACATCCTGCTGCTGATGCGGAAGTTCGGCATCGAATTGCTCGATACCCGGTTCAACTACAGCGTGAAATACCACGGCCGGGTGTACGCCCACGATTTCGACTCCGACATCAGACGACAGTTGCAACCCGAGATCGACAGGTTTCAACGCGTCCTGAAGCGTCTGCACCGGTTCGGCAGGCTGACCCGTTCCCGGTCGAAGCTGATGAACGCCCTCAACCCGTTCAATTACGTCAGCATGGGGACGTTGCTCAATCTGGGCGGTTTTTCCGGGGACTTCAGATACAAGATCCTGAAACCGATGTTCGTCAATTTCCTGATGGCGACGAACGTGTTCGATATGCCGGCGGCGCTTTTCGCGCGGTACCTGGAATTCTTCGACATCGAATCCGCGACGCCCATGCAGACCTGGGACCGGGGCACCCGTCGAATCTATGAGAACCTGTCAGCCGGATTCCGGGACAGGATCTACCTCAACCGGCCCGTTCGAAAGGTGTACCGCCGGCCAACCGGTGTCGTGGTCGAGGACCGGGACGGCGTCGAGGAGACCTTCGACGAGGTGATCTTCGCGTGCAATGCGAACCAGACCCTGATGATGCTCGACCGGCCCACGTTCCTGGAGCGGTACATTCTATCGTCGATCCGATATGAGAGCGAGCTTCACAACCACACGGTCGTCCATTCGGACGCCTCCGTCCTCCCGGACAGCGAAGTGAAGCCCCTGGAAACGCGGAGCAATCATGTCGAACAATACGGCGCCAGGCCGGACAACTATGAAATCACCTACATCATGCACAACCAGCAGCCATGGGCCGGCCGGTCCGACAAACCCTGCCTGGTGACCTACAATCCCGTCAGTCCGATCGATGAGCAGAAGGTCGTCGGGAAGTGGTGGTTCCAGCACATCGTGCACGACGTGCGCCACGTCGCCTGGCTCGTTCAGTTGTTCCGATTCATTCAGGGCAAGAGGCGTACCTGGCACTGCGGAGCCCACACGCTGGTAAACAGCCAGGAAACCTGCTTTGTCACCGGCCTGGCCGCCGCCACGCAGATCGGTGCGGACTATCCCTTCGACGACCCCGAGGCCCGGCGTATTTTCAATTACTACGGAAGCATCCTGCACGGCCGGCGTTTCAGGAAGGCGAGAGGCTGAAAACCGCTTCTAGAGCGCGAGACGCCATCTGCGCGGGCCGCTGTCGCCTCGTGCATATTCTACTTGCAATCAAACACCTCGCCTTGGCATATAAACACAGGACCCTTCGCTGTACCGACAGACGGCCACGGCGCCCCAACGGATGTACGGCCAATGAACGCGAACACTACTGAGCGGATCGACGGACCTGCCGCAGACAAAGCCGTCAGCCGTCCAGCCTCCGATACGCCGGATCGGCTTCCGCCTTTCCCCGAAGGCTGGTACCTGGTCGCGACCCGTGAGACCCTGCTACGAGAGAAGTTGATCGCGAAAACGTGGATGGGTGAGGATATCGTCGCCTGGCGTGACGGGGAAGGCCGTGTCTGCGTGGCCGAGGCCGTTTGTCCGCACCTGGGATCCGACCTGGGTCCGGAAGTCGGCGGCCGGGTGTGCAACGGCCGCCTCGTCTGCCCGTTCCACGGGTTCGAGTTCGACACGACCGGCCTATGCGTTGCGACGCCCAACGCCCCGGCGCCGAAAGCCGCTAAACTGAACGTATACGAGACCCGGGAGATCTTCGGCCTGGTCTTCGCCTGGTACGGAATCGACGGGAGGCCGCCGCACTGGTACCTGCCAGACGACCCGCCTACCGGAGCGGAATGGGGCAGATTGGGGTTCAGGACCTTGCGGTTCCGCAGCCATCCCCAGGAAATCGCGGAGAACTCGGTGGACTTCGGTCACCTGCGTTACGTACACGGCTACGACAATGTGAACCCGGTTGGTTCGGTTACGGTGGAAGGCGCCTGCCTGAAGAGCTGCTTCGACTTCAGACGCGTTCGCCGGATCCTGGGGGTCAAGGACCTGGTCTATGATGTTTCAGCCGTCACGCACATCCACGGACTGGGGTACTCCTATGTCGAAATCCACGAGAAAACCATCGATATGCATGCGAGACTCTGGGTTCTTCCAACCCCTGTCGACGGCACTTGTATCGACCTCGTACTGGCCAGCCAGTTGCAGGAGATCCGAAAGCCCCGGCGGTTCATCTCGGGCCTGGGCTTCCTGCCGTCGAAGCTGCGTCAGAAACTGATGAATCAGATACTGCTTTCACAACAGAAAAGGGATGTGCTGCAGGACGTGGTGATCTGGGAACGGAAACGGTTTCGAACGCCTCCCCGGCTGTGCAAGGCCGATGGTCCCATCGGCTTGTACCGCCGCTATTGCCGGCAATTCTACCCGGAATCACCCGGGGCCTGAGCGATGGGACGACCGGATACGCGTGCGGCGGCGCCGCGAGGAATCGCTATCCGCCTTCCTCCAGCTCCGCCAGGGCTTCCAGCACGTCCTGCTGGATGAACTCCCCGTAGGCGTCCCGCACCGGTAGTTCGGCCGCCTTCGACAGCAACGCCCCGGCCCGTTCCCGGCCGCCCTCGCGATCGAGTTCGGGAAGCCTGAGCGCATATTCCAGCAGCACGACCTTCGAGTCCGGTGCCAGTTCCAGGGCCCGCTCGTAATGCGTGACGGCGTGCTCCCTGTTTCCTTTATACAAGAACCGGGCAATGCGACCGGCGCCGGCGATGTCGGCGTGCCAGCCCCCGAAGGCCATGTGCGCCTCCGCGAAGTCGGGGTAGATGGCAAGCGTGGCCTCGAGCAGACCGCGGACCTTGCCCGCCAGGCCCCGGCGAAGCGCCGTCAGCGTACCGACGTTCTGTGCATATCGGCCGACAGCGTGCGCGGACTGGTAATACGCTTCGTAACTGGTCGAATCGGCGCGCACCGCCTCCTCGCCGAGTTGCATCGCCCGTTCCAGGAACACCTTCCGCTCATCTCCGGTCGCCACATGATGGCCGTACACCGCAAGCGACTGCGCCGCCAGGGCGTAGCCTCCGGAGGTGCCGAGGGCTTCCGCGAGATCCGCCGCCTCGAGCAAGCGGCCTTCCTCGAAAGCGGCTCTCGCCTCATCGATCGACTGCGCGTTCGCGTCGGCCGAGTCGGCAGCGACCGCCGTACCGGATGAGCCGGCCTGGCCGGCTGAGTCGGCCGCGTCGGCCTGGCCGGCAGCGACCGCCGTACCGCCCAGGCCGTCCAGGCTGACCGCAAGGAGCAGGATTGCCCCGAATGTGGCGATTCGGACAAAACGGGTAAGGTTCATCTGAACATCCGGTTCGTTTCAGGAGGCCGGCAACTCGCGCAGTTGCTCGGCAATGCGGATCTTCAGCTTCTTGCTCGGCTTCATCGAGGGAAGCGGGCTGAACCTCAGCTTGTAATCCGCCGGGTGTACTTCGAGCCTGAAGTAGTGGGCGACCATCAGCACGTTCACCGCCAGCTGCAGTTCCATCCACCGGTTGCCGAGGCAGGTGTGGGTACCCAGCCCGTAGGGCGTGTACGCACCTGGCGCGCGATGCTCGTTGCGCCCGGGGAGGTAGCGGTCGATATCGAACGTATGGGGATCCGGAAAGTACTCCTCGAAGAAGTGGGGCGCCGTCTGGGCGATATGGACTTTCGTCCCCACCGGCAGTTCATATCCGTCGATCACGCAGGTATTCATCACGTGGCGCACGGACATGGCGACGATGGGGTAGATCCGCAGGCACTCCATCAGGAAGCGGTGGGTCACGTCGATTTTCTCGGGGGTCAGGTCCTCCCCGGCCGGATCGCCGTTTTCGAACAGGGCGTCCGCTTCCTGGCGGATCCTTTCGCCGAGCCCGGGCTGCGACGCCAGGGCGTACACCGTGAAGCTGAAGGCGTCGCCCAGGTACACGCTGGCGATCAGTGCCGCAGACAGGGCGAATCGCAGGTTGGACTCGGGTACGAACTGCGGATCGCTCGCGTGCAGGCTCAGCCAGTCGTCGGCCAGGTTCCGGGGACAGCCGGCCCGCTGTGCGGGCGTATGAACGCTCTGGATCCGCTGCAATAAGGTATCCACGGCTTTCGCCCGGCGTTTCATGCCCGGAGTATTCAACATGAACCTGGGCAGGACCCGGACGATGTGGGTGTTCAGCGCCCGTTCCTTGTACGTCATCAGATCGTCGATGATGTCCTGCGTGTCGACGCTGACCGAAAGCGGTGAAATCTGCGCGTTGATCATCAGGCGGCACGTCCGTCTCGCCTGAAAGACCTCCCCCGCGTTCCAATCCGCCATGAATCCACGGGCATGCCCGTAGAGCGTATCCAGTTGCGCCGACAGCCTTGCGCGGGAGTAAGCCGGCGACATGGCCTTGCGCAGCCTGAAATGATCGCCGCCGTCCAGAGAGGGCATTACGCCCGACGCCCCGTAGATTTTTTCGAAGTCGGCGAAGTAGTCCCTGGCTCTCAGGTACATGCGTCCGTGCCGGTGCACCCACCGGTTCACATCCGTCCCGGAGATGAAGACCAGGGGTTTGGCAAAGGGCGGGCGGATCGCGAACACCGGGCCGTATTCCTTTGTCAGATCGGCGAAGAGCGCGGAGACGTTTCCGGTCCGCGTATTGGGATTGAACAGCAGCTTGCCGAGCGAAACAGTCGGGATCTCCTTGGTCAGGTGGGAACGCTGAAGCAGCGGCCCCGCCAGGTTCTGCTCGACGGCGGCGGCAATGGAACGGCCGATCAGGTCCATCCGGCAGATGGCCTTGATGCGCTCCTCCGCTGCTTCGTCGAGCTGGAACATGAAGCGCAGGACGTCGCAGGTATTGATGAGGCAGATTACGATAACGTCTCTCGGATCGGGAATCTCGTTCATGAAGATCGCCCGGCTGATCCGCGTTCTGATGAACTGACTCGCCGTGCCCGGCTCGGCGTCGTCGTACAATTCCATCTTCCAGTCGGTCCGGGCCAGCGTCCAGAACTCGCCGTCGTGATGCACCAGTATCTTCATCTCGACCAGGCGGTCCAGCACCGAATCGATGATCGACTCCGCGCGGGGCGCGAGCCGTTCGATCCAGAACCGGGTGTCATGCTGACTCGAATCGCTTGCGATTTCTTCCAGTACGGGATCGATGGTGGGATTGCCCGTTGGCGTCTGGTCGACGAGGAAAAGGGTTTCCACGTCCGTATCGATGCGGGATCTGAGTGAAAGCTCCGCCAGCACGGCGCCGACCACGGCGCAGTTCAGGTTCCAGCCGGGCACCTGGTGGAAGTAGCCCGTCTCCTCGTTGAGGAGCGCCAGGATGAGTTCCTGGGTCAGCGTAAGGGGTTGGGTTGAAACGTCCTGCGCAGTCACTGACATATGCCTTGGACTCCCGGTAAGAACTTCTTCAAGCAGACCAATAGCAAGTGTTGTACCCATTTGCAAATATATGTAAACGACCGGGGCGCGCAACATGTAAATCGTCTATCGGGTATGACTTGGGGGTGCAAGGCGGACGTCTCCGCCCCGGGTTTTACCGGCGCATCAGGTTCGCAACCAGACGGTGCAACATTCTCCAAACAAGATTATCCTTGTTTCATTACATAAGTAATTCGCGATTACGGACTGTACTTAACATACGTTGCAATTTAACAACGAACCGCCGGTTTCACGCGGTACCTGCTCTTTCTTGGGAACTAAGCCATGAAGATGCGTTTTACCGAAGAACTGCTCCTCCTCCTGCACAGCGAGGAATCGGGTTATTTCGTTCCCATACCCGAGCGGCAAATGTCCTGCGCGATCGCAGGCAGCATGCTTATGGAGCTTGCGCTGGAGGAGCGCATCGACTCCGACCTGGAATCACTGGTCTTGACGGATGCGACCCCGACAGGCGACGAGTTGCTGGATCCGACGCTTCAGGAGATTGCCCGTCAAGACAAAGTTCAGACTCCGCAGTACTGGGTTGAACGCATCGCGCGCAGGGCCGATGACATCAGCGACGCCGCCATCGACCGCCTGGTGAAAATGGGGATTTTCCAGACCGACGAAGGCGGATTCTGGACCTTGACCACGAAGGTAACCCGGACTGGCCGATACCCCCTGGTGGACGGAAGGGCGGGTGAGGAAATAAAAAGTCGGATCATGCGCACCCTGCTCGACGACGAGATTCCACATCCGCGGGACATAGCCATAATCGGCCTCGTCAACTACTGTGGCGGGTTCCGGGCCATGATGGCGCCCGAAGAGTACGAAGCAGCCGAAAACCGCATCGAGCTTTTCAGCGGGATGGACCTGATCGGACCGGCCATCGGTCCCGCGGTGCGTAGCTCCTACCGCCCGCCCGAGAGCATGCGCGCCGGCAGACGCCGTCCAATGCCCGCGGTGAGTCTTTGGGCGATGCTTGCCTCGAAATCGGTCCGGGCGGGGAATTTCCCCAGGTTCTTTGCCGAGAAAAACAAGGAGCTCGGTCCGGTCTGCCGGCTCAAGGTTCCCGGCCGGAAAATCGTCGTGCTTTCCGGCGTCGAACTGAACAAGTGGGTCGGCAAGAAGGGCCGCATGTACCTGCGGACGCGCGACTACCTGGAAGCGTTTCAAACCGAGTGGGGTACGGCGAGGTCGATTGCCAGCCTGGACGGGGCGGACCACTTCCGCATGCGCAGGGCCGTGCGGGCCGGGAATTCACGACAAGTAGTCAGCGACCGGCTTCACGAACTGTTCGCGGTCATCAGGCGCTCGTTCCGAGAGTGGGGAGTCGGAAACACCATGCCGGGCGAGATGACCTGCCAACGGTACATTGGAAGACAGATCGCCGAACTCAGCGTAAGTACGGACGTCGACACCGATGTCCTCGATGACCTCCTCATGTTCGAATACCGGGCGCTCCTGGTCCACGTACACAAAATCCTGCCCAAATTCATGATACGCACGCCCAGGATGAACCGGTATCGGAAACGTGTCCTGGACCTGTACGCGCAGATCCACGCGACGCACACGCCGGGGCAAAGAGAGGGAAAGCGGCGGGACCTGGTCGACGATTTGATGGAACTGCATCAATCCGACCCGCAGTTTCTGCCGGAGACCGACCTGGGATTCGCCTTCATCGCACCGATCATCGCGGGCCACTACACCGGAAGCGCGATGGGTTTCGCCATATATGAACTGGTGAAGAACCCGCACATCCGGGAACAGGTCGCCGCCGAAGCGGACGCGCTGTTCTTGGGGGGGGGGATCCGGCCGCGGCGGATCTGACCCCTGCGGCGATCGACGCGACC
The DNA here is from genome assembly GCA_965202605.1 of bacterium. Taxonomy (GTDB): domain Bacteria; phylum JAAXHH01; class JAAXHH01; order JAAXHH01; family JAAXHH01; genus JAAXHH01. The sequence goes on from OZ241838.1 coordinate 491,598, forward strand.
CACCGTTTCGTCATGGAGGTCCTGCGGCTGCATCCGGTCATTCCGGTCCATGTGCGCACGGCCATGAATTCCTTCGAGGTCGAAGACATTGAAGTACCGGCCTACAGCGAGGTCATGGTAGCTTACCCGGCGACGCATTACATGGAAGAGTACTTCGCGGAGCCGGACAAGTTCGATATCGACCGGTTTTCCGACCCCCGTAACGAACACCGGCAGACCGGCGCGTACGCGCCCTTCGGCGTGGGTACCCACATGTGCGGCGGCTCACGCTGGACCGAACTTCAAATGGCCGCCAACGTGCTTTTGATCGCCCGCCACCTGGAACTGGAACTGGTACCCGAAGATTACGAACTGAGATTGAGTCCCCTCCCCAAGGTCTGTGCCGACAAGGCGTTCAAGTTCCGGGTCGTGAAGCACAGGCATCCCCTTTAGGACGGCCGCGACCTGATCAGCCGAAGGTGGACCGAGGATAGCGCGGGGACGACCAGCATGAGGATGGCCGTAGTAAAGAGAATGCCGAAGCCGAGCGATGCGGCGAAGGGGATCAGGAACTGGGCCTGTATGGCGGTTTCCAGAATGAGCGGAGTGAAACCGAGGAACGTGGTCAGGGACGTGAGCATGATCGGACGGAATCGACCCTTGGCGCCCTCGATGATCGCGGTCCGCGCAGGATTGCCTTCCCGCAGTTTTTGATCGATGAAGTCGATCATGACCAGGGAATCGTTCACCACTACACCGCTCAGGCCGAAGATGCCCATGAAGGATACCGCGCTCAGGGCCAGCCCCAGCACCCAGTGGCCGAGGATCACTCCGATGAACCCGAAGGGGATGATGGCCATGATGATGAACGGTTTGGTATATGAGCGGAGGGGGATGGCAAGCAGCGTGAAGATCATGATCAGGGCAACCGCGAACCCGCGATACAGGGCGTCCAGGGATTCGAGCTGCTGTTGTTGTTCGCCTCCGAACGTGTAGGTCAGATCCGGGTACATGTCGGTCAGGTCCGCCAGGATCGAATGCTCCAGGATGTCGTTGGCTTCGTTTCCGGTTATCACCGCGGGGTCCACGTCCGCGGTGACCGTGACGATCCGCTGGCCATCCTTCCGCCTTATGGCCGGCGGAGACACACCCATGTTCAGCGTGGCCGCACGGGTAACCGGGACCTCGGCTCCGCCGGGCGTACGAAGCAGATATCCCTCGATATCGGTGATGGAACTCCGCTCATCGGCGGGAAGACGGACGTAGACGCGAACCTCTTCACGGCCACGCTGGACCCGCACCGCCTCCGCACCGAAAAACGCCGCGCGCGCCTGGCCGGCCAGCGCATCCAGCGTCAGACCCAGGGTCCGCGCTTCCGGCCGCAGTTCCAACTGGACTTCCGGTATACCCGGCGTGTGGTCCGAACGCACGTCGTAAACGCCCCCGACTCCGCGCAGACCGTCGACCACGGAGTTGGCGATGAGGACGAGACGATCCGGATCCGGATGGGACATTACGGCCTCGACGGGATTGCCCAGGTCCAGGACCTCGCCGCTGAAGGTAACGCCGCGTACATAAGGCAAGACCCCCACCTCCTCGCGCCATGCCTGGACGAAGTCTATCGTGGATATCTCTCTTTGCTGCGCGCCGAGCAGCTTGAACTCGATCGTTGCGATATTGGCTTGCGGATTAAGGGTCGGCGCGGGGTTCAGTCCTCCACCCGGAACCCTCGGCCGCTGACCGACCGTCACGATGACGCCGGACAACAGCGGGGCCGCATCTTCGGGACGTTCAAGCGAGAGGCGTTCGATGACCCGGTGCCCGGCCTGCTCCAATTCTCTGGCGACCTCAAATGTCCTCGGCGCGGTCGTGCCGTCGGGCATGTCCAGCGTGACCGTCGCGTAATCCCCTTCTACTTCAGCGGCCAGCGTGGTAGGGACAATACCCGCGGGAATCAGCGAGATGCTCAGCACGAGCAGGCCCACGGCCCCCGCGAGCGTCACCACGGGCTGGTCCGTCGCGAACCCCAGCGTCCGGTCCAGGGGGCCCTGCACGAACCGGACCAGTTGGGCGTTGACGCCGCCCTGGACCCGTGCGATCATCCGGTCGAGCACGTTTTTCGGCTTCCATTCCGGGCCGTGCAGATGGGACAGGTGGTTGGGCAGGATCAGCAGCGATTCTACCAGGGATACCAGCAGGATGGCGATCATGATGATCGGCAGCGCCCGCCAGACTTCGCCTACGCCGCCGGGGATGAACAGCAGCGGGACGAAAGCCACTACCGAAGTGAGGACCGCAAAGGTCATCGGCACTTTTATCCGGCGTACGCCCCGGATCGCGGCCTGGAGCGCGGGGGTCCCCCGATTGCGTTCGTATTGTATATGCTCGGATACGACAATGGCATCATCTACGACGATACCGATGGCGAGGACAAAGGAGAACAGGCTCTGGGCGTTGATTGCCACGTCGAGAATCAGCATGGCCGCGAGGGCGCCGATACCCGAAACGGCGAGACCGACCGCGACCCAGAATGCGAGCCGTATTTCAAGAAACAGGCTGAGGGCGATCAGTACCAGCAGCAAACCCAGGATTCCGTTCTTTACGAGAATATCGGCACGTTCCTCGTAGTCCTGTGATTCATCGTTCCATATGGTGATGCCCAGGCCGTCCGGGAGGGACGGGATCACCTCGTTCGCCAGATGCTCCCGGACGGTCGCGGCGACTTCCATCACGTGCTCGCCATCGGCCCGGTAAACCTCGATGAACGCGGCGGGATGATTCTGATGCCGGACGATCAGGTCGGACTCCTGAAATCCGTCGTGAATCCTGGCTATATCGCCCAGGCGGACCATCGTGCCGTCGCCGCCGCTCAGGAGTACGATATCTTCGAAATCCTGCTGGTCGTAGTTCTGGCCCAGGGTCCGGACGCGCACCTGCGACTCCCGGGTATTGATGCTTCCGGAAGACAGTTCCAGGGTGCTTCGACGAATCGTGCCGGCGATGTCGTCGAGGGTAAGTCCGAGGGCACTCAGTCGGGTGAGCGGCACCTCGATGGATATCTCGTAGTTCCGGACACCGCTGACCTCGACCTGCGACACGGCCGGCAGCGTAGTGAGTTCATCCTCGATCTGGTACGCCAGTTCCTTCAGCGAGCGTTCGGACACGTCGCCATAGACAATGAGCCGCATCATGCTCTGGCGGTTGGTCATCTCCCTGAACCGGGGACGTTCGGCGCCGCCCGGGAAAGACTGGATGCGGTTGACCGCAGACTCTATATCGTTCAACGCCCGGGCCATGTCCGTACCGGATTTCATCTGGATTCGAACGGACGCGATACCCTGCGCCGCCACGGACTTTACCGCCTTTACGTCGTCCAACCCGCTGACCTGTTCCTCGATCTTGACGACGATGGATTCTTCCACCTCCTCCGGCGTGGCGCCGGGATAGGCCATCGAGACTTCCACGTGGTAGAAGGGGACGGTCGGCCACGCTTCGCGTTCCAGGCCAGTGAGCGAAACCAGCCCGAAGGCGACGATGGCGCACATCAGCAGATTGGCAGCCACGCTGTTGCTCGCCATGTAGGCGATCGGACCGGAAGGTTCTCTATGGCTGTTGCCGTTATCGGTACTCATGGGGTCTGGTCGACTTCCGTCTGGACGCGCATGCCGTCCGTGGCAAACCGGATTCCACCGGTGACGACGGCCTGACCGTTTTCGAGTTCACCCGACACGTAGGCTACATCGCCTGTTCGCTGCAGCACCTGGACCGGAACGATACGCACCACCCCGCCATCCTGCACGGTCCAGACCTCGTTGCCGGCCTGTAGTGCCGCTCGCGGAATCCTGTGGTAGTCATCCAGTTCGAGACCTTCTATTTCGACCTCTGCGAACTTGCCGACAAGGAGGGGAGGGTTGCCGTCGAGAGGAACCGTGCCGGCCGCGGGGCGCCCGGACCGGACCGGATCGGGCACGCGTACGATTACGTTCGTAGTGCGCGTTTGCCGGTCGAGGTATGCCTCGCCCCGGTCCACGTATCCATTCCAGGCATAGGTCCCTTCTCCGTAACGGGCGATGACCCGCACCGACACCCGCCGGTTTCCGTCGCCGGCAGCAAGCGTCCACAATCCCGGTACCAGGGCCGCGTCGGAATCGGACACGGGAACGACGATTTCCACGGCATCCGAGGCAAAAATCCGCGCGACGGGCTGGCCGGCGGCTACGACCCGTCCCGCGTCAATGGATTCTTCCTTCACGTATCCGTCGAAAGGCGCCGTGACCTGCGTCCTGGAGAGGGCGAGGTTGGCGTCTGCAAGCCGGGCCTCGGCGCGGTCGAGCGCGGCCTGGGCCGCCTTCAGCTGCGGTTCTCTCAGCGCGAGCGGATTTGCGGTATCCGGCGCGGGCCCGTTCCCGTTGCCCTGGCGGGAGGAGTATAACGCGTGCTGCGCACGGGCGATCGAAGCCTGTTCCCGTTCTCTAAGCAATGCCACCCTGCTCGCGGCGAGGTTGGCTTCCGCTTCCTGTACCCGGTACCTGTAATCGACCTCCTCGATACTGAAGAGCGTGTCGCCCGCCGCGATCCGGCCACCGCTCAGGAATCCGGGATGCACCCGGTCTACTTTGCCGCCCACCTGGGGAACGACATCTATCTCCGCGCTCGGACGGACGGTGCCGGATCCGAATATCGGTATGGGACCGGAGCCGGCGGCAACCGCGCCAGTCTGTACGAACGGTAACTGGGGCGGCTGTTCCGTGCGTGTCGGTTCGGGGGCCAGTGAGATCAACAGGGCGGCCAATGCCACGCAAACCCCGAGAATGCCGACGGCGACTGCGATACTGGTTAAACGGGACATGGAAATTCACTCCGTTGGAGGGAGGGAAAGGGGACGCCTGGGTGGAGGTTGCCGCTTGAGCGCTTCGAGGTCATCGGCGGTCCATGCGCCTCCCAGCGCGCGGTGCAGGACGAGGCGGGCGTAACTCAGGTCGCGCGCCGCCGCCGCCAGTACCGATTGCGCCGCCAATCTGGTCTGCTCCGCTGCCAGAAACACCTCGTAATCACCTACCCCCGATACGTATCTGCGCTCCTGCAAGGTCGATTCGGCCCGTGCCTCCTCGGAGAGGGACAGCAGCAGCGAATGGCGCCGCCGGTTGGCCTCCAGCCCCTTCAGGGCGGTTTCAACCTCGTTGACTGCGGTTACCACGGCACGCCCATAGGCGGCCGCGGCCTCTTTCAACCTGGCCTCCGCGAGCGCGACGTTGCTTCGAAGCCGGGAGCCCTGGAAAACGGGGCCGAGCAGGTTCGCGGTAAGATTTCGGAACCACTGATCCGGATCGAACCATTCACTCGAATCCGTACCCTGCAGGCCGATCGCGCCCTGAAGAGAAAGCCTGGGCAGCAGGTCCGCGCGGCGCGCGCCAACCGAGAACCGCGCCGCCTCAACACGCTGCATCGCCGCGAGGACGTCGGGCCGCTGCGCCATGAGACCGGCCGGAATGCCCGCCGGAACAGGGTCGAGCGACGCGGAAGCGGTCAGCGTATCGGAAAGCAGGTCCGTGAGTTCCGACCGGTAACCCCCCATGAGTATCCACAGGCGTCCTTCGGCTTCAGCCCGCAGCGCTTCGATTTGCGGCAATTCAGCCTGGGCTTCCCGCAGATTCCGCCGCACCGCGTGAAGATCGCGCAAATCGGTCAAACCGCTCCTGTAACGGAATTCGGCCAGTGTTTCCAGTTGTTGCAGGATCACCACGATCTCGTCCGCCAGCCTCTGCTGGTGGCGTAGATTCACGATCTCCAGGTAGGTTCGCACAGTCTCCGACAGCACGCCCATGCGCGCAGCCAGGTAGTCCGCCTCAGTCGCCACCAGTTCTGCCTCGGCGGCTCGGGCGTCGTTTCGATTGCGACCCCAGAAGTCGAGTTCGTAGGCGAACTCCACGCTCAGGGTGTAGGTCGTCAGGCCGAGCCGGTCGGGGATTTCCACACCGGCCGCGCTCAGCGCTTCCGGGTCCAGCCCGACTTCTTCCAGCTGCGCTCCGATGCCCGCATTCGTCGGGCCGTCGTATTCGTTTACGTTAACGGATGGCTGGAGCAGCGGGAACGCTGTTGACCTGGCGATGCCGTGCCGCATTCTGGCCTGCTGAACCCGGGCGACCGCCCCGGCCAGGTCGAAATTGGAGGACAGCACCTCTTCGATTACCCGGTCAAGGACCGGATCTTCGTAGGATTTCCACCACTCCAGCGGTTGGTATCTGCCCGAATCCTCACTGCTGGAAAACGCGGAGGGCATCTCCGGGACTGATTCGAGCACCGGGAGATTCCGGCTGGGAGCCAGGGAGCATGCCGAAACAAGCAAGATGGAAAAAAGCGGAAAAAGCCGTTTCATGATACTTCCAGCGTAAAAGGTCATGCCGGACTGCCCGAAACCCGTTGCACTGATCACTGCGATTGCGTGCCTGACAGGTCTTGATAACTCGGGACGTATGGTTAAGTTACTATACTGTACCGTTTTAACAAGGGTCAAGGGTCAAATTCTCATTCGCTGCCGGCTCCTTGAACAGTACATACCAACCCGCGGCCCGGTCTGTCAGGATTTAACATGCCGGTATTGACAAACGCCCGATCTACCGCTAACATCTGCGCGGTTTCCGCACACTGCCACACACGGTGAATCCGTCACGTACGAGATCCCTTGAATCAGCCGATCCTCACGCTTAACGACCTTGCCTTCACCTACCGGGACGCCGCGAAACCGGCACTCGACCAGATCACCTACAGTCATCGGCCCGGCGAGTTTACAGTCATCGTCGGTGAGACCGGCGCAGGTAAATCCACCCTGTGCCGCTGCCTCAACGGACTTGTCCCGTCCTTTATCAAGGGCAGGCTGGACGGCGTTTTTCAAGTAGCCGGCAGCCGGCAGTCCGGCCATCCGCAGGTCTACGAACTGGCCCGCGTCATCGGCCTTGTATTCCAGGACTTCGAAGCGCAGCTGTTTTCCACCAACGTGGAACTGGAAACGGCTTTCGCCCTTGAGAACTTCGCCGTGGATCGGGATCAAATGCGAACCCGCGTCGAACAGGCGCTGGACCGCGTCGGCCTGGCGGGCTTCGAACAGCGGGATCCCTCCAGTCTGTCGGGGGGTGAAAAACAGCGCCTTGCCATCGCGTCGGTACTTGCGGGCCGCCCCGCGCTGGTCGTCATGGACGAGCCGACGACCGACCTGGACCCCGTCGGGAAAAGAGACATCTTCAAGCTTGCGCAGGTCCTCCGGAATGAAATCGAGGGCATCATCCTGGTCGAGCACGAGACCGAACACGTGCTGTCGGCGGACAGAATCCTGCTGATGCACGAAGGAAGGATCGTCTGCGAGGGACCGCCCGGGGAGATGCTTTCCGATCCCCTGCGCATTGAGCGGTATGGCGTCCGGCCGCTCCAGACCACCGTGTTGCTGTCCAGGCTGGGCCTGGAAACCGATGCATTGACCATCCGGGAGGCAGCGGCTCGTATCCGTTCGGCGGGATGGCGGGTAAAGGAGTCCGCCCAGGTGGACCTGAACGGCAGGCGGAAGCCGGAATCAGGCGATTCCGTGGTTCAGATCAAAGACCTGGTATTTCAGTATGGAGACGCGCAACCCGCCGTGGACGGCGTTTCCCTGGAAATCAAGGCCGGCGAATTCGTTGCCCTGGTCGGACAGAACGGCTGCGGGAAGACGACGCTCGCCAAGCACCTCAACGGACTGCACGGCCCGACGGGGGGAGAGGTCCGGGTCCTCGGGAAGTCTACCTCCGAATGGACCCTGCGCGAACTGGGACGCCGGGTCGGCTACGTATTCCAGAATCCGGATCACCAGATTTTCGCCAATACCGTGCTGGACGAAGTCGCCTTCGGCGCCCGCAACTACGGTCTTCCCGAAGAAACGGTCCGGGAGAAGGTGGACGCGGCCCTGGCCGTAACCGGCCTGGGGGGCCGTGACGCGGAGGATCCCTTCAACCTGACCCGGGGAGAAAGACAGCAACTGGCCGTGGCGTCGGTGCTGGCCACGGACCCCGGGATACTCGTCCTGGATGAGCCGACGACAGGGCTGGACTATCACGGCCAGGTCGCCATCCTGAACCTCATCCGGCGTCTGAACGAATCCGGTAGAACCGTCGTCATGATCACTCACTCCATGTGGGTCGTCGCCGAGTATGCCGACCGTTGCGTCATCATGTCCGGGGGACGCGTCGTCCGGGACGGGGACGTCCGGTCGTGTTTCAGCGATCCGAAGCTGCTGGAGTCGCTGTACCTGGAGGCGCCCGAGGCCGTGCGTCTCGGATATGAGTTCGGACTCGTAGTGCGTTCAGTCAACGAGATCGTCGACTGCCTTGAACGTTCCGGTGGATAGAGATGGTACTCTACATACCCTCTGATTCCCTGCTGCACCGGCTCCATCCCTCGACAAAGATCGTGGGACTGGCGTTGCTGCTGATCCTCACGGTGGCTTTCCAGTCGCCCGGTTACCAGCTGGTCATCCTTTCGGGGGTGCTGCTGCTGGCCCGTTCGGCCGGCGCGTTCAAAAACCTCCGGCGCATCCTGCCGCTCATGATCACCGTGCTGGTGTTCAGCGTCGTGTCGTGGTCGCTGTTCAGGCGCGTCGGAGAACCGTTCTGGTCCCTTGGTCTTTTCACCCTGTCCGTGGAGTCCATTCGGTTCGGGTTCGCCATGGGATTTCGGCTCGAGGCCATGCTCGTTTCCGGCATGATCTTCGTATCCTGCACGAAAGTGGAGGAGTTCGCCCACGGACTCAGGGCCATTGGGCTCCCCTTCGCCGTGAGCTTCGCGCTCTCCCTTGCCTTTCGGCTCGTTCCCCTGTTTTTTACCCGTATAGGCACGGTCGTCCAGGCCCAGCAGGCACGGGGCCTCGATCTCAAGAGCGGGAACGTGCTGCAGCGGGCCCGCAAGTACGTCCCGCTGCTGGTGCCCATATTCGTGTATGCGATCCGGGACACCGACCTGCTCTCCATGGCGCTCGAATCCAAGGGTTTCGGCATGCGGGGCAAGAGAACGGAGTTCCTTTCTTTCCCCTTCGGCTGGCACGACTATGCCATACTGGGCTTGCTGATGGTCCTGAATCTTGCCGGCTGGCTGATGCCGGCCCCGTGAGCGATCCACAGTGGGAAGCCACTAACGGGCAGCCACTAAAAGGCAGCCACTAACGAGCAGCCACTAACAGGCAGCCACTAACGAGCAGCCATTAATGGGCAGTGACTGACGAGCACCCGCTATCGAGAAAAGAAGGAAGGGTTTAGAATGGACAGACGATACCGGGCGGGCGTGATCGGCCGTACAGGCAGGGGCAACTATGGTCACGGCCTGGACACGGTGTATATCGGCATGGAGGACGTGGACATCATCGCCGTGGCCGATGACGACCCGGACGGACTGCGGGAAGCGGGCCGGCGCCTGGACGTGCGGAACCTGTACACCGATTACCGGGAGATGCTGAGAAACGAGTGGTTCGACATTGTCAGCATCTGTCCCCGGTGGCTGGACCAGCACGCCGCGATGACCCTGGCCGTCGCAGAAGCGGGCGCGTGCATCTTTCTTGAAAAACCCATTGCCCGTACGCTGTCCGAGGCCGACGCCATGATAGAAGCCTGCGAGAAGGCCGGCGTCATGATGGGCATCGCCCACCAGGGCCGCATGCACGCCGCCGCCTGGCACGCCCGCCAGCTGCTCGCCGATGGCGCCGTGGGCGACATACTCCACGTCCGCATGAACGGCAAGGAGGATCGCCGCGGAGGCGGTGAGGACCTCATGGTGCTGGGCACCCACCTTTTCGACATGCTTCGTTTCCTCCTGGGCAGAAATCCCGCCTGGGTACAGGCATCGGTAACCATGGCCGGCGGCAGGCCTGTGACCCTGGAAGACGCCGTGGAGGGTCCGGAGGAACTGGGGCTCATCGCGGGCGACGCCATCCATGCGATGTACGGTTTCGGCCACGGCGTGACGGCCACGTTCGAAACGCGCCGCAACCAGTCGAGCCACGCCCAAAGGTACGGTATGTGGATCTTCGGGTCGGAGGGGATCATGACCGTCCACGAGTCGTCTCAGCAGATCCGGATCTATGAATCCCCGGTCTGGTATCCGGATGCCGACGTTACCGTCCGCGACGTTACCGCGGAAGCCCTCGAGCAATCGCCCGACGAGCAGCCCGCCATGAGCGCGCTCCAGACGGCAGCCAACGTCGCCGTCGTACGAGACGTGTTCGAGGCGAGACGGGATGGGCGCAGGCCGGTGAACAGCGGGTATGACGGGCGCTGGGCCCTGGAAATGATCCATGGCGTCTATGCCGCCCACCTGTCGGGAAGCCGCACCGCCCTGCCGCTGGAGAACCGGGACCATCCGCTGTTGCCGAACCTGATATAGATAAGACGCCGAATAGAACCTGAATTCGGCAAGACGGTGCGCCGAACCTGATTTCGGTTTCCCTTCCGCGCCGGGAAAAGCATACGAACGGAATCCACTATGGAAATCACCCGAATCAGGGTGACGCCGGTCAAGTCGCCGGCCGCTGAGCCCCGGCCCTACGTCATCCATTCCATCAATCCGGTTTATTACTACAGGGACCTGAAGTACGACGCTCCGCCGGATACCAGGCCGAAGCAGCCGGACGGCCCCGACTCGCTCATCATTGAAATCGAGACCGACGAAGGGGTGACCGGCGTCTCGCAGAAAGGCTATGGCCTGCCCGGCGCGTATACAGCGCGACACAGGAGGCCCTCGACAGATGCCAGGTCTCGCAGAAAGGCTATGGCCTGCCCGGCGCGTATACCGTCCTTGTAAACGTCCTGGCCCCCCTGCTGATCGGCGAAGATCCCATGCGCACGGACTGGCTGTGGGAGAAAATGCACCGATACTGCATTTCCCAGGCGCGGGAGGGGATCACCAGCAGCGCAATCAGCGCCATCGACACGGCCCTGTGGGACCTGAAGGGGCGGTTCCTGAACCAGCCGGTATACAACCTGCTTGGCTGGCCGGGTTACGTCAAGGTACGGCAGGCCGCGTCCATGCCGATTTCAGGTGGTGAGAACTAATTCGGCAAGCACGCCTTCGCCCGGTGGCTCGAGATGGGTTGCGCCGATATCTGGCAGCCGGACGTGGGCCGGTGCGCGGGTATCACGGAAGTGCAGAAAATCGTCCATCTCGCCGCGGCGAACGACATCCCGGTGATCACCCACGGCGGCTGGATGGCCAACTTCCACCTGGCGATGGCCAACATGAACATGCCCATGGTCGAGTATTCCCGGACCACAACCTGGATCCCGACACGCAGATTCTCACCGGGCAACCGCGTCCGGTGGACGGATACATCACGCTTTCCGACGCGCCGGGCCTGGGGCTGGAACTGAACCGGGACGCGCTGAAACGATTCACGTGGAGCGGATAGTGCGCGTTGTAAGAACGTGGAAAGGGTGATGGACGTGGAAAGGATAACGGGCGTGGACCCCGGATTGGAATCGGAATCCCACGCTAATCAATCGGTGCCGGCCGCGCCGCACGGGACCTGCCGGGACGCCATGGGGCGCATTGGCCTGCCCGAGCCGGTAAAGTCGCTCGCGGCCCGCGACTGGGACGTGATCGTCGTAGGCGCCGGCCACAACGGGCTGACCTGCGCGGCCTACCTGGCCCGGGCCGGCAAGCGGGTGCTGGTCCTGGAAGCCCGGGAACGCGTGGGCGGCGCCTGCACGCTCGAGGAGACCTGGCCGGGATACCGCGTCTCGCCCTGTGCCTATCTGGCCGGTCTGCTCCACCCCCTCGTGATCGAAGAACTCGACTTCCACCGCTACGGCTATCGCTGGACCCCGGCGGAGGCGGGCATGTTCGTCCCCTTCGAGGACGGATCGAGCATACAGCTGTGGGAGGACGACGACCGCTGCCGGGAGGAGATCCGGCGCCTGTCGCCCCGGGACGTGGACGGTTTCGAGGCCATGTACGCGCCCATGAAACGCATACGGAAGGCCCTTCGTCCGCCAGGCGGCGGCGACATCTGGATCGGCAGGGCGCCAACGCGCGAACAGATCGAAGCGCGACTGAAGGGCGACCGGGAGGCCATCGACCTGCTCTTCGAATGGTCCATGGCCGAGTACGTCGAACGGTACCTGGAAGACGAACGGCTGCGCATGGCCCTGGTCGGGCAGGGGGTGATCGGGACGAACGCCAGCCCCAGTGAGCCCGGGACGGCCTCCGTCCACGTCTTTCACTCCACGGGCACCATGGCCGGAATGCCTGGCATGTGGGGGTACGTCGAAGGGGGCATGGGCACCGTTTCCTTCATGCTGTGCGACATCGCCCGGGACGCGGGCGCCGTCGTGGCCGCGGGGGTTCCTGTAGCCCGCATACTGCCGGGTGAGGGCGTGCAGCTCGAAGGCGGCGAGCGTGTCAGGGCGCCTGCCGTCGTATCGAACGCCGATCCCCGGGTGACGCTGCGCCTCCTCGGCGGACAGGCCGATGCGGCGTGGAAGGACCGCGTGGAATCGATACCCCAGACCGGCGCGACCGTCAAGATCAACGTGGCCCTGTCCGAATTGCCGGATTTCCCCAGTCGTCCAGGAACGGACGAGGCCCATCATCGCGGACAGGTCAATATCCCGCTCACCCTGCGGCAATGGCACGAGTTCCACGCCATGGCCGGGGCCGGGCAACTGCCTTCGCGTCTATGGGAGGAACTTTACTTCCATACTGCCCACGACGGCAGCGTGGCGCCGCCCGGCCGTCACACCATGAGCATCTTCGCCCAGTTCGTGCCCTACGCGTTCGCGCAAGGAGACTGGGACTCCAGGCGGGAGGAAGTGGGGCGGCTGGCGCTGGAATCGCTCGGCCGCTTCTGCAGCAACGTCCCGGCCGCCGTCCTGCACATGGACGTGATGGGACCTCCGGATATAGAGAAAAAGGTGGGCCTGACCGGCGGACATATCTTCCAAGGCGAGATCCTGCCGGCCTACATGTGGGACAGGCGGCTCGAACCGAGGACGCCCATGCCCGGCGTCTACCTCTGCGGCGCCTGCACCCATCCCGGCGGCAGCGTGATCGCCATCAACGGGCGAAACGCGGCGATGGAAGTACTGGGGATATACGGGGACTAGTGGGTCCGTTCGATCCGGCGCAATCGAACCGGTCCCGGCGGAGTGAGGGGGTACGTCCTCGTCTATCGGTATCAGTAGGCCTGGGCGTAGGCGACCTTGCGTTCCGAGGCGTTGCCGCAATAGGCGCAGGTGCCTTCTTCCGCCTCCCAGTGCATGGGTATGCACCGGATCGTGTTCCGGGTTTCATCCTTGACCGCGGCCTCGCAGGCGGGATCGCCGCACCAGTGCGCGTGGATGAACCCGCCGTCGCCGTTCGCCGCATCCACGAATGCGCTCCGTTCCTCGATCACTCTGGACCGGTTTTCACGGAAGGCCAGGGCGCGCTGGAACATATCCCGCTGAACGGTCTCCAGCAGGTCCCTGACCTGTCCGCCCAGGGACGCGAGGGGCACAAAGGACTTTTCGCCCGTGTCCCTGCGCACGACCACGGCCTGGCCGGACGCGATGTCACGGGGACCGAGTTCCACGCGCAACGGCACGCCCTTCGTTTCCCACTCGGTGAACTTCCAGCCCAGGCCGAACTGCTCGCGGTCGTCGACCTTCACCCGGACGCCTTCGAGGGATTCGACCAGCCTGGCGACGGCTTCCCGGACGACGGGCTGTTCCTCGTCGGATTTCGCGATGGGAATGACGACGACCTGGTGAGGCGCCAGGCGTGGGGGCAGGACCAGGCCCCTGTCGTCTCCGTGGGCCATGATGATCGCGCCGACGGTACGGGTGCTCATCCCCCAACTCGTCTGGTACACGTACTCGCGCGACCCGTCCCGCGTCTGAAAATCGATATTGAAGGCCCGGGAGAAGTTCTGGCCCAGGTTGTGCGACGTGCCCATCTGGAGGGCCTTGCCGTCCTTCATCAAGCCTTCGATGGCGTAGGTCCGCAGCGCGCCGGGAAACTTTTCCGCGTCGGTTTTGGGGCCGTACAGCACCGGGACCGCCATGTAGTCCTCCGCGAAGGTGCGGTACACGTCCAGGATGCGCAGCGTCTCCTCCTGCGCCTCCTCCGCCGTGGCGTGGGCCGTGTGCCCCTCCTGCCAGAGAAACTCCGTGGTGCGCAGGAAGGCCCTGGGACGCAACTCCCACCGGAAGACGTTGGCCCACTGGTTGATGAGCAGCGGCAGGTCCCGGTAGGACTGGATCCACCTGGCGTACATGTCCGCTATAATGGTCTCGGAAGTCGGGCGGACCATGAGGCTTTCTTCAAGCTTCTTTCCCCCGCCGTGCGTAACCACGGCGCATTCGGGCGAAAACCCCTCCACGTGTTCAGCTTCTTTCTGGAAGAAGCTGTCGGGAATCAAAAGGGGGAAATAGGCGTTTACGTGACCGGTCTCCTTGAACATCCGGTCCAGCTCCGCCACCATGTTCTCCCAGAGCGCGAAACCGTATGGCCGGATGACCATGCAGCCGCGGGTCGGCGCGTTGTCGGCGAGTTCGGCTTTCGCGATCACTTCATTGTACCAGGCGGAGAAATCGTCCTTCTGCGACGTCAGCTTTTTCGGCATTTTTAAAGCTCCGGATTCCCAGTCCTGTCTTACGTTGCCCGCCGTTGCCCGCGTCGCGACGGCTCGGCGTCAACCGCACCGCGATGGCCCGCCGTTGATCGCACTGCGCCGTCCCTTCGCTCCTGGACCGGTTCGACAAGCGTACCCGGTACGGCGTAACTATCCGGATTCCACCTTCTCATCAGACGCTATGGCGAGGTAGAACCGTCCGATTTCCACGTCGAAAAGACTGCCTTCTCCGTCCTGCATTTCGTATTCGCCTTCCATGGTGCCCCACTCCGTATCGAGCGGACAGAGGCTCTGGTATTCGTGACTTTCACCGGGTTCGAGCTCCGGTTGCAGCCCCACGACGCCCGGCCCCCTGACTTCGCTCCGCTTCCCGTCGGCATTGATGATGATCCAGTGCCGGTTGATCAGTTTCACCCAGCGTTCGCTGCCGTTGGTGATGACGATACGGTAGCCGAATACAAACTGATCTCTTCCGGGATCGGAGTGTTCGGGAAGGTAACCGGGGAACACCTGAACCCTGATGCCGTGGGTGATCGTGTCGGAATCCAGTGTTGTAGGCATCGCCTTGCTCCGGAGATACAACGCACGAAATCGAAGATGTACAAAATAAATGTACGGCGTCCAGTTGCCAAACAAAAAACCTGAAGCGAATCAGAATCCAGGACGCCGTCCCGGGTCAAAAACACCTTGACACCGGCGGGTCGTGGCTCTATGCTCTCCACGGAAAAAAACCGGCATTCAACTGGAAGGGACCGGGATGGTTCAGAAGGGGCTGGAAGGCGTCGTAGCCGCGAACTCGGCCATTTGTTTCATCGATGGCCTGCAGGGCAGAATGCTCTACCGGGGCTATGACATTCACGACCTGGCCGTCCATTCCACTTTTGAAGAAACCGCCTACCTGCTGTGGCACGGCGCCCTGCCGGGGCCAGGCCAGTTGGCGGAACTCGACGGACAGCTTATCGCCGGCAGAGCGTTGCGTGACGAAGTCGTCGATTTGCTGCGGGCGATCCCGCGCGACGCGGCGCCCATGGACGTGCTTCGTACGGCCGTATCCTGCCTGTCCGCGTACGATCCGGACGTGGCGGACCATTCCCGGGAAGCGAACTTGCGCAAGGCCGTCCGGCTGACCGCCCAACTCGCTTCCGTTACCGCCGCATGGCACCGGATCGTGAACCGGCAGGAGGTGATCGATCCGAACCCCGGGCTCGGTCACGCAGCCAACTTCCTGTACATGTTGGGCGGCGCGTTGCCGGACCCTGAGCACGCGAAGGCCTTTGACATCGCACTGATCCTGCACGCCGACCACGAGTTGAACGCGTCTACATTCTCCGCACGGGTGACCGCGGCCACATTATCGGACATGCATTCGGCCGTCACATCGGCCATCGGCACGCTCAAGGGACCCTTGCACGGCGGCGCCAACAAGGACGTGATGGACATGCTTCACGAAATCGGCGAGATAGCGGACGCCGAGGACTACGTCCGCGAAAGACTCGCCGCCAGAGTGAAAATCCCCGGTTTCGGCCACCGGGTCTACAAGACGGAAGATCCCCGGGCGACGCACCTGCGCCGGCTTTCGGAAGAACTCGGCAGAAAGTCAGGCGATCTGAAGTGGTTCGAAATGTCCCGCGTGATCGAGCAGGCCATGGCGGACCAGAAGGGCCTCGCCTGCAACGTGGATTTCTATTCCGGCTCGGTCTACTCAGCCATGGGCATACCTGCGAGGTTGTTTACCCCGGTGTTCGCCTGCAGCCGCATCACCGGATGGACCGCCCATCTCCTCGAACAGTACGCCGACAACCGGATCATCCGTCCGGTGGGCGCGTATACCGGTCCCACAGAAGCAGTCTACGTGCCCATGGACAGCCGCCCTTCGTAACCGCATACCGGGGAAAGTGAAATGATGCCGGGATTACGCACACTGGTATTCGCAGCCGTACTCGGCGCGTTCGCCCCTTCGGCCCACGGCCAGCTCAATTTCAATCTCGGCGGCGAGTTGGCCCGTCCCACCTCGGGCCTTGCCGGCCTGGTCGAAGAGGATTACGGGTACGGCGCCCATGCCGCGCTGACCTACTGGTTGAGCTACAGATACCAGCTCATCGGTTCGGGGGCTTATGTCACCTACGGCAGCGAGGCGTTCTCCGGGCGATCGGGACTGGAAGACCTGGAAGACCAGGATCTGGATCTGGACGACATCGTCGACCGGATCGAAGGCAACTACACCAGCATTCCGGTGACCGCCGGTTTGCGTTTCTACCCCCTGGAACGGCTGTTCATTCAGGGTTCCGCCGGCGTGGTCTACAAGAGAACGCGGCGGAAGGGCAACGCGGGCTCCGGCGCGAACGGGGACTTCGTCACGGAAAGAGACCTGATCGTATCCCCGGGTATCGGGCTGTTGATCGGCCGGTTCAGCTTCCAGACCCGGTACAACCTGTCCCGGGACGACTGGAAGTGGTTCAGTCTGGGGGTGTCGATGATATTTGGGAAGTTGTAGGGCTTCATTTATCGATGAGATAACGCTTCTGAGGTTAAACGCTTTCAGCATGTTGTCCTTGGAAGAAAACTACAAACTACACATTTGCAGACGTCCGATTTTGACAAACCCCTCCTTTTACGGTAATTGCTATGGCAGTCAATAGCGAGCCATCCTTCAACGAAGCACTGGCACGTGTCCTCCGCACGAAGAATCCACGCTGGAAGCACACACTGGCCGCGGAACAACACCAAACACTAAAGGGTGGGGGCAAGCCCGACGTAATACTGCGGAATCCGCGCGGTTCGGTGGTTGTCGTCGAGACCGAGTACGTTCCGGCCCGGACAGTCGAGGCGGAAGCCATTGATCGCATTGGCCGGGAACTCAGCGATTCCGGCGTGGCGATTGAGCAGTGTGTTGCCGTTAGAGTACCTGAATCCCTGAAAACGGTACCTCAGCACGATCTTGATGCCCAGACTGCGGAGGCTGTGTATGAATACTGTCTGTTTTCCGAGACTGGCGACACAGACGAACCAACGCGCTGGCCCCGAGATGGTTGGATAACAGGAGAGATTAACGATCTCGCAGCCCTGATCGAAACCGCTTCGATATCAGAGCGGATCGTCGCCCAAAGCCTCGATATTCTGGAAAAAGGCATAAGTGAATCGGCCGTCCTGTTGCGCGAAGTCACCACGACCAGGCCACGGGTGAATTCTCGCATCGCCTCAGCGCTCCACCAGGAAGACGGCGAACAGACCTCGCGGATGGCCATGGCCATAATCGCCAATGCGCTCACCTTCCAGACGATGCTATCCGGAGCCTTCGATATCCGAGCGATTGACGAACTGCGTAGACAGGGCGTCATACCCAAGTCGGCGGTCCTACGCGAGTGGGAACGCATCCTTCAAATCAACTACTGGCCCATCTTCCACATCGCGAGTGACGTCCTCGGCCCAATTCTCAGGCGATGCAGCCGCTCGGTTACTGGACAGGCTGGCGGACGTGTCGAGCGAATTGGAAGCCCACGGAGTCACGCAGTCCCATGACATCTACGGACGGATGTTCCAGCGGATGATTAGCGACCGGAAGTTCCTTGCTACATTCTACACTTTGCCTGCTTCTGCAACGTTACTGGCTGAACTGGCTGTCGATATGATGGACCTTGAGTGGGGTGACCCGGACGATGTGACGAAGCTTCGGGCCGCGGATTTCGCATGTGGCACCGGCACTTTGATCACCGCTTTGTACCAGGCTATGCTCGGACGACACAGACGCGCCGGGTGCGACGACGAAGCGATACACAAGAGCATGATGGAATCGTCGATATACGCCGCCGACATCATGCCGGCGGCGACACATCTGACCACGTCTATGTTGTCGAGCACTCATCCTACTACACCATTTGAGCAAACACAGGTCCATCTCCTGCCTTACGGTCGGCAAGGAAGAGACGTAACGGGTGCTGATTCCTTCGCGCTAGGTGCGCTCGATCTGATTCGAGAGCAGCATGGTACCGGATTGTTCGAGAATACAGGGATAATGGTGCACAGCGGTACCGATACCACCAGGGACGTGAAGCGAGAAGCAGGTAAGATGACGGTCACCTTCCTGCTGAAACACCGATCTATGGACGTGGTGATCATGAATCCGCCCTTTACCCGTCCGACGAACCATGAGGTGACCGACGTCCCGGTGCCCTCATTCGCCGGACTGGGAAACGACGAAGAAGAACAAGCAGCCATGTCCCGTCTTCTCAGAGACATTCGGAATGAAGTCGCGAATCCCGCTGGTCACGGAAACGCCGGACTCGCCTCGAATTTCCTCGATCTGGCCGAATCCAAGATTCGTCCGGGCGGTGTTCTGGCGCTCGTGATGCCGCTCAGTCTCCTGCAGGGTAGTGCCTGGAGGCCAAGTCGCGACCTGTTGCGCCAGAAGTATGAAAGCGCCGTAGTCGTGAGTCTTGCAACAGCTCACCGGAACAATCAGTTGTCATTCTCGGCTGATACCGGCATGAGAGAGGTGCTGTTGATTGCGCGTCGCAAATCCAACGCACCTAATCCAACTGACGAGCAGTTAAGTGATACCAATGACGTGGTAAACTTCGTCGCATTACGGAAACCTCCGTCATCCGCGACCGAAGCAACCGGGGTGGCTTCGGCGATTCGCGAAGCGATTCGAGGGGGCAACTCACGAATATCCATTGGAAGAGTTCATCACGGCATTCTCACGCGAGGTAGCTGGGACGAGGGCAACAGCGCATCGCTGGTCCACGCCGAACTCGTAGATACCGTCAGGAACCTAAATAACGGCAAATTGAAATTGCCTCGAATACCTCAAGTGTATTCGGTTCTGACGACGACCCTGAGCGAGTTGGGAGAACGTGGCATGGTTCACCGCGATATCAATGGGGTTGAAAGAAGAGCCGTTCATGGGCAACGGGAACCACAACGGTATTACCGAGGTCCGTTCGATATCGTACATACAACAGACGAACCAACCTTTCCCGTCCTATGGAACCATTCTGCGGAACGCGAACGTCACATCGTGGTTCAGCCCGATTGTACAGGTCTTATTCGGGAAGACTGTGAAGACTGCGAAGACCGGGCGCATGATGCGTGGAAAACCGCGACAAGGCTTCACTTCAACCTTGATTTCCGGTTAAATTCGCAGAGCCTGGCCGCGTGCCTGACGCCGACGAAAACGCTGGGAGGCACTGCGTGGCCCAATTTCCTGATGGACGAGCGTGAAAATGAAACGGTTACGGCGCTGTGGGCCAATACCACGATTGGGTTAATCCTGTTCTGGTGGACCGGTTCCGTGCAGCAGGCTGGACGGACTCGGCTGACCATCAGCAGGCTGCCCGAACTGCTCGTGCTGGACCCCCGTGTATTGACTGTCGCGCAATACAAGCAAGCCGATAGTATCTTCAAGGAGTTCGAGTATCGTCCACTACTACCGGCAAACGAGGCGTATCGGGACGAGAACCGCCAAGCGCTGGATGAAGCCGTGCTTGTTGGCCTACTCGGACTGCCCGAATCTATCCTTGATCCTCTTACAGTGTTACGGCGCCAATGGTGTAGTGAACCGACCGTTCATGGTGGGAAGAGTACGCGGCCCGGCTCGGATATGCAAAGTACCTAGAGCCGATATTGACATTTTGCTTTATTCCACCTAAGTTTTCTATTTTACACAACGATGATTTGTTTGTGTTTCTCAAATCCGAGTGATTTGGGACACGGAAGGGTTAATGGATGGGCGCCGCCAGAGTCCTGAGAAAGCGGATTGTGTGAACTTGCTGAATGAGCGCACCGCAACGACTCCTCATTGCCCATGAGTAATCCCTACTTCTTACCTAGAGGTCACGGTGGAAACGGTATTTAACGATCTGTTGGATAAGTGGAAGAACATTATTCCAAATTCCACTCTAATCTTGTTCATACTTGCAGTAGTTCCGGGAGTGTTGATTGTTTTCGTGCGATCACGATTTGTTAAAGGGAACATTCTGCCTTATCCCGCAGGATTCCTCACTTATCTGACGGTATCGGTCACATACTGGCTGGTTGTTCTAACAATATCACCATTGGTCAGTTATGTATTGGACTACGAGGAAGTACACTACTTGTCCGCTCAGGTAAACAACTTCAAAGAAATCATCTGTATCATTATTATCCCGATGGCAGTTGGATTGGTTTCTGGTTTGGTAACAAGCAAAGAATACGTGTACAGGATTATGAAAAAAATGAAACTAAACCCGATTCATCCCACTCCAACAGCATGGGAAGATTGTTTTTCAGATACCGATGAACAGTTTGTTTTGGTTAGATTGAAGAATGGAAACCAGTTTGGTGGGAAACTCAATACTGAATGTTTCATTTCTTCAGATGTAGAAAATCAAGATATCTACATATCTGAAATATACGAGATCGACGACCAAAACCAATGGAACAAACAAGACCGAGGTGTTTACATTTCGAGTGGGGAGATTTCTTCCATAGAATTCATCCCGATAGGAAATGAGGAGGATTCGAATGTCTAAGACATCCCAACCACCGCCCAAAGGGTATGGTCCAAACCGCAGAGACATAGAAACACGGGGATACAGACCGAAACCTAACCCGAACGTCCCCAAAAATCCTAAACCCCCCAATGTGGGTAGTGCTCTAAGACCACCTCCCAAACCCAAGGATGATTAGAGGTCAAGCCCTGGAGTTGGAGTTGCCCCGATTTAGGCATACTGGGTCTTGGTGGTAAACCGCGTGAGCGATTATCTGTAGATTCAAGCAGTTTACCTCTCGGCATACCTGTCCTCCATGACCCTGTAAGCTTCTTTCGCCGATTCTTTGTTTATACGATTGTTGTCTCGCACGCCCAGTTCCCTGGCTTTACTGGTGACCTGCAGACATCTGCGGGACAGTTCCTCCCGTTCCCTCCATACTTCTGTCTCATCGATCCCGTTATTCTCGATCCTGTTCCACAAATACCTCCATTGATCTTCTATTTCGGCGCATGAAATGCAGATGTAACGCAGGACCGCTGTCTTCTGTCCGAAATTGAACACGTATTCCAGGGCAATAAGCAGGCTTATAAAGACGCCGATAGTGACACGGATGGGACCCGGCAGTAGATCGAAGAGCACAACTATGCCACCTAATGAGAACACCAGAAGCAACAGCCTGTTGCCGACATACCATATCTGGTTCCTGGACTCGATCTTTACGTAGTACCTGGCTAGCCTGGAGGCGTCCAGGAATCCCTCCCAAATCTCGTTTCTCGTATGTTCGGTAATCATCAGGCTACCCTCTTTCCGACAGTAATGAACTCGTGTTGTATTCTTGAATAGTCGCGCGCTTGTGTTGGTTCTCGAATACATATAACAAAATAACAAACAAATATGTAGTTCACGGCAATTCCACGGTGAACATAAGCTCGATGGACCTTTGCATTGAAAGACATCCATGTGTACTTTCGGAAATCGGTGAAGCAGACTCGTTGAGTCAAATTGACGGTGCTGAGGTAGTGGGCAAATCAAGGGGCAAATGAACCGTTTCAGGAAGGCGCGAGACCGCGGCGGAAAGTACCTGCTCGGACAGGTACGCGAGGACGGTGGGTTCGGTGATCCCGCATTGGGCGTCACTGAATACTACAAGGTCCCGGCCGCGTTGCTCGTTTGTGGACTGTCCCGTGCAGCAAACCGTTTGCTGGAATGGGTCCGGCGCAACGGCATACTGGCTGACGGCGACTTCGGTCCCCGTCCCGCCGACCAATTGGACAGCTACTACTACACCTACCACAATGCATGGGTCATCAAGGCCGCGCACCGCATGGGCGCCTTCGATCTCGCCCTGCGCGGCATGGATTTCCTCCTGGGGTTCCACGATCCTGAGAGTGGGGGGTTCTACGCTCATCCAACGGCCCGCGAGGCCAGCACTGAACAGGATCTCTGGGTCGTGAGCGGATGCGGATGGTGCGCAATTTACACCGGCAGGCTTGACGTGGCGCGCGGCGTTGGCGCATGGATGCGGCGCATGATGGATGCCCAACCCAACTATCCGGAAGAATTGTGGACCGTCTACAGCCGCGAACGTGGACTGATCACCGAGACGCTCGACGGCGACGTCTTCAGGTACGTGCTGACGCGAGACGAATCGCGGGACCAGTCCTTCTACCACCCCGGTATCGCGGCCGGATTCCTGTGCCGGCTCTACATGGCTACCGGCGAGGCGGAGTGGCTGAAACTCGCCCGGGAGTACATGCGGTTCTGCGATTACGTGGGGGATTACCACTTCAGGCTGCTGCGTGCCGGCAAGGTCGGATGGGCCGGGGCGATGCTCTATACGCTCACGGGCGAAGCAAAGTACCGAGACTTGGCCGTAAGGGTCGGGGACAACCTGGTTGACGCCCAGTTGGAAAGCGGTGCATGGAATTGGCCGGAGTTGGGCCTGACCGGACCGCACAACGACATCACCGCCGAGATGGTCGTCTGGCTGGACGAGATCCATCAAGCCGTAGGGGCGGATTAAGACCCGATGCGCTGAACGCGGACGTCCGGGCGCGGGTCGCCGCCTGATTCGCGTATGCCCCTGGCACGCACCTGGTCTCGATTACCCCGTTCGAGGATGTTCCCGCACGACCACCGCCCTCGTGCCACGGTCGTCAGCAGATACCTGGCGCGTGACGCCCGCATGCAGCAGCGCGATGTCCCCCGAATGCAGGGACATTCCCTTGCCATCTATCTCCACGTCCAGGGCTCCTTCAAGGACCATCCAGTGCTCGTGCTGCCGCAATTCGTGAGCCCTTGGCGCGTTGATGTCCTCGCATCGCAGCATTCTCCACTCGGATATCGGGCAGCGCGGACCCGGATCCCGGATGGGACCCGTGTTCCGATCACCCGGCACGACGAATCCGGGAACGGTCGGTTCAGGCGGGCCATATTCCTCGACGGTCAGGTGCAGCGGCCGTTGTTGTCTCTCCAGCCGCGTCACGATGGCGTTGTTCTCGTAAGGCGTGAACATCTGGAACTGGTGCACGCACCCCATGGGCGTGTAGACCAGGGTGTTGGGTGTGATTTCGTGTCTGACGCCGTCCAGCCGGACCTCCCCGCGACCCGCAGTGAACAGCCAGATCTCATCGTTGTCGTGGTAGTGGGGTTCGACGCCGGTCCCGGTCCCGCCGTCCGGAAAATGCCGGTAGCAGTTCAGGGCGGTCCATTCCGGAAACACGCCCTGTTCCCAGTAGGTCTGGTTCGAATTCAGCGAGCGAATGACGTATCGCGGGTCGTTGATGATCATGCTGTCCTTACCGTTGTCCTATCGACGAGACAAAGTCTCTAATCGACGAAACGCCCGCGACTTAGTGAGTGCCGGCGCGATCTTGCTGATTTGCTCCAGGGCGTCTCCAAGTTCATAAGGAAACACGGCGTTTTCGGTTGTACCAATTGTTTGATCAAGGAGCCGCAATAGTGCTTTTGCTTTGTTCGCATCATCAACCATCGTCAACGGCTTCATACTATCCTTGTCTCTGGTTAAACGAAGTCCGTATGCGTATAGAGAACGGCAATCGAACGGTACGAGTAGGTGATCTATCAAGTCTACTGCTTCTGCAAATGCACCGAGTGCTGCTGCCGGAAGGCTCGCAAATCCCTCGCTGACCCCCGGGGTCACCAGTGATCGTTCCTTCGGCCATACTTGGTCCAGAAAGGGTTTGATAGCTGTATAAAACACGATTTCGGGAGAAACCGTGTTTTGATTCTGGTCTCCTCCTTTTGGATACTTTGGTAGGATTCTCCTTACCATAAGCGCACAATAGGCGCGAGTTTCAACATCTACAGATCGTATCATTTGCTGGATTCTGGTATTATCAATTGCTGGATTCCGCTCGTTAAAAAAGGCATGAAGAGACTCTCGAACTACACTATGAGCAAGATGTCGTCTTGTCTGTCTGTCCAGCCTGCTATCCATAGCACGGCTCGTCATTTCTTGGCCTACTAGTTCGAGCACCTCCGTGGAACGCAATGAGGTACGGCCAATCGCCTTCCACAAAGCGAGCGCCTCACCGTTGTTTCTTCGAAGCGGTTCGATGAGATGTTCTTTAGTCCAAACTGGATCAACAGTAAGAAAGTAACCCACGCAGCGTGTCAGTCGAAACAACGCGATAAACCTTGGTAATCCTGAAGTTACGGCAATTTTATCTCTTACTCTTATCAGATAGTGCTGTTCGCTATACATCCGTTTTAGTTTTTCTGAATACAGACAAGCAGCCAAGAATACCTCAACGAGCATGCCTATCGGCGTATTCAGTGTGTCGAAGTCCCACAGATCTCCATCTTCTGAAGATTGCATAGTATGGGTTTCAGCGGTTGTTGATCCGTTCTTGGAAATGTCGGCTTGAACTATGGGCCATAAGCGATGCCAGACCTTTACCCAGCCAGTTTCTTCAACTACGATCTCCCGCCATCTGTAAAGCCAGTCGGTTATTCTTTGGACGTTGCTTATCAGATTTGTCTCTGGCAGTCTGACCAAGAGATCAATTACTTGACTGGCTTCCACTATCAATCTACGACTTTCGTCCTCCGTACCCTGTTCCGCAGACGGACTATGCGCCGAAACGAGGTTTTCCAATACCGCTGAGAAAATACATGAATCCGGCTTTAGCGTGGCAAAATCGTCCAGTACGAGTGTCACCTTCCCCGGATTACTCAACCATGCTATCGCGCCAATACTCTGTCCCCCTCCGGTTGCGGTCAACTTCCTTTCCAATTCTCTCAGCCGATCAACTCCGGACACACTATCTAAAAACCCGTCAGGCTGTGGCTGTTCGAATTCTCGTAGAAAACGTCGAGAATAGTCCAGATCGAACAGATTCAGATGCTTCAGTTGCTGGTGTGATGCTGAGATCTCGCGACAACGCTGCCCATAGCCGCAGATGGATCGGGCTATCAGTTGTTTTCCAGCGCCGCACGAAACGAATAGCAGCTGTTATATCGATGTTACTGAGCCCGTAAACAACCTCATGCAGTAGCTTTACCGAAGGAGCGATACCATCGTGAAATGCATCCGGCTCATCGTCAATATTTTGCTCGAAATCAAGATAATACACACAAGCTAGGTCACCTAGCCTCCAAAGGTTTTCGTCCCCATTCCATCCACACCGTCGCCCAAGGTCTAGCCCGTACATGACCGAGGCGTCTAACGCGTTCGCCAGCGAAATAACGAATTCACGATCACCGTTACTTATACTTGAAAGGCCTAACTCGGATGGATTAACGAGATCTCCACTTGTTAGAGAGATTGTGAGTAGATCATGGATACTGTGGATCTGTCGGCGCGAATGTTTCGGACCAATAGTGGGTTTCAGTTCAATACCCGGCGCAACGAGAGCAACGATCGCCGATACTAAGGAGCCGGTTCGCTCTCTCCCGACCAGCCGATCATGCACGTAGTGGACATCTGTTAAATCCACCTTGGGCTGGGTCCAACTTTCCTCAATCATACGCCACGCTGTGCGCCATGGCTCGGACAGGCTTGCACCGTTCGCGTTGAGCAGTTCCAGGACCGCTGATCGATAGATGCCGTCGTATTTTGTCGGTTTCAGTGCCCATCTGATGGTTTCTTTCTCCTCAAGCCTACCCCATAGAAAAACGGTCACACAATTTACGGCATCACGGTTTCTCGCACCGAGATTGTCACTGTATGTGGTTAATTCCATATCCGATAATGAAACGTCCATGATCGCATCGAGCCAACCGATGTCGGATTTCTGTTCAGATACCAGTTGAGTCAGATGTCGGCGTTCGTTGTTGTTACTCCTCCGCAAGAAGTGATCGAACAGATCATGATCTTTCTGACTAACATGGATCCGGTTGATTCTGGTTATCTTCCTGACTTCTGAGTAAACCCGTCGTCTACTTCCATTGATCGCTGAAAGCTCCGCCCACATACGCAACGATTTCTCGAGTTGTACGTGAGAACCGTCTTGGATGTCGTACTGAATAGGTGTTAAGCCCCGTGCTTTCCAGTCCTCAAGTTCGATTGGATCGTCGTTTTCAAATCCAACAAAGACAAATCGTTCCTTAAGGTCTGAAAAACGTTCTCTGTCCGCTGCCACGGCGTTCAATAGATATCGCATTGGCGGATCGTTCGCGCTGTACCCAACAAGAACAAGATTGTAAAGGCGGGCGGCATCGTACGTTCAAGCATACCCAGGACAACATCGTAATCCCTGGCGCAGAAGCGTAGTATCTCGGCCCTTTGTTCATTGTTTAGGTTACGAATCAACGACTTGGCAGATTCACTCTCTTTCTTTTCCTTGTTTGAACCCAGTGATAGTACTTCATAAGTCGGTGGATCCAATTCCTTATATACACCCATGACGAGACCACGGAAATCAGGCAGACCAGCCGGTTCGAACATTGAGATGCCGGCACCACTGACAAACAGAACTTGCCCCTTGGCGTGGGCAAGAAGGAGCCGTTCTGGAATTGGGGTTGTTCCACGTCCCAGTTTGATCAGTCTATCGTTGACAGTTGTTTGTTGGTCGCCATTTGGCATATTTCGTCCCATTCCTTATTGAGTCTGGAACATTGAATAGAAATCAATCGTCCATCAACGACCATACGTATCATAAGACATGCTGACATGGTATACTTGTTTTGACGCCAACATGACAGATGTCAATCAAGAAGTCAGTAACGGGCTTTGTTTTAGAGTTCTTGGATCTGCACTTGGGGAAATGGTGCTTCGGGATGGAATACCAGAACCGAAACTAACCGGACTCATGTACAATACCCATGGATCACTGTCGAAGGGGAATCGAGATGTATTTCGGGTCAAGCTAAAAGCCGATTCGCCAGATGCCCGTTGCCTGCCTGGCCATCCAGTTCTGCCGAGAACGTATCTTCTCCACGGTCCACGAATCGAAGTCCTGCGCTATTTGGGCTGTAATCGAGAATACACTCGCCTCGTACACAGGCCGCTTTACGTCGAAGCCGACGTTCCCGATGTCCCGATTATCGGAGGTCTCCAATGGCGTAAGGTTACCAAGACGATAAGTTGAGGACTCCCGTTGTGGTTCATCGAACTGGTCCCAGTCTTCACCGGGGTTTTCGGGCAGTACGTGTTCAACACCGTACTTCGCGCTCTCGGACTCAAAGGCAGTTTCCGAATGCTGCCTTTCAAGTTGAAACAGTATGTAACGCGCTACCTTCTTGTTTCGAGTGTTTGTAGTTCGAAGCACCTTCTCCGCAAAAGCCGCTTTGAACTCATTGTCCTCCGGATAGACCGGTTTGAGTGCGGAAATCGCACTACTCACATCGTCGATTCTACCTGCAGATACGTCTCGAGCGATTCCGTTATAGACCAACTCCTGTTCATTGGCCTGGCGCCCACAGATCACGTTGTACCTGAAGGACACTACGACGATCGCGTTCAGGAACCTGCGGAACCCTCCTCGGTCTTTCTCTGCGAATCTGTCAAAAACCGAAAGCAATACGGCATACGGCTGCCGGACATTGAACATCTGCAACCTTTCGAGACATTCGAGTTCTTCCGGCTTCCAGGCTGTATCATCGGGATTTCGTATTGCAGCGTATATCCTCGCATGCCGGTCCAAGTCCCGTATCAGGCCGAATACGTCTTCCCTGTTTCGAATCTCATTACGGATTGTCTTGAACAGTTCCGTCTTGCGGACCCGTTTATTACGACTATTCCAGAACACCCTCAGAAACTCGGGGAAGCTTTCGCTGCCAAGGAGCTCGACGATGGATTCCCACCGGTCTTCAAGTGCCTTGATTTCCGAGTCATGGACCGATTCTCGCGATACTACGGAGAACAGAAAGTTCTTGAGCAGATCAGTTGCTGATAATCGAACGCCTCGTGCATTCAACGTCTCGAAGACCTTGAACGCGTTCAATTCGTCTGTGACCGTAATTACGGTAAAGAACAGTTTGTCTACGGTATGATCGACAAACTTTGCCACAGCCTCGCCATTGCTGCCACTGTAGTCCTTTACGTGATCTTTGAACCAGACAAATGCCTTGCGCAGCAGGTGTTCGGATGCGTTCAACCCTCTTTGCGGCAGGCGATCCAACGGTACGAGATAGTTCTGATAGTAACTATCGTTATGCCTGTTAAGCGTGAGTTTGGATTGCGGAACAAGGCTCACGGGATCCAAGTACCCTATATAGCTGCTACGTAGTTGTTCTGCCCGGAGGAGTTGCGGGTCAGCAGGAGCGTCAGGGGTGGCGAGGTCCGTCAGGTGGGAAACTGCGGCCAGCATCAACAGGCTCAACGTCGTCATCCTTTGCTGGCCATCGATTATGTCGAACTCCTTACTATCCGCTGACTGCAATACCAGATAGCCCATGTAATGAGCAGGTTCGGCGGCGTCACCAAACAGTCCCGTAATATCCTGCCATAAATCATCCCATTCATCGGTATCCCAGGAGTAATCGCGCTGGAACGTCGGAACGTGGTAACTCAGCCCGTTACCCATGAGGTGTCGGTATGTTTGATTGCTGGTGTTGAAGTTCATGTGCGTGTTACCGAAAACCTGCAGGTGACCGAGATTCATAGTCCAAATCAAGTTGGATTTTGAAGTATAACAAACTCGTCCGGACAATACAAGTTTCCTCGCTGTCAGGCGTGGGTAATCCGGATTTCACCAGGCGGCCGGTTCGCATGTTCCAATCACGATAGGCTGTTTTATAGTGGCCAGGTTTTATTCGCGTATAACAATTTGATTCAGTAGAGATGTTTTTATTCGAGAATTGGAGTATAACCAGGACTAATGGAGTATATTACACGGATAGCGTCCACGACCCGTGGATTGGAGAAGGACAAATGACCGACAACCCAGTACGTAAACAGGTAGATATGGCCGTTTCAGAAACGGACAGACTCGATCTGCTTTTTAAGGAAGTGTATACGAAGGATCATAGTATCCGGGATCGACTCAAATCAATAGAAGTCAAACTGAACCTCCTTATTGGCGCGATTCCCGTGATTACGATCATCCTCTCGAAGATCGTCGATCATCTGTTTCCCGGTCTGAAGTAGTCGTCTGTCCCACCTGGGAGCGCACCCATGCCTGCCGACAGCCAGATAGAAAGAATGGAAGCGCGGATACGGGAGGCCGGCGACCTCGCTGCCGCGTTTGCCGGCGATCCGCACAGACCGGCCTGGCACTTCACGCCGCCAGCGGCGTGGATGAACGATATCAACGGGGCCCTGTTCTGGAAAGGCCGTTACCACGTCTTCTACCAGTACAACCCGGACGGCGCATACTGGCATCTCATCCAGTGGGGCCATGCTTCCAGCACCGACCTCGTGCATTGGGTCCATCATCCGGTGGCGCTGAAACCGGACGCGGACGGACCGGACCGAAAGGGCTGCTATAGCGGCGGAGCCCTGATCAGCAAGGAAGGAATCCCAACGCTGATCTACTACGGCAACCCCGACGGCCTCTGCCTCGCCCGCAGCAGCGACGATTCCCTGATCGAGTGGACAAAAGACCCGGGCAATCCGGTGATCCCCCAGCCTGCAGTTGGGAGCGCCGACTTTGGCCGCTACACGATCCACGACCCCTGCGGGTGGCTGGACGGCGACCTGTATTACGCCGCCGTCAACAAGAGCGACCCGCAAGACCAGGGTGACGCGGCGTACCTGTTCAGGTCGACCGACCTGCGCGCATGGGAGTTCGTCGATTTGTTCTACCGGTCGCGGCGGGCGTGGACCGAAGGGGGCGAAGACTGCGCCGTGCCGGATTTCTTCTCCCTCGGCGACCGGCACATGCTGCTCTTCTGCAGCCATCTGCAGGGAAGCCAGTACTACATCGGCCAGGTCCGGGACGAGTTGTTTTACCCGGAGATTCACGGGCGCATGAGCTGGGAAGGGGGTCACCTCGGCGGTCCGCGCACCCTGCTGGACGCAAAGGGCCGGCGCATCTTCTTCGACTGGGTCCGCGAGTTGCGCGGGGAGGAGCGCGAACGCGCATCGGGATGGTCGGGCGTTATGACCGCTCCGCGCCTGTTGTCGCCGGGGCCCGGCGGCCTTCTGCAGATCGACCCTGTCCCTGAACTCGAAGCATTGCGAATGGATTCCCGTCGGCACGAGTCCATTGACGTGCCTGCCGATTCTGAAGTGGCTATCGAGGGGATCGGAGGCGACTGCCTGGAACTGGCCGTTGAAATCAATCCCCTGGAGGCGCGGGAAGTGGGGCTGAAGGTGCGTCGCTCCCCGGAGGGCGAGGAGGAAACCGCTGTCTCCTGCGACGTTGCAGCCGGAGTGCTGCGGGTTGACGTCAGCCGGTCGTCGCTCGACCAGGAGATCCGGTACACCCGCTACCGCGGGCCCCAGCCGCATCTGACCGGACCCGAGCAGTACGTCACCGCCCAGGAAGGGCCGTTCGAACTGGCGCCGGGCGAACCGCTGATCCTGCGCGTATTCCTGGACCGTTCGATCCTCGAGGTCTTTGCCAACCGCCGGCAATGCGTTACCCAGCGCATCTATCCGACGCGGACAGACAGCATCGGCGTCAGCCTGTTCGCACGCGGAGGTGCGGCCAGGCTACAGTCGCTGGAGGCCTGGCCCCTGGCCCCGACGCGCATGTGACACCTCTGCGCCCGACGCGCACGTGTGCCGTCCACGGGGCAGGGAGCCTTCGCGCGCCTGATCGGCTGTACCTTGACCCTCCTCAAATCCCAATTGACAAAAACCCCCGCCAACCGCTTTTTCTTAAAGCTTAAATCCACTTGTTGATGACTCGTTGGATGAGCTGAAATCAGACGACCCGTTCGACTTGTTGCTCAGTACCAGATCTTTGCTCAAGGGAACACGCATGTCCATATTGGATGCATTCAGACTGGATGGCAAAACCGCACTCGTAACCGGCTGCCGCAGGGGGATCGGCAGGGGCCTTGCCGAGGCCCTGGCCGAAGCAGGCGCGGATATCGTGGGCGTGAGCGCGTCGATGGAGACGTCCGGAAGCGAAATCGAAGGAGCGGTCACCGCTCTTGGTCGCAAGTTTACCGGTTACGGCGCCGACCTGAACGACCGGGACGCGCTGTATGATTTCATCCGCAAGGTCAAGGGTGATTTCCCGGAAATCGATATCCTCGTCAACAACGCCGGCCTGACGCTGCGCGCGCCCGCCGAGGAGCATTCCGACGAATACTGGGACACGGTCATGAACGTAAACCTGAACGCGCCGTTCATTCTCAGCCGGGAAATCGGCCGGGACATGGTCGCCCGTGGCCGCGGGAAGATCGTGTTCACCGCGTCCGTGCTTTCCTTCCAGGGCGGCATCACCGTACCCAGTTACGCGGCGTCCAAGGGAGCGGTCGCGCAGCTGGTCATGGCCCTGGCCAACGAATGGGCGTCCAGGGGCGTCAACGTCAACGGTATCGCGCCTGGGTACATCGCGACGGACCTGACCTCCGCGCTGCAGACCGACCCGGAACGGTCCCGATCCATATCCGAGCGTATCCCCGCCGGCCGGTGGGGCGCTCCGAAAGACCTGGGCGGCGCTGTGGTATACCTCAGCTCGGACGCCGCCGATTACGTCCACGGTGCGATTCTGGCCGTCGATGGGGGCTGGCTGGGCAGGTAGGTGGATTTAAGCCGGAACGGACAAATCATGGGCTTGACAAACATATCGTTGAGGAGGTCGCGATGAAAACAAGGCTAGTCCTGATTCTGATAGTTACAATAGTTACAACAGTAAGCTGTGGAAGTCCGACAATACGGAATCTGCAACCTGCTCATGAGCTGTACTACTTGCAGATGCAGGCGAATGAAGGAGATCCCGAAGCCCAGTACAATCTAGGCTATCGGTACTTGACAGGCGGTGGGATACGAAGGAATGATACGACCGGGGTTTATTGGATGATGCGCGCTGCGAATCAGGATCATGCAAAAGCTCAGTATATGCTGGGGTTGTCATATCATTTTGGTAGGGGAACCGCTCGTAATATGAGCCGGGCCATCCATTGGTATTCGAAGTCATCTACACATGGACATCCGCCGGCACTCCATGAGTTGGGAGACATCTACTATAACGGTGTTGGAGTAGTTCAGAACTATGGTATCGCGGTCCTGTGCTTTTTTCTCGCAGCATCTCAGGGATATGTGGATTCTCAGATGAAACTTGGTATCGCCTATGCCTTGGGTCAAGGAGTAGACCAGGATGTAGTTGAAGGTCACATGTATCTTAATCTCGCGAGTATGCGGGATGAAAAAGCCAGGGAAGCAAGAGATATTGTCGAATCCAACATGACATCTGGACAAGTAAGGGAAGCCCAGAATAAGGCCTACAGTTGGGAAACGAAATCTTGGGATGATATCAAATTCCAGTTGGAGGAAGCACTGGAAGAGCTTGAGTCTACATCGAATGACCAATCGCTATAAGAACCTTAAGCAGATAGGGAGTTAGATAAGGAGATCAACGATGCCAAAACGGAAGCCTGCCCATCGACCACATGGGTGGTCGTGAAGATCTTCATTGTTGCCTATTCCCAGCTGGACCAACATCCTGACCGCCACGGCATTAGTTGACTGAAAAGGTAGCGCACAGTCCATGCCTTCGGACTACGCCCACTTGTTGACCGACGACGAGAAGTGGCATTTCGACCTGCAGGGATTCCTGCGCCTGCGCGGCGTGATCGCGCCGGACCGCCTGGCACGCATCCTGGAGGTCGTGGATCACTGGCTGTCCGCGGATGAATCCGAAATCCCGGCGCCGGTTCTCAGGCATCGCCAGGAGCCCTGCAAGACCCACCTTGACCATATCCAGTACGGGCACCGGCTGTTCCAGGACCTGAACGCCGACCCTGCGATCATCCGCGTGGTCGCGGGCCTGACCATGGGCTTGCCCCGGCTCTTCCACTGCAATTTCACGAAGATGGACCGGGCGTCGCCGCGGGACGAGGATCACCAGGCCTACCACCGGGACGACAGTGGATTCAAGTTTCCCCCGGGCTTCCGGAATCCCCACAATGACTACCAGGCGGCGGGCGGCGAGATCTACTGCAGTCACCTGGCCACCTGGGTCGCGCTGGCCGACGTGCCCGCGGGCACGGGTTTCAGCCTGGTGCCCGGCAGCCACAAGTCGGCCTTCGGCACGCCTGATGGCCTGAAGGTCGGCGACTATCCGCCCGTATCGATCACCGTGCCCATGGACGCGGGCGACGTCCTCGTGTTTTCGACCCATGTGCTGCACGACGCAGCGGTATGGACGCAGGACTATCCCAGGATGAATATCTTCCAGCGCTACCAGCTCAGCGCCTATTTCAACGAAACCGGCAAGGGCGGGTTGCCTTTCGACGAATACCGGAATCAGATCACGGAAGAGGAATACGAACTCGAATCTTTGAGCAAAGAGGAAAAGGCCGCCGTGACCCGGATGCGGCGTCATTTCGGTCTGTAGTCAACCGACAGGAGAAAGCCATGGCATGGATACGCACGATCGACGAATCGGAAGCCGAAGGCCCGCTGGGCAGGATCTACCAGGGCTCGATGCGCTCGTGGGGCGGCGTGGACAACATCATCAAGGCCCACAGCCTGAACGTGCAGGCGCTCCGCGCCCTTATGACCTTCTACAAGGGTCTGATGCACGGGGACTGCGACCTCACGTTGGGCCAGCGGGAGATGATCGCGACGACCGTCTCGGCTCTGAACGAGTGCGAGTACTGAATCCGCCATCATGGGGAGGGGCTCCTCAGAGAAATCAACGACCGCGAACTGGTGGATGCGATCAAGAAAGACTACCGCGAGGCGGCCCTGGACGCCGCCGACCGCGCCATGCTGGACTACGTCCGCAAGCTGACCCTGGCGCCCGCTTCGACCACGGCAGCGGACATCGAGCAGTTGAGGACCGCGGGTTTCGGTGACAAGGCGATCCTGGAGATCAACCAGATTGCGGGGTTCTTCGCCTGGTGCAACCGGACCGTGGACGGCCTGGGCGTGGAACTGGAAGCGTTCTGGGATGATCCGAACGCGACGAATGTGTAAGCGTGGTATCCCGCGTTCCACGCTGGGGGCAGGATGCCCGAGAGCCGTTTGGCGGAGTGAGGCATGATGGGTCAACTAGCAGTCATACCGACCGGCGGCGCGCTGGGTGCGGAGGTACGCGGTCTCGATCTGCGCCGTGAACTGAGCGCGGATACCGTTAGCACGCTGCGCGCGGCCTTTCTCGCGCACTGCGTGCTGTATTACCGCGACCAGCAGATCAGCCAGCCGGACCTGGTACGGTTCACCCGGTACTTCGGCGCCCCTGTCCCTCATGTAAGGCCGCAGCCGGACCGTCCCATCGAGGAGATCTTCGTCATCTCGAACGTGACCGAGGACGGCAGGCCCATCGGGGCCCTCGGAAGCGAGGAGATTCCCTTCCATTCCGATCTGTCCTACCTGCCGGAACCCGGTACGATTTCCATGCTGTACGCGTTGGAGATCCCGGATGAGGGCGGCGAAACGATGTGGGCCAGTGGGTACGCGGCCTACGAAGCCCTCGATCCCGCCGTAAAGACGCGCATCGACCGGCTTCATGCGGTCCACCGCCACCCCATCGATGCGCTGAACACGCCGGAACCCACCATGCATCCCGTCGTGCGCACCCACCCGGAGACCGGACGCAAGGTGATCTACGTCAGTCCCCACCTGACCCATCATATCGCGGATATGGCGCAGAAAGAAGGCGAGGTCCTGCTGGAGGAATTAATCGCCCACGCGACCGCTGCGAGATTTGTATGGAAGCACCAGTGGCGGGTCGGGGACCTGGTCATGTGGGACAACCGCTGTACCATGCACCGACGCACACCCTTCGACGACGGGCAGCGGCGGGTCATGTGGCGCACGCAGGTTTTCGGCGCGGGCGCCCGCTAGACCGCGTGAAACGACGGTCCGGACGGGGATCCACCGGACCAACGCCCTGAATCAGGTGGACAGCGGGTCAATCTCCACCGCTTCGAATCCGAACCGGTCGTCCCCCTCGCTGAATATCCTGCCCGAAGACACGCTGGCATCATGGTCCCAGACGATGATCCAGCCTTCGTCGGCCGCCTGCCGAAGCAGCCGCGTCTTGGCGACCATCGTATCGTAGGGGAACAGGTCGTAGGCCATGTTGTATGGCGCGCGCAGATGGGTCGTCATGGGCAGTATGTCGCCTGAGTACACGGCTCTTGTGTCGCCGGACTCCACCTTCACCAACTGATGATACCGGGTATGGCCGCCGGTCACCTCCACCCGGATCCCGTCCTCGATCCCGGTATCGCCTTCCACCAGGGTCAGCACGCCCCGGTCCATCAGGGGCCGGTAGTTCTCGGGGCGGTAGGTGGTCTTCATCGTGCCGTAATCGTCCAGCGCGTCCTCCCATTCGCCTTTCTGAACCACGTACTGCGCGTTGGGGAATGCCGGGACAATCCTGCCCTCGTCGTCCGTACGGGTCGCGCCGCCCGCGTGGTCGAAATGGAGGTGGCTCAGAATGACGAGATCGATATCTTCCCCGGATACGCCCATGGCCGACAAAGATCCCAGTATGGTGGTCCCCGACATCCCGTAAATCCCCCGGTCCCGTTCGGTCATCTTGTCTCCGTAGCCGGTGTCGACCAGGATGAGCCGGCCGTTCTTCCGGATGAGAAGGCAGTTGGTGTCGTTGGTGATCCGGTTGAGGTTGTCCGGAGGACAGATCTTCTGCCATAGCGGCTTGGGAACGATGCCGAACATGCTTCCTCCGTCCAGTTTGAATACGCCGCCGCTGACGACAGATAGTTCCACATTGCACTCCTTGTTGACGTTTGATCTGACCCGAACAGTATAGCGCCGGTCAATGAGATTGTCATGGCAAATGTCTATAGAGGTTGTCCGCGCAACAGAAAAGCCGTTACTTGTACCCAGGTTAAAGCGTGACCATACTCGGAACGGCAACATGCCCCTCTACGATTACATCGCCGCCGCGCCCAAGGCGGAACTGCACGTGCACCTGGAAGGGGCCATCCAGCCTTCCACGCTCCTGATGCTGGCGAAACGGCACCGCGTCGACCTGCCGGCAGACAACGAGGAGGGATTGCGCAACTGGTACCGGTTCAAGGACTTCCACCATTTCATCGAGGTGTACGTCGGGATCACCCGCTGCCTGCGCACGGTCGAGGACTTCGAACTGATCGTCTACGAATTCGGCGCCGACATGGCCCGGCAGAACATACGATACGCTGAGGTTACCTTCTCGCCAAGCACCCACCTCTGGATCAATGGGGTCGACCAGGACGTGTGGTTCGCGGGTCTCACGGAAGGGCGTCGCCGGGTGAAGGAGTCCTTCGGCTGCGAGATCAACTGGGTGTTCGACCTGGTTCGAAACGACTACCCCGAAACAGCCCGGTTCGACTATACGACGGGAGTGGCCATCGAGGGCAGGAACGACGGCGTGGTCGCCCTGGGACTGGGCGGGCTGGAAACCGGGTATCCGCCCGCTCCGTTCGCGCCGTGGTTCGACCGGGCCAGGACGGCCGGACTGCACAGCGCGCCCCACGCGGGCGAACACGTCGGGCCGGAAAGTATCTGGGACGCGATGAAGTATCTGGGCGCCGAACGCATCGGCCAC
The DNA here is from genome assembly GCA_965202605.1 of bacterium. Lineage (GTDB taxonomy): Bacteria > JAAXHH01 > JAAXHH01 > JAAXHH01 > JAAXHH01 > JAAXHH01. The sequence goes on from OZ241838.1 coordinate 528,758, forward strand.
GGCGTCCGGGCCATCGAGGATCCGGACCTGGTGTCCTGCCTCGCGGGGCACCGCGTGCTCCTCGAAGTCAGTCCCACGAGCAATATCTGTCTGGGCATCTATCCCGACGTGGCGTCCCATCCCCTGAAACGCCTCCACGAGTCCGGCGTGCCCGTCACCATCAATTCGGACGATCCCCCCCTGTTCAATACCACGCTGACTGGTGAACTGAATCTACTCGTCGATCCCTGCGGATTTTGCCGGGAGACCATCGACGAGATTCTGCTGAACGCAGTTCGCTTCAGCTTCCTGCCGGAAGAGAAGAAGAGCCGCATGGAAGCGGGTTTTCTGGATGAGTTGCGCTTGCTGAGGGACGAGACCGAAAGCTGATTTGAACCCCGAACCGGTTGTCGTCAGACGTCAGACCAGGTGACACGCCGCCCGGTGGCCGTTCCCCTTGTCTTCGAGCACGGGAATCTCGGTCCTGCAGCGGGCTTCGGCCAGCGGACACCGGGGATGAAACGGACACCCCGGGGGCAGGTCCGCCGGATTGGGCACGTCCCCCTTGAGGATGATCCGGTCGCGCCCCAGGGTGGGATCGGGCAGCGGAACCGCCGACAGCAGGGCGGAGGTGTAAGGGTGCAACGGCTTCGCGTAGAGCTGGTCCCTGGTCGCCGTCTCGACGATCTTGCCGAGATACATGACGGCCACCCGGTCGCTGATATGGCGCACCACGCGCAGATCGTGTGAAATGAACAGGTAGCTGAGCCCGAACCGTTCCTGCAGCACCTTGAGCAGATTGATGATCTGCGCCTGGATCGAGACGTCAAGCGCCGAGACCGGCTCGTCGGCGATTATCAGCTCGGGCCGGACGGCCAGGGCCCGGGCGATGCCGATGCGCTGGCGCTGGCCGCCGCTGAACTCGTGGGGATACCGGCGGGCATGGGCGGGATTGAGCCCCACCGTCTCGAGCAGGTCGGTCACGCGGTCACCGGCCTCCGCGCGGGTGCTCAGGCTGTGAACCGTCAGAGGTTCCCTGAGCAGAGCGCCCACGGTCATGCGCGGGTTGAGCGAACCGTAGGGGTCCTGAAACACGATCTGCATCTGGCGCCGCAGCCGCCTCAGATCGCCTTTCTTCATGGAAAAGACCGCGTGAGGTCGACGTTCTTCACCCTCTTCCAGGGCGGTATGGAAGGTTGCCGATCCCTCGGACGGATCGATCAGGCGCAGTATCGCCCGGCCTATCGTGGTCTTGCCGCATCCGCTTTCGCCCACCAGTCCCAGCGTTTCGCCTCGTTCCAGCGTCAGGTCGACGCCGTCGACGGCTTTTATCATCGACCGGTGCCTGTGCAGCAGTCCGCCTCCCACGGGGAAGTGTTTCTTCAGGCCCTGAACCTGCAACAACATTTCATTCGATACAGTCATGCGTCTCACTCCGTCAGACCATCTCCGCCTGCATAACCCGTTGCCACTCGCTGCATCGGACCACGTGACGGTCCTCCACGCCTAGCAGCGCCTGCGGCCGGCCGCAGGCTTCCACGGCGAATTCACATCGCGGCGCGAAGCGGCATCCCGACGGGAAGCTCACCGGATCCGGCACCGTGCCTTCTATGGTCGAAAGTTCCTCCGTACCGGAACTCATGGTAGGAACGGATGCGAGCAGTCCGCGGGTGTAGGGATGGCGGGGATTTCCGAAAAGCGTCTTCACATCGGCCTGTTCCACTACCTGGCCAGCGTACATGACCAGTACCTCGTGGGCCATTTCGGCCACGATGCCCAGGTCGTGGGTAATCAGCATCAGTCCCATGCCCAGTTCGTCCTGCAGTCGGCGCAGCACGTCGAGTATCTGCGCCTGTATGGTCACATCGAGCGCAGTCGTTGGTTCATCTGCGATCAGCAACTTGGGATCGCATGAGATCGCCATGGCGATCATCGCGCGCTGGCGCATGCCTCCGCTGAGCTCATGGGGATAGCTTCCGGCCCGTTCTTCCGGCAGCGGGATGTCCACCAGGTCCAGCAACTCGACGGCCCGTCGCCAGGCGTCCTTTCGGTCCGCGTCCCGGTGAAGACGGATGGCCTCGGCGATCTGCTCGCCGACAGTAAACACCGGATTGAGCGACGTCATGGGTTCCTGGAAGATCATGGCGATGTCGTTGCCCCGAATTGCGCGGATCTGGCGGGGCGGGAGCTGCAGCAGGTTCCTGTCCTCGAAAAGGATCTCGCCTCCGGCTATGCGGCCCGGAGGTTGAGGGATCAATCCCAGTATGGAGTAGGCGGTCATGCTCTTGCCGCAGCCCGACTCTCCCACGATGCCCAGTGTCCTGCCGGCTTCCAGCTCGAAACTGACGCCGTCGACCGCCCGCACCACGCCTCCTTCGGTGTCAAAGTAGGTCTTCAGGTCATTTACGCGCAGGATCGTGTTCACAAGTCGCCTCTCATGAATCTCCACTTCCCTTTCTGTAGCGTGTCCACGATGTAACTCATGCACTGCCGCGCTGCCTGGGGTCGAGCGCGTCCCGCAGCCCGTCACCCAGCAGATTGTACAGGGTTACCGTGATAAAGATAGCGAATCCGGGCACGATCACAAGCCACCATGCCGCGATGTTGCTCCGTGCCCCGGCCAGCAGCGATCCCCAGGTGATGACCTCGGCGGGCACGCCGATGCCCAGGAAACTCAGTCCGGATTCGGCCAGGATGGCGCCGGCCACGCCGAACGCCGCGGGTATCAGTACGGGCGCGATGGCATTGGGCAGGATGTGCACCGCCATGATGCGCAGGTTCGAACAGCCCAGGGCCCGGGCGGCCGCGATGTAGTCGAAGGCCCGGACCTGGAGGAACTGGGACCGGGTCAGCCGGGCAATGCCCACCCATCCCGTGAATCCGATGATGATCATGATCCAGAACAGGCTCGGCGGGAAGAAGGCCGCCGCGGTGATGATCAGGAAGAAGGGCGGGATTGCGGCCCAGAGTTCGAATACGCGGGACAGGATCAGGTCCGTCCACCCGCCCAGGTAGCCGGCCAGCGCGCCGAGTCCCACGCCGATGAGCAGGGATATGCCCACCGAAACCAGCCCGATGGTCAGCGAATACCGCGTGCCGTGGATGAGTCCGGCCAGCACGTCGCGGCCAAGCCGGTCCGTACCGAAGAAATGGGTGCCTCCCGGCCGCTCGTAACGGACTCCGAGCTGGATCTCGTCCGGCGCGTAGGGAATGATGGGAAACACGGCGTCACTGTAGGCGTACCGCTTGAAGTTCTTTCGCGTCCGCAACTCCTCCGGCCAGTCCAACAACCCGGTATAAACGGCGTACTGCCTGAAGGCCGGGAAGTAGGTTTCTCCCTCGTAGACCATGTAGTACGGCTTGTTGCCGGCGATCAGGTCGGCGGTAAGCGCCAGGACGGCCATGGCCACGAGGACGTACAGGCTGTACAGCGCCGGACGGTTCTTGCGGAACTCCTTGCGCGTAAGCCGCCAGAAGCTTTCTCCGCCCTCGTTCACTACCGCATCGACCGGCTTACCGTTTACCGTCGATTTTACTTTTTCCGCGGCCGGGTTCGATCCCACTGTCAATCTCCTAACCATGCAACTGATCGAAGGTAATCCTCGGATCGACCACCTTGAGCAGGATGTCCGCAACCAGGATGCCCAGGAGCGAAAGCAGGGAGCCGATGGTGAAAATCGCCATGACCATGGGATAGTCCCGGGTCAGCACGGATTCGAACCCGAGCAATCCCATCCCGGGAATGGTGAATATCGTTTCGACGAATACGGAACCCGCGATCAGCGCCGGCAGCAGTCCTGCGGAGGTGGTTACGATCGGGATCAGGGAGTTGCGGTACACGTGCCGCAGGATAACGACTTTTTCCGTCAATCCCTTGGCCCGGGCGGTCCGAACGTAATCCTGGCGCAGGTTCTCCAGCATGCTGGTCCGCATGAACCGGGATATGGTCGCGAAGCTGATGTAGGCGGAGGTCAGCACGGGAAGGAACATGTGGTACATGTGGTCCGTGAGGATCCGCCAGGTGCTCCAGTCGCTGGAGGATTCCAGCGATTGTATGCCCGAGGCCGGGAACCAGTAGAAGAACTCCCGGTTGCACAGGAAAATGATCAGCAGCATGCCTACCCAGAAGGAGGGCATGGACCAGAGGACGAAGGTGCCGGTCGTCAGCATCCGGTCCGTGAGGGTATTCTGCCTGACCGCGAGCCAGACCCCGAGCGGCAGCCCGACCAGGTAGGCGATGATGATCGCGATGATATTGATTTCGAGGGTGACGGGCAACCGCTCCATGATCCGGCCGATCACGGGCTGGTTGTCCTTGAAGGAACGGCCGAAATCCAGCGTAACGAATCGATAGCCGGACAGCCTGAAGAGTTCGATCCCCGCGCCCCGGTAACTGTAGTTGCCCTCCGCGCTGAAGGTCCTGCCTTCCCAGAAAGAGGATTGTTCCAGCTCGCTCGCCTCCCGCGGCGCGCAGTCGCGCACAAGGGCGAGAAACCGTTCCTTCTGGTCCGCTCTGCCCAGTGCTGTCAAAGCCCGGCGTTCCGACGCCTCGATCCGTTCCAGCAACCCGTCCGCCAGCAAAGCGCTTCGGTCGAAGGCGTTTATGGACTCGACTTTCAGGAACAGCGCCGTGACCCAGTTGAAGTACTGCACGTGGACCGGCCTGTCCAGGCCCAGCTGTCTGCGCAAATCCTCGCGGGTTTTCTCGATATCCCGCTGTCGATCGGAAGCCAGCCCCTCGCCTCCGGCCACGCCGCCCAGGAACAGGTCCACGGGATCGCCGGGGGCGAGGTGCATGATGAAAAAGGAGATCACCGTGATCCCCACGAGCGTGGGGACCATGAGCAGCGAACGTTGAAGGATGTAACCGAGCATAGGAGAACGTGGACTCCCGCCGGGTTCTGATCGAAAACGCGGTGCCTTACTGGTACATCTGGTCGGCGGGCTCGACCCACCACTCCTGCGTCACGGCGCCGGCGGGATACCAGTTGACGCCGTGATACCGCCGGCTGTACGCGCTGGCTACCCGTGACTTCCAGAGAAAGGTATAGGGCTGCTCCTCGTGAAGGATCTCCTGGAATCGGCGGTACATTTCGATCCGCCTGTCCATGTCGAATTCCTTCCGGTAGGCCGTAAGGATCGCATCCGACTCGTCGTTCCTGAAACTGATGAAGTTGGATCCGTTCCCCTCGATCTGGGACGAGTGCCAGATCTGGTAGGCATCGGGCGGGAAGCGCAGGCCCGTCCCGCCGGTCCAGCCGAGGGTGACGGCCGCGAAGTCCTTGTTCTTCACCCTTTCCAGGAAGATGGACCAGTCCAGTTCGCGTACCTGGCAGTCGATGCCGAGGTCTTCCAGGGCGCTCTGCAGGGTCAGCGCTATATCCTTCCTGAGCTGATTGCCCGAGTTTACGAGAAACTCGAAGCGGAAGGGGGTCCTTTCGCCGTCGATCTCCCTGTCGAGAATCCCGTCGTTGTCGGAGTCCGTCCATCCGGCGTCATTCAGAATCGCCAGGGCCCGGTCGGGATCGAAGGCGTACGGCTGAAGGTCGTGATTGTACTCGGGACGGAACTTGTGGATTGGACTTTCGACTGTCTCCGCGAGCCCGAAGAGCAGGTTGCGCACCATGGCTTCCCGGTCGGTGAGGTGGGTCATCGCCTGGCGGACCCGCCGGTCCCGGAAAATGGGATGTTCGTTGTTCCATCCTATGTACGTGTAGCCGCCCGCGTACTGAATGCCCTTCATGAATCGGTCCACGAAGCCGGGCGACCAGCTTTTCTCCTTGAACTCCAGCGGCTTCAGGCTGTGGATATCCAGGTTGCCGTTGGTCAGTTCGATGAACGCGGCGTCCTGGTTGTTTATGATCTTGAAAACGACCTTGTCCATGTGACCGGCGGCGGGAAGTCCGTCTACGTCCCGGCCCCAGTAGTTCTCGTTGCGGCTGAGCACGACCCGCTGACCGGTGACCACGTCATCCTCCCAGTCCGCAACGGCATAGGGACCCGAACCGAGCATGAGACGGTTGAAGTCCTGGTTGAAGCGTTCTCCGAAGAGACGCACCCGGTCCGCGTGTTCCCCTGCTTCCCAGCTGCCGTCTATCAGGCTCGTGATCGGCACCGGGTCCAGCAGTCCGTCCGGGTCGTAGAAGTGCCTGGGCAGGATGCCGAAACTGCCGAGGAAGAGATCGTTCAGTATATAGGGTTCCCTGCATTCGAAACTGATCTCGTAGTCGCCCAGTTTCCGGACGTTGACGATGGATGCGTAGTAGTTTCGCAGGTGCGGCGCCCGTACAGTGGGCGTCAGGATGGTCTTGATGCTGAAGAGTACGTCGTCCGCCGTAAGGGGCACGTCATCGGCGAACCGGACGTCCTGGCGCAGGGTGAACGTATAGGTGAGATAATCGTCCGACACGACGGGATAGCCCACGGCGATATATCCCCGCTGCGCGTAAGGTGGATCATAGTCCGGCTCCAGCAGGGACTCGAAGACGTAGATGTGTACCTGGGTAGCGCCCTGGTCGCTGGAAGTATACGGGTTGAAGTTCTCGGGGTCGGACAGCGCGTGGCGCACCATCCAGTCGCCGAATACGGGATCGTCCATCCCATCGTACTTGAGCGCCGCCTTTTCCGTACCGTCCAGCACGACGATATCCTTCGACTCCGACAGGATCGTCTGGACCCTGTTCCAGGGATCTTCTGTCGTTTCGCCGCCGCCGCAGGCGATCTGAGTGGCGAACAAACAAATTGCAACAGTCTTTGCCGCGGTACCGATGGTCTTGTGCATATCTAGGTTCCTCCAAGCGTCTCCGGCGCATGCTGAACCGTCCGCGCGCGTTCCGGCAGACTTCCGGGCGATTATCTGCCCGGGCCCTTTTCCTCGAAATCGATGACGATCTTGATGCACTCGCCCTTGCGCTTCGTGGCCATTTCGAAGCCTTCCTGTACCCGGGCGAAAGGCAACTTGTGCGAGATCATTGGCGCGAGATCCACGCGTCCTTCCCCGATCAGTCGCATGGCGCTTTTGAAATCGGTTTGTATATCCGGTCCCACGGAAGTCGTAAGCTGCAGGTTTTTCCGGAACAGATCCAGCACGTCGACCGTGAAACGCGGAGTCTTGGGCACGCCGAAGTCGATGAAACGGGCTTTGTGCCGGGCCAGCTTCACGCACAGGTTGAACGTCTCTTCCACGCCGACGACCTCGATTACCACGTCGGCCATCCGCCCCTCCGTGATTTCGGCAACCGCCTCGGACGGATCGGTGTGCCGCGTGTTCACCGTATGCGTCGCGCCCATCTCGCGGGCCGCGGCGAGACGGTTGTCGTACTGGTCGATACCGATGATCAGCGCCGCGCCTAGGTTCCGCATCAAGGTGGTGAACAGCAGCCCCATGGGCCCCTGGCCGACCACGGCGACCTCGGCGTCGAAGAAGTGGCCCAGTTTCCGCAGACAGCAGATCACGGTACCGAGGGGCTGGGCCATCAACAGCTGCTCCCGGGGCAGTCCCACCGGCAGGGGAGTCACGGAATCGCCGAGTCCAAGGAAGTACTCGGCCATGGCGCTCGAGCCGGATGGCAGGGCCAGTACGAGATCACCTTCCCCGCATCCATTCGACCACGATTTTTCGATGACCCCGATACTCTCGTGCAGGGATACGCCGGGCGGCGCGGGATAGTTTGCCGGGCCTGTAAACAACGGATGGTCGCTTCCGCAGATGGCGGCGTTTACGGTACGCACGAGCACCAGGTCCTTCAGCCCCTCCGGATTGGTTTTTTCCAGCGCGAGGTCCGGCCGTTCCGCTTCCACGATTTCGATATGTTCCGGCGCGATCACCTGTCCCGCTTTCATTGGTATTCCTTTCTGACGACGGATGCAATAAACCCTGGCAGGCTATCGGTGTGACTGCAAACGGTGTGCCTCGATCAACAGAAACCAGCATGTACGGGCGTGCCGGGCCAGGCGCCCGGTCGAATCCCGCGATACCGGGACCGGGCGCATCTTCCTGAATTTACCCACACAACGGGTATTGTCAAACCGAAACGGTCAGGGCTGCACGGGGCGTTCCGCTAGCGCCCGGTCTCTCCGATATAGATGTCGAAATAGCCCGTGTTGTTGCCCCAGAAGGGGTATTCGCCGTCCCGATCCTCTTTGATGCCTTTGAGCCATGGTTTTCGCAGGGCGGCCTTCTTGCCGTAGTAGAGAAACACGGCGCCCACGTCCTCGGAGAGGCTCCACGTATCCCCTGTGGGGTCCCGTTGTAATTCGGATCCAGGACGAACTCGAAGCGGGAGCCGTGATCCCAGGCATCCAGCTTGAAGGTCGAATTGGTCACGAACCGGCCGGGTTCAGACCAACCGGGCCCGTACTTTTCCACCTGCCAGCGAGGCACCGGAACGGACGCGGGAAAGGAGGCGATATAGGGGAGGTAGGGACAGGGCAGGGCGGTTTGAATGACCAGCGTGTGGTCATCGACAGCCCGCACGCCGACGGAACCCGCATCCCGTGTCAGTCCCTGGTGAAAGGCTTTCGCCCCTTCGATCTCGTAATAAAAGGAAGCGTTCCTGTTCGCGCTGGCCGGATCGACCATGCGTTTGAAGGCGTACTCGAAATCATGGGCGGTAACCGGTCTGCCGTCGCTCCACTTCGCGCCCGTGCGCAGGTGGAAGATCCAGCGCGTGCCATCAGGAGACGACTCCCATCGCTCGGCCGCCGCCGGCATGAGTTCGTTATTGTGGTCCGGCCGCGTGAGGCCTTCAAACGAAAACACCGCGCCCGTCGCTTCGTAGACGGCGATCCCGATATCCAGCGTGGTGGGCTCAGGGAGGTGAAAGGAATAAACCTGTCGCGCGAGGGGCGCTGCATCCGGGGGCATGGCCTTGCCAACCGTATTGACAGGCCGCGTGTCAGGCTTCGGAGGCGCGGAATCGTCCTGAGCGACTTGAAAGACAGGTAGGGCAAAAAAGAGAAGAAGACACAGGAGGAGGCCGGGGTTCACGCATGCCTCCCCCTGGTCATGTGGGGCTGAACCGCTTTCCCGTGGCTGTACATTACCGCCTTACCCGGCGAAAATGGCGCGGTTCGAAATGCCGGACGGGTAGGACGCTTGCTGGATGCCGCCGATGAACTGGGCGGTGCGGCCCGCCGGTGCCGTGCCTTCGTACCAGGCGCTGAAGGACGCGTTGAATTCCTGTATCCAGGCCCTGTTCGCGGCCGAGTCCTCGCCGGCGACCACGTAGGCGTTGTTGAAGATGCCGTCCTCTTTGAGTCCGTTCCCGCCCGCTGCCTTTATGCGCGCGTCCAGCGTGGAAAGCTGCCGGCCGGCGTCGTCACCGCCCACGGCGCTGGTCATGACCTCGGTGACGCCGCCGTACTGGATCGACGTCCACGTGCTGAAGCCGTCCTCGATCTGGCCGGAACGCCCTATGTCTACGTCGCCGGATACCACCCGGGGCTGGGGTTCCACGATGCCGTCAAGGTTCGGGATGCGGGAAACCGGGTAGATCAGCCCGGCCGGCCGGTCGTCGCCGAAATAGTCTTCGAAGACCCGTCGTACCGTATCGATTCTTTCCCACGTATTACCGGGTGCGTCGTCGACGGCGACCAGGATTTCCATCCACACCGTCTGTTTCTTGAAGTCGACACCCGCTTCAGCAAAGGGCTTCAGGTAATGCTCGTCGAGTACGAAGGCTGTTTCCTCGGCCAGGTCGGACCCCAGGGAGGTAATCACCTCGCCGTCGCGGGTATGCATGACCGAGGCGCCGCTCGGCTGGTGGTCCTGCCAGTACCCATAGTCGATCACCCCGTCACTGATCGTTACGTTTTCTCCGGCCACGGCCTTGATCTGGACCTCGAAGAGCGCCACGGGGTCCGGGAATCCTTCCGGATGGGTAAACCGCGCCATGCGGTTGGACCGAAGCGGACCACCGGCCACCGCGTCGATCATCGGGGCGTAAACGGCGTTGTAGTCATCCTTCATCCTGTCGCAGACGTCCCGGTCGCCGGATGGCGTGGTCCACAGCACGTCCGTCTTGTAGACGTCCGACCAGTCGACCCCGCAGATCACCAGGTTCCTGTTCAGGTTCTCGATAGTACCGAACCACTCGGAACCAATGTCGTTCGGGTACTGCGTGCCGACGTTTCCGCTCGGTTCGATGAGACGAAATACCTGGTTGTGGTCGTCCTTGACGATGACTTCCGTGGGGTTGGAAAAAATGGCGATGGGATTATGCCTGACGATGCTGACCTGTGCCATGCGGTGACGTCCTTTCAAATCGGTGTTGAATGGTGTCAGTGTGCACACTGCGGATGACCGCGAACCGGAAGTCCCCGGTACGTTTGCCGCGAATCCCGACGCGGTCGAAAGGGAACCGCGGATCCTCCATCGATTCAAGCCGTAGAAATTAACCCGTTGAGCCGGTGGAAACAAGCGGGAAATGGATCCGGCGCCTGACTCTTATCCCCGGCAGAATCTTGCGAAAACCGCCACGTGGTCGCCGGCGACGTCCTCCTCTTCAGGGAGGCCGGTGATGTTGAGCCGGCAGCGTCCCGGCGTAAACACCGGATACAGGTGGGCGTCGTAGATCGCCGCCCGGGCCTCGTCACCGACGCGGGGATTGCGGAACAGGCCGGCGTAGCTGTCCGTGAACAGTTCGGCGAGCGTAGTTCCGGCGGATCTTTCCTTCCACGTGTTCTCCGCCGCGGCAACGCGCCGGAGGATGTCGGCGTGTTCGCGTTCCAGACGCGCGAGATCGTGGACCAGGGCCGATACAAAGGCCCGCGTAACGGGATGTTCGAAGGACGAGCCCCGGGCACGCGTCACCGTATTGCCCAGCGCCGACAGTTCTTCCGACCGGGACGTACCGGGCATGTGCACCAGGAGCATCCCGCAGGGGCGGAGCGCGAAGGTACCGAAGGACTTGGTGGGGCTGACGGACACCCAGAAGGGCACGTCGTTTTCGATGAAGGGCCGGAGCTGGTCGTCGTAACTCATGGCCATGATCTCGTCATACCCGCGTAAATCGAGCGCACGGGCGTACTCGAATCCCGAGTAGGCCCGGTCCAGCAGCACGGGACGGCCCTTCGCGGCAGCCGCCCGGTTGCGCATGGTCTCCCGGGACTGAACGCGTCCGGTCGTGTTCATGGGACCCGCCTGGTAGACCCGCAGGAGGTCCGGCGCATCCATGAGGTCGCCTATGGGAAACTCACGGCACGAGATCCTGCTCATCCGGGCGATGGCCTTGTACGCGGGCCAGGACAGTTCTTCCACGCCGATCGCCCGCAGGCCGGGATACAGCTGCAGGGCCATTTCGACAGCCGTCTTTACCGCCCCGGTGCCGGCGTCCGAGGGAATCAGCAGCGAGAAGCGGTCCCAGTATTCCTTCGGGATGCGTTGCCAGCGCAGCACGGCCTCCTTCAACGGAGCGGCAAGGGAAGCGGTGCTCATGTATTCGCCGAGGAGGCTGTTGTCGATTTCGGCCCTGGCATGATCGAGCAGGGTCTCGGAAGTGGGCCATGCCTTGCCCCGCCCGTCCACGACGATACCGATACCGTAGTTGTACCCTTCGGGATCCTGGTCGCATACGATCTTGGCGATCTGGTTGGCGTCTTTACCCTGGGCGCTCAACGCCTCCGCCGCACGCTGGACGACGGTGCCGAAAGACGATTTCATGCTCGCTCCGTTTTCGCTGAGAAACGACTATCCGATTGCAGGAAGGAGGGCGCTTACAAAAGGTATACGAATACAAACAGCACGGGCCAAATGAGCACGACGAAGCCCCAGAACATTCCGCCCATGGTCAACCCGTCGTGTTCTTCGCGGGTATACGATCCTCCGCTGAACCTGCGCAACACGTAGAGCAGCCCCAGGACGGCGATGAAGACGTGCAGGGCGTGCATCCCGATCATTATGTAGAAAGCCGCGCCATAGATGTTCCGGGTGACCGTCAGTCCGAAATCGATCAGCCGGACCCATTCCACGCCCTGCACCACAAGGAACAGGATGCCGAGCAGCGTGGCCGCGGTCAGGAGTCGCTTGGCGGACTGCACCCGCCCGCACCGCAGGGACCGCCATGCGCCGTACATGGCGGCGCCGCTGCCCAGCAGGACCAGGGTGTTGAATAAGGACACCATCACGGGTAGCCGGGGCTGGTCCGATGGCGGCCATTCCGGGTATCCCGCCCGCACCACGGCGAACGTGACGATCAGCGTGAGGAAAAGGACGGCTTCGCTGGCGATGAACATCAGCATGCCCAGCACGCTGGCGCCAGAGGCCGATGGTTCAGCAGATTGGAAGCCAGGTGGTTCGGACGGTCCGTCCCCGCCTCCTCGCCGGCCGTCCCCGCCGTCATTTCCACCGCCCCGGTCATCCAAACCGGTATTCCCGCCGCTGAAGCCGGGGAGCCGGGGCCACGCCCGTTCCCGCACTTCAGGCTCGAGCACGTCAGTCCCGGCGCCCGGTCCCGTTACGACAGACATTCTTACAACTCCCGTCAACCCCAGGCTCTGTTCATCCCAATCGGTAAAAAGCGCTGGCGTTGTCGTGAAACAGCTTGCGGCGCTCGTCGTCGGATATGTCCTTCACCGCATCGGTGAGGGCGTCGAACCATGCCCTGTACGTGGCCGCGAGCGTGCAAACCGGCCAGTCGCTGCCGTACATGACCCGGTCGAAACCGAATACGTCGAGCAGGTGATCGATGTAGGGCCTCAGGTCGTCCCCGGTCCAGTCTGCCTTCGCCCGGGTGACCAGCCCTGATATCTTGCAGACCGTATTGGGAAATCCGGCCAATTGATTCATGTAGTCCGCCCACGGCGCGAATCCATCGCCCGCGACGTCGGGTCCGCCGCAGTGGTTGATGGCATGGGTGACATCGGGCGTCGCGCGCACCAGGGTCACCGCGGCGTCGAGCTGCGTGACGTTGGCACAGAGTTCGAAGGTGTATCCGTACCGGGGCAGGGCTCTGACGCCTTCGATCAGGGACGGCCAGCTGTAAAACCCAGGATCTTCGTGGTGCCAGGCCATGCGCCGGATGCCGACCACCGTGGGATAGTCCGCGGCCAGCCTGTCCAGCGTTGCTTCACGGTCTTCCGATTCCAGCGGCGCCGTGGCGACGATCGCGCCGATCATGCCGTCCTCGGCGGCGATGCGCACGAGCCGGTCCACCTCGGCCACCTCCGCGCCCGGCGCGGGATCCGCCTCGATATGGACGGACTTTACGATGTCGATGCCGTCTATGGCCGCCCGGTAGTCTTCCGGTCCATAACGCTGACGCAGGGCGTCGAACCCCTCGAGCCAGGGATAACTCAGTTCAGCCGTATCCCAGAGATGCTGATGCGCATCGATGATCCGCAAGGTAACCTCCCGTTATTTCTCGGTACCGGAACTGTTATAGATCGTCTCGATCCAGCGCGCCTCCGATACGAAGTCGCCCGCGTATCCGGCCCAGTCATCTCCCAGACCAGCCGCCTTGATCTCGTCGAGCGATTTTCCATCCGCCATCATCGCGCGGATCGTATCCGTGGTCGCCACGAGCATATCGTGGTAGGACTGCAGGGCCGCCCGGTCTCCCAGCGCGCCGTGTCCCGGGATGACGCGGGTATCCGGTCCGATCACCGACAGCACGTGGGCGATGCTACGGATCAGTCCGTCTACCGTACCGCCGCTGCGCAGGTCCACAAAGGGGAAGCGTCCGTTGAAGAAGGTGTCTCCCATGTGCACCACGTCCGATCCGGTGAAGTGGACGTAGCTGTCGTTATCCGTGTGCGCTTCGGGTAGATGCACCAGCCTGATCTCTTCCCCGTTGAAATGTACCGACACCTCCTCGTCGAAGGTGATCACCGGCCAGCCGTCTTCCACCATGGCGGGGATGGTCCGGTCGCCCCGTTGTTCAGGCGTGGATAGCCGTTTCAGGACGTTGGTATGCGCGATAATGGTCGCCTCCAGGCCGAAGATCGGATTGCCGCCCACGTGGTCGCCGTGGAAATGGGTGTTCAGGACGAACTTGAGAGATCCCGCGTGCAGGCCGCGAAGGGCCGACTTGATCTTGTCGGCCAGCGGAGCGTACTGGTCGTCGACGATCAGGATGCCGTCATCCCCGACCGAGACACCGATGTTCCCGCCACTGCCCGTCAGCATGTGGATGTTGCCCGCTACGGGATGGGCTTCCACGATCACCTCGTCCCAGTTCTGTTGCCCGTCGGCATTGCGGCAAAACACGGCCAGGACAAGCGTCAACGTCAGATACCCGAGCGCCCTTTTCATTTCATTTCCCCTGTTGAACTGTCTCGAATTCGTGTGACGCGGTCCATATCCCATGGGCACGTACTCATGATGATGATCCGCCCACATTACGATACGGTCCGGCGGCGGCACTGTCACGGGAATTATGTTAAAAGGATCAACCTGGTCCGCGGGAGAAAACCTCGGCGGTCTTGCATGTTACGAACAGCGCGCCCAACATGAGGACCAGGAACAGATACATGGGCCAGGACGGGACGAACCACCACGCCAGCGCGAAGAAGACCGCTCCGATGAACGTGCCGGGCAGCACCATCTTGTTATAGGCGACCTTGAGCAGGACGAGGACGCACAGCCCGAAGAACCCCTTCAGGACCTGACCCGTCAGGGTGCCCGGCAATTCAAAGAGAGGGATGATACATACACAGACGAACGCCAGCAGTACAACGGGAAGCACACGGTTCATTGGAAGATATTGATGCCATTGCGGAGTTTCGCCACGAAGCCTACCGTACCGCCCCGAGGCAACATCGGTCGCGCCCCGAGGCAACATGGATTCAACGATCCCACCCTACAGGAAGTCCCGGTACTTGTCAAATGGTCTGCCGCCTCCCGGCGCTATCCTGTGGACCGGACTAAGGGGCCGATGTCTCTCCATTCCAGTTGGCCGGGAAGGCCTGGTATTCCGTGTACTGATCGGACTGTACGCCGACCCTGTCTGTATCCGTATCGTTCAATCCGTCGAGCGTAACGGTGGCATCTATGCTGGCCAGATAGTCCAGCAGATCCCACGCAGCCGCGATGTTTACGCCGAAGTTATCGAGCGTGTCCACAGACGCCAGGAACTCTTCTTCCTCTTCTTCCTCTTCCTCCTCTTCTTCACCCTCTCCCTCGCCGTCTCCTTCACCCTCGCCTTCTTCCTCCTCATCCTCCTCGTTGGGCGGCAAGGGAATGCGCTGATTGATCCCCGCGTGATTTACCGCAATGATGAATCCCTGGTGATCGAAGACCGGACTCCCGCTCGTACCGCCACGGGTCGCAAGGTTGTAGTGGACCAACTGGCCGGTGTTCAGGGGGAATGCTTTAAAGGACTCGTTATAAAACGGCCTGAGTGCGCTGATCGTCCCTTCCTTGAAGCTGGCCAAGGGAAGGATGGCGTCGAAAATCGCGGGAAAACCCGGAAAACCCAACGTGCCCACCGGCTGCCCGATACGCAGTTCGTCGGTGTATTCTCTGGGCAGGAAAGACGGCGTGGCATGAGTAATCGTTCCGTTGATCTCGATCAGCGCGATGTCCGCGGACATCGCCGTATCATCATATTCCGGATGGATGATGTACGGCTTCCACAGATAAGTTCCATCGCCGCCAAGCCGTGTACCGGTACGAGCGACGACCAGGATCGGATTCAACGCCGCGACTTCAGGTTCGGTCGCGAACTCCAGGGCTTTCTTCACGACGTGGGCGTTTGTCCATAGCTTGTCCGAGAAGTAAGCGCTGAACGCAGTCCCGATGTGTCGGAAACCCTTTTCCGTAAACACGCCGACGATGTAGATGGAATCGTACAGGTTTCCTTGCTCAATGACATCGGCCCAGTTGAGCGTCTCGCCGGGGTCGCCCTTATCGCCCTTCTCACCCTTGGCTCCCTGTACGCCTTGTACGCCCTGTACGCCCTGTACGCCCTGTACGCCCTGCGCGCCCTGGACACCCTGGTCACCCCGGGGACCCAGCGGGCCCTGATCGCCCTTGCAGGCAGCCAGGATCAGGGCAGACGCCAGTACCGTTGAGATCATAGTTGAAACACGCAAGAGACTCATCCTTTCACAGTGGTGTTTACAAAACATAGCGAAACGTAAACTGTTCATTTGTTAAACTGTACGGAGCAATCTACATCGGCGTCACTTTATTGCAAGAATATAACCTGAGCGCCGCGCATAATCTGTTAGACAGGCGCTACGCCCTGATGGTAGATTGTACAGCGCCTACGGTTCAGTTACGCGTGAGCAATCTGGCCGTCGTGTGCCGGACGTGACCATGCGATACGGACGTTTAAAACAGAGAGGAACCCGATGCCTCCCCAGGATTACCCCACCTACGGCAGTGTAGGCGTTCGGCCCCTGATCAACTGCAAGGGCACGCTGACCATGTACAGCGGATCGGTCATGTTGCCGGAAGTCAGGCGGGCCATGTCCGAAGCATCCAGGAAGTACGTGCATATCGAGGAACTGATGGAAGGCGTCGGCCGGCGATTGGGCGAAGTCATGAAAGCGGAATTCGGACTCGTGACCAGCGGGTGCGCCGCCGCGCTCTGCCAGGTTACCGCCGCGTGCGTTGCCGGAACGGACCCGGACAAGATCGCCCGGCTGCCGGACACGTCGGGGATGAAGAACGAAGTCGTTACGCTCAGGACGCACCGCCACAGCTACGACCACGCCATCCGCATGGTGGGGATCTCGCTCGTGGAGGTCGACGACGAGCCCGGACCGCTGCGGGCCGCCTTCAACGAGCGTACGGCCATGGTCGCGGTATTCGGCGACCGGGCGGGCGACGGCGCGTTGTCCGTGGCCGAGATTGTCCAAATCGCCCACGACCACGGCGTTCCCGTCTTCGTGGACGCGGCCGCCGAACGGCCGGATGTGCCGAATCCGTACCTGGCGGACGGCGTGGACGCCGTGGCGTACAGCGGCGGAAAGTGCCTCCGTGGGCCGCAGGCCTCCGGGCTGGTTCTGGGGCGGCGCGAACTGCTGTGGGCCGCCTTCGCGAACGGTGCGCCGCACCACGCCATCGCGCGCCCCATGAAGGCCGGCAAGGAGGAGATCATGGGGCTGCTCGCGGCCGTGGAACAGTGGGTGGCGAGAGATCACGAAGCCGAGTGGAAGGCATGGGAAGGGTATCTGCAGACCGTGATCGACGCGGTTGCCCATCTTCCGTCCTTACGGACTGCGATCCGGCAGCCGGGAAGGTCCAACGTGGCGCCGGTCCTGCACATCGACTGGGAGACCCGGGCGATCGACATCGATCCGGACGATGTTGTTTCGAAGCTGTCCGAAGGCGAGCCCCGGATCGAAATGGGCGGGGGCGGCGGCCTGTCCATCATGCCCTATATGATGGAGCCCGGCGAGGACGCCCTGGTGGCCGCCCGGCTCAGGGAAATCCTGGAACCGCGGGTACGGTGAAACCGGGGAGGACACCATGAAAGAGAAGATCGAAAGCGTCGCGCGGAAGTTGAGCGACGAATCATTTTCCCGATGAAGCCATGAAAATCACGGACGTCCGCACGTTTCTCATGAACGCCTCGCCGCCGGGGCAGACCACCTGGCGCCAATGGCTCTTCGTGAAAGTACATACCGACGAAGGGATATACGGTGTGGGCGAGTGCTGGGGCTGGCCGCGCGTGGTCGAAACGGCCATACACGATCTCGAACCCCTTGTTATCGGCGAAGATCCGTTCCACGTCGAACGCCTGTGGCAGAAGATGTTCGCGGCGGTCATGGGCCACGGCATGACGGGGGTGGTCGGAAGCGGGGCCATGACCGGCATCGAGATGGCCCTGTGGGACATCAAGGGAAAGGCCCTGGACACGCCCGTCTGGAACCTGCTGGGCGGAAAGATGCGGGACCGCGTCCGGCTCTACGGCCATGCCTTCGACATGGAACGGGCCCACGAACTGGTCGAGCGCGGTTTTACCGGACTCAAGTTGTTCGGGTGGAAGGACTGCGTCTCCCGCGTCGAGGCGCTGCGGAACGCGTTCGGACCCGACGTCGACCTGATGGTGGACGCGGGTGGCGGTCCGTGGCAGACCCCCCGGGACGCCATCGCGCTCGGCAGGCGCCTGGAGCCCTATGCCCTGCTGTTCTACGAAGACCCGGTGCCGTCGCTGGATATCGAGGCCGCGGCGAGGGTTTCGGAGGCCGTGAACATCCCGATCGCCATGGGTGAGAGCCATCCCGGCGTCTACGCCCTGGCTCCCCTGATCGAACGGGAAATCATCGACGTGGCCCAGCCCGACACGGGACGCTTCGGCGGCCTTTCGCAAATGAAGAAGCTTGCGGCCATCGCCGAGAGCCACTCCGTCATGATGGCGCCCCACGACGGCTCCCTCGGGCCTGTGGCGGAGATGGCGGCCGTGCACCTGATCGCTACCATTCCGAATTTCCTGGTCCAGGAGCATCTGGCCTGCGACGTTCCCCAGCGGTACGAGGTCATGAGCGGTCAGCCTCGCATCGAAGACGGCCATATCATCGTCCCGGATTCGCCGGGCCTGGGGGTAGACATCGACGAGGACGTGATCGCACGCCATCCGCCCGAAGGGCACGGCATGCCGGTGGACGAGGACGCCTCCGGATACGACTTTCAGTACGTCGCCGCCCACGGGAAGCGGGCGCGTTGGCTGGAAGGCGCCGGGAAGGAATGGAGCTAGTTCCCGACGGGTTCACTGATGTGTCCGAACAGCCGCCTGATACGATTCACGTGCATTTCGGGGAGAGGCCCCTTGGCGATGCCGTGGATGTTCTGCTCGATCTTGTTCAGCGTAACCGCGCTGCACACGGCGGTGGTGACGCCCTCGGTGTAAACGACGAACCGGTAGGCCGCTTCGACCAGCGTTTCGATTTCGGGGTCCTCGAGCAGGAAGTCGTAAGGCGCGTTGGGATCGATGGATTCGTCCAGCAGCTCCCGGCGCTGCAGGTCTTCTATCGTCTCCCTGAGACGCATCGGATCCTTGAAGATGTTCCGGACCGAGAAGATGTTCATGACCCCCACGTCGTGTTCCCTGCAGTAGGGGAAGACCGTGTGACGCGCGGATTGGTTGAGCATGCTGTAGGCGATCATGATGACGTCCAGCTTCCCGGTCGGCACCGACGCTCGCAGCCATTCATGGGCGCCGTCGGTCAACGCGGTTTCGCTGGATCCGAGGAATCGGATCTTACCCTGTTCGCAAAGGCGTTCGAGCACGGGAAACTGCTCGTTGATCATGTAGTCGAAATCGGCCTTCTCCGTCGCGGCGATCAACGCCACGTCGATGGCGTCGATCCCGAGGCGGCGCAGGCTGGTCTCGATAGATTCCGTGATGTGCTCGCGCGTCATCAGGATCGGACCGCGTTCCTCGTCGAATTGCGAGAGAACGACCCTGGTGGCAATGTGGAATCGGTCACGGGGGATACCTTTAAAGGCCCGTCCGAGAATCGCCTCGGCTTCAAGGTAGCCCGGAGAAGTATCGAAGAGATTTATGCCCAGATCCAGGACCCCATGGACGAGCCGGCGCATGTCAGTTTCAGTGAGCGGGGGATCACTGGACTGTCCCAGCCGATTATAGCCGCCGGATCCCATGCTCAGCGTCGAAACGTTCAGTCCGGTGCGGCCAAGGGGACGGTATGAAACCATAACAGCTCCTGCAGGCGTCGGGCGTGACGAGAATCGCCTTTACAAAATGGTGCGCTTTGAATATCGATCTTGCAGCAGACTCGAACTTCATGAACCATGTTCATTGACCCGCATCATGCGTTCATTGACTCATTTAAGCGTTCATTGACTCACTTAAGCGTTCATTGACCCGCATCATGCGTTCATTGACTCACTTAAGCGTTCATTGACTCACATTAAAAGGAAGGAAAGGGCATGTCAACCGTCGAAGATCTCGTCAAGCGGATCAAAATCGAGGGCTGGTGTGTTGTAGACGGCGTGATACCACCCGATCAGGTGGAGGAGGTCCGCGACAGCTTGATCGCCACGGCAGATGGCCGGCCCGAGGACCTGGTAAACGGCCGTCATGCAATCCGCGGGCTCATCGCCTATGACCAGGCGATCGCCCCGTACCTTTCCGATGATCGGATCATGGGCGTCACAGAAGCGTTTTTCGGCAAGCACGTCCGCATTTCCATGACCACGGGCGTCATCCTCCACCCCGGATATCCCCGGACGGACGATCCGGGCGGAGGTCTTCACGCGGACTGGCCCTTCGGACAGGGCTACGACTATCGCATCCCGGCGCCCTATCCCGACGCGCCGCTGCTGCTTACGAGCCTCTGGATGCTTACGCCCTTTACCAGAAAGAACGGTGGTACGGTGCTGGTGCCCGGAAGCCACAAGGCGGGCAACAATCCGACGGGCGACAGCAGCCTGGTGCCAGGAACGAGCCACCCGTCGGAGATCCAGGCCGAAGGGAATCCGGGAAGCGTGCTGCTCTTCGACAGCCGTACCTGGCACATAAATGGACACAACGACAGCGACGAGACCCGCATGGCCGTCATCGCCCGGTATGCGGCGTGGTGGTTCAACCTCAACCCGCTGATTCCCGGTCTGTCGGACTTCGAACGCGATGCGGCCAACCGGGGATTCCGGCCGGATGACGTAGTGCCGCTGACCCCTGAGCAATATGACGCGCTGCCTGAACGCACCAGGCCCTTGTTCCATCATATCGTCCTGGGACAGAAAGTGCTCCCGTCGTGATCACGATCGGCCTCCGCGATTCCGGATACCGGCTGTCCGGGCAGGAATCTGAACCTGCCGTTGACAGGGCCAGGAACCTCCGATGACTCAGCGCAACCGCCCCAACGTCGTACTCATCTGCGCCGACCAGCTTCGCGGCGACACCCTCGGCATCGCGGGTCATCCCGTGGTCCACACCCCCGGCATCGACGCCCTTGCCCATACCGGACACTACTTCCCCCGCGCAGTCTCGGAGGTGCCCTCCTGCGTGGGCGCCCGCCGGACGCTCTTCAGCGGACAGTGGCCCACGACCCATGGCATGGTCGGTTTCGACGACATGGCGCCGTGGGACGAGCCGGACACGCTCTGCCGGGTGTTCCAGCGCAACGGCTACAAGACTTACTGTATCGGCAAAAGACACGTCTACCCCCAGGACGCACCCTACGGCTTCGACCGGATCATCTCCCACGAGGAAGGCCGGTTCCTCTCCAGCGGATATCGCGACGACTACATCGACTGGCTTGCCGATCAGGGATGGGGCGACTTCGGCCTGTTTAACGCGGGGGTGACCAACAACGGGTACTCGGCGCGTCCCTGCGTTTTTCCAGAGGAGTTCCACGTGACCACGTGGACGGCCACGCAGGCCATACGCGTCATGGACGAACACGTCCGGTATCACGGCCGGGACGTTCCCTTCTTCCTGTTCGTGTCCTTCAGCAAGCCCCACCCTCCCTGGGATCCACCCGCGTTCTTCTACGAGCGGTACGCCCGCGATCCCGACGTTCCCGGTCCGGCCATAGGCGATCCGTCCCGCTACGTGGGTGGACGCATGTCCTTCGTCAAGGCCCACGGCCCGTTCCCGGAAGCGGAGTATCTTCCTCTTTCGCCCAAAAACGTCCGGCGGGCGCGGGCGGGTTACTACGGCTGCATCGACCACGTGGACTCCCAGGTCACGCGGTTCACCTATCACATGTGGCGCATGCTCCAGCTGCGCAATCTCGTTTTCGCCTTCGTCGGCGACCACGGCGACATGTTGGGCGATCACCACTACTGGGCCAAGTCCTACGGGTACGAAGGTTCGATCCGCGTGCCCTTCGTCCTTAGCTTCCCCGCGCAGATGGATCTCCCCGCTGGCCGACGTTATCCCGATACGACCGTGGGCCTGGCCGACCTGATGCCCACGCTGCTCGACGTATGCGGTCTGCCTGCGCCAGGCCGCATGGACGGCCGTTCACTCATGCCGCTCGTGCGAGGCGAGACAGACCGGCTGGACCGGGGGGCCCTGCACGCCGAGCACCTCGAATTCGGCCATTACCTGGTCGACCACGGGAAGAAGTTCATCTGGCACTACCGGACCGGGCAATTCGAGTACTACGACCTCCGGGAAGATCCGCTCGAGTGCCGGAACCTCTACGGGGATGATCATCCAGGGGCCAGGGCCCTTCGCGAGCAGTTGCGGGACCTGATCGTTGAGCAGGGCCGGGAGAAGGACTTCATGCGCGACGGCGAACTGAGCAACGAAGTCGCGCAAAGCCACACGCACAAGTTTCCACCCTATGCCGTGTAGGGGGAGACGCCCTCTCCAGCGGGCCCGGCCCCTCGGGGTTCTGGACCCATCGGCCTGCATGGATTGCCGGCCGGCCTCCCGCGGGCTTTAAGAGTCTTCTCTCTTCCACGCCTTTGCTGGACCGATCGTGAGGAGCAGCATGGAAAAACCGTTCAAGACCACCTATGACCGCAAAGGCCTGCGCCCCCGGTTTCCCGAGTCGATTCCGCCCGAAAAAACCCGCGACAAGCTGCTGGAACTCTTCGGCATGGCGGAAATCCCCGGGCAGGTCGATTTCTCCACAGGTGATTCGCGGGAGGAAGACGACGTCCGGCTCACGCGTCTTACATATGCCAATTCTCACGGCGAGACGGTCCCGGCCATCCTGATCGAGCCCCTGCACCATCCGGCCGAATACCTCCCTGGCGTGGTCTGCGTGCCGGGGACGGGCGGGTCGGCCGAGCGCATGGCCCTCGAACGGTTCTACAAGGACGGTCCGAATGAGCCGCCGCTCTATGGCTGGGCCCGGGAACTGGCGCGGAGAGGCTACGTCACCCTCGCCATCTCGCCCAAGGGCTGCCACGGCCGGGGCACGAACGAGGTTTCCTGGTACATCGAACTCAAGCACCTGCTCGCCTACGGCATTTCGCAGATGGGGCTCCTCGTGGAGGAAGCGCTTCGGGGCGTCCGCGTGCTCGAGGCCCAGGACCGGATCGGAAACAACAAGGTGGGACTGACCGGCATGTCCCTGGGCGGGAACGCGACGTGGTACGCCATGGCCTGCGCCCCGTGGCTCGCGGCGGGCGTGCCCATTTGCGGCGGCGTAGGACAATTGGAAAGCGTCATACGGGGCGGCGACCTGTACCGGCACAGCGCCTACTTCTACGTGCCCCACATGCTCCGCTACTTCGACCATCCGGAGATTGTCGCGAACTGCATCGCGCCCCGTCCCTTCATGATGGTGGCCCCCACGTCGGACGAGGACATGCCGAAGTCCGGTGTCGATGAACTCATACGCGTGGTGGCGCCGGTATACCGCGACGCCGGTGCAGGTGAGTGTTTTCGCGTATACCAGCCCGAAGGCAACCACGTATTCCGGTTCGAGTACTTCGAATGGATGGTGGACTGGTTCGACCGGTTTCTGAAGGATGAAGCCGCGTAGTGGGCGATGACCGGGCTGTGCGGAGCGGATGCGATGACCGGGCGGAGCGGAACGGAAGGGATAGCCGGCTGTGCGGAGCGGATGCGATGACCGGGCGGAGCGGAAACGATGGCGCTTGGAGCGGAATCCAGGCGATTTCAAGGGGGATTACCCTTGACGATGGCCGGAAACCGGCCTTATTGTTCATGTGTTCCCAACCACAATTTCCACGCGGGATGAAATCGTGAGCGAATCCGTCAAGGACTCCAACGGACAGGTTGAATCCTCCAGACCGGCTGAATCTGCCGGCCGGCCCGGACGGCCTGGCCAGCCTGGACGGCCCGAAGCGCCCGTGCCGCCCGAAATCGTCGGTCCGGACCCCGCCGCGCTGACCGACGAGGAGGTGCTGACCGAGGGACCCGAGTACAACGCGCCGCTCCCGAAGAAGCGCGTGAAGTGGTACCGCTGCCGCGTGACCCGTGAACAGCTGGCCAGCCTGAACCGGCGCAGCGATTTCCTCGGATTCGTCCAGACCCTGGGCTATCTCGCCGTACTCGCCGCGGGGGCCGGGATCGCCATCTACTCTTCCCTTAACTGGCCCTGGTACGTAACCGCCCTGCTGGTGTTCGTCAACGGGCATTTCTGGCATTTCCTGGTAAACGGGTTTCACGAACTGGTCCACGATTCCGTCTTCAGGACCCGCTGGCTTAACCGGTTCTTCCTCCGCGTCTATTCCTTCCTGGGGTGGCATAGCCATCACCACTTCTGGGCAAGCCATACCGAACATCACAAGTACACGCTCCATCATCCCGACGACCAGGAGGTGGTCCTGCCCGCGAAGTTCGACCTGCGGAACATGTGGAAGTGGTCGATCGTCAACTACCGCTACCCCTACGACCTTATCAAAGGCAGGCTGGCGGCCGTCGCGGGGAAGATCCCGGGTGACCGATGGACGCAGGAGCTCTTTCCGGAGAGCGATCCGGAGCGGCGCCGCGCCTATACCAACTGGGAACGGATCATGTTCACCGGGCACGTGCTGATCGCGGGCGTATCGCTGGTGTACGGCCTCTGGGTCGTTCCCCTGGTCATCACCTTCCCCAAGATGTTCGGCTCATGGCTTCAGTTCCTGTGCAACGCCACGCAGCACGTGGGCCTTCAGGACGAGGTTCCCGACTACAGACTGTGCTGCAGGACGTTCTATATCAACCCCGTCCTGCAGTTCCTGTACTGGCACATGAACTACCATACCGAGCATCACATGTACGCCGCGGTGCCCTGCTACAGGCTGGGCAGGCTGCACCGGCTCATCAGGCACGAGATGCCCTATTGCACCAGCGGACTTTGGGAGACCTGGAAGCAGATCATCCAGATCATGGACCGCCAGGAAGAAGACCCCGACTACCAGTTCATCGCCCAGCTCCCGGCTGATTCCCCCGCACAGCGGAATACCGCGTGAAAATCACAGCCATCAAACTGTTCGTCCTCGAAGACCCTGACCAGCCGCAGTATTACCATTTGTTGAAACGGGTCCCGGGTCTGAGGCGCACGCAGTATACCCACGGCAGCAAATCCCATTCCAAGGGCGGCAACCTGCGCCAGCACTTCATCCGGGTCGAGACCGACGAAGGCATCGAAGGCACGTGCACGACCACGATGGACCGGGAGCAGGTGGAGATCCTGCGGACCCAGGTTATGGGCAGGGACCCGCTGAACCGCGAGGAACTGTTCCAGCTGCTTCACAAGGGCACGCGCTGGCTGTACCAGAAACCGGGCTGGTTCGGGGACTTCGACAACTGCCTGTGGGACATCGCGGGCAAGAAGGCGGGCCTGCCGGTCTACGCCCTGATCGGCCGGGTCAGAGACCGGTTCCCGGCCTACCTGACCGGGGGCGACTCGGATATCGAGACCTACCTGCGGATGATTCAGGAGGGAAAGGAATTCGGCGTAAACGCCTATAAATTCCACACCTATAAGGGCGGGAAAGCGGACATTCCCATATTCCGCGAGGTGCGCCGGATCGTCGGCCCCGACTACCTGCTCCTGAACGACCCGGTCTGCTCCTACACGCTCCAGGAAGCCATCGAGGTGGGGCGGGTCATGGAGGAACTGGACTTCGTCTGGCTGGAAGAGCCGATGCACGAACAGAAAGAGCACCAGTACCGGATACTGTGCGAGGAGTTGACCATACCGGTTATGGGGAACGAAACACTGATGCACGACCTGGGCATTTCGACCCAGCGGCTGATGTCCGGGGCAACCGACCTGCTGCGCGCCAACGCCCGCTTCGGGACCACGCAGGTGCTGAAAATGGCTCATTTCGCCGAGATGTACGACACCAACGTCGAGATGAACGCCGAAGGGGGCCTCTTCGGGCTCGTCCATGCCCATCTGGGATGCTGTATAGACAATACGGGCTTTTATGAAACAGGCGGCAACGGTTTCGTAGACACGGCCAGCACCTGGGGCATGGTCAACAAACCGCTGATCGCGGACGGCCATATCGTTCCGCCCGACGGTCCGGGCTGGGGCGCGGAGTGGGACACGGACCGCTTCGAGGCCATGACCGTGGCCGTGTATTGACGGCTCCCTCCTATATATCCAGGTCGACGATTTCCCCGTCAATACTCGTTGAAGATACTTCGAGCCGGGCGACCGTTACGGGCAGGCCGAAGCGCCGCGGTCCGGCGCTCCCCGGATTGACGTACCACACCCCGTCGCCGCGTTGTTCCAGCACCGGCTGGTGGGAATGGCCGAAAACCACGACATCGACGCCCGCGGCGACCGGATCAACGCCCAGGTCCTCGATGTCGTGCACGACGTAGATCGATCTTCCGGCAACCTCGATCAGTTCGCAAGCCGGCAGCCGCGTCGCCCAGGACTGGTAGTCGGTATTGCCCCGAACTACTGTTACCGGGGCGATCGAACCAAGCGCATCCAGTATATCCTCGCCGCCCACGTCCCCGCCGTGAATGATCCGTTCAACTCCTTCCAGGGCGGCCAGGGCCTCCGGTCGCAACAGGCGGTGGGTATCAGAGATTACCCCGATCTTGACCGTCTGGCTCATGGAACGAACGGACTCATGGTATGCTTCGGTTGGCGCACCACGCATCCCGGGGCTAAGCCTGTTCTTTCATTCTTCCCGGCATCAGGCTGTACTTGCCTGGGCCGCTGAACCACAGGGCTATGTATACGGCCGCCAGTTCCATGGCGTGCGACGCGCCGCCGAGTCCCGAACCCGGATCGTCCGCGGGCAGTGACAGGTGACGCAGCATGGCCATGAGCATGGTGAGCGCGAGCAGCGTCGCCGCGGGACGGAAGAAAAGCCCGAGGATCAGGAGGATCGAGCAGACGAACTCCGCGAACCCGGCCATGAAGCCCCAGAACGCCGGGAGAAAGCTGATGCCGATCAGTTCCATGTTGCCGCCGATGGCGGCCCAGCGCTCGGGATTGGATATCTTCCCCCAGCCGTGAAACGCCGCCATGCTGAAGCCGATCACGACGCGGATGATGAGCAGACCGAGGTCGGTCATGCCGAGGTTGTTTGTGAGGAAGGAAAGTAACCTATTCATAACAGATTCCTTTTGGATTGGTGAAGGTCGACACGCGATGACATTGATATCACGCAACGAATGACTGCACTGATCACGGGCCGATGTACCACCGGTTTCATTTAACCGAGGCAAACCGCTCAGACCGGATCTCCCGGTGGTGAAAGACTCACCACACGCCGTCCGTCAAGTCCATGACACCTCCCGCGATTCGCCGCCGGGTCCGGCCCGGAGGATGGTGTCCGCAACGGCGATGGCCTTGATAGCCTCGGTGCCCGGCGAAAGGCACGTGACGTCTCCGCGGACACAGGATAGAAAATGCTCGGCCTGACAGGTGTACATGTCGGGCTCGGATTTCGATTTGATCAGCGTCTGCTCACCCTCCCGGTCCGTGAAACAGCAGTACTGATGAGGCACGTCGTCTTCCGGTTCCGGCAAGTCGCCGGTACCGAATTGAATGAAGCCTTTCGGCCCGATGACGTCGTGCAGTCCGTTCCCCCGCGCCGCCCAGCTCCACGACATGAGCAACTGGTTTCCGTTTCGGTATCGGACAATGGCGGAACAGGTGTCCAGGGCGGTCGATTCCGGATCCAGATTGACCGAACTGGACAAGACGCTTTCCGGATCTCCGAAGAGGAAATTCGCAAAATCGTAGTTGTGGACGGCGCCGTCCATGAGGGGGCCGCCGCCCATATCGTGGTCCATGTACCATCTGCCCGGTCCGAAACCGGCCATGGCGTTGCGCCAGAGTATGGGAGCACCCAGTTTTCCCGATGCCACACAGGCGCCCCAGGACTTCCAGTAAGGGTCGAAGCGGCGGCAGTGGGCGACCATGAGGACGGTGTTCCGGCGATCCGCCTCATCGTTCAATCTCTTGCATTCCTCCACCGTACGGGCCATGGGTTTCTCCACAAGCACGGGAATGCCGGCGGCCAGTGCGGTCGATACCGCGGCGTAATGCAGGCCGGTGGGCACGGCGACCACGACGGCGTCTACCTCGCCGCTGTCGACAAGGGCTTCGGCGGAATCGAACAGCCGCGTATTCGGGAAGCTCCCCGCAAATCTCTCCCGCATCTCCGGGGATGGGTCCGCGGCCGCAGCCAGTTGACAACCATCCACGCCGTCGAAGGCCCTGGCCTGGTGCGACCCCATTCCGCCTAGTCCAATAGAACCCACCCGGATCATGATCTGTCCTTTCGTGGAATGCCTGGAGAAACAACCGGGCGTTCGCGATTGCCGCTGATTCAGATTCCACAGCCCATGGCGGAATTCGTCAGCAGGGCATATTCGTCAATTATGAAACATAGCGGAGGAAATGCTTGTCCAAAATAGTAGGTGATTTAACTTGAAAGTTGTCAAGTTCTCTTGCCGATAGCGTATTTCGAATCGCAGCGTTGCAGCACGTACCTGTCCTGCAAGCAGCCCTCAACAAACCGGGAGAGCAAAGCATGTCCATTGAATCGGAAATCCGCGAAGCGAACCTGGCAAAAAAGGATCTGACGAACGAGGAACAATTGCAGTTCGATTTGCAGTTCGCAACCCGGCGAAAAGACCCCAGAACCGCCCTCGCTGTCAGTATCATCGGCGGTTCGCTCGGAATTGACCGGTTTTTTATTGGTGACATTGGCCTCGGCATAGCCAAGTTACTGACCCTCGGCGGGTTCTTCATCTGGACGATCATCGACTGGTTCCTGATCATGGACGCGACCCGGGCCAATAATAACCAACTCATGCGCCAGGTCCATGACAGTATTGTTCAGTCGAGAGCGTGACGTGCACGACTGATTCGGCCTTTTCAGTTCGATAGCTGAAGCCGCGCCGGCCGCATCGGAAGCCGGCTCAATACTCACCAGGTCTCCGATGCCTCCGAAGCTTTTGGATCCGGTCCGAATCGGTTGTCGCCTTCGGTGCCCCTTATAATTAAAAACACCAGCAGCACAATTACGCCAACCAGTGGAATCAACGCGATGAGGACCCACCAGCCGCTGCGGTCCGTGTCGTGGAGGCGTCTTATGATCACCCCGAGATAGGGTAGGATGATGGCAATATAGTAGAGTGTGCTGAGAAACCCAAGGTCATCGCCGTCTATTTCGAAAGTCCACCCCATAAACTCGTCAATCACCGCGAGAAATATGGAAACGATAGCGGAGATAAGAAAAAAGAACCAGTATTCCTTTCTTCTCGCCCTCCCGCTGAAAACCGCATACTTCCTCAGCACTTCGATGTACCAATGCATATTCCCTCCTGTCCCGGAGCGCAGTAAATCTCCAGGTACGATGACCACGGGTTTCAGGCAGGTTTAATCACTGCCACAACGGTTCCCCGGCCTCCATCTGCGATGCCAGAAACGCCTCGTTCAATTCAACGCCCAAACCCGGTGCCTCCGTCAGCACCACGTGCCCGTCCTGGATGACCGATTCATCCGTGGCAAGCACGTCGTCCCAGGTCGGGTCGTCGAAGCGGTGGTATTCCAGCACGAGGAAATTCGGCACGCTCGCGCAGACGTGGGCGTCCCCGACCGTGCTCAGCGCGCTGGAGTTGTTGTGGGGGGCGAAGGGCACGTAGTATATCTCGGCCATGTTGGCGATCTTGCGACATTCCGACAGGCCGCCGCATTTCGAGATGTCCGGCATGATGATGTCGGCCGCCTGCTGCTGCAGCAGATCCCGGAAGCCATGGCGGAGATAGAGGTTCTCCCCGACGCAGATCGGCGTGCCGGTCGCATGGGTGATCTTCGCCAGGGCGTCGATGTTCTCGGGCGGAACCGGTTCCTCGAGCCAGAGCAGGTTAAGGGGTTCGACCTCCTGGGCGATCTTCATCCCGGCGGTGGCGTCATACCGGCCGTGAAGGTCAATGGCCAGGTCCAGGGACGGACCGATCCCTTCGCGAATCGCGAAGGCCTGGTCCACGAGGGACTTCAATTCATCGGGCGTCACGGACCAGTTCCACGGATCCAGCTTGTGGGGGTTCTCCGCGTCGTCGAGGTCGAACTTGATCGCCGTGAAACCCCGTTCCTTCACCTCGGCGGCGCGTTCGTTGTAGTCGTAGTGCGCGCTGTCCACGTACAGACGCACCCGGTCCCGGAACTTGCCTCCCAGGAGCCGGTAGACCGGTACGCCCTGTGCCTTGCCGGCCAGGTCCCAGAGGGCGATCTCAATGCCGGTAAGCGCCGATATGGCCGGGCCGCCCGCGCCTCCCATGAAGATGTACCTGCGACGAATCAGTTCAAAACAGGCGTCCACGTCTCTCGGATCCATGCCGATGATCATCTTCGCCATGTGCCGGGTCGACTCCCGCCATCCGCGGTCGATGTGACTGGCCTCTCCAGTGCCGTACACCCCTTCGTCCGTATGTACGCGGACGTAGTGGTAGGTATACCCGGATGGTACGGTCACTTCGGCGGTTTTAATATCGGTGATCTTCATTCATGCTCCTGTTCTGATTAAGTAATATACAGCGGAACCGGTCTGCTTTGAGACGCCCTTGTCGGGAGACCAGACCGTCGCGCACGACAACGCATACCCGTTCAGTCGGCAATCCGGACCGCTTTCAGGCAATCCGGACCGCTTTCAATCGATTATTGAAGTGATCGCTGACGAGCAGGACATCCTCACCGTAGAAACACAGGCCATGGGGCTGATTCAACGGCGCTTCCCGCGCCGCCGCGGGTCCGTCGTTATCGCCGTAGTTCCCGCTTCCGACAACCGTCTCAAGGCGTCCGTTCTCCGCGATGCGCCGCACCCGGTTGTTGCCCGTGTCGGAAAAGTACACCCGCCCCCGCGCGTCCAGGGCCAGGCCACGGGGAACGGAGATCGCGGCGCCTGACGCGTTGGCGCCGTCCGGGGAAAAGCCCGCCTGGCCTGTCCCCGCTACGGTTGAAATGATCCCGGTATCGCCATCCACCCGCCGGATCACATGGTATCGGTCGTCCGCGAAGTAGAGATGTCCTGAACCATCCACCCTTATGGCCGTCGGCGAACCGATCCGCGCCCGGATCGCCGGACCGCCGTCTCCAGAGCAACCCTGCAGGCCGATGCCCGCCACCGTGGTGATAATGCCGGTCCCGGCGTCGATTCTCCTGATGCGCCCGCAGCCGGCGTCGCCGATGTAGACGTCGTCGTCTGGTCCGTGGGTCACCGCAAGGACGTGCATCAGGCACGCGCCCAGGGCCGGCCCGCCGTCGCCCCTGTCCCACTGAAAGGCCGCGCCGGCCAGATTGTGGATTACACCATCCTGATCCACGCGCCGCACGTGGCCGTGCCGCGTGTCGGCAATGACGATTCTCCCCGCACGGTCCACCGAGACGTCGTGGGGATTCCCCAGGTGGGCGTCGACGGCCGGTCCGCCGTCGCCGCCGTAGGCCCGGGCACCAGTGCCGGCGATCGTCCGGATCACGCCGGTTCCCGGATCGATCGCCCGTACGCGCTGGTTCCACACGTCCGCGATATAGATCGTGCCGTCGGGGCCGACCGACAGGCCGCCGGGTCCGTTCAGGAATCCCGCGGCCGCGACCTCGCCGTCATGTACGCTCGTACCACCGAGCACGGTAGTGACAATCCCTGTACTGCCGTCGCATCGCCGCAGCCGTCCGGAGCAGTCGCCCCAGAACACCGTGCCGTCCGGCTCGGCATAGATCCCCGCTTCCACGGAATTGCACCGCGTGACGACACCCGGCAGGCCTTCTTCGCCGAAGCCCGGTTCGCCGGTGCCCGCAAGCGTGCGGACGATGCCCGTCTCCCGCTCCACCTTCCGGACCCGGAAGCCGTACTTCTCGCCGACGTAGAGATTGTCGCGGGCGTCCAGGCAGATGGCGTCCGGCATGAGCGTGCTTGCTTCCACGGCCGGCCCGCCGTCGCCGTTGGAGGCGCGCTGCCCGTTTCCCAGGACCGTGTCGATGATCCCGGTTTTCATATCGACCTTCCGGACGCGGTCGTTGGAATTGTCGCACACGTACAGGTCGCCAAGCGAATCGAAGGCGAGGTGCTCGGGGTGATTGAACCCCGCGTCGCGGGCCGGTCCGCCGTCGCCATGGTATCCACCCAGACTCAGGCCGGGGCCCGAGTACGGCCGGCTTTCTCCCCGTTCGGAGGGGTAATGTCGCGCGTGATGGCCGAAGACCGTCTCGACGATGCCGGTCTTCGCGTCAACGCGACGGATGTTGTTCGTCCACTCGCTGGAAAGGTACACGTTGCCGCCTTCGTCCACGGCCACGCCGCAGGTGCAGTCCAGTTCCGCGTCGAGCGCCGGCCCTCCGTCGCCGCCCCGGCCGACCCGGCCGTTGCCCGCGACGCGGGTGACGACGCCGGACTCGTAATCGATTCGACGGATAGTGAAATTGCCCAGGTCGGAAAGATACAGGTTTCCGTGCCGGTCCTGGTACAGGTCGTGGGGATGGCGAAACCGCGCTTCGGCGGCCGGTCCGCCGTCGCCCGAGTCTCCCGCGATCCCGTCGCCGGCGAAGGCATGCAGGATCCCCTCGCGGTCAATCCGCCATATGCGATGCCACTGGTAGTCGATTACGATCAGGTCGCCGTCGGGCCGGCGGACCACGCCCATGGGCCAACCCGCGTCCGCCTCCTTCGCCGGAATGCCGGCGCGCTGGCCCACGCCGGCCAGGACCAGGGTTTCTCCGGCGGGCAGGTACTTTAGTCTTTCTGCAATACGCATGCGAGAACGGAGTACTCCGGCGCTTGCTCTGCGTACCTGGACGGCGGACGACAGAGATCCGCTCACCAGGTGTTCTCATTCCGGGCAAAGGACGTGTAAACCGGCGGCGCCGGCAGGCAGCCGCCGAGTCATGATGGTACAGATTCCACCCATGCATGGCAACCGTTAAATGCAAATTGACACCGGCTCCGTGACCGGTTAACATACCTCGCCGCACGACCGCACGGGCAACCCTTCCGGACATCCCTGGTCCGGGCGCTTTCGTAACGTTCCTGACGCCCCGATTTGATGGAGAACATCCTGCTCATGAACTACGATTTCGACCAGATCATCAACCGCAACGGAACCAATTCGTACAAGTGGGACTATGTGAAACGGGACGGCGGCATCGTTCCGTGGGACGAGACCGACGCCAGCCGTCACGAAAGACCCGTGCTTCCGCTCTGGGTGGCGGACATGGACTTTCCGTGCCCGCAGCCCGTTGTCGACGCGGTGACCGAAATCGCCCGCATGGGCATTTACGGATACGCCTTCCCGCCGCCGTCCTACTACGACTCCGTGGTGAGATGGATGAAGCGCCGCCATGACTGGATCGTCGATCCCGGCACCATCTGCTTCACCCCGGGCATCGTACCCGCCCTGCACTTTCTGGTCTCCGCCTACACGAAGCCGGGCGACAAGGTGCTGGTGCAGCCGCCGGTGTACTACCCCTTCTTCAACGCCATCGAGAACCTGCAGACCCGGCCGGCGTTGAATCCGCTGCGCTACGAGGACGGCCGGTACTACATGGATTTCGACGACCTGGAAGCCAAATGCGCCGATCCCGAGGTGAAACTGGCCATCCTCTGCAGCCCGCACAACCCGGTCGGCCGGGTCTGGTCCGCGGAAGAACTGCGGCGGTTCGGCCGGGTCTGCATGGACAACGACGTGCTGGTCGTCTCCGACGAAATCCACTGCGACCTCATACTCGGAAGCCACACCTTTACGGCGTACGCCACGCTTGGACCGGAATACGAGGAACGGTCGATCATCTGCACCTCCCCCAGCAAGACCTTCAACCTCGCCGCCCTGCAGGCGTCGAACATGATGATCCCCGATCCCGACATGCGGGAAGCCTTTCGGCAGACCGTCCGCAGCGCCGGTATCTTCACCCTCAACCCCTTCGGCATCGCGGCCGTCGAAGCCGCCTATGACCACGGAGAGGAATGGCTGGAGCAGTTGCTGGACTACCTGGAAGGCAACTTCCGCTTTCTCGCGTCCTTCTTCCGGGAGCGCCTGCCCCGGATAAAGGTCATCGAAACCGAAGGTACCTATCTCGTCTGGGTAGACTTCACGAGCCTGGGCTTGGAAAAAGACGCCCTCCAGCGCCTTATGATGGAGGAGGCGCGCGTCTTTCTCGATGAGGGGTACATCTTCGGCCCCGAGGGCGAGGGTTTCGAGCGGATCAACATCGCCTGTCCCCGGTCGATCCTCGCCGAGGCGCTGGAGCGGATCGAGGCGGCGGTGAAGGGGTTGTAAGACGTTGGATTTTGTTGTTTGAAACTTACTAATCTTGAATTTACAATACTGCATTCAGGTCTTAGAAGTGGATATTGTATCTCAAGTTTAGACGATTTCAAAGTGAATACATAGTGTATCTTACCATTAACGCGGACTTTAGTTTCGAGAATCCAATCTCCTTTTCGACTGAAGAACATAAGACATAGAATAAACGCTACAGCGCAATCTCAGACTTTTTAAAGTGCTATCGGGTTTAAAAAGGGTTAGTCCGATGCCATTCATCCAACGCATTCGCTTGGGCGGCCTGCTGTCGTTTCCTCCGGATATGGAGTTTTTCGAATTACGCCCCCTGAATGTCCTGATAGGTCCGAACGCATCAGGAAAATCCAACTTCATAGAGGTGTTGGAACTCTTACACGCCCTTCCGGTGGATTTTTCCGCTGCGGTCCGGGACGGTGGCGGTGCAGAGGAATGGCTTTGGAAGGGCGATCATCCACCCGCCCCCGCGGCAATAGTAGTGGAAACCGGTCCGGGCATGGAAACCGGTCGTCCGTTGAGATATCGCCTGTCGTTTACCGCTGTGGGCCAGCGGGTCCAAATCCTCGACGAGGCCATCGAAGAGGCGCATACTCGGCAGGGATTCGAACCATACTTCTACTACACGTTTCAACAAGGACGCCCGGTGATCAATGTACGGGCCCCAGGCGGACAAGTATCCGAGAGGCAGGTACAGTGGGATAATCCTTCGCTGGATCAGTCCGTTCTTGCCCAAAGAAAGGACGCTTATCATTATCCGGAACTTTACTGGCTTGGTTTGCGATTTCAGTCAATCCAGACGTTCCGGGAATGGACGTTTGGCCGTTATGGCTCGCTTCGATGGCCGCAACGCGCCGATCTTCCGGAAAACTGGCTGCTTCCCGACTCCAGTAATCTCGCCATGGTTCTCAACTACATAGAGCATAACTCCGGCCTGGTCTTCAATGAACATCTGAAACGGTTCTTCCCCCGATTCGAACGCATGTCCACGTCGATCTCGGGAGGCACCGTGCAGTTCTACCTGCACGAATCCGGCTTCGGCAGCCCAATCCCCGCAACGCGGCTGTCCGATGGCACCATCAGATTCATCGCGCTGCTGGCAACTCTGCTTACCCCGACGCCTCCATCGCTGGTATGTATCGAGGAACCTGAACTCGGACTGCATCCCGACGTGATGGCGTTGCTTGCCGACCTGCTGGTTGAAGCATCCGGCCGGATGCAACTCGTGGTCACTACGCATTCCGATGCCCTGGTGTCGGCGCTGACCAATCAACCAGAGGCCATCGTCGCCTGTGAACGCCCCGGGGCCGCCACCGAATTGCGTCGCCTCGACGCGACACGCCTGGCCGGTTGGCTTGACAAGTATCAACTCGGCGATCTGTGGCGCATGGGCGAGATAGGGGCAAACCAGTGAGGAGGATCAGCATCTACCTTGAAGGCGGAGGCGATACTGCCGGATCCAGGGCGGCGCTCCGCACCAGACACGCGAGCGACCTCTTACGACGGATCGACGCCGGAAGTGTAAGGGGACGATGCCGTCACTGCCGGCTGCTGTTTGAGAGACTCGGGCAACTGGTCGACGCGGCTTGAGTTCCACCATCACGCGTTTTTGTCCCGTATAGACCGGCGGTCCACCTCTACCATAAAACAACGACAGATTGTTTCGACTGTATAGTCAATGTCAGGGTCTGCGTTATTCAGTTCGGAATAGGGTATGGATCGGCTTAAACCCGGAACCAACTCAGTATCGAGCATTACTTCAAATCCTAACGTCCCAATGCCCAGTTTCCACGCGATAGACATTTTCAAATCAAATCCCTGATTCCGTACGCCATTGTATCCGTTGAAACTATATTGTACTCCAAACTCGATTCGCTGTTTATTGCTTAATGTGAAGCCTGGCTTTAAGATGTACTCGTCCTTTATCGAACCCCACCCTTTTGCATCAAGCACACTACCACCAGAAACTTTTCTGCGCTCGCTCGTCCTCACGTAGTGTTGGCCCGAGTAGCTGTTAAACAGTTCGGATCCGTACCGTTCGCAAAGTCCGTCCAGTTTTTCGATTATCGGACTGACGAACCGAAAGTACGCCAGATCCAACACCTCAACGTCCGACGGGTTGGGCGCCGGTCCCTTCTTGCTTCTGATGAAGAGTTCCATCTCTTTGTCGATATCTTCGGACTCACGAATCGATTCGCCCTTCGCGGCCCGAATCCCCAGGTCCAGCGACCATATCACGTTATCCAACATGAACCGGGCAAGCGGCAGTATGTGACCTGTATCGGCGTTTTGAAGTCCGCTGATGTAGCGGTCTCTTTCTACGCTTTTGATGACGATTGGGGGGAGGTCATTCCGAAGCAGCACGTAGTTTGCGATCAGTCTTGCCGTTCTTCCGTTCCCGTCATCAAACGGGTGGATGCGAAGGAATCCATGGTGTGATTCCGCCAGAAACATGGGCAATGGATACGCCTCCCTTGCCAGGTCGCGTCGGAAATCGCGGATCCATTGCGCCATCAACAGGGGTGTTTCTTCCGGTTCGGCGAATCGATACAACTCCCCCGTTGCGGTTCGCACGTGATTCGGTTGCGTTTTGTATTGACCCGGGATAATGCGCTTTCTCGTCGGTTGGCCGGCTGGCGTGATCGCGGTTTGCCAGAACGGTTCCTTGAGGAGGATCTTGTTCAGATCCCTGACGTCCCCCTCCGTCAGTACCTGATCGTCGCCAGCGAGACGCCGCGTGTGTTCGATCGCGACGTTGTGCGCCTTCATCTCTTCATAATCCCTTAACGGATGACCTCCGCTGGTGCGATCATGAAGGAGCAGCAACTCCGTCTCCTGATAAGTAAGCGTGTTGCCTTCGATGTGATTGCTGTGGTAGTTCCACTCCATTCTTAGTTTGGACCAGAGTCGTTCATCGTCTTCGTTCCGCGTCTCCCTGCGTCGATCATTCCATTCTGAAACCATCCTGTCCAGATCCGCCAGACGTTCAAACAACCGGACGTATTCAAGGGAAAGGTCCGGGACGTCGATAGCGTGCGAACGGGATTCAGCGATCCAGTCCGCGATACGATTTCTGACTTCGAACTCCGCAGAGAGGACAGGGAGTGCGTCGGACTCCACGGCATATCGTCCATATTTCGGATGCTCGACGATTACACGGTCCCTATCTTCGACGATCTCGGCCAATTCTCCCGTGACAGGACAGTTACGTTTCACCAGATCGACTCCCTGCGGCGAAGAACCAACATAAACCCCACGCTCATGATTCCGATCTCTTTTAGATAACCCACCGGCTTTCAGATAAGCAAGCTCGTTTTCCAGTCTGTCGGACGCTCCGTAATACGCCTAATTCCCATTCCTTTCCTGCCGCACTGTATCTCGCCTCCCCGCCCAACTCACGCACACCCCCACGATCACGTTGAGCGCCAGGCCCAGCACGCCGGCGTGCCATCCCCAGACCTTGCCCAGGCCCGCGAGGGTCAACCCGGCCGCCAGCAACGTGCCCGCGGCCATGCCCGCGGCCGCCCCTTTCGCGTTGAATCGCGGCCAGAGCACCCCCAGCACGAACAGCGGCGCGGTCTGGATCAGCACCTCCATTTTAAGCTCTATGAGTCCCCACAGGGTAAGGTCCGGGGTCAGCGCGATGAGGACCAGGATGGCCATGATGGCCCAGGAAAGGCGCTTCCCCCACGCGGTAAGGCGCGCTTCAGGGAGCGATCCCATCCGGAAACTGCCCAGGACATCCTTGACGAGCAGGGAGGAGAGGCTGAGCAGGACGGAGTCGGCAGTCGACATGATCGCCGCGACGATGCCGGTGAGTACAAGCACGGTCATGACGTACAGCCAGAGGGATTCCGCGGCCCATGCGCCGAGCAGCCGGGGCATCACCTGGTCGGTGGCGACGCCTTCCAGGCCCGTCAGCTGGGGGATGGCCAGGATGCCTACCAGGACCACGGCCGAGATGGTGACCAGGGGCATGAAGGCCATGAGGGTGAACGACCGTTTCAGGCTATGGGCGCTCCGGGCCGCGAAGATGCGCTGGACCGCCTGGGGATAGACGGCGGCGGCGAAGCCCACGAGCAGGATCGTGCTGATCCACGTGCGGATCGTGTCTCCTCCCGGGAGCGCGGCCTTCGCCGGTTGATGGGCGATGATCCAGGCCGTTGCCTCCCCCAGCCGGTCACTGCCCGCGACAACGGCGGCCAGCATCCCGAGCAGACCCGCGAAGAGGAGCAGGCCCTGGATGCAGTCGGTCCAGGCCACGGCCTGCATGCCGCCGAGGGTCTCGTAGAACAGGATGATGACGCCCAGGACCACCACGCCCGCCCAGAATGGGAGGGCCCCGCCGGAAAGACCGGAAACGATGTGCCCCACGGCCAGGAGCTGCGCGAGCAGGTAGTTGGCGATGGCGACCACGAACAGTACACCGGCGAAGAGGGTCAGGCGGGTGGATCCGAACCGGTGGGTGATCCAGTCGCCGGGCGTCACGAAGTGCCACTGGCGGGACGCGCTGTAGAGCGGCGGCGCGAACAGCAGGTAGGCCACCACGATGGACATCATGAACCCGATGCTCATGATCCACGCGTAGCCCAGCCTGTAGGCCTCGCCGGGATAGCCGATAAGCGTGTTGCCGCTGTACTGGGTCGCGTAAAGCGTGAAGAAGAGGACCAGCGCGCCCAGGTTCTTGCCCGCCAGGTAGAAGGACGACATGGAGTTGTCCCGGCGGCGGGCCCGGGCCACGTATCCCAGGACGATCATGAGGGCGAGGTACGCGGCCAGGAACAGGAGCGCGCCGGGGCCGTAGGGCTGGTCCGCCATGGGCTAGCCGTCCTCCCGCCAGAACCTGTGGATCACGAAGGCGGTGAAGCACGCGATGGCCAGGCAGACGCCCAGGCAGATCACGACCCAGTACGGCACGCCGATCCACACGGGGACAGGGTCGATTTCCGGAAGGTACCAGGGAATGGACAGGGCGAACAGGGCCAGGTAAACGGCCCAGATCCACCTGGGAAACCGGTGAACGGAAACGGAAGGGCTCATGTAAGGACCCGGTTTTTCACACGCGGACGTACTTGTGCACGAGGTTCTCCACGCCCACCTCGCCCACGTAGATGTCGCCGTGGCGGTCGACCCAGACGCTGTGGGCGCCGTGGGCACGATCGATCGGCCCGCCCCTGACGACCCACTGGGCGATGAGCCTGCCGTCCATGTTCATGATGGTGACCCCGCCGCCCTCGCCCAGGAAGACCGTATCCTCGTCATCGACGAACAGGCCGCAGGGCGCGGGCCGCCCGGGCCATTCCGCGAGGAAGCCGCCCTCCGAATCGAAGACCTGTATCCGGTTGTTCGTCTCCCGGTCGGCCACGAGCAGGCGGCCGTCGGACGCGGGGAATATGTTGTGGGGGAGGGTGAACTGGCCGGGCGCCGTACCCTTGCCTCCCCAGGTGTGGACCAGGTCTCCCGAAGGCGTCATCCGGTGCACGTAGCATTGCCCGTAACCGTCGGAGACGTAGAGATCGCCGGAAGCCCCCTTGACGACGCGCGTCGGCATGTTGAATGGTTTGCCCGGTTCGCCTGTCCGGTTCGGCTCGCCCAGCGTCTGCAGCAGCGTGCCGTCGGTCGAAAACACCCGGACGGTATGGTCTTTGCAGTCCGGAATGAAGATCCGGTCCTCCCCGTCGATCCAGATCTCGTGGGGCAGGGCCAGTATGTCGTGACCCCATTCGTTCAACAGGCGGCCGTCCCGGTCGTAGACCACCACGGCGGGATGCGGCTCCCGATCGACGACGTAGACCCGGTCCCGTGAATCCACGGCCACCGCCGTGGCGATGCCCAGCGTCCGCTCGGAACCCCATCCCGGCACCTTCTCGTAACAGTAATCTCCCGATCCCCAGATCATTTGCACGTCCTCTCGAGAAACGAATCAGGGTTTGGCGTTCATCCCGTCCCGATCCAGTCCAACCTGGCACTAACCGGCATGGACAAACGGGTTTCATCGCGACCGTACTTCGTGTATATTCTCACGACCGATCCGGCAGTACCTGTGTTCCTGGAATCACCTGCCTGGTTACAGTTGCCAGTACGCGGCCGGACCCCTCACGTCAGCGTCGACTGTCCGGTTTCAACTTGCAGATGACAGGAGCCATCTCATGGGCGTACTCGACAGCTTTTCACTAACAGGCCGCATCGCCGTGGTCACGGGCGGGGCGGGTCCGCAGTTCGGCAGCAGCATCTCCGAAGCCCTGGCCGAAGCGGGGGCGACCGTGGTCGTCGCTTCCAGGGACCTTGACAACAACCGGCGGTTCGTCGCCGGACTGAACGAACAGGGTCTCGATGCCCACCCCGAAGCACTCGACATCACGAACACCGCATCGATCGACAATCTGAAACAACGCGTCATGGACCGTTTCGGCCGCGTGGACGTCCTGGTCAACAGCGCGGTGGTCGGCCGGGGCGGCGGATTCGACGAGCAGACCCCCGACTACTGGGCTGCCAGCGCCCAGGGGAACATGGTGGGGCTCTTCGCCCTGTGCAAGGCCTTCGTGCCGGTCATGGCCGGCCAGGGAGGCGGCAGCGTCATCAATATTTCAAGTATCTACGGCGTCGTCGCCAACGATCCGGGCCTGTACGAGGAGACCGGGATGAAGCAACCCCCGGATTACACCTTTGTCAAGGGCGGCATGATCAATTTCACCCGGTACATCGCGAACTACTACGGTAAGCAGGGCGTACGGGCCAACTGCGTCTGTCCGGGCGGCTACTACAACGAACAGCCCGGACCGTTCGTGCAACGGTACGAGCACCGCGTGCCGCTCGGACGCATGCTGGACAACGAGGACCTCAAGGGCGCGGTCGTCTTTCTGGCCTCCGATGCGTCCAGGTACGTCACCGGGGTCTCGTTGATGGTCGACGGCGGCTGGACCGCGCTCTAATGGTTCGTCTTTCAAGCAGGAGGCAGCCGCTCGCCCGGTAACGGTTCGGCGCTCCCCGCCACGGCGCCGTTCAGGACGGCTCATTGCTCCGGATCGACGATCGATTTGTCCTGGGGATGATAGTCGATCGCCCGGCGGCCGTGGTCCAGGTCGTACATCCGCCAGGTACTGTCGGACACGCCGAAGACGACCTCGAACCGGATGCCGGGGTGAATGACCGCCCGTTCGAACACCCTGACGGCGTCCCCGTGGCTCAGGTGATGGGGATGGCCGGGCAGGTCCCGCTGCTTCTGGAAGTTGCCGATGCGCACGCACACGACTTCCATGTCGAACCGCACCGCGTACATGTAGCCCAGGCTTTCCCCGAAGACTTTGCTGATGGAATAATAGCTCTCCGGCCTCGGGGTCATGTCGATCGTGCGGAAGACGTCCTGCGGATAAGGCGCAAGCAGTCCGGCGCGGCTCGCGAAAGCGACGCGGCGCACGCCGTTGCGGCTGGCCGCTTCGAAGAGCGTGTAGGTCCCGATGAAGTTGGCGTGCAGGATCTCCTCCCACGACGCGCCGCCGGACGGGTTGCCGGCCAGGTGGATCACCGCGTCCATGCCTTCCGTGGCACGAAGCACCGCGTCCATGTCGGTGATGTCGCCGACGACTTCGTCTTCCAGTCCGGGAGTCGGTACCCGGTCGAAGCCGCGGAGGGGATAACGGTCCTTAAGCCCGTTTACGATGGTCGAGCCGATGACGCCGGCGGACCCGGTGACGAGTATTCGAGGTGTTTCGTTCATTCCGACTCCTTGCGCATGAATGGTCCGTGCCGTTCGATCCAGTCGCAGGTCTCCTGCCAGGACGCGCTGCCGTCCTCTTCCCAGATCTCCAGCCGCACGCCGCGGATGTTGCCCTCCGGAAAACCCGTCAGGCGGCCGACCGGAGGATAGCCGATGGTATGGTAGACGTTGCCGCTCGGCAGGATCAACTTGCCGATATGCCTTGGGATTTCGGTCTTCGGATTCCCCGCGATGCGCACCAGTTCCGCCTCGTCCACATCGACGCCGAGTCCGGGGCCTTCCGGCACCGGCGAGCTGCCGTCCGCCACCTCGATCCGTCCGCCGGTGACGTCCTCGCCGTACTGGTCGTCCAGGTTGACTGAATGTATCACGTTGGGGATCACCGCGCCCAGGTGGAGCGCCATGGCCTTGCTGAGCGTCCCGCCGGTCAACTGGATCACGGTGGACACATTCGCCTCGGCGCAGGCGAAGCCCCGCTTCAGGCTCATGCCGATGCCGTGCTCGCCGACCATGTAGGCGTCGGCGCATCCGAGCGTAATCTCCGGTCCGCCACCAAGCTGCGGCACATGCATGAGCAGCGGGATCGACGTCTTCTCCCGCAGGCGGCGCCACCCGTCCACGTCGCGCCAGACCAGGGGGTCTTCGATCACGCCGACGACGGGCGACTTCTCCAGGTGTTCGACGATTCTCGTCACGTCGGCCGCCGACCGGTTGTGGTTGAAATCGTAGTGCATCAGGAATCCGGGCGGCGCGACCGCCTCCACGGCGCTGTTCTGTTCGAAGACGTCGAAGTACGCGCAGGTGTGCATCTTGAATCTCATGTACCCCTCGTCCGAAGCGCGCACTACCTCGGCGGCCAGTTCTTCGGGAGAAGAAGGGCGCGTCCAGGCTGCAACGGTTACCCGGTCGCGGACCTTCTGTCCCATGAGCCTGTAGGCCGGTATTTCGAGGTGCTTTCCCATGAGATCGTAGAACGCGCCCATGAGACCCACCGGAAGATCGGCGTTGACGTGGTCGAAGGGGCTGCTGCCCGTCAACCGGTCTACGTCCCTGATGTCTATCGTGACGTGTCCCCGGCTTTCTCCGTATCCGACCACGCCGTTGTCCGCGGTCACTTTGAAGATCGTTTGCGTGTCAATGCCCCGGAACTGGACCTTCTGGTCAACGTTTCGCTCCGCCAGCCTGGGGTTGATGTGCGTAATCG
The DNA here is from genome assembly GCA_965202605.1 of bacterium. Classification (GTDB taxonomy): domain Bacteria; phylum JAAXHH01; class JAAXHH01; order JAAXHH01; family JAAXHH01; genus JAAXHH01. The sequence goes on from OZ241838.1 coordinate 571,746, forward strand.
CGATATCGGTGATTTTCATGGGTTTCTCTTTACGGCTACGATGGATGAAATCATGACCGCCCTTACCAGAACTGAAGGGCCTCGCGCGTCAATCGGGTCCCCGCTGGTGCTCAGGCGTTCGCCAGCGACCTCGGGGCCCCCTCCTGGTTGACCCCGTCCCGCACGGTGGGTGCGATGGGCCAGTTCTGTCCCCCTCGCTTCACGTACTCGTCCTCGATACCGCACAGCCAGGTGAACATCCGCGCGGCGGCCAGCGCCCCCTGGAACTGTTCGAATACGCCGGCCGGTGGATTGAAGTCGATCGTGTTGAAATCGATATCGTCCTGCCTCACCCAGTCCCGCACGGGCGGCGTGGTCCGCCAGTAGTTGTATTTGAGCAGGTTGCGGTACGCGCTCCCGCCCCGGGGGCCCGAGGTGGCCCGCGACCGTCGGTGCCAGATCCCGTAGACGGTAAGGAAGATCGTCCCCGCCGGGGCGGCCGTAGACACGGTACCCCGGATGGAACCCAGGTGGGCCATCATGGGCGCCTTGTTCCGCATGAAATGGGAGCCGGGCAGCACGACGGTCGGCCCCATGTCTTCGGTGCATTCCTCGGGGTAGTAGAACACCTGGAGGTACTCCAGCGCGGGGGTATAGATCGTGCCGCCGTCCCGGTGCCAGTTCTGCGGCTTGTCGAAGGGCAGCGGCCCCCGGTGATTGCTGATGATGAGCGGCAGGGTGAAGTCCCGTCCCAGGAGCGACCGGACGGCGCCCGCGGCTTCCGGGTTCATGAGCACGCCGTCCGCGAAGAACGACTCCCCCACGATGGGCGTGGGCTCGTAGGTGCTGTCTTCGCGTTCCAGGTAGTCGACGACCCGTTCGTTGATCTCTTTCGGTACGACTTCCGGCAGCACCAGGTAGCCGTTCCTGCAGAAATCGATCACCTCGCGGTCCGTAAGTGTCGGCGCGCAGTCCATCTTCTTGCCGTAGGGTGCCGATGCCATGCTTATCTCCACCTCTCCAGGACGAATTCGTAACCCAGGCCGTAGTTGTCCTGTTCGTTCATGGCCAGGGACGTTTCCGGGAACTTGATGATGCGCCAACCGTCGTCCAGTGCCTCCTTGATCGACCGGTACCGGAAATCGCCGTTATCGTCGAGACCGTCAGAGTCCGCCCCGTCCTCGTAGATGCTGATGCCGACCACGGCCGAGTGGGGGTTGGTCGTAGGGGCGTGCAGGTAGAGCAGGCTCTGTTTCAGTTCTGCCGAGGCGTCCCGCGCCGTACTGACCTCTCGCGCCAGCCCCAGCGCCAGGTCGATGTCTTCGACAGTGAGTTCGTCGTCTTCGAACCGTTGCCTGATACGTTTCAACTGTGCCGTCAGGTTTTCCATCTATTCATCCTCGGGCTGGAGGGACCGGCTACAAGGCGGCCCGGACCTGTTGCGACCGCGGCCCGGCATGAAACCTCAACACTGGGCCCCAGGTGCACGCGACGACCTGTGGGCACTGATCCGGGGCTGCGACCGCGGCCCGGCATGAAACCTCAACACTGGAGAAACCGTCGCGAATCTCGACCCGGGAGAAAGCGTCGTGAATCTCGACTCGGGAGAATCTTGACCAAACATAATTGGACGGCCTGCCTGTGAAAAGAAGAAATCCGCTGTCAGCGCCGCGCCGCGCTGATCATGAGCAGCAGCATGCACTCGGCACAGACCAGCAACGTGGCCAGCGTGAGATGCATTACCTGGGCGGGTCTCGGCAGATCTCCGTAAGCCAGTGTGATGCCAATCAGGATCTGAAGCACGATACCGGCCAGGATGAACCGGGCGACCGGCATCAGCCGGCTGTCCGCCGCATGCCGCCTCACCGACCTGAAAACCAGCGCGCCCGCCAGTAGCACCAGCCACGAAGACAACCGGTGCACGTGGTCCACTAAACCCACCTGGGACAGCCATTCCCCGCGGGGCAGGCCGCCGGCGTCCTTGATGAAGGGGTCGATCCCTTCGCGCACCTGCGTACCGAGGAGCAACTGCAGGATGGTTGCCGCAAGGAGCGCGAATCCCAGCCGCCGCAGCGTGACGCGCGCTTCAGGAGTCAGTTCGACCCGGATCCGCTGTTCCAGGGACTGAAAGGTTACGTAAAGCAGGGCGCACAACAGGATCACGGCCAGGGCCATATGGAGGGTGATGATCCCGGGTTGCAGGCCGGACCTGACCACCTGTCCGCCCAGCCAGCCCTGGAAGACGACCAGCGCGAAACAAAGACCCGCGCAGTAGAAGAGCACCGGTCGGGTGTTTCGATATCGAAAGGAACGCAGGAAGGTGACGAACACGAGTATCCCGATCGCCACGCCCACGAGACGATTGGCGTATTCGATCCACATTTTCAGCGGGTTGAATTCGGCGGGATCGTATCCCTTTTCGTGAAGGTAATCCAGGTCCAGGTCTTCGACGCTCGACGGGGGCAGCCAGGATCCCCAGCATCTGGGCCAGTCGGGACAGCCCAGACCGGCCCCGGTGATCCGAACCAGGCTGCCTACGGAAATCAGCAGGACCGTAGCCGCGAGGGTCGCCACGGCTGTTTTCTGGAAGGCGTTCATGATAGGCCATCATAGACCTATGCGCCTTTTTCGGCAAGGGATATCGCCGGGTTGGCCCAGGGACCCGGGGAAGGTTTTGTAGTTGCCATTTCAGCTGCTTCGATGTATCTTGACCGGAGCAATACGAGACGGTTTTCATAGGGGTATAGCTCAGCTGGTAGAGCGGCGGTCTCCAAAACCGTAGGTCGCGGGTTCGAATCCTGCTGCCCCTGTTCCCCGCTACAGACCTCTTGCTATCGCGGCGCCGTGCAGCATGCTGTCTCGGCGCCTTGCAGGAACGGATGGACCATGTCGTTTTTTGAAGTGGAAACCTGGGTGCCGAAGCCCGACAGGAAGGTCGATCATGACGAAATGATCCGCACCTGGTTCACCTTCGTGGAAAGCCACAGGGACGACCTTTTCCCCGAATGGCGGTCAGCCCGGTACTTCCGCGAAGTAGCGCGCAACACCGGGCAGCCCACGGGTCGCTACGTCATGGTGTTCGAGTACGTGTCCCACGAAGGATTCCTCGCCTACAAGGAACGGCGGAAAGACTGGTCCGGCCCTTACGCGGAATACAAGAAGGTGGACCCCTACCAGTTCTTCGACCTGGACTCCGTCACCGAGACCTGCTGGATGCCGGAAGAGCAGGACCGATGGCTCGATTTCACCTGAGGAGCAGGACCGGTATTTCGATTTCATCTGAGGACCGCGACATACTATGAATAACCATGCGAACAATGCGGACCACGCGGATCACGCGGACCAGTTCATTCTTACCCCCTTTTTTCTGGACCGCTATGACCCGGCGCTCCTCGATCTCGCGCGGGACGACTGGATCGTAAACAGTCCCGACTTGCACGGCGGCGACGAAATGTCCCGGACGCTGTGCGTGCATCGACCCCTGGCCGAACGGGTCGCCGAAGCCGCGGCGGCCGGACGGCGGCCGGTCAGCGTCGCGGGAGACTGCTGCGCGACGATTCCGGTCATGGCCGGGCTGCAGCGCGCCGGCATCCACCCGGTTTTCCTGTGGCTCGACGCCCATGGCGACTTCAACACCTGGGAGACCACGCCGAGCGGATTCCTGGGCGGCATGCCGCTGGCCATGATGGTCGGCCTGGGCGAGCAGACCATGATCGAGAACGTGGGCATGGATACGTTTCCCGACGCGGATGTCGTTCTGTCGGACGGGCGGGACCTGGACCCCGGCGAGCGAAAACTGGTCGAAGCCTCCCGGATGACGCATCTGCCCGACCCGATGGACCTGGTGGACTGCGACCTGTCCGGCCGGCCGGTCTACATCCACTTCGACACCGACCTGCTCGATCCCTCCGAAGCCCCGGCCATGGGCTACCCGGCTCCGGGCGGACCTGCCGCAGGCGACCTCGCCAGGGTCTTCCGGCACTTCGCGGAACACTGCGACATTGCCGCCCTGTCCATTTCCACGTGGCGTTCCAACATGGACGAAGACGGCCGCAGCAAGTCCGTGTGCATGGGACTCTTCGACATCCTTACCGGCTGACTGGCGAGTCCTGCCGTGTCTTCCACCGATACCATCTTCAAAGAACTGATCGTCATCGAGGCCGCCAACGTACTGGCCGGCCCGGCCGTGGGCATGTTCTTCGCGGAACTGGGCGCCACGGTGATCAAGGTGGAGAACATAAAAACCGGCGGCGACACGACCCGACACTGGAAACTGCCTTCGGAAGACCGGGACGGAGACGTCTCCGCCTATTTCTCTTCGGTGAACTGGGGCAAGCGCTCTGTCGGGGTGGATTTTTCGATACCCGAAGGATATGCGGTCCTGCAGGACCTGGTGCGGTGCGCCGACGTGTTTCTGCAGAGTTTCAAATCCGGTGACGCCGAGAAGTTCAGGCTCGACTACCCGGCCTTGCGCAGCCTCAACGACCGGCTCATCTACGCCGACATTACCGCCTTTGGCGAAGAAGACGAGCGGCCGGGGTTCGACGCCGTGTTGCAGGCGGAAACGGGTTTCACGGGCATGAACGGCACCGAAGACAGCGGACCCGTCAAGATGCCGGTGGCCCTCATCGACCTGCTCCTGGCCCACCAGTTGAAAGAAGCCCTGCTGATCGCCCTCATCGAACGGATGCAAACCGGTCGGGGATCTTACAATACGGTCTCGTTGTTCCATGCCGGGGTCGCATCGCTCGCCAACCAGGCGGCGAACTACCTGGTCGCCGGTTCCATTCCGGCCCGCGCCGGCTCCGACCATCCGAACATCGCGCCATACGGGACGATTTACAGGACGCTGAACGGAGAGCCCGTCGTGCTGGCCGTCGGCACGGACAGCCAGTTCGCGGCGCTGTGCGAAGTGCTGGACATGCCGGAGGCGGCGAAGGACGAGCGGTTCGGCACGAACCGGCAACGGGTCGTCCACCGCGACGCGCTGAATACGCTGCTGGCCCACCGAATAGGTCAACTGGAAAGGGCGTCCCTGCTGGCCGCGCTACAGTCCCGGAAAGTGCCGGCTGGCGCGGTCCGGCGGCTGGACGAGGTGCTTGAACACGAATCCACGGCACCATTGCAGCTTCATGGGAAGCGAAGGGACGGCGCTTCGATCGGCGGATTGCGCACGATCGCCTTCGATAGCGACGCCGTATCGCCGCCGCCGGGTCTGAACGCGCCACCGGAATTCAACCGGGACCGCCAGTACGTGCTATCGGAATTGCTGGGCTATACGGAGGAGCGAATCGAAGGGTTAAAAAAGGCAGGCGCGGTCCTGTAGTCCAATCGCGTGAAGGGCGTGTAACGGAGCGGTTTCGGCCTGTCCTTCCGTGCTCGGCCTGCGCGTTTCAGGTGTAAGCGGCAACCGTTTCAGATGTAAGCGGAGACCGGTCCAACCGCCGGATTTTGATTGCCGGTACAGGGCAAAATACCGTATATTAACGCGTGTTTAAGGCGTGAGGGCCCGAAGCACACCGCGCACTGTCATGTCATAATCCATTCTGCGCCTCGGAATACACAGGGAAACTGGATGGACATCGATATCGCAGCCTACTGCGCGCGCATCGGAGTCAGCGGTCCGTTGCGGCCGACGGCGGTGACACTGCGTCGCCTGCACCGTGCGCATATGCTGGCCGTGCCCTTCGAGAACCTTGACATCCATTGGGGCCGCCCGATTGTGCTGGAGGAAGCGCGGCTCTTCGAGAAGCTCGTGACACAGGGCCGCGGCGGATTCTGTTACGAGCAGAATGGCCTGTTTGCAGCGGTGCTGCGCGAAATCGGCTTCACGGTCGACCTGCTGGAGGCGCGCGCTGGCGCGAAACCCTGGGAGGACAGCCTCCCCTGGGACCACCTGACGCTGCAGGTCACACTGAAGGAACGCTGGCTGGCGGACGTGGGCTTTGGCGACGGTTTCCGCGAGCCGCTGTTGCTGGACGAGGGGGGACCACAGGTGCGCGCGGATGGCATCTGGCGTGTGCAACACGACGGCTGCGAGGGCCTGCATTCGAGCCGCACGGCGGCCGGTGACTGGCAAATCGAGTATCGCTTCCGGCTGCGGCCGCGTCAGCTGGCGGACTTTACGCCCGGTTGCGAACATCACCAGCACTCGCCGGAGTCCCATTTTACGCGGGAGCGCTTCGGAATCGAACCCTGAACCAGGACCAGGCGACGCGCCGGCTGCGGATGGGCCGGACGCGTTCGCGTTCCCGTATTCATGGTCATTTCCAGTGTAACTGTACCACGAGCGGAAGTGCCGGGACTTGACAGCCACGCGTGACCAACGAAATGCAAAAGGAATATGAGCGAGTTAATCATTGTAGGCGACCGGGTACTCGTCGAGCAGCATGACGGGGAACAACTCACCCATTCCGGACTGTATCTTCCCGCCACGGTGACGGAGAAGGAAAAGGTGGGTACCGGGCGAGTGATTCGTGTGGGGCCGGGACACCTGATGCCCAATCCCGACTACACCGAGGGGGATCCGATCACGAAATCGACGGGATCGGTGCGTTACCTGCCCCTGCAGGCCCAGCCCGGCGATTTTGCCTTCTATCTGCGCAAAGAGTCCATTGAGATCAATTACCAGGAGAAAACCTACATGATCGTACCGCACAACGCCATTCTGGCGCTTGTGAGGTCTGATGGAGACAACCTGCTCCAGGGTCTCGAGGACCTGCTCGGTGAAGAATAAGACCGGGAGACGATGCCCTGCTCCGGGCGAAGTACCGATGCCTGAAATCTGAACACATAGCTGATCTGCATCTCATCATCAAACAGAGAGAAGGAGCAAGACTAATGAACAGAACGGCAGCCTACCCGGCCCAACGCGCGATCCCGGTCGCGCAACTCGGCGTCGACGCGCGCGGCGCCTTCATCACACGAACTTATACTCACCTGCTGGGAGCGATCCTTGCGTTTGCCCTGATCGAAATCTACCTGTTTCAGACCGGAATGGCCGAGTCGATCGCCCGCGTGCTGTTGAGCGGCTCCTGGCTGATCGTGCTTGGCGGTTTCATGATCCTGAGCTGGATCGCGACCCATTTCGCCCACAACGCGACGTCCACGGCCGGCCAGTACGGCGCGCTGGGCCTGTTCGTCGTCGGCGAAGCCATCATCTTCACGCCACTGCTCTACCTCGCCGATGCCATGGCGCCGGGCGTGATCAACAGTGCCGCCACGGTAACGCTCCTTGGCTTTCTCGGGCTGACGATCGTCGCCTTTCACACCCGGAAGGACTTCTCCTTCCTCGGCGGGCTGCTGCGGTGGGGATTCATCTGCGCCCTCGTGCTGATCGCGGCCAGCGTGCTGTTCGGCTTCCATCTCGGGACGATCTTTACCGTCGCGATGATTGTACTCGCGGGCGGAGCGATCCTCTATGATACGTCGAACGTGCTGCACCACTATCCGGAAGACCGCCACGTAGGCGCGGCATTACAACTCTTCGCTTCCGTGGCGCTGTTGTTCTGGTACATTCTGCAGTTCTTCCTGTCGTCGAGAGACTGAAACGCCTGGACAGGCCGCGCGGCAATGAGTACCAGCGCGTCCGAGGTATGGAAACGGCGTTCGGCCGTCGCGCAACGGGATTTACATCGACCGGTTCAACATAGGCGAACGGAGAAAACAGAGGCGCCCGTGCACCCCAGAATAAAGACCGTAGGCCGGGAAATCCTGTCCTTCGGGATCATCGCGCTGATCCTGCTGGCGGCCCGGTCGACGCTGGCCGACCACTATACCGTACCGTCCGGTTCCATGGAGTACACGCTCCTGCCGGGCGACCGGATCTTCGTGGCCAAGTACACCTACGGATTCCGCGTTCCCTTTACGGACTGGAAACTGACCGGGGGCAGCGACGTGGAACGGGGGGAGGTGGTGGTGTTCGATTCGCCCGTGGAGGACATCCGCCTCGTAAAGCGGATTGTCGCGGTGGGCGGCGATACGGTTTCCATCCGCAGCGGACAGGTTTCCATCAACGGCGCGCCGATGGGGTCTGTTACGGACATGCGCGAAGAATTCTACGGTGAACGCCGGGTTCGTTTGAATCTGAGTTACAGCGGGGGGGAGGACTTCGGCCCCGCGGCCATTCCCCCGGGTTTTCTCCTGGCCATAGGAGACGCCCGGGGGAACAGCAAGGATGGACGCACCTTCGGGTTCATTTCAGAGGATGCGGTTTACGGCAGGGCTGTCGCCGTCTACTACCGGAGCGGCGATGGCCTTTGCTGGCTGAAACTCTGATTGGGCGAGGGGCCTACCTCGTCTCCGTCTTCGTATCCTGCGCTTCCTTTTCCCGCTCTTCCGCCCTCTTCTGCCGTTGCATCGGGTTTTCCGGCGCCTGGCGGCGCTGCTTGAACAGCTGGAACCGCGTGGGCTTCGACTGCGGCGGCCACACGTTGTTGCTCAGGTCCGTGTCCGCGGTCTCCAGGTAGGGATCGAGCGTGATCCTCTCCACCGGCTGGTCCATGACGAAGACCTTGGTTACACGGTCGTCGCGGAGCCGCCAGATCTCCGTGGGAATGTGCTGTACTTCCCTGGTGCCGTCCTCGAACTCGAACTCCAGGATCACCGGCATGACCAGGCCGCCGACATTTTCGAAGGTCAGCTCGTAGAAGTGTTTGCCGCTTTCCAGCAGGGCGAGGTCCTCGGCGTCCAGGTTCTTCACGTAGTTGTCGTACTCCTCGCGGTCGAGGATGGACACTTCGAAAGGATCGTACTTGTTGTAGAAATCGACCAGCGTCGAATCCTGCCGCACCATCGGGTCCGGTATGTCGGACTGGTTGCGCGTGTAGCTGATCCCCCTGTTTTCCTCCGCCCTGTTCGTCCGGCCGATCTCCTTTTCCACGTCCGGGTTCCGCGTGTTGATCTGGAACCATTTCACCTCGCCCAACCCGAGGTCCACGTGGTCCGTGCTGTAGAACCAGCCCCGCCAGAACCAGTCCAGGTCCACCGCGGAGGCGTCTTCCATGCTGCGGAAGAAATCTTCAGGAGAAGGATGCTTGAACATCCAGCGCTGGGAATAGCTGCGGAAGGCATGGTCGAAGAGCTCCCGCCCCATGATGGTTTCCCGCAGGATATTCAGCGCGGTGGCCGGTTTCCCGTAGGCGTTGGGGCCAAGCTGGAACACGGACTCCGAGTTGGTCATGATGGGCGAGATCCGTCCGGGGTCGCCTTTCATGTAGTCGACGATCCGGTGGGCGGGACCGCGGCGGGAAGGATACTCGGTATCCCACTCCTGTTCGGCCAGGTACTGGAGAAAGGTGTTCAGTCCCTCGTCCATCCAGGTCCACTGCCGTTCGTCCGAATTGACGATCATGGGGAAATAGTTGTGCCCGACTTCGTGGATGATCACGCTGATCATGCCGTACTTGGTCCGCTCGCTGTAGGTGCCGTCCTTTTCCGGCCGGCCGCCGTTGAAGCAGATCATCGGATATTCCATGCCGATGCGGTTCGTATGTACGGAAATGGACGTGGGATAGGGATAGTGGAAGGTGTATTTCGAATAGACGTCCATCGTATGGGCCACCACCTTGGTGGAGTACCGTTCCCAGAGCGGGTTGCCTTCCTTGGGATAAAAGGACATGGCCATGACTTTCTGCGGTCCGGACTGCACTTCCATGGCGTCCCAGATGAACTTGCGGGAACTGGCGAAGGCGAAATCCCGGACGTTGTCTCCGTGGAACACCCAGGTCTTCTTTTCGGTCGCCCTGCCTTTTTCCGCTTCGATGGCTTCCGCTTCCGTGACGATCAGGACGGGTTCGTCGGCGTCCCGCGACCGGGCGAACCTTGCCTGCTGTTCGGCGGTCAGCACTTCCTTCGTGTTCTGAAGCACGCCCGTGGCCGCGACGATGTGATCGGCGGGAACGGTGATACTGACCTTGTAGTCTCCGAAGGGCAGGGCGAACTCGCCGCGGCCGAGGAACTGCTTGTGCTGCCAGCCTTCGACCTCGTTGTACACCGCCATGCGGGGAAAGAACTGGGCGATGGCGTACAGGTAGTTGTCGTCTTCCTCGAAGTATTCGTAGCCCGAACGGCCGCCGATTTTCATCCGGTCGTTGATGTTGTACCACCACTTGATCTTGAAGGTGAAGGATCTGCCCGGACGGAGCGGTTCGGGCACGTCCACGCGCAACATCGTCTTGTTGATGGTGTGGGGAAGGGGATTGTCGCGCCGGTCCCGCACCCACTCGATCTTGAACCCGCCGTCGAAGTCGTTCAGCAGGCGCTGCAACTGGGCGAAGCTCATCCGCCCCGAAACCCGGCTGCCGGCGATTTTACGCGTGTCCGAGTCCCTGGCCCGCACGTTCTGATCGAGCTGCACCCAGAGGTAGGCCAGTTCGTCGGGCGAGTTGTTGTGGTAGGTGATGACCTCGGTGCCGTGAAGCCGCTGCGTCTCGTCGTCCAGTTCGATCCGCATCTCGTAATCCGCCTCGTTCTGCCAGTACTGGTGGCCCGGCGCCCCGGACGCCGTCCGGTATACGTTCGGCGTAGGGGCTTCCTGCTTGATCTGGCGGAACTTGCTTCGGTTTATCGTCTCGGGACCCTTCTGGGCGGTAGCGGTGGCTGTGGCGCACGTGACGGACAATGCGCATAGAAAGTACAGAAGGCGCTTAGCCATGGATCGGTCTCCTGGTATTGATCTTCCGTCGGTCATCGATGTTGTACGTAATAAACATGTATGGATAATGAATAAGGGGAATATACGATTTGGCGGGAGTCGTGTAAAGAACCATCCGAGGCGCGGATGTCGCCCGTCAATATACGGCCGCGTAGTCCAGTCCACAAGAACCGGCCGCCCTGCGTTTTTGCGCGGGCTTGACAGGAGCGGCCCGCGGATGTAACCTGAAACGACCGCCGGTCCGGCCTCGGACCATTGCCGCCACGGAAGTACCGCGGGTACCGTTCACGGAAGAACCGATGAGATCGCAAGGCTTCTGGCTAATCCTGGCGAGTGTCCTGCTGATGTCCGCGGCGCAGAACGCGGGCGCCATGCGAAAAGCGGCCCACCCGTTTTACATCAGCGTCTGCCAGGTCGATCACAACCCCGATACAGAGGCGCTGGAGGTTTCTTTCCGCATCTTCACGGACGACCTGGAACAGGCCCTCGAATCGATGGGAACGGACCGGCTGCGCCTGGGTACGGAACGAGAGGCCGAAAAGGCGGATCTCTACATAAGCCGTTATCTCGCGCGCCACGTGGAATTCGAGATAAACGGCCGCCGCGTCAGCGCCGCCTTTCTCGGGAAGGAAGTGGATTCGGACGCGACGTGGTGTTACGTGGAGGTCGAGAACGTCCCTCTTCTGAAAACGATGGCCATGACAAATACGCTGCTCCTGGAGTCTTTTGAGGACCAGGTCAATCTCGTCCACGTCCACGCCGCCGGCCAGAAGAGGAGCCTGGTGTTCGACGGGCAACAGATCAGGCAGACGCTGGACTTCTGAGGCGTATGCGCGTCTCCGTCATTCTGGCCAAGGCCTTTGTCCCTGTCACCCGGGCTCACAGCCTTCGTTCCCGAACCATGTCCAAGCACACGCGAAATGCGGCCCCCATCGTCGATCTGAAAGCGTTCCCGGACCTGAGATCCGACCTGGGCACCATCGTCGCCACCTCCGGCGGGTACGATCCGCTCCATCCCGGCCACGTCTCCTGCCTGCTGGAGTCGGCCGGCCATGGCGACACCCTGGTCGTCATCGTCAACGGAGACGGCTTTCTTCGCCGCAAGAAGGGCAAGTCCTTCATGGACCTCAAGGCCCGTTGCCAGGTCGTCTCCTGCATTCGTGCCGTGGACTATGTCGTTCCCTTTGAAATTGAAGACGACGATACGGTCTGCGAGGCCCTGAGGGTGATCCGGCCCCACGTGTTCACCAAGGGCGGAGACCGGACCGACATGTCCAATATCCCCGAGTGGCGTGTCTGTACGGAACTCGGAATCGAAGTGATACCGGGGGTGGGGATGGACAAGGCCTGGAGCAGTTCCGACTACCTGGACTCGTGGGGACGATTCTGGGCCGGTCGCGCGGACCGCAGGTAGTGCCGGAACGCTGCATTTGCTGCTTGTCCCGCGTCCTGTGCCGTCATAATATACCGAATGCGGGAAAGTGGTCGGGGCCAAGCGATAATCTCACAGGCGATTTACCGTTCGGGACAGGGTAACAACCCGGTGTTCCGGATGGTCCGGAGGAGAAAATGACCAGCAGATACCGCGCCGCCGTGATCGGTCTCGGCCGTATGGGCAGCACCTTCGACGACGAAATCGACCAGGGCGGATCGATCTTTCTGCCGTACTGCCACGCGCCTTCCTATCACGCCGCGTCGGACGTGGAACTTATCGCCGGTGCGGATCCCCACGACGAGCAGCGTGCCATATTCGGCAAACGCTGGGGCATTGAAGACGGCCACCTGTACGCCGATTACGGGGAGATGCTCGAAAGTGAACGCCCCGATCTGCTCAGCGTCTGCACCACCGCCCGGATCCGTTCAAAGATCGTCCAGGACGCTGCCCGGGCAGGCGTGAAAGCCATTTGGGCCGAGAAGCCCATCGCCTTGACCCTGGCCGAGGCGGACGCCATGGTGGAAACCTGCGCGGACCACGGCGTCGCCCTGGCCATAAACTGCGCCCGGCGGTGGCATCCGTTCTTTTCCCACGCGAAGACCATGATCGAAGAAGGCGAACTCGGCGAGATCGTCCAGGTGACGGGCTACGGCCAGTGTGGCCTCTCCCACAACGGCAGCCACCTCATCGATATCGTCCGATATATGGCGGGCGGAAGGGTTGAGTGGGTGTACGGCGAGATGGAATCCGACGAGGCCGCGGCGGGCGATAGGGATCTGATGGGCAACGGATACCTGGCCTTCGACAACGGAGTCAGGGCCTATGTCCGGGGCATGCCCTGCGGGATTGCGAACTGGGAAATCGACGTCCTGGGCACGGAGGGCCGTTTCCGCTCGATCGCGAATGGCCAGGACGCCGAACTGGTGAAGTTGCATCCCGGCGGTCCGCGCGGCAGGGGCGTGCCGGCCCGTATGCCCTTCCCCTGGCCCGCCAGGTACCCGGCCATGGGGCTGGCCATCGTCGCGGACCTGATTTCGGCCATTGAAAACGGCCATCCGCCGAAATGTTCAGGAATGGACGGACACGAGGCCCTGGAAGTGGCCGTCGCCCTCCGCGAATCGCACCGCAGCGGTGGAAAGAAGGTTGATCTGCCCCTGGAAGACCGCGGCCTGGGCATCCTTTCCGCCGAGATACACCAGGACGACATACCGGCGCGGGTCCGGCGCCTGCACGGTTAACGCGCCGCCGGTACCGCCGTAATCGAGCAGGATTGAGTAGAGATTAAGCAGGGAGACCGCATGAAGCTCGGGTTCGTGACCTACCAGATCGGCAAGGACTGGGACGTACCGGCCATCATAAACGTGTGCGGCAGGACGGGTTTCACGGGGGTGGAACTCCGAACGACCCACGCCCACGGCGTGGAAGCCTCGCTCAGTGCGGGTGAACGCGGCGAGGTCAGGCGACGGTTCGAGGACGGCGGCGTGGATCTGGTGGGACTGGGCACTGCCTTCGAGTACCATTCGGTCGATCCCGCGGAGGTCCGGGCAAACGTGGACGGGACCTTCGAATACGCGAAGCTGGCGGCCGACCTCGGCTGTCCGGGCGTCAAGGTGCGCCCGAACGGACTGCAGACCGAAAAGGGCATTCCGGAAGAAGCCACCCTCGAACAGATCGGAAGGGCCGTCGGGGAGTGCGCGGAAGCGGCCGCCGGTCTCGGCGTGCAGATCCGGGTCGAGGTACACGGCCGGGACACCCAGGAGCCGCGGCGCATGCGGGCCATCATGGATCACGCGGACCATCCCAATGCGCGCATATGCTGGAACTCGAATTTCGGCGAAGTGGTGGACGGTTCCATCGAGGCCAACTACCGGCTGCTGAGCCGCAAGATCAGCCTGGTGCACATCACCGAGATCTACCGGACCGAGTATCCCTGGCGGGAACTGTTCCGCCTGCTCAAAGACGACGGCTACGACGGGTACACGCTCGCGGAAATCGGCCACAGCCCCGAACCCGAACGGCTGATGGGATACTACCGGGCCCTGTGGGAAGCTTACCAGGCATGACGGCGGTCGATGCGTTTGCCGAGAATAAGCGCGGGAACCGGCCGCTCAGCGGGAACCGGCCGCTCAGCGGGAACCGGCCGCTCAGCGGGAACCGGCCGCTGCCGGTCCATTCGAAGGACATCTGAAAGGGATAGCCACACAAATGACAACGGCACAGAAAACCTCTCCGGCGTCTGTCTATCGCAGCCGGACGCCAGCGTCCCACGAAGCGTTCAAACGCTCGGGTGAAGTCATGCCCGGCGTCGCCAAGGGCGCCTACTACTACGCGCCGTACCCGGTCACCATCGCGCGGGCCGAAGGCTGCCACCTGTACGACGTGGACGGAAACCGGTACGTGGATTTCGCCAATCACCACACGACGCAGATCCTGGGGCACAACCATCCCGCCGTAGTCCGGGCCGTGGAGCGGCAGTTCGGGCGGGGCATCGCCGTGGCCGGCCCCATGGGAACGGAGACCGCATTGGCGGAGGCGCTGTGCCGCAGGGTGGAATCCCTCGACATGATCCGGTTCTGCAACTCCGGGACGGAGGCGACGCTGCACGCGATCCGGCTGGTCCGGGAGTACACGGGCCGGCACGTCATCGCCAAGTTCGAAGGCGGGTACCACGGCAGCCACGACGCCGTGGAGATAAGCACTTCGCCCGACCCGGCGAAGGCGGGACCCGCGGACCGCCCGGTACCCGTGGCCAGCGCCGGGGGCATGCCCCCCAACGCCACCGACAACGTCGTCATTCTTCCCTTCGACGACGAAGCGGCCGTAGAAGCGATTATCGAGGAAAACAGGGATGAGCTGGCGGCCGTGATCCTCGATCCGAAGACGGGCGTCATCCCCCAGCGTCTGGACTTCGTGAGGGCGGTGCGCGAGATCACAGCCAAATACGGGGTGCTCCTGATCCTGGACGAAATCGTGGGATTCCGCGCGGCACCGGGTGGTGTCCAGTCCCAGTGCGGCATCCTGCCCGACCTGAGCACCTACGGAAAGATCGTGGGCGGCGGTTTTCCCGTAGGGGCTTTCGGAGGGCGGCGGGAACTCATGTCCCTGCTGGACCCCAACCGGGGCAGGGTGCGGGTGTTCCAGAGCGGTTCTTTCAGCGCCCACCCGGTCGCCATGGCCGCGGGTCACGCCATGCTTGAAGTGCTGACGCCGGATGTATACGAACGGATGGACCGCCTCACCGATCGCCTGGTGAAAGGCCTCGAGGGCGTGTTTGCCCGCACCGGCACCGTGGCGGCCGCGGTCGCGTCCGGCTCGACGTTCAGTATCTACTTCACGCGGGGGCCGGTCAGGACCTACCGCGCCGTGGCGGCGGCGGACAAGGGTCCCGTATCCGATGTCTACCTGTCCCTGCTGAACCGGGGTTATTACCTGTCGAACGGCCTCGCCATGAACTGCCTCTCGGCGGCCATGGACGAGTCGCATATCGACGGCCTTGTAGCGGCCATGGCCGAGGCGCTGGAAGAAAACTGACGCCCTGGCCGGGTCCTGCCGGTCCGTCTTCACTGAACTCCACCCAAAGACTATTCAATACAGGAACAAAACCATGTCCCACGCTTTGAAGTGCGCTGCCAGGTGCGCTGCCAGGTGCGCATCCGTCATGCCGCCCGTCATGATCGGATCGGTTGCCGTCATCTTTCTGATCCCCCTGCTGATTTCGGCGCAAAGCGGAGGTTCCGAGGAATCCGCCGCCCGGCCTCTGCCCCCGGACGCTTCCCCCCGGGATCAGCAGGTCTTCAGGTACATGAGTCCGGAACCGCGCACGCTCGATTCCGCCATAAACGACTATGACACGGAAGATACCATCATTCCCTTCGAGCCCCTGCTCCGGCGCGATCCGAACTGGAATCCCGAGCCGGCTGCCGCCGACGGCTACGAGTCATCCCCGGACGGCAAGACCTGGACCTTCCACCTGCGCGAAGGCGCGCGGTGGAGCGACGGCCGGCCCGTCACGGCCCATGACTTCGTATATTCCTTCCGGCGCATGCTGGACCCGCAGGAGGCGAACCCGTACGGGTTCTTCTACCACGATTTCAAGAACGCAAGGCCCATCAACCGCGGAGAAATCAAGGACCTGACCCAGTTGGGCGTCCGCGCCGCCGACGATCTCACGCTGGTCGTCGAGACGGAGAAATCGGCCCCGTACCTGCCCTATATCGTATCTTACGGGAACGCTCTGCCCGTACCCCCATGGCAGGTTGAAAAGTACGAAAGGAAATGGACCCGTCTCGAAAACATCGTCTCCAATTCGGGCTTCAAAGTGTCGGAATGGGTCACGGGCAGTCATATGACCTTCGTCCCGGACCCCATGTACAACGGTCCCCACAAGCCCTACCTGGAGAAGGTCATCCATCCCTTCCGCAACGCGGCGGTCGCCACGGTCCTCGCCTACGAAAACAACGAGGTGGACCGCGAACTCGTCGACGTGACCGACATGCCGAGAATCATGGCGGATCCCGAACTCGCGCCGGACCTGGTCAAGGTGGCGGCCAGGGCATCGTGGTATCTCTTCTTCCGCACCCGCCAGCCGCCCTTCGACGACGTACGGGTCCGGGAAGCCTTCACCCGGGCGATCGACCGGGAAGTCATCACCAGAATCCTGCTGGGCGATACGGCCGTGCCCGCCTATTCCATGATCCCGCCCGAATTCGCGGAATACAACGGTCCGGCCATGAAGCCCTACCAGGCCTACGATCCCGCAAGGGCCCGTGAGCTCATCCGGGAAGCCGGATATCCGCGGGGCAGAGGATTCCCCCGCCAGGAGATGTGGCTGCGGGCGCCCAATCCCACGATCAAGCGGATCAGCGAGGCCATCATGGCCATGTTGAAGGAGCACATCGGGGTCGATATCACCATCCGGAGCGCCGACCGTACCATGTATATGAACAACATGTACAACTGGCGCATGAACCTGGGCCTGATCGTGTTCTACGCCGACTATCTCGACCCGCGCAACATGCTCGACATGATCTGGCACTCGCAGCCGCAGGGGTACGGCCGGTCGGACTGGACGAATGCGGAATTCGACCGCCTGGTGGAGCAGGCGGCCTCGGAACTGGACAGGCAAAAGCGCCGCGCGCTATACGCGGAAGCGGAAGAGATCATGGTGGCCGACTACGCCGGCGCCTTTCTGTTCCACCCCGTGAACCTGGAGCTCAGGAAACCCTGGGTGAAGGGGATGACGGAAAATCCGGACGGCACCGTCGGGGCCATGGACTATACGCGAGTCTACATCGCCCGTTGACGATCTTTCGCGGGAAACACGTCTTGACGCCGTGCCGAACGTGCCATATCGCCGTCGCAGGGAAACGCAAAAAGCCTCCGCCTGAATCAATAACAGCGGAGGCTTTCTGTTGCGTTGTAATACTGCGAAATCCGTCGTTCCCGACGCTGCTTACCGGATCGCGTCCTTCATCTGTGCGACGATGTCTCTGATCGACTTGGCGTTCCTGGCCCGGGGGGCCAGCCTCAGGTAGTTCTCATAGGATCTGATCGCGTTGGGATAGTCTTCCCGGGTCTGGTACAGGATACCCAGGTTGTAGTGCCAGTTCGCCTTGCTGCCGTTGATCCGGATAGCCGCCTGGTATGAGCGAATGGCGTTCCTGGTGCTCTTGATCTTCCGGTAGGCGCCGCCCAGCGCGGCGTGGGCATCGGCGTACTTGGCGTCGAGTTGCGTGGCCTTCTGGTAAGATTTGATTGCGTTGGACGTCTGGCGCGCCTTTTCCTGGGACAGCCCCAGGTTGTAGAAGGCTTCCTTGTAATCTTCCTTCAACTCGACGGCCTTTTGAAAGGCAGTGATGGCGTCCGAATACTGTCCCGCCTTGTAGTACGCGATGCCGAGATTGTAATGACGCGGGGGGTCGTCCGGCATGGCGTCGACTTTTGCCTTCGCATCCGCGATCGTCTGGGCCTGCGCCACCGGGGCGGCCATGAGCGCAGCCAGAATCGTAAAAGCGGCAAGACGGTTCAGCTTCCTGATGCGTGTCATCCTGATTCCTCCGTTGGATAACCTGGAACAAATGGGCACTGAGTATTAGTGGACAATCGGGATTTCTAAGCGTATATTAAGTCCAGATTAAACATGATATGGTAATTTCGTGTGAAATGCAAGTCATATTCTCAACTATCCGCGGAAGACATGGAAACAGAAGATCGAGGAGCCATCGATGTCACGGTACACGGTTGATGATTTTCTTGGCGATGCCCGGGAAATCGTGCGAAAACACGGCATCGGGGACGGGCTGGAGGCGATCAGGGAAAACACCGAGCGTCTGCTCCGCCAGTCCGACTTGCTGGAAACCTACGTGGACATGGGCGAATACAGGGGCCATACCGTGATCGGCCACGATCCCGAAACCGATATCCACGTCATCGTCCATGGCGGTCGAAAAGGCGGCACTTCCCCGCCCCACGACCACGGCCCCTGCAGTGTGATCTATGGAAACTACACGGGCCATACGCTAATGCGCCGGTGGCGGCGGCTGGACGACGGCGGGTCCGAGGGGCAGGCCCGTCTCGAAGTGGCCAGGGAATACACCGTCGGCGCGGGTGAGGCGACCGCCTTCGCACAAGGGGATATCCACTCCATCGACTATCCCGACGGCGCTTTCTTCGTCCGGGTGACCGTGGGGGACGTGGAAAAACAGAAAACCCGCCGTTTCGATCTCGAACGGGGGATCGTGGAGATCGACGACCGGGCGGCTCGGGCGGAATAGTGGACCACGATCCGCCGATTCACGGTCTGTACCGGAATGAAACCAGATTCGGACCACCTGTTTCAAGCGCTCCCTGCCGATGTCCGTTCTTGAAAACAGCGCGAAACGACCCCCGGTAAAACCCACCGAGATCGTTCCCCCGGACCGGCTGAGTGTGTTGCTCCGGCGACGTAACCTGCCGGGTCTTGTCTTCCTCGCGGGGCACGGGTTGGCCACGCTGCTCACCGGGTACCTGGTGTCGCTTGCCCTGGGAACATGGTGGCTGGCACCGGCTCTGCTGGCCCATGGCGCTGTCGTGGTGCACTGGTTCGCGCCCTTCCATGAATGCTCCCACGGAACGGCCTTCAGGAGCGCGGCGATGAACCGGATCGTCGGCTGGATCACCGGCACGGGGCTGTTTCTCATCCCCGCGTACTTCCGCTACGAGCACCTCGCCCATCACTCTTACACGCAGATCACGGGAGACGATCCCGAGATGATCCCCATGGCGGAACGCCTGGGAGGCTATCTCTGGTACGCGACGGGCCTTCCCTATTTCTACAGCAACCTGACCACCCTGGTTCGGATGCTATTCGGGAGGTTCAACGCGGTCGAACGGAAGTTTCTTCCCGGGCGGGCACTTGGAAACGTGGTGATGGAGGCCTGGAGCATGGTCCTGGCGTACGGGGCGCTGGCGGCGGCGTCGATCTGGTTCGACACGACGGCGGTGCTCCTGTACTGGCTGGCGCCCCGTTTCCTGGGCGAACCCGTCATGCGCCTCATACGCATGTCCGAGCACACGGGCTGCCCCCGGGTGCGCCATATCCTGCTCAACACGCGGACCGTGCTGACCAACCCCCTGGTCCGATGGTTGAACTGGAACAACGCGTACCACGCCGAGCACCACGCCATACCCACCGTGCCCTTCCACGCCCTGGGCGACCTGCACCGGATCATGGGCCCCCATTTCGAAGAAGTGCGTCCGGGATACGTGAATACGCAGTTGCACCTGATGGCAAACGGAAGGAAGAACAGCGCCGCGCGGAACGACTGACCGGCGTTCGGTCTCAGGCGGTATCCTGTGCGTCGTCCCTGGGGGGCACGACGCACAGGAACCCGAGCGGTTCCTCGCCGACGCTCTCGAACTGGTGCTGTTCGTTGGGGGCGATGTATACCACGTCGCCCGGTCCGACGTCGTGCACGTCCCACCCGATGAGGACCTTCGCCCGGCCCCGCAGTATGTAGATACCGTGGTCGTGGGGGTGGCGGTCGAAGGAGGACTGGCCGCCCGGCTCGATTTCGAAGTAGCGCATGGAGAAATTGCCGGCGCCGTCGTCGGGACCGATCACCACCCGGACCGACCCGCCTACGGCGCCGCCCTTGGTGTAGGGCACCATCTCCACGTCCGACCAGTCGTTTGCGCCATTCTGGCCGCGGTGTTTGTGTACTACGCCCATGGCAAGCCTTTCGTAGCGACCTCCGCTTCACGCGTCCGCATCCGTTTTCGTAGCGACCTCCGCTTCACGCGTCCGCATCCGTTTTCGCGGCGACCTACGCTTCACCCGGCGACACCCGCTTCACGCTTGAGATAAAGGATTACATGAAGTTGCGCACGCCGCTGCCATGCAGTTCCGATATGCGTTCGGCGTCCGGGCGGTCGAATCCGATGGACACGAGTTCGCGCACGCGCTTCCGGTGCATTTCTTCATAAAGACCCATCACCGCGTCCCGGCCCCGGGCCAGTTGCTCCGGATGCGATCCGCCGCCGGCCAGCGTCATCATGGCCTTCAGCACGAAGGGACTGGAACCCGAGGCCTGCTGCAGGAACAGGGTCCGTTCCTCGGCCGCCCGCATCAGGTCGTCCTTTATCGATGGATCCTGTTCGATGTGATAGGCGAAATGGGATATGCCGTACCCCACGTGCCGGCCCTCGTCCTGGCGCGCCAGCTTGAAGGTCCGGGCGGTCACCGGATCGGGCGCGACCTGCTCCAGGAACATCAGGAGTTCCATGAAGGTCCCCTCGCCCAGGACGTGCATCAGGAAGGAACCGTTCGAATAGTCGTCCTGCGCAAGCAGGCTGCGCAGGGACCACTCCGTCGCGGCGGAGACGTACTGCAGGCCGCCGCCGTTGGCGAGGGCCCGCTTGGTGAAGACCTCCGCGTGCCTGGCCTCGTCCATGACCTGCGTGGCCAGGAAGAGGACCACTTCGGAAAACTGGGGGTCGATCCGGTTCATGAACTTGGCCGGCAGGTACATGGCCAGGTATTCGTTCTGTATCAGGAAGGTCAGGACCTGGCACACGGCCTGCTCCAGGTCGTCCGGCAACTCGGGCAGTTCGTGCCAGGGGATGTCGGTCGTCGCGTCCCACTGCCCCGCCTTGCCCTGCTCGTACAGCTCCGCGATGTTATCGGCCCATACCAGCTTCT
The DNA here is from genome assembly GCA_965202605.1 of bacterium. Classification (GTDB taxonomy): domain Bacteria; phylum JAAXHH01; class JAAXHH01; order JAAXHH01; family JAAXHH01; genus JAAXHH01. Next base: position 592,992 of record OZ241838.1, read on the forward strand.
TCTCCCGGATGGTAAATCCGAATTCCGGGGTTCCGGGATCGACCACCGATCCGCGCTGGGCCAGTCCCCGGCCTTCGGGCGCCACGTCGGGCACTTCGCCCGCCCTGCCGATCTGGCAGTCCCGCATGAGGATGCCGCGGCCGTCCACGGGTTTTACTTTGATGCCGCGGTCGGGTTCGCCCCAATCAGACGTATCGGGCAGCGGAATGCTGAAATCCTCGCTCATGTACGGCTCGTTTCCTGGCAGAACATATACAGCCCGTTTCCTGGCAGAACGTATGCGGCTCGTTCCCTGGCAGAAATTGACTTAACCGTTATCGCCAAGTATATGTATGATACTGTCTTTCATGGCTGATGACAAGGTGAAGGTGAATCGGGAGCCCCATGAATCTGTCGCGGTTGAGGGTGTTTCGTCTATGGCGCGTGATAGTGCGGCGCTTCAGGCAGCGCCTGCACGCCAATATCGAACGCATGCGGACGACCGACCAGGTCTTCATGATCAGCGCCGCCGCGCTGATCGGCGTACTGGGCGCGGGAGGCGCCATCGCCTTCCGCTGGCTGATCGATACCATCGAATACCTCGCGTGGGGCGGAGGAATACCGGACGTTGCGCCGGCGGATTCTCTGCTCATCATCGGCGTCCCCGCGGCTGGCGGCCTGATCGTCGGCATCCTGATCTATTTCAGCACGAGAGAGGCCCGCGGACTGCCCGACGTAATGGAGGCCGTCGCACTGCGCGGGGGCCGCATCAGACCCCGCGTCGCCGTGGAGACCTCGATGGCCACGGCCATCAGCATCGGTACCGGGCTGTCGGTGGGCCGGGAGGGTCCCATTGCCCAGATCGGCGCGGCCCTGGGATCTACGTTCGGACAACTCACCAGGGTAAACATGCATCGCATGCGCACTTTCGTGGGCTGCGGCGCGGCGGCGGGCATCGCCGCCACGTTCAACACGCCCATTGCCGGCGCGCTCTTCTCCCTGGAAGTGATCCTGGGCAACTTCTCCTTCAGCCGGTTCAGCCCCATCGTGATCTCATCCGTGGTGGCCACGGCCATATCCCGCCACTACCTGGGCAACCAGCCCGCGATCATCGTTCCTCCGCACAGCCTCGATCACCCCCTGGAACTCGCGTTCTATGCGGTACTGGGCATACTGGCCGCCATCGTGGGCACGTTTTTCGTCAAAGCGCTCTACGGCGTGGAAGACCTGTACCGGAAGGTGCCGCTCCCCGAATTCCTGAAACCCATGACCGGCGGGCTGCTCGTGGGCCTGATCGCCCTGTTCTATCCCCACGTCCTGGGCGTGGGATACGAAACCATGGACCGGGCGCTCTTTTCAGAGCTGGAATGGAAACTTCTGGCCATCCTCTTGTTCATGAAGATCGCGGCCACGTCCTTTACGCTGGGTTCCGGCGCATCGGGCGGCGTGATCGCGCCTTCCCTGTTCGTCGGCTGCATGCTGGGCGGGGTTTTCGGCGCCCTGGTAAACTTTCTTTTTCCCGATATGAGCGGTGCCTACGGCGCCTATGCGCTGGTGGCGATGGGCGCCCTTATGTCCTCCACCACCAGGACGCCGCTGACTTCGATCCTCATGATCTTCGAGATGACCGGCGATTATACGCTGATCCTCCCGCTTGTAATCAGCATCATTATCAGTACGGCACTGTCCGCGTATCTTCTGAAATCCTCCGTATACGTTCTGCGCCTGTTGCGAAGGAATGTAGACCTGGAAAAGGGTCAGGAGGCGAACATCCTCCGGTCGCTTACCGTGGGGGAGGTCCGGGCGCCCTATTTCGAAACGATTCCCCCCGATGCCCCCCTGGAAGACCTCATGTCGCGTCTGGCCGAAAGTACCTACACCGAGTTTTACATCACCGACTCCGGGGACCGGTACCAGGGCACTGTCACCTTCGACCGCATTCGCAGCCTCGTCGCGTACGGAAAGGATCTGGAAGGGGTCATCGTGGCCCACGACATCGCCCAGTTCGACCTCCCGACGGTCATGGACGGCGACACCCTGGACCGGGTCATGTTGCTCTTCGGCCCGCATCAGGTAAACGCCTTTCCCGTGGTGGAACCCGGTACGGGCCGGCTGGTCGGCGTCGTCAGCCGCGAGCACGTCATGGACGCCTACAACCGGGAGGCCGCGAGAAGGGACCTGGCCGGTGAATTCGGGAGCATGGTGAACACGCTGACCGGGGGGCACGTCGTTCAACTCGGGGATAATTACGCCATGGTCGAGATCGGCGCACCTCGCCGGTTCACGGGAAGCACCATGCGGCGCCTGCAGATCCGCAGCCGGCACGGGGTACAGATCCTGCTCATCCGGAAGCAGGAGAGCCGGGCCGGCCAGGCCCACTTTGTTCCTTCGCCCGATTATGTGATCCAGGAGGATGACGTACTGCTCGTCGCCGGAGAGCGGGAAAGTGTCGAACGCATTAAGAACCTGTAACAACGTTTTGTTTGACAGCTACCGGTTCAACCGTATTATTGCGGTCAGTCATTGACATCGAGAGGTTCCTTTTCAATCACATCACATCATGGGGGCGTGAAATGGGTACCTTCTTGTTACGACGATTCGCCGCGTGGCTGCCGGTCATGGTTTGCACGGTCCTGACCGTCGCCGCACAGGAGAACAACGCAGATGCCGCGGACGGCGCGGGGAACGGAGGGGCCGCGGGCATTTCGAAGCTGGTGGAAGTTTCGGGATTCGTGGACGCCAGCTACACCTACAACAACGTCGATGACTCCAACACCTTCAGCCTCGACCAGGTGGAGATCGACCTGATGAAAAGCCTGGGGGACGTCGGCACGCTGAGGGCCGACCTGGAGTGGGTGAGTGACGGTGAGGGTGGCTTTACTCTCGACGCGGAGCAGGGCTATGTGACCCTGGATCTGGGACTGGGCCGGGGTGAGGGGAACTACCCGACCCTGACCTTCGGGAAATTCAACGCGCCCATCGGGTTCGAGCTCCTGGACGCCCCGGACATGTACCAGTTTTCCCACGCGCTGGTCTTCGATAACGGGCTGCCGACCAACCTGACCGGCGCCATGCTGTCCATGGACCTGGGCGGCGGCATCGACGTGGTGGTTCATCTTTCGAACGGATGGGACCAGAACGTCGATGCGAATACCGACAAGATGATCGGCGGAAGACTCGGTTACAGCCACGAAGAAATGGGCGGGATCGGGTTCTCGGCCATGCGCGGCAATGAAAAGGGGCTGGTCGGTAATCTGACCGTCTACGACATCGACCTGACCCTGACGCCGACACCGGAACTCCTCATAGGCGGGGAGTACAACAACGGCAAGACGGAACTGGACGGGATTGACGTTGAAAACAGCTGGAACGGCTACATGGTGATGGCGCATTACAGTCTTACCGACGTCATGGGGCTGACGGGCAGGTACGACCGCTTCACCCGGGAAACACCGCGTGGCGCGGCACGTCGCAGCGGCGCGCAGGACCATCCACCGCGCAGCCAGGAAACAACCCGGCAGGCGCTCACAATCGCCCCGACGTTCGCGTTGACCGACGGCCTGGGGTTCCTGATGGAACTCCGTCGGGATTTCTCGGACGATGAGATCTTCCACAACCCGGAAACGAAAAAGTCGGAAAAATCGATGGTCAATTTCGCCTTCGAGATGACCTATTCGTTCTGATCTGAGCGATCTTCAGGGCTGATCTGAACAGAACTGATTCCCCGGGGCCGGTTCAGTAGAGATCTGCTTCCCTCGTGCCGGCCCGCAGGATCTCCGGCTCGTCGCCGGTCAGATCGACCACCGTCGAAGGCTCCGAAACGATTACGCCACCGTCGACGATGACGTCCACGGCCTTGCCGTACCGGGATTGAACAGCCTCGACGTGGTTCATCGCGGTTCCGTCGCCCATGGTCTCAATGCTGGTACTCAACACGGGCCGCCCGAGGGTCTGCACGATTCCCAGGCAGATGGGGTTGTCAGGTACGCGTATGCCGACCGTCCGCCGCTTGCCGATCATGAATTTCGGCACGTCCCGTGAAGCCTCGAGAATGAAGGTATAGGGGCCGGGAAGCAGGCGCTTCATCATGCGGTATGACGCGTTGGAGATGTTCTTCGCGTACCGGGCGAGGTCCTTCAAATCCGAACAGACGAAGCTGAGCGGCTTGCCGGCAGGCGCCTGCTTGATCTGGTAGATCCGGTTGATGGCCTTGCGATTGAATATGTCGCAGCCCAGGCCGTAGACCGTATCCGTCGGGTAGATGATCACACCGCCCCTGCGCAGTGCTTCGACGACCCGGTCCACGAGCCTCTTCTGGGGATGTTCGGGATGGAGCTGCAGGATGTTGGCCATGGCTATGGCTGCTCAGGATACGTGGTTCAGCACCTTCCTGCAGACGTCGATGGCCTGGTCGATCTGTCCGCTGCTCACGTCGAGGTGGGTGACGGCGCGGATGACGCCGGGTTTCATGGCCAGCATCCGGACCCCTTCTTCCGACAGGCGGTCCACGGTCTCGAAGGGATCAAGGCCGTCCCGCAGGCGGAAGAATATCATGTTGCTGTGTATCTCGTCCATGTCGATCTCGACGGTGTCGAGGTCGGCGAGCGCTTCCGCCAGGCGATGGGCGTGGGCGTGATCCTCCGCGAGACGGGAGATATTGTGCTCCATGGCGTAGAGTCCGGCCGCCGCCAGGACGCCGGCCTGCCGCATGCCGCCGCCCAGCATCTTGCGGTAATACCGGGCCGCGTCAATCGTGGCCTGGTCACCCGCCAGCACGCTGCCTACCGGGGCGCCCAGGCCCTTGGAAAGGCATACGGAAACCGTGTCGACGTGCTCCGTATAGGTCTGGGCCGTAAGGCCCTTCGCCACGCAGGCGTTGAACAGCCGGGCGCCGTCCATGTGGATGCGCAGGTTGTTTGACCGCGCGCACGCGCTGACCCTGGAAAGGGCATCCACGGGCCACGGGTAACCGGCGGACTTGTTGTGGGTGTTCTCCACGGCGACCAGCGCGGTCCTGCCGTAATGCACGTTGTCGCCCCGCTGTATCACTTCCTCCATCTGCGCCGGCGTGAAAACGCCCCGTTCGCCCGTCAACAGCCGAACCTGTACCCCCGACAGCGCGCCGAGCGCGCCGGCTTCCGCGTTGAACACGTGGCTGTACTTTTCCGCGATGATGTCGTTGCCGTGATGCGTCTGCGACCGGACGGCCACCTGGTTGCCCTGCGTCCCGCTGGTGACGAACAGGCCGGCCTCCTTGCCGAGCATGGCGGCCATGGCTTCTTCCAGCCTGTTGACCGAGGGGTCCTCTCCGAAACAGTCGTCGCCGACTTCGGCGTTGGCCATGGCCCGGCGCATGGCAGGCGTCGGTCTGGTCATGGTATCGCTTCGAAGTTCGACGTAGCTCATTGGATTTCCCAGGTCGGAATTTCCTCAGTCGCCGTACTTGATCAGCGTTACGCCGGTGCCGTTTTCCGATACATTGAACTCTACTTCGTCCATGAGGGACTTGATCATCAGGATGCCCCGGCCGTTCTCCTTGAGCAGGTTGTCCGGGTTGCGCGGGTCCGGCAGGGATTCGGGATCGAATCCGCCGCCACAGTCGCAGATGTGGATCCGGAACACGGCCGAAGTGCAGACGCAGGTGATGACGACCTGCTTGGACTCGTCGCACTTGTTCCCGTGGAGTATCGCGTTCTTGACCGCTTCGTTCACGGCGATCATGATGTCGCCGCGCGTTCCCTGGTCGTAGCCGACCTGCGCGGTGAGGTCCTCTATGCGGCGGTCCACCTCCGCAGTCAACTCGGGCTTGCTGGGAATCGTAAGCTCCAGCGTCATGTCGTAACCGGCCGGGTCCTGCCGCCTCTCGACCATGTAGGATGCTCCCTGGGGCCGCCACGTGTAAGGCCGCCGCGCGGCCGGTATCCGCCGGGACGCGTCTCGTCCCGGTTCACAGCCTTCCTTTCACACTCCTTAAAAGTATGGAGTGGGTATTACCGTGTCAAGTGCGGGGACGGGGGGCGGCGCGGCGCAACGGCCGCTTGCAATTACGGATCATGGATGAAAGAACCGCGACAGGTGGGAGATTTTCCCGCTGGCGCGCGGCAACCTACGGGGCCCTGTTGAACCGGCGTTCGATCTCTTCAAGCGGCATGCGCACCACAATGGGCCGCCCGCCGGGCGTTACATAGGGTGTTTCCGTGGCGAACAGGTCGTTGACGAGCGTGTTCATCTCCCGCTGGGACAACGGCTCCCCCTTCCTGATGCCCGCATGGGAGGAAAAGGTGCGCGCGATACGCTCTTCCGCCTTGAGTTCCCTGGCCGGGAGGTCCTGCAGGTTCTCGACCATACGCTGAAACAGGGTATCCACACCCTGCTTGTTCGCCGCGCAGGGCACGGCGTCGACGACCACGGTCCGCTCGCCGAACAACTTCACATTGAATCCCAGCCTGCCGAACAGATCGAAATGTTCCCGGACCAGGGCGAGCTGCGGTACCGGAAGATCCATGGTCACCGGAAACAGCAACTGCTGGGAAGGAGCGGATTCGCGGTCCATCGTTTGTAGCGCCCGTTCGAACAGCACGCGCTCGTGGGCGCCGTGCTGTTCGATCAGGATGAACCCGTCCTTTACCTGGGCGAAGACGTAGGCGTTGTGCAGTTGCCAGAGCGACACCGGTTCCCCGCGGGTATCCTCCCTGACTGTTCCCTGCCGCGCTTCATCGTTGCCTTCCCGTACCGGGTCGCCCGGGGTATAGGTCCAGTCGCCCGACGCGGCGTCGGCGCCACGACGCGCAGGGCCGAACAGGTCGATCTGCGTTCTGCGCTCCATGGTCGACGCCGGACCGGGCGCGTTCCCGTTGCCCGGCGCCGCGGCCGGCGTCATATCGGATATGTCGGGCGTATCCGTCTCGAAAACCGGGACCACGTCCGAATTCTGCAGTGCCAGGCGAACAGCCTGCAGCAACCTCTTGTATACACTGGACTCATCGGAGAAACGGATCTCGCGCTTCGCGGGATGGACGTTGACGTCCACCTGGTCGAGATCGACGGCCAGGAAAATGATGGATACGGGATACCTTTCACGGGGGAGGATGGATCCGTACCCTTCGAACACGGCGCGATTGAGGGCGCGGCTGGAGACCGGACGCTGGTTGATGTACAGGTACTGGTGGGTGCGGGATACCCTGGTGGCGTCGGGGCGACTGATGAACCCGTGTACCTTGACTAGCTCGTCGTCGTAAGTGACCGGGATCATCTGATTCATCAGCGTGTCGCCCATGACGGCCTGGGCGCGGACATACGTGTTCGAGACGGCCGGAAAAGACAGGCTTTCCCTGCCGTCTATCGTCAGGGAGAAGGCGGTTTCCGGATAGGCCATCGCCGTGGTGGAAACCACCGAAACGACGTGGCGCGTCTCCGTACCCGTTGTGCGCAGGAATTTCCGGCGCGCGGGTACGTTGTAGAACAGTTGGGACACGGAGATCGTCGTACCCTCTGCGCGACCCGCGTCCGTTACCCGCGGGGCCGCACCGCCGTCGATGCGGATCCGGGTACCCGCCGCTTCCCCCGCCGTATTCGTCGTCAGATCCACCCTGGACACCGAGGCGATGCTGGCCAGCGCCTCCCCCCGGAACCCGAAGGTACCGATGCGATAGAGGTCGTCTTCGTTGTCGATTTTGCTGGTCGCGTGGCGCTCGAAAGCCAGTACCGCGTCCTCGCGGGACATGCCCCTGCCGTTGTCCATCACGCGAATGAGTTGCTTGCCGCCTGACTTGACCTCCACGGCAATGCGCGAGCCGCCGGCGTCGATGGCGTTCTCGACCAGTTCCTTGACGACGGAGGCGGGGCGTTCGATCACCTCGCCGGCGGCGATCTTGTTGGCCAGGTTTTCAGGGAGGACCTTGATTTGATCCGGCATAGGGCGCTCATTCATTCCGCGGGTCGGTTTTCGTAGGTGATCCGGTAGATCATCCCGGCGTAATCATCGGATACGAGCAGGGATCCATCCGGCATGACCTCCACGTCGGCGGGCCGGCCATAGACCTCCTCGTCCTCGAGCCACCCCGCGGCGAAGTCCTCGTATCCGGCAGCCTCATTGCCGTCCAGGCGCACGAGGGTGACGCGGTAGCCGATCTTGCTGTCCCGGTTCCAGGAGCCGTGCTCCGCGATGAGCACCTGGTCGTGGTATTCGGACGGGAACATGTCGCCGGTATAGAACCGCATGCCCACCGCGGCAACGTGGGGGCCGAGTTCCTGCGCGGGCGCCGCCATGGTTTCCAGGGGACGTTTACCGCCGAATTCGGGATCGGGGACGTCAATGCCGTGGTGATAGGGGAACCCGAAATGCTGACCGGCTTCGGTTACGCGGTTCAGCTCGTCCGGCGGGATGTCGTTGCCCATCAGGTCCCGCCCGTTGTCGGTGAACCAGAGTTCGCCCGATTCCGGGTGCCAGTCGAAGCCCACGGTGTTGCGCACGCCGCTCACGTAGACTTCCAGGTCCGTCCCGTCCGGATTCATGCGCATGATGGTCGCGTAACGCGGGTCGCTGCGTTCGCAGACGTTGCACGGCGCGCCCACGGGAACGTACAGCTTGCCGTCCGGGCCGAAGCGGATGAACTTCCAGCCGTGATGGCGGTCGGACGGGAAATTCCGATTGACCACGACCGGTTCCGGTGGATCATCCAGCCGGTTTTCGATATCGTCGTACCGGAGGATCCGGCTGACCTCGGCGACGTATAGCGCGCCGTCACGAAAAGCGACCCCGCTTGGCATCCTGAGCCCCCGGTCGAGGGTCAGCACTTCATCGGCGACGAAATCGCCGTCCCTGTCCCGTACGGCGTACAGGTTGCCGGCGCGGCGCGACCCCACGAAGAGGGTGCCGCCGGGTCCCATGGCCATCGCCCGTGCGTTGGGGACGTCCCTGGCGTATATGCCGATCCTGAAGCCTTCGGGCATCTGTATACGGGAGAGGAGGGGATCGGCTTCCGGTTCTCCGTTCCCGGGCGCCGTGACGGTTCCGCAGGCGGCGGCCATCGAGAGGACCAGAAGGAACAGGCGCAGGAATGAAAGGCGGAATACGGTCATTTAAAAGGGCCGGCGGAAGATCGTTGCGGGCATGTATTGCGGTCGGAGGCGCGGTGATCCGCGCCAGGGTCCTGAAGTCCGGACCGGCTCCGTCTATGGTACAGTCGCCAGGACCGAAAATCAAGACCAAAGTGGTGCTTGCCTTTGTCTGTATCGACCGTTAATGTTTACCACGAGACCAGGCGAGACCAGGCGAGACCAGGCGAGTCCAGCAGCATCCGTCGTCCCGGGAACCCCGCGATGTCACGTATCGAACACCTGCTCCAGCACGGCATTGAAGCCTATCCCGCCCGAGTCGAGAGATCGCATACGGTTCGCCAGGTCCGGGAATCCCGCGCGGGCCGCAGCGCTTCCGTTCTTGCGGGCAGGCTGGTCCGGCTGGATCCGGACGCGCGGAATGGCGAGTTGAAGGACTGGACCGGCACGCTCGACCTGGACCTGGCCGACCCGGGCCTGTCCGGGATGTTGACCGTGCTTTCCGAGGGAGACCTGGTGGAGTGTGCGGGAACCTGGGACGGCGGCGTATGCGCCGTATCCGCCGTGAGACTCCTGGCGCCCTGCCTGCGCGACACGCCCGAACCGGCGGCGGCCGGGGCCGTGGACATCAGGGTGCGGCTCCTGGCCCATACCCGTTCCTTCTTCGAATCCCGCGGTTTCGTCAGCGTGGACACGCCGACTTTCATGACGGTGCCGGACCTGACCCCGGCGCTGCAATCCTTCAGGACGGACTACGTAGACAGCGAAGGGAGATCGCGTCGCTTCTATCTGCAGACCTCGCCGGAACACTACATGAAACGTCTGCTGGCGGCGGGGTGCGAACGGATCTACCAGATCTGCCGGTTCTATCGAAACGGCGAACGGTACGATACCCACCATCCCGAATTCACCGGCCTGGAGTGGTACGAGGCCTTCGCCGATTACGGATCGGTCATGAAGACCACGGAGGATTACGTGACGTCGCTGTCGGCGGCGTTTACCGGCTCCGGCGAACTGACCTACCAGGGAACCACGATCGACCTTCGACCTCCCTGGCCCCGGCACCGGGTGAGAGACGTCTTCCTGGACCGGACCGGTATCGACCTGGATGACTGCGATTCCCGCGACGGATTCGCTTCCGCGGCCAGACGCGGGGGATTCGAGGTGCGGGAAGACGACGGCTGGGACGACCTGTTTCATCGCCTGTTCCTGGCCGCCGTGGAACCGGTGCTGCCCGCCGTCCGTCCGGTCTTTCTGACCGAGTATCCCGCCCGCTTGCCATCGCTGGCGCGCCGCGTTCCGGGCAACAGCCGTTACGTGGAGCGATTCGAACTATATATCGGGGGGCTGGAACTGGCCAATGCCTTCACGGAATTGAACGATCCGGCGGAGCAACGCGCCAGGTTCGAGGAGGACCTGCGGGTGAAACGTGCGCGGGAAGGCTACGACGGCGGGGTTGACGAAGCGCTGCTGGCGGCCCTCGAATACGGAATGCCCCCGTCGGGCGGCATCGCCTTCGGCCTGGACCGCCTGGCCATGCTTTTCGCCGACGTGCGCACCATCGACCCCGTGATCACGTTCAGAAACTACTGACCGGCACTCGATTACTGAAACGAATCATCAGAAGAGGGAGGACGGCATGCGGGCATTGATGTATCTGGGCACTCGGCAGATGGAAATGCAGGAAGTCGAGGAACCCGGCGCGGCACCCGGTCACGTCGTGCTGAAGGTAGGCGCGGCGAGCATATGCGGTTCCGACCTGCACGGCTTTCTGGGCAAGAGCGCCAAGCGCGTCCCGCCGCTGATCATGGGTCACGAGTTCACCGGGGAAGTCGTGGACCGCGGCCACGGCGTTGATGAACTCGCCATCGGCGACCGGGTCACGATCAATCCGATCCTGTCCTGCGGCCGGTGCGAAGAGTGCCTCCGCGGCCGCACCAGTATCTGTCCGCACCGCACCGTCATCGGCATCGAGCATCCGGGCGCCTTCGCCAACTACGTCTCCGTTCCGGCGGAATCGTGCTTCATGCTGCCGGACCACGTGGGCGATCTCGAGGGCAGCATGGTTGAATCCCTGTCGAACGCGTTGCATATCTTTGATCGAAGCCTGCATGGTTTCATTAAAAGCGTGGCCGTCATCGGCGCGGGTACGCAGGGACTCCTCGCCCTGCAGGTGGCCCGTCACATCGGGGCGAGCCGCATCGCGGTTACGGACGTGGTCTCCTCCCGTCTGGCGCTGGCCTCCGCCCTGGGCGCGACCCACGCGATCGACGTGCGCACGGACGATCCGGTCGACGCGGTACTGGACATGACGGACGGACGGGGGGTGGACCTGGCCGTCGAAGCGGTGGGTCACACGGCGACGCAGGAACAGGCGGTGCGCATGCTGCGGCAGGGCGGCGAGGCCGTGCTGCTGGGTCTGGGCGCCGAAGCCCCCATGGCCGTCGACGGGGTGGCCATGGTGAACAGGGAACTGGTGGTCAGAGGATCCTACGCCTATACGAGCCTCGACTTCGCCTACTCCCTTGACCTCATCTCCTCCGGAAAGATCGACGTCGCATCCATGGTCGTCTCCCGGGACCTCGAGCAGGGCCCCGGCATTTTCGAAAAACTGGTGGACGACCCGGGCGACCTGATCAAGGTGGCGCTCGTTCCGGGTTCAGCGGCCCGAGCCATGTAGCCTCACGGCTTCTCTGAACCCCGCCTGGGAGACCCAGCGCGTGTTGTAATCGACCCGGTATTTCCGGTGATCGGCGCTGTCCGGGTAATGGGATTCGATGCCGTATGGGTAACGGTCCATCCCATGGTAGGGCAGGGGTTCGATCGTGGCGGCGGTCGCCGTGTTCAGGTCGCCTTCCTTGAGCCATCCGTCGGTGTGCAGTACGAAGTCCCTCGTCCAGCCAGGCGGTGGGGCAGGCAGGTCCGCGGCATCGAAGGTTACCGTGATTTCCTCTCCCGAACTGTAGATGACATAACGATCGTCGGACGCCTGCAACAGGGCCGTCACGTCCCCGTACCGCGTCCTGTATCCCTCGAAAGGCAGCCACTGGGGTTCGGCGCTCAGCGTCCGGTAGTCCCTTACGAAGGGGCCGTAGGGCGCCTCCCGGTACTCCCGGGAGTATCCGCGGTAATGAAGGTCCGCGGCAGCGGGAGACAAACGGGTGATCTTCCACCTGGCGCGCTCGGGTTCATCGACGGTGAAAAAGGCCTCGCTCCAGTACAACTCCAGGTTCGTGGTGAGCCTGACACGGTAGTCGTCGGCAGGGAAACGGTCCGTCAGATCAATGAAGATGGTCTTATGTTCCCCCGAGGGAAAGCCGGTGTACGGAATGGCGGTCCGCCATTGACCGGCACCGTCCGGTACCTCCAGGTACGGCGGTATCACGACGGCGTTCTGGCGCTGGGACAGGGCCAGGTTGGAACTGGGCTCGACGGGCATGATCCAGCCGCAGAGGTAGAGGTGGATCCGTTTCGCGTCCTTCAGATCGCCCAGGTCCAGCGTAACCGAATGGAGTTCGGGAACGCCCTGGAAGTCTCCGAGCGCATAGTCACCGACGTAGAGGCTGTCCCGGGCGGTGAGCGCGGGCAGGATGTCGTTCCCGTCGTGGTCCCGGGCCGCCACGGGAAGGCGCGGATCGGTCACCGTATGGATCTCCAGGTCCGGGTAGGGGGGCGGGAGGTACTTTTCGTCCACGTAGATGTCCGTCTCCGCCGGGTGATCGACGGCCAGGAGTTCCATTTTGTCCATGTACACCGCGTCCCAGAGTTCCTCCACGACCCTGATCACGTACTTCCCGTCCTGATTGCTCAACTGGTCTCCCCGGATCTTGACATAGTCGTTCGCCGCATCCGGAAAGGCCGGCGCGCCGGTTTCCGTCAGGGCGCCTATGGCGCTCCGCGTCATCAGGTGCGTGACGAAAACGTATCGGTCGCCGTTCCAGGTGTACAGCGACGGGCATGACCCTTTGAGCCGCTGGGGTTCGACGATTAGCGCGCGGGATTCCGGATCGATCCGGTTCTGGGGGACCCCGTTGCTCCAGATGACCCGGATTACGTCCGCCCGTGCCCGGCCGCCGAGACCGACGTGGGTTACCGGCGCGTCGACCAGCAGAGACTGGTAATGCGCCCCCGCGTTGATTTCGATCGTGGACCCTATGCCATAGAAATTGTTCTTCCCGCTTCCTTCAAGCGCCGCGGCAAGCTGTACGTTGATCCACCCGTTCGCGTTGCCGCCGTCATTCCGGAGCACGATCACGCGGCCCCCGGACAGCAGCACGAGGTCCATGTCGCCGTCATCGTCCAGGTCGCCGGATTCCACGTCCTCGACGTGAGCGGGCAACTCCGGCAGCAGGTCAGCCCGTTCCTCGAACCGGCCATTCCCCAGGTTCCTGATCAGCCGGAGCCCGGCCCGCTCCGGGACCGAAGCGCCGGCCAGGGCCAGGTCGATGAATCCGTCGTTGTCGAAGTCGAAGGGCCGGACGGCGGCGGCATCGAGGCCGTCACAGGCGTTGCCGACCGTCGAGGACGTGCCCCCCCCGTCGAAACGGCTGCCCGCTTCGTTCCACAACAGCCGGCATCCGGCGCCTCCGGTTCCCGCCATGGACAGGTCAAGCGTGCCGTCGTTATTGAAATCGGCCGTGGCGACCGCGTTCGCTCCATCCCACCGGATACCGCCGAAACGGTCGGTCCAGTCCACCCACCTGCCCTGACGTACGTTTCTATAAAAGCGGTGTGCGCCGCCGTCGAACAGCGCGATCACGTCCACGGCGCCGTCCAGGTCGAAATCGCCCCACGCAATCGGCTGGGCTGCCGAGGCGCCGGAAACGTCATCCCCCGCCGCGCCGGAGATTCCGACCGCCACACCGGAGATTTCGCCGGTCGTGCCGGAGAGCTCCCCCGCCGCGGCGGCCGTGACAGCCGTTCCTTCGAAACCTGCCGTGGCCGTAGCTTCTTCGAACAGTCCGCCCTCCGTGTGCCGGTAGAACCGAAGGACCATCCTGTCGGACGCCAGGACGTCCAGATCGCCGTCGTGGTCGAAATCCGCCCGCGAAACGTGCACAGGCGAATTCGACCCGGTCGAATCGAAGGTCTGAGCCAGGACGTACGTCCCGTCTCCCGTATAGTGATATACCCGGGCCTGCCCGGTTCCGGCCACGTACAGGTCCGCGTCCCCGTCGTTGTCGAAATCGCCCGTTGACAGCCGATGGTCCGAACCCGCCCGTCCACCCGTCCACGGGTTCGAACTCTTCTCCCAGCCCTCCGGGCGATTGTGCATGACGGCCAGTTCGTCCGGGCCTGCCAGCACCATGTCCACGCGGCCGTCCCCGTCCAGGTCCGTCAGCACCAGATCCGTCCATCCATCCCCGGCCGGAAGTGAATCGCCAGTCAACTCGCCTGCCGCGTCCACGAATCTCATGTCGACCAGGGAATCCGCGGCCAGGACGGCGAGGTCGGGCGGGGCCGTTCGGAAATCGTAGAGCGGGGGCGATTGCTGCGAGGGATCCCCCAGGCGGTCCCGCGACGAACGGTAGGCGGGGTCCACCACGAGCAGGTTGCCCAGGATGCCCGCGCCGGACCCGGCTTCCGCCGCGTCGCGGCGTTTCAGCGCGTCCACCGTTCGGTCCAGCCAGGTCCGGATTTCGTCCGGAACGGGGACGAGCAGCCGGGACATTCGTTCATACCCGGCGGAGGCTTCCTGCAGGCGGCCCATTCGAACCAGGGTTTCGTTCAACTCGACGAGCACGGCAAGGTTGTCCGGTTCGTATTCAAGCATGGCCTGCAATTCGCTCAGCGTGTCTTCGTCCCGGTGCGCCGGTCCCCGCAGCCTTCTCATTTCCGTGAGGTACTTGTATCGGAGGGCCACGTCGGACGCGTTGTGGCCGACCGCGCGGGTGAGGATGGACAAGGCGCGTTCACGGTCGCCCAGGGCTGCCACGATGTCGGATTGGATGGAAAGGACGGCGCCATCCTCCGGCGCGAGATCCACGGCGCGGTCGATGACCGAATCGGCCGTATCGTAATCCTGAAGCTTCAGAAGCGCCAGGGCCCTGTTCGCGTGGCCGAGGGGTTCTCCGGGCACAGACCGGGTGACCGCCTCAAAGGAATCGGCCGCCCCTTCGAGGTCGTTCCTGTACAGGTAGGCCAGCCCGGTGTTCTTCTCCGACAGGGCTTCCACCCACACGTCGCGGGAGGGCGGCGAATCACCGCATCCCGCGAGGAGGCATATGACCAGAGATATCGCAATCGCGCCCGTTGGCATCCGCATCCGCGCCACCTCGATTCGGGGAGGGTTAATACCGGTTGATGGCCATGAGTTCGCTGCGCCCTTCCGGGGCCACGCGTTTCACGGCGATGGCGATCCGGTTTTCCCTGTCGAGGGCGTTCCAGTACGTCCTCATGACTTCCTCCGCCCCGCCTTCCAGGGGCATGACCAGGGGATCGCCCGAGAAGCCCGGCAACGGATCCCCGTCGCCGGCGTACGTCGTCAGGCACAGGCCGAGTCCGGGCGGCGGCGCCGCCGGGCGGTAGGTCACCCTGTCTGTCCGGGCGGGATCGACCGGGTTCGCCTTGAGCACGTTAAGGGTCACGGCGGGCGTTTCCGACAGTTCCAGCATGCCGCTGATTCGAGGCGTATAGTTCGGAGCGTCGGGTTCCCGCTCCCGGGTGGACAGGGCGTCGTCGAAGTTGCCGCCGTTTCTCAACGCGTCGTAAATGGTCCGAGTCTGGTCGCCGTTGGAAACGATGTATATCCCGGGCAGCTCGAGCATCGCGGGATAGATGATCAGTTCAGGCGCGTCCAGCCTGGCGGGGTCGACCGGTTCGGTACGCAATACGGGACCTTCGATCTCGAGCCGGCGGTTTCGGCTGTGGGCGCTTCGGCCCATGATCCAGTAGAGCATCAGCCAGGTATCGTCTCCGGCCGACCGTCCGATGATCAGTCCCCGTCCGGGATAGCTGTTGGAGGCGATATGTCGCGCGAGATTCCGTTCCGGGACCTGCATGAAGTGCCTTTGTAATCTTGACGGCTGTCTGTTCATTCGAAAAGGTTCAACTGATTGAGATTGTCGGCGTGGGTCCGCTCGAGGGAGGACCGGTCTTCCGAGATGTCCTGATCCAGGAGCCAAAGGGCATCCCTTACGTTTCCGGTCACTTCCGCTTCCGATCCTTCCGGGACGGGTTTCAGCAGCAGGACTTCCTCCTGAACGATATCGGGGTCGGACAATAACGCCGCGCTGTGCGTGCTGATCAGCACCTGTCTGCCGGTGTTCCGTTGCATGCGCTGTATCAGGGCGGCAAGCCGGTTGACCATGCCGGTGTGCAGGCAGATTTCGGGCTCCTCCAGCATCAGGAACGAATCGCCGTCGAGAAGCGCCCACAACATGCCGATCAGGCGCAGCGTGCCGTCTGAGAACTGGTCCTCCCGCTGTATGCCGGCCCTGGGCCGCCAGTGGGCGTACAGGGCCTGGAGATGGGGACGGCCCGTTTCCTGGTCCCGAATGAATTCGAGCTGCTCGAGTCGCGGCACGGCGATCTTGAGTACCTGCTCGATCCGGGTCAGGCGGGCTCTGCGCGTCCGCTCGTGCTCCCGGGCGATCTTCTCCAGGAAATCCTGCCCGTATGGATCGCCTTCGAGGGGCCGGCCGAGCATCAGGTCCGTATGGCGAAGGAGCGGCGGCGCCAGGTGATAGTAGGTGATGGCCTGAAAGAACCGGGCTATATCCCGGAACGACCGGTTGGCGGTGATCTGTTCCAGGTAGGTCTGTGTCAGCCGCACGATGTCTTCCTGGTCGTCCTCGTTCGGCCTGTCGAGTATGGCGACCCCTTCCCTGCTCACGCGTTCGTATGTTATCAGCGTATGCCTGTTCCCGCGGGCCTGCTGCCTGAGCCCCAGTTCGTAACGCCAGGTCTCGCGTCCGTTCACCGGGTCGGAGAATCGGACTTCGACGGCGATATCCGGGTCCCTGCGCGCGGCGAGATTCCGGATCTTGGTCATGCCGCCCCGGTCCACGACCGCCTTCTGCAGCCCGCCGCCCTCGACCTTCGCGATATCCCGCAGAAACCGGAAGACGTCCATCAGGTTGGATTTTCCGGACGCGTTGGGACCGACGATGAACTGCCGTTTCTGCAGGTCGACGTCGATCCGTGGAAAATTGCGCCAGTTTCTGACTTTAAGGTGACTCACGTACATGGGTCGTCGCTCCGGGTATCCGAGGCGGCTAGTCGAAGAATCCCCGGTCGTCTTCCTTCAGATAGGGAACGGTCTTGTCCGGCACCAGGTCGACCCCCAGGCCGGGACGGTCCCAGACCTCGATGAAGCCGTCTTTCACGATGGGGTCCGGAAGGCCCTCCACGATGTCGTACCACCAGGCCGGGTTCCCGACGGGATATTCGAAGGCGATGTAGTTGGGCGGCATGGCGGCCGAGGCGTGCACCAGCGCGGCCAGACCGATCAGGCCGTCGATGACGCCGTGGGGCGCCATGAGCACGCCGTGAAGATCGGCGTATTCGGCGATCCACTTGAGTTCCGCGATACCGCCCACGTCGGCGGGATCGGGGCCCACCACGTCCACGGCCCGTTTCTCGATGAGATCGACGAAATTCTCCCGGAGGTAGATCTGTTCCCCTGTGTGTATCGGGGTGGAGGTCTTCGAGTTCACCTCCCGGTAGAGGTCGGCAAGGACAAAGGGCGTATAGTCGCCGGTAATCATGTCTTCGAGCCACATCACGTGCAGGTGCTCCACGGCTTTGGCGAGGCGCATGGCGTCGGGCACGAGCATGCCGGGGCCGCAGTCGAGGGCCAGTCCGACTTCGTCTCCCAGGACCGCCTTCATGGCCTCGATGCAGGCCACCAGGTGCTTCAGGCCCTTCTCGGTCAACGGGCCGCGATTGCCGCGAAAGCCGTGGCGCTGCACGTCGCCGTAGAAGAAGTCGGGCACCTGCGCCGGCATCTGACTGTGGAAACCGATGCCCTGCTTGATGATGGTGAATCCCTCGGGCGCCGCCTTCATCCGGGCCACGTCCTCGGCGTAGTCTTCCACGGTGGCGCCCTTCATGGGAAACCGTACGGCGCCGTTGTAGACCCGGACGCGGTCCCGCATCTTCCCGCCGAGCAGCTTGTAGACGGGCAGGCCGGCCGCCTTGCCTGCGATATCCCAAAGGGCCATTTCGATGGCGCTGACCGCGCTGCCCCAGGGCTTGAAACTGCCCAGCCTCCGTATGCCCGCGACGACGCGGTTCACGTCCGTGGGGTCCTGGCCGAGGATGTAATCCCGGTAGAACAGGACATGAGGTTTCATGTAAGGCTTGGAGTTCTCGATCTCGCCCAGACCGTGAATCCCCTCGTCCGTGGTGATCCGGACCACGGGATTATCCCCGATCACGGCGCATTTCAGGTCGGTGATTCTCATGAAGCGTCTCCATTATGGTCCGCGTGGTCAGCGGATACCGAAGTCGGTCCCGCCGCCTCCCGTTGATCGGATCCGCCCGGCGCGCCCGCCCGGCCCGTCCGGTCAGTGCGGTCCGACCGGGCCATTCGGGCCGCCTGATTCCGCCAGCAGCCGCTCGACAACCTTCTTCGGCCCCTGGAATCCGCCCTGGCGTTTCATTTCGCAGACGCCCTCCGACAACAGGTTCCGGTGTTCCTCTATGGGGCCCGCACCCGGTGTCCAGGACGCGTAGGACGTGCAGTACCGCTGGAACATGGTGCGCCGGGGCGGATCACGCCAGGGCCAGGGCAGGGCGCCATGACAGAGCGCCTCGGTGAAAACGACGGCGTCCCCGGCGTTGACGGGCACGTTGACCACCGTCGGCGGTCCGGATCGGATGTTGATGTGTCCGGGCCGTTCGAAATAGGTCTTGTGGCTTCCGGGTATGCAAACGAAGCCGGCGCCCTCCGGAACGTCCACGAGGGAAACCGCCGCGTTGATGAAGGTGGCGAACACTTCGCCGTCCGCGGCCTGGTAATCGTTGGCCGGGTTTCGCCACGCCCCGGAGGCGCCGTTGTGCAGCGTGATCTCGTCGCTGTCCGGCAGATTCACCGTGAGGGCCGACAGCAGATGCTGGGGGCGCTCACGGGTCAGGGCGAGCACGACGCGCATGATCGGCAGGTTCAGGATCAACCGGTCGAAGACCGGGTCGGCGTACTCGGCGTGGAGTATGGCCCGCGCGGCCGCCGGCTTCTTCCCGGGGTCCTCGTAGGAACACAGCGGCGGCGGCAGTTCGTCCTCGTCCATTCCGTGCCACGCGTCGCACCGCGCGATCATATGTTCCAGGTCTTCCGGCGTGACCACCTGGCGAAGAACCAGGTAACCGTGCAGATCGAAAAGCCATTTCTCCCGGTCTGTGAGCATCGGCGTTAACTGTTGGATATGACGCTGCGGCGAAAGTCCGAGAAGGGATGAGTACCCTGAACATTCCTGCACGAATCCACCGGGCTGCCCGCCCCAGTCAATTCACAAATGCGTTGTGGTATTCGATCCACCTCGGAAGGACCTCCTCGATGACGTCCCTGGGCGGCAGAAACGCGATCCTCAGGTGACTGGTGCCCGGTTTCTGCCCGAATCCCTCGCCGTTGACCGTGACCAGCCCGGTCTGTTCCAGGAGTCCCATGCAGTAATCGAAGTCATTCTTCCCGTCCGGCAGTCTGTCCAGCCGGGGAAACAGGTACATCGCGCCGGTTCGCCCGAAACAGGCTACCCCGTCCATGTGGTCGAATCCCGCACGTATCATGACCGCCTTGTCGTGGAGGTCGTCGAGGATCTTTCTCCGCTCGACCGTGAAACGGCGGTAGGGCTCGGTGTTTTCGGGCGGAGGACTGACGAGCAGATACATCATCAATTGCCCGACCGTGTTCGAACAGATGTTTACCGAAGCCTGCTTGAGCACGAGGTCCGTAAACGAAAGACTGGTGTCCTTCACGCGCGGAGCGTTTCTGATCTCGAGGTATCCGCCCCGGTGGCCGCACTCGCCGTAGAAACCCTTCGAGGTGCTGTGCACGCTGAACAGCGGAACATCGCTTCGTCCCAGCATCCGGCCGAAGGATACGAAGCCCCCGTCCGCGTCGTAGACGTTCTCCTGGTAGACCTCGTCGGCAATGATGGCCAGACCGTTTTCCCCGGCGAAGGCAATGACCTCCCTTATGGTCTCCTCGTCCAGTACCGCGCCGGTCGGGTTGCCCGGGTTGATGACCACGATGGCCTTGACGGCCACGCCGCGTTCCCGCGCATCTTCCAGGGAAGATTCCAACAGGGTCCGGTCCACGGCCCAGCCCGATTCCTCATCGAGGAAATAGTCGACCTGTACGCCGCCGCACCGCTTGATGGCCGCGGAGTAGAGCGGATACTGGGGAATGGGGATCATGATGCCGTCAGACTCGCCATCAATCAACAGATCGATGACGTACCGCACCGCTTCGCTGGCGCCGTTCGTGATGAATATCTGGCCGGGGTCGGAACGCGGATGGTTCACGTCGTCCGCGCCGTCTCTCCGGTCGATGTACCTGGCCACGGCTTCCCGGATGAACTGCGGCCCGCTGCTGTCCGAGTACGCGCCCATGCCGGTTTCCATCTGCGCCAGATAGCGTTCCCCGAGATCGAGCACGTAGTCGGAGTGGAAGTCGTCTCTCGCCAGGCCGTCCAGGGTATGCTCGTCGAACAGCGTTTTGAGCCGCCGCTCGCGCGCGATGCGAACCGGGTATTCGACCAGGCTCAGCACCTCCCGGTAAAAGGAGATGGGCTGTTGGCCAAGTGCCTGGGGATTCCCGAGATTGCACGGGATGATCTTTCTGCCCTGCTTCTTCAGTTCGGCCGCCCGCCGGGGTATCGGTCCCCGAACGGCATACTCCATCTCGAGTATCCTCCGGTTGACCTTCATGTCCCAGGGCGTATTGACGTTCATGGTTTCCGTTTCCGCCCGGCGGCGGAGTAGGCGCCGCCGCATTCCGGCAAGATTGCATTGAGACTTGCGACGCCGCAGCCTTCAGTTGAATACAATAGGGGCAATTCAGATTATAGGATTTCGTCCCATGTTTGTCGATGGATAAAATGAGCGGCGCCCGCATTCGTATCCAGCGAATATTTGCTTGACCCCCGTTCCGGCGCGGGGTAACTTCGCCTTATACCGACTTGAAGATTCGAAGGTCGAAGAACGAACTTTCCATCTTTGCCTGCCGGCAGCATACCGCAATACCAATAATGTTTCGTGTAACGCCGGACGTCTCGCCGCGTGTTTCGCATGGCGGTCGAACGGCAGGCACGGGCAAGCGGAACGAACGCCGGAGAAACCCGGGAGGGATCATGATACGAAAGTCGATAGAGCGCATTGCCGCAGCCGTGTCTGCAGCCGGATTCCTGCTGATGGCGACCGCGTGCGCGGACGTGGAGGTGCCGGAGACCGCTTCCGACGCCGACTCGGTAATGGCGCCGGTATTCGAGGTGGATCCCATGTGGCCCAAGCCGCTGCCCAACCACTGGGTCCTGGGTTCGGCCATCGGCGTAACGGTCGACGCCAACGACAACATCTGGATCATACACCGCGGCAACGGCAATCCGAGTACCGAACTGGGCGCCGCGCAGGACCCGCCCGTGGCCGAATGCTGCATTCCCGCTCCGCCCGTGCTCCAGTTCAGTCCTGAAGGCGACTTGTTGAACCACTGGGGCGGACCGGGCGAAGGATACGACTGGCCCGGTTCGAATCACGGCATCACGGTCGATCCCATGGGCAATCTCTGGATTGGCGGCAACGGGGGCGACGACGCCCACATCCTGGTCTTCGCCCAGGACGGCACCTTCCTGAAACAGTTCGGAAAACCAGGCGCACGTCGGACCGATTCCTTCGACGAGGCGGACCCCGAATGGTCCGGCAACAGCATGGATCCCGAGAATTTCGGGCGTGTGGCCAAGATCTCCTTCGACGCCAGCGCGAACGAGGCCTACGTCGCCGACGGCTACCTGAACAAGCGCGTCGCGGTGCTCGACATCGAGACCGGGGCTCTGAAGAGGTACTGGGGGGCCTACGGCAACGAGCCGGACGACGCCGATATCGGTCGGTATGATCCGGAAGCGCCTCCTGCACAGCAGTTCCGCAATCCTGTCCACGCCGCCGATCCGTCCAACGACGGTCTCGTATACGTCTGCGACCGCCCCAACAACCGTATCCAGGTCTTCCGGACGGACGGGTCCTTCGTGATGGAGAAAGTCCTCTCCGGCAATACGCTGGGCGCCGGGTCTACGTGGGACGTCGCCTTTTCAAAGGATCCCGATCAGAAATACGTGTACGTGGCGGACGGCCAGAACATGAAGGTGTACGTGTTGCTGCGGGAAAACATGGAAGTCCTGACCACCTTCGGAGCCGGGGGACGTCAGCCCGGCCAGTTCTTCGGCACGCACAGCATCGCGACCGATTCGAAGGGCAATATCTACACCACGGAGACCTACGAAGGCAAGCGCCTGCAGAAGTTCACCTACATGGGTGAGGGCCCTGTCGAGCAAAAAGACCAGGGCGTCATATGGCCCACCGCATCCCGGTAGGACGGACTGACCGGGTTTCTCCGCTCACAGGACACAGGACGGCGGCCGCCTCGGTTGCCGTCCGCGTCCTGCTGTTTCTGGCCATCGCCGGTATCATGGCGGTTGTACCCGCAACCGGTGTTTACGGCCACGATGTTCCCCGCGATATCACGATACGGGCGTTCGTCAAGCCGGAAGGCCAACGCCTCCGGTTGCTCGTGCGCGTGCCGCTCGAGGCCATGCTCGACGTCGCGTTTCCCCTGACCGGCCCCGGCTACCTGGACCTCTCCCGCGCTGAAGCGTCCCTGGGCGACGCCGCCATGCTCTGGATCGGGCAGGAGGTGTCGATCTACGAAAACGGCACCCGTCTTGCCGTACCCGAACTGGCCGCCGTCAGGGCCTCCCTTCCTTCCGACCCATCCTTCCACGCGTACGACACCGCGCTGGCCTCTACCCGGGGACCGCCCCTTCCCGTAGACACGCAGATCTACTGGCAACAGGTCATGCTGGACGTATTGTTCGAATACCGGATTGCATCGGATCGTTCGGAATTTTCCGTCCTGCCCGGACTGGAAAGGCTGGGCATGCGGGTGGCGACCGTCCTGCGCTTCCTGCCCCCGACCGGAGGCGAGCGGCTATACCAGTACACCGGAAACCCCGGCCGCATCGCACTCGATCCGCGCTGGCACCAGGCCGCGTTGCGGTTCGTGCACCTCGGATTCACCCACATCCTCGACGGCCTGGACCATCTCCTGTTCCTGCTGTGCCTGGTCATCCCCTTTCAACGGCTGCGGGTACTGGTGATCCTCGTGACGGCATTTACTGTCGCACACTCCATCACGCTGATCGCCGCCACGCTTGGCCTGACGCCCGCCGCCCTCTGGTTCGTCCCGCTCGTCGAAACGTTGATCGCCGCTTCCATCGTCTACATGGCCCTGGAGAATATCGTATCTCCCGGGCTGCGCCGCCGATGGATGGCCGTTTTCGGTTTCGGCCTCGTGCACGGGTTCGGTTTCGCCTATGCCCTTCGGGAAATGCTGCCCTTTGGCGGAGAACACCTGGTTACCTCGCTCCTGGCCTTCAACGTAGGGGTCGAGATCGGCCAGTTGCTCGTGATCCTGATCTGCGTACCGATCCTGAGGTTACTCTTCAGGTATATCCCGGGCGAGCGGACCAGGCGGGCCGGCGCAATCGTTCTCTCGGTACTCGCCGGTCACACGGCCTGGCACTGGCTGGTGGAACGGGGCGGTTCGCTGTGGGAGTTCGATGTATGGTCCACGTCGCCGGACGGCGCGCTGTACGGCGTGGCGGGGCTCCTGGCGCTGATGTTGGCCATCGCCGCCTTCGCCGGCTGGGCGCTCACCCGTCCCGGCCGTCCGCTTGAATGAAGGTCTCGGACAGGGCGAACACGCAGGAACTGCGCTCCCCGCCGAGACTGGGCTTCCAGATATCGACCGTATAGGGTTCACCTTCGACCGGGTGACCATTGAACATGATCCGCGCGGAGCGGGCGAAGAACAGGCAGGAGAAAACGTCCCATCCGTCTCTGAGCTTCGGCGCGGGCGCTTCGAGCAGTTCCGCGGACTGCAGGCCGCTCCAGCGGGCGATGACCTGGTCCTCCTCCGTATCGATCGTCCAGGAAGGGGATTCGAGGACGCTCCCACCCCGGGTAAAGGCTGCCTGTGTGATCTCCAGTTCCATGTCGTACATGCCGCCCCGGCCGCGCATCCATCCTTGAATGAAGGCCGCCATTTCCGGGTTGTCCGTACAGATCCCGTGATAGGAAGGCCCGTCCCCGATCAGGACGTACGCCACGGTCCCCTCGCCGGCCGAACTGTAGTGCGTATGCCACAGGCTGACCATCCCGCTGTTTTCCCCGGTATTCGCGGGCCGAATGTAGTTGATCCAGTGCTGTCCCGTCCAGTACAGCCCGCCCCGGTTTACTATAGGCCTGTCCATCCATACCCCCGATCCATCCTGTCCGTTCTGTCCGTTCTGTACATTTCGGCCGTTATACGCGCAAACGCACACCGTCCGCGTTCGTGTAAACTGGCCGGCGGGGGATCGGCCGTCAAGAACGATCTGTAAGCCCGGCCCCGCGCGGTTGCCGTGGACGGCTTCCCCGCATTATTCGCTTGCCCGGATGCGACTTGCCCTGTACATTTTCCGCATAACGTCTTGCATTCGCAGAAGGACCGCCAGATAATGCCTCGCATCCACGGATGGGCCGCCAGTCGCGGTCGCTGTCGAGCCGCGGACGCTCGCCCCTTCACGCCAGGAGTACGGCAACATGATCGGTGACATCGGGATGCAGGAATTGATGGTGATCTTCCTGATCGTCCTGCTCCTGTTCGGAGCGGACCGGATTCCGGCCCTTGCCAGGGGACTGGGCAAGGGGGTGCGGGAATTCAAGCGGGTCGTGAACAACGCAAATACGGAAATCCAGCGCGCGATCGACATCGACGAAGAGGAGCCGCCTCCCCGAAGGCCGCCGCTTCCCAAAAAGGAGGTGGACCGGTCATAGGGCAACGGTAAACCTGACCTGTCAAATGGGCGTGCCGGCCGGCTGGCGGTGCGCCCGTTTTGCTTGATTCGTCGTCCGATGCCGGTCCGCGGACCCTGGCCATGTCCACTGCCGATCTTCGTACCGACGCACGTTCCATATTTGACGCGGCCCTGCGTGCCGTCGATCCGGCAGCGGCGACCAGGCGTCACGTCGTGCGTGACGGCAACTGCCTGAATATCGGCGGCGTCACCTGCGACCTGGACGATTTTGACGGGGTCTACGTTGTTGGAGCCGGCAAGGCGGGCGCCGTGATGGCCGGCGCCATGGAGTCGATACTCGGCGACCGGCTCGCTGGCGGAGCCGTCAACGTCAAGTACGGCCATACGACGCCGCTGCGGCGCGTTCAGTTGATAGAAGCGGGGCACCCCATTCCCGATGCCGCCGGCGTGGAGGGAACGGCAAAGATTGCCGGACTCCTGGAGCGGCTCGGAGAGGACGACCTGGTGTTCTGTCTGCTCTCGGGCGGGGGATCCGCGCTTATGCCGCTGCCGGTTGAAGGGGTGACGCTGGCGGAGAAGCAGGAGGTCACCGGTCGGCTGCTGCAGTGCGGCGCGACGATCAACGAAATCAACACGATTCGCAAGCATGTTTCGCGCGTCAAGGGGGGGCAGTTGGCCAGACTCGCATCGCCTGCGCGATTGGTGAGTCTGGTCCTTTCGGACGTCATCGGAGATCCGCTTGACGTCATCGCGTCGGGTCCCACGGTGCCGGACGAGAGCTCCTATGCCGACTGCGGGAGGATTCTCGATAAGTACGGTCTGGAAAAGGACCTCCCGCCTTCGGTGATCCATCACCTGGATGCCGGGATGAAAGGGACTGTGCCCGAAACGCCTGGTTCCGGCGATCCGGTCTTCGATCGCACGCAGAACGTGATGATCGCCAACAATCGCCAGGCACTCGATGCCGCGCGGGTCGAGGCTGAGAAGAGAGGCTATAGCACCCTGGTGATGTCCAGTACGATCGACGGCGAGACCCGGGAGATCGCCCGTGTCTATTCTGCCGTGGCCCGGGAGATCGTGCAGCATGGAGATCCGGTGCGAGCCCCGGCGTGCGTGATCTCCGGCGGCGAGACCACGGTGACGCTGAAGGGCGGCGGCAAGGGCGGCCGGAACCAGGAATTCGTCCTGGCCGCCGCCGGCGGCATCGCGGGACTGGAACGAACCGTGGTGTTCAGCGCGGGCACGGACGGCACGGACGGACCGACCGACGCGGCGGGCGCCGTGGCGGACGGACTGACGCTGGCGCGGGCCGCGGAGAAGGGTCTGGCCGCCGATACCAGCCTGGACGACAACGACGCCTATCATTTCTTTGAGCCGCTGGGCGACCTCGTCATTACGGGACCTACCCATACGAACGTGATGGACCTGCGCCTCCTGCTCGTCGGCCGGGGGCCATTCGAAAGCCGGGATCGATCATGATGACCGAAGCGCAGAGATACCTGTTCGACCTGACCGGCTATCTGCACCTGGAAGGCGCCCTCGGTGAAGCGGACCTCTCCGAGGCCCTCTCCGCCGCGGAACGGTATATCGGGACGCCTTCCGAAGACCTGCCGCCGGATTTCGGGAGCAGGGATGGTCGCATATACGAAAACGGGTTCGCCTTCGACAAGTCCCTGGAGCGGCTGGTATTTCAACCGAGCTACTGGCCCATCGTCAAGGAATTCACCTCGGGGAAACCACGTTTTGTCCGGGGTTCCATGCTGGTGAACCAGGCGGGTGGAGTCGTCGAAGCGGGATCGCTCCACTGCGCGCGGGAGTCCTACGGATGGCAGAGCACACGCTACGAATGCCGTGACGGCCGTATCTACTGCGATGATTTCGTCGTCTTCACCTATCTCACCGACGTGTATCCCGGAGACGGCGGCCTCGTGGTCGTACCCGGTTCCCACAAGTGCAATTTCGACCGGCCCGATACGATCTTCGACGGGGGCGACCTGGAAGACGATGCGCCGCCCGGCACGGTCAACGTCACGCCCCGGGCGGGAGACGCGGTGGTCATTTCCGAATTGCTCACCCATGGTACGCTCAGGTGGAAGCCGGCCGACCGAAAGCGCATCGTGCTCGTGCTTCGTTACGCGCCCCAGTACAGCGGCGGCGGGCCGTGGACGACGGACACGCTGAAGGCCCGGCTCTCCCCGGAAACCAACGAACTGATGGCCCTGGCCTCGTATACGGAAGTCAAAGACGTCGCCCGCGGGGACGTGGTCACGCTGACGGTGTAGTCTTTCCGCGTCTACGGCCGTGGACGGCCGTCGGGACCGCCCGGCAATGGTCCGGCGCATCATTCAGGTAAGGTACATGGATACAGCCTGGCAGGAACAGATCGAGAAAGAAACTGGTAGCGCGTTCCGGTTCGACGAAACGGCCAGGGTCCTGTACAGCACCGACGCCAGCATCTACGAAATCGAACCGCTGGGCGTCGCCTACCCCGCCCACGCCGACCAGGTCTCCCGCATCCTCCGGTTCGCCTACGAAAGAGGCATTCCCGTCACGCCCCGCGGCGGAGGCACCAGCCTGGGCGGCCAGGCGGTGGGACGCAGCATCCAGGTCGATTTCTCCCGGCACATGAACCGGATCCTCGAGGTCGACGTCGAGGAGCGCTGGGCGAGGATCCAGCCCGGCGTGGTGCTCGACGAACTCAACGCCCACCTCAAACCGATGGGACTGCTGTTCGCGCCGGACGTATCGCCTAGCAACCGGGCGAACGTCGGCGGCATGATCGGCAACAACTCCTGCGGCTCCCATTCCATCATCTACGGGAAGACGATCGAC
Source organism: bacterium (assembly GCA_965202605.1). GTDB lineage: Bacteria > JAAXHH01 > JAAXHH01 > JAAXHH01 > JAAXHH01 > JAAXHH01. The sequence continues at coordinate 620,870 of OZ241838.1, forward strand.
CACGTACTGGAGCTCGACGTGGTCCTGAGCGACGGGACACGGACGGTTTTCAAGCCGGTCGGCGACCGTGAATACGGCGAGAAGGCCGCCCTGGGCGGCCTGGAGGGCCGGATCTATCGCGAAATCCGCCGCATAGCCCACGAGAACAGGGACGAGATCGAGGCCCGGTATCCCCGGATCATGCGGCGCGTGGGCGGGTACAACCTGGATGAATTCATCGGAGACGGCCCCTTCGATCCCTGCAAGATGATCGTCGGGTCCGAGGGAACCCTGGCCGCCGTGACCGAGGCGCGCGTCAACCTGGTGCCGCTGCCTGCCCATGCCGGTCTGGGCATCTGTCATTTTTCGGACCTGATCGAATCCATGGAAGCGACGGTGGAGATCCTGAATACCGATCCCTCGGCCGTGGAACTCACCGACAAAGTCATCCTCGACCTGGCCAAAGAGTCTCCCGCGGCCGCCCACCAGCGTGACTTCATCGAAGGTGACCCCGAAGCCATCCTCATGGTCGAGTATTACGGAGAGACGTCCGTCGAGGTCTCGGCCCGCCTAGACGCCCTCGAATCCCTGCTTCGGGAGAAGAACCTGGGCTACGCCTGCGTCCGGGCCACCACACCCGCCGCCCAGTCGAACGCGTGGGGCATCCGGAAGGCCGGACTGGGACTGCTGATGGGCATGAAGGGGGATACCAAGCCGGCGACTTTCGTGGAGGACACGGCCGTCTCGCCGGAGAAGCTTCCGGACTACATCCGCGACTTTCGCGAGATCGTCCACAAACACGGTACGGTGGCGTCCTACTACGCCCACGCCAGCGTGGGCACGATACATATCCGGCCGCTCATCAATCTCAAGGAGACCGAGGGCATCGCTAAAATGCGGGCCATCGCCGAAGAGATCCGCGACCTGGTCATTGCCTACGGCGGCGCGGTCAGTTCCGAGCACGGCGACGGACTCGTGCGGAGCGAATGGAACGAAAAGGTGTTCGGACCGCGGTTGTACGAAGCCTTCAAGGCGGTCAAGGCCGTGTTCGATCCGAACGGCATCATGAATCCCGGCAAGATCATCGCGAACCAGAAGATGACCGACAACCTGCGATTTGGTCCCGCGTACCAGGCGGAGGAGATCAATACCTATTTCGATTTCTCCGGCGACGGCGGGTTTTCGCGGTCCATCGAGCTCTGCAACGGGGTCGGCGCGTGCCGCAAGAAGCTGGTGGGCACCATGTGTCCCTCTTATATCGCCACGCTCGAAGAAGAGCACAGCACCCGGGGACGGGCGAACGTGCTCCGGGCCGCCCTGTCGGGCAAGCTGGACGACGAAGGTTTCACGAGCCAGCGGGTGTACGATGCCCTCGACCTGTGCCTGGAGTGCAAGGGCTGCAAGGGGGAGTGTCCCTCCAACGTCGACATGGCCAAGATGAAATACGAATTCCTGGCCCACTATTACGAGAAAAACGGACTGCCCCTGCGCAACCGCCTGTTCGGCCGCATCGAAACGCTCAACCGCCTGGGTTCCGCCTTCGCGCCGTTGAGCAACAGGATCCTGAACCATCCCTGGCACAAATCGATTCTGGAGCGGACCATTGGCGTGGACAGGCGGAGGTCTCTTCCGGAATTCGCCGGGGAGACCTTCGAACAGTGGTTCTATCAGCGCGGACCGGCGAAGGGCACCGGCCACGAGCGACAAACCGTCGTCTTCTTCCCGGACACTTTCATCAACTACAGCGAGCCCCATATCGGCATTGCCGCCGTGGAAGTGCTGGAAAGCGCCGGCTACCGCGTGGTACTGGCGGAGCCCCGCGCCTGCTGCGGCAGGCCGCTGATCTCCAAGGGCATGCTTCGCCAGGCCCGTGCGGCCGCCCGGTACAACATCAGCCAACTCGCCCGGTACGTGGACCGCGGATGGACCATCGTGGGATGCGAGCCCAGTTGTGTCATGACGTTCCGCGACGACTACCGCGACCTCGTGGACGACCCGCGGGCCGACCGGGTGGCCGACGGCGTACTCATGATCGACGAGTTCCTGGCCCGGGAGCACGCGGCCGGGCGCCTCTCGCTTCCGGTCAGGCCCTCCGGCAGGGCGATCAGCCTGCACGGGCATTGCCAGCAGAAGGCCATAGCCGGCACGGGTTCCACGGCGGCGGCCCTGGAACTGGTGCCCGGATACGAGGTGACGACGCTGAACACCGGGTGCTGCGGCATGGCCGGCAGTTTCGGCTACGAGAAAGAGCACTACGACCTCTCCATGAAAATCGGGGAAGACCGGCTCTTTCCGGCCATTCGCACAGCCGGCGAGGGAACGGAATTCGCGGCGACGGGGACTTCCTGCCGTCACCAGATCGCCGACGGCACGGGAAGGACCGCGTTCCATCCGATCGAATTGATCAGAATGGCCCTGGGCGACTGACGGAGTATGTATCGTTGAACCACGCCCGGAGTATGCATCGTTGAACCACGCACCCTGCTTCTCCACCTTTTCCATCGTCGCCCTGGATCCCGGTACGGGGGATCTCGGCGTAGCGACCCAGTCGAAGTACCTCGCCGTGGGATCCGTGGTCCCCTGGGCGAGGTTCAACGCAGGCGCCATCGCCACGCAGGCCTGGGCCAACGCGTCCTTTGGCCCCAGGGGGCTCGACCTGCTCGAACAGGACGTGGGCGCCATCGACGCCCTCGAACGGCTGCTCGAATCGGACCCCGGCCGGCAGTCCCGCCAGGTCGGCGTGGTGGACGTCGACGGCACGGCTGCGGCCTTCACCGGAGAAGCATGCCAGGAATGGGCCGGGCACGTAACCGGTCCGGGCTACGTCTGCCTGGGCAACATCCTCGCGGGTGAGGAGGTGGTCACCGCCATGGCGGAATCCTTCGAGGCCCCCGGCGAGGAAGATTTCGCGGTGAAACTGCTCGCCGCGCTTTCCGCGGGCCAGGGCGCCGGCGGCGACCGCCGGGGCAGGCAGTCGGCCGCCCTGCTCGTGGCGCGGGAAGGCGGCGGTTGCGGCGGTACATCGGATTACCTCGCGGATCTGCGGGTCGACGACCACGCCGATCCCATTGAAGAGCTGCGGCGCCTGTACATGCTCCACGCAAGGCTGAATCCATGAAGTCCGATATTCAGCGCGCCAAGCTCGTCCTGCTTACCGTGGTTCACTTCCTCGTGGACCTCTTTTCCTCCCTGGTGACCCCGATCCTGCCCGCGCTCGTAACGCGACTGCAGCTTTCACTCACGCAGGCCGGCATTCTCGCGGGCCTGCCGGCCATGACCTCCTCCCTCGTCCAGCCCCTGATGGGTGTCCTCGGGGACCGGATGGAGAAACGGTATTTCATCATCCTCGGTCCGGTGTTCTGCGCCGTCTTCATGTCCGCCGTTGGACTGGCCCCCTCCTTTCTCGTTCTGCTGCTTTTCATCATTCTGGGCGGTTTCGGCACCGCCAGCTTCCATCCGCAGAGCGTGTCCATGGCCGGAGACGTCAGCGGATCGAGGCGCGGATACGGCGTGTCCCTTTTCATCGTCGGCGGGACCGCCGGGCTGGCGGCGAGCCCCTTTGTCGTACCCCGCATCGTGGAGCGGTTCGGATTAGAAAGCCTGGTCTGGCTCGCCGTGCCCACGGTGATCGCCGTGCTGGCGATGGCCCGGGTCATCCCCATTCGCAACGAGGACCGCAGGGTGACCCGCCTGGCCGACGTGGGCGCTTCGTTCCGGCCCAACCTGTGGCCCATGGTCAATCTCACGGTGGTGGGCATCATCCGGACCATCTCCGGGGTCGGATTCGCCACTTTTTTTGTATTGCTGCTCAAGGACCGGGGACTTACCCTGCAACAGGGGGGCGACCTGCTTTTCGTCTTCCAGGCCGGCGCGGTGATCGGCGGTTTCGTCGGCGGCTGGCTCTCGGACAGGATGGGCCGGGGCCGGGTGATCTGGTCTACGATCCTGCTTTCCACGCCCTGCCTGCTCGTTTCGCTCCATGACACGGGACCGCTGCTCCCCGCCTGGCTGTTCATGGCCGGTTTCATGAACATGGCGTCCAATTCCGTCTCCGTCGCCATGGCCCAGGAGCTTGTCCCGGACAGCGCGGGAACGGCTTCCAGCTTTCCCATGGGCTTCAGCTGGGGCGCGGCGGGCGGCGCGCTGATCGTCTTCGGCGGTATCGCGGACCGCATCGGTGTGGCGGCCACGCTTGAAGTGCTGGCATTGATCCCGCTGGCCGCCGTGGTACTGGCCCTGATGCTGCCGCGGGACCGCGAGTTCCGAAGCGCCGTTACAAGGGTGCGCAAGTCGGCTGCGGCCGCGGAGAAAGCAACCTGAATCTTCAAGCGGCCAGCGTAGGACCTTTGGTAGGACCTTTGTATCAACTTGAAGTCCAGGATAGGTTTTAGCGTCCGGGACATACTGGTATGGCCCCACGATCCCAGGGAGGTTTGCCTGATGTCGGATCGCGTCGTGCGACTCACGAAGTCGAAGGAACTGGACGAGGCCGTCGGATCGTCGTCGGATCGTCCCGTGTTTATCTACAAACACAGTACGGTGTGCCCGGTCAGCGCCCGGGCCGCCGACCACTACCACGATTTCGCGGATGAGGATTCGTCTTCGCCGCCACCGCTTTTTACCCTGATCCTGGTCATAGAAAACCGAGACCTCTCCAACGAGGTCGAATCCCGACTGGAAGTACGGCACGAATCGCCGCAGCTGCTTCTCCTCAGGGACGGGAAGGTCGCCTGGCACGCTTCGCATTTCTCCATTACGGGTGAAGCGATAAGGCTCGCGCTGGAGGGCTAGGAAATGTCGAGACATGCCGTCATCGCAGGCGCGGGGGTGACCGGGCTCAGCACGGCTTACCATCTCGCCCGCAAGTCATACGGCAGAATAACGGTCATCGAGAAGGGACGCGTCGGGGACGGCGCCAGCAGCCGCGCCGCCGGGATCATCACCGGACTGCTCTGGTCGGAAACCGGCGTCCGGGCGCGGCAGATCAGCCTGAGGCGGTTCAGGGAACTTTCCGACGAGCTGGATGGATACCGGTTCCAGGACGTGGGATGTCTCAATCTCTTCGACGCGGCGAGCTGGCCGGAACGGGAACGCCTGCTGCCGCTGTATGACCGCCTGGGCGTGGAATACACGATCATGGACAAGGCCGAGATGGTCTCGAGGTGGCCGGACCTGGCGCTGACCGGAGAGCCGGTCGGACTCTTCGACCCCGTGGGCGGATACAGCGAACCGGACCACTACCTCCCCGCCCTGGCGGCCGGCTGCCGGGCCCTGGGCGTAGAGATCAGGGAGGGCTGCATGATCTCCGACTTCATCACGGATTCGGGGCGCATGGCCGGGGTCGTCGCGGGCGACGAACGAATCGAAGCGGACGCCGTGGTGAGCACCGTGCACGTATGGACCCTCAAGGTACTGGAAAGCATCGGCCTGCAACTGCCTCTGAAGTCCTTCGTACATCAGCGCTACGTAACGGCGCCGCTGCCTTCCCCGGTCCGGATCCCGGCGGTCAACGCCAATCCCTACGGCGGCTACATCAGGCCGGCATACGGACAGCGCCTGCTTGCGGGAATCGAAAACCCGTCGGCGCCTGAGTTCCGTGTGCCGGACCGGTCCTTTCAGATGTCGACGATCTCTCCGCCGCCGGGCCTCGGCGACGCCGCGCGGGACAACCTGCTGCCGCTCGTACCCAACGCGGCGCGGTCCAATCGGTCCGACCGGGCGGGCCGGGCGGGCTATGCGGACTATGCGGGCTATGCGGACTGGGAAATCGAAAAGGCGGGGCTGCTGTCCTTTTCCCGGGACGGAGAACCGGTACTCGGCCCCGTCGACCGCTTTCCGGGACTCTACGTGGGGGTGGCCTTTCATTCCGGAGGATTCGCCTATAACCCGGCGTCCGGCGTGCTGCTGGCGGGGTGCGTCGCCGACGGCAGGCCTGAAGTAGATATCGCGGATTTCTCGCCAGACCGGTTCGATCCGGATGAAACGGATGCCTACAACCGGACCCTGATCACCCACGCCGAGTACAGTCTGCCCGGCCACTCCCGCCGGCACTGAAGCGCAGGCTTCACCCAAGGTGAGGCGGTCCCGGAACGCACACCGTCCTTTTGCCTTTTCGAGGCGCGGGAAGCTGGATACCCACGTGGATCAGACCGTGAAAAACTTCCTGGAATCCGGACAGATCGAAGCATTTCGCAACGCCCTGCTCACCTGGTACGAGGCACACGGGCGGGATATGCCGTGGCGGCGGTCCCGGGACCCTTACGCGGTCTGGATATCCGAAATCATGCTGCAGCAGACGCGGGTGGACCAGGTCCGGCCCTACTACGGCAGGTTCATGAACCGTTTCCCAACGGTCGCCGATCTGGGCGAAGCGCCGCTTGAGGACGTGCTGAAGGCGTGGGAAGGCATGGGATACTATGCCAGGGCGAGAAACCTCCATCGGGCCGCCCGGCAGATCGTAGAGGCGCACAGCGGGAAGATACCCGACGATCCGGCGCAGATCTCCGCGTTGCCGGGCATCGGGCCCTATACCGCCGCCGCCATACTGAGTATTGCCTACGGAAGGGACTGTCCCGCAGTCGACGGCAATGTCATCCGCGTGCTGAGCCGCCTGTTCCACCTGACCGATGATCCCGCTGCCGCCGCCACAAAGAAAAAAACGGCCGGCCTGGCCGAACGACTGCTCCTGAAGGGCCGGGCGGGCGATTTCAACCAGGCCATGATGGAATTGGGCGCGACAGTATGCACACCGCGACAGCCGGGGTGCGGCGCCTGCCCCGTGAGCAGCCTGTGTCTCGCCTGCCAGTTGCTTCCGGATCCTTCGGTCCTTCCACGCAGACAGCCGCGGAAGCGACGCCCACACTATCACGTTGCCGCCGGCATCGTGCGCAGGGGAGACGAGATGCTGATCGTACGGCGTCCGCTGGAGGGCCTGCTGGGCGGACTGTGGGAGTTTCCGGGCGGGATATCGGAGCAAGAGGCAGCCAGGAAAGAGTTCCTGGTCAGCGAGATGAATCAGGTGCTTGGTATCGACATCCGCGTTGACCGCGCCTTCGCGGTTGTCAGGCACGCCTTTACCCATTTCGAAATCACGCTACACGGCTACTACTGTACCTATCTTGGTGGCAAGGCCCGGTACCGCACCGGCAACGACTGTCGCTGGGTCTCCTTCGACGCCCTGGAGGATTTCGCTTTCTCGAGGGCACACCGTCGTCTCATCAAGGCCCTGGCGAAGGAGGATTCCCCCGGCTGCCTGCCAACCTCATAGTCCGGTGCCCTTTCCTTCAGGCGCCGCGATACGCGGTATGCCCTCGACCAGGCGCCGCGATACGCGGTATGCCCTCGACCAGGCGCCGCGATACGCGGTATGCCCTCGACTCGACTATGTCACCGCCCCTTGCTCGACGGCGCGGACCTCGGCACCGGCTGCTCCGCCGTCCCGTTGTTCGCGGCGGCGTCCTGGTCCGCGGGCGTGAAAAGCGAGCGTACTTTCTCTTCGATTTCCAGGGCAAGCTCCTGCCGTTCGCGGAGCAGTTGCCGCACGTTCTCGCGGCCCTGACCCAGCCGTTCGTCGTTATACGAGAACCACGTCCCGCTCTTTTCTATTATTCCATTGTTCACGCCGAGTTCTATCAGGTCGCTTTCCTTGGATATACCTTCGCCGTAGATGATATCGAACTGCGCCTCGCGAAAGGGCGCCGCCAGCTTGTTCTTTTTCACTGTACCCCGGACCTGGATGCCCGCCGAAGCGTCGTCGCCCTTGATGTTCCCGATCCTGCGCACTTCGATCCGGACCGAAGAATAGAATTTCAGGGCCAGTCCCCCCGTCGTCGTCTCGGGGTTGCCGTACATGACTCCGATTTTCTGTCGGATCTGGTTGATGAAGATCAGGCAGGTTCTCGATCGGTTGATTACTGAGGTCAACTTGCGCAGCGCCTGCGACATCAGGCGGGCCTGCAGGCCGACGTGGGAATCGCCCATCTCGCCTTCAATCTCGGCCCGGGGAACCAGCGCGGCCACCGAGTCGATGACGATCACGTCGACGCCGCCGCTGCGAACCAGGATCTCGGCCACGTCGAGGGCCTGCTCTCCCGTGTCCGGCTGGTGGATGAGCAGTTTATCCATATCCACGCCGAGTGACTGTGCATAACGGATATCCAGGGCATGCTCCGCGTCGATGAACGCGGCCATCCCGCCCAGTTTCTGGGCTTCGGCCACGATATGCTTGGCCAGCGTCGTCTTGCCGGAGGATTCGTTTCCGTAAATCTCGACCACGCGCCCGCGCGGGACCCCGCCGATGCCCAGCGCCAGATCGAGGGTCAGGGACCCCGTCGGTATGGACTCGACGGACAGCTGGGGATTTTCGTCCCCCATCCTGATAATGGACCCCTTGCCGAACTGCCGCTCGATCTGCATGATGGCGCCGCTGAGCGCTTTCTCCCTTCCCGGATCGCTATCATTCATAGCCCGGATCTCCCTTCGATGATCGAATGATCATGATTATGGCATATTGCGTTGAATATACCAAACAAATGTATAGTGTCAAGCGGTTTCGGACCGACTGAATGAATCAGTCGGGGTCAGGCGAGGATTCTTGCGAAAAAAGTATTCTCGATCGACCGTAATGTAAAGCTGTTTCGATGCGATTCCTCCTTTTGAGACACATGCTGAATAAAAACGGGCGGACGGGACTGGAAATGCGGTATATTGGAAGAGTAGGCACAACACCTCCGCTTCTCGAAAAAACGTTTGAACTGGAGCGAGACAGGATGTCTGTCCGGTTGAACATCTGCCTCGGAATGACCGCTGTCTTCATCCTGTGGGCGGGCACAGGTTGTTCGAGCGCGCCGAGACCCGTTACCGGCGACGTCGACGCCGGAAGGCTGATCGAGGCCGGAAACGCATCCATGCGCAACGGCGACTACGAGGGAGCCATCGGTTACTACCGCCGGGTGCTGGCGATGGACATGACGGATTCCGAGGCCTTCGGCAACCTGAGCGTGGCCTACTACTACCTGGAAAGATACGACGAGGCGGTCCGGGAAGCGCTGCAGGCGGTGGTCCTTTCGCCGGAAGAGATCAACTGGCGGCTCAACCTGGGCGCAAGCTACTCGCGCAAAGGGGATCACGAAGGCGCGGCAAGGGCCTACGGCGCCGCCGTCGATATCGCCCGCGGCCTGGCGGATGAGAACCGGCATCAACTCCGGAACGCGCTGATCGGCCTGGGCCGGTCATGCGAGCTGGCTGGCTGGTACGACCGCGCGATGGACGCCTACAACGAGGCGCTGGAGTTCGCCCCCGAAGATACGGAATCGCTGGCCGGGGTGGGCAACATCTATTTCCGCCAGGGACGCCTGGACGAGGCGGAAGCGCTGTATCACCGTACGCTGGCACGGGATTCCACCCATACCGTGGCCAGATACAATACCGCCCTCATCTACGCCAGGACGGGACGTTTCGACGAAGCGATCGAACTCTTTGCGGACATGCCCGCGGTGGACCGTCGCCTTGAAGGCGCCCTGGAAGGCAGTTCCGTGAGCGCCGTGGACCGGTCGAAGGCCCGAGGTATCGCGGCCTACCGCGCCAGGCTCGGGAGAATGGGCGGACCGGGCGGACCGGGCGGACCGGCGGGGCTTCCTCCTCCCGGCAGGCGGGGACGCCGTCCGCCGCCCTATGTCTACATGATGGGTCTGACCTACTACGAGCAGGGCGCGGAAACCGCGGCGATGCAGGCTTTTGAAAAGGCGTTGGCGGAAGACCCCGGACTCGCGGAGGCTCACCTGTACATCGGGAATATCCATGCGCGGCAGGACCGTCCCGCGGCGGCGGCCGAGGCCTACGAAAGCGCGATAGAGATCGACCCGGGGTTCGCCGAGGCCTACAATAACCTGGGCACGATGTACGTCGGCATGAACCGGACCGAGGACGCCATGGAAGCATATCGCGGGGCGCTTTCGTTGAACGACCGCTTCTACGACGCCCGCACCAACCTCGGACTGCTGTACGCGGAGGCGGGCCGGCTGGATGACGCGATTGACGAATACATGAAAGTCATCCGGGCCGAGGCGGGCATCGCCGAGGTACACAACAATCTTGGCATGGCGTACCTCAGGCAGGGAAGGCACGAAGATGCCAGGGGACAGTTTCAAAAAGCTGTTGCGCTTCGAGACGATTTCGCGGAGGCGTACAACAATCTGGCTCTTTCCTATAGCAGGGACGCCGTACTGGACGACGTAATTGATACCTGGCGCGGTCTCGCGGCCGGGTGGGCGGGCCATGATCCCACGGCCCGGGTGGTTTTCGACTGGCTGCCGCTCCGGCGGGTACCGGCCCGTTCCTCCGCCGTGGGCGGCGAAGCGAGGTCCGCCTACCGCAGGGGGGGCGATGCCGCCTTCGCCCACGATCTCGACGTCGCGCTTGCGCACTTCGAAGACGCCCTCGCCGCGCGCCCGGGATGGCACGCCGCGCGGCTGGCCATGGGCGCCGTACTGCTGGCCCAGGGGAAATGGAACGCGGCGGAATCGGTCGTCGAGCAGGTCCTGGACCCGGAAACGGCGGATCCGTTGCCCCACGCCGTCCTGGCCATCGCGCAAGTATCCGGCGGCGACTACGATTCGTCAATGAAATCCTGGGAAGAAGCGGCCCGCCTGGCCGGCGAATCGGATGGAACGGCGGCGCGGGAGGCCCTGGAAGCGATGCGGAGCCGTACCGGGGCCGCGGACAGGGTTTTGAACGCCCTTGAACGGGCCAGCGCGCTACGGCCGGGTTTCACCACCGCGCATTTCAATACCGGTCTTGTCAATGATCTCCTGCACCGTTACCATCAGGCCGTTCGAAGCTACGAGGAAGTCGTCCGTCTCGCTCCAGGCCTTCCCGCCGGTCATTTTCGACTGGGTATCGCGTACTACCGGCTTGGCGACACGGAAAGAGCCCGGGAATCGTTGCGTGAGTACATTCGCCTCTCCACGGATCCCATGCTGCTTCCCCAGGTGGAGACCTTTCTGAACAAATCGCGGTGAACCGACAGCCGGTTCACCAAAACCACGAAGTCGGATACCCATGACTGCAAAACCTCTCGAGCTCGTCGTACGGGAACGTCCATTTCCCGAATACGCCGCGTGGTGGCCGGTCGGCAGCGAATTCACCGCGTTCATGTCCGATGCCATCGTCTCCGAATGGAAGGCGCTCAAGCGGAACGACGGTGTGACTGCGGACGTCCGGGAGGACATCGAAACGTACATCCGGACGGTGTACGGCAGGCCGGCCCGGGACGGACTGCTGGAAACCTTTGTTCATCCGGACGGGGAAACAACCCTGGAGTCCGGCGAGTTCGACGCCCTTTCTTACGCCTTCTACAAATCGGCCTTCGAGCGCATTGAAAGGCAGATCGATCTCTACGATCATACACTGGACCGGGAGCGCCGCCTGTTTACCATTCGCGTGGGGAAGTCGTTCTTCGACCGTCTGAAACGCCACCTCGCGCTGGACCTTCCCGATGACCTGGCCACTACGGGCCGGCTTGAACGAATGTCCGGCGCCATCGACCGCATCGGCCGTTTCCTGCACGACCAGGGATATCTCCGCAGTCACTTTGCCTTCCGATTCGACGTCGACGTCGAGCATGGGGGGACGCGAATCGCGCAGCACGCCGGTGACGTGGTCTCCCGCCTGCAGGAGGATCAATTGGCCTACGCGCTGTACGAGATGGGCTTCCCCGTCATCCTTCCCTCCGCGGTTTACCTCTACCACACGATCGGGGAAGCGCAGCATCATTCCTCCCGGACCATCGAGAACCTGTTCGGCGAAGTGGGATACGACGCGAGGGAAACGGACGATTTCGATCCCATAGGCTATCCGTCGGACATGGTGGTGGAACTCTGGGAGATCCGCAAGATCTGAGCCGGGAACCTGGCTGCCTGTCCAGGGGACGGCCCGGCAGTCCAGACCCGGCACAAGGAGTAGGACAATGCGACCTGCCGATCCCGAATCCCTGGTGGACACGGAACAGTTTCCACTGGACCGGCTCGATGACGACCGCGGCCGGGATTTCATCGTCCGCTGCCGCTCCGACCTGGCCGGGACGGCTATCTGCGTGCTCGAGGATTTCGTGAGACCGCACGCCCTGGAGGCCATGGTGGAAGAATGCTCGGCCCTTATTCCCCAGGGGTACTACTACGACAAGCCCCGCAGCAGTTACGAAGGGAACGACTACGCCAGGGGGCCCTGGCCCGCGGGACACCCGCGGACCGTGTTGCATGCCAACCGGTACCGGCAGGTGCTGAATTACCAGATCCCCAACGACAGCCGGGTCCGCAGCATCTTCCACTGGCCGGCGCTCACCGAGTTCGTTCGCAGGGTACTGGGCTTCGAAACGCTGTACACGAGTGCCTGTCCCCACCTCGCGCTGACGCTGCAGATCTCCCACGAAGGCGACGGCAACGGGTGGCACTTCGACTCGAACAACGGCAACGTGACCCTGCTGATCCAGCAACCCGATTCCGGCGGGTCGTTCGAATACGTCCCGGACCTTCGGGAAGACCACGACGAGCACTACGACAACGTGCGGGACGTATTCGACGCACCGTCCGCCCACGTTCGGCGCACCTGCATCAGGCCCGGCACGCTGGTCCTGTTCAACGGCAAGTACGCCCTCCACCGCGTTTCGACGGTGGGCCCTACGTCGAGGCCCCGCATCATCGCGATCTTCAGCTACGACAAGCGACCCGACAAGCTTTTCTCCCGGGACTACATCGAAATGGTACGCGGTTTCAGGCAAGACGCGGTAACGGGTTGAATCCGTGGAATCCATCCAACCATACCTCGTTGCCTTCTCGAACACCGCCTGGTCCTACGTATTCTACCTGATCATCGGCGGCGGGGCACTGCTGTTGCTCTACAGCCGCTTCACGCCGTTCCGGTACGTGAAGCACGCCCTCGACCTGGTCCGCGGCAGGTACGATGATCCCGCCGCCCCCGGCGACGTATCCCACTTCAAGGCGCTGGTCAGCGCCCTCTCCGCCACCATTGGCATGGGAAACATCTCCGGCGTCGCCATAGCCATCACCACGGGAGGCCCCGGAGCGATCTTCTGGATGTGGGTCAGCGCCTTCGTCGGAATGGCGACCAAGTTCTTTACCTGCTCGCTGGCCGTCATGTACCGGGGACGAGACACCGCGGGTCGCATACAGGGCGGCCCCATGTACGTGATTTCCGAAAGCCTGGGGAGCGCCTGGAAACCCCTGTCCATCCTCTTTGCCGTCGCCGGCGTGATCGGATGCCTGCCGCTGCTGCAGCCCAACCAGTTAGTCCAGATCGTGCGGGACGTCGTTTTCGCGCCGGTCCTGGCCTTCGACGACGGACATTTCCGGTTCGATTTCACGGCGGGCGTGATTCTTGCCGTCCTGGTAGCCGTCGTAATCTTCGGCGGCATCACCCGGATCGCGGAGGTCGCCTCCAGGGCCGTACCGGCCATGGTCATTCTGTACATGGTCTCGACGCTGTGGATCATCCTGAACAATCTGGCCGAGGTGCCCGGGTATCTGTCTCTTATTCTTTCCGATGCATTTACGGGAGCCGCGGTGGCGGGTGGCGTGGTCGGTACGACCATCGTAACCGGCGTCCGGCGCGCGGCCTTTTCGAACGAGGCCGGCATCGGCACGGAAGCGCTCGCCCACGGCGCCGCCAGGACCGGCGTGCCGGTTCGGGAAGGTCTGGTCGCCATGGTGGGACCGGTCATCGACACGATGATCGTATGCACCTGTACGGCCCTCGTCATCCTGATGACCGGAGTATGGCAGATGTCCACGGACAACGGAGTGACGCTGACAGCAGGCGCTTTCGAAGCGGCCATGCCGGGTTACGGGGCGTATATCCTGACCGTGTGCGTCTTCTTCTTCGCCGTTACCACGCTGTTGACCTACTCCTACTACGGCTCCAAGTGCCTGGGCTTTCTGATCGGCGCCAGGTATGCCAGGTACTATAACGTGGCCTACGTAGTCTTCGTCGTGGTCGCCTCCGTCGCCTCGGTCGACGCGGTGATCAGCTTCGCCGACGGCCTGTTCGCCCTCATGGCGATTCCGACCATGACATCGACGCTGCGCCTCGCACCTCGCGTGATGGCCTCGTTCCGTCGGTACAGCGCTGCTTTCAATCCCCTGGATCCGGGTACTGGCGGGCTGAAGCAGGAACCGCGCCGCGCCGCCCGCAAAACATGATTCGGCATACGGGCGGAAGTTCCGGAATCGGCAGATTCGTCGATTACCTGTTTCATAAATCACATTATTTAAAAATCCAACATTTTGTGTTTACAACTTTAAATGGATTCGACATATAGTAGTCACTACCTGTTCACCATACCAACTACATCCGCGAAACAAGGAGTAGGAAGGCTATCGATTCCACCGCTGACACGTAAGGCGATTTGCCCATGAAATACCCCAAGTATGTTTCCTGGTTGGCGATTGGGCTGTTTGCCCTGGTCGCAGCCGATTCCGTCGCCCAAGAAGCCCGGGAACCGGCAGACGGGGTCGATTTCGTCATGGAAGAAGTGACGGTGACCGGTTCCCGGATCAGGGGCGAGGCCACCGAATCCACCGCACCGGTCATCATCCTCGCCAAGGCCCAGATACAAGAGAAGGGACTCGCGTCCATCGGCGACGTGCTCCAGACCCTGACCGTTCAGTCCAACGCCATCAATACCCAGGCCAACAACGGGGGAGACGGATCCACCCGGATCAGTCTTCGCGGACTGGGCTCAGGCCGAACGCTCGTACTCGTCAACGGCCGCCGGTTCGTGCCGGGGGGCACCGGGGCGAACTCGTCCGTCGACCTGAACTCCATACCGGCTTCCGTCATTGAGCGGATCGAGGTCCTTAAAGATGGTGCCTCGGCCGTATATGGTTCCGATGCTGTCGGCGGTGTCGTAAACGTCATCACCAGGTCGGACCTGGAAGGCGTGGAGTTCGAGTACTACCAGGGCGTCGCGGGCGCGGGCGACGGTGACGTGATCGACGCCAGCATAACCGCCGGACTGCGAAGCGGCCGGGGCAGCATCCTGTTCTCGGCGGGGTACCACAGCCGCAAGCCGGTATGGACCGGCGACCGCAGTTTCAGCGACGCGGACAAGACCTACGACTGGGGAGTGAACGACGGCACCTTCACTACCAGTGGCAGTTCGGCCACGCCCGAAGGAACCATCATCGACCGGCTGGGCGAAGAAGGCAACGCGGCCTGGCAGGGGATCGTGGAAAGAGCCGGGGAAGACGCCGGAGCCTACTTTAACGCCCCATCAACTGGCTGGCGTCCTTTCAATTCTGCCGGAAACACCCTGGACGGCACCGGCGACCTGTACAATTACCAGCCGGAGAACTACCTGTACACGCCGCAGACACGGTACTCCACTTTTCTGAGCGGGAACTACCTGTTCACCGATAATCTGAGCGGCTTCTTCGAGGTATCGTACACCAACCGGCAGTCCGACCAGAAGCTGGCCCCCACCCCGTTGTTTATCTTCTTTGAAGATGATCTCGTGCTGTCGGCCGAAAACCGATATAACGAATACGGCCGCGACTTTCTCGACGTCCGCAGGCGGTTCGTCGAAGCGAGCAACCGCAACTTCCTGCAGGACCTCGACACCTACCGGATCGTGCTGGGTCTGGATCACGAGTTCCGGGGATTCACCGGGGACCTGGCCTTTTCCTACGGCCGGACCAGCGGCACCAACATCAATGAGGGCAGGTTCATCCTGAGCAATGTAAGGAAGGCACTGGGCCCTGATTCGGAGTGCGTGGCGCCCTGCGTACCCCTGGACCTGCTTCACGGCGCCGGTACCATCACGGACGACATGCTGAAATACATCCAGTACACAGGTATCGCAAGGGGCTATACGCAGCAAAAGATCCTTCAGTACAACCTGACCGGCGACATAGTCGAACTGCCGGCGGGACCTCTGGCCGTGGCCGTAGGCGCTTCGTCAAGATGGGAAGCGGGCGCCGCTATTCCCGATCCCATTACCGCAACGGGCAACACCACGGGCAACAAGGCGGAAGCGACCGAGGGCGACTACTCGGTCCGCGCGGTGTACGCCGAAACCAGTATTCCAGTCTTCCAGGGTGAACTGGGCGGCCTGGACGTGACGGCCGCGGGCCGGCTCTTCAACTACGACACCTTCGGAACGGATTTCACCTACGAAGCGGGTGCCCGACTCGAGCTGCCACGGGGCCTTGCCTTCCGTACGACCTACTCGAAGGCCTTTCGAGCCCCGAGCGTCGCCGAGATGTTCCTGGGCCAGAGCGACAGCTTCCCGCTGGTCAGCGATCCCTGCAGCGTCGTGGACGAAGCCGGCAGCCCGCGCCAACTGACCTCGCAGCAGATGCGCAACTGCGCATCCGCGGGCGTCCCGGCTGATTTCGAGGACACTCGTGCGCAGCTCCGTGCCCGGATAGGCGGTTCCACGGAACTCGATCCCGAGCGGGCCAACACGGTGACGGCCGGCCTGGTGTACCAGCCCGAATTCCTGCCGAACCTCGATATCGCGGTCAGTTACTATGCCACCAGGATCGAGGATGAAATCGGCGCGCTCGGCGCGGGGCTCATCCTGAGCAATTGCTACTCGCAGGACAGCCCGACTCACTGCGACCTGGTCGAACGGGACCAGTTCGGTCTGATTAAAAACGTCTTCTCGACCGCCACCAACATCGGCGAGACGGAAACCAACGGGCTGGACATAGAAATGAACTACGTCAACGACACGCCCCTCGGCCTGCTCTCGGCGCGGCTCGAGTCCAACCTGCTTTTCGCCTACGACACGTACCTGCCCATACCCGGTGGTTTCGAACTGATCAAGGGCAAGGGCTACTACGACCTGGGCGTGTTCCCCGACTGGCGGCACAATGCCAACGTCGGATTGAAGTGGGGGCGGGCATCGGCAGGCGTGAACTGGCAGTATGTCGGCGGGTTCCAGGAATGCGAGGACGATGATTGCAAGGGCCTGTACCGGGACGACGTCGAAACGACCCCGACGTTCCGAGACGTGGACGCGAACCACCTCTTCGGCATCCAGGGGTCTTACCGGCTGTTTTCCGGGGCTGGAAGCTCCGTGATCACGGTAGGCATCAACAACGTATTCGACCAGGCCCCGGCGGTGATTTTCAACGGCTTCCTGGGGACGTCGGACGCATCGACGTACGACTTCCTGGGCAGGTACCTGTACGTGCGCCTTTCCCACTTCCTGTAGCAGGCGGCGAATAGTGAGCGAGGTTCCGGCAGTGGCCATCCGTCGTATATTACCCGGCTTGTTGAGTATAGTCGTCGCGATCGGCACTACCGGGACTTACGCCCAGGACACTGAATACCCGGACGACAGCCGGGTCGAATACGTCTTCGACGAGATCACGGTGACGGGGTCCAGGATAAAGAGCGAGGCGGAACGTTCCACGGCCCCGGTCGTCATCCTGTCCCGCGCGCAAATCCAGGCCAGGGGCCTCGCCTCCGTCGGAGACGTGCTTCAGACACTCACCGTTCAGTCCAACGCCACCAATACGCAGGCCAATTACAGCGGCGACGGGGCCACCCGCATCAGCCTCCGCGGCCTGGGCGCCCAGCGGACGCTGGTCCTGGTCAACGGCCGGAGGTTCGTGCCGGGCGGCCTCGGCGCGGACGCCGCCGTCGATCTGAATTCCCTTCCATCCACCGTCATAGAACGAATCGAGGTCCTCAAGGACGGGGCCTCGGCGGTCTACGGCTCGGACGCCGTGGGCGGTGTCGTCAACGTCATCACGCGGACGGACCTGGCCGGCGTCGAGGTCGAGTCCTACCAGGGTATCTCGGGTAACGGCGACGGGGGCGCTCTCGACCTGGCCCTGACCGCCGGCCTGAGGAGTGCGCGCGGGAACATCTTCTTCTCCGCGGGTTACCACGACCAGCGACCGGTCTGGACCTATGAGCGGAGTTTCAGCGAAACGGACAAGAACTACAACTGGGCGAAGAACGACGGGTCCTTCACCACG
Organism: bacterium; assembly: GCA_965202605.1. Classification (GTDB taxonomy): domain Bacteria; phylum JAAXHH01; class JAAXHH01; order JAAXHH01; family JAAXHH01; genus JAAXHH01. The sequence goes on from OZ241838.1 coordinate 638,854, forward strand.
AGCGGAAGCTCCGCGACCCCCGAGGGGCATATCGTCGACCATTCCGGCGAAGCGGGCAATGCCGCGTGGCAGGCGGTCAACGCGGCGGCGGGCGACGGCGCCGGGGACTACCACCTGGATCCGGCCGCGGGCTGGCGAACCTTCAATTACGCCGGCAACTCCCGGGACGGCACCGGCGACCTGTACAACTACCAGCCCGAGAACTACATCTACACCCCACAGACGCGATACACAGCCTTTCTCAGCGGTGATTACGCGTTAGGCGAGCGCCTGGGGACCTACTTCGAGGTTTCCTACGCCAACCGGCAGTCCGAACAGAAACTGGCGCCGACGCCCCTTTTCACCATCGAGGAAGGCATCACGGTATCGGCCGGCAACCGGTACAACGCCTTCGGCCGGGACTTCGTGGACGTTCGACGCCGATTCGTGGAGGCAGGCAACCGGATTTTCAACCAGGATATCGACACGTACCGCATCGTGCTGGGACTGACGGTTCCTGGGCCGGGCTTCGATTCCGATCTCTTCTTTGCCTTTGGACGCACGGCGGGCAACACGGTCAACCGGGGCCGGTTCATCCGAAGTCGTCTCATGCGCGCGCTGGGCCCGGACGAGGAATGCACGGGCGTGTGCGTGCCCCTTGACATCCTGCACGGCGCCGGGACCATCACCCCCGAGATGCTGGCTTACATCCAGTACACCGGCGTGGCCCGCGGTTACTCGCAGCAGAAGATCCTGCAGTGGAACCTGACCGGGAACCTGGCGGAACTGGAACACGGACCGCTGGCCGTGGCCGCGGGAGTGTCGTCGCGCTGGGAGTCGGGCGCCTACACGCCTGACCCGATTACCGCCTCAGGCAACACGACCGGATTCCGGTCAGAAGCCACCGAAGGCAGCTATGCGGTCTCGGCGCTTTACGGAGAGACCAGGCTGCCGGTCTACCGCGGCAAGGGGGCCGGAATCCACCTGACGGCGGCCGGCCGGGCCTTCCACTACGATACCTTCGGGTCCGGCGTTACCTATGAAACCGGGGCCAGTGTCGAACTGCCGAAGGGGCTGGTCCTTCGCGCCACCTATTCCAATGCCTTCCGGGCACCCAGCATCGCCGAGATGTTCCTGGGCGCCAATGACGTGTTTCCCCTCGTGAGCGATCCGTGCAGCACGGTAGACGAAGGCGGAAACCCCCGCGAATTGACCGTACAGCAGAAGCGGCACTGCGCCGCCGCGGGCATTCCGGCGGGTTTCAGGGATTCGAGGGCGCAGCTTCGCGCCAGGGAGGGCGGTTCGACAGATCTCGATCCCGAGAAGGCGGCCATGATCACGGGCGGCCTGAGCTATCGGCCAGGCTTCGCGGATGACCTCAATGTAAATCTGAACTACTACCACAACAGGATCGAGGATGAAATCGGGTCGCTGCCGGCGGGCGTCATCCTGAGCAATTGCTACTCGCAGGACAATCCCGCGAACTGCGAACAGATCGTGAGGAACGCCGATACGCGCTTGATCTCCCACATCATTCAGACCAACACCAACGTGGGCGAGACCGAGACCGCGGGTCTGGACATCGAGGTGAGGTTCAATGGAAACACGCCCTGGGGCATACTGTCGGCGCGGCTGGAATCCAACATGCTGATCCGGTACGACCAGTTCGTGCCGGCGGCTGGCGGCACGGAAGTGATCAAGGCCAGGGGTTATTATGACGTGGGCGTGTTCCCCCGGTGGCGGCATGCCGCCTCGCTGGACCTGAAGGGGCGGCGCGCCTCGGCGGGACTGACCTGGGCGTACGTCGGCGGTTTCGTGGAGTGCGAGGACAACGACTGCAAGGGGCTGTACCGTTCCGACGTCGTCGAAACGCCGGCGTTCCGGGACGTGGACTCCAACAGCGTGCTTGGCCTGCGGGGGACGTACAGACTGTTTTCGAGGGCAGGCGGTACGGTTCTGACGCTGGGGATGAACAACGTTTTGAATACGTCGCCCGCGGTGATCTACAACGGGCTGCTGGGCACTTCGGATTTCGCCACCTACGATTTCATGGGCCGGTACCTGTACCTGCGTGTGTCGCACTTTCTGTGAAAATGGTACGACCGACACAGATACGGCGCTCACGATGCCATGTTTCAGCACGAATGAAGGAGTTCACGGTGCAAGGTGTCATTGAATCGCTGATATCAAAAGTGTCCGCGGCGGAGCGTGCGCCGCTTCCCCTCCTTACTTCCCGCGCCGCCAACCATTCTCCTCTGAACCACCGTGGCTTTCCGCGGACGGGCATTCTGGCTTCTGTCCTCGTACTGATCGCCATGTCGCCCCTTTCGGCCGGCGCGCAATCCGGCCGTATCGGGGGCGTTATTGCCGATGCAACGGGTTCCGTGCTACCGGGGGTAACGGTCACGCTGTTCGGCGGGCCCGGCGAACCCGGGGTGACCATGACGGACGGCACGGGCCGGTTCGCGTTCGAAAGTCTGCCGCCGGGAGATTACCGGCTTGCCGCCGAGTTGAGCGGCTTCGCAAAGGCTGCCGTCGACGACATCGTCATCACGACCGAACCGGTAGAACTGCCGGTCGTCACGTTACTGCTTGTCGTCCTCACCGACCCGCTGGTCGTGACTGCAACGCGAACCGCGGAGTCGATGCGGGACGTGCCCATGAGCGTCTCGGCGTTCATCGGCGAGGACATCGAACGCCGCGACCTGGAGGACGTGGCGGAACTTGCACATTGGACACCCGGTCTCACCGTAGTCGACCAGGGCGCGCGAGGCACCGACGTGGTTATCGTGCGCGGGCTTCACACGAACTCACTGAACGGGTCCGGCGCTGGCGACACCGGCGTTGCAAAGTACATCGGGGACGTACCAACCGGAGTCGACCTCCGGCTCAGCGACATCGAGCGGGTGGAGGTGCTGCTCGGACCACAGGGCACATTGTACGGCGCGGGGACGCTTGCCGGCGCCGTGCGATACCTCCCCCGCCGGCCGGACCCCGAGCGTCGCACCTTCGACCTGCGCACAGACCTGTTCGGTCTCGCGCACGGCGGGACCGCGGGTTCCGACGTCGGCCTCACGTTCAACCTGCCGCTCGTTCGATCGGGACTTGCGCTGCGTGGCTCCATCGACCGCTTCGCCGACCCCGGCTTCATCGATTACGACTACCTGCTGATCGAACCGGGCGTATCGGAACCGGAGCCGGACTTGACCGATCCGCGAGCGGTGGCGGCCAATCTCCGGCGGAAACCGGACGCCAACACGGAGGAGACGCTGACCGCACGATTGTCCCTGTTGTGGGAGCCGGGTTCCAGGTTGTCGGTTCTATTCTCCCACCACCTGCAAGACCGGCACGCGGGCGCTCGGCAAATCAACCATGCGGCGTCGTTTGGAACTGGCCGGTACACCGCCGCGCACCGTTTCCTTGAGCCGTTGGACAGAAAGGACCAACTCGCGAGCCTTGAACTGACCTGGGACCTTGGTGTCGCGTCGCTCACGTCCGCCACCGGATACTCGTGGGGATCTACGTTCGCGTCGAGTGACCAAACCGATCTGCTGATCTCGGAGTTCGGCATCGCTCGGCTGCTGCCGAACTCCTTCCCGGCACTGGACCGCGCGAGGGCGCTCGATCCACACGTGTCGGCCGCGGACCTGACATCACAGTTCCGTACGTTCGCGGCCTTTACGCAGGGCGAGTCCGAACGCCGGCGCCTGAGTTGGGAGATGCGTCTGGTCTCGACGAGCGACGGGCCGTGGCGCTGGGTCGGCGGCATCTTCTTCAATAAGGCCCGGTGGAGCGGGACGGGCCGCGAGCTCGCGCCCGGTCTCACGGAGTTTTCGGGCGTGACGCCTGTCCTCATGGGCCGTCCCGTCTCCGAGCCGGTCGAGTATTACAGTTCCTCTCGGGAATCGGTGAGGGAGCACGCGCTGTTCGGCGAGGTCTCGCGGGAGTTGGGCGGCTGGCGGATCAACGGAGGCGGAAGGTGGTTCGGTTACCACGTTGCGACCGGCAACCTGACCGAGTTCCCGTACACCCCGGCGTACAACTCGCCTTACGAGGATTTCGATTCCGACGACCGCGGCCTTCTTTTAAAGGGCAGCGTCGGCTATCGCTTTGGCGATGGGACCAACGTCTACTTCGCCAGATCCGAGGGCTATCGCATCGGCGGCGGCAACAACTTCCGTGTCTGCACGGACGAGGAGATTGTCCTTCTCACCGATGAAGACCCCGACAACGATCCGCCCCAGTCAGGTTGCATCTACGACCATCAGGCGGTAATCAAACCGGACAGGACAACAAACTACGAGATTGGCCTGCGCCGCTCATGGGGTGGGGACCGCGTTGCGTTGAATGCTTCGCTGTTTCATGTCGATTGGCGGGACATCCAGGTGGCGGGCGTCACCCCGTTCAGCGCCGAGGGGATTACGCTGAACGGCGGCGCCGCCGTCAGCCGCGGCGTCGAAGTCGCCGCGAGCGCCGTGATTACCGGCGCGTTGCGGCTGCGTGGATCATGGTCGTACACGCGGGCCGCGCTGAGTCAGGATTCACCCGGTCTGCTCGATGCCGGCGACGACGCCTTCGAAGGCGACCGGCTGGCCGGAGCTCCGCGGGGTCAGGGCAGCCTCTTCGCTTCTTACGGCACGTTACTCGGCGGCGACGCCGTGCTTGAACTGCTCTACGGCTACAGCTACATCGGCGACGTGCTTACACGAATCGGGGAACGGGCCGGTGGTGAGCGACTCCCGGCGTACGACCTCCACACCCTAACCGCGTCGGTGTCGAAGGACGCGTGGACGCTGGCCGTCTACGCCGACAATCTACTCGACGAGTACGCCGTCACGAGCGTGCGGCAAACGCCCGCGCAGATCGGCCGCACGGAGGAGGGTTTTACCTCGAGGCGGTACTTCGCCAACGTGCTTACTCCGCGGCGGGCCGGCGTCCGGCTCCGCTATACCTTCCGCTAGTTTTTTCCGGGGTCCGGATCTGTGTCTTGCGGTGATGAACGTCCGTCGCCACGGTCGGTTTCCTGCTCGTTGCGGGCATCGCGCCCCTGCTCCGGGGATTCGTCATCGGCTTCCTCGCCACTCTCCATACCGGTTCCGTCCGACCCCCTGTCACTCACCCGACCGTTCTCGTCCGTTTTGCCGTCATCTTCCGCAGCGGTCTCGTCCGTTTTGCCGGCATCCGCTTCGCCATTCCCGTCCGATTCCTTCGCATCCTCCCCGCCCTCGCGGTCAGCTTTCGAACCATCCACATCCGGCTCTTCCGAATAACTCATCTCCGCCTCATAATCGTAGATGAACTCATCGTCGTCGGGCCAGTAGTTGCGGCCGGTTCGTTCCTCGCCGGTCGGGGTGGACGTACCGCGGGGCAGCGTCGGGGTATCCGGTTCGCCGGTGGTCAGCGCGGGCTGCTCCTCATCGCCGCCATCGCCGCCTCCACCGCCTTCTCCGTCGTCATCGCCGTCCTCCTCCTCGGCCTCTTCGGCTTTCCTTCTGCTCCTGCCGATCAGCGCGGCGATACCCATGCTGATGAAATACAGCACCACGAGCGGAATCGCCACGAGGGTCTGCGTGTAGGGATCGCCGGTGGGGGTAATGACGGCGGCGGCAATGAATATGACGACGAAGGCAATGCGCCACACTCGTTTGAGCACGCCGGCGTTCAGAATGCGCAGCCAGGTCAGAAAAGCCACCACGGCAGGCATCTGGAACACGACGCCCATGATCAGGACCATCTTGTTCACGAGACCGACATAGAACCCGATGTCCCACTGGGGTTTGATGTCCGGGACGTGCAGCTGCACGAAAAACCGGACCATGACCGGGATCAGGACATAGAAAGCGAAGGCGGCGCCGACGAGAAACAGGATGCAGCAGAAGAAGATGACGATGGGGACGTACTTCTTCTCCTTGTCGAGCAGGCCGGGCGATACGAATGTCCAGAGATTGTAAAGCACATAGGGCAGCGCGAGGGCGAATCCCAGAAGCAGCGAGATGTTCACCTTGGCCGTAAACATGCCGGCCGGCCGGATGGCCTGGATCTCGATCTCGGTCTTGAGGTTTTCCTGGAAGGTCGGGGAAAGCAGGAAATTGATGATGTAGTCGGCGAAGGTGAAGCAGAGGACCATGCCGACCAGGATGGCGAGGACGGATTTCAGTATGGCCCTGCGAAGCTCTTCGAGATGTTCGAGGAAGGACATCTCTCCGCTGCGGATTTTCGCTGGGGACATGATTGATCCTCTCGCCGGCCCTTGTTTCCGATAACGCGCGGTAAGTAAGCCCGGACAGGAGTTGCTGTCAAGCAAAACCCCCCTGTCCATCGCCTTCAATGGCCTTGACGAAGCGGCGCCGGGCGCATAGTTTAATCGCGTCTCGACGACGGCGGATTTCGGGCCGCGGCGGCTCGTCCGCATGGTATCCCAGCAGGGAATGACGCCTCTTTCGGGAGCCGTTGGCGCATGGGTATTACCGGGGCACTTAAAGGAGTCATCCTGACCGCGGATTCCGGTGAAGGCGACGCCGCCGGATGGCGTCCCGGCACGGGCATGCTCCTGCCCCTGGCCAACGTGTCGGTGATCGAGCGGATTCTGGATCAGTATCAACGCGCCGGCGTGAAGGAAGCGCTGATCGCGGCCGGCAGCGATACGCGCGAGGCCGCTTCACTTTGCGGATACGGCGCACGCTGGAATATGGTCCTGACCTATATGGACGCGCCAGAAGCCGACGGTCCGAACAAGATCATGAAGGAAGTCGCGGCGTTCATGGCCGGAGCGGTGTTTCTCGCTACCCGCGGTCCCGTGCTGCTGCCTGAGGAGGCCTACCCGCGTGCCGTTCAAATGCATGTTGATCAGGATTTGCGCGGCATTCGCCTGTGGGAAAGAAACGGGGATGCTTCCATTGACGGGCACGGGCGCGACGGGGTCTATCTCCTGGCGGCGGACGTCTGCGGTTTCATGGAAGAAGATGACGGCGCCGGTGGCGGCGCGTGTTCTTTCGGTTCAATCCTGGATACGTATCTGGATACGCGGGCGGGCCGCGGCGATCGGGTGCTGGACATGGCGCCGGAATACGAGCCGTACGATGTGGACACGCCTGAAGCATACCTGGAATCGAACGAACGGCTGCTTGAGTCCACCGCCCGGGATGCCGCGCCGCCGGAGATCATGGCCGACAACTTCTCTTCGCCTAATCTAGTGCTCAGACCACCCGTGATCATAGATGATTCAGCCGAACTCGAGCGCTGCCGGATCGGCCCCGGGGTCTGTATCGGTCCGGGCGTCCGCATCGGGCACGGCGCGGCCATTGAACACAGCGTGATCATGGCGGGCGCGGATATCGGCGACGGCGCCTCGATTTCCCGCGCGGTCATAGGAAGAAACGCCAGCATAGCAAACCGGTCCGTGGTGCACGGCCGGGCGGACCGGGTGACCGTCTTATGTCCCATCTCACCATAGGTACGGCAGGCCACGTCGACCACGGCAAGAGCGCCCTGGTGGAAGCGTTGACGGGCGTTCATCCCGACCGCCTCAAGGAGGAACGGGACCGGGGCATGACGATCGATCTCGGATTCGCGTTCATGCCGTTGAGCGACGGACGGGAGGTCCCCATCGTCGACGTCCCGGGCCACGAGCGGTTCCTCAAGACCATGGTCGCGGGCGTGAGCGGCATCCACCTCGTCCTCTTCGTCGTGGCCGCCGACGAAGGCGTCATGCCCCAGACCATCGAACACCTGGGCACGGTGAGATACATGGGGGTCGAGGCGGGCATCGTCGTCCTGACGAAATGCGACCTGGTCGACGAGGAATGGCTGATGCTCGTCGAAGAGGACGTGAAATCGCTCGTAACCGGTTCGTTCCTGGAGGAAGCGCCCGTCGCCCGGGTATCGTCGATCACGGGCGACGGGATCGACGCGTTGAAGGAAAGCATAGAGGACGGGCTGACCGGACTGTCGGTCGCGGGCGACGCGGGATACTTCCGCATGCCCATCGACCGGGTGTTCAGCATGAAGGGCTTTGGAACGGTCATCGCCGGCACGGTGCTTTCGGGCAGCCTGGGAGACGACACGGATACCGAACTCCTTCCCGCCCGGACGCCGGTGCGGATCCGGGGCATGCAGACCCACAACGACTCCGTCGACCGCGCCGTAAAGGGACAGCGGGTCGCGCTGAACGTGTCCAACGTGAAGACGACCGATATCCAGCGGGGCGACGAACTGTGTACGCCGGGGTACCTGCTTCCGACCCTGATGGCCGATGCCCGGCTGCAATGCCTGGACGCCCTGGACGAACCCCTGAAGAACCGGCAGCGCGTCCGGCTGCACAAGGGCACGAGCGAGACCATCGGACGGCTCATCCTGCTCGACCGGGACGAACTGGAACCCGGCGAGACCGGATTCGTGCAGCTTCGCCTGGAGAAGCCCGTCGTGGCGGAACGAAACGAGCGATTCATCATCCGGGGTTTTTCCTCCATGCGGCTGCTTGGCGGCGGCCGGTTCGTGGAAGTATACCCACAGAAGAACCGCCGGTTCCGGCAATCCGTTCTGGACTACCTGGAAGCGGTGACCGACGCCGAACCGGATGTCCTGATCGAACGGGTCATGCGGCACGCTTACGGCGAACAGCGGCTGAAATCCACGCAGGACCTGGTACGCTCCACGAACCTGAAGGGCGACGTCCTGGAGCGGGGCATAGTCCGGCTGGAAGAAAGGAGCGAACTCGTCCGGTTCGCGGACCAGCGGCTGCTGCACCGTCACTGGTACCTGGGTCTGAAGGACGAGTTGATCAACCTGCTTGAAAAGATGCACCGGGTCCAGCGGCTCAAGGATACGCTGCCCAAGGACGCCCCCAGGCTGCAGCTCTCCTGGGCGGCGCCGGATACAGTCTACGACGCGCTGCTGAAGGACCTTGACGAGGAGGCCGGGATCGTGCTGTCCGGCCGGTCGATCCGGCTGTCCGGCCACGTCGTCAAACTGACCGGCGAGGAGGAACGCGTGCTCGCGGCGTTCGAGCAGCTTGGCGACGCCGAACCGCCTGCCGTTTTCTCCATGAACGATCTGATACAGGTGATGGAAGACCGGTCGATCGCCGTACGGGATTTGCCGGTTGATCTGAAAGCAGGCGCGGATATAATCAGGAGCATGGCCGGGTATGCACTGGAACAGGAAATCTTCGTCGAGTTCGCGGACCGCCAGATCATGCATCGCCGGGCGCTCGAGTCGGTCAGGAACAACCTCGTGGCCTACCTGAAAAACCACGGCACCGTGCGCGCTTCCGAGTTTCGCAGCCATCTCGGCGTCTCCCGGGCACACGCCACCGCATTGCTGGACTACTACTGCGACCTCGGCGTGACCAACCGGGAATCCGGAACGCACAGACTGGCGGAGGGGGAGTGACGCCGCGGCTCGGAGGAGAAGGGCGGTTCAACGAAGAATGGCGACCTTGAGCCGCTACTTCCGCGTACCGAAACAGGAGCAGGATTCAGGGGAGTGTATGGGTTGCTGGTGCGCCTCACGGACTTCAAATCCGATGGCGGGCCCTAAACAGGTCCGTGGTGGGTTCGATTCCCACACGCTCCCCCCAATTCAGGTTATAGTATGAGTGTGAAAGTTTCGGAAGTGGAAGAAGAAATCCGCATCCCCTGACACACAGGAACACAATCCCAACACCGACGTGAGAACGGTCCGGTCAGCACGCGAAGGACATGGAGGAAACATGGCAGGTAAATCATGGGCGTTTGCCCTGGCACTCGTGAACCTGATGGCGGTCGCGGGCATGGCGCAAGCCCAGGACGGTTCAGCCGGTTCGGGCCAGGAGGGGACCTGCGTCGGCGCGGTATTTTCATCTGAGGCGTGTGCAACACCGATGTCTGTGGACCGAGTGGACTCCCAGCCCTTGCCGCCACGGCGTTGACCAACGGTGCCGCCACGGCGTTGACCAACGGTTCGCTCTCCTCCGTCTGATCCTCGTTCGCAGTCTTGGCCGATGATCCTGCGCTAAGTAGATGTGGCCCGCAAGCAAGGTTTTGTGCCTTGACAAATACATGATAAAGTACTGATTCAAATCATGCCCTCCCATCCCACACTTCCGGATATCGTCAGGGCCCGTCGGTTCCTCGACGAGCACCTGGCGCCTACGCCGATGTACCGTTCCGCCGGATTCAGCGAGGCGCTGGGCCTGGAACTCCACGTCAAGTACGAGAACTTCCAGCCCATCCGATCGTTCAAGGTCAGGGGCGGGCTGTACACCATGTCTTTGCTCGACGAGGACCAGCGCGCCCGGGGCGTCACGACGGCGTCCACCGGCAACCACGGACAGGGCATCGCCTACGGAGGCGGCGCGATGGGCGTCCCCGTGACGGTGGTCGTCCCCCACGGAACGCCCGAGGTCAAGAGCCAGGCCATTCGGCGTCTCGGTGCCGACCTTGTCGTCCACGGCGAGACGATCGCCGACGGGTTCGCGCGGTCCCGGAAGATTGCTGAAGATACGGGCATGGTGTATATCGAGGATGGAGAAGACTTCGGACTCATGGCAGGCGCGGGCACGATCGGCCTGGAGATCATGGAGGATCTGCCGGACGCGGATGCCGTGGTACTGCCCGTGGGCGGCGGCAACCTGATCGCGGGGGTGGGTACGGCGATCAAGGCCATCAATCCGGACGTGCGCCTCGTCGGCGTCCAGGCGTCCAACGCGCCGTCGGTGTACCGGTCCTGGCAGGAAGGCCGGACCGTGACCACGGAGACCTGCGACACCTTCGCCGGGGGCCTGGCGACGACCTACCCGGGCGGTCTGGCTTTCTACGTATTGAAAGACCTGGTAGACGAAATGCACCTCGTCACCGAAGATGAGATGAAGCAGGCGATCCCCGTGGTCCTCGAGCACACCGGATTCATCGCGGAAGGCGCGGCCGCGGCGGTATTTGCCCTGTGCATGCGCGAGGCCGCCTCGTGGCGGGGACAGCGTATCGCCGCGCTGTTCAGCGGCGGCAACCTGGGGATGGACGGCGTGCGGGAAATGGTCCATTACCTGAACGAAGAGGCATAGCAAGCCCCTCGCCTGACCTCGGAACGGCTGCTCGTACTCTACCCTTCTGTACTATGGTCATTTCTATTCGATTATGATCTTTCCTTTTGAGGAGTCTACCAGATGAACGTCGCGCAGGCGGTTGCCCACGTGTTGAAGCAGGAAGGGGTCGAGTACCTCTTCGCGTACCCGGTCAATCCACTGATCGAGACCGCCGCAGAGCTGGACATCCGCACGGTCATCGTCCGGCAGGAGCGGATCGGCCTCCACATGGCGGACGCGATCAGCCGGATGTCGTCGGGGCGCAAAATCGGCGTGTTCTGCATGCAGAGCGGACCGGGCACGGAGAACGCCTACGGCGGAGTGGCCCAGGCCTTCGGCGAATCGGTGCCCATCGTGGTGCTCCCCATGGGATACCGGAGGAAGGTCGCCCAGCTACCGCCGAATTTCCACGCCTATCTCAACTTCCAGCACATCACGAAGTCCTGCGAATACCTGGTGCTTCCCGATACCGTACCGGAGGTGATGCGCCGGGCCTTCACCCAGGTCAAAAACGGCCGGCCCGGTCCCGCGCTGGTAGAGTTCCCGACTGACATACTGGACGAAGAGGTGCCCGAACCGCTGGACTACCGGCCGACCCCGTCCGTGCGCGTCGGACCGGATCCGGACGCGGTGCGCGACGCGGCCGAGGCCCTGGTCGCGGCGGAAAGGCCGGTCATCTACGCGGGACAGGGGGTGCATTACGCCCGGGCCTGGCCCGAGCTGAAGCAACTGGCCGAACTGTTGGAAGCCCCGGTGACCACCAGTCTGGACGGCAAGAGCGCCTTCCCGGAAAACCATCCCCTCTCCCTGGGAAACGGGGGCCGGTCGATGCCGGAACCTGTTCACGTCTTCGTTCAAAATGCCGACGTGATCTTCGGCATCGGGTGCAGCTTCACCCGGACGAACTTCGGACTGACGATGCCCGAAGGCAAGACCTACATCCACGCCACGCTGGATCCCGGCGACATCAACAAGGACGTGGCGTGCCACTATCCCATCGTGGGCGACGCCGCGCTCATTCTCCGGGCCCTCATCGACGAGGTTTCGGACCGGCTCAAAAACAAGCCGCGCGGTCGATACGACGGGGTCGCGCGCGGGATCCAGGCGATCCGGCAGCGCTGGATGAAAGCCTGGACGCCGAAACTGAAGGACGCTTCAACGCCCTTCTCGCCATACCGGGTCATCAGCGACATGATGGAGACGGTCGACATCGATCGGACGGTCATCACCCATGACGCGGGCAGTCCGCGCGACCAGCTTACTCCCTTCTGGCCCTCGACCACGCCCCTGAGCTACATCGGCTGGGGCAAGACCACGCAACTCGGCTACGGACTCGGCCTGGCCATGGGCGCGAAACTGGCTCATCCGGACAGGCTCTGCATCAACGTGTGGGGCGACGCGGCCATCGGGTTCACGGGCATGGACTTCGAAACGGCCGTGCGCGAGCGCATCCCCATCCTCTCCGTCCTCTTCAACAACCACTCCATGGCCATCGAGATCCCCGTCATGCCCACGTCGCAGGCCAAGTACGGCGCGACGGACATTTCAGGCAACTATGCCAGGATGGCGGAAGCCTTCGGCGGCTACGGGGAGCGGGTCGAGTCTCCAGACGAGATCATCCCGGCGCTGAAGCGAGGTATCCGGAAAACCGAAGAGGGCGTGCCGGCGCTGCTGGAGTTCATGACCAGCAAGGAAATCGACTTCTCATTCTTCTGATTCGGTTGGCGCTTCCTGATCGTTCCGCGGTTCCGCTTCGTTCTACGTTTACGAATCCGGACGCGCGCTATTCGCCCTGCGCTTCCGAATCCTGTCGCGTAACCTTTCCTTCAAAACGATCCGGCAGAAATGGGGCCATGGCTTCCGGCACCTCGCCCGTTTCCAGGTAGTCCGCGACCAACCTGCCGGTTATTGGCGCCAGAAGTATGCCATTGCGGTAGTGGCCCGTGGCAAGGACGAGGTGTTCGAGGCCCGCCTGGCCGAGTATGGGCTTTCCGTCCTTCGACATGGGACGCAGTCCCGCCCACGTCTCCACGACCGGCGCGCCGGCCAGGGCGGGTGCCATGCGGAGGCCGTTCTTCATCACGGCAGACAGGCCGCCGGCCGTCACCCTGGTGTCGAACCCCGTCTTCTCCACCGTGGCGCCCAGCAGCACGCGGCCGTCCCGCCGGGGCACGAGGTATTGGCCCAGTCCGTTGATGACCCGTGCAATGGGGGTCAGCGTGCTTCCGTCCACGCAGACGATCTGGCCCCGGACGGGTTGCACGGGCGGCGCCGGACAGGGTAGCCAGCTCAGCAGGCCGGACCACGCGCCGGTCGCGATGACCACCCGGTCCGCGCCGATGCGTTCGCCCGGCAGGACGACTCCGGCCGCCCGGTCTCGCCTGACGATCAAGTCGATGACCGGATCCCCGATCCTGAATTCCCCGCCACGCCCTTTGACTGCAGCGACCAGGGCCTGCACAAGCCGCCGGTTTTCCACCTGGTGCGTCCCTACGAACAACAGGCCGCAATGGGTTTCAGGCGAGAGCATGGGTTCCAGCGTACGGACCTCTTCCCCGGTGAGTTGCTCGACCGGGAGTCCCAGATCCACCTGGTGGCGGTGTCGCTGGGCCAGCTTTTCCGACTCCTCGTCGTCGAAGGCGACCTGTAATCCCCCTTCGGTCCGGTACTCGATGTCGATGCCGGTCTCATCCAGCAGTCTGGCGGACCAGTCCGCGAACAGGTCCCGGCTTGACAGACACAGGTCAAGATAGGGGCGGTGAAAGGGCAGCGCGCCCTGGGGCGCCAGGACGCCCGCCGAAGCCCAGGAGGCGCCCATGCCCGGCTGGCGCGGGTCCACGAGGGTTACGCGCGTACCCCGGCACAGCAATTCGTGGGCGATGGACAGGCCGATAACGCCCGCGCCCGCAATGACAACGTCCGTTCGCATGGTCCCGGTCCCGGTATGCTACACATCCGTAGTTTATATTGATTTATAAATCAACATTGACAATATATCGGAGTCTGCGTTTGCCGCTTATTGCCTGATCAGGTTCACTGCCTGCCACGCCGGGAAGAAGAACCTGCTTTTCTGATTACCTCGCCGCGCGCCGCGTAGGGTTCACCTGTATCTTCCCACCCAAAAGGCTCACCTCTACCCGATCTCCGCCGGATCCACGGCACGGTGCTCCGCCATGGACCGGTAGCCGGCGTTGACCAGTTGAAGCGTCTTGAGGTTGTCTCTCCCATTGGTCTCGGGAAGCCGGTCCTGCTCAATAGCTGCCATCAACTCACCCATCGGGCCGATGAAGGAGTCGGGTATCCAGCGCTCTTCGAACCGGTGGTTGATGGTCTTGGCGGAATCGATCTTTCGGCTCGAAAAGGACAGCGTATCCGGCCGGCCGTGAGGATAGTCGTAGAGCAGGCCGAACGTCCCGGCGGCGTACCCTTCCGTTCCGTCGATGCGCAGGGTCGCGAACTGCTCTTCCGTCCAGTTGTTATGGTTGACGGACACCATGGCGCGAAAGGTATCCGAGTACTCGAACACCGTGATTGTTCGTGTTTCACCGGCTGCCACGTGCCCGGGATAGGATGCACCGGACGAATACACGCGCCCGGGTTGACCGAAGAGGGAACGCATGCTGTCGAAGTAATGTATACTGTGGAACATCAGGTCGAGACCCTCGGCCTCGAGTACCCAGGGCCAGGCCCGCCATTCGGTCAGGATGCTCACGTCGATCACGGCCGATGCGGGATCGCCCAGCAGTCCCCGGTTCAGCAGGGTACGGGACGCCCGAACGGCCTGGTCCCACCGCATCTGCTGGTTCACGGCCAGCTTCACGCCGCCCGCCTCCGCCATTTCCACGATCTCGACGGCTTCGGCGTATACGTTGGACAGCGGTTTCTGGCAGAGCAGGTGCTTGCCGGCCGCCGTCGCTTTACGGACGAGTTCCTTCTGGTGCCAGGGCGGGACGGCAATGTCCACGATTTCCACTGCGGGATCGTCGAGCAGCGCTTCCACCGAAGGATACACCGTGGGCACCTCGAAATTCCGGGCAGTAAGGTCCGCCTTGCCGCCGTCCGCGTCCGTCAAGCCGACCACGTTGAATCCCGCCTTGCGATAGGCAGGAAGGTGCGCGGCGTTTACGATCCCGCCCGCCCCGATGATGCCGATGCCGTAGTCCCGCTTTTCTCCCAGTTCCGGGCGATAGTCCAGGTCCAGATTCATCTCATGCACCTCCTCGCTTTATGCGCAATCCTGATACCGGTAAACCCCGGTCCGAAACGCAGTAATAATACGGCCACGCGGGCAGGCCCGACAGGAAAAACGCTTCGAATCCTCTGGCCCGGTTCGGCCCGCCGGTGTATCATTCACAACGTGAACCTGGATAAGCACTTCATAACGGGCATCCTGCGCGGCAGGCCGTACCTGGCCGCGACCACGGTCCTGGCGGCGGCGGCCGTGGCCATGACGCAGATGCCCCTCGTGAATGACCTCGGATTCGAATACGCCTTCCTGACGGCCTTCATCGCTACCTTCGCCACGGGCCTGATGACCGTCCATCTCGTGGCCGGCTGGCGGTCGGACCGCGCGCGGAACCCCCGCCTTCCGGCGCTGCTCGCCCTGCTCTTCGGCCTTTCTCTCTCGACGCTCCTGCTGCCGCTGGCCGTGATGTTCGTCAAGAGCTGGATCAGCGGCTTCTGCAACGTGTCTGAAGGACTTGCCTTCTACCTGCTGCTTCCCGGCATAAGCGTCCTGTGGTCGACCGCCGTCGCGCTGCTCTGCGCGCTGGCCGTGGAAAGCAGGCTGCGCGTCACGCTGCTTTTTCTGGGCGTCATGTTCCTGTCGATCGGTGTCAGCCTCTATCGTCTCGCGACCCAGCCGCCCGTGTTCGTCTATAATCCGATCATCGGGTATTTCCCGGGGCCGATCTACGATGAAGTGGTGGTCATTACCACGACGCTGCTCACCGCCCGGGCCATCGTACTCGTCAGCGTCCTGGCGATCGCCGCCGGCCTGCACGTCTGTTTCGACCCGTCGACCTGGAAGATCCGACCCGCGCTGTTCCTGAAACTCCGCGGGGGCAGGCCGGACGGGGGTGGTTCAGACGGGGGCAGTCCGAACGGGGGAAGCCCGGACGGGGGAAATCCGGGCGAGGGGCGCGCCGCGTCGGCCACGACGGCTACGACCACGCCGGCCGCGCCGGCCGCGACCACGCCGGCCGCGCCGGCCGCGACCACGCCGGCCGCGCCGGCCGCGACCGCCACGACGGGCCTCGTCATGCGGGTGCTGTTCCTGGCATGTCTGGCTGTACTGGCAGTTGCCCATGTCTACCGGGCGCCGCTGGGCATCGTCATCGACCGCGCGCATATTCAGCAGACCCTTGGGGGTCACAGGCAGACGGCCCACTTCGACATCTACTACGATCGAAACACCATATCGGACTGGAACATCGAGCTCATCGCGCGGGATCACGAGTATCAACTCGACCGGGTCACAGGCTATCTGGACGTGCCGCCCCCGGAGACGCGCATCGCATCGTACGTCTATGCCGACGCGGACCAGAAGAAAAGGCTCATGGGCGCCCGGCACACGTCCATCGAACGCCCGGGGTCGGATGAAATGCATCTCAACAACGCGTCGTTTCCCCATCCCGTGCTGAAGCATGAACTCGTGCACGTCGTGTCCGCCGCTTTCGGGAACGCGCTCTACGGCGGCAGCTACTGGATCGGATTCCACGAAGGCCTGGCCGAGGCGGTGGACTGGCAGGACACCCCCATGAATCCGCACGAGTGGAGCCGTGCCATGCGCGAGCTGGACCTTGCGCCGCCCCTGGAGAACCTGCTGAGCATGACGGGATTCTGGACGGCCGCGTCCTCGCGCAGTTACACGCTCTGCGGATCCTTCGTGCGCTTCCTGATCGAGCGCTATGGCCTGCCCGCATTCAAGCAGGCCTTTCCCGACGGCGCCGTGGAGGAAGCCTACGGACGGACGCCGGCGGAACTGATTGCCGAGTGGGAAACCTTCGTGGATGGCATTCAGTTACGGGAAGACCAGCTCCGCACCGCCCGCCAGCGGTTCATTCGTCCCGCCATTTTCAGGCGGCGCTGTCCCCACGAGGTGGCCGCGCTGAACGACCGGGCCTGGCAGGCCTACAGTGCGCGCCGGTATGCGGATGCCGTGCGTGACTTCGACCGCGTGCTTGAGCTGGAGCCTGAGAACCCCTCGGCCCTGAGAGGTCTGCTGTACGGGACCTACCGGCTGGGAGACTACGATCGGACCGAGTCGGCCGCCCGGCGTATCGAACGACCGGACCAGACCGTCGGACTGCTGGCGGACGCCCACCTGATCCGCGGCGATTCGGCCTGGGAGACGGGAAGGCTTGACGATGCCAGGCGCAGCTGGGAAGCGGTCGTGGACCTGCATGCGTCGGAAGCCATGTCTCGCGCAGCGTCCCTTCGGATGGAAGTGCTGGACCTGGAATCGATCCGGGACGCGATCATGGCCTACCTGACCGCCGTGAGCGGCCACTGGCGCCTGGTTCTGGCCGTCCGGGACGCCGGCGACCTCGCGCCGGACTACGGGGCGGGCTATTACCTCATAGGCCGCTGGCTGTTCCTCTCCGGGTCTTATGAACAGGCGTTGACGTACCTGGGCAAAGCGGATGCGCTCGGTCTCCGGGCCGACCTCGTGCGACAGGAAAGCCTGCGCCTTGAAGCCATGTCTCACTTCTACCTGGAGGATTACGAGCAATCGGCCGAGACCTTCGGACGCATGGCGGCGCTGGCCGGCTCAGACGGCGCAGCCGGGAGGTGGGAAGCCTGGATAGACCGGTGCCGGTGGAACCAGGAGACGGAACCGGAAGATCTCAACCGTTGAGTGTGAAGTGTCGGGGCGTCGCCTACCATCCCGATATGGACTGGTTCAGGATCTCCTCGGCCATCTTGTCGACAGCGGCTTCGATGGCCGGCTCCCGGTCGGTTTCCGTACCCGTATCTATCGCGTAGTCGCCGAAAGTCCGCAGCTGCCTTTCCTCCCAGATCACTTCCTTCTTGTCCACGGTTTCAAAACGCACGTCCACCACGATCCACAGACGGACTTCCCGGGCTGTCGTGCCCTCGGAGAACGCCACGGACTCTTCCTGGATGTCGGTGATCACGCCGATGATCGCCGCGTCCGCCTGCCGTATGCCCACGATCCGGTATTCGCCATTGGTGAGAAACTGCTCGATGACGGTATCCGTCAGGGTCTCGTGGATCTCTGCTTCCACCGTGGTGTTCTCGAAAAGCGGTATGACGACATTTCGAATGTCCCCGGCACGCGATCCCTGTGATGTGGAGTAGTAGCACCCCGTAATCGCCATGAAAACGCAAAGAAACGCGATCGGAAAGACGCCGGGGTTATGCCGTGGACTCATCATGCCGTTCTCCTGAATGGCCGCGATTCGGTCACGAGCGCGGCGCATGCGTTGTACGTGCGTTCGGTCACGAGCGCGGCGCATGCATTGTACGTGCGTTTGTTCTTGAGCGCAACGCATCATCAGTACATGCGTTTCAGCTCGATGCCGCGGTAGTAGTGCTTCAGGATCCTGTCGTACTTGTACCCCTGTCCGGCCATGCCGATGGCGCCCATCTGGCACATGCCGATACCATGGCCGTAACCGCCGCCTTCGGCCACGACGGTGTTTTGCCTGAACTTCAGGTCGAACTTCGTGCTGCGGAGCATCGGCTGGCCCTGGACCGGCCGCCGCAAGGCGGAACGTATCCTGTCGCCGCGCAGTGTCGTCGTGCCGTGATTCGATTTGATCTCGAGCAACTGGACGCGCCCGGTCGGGGACCGTTGTTTTATATCCATATCGCGAAGAGAAAACTCACCCCTCTTGCGTGAATCCAGGCCGGGCAACCTCGTGGCCAGGATGTTCTCCAGCGTTTGCTTGTTCCATTCCACGCGCCACGTATAGACCGGCGAATGGCTGCAGAAGTCGCCACTACCCCGGTACCGGTCTTGCACGGAGCGCAGGTACGGAACGGGCTCGCCTCCCCAGGCGTCCTCGATGGACTCGGTCTCGCCTGCGCAGGTCGAGGAGTATTGGGCGGCGATCGGTTTGCCTTCGTAGGTAGCGATCACACCGCGAGTTTCTGAAATGGCCCGGTCGGCGACGGCCCATTCCGCGCTGTAGCCATGGTATACCTGGTCGGCGACGGTACTGTACAGATCGAACCCCAGGGCTTTGCGTCTACCCAGGTTCGACACGGTATAGGTCCGGGCCGCTACCGCCTGGGCTTTCAACGCCTCGATGCGGTCTTCCTTCAGTTTGCCGATTTCCGGGGGGACGACCCCGCGCAGGTAATTCTCCACGTCAAGCATGTTCACGACCGTCAGCTTTCCGTTCTTGTTCGAAACCTCCATCGATCCGCGGTACTCGCGGTCCGAGACCTTGATGCGTCCTTCCCGCGCGGTCGGGCTCACCTGGATCGGACCGGTATACAGTCCCTGGGCGGCGCCACCCGGGGCGGACACGTCGATCCACGCGCCTTTCGCCTGCATTTTCCAGGTCTGTCCGGGAGACGACGTGCCGATCACTTCGCCGCTGGACTGGTCCACGACTTTAAGGCCGCCTGTTCCGGTCAGGCTTGCCGAGTCCCTGTTCACGAGCACTCCGATCCGGATCACGGGGAGTTGGCCGGGCTGAAATGCCTCTGAAGGCGTGGGCGGCACAGGCGGCCTGGCCGGATCGGGCCGCCCGGAAGACGCAGGCGGAAGCGGTCTGCCGGCACATCCGGACATCACCAGGGACAAGACAATGACCGGGAACCATGCGCACCATCCGCGGACCCGTACCTGGACACCGGGGATTCGGGCTTCGATGTTTCCCCTGTCTAACACGTTATCTGTCGCGCGCGCGTGCATCAGCAGGTTGTCCGCTCCGATCTTGCAGGTTGTCCGCTCCGATCTTCATCAACCGGGCAGGCATATCTTCCCCAGCACCGCCGGCCTGTCCGCTCCCGTGGCCCCGGGCAGACTGCCCGGCCGGGCCCGGACGGTCCGGTCGGCGAGAATCGCGAAGGCCACGGCTTCCTTGGCGTCCGACGAAAGGCCATGATCATCCGACGTCGTCACCTCGACGGGGGACAGGACCTGGGCGAGCCGTTCGAGCAGGAACCCGTTCTTGGCGCCGCCTCCGCTCACGATCATCTCGTCCAGGCGCGTGACGACGGGTTCGACGAACCGGCGGCATGCGTCCCTTATGGAACGAACGGTGATTTCCGTGGCGGTCGCAAGCAGATCTTCGGCCTCGAGTCCGGCCTCCCGGCCCGCGCGGACCAGGGACTCCGCGCGGCGGCCGCCGAACAGTTCCCTGCCGGTCGACTTGGGAGGAGGCAGCTCGAAATAGGGCATAGACAGCACGTTCGCTACCAGGTCTTCGAAGGGCTTGCCGCGCCGGGCGCCCGCACCGTCCCGGTCCATGGCCTGTCCGGTTTCCATCCAGGCAACGGCGTCGATGAGCATGTTGGCCGGCCCCGTATCGAATGCCATGACCTCTTCGGGTTTCGGGTCCGCGGGCAGCACGGTGAGGTTCGCGATGCCCCCCAGGTTCAGGAGTCCCCGGGACTTCGCGGCGTGCTTGAAAAGCAGATAGTCCACGTACGGCACAAGGGGGGCGCCCTGTCCGCCCCGGGCCACGTCCGCGGCGCGGAAATCGCCGACCGTCACCACGCCGGTACGCTGTGCGATCACCGAAGGATCGCCGATCTGCAGCGTCGCTCCCGTCTCCACGCCGAACCGCGCTGCCCGTTCGGGGAGGTGGTGGACCGTCTGGCCATGGGACCCGATCAGATCGACCTCCGGCAGGGGCAATCCGGCGGATTCCGCCACGATGGCCGCCGCCCGGGCGAAGAGTTCCCCCAGCTCGAAGTGCAGACGGCCGAGTTCGTCGATCCTGCCGGTCTCCGGATCGGAAACCTCCATCACCCGATCGCGCAGGCCCGGCGGAAAGGCTATCGTATCGAAACCGAGCACCTCCGGGACGAGTCCATCGTCCCTGTCGCGCAAGCGTATCAGGGCAGCGTCGATCCCATCGGCGGAAGTGCCCGACATCAGCCCGATGATCCGGCGGTCCTGAACGGTCTGGAATCCTGATAACACAATAGTACTGCCTTGATCGTTGCCTCGCGCGGCTGCCTCGGTCACTTGCCCGCCTGCTCATCTCAGCCGCTGAACTGGCTGAAACACGGGCCGGTCGCCGAATTCGCTGAAACATGGTCCGAGTCGCCGAATTCGCTGCTCAAATATGCCCCGCCACCCGTCAGATGTCAAGCCGGTTGGCCAGGGTCCGCAATGGTTCCCGGGCAACCCTCATACGGCGCCCGCACAACCCCCTGACGGCTACCGGATAACCCTCTCGCATGCTAAAAATCCGTTGCCAAATGGCGTCCGTATCGTATTATACCGGTAAACGACACATCCCGATTTATTTCCGATTCTGCCTGCTCAAGGTCGATACCCTGTTCTACGATCAAGCAAAACGAGGAGGATACTCATGACACATATGACACGGTTGCGGTGGATCGTCTATGCGGTTGCCGCCGCGCTGATCACCCAGCTCCAGGGCCCGGCGCTGGCCCAGAACCACGCGCCGAATCCGTACACCACCGTAGAGGGCGTATGGGGCAAGCTGGGCGGCGACAGGACCTGGGGCGCCACGAGCGCGGTCTTCCCGGCCCAGGACGGCAGCGGGAACATCTGGGTGGCGGAACGATGCGGCCAGAACTCCTGTGTCGGCAAAGAAGACGTGCCGCCGGTTCTGCTCTTCGACAGCGACGGCAATCTGCTGAAAAGCTTCGGCGCGGGCATGTTCGTCTGGCCCCACGGCATCTTCGTGGACTCGGAGAACAACGTCTGGGTGACGGACGCCCGGGGCGGTATCGGTATCGGCCACCAGGTACACAAGTTCAGCGAGGACGGGGAGTTGCTGATGAGCCTGGGCATTGCCGGAGTCGCGGGCGAAGGGGACGGCATCTTCAACCAGCCCTCCGACGTCCTGGTGGCGCCTGACGGCAGCATTTTCGTGGCGGACGGCCACGGGTCCCGAGGAAACAACCGCATCGTCAAGCTGGCGCCGAACGGGTCATTCATCAAGGCCTGGGGCAAGACGGGACAGGCCTCCGGCGAATTCCGCGATCCCCACGCACTGGCCATGGACTCCCAGGGCCGGCTGTACGTGGGCGACCGGGGCAACGCCCGGCTCCAGATCTTCGACCAGGAGGGCGAATACATCGCCACGTGGACCCAGTTCGGGCGCCCGAGCGGCCTCTTCATCACGGCCGACGACATGCTGTACAGCGCCGACTCCGAGTCGAACGCGACCTGGGGCGCCAACCCGGGCTGGAAACGGGGAATACGCGTCGGCAGCATCCGGGACGGCGGCTTCGTTTCGGCCTTCATCCCCGATCCCGTTGTGGACGCCGATAACGCCGGGACGACCGGCGCGGAAGGCGTTGCCGTGGATGCCATGGGCAACGTGTACGGCGCGGAGGTCGGACCCCGGATGTTGAGGAAGTACGTGATTACCGGGGAATAGACGCGGCCGGCTGTGCCGCAGTCTATTCCTCTTCGTACAGCGCTTCTCCACGGCTCAGCCGCAGGGCGATCTGCGCGGTCTGGTTGAGGGCCCGTTGCGTCGGGGCGTGGGCGGCGAGATACCGGGCCGTGGCGATCAGCACGTGATCGGCCGCGGCGCTTCCCTGCATTTCCTGTAATTCCTCGTACTGCCGTATGCCCGCCTCCAGCATCTGGAAACTGTGGAACTCGGCGTCCTCCCGCAGCAGCGAGACCGCCAGCGTCCTGAACAGCCGGTCCACCGGGTGCCCGTCGGCCAGGTAGCGATAGACCAGCCGGGCGGCCGGTTCCACCTGCTGCTGCGTATCCAGTTCGTTCAGAAAGGCGTCGAGGATCTCGCCGGTCTCGCCAGCCAGATCGGCCGTGGCCTTTTCATCCGGCAACCGCGCGGGCGGCACGTTGAGAAAGCGGTCCAGGTACACCGCCATGGCGCCGTGAAACACGCCGCGGACCAGTTCGGGCGAACCCGTCCGCTTCAGGGCCTGGTGGAGGGCGTTGGCGTAGGTAAAGGTGTGCAGCACGGTGATCCAGTCGCCGAACTCGTTCTGGGTGTGGAAACGGGCGATGCGCAACGCGGCGGCGTAGGTGACCGCCTGGCTGAGCTGCAGCGGCGTCACACCCTCCCGAAGGCGGGCCAGCATGGCGTCCACCGTGGCCTGCGGATCATCTCCGAGCATCACCTCGGCCAACGCTTCGGGACCCGCCCAGGCGTGACCGTTCGACGTCGAGGCCAGGGCACCGGGCAACGCGTCGTTCGCCCCGCGCAGGATGGCGGCCAGGTCGACGGGATGGCGCCATGCGTTGGTCTCCTCCCCGCGTTGCGCCTGGCATAGCTGGCGCACCAGGCTGGGCAGCACTTCACCCGCGTGTTCCCAGCCGACGTGGTCCAGCAGTTCCGTGGACTTGTTGATGAAATCCGCGACGTGGCCGCCGTCCAGGAACACGTGGTCCGTGGCGGCGGACATCATCATGTCGACGAGCAGCGCGGGCTCGCTGTCCATGGACACGGCGGTGAGGAGGCATCGCGTGGCGCCGTCCGTATCGCGCACTTCCACGAAGCGGCGGAACCAGCGCTTCAGCTGTTCGACCGACAGGTTTTCGGTATCCAGCGGTTGCAGGTCGAACCTCGGCGGCTCTCCGTTGCTGTCGCGGGCGACGTGCGTCAAACCCTGGTAGAGCGGGAGGATCTGCTCGTCCTTCGGCAGGTATCCGCACAGGTTGGTCATGGCGGTCAGTATGGTCAGGCCAGGCCCCCATCCGGCCGACCGGTACCGCACCCCGTACCGGCCGCCGGTCTCGGCGATATCCTTGCAGGACACGCCCGATTTCAGCAGGGCGATCACCGCCTTCGCGTTTACCAGCGAGATGTTCTGCTCGAGGCCTTCCCTCAGGCGATTGCGCCAGTATTCCGCGTCGCCGGACCGGTCCCGGGAACCCGATACCCACACGTCGCCGTTCCGTATCTCCACCGCGAATACCGGCACGTCGTCGGCAAAGAGGTCGAAGGTGCAGCCGCTCTCCAGGTCGAAGTCCGCGTGATGCCAGTGACAGGTCAGGATGCCGTCCTTGATCGTGCCCCGGTGCAGCGGAAACCCCATGTGGGGACAGCGGTTGTCCACGGCGTGGACCTGTCCGTCGTCGTGGTGGAACACGGCGATGGGTCCGTCGTTTCCGCTGACGACGATGGGCCCCTTTTCCTTGAGTTCGTCCATCGAAGCGACCCGGATCGGGTCGCGCAAGACCGTCTTCGAGGTGCTGTCCATGATGTATCTCCTCACGCTGCGCTGCGATGATTGTGCGTTGTATCAATCAAAATATACGCGTTACTGGCCAATTTAAGTACACAAAGAAATTTGTCAATATAATTATTTATAAAATATATTTAATTTTTATTGTTCCATATTTTGGATAATGCTTTACAATACAGGCAGGAAGACTGCACGAGCGTAAGTTGGCGGAGATACGAAAACGGGCACGAGACACGAGTAGACGACACGCACGAATACACGCAGAACATGCGCTGCGTCCGTACAAAACAGGCACAGGACCCGCGCAGGTTGAACAGCCGGATCATTCGCGGAGCATGACCATGCCAAACCGGGAAGGCACCACCCGCCGCCAGATCCTCGAGTTGCTAAAACGCGGGGGCGACATGACGGCCGGCCAGCTCGCCGGGGAAATAGGGATCACTTCCATGGGTGTCCGCCAGCACCTGAGCGGCCTGGAGCGCGACGACCTGGTCGAGACGCGGGTCGTGCGGCAGGACCGCGGCAGGCCGGCACACTATTTCGGCCTGACGAAAGAGGCGGAGCACCTGTTCCCGGTGCGGTACGGCCAGCTCGCGGTGGAGCTGCTCGAACAGATGGCCGAAATCGACGGACCGGAGAAGGTCGAGACCCTCCTGGCGCTGCGCACGGAGCGTCTCGAGCAGGCCTACAACGAAGAGATGACCGGCCGGCCCCTGGCGGACCGGGTGCGCGTCCTCGGCGAAATCCGGGACCGCGAGGGATACATGGCCGAATCCCACGCAGACGGCGATGAATACGTCCTCGTGGAACACCACTGCCCGATCTACGAAATAGCCCGCCGCTTTCCCCGGGTCTGCCAGCTCGAACAGGAGCTGTTCGAACGGACGCTGGATGCCGGGGTGCGCAGGGACGAGCACAAGATACTCGGAGACGACCGGTGCCGGTACCTGGTCCGAAAGCGGGACTGACGGCCGCCCATTTTTGGAGGCGTTTCCCATGAGCAAACCCAGAATCTGGTACCTGCCGACGCCGTCCCACACCGGCGGCGTCTTTAAGGAAGAAACCTACCGGCGGCTTCTCGCAAGCTTCGATGTGGTCGAGAACGAAACGGACCGTGCCGTGACGGCCGCCGAGGTGGAAGAAGGGATATCCGGATTCGATAGCCTGGTCACCGGCTGGGGCGTCATGCCGCTGAGCGAAGCAGCCCTGGAGCGGGCGGATCGATTGAAAATCATCGTCCACTCCGCCGGCTCGGTCAAGTACCTCTTCACCCCTGAGATGGTTGCGGGACTCCTGGTGCCCAGAGGGATCCGCGTCATCAGCGCACGGGGCGCCATCGCCCTGAACGTGGCGGAACACGCGGTCGGCGCGCTGATCATGATGAGCCGCCGTTGGATCCACCACGCGCTCGACATCCGGGAGCGGGGCATGTGGCGGGACCCCGATCAGACCCGTTCGAACCAGTTTCTGCGCGGCGCCGTGGTGGGTGTCGTCAGCGCCAGCATGGTGGGACGGGAGGCGATCCGGCTCCTGCAGCCCTTCAACGTCCGGATACTCGTCTTCGATCCCTACCTGAGCGATTGGGACGCCGGCCGCATGAACGTAGAGCGCGTGGCACTCAACACCCTGTTCGAGATGTCGGACATGGTGACGATACACGCGCCGTCCATCCCGGAGACGGACCGCATGATCGGTGCGGAACAGCTGCGGCTCCTGCGGGACGACGCCGTGCTGGTCAACACCTCGCGGGGATCCGTCCTGGATCACGACGCGCTGTACGAGGAGGCGAAGACCGGCAGGATACAGGTCCAGCTGGACGTGACCACGCCCGAACCCCTGCCGACCGACCACAGATTGCGTCCCCTGCCCAACGTGGTCATCACGCCCCATAGCTCGGGAACCGGCGCCTACGGCCACCGCGAGATCGGCGAGATTACGCTAGGTGCGCTGGAGCATTTTTTCTCGGGACGGGAACCCGTGCCGGGAGAGGTGGACCTGGCACACTGGGCGCTGATTGCGTAAGGTGGGATTCAGGCCCGCCGCCAGCACCTCAGTCCTGCAATCGCCGCCGCGCCGCCAGCACCTCAGTCCTGCAATCGCCGTCGCGCCGCCAGCACCTCAGCCCTGCAACCGCCGCCGCGCCGCGAGTGAAATCATTCCAGACCTCGTCGCGTTGCCGCCAGCACCGTATTCTCCATCAACATGGCCACGGTCATGGGACCGACGCCACCGATGCGTGGCGTGATCCATCCGGCTACTTCGGCCACGTCCTGGTCCACGTCGCTGAGGAGTTTCTTGCCCTTCCGCGTGATACCCGCGGCCACGACGGCCGCGCCGGGTTTTACCATGTCCTTCCTGATCAGTCCGGGCGATCCCGCGGCGGCTATGATGATATCGGCTTCGCGCAGGTGTGCGGACATGTCGGGCACGGCCGAATGCAGTACGGTGACCGCCGCGTTGCAGTTGGGTCTTTTCAGGGACAACAGCAGGGCCAGCGGCCGGCCGATCGTCAGTCCGCGGCCGACGATGACCACGTTTTTCCCTTCGATGGGCACGCCGTAATGGATCAGTAGGGCGAGGATGCCGTTGGGCGTGCAAGGCAGGGGGCCCGGCTTGCCGATCACCAGCCTGCCGAGGTTGATGGGGTTGAGCCCGTCCGCGTCCTTGTCGGGCGCGACCGCCAGCAGCGCCTCGTCCTCGTCGAGCCCGTCCGGCAGCGGGATCTGCACGAGGATGGCGTCGACCTCCGGGTCATCGTTCATCTGGCCGATCGTCCCGACCAGTTCATCCTGCTTCGTGCTCGCGGGCAGATGCGTGTGGATGGACCGGATGCCGATTTCCTCGCAGGCCCGGTGCTTCATGGCGATGTAGGTGGCGCTGGGACCGTCGTCTCCTACCAGGATCGTCGCGAGGCCCGGCGTCACGCCGCGCTCGCGCAACGCGGCGACTTCATTCGCGAGCCTCGCCTGCATCTCGTCGGCCAGCTTTCGGCCGCTCATGATCACAGGTCCTTCGCCTGAACTCATCGCGTTCCCCTTTTACGGTCTTGCATCATATGCCCGCCGGTACGATGGGATGCGCGCATCACCATGGCATCATTCTATCCCCGCGGCTTTCTTGGCGATATCCATGCACCGCAGCAGGTCGTATCCGCGGAAAATCGTGATCTTCTGCGCCTCGAGCGAACCCTCGGCGTGGATGGCCAGCAGTTCGTGGTACCCGCCGAAATCGGACGCCGTCAGGTCGCGGATGAGATTGATGGCCTTCATCCGGTCCATGGTCGGTACGCCCTTGCGGCCGCCCAGGTAACGCTCGAGGTCGCCGCGCGTCTCCTCGTTGTGCCAGTCCGCTTCCGACGGCCCCGTGACGAGCAGGGCCCCGGCAATGTCCTGCACGTCGCGCACGGCCTCGTGGTAGTTGTTGGCGAAATGGTACTTGGCGATGTTGGTCGTGAGCGTGTCCGGCACGGCGATGCCGTCCACCACCTTGCAGTCCATGGCGGCGGCGCGGGTCAGGGCGCGGACCGTCTCCGTGTAGGTGATGAGCCGCGTGGCCTTGTCGCGGATGTGGCTGGCCTTCTCCACGCCGTTGTACACGGCGATCAGCGAGGCCGCGCCGATGAAGAGGTCGAGGAGCGGCGGCTTGTAGGACACGGCCGTGAACCGGTGGAACTCCACGAAGGCGTTCGCCAGCACCCCCGCGAAATCCCACTCGCCGGCCAGGAAGACGCGCTCGTCCGGGACGAACACGTCGTCGAAGACGGTCAGGGTTTCCACCAGGTGGTGCTTCGAGCTGACCGGGTGGTGATAGGTGCTTTCGCCGGAGAACCCGAAGGGACTGGCGATGAGCCGGACGCCCGGCGTGTTGACGGGCACGGCGAAGGCCACGGCGTAGTCCTGGTCGTCCTCGGAGATCGCCCGGGTCGGCAGAACGACCACTTCGTCCACGAAGGCGGTACCCGTGGTATGGGCCTTGGCGCCCCGGACCACGATGCCGTCCGGCCGCCGCTCCACGATGCGTACATAGTAGTCGGGATGGGTCTGCCGGGACGGCAGGCGGCTGCGGTCTCCCTTGGCGTCCGTCTGCGCCACGGCCATGCTCAGGTCGCGGTCGCGGCACTCGGCGTGGTAGTTCTTCACGCGCTCCAGGTATCCCGTGCCGTACTTTTCGTCGATCTGCCGCGCAACGAGCCGCAGGGAAAACAGGGCGTCCGTGCCGATCTCCTTGATGAGCAGGACCACGCCGCTGCCCTCGCGGGTGCTCGTCTCGATCATCTCCCGGCGCTTCAGCAGGTCTTCCGTGCTGGCCGGCGGAATGAAGTAGCGGCTGACGCGCTCGCCCGTATCGGGCGAAACCGCGGTGAACAGGTCCCGATACGCCTCGTCCTCGGCCAGGTGGTAATCCAGGGCCGTGTGCTCGGCGCCTGCCCGCAGTTCCGGGTGCGCCATGAGATCCGGCACGCGTTCGCCGCGAAAGTAGATGGTCCTGCCGTCCCGCAATCCTTCCAGGTATTCTGCAGCCGTTCTGAGACCCATAATGCGCTCCGGAAACTGATAGGCTCCCCCGACTACGTTTGATACGCAGTCAGACTGTAGTAAATCCGTCATCACGCCATTCGACTCAGCGCTGATCACGTACGTTTCATGAGGGACAATCCCCTGGTCCGTGTCACTAGACCGCCGTCCACCCCCCGTCTACGGTCATAACGGCACCCGTCGTCCAGGCGGCTTCGTCAGAGGCCAGGTGCAGGATGGCGCGGGCTATCTCGTCGGGCGTGCCGAATCGGCCCATGGGATGGCGCTTCTTCAACCGTTCGTACATGGTGGCGTGGTCCCGCACCGATTCGTTCATGGGGGTGTGTACCCACGCCGGAGCCACGGAATTGACCCGTATGCCGCGGTCGGCGTACTCGACGGCCAGGACGCGCGTCAACTGGTCGAGGCCGGCCTTGGAGGCGCCGTAGGCAGCCGCCCCCTTCATGCCCGTTTGCCCGAGGACGGAACTGATGTTTACGATACTTCCGGTACCCCGGGAGATCATCCCTGGCAGGACCGCCCGGATGAGCCGGAACGCGCCCGACAGATTGGTCCCGATCGTCTCGTCCCATAGTTCGTCGCTGATCTCGTCGGCTCTTGTCAACGTCGATGTTCCCGCGTTGTTCACCAGCACGTCGATCCGGTCGAAAGCGGCTATCGTTTCGTCGACCATGCGCTTGCAGTCTTCCGTGACCGACACATCCCCGGAGACGGCCAGGGCACGTCCGCTCGAAGCCTGGATGGCGGCAACAACTTCATCCAGCGGCGCCTTGCGTCGTCCCGTTATGCAGACGGCCGCACCTTCCCCGGCAAACAACCGGGCCGTGGCGGCCCCGATGCCCGTTCCGCCGCCCGTTATGAGCGCAACGCGATCCTGCAGTTTCACTGCCGGCTCCCCTCGAGTACGTCCCTGGTCTGCGCGTCCTGGGTCTGCGCGCCCTCGGCCTGCGCACCCTCGGCCTGTGCGTTTTCGGACTCCGCGCCATCGATCAGCACACCACCGGTCAACGCGCCTTCCCCGAAGATGACGGGAAAGGTCTCGCCCGTTTTGACCGCACGCGTGGACGCGTCCATGTACGCGATGCTGAAGGCGCGCCGCGGGTGGCCGGTGGGATTCCGCGCCGACCGGTGCAGGAGCAGGTTGTTCAGGAGGATGGCCTTGCCCGCCCCGGCCTCCAGGTAGATGCAGTCTTCTTCACGCGCGTATCTGGCCTGGTCCGCCTCGGAAGGGAAGTGCATTTCGTTGATCACGCCGTGCTTGTGGCTGCCGGGCACCACCTGCATGCAGCCGTTTTCAACCGTTGCCGCGTCGAGGGCGGTCCAGATCGTCACTTCCGGGTTCGAATCGAGCCCCCACCCGATGCCGACGTCCTGGTGCCACGGGAGATGGGTGCCGTGCTCGGCCGGCTTGT
This sequence comes from bacterium, assembly GCA_965202605.1. Taxonomy (GTDB): domain Bacteria; phylum JAAXHH01; class JAAXHH01; order JAAXHH01; family JAAXHH01; genus JAAXHH01. The sequence goes on from OZ241838.1 coordinate 669,186, forward strand.
TCATGAACATGGCGCGGAATATGGAAACGTTGGGACCGATGAGGGCCTCGGTGATCTCTCTAAAGACAGGATGCTGCATGTACCCCAGGTACAGCGGGTCCAGCTGCAGATCGTCGATGCGCCGGTATGCCAGCGTTCCCTCGCTTTTCTCGAACGTGCGCGTCGGCAGCGTGCCGTATTCTCCCGTGGTCGTATCGCGCTGCATGGGCATGCCCTCGTAACGGACGTTCCCCAGCATGATCTCGTCTATGCGGTCGCGCATCGCCTGCAGGTGCCCGTCGGAAGCCACCTGCCCCAGGCGCAGGTAGCCCTCCTCGGCAAACCGGGCCAGTTCGCTCAGGCCGAATTCAGGAGTGGACATAAGTTCCTCCTTCTGCATCGTTTCGTCGGATCGACAGCTGCTACACCCCCGCGAACCGGAAGAAGTTCTCCAGGATCTTCCTGCCATGGGGATAAAGATCGATGTAGTACTCCGGGTGGAATTGCGTGCCGTACAGGGGCCGCGACCGGTGCCTGATCGCCTGGATGCGGCAGTTTTCGTTCGACGCGATGAGGTCGAAGTCCGGGGGCACGGTCTTCATTTCCGCGTAGTGCGACTGCCGGACGACCACTGGATCGGGCAGCTCGTCGAACAGCGGATCCGGTTGCAGCACGTCCACCGGATAGAATCCTTCCTCGGAAAAGAACCCCGCCGCGTCGGGATTCGGGTCGAGCACGTCGGGTTCGCCGGGCCGCAGCGGCCGCATCATCTCGTCATCGAGCCTCGTCAGGTCGCGAAAGCCGTGGTTGAACATGAACCCCATGAGCTGGTGGCTGGCACACAGTCCCATGGTGGGCACGTCCGCCATCGCGTTCAGCGTATCTTCGAAGCCATAGAACGCCTCGGGCCGGAAGTGCTGGAAGAAGGTGCCGCAACCGCTGAGCAGCATGGCCCGGGGCTTAAGCGGTTCGACGATCTCGGGCGTCATCTGCGTCTGGTGCAGCATCAGGCAGGGCTGCCCGGAAATCTCTTCGAGCCGTCTCTTCAGCCAGAAGTCACGGCCGTCCTTGTTGTAGGAATCCAGCGTCCCGATGCGAATCCAGATGATCAAACGCCGCCAGCCTTCCGATACGCGCAAACCATACGTGTGAACAATACGACGCGCCGCGCAACGCGCAGAATACGACGTGACGCGGAACGCGCAATCAATACGCGCCGCGCAACGCGCAGAACACGCAGACAATACGCGCAAACCCGGTAATCAACTTCAGGGGAAAGCGCGGTCCAGGCCCCACCGAACTGAATATCACGATAAGGAAACGGGTGAAAATATCAAGGGATATTACCTCCCCGGCGTCCTCGGCCGGGCCGACAGATAATAACACTTTGCATTTCATTTCCTCCTGGTTACAATGCACTGGAATTCGACCCTTCAACCCTCAAAGCTAAGGAACACGCGATGATCGTCATGGCAACGAACAACGGTGACGTGGGCATCCGGCAGGCGGTGGCCGCGCTCAAGGAAGGCAAGACCGCGGTCGACGCCATCGAGATCGGCATCCGGGAGGTCGAGGTGCACCGGCCCGACCGCAGCGTCGGCCTCCACGGCTATCCCAACATCCTCGGCTACCCCCAGCTGGACGCGCTCATCATGGACGGCCGCACCCGCGACGTGGGCGCCGTGGGCGCGGTGACGGGCTACGATCACCCGATCTCGATCGCCCGCTGCGTCATGGAAAAGCTGATCCACGTCTTTCTCGTGGGGGACGGCGCGGAGCGGTTCGCCAGTGAGATGGGCTTCGAGAAGAGCACTTACGTGGACCCCGAGATGCCCGAGATCTATGCGAAGCACGTGCGCGAGCAACTTGGGATCGACGACCCGGAAGAACTCCAGCATACCAACGAGCTCTGGAAGCTGAGCCACCTGGCCGTCGATCCGCAGAAGGCCGGCGGCACGACCAACTTCATTGCGCAGGACGGCAACGGGGATATCTGCGTGGGCGTCAGCACGAGCGGCTGGGGATGGAAGTACCCGGGCCGCCTGGGTGATTCACCCGTCATCAGTGCGGGCGGATTCGCCGACAACCGGTACGGCGCCGCGGCCTGCACGGGTACCGGCGAGCTGGCGATTCGGACCGGCGCGGCCCGGAACGTGGTGACCTACATGAAGATGGGCATGTCCCTCGAAGAGGCCACGGCCGAGGGGCTGCGGGACATGAACGAGCTCGATTCCCAGCGCGTGGGCGGCGTGCAGATCATTTCCCTGGACGCCAGCGGCGCCCACATCGCGGGGACCACCTCCGAGCGGAAGGGCAGCCACGTCTACATGACGCCCGACATGGACGAGCCCGAATTCGTCGAAGGCATCTCCGTGCCGTACGAGGGCAGTTGAGAACGATTCGCCGTGCGACAAAGTCGGACGCGGTCGAACGGAGCATCGCAGATGAAACTCGAACACGCCATCGCCCATCTCGACGAACACGGCTACGTCGTGCTCAAAAAGGCGTTGACCCGGGAACAGGCCAATGCGCTGCGCGATCGCTCGGCCGAGTTGGCTGCCGAAGAAAAGGCCGGCAGCGGGGAACACGTCTACTTCGACGGGCAGGCGCAACGGGTGTGGAACCTGGTCAACAAGGGCCGTATCTACGAGGAGATGATCCAGCTGCCCCAGGTACTCGCGCTCCACGAACACCTGCTGGGCGACGACTGCATTTTGAGCAGTTTTACCGTCAACCTCATCGGCCCCGATGCCCCTGCGGGCGGTCTGCACGTCGACTTTCCCCTGGGACGTTACCCGCAGCCGCCCCCACCCTTCGCATTCTGCTCCAACACGATTTTCGTGCTCGACGACTTCACGCCCGAAAACGGGGCCACGCGGCTTGTGCCGGGCAGCTACAGGCGCGGGACCCCGCCCGATCCGGAAAAAGAATACGACGACGTCATCCAGCTCGACGCCCGCAAAGGCGATATCGTCATCATCCACGGCGCGACCTGGCACAGCAGCGGTGCCAACCGCACCCGGCAGGAGCGGATGATCCTGCTGGGGTTCTTCTGCCGATCGTTCATGAAGCCGCAGCAGGACCAGTTCAGGCTCGCGAGTCCCGAGGTCGTGGAACGGGCGACGCCGACCATGAAGCGATTGCTGGGATTCGAATCGCAGTCGGGCATGCGGGCATAAAGCTAATCGACTCGGGCATGCGGGTCTGAGCCAGCGGACTGCCCGGCGCCTGGCCAGCGATATAACGCCAACGCCCGAACTCGATCTCACAATCTGTCAATCTGGTCGCCCAGGTTATCTGGCATGTAAATTGCGCCTACGTCATCACCGAAAGAAAGGTCCATCATGTCCGACTCGCCATCGCCTGACATCGTCCCCAAGACCTACACCTGTTACCGCGCCTGCGGTCCCATCGCGATCGACGGAAAGCTGAGCGACCCGTCCTGGATCCGGGCGCCCCGCACCGACCTCTTCGTCGACATTGAAGGCGACCTCAAGCCCATTCCCCGATTCGGGACGCGCGCCATGATGCTGTGGGATGACGAGTACTTCTACGTGGCGGCGGACATGGAGGAGCCGGACGTGTGGGGCACGCTGACCAAACGGGACTCGGTCATCTGCAACGACAACGATTTCGAGGTCTTCATCGATCCGGACGGGGATGCCAACCACTACATGGAGTTCGAGATCAACCCCCTGAACGCCGTCTGGGACCTTTACCTGCCAAAGCCCTACAGCAAGGGTGGGCAGGCCGACCACGACTGGGATTTCGTGGGTGTGCGGCACGCCGTCCACATCGACGGGACCGTCAACTGTTCGCACGACGTGGACCGGGGCTGGTCCACCGAAATCGCCTTCCCCTGGACCAGCATGGCCGAGTATGCCGGCGTGGACTGCCCACCGAAACCCGGGGATTCATGGCGGGTCAACTTCTCGCGGGTGGAATGGGAATTCGAGCGCTACAAGGACGGCTACCTGCGGAAAGAAGGCGTCCCCTGCGACAACTGGGTCTGGTCGCCTCAAGGTGTCATCAACATGCACGTCCCCGAGATGTGGGGGCACGTCGTGTTTTCGGATACGGTGGTGGGTACGAAGGAAATGTGAGGGGCCCGAGTCAGAACAGTTTAACAACCGTTACGATTACCCCTGCGACCGATACAATCAACCCGACAGTCCATCGAAACTGTATATTCGTGTGGGCTATCAATTCTGTTTTCTGCTGCACCATGTCCGTCCTCAATTGCTCCAGGTTCATTCTAAATTGCTCCATCTCCGTGTTCAATTTCGCCATGCCCGTCGCGGTGTCGCTTTTAAACTCCTCCATGTCGTCGCGGGTGTCGCCGTTCATCTTTTCCATGTCGTCGCGCAAGGCGCCATTCAGTTTTTCCATGTCATCACGCATGGCGATTCTCAGCTTTTCCATATCGTCACGTGTGGCGATTCTCAGCTTTTCCATATCGTCACGTGTGGCGATTTTTAGCCTGTCTATATCTCCGTGCGTTTTGAGCTTTTCCATGTCGTCGTGAATGGCGTCATGGCGACATGCTCCAGTTTCTCCTCAATCCTGGTCAGGCGAACCCCGATGTTGTCCGGATTGAAATACAGATCATCTTCGATCCGCCTGATGGACGCCTCGAGTTCCCGGAAACTCATCCCAGCATCGCTGGATGGAAGTTTGCGTTTTTGATCATTCATTTGCGCCTATCCTGTGACGTGTTGCAACGCGTCCGGCAGTCGTACCGGAACCAACATTTTGAAGCCCATCCTCTAAGACATCCGCCACGAAACTCGCAGGTTTTAACTTCCTTTCAAGAATTACAGTAGTCGCAATGCGATATTTCTCGTGCCAATTCTTCATCGCAAGTGATTGGTGATGGCGGAATATGGGCCGTGATCTATTCCATATAGTGTAAATTGCAACATTTATCTTGCGAAAAACACAATAATTGTTTAACTTATATGAATCAGGAATGAATAATAATAAACATCAGTTTTATTTTGGATGATGGTGTAAATTACGACTTCGCTTCTGCAATTATGATATACTGTCATACAGCGAACACCCGATGAACGATAACATCGATTCTGTACGGAACCTGCGGTTGCCTGCCCATTGCCCGGGTTGCGCCGCGGCCCTGCGGGTTGTTCGCCTCGACTGTACCGAGTGCGATACGGCCGTGATAGGTGGCTTTCCCCTGCCGCCGTTGGCCCGACTGGCGCCGGAGGATCAGGCCTTCGTGCTCTGCTTCCTCCAGACCGGCGGCAATCTCAAGGACATGGCAAAACAGTATGGCGTCTCCTACCCCACGCTGCGGAACCGCCTCGACGCCCTCGTCGAGGAGCTTGTTTCGTCGGGGGAGGCGGAAAGCCCGGGGGACGATATCGGCAAGGCAAGCAATTTGTGAGGTCCATTTCATAGAAGGCGGTCCCCATGGACGCTCCCCACACCCGCGCGACCTCCGTCTGGCGCCTGTGGCTGTTCAATCCATTCCACTTCCTGGCCGGCGGCCGGGCCCTGGCCTGGGGCGTGGCATGCATCGTGCTGACAGCCTGGCTCGGTGACCTGTACGACTATCGCTCCACGGGCGTGATTTCCTTCCAGCTCACGGCCCCGGCCCCATTCTGGCACGCCATGGTCCAGGGTCTCATGGCCTGGATCATCCCCAGCGTCCTGCTCTACGTCGGCGGCCGCCTGATCAGCCGAAGCCGTCCGCGCTCCATCGACGTATTCGGCACCCAGGCCCTCGCCCGTGCTCCCGCTCTGCTCATAGCCCTGCTCGTGGTATCTCCGCCCTTTAGCGGCATCATCCCCTCTTTGATGGCCCAGGGTGTTTCACCGCCCTCCCTCGCACAGCTTGCCCTCCTTGTCACGTTCGGCCTGGCGGCGGTCCTGCTGCTGGTCTGGATGGTGCTCCTGATGTACCGCGCATTTGCCGTGTCGTGCAACGTCGCCGGTGGCCGGGCGATTGCCGTATTCATCGCCGTCATTGCCCTGGGCGAGGTCGCCGCTGGCGAGGCGGGACGGCTGCTGCCGGGAACCGTTGCCCCTCAGGCCGTTGTCAGCACGCCCGTCCAGTCCGAACAACACCTTCTGGCCGCACAACTGGCCACCCGGATCCTCCAAAGCCACGAGCAGGGCCGCTTTGAAACCCTGGGGCCGGAGGAGGCCACCGAGGGCTTTCGCAGTGGTTTCACCGCGGAGGTCCAGCGCCGGAGCCATCAGGCGGTCCGCCAGCTCTTCGGCGAATTTGAGGGTCTGGACTATGTCGAAACCAGGTTCATAGAGGCCCAACCGCACCTGCTGATCCACCGCTTCAGGGGCCGGTACGGCGCCGCGTCCCGGGCGCCCGAAGTGCGCGTCATCCTCGACCGGGAAGGCAGGCTGGCGGGGTTGTGGATCAAGCCCTGGCAGGAGCAGATGCAGTGAGCGCCTATCGCCACACCCAGTTCGGTACGGTCAACGTCGTCATCATCATCGCCATCCTGCCTTTGGTCATTCTACCCGCTTGGCTGGCCGGGGCGGCCCCCCTCGCGTGGCTTATCCTGATGTTCCTGCTAGGGGTCCTGGCGCTGTTCCACAACCTGACCGTCGAGATCGATGACGAGCACCTCCGCATTTCCTTTGGCATCGGCCTGATCCGAAAGCGCTTCCCCCTCGATCAGATCGACTCCTGCCTGCCGGTCAGAAACTCCTGGCTCTATGGCTGGGGCATCCGGCTGACACCCCGTGGCTGGCTCTACAATGTATCGGGACTGGAGGCGGTGGAACTGAAGATGAAGAGCGGCAAGACCTGCCGCATCGGCACGGACGAGCCCGAGGTCCTGGCCGCCGCGCTCCAGGAGGCGCTGGACAGTGCAAGGTCAGCGCAGGAGTGAATTCCTGCGTATCAGGGTTGCCTTAACCTTTATGATCGTCTCAATGCATTTCGGCGGGAGTGTACTTTGTGGAATGTATTACGAGGTGTTGCCTGGCATTGTTCAGTTACAGTAGGAAAATCCACGCTAATCTCTTCGATTTACAATTGCCTCGAATTCATCACCACCGGAAAAGGTTTCGTTCGAACGTGGAGCGACCCTTCCGTTATGAATCGAAACATCCCATCGCAACTCTTGAAATTTCCCTGCATAGGTTTTCAAAGCTGACTTCAATGTATTAGCGATTTCCGGATACTGAAATGAATCTGAAGGAGTCGACTTGTAACTTTCGTAGAATTCCATACAAAACTCTTCAAGGTCGTTTATAATCCTTACCATAGGATCGTCTACGTCAACGTAGCCATTTTCTTTGGCATGGTTAACATAATCACCTATCATTTCATAACCGATTTCAAGTCTCTCTCTAAAGGATTTGACCGTGAGGTCAAGTTTCCTCAAAATCAGGCCTTCGTCCTGGATATGATCATATATCTCTGACTCGAAATCGGGAAACTTGTCGATCTTACTTAAAATATGGCTGGCTTTTTCGATTTCTTGAGTTGCCGGCATAATCAACCCCACAATCTTTTTCTTCCACTGGCAAAGGGTATTGTATTCAGCAGATTATCCCAAGTGGTGTGCGTTGCATGAGTATCAACTGTAACAAGTAATTTATCAAAGTTGACTTTTCGTCAATACCATTGTGGCACACGCAGATTCAAGCTGGTGCACTATTGGCCTTTCGCGGATTTCTACCAAGCGTTGTCAGAGAGACGTGTCATTCTGTGTAGCATCTGTTTTGTATTTGAAATACCCCCTTACCTCGTCAATCTTGGTTTCCACTCTGTCTAACGAGGCATTGATATTTCTCAACTCATCTCGGAATTCAGTTCTTAACCCACCTAGTGTTACATGCAAGTAAGTCAACAATGCTATCAGAGCAATGGCACCGGTGAAGGCAGCCCCGTTACGCTGGTACCATGTATCCTTAGTCATATCTGACCCCTGACTATCACAACAAGGCACAAGCGTCGCAGTCCATTACTGTCATGCGGAAGAAAGAGGGTTTTTCCAGCCGTACCAGACCTTGTCCCGGTATCCGTTCTTAAGCCTGATATCGATTTCAATACCAAGAATCTCGATCTCTTCATCGGTCAAAAGATCCAGAATCTTGCGTTTCAATATCTCGGCCTTTCGTGGGTCGATAAGCCGACCTTTCTCATCTACCATAAGAAGACTCCTTCCTGGCCAGGCGGACCATGATGCTATCCGCATCGTAATACAAATGTTGAGATTTCATAGTGGCCATTTGAAAACCGCAACGATTATTCCTGTCAGCGTGACGATACTCCCGATATACCACTTGATCAGACTGAACTTCAGGTTTGCAACGTCTTCACGGGTGGCCGTGTTTCCGACTCTTTCATCCACCCGTCTCAACACTACCGTTACGTTTTCTGGTCTGAAGTACAGATCACCCCGTACTCGCAGAACCAATCCGCGGATCTCTGCCCGGGTCATTTCCGGTTCTCCGGGTATCCTGTTGCGTTCAGATTCACTCATTTTGTCTTCCCAAACCGTGTAAGATCAGCGGCGCGAAATCTGCGGGTTAATGTTGCCCTGTTAAGGAGTATAGTCGTCGAGAAACACGTTTTCTCGTGTTTAATCTGAAATCTGCAGGTTTTGATAGCCTCTTTAGAATACAGTAGTCAAGAAGCGTGTTTTCTCGTATTTTTCTTCAGAATAATGAGAAAATGTCAGCTTGAGAAAATGTCAGCTTGAGGATGTTCGGGAACGACCCTTACACTGAGGTAGACTAGGCGCATAGCGGACAGGCGGAATGCAGAACACCAACCAAACGCCGGAGCAGGCGGCACGCGACATCATCGACGCGATGCTGGAACGCGCTGGCTGGAAGGTGCAATCAAAGAACAAGATCGAATTCGGCGCTGGCCGCGGGATTGCCGTTCGTGAGTATCCGACGGACGTCGGTCCCGCCGATTACGTTCTTTTTGTCGACAAGAAACCCGCTGGCGTGGTCGAGGCCAAATCTGCAAAGCAGGGTCACAATATCACGACGGTCGAGCAGCAGTCCACGGGATATGCCAACGCCAACCTCAAGTGGGTAGACAACAAGGATCCCCTCCCGTTCGTCTACGAATCCACCGGTGAACTCACGAGGTTCACCGACAGTCGCGATCCGAAACCCCGGTCGCGAGAGGTGTTCAACTTCCATCGACCGGAGACCATGGCGAACTGGCTTAGTCAGTCAGACCCACTACGTGAGCGCCTCCAGGGGCTGCCGGAATTGGATCCCAAAGGGCTCAGGGCATGCCAGGTCAACGCCATCGAGAAACTCGAAGCATCCTTCAAAGACGACCGCCCGCGCGCCCTCATCCAGATGGCCACGGGTTCGGGCAAGACCTACACCGCCATTACGTCGATCTACCGGTTGCTCAAGCACGCTGACGCCAAACGGATCCTCTTCCTCGTGGACACCAGGAACCTCGGCGAACAGGCCGAGCAGGAATTCATGGCCTACGTGCCCGGTGACGACAACCGCAAGTTCACCGAGCTTTACAACGTCCGGCGCCTCAGATCGTCCTACGTCGCCAGGGACAGCCAGGTCTGCATCAGCACCATCCAGCGGATGTACTCGATCCTGAAGGACGAGGAACTGGACGAAGCCGTGGAGCAGGTCAACCCGGCGGAAATGGCGCAGCCGAAAACGCTCATGCCGGTCGTCTACAACGAGAAGGTACCCCCTGAGTTCTTCGACTTCATCGTCATCGACGAGTGCCACCGCTCGATCTACAACCTGTGGCGACAGGTCCTCGAGTATTTCGACGCCTGTCTCATCGGCCTGACCGCGACGCCGGACAACCGCACTTATGGGTTCTTCAGGAAGAACGTAGTCAGCGAATACGATCATGAGCAGGCCGTCGCCGACGGCGTAAACGTCGGCAACGAGGTTTACGTCATCGACACGGAAAGGACGAAGCACGGCGGGCGACTCAAGGCGAACCGGCAAGTCGAGAAACGGGAGCGCCTGCCGCGGCGCAAACGCTGGGAGATTCAGGACGAGGACGTCACCTACACCGCAAGGGAACTCGACCGGTCTGTCGTAAACCCCGACCAGATCCGCACCGTCGTCCGCACCTTCCGCGACAGACTGATCGAGATATTCCCCGGCCGCGGCGAAGTCCCGAAGACGCTTGTTTTTGCCAAGACCGACAGCCATGCCGACGACGTCATCCAGACCGTGCGCGAGGAATTCGCCGAAGGCAACGATTTCTGCAAGAAGATCACCTACAGGGCCGAAGAAGACCCTGAATCCATCCTCGCCCAGTTCCGAAACGGCTACTACCCGCGCATCGCGGTGACCGTGGACATGATCGCCACGGGTACGGACGTAAAGCCCCTCGAATGCCTGCTCTTCATGCGTGACGTGAGGAGCCGCAACTATTTCGAGCAGATGAAAGGCCGCGGCACCCGCACCCTCGACCATGACGATCTCAAGAAGGTCTCGCCCTCCGCCGCCAGCGGGAAGACCCACTACGTGATCGTGGACGCCGTCGGGGTCACGAAATCGCTCAAGACCGCCAGCCAACCGCTCGTCACCAGGCCCTCCGTGCCCCTCAGGGACCTCGCCATGGGCGTGATGATGGGCGCTTGCGACGAAGACACGGTGAGTTCGCTCGCCGGGCGCCTCGCGCGGCTCGATCAACAACTCGACCCGGCCGAGAAGGAGCGGATCAAGGAACAGGCCGGCGGTATCGAACTCACTGAAATCGTCGGCAGTCTATTAACCGCCATCGACCCGGACCGCATTCAGGAGAAGGCCCGTGAAATCGAGCCCGTGGACGAGGGCGCCGAACCGCCCCCTGCCTTATGCGAAAAGGCGCAGAAGCAGTTGGTCCATGACGCAGCCGGCGTGTTCAACGGCGAACTGATCGAATTGATCGACTCGATTCGTCGCGACAAGGAACAGACCATCGACCATGACAGCCTGGACACGGTAAGCCGTGCCGAATGGGAAGGCGACGCGCAAGAGAACGCCGAAGCCCTGGTGCAGGACTTCCAGCAGTATCTCGAAGCGAATCGCGATGAGATCGAAGCCCTGACCATCTTCTATGCCCAGCCGCACCGTCGCCGGGGGCTGACCTACGCCATGATACGCGAAGTATTCGACAAACTGAAGAACGACCAGCCTCGACTGGTCCCATTCCGGGTCTGGCAGGCCTATGCTCTGCTCGACGAATACGAGGGCAGTCAACCGATCAGTGAACTGACCGCGCTGGTGGCGTTGATTCGCCGTGCCTGCGGTATCGACGGGAAGCTCTCGCCCTATGCGGAAACCGTACGTCGCATTTTCCAGAAATGGATACTGAAGCATCACAGCGGCAGCGGAGAGAAGTTCAACGAGGAGCAGATGGACTGGCTGCACATGATCCGCGACCACATCATCACCTCGTTCCATCTCGACCGAGACGATTTGAACCTCGCTCCGTTCGATGGCAAGGGCGGCATGGGACAGATGTACAAGCTCTTCGGCGACCGGATGGATGACGTGATCGATGAGTTGAACGAGGTATTGGCGGCATGAGTCATCCCCGACACTGTTTTTCTTTACTGATTGACACAAAGTAAAGCAATTATTATAATTCCGTGGTCAGCAAGCAAAGCGCATTGGAGTCGATGATGCCCAGAATCAGCGCGAAGCGACAACTCACGCTTCCAGCCAATCAGTGCCGCCAGGCCGGTATCGAGCCGGGTGACGAATGCCGGAGTTTCGTTGCCGACGGTCGCATCACCATAGTCCGCCAACAGCCCGGGAGCGCCTGGGGATGTCTTGCCCATCTTCGGGCGGACGAGACGGTCTCCGACGAGCAGTCGCGCCAACACGCCATTGAAACGGAGCGGGAACGCCTATCTTGATTGCAGTGGACACCAACGTGCTGCTCCGCTATCTCCTGAGAGACGACGAAGCGCAGGCCGAAAAGTCGCGGCGCCTCTTCGAAAGCGCCGAGCGCATTCTCATTACAGATGTCGTCCTGGTGGAGGCGGTATGGACGTTGATCGGGCGCCGCTATCGCGCAACCAGGGATGACGTAATCGCCGTCGTCGGAAAACTGCTGCAGGAACCCAACGTGCGCTTCGAGGACGATGAAGTGATCTGGAGCGCCTTGCAGGCATATCGTGAGACAGAGGCGAACTTCGCCGATGCACTGATCGTGCACAAGGCCATTAAAACGGCAGCTGTCGAAGATGAGTTACAGGCCGTATACACCTTCGACACCACTGCTTTGCAGTTGCCCGCCACCACCGAGCCGTAGCGCCCCCGCCCGTGGCAGCGACAGCAAGATCCTGTGCTTTCGACGGCATAAGCGGCATGGGGCCGATGTGCAAGCCTTCGGCGACCGGGTGGATGATGTGATTGACGAGTTGAACGTAGAATTGGTGGCGTAGGATGACCGATTGTGTAGGGAACATGGTCCCCCAAGGATGGCAACGATGCGTTCTTCCCGACTTCACTTACATCGTGATGGGCCAGTCTCCGCCCTCAATGACTTACAACCGTAGTGGTGACGGCCTCCCTTTCTTTCAGGGGAAGGCAGAATTTGGCGATCTATTCCCAATTATCAACCAATACTGCTCCCAACCCAACAAGATCGCCAAACAAGGTGCAACACTCCTGTCGGTTAGAGCCCCAGTCGGCCCGACTAATCTTGCACAACACGATTGTTGTATTGGCCGTGGCTTGGCAGCACTTCATCCTTGTGGGGGAATCGCGCCGAAATTCCTACTGTATCTCTTCAGAAGTATAGAACCCGAAATGTCGGACAAAGGGACAGGTTCGACCTTTAAAGCAATCACTAAAGGGTTCGTTGAAAACCTTGAATTCAACCTGCCACCGTTGCCGGAACAACGCCGTATCGTCACCAAGATCGAGGAACTGTTCTCCGAACTGGACAAAGGCATCGAGAGCCTGAATGCGGCGCGGGCGAAACTCAATGCCTACCGCCAAGCCGTACTCAAGCACGCCTTCGAAGGCAAGCTCACGGAGCAATGGCGCGAAGAGAACAGAGACAAGCTTGAGACACCCGAACAACTTCTCGCTCGCATCAAACAGGAGCGGGAGGCGCGTTACGAACAGCAACTTCAGGAGTGGAAGGCTGCCGTCGAGGAATGGGAGGAAGGGTGGAAGTCAGGCAAAAAACCACAGAGACCGAAGAAACTGTTAAAAGTAGCCGATATTGGCCACGATGTAACTATGAAGCTATCACCGTTACCGGAGTCGTGGCTGTGGGAAAAACTTGGATGGATGACCTGCGGTGTGGAATACGGCACGGCAGCAAAATCTACTACAACTGGCAGTGTCCCCGTTCTACGAATGGGGAACATACAAAATACGAAATTTGATTGGGAGAACCTTGTCTATACGTCAGACGATAACGAGATCGCGCAATATCAACTGCGCGAGGGAGATGTCCTCTTCAACCGTACCAACAGTCCCGAACTGGTTGGCAAAACCGCAATCTACAAAAGTGAACGCCCGGCGGTTTTCGCCGGATACCTCATACGAGTGAATCACATCGGAACGGTCGTTGACAGCCAATATCTGAATCTGTTCCTTAACTCACACGTTGCCCGGCAGTACGGGAACAACGTCAAGACCGACGGTGTCAACCAATCAAACATCAACGGGGCCAAACTCTCTAACTACCCGTTTCCGTACTCTTCGATCAAGGAACAGCGCGAAATCGCCAGGATTCTTGAGAAGATGCTTTCATTTGTTGACGAAACGGAATCGAGTATCGATCAAGAACTTGTAAAAGCTGATGGGCTCCGTTTGTCGATTCTCAAAAAAGCCTTCTCAGGCCAACTCGTCCCGCAGGACCCGAATGAGGAACCGGCATCCAGCCTTCTTGAGCGCATCAAAGCTGAAAAACCCGCACGGTCTGAAAACAGCAAGCGGGCAAAACGCAGAAGCATAACGGCAACGGCATGACCGGCAATCTTCCCATCAACATCGACCACCTGCTGCGCCATCGCGCCATCGAGGGCGAACGCATCGAGTACAAGGCTGGTTGGAATCCGCAGAGCGTGCTGCACACGATCTGCGCCTTCGCCAACGACTTCCACAATCTGGGCGGCGGTTACGTGGTCCTGGGCGTCGAGGAACAGAATGGCCGCCCGGTTTTACCGCCCAGAGGTATTGACCTTGATGCCATCGATTCTATACAGAAGGATCTGCTCAATCTGGGGCATTCCGCCATACAGCCGCAATACCATCCCCTCGCTGCTACCTATAAAATTGATGGCCAGACCATCCTCGTCCTCTGGGCACCCGGTGGCGAAACCCGTCCCTATAAAGCCAGGGTGAATCTGAGCGCGGAGCGCAACGACTGGGCCTACTTCATTCGCAGACACAGCAGCACGGTTCGCGCCAGGGGTCAGGTCGAACGAGAACTGCTCAGTCTGGCGGCCACAGTACCTTTTGACGACCGCTATCGGCAGACTGCTTCGCTTGATGACCTGTCCCATCGGCTGATCCGTGAGTTTCTCGGAGAAATCGGCAGCGAACTGGCATCGGAAGCAGAGGACCTGTCCGTGGAGGACCTGGGCAGGCGCCTGAATATCGTCGGCGGCCCGCCCGAGGCGATGTTTCCGAAGAACGTCGGTCTGCTGTTCTTCAATGAGCGGCCGCACCACTTCTTCCCCGCAACCCAGATCGACGTAGTATGGTTTCCCGATGACCCGGGCGGCGATCAGTTCGAGGAGAAGGAGTTCCGCGGGCCGTTGTCCGTCATTCTCAGCGAAGCCATCAGTTACATCGAGCGGAACTACCTGAAGGAAATCGTCGTCAAGTATCCCCACAAGCCGGAGGCCGAACGATGCTGGAATTTTCCGATTGGCGCCATTGAAGAAGCGCTGGTGAACGCCATCTACCATCGCTCATACGAGGAGCGGGAACCGGTTGAAGTCCGGATCACCCGCGAAGAGTTGCTGGTCTTGAGTTATCCCGGCGCGGACCGCTCCATCCGTATGGAGGACTTCAAGAAGGGGCAGGCCGTGAGCAGGCGCTATCGGAACCGGCGTATCGGCGAGTTTCTGAAAGAACTCGACCTCGCCGAGGCGCGCTCGACCGGCGTGCCGAAGATTTTCCGGGCCATGCGGCAAAACGGCTCACCGGAACCCGTCTTCGAAAGCGACGAGGATCGGACGTGGTTTCGAGTGCGCTTGCCAGTGCATGAGCGGGCTTCTCGGGCGGCGACCGAACATGAGACCGTACATGATACCATACATGATACCCTACAAGATAAGTCATTGATAAATAACAAGAAGGATCAAGACACTCTACATGCGACCCCGCAAGATACCCCACATGAGACCATACATGTCACAGAACATGTTGAACGTCTGATCTCGATCCTCACAGAGGAAATGAACCGGCCTCAGTTACAGGACTTTCTGGGCATAAGTAACCGGCCTCACTTCGTGAAAGCATACCTTGCCCCCGCCCTCAAGGCTGGACTGATTGAAATGACCCTCCCGGACAAGCCGAAAAGCCGAAAGCAACACTATCGCCGAACGGCCCAAGGCGAGGCGCTCGCAGAGCAAATCAAAGGAAAGAACGGCCCGGCATGAACACCGCTCCCATCGTCTCCAGAATCTGGAGCTTCTGCACCACCCTGCGCGATGACGGGGTGAGCTATGGCGACTACCTGGAGCAGCTCACCTATCTGGTCTTCCTCAAGATGGCCGACGAATACGCCAAACCGCCGTACAATCGCGATGTCGACATCCCAGCCGAATTCAACTGGCAGAGCCTGAAGTCGAAACGAGGTGCGGAGCTTGATGCCCACTACGCCATCCTTCTGCGTGAACTTGGCACCAGGACGGACATGCTGGGCCAGATCTTCACCAAGGCCCAGAACAAGATCCAGGACCCGGCGAAGCTATTCCGCCTTGTCGACATGGTGGATGATACTGAATGGGTCAGCATGGGTGCCGACGTAAAAGGTGAAATCTACGAAGGGCTTCTAGAGAAGAACGCCGAAGATACCAAGTCGGGGGCGGGCCAGTATTTCACGCCGCGCGCCCTCATCCGGGCCATGGTCGAATGCGTACGGCCCGAACCGGGCATGCTCATCGCCGATCCGGCCTGCGGTACGGGCGGTTTCTTTCTCGCTGCATACGACTTCATCACCAACCCGGACAACTTCAGTTTGGACAGGGATCAGAAGGCGTTCCTGAAGCACGAGGCGTTTCACGGTAACGAGATCGTCGCCAATACACGCCGTCTGTGCCTGATGAACATGTTCCTGCACAACATCGGCGAGATCGACGGCGGCGTCCCGATATCGCCCAATGACGCGCTGGTGGCCGACGCCGGCAAACGCTATGACTACGTGCTGGCGAATCCGCCCTTCGGAAAGAAAAGCTCAATGAGTTTCACGAACGAGGAAGGCGAACAGGAAACCGACGACCTGACCTACAACCGGCAGGATTTCTGGGCGACGACCTCGAACAAGCAACTGAACTTCGTGCAGCACATCCGCACGATGCTCAAGACCACTGGCCGTGCCGCTGTCGTCGTTCCGGACAACGTGCTGTTCGAAGGAGGGGCAGGTGAGACGATCCGAAAGAAGCTACTGGAAAACACGGACCTGCACACCATCCTGCGCTTGCCGACCGGCGTGTTCTACGCGCAAGGGGTCAAGGCCAACGTGATCTTCTTCGACAATCACGAAGCCAGCCCGAAACCCTGGACGAAGCAGGTCTGGTACTACGACTACCGTACTAATATCCACCATACGCTGAAGAAGAAGCCAATGCACTTCGAGGATCTGGCGGACTTCATCGAATGCTACAACCCGCAGAACCGGCATCAGCGCGAGGCGACCTGGGACGAAAACGACGCACCGGAAGGCCGTTGGCGAAGTTACAGCTACGAGGAAATCGTCGCCCGGGACAAGACCAGTCTCGACATCTTCTGGCTCAAGGACAAGAGCCTGACGGACCTGGACAACCTGCCCGAGCCCGACGAGCTTGCGGAAGAGATCATCGAGAACTTGGAGGCAGGGCTCAACAGCTTCCGCGAGGTGCTGGCGGGATTAAAGATGCGACGGTAGATCGGTGAAGCGCAACAATGAGCCCTCGGGTGAACTGACGACGTTTCAGGGACATGGGGTGCCTCCTCGTTCCGAAGGAAGCTTAACTCTATATCCCGGTCAAGGGTGCAGTTCAAATAGTCAGTTACACAAAATCCGTAACAGACCCTTAGATCCGATATCGGGCAGGAGGTAAAAGGGAGGAGATTGGATACTTACATCACCGAGGTACTTATAAACGCAGTGTAGAGGAAAATAAGACTTAAAAGCGGGATAAAATGGCACCGAGGCGTTTCCTTCCTTCAAGGATCTTCCTGGCCTTCTCCGTACTTTGTAATCGTCTTGTCCGTGATTCCGTCCTAGACACCCGGATCTTACGTCCGAGCTTCCTGAGTCTTTCGAGACTTAGCTCGTCCATTTTTACTTCTTCCCTCATTTTCTTTATCCTCCTGAACAGGAATCAGCGTCCCTATGCAATATGCGTTCCCACCCTCCAATATATCATTGTGCAACCTGTTAAGCAATTGTTGTTCTTTTTCACTCGCCAACCTTACATTCAACCCTATTTTTTTAGCTTCCTCGGAATCTATAAAAAACCCATGGTCCGGGTAATTCCAAACCAGGTTCTTGGAAATCTCCTTCTTGTTTTCATCCTTATCATACACGTTATTCAGAATCTTGTAACAGTACTTTTCCATCACCTCTAACGCCCGACCACTATTTCCTAACTCAAACGGACTGACGTTAGAATAGATGCGCCCTATTGTAGCTTCTACTAAGTCCTTAGCTTCTCTAACTGCGTGTCTCGGCGCAATACCTCTAAATGTTAGATGTTCAACAAACCGATCCATGTACTCGGTGACTTCTTTTTGTGCAAAACGAAGTGCATGGAAACTCTCAAGCGCACTCTCTGGAGAACTAAAGTAATGACGGTCAGTTCCTGTTCTTGAAATCTGTGGGTCTAACGGTCCCAATTCAGCCCATTGCCCCATGACAATTTCGGATGCACCTAATGCGAAAAGGGTCGCCCCGCTTTTAGCTTCTTCGGGGATGATCGCGGCATAGTTTGGACAGAATGTCTTTAAAAAGTATGGTGCCTTAAATGAAGATTCCACTGGCCCACCAGGACTATCAATAATAACATCAATCTCCCGGCCGATGCTCGGGAATATGTCTCTGAACAACTCAACGACCCTTACTGTCTCTGGCGAGATCTCATCATAAATGAAAAAAGGATGTCGCCCTCTTACTTGATACCAATCTGTAGTCCATTCTCCGAAAACCTTTACATCCTTCCCTGAAATAAGCCCATCAGAGTTGTATTTCATAACTTAACGTGCCTCCTGAGACACTTTTAAAGACAAAAACGTCTGAACCTTTGTAAATTAGCAAGCCTTCGGCCAAACAGAGGATTTTACTTCTCTTTTGTTTGCCTAGTTCAACAAGAAAAGCGAAATTAATATATCTCTTAAGTTCTTACTTGTCAATGGTTAAACAAACAGCGCATTCATATTCAAATGCGTGATGATGTTTTTTTGACCCTCTCCAAACAACAGTATTCCTGAAGAGCTAAAACTCGTAGTTTTTCCCAGATTTAAACTTCACCCCACTCCCACCTCGATCCCGATCGGGCAGTGGTCCGAGCCCATGACGTCCGGCGCAATCCACGCGTTCGAGACGGCGGGCATGAGGTCCTCGGTCACGTAGAAATAGTCGATCCGCCAGCCCACGTTCCGCTTTCTCGCGCCGGACATGAGGTGCCACCAGGTGTAGTTGTCCGGTCCCTCGTCGAACTGCCGGAATGTATCCACGTACCCCATTCCAATGATCTTGTCGATCCATTCGCGCTCCATGGGCAGGAACCCGGAGATCTTCTCGTTGTCCTTGGGGCGGGCCAGGTCGATCGCCTTGTGGGCCGTGTTCACGTCGCCGCAGATGACGATTTTCTTGCCTTCGGCGCGGAGTGATTCCCAGTGGGCGAGAATCGCGTCATAGAAGTCCATCTTGTACTGCAGCCGCGTCGCGTTCTGCTTGCCGTTGGGGAAATACACGTTGAACAGCGTGAAATCGGGATATTCCAGCACCAGGGTCCGGCCTTCCGAATCGAACCGGTCCTCGCCGAATCCCCCGGCAACGCTCAGCGGTTCGTGACGGGTATAGACGCCCACGCCGCTGTAGCCCTTTTTCTCCGCGGACGACCAGTAGCTTTTATACCCGGCCACGTCGGTGATCTTGGCGTCCAGCTGCGACTCCTGGGACTTGGTCTCCTGCAGGCAAAGGATGTCGGGCGCCTCTTCCTCGAACCATTCCAGGAATCCCTTCTTCGCCACCGCCCTGACTCCGTTCACGTTCCAGCTCATCAGTCTCCATGAAGACATGTGGATCACCTTTCCTGGTTAATGCCGTTCCTAGTTTGATCCAGTGTTCGAACTCGACTGGTCGGTTTCACCGTTCTCCTTACTGCTCAGCGCCTGCTCATTTTTGATCCTGTTCGCCGGTTTCATGGTCCTGCTCAACGGCTTCATGACCTTGCCGGCTGTTGTCCACGAACTCGACATGTACTATACCGGCCTGTTCGATTCGGTCGCCCCGGGCGCGGTGGCTGCGTATGGCAAAATCGTCCGCCTTCAGGACTTCCCGGGTCTCGCGCTCGTGAGCGGTCGGTCGGTCGGTCGCCTGGCCAGCCCCGTCCTCCCTCGTGATCAACACGATTTCCGGATCGGGTTCCGGCGTGAAGGCCAGGAGTTCCGAATCCCCCGGCACCAGTTCGTAGAGCTGGTTGATCCGGCATCGGTCCATGCGACAGCGCTTGATGCAGGCGTACCCTTCGAGGTCGCGATAGGCCACGGTGAAGACCCGTCCCGGCTCCTCCATGGCGCAGTACAGGATATCGAGGTCGACGTACATTTTGTCAAGGGTATTGTGGACCCCCGCGACGCCGCCCGACCGCACGATCACGACCCGGTCGTAGAGGGAGACGTTGAAGAGCGGTTTGCCGCTTTCGATGGTATAACCCATGTACCCAGTTTCTGTATCGTAGCGGAGTACCAGGTCCCGGGCCGCGGCGTCGCGTTCTTGTACGGGCGTGAAGGGTTTGACCTCCGAACGGCGGGGATGCTCGTCCCGGTAAGTGCGTATGAGCTGCTCCAGGAAATCGATGGCGAAATCCGTCAGGTGATGCAGGTTGTGCAGCACCGTCCGAAGCTGCCCCTCGATCTCCCGCATCTCGGCCTCCGCCCGGTCGATGCCGTACCGGGTGATACGGTAGATCGGGATGTCGAGGAGCCGGTCCATATCTTCCTGGGTCAGGCTGTCCGCGGTGATGATGTCTTCCACGGCGGCCATGCGCCGCGTGGCGGTCAATTCGTGCCGGATCGCCGAAAGCAGCGACCGAACCAGCCGCCGGTGCGCCACCGGTCCGTGGCCGACCGCGTCCAGGTTCCGGGCGATCATCTCGCGGCTCGGACCGTAGTGTTCGAAGGCCAGGCTGCGGTATACGGTCGTCAGCAGGCTGCGGGCCGCGTCGCGGATCTCCGCGGGGGCGCCGTTCAGTTCGTTCAAGCCCCGGTCCACGGCGCGGGCCGTGGTCGAAACGGGACTGTACTTCGCGATGGCCTCCCGCACCGCGGCGTACACGCCCTCGATGTCTTCGACGTCCTCGATCTCCTTGTACACCCGGTTCTCGATGAAGACCTGCTCGAGCCTTCGGGCCCTGAGCCGGGCGCGCAGGTCCCGCTCCTCGATCTTCAGTTCCGCTTCGAGGATCTCCAGCAGCCGGTTCGTGCTGTGCCGGATCATGTCCGTGACGGTAGTCACGCGGGGATGGCCGTCGCTGATGACCAGGAGGTTGGCGTCGATGGCGACCTCGCAGGACGTGAAGGCGTACAGGCCCCGGAGAATGTCCCCGGTATCCGCGTCCGGGTCGGTGCGGATCTCGATCTCCACGCCGTCGGTGGTGTAGTCGGTCAGGCCGGCCACCGCGATGCGCTTAGAACGGGCCGCCTCCTCAATCGACTTCATCAGGCTTTCCGTCGTTTCGCCGAAGGGCAGGGCCCGGACCATGACCACGCCTTCCTCCCGGGGCTCCAGCCGCGCGCGGGTGTACACGCGCCCGTTTCCGTCTTCGTATTCGCCGACGTCCATGAGCCCGCCGGTCGGAAAGTCCGGGTATAAATTGAACGACTCTCCCTTGAGGCAGGACACCTGGGCTTCCATGACCTCGACGGGATTGTGGGGCAGGATGCGGGTGGACATGCCCACGGCGATGCCCTCGGCGCCCAGGATGAGCGCCACCGGGATCTTGGCCGGGAAGACCACGGGCTCGCGGGCGCGCCCGTCGTAGGAGTCCACGTACTCCGTAATGTCCGGGCTGAGCAGCACTTCCCGGGCGAGGGGCGTGAGCCGGCACTCGATGTACCGCGCCGCCGAGGCCTGTCCCCCGGTGAGCACCGACCCGAAATTGCCCTGCTTGTCGATAAAGAGGTCCTTGTTGGCCAGCGACACCAGTGCGCCGAAGATGGACTGGTCGCCGTGGGGATGGAACTGCATCGTCTGGCCGACGACGTTGGCCACCTTGTGGTACTTGCCGTCGTCGATCTCGAAGAGCGTGTGGAGGATGCGGCGCTGAACGGGCTTCAGGCCGTCGTCGATTTCGGGAATCGCGCGGTTCTTGACGACGTAGGTGGCGTATTCGAGGAAGTAGCGGTCGTATAGGGTTTCTACATCAGCCAAGATCAGGCCCCTGTAGAGATACGGACGCGGATCGGATTCCGTACGAATGCGAACCGGAATCTGCACGAACGCGAATCACAACGCGAATCACAATCTGTACGGGCGCGGATCAGTGGATCGGATGCTAGGCGGACACGCGCCGGATTCCGGGGAATAAAGCAGTCGCTGTATTGAACTTATACGTTCGGATGGCGAATTACAATACATTTGTAAGGGTGTCGCCGGGCTTGTGCTGATGGCGCCGGGTCTGTGAAGATGTTGCCAACAGGCACATCCAGGTGTTGCCCGCCGCCTGATTCACATGCATAATGAGCATTCCGGCAATTGGTACACAGCCGGCCAACGGAACACATGGAATCATTATTCGCGGTGTTTGCGGGGCCGCGGCTGAAAGCAGCACCCGGAAGCATCGCATGAACCATTCTCACAACGTACCAGGCTCGTAGGATCACGAGGAGCTTCCAAACCATGTCCTCCCCATGGGAACGAATCGAAGAAGGGATCCTCCGGTTTCAGGACAGCTGTCACGTGTACGCCGTCGAGGGGCCGGAGGGCGTCGTACTCGTCAACGCCGGCACGGGACTTGCCGCGGACCACCTCGACGAGATCGCGGGCGGCAGGCCGGTAACGGTCCTCCTCACACACCACTTCCGCGACCACACCGACGGCGCCATCCGCCTGCACGAAAAGGGGGCCCGGATACTGGGTCCGTACTGGGACCAGGAGTATCTTGTCGACCCGGAACAGCACTTCCGGGAACGCCAGCACTGGAACTCCTACGACAACCGGTGGGACCGCTTTTCGCCCGTCCGGCCCGTGCCGGTCGACGGCTGGATGATGGATTACGAGACGCGCGAGATCGCGGGACTGTCCTGGGAGGTCGTGCCCACGCCGGGTATGACCAACGGAGCGAGCAGCTACGTGGTGACGGTCGGCGGCAGGCGCATCGGATTTGCAGGCGAGGTTATCTGCGGGACAGGCAAGACGACCCGCCTGGCGCCCCTGCAGTACAACTACAACGACTATACCGGGGCGTGGAACCTGTACCACGCCGCCAACCGGCTGCTCGCGGCCGGGACGGACCGGCTGCTCCCGAGCCTGGGCGACCCGGTGGACGATCCGGCCGGCGCCATCGCGACGTTCAAATCGAATCTGAAGCGCCTCGAGGAGATCCAGCCCGGGGTCGCCGAACCGCTGGAGGACCCGGACGAGGACGATATCGAGGAGGTGCTGCCCCATCTGTACCGCTCGAAGTACGCCGGCGCGGAGACCCACTTCGTGCTCAGCGACACCGGCAAGGTCATGTCCATCGACTACGGATACAACCTGAAGACGGGTTTCCAGCCGGCCAAATCCCACGTGTCCAACCGCCGGCCGATCCTCCACGGCATCAGCGGGCTCAGGAAGCGTTTCGGGATCGACCGGATCGACGCGACCCTCGTCTCTCATTTCCACGACGACCACGTCAACGGCATCCCCATGCTCCAGCGTATCTACGGGACGGAGGTGCTGGCGGGCGAACAGTTCAGCGACCTGCTCGAGCACCCGGTGAAGTACGACCGGCCCTGCCTCTGGCATGAGCCGATCAGGGTGTCCCGGCACATCCCCAACGGGACGACGGTCCACTGGGAGAACATCCCCATCACGCTGCATCCCATGTCGGGCCACACCCGTTTCGCCACGCTGATCTGCATGGAGATCGACGGAACGCGCGTGGTCCATACCGGCGACCAGGCCTTCTTCGACGCGGAAGGCGGCGTGGGCTACCAGTCCGGCGCGCGCATGTTCACCAACCACGTCTACAAGAACGGCCTGGACCTGGGATGCTACAAACGGTTCCTGGAAGACCTGAAGCGCTTTGAGCCCGAACTCGTGATCACGGGTCATACACGGCCGTACCGCACGTCACCCGATTGGTACGCGGAGATCGGCCGGGCCGCCGAGGCCTTCGACGACGTCCACCGCACGCTCATGCTGCTGGAGGACGACGCGGCCCATTTCGGCGCCGAGTCCCAGGGTGGCAAGCTGGCGCCCTATCGCGCCCACGCGCCCGATGGGGGTTCAGTCGAATTCACTGGATGGGTGCTCAATCCCTTCCCCACGGAGCAGCCGGCCCGCATCCGGCTCGTGGGTCCCGAAGGATGGCAGAGCGAGACCATGACCCTGTCCCTGGGTCCGCGGGAACAGAAGGAGTTTCACCTGGTGCTCCACGTTCCGGAAGGCACGCGGTGCCGGCGGCAACCCGTGGCGCTGAACCTGACCGTGGGCGGCCGGCCCTTCGGGCAGGTGACCGAAGCCCTGGTGACGGTGGGGATGCCGAAGTGGTGAAGTAAACCGGCGATGGCACAAGACGACCTCACAATATGTTACTTCAGTTTATAATCTTCTAGATCAGGTATATCATCGAAAGGGCGTATCCATGATCGGTCAGACCAGCCTGGCGTCGCTGCCTTCGCTGCGCGCTTACGAAAGCCGCCGGATCTCCAGTTGGAATCATTCGGGCGAGAACGCCGATTTCTGGCGGATCGAAGCGGGTGAAAAACGCGTGATTGGCGAGATCAACGGTCCGGGATGTATCAAGCACCTGTGGATGACGCTGGGACTCCCGGCGGAGGACTACTGCCGCCGCATCGTGCTGCGCATGTACTGGGACGGCTGCGATGAACCGAGCGTGGAGTGTCCCATCGGCGACTTCTTCGGCCTGGGCCACGGCATGCGCAAGGACTTCATCACCGCGCCGCTCCAGATGAGCCCGCAGGACGGCAAGGGATTCAACGCCTGGTGGCCCATGCCCTTCAGGGAGCAGGCCGTGATCGAAGTGGAGAACCAGGGGACCGAGGGATACAACCACTACTTCTACATCGACTACGAGACGTATCCCACGGCCGAAGCAGTGGCGGACCAGGCGTATTTTCACGTGCAGTGGCGCCGGGAAGCCGATACGAAGGGATGGGCCTACGAAGAAGGGCTCAAATCGGAGACGTATCGGAACGACCCCCGCTGGGCAAATTTGAGCGAGCGGGACAACTACGTCATCTGCGACGTGGAGGGCGACGGAATCTACTGCGGCGCCCACCTGGACGTCGACTGCTTTCAGCGGAACCCGAACGACTGGTACGGCGAAGGCGACGACATGATGTTCATCGACGGCGAGGCCTGGCCGCCTTCGCTGCACGGGACCGGCACGGAGGACTGGTACCACTGCGCCTACTGCCCGACGGACGAGTACAACGCGCCGTATCACGGCATCATTCTGTACAGCGGGAGCGACGGGTGGCGGTGGAAGGGCAAGAACACGGTCTACCGCTACCATATCGAGGATCCGATCCGGTTTCGTCAGCGCTTTCACATTTCCATCGAACACGGCCACGCGAACAAGCTGAGCAACGATTACGCCAGCACGGCCTACTACTACCTCTCCGAACCGCGTCGCGGCGGTCCCGCCCTGTTGCCGGTTGAGGAGCGTCTGCCGCGTCCGGATGAGCCGGGGTACGGCACCAAGGAGGCATCATGATCGGTCAGACCAGCCTGGCGTCTTTGCCCACGCTTCGCGCCTACGAAAGCCGCCGGATTTCAAGTTGGGACACCACGGGCGCCAATACGGACGCCTGGCGGATCGAGGCCGGGGAGAAACGCGTGATCGGGCGGATCGACGGACCCGGGTGCATCAAGCATATCTGGATGACGCTCGGGATCCCGGCCGAGGACTACTGCCGCCGCATCGTGCTGCGCATGTACTGGGACGGCTGCGATGATCCGAGCGTCGAATGCCCCATCGGCGATTTCTTCGGACTGGGCCACGGCATGCGCAAGGATTTCATTACCGCACCGCTCCAGATGAGTCCGCAGGACGGCAAGGGATTCAATGCCTGGTGGCCCATGCCTTTTAAGGAAAAAGCCGTGCTGGAGGTGGAGAACCAGGGCACGGAAGGCTACTTTCACTACTTCTACCTCGACTACGAGACGTATCCCACCGTTGACGCGGTGGCCGATCAGGCGTATTTTCACGTTCAGTGGCGCCGGGAAGCCGATACGAAGGGATGGGCCTGCGAAGAAGGACTCAAACCCGAAGCCTATCGGAACGACCCCCGCTGGCTGAATACGAGCGACCGCGAGAACTACGTCATCTGCGACGTCGCGGGCAACGGGATCTACTGCGGCGCCCACCTGGACATCGACTGCTTTCAGCGCAACCCGAACGACTGGTACGGCGAAGGCGACGACATGATGTTCATCGACGGCGAGGCGTGGCCGCCTTCGCTGCACGGTACGGGTACCGAGGACTGGTATCACGGCGCGTACGGCCCGACGACGGAGTTCCAGGCGCCGTATCACGGGATCATTCTCTACAGCGGCAATCCCGACTGGAGATTCAAAGGCAAGAACACCGTCTACCGGTATCACATCGAAGATCCGATCCGGTTCCGTCAGCGTTTCCGCATGTCCATCGAACACGGCCATGCGAACAAGCTGAGCAACGATTACGCCAGCACGGCCTACTACTACCTGTCCGAACCGCGGTGCGGCGGACCGGCTATCCTGCCGGTCGAGGCACGTCTGCCGCGGCCGAACGAAGAGCGGTATGGCTGAAGGCGGGCGGACACCAGATCGAACAATTCAGGGTGGAACGAATCGCGGACTAAGGCGAGTCCCATCAACGGAGGACCAAATGCTATCCCAGGAGCAGGTTGAATTCTACCACGAGAACGGGTATCTGACCGTCGACAAAGTGCTTTCCGATGCAGAGGTCGCGGATCTGCAGCGGGTGACGGACGAATTCGTGGACAAAGCCCGGGTCATCACCGAACATACGGACTTCTACGATCTTGAACCCGGTCACTCGGCGGATGATCCGCAGGTGCGCCGACTCAAGAGCCCGATCGAACACCACGACGTGTACAGGCGAACCATCGAGCACGACGGCATCCTGGACATCGTGGCCCAACTGATCGGCGACGGCATTCGGACCAACGGCAACAAGCTCAACATGAAATCCGCCGATTACGGCAGCCCGGTGGAATGGCACCAGGACTGGGCCTTCTATCCCCACACGAACGACGACATCCTGGCCGTCGGCGTCTGCATCGACGAAATGAACGAGGCCAACGGCGCCCTGCTGGTGATACCCGGTTCCCACAAGGGGCCGACCTACGACCACCACCAGCACGGCCGGTTCTGCGGCGCCGTGACCGATCCGGATTTCACCCCTGAAAACGTCGTAGCGCTCGAAGTGCCGGCCGGCGGGATCTCCATCCACCACGTCCGGACCCTGCACGGTTCGGCGCCGAACTATTCCGGCGCGCCCCGGCGCCTGCTCCTGTTCCAGATGTGCGCCGCCGACGCCTGGCCGCTCACCGGGGCCGGAGACTGGGACGCCTTCAACGGCAACCTGCTCCGGGGCGAACCGACCAACGTGCCTCGCATGGCCGAGCTCCCCGTTCGCATGCCCTATCCCGGTGCGGAAAGAGGCGGTTCGATCTATGAAAACCAGTCGGTCCTCGAGAACAGGACCTGGGCCCGGTAAAGGCCTAGGCGCGTTAGAGACCTGGGTCCGGTAAAACCTGTGTCATGAAGAACGCGGTCCGGTGAAAAGCCCGTGCCATGAGGAGCCCGGCCCGGTAAAGGACGCGGAGCGGTGAACGACTCGGCCCACAGTGGAGCGGATCGCGCGGGTCAAGCTGACCGGACGAACCATGGCGACCATGAAGATCTGGCCGGTAAGACGGACCAACTTGAACCCATCCTGTTCTTCGACGGCGTGTGCGGCCTCTGCAACCGGTTCGTGGATCTGTTGCTGAAGGCCGATAGCCGGGATCGGTTTCGATACGCGCCGTTGCAGGGTGACACCGCGCAACGCATGCTGGGGCTGCGGGGCCAGGCCCAAGCCGGCGACCCCCATTCTTTCGTTTTCCTGGAAAAAGACAAGCGTTACGAACAGTCCGATGCCGTTCTGCTGGCTTTGAGGCGACTGGGCGGGGCGTGGCGGCTGATCGCCATGCTGTACGTATTCCCCCGTCCCTTGCGTGATTTCGTCTACCGAATCGTAGCACGAAACAGGTACAGGTGGTTCGGGAGACGCGACGAATGCCGCCTGCCCACGCCGGAGGAGCGGGATCGTTTTCTGCCGTGACGAGTAGATAAGAAGCTCCTCATATCACATCCGGCACGGGCCGTAATCCACCCGTTCATCCCGCCATGACCGCCAGATTCACGTCCGACGACCATCCTTTCGTGACCCCCGACGTGGTCAACGCACTGCCGAGCAAGCCGGCAGACGTCCGATCCTCGTATGGACCAGCACCACCCCAGTACGGTGAACTGCGCCTGCCGAAGGGCGACGGTCCCCATCCAGTGGCCGTGGTCCTGCACGGGGGATGCTGGCTGTCGGTCTACGCGGACCTGCACAACGCGGATGCGCTGGCTGACGCCCTGCGGGACGAAGGCATCGCGACCTGGAACGTCGAATACCGGTGCGTGGACCAGGAAGGGGGCGGCTGGCCGGGGACGTTTCTGGACACAGGGCGGGCGGCGGACCACCTGCGCATACTGGCCGCTGACCACGCCCTCGACCTGGACCGGGTGATCACGATCGGCCACTCGGCGGGCGGCCACCTGGCGCTGTGGACGGCCGCACGCCAAAGACTGCCCGAGGAAAGTCCGTTATGGACAGCAGACCCGTTACGGTTGTGTGGGACAGTTGTACTGGGCGGCCCCGGAGATCTGAAGACATTCGCGCCCCACGCGGATGCAGAATGCCGGCAGGGCGTCGTGGCGGAACTGCTCGGAGGGTCCGGCGTATCATCCGAAAAGCTGGAAGAGCGGTTTCGTTGCGGGTCTCCCGTCCAGATGCTGCCTCTTGGGAGGAGACAGGTCATGATCAGCACGGAGCATGACTGGGTCGTACCGCCCGAACTGGGCGCAGCGTACGCGGAAGCGGCACGGGATGCCGGGGATGATATCGAACATCTGGCCGTTCCAGGCGCCGGTCACCACGAACTCATGGTCCCGGGTTCCGTGGCGTGGCCCGCCATACGCCAGGCCGTGCAGACCTTACTTGAAACCTGAGAACGGTCGCAAGCCCGGCCATTAACTTTAGAACGGCCGCACGTCCGACCATTGATAAAGCTCTGTGTCCAGACCTTAACGAAAAGGACAGACAATGCCCAGCATCACCGTTAAACCCGACTGTGGCAATTCGCCCCAAAAGGCTTTGCTGCGGGACTTCATCTCCGCCTTCGCGCACGCCGACGTCGACGGCATCCTGGCGCCGATGAGCGACGACATCGTCTGGAACCTGGTGGGCGAAACCGTAATCGAAGGAAAAGACAACGTCCGCAAATTACTGGAATCGATGGAGAACGCGGGAACGAGCGATCTCGTCATCGAATCCATCATCACCCACGGCCGGGACGCGGCTGTCAACGGCGTGATCCGATCGAACTCGGGCCAGTCCCACGCCTTCTGCGATGTCGTTCAGTTTGACGGCGCGGCCGGCATGAAGATAAAGACCATGACCTCCTACTCGATTGAAATAAAAGATGAATAAGCCGAAGCCAGCCAGGCATGCCGTGGTACCCGCATTCGTGAAGGCCTTACTTGCCTTGATGATCGGCGTACTTGCCGGCGGCGCGTTCAATTTCATGCTCGGCGATCAGGGCGCGGATACGCCGGCATTCTCGATCTACGGCGGGGCGCTCGCGCTCGCGATCTTCCTGGTTTGGGGCCGGTACAAGGCGCGGAAGGCACGGGAAGGCTGATGCGCGGATGGTAAAAGCAGACTGACTAATTCCCCGCCAGCACTTCCCGCAGTGCATCGAGAAAAGCGTCGTTCTCATCCGGCAGGCCGATGGTGACCCGCATGCCCCGTTCCAGCATGGGATACCGGCTCACGTCGCGGATAAGCACGCCGTGGTCGATGAGTCCGTGGAAGATCTCGGCGACCGGACGTTCCGCCTCGAAGAGTATGAAATTGGCGTGGGAGGGGTAGGGTCGGATTCCCGTGAGCATCCGCAGGGCTTCGAAAACGCGCTGTCTTTCCGAACGGATCAGCGCCGCCCGCTCCTCGACCAGGGCATCCTGTCCGATCAGCGTCCGCGCGGCGATCAGCGAGATGGCGTTCACATTGTAGGGAAGCTTGACCTTCTCGATCTCGCGCGCCAGGGCGGGACCGGCGGCCAGATACCCCAGTCGCAGACCGGCCGCGCCCAGGGCCTTGGAAAAGGTACGCGTGATCACCAGGTTGGGATGCCGGTCCAGCAGATCAACGCACGACACGCCGCAGAATTCGTAGTACGCCTCGTCCACCACGACCAGCCCCCCGGTCGACCCGGCAATCTCCGCCACTTCTTCAGGCTGAATCATTGATCCGGTGGGATTGTTCGGTGAACAGAGCACCACCAGCCTGACGCCGGGGTGGGTGCTTTCCGCGACCAGCCGGTCGATGTCGAAGGTCAGGTCGCGATTCAGATAGACGGTCCGGATGTCGGCGCCCACGATCCTGGCCATCAGCCCGTAGACCGTGAAAGTCGGCGCAGGCAGTACGACTCGCTCACCCTGGCCGACCGCGGTGTGGAAGATTGCCTGGATCAGCTCGTTCGAGCCGTTGCCGATGAGGATGTGTTCCGGTTCCAGGCCGTGCCGCTTGCCGAGGGCCGTAATGGTCTCCTCCGGAAAGAAACCCGGATAGCGGCCCCAGTTACTCGCCAGGGCCTCGTCCATGATCTCCCGCTTGAGGTCCCCGGGTACGTCGAAGGGACATTCGTTCTGGTTGAGCTTGACCGGGCAGTCCGGCTGGACCAGGGTGTAGCCGGACATGGCGCGGACCGCCGCCTTTACGGCCGGGGAGGACCCGGTGGAAGTGGGATCGCCGCCGACCGGATCTTCAGATTCTCGATCTGCAGGGTTGGGATCGCACGGGTTGAGATCATCGGAAGCGGGATCACCGGAACTATCGCGCGTCGAGGCAGCCATGGCTCAGTAGATCACCTTGTTCAGCGGGTACTCCACCAGGCCCTGGGCGCCGGCCCGCTTGAGCGCCGGGACCAGCTGCCGGATGGTGTGCTCCTCGATCATCACTTCGACGGCCACCCACTCTTCGTCGGCCAGGGGAGAAACGGTGGGATTCTGCAGGGCGGGCAGCAGGGCGGATACGGCGTCCAGGTCCGCGCGTTTTACGTTCATCTTGAGGCCGACCATTTCCTCGGCGAGCATGGCGCCTTTGAGCAGCAGCGCGATGTTCTCGATCTTGCGCCGCTTGTCCGGGTCCTGCCAGCTCGACCTGTTCGCGATGAGCCGGTTGGTGGACACCATCAAAGTATCGAGGATCCGAAGCTTGTTGGCCCTGATCGAACCACCCGTTTCGGTGATCTCCACGATCGCGTCCACCAGGTCCGGGGCCTTGGCCTCCGTGGCGCCCCAGGAGAACTCCACCTTCGCGGTCACGCCGTGCTTTTCGAGGTACTCTTCCGTGATGTTGACGACTTCCGTGGCGATGCGTTTTCCTTCCAGATCCTTGACATTGCGGATGTCGGAAGCCTCCGGCACGGCCAGCACCCACCGCAGGGGCTGCCGGGTATGCTTGGCGTAGACCAGTTCCGCCACCTCCACCACGTCCGCCCCGGTCTCCATGATCCAGTCCTTTCCCGTGAGACCCGCGTCGAACACCTCGTCCTCGACGTAACGGCCGATCTCCTGGGCCCGGATCAGCATGATCTCCAGTTCTTCGTCGTCCACCCAGGGTGAATAGGACCGGCTGCTGACCGTGCAATGAAACCCCGCCTTTCGCATGAGTTCGAAGGTGGATTCCTGCAGGCTTCCCTTCGGCAGCGCCAGTTTGACTAACATTTCCGTATGCTCCTCGGTTATTGCTGGAAGTTTACCGTACCGTTACGCAAAGACTCCGCAAAATAACACGTTTGGCCTGATTTGTCCAATCCAAATCAGATCTGGACGCACGACCTGCTGTAACTTCATCCCGAAGCCGCATCCCCTCGAACACTACTCTGTTTGAGAGGTACTTCATAAAGCAGTATCATTTTTGATTTGGGTTCTCCAGACATTTTCGACTGAATGTTATATCAGCATCCGTTCGATCATAGGATCCTGACCGCCAGAAAACTCGGCGTTTCATTTAACCCTTTCCGTTTAACGATTGTCGTTACATATATCAAATGATACGTTCTTTCGCAGATCGAGAAACCGAGAAGATCTTCCGCGCGATGCCTACGATGTTGAAATCGTAGACTATCACTAGGAGAGCCAACCATGCGTAACAAAAAACTAGATCCTGTGCATCCAGGTGAGGTCTTATTGGAAGAGTTTCTCAAGCCGATGAACCTGAGCCAGAATCGCCTGGCGCTTTCCATCGGCGTACCGCCGCGACGCATCAACGAAATCGTCCTGGGAAAACGAGGCATAACCGCCGATACGGCCCTCAGGTTGGCTCGCTACTTCGACATGTCGCCCCAGTTCTGGATGGGCATTCAGATGGACTATGCGCTCGACGTTGCCGAAGACGAGCTATCAGATCGGTTGGCGATTGAAGTTCGGCCACTTCAAGCGACCAAGCAGGCAGTATCCTCCTGAGTGCTTAGGTACGGGATGATTGATCTCGAGAACGGGAGTCATCCTCTTTTGAACAGATTCTATCGCGTAGTCTCGGGAAAGACTGGTATATACGAAGCCGTGAGTCGAGCGTGTCCTCCACACGATCCTCGACGCGTAGATAAGCCCGACGGCGCATGGTTGCCCAGGATAGGCGAACACTTCGACGGAGCCATTTCCTTGTGGACCGAAGCCGGTATGAATCGCTATGTGAACTCGGGGTTGTTGCAGTGGCATGCCTCAGTCGTCCAGAACCCACCGACCGTTCAACAGGTTGTTATCTCTGGACGAGTGTTATACTCCGACACGTACCAGGTTCTTTGTGATCCTGAAACCGTTCAGATTGTCTCGGAATCAAAATGGGACGATTTTGCAGACTGGAAGACGCATGGGACCTGAAAAGAGCAACACAGATACGGGATCGTCATCCTCCCTGCCTCCCCTCGGCCTAAATCGCGGCGAACTCCATCTCTCACCCTACCGCGACGAATGGCCCGTGCTGTTCGAGGCTGAGAAGCTGATCATCGCAGCTGCAATTGGAAACCACGTAAACGATATTCAGCACGTAGGCAGCACGGCGGTCCCGGGGATGCGCGCCAAGCCAATCCTGGATATTGCTATTTCCATGGAGGCATTCGAGGCTGCCAGAGTATGTGTCGAGCCTTTGGTCGAACTCGGATATACTTTTAAAGGAGAAAACGGCATTCCCCGCAGGCACTATTTCCAGAAGGGTGAGCCGTGCACTCACCATATCCACATGGTTGAGGAGACCTGCGAGGAATGGGCTAAGTTGATTCAGTTCAGGGATTTCCTGAGATCGGACCGGAGTGCAGCGGAAGAATATGGGAGATTAAAGACTGCCCTGGTGGATAGTCTGACCGGAGATCGTAAGGCCTACCTGGCCTCCAAGGCCGAGTTTATCACAGAAGCTATCAAACAGTCACGTGCAACGCGGAGTTGAACATCCTTGTCGCCCCGGCACTGCATCCTCAAAATAGTATGAATGCAACCAGGATCGCAACGGTTTCCGCACCGGTAACGGAGTCGCGCATTGCTGAAACACTACTTCACGATCAGCGCCAGACATCTGCTCAGGTATAAACACTATGCGGTGCTCAATACACTGAATCTGGCCGTCGGCATAGCCTGCGCGGTCCTCATTGGACTCTACATACAGGACGAACGCCAATACGACCGGTATCACGCGAACGCGGATCGTATCTATCGCATCGTGAACGGGACCAATGCGAAGACGACTTCCGCGCTCGGCCCCGCCGTGCAAAGACTCATGCCCGAAGTTCAGTCATTCGTTCGCCTGAGTCCGCCGTCGGGCGGATGGGTCATACGCTACAAGGATCAATCGTTTTTCGAAGACCGCGTGTTCTGGGCGGACCCCGATCTCTTCGGCATTTTTGATTTTCCAATGGTGCAGGGCAATTCCGAACAGGCGCTGCGCGATCCATGGTCGGTCGTCATCACCGAATCAATGGCGCGCAAGTACTTCGGCAACGCCTCCCCCCTCGGTGAGACCATATCGCTTGATACGTGGGATTTCACCGTCACGGGCGTGATGCGCGATGTACCCGGGCACTCGCATTTTCAGGCGGACTTCTTCCTCGGGATTACCGCGGCGCCCGAGTTCTTCGGAGATGACTACCTGTACCGCTGGGAAGCGCCCTTTTTCTATACCTACCTGTTGCTGTCCCAAGATGCGGACCCCATCGCCTTCCAGCAGAAATTGACGGGTGTGCTCGAAGAGCGGGTCGGAGCCCAGTGGGAAGCGAAAAACGTTACGATGGCCCTCCAATTACAGCCGCTGACCGGGATCTATCTGAACTCTCATCTCGAGAACGAGGCAGGATCGAACGGCAACGGCATGTACCTGCTCCTGCTGGCGGCCCTGGCTGTCGTGGTCGTCCTTCAGGCCTGCTTCAACTTCATGAACATGGCGACGGCCCGTTCGCTCACGCGCATCCGGGAGGTCTCGCTGCGGAAGGTCTTCGGCGCAAACCGGGGACAACTGGTCCGACAGTACATGGGCGAATCCTTCTGCATCACGTTCGTTGCAACGGCAACCGCGCTGGTGCTCGTCGCGCTCAGCCTGCCCTTCTTCCAGGATCTCACCGGGAAAACCATCGCGCTCGATGTGTTCGGGTCCTGGCGATTCTGGGTCGGCATCGCCGCGATTACCCTCGTGGTCGGTTTCGTTTCCGGCAGTTATCCCGCGTTCTTCATTGCCGCCTTCAAACCGATACAGCACGTGAAAGGCACGCCCGCGACGGGCATATCCGCGTCCGGCGCAACCCGCCACGTAATGAGAAGGTTGCTGGTAACGGGCCAGTGTATGATGGTGATACTGCTTATCGGCAGCACCTGGGTGTTTACCGCGCAACTGGACTACGTACAGAACAAACGGCTGGGCCTGCAGGCGGAACAGGTGCTTGTCGGACCGTCCAGCTTTCCATCCTTCGTGGATCAATACCCGGTGTTCAAAGAGTCGCTGGAACAGCTAACGCAAATCGAACGCGTCAGTACCGCCATGATGCTGCCCGGCCGCACGGGCCGTAAGGGTATGCTCCCCGCGACGGGCGTGCAACGGACCGATCTGCCCCGGGAAGACGTGCAGAACTTCCAGGATTTGACGATCACCGACCACTTTGTCGAGGTGTTCGGCATGGACATGCTGGCCGGCCGCACACCCTTGAGATCGCGCGGCACCGACGAGCGCGAAGCCGTACTGATCAACGAAACCGCCATGCGCCGGCTGGGATGGGATTCGCCCGGCGAAGCCATCGACCGGGAGATCATGGTCGATATGGGGAATCCCTGGGCGCACGAACGTCGGATCATCGGCGTGGTAGCGGATTTTCACATGAGGTCGCTTCATCACCCCATCGAACCCATGATCATCAGGCACTGGTTCAGGGACAACCTGCCTTTTTACGCGATACGAATCGACACCGATGATCTGAATGGCACGGTCTCCCGGATTGAAGAAACATGGAAGCAGTTGATGCCGGACGTGCCCATGGTATTTTCGTTTCTCGATGAGGATTACAACCGGCTCTACGCGGCCGAGCGGACGCTGCGCGAAGTATTCGGCGTCTTTTCGTTCATAGCGGTATTCATGGCCTGCGCCGGGCTGTTCGGGCTGGCATCCTTCATGACGGAGCGGCGAACGAGGGAAATCGGCGTGCGGCGGATTCTTGGCGCCACGGTGTTTCAAACGGCAGGTCTGCTCTTGAAGGAGTACGTCTACCTGGTGCTGATCGCGACCGCTGTTGCCGCGCCAATTGCCTATCTCATTATGCGGCAATGGCTTCAGATGTTCTCTTACCGCGTGGACGTCGGTCCTGCCGCCTTCATTGCCGCCGGTGCGGCCGTCCTGGCCATTGCTTTAGTGACGGTAAGTCTGCGCGTCGTCCGCGTGGCCCGGTCGAACCCGGTGGACGCGCTGCGGTATGAGTAGAAGGCGGCCGCAGGGGCGCGTGGTGGTTTGAGTAAGGTAGCCCGGTCGAACCCGGTGGACGCGCTGCGGTATGAGTAGAAGGCGGCGCTAGTGGTCTGCGCGCATGGTGGATTGGCGAGCTATGCGGTTTGGCGCGTATAGTGGATTGCGAGCTTGAATACGCAAACTCGCATGCAAGTCGGAACAAGTCAGAACAACCCGGCGCTGCCGAGTCGTGTCCTTAACCCTTCCACACCGTCCTCTACGAGATCCGATCTTCCTTCTTCCAACCCGTAGATGACCTCGTGACAGGAAGCCATCCAGGTGTAGAAACGCAGCCTGCGCTCGAAATAGGCGTCCAACTCGCCGCGGTAGCCGTCTTGAACACTTTCAACGGCCTCCATGCCATGGGTAGCGAAGATTCCGACGAAATCGATCGTCGGATCGCCGATGGTCGCGTCTTCGAAATCGATCAGCCCATTCACGGTCGTCCCGTCATCGCCGATAAGAATATGCTCACAGCCCATGTCGCAGTGCACGAGGACTACGGCTTTCAGCGTCGCGAGTTCCTCCTGAAGAAACCGTTCGAATCCGAGTTCCATCGTATCGAGCGTGCGGGAGTCCAGTAAGGGCGATACCCTGGTACGGACGGTTTCCCTCAGTTCGCAGTAGCGCTGCCGCCACGCATTGACGGTGGATTCCGCGGCACAGGCCTCGGCGACCAGTGATGTCGGTATGTCATGCAGTGAGGAGAGCGCCGCCGCGATGGATCCAGCCGTCGTGTCGGATAGTTCACGATCGGAAAACGGTCGAGCGGACAGGGGACGGCCGGGAATCCGCCGGTACCCCGCATAGGGCTGGCCGTTCCAATATCCCGCGTGTTCGAAACGCGGTACGGCGAATTCGACCCGCGGGGCAACAACAGGCAGTACCGCCTGCTCTTTCTGCAGGTTTTCTGCAACGACACTGGTCCTGGGAAATCGGAAGATCCAGCCGGGCTTGTGGGACTCGCCGGGCTTGAAGGACTCGATATGCTCTCCATGGCCATCCAGTTCGACTTCGAAGGTCTGGTAAGCCCAGCCTCCCGTGACGGGGCGGACCCGACCATGGTCAAGTCCAAGGCTCACAAGCAGATCTTCGACATCCCGGGTTGTCACGATCGGGTACTGCACGATTAGGCACTGAATGATCGACCCACCCTTCGATTGTCAGTTGATGCGGCAGACTGTTTAGCCGGGGCTCAGCACAGTCCTGAACTTCTCTACACAGAACTGTGCTTCACGCTCGTCGCCGGTCTCCAGGCAATAGCACAGCCCTCCGAGCTCTCTGTAGGGGTAGTGCAGTTCAATCCGCGTGACGGCATCGGGACCGAATTCGCCTCCCTTCGCCTGGTATGCTTCAAGTACATGGATCATATATGCACGACCATGGCGCATCTGTGGCACAAAATCAACAATAGGTTCACCGAATCCCGCGTATTCCCAGTCAATTACCCCGGCCACCCGTGTTTCATCCGCCGGGTCGAGTATGATGTGTGCATGCCACAGGTCACCGTGATAAAACCGGTGATCCGGACCACCCTGTTCCAGGTCCCGGCGGTACCGCTCCCACCAATCTTGTGCCTTGCACAGTTCGCGGTGTGTAAGAGCCGCTTTCAGGTAGGAATGCGCGTAAGACCATGTTTCCTCAGGTCGGGGAGTCTCGGCCGAAGTCAGTCCCGGCAGATCTTCCTGCCTGACCGATTGAATGGCCAGAATCAACTCCCCGGTCAAAGCCGCGACCGGCTGAACCCTTCGCGATCGCTTGAGTACTGAGCCCAGGTTCGGCCCCTCGATTTTCTTCTGCATCATGACGCCGAAAGGGAAGTCGTCCGATGCCACACAATAACCCAAAAGATCAGGTACGTTGACAGGAAGTAGGGACTTGAGCTTTGAAAGGACATAGCACTCCCTTCTGTGTCCAGCTTGAGCCTTCTCGTTCAGTGCCACGCGGAAGACCAGGCCTTCGGGGCTTCCAAGGACAACACTTTTAAAGCCTGTACCTATTCTCTGAAGTGGAAACGCGGAACTGCCGAGGTCAAAGGTGCGCCGTATGCGTTCTGCCATCGCATTGTCGTCTTTGAATAGCTCAGCTAGGGTCATCGGGACTGTTTCGACTGGTAGAACATTAGAAACCTCTAGGCATGACACAGGTGGCATTTGTCAACCATGTCGTAGTGCCTCGTCGAAGGATTGACATGCCGAACTGGATATCCGACTGTAATCAAGTCATCGGGAGTAGTCAATCATTGACCAAAACCGGAAAAAAGCGAAGACTTCAATGTAATCAAGCATGTTGACATAGCATGGATGCGGGGCTATCATGCTATAATGATCATGTCGTTCCGAAGTAGCGGCACTGAGGATATCTTCAACGGACGGGAAACACGTGCGGCACGGTCCATATGCCCGTCCTCGCTATGGTCCGTCGCCGTACGAAAACTTGAACAGTTGGATTCGGTCGATAAACTACGCGACCTGAATAGTCCCCCAGGCAATCGTCTCAAGGCCCTGCGGGGTGCGCGTTCCGGGCAATACAGCATCCGAATCAACGACCAGTACCGCGTTTGCTTCGTTTGGTCGGATGCTGGTCCTCGGGATGTCGAAATCATCGACTATCACTGAACCGAGTTGCGAGGTGTACCCTATGGTACTTGTACCTACAGATCGCGTTCCGACCCACCCGGGTGAAATGCTGCTGGAGGAGTTCCTGATTCCGATGAGGCTGACGCAGCGCAAGTTGGCTGAAGCCCTTCACGTACCGTACCAGCGCGTGAACGAACTGGTAAACGGCCGACGCGGTATTACGCCAAGCACGGCATTGCGGTTGGCGAGGTACTTCGACGTATCGCCCTCGTTCTGGCTTAATCTGCAACTCCGTTGGGATCTCTATCACGCCATGCGGTCAGAGGCCCGGGAATTGGAAGCGATCGAGCCTCGTAGCATTCCAGCCTCACCCGGAACGTAACGCGTCGACGGGGTTGGCCGTGGCGGCCTTCAGCGCGTGATATCCTACCGTCAGCCAGATAATGAAAAGCGCCGCAAGGCCGGCGAACACGAAAACCCACATACTCATTTCGATGCGATACGGGAAGTTCTCCAGCCATCCCTGCATGATGTAGTATCCCACCGGAGCGCCAATAACGAACGCAAGCAGGAACAGCCTGGTGAATTCCTTCGACAGTAGCAGGATAACGTTCGAAACCGTGGCACCGAGGACCTTGCGCACGCCTATCTCTCTGGTCCGCTGTTCCGCCATGTAGGACGCCAGTCCCACAAGTCCCAGGCACGCGATCAGAATGGAAAGCACCGCTCCAGCGATGAAGACGGCCCCCAGCCTCTGTTCGGCGGCGTACTGTCGCTCGAGGTCCTGGTCGAGGAAATAGTAGTCCATGGCGGGATGGTTCGGATACGTCTCCCGCCACTGTGCCCGGAGGATTTCAAGTCCGCGGGGAAGGTTCTGTCCCTGCAGCTTGACAACCATAAACCGGCCTTCGCCCCAGTACATTACAATCAAAGGCTCGATGCGTTGATGCAGCGATTGGTTGTGGAAATCCGCCATGACGCCAATGACGTTTTTGGATGGAGAGGTCTCGGGCGCGCCTGGATACCTGAAGGTTTTGCCGATCGGATCTTCCCATCCAAAGGTTCGCACGGCGGTTTCATTGATCACAACGGCGTTGTTGTCAGAGGTAAACGCCCGCGAGAACGTACGGCCGGATTTGATCTCGACATCCAGCGTCTCCACGTAGTCGAAGTCCGCCCAAATCGTGGAGACCAGGGGCGTCTGATCCTCGGGGTACCCTTCGGGTTGGATCCGCATGAGAGAGGTTGCCGTACCGGGTACACTGGCCGACGAACTCACGTTCACGATTTCACGAAACTGTGTGACCCCGCGCTTGTAGGCGGGATAGCCGAGTACGGCCGCCTGATCGGGAAGCCGTATGACGACCAGATGTTCTTTGTCGAAGCCCAGTTTCTTGCTCTGCATGTACGCCACTTGATCGAGCACGACAACGGTTCCGATGATCATGATGATCGAGACGATGAACTGGAAGGTGATCAGCGCTCTTCTCAGCATCGACTGGGAAACGCCGGCTTTCAACGCGCCGCTCATCACCGCCACCGGCTTGAAGGACGAAAGGATGAACGCGGGGTACCCGCCGGCCGCGAGCCCCGTAAACGATGCGATGGCCGCCAGGGCGGGAAACAACAAGGCGGATTCGTAGTCCATATCCAGCACTTTGCCGGACAACTGGTTGAACTGCGGCAGAAGCAGGTGGACCAGTCCCAGCGCCACGGCCAGCGAGATAAAAGAGAAGAAGACCGATTCGCCGATAAACTGCCTGATCAGCTGGACCCGGCGGGCGCCCACTACCTTTCGAATGCCGACCTCCTGCGCCCGGCGGGCGGCGCGGGCAGTGGAGATATTCATGAAATTGAAGCAGGCAAGGAGTAATATGAAAGCGGCCAGCGAGGAGAAGATGTAAACGTACCGGATATCGCTGTTCGCTTCGATCTCGAACTTCAGATTCGAATAAAGGTGGATATCGGTGATCGATTGCAGATAGGGTCTCATTTCGGCGCCGACGGATTTGAGCCGTTCGCCGACGTACTTGTCAAGAAACTGAGGGAATTTGTCTTCCAGATCGCCGGCTGCATATCCTTCCTTAAGCAGGAGATAGGTATACATAGAGAAGTTCAGGTTCTGCATCGTGGTCGGCTCGAAGTATATGCCCGTCGCCGCCATGGTGGCGAAGGAGGCCAGAAAGTCCGCGTGGAAATGGGAGTTCTCCGGCATATCCCGCATGATCCCCGTAACCGTGAACATGTACTTATCGTCGGCGGCAATCACTTTCCCGATCGGGTTTTCATCCCCGAAGAACTTCTTGACCATGGCTTCTGAAACCACCACGGCGTGGGGTTCAGCCAGGGCCGTTTTCGCATTGCCCTGAACGAGAGGAATGGTGAAAATGTCGAAGACGGACGAATCCGCGAAAACAAAGTACTTCTCGTATGACCGCTTATCGCCGTAACGAATGAGCCAGCGGGAGTTCGGCGGCTTAAGCCGGGTGAAATGCTCGATTTCGGGATATTCCATCGCCAGTACCGGTGCCCAGGGCGGAGGCGTCATCGCCCATCCATCGGTCTCGCCCGCGGTGTCGGACATGGAAATCGCTACGCGGTGAATCCTGTCTTTCTTCTCATGGTGCTGGTCGTAGCTGAGCTCGTCCTGCACATAGAGCATGATCAGTATGCAACTGGCTATGCCAATGGCCAGTCCCAGCACGTTGATCGCCGAAATGCCCTTCTGCCCGAGCAGGTTTCTCAAGATGACGGTCAGATAGTTCTTGAACATGGCACTATGTTAACCATTGCAGAAGGGTTGAAACCAGTGTAATTCCCTATCTGTTAGACGAATCCCACCATACAAATGTCAAATCTCACCCGGGCGGAACCTTGACGTGTTCGCGGTTCTCAGCCGCCGGCCGTTCGCCACGGCTTCAGGGCTATAGCTTGTAGTTCCCGGCGTTGATCGTGAGTGTTCCGTCGTCGTGTTTTTCATGCTCTCCCTGCTTCTCCTGGTCACTTTCCTCTTGTTCGCTTGCTTCGTGCAACGTCCCTTCATTGACGGCCATCCTTGCTTCGACCGCGCTCATCTGATCTGGATGGCAGGTTATCGTACCCCAGTTGTAGACTGCTGCCAGGCGATCATACAGGATACCGGCGTCTGCGTCTTCTTCGACGGTCACATTTCCCGAGTTGTACAATGTGGCGGTGCCGTCGATCAGATCCAGACGGGACTTGCGCAGCGTGAGATCGGTCTCCACGACCCAGAGGGTACCGCTGTAGAAGAAGACATCGGTGCTCAAGGTATCGCATGTGCCCGAAAAGACTTCGTTCAGCGGTTCCGGGCACAGGACCGTGCCCGTGCAGACGAGGCTGTCGAGCGCCTGGTCCCACGCGCCTGCGTCAATGTCCTCATGAATGGTGACGTTGCCGGTCGAGTAGATCTTCCGCCCCTTCCAGGACCGGATGCTTCCGGCGGTCAGCGAAAGGTCACGTTCTACCAGTGCATGTTCATCCGGTACGACGATCGTATCCGGAGTAACGGCCTTGGGATCAAATTTGGAACGAAGCATGCTGACGTTCTCCGGACGACAGAAGACAGCGCCCCTGACGAGCACCGTATTGATCTTCCTGCCGAGCACGTCGTTCGGCACGGGCTCCACGACCCTGAGATTTCCCGTGACGACCAGGTCTGCGTCATCGTCCAGCGACGCCAGATAGATTTCGTCCAATATAACATCGCCTTTAATGAGCCGTGCGGAGGTCCTGTACGGCGTAAGTGAACCCATATTCGCCGTCAGTTTGTTCGTGATCGGTCCGGCCACGTGCTCAGGATACAGCATGTCTCCCATGTTGATGATTTCATGCCATGATCCTTCCACTCCCTCTGCGGTGACATCCGGTTCCAGCGTGATGTTGCTTATGTTCAGGACAAGAAACGGTTCTACTTCACCCGTAAACGCATCCCGGCCCATGATTTCATCCGACAAAACCGTCTTCAGCCTGGCCTTCTTGGAAACTTCGATCAGGTTTCCCGTGTTACTGGAAAACATCGACAGAAAGTCTCTGGTTTCCGGCGTAACCATCACGTTGCCGGCGTTGACGCGCAAGATCCTGGATGCCACCTGTTCCGTGGTTTCCCGCATGTCCAGGTTGGCGCAATTGATTCGAACCGAACGGGGGGCGCGGTCTTCGAGGTTCATTGTTTCCTCCTGTCCTAAAGAATGCATCCGAAAACGGGAACATTTAACTGTGGTGCCTCGGTTTGTGCTATTGGGATTTTAAGCCGCCGCTTCGTCAGGCGAATCGGGATTTTCGTGCACGCAGTTTCCTGATGGCGACGTGCAGGCGGTAACGGACCGAAGAAGCCGGAATCCCTGTACGAGTGGCGATCTCCTCGCTGGTCATCCCGGTTACGAAACGCATATGAAAAAGATCGTGATCTCTCCTTGGTATGTACCTCATAATTTCAGGTATGCTGATGGTTTCGAAAATATGCGAAACCGTATCAGACTTCCATCCAGCGGTTTTGCGAATCGACTCCTCCTGTAGTATTTGATGTAATGTCCCGAGGAATACCCTTTCTCTCTGTCGGGCACGTTGTTTGTCTACGAACAGATTGCCCATGGTCCTGAACAGCCAGGCACGTCTCTTGTGGGGTGACAGCGATTTGAGCAGACTCAGGTTTCTCATGGCCCGAATGAACGTTTCCTGTATCAGATCGTCCGCGTTGTCCATGTCCGCGGTCAGATGTCGAGCGTATTTCGTAAGTTGAGGGGCATACGTTTCATAAAGATCTCCAACGGTCATACGCTTATCCGATCATCAATCTGTGAGCAAATGAAACATAAGCAGTTCTGATACTTATGACGATCTGCCACCTGGGGCAGTCTGCCGCGGATGACGTCCTACTTTCATGACGATCTACAGGATAGTACCGTTTGAAAAACATGTATGCGGGTCGTGTGCAGCCGGGGCGTGCATAGCCTCTCAGCATTGGAATTAGGAAAAGAAACAGGGATCTTTTCACTGCTGTATCCCTTGTCGCCTAATCTCGGGTATACCATATTCATTTAAGTCTTGCATAAATTCTGACCGATACAGGACGAAACCGTGAGCATCACTGCAATCTCCTTCGACGTGGACCAGACCCTGATCGACACAGATCAGGTCATTATGCGGTCCATGGAGTCCGTGCGCGATGAACTGATGAGGTGCGTTCCGGGCGAGCGGACGCGAAGCCTTACCGTAGAGGAAATGTGGTCTATTCGCGACCGGGAGGATAGGAGCTACGCGGGGGATGTGAGAGACTACGACGAGATCCGGCGGAACTCATTCCTGAAGATGCTTGAATATGTCGGATACTCGGGACCTGATCTCTCGCAGCGTCTAAATGAAGCATACCTTAAACACCGTTACAAAGGTATCCAGCCGTACGACGATGTCGTGCCCGCGCTCGATGCCCTGGGTACGCATTACAAACTCGGCCTGCTGTCC
The DNA here is from genome assembly GCA_965202605.1 of bacterium. Taxonomy (GTDB): domain Bacteria; phylum JAAXHH01; class JAAXHH01; order JAAXHH01; family JAAXHH01; genus JAAXHH01. The sequence continues at coordinate 713,083 of OZ241838.1, forward strand.
AACGGCAACAACTACCCTGAATACTTCGGGCTTGCGGGACGTTTTGACTTCGCCGTCTTTGCCCAGGACGTTCGAATCGAGAAACCCGACCCGAGGATCTTTCGCATCGCGGCGGAACGGGCTTCGTGCGAATTGAGCCAGATCATGCACGTAGGCGATTCACTGGAAACCGACGTAGCGGCCGCGCAGGCTGTAGGCGCGATTGGTGTCTGGCTGAACAGGGAAGGCGAGAGGAACGATTCGGACATCAAGCCAGACCGTGTGATCTCGTCGTTATCTGAACTACCTCCGATTCTCAGCGCTTGATCTTTTAATCTACCCTAACACGGCTGAACGCCAGCCTTTCTCCTGCAAATCCCTCGCGCCAGATGCTGTTGCACGCCTCCACCATCTCCTCGAGATTTTCCGTAACCTCGGCGAAGCGATTACCGGGGACCAGTCCCATGTTGGGCGACAGGATCAAATTGTCCCGTCCGTAGAAGATGGCAAGATCGACCAGGCCCTTGCTGAAGGCGGTCTCGCGCATTGAAGGGACGTTGACGGCGCCGGGTGGAAAGTAGAAGTAGAGCAGGTCGCCGGTGATAGGGGTAATCGTCGGGTTCTCAAGTCCCGGCTCGTTCGGTGCAAAGGGCGGCACAAGGGTATAGACTTCGTTGCTCGCGTACTTGGCGTGATAGGCGTCATTTTCCTGCGGCAGCGCGTTCCACACCGCCTCGCACGTCTTCGGCGCAAGGTCGTCCAGCAACCGCGCGATGCAGCTCACGCCGCGTTTCCTGAGGGTCACTTCAATAAAACGATCCATGCTGATCTCCTTAGTCCATCAACCGGCCCAGACCTGCCTGCGGCGTCAAACGGTCCGCAAGGCGCAGGGCCTCCCACATCGTCACCTGGTTCGCCGTCAGCACCGGTTTCCCGGCCGCTTCCTCGAGTTCGGGCAGAAAACCGGCGGTATGCAGGGCAGTGTCCGGGATCAGCACCGCATCAGCGTCGGGATGATCGTTGGCCCGCGCGAAGCGCAGCACCTCTTCGCGTTCGATCAATGCGGACTCGTCTCCCGTCCATACGCCGAGACATCCCATGTGGACCACTTCAAAGCCACCTGTCTCCAGAAAAGTGTGGAAGGCCTTTGACAGCGCTTCGGGGTATGTCGCGGCCACGGCGACACGCTTCAGTCCTAGTGCCCTGCCGGCACTGAGGAAGGCAAGCGACGTGCTTGAAGCCGGGACGCCGAGGGCATCGGCCAGGTCCTGCACCTGGCGCCGGGCGCCTTCCACGCCGAATGCGAAACTCGCGCTCGTGCAGGCCCAAAGACAGACGGCGACATGATGCGAACGCAGTTCCTCCGCCCCAGCCAGCAGATATTCCCGGCTTCCGGTGACCAGCGTCTCGTCGATCTGGTGTAGGTTCGGACTGTCGGTATGAACGACCTGCACTTCAACCGCAGGCTTCAGCGCGGCGGCGAGACGCGGGTAGTCGTCCTCCGCGGAATGAGCGGGGTAGAGGATGCCGATTTTCAGCCTGTATTCCATCAGTTGTGAATCCTCGCTCAAGCCGCTACGACTACGCGCAAGGTTCGTCGCGCAGTCCGCTACAGTTCTTCGCTCAGATAGTCATAGACAATCCGCGCGTATCCTTCGGAGTAGCTGCTCTCCAGGTGGAACGCATCGCCGTACTCCAGTGGCGACAGGGGCGTAAGGTCGCATCGCGGGGAAGCACCAAATTCGATACTGCCCCGTCCCTTCGCGGCGTGGTGCACTTCCACATCCTGGGCCGTTTCACTGCAATCGATGAGTTGTTTGAGATCAGGTCCCGGCCCGTCGGCCTGCGGAATGATCTTCAGCCGCCAGGCTGGAGTAAGGGCGGGCATGGCATCGCGGGGCGCATCGGTTTCCATCCTGGTACTGATATTCAACACCGGCGCGCCGCCGTATGAAGTTTTCGTCTCCATGCGCCGATCGCCCTGCGTCACCTTCAAATCCGCGTACACCTTCGGCGTCCCGTAAATCTCCCTGCCCGCGGCGATGCCGGCGGGACCGTTATGAAAAACGTGGGAGCAGTAATACCCGGTCTGATCCCTGAAACGGCATTTCATCACGATAAAGGACTCTTCGAAGGGGCCGTAGTTTTCACATTCTGGCACTTCCAACCCCGAGGCTACGCACAGTCCGTCCTCCGCGGCTTCCAGGGGCTCCGGGAGGAAGGCCTGCACGGCGTCAGGCGCGGCGTGGAAGAAGACAAACTGGAACCGCACGTTGCGATAGACCGCCGGCAGCGGCGGATAAAAGGGGCTGGACGCCGGGATATTCCAGCCGTCATCGTGCTTCAGTGCCATGCGCTCATCATTCCTTTCCACTGCTGTACGCCAGAGCCCGCCACCCAGAGCCCGCCAAACGGGTCAATGATCACGATCCGGCTAACTGCGAAAACCGAACCATGTATCTTGTCTTTAACTTAACGGTCTGTCATATTAGGTAAAGGTTGGATTCGCTCGCGTCCTTCCATTTCCTTACTATGTCACCCAGATAGGAGTGCGGAACCGGTTACCTGGCCGCCACAATGTAATCATGCCCGATTCCACGCCCAACATCATATACATCCTCGCGGACGACATGGGGTACGGCGACATGGGGTGCAACAATCCCGATTCGAAGATACCGACGCCGAATCTGGACCTCCTCGCCGAGGGAGGCATGCGGTTCACAGACGCTCACGCCCCGTCGAGCGTGTGCACGCCGAGTCGCTACGCCCTGCTGACCGGCCGTTACTGCTGGCGCTCGCCCCTGAAGAACAGTGTCCTGTGGCCCTACGACCCGCCCCTGATCGAGCCCGGCCGGCTCACCGCGGCGGAGATGCTTCGCCAGCAGGGATACCGCACCGCGTGCATCGGCAAATGGCACCTGGGATGGGAGTGGGCTACCCGCGACGAGAAACCGGCCCACGAAGGCACGGCGGTGGGCAGGCCGGACCGTGAACTCCGGGAGGAACGGGAACGGCACGTCGATTTCGGGCAGCCCATGCGCGGCGGGCCGGTCGACTGCGGTTTCGACACGTATTTCGGCGTGGATGTGCCGAATTTCCCGCCCTACACCTGGTTCGAACAGGACCGCCTTGCCGGGGAGCCGACCGTTCCCAAACCCGATGACATGTTCGGATGGCCCGGAGTCATGAAACCCGGCTGGACGCTCGAGGAGATGATCCCCGCATTCATACGACGCGTGGTGAACTACATCGAATCGTCGGGGCCCGATCCGTTCTTCCTCTATTTCCCGCTCACCTCGCCCCACACGCCCATCGTGCCCAACGCGCCATTCATCGGCCGGAGCGGCTCCGGCCGCTACGGTGACTTCGTGTGCGAAGTGGACTGGGTGGTGGGCCAGGTCATGGCGGCCCTTGACCGCCACGGAATCGCCGACGACACCTTGCTGATCTTCACGAGCGACAACGGACCGGAGTGCGCCCCCGCCGCGGACGGAGGGAGTTACGAGCATGCGCGCATTCACGGCCACTACAGCATGGCGAATCTGCGCGGCGTCAAGCGCGACACCTGGGAAGGCGGGCACCGCGTCCCCTTTATCGCCCGGTGGCCGGACGTGACGCCTGCCGGCACGGTCTGCGACCAGCTCACCATCCTGGGTGATTTCATTTCCACGTGCGCCGAGCTTACGGGCTTCGAACTGCATGAAAACGAAGGCGAGGACAGCGTGAGCATGCTGCCGCTGCTGCAGGGCGAGACGGATGATCCAGTGCGGGAGTTTGCCGTACACCACAGTTGTCACGGCAACTTCGCCATACGCAAGGGCAACTGGGTCTTTATCGATTCCCCCGACGGAGACGACAACGACGAACCCGACTGGTTCAAGGAGGAGCGGGGTTACGTGGCCCATACGCACCCCGGCGAACTCTTCAATCTCGAAGACGACATATCGGAGAGGATTAACCGGTACGCCGACCACCCGGAGATCGTCCGGGAGATGTCGCAGATGCTGGAACGGGTGAAGTCGGAAAACATCGCGGAGAGGCCGTCGCCCGCAGTGGGTTAATCCGGAAGAAAAGACAAAACCCGGGCTGTCGAGGCCCTCGTATCCAGGCGGAGTTCGAACGGAAAATGATACGCTGTGTACTCTTCGACCTGGATGGTACGCTGATCGATACCTGGAACCTGTACGTCCGGTCCATGGAGCGTACCCTCGAAGAGATCAGCCACGAGGAAATCCCCGCGGACCGGCTTGCGACCCTCCGGCTGAATTCCGAGCCGCGGCTGTTGGGGTATTTCGTTCCACATCACGAAGTCGGCGGTGCCCATCGGCGGTTTCTGGCCAACTACCACGCCCTCCATGAAACCTGTTTCGGCGGCGTCTACCCGGGTGTTCAGGATCTGTTGAAAGCCCTCCGAAGTCGTGGAAACAAGATGGGCATCGTTACCGGAAAAAGCCGGGCGCCTGGGAGATTACGCTCCGCCATGTCCCCCTGTCCCCCTTCGACACCCTGGTCTTCGATGACGACGTATCCGAACCCAAGCCGGACAGCGAGGGCATCGTAAAGGCGATGGCCGATCTGGGCGCTTCACCTTCGGAGACGATCTACGTAGGCGATTCCCTGAGCGACCTGGAAGCCGCGACTGCGGCGGGCGTGCAGTTTCTGGGCGCCAGGTGGTCGAAGACCGAAGCGGAAGTCCTGGCATTCGAGCGGCGTGCCGCCGAGATCGGTCCGTGTATCTGTGTCGACCACCCCGTCGAGGTTGAGCAGTTTATTTGCGCTTAGTAAAGGATACTAAGTAAAGGACGCATTGTAAAAGACGCATTGTAAAAGACGCTTTGGGCGCGATCCATACCGGAGGAGATCCATGCCGGAGGAAACCATGCCGGACTACAACTATCATTTCCATCGCGATGATCTCGAGGCGGCCCTGGACTGCCTGGATGAACACGGTTTCTGCGTCATCCAAAAGATGATCGACCAGGATATGGTGGCTGCCCTGAAGGAATCCATCGACCGGCACCTGGACCCTGCCGGTGACCTGCCACCGGCGTCCAACCGATATCACATGGCCTTCGCGGAAGACAGCGAGCCCGTCTGGGACCTGGTCGACAACCCGTCCTACATGCAGTTCATCCAAACCGTGCACGGCACGACGGACCTCTGCCTGCACCGCTCCGCGGCCATACTGCGCACGCCGGGCGAGGGCATGGGCCGCTGGCACCAGGACCACAGGGGACATATTGAAAAGCCACGGCAAGCCAACGACGTGCTGAACCGGTACCCCATCCCCAGCGGCTGCTGGTTCTACCTCAACGGGAGCCATCCCGATCGCGGCGGCATCGCGGTCATCGAGAAATCCCACTATCCCGAATGGCACGGCCCCGCGGGGTTCGTTATGGGACCGGACCGAAGCGGTTTGTACCCCGAGGGCGGGACGCCCGATACGCTCTACGATCCCATGTCGGTACCCGGCTGCGTTCCGGTCGTCGCCGATCCAGGCGACCTGATCTGCTTCGCCGCGCTCACCTGGCACGCCAACATGGCCACCCGCGAACGCCGCTACTCCTGCGGCATCGGGTTCCGTCCCAAAGCCTGGCGCATCGACGCGCCTTGGCCGCTCCCTGATTCGGCCGCAGCACTCGCCGAACGGCTTCCCGACCGGCTCAAACATTATACCGATGGTTATACGGGTTTCGATGGGGAGTGGCGGGCGGAGTAACCTGGCGGAAAAGCGTTCCTGCTTGTAATGGCCATACGGAAACTCAACGCAATTCTCGACCGGGTTTTCTACCGGCCATCGAACAGGCGCGGTAACGCTGAAACGTCTTCGACAACCGCGATGTTGGGGAGTTCATTGAATTCGTTTTCACCCGTAGTACCTGTCAGCACGGCGATAAAGGGTATTCCGGCCCGTTCGGCCGTTAACGCATCCACCATGCTGTCCCCTACGTAGTACACGTTGCCCTTTTTCATTCGCAGTATGGACACGGCTGTCAACAATCCTTCGGGATGCGGCTTGTGTTCCGTTACATCTTCTCCACCCACGATGACGCCGAAGCTATCCGAAAGCTTTTCCCTCTCGAGGATTTCCATGATTCTGTACCGGAACTTGGTCGACACGATTCCAAGTCGAAACCGGTTTCAATCAATCGGGCAGTCGTGTCCGGAACACAGTCATACACAACCGTCAGATCCGCCATAATCTGGTCGGCTCGTTCGACGTAACGGCTGATGAACACATCTGTATCCCCACTCCGTTTTCGTCCTGCCAGGCTTTCAAAGGTAGCCTTCAGGGACAAACCGATAGTGTGCCTGATCCGGTCCTCATCGGCCCGGGGCAAATCCATTCCATCCAGCGCGAAATTGACACGCTCTATCACGCCTTTTGTCGAATCAGCTAACGTCAGGTCGAAATCAAATACGATCGCTTTTTCCATGCGTCCGTCATACACCTCTTCTGACTCAGCAACCACTTCCAAGGTCTGCGGTCTTTCCCTACGTCCCTTCCCTTGAACATCGTCCTGCAATCGCGTAGTTTAGTATACGGTGAGGCATGAAACGCCAATCAGTGAGTAAGCTTCTCTCCCGGCGCGCCGCTCACTTGTATCGATGGCACAATGTAAACACGCAAGTCATTCTGAGAAAGTCTACTGTTGATTTCAACCTTGTTCTTCGATGTCGGAGAAACCATCCTGGACGCCGAAGCGCAGATGGACGCGTTGGCAGAAGTACACAGAAAGGTACTGGGGGACTTCGGCTTCGCGTTGACGCGGGACGAATACCGGCAACTGGATGACGAGAAGATCCGGTCGTTTGTTCCAAGCGCGATGCACGCTGTTACGTGGCATTTTGCAAGACCGGACGTAAGTCTGCATAACGATATAACCGGCAAGTTGCGTTCGCACTACGATGAGATAAGGCAGATCGAAAGCCGACTCTATCCCGGAGTAGACCGGCTACTCAAAAAGTTGGCGGACGAATACAGGCTTGGCCTTGCTGCCAATGCGCCCGCATCGGTCACAACACGCCTGGAGGAACTCGGCGTGCTGCGCTGGTTCACCCATACCGACGTATCCGGGAGCATCGGAATCAAGAAACCGGATCAACGTCTCTTTGAGACCATCCTTGCCAACGCAGGCACGAAAGCATCCGAATCGATCATGATCGGCGACCGGCTCGACAACGACATCATTCCCGCGAAACGCGTTGGTATGAAGACGATCTGGATACGATGGGGGCGTTACAGCATCATGGAACCGCGTACACCGGATGAGATGCCCGATGCGACCGTGGCGGAAGTGTGTGAGGTATTGGACGCTTTAGCCATGGTGAATACGAGGTAAGAGTAAAAATCCATACATAATGAGATAAGACAGTGTATTGGTGTTTGGAATCAGACAGTAAAGTGGTTACAATAGATAAGGAGTTCTCGAAAGATGGAGTTTGATTGGGATCCGGTAAAAGCAAAAGCGAACGAGCTTAAACATAACGTCACTTTTCATGAAGGGGCCAACAACTTTGGAGATCCGCTGGCGATTACCTTCGCCGATCCCGATCACTCAGAGAGTGAAGAACGATTTCTTACGTTCGGACAGTCAAACTTCAACCGGTTTCTGGTAGTTTCACATACCCAACGCCGTGGAAAGACGAGGATAATACACGTTCGCATGATGACACGTAGAGAAAGGCATATCTATGAAGAAGGCTGATACAGACAGATTCCGCCCTGAGTACTGCCGTGAAGATCTCGGTTCGGGCGTCCGGGGAAAGTATCTGAAGTCCTTCCAATCGGGTTCTAATCTGGTATTGCTACATCCTGATGTAGCAAAAGCATTCCCCACCGACGAGTCCGTAAACGAAGCTCTTCGTTCTTTAATGGACCAGGTGAAGGCATAGGCAGACTCTATAATAAGGCGTGCTTAACCTCTTGTTGGTTGCGCGGTTCTTCCTCTCAACAACCCGCTTTGCTCTAACTGAACCTCGGTATTCGTCCTCCGGCTGGACCAGCAACTGAGAACGTACAGTCGAATGGTGCCTACGGGTTGCCGTAACTCAGCCCATATCACTAAATAGCCTTGTTCATCTTTTAAGCAGAAACTGAAAGTGTAATAACGGTGTCTACGATTCCTCCCAGATTCCACGTCGCCGCGGGTATCCTTGTAGAGCGCGGAAACGCGGTGCTCCTGGTTGAAACCCCGAGGCGAGGATGGGAGTTTCCAGGCGGCCGGATCGAGGAAGGCGAGACCATTATCGATGGCGTTCTACGTGAATTAAGGGAAGAAGCAAACGTCGTGGCAGCGGTCGACCGGCTGGTCGGCGTGTATACCAACCTCAGCGCAGGCCGTGTAATCTTCGATTTCCTCGGTACCTGGCTGTCCGGTCAAGCGATGGCAGGAGATGAAACGACCGATGTCGCCTGGGTAGCAGAGACCGAAGCCATGAGGACGATCAAGCATCCTGCTTATCATCGGAGACTACGGCAATTATTGGCATTCGATGGACGCGTTCTGTTTCTTTCATACACGACCCCTCCGTTCACTGAATGTCACGAGACGCATGTGTAATTTACGTGTTCCCGCTCGAAACCTTTATGCCGAATCTCCGGGGCATAAACTCAGAAACCACTGGCTCATTCAGCGTGCGATTCCTCTTGTTGCACGCGACATCTCGCGACTCGGGTTAGGATACTGAAGGATCGATAGGGGTAACGGACTCCCAGGAAATGAAGATTGCGGTTTTGACAGATGTTCACGGCAACCTTCCGGCGCTTCGAGCAGCCCTGCAAGCCATCAGACGAGAGGGTTGTGATGCGATTTTCCATACCGGTGATTCCATTGGAATCGGTCCGTATCCCGCGGAATGCCTGGAATTGCTATTGGACACACCTCGTATGCATCTGATCATGGGTAATCACGACGCCTGGTTCGCCCATGGCCTTCCCGATCCTCAGCCCTCGTGGATGAGTGATGGCGAAGTGAAACATCAGCAATGGATTCATTCCTGTATTGATTCCTCGCTACGGACCATGGTCGGAGAATGGCCTTACCTGATTCAGGACATATTCGAAGACGTGTGCGTGTCGTTCCTCCACTACGGCCTCACCGAATCCCGACGAGACTTCGTGCCTATCATCAGGGACCCTGAACCCGCCGATCTGGATGAGATATTCAGTAATCTGGATTCAGATATCGTGTTCTATGGCCACCATCATCCAAATTCGGATATAGTGAGTAAGGCCAGATATGTAAACCCGGGATCGCTGGGTTGCCATACTGAGCCGGTTGCACGATTTGCAGTGCTCGAATGTCGAGAGAATCGATATGAACTGGAAGTCCGTGGCATCTCGTATGATGATAGCACGCTGTTTCAAGGATTCGAGAAACGCGAAGTTCCCGAGCGGGAGTTGATAATACGCGCCTTCTTCGGCGGTAGATATCCGTTGTGAGATGACCAGTGAAATACGATGATCTTCCGGATCCCGTACGCGATCGCCTGGGGGGCTACTCGTCCGACGATCGGAATCTGCGGACCGAGTCGTGCTCGGACGTGTATCTCTTCACGCACCCCCTGAAGCAGGGACTGATCCTGAAGACGAGAGACGTCCGGTTGAGACTGCAGGAATCGGACTTGTTGACCGAGACGGTGGCCCTGTCGTGGCTGCGGGGCAAGCTCCCCGTACCCGAGCTCCGGTGCTTCCACGTCGAAGGCGATACGCAGTACCTGGTCATGACGCAGATGGAAGGCGTCACGGGGATTCATCCGGACGTGACCGGCGATCCAGCGAGTCTCGTGCGGGAGTTCGCACGGGGCCTGCGGGAGTTCCATGCCCTGGGCACCGAATCCTGCACCCTGGACTGGCGCATGTCGCGATTCATCCCCTGGGCGGAAGGGTTGATCGAAAGCGGCGCCCTGGACGAGCTTATCCCCGAAGGCGAGCCCCGAACCTTTCTTGCTGAAAAGCTATCTGATATAAAGGAGGCCGTGCCCAGGGAGGAAGACCTTGTCTTTACCCACGGCGATTACTGCCTGCCCAACGTCATGTTCAAGGAAGGCAGGCTGAGCGGTTACATCGACCTGGGCTACGCCGGGGTCGGCGACCGGTACCTGGATCTCGTGGCCGCCCGAGGGACGATCCGCCGGAACCTGGGTGAAGCATGGATCGGCCCGTTCTTCAAGGCATATGGTCTCGAGGAACCGGACCCGGAAAAACTGAACGCGTATCAAAAAGTGCATGACTTGGGATTCTGGTAGCTTCGGTCGATTCGCAGGCGGGCTCGCTTGACGATTCGCAGGCGGGCTCGCTTGACGATGCGCTGACAGGTTCTCTTGCCGATTCGTTGCCAGCTCCCATGACGATGCGCCAGTAACGGTAACCGCTACGGAGCCGATATTGCGCCGAAATCCGCCCAGACCGCTGCAATATCAGGAAGCATACGCCGCCCGCTTCAAGCATCGAAGCATGGCGGAATCCTATGAACACAGGCCGCCTTATCCGGATGAAACCTACCGGATACTCCTGGGTTTGCCCGGGGCATCGGGCGGCCGGGTACTTGACGTCGGATGTGGTACGGGAAGGCTCGCACGGTCGCTCGTCGATCACGTGGCGGGCGTCGACGCGGTCGACTTCTCCCGCGAAATGATCCGCGTGGGCAAAACGCTGGACAAGGGCGGCCATCCGAACCTCAGGTGGATCCTGGGCCGAGTCGAAGAGGTGAAACTGAAACCGGGTTACTCCCTGGTGACCGCCGGGGCGAGCATCCACTGGATGGACTGGAGCGTGGTGTTCCCGAGGTTTCATGAAATACTGACGCCGGACGGATATGTCGCGATCATTGAAGGAGACCGCCCCTTTGATGCGCCCTGGGGCGAAGTGGAGCGCGAACTCATCCGACAGTATTCTACCAATCGCCATTTCAAGCAGATCGACCTGGTCAAGGAGCTTGTGAGCCGAGGGCATCTTCGATCAGTTGGAGACCGGAGGACGGTCCCCGTTAACTTCTCCCAGACAGTGGAAGACTACGTTGAGTCCTTTCATTCGAGAGAAAGCATGTCCAGAGAGCACATGGATGCCAGAAACGTCAGGGCCTTCGACGCCGAGCTGACCCGGATCCTGGCGGATTTCGCCGATGACAAAGGAGTAGTCCACTTCCAGCTGCAGACGCGCGTGGTCTGGGGAAGGCCGTTGGCGTAGAAAGAGGACTGTCTCCCCATGGAAATCCCCCACGCCCGGGTCGAGGCCCTCCTTCGCGAGGCGGCCGATCAGATCGTCATGCCGCTGTGGAGAAACCTCGGACAGGATGATATCAAAGAGAAAAACGCGGGCGAAATCACGACGTCCGCGGATACCCGATGCGAGGCGTTCCTGACATCTCATCTGCCAGGCTTGCTCGATGGTTCGGCGGTTCTTGGAGAAGAGAGCGTCCACGATGATCCAGGCCTGTTGTCGGCACTTCAGGCTGATGCGCCCGTCTGGGTAATCGATCCCCTGGACGGGACCAGGAACTTCGTATCGGGGAAAACGCCGTTTGCCGTGATGGTCGGTCTGGTTCATCGCGGCGTGACCATCGGTGCCTGGATTCTGAACCCGATTAACGGCATGCTGACGAGCGCCGAAAAAGGAAGCGGTGCCTACGAAGCCGGTACGCGTCTGGCCGTGGCGTCCTCCATCCTGCCCCTGTCCGGTCTGCGCGGCGCGCTTCTGACGACGTTTCTGCCGGACTCCCTGCGTCAAGTTGCCGAAGCGGGATCGGCAGTCTTTCGATCCATAGAACGCACTCGGTGCGCCGGCCACAACTATCCTTCCTTTGCAAAGAACGAATTGCAGTTCCTGTTCTTGTATCGCACGCTGGTCTGGGATCACGCGCCGGGCGTCCTGATCGCGCAGGAGGCGGGCGGCTTCGTTCGAAGACCGGACGGGACGAAGTACTCTCCTGTGGACGACCGCAAGGGACTGCTGTGCGCTACGGACAGGGAAATGTGGAAGTCGATACAGCGGACGCTGGTTCCGAGTATTTCGATTGTCAGTTCAGGTTGAGTGCGTTATGAACCGGTAACCAGGGATTGTGTGATGTAAAGCCACTATATCGCCGGCCGCTGCCCGACGTATTTCGCCCTGGGCCGGATCAGCCGGTTCCTTTCGTACTGCTCTATGGCGTGACCGATCCACCCGGCGGAGCGTCCCAGCGCGAAAAGCGCCATGCCACTCCCCTCGGGCATTTTCAGTACGCGCACCAGGGCCGTCAACGCCAGGTCGATGTTGTACCGGTCTGAAACGAGCCGGTGGGTGGTTTCGATGATCTCGTGGGCGAGGGCCAGGTCTTTTGATCGCGGGAAGCGCGCTTCCATCATTTCCAGAAGCAGCCTCGCCCTCGGGTCCACGTCCCGGTACACGGCGTGACCGAAACCGGGAATCCCCTCGCCCCGCCGAAGACGGGCAACGATCGTCTGTTCCGCGCTTCCGCCGGATTCCGCCTCCTTAAACAGCGTTTCTACACGCTCATGGGCCGCGCCGTGCTTGTATCCCCGCAGCGCCGCCAGACCCGCGCCCACAGCGCCGTAAGGCGTTGCACCGGCCGACGCGGCGCAGCGCGCGGTGAACGTCGATACGTTCAGTTCGTGGTCGGCGAACAACACCAGCGTCGTGTTGATCAATTCCGCGGCGCCATCGGTTTCCGCCGTCCAGGCCCTGCTCACCGCCCGGGCGATGCCCCCCAACGGGTTCTTCCCCGTGGCAACCGCGGTCAGGAACCAGAGTATCCGCATTCCCGTGGTTGCGACTGCCTCCGGCTGGAGGTCATACGCGGTTAAATCTTTGGCCTCCGCCAGGGGCAGCAATGCCTGGAACCGCTCGACGGGTTTGAGCGGCCGCAAACGGCGCAGGATTTCTTTGTCATCCAGGGGATCTCCGGCAGGTATGGAGAAGCCGAACCTCGTATCGCCCGTCCAGATCAGGGCCGCGACGCGTTCGAACGATTCGGTGGCCGCCAGGTTCAGCACGTCCCGACCCCGGTAGTACAATCCCTCGTCGGCGATCAGGGTAATTGCCGACTCCAGCACGGGATCCCCGGTGTGCAGCACTTGTCTGGCCGCCCACCCCGGGTTCCGGCGCGCTTTCTTCCGGGCCTTCAACCGTTCGACGTCCTCGCTGCGGTACAATCTTCTGCGCCTGCCAGCCCCGCTCGCTTCGGAGCGGATCAGGCCCCGGCTCACGTAGGAGTACAGCGTCGAGGGACTGACGTTCAGGGCGCCGGCCGCCTCCAGGGACGTCAGGTGGCGCTTGTATTTCACGGTGCGTATACTCCTGCCTCGGGTGAGTGAATTAGAGTGATATTGATTAATTAATCAATATTGACAATATGTCAACCCTGTTTTTATTCGAAATATCGGCCAGGGACGTGGATTTGGTCTTTAAAGCAGGGAAGCTCGGTAAGAAACCTGGGTTAAAGCAGAGAGTCTGAAGAACCAGGAGGCGCCAGGTGTTTCACATCGCAGTATTGCCCGGGGACGGGATAGGTCCCGAGATTACGCGTGAGGCCGTCAAAGCGCTGACGGCCGTTGGAGAGCAACGCCAGTTAGATCTCGTTTTCTCCCACCACCTGGTCGGAGGCGCGTCGATCGAAGCACAGGGTGTGGCATTGTCCGATGAAGTTGTGGAGACATGCCGGCGCAGCGACGCCGTCCTGTTCGGCGCGGCAGGCGGCCCCAAATGGGATCACCTGGACCTGCCCGACCGGGCCGATTACGCCCTGATTCGTCTACGGCGGGAGCTGTCCGTATACGCGAATCTGAGGCAATTCAGGCTGTACGCGGGGTTGGAGGACGCGTCGGCCGTAAAGAACGACATCGTGGAGAACGGTATTGATTTCATCATATTGCGCGAACTCTCCAGCGGTGCGTATTACGGCCGGCCGAAGTTCAGGGAAGATACGCCCGGGGGCAGAAGAGCCGTCGACACCATCGAGTATTATGATTACCAGGTCGAACGGCTGGCGCGCCATGGATTCGAACTGGCCCGGCAAAGACGGGCTAAGCTGACCTCGATGTCGAAGTGGAACGCCCTGGAATCCTCCAGGCTCTGGCGCGATGTGGTCGAGGAAGTGGCGCAAGAATATCCGGACGTCGATACGCGGCATGAAATCGTCGACGCGGGCGCGATGAACCTGATCCAGAGGCCGGCCGATTACGACGTGATCATCATGCCCAACATGTTCGGAGACATACTGGGCGATGAAGCGGCGGTTCTGGCCGGCTCTATCGGGATGGTCCCGTCCGCGGAGTTCTCCCTGGACGGCACGTCGCTATTCGAGCCCATCCACGGAAGCGCGAACGACATCGAGGGCAGGAACGTCGCGAATCCGATCGGGACGATCCTGAGCGCGGCCCTGCTGCTCAGGTACGGCCTCGGATGTCCGGACGGCGCCGGGGACATGGAACGCGCCGTGGGGAAAGTGCTCGGGGACGGATACAGGACGGCCGACATCCTGGCTTCCGGGGACGGTCAGAAGGTTTCTACGACGGAAATGGGCGACCTGGTGGTTGAAATGTTGTCGGAATGATCATTACACAGGAATACACGTATTTCCCAACCGGGAGCTAATTATGTCTTATTCACCTGGACTGAAGGACGTCGTAGCGGCGGAAACCCGGCTGAGCAGCGTCGATGGAGAAGCCGGCGAACTGGTCATCGCGGGATATCCGCTTGAAGAGATCGCGGAAAAGGCGAAGTACGAAGTTCACGGCGCGGGTCATAATCTCCACGCGTTCCGACTTGATCTCGGCCGTTACAGGCGCAATCGGCGCGCTCAAAGGCCCCCTGCACGGCGGTGCGCCGGGTCCGGTCGTTTCCATGCTCGAAGCGATCGACGACGCGGGAAACGCCGAATCCTGCCTTCGCAAAAAACTCGAAGCCGGCGAACGCCTCATGGGCTTTGGACACGCGGTCTATCGCGTTCGGGACCCACGGGCTGACGTCCTTTCGCGCGCCGCCAGGTCATTCTTCGCCGATGAAGATGCGCTCTACACCCTGGCCCTGCGCGTCGAAGAAACCGCCATCGAGCTGTTGGAGGAGTACAAGCCCGGCCGGCGCCTCCAGACCAACGTCGAGTTCTACACCGCCCTGCTCCTCAACGGCCTGGGTCTACACCCCGATCTCTTCACGCCCATTTTCGCCGTGGGACGCGTTGGCGGCTGGGTTGCCCACTGCTTTGAACAGCGCGCCGTCGACCGGCTGTACCGGCCGGAATCTGTATATACGGGTGACAATGCCAGACGGTGGTTGCCGGTCGAGGAGCGGCAGCGCGCGCATGTTTCTCTGTCGCGTTCGTGTTTCCCGCGGCATCAGTAATACTTCAAAGCCTTGACAATTCATCATAGCGTGTGTATTCTCGGTTTTTGTGCTGGTCAAGTTATCGCACGTACTGCGGCGTATCACTTGTACTGCTGTCCGGGTGAATAACGCAGGAAAACGCCGAAAGCCACCGCGCCTGTCGTACGGACCGGGTGCTGTTGAAAGCTATCGGATTCCCGCTTTTCAGGATCCAATCCAAAAGGAGGTAGATTCGATGGGATTCGATGTCAAATGGGAGCGTATACAGGGTATCTTGATCGCGATCGTGCTGGGCCGCATAGACGGTGCCAACGCCGAAGAATTCCAACGTGTCGTGACTGCCGGCGTGCAACCGGGCGATAACGCCTTGCTTATGGACTTCGAGCGCGTTGCGTACATAAGCAGCGCGGGCCTGCGCGTGGCCCTGGCCCTGGCCAGGCAATTCAACGAGCCGGGGAAACAGTTTGGCATTTGCTCTCTCAATGCTTCGGTACGCGAGGTCTTCACCATCAGCGGTTTCGATAAGATCGTTTCGATCTCCGAGTCTCGAGAAGCGGCTATTGTCGAAATCACGAGTAACTGAATCAACCCATATCCCGACCATCCCTTTACCCCAGGAGCCATGGAAATGAGCGACGCCAGCAACGAAGAGAAAATCCCGCAGGTCAGAAGCTCGGTCGATTTGAATATCGTGGGGGAGAACATACTGGACATTGCCGATTTCACGGTCGAGAAACACGAATTCAGGACCGACAGTACCCTCTCTTCCGAGGTGCGCGAGGAAGCGATCGAGGAGATAAAGAACGCACTGTGGAAGAAAGTCGAGGAACTGCGATTGCGGCGCCCGCAGATCCTGCAACAGATGTTCAACCTGGCTGAAGTGACGCTCAATGAAATAGTCAGTAAGAAGTAACCTGGATTTTAACTTTACTGACCAGGTGGCCTGGAAGAATCCAGCATGCGTTGCGCCATTGCCGCACAGGCCATGACGCCGGCCCGTGTTTGGGGAAACGACGAGGGAAGCCTGCCAGGGCGGCTGCCCCGCGTTGCAAAAGCCTTTTTGAAATCCCGAATTCGCCCCGAGCGCGAGCGCTTGCCTGCCGACTCCCTCGGTAAACTGCGATGTATAAGGCGAATGCGATCCACCCGGGGATTTTGAAAAGGCTTTGCTGTTTTGAGCGGAGAATCGCGAACCATGACAGCACGGAATTCCGAAGGTGCCGTTGCCATCGTTGGCTACAGTTACCGCATGCCGGGCGGAATCCGTACCGACGACGACTTCTGGCGCCTGCTCAGCGAACGTGAGATCGTGCAGGAACCCGTAACCGACCGCTACGGCAGAGGCTATCGGCCGATCGGCGAATTCTCCGGTCCGGGACGGTTCGCCAGCGCGTACGAAGGGCTGATCCGGGAGGAAGAGGAAAAGCGCTTCGATCGCAGTCTCTTCGGGATGTCGCACCACGAAATGCAGTCCGCCGACCCCCATGTGCGGATGCTGTTGACCTGCACCTGGGAGACCTGCGAGCGGGTCGGGTGGGACCTGCAATCATTGCGCAACAGCCGCACGGGCGTATTCGTCGGCGCGCAGGTGCCGGCGACATCCAACTGGCGCAGTCCACTGGGGTCGACCGAGTTTTCTATCGCCAGTATCAGCGTGGCCATGCTGGCCAACCGGATCTCCTACCACTTCAACCTGATGGGGCCGTCGCTCGCCTGTTGCACGGCTTGTTCCGCCAGCCTGACGGCGCTGCACACGGCGATCAACGCACTGCACTCCGGCGACTGCGAACAGGCCTTCCTCGGATCGGCCAATTACCTCGGATCAGCCCGGCTGAGCACCGGCTTCAATGCGTTGGGTGTCATCAGTCCGGACGGCAAGTGCCACTCGTTCGACGCGGAAGCCAATGGCTACATGCGCTCGGAAGGCGCCTTCGTCTTCGCGCTCAAGCCCCTGGCCGCGGCCGAACGGGACGGGGACCCCATCCACGCCGTGGTGGAGGCTACCGCGGTCAATTCGGCCGGTGCGGCCGACGGCAGCGCCGGCCTGGCGCAGGGGCGGTACATCACCGCGCCCACGCGTCACGCACAGGTGGGATTGATGCGCGCGGCCAGCGCTCGCGCGGGCCGAGAGCCACAGGAGTTCGACTATATCGAAGCCCATGCCACCGGCACGGTAGTGGGGGATCGCATCGAGGGCAACGCCATCGCTGAATCGTTCGGTGGCGTCGAGCGCGACGAACCGCTGCGGGTTTCGGGCGTCAAGAGCAACGTGGGCCATATGGAGGCCGCCGCGTTTTCCTGCGCACTGCTCAAGGTCGTATTGATGATGCAGCGGCGCACCTTCGCGCCGGTGTCGAAGAATCACCTGGTACCGAATCCGGAGATCGACTTCGAAAGTTGCCCGATGCGGGTGCAGACCGACTGCGAACCGTTTCCCGATCACCCGGTGGTGGTCGGTATCAACTCCTTCGGCTTTGGCGGGGCCAACGGGCACTGCGTGGTGCGCGAATACCGTCCCGAGCAACCCCGGGTCTGGTCGGTGCCGCCGGCGCCCGCCGCAGGCTTCATGATTCCCCTTTCGGCGCGCACGTCCGGCACGCTGGAAAAAAGCGCGCAACAGCTGGGAGAAACGCTGGCCGGGCAGGAGCTGGACCTCTATACCCTGGCGGGCAATCTCAGCCGTCGCCGCACCCGCTTCGCCGTACGCACCTCGTTTGCCGTGCGCACCCGGCAGGAACTGATTGAGGCGCTTAAGGGATTTGCCGAAGATCCAACCCCCGTCACCACCGTCGATGAGGGCGAGCGGCGGATCGCCATGGTATTTTCCGGACAGGGCACGCAGTGGGCCGGTTGCGGCCGTGCCCTCTACGACGCCGACCCGGTTTTCCGCCGCGTTATCGATACCATCGAGGAACACTGGCGGGAGCATTCGGACATTTCGTTGCGCGAGGCCTGTTTCTCAGCCCCCCAGGAGGCGCTGAACGAGGTCCGGCTGGCCCAGCCCGCCATCTTCATGATCCAGTGCGCCCTCGTCGAATTGTTCAAGACCTGGGGCGTCTATCCGGACTGCGTCGTCGGCCACAGCTCCGGCGAGGTGGCCGCCGCCTACGCCTGCGGAGCGCTTTCCCTGGCGGAGGCGACGCGCCTGGTCTTCCATCGCGCCGCGTTGCAGCAGCGCGTAGCCGGTTCCGGCCGCATGCTGGCAATCGGCCTCGACCGGCCGGGCCTGGAAGAACTTCTCGACGAGTTGCGGGTCCCCTTTCGGCTCGAAAGCGATACGGCGACGCAGGTTGAGATTGCCTGTGAGAATGCGCCGGCCAGCACCGTCATCTGCGGCAAGGAGAGCGCTTTACAACCCGTCATAGAAGAGTTGGATCGACGCAATCTGCAGAATCTATTGATCCCAGGCAACATCGCCTTCCATTCCAGCGCCATGGATCCGATAAAAGACGACGCACTGGCGGCCCTGTCCTTCCTGGACGATGGCAGCTTCGACGCCGACGTGCCACTCGTTTCCTCGGTCACCGGCGAGCAAACGGAGCGGCTGGACAGCGCCTACTGGTGGTCGAATATCCGGCAGCCCGTGCGGTTCGCCGGGGCGATGGAAACCATCGTTCGTGACTATCGGACCGACGTCGTGCTGGAGATCGCGCCGCACAGCGCCCTGCAACCCACCATAGCGCAGTGCCTGGAAGGCAGTGCTCAGGGAGCGGCCGGAGCAGCCTGCATTCCGTCGCTCATGCGCGACTCCGATGTCTGCCTCGGTTTCCACGAAGCGCTCGGTGCGCTATTCAGGAACGGGGTGGAGCTGGACTTCGCCGCGCAGTACCCGCGCCCTGAACCGATCGCCCACCTGCTGCCCGGATATCCACGTGACGATCAGTCGGCAGGCGACGAGATGAG
This sequence comes from bacterium, assembly GCA_965202605.1. Taxonomy (GTDB): domain Bacteria; phylum JAAXHH01; class JAAXHH01; order JAAXHH01; family JAAXHH01; genus JAAXHH01. The sequence continues at coordinate 732,290 of OZ241838.1, forward strand.
CGACGACGAGATGTTTCTCAAGCTGGGCGAGTACGCCCACGGACCGCTGATCGGCCATCAGGTACCGTGCGAACACATGCTGTTCGAAGCGCGGTTGTCGGAGCGGGACTTTCCCTGGCTGGCGGAGCATCGCGTGCACCATGCCTCGATCATGCCGGCGGCGGGATACATCGAACTGCTCCTGCAGGCATTTGAAGGTGTTCCACTGCACGTGGAAACGCTGGAGTTTCTCCAGCCGTGTCCGATCCCCAGGACGCCGGTGCGCCTGCAGACCGAACTGTTTCCGGTTGCCAACGCGCCGGACGAATTCACCTTCACCATCTCGTCCCGGTCCTACGAGACCGAGGCACAGAGCGAATTGCACTCCCGCGGCAAGGTGCGCCTGGTGAACAGCGACCACCCGGTGAACGCTCCGTTGCGGCTGGGAGACGTGGACACCGCCCCGTTCGTGCCCTACTACTACGTGGGCGAAAGCAATTTCTACGAGCGCGTGGATGCCAGTCTCGGCGAAACGTTTCAGTACGGACCCTATTTCCAGAATATCAAGCAGGTGCTGAGCGACAACAATACGGGCGACTACCTGTTTGACGTCGAGATGGATGAACAGTTATGGACCACCGGGCGCGAGGAAGGGTACGTGGCCAATCCCGCACTGCTTGACGGCGGCCTGCAGATCTTTCTCTATCATTTGCTGCGTGCCACAGACATCTTCGCCCTTCCTCAACGGGCTACGGGCGTGACCTTTCTGAGTCCGCCGACCGGACCGCGTCTTACCTGCCACGTGAAGAAAGACCCTGATTGGGCGGACGTGAACGAACTGGGGCAATTCACGGAACGGCGCGGCGAGCGGTCCGGAGGAAGCATCCGATTCTACGACGGGGATACGGGCGACCTGGTGCTGTGCATTGACGCGTACGTCTCTTTCAATTCCAACCCCCGCTGGAACGACTTGCCTCGCAGCAAGCACATCGTATCCTGGCAGCCCAAATTCGTCCCGGAAGCGCAGGCCTTGCTGCACCGGCTGCCCGCCGGTGAAATCGAGCCCTCGGCGGTCATCGCCGCCCTTGAGGAACCCGGTGACGGCGAGCGACGTGCCTGCCACGTCGTAGAATACGCAGGCGGACAGCCCGCCGAGCAGGCCATGCTCAATCAATGCCTCGACTACCTCGGCAGCGCCGATGCGCAGACCGAGTTCTGGCTGGTCGGCGATACGGAGGAGCAAACCCGCGCCCACTACGATGCCTTCCACAGCCACGATGCCTCCCTGCGCTTTGCCTGTCTGGATCTCGCCGCGGGGCAGACGCCCGAACTGGATAACGGCCTGCTGCGGCCACACGGCGCCGAGATTTTCTTACTCCATGAAGACGCCGCGAATTTCGGTGCGGAGCAATGGAACCTGCTGCGCCATCTGGCGGTCCCCGGCGGCCTGGCACTGGTCACGCACGCCGAAAGCGAAGCCATTGAGCCGGCCGCCGGCTGGACTGAAGTGCGCACCGACCGGCAAACTACCCTGCTGCAAGCTCCACACGTCGCTGCGAATACCTCCGAATTGCAACAGCCACCCGGTCCCCGATGGGTGATTGGCGAGCCCGACAGTCTGTCCGGCCAGTGGGTGACACTCCTCGATTCGCCCGAGGTTACCACCATTCCCTATGCGGACCTGTCGGAGGAACGCATCGACACCCTTCCCAACTGGCCGGCGGCGGCCGACCTGCAGGCCATCGATTTCTTCTGCGGCTCCGATCCGCGCGACCCGACCGGCGAACAGTTGGTGGCGGGCCTGGTCGCCTTCGTCAAGGCGCTGATACCTTTCCGGGTGGATCAGGCGCGTTGCACCTGCCGCTTGACCGTGGTGACGCACCGCGCCGCGTTAGACGTGGCGACTCCGCGCGCGAGTGCCGTGTGGGGAGCGGTCCGCAGCATAAACCAGGAGATCGCCGCGGACGTTGGCACGGAGGCGCAGGTCGATTTCCGGCTGGTGGACCTGGACGCCCCGGAGGACCTGCATACGCTGGCCTGGCTCGGGTCCTGCGACCTCCGCGAACGCGAGTTGGCGGTGCGTCGCAAACAGGTATGGACGCCAAGGCTCATCAGTATCCGGGAACGGTCTCCGCTCGTACCGGGAGGCGAGAAACCCCCGTACCGGCTGGCCCTGGACAATCCGGGACAGATCGGCGGCCTGCAGATGAAGACCTACCAGCCCGCATCCCTGGGACCGCACGACGTGGAGATCGACGTGGCGGCCGCGGCGCTCAACTTCCGGGACGTCATGGTGACGCTGGGGTTGCTGCCGGCCCTGTCCTACGAACGTTCGGCGCTGGGCCGCACGGTGGGAATGGAGGCCAGCGGGATCGTCCGCCGCGTCGGCGATGCCGTGCGCGCGTGCCGCGTCGGCGATGCCGTGGCCTTTACCCAGGGCGGGTGCGTCACCAATCGCGCCGTGGTCAACGAACACCTGGTGTTCGCCAAGCCCCCGAACCTGAGCATGGAGGAGGCCGCTTCGGTACTGTCGGTCTATGTCACCGCGTACTATTCGCTGATTCATCTGGCCCGGCTGCGCAAGGGCCAGCGCGTGCTCATCCATTCGGCCATGGGGGGCGTCGGCCAGGCCGCCATCGCCCTGGCCAGGCATGCGGGCGCGGAGATCTACGCCACGGCCGGCAGCGAAAGCAAGCGAGAGCAACTGCGCGCGCTGGGCGTGCGCGAGGCCTTCGATTCGCACAGTTTCGACTGGTACGACGAGCTGATGGCTGCGACCGGCGGCGAGGGAATCGACGTGGTACTGAACTCCCTCGCCGGCCGCCATATCACCCTGTGCCTGGAAGCGCTGCGTCCGGGCGGCTGGCACTGCGAGATCGGCAAGGTCGACATCTACTCCGACAATGCGCTCAGCCTGAGCGTCTTCCGCAAGAATCTGCGCTTCGCGGCGATCGACGTCGACCGGATGATGAGCGACGACCCGGTGCTGGCGCACGAGCTTTCGCGGGAGTGCATGAACCTGCTGGCGCAAGAGACCGTGCCGCCGTTGCCGATTACCGCTTTCCCCTATCGCGACTATGCCCAGGCGCTGCGCCTGATGACCACCGGCCAGCACACCGGGAAACTGGTCCTGAAGGCTCCGGGGGAACAGGGCGATCCTTCGCTGCCGGTTGTCGATCTGCGCCCGTTCCTCGACCCCGACGCGACCTATCTGGTGACCGGCGGAATGGGTGGATTCGGCAAGCTGCTGCTCCCCTACCTGGCGTCCGCCGGTGCGCGGCATCTCACCTTGCTGGACCGTGACCCCGAGCGGCGGCGCAGCGCGGAATGGGTACGGAAAACCAGTGCTTTGTGGTACCTCACGGAAAAGGAAGAGATAGCGATCGACATTGTCCAGGGCGACGTCGCGGAAGAGGCGGACGTCCGGCGCTGCATCGCCGGGTTGCAGCGGCCGCTGAAGGGCGTGTTCCATCTCGCGGGCACGTTGGACGACTGCCTGCTGGCCGACCTGACGAACGAATCGCTGGCCAGGGTATTCGCACCCAAGGCGCGCGGCGCGCTCAATCTCCATCAGGCGACGGCGGACTGCCCCCTCGACCATTTCGTGCTGTTCTCCTCCATCGCCTCGACACTGGGCAACCCCGGACAGGTCAACTACAGCGCGGCCAACGGGTTTTTGGACGGCCTCGCGTCCTTCCGACGCCGTCGGGAACTGCCGGCACTGTGCTTCAACCTGGCCGCGGTCGCCGAGGCCGGCATGGCCTCGCGCAATCTGCACGTGCTTCGCTTGACGCGGTCCTCGGGCATGCCGCCGATCAGCGCCGATTTCGCGATGACCAACCTCGATTACGCCATGCGCGGCATGGACGACAGGGATCACCTGATCACCGCCCTGTTCGCCCGGCCGCCAATGACGGTTGATTCGCCCGATTACATGCGCACCGGACGCATGCTCAGCAACCCGGACGCATTCGCGGTCGATACCGGCGGCCAACTTACGCTGGAGACCGTGGTGGATCAGATCGCCGGCAAGGTCGCCGAACTGTGCGGACACAATGAGGGCGGCGTGGAGGAACCCTTGTCCAGTTTCGGACTCACGTCGATCTCGGTCGCCGAACTGGGGGCATTCATCCGAATGCAGTTCAACTACCAGGTCAGCGCCCTCGAACTGATGACCACGGCCTCTTCGCTGTCGTTGGCCCAGGACATCATCCACGGTAAGAAAGACGTGGACGAAGACCGGGACGAGGCGGATGCGGACGAACTGGAGACCGACTCCCTTGTCGACCGGCAACGCTTCAGGCGCGCAACATCGGCTTTCGCCAACGCACTCGAAGACCACTTTCCGCCGGGACGGTTTTGAACTGAGCCCCTGCCCTGCACGCGAATCCTGGAAAGACGGATGGAGGGATTCTGGCCATGCCTAACGCCCTGCTGGTTTATCCTGAGCATCCCCCCGCGTTCTGGGGGGCGAAATATGCGCTGGAAATGCTCGGGATCAAGGCGGTTTTTCCCCCGCTGGGATTGCTTACCATCGCCGCGATGTTTCCGCCCTCGTACGACCTCCACGTCGTGGATATGAACGTGACTTCCCTGGAGGACGCCGACCTGGAATGGGCCGATCTGGTGTTCACTTCCTCCATGATCGTCCAGCGAGCCTCCCTGCGGAAGGTGATTGAGCGGTGCAATCGGGCGGGTGTTCCCATGGTGGCGGGAGGCCCCTATCCCACCTCGTATCATGACGAGATTGAAGGGGTAGACCATTTCGTGCTGGATGAAGCCGAGGAGATCTTTACCGATTTTCTGCGCGACCTGGGAAACGGCACGGCAAAGGCCGTCTACCGGGAGCCGCGAAAACCCGATGTGAGCCTTACCCCTGTGCCACGCTTCGATCTCATCGATACGAACGACTACCACTCCATGTGCGTGCAGTTCTCGCGAGGATGTCCGTTCGATTGTGAATTCTGTGACATCATTCAGCTCTTTGGGCGCGTGCCCAGGACCAAGTCGCCGCAACAGATGGTGAACGAGTTCGAATCACTGTATAGACAGGGATGGCGGGGCGATTTATTCATTGTCGACGACAACTTCATCGGCAACAAGCGAGAGGCGTTGCAACTCCTGCCGGTGATCGCCGAGTGGCAGAAGGCGCACGGCTATCCCTTCACCCTGTTCACCGAAGCGAGTGTGAACCTGGCACGTATGGATGGGTTGATGGATGGCATGATCGAGGCCGGATTCAATTCGGTTTTTCTGGGTATTGAATCCCCGAACCCGAAGGCTTTGCTCAAGACGAAGAAACGGCAGAACGTCGGCAAACAGGAGGACTACCTGCTCGGTTCCGTACGCAAGATCCAACGCAAAGGGATGCAGGTCACGGGAGGATTTATCCTGGGTCTGGACGAAGATGACGAAGGTGTTTTTGACGCCCAGATCGACTTTATCCAGGAAGCCGGTATTCCCATGGCGCCGATCTATATGCTGGCTGCTTTAAAAGGCACGGATCTGTATAAGCGCCTTAAAGGAGAGAATCGCCTGTCGGAGGAATCCATCGAAATTGACGCCATGAGCCTCAACTTCAAGCCGGAGATGAATCCCAAAACGTTGATTGAGGGATATCGTCGTGTGATCACTACCCTCTACGATCCGACGCTTGAGAATTACTTCAAACGTTGCCTGACGCTGTTTGAACACCTCACCACCTTCCCGCACCTGCAAAAACCCAGGAGCAAGAACGCGGTTTTCCTGGAACTCATGGGCCTGCGCCGGCGACTTGCTCCCAGGCAACTCCCCGCATACAACAAGTTCATAGCCCGGGTCAGCAAGGACCATCCCCGGATGCTCCCGGAGGCGATCCGCCTGGCCGCCCTGGGCTATCACTTTGAAAAGGTCACCCGTCAGCAGATTGCGGTCCACGAGTTCAAGGAGTCCCTGACGAACGAGTTGGAGCGGTTCAGGACGACGGTTTCGCACCATATTCAGGCTGAGGAAGCAATCAGTGAACGGAAACAAGAGATGTTAACGCGTGTCCACGATCGCTACCAATCGATACCCAATGTCTTTCGTTACCCGGGAGACGGCATCGATCCTGCGTTGGCGACCTTCCGACTCTCCGTGAATGAAAAGATAGCGCAACTCACGAACTCGGCGGAGATGTAAAGAGTCCCGCCGGATATTCATATTTCAAGGAAAGGGTATATGACCGTAAGAACCAACGCCGACACGGCCGTGGCCCCGCTTGTCGGATCTTTGCCGCCGCATTGCCAGCGTGACGTCGATACGCTGCGCCGATTCGTCCATACGACGATCAGCCAGGGATCGCCGGCCGATCCGGTATCGCCGGCCGACTTTCGCGAGGTTTTGCTGACCGGAGCGACCGGTTTCGTCGGCCGTTTCCTCCTGCGCGACCTCTTGCGGCAGCATGCCGACCTGGTAGTGCATTGCGTCATTCGGGCCGACCACGCGGAACACGGGTTCGAGCGCCTGCGCGACGCCCTGCGGCAAGCCAGAATCTGGGACGAGGCATTCACGCCGCGCATCCGCGTGGTGATCGGCGACATCGCCCAGGCCCGGTTCGGTCTGAGCGACGCGGATTTCAGCGGGCTATGCCACCGGATCGACGCCGTCTATCATCTGGCTGCCGACATAAGTCTCGCCACTTCGTATAACGCCATACGCAAACTCAATACGCTCAGCCTGCACAATGTGCTCGAACTGTGTTTGCGCCATCGCTTCAAGCACCTGTTCTACGCCTCGACGATGGCCGTGTTTCCGCAGTATTTCTTTGCCTTCGGCCGCGAATTCAAGCAAAGCCGCATCGACCACCAGATGCAGCCGGACCTCGCCACCATGAAGAAGACGTACCCGCTCGGTCTGCTTGGCTACCCCTGGAGCAAACTGACGGCCGAGCAGGTCCTTCTGTTTGCCCAACAGGCCGGCATGCCGTTGGCGATATTCCGGCTGCCGCAGACGGCTGTTTCTACTACGGGACATATACAAACGGACGATCTGACCATGCAGATGCTGGCCGCGGTGATGGATTGCCAATCCGTGCCGGAAGGGTTCACGTTTCGATCCAACAACGAGGCGGTCGATACGGTGAGTCAAGCCTGTGCGGCCATTTCCCTGAATCCCGACCGGCGATTCTCAATCTACCACTGCTGCAGACCGCGGCTCGATTACTACGAGCTCGAGCTCGCGGATTTCGGAATCTATTTTCCCGAAGTCCCCTTCGAATCATTTAAGCGCGCCTGCCAGGCTCGCGGCGAAAAATCACCGCTTCACGGACGCTGGGCGGTGCTCGATCATTTCGGAAAATACTGGTTCAGCAAGGAAAAACCTGAAGACAGGCTGCCCATTTGTGACCGGGCCTTCCGCGAGGACTGTCCGCATCCGATCAAGTGGGCGGGCGTGTTGACCAAGCTCAGGCGCTCCTACCGGCTGGGTCAGGACAATCACCAACACTGGCCGTATCCCGAATCGCAAGGCAGTCTGGACTTCGACCGCCTGATAACGCGGGCCGAGCGCTACGCAGAGGACTACGACGTCTCTTTCGAACAGACCTACCCCAAGTGGATGCTTCGAAACATGCAGCAGCTGGTTCGGGCATTCCAAACCTCCGATGCCAAACAATTGGAAGGCAGTGTCTTCGATATCGTCTTCGACCTGAGCCGTCTCTTGATTATCAATGCCGGGTTTACCCGCGAACGGCAGCGGTATCCGGAGATCGAACAGGAGAATATCACCCGCCCGGTCTTCATTGTCGGGATAAACCGCACCGGCACGACCTACGTGCACCGCCTGATGTCCCGAGACCAGCGTTTTTGGGCCCTGCGCGGCTACGAGATCACTGCGCCACGCCTGTCGAAGGAAGAATATGCCACGATAGGTTGTACCCCGGACGACCCCCGTCGGTCGTGGGTCGAGGATCTGCTCAACTCTTCAGATGCCCTCGAGCTCTTCGAAGGGGTTCACGATTTCGACGTGGACGAACCGGTGGAGGATTTCCCCTTGCTGAGCATGGCCTTCGGGTCGTGGACCCTTACCGTTCGATTCCGTATTCCGGCATTCGGACGCTGGCTGGCCGACTCCGGTTCGAAGCGAACCTACGCCCACCACCGCCGGACCCTGCAGAACATCACGTGGCAGCACCGGCAGCGTCAGCCTGGACACCAGGGGCAATGGCTGTTGAAGATGCCCTTTCATCTCATGGAGCTTGAGACCCTCGTCGAGACGTATCCCGATGCCCTGTTCATTCAGACCCATCGCGAACCTACGCAATTCATGGGGTCCTGGAACAGTTTTGTCGAAAAGGCGCATTCGATTGTCTACGAGCCCCAGCCGCGTGCATCCTTCGGTGCAGAGCAGTTGGCTTTAATGAGCGGCATGATGGACCGGGCCGTGCACTTCCGGGAGACCCATCCCGAGCTGGAACACCGCTGGATGGACGTGAACTACGTAGATCTGATCGAAGATCCGTTTGGTGTAGTTCGCAGCATCTACGAGCGGTTCGGCTGGCCCCTGGAGCAGACGGCAATCGAGGCCATGGAGGACTGGCAGGAAAGGCAGGCCCGGCAGCGCCGGGGAGAGAAGCGTCACCGCTACGACCTGGGCGATTACGGTCTCACGCCGGAACAGGTCAACGAGGCATTCGCCCGGTACCGGAACTTTATGACCGACCGTGGTATCCGGTCATCCAGTTAGTGAACGCTTCGAACATCAGGTGTTTGTACCGTCGTGCTTGTTCTTCAGAAACAGTCCGGCCAGTATGGCAAGAGCCGTCACTGCCATGCCGACCATGAACACGTCTTGTACGGCCCCGGCAAGCGCGTCGTCGAGCACGGCAATCAGTTGTTCAGCCTGCCCGGCGCCGTCGCCCCCCTTCGCCGCGGCATCCGCCGCCAGGTCTCTGGCGGCTTCAGGATCAACCAGGACCCGCAGATTCTGCCTGATCCGGTCGAACAAGTCCGGGTCGAAGGCGTTCCTCAGCGTTTCCGGCATCATGCCATCCAACCGGGCCGAAAACCTCAGGTTCAATACTGAACCCAGGAAGGCCAGGCCCAACGCACCGCTCAGGAATCTGTAGAACTGAAGCGTGGAAGCGGTGAGGGTCTGCATGCCGTGGGGTACGAAATGCCGAACGGCCACATTGGCCGTGGCAAGCGCGCCACCGATGCCAAGTCCCGTGATGGCCAGGAATGCCATGGCCCGCCCCAGTCCCGCCTCCTGATCCAGGGTCGCCACCAGGTACATGCCAACCGATAGGGCAACCGCGCTCAGCACCGCGTTCGTCCGGTAACCTGCTTTTGTCATCGAGAGGATCAGTCCCGACAGGATTCCGCCGAATACGATGCCAAGCACCATGGGCATCAACACGCCGCCGCTCCCAGTGGCCGTCGTGCCCAGTACCACCTGCAGGAAAAGCGGTGCGAAAAGCGCGGCGCCATAGAGGCCGAATCCGGCCAGAAAGTTCAGGGCTGCGGAGGCGGCCACCGTCCGGTTTCGATATATGCCGAGGTAATCCGGACTCGAGGCGTTCCAGCTCGAATTCGGGCGCGGGTACTTCAGCTTCATGGCGAGCAACAGGATCAACGTTCCGGTGGGGATGTTCATCAAAAGAACCCAGTTCCATGATAACAGGTCGGTAATGAAACCTCCCAGGGGCGGTCCTATTACCGCGGCCATCACGAACACCAGGGCGGCGAGTCCCTGGAACCTTCCTCTTTTCTCTGGAGGGAAAAGATCTATGATCGCCACGAAACAACTGACCACGATGATCCCTCCGCCAAGACCCTGCACGCCCCTGAAAGCTATGAGCTGAGTCATGGAACCGCTCATGCCGGCGAGCAAAGAGCCCAGCATGAAAATGCTCAAGCCCAGTATGAGTAAAAACTTGCGCCCGAAAAGGTCCGCCAGCCGGCCCGCAATAGGTGCTGAAATGGTGGCTGCCAGCAGATACGCCGAGGACGCCCACGCATAACGGTCGAACCCGCCCAGATCGGCTATGATGCCGGGCATGGCCGTGGTCAGGGAAGTCTGGTTCAATATGGACAGGTACATGGCCAGCAGGAAGGCTGACACGGTCCACGCCAGTTGCCTGCCGGGAAGGGAGACGAAGTCCTGGGATTCCGGCTGGCCGGGCGTCCTGCTGTCGCGGGAGGAGGAATCAGCGCTCATGGGAGGCTCGAACAGTTTCTCCTGTCGTCCGGATGGAGCACCTGCCTGAATGCAGAGATGGCTTTAGCGAAAACACCTGTGTTTACAATGGAAAGAAAGCGGTGTAAATTGACTGTTTCAAGGACATTCAACGCAGATCCGTAGCCAATCATAGAACAGGAAAGGAATCTTCGAATGGCGATGGCCGACATGAAACAGATCCATGCACTGGAAGATGCGACCGACCTGCTGGCTGACCCGGCGGGACTGCGGCGGCGCGCAGCGGAGCACGGATGCCTGTTCTTTCGCGGGCTGCTCGATCCCTCACGCGTCAACGACGTCAGGCGGCAGATCCTCACCGTATGCAACGATAACGGATGGCTCGCGCCAGGATCGGACCCCATGAGCGGCATCGCGCATCCGGATACACGCGTGTACGAAAGCGACGATCCGCGCTGGCAGAATTTCTACAACGATGTCCTGTGCATTCGCGACTTCCATGCGTTGGCACTCGACCCCGCGCTGATCGGCATGTTCGAAGTGCTGTTCGGCGAACCGCCGCTGGCGCACAGCCGGAACATCTGCAGGCTCGTGTTCCCCGACCTGAACACCCATTCGACGCCCCCGCACCAGGACAACTACTTCATCGGGGGATCGGACGAGACGTGGACGGCCTGGATTCCCCTGGGTGACTGTCCCGAGGAACTCGGCGGACTAGCCGTCAACCGGGGATCCCACCGGTACGGCATGCTGGAGACGACCGAAGGCGTCGGTCCCGGAGGGCGGCAGGTTCCCGTCGAGGACGATTCCGCCTGGGTAGGCGGCGACTACGCGTGCGGCGACGTCATCATCCTGCACAGCCTGACCATCCACCAGGGCCGGGACAACCTGACACCCGACCGGCTCCGCCTTTCCGCCGATTACCGGTATCAGCCGAGAAGCCATCCGGTCCGCGAGGATTCACTCCAGCCTCACATGAACTGGCTGACCTGGGAAGAGATTTACGGTCAGTGGGATGGGGACGATCCGGTGAAGTACTACTGGAAGGCGTGGGACCTGGACGTGGTCAAACGGGAACCTCGCTAGGCGATGCGACAGGACACGCCGGCCCGCGCAAAGACTCCCCCGGACGGACATGCCCGATTCCTTTTCCAGAACCGTCAAGCACCTGGGGCGACTGTTCCTCGGTAAACCCATGGCGGAGCCCGTCGACATGGCGGGGCGTCACGTAATCGTGACCGGGGCGTCACCCGGTTCGCTCGGTTACGAAACCGCAAGGACCCTGGCGGAATGGGGCGCGACGGTCGTGGCGACCCGCGTCCGCGATGTCGTGCAGATGGCGTCGTCACTGAAAGACGACCTTCGAAGGCACGGCGCCGACCCGGACAACATCACGGCGCACAAGCTGGATCTCGCCGATCCGGACGGCGTCAACGCCTTCGCCGCCTGGTATCGCGACCGATTCCACGGCAAACTCCACGTGCTCATCAACAACGCGGGCATACACAAGAAGACACTCGCTCCGCGAAAGAAAGCGCCTCTATCAGGTGATGGCTTCGAAATACACTGGCGGACCAATTATCTCGGTACTTTCCACCTGACCCGGGCGCTGCTGCCACTACTGCAACGGGCCGGACTCGAAAGTGGTGACGCGCGGGTCGTCAATGTGTCCTCCGGCCTGCACGACCGGGCCGAAAACGAGGACCTTTTCGAAAAGGGGCCGCTGAGCGACGAGCTGCGCTACCACTCCTGGGACGCGTACGGAAAGTCCAAATTGGCGATGATTCACATGGCATTTGAAATCGAAAGACGATTTGCCGGTACACACAACCTGCACGGAGTGGCCGTACACCCGGGGGTCGTAATGACTAACCTGACCCTGCCGCAGGCGTTTGGCGGCTGGGTGGGCAAGGCGCTACATCGAATCAGTTCCGCGCTGACCTCCCTGGTCCTGCTGTCTCCTACGGCGGGAGCGCAGACCATCGTGATGTGCGCGAGCCGGCGGCCGCTTCAGGGGGGAAGGTACTACGAGCGTTGCGCCATCGCCGAACCGTCCTCGGACAGCCAGGACCCGGAAGCCGCGAAACGCCTCTGGGACGAGTCTGAACAATGGGCCGGGACGCTCGCGGAACCAGGCTGAAAAGCACAGGGGACGCTCGCGCGGCGTGTCACGTAGTCCGCCGCGCAACACACGGGGCAATACGCACACAGTATATCCGGAATCAATTCAACGGAACAATTCAGGGGAAACCCACATTGGACAACGAGTTACTGAAACGCGGATTGGAACCCCGGTCGTTGACTTCCGCGCAACGCGCCGCACTGGATACCGATGGGTTCATGGTGCTGGAGGATATCATCTCGCCGGAATGGCTTGCCGGGCTGCGCCGTGCATTCGATGCGATATATGACGGCGAGGGCGACAAGGCCGGCGAGGAGGTCGCCCAGATGGAAGGCGTGCGCCGGCTTGCCGATCTGGTCAACAAGGGAAAGGTTTTCGATGAGGTCTACCTGCAGCCCGATCTCTTGACGGCCGTCTTCCTGGTCCTGCGGCGGCCGTTCAAGCTGCACTCGCTCAACGGGCACGACCCGTTGCCCGGCAGCGGTCTGCAGATTCTGCACGCCGACTGGGGACAACCTGCTACGCCCGGAGGACCCTACCACGTCGTCAACTCCATGTGGATGCTCGACGATTTCACCCGGGCCAACGGGGCGACGCGCTGCGTGCCCGGCAGCCACCTCAAACCCGGACGGGTTACCGACCACGTAACCGACCGCATGGCGGACCATCCGGACCAGGTGCATCTGACAGGCCGCGCGGGTTCGGTTGCCGTGTTCAACGGCAGCCTCTGGCACAGTTCGTATATCAACCGGAGCGACGCACCGCGCCGGGCCCTGCACTGCGCCTTCATAGCCCGTGAACACCCGCAACAGACCAATCAGCGGGAGTACCTGCGGCCCGCGACGGCCCGACGCCTGTCCCCGCTGGCGCGCTATGTTCTGGACGTCCCGGGGTAGCGCGGTAACGTGGTAACTCGGTAACGCAACGACACGGCAATGCGGAAACGACGCGATATCGCGATAATCGTTTAACCAAACAACTCCTCTACCAGGCCTCGCGCCCGCTCGATCACGGTTTCAAGACAGCCGGGGGCCAGCTTGGCCCAGTAGGTAACATCCTCGTTGGCCTCGTGTCCACCGCGGGAATAAGCCTCCCGCGTCGGCAGGTAACCGACATAATGCGTCGTGAGGTGTGCCGGAAAGAGAAAGGGAGCCGCCGAGTTCAATTTGAGCGCCAGTTGTCCTTCCACGAAAGGTTCTCCGGGGAGGCCTGCGATGCAGAGATCGCCGATGCGAAAGGCCTGGATCTCATAGCTGAACTCGCCGTCCCGCTGCCGGCAAAGTTCGACGCTGCGGGTCGATGCCGCCCGGAACCAGCGCGGGTCGACCTGCCCGTCCACTTCGCGCGGCGGTTCCGGACGCTCGTCGAGTATCGCGGCGACTTCGCGCAGGCGCTCGTCCGGTATCTCGCGAAAGGGCAGACCGATTTTTTCGATCCTCGTATCCAGCGCGGTCTCGCTGGCGAACGTCATGTCGCGCACGATTCGTTCGCTCAAACTGAATAGTCCGCGCCCCATTCGCTGGTGGTCCGGCCGGAAATCCGAGTCGAAGGGGTGCCAGGGGTTGATGTTGCCGCAACAGCCGTTGACGACCAGCGGCACGGTGTCGAGGCCGAACGCCCGCTGCATCTCCCGGGACCAGGCGCCGGGCCAGTCCGCCGACGCGTCCAGGAAGGTGTCGCTGTTTCCGTACGTATTGACCGGGTGGCAGGTGAAGTGCAGGAGAAAGGCCAGCGGTTTCATATTCATATCCTGGACGCAGCACACGCCGACCTCCGGGTCCATCGGTCCTTCCAGGTAACATACCTCCGAGATTCCGTAGGGCTGCTGCGCCCGGCCCAGCGGCCTGGGCATCAATATGGTGCCGTCCCTGCGTATCCCGCGCCGGTTGAAAGCCAGGTCGCCCGACACGCCGCGGCTCAGACCGATGCGCGCGGGTTGCATCCTGCCCGCCGCTTCGACCGCGGCCTCCACCGCGGCGGCCGCGGCCCGGTCGCCATAAGCGCGCTCGGCCCCGCGCAGGTACTCCGTCTCCTCGCTGGTCTCCAACGGTAAATCCGGATCCAGCATGAAGTAGCCGAGGCTCGGAGCGGAATGCGTCTGCGTCGCCTGGACCATGATCGCGTCTTGTTCAATGCCCGTTTGCTCGCAGACGGCCGCGCGGATCCGGTCCGTGTATTCGCCCGTGACGATCGTGAGGTCCAGGATCACCAGGCAAACGCGCCGCCCGCCCGACTCGAAGACGATGGCTTTGGCGAAGAGCGGATCCAGCACGACCCGGGTCGGCCGGTGGTCCCCGGCGCCGCTGCCCGCCAGGTGCGTCCCCGCCGGAGGGGATATGTCGATCATCGCCGCGCCGGCGCTCAACTGATTTGACGCGTTCATAGTTATCCTTTCGTCGTTTTCCTTTCGCCGCTGGATGATACAGACTAACATAAAGCATCCACACACCATTTGAGAAAGGGGAATTCGATCATGACAGAATGGCTGGGCATGGGCCACCTTTTCGAGCTTTCCCGCACGGAAGCGATCTGGGGATTCCTCACTCCGCTGGTGATCTATGCCGCGTTCTTTCTGGTCCAGCTCATTTTGCCGGGGAGATGGGTACCCGGATACGTCATCAACCGGGAGACCGGCGCGCCCCGCAACTATCGCCTGAACGGCATGCTCGTGTTCCTGATCGCACTGATCGTCTGGGCGTTTGAGCTCACGGGGCTGCCCCGGGACTGGTTCTACCGGTCCTCGGTCTATGCCGTGACGGGCGGGACGGTCATTGCCATCATCCTGACCCTGATTGCGACGTTCAGCTATCCGCGGGGCAAAGTGAAGAACGCGTTCCTGGCGTGGTGGTTCGGGCGGGCGCAGGAGATTTCGTTCTTCAGGGAACGCATCGACGTGAAGATGTACATGTACGTCGTGGGCGGCACGATGCTGGCGCTCAATGCCCTGTCCGGCGCCGCCTACCATTACGAACTCTTCGGGGAGAACGCCAACCCGGGCGTATTTCTCTATGCAGCCTTCTTCACCTTCTACATAATGGACTACATGGTCTTCGAGCGCGTTCAGCTCTACACCTACGACCTCATCCACGAGAACGTCGGCTTCAAGTTGATCTGGGGCTGCCTCGTGGTCTACGGATGGCTGTTCATCCTCCCGCTGTGGGGCATGGCCGCCTACCCGAACCCCGGCTTCTCGCCGGCCTGGACGAATGTCTGGCTCGTCGGGACGGCCGCCCTGTTCCTGTTCGGGTGGGGCATCTCGCGCGGCGCCAACCTGCAGAAGTACACATTCAAGCGCTGGCCCGAACGCAAGTTCCTCGGGCTCATCGAGCCGAAATACATCAAGACCGGCGACCGCAAGATCCTGTGCAGCGGCCTCTGGGGCGTCGCCCGCCACTTCAACTACATGGGCGAGGGGTTCCTTGCCCTGTCCATCGCCCTGGTATTCGGCTACTTCGCCAATCCCTGGGCCTGGACCTACTTCGTCTTCATCGTCTCGCTCTTCACCTACCGTCAACGGTTTGACGACCGGCATTGCGCCGGGAAGTACGGCGCCGAAAAGTGGGCGGAATACCAGGAGCGGGTGAAGTACCGGATCGTGCCGGGGATATATTGAGCGAGGTGCCTGCGTAAGATTTCAAGAAGGGCGTTGCCGCATGAAAGCCGATAGAGCCGAGGAATCCCGCAGGTTACTGCACTCCGTTAAGGACAAGTACAATGGTCCTGAAGAACTCGATATCCGAAAGGACGAACTGAAAAACGGGATCCGGGAGGCGGAACAGGCGTTTGTAAGAAAATTCCCTGCAGACAGTCGGTTGCTGGATATCGGATGTGCGACGGGTCGATTGTGCTTCGCGCTTGCGCGGCAGGGATACAGCGTAACGGGGATCGATGTCGCTGAAAAACAGATTGAACAGGCAGCGCAATATGCCCGGGATGAACGTATCGATGTGACATTCCTGCAATATGAAATGCCGACGCTGCCTTTTTCCGACGCCTCTTTTGCCGCAGCGTTTATGGGCAACGTTTACTGCTATGTCCCTCACCGCGCGTCTCGTATCGCTTTTTTAGAAGAGATCGCGCGAGTTCTGCTTCCGGATGGCGAGGTTTTACTTTCGCAGACCGTCCTGGATTCCGTACTGGAAAGTTACGAAGATATTTGCGATGACAACCATCGTCGATTTGCTCCCGACTACGAGACCCTGGAGGAAGGGGACGGATTCGTGTTGGGCGCACCGCAGTATCTGCACTTCTTCTTCGCTGAAGATCTCAAGGCGGAACTGGCGGCCTCTCCGTTTCGGATTGTCAGTTCGGTTCTGGAAGGTGACCGTATCAACTGTGTTTTAAGGAAGCGGAACGGGGTGTAACCGGCCAGGTCGATTGTCTGCTACCGAAACAGTGACCAAGCCCTTGTTCTTGCCCCAGCTCATCAAACCTTCCTCGCCACGTGCCGGTCTTCGTAAATCCCTTTCATGAACTTTTCCGGATTGAGTTCTTCGGGCATGTAGTGCCATGCCGTGCTGTAGCGCATGCGATCGCTGTGGTTGTCATAGGCACCGTGCAGCAGGTTCGCGGAAAACAGCACGACCGTGCCCGCGGGAATGACCAGGTCCACGGCCTGCGTTTCATCGACCTTCGTCCAGCTGCCGTGCCTGTTGATTTCACTGCGATGCTCCACGATCTCACCCATCCGGTGGCTGCCGGGTACCACCCTCAGACAGCCATTCTCCTCGTCCGCGTCTTCCAGGTAGATCCCGCAACTGACGATGCGGTCCGTATCGGTCCCGAAATAGTAATTGTCCTGGTGCCAGTCCGTTGACGTGCCGCCATCGGGCAACTTCGGAAAGAACTTGGTCCCGAACACATCGATGTTCTCACCAATCAGTACCGCCACACGGTCTACAATCGCGGGTTCACGCACCAGTTCCAGCACACGGGCGTCGACCACGCAAACCCCCTGGACCTTGTGCAGCAGACCCGCCCGGGGTTCACCGCGGTTGTCCAGCTCCAGCCCCCAGTGCGGTACATGACCGGTCAATTTGCGCCCCTTCGCGACCAGTTCATCGAACACCTGCTTGTAACAGGCCAATCGCTCGCCCTGTATCAGGGCTTCAAAGACGAGATAGCCCTCTTCCCGGTACTGCCGCACCTGTTCGTCGGTCAACACGAGTACCTCTTTTGAGTGATAGAATGGAACAATTGGAACCATGCTTGATCTTGCCAAACTTCTATTGAAGCATCAAGACCATTTTGAGGCGGCGGGGGGTTGCCCGAACCTTTGCAATTTGCCCCATATTCCCCTTGCCTGGGCACGGGTAAAATCCGTATTTTTACAACTGAAAGATTGTATGCGGGCATGCTAAAGATTTCTAACGGTCGTGCCATACCCAGAACACATTACCGGAGGAACGAAATGACGACCAACCAGACCTGGTGGCCGGATCAACTGGACCTGAAACCGCTCCGCCAGAATGCGCCCCAGTCCGATCCCATGGACGAGGATTTCGACTATGCCGAGGCGGTCAGGGACCTTGACGTAGACGCGCTGAGGAAGGATATCGAAGAGGTCATGACGACCTCGCAGGACTGGTGGCCCGCCGATTACGGCCACTACGGACCGCTCTTCATCCGCATGACCTGGCACGCCGCGGGCACGTACCGCATCTTTGACGGTCGCGGTGGCGGCGGTTCCGGCCATCAGCGCTTCGCGCCGCTCAACAGCTGGCCCGACAACGGGAACCTGGACAAGGCGCGCCGCCTGCTCTGGCCGATCAAGAAGAAATACGGCCGGAATCTCTCGTGGGCCGACCTGCTCATCTTCGCCGGCAACTGCGCGCTGGAGTCCATGGGGTTCAAGACCTTCGGTTTCGCCTTCGGCCGCCCGGACGTCTGGGAGGCGGACGAGACGGACTGGGGTCCCGAGACGACGTGGCTCGATGACGAGCGCCACAGCGAGGACGGCGAGCTTCAGTGCCCTCTCGGAGCCGATCACATGGGCCTGATCTACGTAAACCCGGAAGGGCCGAACGGCAATCCGGACCCGGCCCTGGCGGCGCAGTACATCCGCCAGACGTTCAAGAACATGGCGATGAACGACGAGGAGACGGTCGCCCTGATCGCCGGTGGCCATACCTTCGGCAAGGCCCACGGCGCCGGTCCCGAGGACCACGTCGGTCCCGACCCGGAGGGCGCCTGTATTCATCAGCAGGGTCTCGGCTGGAAGAGCAGCCATGGCAGCGGCAAGGCCGGCGATACGATCACCAGCGGCCTGGAAGGCGCCTGGACCAGCAACCCGGTGAAGTGGGACAACGAATTCGTCGAGAACCTGTACGCCCACGAGTGGGAACTGACGAAGAGTCCCGCGGGCAAATCGCAGTACACGCCCCGGAACGCCTCCAAGGTCGCCAACGTGCCGGACGCCCACGATCCGTCGAAGAAGCACGCCCCCATGATGCTCACCACGGACCTTTCCCTGAAGGTGGACCCGGACTACGCGGCGATCACGCAGCGCTTCCTTGAAAGTCCGGCTGACCTGGAAGACGCCTTCGCCAGGGCGTGGTTCAAGCTGCTTCACCGCGACATGGGGCCCCGCAGCCGGTATATCGGGCCCCTGGTCCCCGAAGAGGCGCTGCTCTGGCAGGATCCGGTTCCCGACGTGGATCACGAATTGATTGATGATCAGGACATCGCCGGCCTGAAGGCGAAGGTCCTGGCCTCCGGTCTGTCCGTCTCCCAACTGGTCTCGACGGCCTGGGCGGCGGCGTCATCGTACCGCGGCACCGACAAGCGCGGCGGGGCGAACGGCGCGCGCATCCGTCTCGCGCCGCAGAAGGCCTGGGCGGTAAACGATCCGGCCGCGCTCAGCGAGGTGCTGCCGAAGCTCGAGCAGATCCAGGCGGAGTTCAATGACGCGCAGGCCGGCGGGAAGCGGGCCTCCCTCGCCGACCTGATCGTCCTGGCCGGATGCGCCGGCGTCGAGCAGGCCGCCCGGAACGGCGGTCACGACGTGCGGGTTCCCTTCGCACCGGGACGCACCGACGCGACGGACGAATGGACCGACGCGGAGTCCTTCGCCGTGCTCGAGCCCACCGCGGACGGGTTCCGCAACTACCTCCAGGCCGGGCAGGACGGCAAGCCGGAAGACCTGCTGGTGGAGCGGTCGTACATGCTGACGCTCACCGCGCCCGAGATGACGGCGCTCGTCGGGGGACTGCGCGCCCTGAACGCGAACACCGGGCAGTCTCAACACGGCGTGTTCACCGATCGGCCGGGGGCGCTGACCAATGACTTCTTCGTGAACCTGCTCGACATGGATACCGAGTGGAGCCCTGCGTCCGATTCGGAAGAGGTGTACGAGGGACGCGACAGTCGGACGGGTGATGTGAAGTGGACCGCCACCCGGGTGGATCTGGTCTTCGGTTCCAATTCCGAGCTAAGGGCCTATGCGGAAGTCTACGGCGCGGACGATGGGCAGGATCAGTTCGTAAGCGACTTCGTGGGCGCGTGGACCAGGGTGATGAACCTGGATCGCTTCGACCTGGCGTAGTTCAGGCGGATGGACGTACCGGGGCCTGGGCATCGACGGAACTGAGGTCCAGGCCTGGTCGTCACAAGGTTGGTTCGGCCTCGACCAGCGCTCTTTGCATCCCAACCTGCAATCTGCCGGATACTCACCGACTAATCGGACACAACAGCACCTTCGTCCAAACTAAAAAGGTCCTGTTCCGAAACAAGAGTGGCTTGAATACCGATAGGGAGCGTCAATCGAGGCGCGGTGTGGCCGAAATCAACGTCTGCCAAGATCGGGAATTGCTGTTCTGCTGTGTATTTTAGGATTAAGCTTTCAAAGAGTTTTTTCTCTTCCTCGGTGAGTTCGTTGATCTTACCGACAATTAAGCCTGCAATCTGGTCAAACACTCCTATTTGTTGACATTGGTTGAGCCACTCGTCAACGTTGCGCAGCAATCTCCTATCGCCAAAGTTGACCTCCTCAAGAAACAGAACTGCGCCTTGCGACACTGGCCAATACGGGGTTCCTGCTAGAGTCAACAGCGTCCTCAGGTTCCCGCCAATCAAAGGACCGCTCGCGCTTCCATCCCTCAACCAACGCCAACCCGGGTTTGTTTTCATCGTCCGCGGTCCATCTTCGCTTGGATAGGCATCCGTCCATTGCGCCGGTGGCTCAAGTTTACCTTCCGGCTCTACGTTGAATAACATCCGTTCAACATGATGGCTTGTATAGGCAAAAGGCTGCGGATATTCGCTGAAACCATTGAGGATCTTCAGTGCTTCACGTCTGGTGATTTCTTAATGCATCCGTCGCGATATGAATGCGTCAAGTGGGCGCAACATGTGCGAAGCGGACGGAACCAGATTCGTGTACACGAAGGAGAATCGAGTCAATAACCCAGCACGCGGTAGTCGCCGTCCAGGATCAGGCGTGCCGACACGTACAATCCCAATAGCGCGAAGAGCACCCAGGGTGCATTCAAGGCGCCGACGTAGGTGTACAGTTCGCCCCGGGTTATATGGCGCTGTCTCCTGGCGATGAAGAAGCTGGCCCAGTAGACCGACGTCACGTAGGTCCATTGCCAGGAGAGTATGAGCCCGAGCATGCCGGCCAGGACCGCCGGCATGAAAACGACGGTAAAAGCCGCGTAGAGGATCAAGGTCGGTATCGGCGTAAAGAATCCGTTGGCGACATCGACATTGAAACCCCAGGTGCGGCGATCTGAAAAGGACCCGTCGAAAAGGGAGTACGTAGCCCAGACGTCCGCCCAGACCGTCGGGGACAGGAGCCGCCTCAACGGCACCCTGGTCGTAAGAAACTCCACCGCCGGCGTTCGGCCGGTATCCCGTTGCCGTGCGCGCCAAACCTCGGTGCGACTCTCGATATAGTCCCGTTTGAGGAATAGACACATCTCCCAGTAGCAAACCAGCAGATTGGTCGAGAAAAACAGACTCAATAGACCGTGGATGACGTTGACGTCCCCGAAGAAACAGTAACGAGTACATATGCCGAGCAGCGTCAGCAGCATGACTGCCAGCGCTGCAAAAAGTCCGGCTGCCATCCTCCAACTCCTTTCCACGCGCCTTGCCCTACCTCTACCGGGGTCGATGCGGTTTCTTCTTATCCTTCATGGCCGACCCCGCCCGGACAGGCATCCGTCCAATGTGCCGATAGTTCAAGTTAACCCACCGGCATAGCGTTCTACAAGCATCTTAGTGCGGCAATTCGTCAATACAACGGCTTTGTCCTTGTTGCCTGCCGCTGCCCTGGCTTATCTTACCTCTTCACTCAGGCCAGTAGCTGGGTATGCGTCCTGGTTGGATCTGCGTCCTGCGAGCGAACTGACTCTTGTGCACATGAGGGCTTGACCAGGGGAGGACCCCATGCTGATCGTCGATTCCCACCTCGATATCGCCTTCAACGCCCTCGAATGGGACAGGGATCTATTCCAGCCCATTGCCAGGATCCGCGAGTCTGAAGCCGGCATGGCGCAGAAGGGCCGCGGCCTGGGCGTGGTGAATTTCGAGGAACTGCGGCGCGGCGGGATCGGCCTTTTCTTCGTCACGGTGAACTGCCGGATCGCTTCGATGGGCAAGCGCTTTTCCGGGGTGCGCACCCAGGACATCGCCTACGCCAGGTGCATGGGCGAGTTGGCCTATTACCGTTTGATGGAGGCCAAGGGCGTCTTTCGCCAGGTACGCAATCGGGCCGAGCTCGACACCCACCTGGCCGAGTGGGAAGCCGATCCACAGACAACCCCGCTGGGGTATGTCCTCAGCATGGAAGGGGCGGACGGCATCGTGTCGCCCGAACAGGTGACCGAGTGGTGGGACGAGGGCCTGCGGGTCGTGAGTCTTTGCCACTACGGCGTCAGTTCCTATGCCCACGGGACCCAGGCGCCCGGCGGCTTGACACCCCGGGGCCGTCCCATGCTCGAAGCCCTCGAGGCGGCCGGGATGATCCTCGACGTGAGTCACCTGGCCGAACAGGCATTCTGGGAAGCGATGGACATATTCAACGGTCCCGTACTGGCCACCCACAACTGTTGCCGGGCCCTGTGCGACCACGACCGCCAGCTCGACGACCGGCAGATCAAGGCCCTTGCTCAGCGCGGAGGCGTCATCGGCACCGCCCTGGACATCTGGATGATCTCGCCTCTGTGGGACCCGGTCGCCATGGACAACACGGGCATCACGCTGGAGACCGTGGTGGACCACATCGACCATGTCTGCCAGCTGACTGGAAGCGCCTGTCACGCCGCCATCGGGACCGACCTGGACGGCGGCTATGGCAAGGAGCAGTGCCCCTCCGATCTCGAAACCATCGCCGACCTGCGGAAGATTCCGGCCATTCTCGAAAACCGCGGCTATTCGCAGGCCGACATTGCCGGCATCATGCACGGCAACTGGGTACGGACTTTGCGCACGGCGTGGAGTTAATGTAAACGAGTATCAACTCCGTTCGACTCTGGCACATCGCAAGCGGTAGACGCGGTACCCGGACCCGGAGGGCTCATGCCTGAAATACCCGCATTCCGCCGCCATACCATCTACGAAGGCGGTCCTGCCGAACGCATGGACTGCGCAGTCGGCGACCTCGACGGCGACTGCGTGCAGGAGTTCGTCATCGCCACCCGCAATCCGGACGGACTCCACTGGTTCGGCAGAACGGATCAAGGCGCGTGGCTGCCGCACCTCATGGATGACTCGTTCCCGAGCATCAGTGTCGGCACCGCCCTCGTCGACCTCACCGGCAACGGGAAACTCGACCTGATCTCCGGTACCAGCGACCGCGGCAACTACGTCTTCTGGTGGGAGTGCCCGGACGATCCCACCCGGCGATGGACCCGACGCGTGGTGTTCGAGCTTCCCGACAACCGGATCCACGACCTGCTTGTAGCGGATATCGACGGCGACGGCCGGGACGAACTGTACGTCTGGAACCCCGACGCCGAGACGATCTTCACGGTCCCTGTACCCGATGATCCATTCGTGACCCCCTGGCCCGGCGTTCATAAGGTGGCTACCGGCGTGAACGAACAGGACTTTGCGGTCGCCGACGTGGACGGCGACGGCAGGCTCGAACTCATCGCCGGGACTTCGTGGTACCGCCTTCTGTCCAGTGGTGAATGGAAACGACACGTGTTCGCCGAAGGCTATGGCGGCGTGCGGGTCCGCGCGGCGGATTTCGACGGGGACGGCCGCATTGAAATCGCCGTCTGCGAAGTAGCCCTCGATATTGGCCAGACCTACGGACGTCTGGCGCTGTTCAGGCCGGGTGCGGACGTCGAGAAACTCTGGGAAGCCGAAGTGCTGCATGACCGGCTCCTGGACGCCCACACGCTGCAGGCGGCCGACTTCGACGGCGACGGCAATACCGATATTTACGTGGGCGAGATGGGCCGGGGTGACTGGACGAAGCCGCATCCCCCCTCACAGATCCTCTTTCTGAGCCGCGGCGACCGGATGGAGCAGCACGTCATCGACACCGGGATCGGCACCCACGAAGCCCAGGTGATCGAACTGGATGGCAAGGTCGGCATCATCAGTAAGCCCTACCGGTGGCTCCAGGACACCGCGCCGCGGCCCCAACTGGTTGACAACCTTTATCTGTATCTTCCTGAGTGAGGTGTCGCGATCAGCCCTGAACGACTGGCACCTGAAGAAGCATCCGCATTGAATTAGGACTGGGAATCCGGGAAAACATGATGACCAGAGTCCGAAACGACAGGCCGACCTGGGCGGGTAGAGTTCCTCGCCACAAGATCGCCGAGTTGTACAAGAAGGATGCACTCGGTATCCATGACGAAGAACTGATCGACGAAGTGGGCATCGGCCTGCTGGTCAGAATAGAAAACATCTACCGGGCAAGAAATGCGAATAGTGGCCTTGCGAGTTGTCCGTTCTGCAGGAGCCAGATCGAGCACGACTTCGACCCGGAGTTCCTGCTTCGTTGCGATCCCTGCAACTGGGCGCTGACCTGGGCCGAGTACCACAAGTCCATACGGGGCAAACTTCTTATCGCCTCAGGAATGACCGCTTTTCTGAAGGAATACGTGGAGCAATACAGGAAAGCAAAATCACCCCAGGAGAAGATGATCCTGATCGATACACTGATTCACCGATACCACTGGGAACTCGAAGGCGGCCTTTCTGGACCGGGTGCGCGTAATCTCATTGGCGGCAAGCCCAGCGAAATCATTGACTTCCTGAACCATCTGAGCTATGGGACCAGGAGCAATCCGGAGATCCTCGCCACCCGGCAGGAGTGGCTGGACAAAGTGCGTGCGAGTCGAGAAAAGGTCGCGGCGGAGATCATGGAGCGGGAAAGTAAAGCGGAGGAGAAAAGGCATAAGGCAGAGGAGAAAGCAAGGCGGAATGCCTTGAAAAAGAAAGCGCGCCAGACAGCGTTCGACGGCCGGACAGATGCTGGAGAGATCCATGACGCTACATGAGATCGACTGTGTCTTTTGTCGCATCATACGAGGCGAACTAGACTCCGCGACCGTATACGAGGATGAATCTACCCTGGCATTCCTCGATCTTCGCCAGAGTAACGAGGGACATGTACTGGTCGTCCCGCGGAACCACATCGAACAGATCTACGATCTTGACGAAGATACGGCCTGCGCGCTTGCCAACACGGTCTGCAAAGTCGCCCGGGCAGTCCGCCGTGTTTACGCACCGGATGGGTTGTCGATCTGGCAGTCCAATGGCCCGGCGGCATATCAGGAAGTACCTCATGTTCACTGGCATGTGTTCCCACGGTACACCGACGATGGGCACCTGGTCGTATATCCGAAGGAACTTGCAGGACGAGCGCGTCGAGAATACTCGTTGCTATCGCTGAAGCGCATTTCAGTCCCTTTGATTGAAGCAATCAAGAAAAAGTAGCATTACTGCCGGTAAGGACACCCAATGAAGATCACAGAAATCGAGGTACACGAGATCACCCTCGAGTACGAGGACTGGATCGCGTACCAGCTCAACCATTTCTATGGTCCGGCGAAGCGGACGGTCTACGTCGCGCACACCGACGATGGACTGACCGGACTAGGCGAAGGACACGGCCCGGAGCCGGATGAGGTAATCGAGCGGTACGTGGGTACGAGTCCTTTTGACTGGGTCGGAGACGAGACTTCTCTCGCACTGGGTACGGCGATGTACGACCTGATGGGCAAGGCCGCGGGCGTACCGGTCTACAAGCTGATCGGTCAGAAACACCGGTCCTGGGTGCCGGTAGGGAGCTGGACGGTCTCCACGCATCCGGACCGCATGGCCGAAGCGGTGCGGGAGTACTCGGCACGCGGCTATACCTGGATGAAATACCACCTCTCACCCTTCGAGAACGTCGTCGATCAGACCGAGGCGATGCAGGCGGTGGCGCCCGAAGGGTTCAGGGTGCACTATGATTTCACCATGCACGGCACCGACGATCACATGCCCGAACTCCTGGACAAGCTGGAGCGGTTCGAGGTGGCCGGTTGCTTCGAAGATCCCCTGCCACCGGGGGACATCCAGGGCTACATCGAGCTGCGAAAGCGTTCCAGGCTCCCCGTCGTGCTGCACCATTTCCCCACGGACGCGACGTACGAAGTGTTCATGAAGCCCGCGGACGCGTACATGCTGGGACACCCCAGGATCGGGACCGCCATTAGCCGCGCCGGGTTGTTCGCAGCGGACAGCAGTCCCTTCATGATCCAGAACGTGGGCGGCAACGTCACCCGGGCCATGACCACCCACATGATGGCGGCCTTCCCCTCCGCGAACTTTCATTTCATCAGTACTACCGAGACCTGGAAGAGCGACGTGGTTGTGGAACGGCTGGAGCCCGTCAACGGTTTCGTGCGGGTACCGGAGTCGCCCGGACTGGGCGTTACGCTGGACCGCGATGAGCTGGAGCGTCTCAAACGCCTGCGGTTGCCCCCACAGGAAAAGTGGATCATCCGGTCCCGGTTTGAGAACGGCACGCGGATGTACAACATCGCCGACCCGGAAGATTCGCTCTTCATGGTACGTCCCGACAGGCGTCGCGACCTGGTCCCCATGGGTTACGACGCGCCCATAACCACGGTATACTGGGACGATGACGGCACCGCCGAGTACAGGGAGATGTTTGCCCGAATAGAACGGGAAGACGTCGTGCTCGAGAAGTAGCTCGTACTGCAGAAGAGAACACCATGCAAAAACCGAAACTGATCCACTACAACGACGCACGCCACTACAGCATCTATCGCTACGACCCGCCGATGAGCGTTCACCAGTGGCGTCAGCCCGTGGACGAGATCCTCGGAACCGGCGTGGATACGCTGGTCTACGGGCTGGGTTCGGGCGAGACCTTCCTCCATGGCACGCAGGTCGGACTGAAGTGGGGAGAAGGGATCGAGGAACACAACATGAGCATGATGTGGTGGCGCGCGACGAAGAACCTGAACCTGGCGCTCGAGGCCGGCATCGATCCCCTCGCCGTGGCGGTGGACCGGGCGCACGAAAAAGGTCGCCGCATCCTTGGAAGCCTGCGGATGACCGAGCCCACTTCCCCGGAGGACGACAATCCCTATATGCTGGGACGCCTCAAGCGTGAGCGTCCGGAGGTCATGATCGGCGAGCATCACCCCGATTACCTCCGGGCGGCCGGTTGCGCGGACTACACCCGCGAGGAAGTGCGCGCGGAGCGGCTGGCCGTCATCGAGGAGGTGTGCGGCCGGTACGGCATGGACGGGCTGGAATTCGATCCATACGTGGGCGTGTTCTTCAAGCCTTCCGAGGCGCGGGAGAAAACGCCCGTGCTCACGGAGTTCATGCGGGAGGTACGGCGGCTACTCGACCGCCTCGGTAAAGCGCGGGGTGAATCCTTGAGCCTGGCTGTGCGGGTTCGCTGCACAGAAGAGGCGAACCTGGCCCTGGGCATGGACGTGCGCGCCTGGCTGTCTGAAGGTCTCCTGGATATCGTCATTCCCTGGACCGAGAGTTTCCTCTTCGACCAGGAGATGCCCGTCGGGTGGCTGGTCGATGCCGCCGCCGGGTCGGAGACACCGGTCTACCCCATGCTGGGTCGGTCGCCGTACGACGACCGCCACCACCTGCCGACGATCGAGATGTACCGGGCAGCGGCCACGAACTACCGTGCCATGGGAGCCAAGGGCCTCTACCTGTCGGACCTGCCGTGGCCGCACACGGAACGCGAATACCTGATCTTCCGAGAGATGAGCGATCCGGACATCCATCTCCGGAAGAATAAGCACTATTTCCCCGCGCCCGGTGAACCCGACCCCGAGCCGCACTCGCCGAAGCGGCATCTCCCGGTGGACCTGGAGGAAGGGGTACCCGTCCTGGTGCCGTTCCTGGTCGGGGACAGGTTGGACGACGCCCGGGACGACGGAGAGCTCAAGCGTACGACGCTCGGCGTGCGTATCGGCCACTGCTGCCCGGAGGACGGTATCTCGTTCCGGTTCAACGGCGAGGCGGTTACGCCGTCGGAGACCGATCATGTTTACAGCGGAACGGTTTCCTACACGGCTGCAAGAAGTGGACTTCCTGAACGGCTCATGACCCACTTCTGGTTCACCTTCAATCTTCCTTTGGATTTGGTACGCGAAGGTCAGAACGAAGTGGAGGTCGTACTGGATCGGCGATTTACCGGCATGGGCGGAGTCCGCGTGTTTCACCAGGTAGAGTTGATCGTGGAATACGCAGAACCCCCGGTACCGGTAGGCGGGCAGATGTGAGGGACGGCCCGGCGGATGGGCGAATGTGGCTCGATCGCAGGATTCCACAAATAGCGACATGCCAGAATGAGTAACCTGCCCGACTTCGACCAACTTTGGGATTACGACGATCCGGAGAAAACCGAGAAGGTCTTCAAGGATCTGGTCTCCGAAACCCGAAGCTCCGGAGATCACGAATACGTCGCTCAACTTCTCACGCAGATCGCGCGGACCCATAGCCTTCGACGGGAATTCGAGGAAGCCCACCGCATCCTGGATGACGTTGAGAAAACGATCAGCGTTGTTGCCACCGCACTCGACCTTAATACCCCGGTTGCCCGAATCCGCTGTTTCCTCGAACGCGGCCGCACCTACAACTCCGCCGGTCAGATCGAAAAAGCGCGTCCGCTCTTCCTCGAGGCCTGGGAACTGGCACGCGACGCCCGCGAGGACTGCCACGCCGTGGATGCTGCCCACATGCTGGGGATCTGCGAGTCGAAAGATGCATCCCTTATATGGAATAACAAGGCGATGATGGTCGCGGAAGCGTCTGACGATCCCCGCGCATTCGAAGAAATCGCCGAGTGCCTGTTGACGTTGGAAAGGCGCGTTGAAGCTCGATTCTATTTCGCCCGCGCCTATCGGGAATTGTCGAAAGACGGCTGGCTGAGAGACAACGAATCCGAACGTTTAGAACGGCTCGGGCAGTTGGGGGACGGAAGGGCATGTTGACGGCCGCGCAGAGATCCGAATTCGATGAACGCGGTTATCTGCATCTTCAGCGCGCGATTCCGGAAGAAGACGTTCAGTCCGTTCTCGACCGCATTTGGGATGACCTGGAGCAGCGGTGCGGGATTCCCCGGGAGGAGCCGGAGCGCTGGCCGGAAGCAAAGCCCAAGGGGTTCAATAGATTGACCCGGTCCGGCGCCTTCGCGCCGACCTGCAGTCAGTCAGTCCGCGGCGCGATAGACGAGTTCCTCGGGCCGGATAAGTGGGAGATGCCGGATCCGTGGGGGGCGCTGCTGCTTACCTTCCCTTCAAAGGGACCGTGGCTTCTGCCTAATAACTCATGGCACCTGGACCTGCAGGCCAGTGTGGATTCCGGGGCTGACGAGATGCCGGGCGTACAGGTCTTCGCGGTGCTGGAACCCCTTGCCGCTCAAGGCGGAGCGACGATTGCCTTATCCGGTTCGCACCGGGTTGTTTGTCACCTCGCTCAGCAACCGGAGTTAATCGGAGAGGGCCGGTCCAAAGACATCACAAAAGCTGTCAGGAAGGCGGCGCCTGACCTGAGAGATCTGTGGTCCCGCGATCCGGGTGGTGGTCGCGAACACCGTTACATGAGGAATCCTGTAGACATCTTCGGGATCCCGGTGCAGGCCGTCGAATTCACGGGCCAGCCCGGCGACGTGATATTCATGCACCCCTGGATCTTCCATGCCGCGTCGCCCAACCGCGGCAACAGGCCCCGCATCGTGATCACGGAACGAGTACGTAAGATCGAAAGCGACGTCGTAGACGCTATTTGAGCGGGATCCGAATCGGTGCTGAGTCCATCCGAGTCTGGGATGCGCTCATTCAGCCCGCACCTGACACAAAAGTCGGACAGATCAGGGAAAGTCCACTACTTGACATAGAGAATCCTGCTGAACGATCAGTGAGAAAGAATAGCGAGCGTATGATCCTGCTAGACAAAAACGGTGCGTGGGCAGGCGGTTTCTTTAGTATATGGGGTGGACAGACGCTGTCTTCGCTCGGGACTCGCGTTGCACAGTTTGCTTTGGTCTGGTGGCTAACGGAGGAAACGGGATCCGCCACGATACTTGCGACCTCGTTTCTCGTCGCCTTTCTGCCTGGTGTCTTACTGGCCCCAATTGTCGGCACACTGACTGACAGATGGAACCGTCGAATCGTAATGATAGTCTCGGACACCTTTATTGCAACGGCAATGGCGGCCCTCGCATTACTTTTCTGGATGGGGATCATAGAGATCTGGCATATCTACGCGGTAAATCTTTCCACTGGCGTCGGCCATGCGTTTCAGAATATGGCATTGGTGACTTCCACGCCTATGATGGTTCCCGAACGTCATCTCGCCAGAATTCAGGGAACGAACCAGACTGTTTATGGCGTACTCAGTATGGGGGGACCTCCCCTTGGCGCACTAGCACTGGCCGTGTTCGACATGCATATCATCCTGGCGATTGATGTCTTGACTGCCGCCCTTGCGATAGGTCCACTCATCTTCATTCTTATACCACAACCTGCGAGGGGGAAGACAAAGCAGACGAATCTGTACGCCTGGTTCTGTGCTGATCTTCGCGAAGGATTGGAGTACTTTTGGACATGGAAAGGTCTTAGATACCTTCTCATGATTGCAGCCGTACTGAATTTCTTCGGGAACACGATGCTGACCATATCACCACTTCTGATAACTGACCACTTAGGTGGCGGAGCGGTCGAACTAGGCTGGTTTCATTCGGCGTGGGGAGCGGGAATCGTCCTGGGAGGAATCGTGGTCGGGGCGTGGGGTGGATTTCGTCGCCGGATCATGACGACAATTTTGGGCTGGATCGTGTTTGGAATCGGGACGGTTTGCGTTGGGTTAGCTCCATCCGGCGCTCTTGTCTTCTCCATCGCAGGAATAGCATTGAGCGGTGCTGGCAGTTCCTTTATTAACGCGCCTCTTCGGGCGATTCTTCAAGCCCGTATCGAGCCCGCCGTGCAAGGCCGCGTTTTTGGCGCTTTTGAGAGTCTGACACAATCGACGACGATGCTTGGGCTCATAACGATTGGTCCGGTAACGGATGCATTTGGGCCACGGTTGTGGTTTCTTTTGGGAGGGATACTTACGTTTTTTGTGGGAATATCCGTACGGATGATCCCATCTGTCGTTCATATCGAAGACGAAGAACTCCTCAACAGACCAGAAGAGGCATAAGTGTTCCGCAATTACCTCAGCGTGGCCATACGCAACCTCCGCAGGCATTCCGCCTATTCGCTCATCAATATCGCCGGTCTGGCAATCGGCATGGCCACGTGCATCCTGATCCTCCTGTACATCCAGGATGAGCTCAGCTACGACCGGTATCATCCCCATGCCGATCGCGTATACCGCATCGTCGACGATATCGAAAGTGGGGGCCAGACCGTTCAGACGGCCGGGACGCCCACGGGCTGGGGACCCGCCCTGAAGCGAGACTTCCCCGAGATCGAGCTTGTCGTCCGGTTGAGAGGTACCGAATCCGCGTGGCTGGTCGATCTCGGAAACACCATCTACTATGAACGCAAAGTCATCTGGGCGGGATCCGACCTGTTCGAGATGTTCAGCATTCCGCTGGCCGAGGGGGATCAAAGCGTCGCGCTCGCCGAGCCGTATTCGATGGTGATCTCGGAGGATCTGGCCTTCAAGTACTTTGGCGACGAAGAGGCCATCGGCAAAGCGGTCAATCTCGACAATCGCTGGGACTTCACGGTGACGGGCGTCATGAAGAACATTCCGACTAATTCCCACCTGCGGCCGGACATGTTCGTATCCTATACCACGATGACTGCGATACAGTCCGGCTGGGACCTGGACGACTGGGAATATCACCGAAACCTGTACACCTACGTCCGGCTTCGCGAGAACGTCTCTCCGAGTGATTTCGAAGCGAAATTGCCGGCCTTCCTGGAGCGTCACGCGGGCGACCAGTACCGGGAGGCGGGCATCAGCCTGCGGCCTTCGCTCCAGCCCCTCGCGGATATACATCTCTATTCGAACAGGGAGAGTGAGCACGAACCCAACGGCGATATACGGTACGTGGCGCTCTTCATGGCCATCGCGTTCCTGGTCCTGATTATTGCGTGCATCAATTTCATTAACCTGGCCACGGCCCGTTCCGAGATGCGCGCCCGGGAAGTGGGCGTGAGAAAGGTGCTGGGTTCGAATCGGATCCAGTTGATCCGGCAGTTCCTGGGAGAATCGGTACTTATGGCGGGTCTCGCCGCGGTCCTGGCTGTCATACTGGTCCTTCTCGCCCTGCCTGCCGTGAACGAAATTGCGGGAAAACAACTCGCGCTGCCAATTACCGACTGGATGGTGCTGGCCGCGCTGGTCCTCGGTACGACCTTGATCGGATTGGCCGCCGGCAGTTATCCGGCAGCCTACCTATCTGGATTCCTTCCCGCGTTGGTAATGAAAGGCAGCCCTGAGACGGGAAAGAAAGGCCTGGGTATGCGGCAGGTGCTGGTGGTGATACAGTTCTCCATGTCCATCTTCCTTCTGGCCAGCACGGCCGTCATCCACGATCAGCTCGATTACATCCAGACCAAGCGGCTGGGATTCGACAAAGAACACGTCATGGTCGTCCCCATCGTAGGCTCCCCGCAACTGCCGAATACGCCCGTGCTGAAGCAGCGCCTGTCAGGATTGCCTGGCGTGGTGGGTATCGCGACGACCACCGGCGTGCCGGGCATGCGGGCGTTGCCTACCTTTGGAGTTCGGCCCGAAGGCATGCGGCCCGAAGACCACCTGATGATGGCCACGCTGCACGTGGACGAGAACTTCCTGGACGTCATGAACATCGATGTCGTCGCCGGCCGGAACTTTTCACCGGACTGGGGCACGGATACGACCGGTGGGGTTCTGCTTAACGAGACGGCCGTCCGGTCCCTGGGATGGGGAGCGCCCGCCGACGCGATCGGAAGGCAATTCGAGCGGCTTTCCTTTGAAGGAGTGGTTCCAGGCCGCGTAATCGGCGTGGTACGGGATTTCCATCTGCGGACGATACACGAAGAGATCGAACCTGCCGCGATCATGACCAGCACCTATCACATTTTCGTCTTGATCCGTATCGAGCCCGAGGGCATCTCCGAAACCATTGGGCGTATCGAGGAAATATGGAGAGACGTTGATCCCAGGTTCCCCCTGGATTACACCTTCCTGGACGAGGATTTCGACGCGTTGTACCGGACCGACCGGTTGCTTGGCGAGATCTTCGCGGTCTTCGCGTTTCTTGCGGTCTTCGTGGCCTGCCTGGGCCTCCTGGGACTCGCCTCGTTTTCGATCCAGCAACGCACCCGGGAGATCGGGATCCGCAAAGTAGTCGGCTCGTCGGTATCCGGCATCGTGATGCTTCTGTCGAAGGATTTCTTGAAGTACGTGATCCTGGCGAACCTGATCGCCTGGCCGCTGGCCTACTTCGTCATGAGCAACTGGCTGCAGAACTACGCCTATACGTCGGATATCCGGTATGGGTGGTTCCTGGCCGCGGGTCTACTTGCGCTGCTCATCGCCTGGCTTACGATCGGGGCGCACGCGGTCGCGGCGTCGCGAAGGAATCCGGTGAATGCCTTGAGGCAGGGTTAAAGAAGCAGATCCAGTCCACGACCTGCCGTTTCTAATCTTAGCACAAAGGAAGTGAGATCGATGAACCTTTCAGAGTTGCAGTTATTCGCCGATGGCTTATCCCGTAAGTTTCAGTACGCGGGAGACCCCTTTCGAGCTCTTGCGGTGGTCACAGAAGAACTCGGTGAGGTTTCTTCTGAAATCAACAAAATGTACTTGAGTGAATCGAAGGTCTATCAGGGCAAATCGGGAAGCTATGAAAAGCTAAGCGAGGAATTCGGTGACTTGCTTGTTGCTTTCTGCCACCTCGCCAACCAGTGCGATGTTAACCTGGAACAGGAGATCGCGTCGAAACGTGTTCGGATCGAGAAGCGCTTCGGATCAATGCTGAATACTGAGATAGGGGAATAGCGTGGATTGGATACACGGGTTCTATTCCAGACAACACGCCACGCTCGCACGTGAAGGGGCGGAAGCAAGCGCGGAGTATTGTGCGGAGAAGATGTCGGTCATAAACAGGTTAATGTCTGTTCTCGGGGAATGGGAGAAAATCCCTCGCCTTAAGGCGAAGACTTGAGTAAGGTTTGCGGTATGGATGGATACCGCAAGACCTCCCATAGTGTATACGATCTGAAAGTGCACTTTGTGTGGATCGTGAAATACCGCAAACGCATTCTTCGTGGTCCGATAGCGGCACGCACGCGCGAGTTGATCCGTGAGGTCTGCCAACGGCACGATGTGGAGATCATCAAAGGGCACCTGTCCTCAGACCATGTCCACCTTTTGGTATCCCTTCCGCCGCATTTGAGTGCGAGCCGTTTCATGCAGGCGGTGAAGGGTAAGAGTTCGTACAAGTTGCTGAGCGAGTTTGCCCCGCTTCGCAAGGCGTTCTGGGGTCGCCACCTTTGGGGTCGCGGTTACTTCGCAGCCTCATCGGGCAATGTGACCGATAAGGTGATCGAAGCGTATATAAACGACCAGGGTGGCGAAGTCCAGGACGCCGATGTGACCATCGAAGAGTAGCCTGCATGAACCGGTGCAGTCGTCTTTCAGACGACCTGCTCAAGCCACCGCCTTCAGGCGGTGGTCATTGACTTCCAAACCCGGGTACGACGCTGCTTGAATTGGGAGCAGGCAATGGAATGAATGCTATAGCGTGCGCTAATCTGGGCTTCTCGGTTACTGCTTTGGAACTGATTCCGGAATGCTGTGAAAGAATCGAAGACCATGTGAATACTTACGGTACGTCCCGGGGATCCATGCGCGTTGTTCAAGGGGATTTCTACAAAACCGGACTTAAAGAGCGGTTTGATTTAGTCACTTACTGGGATGGCTACGGAATAGGAACGGACGATGACCAGATCAGGTTGTTGAAACGAATCTCGAGTTGGATGAAACCAGATGGCAGGGCTCTAATTGAAGTTTACTCGCCCCTGTACGCTTCCAAGACCATTGGCAAGAAAGTACGATTTGAAACATGTACGCGCGTATATGATTTTGATGCGCGCAACGCTCGTTGGTTGGATACCTGGACCTATAACGATGGAACTGTGTTAACGCAATCACTAAGGACTTACCTGCCGCCCGATCTGCAGTTGTTGTTACGAGAAACGGATCTGGTTATCGAACATATCGAGCCGCGCGAGGCTTGGGATTGGGAAACCGAGTCCTTAGTAAACAACGCACCTCTCGAGTCTGCCATCAGCTACGTAGTTTGTCTAAAAAAGAATACTTGATCCTGTAACTGAGCATGTAGTGCATCCGCCAACGGGACATATAGTTGCAGAACAGGCTTTTGTAATTCCCATGTTCATCAGTATTTGGTCCGTTTCCCCCATCCTGCAACTCGATAGTAGAATTAGCCACTTATTGAAACATCCGTTTCACATTGATAGACCATCCTTGACGATCAAAGTCCGTGCGTTTCACCTGTGCGGACCACTCGTTCAATAGAATGAGCTATCGAACAAGAGACCGTATCGAAGTCCCTTGGACATCACCGAATGCTTGGGCCTATCGCAACGCAGGTCGTAGAGGTATCTATGGTATACCATTATCTCAGAATCGCGCTGCGTAGCATGATCCGGCAACCGGGCTATGCCGGCATCAACATCCTCGGACTGGCGATCGGCATCACGTGCTGCATGCTGATTTTGCTGTATATCCAGGACGAGCTCAGCTACGACCGTTACCACGAACATGCGGATCGGATCTACCGCGTAGTAAACGGTAATTCCGCCCGAACGCCACCTGCGGTGGGACCGGCGCTCAAGGAACTGTTCCCGGAGGTAGAGGAATATGCCCGGATGAGGGGCACAATCAATATCTGGATGATGGACTATCAGGAAAATTCATTTTATGAAAGCGATGTATATAGGGTAAGCAAAGACTTCTTCAAGGTGTTTACTTTGCCGCTTGTACGAGGCAATGCGCATACCGCACTGGACGATTCTGCGCATCCGGAACAAACCGTTGTCATCAGCGAAGCCATGGCGATTAAACTCTTCGGCGATGAAGATCCCATGGGCAAGGTGATCCGCGCGGATGATGAGGAGGACCTTCGCGTGACCGGCGTTATGAAAGTTGTACCTTTAAATACCCATTTCGCCGCCGATTACCTCGTCTGTGAGAATCTCGATTTCGCAAACCGTCGTGAGTTTTTTTCAACGAACTGGTTTTTTGCGCGGCATTACACCTATGTTCTGCTGACCGAGGGGGCAGATCCCGTTGCATTGGAGGATAAAATCGCTACATGGGCAGACACCTTTGAACCGCTCCAGCCGCTGAAAGCGCAAGGCCTGCCCTTCGATTTTCAGCTACAACCGGTGACCGACATCTATCTGCGGTCACACCTGGAACAGGATCTGGCCGGCAACAGCGATGTCAGGTATATCTACGCTTTTTCGGTTGTGGCGTTTTCTATCGTGCTGATCGCCTGTATCAACTTCATGAATCTGGCCACGGCGCGGTCCACCATCCGGGCCAGGGAAGTGGCCATCCGCAAAACAGTCGGCGCCCAACGGGGCGAGCTGATCATACAATACATGGGTGAATCCATGTTGTCGGCAGGTTTGGCCTTTGTGGTGGCTATGGGCCTCCTGATGACCATCCTGCCCTGGTTCAACACGCTGATCGGAAGAACGATACGGGTCAATTACCTGGACAACCCGGAGGTATTACTCTCGCTGATAGGCATCACGTTGCTTGTGGGACTGCTGTCCGGCAGTTATCCCGCACTGTTTGTCTCCGGATTCAACCCTGTAAAGATTCTCGCGGGTGAAACGGCAAGCAGCATCCCGGGATCCATGCTGCGTAAGATGCTCGTAGCGGGACAGTTCACGATATCGATTCTGCTGATTATCAGTACGGCCATTGTGTATCAGCAGCTGGATTATATGCAAAGTAAACAACTGGGATTCGATAAGGACCAGGTCGTCGTTATCCCACTTATCGGTGGGGCGGAGCAGGATTTCGACACCTTCAAGGCACGGCTTTCCCAGAGTCCGCATGTACAGCGTGTTACGCGATCTGCACTGATGCCGGGACGTATGACAAGCGCCAATGTAATGCCCGTCTTTCCGACACGTCTGGCAGATCAGTCGGAAGCGTACATGGTCAATATCCCCGCCCTGTTTGTATCTGCCGATTTCGAAGAAACCCTTGGCCTTGAATTGCTTGCCGGACGTCCGTTTTCCAGTGTGCGGTCCGGTGACTCGCTCAACGCGGTAATCATGAATCGGTCGGCGGTTGAACGACTAGGCCTGACCACACCGGAAGAAATCGTTGGACGTCGTATACATCCGGAACGTTACCGGGGTCCTCCAATCAGGATCATAGGCGTCGTGGAAGATTTCCACATGCATAGTTTTCACAACGCTTTGGGACCCATGCAGTTAAGGCTTATGATCCGCGGCGGCGGCGGTCAGGCGGCGATACGATTGCAGGCGCAGAATATACCGGATGGGATTAAAGCTGTTGAAGAAACATGGGCTTCGATATTTCCGCATTACCCCCTGGCGTATTCGTTTCTGGATGAAGATTTCGAGCGACTGTACCTGTCGGAGCGACGCACCGGCAACCTGCTCGGTGCTTTCAGTTTCCTGGCTATTTTCATCGCGTGCCTGGGGCTGTTCGGTCTCGCTGCATTCACCACCCGGCAGCGGACTAAAGAGGTGGGGATCCACAAAGTAATGGGGGCATCGGTGGCTCGCGTTTTCTTTATGCTTTCAAAAGACTTCCTCAAGCTGGTGGCGATTGCCGTGCCGGTCGCCTGGGGTCTGGCCTACTGGACCATGAGCAACTGGTTGCAGAACTTCGTGTATAGAGTCGATATCGGTCCCGGATGGTTCCTGATCGCCGCTTTCCTGGCACTGGCCATAGCCCTGGCTACAGTCAGTATGAAAGCAATTACGACCGCGTTGATGAACCCGGTGGAAAGCCTGCGGTCAGAATGAGGCTTTGACGCATTTCCGGCCGGCCATTCTGTTATTGCTTTAATACATCGCCTGGTCAGCGACACAGGCTATTCATAAAAGAAGTATGATCCGAAATTACCTCACGGTAGCCTTACGCAACCTCTTCAGGCAACCCGTTTATTCCCTCATCAACATCGCCGGGCTCGCCATCGGCATGGCGGCGTGCATGCTGATCGTGCTGTACATCCAGGACGAGCTCAGCTACGACCGGTACCACCCGAAGGCGGATCGGATTTACCGGATCGTCGATGATATCGAAAGCGGTGGGCAGACCATCCAGACGGCGGGGTCGCCCTTGAGCTGGGCGCCGGCGCTGAAGCGGGACTATCCCGAGATCGAGCAGTTCGCGCGGATGAGAGGCACGGGTTCTACATGGCTCTTTCATAGAGAAGCAACGCAATTCTATGAGAAAAAGGTCATCTGGGCGGAAAACACCCTGTTCGAATTGTTCGACATCCCGCTGGTAGCCGGCGACCCGAAAACCGCGCTGGCCGACCCATTCACGATCGTCATCTCGGAAACGATGGCCGCAAAATACTTCGGCCGGGAAGAGGCCATGGGGCAGATCATTGGGGTGGATAACGTCTATGAATTCAGGGTCACCGGGATCATGCAGGATCTTCCGGCCAATACCCATATGCGGCCGGATATTTTCACATCCTATTCCTCCCTGGCCACGATCGGCAGTTACTACCGGGAGAACTGGGAAGTCCATGACAACTTCTATACCTATATCCTTTTGCGTGAAAACGCGAATCCGGCTGATCTGGAAGCGCAGTTTCCAGACTTTCTCGAACGGTACGCGGGGGACAGGTACCGCGAGTCGGGCGTCGTGCTGAGGCCGTCGCTGCAATCGCTCGTCGACATCCACCTGTATTCGCACCGGGAAAGCGAACTCGAGCCCAACGGCGATATCCGCTTTGTGGTCCTCTATACGCTCATCGCGTTCCTGATTCCGCTGATCGCGTGCATCAACTTCGTCAACCTGGCCACGGCCCGTTCGGCCATGCGCGCCCGGGAAGTGGGCGTCCGGAAAGTCATGGGCGCAAACCGGACCCAGCTACTGGGGCAGTTCCTGGGCGAAGCCGTCGTCATGGCGGCGCTCGCCATGGTCGTCTCGCTGATTCTTGTGCAACTCGCCCTGCCCGCGGTGAATGCGATAGCCGGAAAGCAGCTTGTCTTCCCGCTCTCGAACGGACTGGTCCTGGCGGTACTCGCGGTCGGTACGATCGTGATCGGATTGGCCGCCGGAAGCTACCCGGCGGTCTACCTCTCCGGGTTTCTGCCCACCGAAGTACTGAAAGGCAGCCTGAAATCAGGAACGCGGGGCCTGGGACTGCGAAAGATACTGGTCGTTGTACAGTTCGCCATGTCCATTTTCCTGCTGGTCAGTACGGCGGTCATCTACGACCAGCTCGAGTTCATCAGCACAAAGCGGCTGGGTTTCAACAAGGAACAGGTGATGGTGCTACCCATCACCGGATCCTTCCAGCGGCGGAATACGCCCGTACTGAAAGAACGGCTGTCCCAGGTGTCCGGCGTGTCGGGCGTAGCCACGACAAGCGGGGTTCCGGGGATGCGGGTGATTCCCATAATGGCGGTCCGGCCGGAAGGCATGGCGCCAGAAGACCACCTGATGATGGCCACGCTTCAGGTGGACGAGCATTTGCTGAATGTGCTGGAGATCGAACTCGTCGCCGGCCGCAACTTCTCGTCGGACTGGGGAACGGACTCGACCACGGGGTTCCTGCTGAACGAGACCGCGGTGCGGTACCTGGGGTGGGGGACACCCGCCGACGCGATTGGCAGGCAATACGCGTGGTTACCCTTCGGGGGGAAGAAAGGACGCGTGATCGGCGTAGTAAAGGACTTCCACCTCCGCACGATTCACGAGGAAATCGAACCGATCGTTATCCTTACGAGTACATATCACCAGTACGTACTTATCCGGCTCGAGCCCGGTGGGATTCCCGAGACCATCGCGCGGATCGGGGAAACGTGGCGGAACGTCGATGCCAGTTTCCCCCTGGAGTACACCTTCCTGGACGAGGATTTCGACCGGCTGTACCGGGATGACCGGCGGCTGGGCGAGGTCTTCGCGATCTTCGCGATATTGGGCGTCTTCGTGGCCTGCCTGGGGCTCCTCGGCCTGGCTTCCTTTTCGATCCAGCAGCGCACCCGGGAGATCGGGATCCGCAAAGTACTCGGCTCATCGATCTCCAGCGTTGTCGTACTGCTGTCGAAGGACTTCATGAAGTATGTGCTGCTGGGCAACCTGATCGCCTGGCCGCTGGCCTATTTCCTCATGACGCGCTGGTTGCAGAACTACGCCTACGCGGCGGCCCTGGATTTTACCTGGTTTATGGTTGGCGGCTTCGTTGCCCTGGTCATCGCGTGGCTGACGATCGGGGCGCACGCGGTTTCCGCTTCGAGACGGAACCCGGTGAACGCGCTGAGGCAGGGGTAACGCAGTGGTTACGGTATCGTAGTTTGGAGTATCGCCGACCTCGGCTCTAACTTCGGACGAGTTGAATTTTTGGGTAACTTAAATGGAAAGAAACGTGCATGAACTCATCGTTTGCGGTTGGGATGAAGTATTTATCCTGGATATGAGTCGCGAAGAACGTGGTCTTCCCAGGAAGACCTGGAGTTGGAGGTCGGAAGACCGAAAAGAGTTGCCCGGCTACATGAAGTCGCGATTCCGAACGACGGATGAGTGCAAGGCAGTCGAACACGGGCATCGAATTCTGGTTACTTCCTCGGGGGGTGGCGTCGCGCTCATTGAACGCACAACAGGAGAAGTGGTATTCTATGCAGGCGTTCCCAATGCCCATTCCGCCGATTTACTCCCAGACAACAGATTGGCTGTCGCAGCTTCCCATGCTTCCAATGGCGACCGGCTCATTCTATTCGACACCGGTATCCCGGACAGGGAACTCTGCAGCGTCGATCTCCCATGGGGGCACGGCGTAGTCTGGGACAAAACGCGTCAAGTCCTATGGGCTCTATCCGACGGGGACATACGGGCATATCATCTGGACACCTGGGACACGAATAGCCCATCTCTTTCGAGATTCGACACCACGAAACTGCCGGAAGGCTCGGGCCATGATATGTATCCTGTAGCCGACTCGCCCTACCTTGCCACCAGCACGGAGAAACACTGCTGGCTGTTCGATCGTGATTGCAGGGAGTTCAAACCCCACCCTGTACTTGCGGATGAAGCAGGTGTCAAGAGTATTGCGGGGAATCCGGAAACGGGCCAATTGGTTTATGTCCGGGCAGATAGCGATCAGTGGTGGTCTGAGACCATTCGTTTCCGAAATCCTGCTCGTGATCTTCATTTCCCGGGAGAACACATTTACAAGGCACGCTGGAATGTTGAAATGGGTTAGAAACAACAACTCGCAAGTTGCCACTGAACTGCCATCTTCAGTCCGATGACCTGCTTCGGACCTTATGTATCCGCATCAACCATAGTAAACCAATAACGACTCACCAGCCGTTTTTCTAATCCAAGAATCAAGCAAGGGCGTTAAAGCCTGTCTACTAGCCTGAGCCTCCATATAAAAGCAACGAGTGAGCCTCGGTATGGAAGATGGACAGTCTGCTTACGAATTTATGCGCTCAAATAGTCGATTAAACTGTTTGACTTATTCATTATCATATCATATGATAGGATCAAGGAGGTTTGATGAGCAGCATCGAGGGCGACTCACATGGGGGAATTGATAAAGAGACGAGGCGACAACTAGTTTCCCTTGCTAGACGCCCCCGCGCCCGGAAATCGCATTTCAGCCCGAGTCAACCTACCAAGTGGAATCCAGGCCAAGTGCGCAACCCCGATGGGGTGCTTGACATGTACTTCACCCCCTTAACGGCATGGGAATTGATAGCTACTCGACTCGAAGAAGGAGAGGAAGTAGAAGTGATTGAACTGAGCCAGCCGAAAGGGGCGAAAGGATACGTAATGCGGATCGATCCAGGATCGGAGTTGCCTGAGCTTTACGTGAAGCTTCAGATGAGGGGCGGGGTGATTTTTGGGCGCAGTTTTCACTATACAGAACATGATTGAAGGAATCATACAATGTTACCCAATGACACTGTGTACATACACGACGATGACACGACGTTCGATCGCGAATGTCCGCAATGCGGCAAGTATACGCTCACTACGCACTGGCATCACGATACGTTCAAGTACGGTACCGGAGATTCGGCAGTGACGCTCGAAGTCGACCTTCCCGTCCGGAGCTGTCATTCATGTGATATTCAGTTCCTTGACCACGAGGGCGAGCGTTTGAGACACGAGGCCGTATGTCGGCATCTCGGACTGTTGTC
Source organism: bacterium (assembly GCA_965202605.1). Taxonomy (GTDB): domain Bacteria; phylum JAAXHH01; class JAAXHH01; order JAAXHH01; family JAAXHH01; genus JAAXHH01. Next base: position 774,404 of record OZ241838.1, read on the forward strand.
ACCGACCGAGATCTTGGGCATTCGGAAGACGTATGGAATGTCCAGGGCCGCATTCGCTGATATAACAGGTCTTGGCGAGGCTACCCTCAGTCGCTGGGAAAACGGCGCTGGCATTCAGAATCCAGCCAATGATCGATATCTTCGACTTCTATCGCTCCGGGGCGTCATGGTGAGTCTCAGGGATCTGACTACCTCTAAGCGAGTCTCGGAACCTGAGTTTCGAAATCAGCCTCGATTCCGTGTATTGATCGAATCCGAAGAGCAACGCAACAGACAGAAGGATTTCCAGTTAAGACTGGCAGGTTGACTATACTATGTACGTTACTACTTTCTATTCGTTCAAGGGTGGTGTGGGAAGAACGATGGCACTTGTCAACGTAGCCGTCGAACTTGCCCAACGTGGGCGCCGTGTTCTTGCAGTCGACTTCGATTTAGAAGCTCCTGGTCTTGACACGTTCGATCTCCGCCGGCCCGCAGATACTACACCTGGCATGATCGACTTCGTAAGCGCGTACCTCCAGAGCGGTCAAGCTCCCGACGTAAATCAATTCGTATTTGAGTCTCCCGGAATGGGAAAAGGCAATGGCGGTCTCTGGATCATGCCTGCCGGAGCCCATCACGACAACTATGCGAACACATTTACTCAGATCGATTGGGGCACTCTCTACGAACAGTACGACGGCTACCTCTTGTTTGAAGATCTAAAGGAACAATGGAAGGCTTCATTCAAACCGGACTACGTATTGATCGATTCACGTACAGGTCACACTGATATAGGGGGAATCTGTACACGTCAACTTCCTGATTCCGTTGTCATTCTGTTCTTTCCAAATGCCCAGAATCTTCGGGGATTAACAAAAGTCGTACGTGACATCAGAGCAGAATCAAGGCATACGCGTACCGATTCTATCGATTTGCATTTCGTCATGTCCAACGTGCCGGATCTTGATGATGAAGACAAGATATTGGAGGACAATATCGCTTCCTTTCAAAGAGATTTAGGTTTTAAAGGGGAACCGATGGTGGTCCATCGATATGACAGCCTTTCACTTCTGAATCAAGTTATATTCACCAAAGAACGGCCCAAGAGTCGGCTTTCCAAAGAATACCGTTCAGTGACAGCCGAGATTATGCAACTCAATGCAGAAGATCGCGATGGGGCGCTCGAATACATCAAGAACGTCCATCGGCCATTGAGGACGACACCTGACCGTACACGGAGAGATACGGACCAGCATCTGCAAACAATAGAGCGTAACCACCTGGATGACGGTCAAGTACTGTTTCGCTTAGGTATATTGCGCTTCGAAGAAGGAAACACTAGCGAGGCTAGCTCACTTTTCACACGCGCTATCGACTCCGGATACCAGGAACCTGACGTTTATCTGAGGCGTGCCTTCTTACGCCGTTCAGAGCAATCAGATCCTGATGGGGCTATTAAAGACGCCATGAAAGCACTGGGATCAGAACAGGCGTCAGCCCCGCAAGTACGACGAGCGATTACATTGGTCGCCTCGAGACAATTGGCACAGGTTGCTGATTCGCCGGCCCTAAAGGCTCTGAGCTCCGATGACCAACTATGGATTGCAGGAGGTTTGAACAAATCGAAAACTGAAGCTGTGACTGCCGGGCGTATTTTCCGTCGGCTGCTAGCGGAGGCGAATCTATCCCCAGACATCCAAAATGTCGCAAGGAGTTGGCTTTCTCTGTCAAACATCGCCGTTGGACGGTTCTCCGAGGCAATTGAAGCCATACGAAATGAAGTTGCCGATCTGGATCATATGACCATCGGAGCTGCCTTTAACTATGGAATGGCGCTTTGGGGAGAAAACGGACAGCTCGTTCTTGATCCCTTCAAGCGTGTGGAGGAACTTGAGCGCTCCAATCCACTGAACGATCCTCCCCCCAACTACCTGCAATGCATGGCTGTCACATACTGGGCTCTGGGAGAGGCGAATACTGCGCTGGAGTTTGCGAAAAGGGCCATTGAGAAAACGACTGACAGTGGCAGCCATCACCTCAGTTGCTGGCGTTACTTGGAAGTAAGTAGCTCTGAATTCCAAAAAGATACCGCGGAGATTGTCGAGTTGATCTTGGGCAAAAAAGATGTTACTCCTCTTTTTATGGAATCTAACGTACAGGAATGAAAAACGTAAAGGGATGAGTACGAATCCCTTGAAGAAGCCCGCTCACACATCAGCTACTGCATCGACAAGTTCTACAATCGTAAGAGCTTGCACGCGGCCTTGGACTACAAGCCACAGGTTGAGACCGTGCAGATGATGACACGGGTTGAACGGTAGCTTAACGGGTTGTCCCGATTGGGGTGCGCTACATTCTACAACAAGATCAACCCATATGATCTAGATCTTCCCTTCCCGCTCCCACCTGGCGAAGAGTTCCTGTCTGTAGCGTTCCGCCTTTTCCTCATCCTTCCTGGCGCGGGCCGCGAAGTAAACCAGGCCCAGCGCCGCCCGGCGGCGGTCGGACTGGTTGGCGTCCGCCCGGTGTATGATCATGCTGTGATGGGCGAACAGGTCACCCGGTCTCGCGCGCATCGCCACTTCCTGCTCGAGGTCCTCGTCCGAGAAGTCCGACACGCCCTGCGAAAAACCGAGAATGTTGGACGGGCGATGGGGCCGCATGCCTCGCCTGTGCGACCCCCGCACGTACCGCATGCAGCCGTTTTCCTCGTCGATGTCGTCCAGGGCGATCCAGAGGGTGATCGCCTCGTTGGGATCCAGCATGAAGTAGAAACCGTCCTGGTGCGGCGGCGTGACCGCGCCTACGCGCGCCGGCTTGTTGAACCACTGGGGGTTCTTCGGGACCACGTCGTCCGCCAGCAGGAAACTCGCCAGACTCGTAAACCGGTCGGACTGGAACAGTTCCCCGAAGTACGGGTCCAGGTCGGCCATGTTCTGCAAGCGCTTGATCGAGGCGGGATCGTCCCTGTCCTCGTAAAAGGCCGTCGTATCCGGCGCGGCCGGCAGTACCTCGTCGATGAAGCGCTGTATGTGCTTGTTGATTTCGGTGGCTTCTCCGGAGGAAAGATAACCCTCTGCCAGCACAAAGCCGTCGCGGTCGAATTCTTCCTTGAGTTGATTGTTGAATGCCATGGAAAGGTCCTCCCGTTTACTAGGCGCGTACTACGGTTCAGAAGATGATCTGCGCGCTCGTTTTCGTAGTTTTGCACGCGTTTTCGAAAGCTTCGCGCGCAATTGCGGTGGGCTGCCGGATCATGCCACGATTTGCAGTTTCAAACCGTCTGGACTGTTCAACGCGAAGGTATCCCGGCCGGGATAGAACGGCGCTCCGTTCCCGGGCCGCTCGCAGGGCACGTCTCGGGATCGGAAAACCCCGTACACCCCTTCGATGCAGTCGGTTTGAAAACCCAGTCCACGAACCGGCCCCTGTGCGACGCGCTTCCACTCGTCGTCCGACGCCAGTTCGATGTCCGTACCGCCGGCCGCGAACGCCCCCTGTTCGAATCCAATACCGACTTCCACGCCCTCTTCCCTGGTCGTGCTGTAGAAGAACTCATCGAGACCGAGTATATCCCGGTACAAACTACGATTGGCCGTGAAATCGTTGCAATAAGTGGAAATGTGGTCGATACCACCGAATGCACCGGTCCCCGGCTGTGTTACCCGTCATGGCCTTCTTGGCCTCCAGCCTCGGCGCGGCCTGGGACCTGGGATCGATCGCCCGGGACAGCTGCAGGGTGAAGCCGAAGGGGTCTTCGAACGATACCAGGGACCGCTGCATGTTGCGATGACCCAACTTGGTGGCATGCGGCTTGTCCCGAAAGGAAACCCCCCTGCTCCTCAGGGTTTCGAAGACGGCGGCTACGTCATCCACGTATAGCGCAAAGTGGTCGACCTCGCTGCGGCCGCTGCCGGTCAGCTGTGCGTAGGGTACGGCCGTATCATCTTCCAGCAGAATGAGATCCGTCGGTCCGATACGATACTTTCGAAAGGCCAGTCCGTGCCCATCGACACCCCGCCCGGACTCCGGCAGGGCCAGTGCCGCACCGTAGAAGTCGATGCATGGTTCCAGGTCCGGTACGGCCATGGTCACATGGCTGAGTCGGGTCAACATGGAATCTCTCGCGCTGCTTGCATTTCGGTGCCGTTTTGTTCGGTCCCCGTAATCGAACCCCGATCCTCTGCGTACCTGAAATGGCGAAAATATAGGGAGTCCTGACGTGCGTTACAATACAAGAATCGTGATCAAACCTGCTGCCGACACAGCGTGGTAACCGCCTGAACAGGATGAGAGTCGGGCTCGATTAAAACGTACCAGTCTCCAGTCTAACGGCCAGGCCGCCGACGCCTTCCGGCGGGCGGCTGTCGTAGCGCATGACGAAACTCAATGCCAGCACGAGCGGTCCGGCCAGGTCGACCTCCAGGTTGAGTTCTCCGAGGACGCGGGTGTCGCCGATCGCATTCCACAGGGGTTGAACATAGATCGTGCACGTGGATACCGCCCGGTCGTTGACGGCGATACGGGATGAAAGGTAGTGACTCCACCGGACAACGGTGGACCTGCCGGGGTGCGCATCACCCTCCGGCAACTCGTCCAGGCGTTCGTGCTCCAGGAACGCGGAGGCGCCTTCCCACAGGTGAAACGCTCCGGATTCGACCAGGTGGAACCGAAATCCCCCTCCGGCCAGGACGCGGGTCTCGAGCCGGTAGGTCGCATCGTAGTTGTACTGAGTAAACGCTTCGAGACCGACCCGCCCGTGCAGCGGGTAGTGCTGCCGCAGGTGAATCAGCCCTTCATCGGCAAACCGCTCGCCCTGCTCCCAGCCGAAATCATTTCGGGCCAGAATGAACGTATTCACCCTGGGATGATTGAAGTCCAACCGGCCTTCCAGTCCGATTTCCTTCAGGTCCGTATTTCCCGTATGCATCTCCAGGTTCAAGGCCAGGGCTCCCGAGAAACCGGTGGAATCCGCGTCCCGGCGAAGTGCTTCTATGTTAACCTGGGCCCCTGCCTGTCCCGCCATTAGCACCAGGGTCAGGAAAGCAAACAGTCTGAAGCAGATCAATCAAGGCCTCCTGAAACGGGCGGCGAGTTCGACTGTCTGAAGCAGATCAATCAAGGTCTTCTGAAACGGACGGCAAGTTCGCTAAAATAGAGATCGAGACAGGCCGGGTTCAGTCCTGGGACGTTTTGTAGGTTGAACGCGGGTTAGATCGAAATACTTAATGCTTGCCATACCGATACGCGGCGGCTTTCATTGTCGTAATATACCTTGATCCTTCCCGGTAGTGAAACGATATGTAGCGAATGGAAAGGCGGATCATGTCCGACATACGCATTGGCCTGATCGGTTACGGCGGCTGGACCCGGCTGGCGTTCGTGCCCGCCCTGCGTCAGCACGAACGGGCGCGGATCGTGTCCGCCGCGGCGTTCAGCGAGGCCTCACAGGATCGTATCCGGGAGGAACTGGGTCCGGATGTACGGGTATACGGCGGTTTCGAGGCACTGCTGAACGGGCCCGAACTCGATGCCGTCATGATGGCCATCCCCGATGCCATCCACGAAGCCGCCATGAGCGCGGTCCTCGACGCCGGTGTCGCCGCCTATTACGAACCACCGCTCGCCGGCTGTCCCGATGGCATACGCAAGATGCTGAAGCGGCTGGTCTCCGCCCGCCAGGTCACCCACGGCGACCTCGAGATCGGCTTCGCCACGGTCGTGCACCACGCCGCCGAGTTGTTGCGGCAGGGTGCGGTCGGCACGCCGCAGGCGGTTCATCTGAAACTGCGGAGCAACTGGGCGGGATTCGGTGGACCGGATCTCTGTCTCGCCCACCACCTGGGGCCGTGGTACGTGGACGGGCTGAATAGCATCATAGGCCGGTTGCCCGGCCGCGTGCTCGTCATGGACGGCCATGGACAGGCGGGACGGCGCCAGTTCCACAGCCTGGCCCATTTCGATTACGACGGTCTCTGGGGCACGATTCACCTGAATATTAACTCGGTCGACAAGCTGGAGACCACAATCGAGGTGACTGGCGACGAAGGTGATTTGACTGTCGACTATTTCCGTAACACGATACATCTGCGCAGCAAGTCCGATTCCGACGGCGGTGTCATCCACGTAGAGCCGGCGATGCCCGTCGTGGGCGGATGGCCCGGTGAGGCGGAGAGTGTCGCCGAGTTCCTGGGCGCAGTCGAGAAAGGCACGCCGAACCGCACCAACGGCAGGATGGCCGCGCAGCTCTATCTCATGGGACTGGCCGTGGAACGGTCGAAGGACACGGGCGGCTGGGTCGAAATCGAGGACGTGGCCGGACTCGATTCGTAGTGGCCGCACTCGACCTGTAGTGACCGCACTCGACCTGTAGTGGCGAACTCGACTATCAACGTAGAAATGGGAGGCCGGTATGAGAGGGGTGCGCGTCGATCCGGAACGGCGCGAAACGCGGCTGCTTGAACGGTACGTGCCGTTTGCCGGTGCGCGCGTTCTCGACATCGGCTGTGGCGACGGAAGGCTGTCGAGCAGGATCAGGGGGTGGATTGATTCGATTGTCGGGGTAGACATGGCCGGAGAGGACGTTAGGCGCGCCCATGCCCGGAAGCGGCTGGCGGACGTCGCCCGGTTCGCCGTGGCCGATGCGTCCCGTCTGCCCTTTCAGGACCGCAGTTTCGACCTGGCCCTGTTCTCCTGGTCTTTGTGATGAGTGCGACAAGAGGGCATGGGGCATGCCCTTCACGAAGCCTGTCGCGTTGTGAAGCCTGGTGGTTGCGTCGTCGATATACGGCCGTACTTCCCGGTAAGTGTGGGTAATCGCCGTCACGCAAGACAGCAGGTGTACTGCCTGGTGGAGGAGGAAGTGACCCAGGTGGCCACGCTTGCCAGGGACTATGTCGATTTTCATTTCGCGGACCGGGTTGTGGCGGAAGCGGTCAGGAACCGAAGCTTGATCCTGGACCTGCACACCGATTTCGTTTTTCGGCACTATTTCGAACGCCTGGACCTGTTCGACCGGTGCAGGGCGACGTGGTGGGACAAGGCGCACATTCCCGTGACGGACCGGCGCCTCCTGGAACGGACCATGCTTCGCCATCCCGCGGCGGTTATCCGCGTAGATACCCCGGTTCAACTCCGCGTGTTAACGAAGGTGTAATCGTATAGAAGGGAGATCCAGCCATGGCCCACCCGGGCTCGCTGAAATATCGCATCCGCAACGGCGAAATCGTAAACGGAATAGGCGTGTCCATGGAATCCGGCGAGGAGGATCTGGCGCGGATTCTTCAGCAGGGAAAGATCGATTTCTTCAATGTCGACTGCCAGCATGGCCCCCAGTGCGAGGACCGGATCGTTTCCTTCTGCGCCTCCGCCGAGGCGCTGGGCGTGCCGGTAATCCTGCGCATAAAGCACACCCGGCACACTTACCTGATCGGCAATTACCTGGATCTGGGTCCCGCGGGGATTCTCGTTCCCGAAGTCAAAGAGGCCGCCACCGTGCGGGAGGCGATCCATTTCTTCTACTATCCGCAGTTCGGGGGAAGAAGCTGGGGTGGAAGCGCGCGCCACGGCATCGGGGGCCGTTCCGACCGCCTCGCGTACGCGGCCTGGTGGAATAACACCGGCGTGCTGTGGCTGCAGCTCGAGTCGGTCGACGCCGTCATCAACTGCCGGCAACTGGCACTGGACGGCGTGGACGTGCTCACCTTCGGTCCCAATGACCTGATGTTCGACATCGAACGGTACCACCGGCCGCCCTTCCGGACCGTGGACGACTGCGTCCGGCACGTCGCCCGCGAGATGGAAGGTACGTCGGTCGCCGTCAGCCTGGCGCTCCAGGACCCGTCGGAACGAGACAAGTACATCGACATGGGATTGACCGTGCTGCAGACGCCCATGGTGGTTTGACGCGCATGAGGCATGGCGCGGGTCCAATTCGCCTTTGGACACGCGGCCACCAGTCCGGATCAGACGAGCCGCGGCCCCGATTGTATGACGCCAACGTTTGATCATCTTCCCGGTCCATCCAACACATTGCCTGACGAACAGCGAAGGGAATCCAGATGAATCGTCCCCCGGAAGCATATATCCATGTCCAGGAAAGCGACTTGCTGGAGTTTACGACAGCCTGTTTCGAAAGAGTGGGTCTATCCAACCACCATGCCTTGATCATCAGCCGCCTGCTGGTAAATTCCGATCTGCGCGGCGTGCGCAGCCACGGTGTCCGCGCGGCATCGGGCTATACGCGCGGCTTCGCGGAGGGACACTTCAACGCCAGCCCCAACGTGCGGGTCATTGCCGAATCGCCCACTTCCGTGATCGTGGATGGTGACGGCACGCTCGGGTACTGGCCCATGGTCGAAGCGACGGAAGGCGCCATCTCAAAAGCCCGCGACACCGGACTGGGCATGGGATTGGCCCGGCACATCGGGCACTACGGATCGGCCGGCCACTACACCCGCATGTGCATGGAATCCGGGTGCATTGGATACTCGGTACAGGGCTACCGCAACATGGGCAACGCCCGCGGCGAGGATCGGAAGCCGCAGATCGGCTACTTCGGCAATCCGCCCCTCTGCTTCGGCATTCCGGCAGGCGATGAGCCTCCGATTGTGCAGGACGTGGCCACGCGCATTCTGGCCGACTACCAGCATTCGCCCGAATTCGACGATCTCCTGTCCCGCATACCGGCCGCCTTCTTCAAGAGCATTGGATATGGGGCGATCGCCACGGTCATGGGATGCGCGCTGGCCGGCGCCGCCTTGCCGGAGGCCGATGAAGTGCAGGCCCGGTGGCCCGGGGCAAATCATGGCGGCATGGTACTGGCGGTGCACATAGATACAGTGATTCCCGAAGGAGACTATCGAAAAGAGGTCGATCGGTTCGTAAAGGACGTAAGGGAAACCTACGAGCCCATGCCGGGATATGACGAGGCGCTCCTGCCGGGAGCGATAGAAGAAGAGCGCATGGCGCTCCACAGGGAGCAGGGGATCCGGTTCGGCGAGATCGAACAGAACACGGTACGGGAAATGGGCGAGCGGCTGGGCGTGCCGCCGCCTTTTTAACGGGAGGAGATCACGTGCCAGAGTACCGGGCAGGACTCATTGGGCTGGGCTGGATGGGCATGTTGTATGATCTTGCCGAAAGGACGGGCGTGTGGGACGTGGATGATATCGATCGTCCCACGCCCGAACTGGATATTCACCGGCGTTTCCTTTACCACGAAAACCCCGGGACGGAGGGCCTGCCGTCCACCTATGCCGAGGCGCTGTGGGACCGCCCGGAGATCGGCCTGATCGCGGCGGCGGATCGGGATGTAAAGCGGTTGAAAGCTTTTCGGGAGCGCTATGGTGTCGTCGCCCTCTATGATGACGCCGGGGATATGCTGGCCATCGAACGGCCGGATATCGTATCCATTGCCACGAACACCAAGCATCGTGCCGATCTGACCTGTCTCGCCGTTCATCACGGCGCGAAAGGCATCTTCACCGAGAAGCCCATGGCCCATACGCTGGAAGAAGCGGACCGTATGGTGCGGACCTGTGCGGCCTCGGGCGTCCCGTTGAGCTGCGGCGCAGTCTCCACGACACACCCATCCTTCGGACGCGCCAGGCAACTGATACGCGACGGCGCAATCGGCGACCTGGTGTCTATGGAGGCCCATGGGCCTTTTGCGCAACATCAGAACTGGTCCTACTTCCTGGACAGCCCGCCCGCCTGGGTGATCGGAACGGGCGATCAGCCGCGCCGGGAGTCGGGTAGCGACGAGTTCGCCGGGCAGGGCATGATGGTGACCGAAAGCGGACTCGTGGTGCATTTCCGCAAGGGGGCGCCTGGCGTGCGGCTTCAGGGAAACAAGGGCGAGATGGCCTTCGATTTTCCGTCGGCCTGGCAGCGATGGGAGACCATGGAAGTGGCGGGGCGGCAGTACCGGGTCGAACTACCCTGGCCGGGTCCCCAGTTCGTGATCCCCTATGGCGGAGTGTATTCGCTGAACGACGTAATGGACTGCCTGGCGGGGAAGCTGGACGAACCGAAGAACTCGGGACGCAGGGTGGCCATGGCGCTGGAAGTGGAAGTCGCCCTGAAGCTTTCCTCGGCCAGGGGCGGCGTGCGGGTGGACCTGCCCCTGGAAGATCGTTCGCTGGGTCTGAATTACGATTGGTTTCGGTAGTATCAGTCTGCCGCGTCTGGATCATCGCGCAGATACGTCCCACGCACTGCCGGAAAACGATTAAGGGTTCTTTCTAGCCAGTCCTGCCCGGGACCTCACGCTGCACCCTCCGAATCCCCGACGTCAGCCGTTCCAGATCCTCTTCCGAGTTGAATACGTGGGTCGAGACGCGGGTGCTTTCCGCCGCGAATTCGAGCGGGGAGACCAGGACCTTCTCCTGTTTCTGCAGGCTTTCCGCCAGCGGCCCCGCCTCCAGGCCGGGCACGTGGAAAGTGACAATGCCGGACGAATCTTCGTAGGACGGCGGCGTTTCCAGTACCAGTTCCGGTATTTCCTGCAGCGCGGCCTTCATCCGGTCCGTGTACGCCGCTATACCCGCAAAAACCGCATCCCATCCCAGTCCGTCCCAGATGTCCAGGGCCTTGCCGAATCCTGCCTGGTCGGGTACGCTCCGCGTGGCGAACTCGAAACGCCTGGCCTCGTCATGCAGGTCCATGTTGCCTTCCTGGTCGAAGGATTTCTGCGAGTGGGACCCGATCCAGCTTGGCTTGAGCCATTCGATCCGGTCCCTGCGGATGTACAGCCCCCCGGTTCCCTGGGGCGCCATCGTGTACTTGTGACCGCAGAAGCTGTAGAAGTCGCAGTCCAGGTCCCGGATGTCGATGGGTATGGCCCCGAAGGACTGCGCGCCGTCGTAGAGGACCGGCGTGTCTTTCCCGTGGGCCAGGTCACAGACTTCCCTTCCCGGCAGGCGCAAGCCGGTACGTCTTGAGACGTGGCTGACGCTGACCAGACGGGTCCGCTCATCGATCAGACGATCCATCTCTTCGAGCGTTCTGCCGAGGTCGTTGTACAACGGGGCGAACCGGAGTTCCACGTCGTGCCGGCCGGTCAGGTTGTACCAGGTCAGCCGGTTGCCCGGGTGCTCGTGGGTGGTGAGCAGCACGTTGTCCCCCGGTTTCCAGTCGATGCCGTTGGCCACGATATTGATACCGATCGTGGTGTTCTCCGTCATTACGATTTCGTCCGGCGTGGCGTTGATGGTCCGGGCGACTTTCCCCCTGATTTCCCTCTTCAATTCCTCGATTCTTTCTGAGACGAACGGCAGGGCGGGACCCCGGCTCTGGAATTTCAGCCAGTGGACGACTTCATCGATGATGGGGTTCAGCTTGGGAGAAAATCCGCTGGTCTGGAAATACGCGTATCCATCCAGGTCGGGCAACATGGACCGTACGTCTGAAGTCAACGACATGGGGCAGGATTCCTTGCTGGTTCGGGTTCGGTAAAAGAGATCGGCAGACGCCCTTTGAGTAGAATCGTGAAATGACGCGTTTCCGCGGATTCCCAATCGTCGTGAAATGGTATTGCGGCTCCACGGACCTGTCAATTGATTTGGGCTTGACGCTTCTCCCCGGTGGTTTAATTTGCCCAGACCTCATTCCGTAAGGATCCAGGACGGCGCTATCAACACGCACTGCTACACACACACTACTAAAGGAATATAAGCCGTGTTCAGGCTCGAGGGACACCGCATCGGGGACGCCTGGTATTACGCCGAAGGCGATACGGTCCACACCTGGTTTCTCGCCATGCCCCTCGACCAGGAATCGGGCTGGCGAATCGACCATTGCGTCTCCAGCGACCTGGCGCACTGGGAATACAGGGGAACGGCGCTTGAACCGGGTCCGGCCGACGCCTGGGACGGCAAGTCCCTGGCGACCGGCAGCGTCATCCGGCAAGGCGGGCGGTACTGGATGGCCTACACCGGCCACAGGCACGAAGCCGCCTTCGTGCAGCGCGCGGGCATGGCGGTTTCCGACGACCTGGCGAACTGGCGTAAACTACCCGAAAACCCTACGTCGGTGGCCGATCCCGCATACTACGAGATCGAATCGACCGGCCAGCGCCGGCTCACGCACTGGCGGGACCCCTTTCTCCTGGACACCGGCGACCGCGTCCTCCAGTACGTATGCGCCCGGCGCACCGACGGGGACGTGGCCACCCGGGGCAGCATCGGCATCGCCTGGTCGGTCGACATGATCCGCTGGGAGACCCTCCCGCCGCCGGAACACGACCGTATGACCGAGGAGATGGAAGTGCCCCAGGTGTACTACATCGAAGGCCGCTGGTATCTCGTTTTCTGTACCCATGACTTCTGGCTGGCGCCGTCGTTCAGGGATAGATTTCCCGGCCATCCCTTCAGAAGTACCGACTATGTCATGGTGGGTGATTCGCCACTTGGGCCGTTCCGTATTCATGGCACGGGCGAGATCATGCCGGAAGCGCCGCCGGGCCGCTTCTATGCCAGCCAATTGGTCGAATTCCGCGATCAGTGGTACCTGCTGGGTACCGTGGGGCTCGACGCGGATAGCGGCATTTCCGACCCGCTGCCGGTCGTCGCGGACGAAACGGGGATTCACGTGACCAGCGGTTGATGCGAGGACAACGACAGATGGCACACGACGTGGTCGGACTGGGCTGCGCCTGCCTGGATTTCCTGGGTATCGTGCCCCACCTGCCGGACCAGGACGAGCAGGTCTGGATGAGCGACTCGACCCAGCAGGGAGGCGGGATGGTCTCCACCGCGCTGGTGACGCTTTCCAGGCTGGGGGCGTCCACCACCTTTGTGGGCAAGGTCGGGGACGACATGGCGGGCCGGGTCATCAAGGAGGAGTTCGATCTGTACGGGGTGGATTCGGAGCATTTGATCATGGATCCAGGCGCCTCATCCCCCGTCAGCATGATCCTCGTCGATGAGTCGACTGGCCAGCGCACCATCATGGCCGGCGGGTCGGCCGTCGAACTGCTTCCGTCGGAAGTTCCCGCTGAAATGGTCGCCTCCACGAAGTACCTCCATCTCGACAACACCAATCGACGGGCAGCGCTGGCTGCCGCACGGCTTGCACGAGACGCCGACGTTCCCGTGGTCCTCGACGCGGACACCATGTCCCCGCCGGGCGATCTCGAAGACCTGCTGCGCCTGACCGATTATCTCATCGCTTCCAAAGTGTTCGCCGAAGAGCTGACTGGCCTGACCGATCCACTGGCGGCCGCGAAGGTCCTGGCCCGTTACGGATCGACCGTCACGGTCGTCACGCTGGGCGAAGAAGGCAGTCTTACGCTCGCAGGTGGCCGGTCGTTCCACACACCGGCCTTTCCCGTAGATGTCGTCGATACCACCGGAGCGGGCGACGTGTACCACGGTGCGTTCATATTCGGCCTGCTCCGGGGTTGGAAGCTGGAGAAGACGGCCGAATTCGCCTCGGCCGTCGCCGCCGTGAGCTGCACGCGGCTCGGGGGTCGAGCCGGCATACCCACCCTCGACGAGGCGGTATCCTTCCTGTGGGCCCGTGACGCGGAACACTTAGACTTCGAGGATGGGGCACAGGGTCGGAACGGTTGACCGGGGTGCGCCGTGTAACTTAAGCCTATGGTTTTCTCAACGCAAAAATAATGAAATTCGGCACCCGGTATTCGTCGTCGAACGTGGGATGTTCGGCTAGTTGCGCCGCGGAGGGCGTAGGTTCCTGCAACGCTTCCAGGACGAAGCCGGATTCGAGAAAAGCGGTGATGTAACTGGACAGAGTCCGGTGCATGCTCTTGAAGGCCTTCCCCGTCCAGCTGATCTCTTCGAGGCGCGGTCCTTCCGAAGTGTAATCGTCCACCGCGTAAAAAAGTTTCCGGTTGCCCTGCCGGATCCATCCGTTGACCTTCGCCATGCGCATCGGATGGATATTGCAGACGATGAACCGGCCACCGCGTTTCAACACGCGGTAAGAGGACCGAATGGCCTCCCGGAAATTGAACAGATCGACCATGACGATGTAGGAAACGGCAAGATCGAAGCTTTCGTCTTCGACACCGGCGAGGTCGTGGGCGTTGCCGACCAGGTAGGTTCCCACGCCCTCTGACTGGGCCTGCGCACGCTCCACCAGTCCTTCGGTCAGGTCTATGCCGGTGATTTCCGCACCCAGACCGGCCAGCAGGCGGCAGAACCGTCCCTCGCCGCAGCCGATGTCCAGCACGCGTCGTCCCTCGACATCGCCCATGGCCCGGAGCATCCAGGCGTCCAGAAACCCCGTCCGGACCGACTGCTCCTTGTTTATCCAGTTTTCAGTATTCACGTTCCACTGATCGCGGAGCTGCTTTTCCAGCTCGTGATCGCTTGAGGAATCGGATGTGGAGAAGCCGTCCACCGGGTGATCGGATGGCATCGTCGGGTCGCCTTACATCGGGCCGGTTATCGTCGGATCGCCTTACATCGGGCCGGTTATCGTCGGATCGCCTTACGCCAGGTCGCCGCGGGGACGAAAGACCAGGTATCTCGGTATGGCTGGAGCGTTGCGCCGCGGAGGAAGATGCGTTACGAAAGAACGTCCGTCAACACTTCGATCAGGCGATCGATTTCCCCTGGCGTGTTGTAGAAGTGCGTGGACACCCGGACCAGGTCGTGGGTACGTCTCTGGTCCCGGCTCAAGACGATCCCGGCCTTTCCCTGGAGGATCCCCCGAAGAAGGGTGGAGTCCCATCCCTCCACGCCGAAGGAGGTGATCCCCGGACTCGACAGCGCATGGTCCGTGGAAGTCCCCAGGCTTATACCGGGCATCTCCAGGAGTTGTGCCTTCAGATAATCTGACAACATGCGGTCGCGGGCGTAGATGGCGTCCATTCCGATGGTGTTCAGAAAGTCCAACGCGGTCTTTATCGCGGCCCGGATGGGTCTTTCGTAGGTGCCATGGGGGCCGATGCGCCAGAGCGCCTGCTCCCGGTCGTCCCACGGGCCGTTGCCGTCCGAGGTGGGCCAGAAGGTGTCCTGGAACCCTTCCCGGACGTACAGACACCCGGTGCCGGACGGAGTCAGCGCCCACTTGTGCAGGCTCGTGGCGAAAAGATCGCACCCCATTTCATGGAGGTTGACGGAGGTCATTCCGGGCGTCTGGGCGCCGTCCACGGCCGAGACGATACCCTTCTCGCGGGCCATTTCGCAGAGTTCCCTGACGGGGTAGAGCAGGCCGGGACCCCGGGTGACGTGGCAGAAGAAAACCACTTTCGTCTTGGGCGTAAGCGCTTTCTCGAACAGGTCCACCACTTCCTGTTTGCTCCCCGGCGGACTGGGAATGTGAACCTGGCTGACCTGTATGCCGAACCGCCGGGCGCGCCGAGTCCATGGCTGGATGCCCGCGATGTGCTCATCCGTGGTCATGAGAATTTCGTCCCCGGGCTCCATGCGGATTCCGTTCGCGATGACGCTCAGTCCCTGCGTCGCGTTCCGGGTAAGCACCATTTCCTTCTCGTCCGCTCCCAGAAACCGGGCGGCCGCCTTCCGGCTTTCCTCCACTTCGTCCCAGAGTTGGGACGCTCCTGTGCTGCCGGTTTCCGCCAGATACACGTACCCGTCGTAGACCGCCCGCGTGACCGGCTTCGGACACAGCCCGAGGGTCCCGTTGTTCAAATATATGGTACCCGGTTTCAAATGAAACTGCGCACGGACCTGCTCCCAGTAGGCTTCGTCGTCGATCCGGGCGGGCGGACCGGAAGGAGGCGTTTCGCTTTCCTGTGCGAACGCCGCCGTAGCGTCCCACATCGACGTCGCCGCGACACCGGCTGCCGCCGCAAGGCTCCCCTTGAGAAACTGGCGCCGGCTTCCCTGTTCTTCCCGTACCGTGCCGTTCGATTCCATCCGTCCGAGCGGCGCTATGTTTGCGCGGTCGGTGTCGCGATTCATGCCGTTACTCCTGTACCCCTTCGAAAAGGGATTCGATTTCCTGCGGGCTCAGCGGCCGGTTGTACAGCCTTACGTCGTCGAGGTCCATGGGTTCTCTATCGAAACCGCTCCCGAATGAAGCGAAGGTCAGCCACATGCGGCCCAGTTCGATGTACCGGTACGGATTCTCGGTAACCTGCTCCACGGCAAGTACGCCGTCGAGGTAGATTTTCTGGTCCATGAGTCCATCCGGCCGGGTATTCAGCGTTGCCGCCACGAACGTCCACGTGTCCGGTTCGGGCTTCGATTCGGTCATCAGTTCCCATTGGGTCGCCACGTCGTCCACGCGGAACCCGATCTTTCCTTCCTGTATCGACATTGAATAGGGATCCTGCCCCCAGGCGCCGTCGCCGTACCAGAGTACCTGGCTGTACTGGCTTTCGGTGTCGAACCCCCTGATCCAGCAGGTAATCGTCAGGTAATGCAGCAGATCCAGCGACGGGTTTTTGACCACCGCCCAGTCCTCACTGCCATCGAATCGAAGTGCTCCGCCCCTGCGGCCCGCTATGGCTTCCGGCTGTCCCATGACGATAGACTTCAATCCGCTTCCCGACACGTCGCGCATTTCAGCGGTCTCCATGGGCCAGTGGGCGACGAGGGCGTCTTCGAGGGACGACTCCGGCGGGTCCGGCACGTCGATTCCCGAAAGGGGCGGAGGCTGCCATCCGTTCTCCCGGGTCAGGGCCAGGATGGCCTCCGGAGAAAGCGTTTCCGTGTAGATGCGCACCTCGTCGATGACGCCCTTGAAATAGAAATCCGGTTCGCCCGAACCCTTGCGTCCTACGTAAACGGGTTCTTCCGGGTGCGGCGGAAAGGGCGCTTCGGCTTGATCGTGCAGTACCCCGTCCATGTACAGGCGGTGTACCTTGCCGTCGTGGGTGACGGCAAGGTGCCGCCAGACGGAGGTCCCGACGGGACGGGTTATGAGCGGGTCGTGGCCGCGGCCCATGATGTGCCACGTGGGCAAAGGCCCGAAGGCGCTGAGTTGAAACACGCGTCTTCCGCCACCACCGCCGTCGTCCTGCGTAATCACCCCGTTGGTCCAATACCTGGAGAACGCGTCGTCGTCGTATTTTACCCAGACCGAGAGCGTGAACGCTTCGCCAGAAAGCGCCGGCGGGGGCGCGACGCGGATATAGTCGTTCTTGCCGTCGAAGGCAAAGGCCGCGTTCGGACGCCCGAACCGGTCGTCCGCGGGTACCGCGCCGAATACCTCTCCGTCATGCCCGCCGCCGCTCGTATCCCGTGCATCGCCGTCGAACAGCAGTTCGAGTACCAGGTCAGACCGGTCAAGCGTCGGCGATTGGGCTGCGGTGACACCCGGGCGCATCAGGAGCAGGGAGAGCCCCAGAAACACAAAAACGGCACGGCTGATCATCCGTTACTTCCTTCCAGGCCGGCTCGGGTCGCTTCGAGGCCGACTCGGCCCGCGAAATCTGACACTGTGGACGCACTACGGACACACGGATGTGGATGCACCGCGCAGAAGAACGCCATGCGCGAAGTGCCGGAAACGTCCCTTTTGTCCGGTCCATGATCCGCTTGACGATGCGCGGGAAAGGCCATATCTTCCTGTCGATCTTCTCATTGGAACGGGAACGTAAATGCAGTCGGTTCAATAAAATAGGCTGCCGTCCGGATCGACCGGTTCGGTCCCGGACCCAGGTCCGGCACATTACCGCGAAGTCCGGTTTTCAGTAACTACTTCTACAATAGTCAATCCCATCGTATTCATTCTAAAGCGACACACCAGGATCCCATTCATGCCCAGCCGCATCACGATCAATATCGACACGCCCAAGGCGCCGCCGCAGTGGGCCTTGCTGGAGCGGGCGCTCATCCGCTCCATGACCCAGGCCCTCGAACTGTTCTACGACAAGTACTTCGACGAGAAGGGATACCTGGAATGCGTGCCCCGCTGGGGCGCCCTGGACGGTCCGGACGATGCCATCGAGAACCTGGCCCACTGGCCCGTCGTCTACCTGCTCGGCGGCGGAGACCGCATAGTGGACATGTGCAAGACGGCCCAGGACGGCCACATCCGCCAGTACACGGAGGCGAAGACCGTGGACGTGCCCTTTGCTAGGGACGGGATGTACTACAAGGAATTCCCGGTGCACAGCGACTGGGCCCACCACGCCGAGGGCCTGGTGGTGTTCAACCTGCTGGGCAGCTGCGATCCGGACGACGAAAACCACGTCCGCCGGGCGAGAAGGTTCGCCGGTTTCTACATGGACGAGGATCCCCAGGCGAAGAACTACGATCCGGAACGCAGGCTGATCCGGAGCATGTTCAACGGCAGTCGGGGACCCATGCTGCGCAAGACCACGGCCCTGGACTGGGTCGGCGATCCGCTGGAGGACGGCCGGTTCGATCTGCTCCACGGCCAGCGGGACTACGCGGAAATGTGCGAACGGTTCGAGACCTACAACGACGTGGCCGGAGACCATCCGCTGAACCTGACGTGCACGGGACTGGCCTTCAACGCCTATGCGCTCACCGGTGAAGCGAAGTACCGGGACTGGATCCTCGAATACGCCGACGCGTGGGTGGAGCGCACCTATGCCAACGGGGGCGTGATCCCCTCGAACATCGGGCTGGACGGCGTCATCGGCAGCGCCTGCGAGGGCAGGTGGTGGGGCGGCGTCTACGGATGGAACCACAAGGTTTTCGCCCATCGCCACGGCCGGCTGGACAATTTCACCCTGAACGCCGTGGCCCATGCGGTGGACGGCTTCGGAAACGCCCTGCTGCTCACCGGCGACCGGAAGTACGTGGACGTCTGGCGCACCGTCCTCGAGTCGGTCAACGCCAACAAGAAGACCGTGGACGGAGTCACCATGTATCCCCACATGCACGGCGACGACGGTTGGTATGATTACGCGCCCGAACCATACGACAGGGGTGCGGTCGAGGTGTATGACTGGTCCATGAACCCGGGTGACCGGGCGCTGACCGGAGATCATCCCTGGCTGAATTACCTGGACGGGTCGAACCCCGGCTTCCCGGTGGACGCCTTAAGGCAGGATTTCGACGATCTGCGGGGCCAGGTGGAGAAGATCCGCAGCGACACGTCCACACCGGACACGCGGCTGTCGGACAATCCCAATCCGTTCAACCCGGCGCGGATCGAGACGCTCGTGAACCTCATGACCGGCGGCCCCAGGCCGGCCTACGCCCGGCCGATCCACTGCAGGCTCTGGTACTTCGACCCGGAACGGGGACGGCCCGGCGTACCGGAGGACGTGGCGGCGCTGGTCGGCCGGATCGATGGGGACGGACTCGACGTGCACCTGGTGAACGTCAACCCGGTCGACGCGCGCACCGTGACGGTCCAGGGCGGCGCCTACGGCGAGCACCGGGTAGGCGCGGTCGAGCACGACGGACACCGGGTTTCCGTGGACGATACCGATTTCACGGTGCGCCTGGCGCCGGGATGCGGCACGCGATTGACGCTGGGTCTCCAGCGCTACGTCAATCAGCCGACGGCCCGGTTCCCGTGGAGCCGCTGATACCCCATTCACTGGACTTCGGCAGCCGCGATCAAGTGCGAAGCAGCCGCGATCAAGTGCGAAGCAGCCGCGATCAAGTGCGAATAGTGAATACATAGACTTACGGGAATTGGCACGAGGAGGCTGCACGGTGCCCACAACGCAGGCAGATCCGGTATTCCGCGCGCGGAGCATTTCCAAGGTCTACCGCATGGGCGAGGTGGACGTTACCGCCCTCCGTGGGGTCGACCTGGACCTTTTCGCGGGTGAACTGGCCGTCTTCCTGGGGGCATCGGGAAGCGGAAAGTCGACGCTGCTCAACATCCTGGGTGGACTCGACGTGCCCTCCGGTGGCCAGGTCTACTATCGGGAACGGGAAATGACCGGGGCGGACGAGGCCGAAAGGACCGGTTTCCGAAGAAAGTCCGTGGGTTTTGTCTTCCAGTTCTACAACCTGATCCCGAGCCTCACCGCGCTGGAGAACGTTGAGCTGGTCACCGAGATCGCCGAGGAACCGATGCCGGCGGAAGACGCCTTGCGGCTGGTGGACCTCGGACCGCGGATGCACCACTTCCCGGCCCAGATGTCGGGCGGAGAGCAGCAACGCGTAGCCATCGCCCGTGCCGTCGCCAAACGTCCGGAAGTGCTCCTTTGCGATGAGCCTACCGGCGCCCTGGACTATGCGACGGGCAAGCGGGTGCTGGAAGTCATCGAGAAGGTCAACAGCACGCTGGGCACGACGACCGCGGTCATCACCCACAACGCGGCAATCGCCGACATGGCCGACCGGGTCATCCGCCTGCGCAGCGGCGAGATCATCGAAGTATACGCCAATCCGACGAAGAAACGGCCGGACGAACTGAGCTGGTAGCCTGCCTCGCCCGCACGTACGCGGCCAGGCGGGCCAGGCGCGTCCGGATGCGCGCTGGCGCGCCGGATGCGGTCCATGTGTGTCCGGATACACTCAGGCGCGCCCAGATGCTTGCAGGCGCGCCGGATCGAACCGTTGCATTCCGCGGAGCGTAACTGCCATGACCATCCTGAACCGCAAGGTGTTCCGTGAACTGGCGCGCATGCGCGGCCAGGTCATCGCCATTACCCTCGTGATGGCCTGCGGTATCATGCTGTACGTCTCCTCGCGTCACACCTACATCTCCCTCATCCAGTCCCAGGAATCCTACTACGCGAATTACCGGTTCGCCGATGTATTCGCCGGCGTCAAGCGGGCGCCGGCGTCCGCCGCGGAGGAAATCGCCGGGATCCCCGGCGTCTCCAGGGTCCGCACCCGGATCGTGATGGACGTGAACCTGGACGTGCCCGGCCTGGACGAACCCGCCACCGGCCGGCTGGTCTCCATGCCCGAACGGCGCCGGCCGGTGCTCAACGACGTGGCGATCCAGGAGGGCCGCTACCCGGCGGTCGGCAGGCCGGAGGAGGTCATCATCAGCGAGGCTTTCGCGAAGGCCAACGGGCTGGTCCCGGACGACTGGATCGGCGCCGTCATAAACGGCCGGCAGAAAGCGCTGCGCGTCGTCGGCATCGGCCTGTCGCCCGAGTACGTCTACGAAGTACAGGGCACCGGATCCATCTTCCCGGACAACCTCCGCTTCGGCGTGATCTGGATGGCCAGGGAGACCCTGGGCGCGGCGTTCGACATGGAGGGCGGGTTCAACGATCTGACGGCCGCCCTGTCGTCGGATGCGCGCGAACGGGACGTGATCGACCGGATGGATCTCGTACTCGAGCCCTATGGCAGTACGGGCGCCTATGGCAGGGAAAGCCAGATCTCCCATCGGTTTCTGATGGATGAAATCATCGGCCTGAGCGTATCCAGCAACTTCACTCCGGCCGTTTTTCTCGGGATCGCGGCACTCCTGCTGCACATCGTGTTCTCCCGCATGGTACGGGCCCAGCGGGATCAGATTGCTATCATGAAGGCTTTCGGGTATGACAACCTGACGATCGGGTGGCATTACCTCAAATTCGCCTTCCTGGCGATATCCGGCGGCACCCTTATCGGCATCGTGGGCGGCTTCCTGATCGGCAGGCCGCTCACCGCGCTGTACCAGGACTATTACCGGTTCCCCGACCTGGTCTACGAGTTGAATTACGAAGTCATCGCCCTCGCCGCGGTGATCAGCGTATCCGCCGCGTTCCTCGGCACGCTGCACGCGCTGCGGTCGGCCATGTCTCTGCCTCCCGCCGAAGCGATGCGGCCGGATTCTCCCGCCCGCTTCAGGCCGCTGGCGATGGAGCGCCTGGGCGTGCATAACATGCTCTCCCCCGTATGGCGAATGATCTTCCGCAACATGGAACGGAAGCCGGTCAAGACACTGCTTTCCGCTTTCGGTATCGCCATGGCGGTGGCGATCCTGGTCATGGGGCGATTTACCTTCGACTCGATCGAGTACCTGATCGATTACCAGTTCCGCACCGTCCAGCGCGACGACGCCGCGGTCGTCTTCGCCGGGCCGCGTCCCGCGAGGGCCCGGTTCGAACTGTCCCATCTGCCCGGGGTCGTCCGCTCCGAACCCTACCGCGCCGTACCCGTCAGGCTCCGGTCGGGGCATCGAATGAAGCAGACGGCCATTAACGGACTCGATCCGGCCGGTGAGTTGAGACAGCTGATCGACCGCGACGGACAGACGCTGTCCATGCCGCCGGAGGGCGTCGTGCTGACCAGGACGCTGGCCGACCTCCTGGCGGTCCGGGAGGACGACATGGTCGCCGTCGAAGTCCTGGAAGGGTCGAGGATGCAGGGCCGGCTGCCGGTATCCCTGCTCGTCGATGAATTGATCGGCATATCCGCCTACATGGACAACCGTGCGCTGAACCGTTTCCTGGGCGAGGGCAGTGCGATCTCCGGCGCGTATCTCTCCGTTGATCCACTTCGAGCGGACGCGTTGTACCGCACGCTGAAAGAAACGCCGGCCGTGGCGGGCGTCGCCGTCCGCGAGGCGGTGATCAAGGGCTTTGAGGACTCCATTGCCGAGAGCACCAGTGCCACCACGTTCACGCTGACCGTATTCGCGTGCATTATCGCCTGCGGCATGGTGTACAACGGCGCCCGCATCGCCCTGGAAGAACGAAACCGCGAAATGGCAAGCCTACGCGTGCTCGGCTTCACCGAACGGGAAATATCGGTGGTCCTCCTGGGCGAGCAGGTCATCGTAACCCTCATGGCGATACCGATTGGATTTCTGATCGGATGGGGTTTATGTTATCTTGCGGTGGACGCTACCGCCCAGGAGCTTTACAGGATACCCCTGGTCATTACCGGAAAGACCTACGCGTTCGCCTTTCTGGTCGTTGGCGCGGCGGCCGTGGTGTCCGCGTACGTGGTCCACCGACAATTGCGCCACCTCGATATGATCGGCGTGCTGAAGATTCAGGAATAAGCGAGAGGCCGAAGTGAAACTGCGTCGCAAACACGTTGTGCTCCTTGTCGTTGTCGCGGTCGTCGTGGTACTCCTCGTCCGCGCGTTCATGCCTTCCCCGATGCTGGTCGATACGGGAACCGCGGCAGTAGGCCCCATGCGCGTGACGATCAGTGAGGAAGGAAGGACCCGGGTCAAGCAGCGCTACCTGATCACGGCGCCGGCGTCCGGCAGGCTCGCCAGGCCGCAGTGGAATGAAGGCGACCGGGTCGGCAGGGGGGATGTGCTGGCGCGCATCACGCCCTCGCCCCTGGGGTCCCGCGAGTCCGCCGAAGCCCGGGCCCGGATCGAGACCGCCGAGGCCCTGGTCCGCGAGGCCGAGGCGAACGTCGCCCGCGCGCGGGTCGAGCAGGAAGAAGCCGTCCGCGGACGCGAGCGGGCGGAGAAACTGGCCGCGAGCGGCAGCATCTCGAGGGAGCGCCTGGAGCGCGCCGTGCACGCGGCGACGGTCACCGACCGGTCGCTGGAATCGTCCCTCTTCCGTCACCGTGCCGCCGTTTCCGAGCTGGAGGTCGCCCAGGCGGCCTTGCTGGCCCTGCAGGAAGAACGTGGCGACGCGAAGGCGGTTCTCTCCGTGGCGTCACCGGTTGATGGACAGGTACTGCGGCTTTTCGAAGAAAGCGAACGGGTGGTTACCGCGGGCACGCCCCTGCTGGAAGTGGGCGATCCCGGGGACATGGAAGTAATGATCGATGTGTTGTCCACCGATGCCGTCCGGGTAGACGTCGGCCAGAAGGTCTGGATCGAGGAATGGGGTGGCCCTGATCCGCTCGCCGGCACCGTGAGCCGAGTCGAGCCGGCGGCCTTTACGCGGGTGTCCGCCCTGGGCGTGGACGAACAGCGGGTCAACGTGATCGTGGACCTCGACGAAACCCCTCCGGAACTGGGCGACGGATACCGGGTCACGGGACGCATCGTCGTCTGGGAGAAACCCGATGTGCTCAGGATCCCTTCCAGCGCCCTCTTCAGGGTCGGTGAAGACTGGGGCGTATTCGTGGTTGAAGACGGGGTGGCCAGGACCCATCGGGTGACCGTCGGGCAACAGAACGGAATCGAGGCCGAGATGCTCGAAGGCATCGCGGCGGGCGATCACGTCATTCTGCATCCGAACCCCCGCATCGCAGACGGGGTCGGCGTCGAGCCCAGGGTGAACTGAGGGTGCGGAGTCTGAGGGCGCGGAGATTGAAGGCGCGGAGGCTGAGAGCACGGAGTCTGTGGGCGCGGAAAGGAATCCAGGCATTGGAGCAGCGCACCGGTTTTGTCGAAGCCAACGACGGCGTCCGGCTGTACTACGAAGACGCCGGTTCCGGAAAGCCGCTCATCCTGATCCATGGCGGCGGGTTGAGCAAGGGCTGGTGGGGCAAACAGATCCCGATCCTGGGCCAACGCTACCGGGTCATCGCCGCCGACACCCGCGGCAACGGCCGGTCGGACAAGACGCCGTGGGGCCATCGCACGGCCCGGTACGCCATGGACGTGCGGGAGATCATCGAATCCCTCGGCCTCCAGGAAGTCACCCTCGTGGGCTGGTCCATCGGCGCCCGGACCGTACTTTCCTACATCGAACTTTTCCGCGGATACCGGCTGAAGGGCGTCGTGCTGGTGGACGAAGTGCCCAGCATCGAAGTGCACGACCCTCCGGACGATCCGCCCGAACGCGAGACCGAACCGCCGGCAAACGAGACCGAGCGCAAGCGCCGGCAGTTCAGGAGTATGTTCGTCTCACGCGAAGTCTCCGACGACGAACTGGACAGGCTGCTGGAGGAGAGCAGGGAAAACACCCCCGCCCAGGGCGTCACGCTCGGCCCGGATTACCACGCGCAGGACTGGCGTCCGCTGCTTCCTTCCATCGACCTGCCGGTCCTGATCACAACGGGCGCCAGGAGCGGCGCCTTCCCGGGCTGCAAGCACATGTACGAGCACATACCGGGCGCGCGCATGGAAGTCTTTGAACGTAGCGGCCACGTGCTTTTCTATGAAGAGCCCGACCGGTTCAACGCTGTGGTCGCCGGGTTCGTGGACTCGTTACACGCGGATTCGGCCTGAGTCGGCGGGATGACCGCGCGGCATCATCGATCTGAACCGGGGGATCATCGTACCACATCCTCCTCCTGAACCAGCAGGATGAACACCCGGCAATAATCGCCAAAACCCGTTATCTCATTGCTGCCCTTCGCGTTTCGGGTATGTGCCGCCAGATGAGATACCCCATGGCGAGCATGCCCGTGCCGCCGATGATCGAGCTGAAAACGTAACCCACCTCGGTATAAACGACCCCCGCGGCCGCGCTGCAGATGCCCATGGCTAGTTGGCCCGTCGCGATACTCAGACTCATCAGCAAACCGCGCCGTTCCGCCGGCACGATTTCGGACAGCAGCGCCTGAAAGGGTCCCATGCGGGCGGACACGAGCACCATGATGATGAAGAAGAGCGGATAGGCGATCCAGAATTCCGTCATGATGATCGTCGTCAGGGCCATGAGGACGAAGAGCCCCAGACAGGCGCTCACGATCATGGCTTTCCGGCCGATCCGGTCCGACAGGCGGCCCGCCCAGGGCCCCACGATGACGCTGGCTATGCCGGAGATTACGAACAGGGACGCCACGTCGCCGCCCGTGACACCGAAGGTCTCCTTGATCCACACGACCAGGTAGATGACGTAGAAGGCGATTCCCATGAACATCGTGCTGTAGGCGCCTATGGCCGCCGCGGTCGCCGGGATCGTGAACATGAACGCGTACCGTTTGACGGCCGACCCGATCGAGGTCAGCCGTGCCCGCGCGACGACGGGTTGCCGGGCCAGTGTGCAGACCATTACGAACGAGAGCGCCATGGGTATGGTGAAGAAAATGAAGGCCGTGGCGAAATCGTAGCGATCGGCCAGGAGGGTTCCCGCCGGGATCCCCACGATCTGTCCGAACGCGATGGCGGTCATGACCACGCCGTTGGCCCAGCCCCGCCTTTCGGAAGGGAAGTGATCACCGATATAGGCCGGCGCCACCCCGCTGAGCACGCCGGCAGCTATCCCGGATACCGCCCGGACCAGCAGGAGCGACAGGTAGTCCGTGACGAAACTGTGCAGGAACAGGGTACCGCACATGGCACCCGTG
This sequence comes from bacterium, assembly GCA_965202605.1. Lineage (GTDB taxonomy): Bacteria > JAAXHH01 > JAAXHH01 > JAAXHH01 > JAAXHH01 > JAAXHH01. Next base: position 800,359 of record OZ241838.1, read on the forward strand.
CCGATCATGAGAATCCGGCGCCTCCCGACCGCATCCGACAGGGGACCGGTGATCAGCGCGCAGATACCGAGCATGACGGCGTAGGCGGTGACCAGGGTGCCCAGGTATTCCGGGGGCACTGCGAATTGAGCCTGGACGATGGGCATCAGCGGCGTCATGATCATCGTCTGGCTGCTCGCGGCGAACATCATGAGCCAGAGGGCCAGCAGGATGCTGTAGTCGGCCAGTGTACCGGGGCGCATAGGGTATTGACCCTTGTAGTATATTGGGTTCAGGTAGATTCAGTCAGTGAAAGTCCCGATGATGGAGATGCAGCCTGCCGAAGAGTAACCTGCTATGCCCGAGCTAAAGCCGGGGCTCCGCTCCCCGAACGTCGATCCCCGTATGTTCGTCGGTAAACTGGTCGATGTCAAGATCGACCGCCCTCGCGGTTCCCGGCACCCTGAACATGGTTTCATCTACCCGGTGAACTACGGGTTTGTTCCCGGCGTGGCGGGACAGGATGGCGAAGAACTGGATGCCTATGTGCTGGGCGTGGACGAACCGGTCGAGCGTTTCACAGGCCGATGTATCGCGGTAATTCAAAGATCTGATGACGCGGACGACAAACTCGTGATCGTGCCCGGGGGCGAAAGTTTCACCGATGAGCAGATCCGCGTCCTCACGGCGTTCCAGGAACAATTCTTCGAGTCGATTATAACCCGGAAAGGAATGGCACCTCCGTGAGCGCACAGCCCGGTAAACCGCCCGTACTCTACCACGGCAGCTACGAGGAGCTTGCTCGTCTCGAACCACGACCCGCGCACGGGGTGGGATCGGAGGAAGACCGGCTGACCGCGGTCTATGCCACCCACCTGAAGAAACTCGCCATCGCCTTCTCGATTCCCATTTTGCCGAACGAAAACGGCGGGTTCAGTTTCGGAGTAGATCTCGGCGTAGAACGCCCCGAGGATTTAAATGACGACGTCGAGCCTCGTATCGACCTGGAAGCCGGCGTGCTCGACCTGGACAGGCCGGGCTACGTTTACGTCCTGCCCTCCGATTCCTTCGAACCGGTCGATCCGTGGCAATGGGCTTCCAGCGAACCCGTCAAGCCGGTCGACGTGATCCGGATCGACCCGAACAAATACGCCCACTGGATTCGCGACAAGCGAACCGGCGGGAATTGAGTTTCCCTCTACGCCCGCCGGATACGCGAAAGGAGACCGGCGAGCCCCGGGTCTCCACAACCGAACACGCAACAAAAAACCCGCATGTTTTCATGCGGGTCCGCCATGCTGCATGCCGAAGGAGAGATTCGAACTCTCACGGGCAAAAGCCCACTGCGCCCTGAACACAGCGTGTCTACCAGTTCCACCACTTCGGCATCATATACCATTTGTCACAAAACAGCCTGATTAATATATTCCGGTAGCCGCTTGTTGTCAAGCAGCGCATGTGGAGTCAATGGATTGACCATGCCGATTCGAGGCAGACATGGCCAGAGCATCAGATCGTCCTATCGCCGACGCCAACGGGTCCGACGGAATCAAGGTCATCGTGACCAACCGGAAGGCGCGGCACGATTACCATTTCCTGGAGACCTGGGAGGCGGGTATCGTCCTGACCGGTACGGAAGTGAAATCCCTGCGGGCGGGCAAGATCAGCCTGACCGACAGCTACGCCGCGGTCGACAACGGCGAGGTATACCTGTACAACGTCCACGTCTCGCATTACGAGCAGGGTAGCCATTTCAACCACGAGCCGACCCGCAGGCGCAAGCTGCTCCTGCACCGGTCTGAAATCCGCAAGTTGATCGGCCGGGTCGTGGAAAAGGGACTCACCCTTATCCCGACGAGGTTCTATTTCAAACGGGGACGCGCCAAGGTGGAAATCGCCCTGGCCAAGGGGAAGAGGGATTACGATCGCAGACGCACCATCATGGAACGTGACGCCCAGAGGGACATGGAACGTACGTTGAAAGGGCGTCCATGACGGAGCGTACGACCGGCACCAGAAACAGGTTGCTCTCCATAGCCGGCCTGACCTGGGGGCTGTCCTTTATTTGCGCGGTCCTGCTTTACGCCATCGTCAGGTTGTCCTCCGTCACCATCGATGCGATCAACAATTTCCCCTTCGACTGGTACCACTGGGTTACGCTGGCCGTCGTGGTGGCATTCATGGCGCATTCGGAAGGGTACGAGGGCTTTCAACGAAACTTCTCTCCCCGCGTGGTCGCCCGGGCCTGGTTCCTCTACCACAACCCCCGGCCCCTATTGATCGCGCTGGCGCCGCTGTTCCTTGCCGGCTACATACATATCCATTCCGGCCGCCGGAGAAACATCCTGTTGCTGACCATCGGGATCGTAGTCCTGATCGTCCTGATCGGGTACCTGCCCCAGCCCTGGCGCGGAATCGTCGACGCGGGCGTGGTGGTGGGGCTCACGTGGGGTCTGGTCTCTCTGGCGTTCTACGGCGTCAGGGTCCTGGGATCGAGGCCCTTCGCCTACTCTCCCGAGATTCCCGGGGAAAGCGAGGTGAATTCATGAAACGGTACATTACGAGACTGCTGGTCGGGTTGATGGCCGCACTGGCCGTGCTGATCGGGCTGACCAGCGGGTGCGGGCTGGTCGGGGACGGTACCGGCGCCAATCGGGACAGACCCGTCACCTTCGGCGACTACTGGTACCAGGGCAAGGCGGAGATAACGAGCTACAACCTCAAGCAGGCCCGTTACGGCGAACTCCACGACGGGGACGCCGTGCTCATCTTCGTGACGGAGGATTTCTCGGCACAGAAGCAGGTCAAGCTGGACCGGCCGGACGAAGCCGGCGACGACGCCGTCAAAGTCCTCAAGTTGAACGCGCTCCGGAACTTCAATACGGGTGTGTATCCGTACACGGTCATGACGTCGGCCTTCAGCCCGGTGGACCGTGACCGCTATCCGCGGACGCTGAAGATCACGACCTCCGTCCAGGAATGGTGCGGTCATGCCTTCGTGCAACTGAACTTGCAGGACGATCAGTACCGCGTTCAGCAGTATTCCTATTTCGAGAGCGAAGGCGATCGCGTTGCGGACCTTGAAGGCGCCGTTACCGAGGACGAGATCTGGACGACCATCCGGCTGAATCCGGACGACCTGCCGACCGGTGAAGTCACCATGATCCCCGGCACGCTGTATCAGCGGTTCGACCATACGGCCTGGCGGACCGTCCACGCCACGGCCATCCTGATGCCGGACGCGCGAGAGCCTGAAACGATGGTCTACAACCTGGTGTACTATCCGGATCTCAATCGCACCCTGACCATCCGGTTCAGGCGGGACTTCCCCCACGAGATCGAATCCTGGGAAGAAGTCGAATTCGCATCGGACGGCACGACGAAGGAACTCGTCACCACGGCCGTCCGCAACAAGCGCCTGATGCTGGACTACTGGACGAAGAACAGCGTGGTGGACGTGGAACTGCGCAGAGACCTGGGACTGGACGATTAGGCGTTGCCAGGCGCTTCCGCGCACTTCCAGCGCCACAAACTAACCAGGCGCTTCCGCGCACTTCCAGCGCCACAAACTAACCAGGCGTTTCCGCGCACTTCCAGCGCTTCCGCGCACTTCCAGCGCCGCGCACTTCCAGCGCTTCCGCGCAACAACCGAAGGGATCACGCCATGGACGCCGACCCCAAATGGCGCGATGACGGGGTGAAGGTCATCCCCGGGAACCGGCTCGACACGAATACCCCGCAGACGCCGGGGATGTCACGGGCCGCGGCGATCACCCACGCGCGGACCGGGGCGAGCAAGCTCTGGGCGGGTACGGTGACCATCCATCCGGACGCGAAGACCGGCGCGCACCATCACGGCGAGTTGGAGAGTGTCATTTACGTGGTGAAGGGCAGGGCGCGGATGCGCTGGGGCGACCGGCTGGAGTTCGTGGCGGAGGCGGGGCCGGGCGATTTCATCTACGTGCCGCCCTATGTGCCCCACCAGGAGATCAACGCCAGTACCGACGACCCCCTGGAATGCGTGCTCTGCAGAAGTGGCATGGATCCGGTCGTGGTCAACCTGGACATCGAGCCGGTGGAGAAGCCGGAAAACGTGTACTGGGTTGACTCGATCCACCCGGACCCGAACGGATGACGGGACGGTGTGTTACCCGTCCTCCCGGTAAACCGCCTCTCTCAACCCCCTGATATATCCGACGGCGTAGAGCCGGCAAAGGGCCGAATAACCCGGATGATCGTTGTCCTCGCCGGCCAGGGTCGGGACATGATCGGGCCGCAGCACGCCCTCGAACCCGATGTCGCGGTACGCACGCAGGCAGGCCATCATGTCGGTCGGACCGTCGTCGTGGAATGTCTCCACGTAGTTCTCCACGTCCCCCCGGACGTCCCTGAAGTGGACGAAGAAGATCTTGCGCTGCGCGCCGAAGTGGCGTATGGCCCCGGGCTGGTCATCGGTCATGAGCGCGAAGTTGCCCTGGCAGAAGGTGATCCCGTTCATGGGGCTCGGCACCAGGTCCAGGAGCTTCTGGAAGTTGTCCACCGACCGCATGATCCGGCCGATGCCCCGCAGCGGCGAGAGGGGCGGGTCATCGGGATGCATGGCCATTTCCACGCCGTACTGTTCGGCGACGGGCGTCACCCGCTCCAGAAATTCGTGCAGCGTCTCCCATAACTGACTCTCGGACACCTCGCCGACCTCGGTCAGTGGCGCGTTTTTCATCATGGCGTGGTCGTAGCCGGTGACGAACGCGCCGCCCCGGGACGGTACCGTTGAAGAGGTGCGCGTCCAGTTCAGAATCGCCATCCAGTTGTAGCACCACGTCTTGATGCCGACGCGGCCCATGCTCTCGATGAAGGTACAGACGTTGTCCAGCTCTTCCTCCCGGCCCTCTACGCCCAGCTTGATGCGGTGCATCGGGGGCGTGCTTTCGATGACAGCCACGTCGAACCCGGCATCGTTGAAGTTGTTTTTCATCCGCAACATGGGCATGTATTCCCAGCCTTTTTCATTTCCGAAGGCGGGCGGCATGCTCGTGACCACGTGATCGACGCCGATCTGCTTGACCTGGTCCCAAAGGGTGTTTCGTCCCGTGCTGAGAATTTCAGCGATTTTGATCATGGACTACAATCTCCTGTTGCTTTCGCGGTTTACTTGGACGTCTGATTCGCCCCTGACCGCGCACATGAAGTCAGATGTCACACCTGCCCCCGGCAGCGCGGGGGAATCCGCTCCCATCTGGCTGCGTCACAGTGTCACACCTGCCCCCGGCAGCGCACCGGATGCTCGCGTGCCCGTTCGTAGAGATCCGCCCAGTCCTTCGAACCGTCATCGCGCACGATCTCGAGGCAGACCCCGTCGGCGTGGGCCGGTCCGTTGCCCTGGATGAAATACCCGTAGGCCCTGTTCATGGGTGCGATGTGTATCCGGGTGTCGTCCGGATAGACCGCGGTGCAGATGATACGTGGTTCAGGCTTGTCGTAGAGTTCGCCCTTTTCCTTCAGCCCCTGCACGGTTTCGTCGGGAACCTTCCATCTTTCCACCGCTTCCTCGTCCACCGTCACGCCCAGGCCCGGCTTCTCGGGCACCCGGTGAAAGCCGCCTGCGACCCCCACGGGTTCCGTCAGGAGGTGGTGGCTGTAGAGGTTGATGCACGTGATCGCCGGCCAGGTGGCGTGACTCAGCACCGCCCCGAGGTGGGCGGCCCAGGTCGTGGTCAGTCCGTTGCCCACGAGCTGGAGCCAGAAGGGCATGTTGGCCTCGGCGCTCAACTGGCCCTGGCGCATCACCTCGGACTTCCCGGCGCAGATGACGAACCCGTCGCAGACCTCCTCGCGGACGGCCGTCATGTAGGGCGGCGAGCCGAAGTGCATGGCGATGGGCCGGGGGATGACCTGCCTCAACTGACGGTTGCCCAGGATGTCGGTCTGGGGGATGGGGGATTCGAACATGGCGACGTTTTCGTGCTGTGCCAGTTTCTGCATGACGGGCATGGCCGCGGCCGCGTTCTGCATCGTGGCATTGGCGTCGAGGTCCAGTTTGAAGGAACTGGGTATGCCCGTGGCGATGGCGTCCACCTGGGCGAAGATGTCCCACCAGGGCCGCTGTTTGATCTTGAAGCTGGTATACCCCAGGGCCACCGCGTCGCGGGCCTCGGCCAGCCAGTCCCCCGGAGAGGCGTCGATGGACCACCAGGAGATGGGCGACCAGTCCCGTACCTTGTTCCCGAGCAGTTTGTAGCAGGGCACCCCCAGCGCCTTTCCGACCACGTCGAAGAGGGCCATCTGCAGTCCGGCGCCAAGCGTGTCGTCGTGCATCACGTCGGCCGGGCTCTTCCCGATGACCCGGTTCACGGCGTCATCGGCGACCCGCGCCCAGGTGTAGTGAATGACCGTCTCCCCCCAGCCGATCAGCCCGGTATCCGTGGTCACCCGGCACAGTTCCAGGATCGACCAGTTGTATACCTCCCGCTCGGTAATGCGGGCCTGCCGTTCGGTGAAGGGCACGTCCACCACGATCCGTTCCACGTCGACAACCTTCATGAGGTGATTTCCTCCAGTCGCGGCCGGTTCAGATCAACCCGGCACGTGGCTGTATGTCTGCCCGGTCGCGGCAGGTTCAACCGATTCGCGGCGCCGTATTCAGATGCCGTAGCGCCGTGTATTGCCCGCCGCGTCATGTTATGGTCAAATCAACAGACAGGCGATAACAAGCAGGACCATCAAGGGCAAAAGCCCCGTTCCTACGCTGGCGCCAACCGGCATGAGCAGGCTTTCCGGCGCGGTGATTTCGAGTCCGAACAACAGGGGAATCGTCTGCGCCGCTTCCTGGTTCATGCCCAGCGAGATGGAAACCCCGGCGTACAGGCTGCCGAAGAGGGCCACCACCAGAAGCACGTGGGCGACATGGGGCAGCCGGCCCCTGGAGAGATCGGCCGGATCCATGACGTCCTGGTAGCGCAGGCCCCACTGCTTGACCCGGTGATAGAGCACGGGCAGCAGCAAAGGACCCAGAATCGCCGCGGTGACGAAATTGTTGACGGAAATCAACGGAGCCAGCACGTGGAAGGGTACGAGCCCGAGGGTGTCCAGTCCCCAGCCGACCGTCACGCCGCAGGCGATGCTCGCCAGCAGCGTTACGTAGAGGTAGCGCGCGAGCATGGCGGGGGACCACGCACCCGGTTCTTTCGTGGTCAAAATGCGCCAGATCCGGTAGGGGATATAGCCCAGCAGGAAATTGCCCAGCATGCCGAAGTAGCTGCCCAGCCCGTAGGTCCCGCCCATCAGGTCTCCGATGAGGTTGCCGAAGGCCGCGCCCCACGCGCCGGCGGGACCGAACATGAGCGAACAGATGACCGGGAATACGTTGGCCGGCCGGAGCTCGGTGATACCGGGAATGATTGGAAGGAGTTTAAAGGGAATGAGGACGGCGGCATACATGGCTGCCGTCAGGGCTACCAGGACGACCATCCTGGTATACTTCCACATCGTGATGGCTTCTCGCACGCTGCCCCTTTAGGCGCTCTGTTCCAGGCGGTTGATCTCGTCGCGCAGGCGGGCGGCGTCCTCGTACCGTTCCTCGTCTATGGCTGCCTGAAGCTTCTGCCGCGCCGTCTCGAGCGGGGTGCGTGGCTGACTCTTGAACTCCACCGCTTCCATCAATTCTTCCGCGGCCACCTGCGCCGCGGGTACCTTGCCCTCTTCGGCCGCTTCCGCTTCCAGTTCCTCGATGGACGCCGCGAGATCGTCGTCTCCGTTCTCGTCCTTGTTCCTGGGCATCCGCTTGCCGGCCACGCGCATGACCTCTTCTTCCACGTAGATCGGCGCGTCGGCGCGAAGAGCCAGGGCGATGGCGTCCGTGGGCCTCGAATCGATGGTCATGGTCTGTCCATTGGCCTTCACGTGTATTTCCGCGATGTAGAACTGCTGCTCGCGCAATTCGGAGATGAGCACGAACTGTATCTCGGCGTCGAAGTGCTCGAAGACGGACTTGAGCAGATCGTGGGTCATGGGGCGCGGAGGCGCTTCTTCGCCGGAATCGATCTGGCTCTTGATTGCGAAGGCTTCCGCGATGCCGATCAAGAGGATCAGGACCTGTTCTTCCTGCTCGTCGGCCAGCCAGAGAACCGGGGTGGCGTGGAGGGGATAGGGAGGCCCGACATCATATACTTTGAGACGAATCATTGTATACAATCTTTCTACCTGAACGGGATCAGCCTGGTGTCTTTATCGCGGGTGGCCACATGAGCGATGACGGTATTACGCCGGCCGAAAGGAGCCGGTCCGCCTGGAGAAACGATCGTCATCGTTGTGGATGTTCGGTATACCGGTATAATAAACCGGTGTCTCAAAACAGGTCAAGACAAAATGAGCGGGGGGTTGTGATTTTCATCTCGAAGCCGTAATTCAGAAGCCGTTATCTCAAAGCCGGCTATGGTCATCCCCGTTGATCAAGAAACACGCCGCGCACCCGGGTGAAGAAAGAGAGCGCCTCATCCGTACGGTAGTCCGGGTAGGTCCAGGGCAGCGGCATAAAGGCCCCCCGGGTGTACAACAGGGTCAACTCGGCATAGATCCCGTTCCCGATATAGATGCGGTGGCTGTAGTTCTTGGTGGTCGCCAGGACGAGCTGGCCGCCGTTGACGTAACCCGGATCGATGTTCACGCCTCGTCCCGGCAGGCCGTCAGGCCGCGCCGCTCCGGCTTCGAGGTCATTGCTCGTTCGCTTTATACCGGCAAGATCCGCCGGGTCCACCAGCGGCCCGTATCCGAAGAACTGCTTGACCAGCCCGGCCCCCATTTCCGGTTCATAGTAGGACGTAAAGGAAAAGTCGAATACCGGACTCGCCAGTTCCGCCTCGCCGTACCGTCCGGCCATGAGATCGCGGCCATGGTTCAGCATCGTTTCGCTCTGCCCGGTGACCGCGCAGACCAGTTTGACCGGTTCGGAGGATCCGGGTCTGCCCATGCTGAGAACGCCTCCCGTGAAGTGCCTGTGCCATTGCCTGGAAGGGTGCCGTACTGTGCGTCGCCTTACCCGGTAACGTTGCGTAGTGGCGGTGCTTGTGTCATTGCCCCGAAGCGCGCCGTACTGTATATTGTTTCGCCCGTCGCCGCATGATCGCCCGACAGGAAACAGATACCGGTTCCGGACGGGCATTGTCAACTGATTACGGCAAACGCACAGGAGCGCAAATGAATCTCGAGCGGTTTTCACTTGAGGGTAAGGTGGCGATCGTAACCGGCGCGGGAACGGGCATCGGCAAGGGGATCGCGACGGCCATGGCCGAATCGGGCGCCCGGGTCGTCCTGGCGGGCCGGACCCGGTCCAGGCTCGAAGATACGGCACAGGACATCAAGGGCTTCGGCGGCGAGGCGCTGGTCGTGGAAGCGGACGTAGCGAAAGGCGAAGACCGGAGAGCCCTGGCGGCCTCAGCCCTGGACGCGTGGAAACAGATCGACATCCTGGTCAACAACGCGGGGGTGAACGTGCGGACGCCGCCGGAGGATTACCGCGAGGACGACTGGGACCGCGTCGTGAACACCAATCTGAAAGGCACCTTCTTTCTCACCCAGCTCGTGGCCCGGCGCATGATCGAGCGGAAGTACGGCAAAATCATTCAAATCGCCTCGCTGGCCGCGATTACCGGTATCCCCCACATTCCCGCCTACACGGCGGCCAAGGGCGGCATCGGTTCCCTGACCTACCAGCTGGCCATCGACTGGGCCCGCTACAACGTCAACGTGAATTCCATCTGTCCCGGATACATCCGGACGCCGCTGACCCGGCCCGTCGAAGAAAGCGAGCGCGGAACCTATATCCTGAACCGCGTGCCTGCCGGCCGCTGGGGCGAACCGGAGGATATCGCGGGCACCGCGGTATTTCTGGCCGCTCCGGCTTCTGATTTCCTCACGGGACAACTGATCGTGGTGGATGGCGGGTGGATGGCGGGCGGTTAGCCGGCGGCCTCCGCCTGGCTCACACGGCCGGAACCCGGCCGGGGCACCGTGATGAAAGCGGTGGCCACCAGGGTCAGGACGGCGACGACCGCCGCGCCGACGAAGACGTGCTGGTAGCCGTAGATGACCCATACCAGGCCGCCCAGGGTGGGAATGGACATGGACACCGCGTGGTCTATGGTGACGCCCAGGGAGAGCGTCGCCGTGAGATCGTCCTTCCTGGCGACGATTTTGCTGGCGTAAGTGGTCCGCGCGATACTGACGTTGAACAGCACCAGGTCAAGTACGAAGCTGGCATAGATCACGTCCACCGCCCATGATCCCAATCCCATTTCCGCGGCGAAGCCATAGCCGAGACAGACGCCGATGAGCAGCACGGCGTCGATCATCAGCACCAGGCGCTCTCCGAACCGGTCGATCAGCTTGCCGAGTTGCGGCGCGAAGAACATGCCGATGACGGATGCGATCAGGTGAAGGGAGGCGATGGTGGATACCGGCTTGTCGAAGATACTGATCAGCACCCAGGGGCCGAAGGTGATGAAGATCTGCTTTCTCGCGCCGAACAGGATGTTCAGCAGGTAGAACAGGGTGTAGCGCTTACGGATGATGAAGGTGGGGCGGTTCCCGGTGTGCCCCTCGATGGGCCGCATGGCCAGATAGCAGTAGGTGCCTCCGAGGGCGACCAGCGCGGCGAGGGCGAAAACGGGCAGATAGCCCAGCGGAGTGCCGCCCAGTCCCATCCAGAGCATGATGGCGCCCAGGATGGCGGCGCCGGTCTGAATGCCGCTCAGGCGCCCCAGCATGGTGGCGCCTCGTCCTTCGCGGGCCAGGTGAAGGGCGATCGTCCGCGTCACGGGCATCTGCAGATGCATGCCGATGCTCCAGATGATCATCGAAGTGAGCATCAGTCCGTACAGGTCGCCGTAGAATCCAAGCCCGAGAAACCCCACGGCCATCAGCGCCATGGACAGGGCCGCCATCTTCAGTTCGGACCAGAAGAACAGCATACCGGCAAAGGCGGCCACCAGGAAGCCGGGCAACTCGCGGGGAAACTCGAGTTCGCCGCGGCTCATCGCGTCCATGTGATAGGTGTCGCTGAGGAAGTTGTTGAAGCTGACTTCCGCCAGGCCCATGGAGAGGCCCATGCTGACCGCGCCAAGCACGAAGAGGATGAGTTGACGGTCGGCGGATCTGATCCATGAAAGCAAGGGGGGCTCCGGTCTAGGGCAGGTCGAACTTCTTCAGTTCGTCCCGTATCTCGGCGGCCCGTTCGAACTCCTCGTTCTCGACGGCCTCCGTCAGTTCCGCCCTCAACCGGTCTTCTTCGGAACGGGGCTGTTGCGCGCGGATCTCCTCGGCCATGTCCCGCAGTACCTTCAGTTCCTGGCTTTCCTTTACCAGGTCGTCCCGGTCATAGGAACGAAAGAAGGTCTCGATCTCCTCGATGCCCTCTTCGATATGGTGCAGCGCCCTGTCGGTATCGCCCGTACCCGTGGCAATCAGGCTTCTCGCCCGGGTGCGGTGCATGATGACGAAGGGCCGGTACTGTTCGAAGGACAGGCGGTCGTCGTCGTTTTCGGCGTGAGTCCGCACCATGTCCATGATCTGCAGATTGTGTTCGGCGTCCCTGCAGGCCTCGTGATAGGATTCCAGTTCGAACATGCAGATGCGCCGGTAATAGTACTGCAGCGATTCCGACTGCAGGTTCACGCAGTCCTCGTGGGATAGATTGAGCTGCGCGTCCGGGCCTTTGTCGGCTTTCCGTTTTTCAAGTTGTTCCAGGTAGTGATCCAGCAGGGAGGTTTTCCCGTGGGGCCTTTGGCCGTCCGGGCGGTCGGACCACTCCATCTGCAGGATGCCGAGGTCCACCCGCATCTGAATCCTGGTCCGGCCGTCTTCTCCCCTGATCTTGCGCACGATGAGCTTGTCGGGCCCCGTGTAGTCCCATTCATCGAGTAGCCTGCCGATGTCTCGATTCATGTGCCTGGCTCCGTCAGTTGTGAGTGAAGCGCCGGGGGAGGTGGAAACAGGGCTTCATCCGAACGCGCCGGACAGCACGCCGCCAAGCGTCAGCAGCCCGACACCCCAGCAATAGTACGAAAACCTGGACAGATTGCCGGCAACAACGATGCGAAGAAGCAGCCTGAGCGCAACGTAGCCGCTTACGGCCGCCATGACGGTACCCGCGCCTACCGCGGTCCACTGATCGGCGGGAATGCCGCCCGTATCGCCGATCTGGACGGCAACCGCACCCAGGATCGCGGGAACCGCCAATAGAAAAGAGTAACGTGCCGCCAGCCGCCGGTCAAGTCCCAACAGCAGGGCGATGGAAATGGTCGTGCCTGACCGGGAGATGCCGGGAATCAGCGCAAGCGCCTGGGCCAGGCCGATCAACAGCGCATCGGTCCAGGTAGTGCCGGCAACGTCCTTCGCGGGCCGGCCGGATCGGCCAGGCCGGCCGGGGAACCGGGACAGCCACAGCACGGAACCGGTGACCAGAAACGCGAAGCCGACGTAGACCGGGGCGGCAAACAGGTGCTCCAATTCGTCTTTCCATCCCACCCCGAAGACCGCGGCCGGAACCGTGCCCACGGCGAGCAGGAGCAGGAGGCGAAGAGACCCGCGGTCCGCCTGGTCCGCCCCCGCCTTTCCCGTTACCGCGCGGCAGGCGTTCGAGACCAGCGTGGCGATGTCGGACCGGAACACGACCAGGACGGCCAGCAGGGTCCCGAGATGCACCATGACGTCGAATAGCAGCCGGGTTTCGTCCGGTCCGCCCGGTCCGCCCGGTCCGCCAGATCCGCTCAGTCCGAACAGGCGCTGGTATACGACGAGATGGCCGGAACTGCTGACCGGCAGGAACTCGGTTACGCCCTGCAGGAATCCGAGGATCAACGCGTGGTGCAGTTGAATGGGTCAAGCTCCCGGGCTGACCTGTTCAGGAAGACCGGCACGCGGGCCATCCCTCGTGCAGCCGCCCTCACTCGGGCCGCCTCTCACGCGGGCCGTCCCTCGTGCTGGCCGTCCCTGGTCAGGAAGGCTGGCGCCTGGGCCGGCGCGAATACCGCCGCCGCGGCCTTCTGCCCTGCGTCCGCCCGCTTCCGTTCTCTGTCCGGTCCTGGTCCTTCGCCCGCACGTTCTTTGGCCTGGAAGGCCTGGACGTGAAACAGGACTTGACGGACTGCCAGAACAGAATGAACGGGAGAGACGGCAGCGCGGCGTAGGCCAGAACCGGGGCGCGCATATGCCGCAACCGGAAAATCACGAAAACCGCCAGGCTCGCGATCAGGACGATCCACCCCATGGCGATGGCCGACCCGACGCCGTGCAGGTACGCGGCGAGACCGAAGAACAGCAGTGCCGTGGCCAACATCGTGTTGTACGTGGGCAGGAAGAGATTCAAGCCGCCGATCACCTGGGCCGCACTGCGCCATTTCAACCCATCCAGGATCAGGGGCGGTCCATCGGCGCGGGCACGGCGCCACCTGGATTTCAGGCGGCTGAACGTGGAGCGGACGGGCTTGACCGCTCTCGTACGGTCGTATACCCATGCCTGGTCGGTATACTGAATGACCACGTCGTGACGAAGCAGCTTGGTCTGAAACGCCAGCGCATTGTCCAGCCGGGGCTTTTTTACGCCGTGCTTTTCGACCAGCCGGCGAGAAATACACAGACCGGTCCGATGAATCCCCCCACCGAGGCGGAAATCCGCCGACCAGCTTGTCAGCCAACCGGGTTTCAGGGTGCTCAGCAAAGCCCTGCGGGCCGTATTCCAGGCCCATTTTCTACCCGAAACACAGTAACCGGACTGGATGGCCAGGGCGCCCTTGGACAGTCTGTCGCTCATCACCGTCAGGTAGTTGTCGGAAATCCTGGACCTGACGTCCAGTATGACGTACGCGTCATACCGGTCTTTGGCGAACAATCGTTCCAGTACGCCCGTGATCGCGTCGTCCCGGTCGCGCCAGCGCTGCTTTCCGGGGCCGTAGACGACGGCGCCCTTGCGGCGCGCTATGGTTGACGCCTGGTCCGTGCCGTTCACCGGGACGATGATCACGTCGAACATGCTGCGCGGGTACTTGTTCCTGCGCAGATGATCCACGATCCTGCCGATCGAGTTCTCCTCATTCCCTGCGACGGGCACCACCAGGGCGAAGACGTGCCGGGGATAGATCAGCGGCGTCTTGCTTCGTCCTCGCATCCGGCCGATGAAACTCAACACGAAACCGTAGCCAACGACACAGATCCATCCGGCCAAGACGACAGACTCAAGCAGAGTCAGGTACGTCACGTCTCAACCTCCATGAATGCGTTGTTAAACCCGTAGGAACGTCATCGTTCATGGTATTGCTTCCGATAGTATGACCTGTAACTGTCCCCGTTCCGGATCTCCTGCCACCATGGCCGGTGATCCACGTACCATTGCACCGTACTGTTCAGCATCGTTTCGAAGTCGAACGCGGGCCGCCATCCCAGGGACCGTAAGCGGCCGCAGTCCAGGGCGTACCGCAGATCGTGCCCGCTGCGGTCCGGAACGAACTCGCGCAGGCTGGCCGGCCGGTCGAGTATTTCGAGGATCCGGTCCGCCAGCTCGCGTCCGCTCACCTCGCAGTTCGTGCCCACGTTGTAGGCGTTCCCCGGCTGGCCGGAACGGAGCACCCGGTCGATGGCCGAACAGTGATCTTCCACGTACAGATAGCTGCGTACGGCGCTTCCGTCGCCGTAAACCGGAAGCGGCTTGCACTCCAGGGCGTTCGTGATGAACAGGGGCAGGACCTTCTCCGGGTACTGATAGGGGCCGACCGTGTTCCCGCCCCGCGTGATCAGTACGGGCAGCCCGTAGGTGGTGTAATAGGACTGAGCCAGCAGGTCCGCGGCGGCCTTGCTGGCAGCATAGGGGCTGCGGGGCGCGAAGGCGTCGCTTTCCAGCGAAAGGCCCGAGGGAACGTGGCCGTACACTTCGTCCGTGGACACCTGGAGGAACCGTCTTACCTCCAGGCGCCGCGCGGCTTCCAGCAGAACGCATACCCCGTTGCAGTTTGTTTCGATAAACGAGGAGGGGTCGAGGATGGATCGATCGACATGGGATTCGGCGGCGAAGTTGACGACCGCTTCCACCCCGTGCATCGCTTCGTCGACCTGGCTCCGGTCCCGGATATCCCCTTGAATGAACCGGAGCCGGTCCGAATCCCCGCAGTCTTCGAGATTGGACAGGTTCCCGGCGTAGGTCAGGGCGTCGAGCACGACGACCCGGGTGTCGGGATAGCGGTTCAATGCGTATCGAACGAAGTTACTGCCGATGAACCCGGCTCCACCGGTGACCAGCATGGCATCCATTGAAAGCCTGGCTCCTCAGGGTTTGATCCGCCCGTCGTCCGAATAGCCGCGCTTCTCCCAGTATCCTTTGTGGTTCTTGCGGGTGACCTCGATCCGGGTGAGCCACTTGACCTGCTTGTATCCGTACATCCCGGGCAGTACGAGCCGGACGGGCGAACCGTGCTTGGACAACAGCGGCTCGCCGTTCATCTGGAGGGCGAGCATGCTGCTCTCCTTCATCGCCACGTCGACGGGAACGCTGCTTTCATACTCGTCTGCCCCGTAGAAAATGACGTCCCGGGCGTCCGGGGCCATGCCCGCCTTTTCGAGCAGGTCGCGCAGCCGCACGCCGACCCACCGGGCCCTGCCCTGGGCGCCGCCTACGCAGCGCAGGATACTTTCCTGCGTGTGTTGGGGCAAATGATGCAACGCCTCGTATCCCAGGGCAAATGGCGCCGTCACGTCGCCTTCGATCTCGAGTCGCTCCGTTTCGACGTCGATTTTGGGTGGAAATGAGACGATGGCTACGGCGAAAAACCGGCGCAGCGGCGTCAGGCCCTCTTCGTCTTTGTCAACGGGAACGAACAGCGGACCGGCCGCGGATCGCAGCGTGGGAAGCATGGAACCGCCGGCAACGAGTCCGGCCGCGAGGGTTTCAAGAAAATGACGCCGGTCCATGAACGGGTCCTGTCAGGGTCGTGGCGGATCGAATACAAACGCAATACGGACCGGTTGGCTGCTGAACCGGGATACCCAGGGTCGGCGCGTGCTGTCTTTGCAACTGATATCGACGCATGCTATCTCCGCGCCTGCTATCGGCGCGGCTGATCCGCGCCTGCTATCGGCGCGCACGCTATCGCCAGGCCCGCATAAGGTTACCTGCGTGTAGCACGCATGTCAAGGCATTTGGGGGCATGAAGGCGGGATGTAAGAAGCACCGGAGACGATATTGCTTATTGGGTTTGATAATTCAGCGGCCGGGGATTAGAATATCCGGGAGGATCAGCATCCAGTCCCTGGCATCAAGTCCCGTAACGTGGGCGTGTCCCGCAGGCGTATTCCGCGGGCGTATCCCGCGAACCCATAGATGGAAGCGGATGGAAGGATCGTGACATGTTGCTCGAAAACAAGACGGTTGTCATAACCGGCGCGGCGATGGGCATCGGACGGGCCGCGGCCCTGTGCTGCGCGGAAGCCGGGGGACGCCCCGTCCTGGCCGATATCGATGAAGCCGGGTTGAAAGAGACTTTTCGCGATATACACGCCGCGGGAGGCGAGGCGTCATACCAGGTGGTGGACGTTTCGGACACCGGCCAGGTCGAAGCGCTGATGGCCAGGGCGGTCGAGGACTTCGGCCGTATCGATGGGCTCGTCAACTGCGCGGGCGTGCTCGAGGGCGCCTACGTTCCCGTGGACGAACTGGACGAGGCCGTATGGCAGCACGTAATGGACGTCAACCTGAAAGGTTCCTTTCTGACGTGCAAGTACGCGGCGGCGGTGATGAAGGAACAGAAAAAGGGCGTGATCGTCCTGCTGTCCTCCGGGGCCGGCGTCCGGGGAGGAAGCTCATCGGTGGCCTACGGAACCAGCAAGGGCGCCGTCCACGGCCAGGCCGTCGTCCTGGAGAGTCAACTGGCCCCCTTCGGCATACGCGTACACGCGGTGTGTCCGGGCGGAATCGCCACACCCATGAAGCTGAGAAACATAGCCCAGGCGGCCGAATCCCGGGGCGAGTCGGTAGAAGAAGCGCTGAAGCAGGCGGCCGAATACCTGGGCGACCCCGAGGGCGTGGGCAGGATCCTCGCCTTTCTCGTATCCGACCAGGCCGCTCATCTGCGCCAGACCGTCTTTACCCGCTGAGCACGGACCGATGCGCCGGATTACCGGGTCGGCTCCGCGGACGTAAAGGCGTAGCTCACCTCGTGATGGTATGCCTCGCCCGGATTAAGGACGACCGGAGGCCACCCCGGCGTACCCTGGCGATTGACCGCATCGGGGAACACCTGGGTTTCCAGGCAGAAGGCGTGGTGCCTGTCGTAGACGGCGCCCCCCTTTCCCGTCAGGGCGCTGGACAGGTGATTCCCCGTGTAGAACTGCACGCCCGGCTGATTGGTCCGTACTTCCATGGTGAGGCCGGACCGGCGGGAAGCCACGCGTGCGGCCGGCCTGGTCTGACCGCCGCCATCGCGGAGGACGAAGTTGTGGTCGTATCCGACGGGATCTCCGGGTTTCCGCGGACCTGGCGGAGCGATGCCGTCCATCTCCGCGGCGATAGTTCCGGGTTGCGTGAAGTCGAAGGGGGTCCCAGCGACCGCCCTGATCTCTCCCGTCGGAATGAGATGGCTGTCGACGGGTGTATAGGCGTCGGCAAACAGGGCAACCTCGTGATCGAGCACCGGGCCGGACTGGTGGCCGTTCAGGTTCCAATAGGAGTGATTGGTAAGGTTCACCGGGGTGGGTCGGTCGGTCCGCGCCTCCATCGAAATCCTCAGTTCTTCGTCACCGGTCAGGGTATAGGTCACAGTCGTCTCCACGGTACCCGGATATCCTTCTTCCCCGTCTGCGCTCGTGTAGGCCAGGACGACGTAGGTACCCTCGCCGTGCTGACCGAAGTCCCTTGGTTCCCAGACCTGCTTGTCGAATCCCCCGGGGCCCCCGTGGATGTGATTGGGACCGGCCCTGTCGTTGATCGCCAGTTGATAGGTCCTGGCCGCAAGGGTAAACCGCCCGCCGGCTATCCGGTTGGCGCAGCGGCCGACGGTGGCGCCGAAGAACGGATGGTCGCCCACGTATTCGTCGAACGTATCGAAACCCAGTACGACGTCCACGAGGTTCCCCTCAGCGTCCGGGATCTCCAGGGACTGCAGTATCCCGCCATAGTTGGTTACATGCGCGGCCGCGCCGGTCGCCCCGTTCAACGTGTACAGGAAAACAGGACGCGAACGGAAAGCGCCCCAAACCATCTCTTCCACGGCACCCATAAACTCACCTCCTCAAACCGAAAATAACCGGCAACGCCGGTTCCATCAATGGATAGTGCGGAGCTGTACCTGTCCAGTCGTTTCGAGATAGTGTTCATCGCACCGACTGTAGGGAATACAGGTCCTGCATCCCGTTCATGGCGGATTCCGGTCTGTCTCCAGGGCAACCCATCCGTATCACACGGATCTGACCGGCGTCCGCACGTTCCGCACGGAGTAAAGGTGCCCCGGACACACCCGCCGCCCACAGCCAGAGTCCGGTCAGCGGAAGGTCCCCATTCCGTTCGTCCGGCACTGCTCTCCGAGGAAGAGGTATCCCGGCGGGAACGAAAGGGCCGAGGACTCGCCGTTTTCGGATGTCCCGATACATTCGCACTGCCCGAGATCGAGTCCAGGCCGGGCACCGCCGTTCTTCGCGATCCGCACGAAGGACAAGACGTTCCGGAAGAGCTCGACCGCCTGGTGCTCAAGTTGTCGTCCCGGTACGCCCCCCACCTCAACAGCCTGGTGAATCTCATGGTGCTTCCGGCGTACCGGCGGCACATTCCCCTGTATCTGTTCACGTCCCGGGATCAGGGGGACCTGGACACCGGCTCGGTCGAAATGCCTGCCAAAGACCGGATCGAGGAGGCGATGGCCCCCCTCCTGAGGGAGCAGCTCAGGTCGCTCCTGACGCAGACCTGCGTCTTGTTCCCTTCTCCCGACGCGCTGGCCTTATCAGAGAAGCCCTGGTTGACGCCCGTGGAAAGGGCGATGCACGAGGGCCTCACCCGGGGTGGCCTGTCTCACAGGCTTCATGCCCGGGTGGGATCGCGTTGCGTCGATGCGCTCGTCGAGGACCCACATGGTCGCTTCGTGGCCGTGGAGATCGACGGCAGGGAGTTTGTCCGTGAAGATCAGATCCAGTGGGACACGGCGCTTGCCGAAGCGCATGACGTCCGGGACGTGGTCCGGTTCAGCGGGTGTGAGGTCATGAACGATCCGGGCGCATGCGTTGAAAGGGTGCGCTCGGTCCTGGCCGGCCGAGGGCACCGAACCGTACGCCAGATGCCGGAACCGAATCCCGGCCTCGCCGAGGAACAGGCCAGGTGTCTTACGCCCCGCGCCGGCGTGGTGCTTACTCTCGCGCCCGCGGGCTCGGGGAAGACCCGGGTGCTGACGCGACGGGTCGTGGAAGCCGTCCGTGGCGGCGTCGACCCCGGCCGGATCCTGTGCGTGGTCTTCAACAAGGCGGCGAGCGAGGTGATGTCGGAGCGTATACACGGGGACGCCGGGATTCCGGGCGTGCACATCCGCACGCTGCACAGCCTCGGGTACGAGATCTGCAGACAGGCGCCGGGCAGTCCATACGCGGGCAGCGGGGTCGTCACGGAACAATCCCTTCCGGGTGGATTGACGGACCTCTACAGAAGGGTGCTGAAGCAGGATTTCGAGCGGCATTTCCAGGCCGTCCCCTACCCCTTTCCCGAACATCTCGTCGTTGCGTACGAGGAAGCGGTTTCCCGGTACCGGAGGACGCTGATCCCCGTCGACGGAGACGGTACATGCGAGGCGTTCGAGGGCTACGACAGGGGCCAGGTCCGCAGGGTCTACGCGGAAATGGAACGCCGCATGGGCGAGAAGGCCCTGATGACCTTCGACGAGCAGTTGTTCCGCGCCGTGGAAGTCCTGCTGGCCAACCCCCGGGCGCGCTTGCTCTACCAGCACCGCTTCGATACGGTCCTGGTGGACGAGGTCCAGGATCTCACCCCCGTCCAGTTCCTGATGCTCAGGCTGCTCTCCCTGCCGCTGAACAACCTGTTCGCCGTGGGCGATGACGACCAGATGATAAACACCTTCACCGGTGCGGACCCCGAGAACATCCGCTCGTTCCAGCGGTGGTATCCGGGCGCGGTGGTCCACACCCTGGGTGAGAACTACCGGTGCAGGCCGCAGATCGTAAACCGGTCCGCAAGCGTCATTTCCCACAACGTGAACCGTTTCGAAAAGCCGATCCGTCCGGTGCAGGTTCAGGCTGGCCCGGGCAGGAACACCATCCGGATCCACATATGCCCGTCGCTCGAAGCCGAAACGGAGGTCGTGGTGCGCACGATACGCCGGTGGAAAAAACTGGGATATGCCTACGGGGACATGGCCGTGCTGGTCCGGGTGCAGTCCATCGCGGCGCCCCTGCAGTCCGCGCTTGGAGAGGCGGGCCTGCCCTTCGACCCGATCGATGAAGGGGCGCTGTACCAGTCACACCCCGGCAGGACCGTGGGCGCCTGGCTCGACGTCATCGTCCATGACGAACGGGCCGATCCCCTGTCGCATGCCATCAGCCTGTCCTTCCCCTCCCGGCAACTCTCTAATGAACACCTGCGTGAAGCGGCCACGCTCGGCCACCGTTTCTTCGAGCGTATGGAGCGTCTGCCAGGTGGCGTGATCGCCAAGGTGGAGGAGTACCGCACATGCATCGAGATCCTGCGCGGGGTCTGCCAGTCGTTGGAAGCGGCGCCTGTCGACTTCCTCGACGCGTTGATGAAACACTCGGGCCTTGAAGCCTACTACCGGAAGAGGGACGAGACGAGCAGGCAGCGGATGGCCGCGGCAAACCTGGAATCCATCGACATGATCAGGCAGATGGCCGCCAGGCATCCGGCTACGGATTCATTCGTAGATTCGTATCTCAGGTCCATGACTGCCGAAACGGATGCCGGCAGGGAAGACCGGGACGCCGGCAGGGAAGACCTGGAAGCGCGCGTCCACCCTGGCGCGCCCCGGGCAACAGCGCCTGGCGATGACGGGCGGAGTATGGACCGGATTACCGTTACCACGATTCACCGAAGCAAGGGCGACGAATTCAAGGGAGTGATCCTGTTCCACGTGGTCGAGGATATCCTGCCCCATCGCCGCATGTCGGGATCGGCCGAAGACATCGAAGAGGAGCGGCGCGTTTTCTACGTCGCCCTGACGCGGGCCGAAGAAAGGCTTTGCATAACGACGCAGCGCAAGCAGGCCTCCCGGTTCCTGGCCGAAATGAAGCCTTCACGGGAAGGAAACGGTCTGACGCGCATCCGTGAAGGTCTGACGCGCATCCGTGACGGTCTGTCTGCGCGGTCCCTTGTCGAACGGTTCCGCCGTTTTCTACCTTGACCCGCCCGCGGCGTCCACCGGCCAGGATTCGATCCCGTCCGGGGTCAGGACGACGTACGACCGCGCCAGGTTCGCCACGGGGCAGCTGTGTACCGGCACCACGCGGATCTTCGAGCCGATGGACAGATCGAATCCGTTGCGGCCGATCATGCCGTGCTCTTCCGAAACCTTCTCCACGATCATCTCGCGATCGGAATCCAGGAATCCCGATGCCGGGTAGGCAAGGCCGAAGCCCTGGCCACCCGTCATGCCGTGTACACCGGTATCCGAGGTCAGTGTCTTCGATCCGGCGTCGGTAACGAGGTAGCCTTCGTTCCTGCTGATCACCGTAGCCAGCACAGACAGGGCGACGTCTGTGATCCGGGCTACGCCAACGCGTACGGGGAGCAGGTCGAGAAAGACGTAGTTCCCCGGCCTGATCTCGGTAATGCCTTCGAAACTTTCGGTGGCCAGCACGGCCGGCGTGGAGCCGACGGAGACCTCCGGAACCGGTAGGCCGTCCGCCAGCAGGGCGTCGCGCACCGCCACCATGGTGCGACGCTCCTCTTCCGCGACCTTGGCGGCATCAGACTTTGATTTCGATGCGTACACGTGGCCCGCGTGGGAAAGGATGCCGCGGAAGTCCAGGTCTACGTGATCGTGGATCGTCCCGGCCAGCTCCCCGATGCGCGGATCCCCAGGCAGCAGGCCGCACCGGTGCAGTCCCACGTCGATCTTCAGGAACATCCCGACGGTCTGCCCGTGGCCCGCCACCCGTTCGCCCGCCACCTGTATGCCTTCTTTCGAGTCGGCCACCACGCGCAACTCGGCGCCTCGATCCTTCGTCGCGGACAGCAGCCGGTCCCACTTCGATGAAGATACTACCGGACGGGCGACGGTTATGGATTTGAACCCGCCCCCGAGAAAGACCAGCGCTTCGTCCACCGTGGCCACGGTGATCCCCGAGGCGCCCAGGCCGACCTGTCGCCGGCCGATCGCCAGGGACTTGTGGGTCTTGGCGTGGGGACGCAGCGCGACGCCGTGTCGATCCGCGAGCCCTTGCATGGCACGCAGATTGGCCGTCAACCTGGCCTCGTCAATCAATACGGCGGGCGTTTCCACTTCGTAGAAAACCGTGTCTTTTTTCATGGTTTGATCCGTATTTGGCCAGTGAGGGCCGCCAGGATTGAGTGAACACCTCGAGGCGAGGCAAACTCAGGCGCTGCCCGCTATGCGAGGTCAGGAAACTGTCTGAATGCTTCTTAAATTATACGCATCAAGTCAACACTTCCAGGCCAATGACCGGGCCGTTCCTGCAGGTCGCCCGCCCCGCAGTTTTCCAACTTGACACGGGGCCGGAAGGAACGACACATTTTCTCGTGTAACAACCAATACCTGATATACTCTTGGTATACACTTCACCGCGGAGCCCATGCATGGATGGAAGAAAAGCGGCGGACCTGGCACGGCTGTATGTCGAGCGATCGAACCGCCACGAACTGGATGACGTCTTTCCCATGTTCGACGCCAACGCGACCTACCGTTCGTCGCAGTTCGGTCTCTTCGAGGGGCTGGACCAGATCCGGGAGATGATGACCGGCTTCTTCACTACCTTTCCAGACGTGCACTGGACAGTGGACGACTACCGCGCGAATTCCGAAGACACGGCCTCCTTCGAGTTCACGATGCGGGCTACGAATGCCGAAACGGGGCAGACCGTGGCACGCCGGGGACTCGAAACGATCGCCTTCACCGATGAAGGATTGATCCGTCACGTCGAGGTCGAAGTCACGCAGCCTAGCTGAAAGGCCGTCGCGGCAGCGCATCCGCGCTGAAAGGCCGCCGCAATCGTCCGGTCGTGCTGAGGAGCCGGCAGCAGTCGCCCATCCGGACTGAATGCCCCGTCGTAATCGCCCAGCCACACTGAGAAGCCTGCCGCAGGCACTCGGCTTATCTGAAGAACCAGTTGAACTGATCCATGCATCCCATTCTCCCCGAAATATTTAGCGCGGAAAAACGTATCCGGACCCATGTCCTGCAAACGCCCCTGATTCACTCCCTGCCGCTCTCGGCCAGGACGGGGGCGGATGTCCACCTGAAGATGGAGAGCGAGCAGCATACCAATTCCTTCAAGGCGCGCGGGGCCATGAACAAGGTGCTCTCGCTTACCGGCGAGGAACGGTCCCGCGGCGTGGTGACCGCCTCGACGGGAAACCACGCGCAGGGCGTCGCCCGGGCCTGCATGATCGCCGGCTGCGCGGGTACGATCTATCTGCCCAGGCAGGTAGATCCATCCAAGGCGGAAGCGATCGGCCGGTATCCGGTCGACCTCGTCTTCCATGAAGGTGACGCACTGGAAACGGAGCTGCACGCCAAGCAGCAGGCCGAAGTCCTGGACCGGGTGTGGGTATCACCTTACAACGATCCCCAGATCATCGGCGGCCAGGGCACCATCGGTATCGAACTTTCGCGTCAGTTGCCGTCCATCGACGATGTCTTTGTCACCGTCGGAGGCGGGGGCCTGATCGGTGGGATCGCCGTCTACCTGAAGGCGTATATGCCCGGCACGCGGATCATCGGCTGCCAGCCCGAACGGTCGGCGGCCATGTATCACTGCGTGCGTGCCGGACGTATCGTCAGTACCGAGCACGGCGAAACGCTGTCGGATGGTTCCGCGGGCGACGTGGAACCGGGGTCGATCACCTTCCCGCTCTGCCGCGACCTGGTGGACGACTACATCCTGGTCTCGGAGGAGGAAATCGGCGAAGCCATCCGGTTCATGGTCGAAGCGCACCACAAGATCGTCGAAGGCGCCGCCGCGGTTGCCGTGGCTGCCCTGCTGAGGCGAAAAGACGCATTCCGTGGACGCACCGTGGCCATCGTCATCTGCGGCGCCAACATCGCCGCGTCGACGCTCGCGGGCGTATTGGCTGGTTGAAAACGCCCTATCAACCTCATTCGTTTCATTGTCCCCTATAGGCAGCGGTTTCAATTGACCGAGGTGCCAACTTACCTATATTCCCTAACTGAGCCTGGCGATGTTTTGCCGTTCGTATCAGTACCTTGTTCAGCAAGGGCCTGATCTCAGCGGAGCGACGAATTCGCGTCGTTCCGGATCGAAGGCAAGCCATGAGCACGACCACAAATCACGTCATGAAACCTCACTGCCTGCGGGCGCGGGAAGTACGATTCTGAATGATGAAGAGGACGGAACTGCTCGAACTCATCGCCAATGACGAGAACTCGAGGGTAGAATTCAAACGGGACGACTGCCATCCCGATTCCCTGGCGAAGGAGATGTCCGCCCTGCTGAACCTTGAGGGAGGCGTCATTCTGCTGGGCGTGGAGAAGGACCAGCGAATCACGGGACTGACGAGGAGCCGCGAGACGGCGGATGAGTGGGTGATGAACATCGTTCGTAACAACCTTCAACCGCCGACAATACCGGTATGGACTGCCATAAAGATGGAAGATGGCAGCGTAGTGGGCGTCGTGAAGCTTCCCGCCGACAGTCCCGGGAAACCTCACAAGGCAGCCAGAGGCGGCGCGTGGGTCACGTTCACGCGCATCGGAAGTACTTCGCGCGAGGCCACCCGGGAGGAGGAAGGCAGACTCTATCAGGGCGCCCGTCTGGTTCGATACGAGATAAAGCCTGTGCCGGATATGGACCACGAGTGCCTCGACGCAGATCGGATCGAGAACTACTATCGTGAGGTCCTGAATCGATCCGCGCCGCGTCGCGCCGACGTAGAGAACTGGCTGCGACTTCTGGTCAACTCGGACTTGCTGGTAGCCGCGGGCGGTCGTTTTCTCACATCAGTGGCCGGTCTTCTGTTGTTTGGTGAGAACCCGAACCGCCGTCTGCCGCAGGCCGGCGTGACTGCAGCGACGTTCCCGGGCGTGGAGAAGGATTACAACATGATTGACGAAGAGCGGATTCGCGGACCGCTGGTCTCGGTTATCTCCAAAAGTGGTGCGGCCGTCGACAAGGGCGTGATCGACCGCACGGTGGATTTCGTGAAACGCAATATGGGAAGCGTCGCGTGGCTCGAAGGCGCCCGCCGCCGCAGCAAAGGGGCGTTTCCGCTCGACGCGGTGCGGGAAGCGGTGGTGAACGCGGTGGCGCATCGCGACTACGGGCGCGAAGGCACCGACATCGAGGTCTCGTTGTACCGTGACCGGCTCGAAGTCATCTCCCCGGGCCGGTTGCCGAACGGGGTCACCGTGGAGAAGATGAAGGAGGGGGTCGTTCGGGTGGCCCGAAACGAATTGCTCAAGGAGATTCTTAGAGACTACCGCTACGTCGAGCACCAGGGCATGGGGGTCCGCGACAGGATCATCAAATCGATGCGGCGCCACAACGACACGAACCCGGATCTCGTGGAGGAAGACGACCGCTTCATCGTCCGGCTCTGGAAGGCGCCGCAACAGTTGAAAGCTGCAGGAGAACCCGGTCCGGCACCTGCCCAGGGCTGACCGGGGCTGCATTACCGATCCGGGAAACCTCCACGGCGCTGAGTTTAACGGCCTGATCATGACGAACCGTCAAGGTGAAACGCGACAACGCCTCCCAGGCGGAAAGGTCCCATGTCCCGACCACGCCCGAACATCCTGTTCGTCATGTCCGACGACCACGCGGCGCACGCCATCAGCGCCTATGGCAGCCGTATAAACCAGACGCCTCACATCGACCGTATCGCGGCGGAGGGCATGCGGTTCGACAACTGCTTCTGCACCAATTCCATCTGCACGCCCAGCCGGGCTGCCATCCTGACGGGCACGTACAACCACGTAAACGGCGTCACCACCCTGTCCACGCACCTGGACGGCCGGTTGTTGAATTACCCCAGGGTACTGCGGGAACACGGTTACCAGACGGCGGTGATAGGCAAGTGGCATCTCGGCCACGGCGGCATCCACGATCCCACGGGATTCGACTACTGGGACGTGCTGCCCGGCCAGGGCCTGTACCACGATCCCGAGATGATCAGGATGGGAGAACGGACGAAACGAAGCGGGTACGCCACCGATCTCATCACGGACTATTCCCTGGACTGGCTCCGCGGCCGCGACCCGGATCGTCCCTTCTGCCTCATGGTGCATCACAAGGCGCCGCACCGGTCCTGGGAACCCGACGACAGGCACGCGGACATGTACGAGGACGAGGACATCCCGGAGCCGGAGACCTTCAACGACGACTATTCGAACCGGGCGCGGGCCGCCACGGCCGCCCGGATGCGGGTTGAAAGCGATCTCAACGCCGAGGATCTGAAGGTACCCGTACCGGAGCACCTGACCCCCGCGGAGGAAAAAAGCTGGAAGTACCAGCGATATATCAAGGACTATTTGCGGTGCATCGCCTCGATCGATGACAACGTGGGCCGGTTGCTGGACTACGTCGATGAGGAAGGAATCGCGGAGGACACGATCGTGATCTACACGTCCGACCAGGGATTCTTCCTCGGCGACCACGGCTGGTACGACAAGCGTTTCATGTACGAAGAGTCCCTGCGCATGCCCTTCCTGATCCGCTATCCGGGGGAGGTGGCGCCGGGTACCGTGAACGGCGACATGATCCTGAACGTGGACTTCCCGGCCACCTTCCTGGACTGCGCTGGCGTGGGCATACCACCGTCATTCCAGGGACGCTCGTTCCTGCCCTTGCTCCAGGGCGAGACCCCGGCCGACTGGCAGACGTCCATGTACTACCGGTACTGGATGCACGGCGCCCACCACAATGTCTGCGCCCATTACGGTGTCCGGACCCTGCGGTACAAGCTGATCTACTACTACGGCGATCCGCTCGGCCAGGAAGGCGCGGTCGGTCCCAACATGCAGCCGGAGTGGGAGCTCTTCGACCTGGAGAAGGATCCCCGCGAGTTGAACAGCGTGTATTCGGATCCCGATTACGCGGACGTGGTTGCGGAGTTGAAGGCGGAATTGAAGCGGCTGCAGGACAAGGTGGGGGATGAGGCGTATGGGGGCGAGTCAGGCTGATTCTGAGGAGCATGTGCCGTCAAGGAAACTCTCGTCAAATCCGACGACAATACGTAGATTTCGAGCCGTTCCCTAGGGTCATGAGTTTATCGAATCGTTGTTCCCCACCGTCTGGTTGATGAGATTCGACCCAAGTTGACACGGAACAGATGTTGTGTTATCTTGACCGTCAACTCTCGGACGGTATGCACGTATTCTAATGCAGTCCATGGCCTTCTAACCGTTGCGCTGTTTCGTCCGTGCGGGACCCAATCAATAAATGAGCGTTTGTTGATGAAGGATGAGGTTATAGATAACGACACGAACGTGCTGGGGGCGACCCCAGTGTTTTCCGGTACCCGGGTACCGGTACGTATCCTTATCGAGTGTTTGGAAGCGGGGGATCGGCTGGACGATTTTCTCGAAAACCACCCGACAGTGTCCCGAGACCAGGCAGTAGAGGTTCTTGAACGCGCCAAAAGAGTTCTTGTGGGAACCTCGAATGAAACGGTTGCTTGACGAGTCCGTGCCGAGGTCAAGCGGAGATTGATTCCCTAAACGATTTGAGATCTGCACAGTTCAGCAGATGGGTGGACGGGCCGTTCCATGGCGAAGTTCCCCTGTAACGTCATAGGATATGGTCATGAACGATCCCATAACACCCGGCGAGATCCTGCTTGAGGAGTATCTCGATCCGATGGGCATTTCGCAGAACGCCATGGCGCGTGCGATCGGTGTAGCACCGCGGGCAATCAACGAGATTGTGCATGGCCGTCGGTCGATTACGCCATCCATGTCGATCCGCTTTGGCGCCTTCTTCAATCAGTCCGACCAGTTCTGGCATGGAATCCAGGTGGAATGCGACTTCAGGAAGCTCGCCAGGGACAGACCTCGCCTGATCGACGGGATCCAACCCGCTGCGACCTTGAATCAGAATCCCTGACCCGTGCGCGAAGGCGGATCAGCCCAAACCACAAAAGCCCATCCAGACGTTGACATCTGTCGATGACCTGTTGCATGATCAACCATCCTGAACCATGCACTCATTCCGCGACAATCGTCTACGCGACCATGAGATACCGCTGAGCACGGTCTGGCTGCTCAACGACATCGCCGAGTCGCGAGGCAAGCAGGCGCTGCTCGTCCGTCAGTCGCCGCAAGCCCTGAGGTCGCTCCGCGAGACGGCCGTCATTCAGAGCGCCGAATCCTCCAACCGTATCGAGGGGGTGGTGGTCGCCCGGGATCGCCTTTACCCGCTGGTGCTCGGCCGATCAAAACCCCGCGACCGCTCCGAGCAGGAGGTCCAGGACTATCGCCGCGCCCTTGACGAAATCCATGCCAACTACGCCGATCTTGCCGTGACCGCTGACACCTTGCAACGTCTGCACACCCTTTGTCAATCCGCCAGCGGCGACGCCGGTCAATTCAAAAGGGTCGATAACGATATCATGGAGTTCCCTCCGGGACGGCCCCCGGTGGTACGGTTCCGTTGCGTGAGCGCCGGGGACACCCCGGCGGCCGTGGAAGAACTCTGTCAGCATTACCGCCATGCCCTCGACCAGGAAAACGTCCCGCCACTCATCGTCGTCGCCGCCCTCGTCCTCGATTTCCTTTGCATCCACCCCTTTCGGGACGGCAACGGACGCGTCTCCCGTCTGCTCACCCTGTTGACGCTTTACCAGCACGGTTACGAAGTCGGTCGCTACGTCAGCCTGGAGCGCCTCGTAGAGGAATCCCGGGAGAGCTACTACGAATCTCTCAGGCTGAGTTCCGATCGTTGGCACGAGGGCCAGCACGAACTGACGCCCTGGTTCAACTTCATTTTCACGATGATCCGTCGAGCGTACGTGGAGTTGGAGGAACGCGCCGGTCAGGCCGAGGCGCCGCGAGGTGCGAAATCCGAGCGCGTGCTAGCGGCCATTCGCGCCCAGCCGGGCGAGTTCCGCCTCCGGGACCTGGAACGGGACTGTCCCGGCGTCGGTCGCGAATGGATCCGCACCCTGCTGGCGGAGTTGAAGAAATCCGGCGACGTAACGTGCCGTGGGCGAGGGCCGGGCGCCCGATGGCGTTTTCTCGGGGATAAAGGCAATGATGCCTGAGCAGGCCGCGGGACGGCCGATATAGTGAGGCTCAAGGCGGTTTTCTTGAGAATAGGGGTAGTAACGCTTGAGTAAGAGTAGTAATGAGGGTATTAACGGGTAAACAGACCGGGTTTCACCCTGAAACCCGGTCACCGCCGTGTGGATGAACCCCCTTTCGCCTCATCCACACTGAAACCCGCCTCACCCCTCCGTCGCCAGCTTGCCCCGGGCGGGCTGGAAGTGCACCGCGGCGATGGCCTCGCGGACCTTGTCCACGTTCTCGGTGAAGAGGATGCCGAGCTGGGTCAGGGTCCGGTCCATCCGCGTATTCTTGTCGTGCACGGGGAAGATGTGCAGGTCCTGGACCCGGGCCCGCACGTCGTCCACCATCTCGCCGGCCATGACGACCAGGTCCGAGTCCTTGAGCGCGGACAGTTTTTCCTCGCTGAACTCCTCCACCCGGATATTCATCTCGTCCAGGAACGTGCGGAGCACCCGGCTCACGTCCACGTTGGAAACGGCCAGGAGGACGCGCTTGTAGCGGTCCGGCGACAGGGATACGTTCTCGGCGCGAAGGTCGGCCAGGTATTCGGTGTGCTCCTTGAACCACCGCCGAAGGATGGAGTAGCCGTTCAGGCGGAGCAGGCCATTGCGCAATTGCCGCTCGGCCTCTCGCTTGTTGAACCTGGCCGCGTTCCATGCCGCGCTGGCCAGCTTGTAAAGGATGCGGTGCGGCGCGTACATGCCCTTCATGCCTTCCATCACCGTGTTGACCAGTTCGTAGCGGGTCATGTTCGGTACGGGGTGGTTGGCGTGGTGGCCGTCGTAATGGCTCCAGTCGCGGCTCAGGTACTCCCCGCCCTGCAGATCGTAGCGGATGGTGTCTTCGGAACCGGGCAGGTAGGTCAGGATCATGCACTGCGACGTCGCCAGGTCCTTCTTCTTGGCGAATTCGAACTGGTGCTTGATGGTCTCCGGATGGTCCGAGTCGGCGCCGGCGATGAACATGGCGTGGAGATCGATGCCGTGGCCATGGATCGCGTCGATGGCCCGTTCCACGTCGTGGGCCGTCTCTTTCTTGCCGTACAGCTCAAGGGCCGTTTCGTCGATGGATTCGAAACCGACCATCACGCGGTCGCACCCGGCTTCCCGCATCTTCTTCATGAGCGCCGGCTGCTTGGAGATCTCGTGGCGCATCTGCGCCGCCCAGGGAATGGTCAGCCTGCGGTCGATCATGCCCTGCATGATGGCCATGGTGCGGTCGACCGGGACGTTGAAGATATCGTCGGCAAAGAAAAGATAGTTGAAATCCGGTATCTTGGTATAGGCTTCCAGCATGTCGAGCACACGCTCGACCGAGTGTCCCCGCAGCTTGTGGCCGTTCAGCTTGGTCACCGTACAGAAGCTGCAGTCCCACGGACAGCCCCTTTGCGTCTGTATCGACATGATGTCCATCTTGCCCCGGGGTACGAGGGCGAAGTCGGGAATGGGCAGCACGTCCAGGTCTTCCGCCTTGGGCCGCTCCGGATTGTGAATCGCCTGGCCGTCTTCCATCCAGGACAGGTTGGCGATTCCGCGGTAATCGGCGCCGGATTCCAGGCAACGGACCAGCTCCACCAGCGCCTCTTCGCCCTCGCCGCGCACCACGAAATCACAGTGCTGAAGGGCTTCGTCAGGCACGAAGGTCGGATGCGTCCCGCCCATCACGATCGTCTTTTCGGGGTAGACGTTCCGG
This sequence comes from bacterium, assembly GCA_965202605.1. Classification (GTDB taxonomy): domain Bacteria; phylum JAAXHH01; class JAAXHH01; order JAAXHH01; family JAAXHH01; genus JAAXHH01. The sequence goes on from OZ241838.1 coordinate 831,495, forward strand.
ATGAAATCGGCGTACTGATAGGAACCGGGCGCTGTCGACGTCAGGGAGGAGATGCAGATCAGGTCGGCTTCCCCGAACTCGTTCGTATCGATATCCTCCACCTCTTCCAGCATCACTCTGACGCCGTAACCCAGATTCCGCATGATCGTCGCGAGCACCAGGCAGCCGATGCGCGGTATATAGGCGTCCGAATACACATGGAGATGGGAGGACTTCGGTTCGAGAAAGAGGATGTGCTTGATACTGTTTCGCATTGCTTGCTCCTGTAGAAACCGTCCGGAACAGCACCGTCGGCGTTGTCTACTGCATGGATGCTATGAACCGATCGAACAGGTAATCGGCGTCGTGCGGCCCCGGTGACGCTTCGGGATGGTACTGTACCGAAAACACGGGATACCGGCGGTGTCTGAGCCCTTCGAGCGTCCGGTCGTTCAGATTGATGTGGGTCAACTCCACCTCGGATTCGTCGAGGGTGGACGCGTCGATGGCGAATCCGTGATTCTGGGCGGTGATTTCCACCCGTCCCGATTCGCACTGTCTTACGGGCTGGTTGGCGCCTCGGTGTCCGAACTTCAGCTTGAACCGCTCTCCGCCCAGCGCCATGCCGAGTAGCTGGTGACCGATACAGATGCCGAATATGGGTTTCTGCTCGACCAGGACTTTCAACTCTTCAATGGCATAATGAACGGCCCCGGGATCGCCCGGTCCGTTGGACAACATGATGCCGTCGGGATTCAGCCGCAACACCTGTTCGGCCGTGTAGTCCGCCGGCAGCACGAGCACCCGGCAGCCCCGGCGCGCCAGGTTGCGCAGGATGTTGTGCTTTACTCCGTAATCCATGACGACGACCCGAAACGTCCCGGGCTCGTCGAAGTCATCCCAGACCTTCTCCGGATCGTCGCCGGGAGGATCCACGTGGATACGGTGGTCTCCCTCCCAGCGGTATGGCCGGTCCGTGGTCACCTCGCGGACCAGGTCCATGCCTGTCATCCTCGGCACGGCCTTTGCCTGTTCCACGAGTCCATCGGGGTCCGTCGCGCCGGATCGTATCACGCCGCGCATGACGCCGTCGACGCGAAGCCGGCGGGTCAGTGCCCGGGTATCTATACCGGAAATGCCCACTACGCCATGATCGGCCAGGAAGCGGTCGAGACTGCCGGTCGAACGCCAGTTGCTCGGATTTCGCTGGTATTCCCGGACCACGAATCCTTCCACGTGCGGACGGAGCGATTCCAGATCGCCGGGATTCACGCCGTAATTCCCGATCAACGGGTAGGTCATGGTGACGATCTGACCTTTATACGACGGGTCGGTCAATACCTCCTGGTATCCGATCATGCTGGTGTTGAAAACGACTTCTCCCACCTTTTCCCCTGCAGCGCCGAAGGATTCGCCTTCGTAGACTGTGCCGTCTTCCAGGGCCAGCCATGCCTCCATAAACGCTCCTTCAAGGGGATACCGGTGGGCTTCGTCCGTATATTAGGGTTACGATACCCTTAGCCGCCCGGTGTGTCAAGGAAAATCGCCCCGGCGTGCACCTGCCGGCCGCCCCGGCACGCGCCCCGGCATGCACCTGCTGGCCGCCCCGGCGCGCACCCCGGCGTAAGCCGGTCGCACAACGGGAAAATCGTCCCCGCGCGCTCTGGCCGCAACGCCCGGGTATCCGTCCGCGCAGGCCCCGTCTGACCGCTGATATCGCTTTACGCGCGGCAATACTGCTGGTATATTACTAAGCCGCCTGGGGGGAATCCGAATGACATTCTTGAACGCGTTGATGCTACTGGGTCTCGCAGCGGTCGCGGTGCCGATTGCCATACATCTGTACCACCGCCGGCGAGTCTCCACCGTCGACTTCAGTTCCGTCATTTTCATTAGGGATCATCACCTGCAGCGGTCCCGGGCCCTCCGGCTCCGGGAGCTTCTGCTGCTTCTGCTCCGCACCCTCATCGTCCTGTTCCTGGTACTGGCTTTCTCCAGGCCGGTCGTCGAAGGCCTGGCGGGTTCGTTGATCGGCAGCAGCCTCGAGCAGCGGACGGTCTTCGCCATCGTGCTGGACAATTCGTACAGCATGGAAGCAGGCCGTTACGGCGTCACGCCATTCTCCGCCGCAAAGGCCGAGGCCGGACGCATCATCGACGCGATGCGGGAAGGGGACGAGGGGTTGATCGTGCTGTCGGCCGCGCCGCCCGATGTCCTGCCTCCCGTTCCAACGGCCAACATGGAAACGCTCGGGGAACTGCTGGCGGAATTGGAAGTATCCGAAAGATCGGGAGACATGGCCGGCGCCCTGGATCTGGCACTGCGGAAACTGGCCGGCTTCGTCGCGGCGAACAAGCGCATCTACATACTGTCGGACATTCAGCGAAGCGACTGGCGGAATCTGGAGGAATCCGTTACGGCGGCCTCGTCGCAGCTGTCGCAACCCGCCCCGCAACTGTACCTGTACGCCTACGAGGCGGGGAGCGTGGATAACGCCAGCATCGACGCGGTTTCCGTCAGCGAAGGGCTGCTGATACGCGATCAGCCGGAACAGTTCGTCGCGACCGTTGCCAACCGGAGCAGCGCCGCGATGAACGCCAGGGAGGTCAGTCTCGTCATAAACGGCGAGAAACGGGGCAGCCGCCAGGTAAACGTCGAAGCGGGCGGGACGGGTTCCGTGCAGTTCAACATTCTGATCGACCGGCCGGGCAGGTACGTCGGTTACGTGGAGCTGGACGAGGATGACATCGCGGCCGATAATCGCCGGTATTTCACCCTTTCCGTCCCGGACGCTTTTGGCGTTACCGCGGTCGGCCGGACCGAATCCCGGTACTTCATCGAGCAGGTCCTGAAACCATCTGGCGGGCTGGTCACGCCCGTCGACCTGCGGACTGCATCCGCCGATGTGTTGAACAGCGATCTGTACGACGCGGGCGTGCTGATCGTGGACGGCGGCGTGGAGCTGACGCCCGCGCGGCTTTCCAGCCTGGAACGGTACATTTCCTCCGGTGGCGGGGTCCTGGTGTTTCTGGGAGCGGGGCTGGATCCGGCCCATTACGGAAACAGGTTTTTCTCGGACGTCTTCGGTTGCTCGATCAGGGCCAGAAGGGGGGTGCCCGACAGGAAGCAGACCTTTCTCCGTATCGACCAGGTCGACTACGAGCATCCCGTCTTTCGCTTCGCCGGCCGTTCCGCCGACGCGTTGTCTACCGGTGCGGCCCGGTTCTACGCGTCCTTTGCCGTAGACGCAGGCCGCGACGCACGGGTGATCGCGCGATTCGCGGACGGGACGCCGGCGGTACTCGAAGGACGATCCGGCAGCGGCCGGGCGCTTTTGATTGCGACCGACGTAAACACGGGATGGAGCGACCTGGCGTTGAGAAGCATGTTCGTACCGTTCATGCATCGAAGCGTCCGGTATCTGCATCCATCCGTGGCGATCGCCGAAGGCGGTCATCTGGCGGGGAGCCCGGTCGCGCAGCCGCTGATCCGTTTTCCAGCCAATGAAGACCTTTACCTGGAATACCCCTCCGGACGTACGGAGACCGTACAGTCCCGGGTTGGCCGGAACGGGATTACGGTGGAAGTCCCGGATACGAAACAGTCCGGCGTTTATCTGCTGCGGGACGATGTGTCGGTCGTTCAGGCGTTCGCGGTAAATCCGGACCCCCGGGAATCGGACCTGGAGCGACTTGTCCCGGCACAGGCGTCCAGGCTGCTTGGCGTCGTCGCGCCAGTCGTTCTCATGAACCCGGACGTCTCGGAGGATTTTCCGCCACGCGGGGATCTCGGCTCCTCAGGCCGGTACGAGATATGGAAATCGCTGGTCCTCCTGGTGATATTGCTTCTCCTGGTCGAATACTGGTTTTCGGGTTCGCGCACCGGGGGCAACGCGGCAAGGATGACGAACGGGGATCCCGGACAGGTTGATCACGAAGGCGCTTCGACCCGTGGAAACGGGCTGGCCGGCCGGATCCGGCATCGCGTAGAGCGGTATCTCGAGGCGAGGGGATTGTCGCAAGTCCAGGACTGAAACGCGAGGGAAACGCCAATATGCCCGAAATGCACGTAGTACCCCGGAACATCCGGGAGCGTGCCCTGCTGATCGGCATGGTGCCGTCAAGCGAGCGGGTCGCCGAGATGGAAGAGTCGCTCGATGAACTGGCCCTGCTGGCCGATACCGCCGGCGCGGAAATCGTGGACAGGATCATCCAGGTCCGCAGCGCCATGCACCCGGCGTACTACATCGGGACCGGCAAGGCGAAGTCCATCGCCGAGTTGTGCGAGGCGGAGGAGATCGACCTGGTGATTTTCGACGATGATCTCACGCCGGCCCAGGTCAGGAACCTGGACCGTGTCATCGAGCGGCGTATCCTGGACCGCAGCGGCCTCATACTCGACATATTCGCCTCGCGAGCCAGGTCGCGGCAGGCCAAGCTGCAGGTCGAGCTCGCCCAGTTGCAGTACATGATGCCGCGCCTGACGAGGCAGTGGGACCACCTGTCCCGACAGGAAGGCGGCGTGGCGGCGGGATCGTCCGGCGGCGCAATCGGGGTTCGGGGGCCTGGTGAAACGCAACTGGAGATCGACCGCCGTCTGACCCGCGGACGCATAACCCACCTGCGCAGGAACCTCAAGCAGGTGGTCGCCTCCTATAATCGTCAGCGTCAGCGCAGAAGCGCCATGTTCTGCGTTACCCTGATCGGTTACACCAACGCCGGCAAGTCTACGATTTTCAATGCGTTCACCCGGGCGGACACGCTGATCGAAGACCGGCTGTTCGCCACGCTCGACGCGACCACGCGTGCGGTCAACGTTACCCCGGGCCAACCGGTACTGCTGTCGGATACCGTGGGTTTTATCCGAAAACTGCCCCATCACCTGATTGCGTCTTTCAAAAGTACGCTGACCGAGGTCTATGACGCGGACCTGCTCGTACACGTCGTGGACGGCAGTCACCCCAATCACGTGGAGCATATCGCGACGGTGAACCAGGTACTGACCGAACTGGGGGTTTCCGACCTGCCCTCGCTGCTCGTCTTCAACAAGGCGGACCAGTTGGAAAGCCCGGACGCGCGGGATATCCTGACGCTCTCCTGTCCCGACGCCGTCACGGTGTCCGCGCTGGATCCCGGCGACGTGGAACGTTTGCGTCAGCGGATTTCAAGCCTGGTGGATCGACATCGCGTGGAGTTGGAACTGCTGATTCCGTATGAAAACGGACACGCGGTTTCCGTCGCGTACGAATCGGGGGAAGTGCTGCGCCGGGAGGACGAATCGGAGGGGGTTCGCCTTACGGTCCGCATGATGCCGTCGGTAGCCGGCCGCCTCGGCAAGACGCTGGACGCCTACATCTGTGGGCAGGCGTGAACGCGGGAGTCTTTACCGCAACCAGGCGGAGGCGGGCGCGGCGTTGCGGCCTGCCCCGGTCACGGCACGTTGTCGCCGGACTCCGGTATCGGTGAAAGGTCCCTGGTATCCTGGAGGAACTGCTCGTTCAGGAGAAGCAGTTCCTGGCGCCACTGGGGGTTATACATCTCTCCCCTCGCCGAGGAGTGCAAGAGTTCGTATCTGCCGATACCCCGCCGGTCGCCGAAGACGAAGAAATGACGGCCACCATCCGTGGTCCGTGACGGGTCTCCATCCACGCCCTCGGTATAGTACCAGATCTGGTAGGTCTTCATGATGTTGTCGCTGTCATGCCGTACGATTTCTTCCGGTTGGCCATACCTTATGAACACCGTGCCCCGGTCGCTCTCCGCCCCGCCAAGTTGAAAGTCCGCATAGGAAAACCGTTCGTTGAAAACGGCCATGGATTCGTTTTCCGGAGTTTCGGGCGTTGGGTCGCGCATGCGCCAGAAGGCGATCAGGAACTCGGTCTTGCCTTGCAGGTCGAGACTGTCGTATAGGTCCCGCTCCTGTTTGGACGCCAGGATCGCCAGCATCCTCCGGCCCCTTTTCGCCTGATCTTCCGTCAACACCGTAACAGGCGCCGGCGGTGGCGGCGGCTGGACGATCTCGAACACGGCCGACCGGGAAGCTTCCACACCGGTCCGGGCGTCTTTGACGGTGATTTCGAGGGTATAGACGTCTTCCGGAAAGGTCATGTAGTCCAGCGCGATCACGTCCAGTCCGTCGGTACCCGTAATCTGCCGGTTCTTTTTGGGCGGGAGGGGAAAAGTCATACCATTGGCATGACTGGTTACCGCGGGGTAAATGTCGTAAGCAGCCCCGTTTCCCGTCGAATCCGGGGCCAGATTGTATATCTCGAAATAAAGGAACATGTTACGAGGCTTGTAACTGCCATCAACGGGCATCTCGGCCCATTTCTCGAATATGCGAAGGGGATTGGGCACGACCAGCAGGCCGTTTTTCGTGAAACGGTTGCTGTCGTCGGCTCTTTGGATGAGCGTTGAGAACTGCAGATCGCTCACGGAAAGCTCAGATGAATCAAGCGGCTGGGCGACAAAGGGCTTGATCGCTTCGCCGTCGCGCCTGGAGTTCAGATCCGTCACCAGCACCTTCGCCCGGTACGAACCGGCGGGAACTCCCGCGGCGATCAATTCCATTATCACCCTTTCCTCGCCTCTCCGGGTAACGACGACCGGGCGGTCCGTCTGGTATTCCCTTTTCTGCACTGTATGGAAGACGATATTGTCCTGATCGTCGATGATGGACAGGTCGATCGAGAAGGTGGCGACGTAGATCCTGTCCTCTTTTTCTTCGAGGATAAACTCGCTGGGGCGGCACAGGAAATAGAACTCCACGTAGGTCTGTGCCCCGGGCCCTCTGAACCCGCTCACGTCCACGGCAAAATCGATATCGCCGGTACTGTTGGCGGGTAACAGGACGGGGTCGCCGGCGGCGTTGGCGGAATCTGCATCTGTCGAGGTCGTTTCCTGTACCTGGGCTAAGGCGGACCCGGTGCATAGCAGGCAAACAAGACCGACAAGACGGCAGTAGAATCTAAACACTTCGGAGTATCTCCCGGTTTGAGGTCATCCCGGATGCTGAAAAGCGCGGGAACCCGGCAGCCGCGTTACGTACCGGTCCCGGATATGGATTGACTTGCGGATATGAAATACCGATCTATGATATCCTGATCCGGTTCGCGCACTACCTGATCCAGTATCATCACACGCGTTTCGCCATTACGATATTGCGATCATAAACGCGTCCGGCTCACGCGAACGATCATAAACGCGCCGACTCACGCGCGGTGGTGTTCTGAATCTTAATTTAAGGTCTTGTTTACCGTTGGGCAACTGATTTGTCCGGCCGGCCGGATTCGTTCGCGCCGAATACGGGAGGATACCATGTTACGGCTTTGGTCGGATCGAGCCATGCCCCCGGCGATTCGTTCGGAGTTTGATCATCGCATACGTGTAAACGGCTCGGCGGAGGATTCGCCCGAAGACCCGCTTCGCGACCTGCCCGGCGCCCATGCGATCGTCGCGGGTGCGCGGAGAGTATACGACGGCGAACTGATGGACAGGTATCCGGAAATGAAGGCCATATGCCGGACAGGCATCGGCATCGACAACATCGTCGTACCGGATGCCACGGAAAGAGGCATCGCGGTCTGCCATACGCCGGACGGTCCGACCCTGTCCACGGCCGAGACCGCCATCGCCCTGATCCTGGCCTCGGTTAAGCATATCAAGCGAGTTTCCAGGGAATTCGCGGAAAGGCCCGGGAGAGATTACCTGTCCGGCTACCAGGGGATGGAGGTCTTCGGGCGGACACTGGGGCTGATCGGGCTCGGACGCATTGGAAGCCGGGTCGCCCGGTTAGCCGTCGCCCTCGGCATGCGCGTGGTCGCCTACGATCCCTACATCGAGGAAGAACGGGCGGTGGAGTTGGGCATTGAACGGCAGGACCGCATCGAGGCCGTGCTTGCCGGGTCGGACGTCGTCTCGGTGCATGCTCCGCTGACGGAAGAAACCCGCCACCTGATGAACGGAAACCGCTTTGCCCAAATGAAGCAGGGCGCGTTCTTCGTCAACGTGTCGCGGGGCGGGCTGGTGGACGAAGAGGCGCTTTGCGCCGCGCTCGACCGGGGAAGTCTCGCCGGGGCGGCCCTGGACGTCTTCGACCCCGAACCGCCGTCCGCGGACAACCCGCTGCTCCAACGCGACGACGTGATCGTTACGCCCCATATCGCCGGCGTGTCGGTAGCGAGCAGGGAACGGATGTGGAGGATGGCGGTATCGATGGCGCTTCAGGTCTGGAACGGCGAAGAGCCGGACCACGTCGTCAACCCGGACGCCCTGTCCTCGTGAGACCCGGCGTCCTGCGCGGAGGCTGGGCCTCATACTCGTAGACCGGGTGTCTTGCGCGGCGGTTACCTGAATACCTGTACGTCGGCCGCCCGGGGCGTGTCCACGCCGTGCTTCATGCGCATGATTTCCTTCTGGCGTTCCGTGAGCAGACCGTACCATTCGACGGGAAACCGTTCGTGAGGGTCGTACTGGAACATGAGCATGCGTTTGCGGTAATGGGCGAATAGCGCGTGCCGGTTCGCGTTGCCGCGGTTGGCTCCGCCCGCGTGCCAGCACTGCCCGTTGAAAACCAGGACGCTTCCCGCGGGCGCGGAAGGCTGCGCGAAGTACTTCACTTCGACTCCCCGGGGAGGATGGCCAAGCCCGCTCTTATGGGTCCCGGGAACGACCCGCGTGCCGCCGTTCTCCGGCGAGAAACCGTCCAGCATCCACACGGTGTTCATCATGACCGGCGAGGCCATGTTGAGCATTTCCGCCGGTATGTCGCTGTGAAACCCCTGGTCGCCGTCCCCCGGTCGGACGATGCGGCTGTTCAGACTGCCCAGGATGAGCGACTTCTCGAGGTAATGCTCCAGGATGGGCAGAACGCGGGGATGGTCGATGACCGGGAAGAAGACGGGATCGAGGGTCGGCAGATTGCTCACGTGCCTGCAGGAGCCCTCGCCTCCACGCTCTTCGCCCACCTCGTCATTCAGGCGTATCAGCACACTGCGCATGGATTCGATCTGGTCGGCTGACAGGACGCGCTCCACGACCGTGAAACCGTACACGTCCAGTTCGTAGACGGCGTTCTCGAATTCGGTCATCGGCTACTCCAGGTATTCGCCGGGGATTCTCGTGCCTTCATACCGGGCATCCGCGGGGCGGTTCAGGATGGGTTCGGGCACCTCGCCGGTCCAGTAGTCCGGCACGGTCAGCGGCCGGTTGTGCCAGCCCAGGAGCAGGGTCCGCCGCCGGTCGCTGTTGTTGCCGCGGGCGGCGTGCAGGACCCGCGCTTCTCCGATGACCAGGTCCCCGGCTTTCATGGGCAGGTCGACGGCGTCGGGGTGATCGCCGAACATGTGCGGGTCTTCCAGGTCGGCGAAGTAGGCGGTCTTCTGGTGGGCGACCTCCACCTGTTGGTGCAGGGGAATGCGCCTGCGATGCGTACCGGGTATGACGCGGAAACAACCGTTCTCGAGTTCGGTGTCGACCAGATAGTAGGAAAGAAAGATGGTCTGCGGCCAGGGCGCCATGCTGATCGGGTCGTTCCACGCCATCCAGTCCTGGTGCCAGTAGAGGGGCGGACCGCCGGCCGGTTTGCTCAGGATGATGACGATCCCTGAAGGGGTGAAATCCGTCAGGCCCATGGCTTCGAGGATATCCCGGGCGCCGGGCCACTCGAGCAGGTTGCCCATCACCTCGTTGTCCCTGGCGGCCACGTGCAGGTCGGATCCCTGGTACTGCCATTCGGGCGGATGTTCCACGGAGTCGAGAAGGCGGTCCGATTCCTCGCGGAGCGTCTCCAGAAAATCCTCGCTCAACACGCCCTCGATATGACAGTATCCGTCGCGGATCAACTGATTCCGCTTACGCGCGCCTTCTTCCCTTGTCATGCTCCGGCTCCTTGCCCGCGTTTCAGACCCCTGCCCGCGATCGAGCGGTTCGTTCGATTCTCAACCCATTGGTTCATCTACTTGTTGCCGCGTGACAACCCGTTGTCCACCAGGTAGTTGTAGCTTTTTCTGACCGCATCGACCATGTCCGTCGCGCAGCTGTCCAGCTCGACGATGTGCCATTCGGTATGGCTGCCTCCGGCCGCGATCACACCGGGGAGGGCCACCTTGCCCTCACCCAGCGCGGTCATGTCCGTATTCCGCAGGCAGGGCCCGTCCTTGAGATGAAGCAGGGGGGCGCGCGCGCCGAGGCGTTCGAGCACGCCCGCCGGGTCCTGACCGCCGACCTGAACCCAGTATACGTCCACCTGGAAGAAAACCTCCGGCGAAAGATGTTCGAGGAGGATATCCGTCGCGACCCGCCCCTCCACTTCCAGGTACTCCCACCAGTGATTGTGAATCCCGAAGGTCATGCCGTGGGACGCCACCGCCTCCGCGGCCTCGTTGAAACGGTCCGCCGACCACTTTATGTTGTCCACGGTACTGTGATCGTCGCGGCCCAGTCCCGAGACTACGCGTTTCGTGCCGATCGCGCCCGCGGTATCGATGACGTAGGACGCGTTGTCACCCACGGGCAGGGGCAGGTGCGCGCTGGGAACGTCGAGGTTCAACGAACGGAACAGCTTGCCCGCCGCTTCCGGCGTGGTGCCCGGAAACCCGGCGGGTTCGACGCCCGCGTAACCGATCTCCGCGGTCAGGTTCACCACGTGTTCGAAGTCCTTGTCTGCCAGTTCTCGAAGGGTATAAAGCTGCAAGGCTACAGGCGGGGGCATAATACGGCACCTCTTTCTGTCTTCTTGAGCCGACTCGGGCTGTGCGAAGGCTGTGCGGACCGTGCGGACCGTGCGGTCCGTGCGAATAAGTAAGACGTCAGCGGGTCGCTGTCTGAAAACGCAGGGAGAATATACGAACCCCGCCAACGGCGTGCAAGCGAATCGTCAGGACGGATTGTATGTGAAATCCCCGGCGCCGCGGCGCAGGACGGCATCCCCCTTGCGCAGCATGCGCAGTACGCTTTCCTCGTGGATCATTTCCATGAGGTCGTTCTTCTCAAACCACCTGAGATCATGGGATTCATCGCTAATCTTCAGGGGTTGTTCGGCGGATGCGATCAGCAAGTAGCGGAGGTCGTAATGTTCATGCGCGGGTACGCCGGGCCGGGCGGCGATGACGTGGATGTCCACGTCCAGCGGAACGAATCCTTCCGGCTCCCGGAACAGTCCGAATCCCGTCAGTCCGGACTCTTCTTCAGCTTCCCGCAGGGCGACGAGGTGGGGCTGGGCACACCCGTCGGCATGGCCGCCAAGCTGCAGCCAGCGGTCGAAGATCCGGTGCCGGGTCATCAGGTACTTCGAACGATCGGGCGAAACGATCCAGGCCGAGCCAGTGATATGGCCCGGCATGCACGTTCTTTCGAAGCAGTCGGGATACCCGGCGACCAGGGAACGTATCCGCGCTGCCGTATCCCCTTCATCCGGATAACGCGCAAGGTAATGCCCCAGGGCCTGCTGGAGACCGCTGCGATGCGACTGTCCTGCCCCGTCCTCGTCGATTGGCCTCATCGGTCCGTTTCCCAGTAGCAGGGTACATCGAGCTCATCGCCCAGTTCCCGCAGCGACTGGATGTGGGCGCTGTCCAGGGGGATCCCGTTCCGGCCGAAATCGGCCTCCCGTTCGGCCTCGAGTTCTCCCGGAAGCAACGAGCGGTCCAGTCCCGGCAGCGGATGCATGGCGTGTATGTTCTTCCTCAGTACCGCGACCGTTCGAGTGTAATCGGACGGGTCGCCGATGAAGGCGGGATCCAGGACGAATGCGGTGAGACTGCTGGTGGCTCCCGGATAGCGGTTTTCGATGGCGGATTGCGCGTCCACCGGCCAGGTCAGCATGACGGAGGTGACCTGGTAGGCCAGTCCCTTGATCAAAGGCAGCACGCTGATCTCTGATATTTGCTGCTGAACATCGGGCAGCTCCAGGTGCGTGCCCATGTCGATCAGCACGGACGGTTCGCCCTCCGCCGCGGGGAACCCGAAACTCACCGGTGGGTTATTCAGCGCCTGGATGACGGGTTCGGGTCGATTGAAGGGAAGGGGACTCATGGGCGTGCTGTAGTACAGGCAGATCATGCCCGCCCCGGTGGCGATGCGCGTCCAGTTTCCGACCGAGCCCGTATGACCGCAGTGCGTCGCCGTGACAAGGCAGATCCCCGCGGATTTCGCCCGGGAGACCGCGGAGCGAATGGCCCGGGCGGAGACGAGATGGCCAATGCCCCCGTCCCCGTCCCATTGCACCACGGCGGTCGCCTCCCGGTAGATCCTGATGTTCGGCCTGGCATTGTACTTGCCTGACTGGAAGGACCTCACATAGCCCGGAAGCTGGCGGGTTCCGTGGCTGAGGACGCCGCGCAGGTCCGTCGCGGTCAGGTAATCGGCCATTTCGGCCGCGTGGGCTTTCGGCAGGCCGGCCTTGCGAAGTGATTCTGCTGTAAAACGGTGCAGGGACTTCGCATCGTAGCGGGGGTTGGCGTAATCAACAGGTATGATGGCCACGAATGCCTCTGAGGACGATAAGGGGGTTCATTACAAAGGGCCGTTCGATTCGATGGCGAATGCGGCGGGACTTCCATGGATCATATGGTTTCTGTTTCGGTCGCCGGCGGACGCTGCTTTCACACGGACCCTTACCAATCACACGGTCCCTTACCTTAATGAGACCCGACCGGCAAAACAACTGCTATCCTGACAGGACCGCCTATCACTTTGACATGTCCCGCTGCGCCGCGTACTTTTCATCATTACCACGCAACCGATACGCGACAGAACCAACTGCCGGGATCCGAAATGACACGGAAACCCCTCCAGGATCGTGTGGCCGTAGTAACCGGAGCGACGCGCGGCACCGGACGCGGAATCGCCCGCATGCTCGGGGCGGCGGGCGCCACGGTCTACTGCAGCGGTCGGAGCGTGAAAGGACACCCCGCCACGGCGGGGCGGCCCGAGACGATAGAGGAAACCGCCGAAATGGTCACGGCCGAAGGCGGCAAGGGCGTTGCCGTGCGTACGGACCACACGGTCGAAGCCGAGGTGGATCGGCTTTTCGGCCGCATCCGGAACGAGCAGAACCGGCTCGACATCCTGGTCAACGATATCTGGGGCGGTGACGAACTCACACAGTGGGGATCGCCGTTCTGGGAGCTCGATACCCCCCAGGGGCTCAGGCTGCTCGAACGGGCCGTGCACACGCATATCATTACCAGCCGGCTGGGCGCGCCCCTGATGGTCGAGCGTAATTCGGGGCTCATCGTGGAAGTTACCGACGGAGAAACCATGGGTTATCGCGGGAACCTGTTCTACGATCTGGCCAAGAACGCCACGATCCGATTGGGATACGCGATGGCGTGCGATCTTCACAGGCACAACGTCACCGCGCTGACGGTCACACCGGGGTTCCTGCGGTCCGAGGCGATGCTGGACGGTTTCGGGGTCACGGAAGAGAACTGGCGGGATGCTATCGAGCAGGATTCGTACTTCGCGGAATCGGAGACGCCGTGTTTCCTGGGACGGGGCGTAGCGGCCCTGGCGGCCGATCCGGACGTCGCTTCCAAGAACGGCGGGTTGTACTCGAGCGGTTCGCTCGCAAAAGAGTACGGTTTTACCGATCTCGATGGACGCCAGCCGGACTGGGGAAGCTTCTTCCGTGCCAGGGTACGGGAAATCATCGGAAGTGAGGACGCGCCGGACGAGATGAGCCTGTACATCGTCCGCGCCCGGATGTACCAGATCGAACTGGACCCCGGTGCGAAAGAGGAGTGCAAACGACTACGTGCTTATCTGGATATGCATGAATAACTCGTGTTAAAGGTAGTTGGTGATTATTGTTTTCAAAGTAAGATACAGTTTAGACGTATATCACGTGATGTCGTACGTCTAAAGATACACCTGCGGTTCATAATGTCAGAATAGTGTCACTAAAGTTCAATAAATGAAGCCGGAGAGTAATCTATGCAAGACAAACTGATCAGAATAAGCCCAGCCCATGATAATGAAATAGAGATTTACGAACGACTGTTTCTCGGTGCAAATGTATCCGAAGGCAGTTTGAGTGAGGCAGATCTTCGAAACCTGCTATTTCGAAATCCCGAGACGCTTCCAATTGCGGCAATCGATCCAGCATACATGGGAGTCATTCCAGTATGCAAAGAATTGAGAACCCCATCTGGAAAGATCGATGCCTTGTTCGTTAACCCCCATGGACGGCTGGTACTTGTCGAGTTCAAACTTTGGCGTAACCCGGAAGCGCGTCGTGAGGTGATCGGTCAGATTTTAGATTATGCTAAAGACTTGGCTACATGGGATTATGGAGACCTGCAACGCGAAGTATCTCTAAACACGAGAAATACTGGAAATGTTTTGTTTGATTTTGTTAGAAACGAAAACGAAGTGTTGAACGAGAATGACTTTGTAGACAACGTGAGCCGTCACCTGAAACGAGGAGAGTTTCTTCTGCTTATCGTAGGTGATGGAATTCGAGAAGGGGTGGAGAACATCGTCGACTTCGTTCAGAGACATAGTGGCCTGCATTTCAACTTGGCGCTGGTCGAAGCGGCTCTTTACAAGGATGCTTCTGATCAACTTTTTGTTCATCCACGTGTCCTGGCTCGCACTGAAATAGTACAGCGGTTCACCTTTGAAGGCGACTTTGCATCCGTCGTCCCTGCTGATATAATCGAGATTGATGAAGGAAATGCTTCGAGTTCGCTGTCAGAAAAAGAAGAGCAGAACCAGCGATTCTGGAATAATGTTCTGAAGGAATTTCAGTTTTCCGATTCTACCATAAAAATCCCAACAGACATATGGCCGGACACTCCTCAAGGTTCAACAATTCACGTGCCGGTTAGAAACTCAGCATTCAACGGATGGGCTTTGACCTTTGTCGCATTTCTATATAGAGACAAAGGCACTATGGGTTGCTATCTTTCTGTACGCAAGAATCATTCCAGGGAGGAAAGGATATTTAAAGGAATTGCTGCCTCACTCGATGAATACAAGAAGATAATCGGGTATAAATTAAATAAGTGGGAGAACGCCAAAGGCAGGCCCAGAATCGGATTTTTGATGAATTGCGATGCGTCTGTAATAAAAGATGAAAAAAGTGAAGACTTCAGAAACGCGGTTTCCTGGATGCGGGAGCATTTTGACCGGCTGGTCAGTAACCTGCATCCTCAGCTCCAGGACATGCTTCAGGAAGGTCGATGAATCATGGACTACTAAGGTTTTAAGCACCTAATTTCTTGTTAACGGTGCTATGCTGATTTATACTGAACTCTACACTCCCCCGAATCCAACTTGAAAATGGGATGGATTCTCATCCCCGACGGAGGCTAAATCCATGTCTGGCAATGACATTTTAAAAAACGTCGACTCCCGAATCCAGGACCCCGACAAGATCCAACAACTTTCGCGCCGCGGATTCATCGGCAGCATGGCAGCCGGTGCTGCCGGGGTGGCCGGCGCGTCGACCCTGCTGTCCACGGCGGCCGAGGCGGTCGCGGCGCCGGAACCCGATCTCCCTGCCGTTCCGGATACCCCTCCCGGAGGCGCCGCACCCGATGATGAGGCTTACTGGGGGCAGGTGGCGGACCAGTTCCTGTTGCGCGACAACGTCATCTACATGAATTCCGGTACCCGGGGCATCTCGCCGATAAGCGTGCACAAGGCACAGTTGGAGGCGATTGAAGCGGTGAATTCGGATCCCAATATGTGCTGGTCGACCTACAGCTTCGCGGGAATGAGCGAGATCCGGAAGAAACTGGCCGCGTTCGTGGGAGCCGGGGTCGATGAAGTCGCCGTCACGAACAGCACGACGGACGGCATGGGACTCGGTTTCATGGGGCTGGAACTGAACCGGGGCGATGAGATCCTGACCACGAACTATGACTACGGCTGGGTGAAGAACATGATGGCCTTCCGCGCGAAGCGGGACGGTCTGGAGTTCAAGATGGTGGACATTTCGGATCCGAGCTTCCGCACACCGGATGATCCGCAGAAAGTCGTCGATGCCGTGGCAGCCGGTATCACACCACGGACCAGATTCCTCACCATCTGCCATATAAACTACACCGACGGTTTCGTCATGCCGGTCAAGGAGATCTGTGAGATTGCCCGTGACCGGGGAATCATCACCCTGGTCGACGGCGCCCAGCCGCCGGGCATGATGAAAATGGACATGAGTGAACTCGGATGCGACATGTACGCGGGAGCGGGCCACAAGTACATGCTGGCCGCCCAGCATACGGGGTTTCTGTACCTGCGGAACGAAGTCGCCGAAAGGGTACATCCCCTGATATACACCGGTTCATCGAATCCCGAGTGGGCCGTTACGGGAGCCCGCAAGCTCGAACAACGCGGATCTTCGAGTTATTCGGACCGGATCTCCATCGGCGCGGCGCTGGATTTTCACAACAAACTCGGGGTCGAAGCCATCGAAGCCCGACTGCGGTACCTGTCCCAGCGCATGAGCCAGGGATTGAAGGCCATCGACGGCGTCACCGTGTACGCATCGGACGATCCCAGAATGTCCTGCGCCCTCGTATCCTTCTCCGTCAAGGACCTCGATCCATCGTTTATCGTAGGGCGTCTCTGGTACCGCAGCCCGAACATCTATATTCGCACCGTCGGCGCCGCGGGCGGTTTCAGAGGGGTCCGCGCCACGCTGCACGTCATGGACACGGCCGATCATGTAGATACGTTAGTCGACAGGATCGCAAGTCTCGCACAGGCATGAGATCTCCGATGAACGAGGGTTACGCGGCAGGCTCAATCCAATGGATCTGAAATGAGCATAGTACGTTACATAGCCGCCCCGATCGCGGGCGCCGCGGTCCTGCTCGTCCTGGGGTTCTTCCTCTACGCGGTGTTGTTTTCGGGGTATTTCGCGGTGAACGCCGAACCGGAAGCGGCGGAAATCGCGAAAAATCCGCCAGAAATGCTTTCATATATCTGAGCGAATTGATCCTGGCGGTACTGCTGTGCCTCGTAATCGGCTGCTGGGCGGGTGTCTCAGGCGCGGTACCGGGACTCAGGACCGGCGCGGTCTTCGGATTCCTGATGAGCCTGGGCATCAGTCTCATGTTCTATGGCTCGGTGAACTATATGAATCTCCAGGCGACGTTGTTCGACGTTGTCCTGACGACTGTGCGCCTGGCCCTGGCGGGCGCCGTGATCGGGATCGTTCTCCCCAGGAAATGAGCCTTCCCCCGCCGATGCGAAACATGTCGCTCCTGCATTTTTACGTGATACGAGATGTGATAGGAATTGCCGAACGCGTATCCACCGGAAGTCCATTATGACCGTACAGCGATTCTTCGTAGCGACGATTGCCGGTGGCGTCTCGATGTTGATTCTCGGGTTCGTATCGAACTGGCTGTTCGCCGGCGTGTTCAGCGGATATGCGGTGATTTCAACCGAGATCATATACAGGGACAGCCCGGCCGTTCCATCCCTCTTACTGGGCGCCCTGGCCATGGGCGCGTTGCTGACCGTCTTGCTCGGCTGCTGGACGGACCACACCGGCGCGGTGAAGGCCTTGGGAACCAGCGCGGTCTTCGGATTGCTGCTTCACCTTTTCCTGGGCATGAGCTTGTTCGGCATGACCAGCATGCTGAATCTTACCGGCACCCTGATCAAGGTGGTCATCGATACGGCGCAGGTGGCGGTGTCGGGAATGACCATCGGCGCCGTGCTTGGCCGCGGTGGGCAGACCCAGGCGCACCGTTTCCCATCCTGACCGTCCTCTGTCTCTCTATGTACACTCCGATCTCCGCCAGCACCCTCCGCACGGGCGAAACGCTCGAAATCGGCGTCGTCCTGGCGCCGGACGACGACTATGGGCCATTAGTCCGGCCGATCCTCGCCCATAAGTCCCGCAACGAACAGTGGCACCTCGACGAAGTATTCGCCGGAAGCGTGGAACCCCTGGAAACGCGATTCTACCTCGGCCGCCTGGACGCACATCCGGTTTGCAACATCATGGTCAGCGAACACGATGGAATCGGCATCGTGAGCCACGTGTACACCGTGCCGGAATACCGCCGCAAGGGCATAGCGCGGCTGGTCATGGCCGGGCAGATGACCGATTTCAAGGACCGGGGCGGCCGGTATCTGACGCTGTCCACGGGCTACGGCACCCATCCCTACTATCTTTACCACAGCTTCGGGTTCCGGAGCGTCATACCGGAATCGGGTCACATGAAGTACATGGGGACCGCAGCGTTCGAGACGGACCATTTCCCCGGAGATGTGGCTCGAGTGGTCCCCGGAGACTGGAGAAACTGGCCTTCACTGAACGTGCTTTGCGCCCAGGACGGTCCGCCTACCGTACGCAACGTGGGGCTGGGACATATCGGGCCGCGCATGTTCGAAGGTGCCTACATCGGGCTTATGAAGCTTGCCCGGGAAGATTCCGATCACCAGGTCCGGCTGCTGGTCTCGGACCGCGGGGCGGTCACGGGATACGCGACCCTGGTGCCGGACACCCGGTGGCGCGGGGAGACCTGTCTCCTCGACCTGTTCGTTCATCCGGCGTTCACGGCTTACTGGGGGCAGTTGCTGGACTCGTTCTCCCTGCCTTCGCGACGAAAAGTCCAGTGCCACGTCGAGGCTGGCGATACGATGAAAGCCGCGGCACTGCTGGACGCGGGGTTCGTCCGCGAAGCCACGCTGCGGAAGCAGTTCAAAGTGCCGGGACAGGACCTGGACGTCGAGGTCTACGCGCGGTATGCCTAGCGCGGCTCCCGGCATGATCTACGCGCGGTATGCCCGGTCCTCGTCCCCGCATGGCGCCTGATGCTACGCGTGCCTGTCCTTCAGCCCGTCCAGTGTCTTATCGTGTATGCCGCCGAAGCCTCCGTTGCTCATAAACACGATCCGGTCGCCCGGCGCCGCCTGCCCGGCGAGATGGGCAACGATCCGTTCCACGCTTTCCATGGCGTCGGCCGTCAGACCCCGGCCGCGCAGTCCTTTCACCAGTTCATCCACTGAAAAGCGGTTGCCGTCGGGCGCCTTTTCGGGCAGAAAGACCGGCGCGATCAGCACGCGGTCCGCGTCGTCGAAGGCGGCGACATAGGCCTCCTGGAAGTTGCGGCGTATGGTCGTGGCTGAGCGCGGTTCGAAGACGGCCCAGATACGCCGGTCCGGTCCGGCCCCTCTGAGCGCCTCCAGCGTCGCCTTTACGGCCGTGGGGTGGTGGGCGAAGTCGTCGTAGACGGTGATGCCGTCAACATCGCCCCGCACTTCGAGACGCCGCTTTACGCCGGGGAAGGTCGCCAGACCCCGCGCGATATCCGGCCAGGATACGCCGTAGTGCCTCGCGGCGGCCACGACCGCCAGGGCGTTCTTGACGTTATGGGCGCCAGGCTGACGAATGGACAGGCGGGAGACGCGTTTATCCCGTTCACAGAGGTCGAAGGATGCGCCTCCGGGATGGACGGACAGGTTACGTGCCGACCACCGCGCGCCTGGCGACGAGCCCATGGTATGGACGGTGCAGCATGCCCGGGACGCAAGGGACCGGACGCGTTCGTCGTCCGCCGGGCCGATCAACAGCCCGCTTTCGGGTATGATGTTGACCAGCCTCCGGAAAGAAAGCACGATCTCATCGAGCGAATCGTAGATGTCCGCGTGGTCGAACTCGATGTTGTTGATGATCACCGTATCGGGCAGGTAATGCAGGAACTTCGCCCGCTTGTCGAAGAAGGCGCTGTCGTACTCGTCGCCTTCCAGGATGAACAGGTCGCCCGACCCCAGCCTTGCGCCGGTCTGCCAGCCGATGGGAACGCCGCCGATGATGTAGCTGGGATCCCGGCCGGCCTCGGTGAGCACCCAGGCGAGCATCGCCGTCGTAGTCGTCTTGCCATGCGTGCCCGCCACCACGACCGGTTTGCGGTCCCACAGGAAGAAGGACTTGAGCGCCTCCGGCATGGATACATACCGGATCTTCCGGTCCAGGACGGCTTCGGCCTCGGGATTGCCGCGTGAAACCGCGTTTCCGATGACCACGAGGTCCGGCGGAGGATCCAGGTTGGAAGCGGCGAAACCCGTGAAAACGGGTATCTGCTGTTCCGCAAGCACCGTGCTCATGGGAGGATACACGTTTTCGTCGCTTCCGGTGACCCGGTGTTCCAGGGACTTGAGCATCACGGCCAGCGCGCCCATGCCCGTGCCGCAGATGGCCACGAGATGGATATGTAGCGGTCGGGGCATGGTCAGGGCATCAGGGGATGGCGCTCGGTCAGTTCCCGGATTTTACGGCGTGCGGCGTCGTTGTTGAAGTGGTCGGGGTGGGAGGCGAGCAGGGTCTCGTATTCCGTGAGCGCCTTGGGAACATCGCCGATCTTCCTTTCGAAGATCTCGGCAATCCGCCACCGGGCGGTGACGACGCGGCGGCTGTCCGGGTGTCTCTCAATCAGGTCGCGCAGGGCCGCGACGGCCTGGTACGGCTTGCCCGACTGATCGAGTATCAGACCGATGTCCAGGATTACGGTGTCCACGATCAGGCTTTCGGTGTTTTCCTCGACAAACCGTTTGCAGGCTTCCAGGGCATCCCGGTCCCTGAACTGACGACGCAGCAGCACCGACCGGATGTATCTCGCAAATGATGGGTCTCCGCCCTGCCGGCCTTCCCCGATCAGGATGGTCCACTCCAGCGCGTCGTTGGCATAGGGGCTGTCCGGATAGCGGTCGGCCGTCTCGTGGAACCGTTCGAGGGCCTCGTCCAGGCGTCCCTGGAAGAGGGCCAGTTCACCCAGGTGGAATCTAACCCGCGCCCGGGTTTCGGCTTCCTGGAATCCGGATCCGGGTTCGTGGATGCGGTTGTACTGGGCGAGTGCGTCTTCGAGGCTGCCCAGGACCACGTAACACTCCGCGATGCCGAACATGGCCTGCTCGCGGAACTCCGTTGCCGGCGCGTGGGCCAGAAGCGACCGGTACGTGTCGAGGGCCTGTCGCGCGTCCTGGAAGTGGGCGAGGTAGAGCCCCGCCAGACGGACCGTCGCCTCTTCGCGGTACCTGGTTTCCGGATACTGCGCTATGACCTCCCGGTAAGCCCCGGCAGCCTGGTCCATACTGCCGGCCTCCTGATACGCCCTGGCAAGACCGGCGAATGCTTCGGCGCGCACGGTATCCGGCGCGGACCGCCGGATGAGTTCCTGGTAGGTATCGATGGCGTCTTGCGTATGGCCTTCCCGCAGCGCCCATTCGGCGAACCGGACCAGGTATTCGCCGCTGGACCCGTCCAGCCGGTCGGCTTCGCGGTACTCGGCCAAGGCCTCCCTGGGTTTGTCGTATCGGAGAAAGAAGCTCCCGAGGAGGTTGCGGGCGTCCTTGCTGCCGCGGTGTCCCGTTACCGCTTTTCGCAGTGCCTCTTCCACGATTTCCCGGCTTCCCATCACGGTGAGTTGATCGATCCGGTCGCTGACCACGCTTTGCTGGTTGGGTTTCGATACCAACCACCGGACATATTCGCTGACGGCGCCGGGTATGTCGAACTCGTTGGTATAGAGACTGGCGAGATTAAAGGCAAAGGCATCCGGTTCCCCCAGTCTGTCCCGCCCGGAAAGGTAGGTTTGAATCGCCCTGTCGTACGCCTGCCTGTCGATATGTAAAAAGGCGATCTGGTGTACGGCAGCTTCGTCCTGTGGAAAGAGATCAAGGAGGATTCGGATCTGTTCTTCCGCTTCGTCGTCCCGGCCGCTGCCGAAGAGCGCCTCGGCGAGCCTGCTGCGGAGTCCGATGTCGTCGGGCAATCGTCGTATATGGGTTTCGAGCAAAGGGATCGCCTTGTTAAAGGCTTCCAGCCGAAAGTACAGGCGAAGGACCCCATTGAGGGCGGGCCTGTTGTCCGGAGCCTCCTGCAGTATCCTTTCAAACAGGGCGGCCGCCCTGTCATACTGCCTGAGACGTTCCAGCGTCCTGGCCTGCTCGATCCGGCGGCTCAGATCGGCGGACCGGCTGTACTGCCCCTCCGCACTCGGGGGCGTGAGAAAAAGGACCGTCAGCAACGCGACAAGGATCCCGTTTGCCCGAGATGCGATTCTGAGGGGTGCATTGCGCATGTACGATGTTGAACGGGGATTCACGCGTGTTTCCTAGTTCACGACCGGAACGTCTGAAAGTGCGCGGAAATAAGCGCGTATGAGCGCTTCGTATTCGCGGGGATAGTTGCCTTCTCCGATACCACGCAGAATATCGTCACGCTGGACGCGGTCGAATCCGGTCAGGTCATCCGGCAGGTCGTCCGGCGAAGGACGGTTCGCCAGGTCCTCGCCCGGCGCCGCCCGGCGCCTTTCCTCACGATTCTGTCCTCGAATGGACCGCGAGGCGTCCAGCAGCCTGGACAGGATCCGCTGCTGGCGCTCCACCAGGGCGGGGTCGATCTGATACTGTTGCAGCTCACGCACCGTCTCTTCCATCTCTCTTTCGATTTCCTGTAACCGGCCAAGTACCTGGTCCTGCTGGTCCCGCTGCTCCCGCCGCAGTTGTTCGAGGCTCTTGCGCAGCGCGTCCTGCCGGGCCGCCAGTCTGGATACCTGCGCCTGCGTCTCCAGGTCCATGCTCCCGTCCGATGCGTTCATCATCTGGTTCATCTGGTCGTTGATTCCGGTCTGTTGCCGCGCCATGCCTCTCAGGCGTTCGATGAGATCCATCATGCCGGAGGACGATCCCGAGTTCGCCATGTTCCGCATGGCCCGCTGCAAAGCCAGCACCGTTTCATTCAGGGACTTCATGGCGACCAATTGCTCCTCCGAGGCGGTATCGCGTGCTTGCTCGGTCAGGTGGCCCTCCGCGCGCTGCATGCTGTTCAGGGTTTCTCCCAGCGCCCGGCCGATGGAAGGCGAGATGAACAAGGTCTTCTGCGCGATGGCGACGATGTCGTTGGCAACAAGCGATGCGCCGTTCAGGAGTCCTTTCTGGTCCTCGGCGAGCAAAGCTATGCGGGTGTCGGACCCGCCCGGGTTATGGGTGCGCCCGTTGAGGGTCTCCTGGCCCACCGAGAGATCGACAAGCCGATGCATGGCCCGGCGCATTTCCCCGGCGATTTCCCGCATCTGGTCTTCCTGGAGTTGATCCTGGATCTCCTGCAGTTGCTGATTGAGTCCGGAAAGCGCCTGGGACATCCTCCGCTGGCCTTCCATCGCCTGTTGCATCCGGCCGACCTGCAACTGTCTGGAGATCTGATCCATGTTTTCCGTCATTTCCTGGCGGCCCATTTCCCTGGAAGCCTCGCGCACACCTTCGGCGGGCATATCCCGGAACTCATCCATGGCGCGGGCCAGACTTTCCAGGTCATGCTGCAAGGCTCCCGTGTCTTGGCCCAGTTGCTGCTGCTTTGCCGCAAGTTCTTCTCCCTCTTTACTATCCGACATGTTCTCCGCTGCATAGCGCAACTCGTCCTGCCGCACAGCGAGGTCCCGGGTCTGCCGGACGGCGGCCGTCAACAACTGCTCCGCCCGAATGCGTTTCAGAATGGCCAGGCTGCGCTCCAGGCGTTTCAGAAACTCCTCCTGCTCGAATTCGAAGGCTTCCATCGACTCCTTCAACTGCCCGTTGTCGAACGACTGCAGGGCCTGTTTCAGTTCCTGCATGGCTTTCAACAGCTCGGGCGTGGCGATCTCCTGAAACAGCTTCCTGAGCTGATCCATGCTGTCGATGAGTTCCTGGCTCGGTGAATCGTGGTCTTCCAGTTTTTCCATGGTCGCCTTCACCGCTTCGGCTGCCCTGAGGAGCTCGTCGGTTGCTTCTTCCTGGCCGGCCAGAACGGATTCGATTTCCTTTTTCTGTTCCCAGGTCAGTTCCTGCACCTGATTCCCTTCGGCTTCTTCCCTCGCCTGCCGCTCGAGGGTCCGATTCAGTGCTTCGATTTTCTTTTGCGTTTCTTCCTGCTCTTCCAGCATGTCCTCCATGTCCGAAACCTGCTGTTCCTGTGTATCGTCGATCTCGTCGTAAATCTCTTCCAGGGAAGGAAACCGCAGCGTGTAGGTCCGGCTCACCGCCCGTTTCGGCCCCGATATCGTGTCGTTGTCGTACAATTCTATCCGATAGGAGACCACGTCCTCGGGGAACAGGTTCTCATTTGACAGATCCCATACGAAAGGCTGCGACATCGCCGTGGATTCCAGGTCCACGGGGATGGACCTGCTCCGCTCCTCGCCTGCGGGTTCCTTTCTATAGACGAGGTTCATTCTGGAGAACCCGAAGTCGTCCGTACCGGATACCAGAAATGAAACGACCATGTTCTCCGTGAGGTCGGTATCCCGGCCGGGGGACAGGACCCGGAGGGACGGCATGCGGTCCGGAAGCGCAATGATCCGGTACCAGGGGGGATCCACGCTTTCATGACCGTCCGCGTTACGTAACGTGATGCGGTAGCGCTGATCGGTTTCCACGGTGAGAGAGCCCGTGGCCGTGTCGTTCGCAACCGTCATGGCTGTCGGCCGGTCGGCGTTCTCCAGGTGGAGCGCCGCTTCGGACAGGTCCCGGTTCGCGTCATCGGCGGCCAGGTCCACGCGAGTCCCCCTAAGCGCGACGATGTCTCCACCTTCGGTCGTGGTTCTCGGCTCCAGTCCGGTGTAGGCGGGATAGTGATAGGTCAGACGTAAAGCTCCGAGAAAGGGACGATCGATGGTGTTTATGCGAAACGGATGGCTGACCGCGTCGCCGGCTTCGATTTCGTAGGTCAGGCTTTCTCTGATTTCGCGCAGGGTATGGGCGTACGAAGCCGGAGCCGAGGCCCGCATGTCGAATGAATTCCACTGTCCCCCGTCCGCCGCCAGACGCAGCACGGCCCGATCGGGTATCTCGCCGGTCGCTTCGGCCGTTATGGTGACCTGGTCGCCCGACGTTACTTCCACGTCTCCCGGCAGAACGCGCAGAAACGTGCGTTGCGGAGGCTGGAAATGGGTCAGGGGGCTTGCCAGTCGGGTCAGGGCGCCGGTAAGCGGCTCGCCGCAGGCGGCCATCGCAACGAGGACGAGCAGCACGGCGATGCCGAATCCCTGGGCGGGGCGGACGATCCGGTGTCTTTGATCCGCTTCGTTGAAGTCCACCGACCGGGTCCGTTCCGCGGCATCTGCTATGGCCGCGTCCAGGAGTTCGGGGGAGGCTTTGGATCCCGCTTCCCGTTGCCGGGAGAGTTGCAAGGCCACGGTGACCCTGTCGTGCAGGTCAGGGTACTGTCGATCCACCCGCCGCGCGAGATCCCGGTCTGCAATACCCCCTCTGAAGCGTCCAAGACAGCGCCAGCACAACAGGCCGGCGAGGAGGACGAAGCACGCCGGGATAAAGGCCAGGCGAACCGCTGATTCGAGATACAGGAAGGACTCGAGGACGGCGAGGGAAAGCACGAGGACGCATGCCAGCGCGCCCGCGGTGAACAGCCCTTCGACGACGGCGACCCGACGGCTGCGGATTCGAAGTGCGTGAAGCCGGTCTCTCAGCGCGTGCCAGGCGGAAGGGGAAGGTTTACTCGGCACGGTCAGTCCTTGGCGTGCAAAGGCCCGCCAGTGTGATATGCGGT
Organism: bacterium; assembly: GCA_965202605.1. Classification (GTDB taxonomy): domain Bacteria; phylum JAAXHH01; class JAAXHH01; order JAAXHH01; family JAAXHH01; genus JAAXHH01. Next base: position 856,977 of record OZ241838.1, read on the forward strand.
CCGGTGTTCCCGCCGAAACAGGTTACTGCTGCACCAGCATCTCGTGGGAGTAAAACAGTTGCCTGGCCTGCTGGAGCTGATCGTCGCCGGCCGCGGCCACGCGGCTGGCTTCCTCGTCGCCCCAGAGATTTCGGGCAAGAGACCGCTTCAGCTGAAGCTCGATGACGTCCAGGTCCGCGTTGAACTCGTCTTCTGTGAACGACAGGCCCGAATCCCGAACCTGGGCCTTAAACGCTTCCAGCATGGCGTCGTCGATTTCGAACTCGCTCAGGAAGGTGTCGAAGTCATCCTTGAGATCCTGCCGGGTCACCCCGTAGGTGTTCGCGAACTCGAAACAGGCCCGGTCGAAGGGTACCCAGCCCCGGTACTTGCCGATTACGAAGGGGTACTTGCGTTTCGGCGTCTTGAGCAGTACGTCGGGAGATATGCCGCCGTCTCCATAGACCGTCCGCCCCCCGGCGGTGGTGAAAACCGGACGTTCGGCTTCTGATGCCGGTTCCTCGTCGTTCGCCGCCTCGCCGGATTCGGTGAAAGACCCTTCGATATATTCCTCGAAGGACTTGTTCTTGTAGTCTCGCTGGATCATGCGTCCGCTTGGCGTGTAGTACCGGGCCGTCGTAAGTTTAAGCGCGGACCCGTCCGTCAGGTGCGGTTCCGCGAAGAGGGTCTGCACAAGGCCCTTGCCGAAGCTGCGGGTTCCGGCAATCACGCCCCGGTCCCAGTCCTGCACGGCGCCGGCCACGATTTCGGATGCCGAGGCAGAACGGTGGTCCAGTAGAACCACCAGGGGCATGCCGCGGTGGTTCACGCCGCTCAGCGATTTGAACGTCTGGTTCGAGCTCCTGTTCCTGCCCATGGTTTTGACGATAACGTGGCCTTCGGGAATGAACTTGCTGGACACCTCCACCGCCTGGTCCAGGTAACCGCCCGAATTGCCCCTCAAATCGAGAACCAGCCGCTCCATGCCATCCTGCTGGAGCTTGTCCAGCGCGGTCTCCAGTTCACGCGAAGTGGTTTTGGCGAACCGGATCAACTGGATGTAGCCCGTATGGTCTTCCAGCATGATGGCCGTCCGAACGCTGCGTATGGGTATGCGATCGCGGGTGATCGTTACGTCGAACCGATCGTCGACACCGGTCCGATCGATGGTTACGTCCACCCGGGTCCCTTTCTCTCCACGGAGCTTCTGCCTTACTTCGTCGTGCTTTATGCCGATCGCGGATTCCCCGTCGATCCGGATGATGCGATCTCCGGACTGCAGTCCAACGGCCTCCGACGGCGATCCGTCGATCACGGAAATCACGTACAGGTATCCGTCCAGGACGTCGAACTCGATCCCGATGCCGTAGAACTTTCCACTGAAGCGTTCTCCCATTTCGGCGAAGCTTTCCTTGCTCAGGAAACTGGAATGCGGATCAAGCACCTCGAGCATGCCGTCGATCGCGGCGTAGATCAACTCGCCGGGCTGTACTTCCTCCACGTAGTTGTCGTTGACCAGGTTGAGCACCCCCATCAAAAGCTTGGTGCTGGAAAAGATGTTGTCTGCCGCGTATATCGTCCTGTTGGCCGCGCTTCCCAGCAGGAACGAACCGGCCGCGACAAAAACCAGCAGGATGACGTATTTCGGTTTCCTCAAGATCGACATATGGCCAGACTCCTTCATCCCAGTCTTCCGTCCGGAATTCAATTGGGTTCGCACCCGGGTTCGCACCGGAATCGTCTTACCGGAGGTATGGTAAGGGGAGGTCGTGTACTTAAATCGAAAACACCTACGTAATACTAACGCGAATACGTTTGATGTCAATGGTTTTCGGGGAATTACGCAACGGTGTTTTCTCGGTTCCCGCCTTGACACTTCCCCTGCGTTTCGTTATTTTTTCCGATCTCGTAGATCATCACAAACCAGGTGCCCGGTGTCGATTCCATCCGGTCCTGCGGTCACCTCCGATTCCGTCGGCACAACTGGTTTACATACAGTATGGACGCCCGGTTCTTTCAAAGGTTTCACCATACATCTGACCAAACACCGACCGAATGCGAACGGATCATCTCCCGCTTCGCCGGTGCCGCATTGAATCGGTTTGCCGGTTGATCGGCGCGCGGCCACGTAATCCGGAGACCTCATGAACGTGCTTGTCGTTGGCAAGGGAGGAAGAGAACATACGCTGGCCTGGGCGCTCCGGCGGTCCGCCCTTGTGGAAAACCTGTACGCGGCGCCGGGAAATCCGGGTATCGCGGCCCTCGGAGACTGCGTTTCCATCGCGCCGGAGGATGCGGGCGGAATCGCCGGTTTCGCCCGCGACAACGGCGTCGACCTGGTGGTGGTCGGTCCGGACGGCGCGCTGGAAGCCGGGGTGGTGGACGCCGTGGAAAGCCTGGGCGTCAGGGCCTTTGGCCCGACCCGGGCGGCCGCCGAAATCGAATGGAGCAAGGTCTTTTCCAAGCAGATGATGCGGGAAGAGGGCATCCCCACGGCCGCCTTTGCCGTGTTTTCTGAAGTAGACGCGGCGCGCGCGTACGTGAAGGAACTGGGCGCGCCGATCGTCGTCAAGGCGGACGGACTGGCTGCCGGCAAGGGTGTCCTGGTATGCCACACCGTGGAGGAAGCCATGCAGGCGCTCGACGGCGTGATGACCGACAGGCTTTTCGGCGATGCCGGACGCCATGTGGTCATCGAGGCTTTCATGGAGGGCGAGGAGGCGTCCGTATTCGCGATTACCGACGGCGAAGAGGTCATGCCGCTGGTCCCGTCGCAGGACCACAAGCCCATCTACGAAGGCGATACGGGGCCGAATACAGGGGGCATGGGCGCCTACGCGCCGGCGCCGCTCATCGATGAGCGCACGTTGGGGGACGTCCGGGAAGGGATCATCGAACCGGCGGTCCGGGGCATGAAGAAACGCGGCCGGCCTTTCCGGGGCGTGTTGTACTGCGGCCTCATGATGACCGCCGAGGGGCCGATGGTCGTCGAATTCAACAGCCGGTTCGGCGATCCCGAGGCCCAGGTCATTCTTCCTCTTCTCGAAGACGACTTCGCGGAACTGGCGTATGATGTCGCCGGGGGCAGGCTGCCTTCCAGGCCCCTGACCTGGAAGCGCAAGGCCGCGACCTGCGTCGTGGTAGCCTCCGGTGGATATCCCGGATCATACAAGGACGGCAAGGAAATACATGGCCTGGACGCGCTGGACGCCATGGACGAGGTCATCGTCTTCCATGCCGGAACGGCCGTGAAGGACGGGAGACCGGTAACCCACGGCGGGCGGGTCCTGGGCGTGACGGCCCTGGCCGACGATCTCCGGGGTTCCATCGACCGGGCCTACGAGGCGGTGGACCGGATACGTTTCGACAACCGTTATTTCCGCGGGGACATTGGCGAGAAGGGCTTGCGCCGGATCGCCTGACCCGCATAATCCGCCTGGTCCGCCAGTCCCGCCTGGTCCGCCAGCCCCGCCTGGTCCGCCAGTGGGTAGGATGACATGAGAGTGCAGAACATCGATCCGGTTCGACCGGACGAGACCATACTCCAGGAGGCCGCGGACATTATCCGGGACGGCGGTCTCGTGGCCTTTCCTACCGAGACGGTCTACGGTATCGGCGCGGACGGAACCAGTCCTGCCGCTATCCGGCGGATTTACGAGGCCAAGGGTCGTCCTGAATCGAAACCGATCCTGGTACTCGTTTCCGGCAGGCGAGACCTCGACCGCCTGGTCAGGTGCATCCCCGGGCGTGTTCATGCGTTGATGGACGCCTGCTGGCCCGGACCGCTGACGCTGGTCCTTCCCGCCCTGGAAAGCGTGCCCCGGGAATTGTTGGGCCAGGGTACCACGATCGGGGTCAGACACAGCGGCGCCGCGATCGCCGGTGCGCTCTGCCGGGCGGCGGGGGGACCCGTTACGGCGCCCAGCGCCAACCGCTCCGGCGAGCCGGAGCCCCTTACGGCAGCAGACGTGGCCGACCAGTTGGGCGACGGGGTAGACCTGATCCTCGACGGGGGACGCTCGCCCTCGGACCAGCCCTCAACGGTCGTTGACGTATCTACCGGAACCCCGCGGCTCATCCGGGCGGGGTGTACGCCCTTTGACCGAGTCACGGAAATCTGGCGCGATTGAACGGCGCCGGAGGATTCCGGCCGGGGAGAACAGATGGCGATGCGGATACTTGTCGTTCGAACGGACCGTATCGGCGACGTCCTGCTTTCCACGCCCGTGCTCAGCGTGTTGCGGGAGCAGGCCGCCGACTGCCATATCGCCGCGCTCGTATCCCCCTACGCCGCCGGCGCCATCGAGGGTCATCCGGCCCTGGACGAGACTATCGTCGACGAGCGCTCCGGCCGGCACGGCGGCCCGATGGGTTTCCTCCGCCTGGTCGGCGACCTGCGCGCGCGGCGGTTCGACGCGGTCCTGGTCCTGCATCCCACGGCAAGGCTGGCCCTGGCCTGCCGCGTCGCCGGCATTCCGGTAAGGATAGGAACGGGCTACCGGGCGTATGGGTTTCTATTCAACCGCAAGGTATACGAACATCGGCGGGATGCGCGCAGGCACGAAGTGGAATACAATCTGTCCCTGGCGCGTGCACTCTTCGGCCAGGCTGGTGAGGCCGCCCCGGAGATCCACGTGCCCGAAGCGGCCACGCGCGCCGTGGCGCGCCGCCTGCGCCAGTGGCGCGTGCCGCCGGACGGTCCGCTGGTCCTGCTGCATCCCGGCAGCGGCGGATCGGCAAGGGACTGGCCCGCGGAATGTTTCGCGGAACTGGCGGAGCGGCTTTCCCGTGGCGGCGTCCGCGTAGTCGTTACAGGGTCGGCCGATGAACGGGACCTGGTCGGCCGGGTCGCCGGTTCGCTGCCGGAGTCGGTCATACGGATCGCGGGAGAGTTCGACATCAAGGAACTGGCGGCGCTGCTCCGGGCCGCCTCGCTCTGCGTCACGAACAGTACCGGTCCCCTGCACGTCGCCGCGGCGGTGGGCACGCCCACCGTGGCGCTGTTCTGTCCCATAAAGCCGTGCAGCCCGGTACGCTGGGGCCCCTTCGGCGGAGATCATGATGTCCTGATGCCGGAGGTGCCGGACTGCCCGGCCGGCCACCGGTGCGTCGGGACCGCCTGCCCGTACTTCGACTGCATGGAGCGCATTTCCGTCGACGACGCATACGAGGCCGTTCGCGGCCGGTTGCTGGCCAGACATCCCGAGACCGCCGGCATCCTGGAGGGTAAGGGCGGACCGGATTCGACATCAAAGGACTGAATAACATCGGGAGACTTTCTTGCCAGACCTTCAGAACCCACTGATCGTACAGAGCGACCGGACCATCCTGGTCGAAGTGGACCATCCGCGCTACGAGGACGCCAGGGACGCGCTGGCCCGTTTCGCGGAACTGGAAAAGTCCCCGGAACACATCCACGTTTACCGGCTGAGTCCCCTGTCCCTGTGGAACGCCGCCTCGGCGGGCATGGATGCGGGCGGCGTACTCGAATCGCTCGAAAGCCTCAGCAAATACGAGATACCCCAGAACATCCGCCGCGAGATCATCGATTTCATCGCCCGTTACGGGCAGCTCCGGCTGCGCAGGCGGGAAGGCAGGCTGATCCTCGAGTCCGACGATGCCGCCCTGATCGCGGAAGTTTCCGGCCTGCCCTCGGTCAAGCAGTTCCTCGCCCAGCCCCTGGACGAGCGCAGGGTGCAGGTGGGAGACCGGTTCCGCGGGCACGTTAAGCAGGCCCTGATCAAGGTCGGCTTTCCCGTGGAAGACCTGGCGGGATACGTGGAAGGCGCCCCGCTGGAGATCAATCTGCGCACGTCGCCCGGTGCGCGGAAATCCTTCACCATGCGGGACTACCAGCTGGACGCCGTCGGCGCGTTCCACATGAACGGCGAACCGCAGGGAGGCAACGGGGTCATCGTGCTGCCCTGCGGGGCGGGGAAGACTATCGTGGCCCTCGGCGCCATGGCGGCCCTGAAATGCCACACCCTCGTGCTGACCGCCAACACGGTGGCGCTGCGCCAGTGGCGGGAGGAGTTGCTCGAGAAGACCTCGCTGTCGGAAGAGCATATCGGCGAGTATTCCGGTGAGACGAAGCAGATCCGGCCCGTGACGCTGGCCACGTACCAGATCCTGACCTATCGGAAAAGCAGGGGGGACGAATTCGAGCATTTCGGCCTCTTCGACCAGAAGGGCTGGGGCCTCATCATCTACGACGAGGTACACTTGCTCCCGGCCCCCGTTTTTCGCTACACGGCCGAGATACAGGCCCGAAGGCGGCTCGGGCTGACGGCGACGCTGGTGCGTGAAGACGGCCGCGAGGACGACGTCTTCAGCCTGATCGGTCCCCGCAGATACGACATGCCGTGGAAACTGCTCGAGCGGCAGGGCTGGATCGCCGAAGCGTACTGCCGCGAAATCCGGGTCGACCTGCCCGAAGCCCGGCGCATGACCTACGCCGTGGCCAATCGCCGGGAGAAGTTCAGAATCGCCTCTGAAAACAGCCGGAAGACGGAGATCATCCGCGCCCTGCTGGAACAACACCCCTCGGACCAGGTCCTGATCATCGGACTGTACGTGAGACAGCTCAAGCAGATCGCCGCGTTGTTCGAGTTTCCCCTGATCACCGGCAGTACGCCCCTGCAGGCTCGCCTGGACCTGTATGCCAGGTTCAGGAGCGGCGAGCTCAAGCGTCTCGTGGTGTCCAAGGTCGCCAACTTCGCCATCGATCTGCCCGACGCCAACGTGGCGATCCAGATATCGGGCACCTTCGGGTCCCGCCAGGAGGAGGCCCAGCGCCTGGGACGGATACTCCGGCCCAAGGCGGACGGCTCCGCCGCGATATTCTATTCGCTCATCACCCGGAACACCCTGGATCAGGACTATGCCGTGAACCGGCAGTTGTTTCTTACGGAACAGGGCTACCAGTATACGATCCATGACGTGAGCGAGATGCGGGCATGACGGGCCGCAGACATGACGGGTCGCAGGCATGACGGGCCGATTGACATCCCGATGCCGAAACTCTATATTCTCCAATGAGGGTTGTGGACCGTTTTCAACCCGGGCGTGGTGGATACCTGGCGCTTTTTTCTGAAACCGTACCCTCCGCGCGGCGTATAACGTGGCATGGGAGAAACGGCTATGTCTGAAAACACCTCTGTAAACGCGGTACAGGTGTCCGATATCGAGTCGGGCGTATTCGATGAGTTGACTGTGTCGGATGAAATGCTTTTCCACCGCGTACAGCAGGAAGACGTGCGCGCTTTCGAGGTGATCGTCGGGAGGTACCGGACCAGACTGTACAACTGCGTCTACCGCATGGTCCATAACACGGAATGCGCGGAAGACCTCGTACAGGAGACCTTTCTCAGGGTGTACCGGAACCGCCACAACTACAAGGCAATCTCCAATCTGTCCACGTGGATTTACACGATCGCGCTCAATCTGGCCCGGAGCGAGTTGCGCAAGCGCAAACGCCGCCAGTTTTTCTCCCTGAACGCGTCGCCCCACGAGAACAGTTCGAGGGAAGGGATCGATCTGCCCGACCTGAACGCCGGACCCTGTGATCATCTCGAGCAGAACGAACTGGGCCGGGCCATTCAGCACGCGATCGATCAGCTCCCGGAGAAGTACAAGTCCGTGATCGTTTTGCGCGACATCGAAGAACTGTCCTATGAGGAGATTGGCGAAATCCTCCGCTGTCCGACGGGGACCGTCAAGTCGAGGGTAAACCGCGGGCGGCTCAGATTGCAGGAAATGCTGAGACAGTGGCAGGTAGAGATACTTTAAAGAGGAGGAAGGTCGTTTTGAATTGCAGTGGTTACGAGCGCCAGATGTCGGACTACCTCGATGGTCGGTTATCCAGGGCAAACGAAGATGCACTGCGATTTCACCTGAACGGATGTCCCCGATGCCGGCTCAAGATCAAAGACATGGAAAGTGCCATCCGTGCGGTAAAGAGTCTTGCCCCCGCAACCCCTGAACCGGAATTCGACTACCGGCTCGGCAGCCGGCTGACAAAGGAAATCGCCCGTGAGCTGTACACTGCTTCCTGGTGGCGGCGCGTCATGGAGGCCTTTTCCGAACTGGGCGAACTGAGCCGGCAGCGTCCCGTTCAACTGGTATTTGCGACCAGCCTGATCCTGACCATAACCGTGATCGGTGGATTCGCGGGCCTGATCAGTCCTTCGGAACGGCCCGGCTCGTCTCCCGGCCCCTCCACGGCCCTTACCCTGCCGACGCCCTTCGAACCCGAACTCGCCCCGCCGGATCCGATTTCACCCTTTCCCCGTGACCGTGGGTTCGCGCCGAACCTGGCGGTAAAACCCGTGCCGGACGTAGAACAGACAACGAATTTCCCCTCTCCGACAGCAACCCGTCTCTCTTTTACCTCATCCCGAATTCCCGGTGACGGCCCGGGCGTCATGACGGTTCAAACCATGGAACCCACGGTCCAGGGGATCCGATCCGTTTCGTCAGGCACGGGCATGCCCCTCGATCCGTCCCTGTTCACCGAGTCCTTCGGTGGGGAACTGGTTACAAACGGCGGCACGGGCCAATCGGAACCGGGAGAGCGTCCGTTGCAGGTCGGTACCGCCGAGATGAGCGGCCTGCGTAGTACAAGCGGTCAGTCTGGACCGACCGGTCCGCCTGCCCCGATCAGACGCATCCGAATCTCGTTCTAGACAGACATGCATGATTCTCAACCCAACCGCACCGGGACCGAACGCTTCCGTCCCGTGATATGCGCCGCGCTGCTTGCCTGCCTCTGGCACCTGGACTCCGCTTCCAGTGCTTACGCCCAGTCCGCCACCTTCCTGCATAACCTCGAGAAAGAGGTCGTCAGCCTCGTGGAACGCGTGGAGCCCGCGGTCGCCAGCGTAATCGTGCAGCGGAAGTTCAACCATTCGGTGAACGGACAGACCTTCACGGACTGGGAACGCTCCATTGGAACCGGCGTGGTCCTCCACAGAGACGGTTATATCATCACGACGGCCGGGGTCGTGGACCATGCCCACGATATCCTGGTGAATTTTCAAGATGGCCGGTACCGTCTCGGCGAACTCGTCGGCGTCGACCTGCTTTCGAATATCGCCGTGATCCGGGTGGACAGCGTGTCGGTCCATCCTGCGCGCCTCGGCGATTCCGATGACGCGAATCCGGGGTCCTGGGTGCTGGTGATGAACAATGCCCATGGGTTTCCGTCTTCGATGACGACGGGAATCGTCAACGGCGTACGGGAAGAAGACGTCATGATGCAGGTCAGCGCCGTGGTCAGAGGAGATTTCTCCGGCGGCGCCGTGTTTTCCACGAACGGCCGCCTGCTGGGTCTCGTAGCCGCCCCCCAACGGGATCGGCCCCCTGTATCGGATAGTGTGCGGGAAGCCGCGGGCGTGATTTCGGTTATACCCATAAACCGCGTAAAGACCTTCGCCCGCCAGCTCATCGAACATGGTGAAGTCCGCCGAAGCTGGCTGGGCGTATACGTGGAGAAGATCTGGGACAGCATCAGCGTCGGCGGCAACCGAAACATCGTGCTGGGCGCCGGCGAAGGCATGGAAGTTACCGACGTGAGTCCCGACAGCCCCGCCATGAAAGCCGGTCTTCGCAGGGGGGACGTACTGCGGGCCGTGAACGGCGTTCCCATGAACCACCCCATCATCCTGGCCGAATTCGTGACCTCGCTTCCCGCCGGTTCCCGGATCGAAATCAAGTACCTGCGGGGGGGTACGGAAAATACCGTGCACACGGTCCTGGCAGCTCAGCCGAAACCGCTCGATTCACCCGCCCCGCCCCTGTTGGTCGAAGATGGTACGGAGGCCCCGCTCTCCCGGGAAGATCCCCGTCTTATCCAGCAGATGATCATGGAACACGAAAAGGAACTCGCGGCTCACCGGCTCAAGTTGAATCAGCTCAAGAGGCTGCTGGATGAGCGCCTGCGGCAGATCGGCCCGCGCGCCGCGGCCCTGCCCGGCGACGACGGTTTCTGATCCTCCGGCCCGCCTGGCCGGCCACCAAACAGTGCTTGCCTGTCCGACCCCTCCGGATATACATTCACACCGCATCTGAACGACCTGTCTGAACGACCCGCGTTTTACGATACGCTGTCGATGTCCACCGTAACAGCTGGGTACAATCTGGAGAATCCGCATGGAATACCAAAAACTCGGTCGCACCGATACGTCGCTCAGCTTCATCGGCCTGGGCTGCGTAACATTCGGCCGGGAGATCGACGAGGACGCTTCTGTCGCCATTCTGGACTATGCAGCCGAAAAGGGTCTCAACTGGCTCGATACGGCCGAGGGGTACGGAGGCGGCAATGCCCGGACATACCGGCGAGACGTGCTGAAGGTCGATGATGTGCGCGAGACCTCGGATATCATGGGTTCTTCTGAAATCATCATTGGAGCCTGGATGAAGGCTCGGGGCTGCAGGGACGACGTGGTGATCTGTTCCAAGGTGAGCAGCGGCAACAAACCGGAAAACATCGCCCGGGCGCTCCAGGTCAGTCTCGAGCGGCTGCAGGTGGACTGCGTGGACATTTACGAACTGCATTCTCCCGACGACGCGGTTCCCATAGACGAAAGCCTGGCCGTGCTGGACGAGGCGGTGGCCGCCGGTAAGATCAAAACCGTGGGCTGCAGCAATTTCAACGCCGCGCAGCTCCAGGAAGCACTGGCGGCCTCCGCGCGGCACGGCTACGCCCGTTTCGAGGTGATCCAGCCGCCCTACAACCTGGCCGACCCCGGCGCGCAGGACCAACTCTTTCCCCTGTGCCGGCGGGAGGAGGTGGCCGTCACGTCCTACAGTCCGCTCGCCGCGGGTTTCCTGGCGGGGAAATACACGCCGGACCGAAACGCCTTTCCGAAGGGCTCGCGGTTCGACGTGATACCCGGTCACGCGGACATCTATTTCAACGACCGGAACTTCCGGAACGTGGAGCGGCTGCGGTCCCTCGCCGATTCCAGGGGACTTCCCATGGTGCGTCTGGCCATGGCCTGGGCCATGGGGCATCCGGATATCACGTCGGTCATAGTCGGCGCCCGGAATACCGGCCATCTCGACAACGCCTTCGAAGCCCTCGCCCTGAGGGCGGACACGGGTCTGCGTGATGAGATGTCGAGCTGGTTGACGGACTGAACAGCACCCGTGGCGGTGCGATAACTACGATCTTGAGAGGGGGGTTCCGTGGGGCTGGATCCAGTTGAAATGACGAGGGAATTCGTGGACGTGAAGTCCGTCAGCCGGTGGAGCAACGCCGCCATATCCGACCTGGTCGAAGACCGGATGAAGGCGTGCGGGCTCGAAGTGGAACGGCTGTCCTACGAAGATGAAAACGGCGAGTTGAAAGTCAGCCTCGTCGGACGCAAGGGCGAAGGCGAAGGCGGCCTGGCCTTCCTGTCCCATACGGACACGGTGCCGGGGCAGGAGCAGGACTGGGACGCCTATCACGGCGTGGTCGACGGCGATCGGCTGCTGGGCCGGGGCAGCTGCGACATGAAGGGACCCCTGGCATGCACCATGATCGCCGCCGCGCGGGTGGATGCGGACAGTCTGAAGAAGCCGTTGATCGTCGTGGCGACGGCCGATGAAGAGGTGGGCGGCGGCGGAGCGCATCAGGTCGCCACGGAATCCGGTATCATGAACTCCACTCGTCCGGACTACGGCGTGGTGGCCGAGCCGACCAGCCTGACGCCGGTGTACGCCCACAAGGGCGCGGCCCACGTCGTGGTGACGGCCCACGGCCGGGCGGCCCACACCAGTACGGGCCTGGGGGAATCCGCAAATTTCAAGATCGCCCCGTTCCTGGCCGAAATGGCCGAAATGGCGGAGCGGATCAAAGAGGATGAGCGGTTCCTGAACCCGGAGTTCAATCCACCTTCCAACGGATTCAACATGGTGATCACCGACTACGACACGAAGCAGAATGTCTCGGCGGCGCGGTCTACCTGTCACGTCTGTTTCCGCACGATGCCGGACGATCACAGTGAAGAACTGGTGAAAGAGCTGGTTTCCCGGGCCGAAAGCTACGGGTTCGAGGTCACGAGTACCATATCCCGTCCCTTCTACGCCGATCCTTCGAACCCCATCGTCCGACTGGCGTCCGAAGTCACCGGCGGCAAGCGGCCGGAAACCGTGCCCTACGGGACGGACGCTCCCCATTTCAGGGAGCAACTGGAGATGGTGGTCCTGGGCCCCGGCAGCATCGAACGCGCCCACACGGTGGGCGAATACGTGGAAATACCGCAGCTTTACGAAGCGGTGGACATCTACTCACGCATGATTCACGAAGTTTGCTTATAGGAGTCGATCCATGGCGGATTCCGCAGGTTACAGCGATACACCCGAAATACCCGGCGGCACCTGGCGCGTCCACGATGGAGACCGGCCCCAGCCTCGCGTCGTCACGGCGGGAGGCGCTGCCGGGAGCCCGCCCTCGGACGCGGTCGTGCTGTTTGACGGATCGGACCTCGCCCAGTGGACCGGCCGGGATGGAGGCGCCGCCGCCTGGAAGGTGGAAAACGGTTACATGGAAGTCAACGGAACGGGAGATATCTCGACCCGCGCGCACTTCGGCGACTGTCAGCTGCACCTGGAATGGGCCACGCCCGAAGAAGTGGTGGGAGACAGCCAGGGCCGGGGCAACAGCGGCGTGTTCCTGCTGGGGCTGTATGAAGTCCAGGTGCTGGACAGTTTCAACAACCGGACCTATGCCGACGGTTCCGCCTCGGCCATTTACGGGCAGTACCCTCCCCTGGTCAATGCCAGCCGAGGACCGGGCGAATGGCAGAGCTACGATATCATCTTCGAGTCGCCATCGTGGGATGGTGACAGGCTGGTCGAGGGCGCGCACCTGACGGTCATCCATAATGGTGTCGTGGCGCACCACCGACAGCGGGCCGTCGGTCCCACCGGGCACAGGAACCTGGCGAACTACGACACGCCCCACGCCGTGACGGGCCCCCTGCAGCTTCAGGATCACGGCAATCCCGTCCGGTTCCGCAACATCTGGGTGAGACGTCTTACCGCCTACGACGAATCCTGACGCTTCAGGTCTGTCCCGGTTGGTCCGGTTCGCCTGGCTCGCCTGGCTCGCCTGGTTCGCCTGGTTCGCCTGGTTCGCCTACCCAGACCAGGATGACGAAGGATGCGGCGGCGGCCATGACGCCGCAGGCCGCTCCGACGGAAGGGTATCCGAAGGCGACGTACAGCACCCCGCAAAGCGCCGTACCGCCGGCGATACCGAATTCCGCGACGGTGTTCTTGAGCGCGATCAGCGCGCCGCGTTCATCGTCCGTTGCCATGGCCGTGACGAGCGCCTGCAGCGGCGCGTGGCGAAAGGCCCCGGCGATGCCGGTGAGGATGAAGCCGGCGAAGACCACCGGCAACTGGCCGGTGATCCACGGGATTCCGGCCAGCAGAACCGCCATCGCCAGTCCGCTACTCACCACGATCCCCCGTTTCCCCACGCGGTCCGACAGGTATCCGGCCAAAGGGCTGCCCAGCAGCGCGCCCAGGCCGCTGAAGAGGAATACGATGCCGATCCAGTCGGTTGAAAGCCCGTAAGCATCCCGCAGCCAGGTCCCCACGAAGGTGATGAAACCGACCGTGGAAGCCGATACGAGAAACGACGCCGCGATTACCGCCAGGGGGCCGGTGCGCGCGAGGAACCGACCGTAGCCCTTTATCATGTCGGCCGCGGAAACGCCACGGACGGCAGGGACGCGGGCGGGTATGATGGCCAGCGCCGGGACCCACAGCAGCAACCCGGCCCCCGCGAAAGCGCAGAACGCCCACCGCCAGGACCACGCCTCCGCGACGAAGGCCCCTGCGGGCACGCCCAGGATCATGGCCGCGAAGTAGCCGGACATGACCATCCCCATGGCCGCGCCCCGCCGCCTGTAGGGAAAGTGGTCCCCGATACTGGCGGTTATGTTGAGTGATAGCGTCCCCGCGGCAGCGCCGGTTACCGCCCGGAATGCCACCAGCGAAGCATAGTTCCACGCCAGCCCGCACAGCAGGGTCGCAGCCGTAAAGAAGATCAGCGCCGCGATGAGCATTTTCCTACGTCCCGTCCTGTCCGACAGCGGTCCGAGCGCGAAGGAGACGGCTGCGGCGGCGATGGCGTACACCGAGACAAGCAGTCCGGCCTGACCGGCGCCCATGCCGAAGGCGGCCATGAGGTCGGGCAGGAGCGGGGAGATCATCTGGTTGTCGGCGACGGCCACGAACATGACGCCGAACAACACCACGATCAGGCGGTTGTTTCCTTCCCTGTTCGCCTCGGTCATATGCAGTCCCCGCTAAAAGAACTACTCGTATGCAGTACCACGGCCGACGTGAACTAATCGAAGGCGCCGCTGTGCATCCACGGTGTTTCGTGGTGCCAGGCGAGCGCCTGGTCCTGGAGTTCGGCCGCCAGCTCCGAGTCCCGGTCGGAGTCCCGCAGGTTGTTCATCTGGTAGGGATCGGTCCGCAGGTCGTAGAAACACGCCCGGTCGTCCAGAACGCGGCCCGTCTTTGGATCGATACGAATCCCGTACGTGTGGGTCGCAGTCCGCAGTCCGATCTCTCCTCTGCCCGTCTCTATGAAGACGCCTTCTTCTTCCGGTGCTTCTCCAGTCGAAATCGTCCCGGCGAGGTCCTTCCCCTGGACGTGGGCTGGGACAGAACCGCCGCAAAGGGAAAGCAGGGTGGGCATGACGTCGATGATCTGGGCCGTCGCGGTCGTACTGACCCGGGGTTTCAGACGGCTCGGAGCATGAAAGATCAGCGGGATGCGGATGGACTCTTCGATGAGGCGGCCCTTGTTGAACAAGTGGTGGCTGCCGAGGTTGTCGCCGTGGTCGGAGAGGAAAACGACGATGGTGTTTTCCGCGTGGCGGTACGCCCTGAGAAAATGCATGAGCCGGCCGACCATGTCGTCGACCCACGTCGTCACGCCGTAATACAGGGCGACCAGGCGCCGCAGATCGAATCCGGGCGGCAGCGTGCGCGTGAAAGGCAGGTGCTGTTCGTAGAAGAGAAAGTCCCACAGGTAGACCTTGAACCAGTGCTCGTCGTAAGGAAGCTGCCCGTCCCGGAAGACATTGGGCCGCAGGGGGATATCGTCGGGATCGTACATTTCCAGGTACGTTTCCGGCGCGTCCATCAAGGGCATGTGGGGTGGAGAGATGCTGTAGTACAGGAAAAAGGGCTTCTCCTGGTTTTCCCGATCTCTAAGGTAGCCCCCGACCTGGTCCGATTCGAAGCGGACGCTGAATCCGTCCACCCGGAACTCCCCACCGTCGTTTTCCACGAATGCCTGTCCGCTGTGACGGTGGTGAACCCGTGGATACAGGCTGTAGTCGAATCCCAATGACCCGGGCGCGGAATGAACGTGCCATTTCCCAATGAGCGCCGTATCGTATCCAAGGCTCCTGAACATTTCAGGCAGCGCGGGCGCGGGAAGGTGGGGACGGTCCGCCGCCGGATACTCGGGCATCGTCGTCGATCCATCCGTCTGCCGCTCCCCGTAGTTGCCCAGCATGCCCGTGCAGGTCCTGCTGTACTGGCCAGACAGGAGACAGGATCTCGCGGGCATGCAGACGGGGTTGTTGCTCACCGCCGTTTCGAATCGGACGCCTTCCGTCGCCAGGCGGTCCAGGTGGGGCGTCCGGACGACCTCGTTTCCGTAGCATCCCGTCTCGAACGCGCGCAACTGGTCGCAGATGCAGAGCACGACATTAGGCCGGGGCTGACCCGCGTGATCGACCAAGGTGACCTCCGGTGACGTGGGACTAGAGCAGGAGCCTTGCGGCCATGACGATCAGAACGGCATTCAGGACGATCCGGATCAGTCGTTCACCCCGCTTGACGGTGAAATGGGCGCCGATCCATCCACCGATCGTGGTGCCGACGGCGAGGCTGGCCCCTGCGAGCCAGAGCACCTGGCCCCTGTCCGCGAAGATGGCCAGCGCCACCAGGGTATATATGCCCACGATGAAGACCTTGTAGGCATTCACGCGGACGAGGTCGAGGCCGACGACACGGTAGAGCACCGCCATGAGGAAGAACCCGACGCCGGCCTGGATGAACCCGCCGTAGAACCCTACGGCGACCATCAGGATGTGTCCCAGGACCAGTCTCTTCGGCTTTTCAGTTACCTCGGCGTCTCGCTGCTTCCTGCTCATCAGGATCAGCAGTGCGATCATCAGGCCGCCGAGTATACGATTGAACAGTTCGCCGCTGACCTGGGTCCCGAGGTACGCCCCCATCGCCGCCCCCGGCACAGCGCAGAGCGCCAGGGTAAGCATCGTGCGTATCTCCGAATATCCCTTCCTGAAGAAACTGGTGACGGCGGACGCGTTCTGGGCGACGATGGCCACGCGGTTGGTGCCGTTGGCCACGTTGCCGGGCAGACCCATGAAGATGAGGACGGGGAGGGCCAGCAGCGACCCCCCGCCCGCCATGACGTTCAGGAATCCTGAAAGGACGCCCACGCCGGCGAGCAGGAACAACTGCCAGAGTTCGAATTCCATGAACGGTTACCCTGGCGTCGGGGCGTCTTCACGTATCAGCCCGTCCGATTTCAACTCCGCCCAGAGGTCCACTGGTATGGGATGCTGGTAATGGGATACGTTCGATTCGACGTACTCGGGCCTGATCGCGCCGGGGATGACGGATGCGACCGCCGGGTGAAACAGCGGAAACTGCAGCGCGGCCGCGGCCAGGGGCACGCCGTGCCGCTCGCACGCGGCCTGGATGCGCCGGGTCTTCTCCATGATCTCGGGCGTCGCGGGCATGTACCCGTAGGTCGCGTTTTCCGTGGGACCGGTAACCAGGATCCCCGAGGCGAAGACGGCGCCGATCACGATGCCGATCCCGTCTTCCACGCACCGGGGCAGTTCCAGGTCGAGGGCGTCCTGGTCCAGCAGCGTGTAGGGCATGGCCACGATGAAGAAGTCCAGCGGCATCAGCTCCAGGAAGCGCAGCATCATGCCGGTCTTGTTCAGGCCGGCGCCCACGCCCTTGATGTCGCCCGAGGCCTTGAGTTCCGCCAGCGCGCGCCAGCCGCTGGTGAACAGCTGATGGAGATAGGCCTGGATCTGGGCCTCGTTGTGGTAGAAGGGATCCAGGTCGTGAATCAGCAGCAGGTCGACCCGGTGTATCCCGAAGCGGATGAGGCTGTCTTCGTAGGACCGCATGATACCATCGTAGCTGTAGTCGTACGTGTGATCGAAGGGCAGTCCACCGCACCAGAACCCCTTTTCGAAGTTCTTCAGGTCCCGCGTGGCCTTGAAGACGCGGCCGACCTTGGTGGAAACCACGTAGGAACCATGGCTCTTCTGTCGCAGAAACTCGCCCATCCGCAGTTCGCTCTTTCCGTAGCCGTACCACGGCGACGTGTCGTAGTAGCGTATACCCTCTCTCCAGGCAGTTCGCAGCGTGGCGCGCGACTTTGCGTCCGTGACGGGCTGGAACAGGTCGCCCAGGGGCGCACCGCCGTAGCCAAGTTCAGTGACGTGGGCGCCCGTGGTTCCCAGTTGTCTCGTGGCAATAGGCATGTTGTTTTCCTTTCTGTGGAATCCACCCTTCGGCCTCCGCTTACCCTCGAAGCCGGAGGCGGTCACATCTTACTCGGAACCTGTATAGAGTAAATGCCCGGGGGCATCGTGTCACCTGTTTTGTGGGGGCCGATCCGGGATGAAACGATTGACAGTCCCGCTGGATTTCCGTAAGATTACCTGCGACTTCATTATATCATCCACCCTGCAGTACAAGGGATCGTGCAGTTGTTCCGACTCGATCAGCCCGCGTCCATTCTGCGAAGGGCGACGCGTCCTGTTGCGTTACTGCCCGTACTCGGGGCGGCCGTCTTGCTGGCCAGTCTTTCCACCCTCGCGTTGCAGGATGGCACTGCTGCCGATGGCGCTAAGACGGAAGCCGGGGAGACGAAGGGCGGAGCGGCAGAAGCCGGAGGGACGGAACGGTACATAAACTCCTTCGGCGTCACGCTGCCCTCCGACGCCGCGCCGCCGGCGCTGCAGGTCCTCACCCAGTTCTCTCCCGACAACCGGTACCTCGACCGGGGTACGTCCACCTATAAGCAGGCATGGGGCGTGGGCCTTGTGGCCGAACCGCTCGTCCGCGTGGACCGGGATTTCAACCTGCTTCCGGCGGGCGCCACTTCCTGGGCGTTGTCCGAGGACGGGCTGACCTGGACCTACGAGATCAGGGAGGGGATGATCTTCGCCGACGGCCATCCCCTGACGGCCCGCGACTACGAGGCCACCTTCCGCCGCTGGGCGAATCCCGAGACCGGCTTCGACTTCGAGTGGTACTTCCGGGCTATCAGGAACTGGACCGACGTGGTAGGCGGACGCCTTCCGCTTGATTCCCTCGGGGTCAAGGCCCACGATGATTACACCGTCTCGTTCACGACGGATCGTCCCACCCCCTATCTACCGCTTCTGCTGGCCAAGAGCTGGGTATCTCCAACCCACCTGTTCGACAAGTACGGTCCCGAATGGGCGACACGGCCCGAAACGCATTTCGGCAGCGGACCCTACCGCCTGGTCGAATGGATCAAGGGCGACCGCATCGTGCTCGGAATCAACCATAACTACCGGGGTCCCATCAAGCCCATGCTGGAGCGCGTCGTGGCCAGGCTGTACAACCTCGCCGTACCACCCCAGTTCCTTTCGGCGTACGAAGCCGGCGAGGTAGACTACGTCCCCTTGACCAACCAGGCCGAGATCAACCGGATCAAGGCGGACCCGGCCTTGCGCGAACAACTCAATGCCTACACCGATTTCGCCACGTACTACCTGATGCTGGACACCTACAACCCACCCTTCGACGACGTGCGCATCCGCAAGGCCTTCGCCCATGCCATCGATGTAGACGCCATCATGAAATCGGCCATGCGGGACGTGGGCATCCCGGCTTCTTCCATGCTGCCTCCCGGGTTTCCGGGTTCCAACTCGGAGGAACTGGCCCCGCTGCAGCGGTTCGATCCCGAACTGGCGCGCCGCTATCTCGCCGAGGCCGGCTATCCCGGCGGCCGTGGGTTTCCCGAGGTGAACATCTGGCTGCGCGGAGAAGCCGCCAACATCCGGACGGCCGCGGAGGCGGTGCAGGCCATGCTGAATCAGCACCTGGGGCTGGACGTTGGCGTTCGCAACGTGGAGCGCAAGGTCTATCTGGATGCCATGAGCGCCCGGGAACTGACCCTGGGCATGGTCCCCTACCAGTATGATTTTATCGACGCGGGCAACCTGCTGACCATCTGGCTGTCCAACGGACGCCACGCCTGGCACAACGATCGCTTCGAGCACCTCGTGCGGCAGGCCAATGAACTGGTGGGCGATCCCGATCGGCGCATGGCCATGTACAGGGACGCCGAGCGGATCCTGGTCGACGAGGCCGGGGGCATATTCCTGTGGTACATCCGGATCAACCAGATGTGGAAGCCCTTCATCCGGGGAGACGCCCTGGAACCCAACCAGTGGGGCTATCGGGCCTGGCGGGGCGAACTCATGTCCAACCTGCAGACCGAACTTTACATTACGAAGGACATCCTGAAGGATCCCACGAAAAACAGACCGGAGCCCTTCCGGTTCTGGCAGTGGCTGAGGGGTGAGGGTTAGGCCGCATGATCCGGCGGGATCAGCCGATCCCCAGTATCCCGCCCGCGTCCCTGTGTATCATCGCTTCCATTTCCTCTTCGTCCAAACGGGGCAGGGCCGTGCCATCGAGCATGGCGTTCAGCCCGCGCAGGTCGCGGAGCGTGTCATCCACCGTCGTGACCGGGTAATCGGTGCCGAAGAGGAGCTTGTTCCATACCCCGTATTCCTGGACGAGCATGAGACTGTGATAGAACTGGAAGGGACGATAGTGCAGCCCCGAAATATCGGAGTACACGTTGGGGTGCTTGCGGATCACCGCCACGGTTTCCCCTTCGTAGGGGTGGCCGAGGTGGGCCATGATGATCCTGCAGTCGGGGAACTTGATGGCGACCGCGTCCAGGTGCCGGGGCAGGGTGCAGTCCAGCGGCGCCTGGTCCACGAACGTGGTGCCGGTATGCGGCAGCACGGGGAGTTCGTTTTCAGCCGCGTAGCGCCACAGGTCGTCGAGTTCGGGGTCCTGGGGATAGAACCCGGCGTACATGGGCAGCAGCTTGATGCCCCGCATGCCCAGGTGTTCCCCGCCTTCGACCATCTCGTCTCGCCATCCGTCCTGGGTGGGGTCCAGCGACATGAAGGGAATCGTCTGATCGGGATACGCCGCGCAGTACGCCGCCACGTAGCTGTCGGGCGTCCACAGCCCCGACAGCCGGGCCTTCCCGCCGAAGACCACGGTCTTCACGGGCTGTCCCGCGGTCTGTGCCGAGGACAGATATCCCGCGTACTCCGGCGTCAAGTCCAGTTCGTACCCCCGCATGCGTATGGCCTGTTCCCGGAAGGTGTCGTCGAAGTGGTCGGGGTACCTCCAGGCGTGCGAGTGCACGTCGTAGATCATCAGAAATCCTCCTTATACTGTTCAACGATGGCCGTCATACCGCCTCAGCGCGGGAGACCGCCAGGCGATGAGGCCGACGGCCGCGAGGCATCCGATCCCGCCCGTGATGACCGAAAACGGCGCGCCGGCAAGTCCCGCCACCAGTCCGGCTTCGGCTTCACCGAGCCGTGGCCCTCCCATGACGAACATCATGTTCACCGAAGTCATGCGGCCGCGCAGTTCGTCCGGGGTCGACAACTGCATGATGGTATGCCGCAGCACCATGCTTACCGTGTCGAAGGCGCCGGTCAGGAAGAGCGCCGCGAAGGTGAGCCAGAAGCTGCTCGATACGCCGAAAACCACGGTGGCCAGCGCGTAACAGGCCACCGCCTTGAACAGGAGCCGGCCCTGGCCCGAAATTACGGGGAAAGTAGACATCACCGCGCCGGTCAGCACCGCGCCGATCGCCGGGGCCGCCGAGAGCAGGCCGTATCCCCGTTCCCCCACCCCCAGCACTTCCGTGGCGAAGATGGGCAGCAGCGACGTGGCGGAAGCGAAGAATGTGGCCGTAAAATCAAGGATCATGGCCGAACGGATAATGGGCGAACGCCTGATGAAACGGAGTCCGTCGAGGGCAGCGGCGAAGCTCACCCGCGTAACGCCTCCGGCGCTTCTGTGTCCCGTACGCATCATCAGAATCGGAATGATCATGAAGACAAAGGAAACCGTATTGATCCAGTAGACGGCCGCGATGGAACCCGCCGCCAGGATCAGTCCGGCAACGCCCGGTCCGGTGACGGAGGCTACATGGGAGGCGGTGATATTGATGCTCATGGCGTTGGCAAGATGGCGCCGGGCCACCAGGTTGGGTACCATGGCATTCTTGGCGGGGTTGCTAAAGCAGCCGATCCCCGCGCTGATGGCGGTGATCACGTACAAAGCGGTGGCGGTATCCTGTTCGGACCAGGTGATCCATGCCAGCGTCGTGCTGATCAGGGCGAGGCCGCACTGTGCGATGAGCAGTACGCGGCGACGATCATGGGTGTCTGCGATGACCCCGGCGAGCGGGGATAGGACAACGATGGGTATGAGTCTTATAACCGCCATCGCGCCAAGGGCGTAGGCGGATTCGGTCAACTGGTACATATGCCAGAGGACGGCCGTCTGCTGCATGCGGGATCCGGTGAGCGAAACGACCTGGCCGGACCACAGGAGCCGGAAATCGCGGTACTGGAGTGCGGGGAACCGGTCTCGGACCGCTTGGAGGGGCAGGGACATGACACAGGTGAAGATACCCCGCCTGCGGGTACTGTCAAGATGCTCGTCCGGGTCGGCATGCAGGGACAATGGACTTGACACCCTTTCACCGTACCGGATATCATGCGTCTGTGCAGGTCCGAGCTTTTACCGCGCAATGGCCGTGCCTGCATGAACCGTTCCCTCGCCGGCAACGGGCTCGATAGCATCGGAATCCACGGTATCTTGCACTTACCCGAGCGGAGTGCATCCATGCTGTACATCAAGGAAGATGAAGCAGGCCGTTTACTGTCCATGGACGACGCGCTACGCGCCGTTGAAGCGGCGTTCCGCGAGCTTGGTACTGGAACGGCGGTCAACATTCCCCGTTCCAGGGTGCGGCTGCCGGGCCATACCCTCCACGTGATGTCCGGCGGCATATCGGAGTTGAACCTTACCGGGCTGAAGGCGTACACGACCACGCGGCACGGCGCAAAGTTCGTTGTGTTGCTGTTCGACGCGGACACGGGCGATCCGGTGGCCGCGATTGAGGCCGACCGGCTCGGACAGATACGCACGGGCGCGGCGAGCGGCGTGGCGACGAAGTACATGGCACGGGAAGACGCGGCCGTCGTGGGGGTGATCGGTACGGGTTGGCAGGCTCGAAGCCAGCTCGCGGCGGTCTGCGGGGTACGCGAGGTGACGCATGTAAAGGCCTTCGGGCGGGACCGGACGCGAAAGGAGGCGTATTGCCGCGATATGAGCGAGGCCCTGGGCGTTCCGGTCCAGCCTGCCGATTCCGCCCGGTCTTGCGTTGAAGATGCGGATGTCGTGATTACGGTCACCAATTCCGCGCAACCGGTCCTGGAAGGCGCCTGGCTGGCGGCGGGTACCCACGTGAACGCAGCCGGATCGAATGCGCTCGTACGCAGCGAAATCGATATGGAGACGGTCAGGCGGGCCAGGGTGGTCGCCGTCGATTCGAGGGAGCAGGCGAGACTGGAATGCGGAGACCTGCTCGAGCCGGTAGAGAAAGGGCTACTTCACTGGGACCGCGTTCATGAACTGGCCGACGTGGTTGCCGGCCATGTGGCCGGGCGCATCGACCCGGCCGACATAACGATCTTCGAATCCCAGGGGTTGGCCGTGGAGGACGTGGCCGTGGCCGCCGTCGTCTGTGAAAGAGCGAAGGCCGAAGGTGCTGGACGGCAGATCGGGTGATGCCGCTGTCTGTCTACTTGGCGGGTCGGGTGACGCCGCGGCCTGTTTACTTGGCGGATCGGGTGATGCCGCGGCCTTCCTGCCCGATTGAAACCCGCCTCCCTCCTATCCCATTGCGGCCACCCGCTCCCAGTACGCCCTGGCGCCGGCCCGGATCCAGTGGTCAAACACGGTGAAGAAGAACCTGACGCCGATTTCGGCGTGTGCTTCGAACGTCTCGTCGCCTACGAGGGACCCCGCGTTGCGTCCGGCGGCGACGATCCGTCCCAGTGTATCGGACACCACTTTTTTCACGTCCGGGTGATACATCTGTCCGGGATATCCCATGGTCTGCGCCAGGTCGCCCGGGGCGACGAAGAACACGTCGATGTGGTCCACGGCAAGGATCTCGTCAAGGTTCTCCACGGCTTCGATCTCTTCGATGAGCACGATGACGAGGATCTCATCGTTCACCTTCGCGATGAACTCGCTGTTCTCGGTACCGTAGCCCCGGCGGTTGAAGTACATGCCGCGCATGCCGGCCGGGGCGAATCGGCTGGCGCGAACCACGCGTTTCGCCGCCTCGGCGCTGCTCACGTGGGGGACGACCAGCCCGCTGACTCCGCAGTCCAGCGTGCGGCCGATCAAACCGGTCTCGTTGGCGTGCACCCGCATGACCGACGCCATGTTCCACAGGTCGCATGCGCGGGACACGTCTCCGATCCTGTCGAAGGTGATGTCCCCGTGTTCGCCCTCGATCCAGTATCCGTCGAAACCGAACTGCCCCATGAAATCGATGGAATTCGCCGTATGGCTGTGGCCGCCGACCACGTGGGCGACTTCGCCGGCCCTCAGTTTTTCCAGCACCCTGTTTCCTCGCATCGGCTGTTTTCTCCTTTAAACCCGGTCTGAAACGTGCTTGCGTCAGCAACTCGATATGCTGATTCTCTCCATGGATGACCAACGTGGACAAGTTAGATTGTTCACCCGTATTGACAAGTCTTTTGTGGCGGTAAGATCATGTTGTGAATCGCTTCCCGAACGAGGTATTACCGCTTTTCTCCATACCAGGCGAAAAGGTTCGTATCGCCTTGACACCTCGTGGGGGCGCCCTTAGAATAAACCCGTTGTCCTGAATCGATCCCAGCCCTTCCGTCTCACCCTTGCCGGGACTGCCCATGACCACCCAATCGAAGCATCCAATCACCTCCGAAGAAGCCGCATACTGGTCGGAGATTCGTAAACAGTTCTATCTGATGGACGACGTGACGTATCTGCAGGGCGGAACGGTGGGACCGTCTGCCAGGCCGGTCATCGAACGCATTGTCGAACTGATGCGGGAATACGAGGCGGACCCCCTGCACCGCAGGCACGGCGATCTGCTCAGGCCCCTGGTGGAAGCGTCCAGGGAAAAGCTCGCCCGGTTCGTGGGAACCACCCCGGACCGGATCGCCCTCGTGCTGAACACGACGATGGGCATGAACATACCCGGCCAGGGCCTGATCTGGGAACGGGGAAGCGACGTGCTGCTGAGCGACCAGGAATATCCCGCCGTCCGCGCCCTGTGGACGTGGCTGGCCGAGCGGGACGGCCTGAATCTGAACTATATTCCGTTGCCCACGCCGCCGTCCTCGTCCCAGGATATCGTGGACGCCTACGAGGCGGGCATGACGGAGAACACCAGCGTGGTTGTTTTCAGCCACGTGTACTTCACGACCGGACTCGTAGCTCCCATCAGGGAACTCACCCGCCTGGCGCACGCCCGCGGCGCCGTGGCCATGGTGGACGGCGCGCACGCCGTCGGCATGGTTCCCCTGGACCTGTCAGACGTCGGGTGCGATTTCTACGCGAGCAGTTCCCACAAGTGGCTGCTGGCGCCCAAGGGCGTGGGGTTTCTCTACATGGACGCCAAATACCAGAACAAGGTCCGCCCGGTGATCATAGGCCATAACATGCGCGAGACCGATGCGGCCAGCCGTTACGACGTGAACGGAACGCGCGACCTGGTCCCCCACGCCTGTCTGGGAAACGCCATCGACTACCAGCTCGATATCGGTTGGGAGAGCAGGATCCGGCCCTACTGTCTCGGCCTGGCCCGGTACCTGAAGGCGCAGGCGCTCGAGCGGATCCGGGGCGCGCGGCTCACGATCCCCATGGACGAATCCATGTCCGGGTTCATAACCAGTTTCTCGATCGAAGGCATCGATCTCTCGAAAGTCTGCGAGTACCTGTGGAAAGACTACAAGATCGAGGTCACCGCCATCGGGGCGAACGACCTCTCCTTCTTCAGAGTATCCACCCACTTCTACGACTCCTACGAAGACATCGACCGCTTCATCGCCGCAATAAACGAAATCATAGCCAGGTGTCCCGACGTTCACCTGGACCGGGAGAATCCATGACCCGACCCAGGTTGCTGCTGCCCGGTCCCATCGACATCTGGGAGGAGACCCTGCAGGCGCTGAGCGAGCAGGTACTGCCCCATTACGGCGAAGACTTCGGTCCCATCTACGAAGAAACCGTATCGATGCTCAGAACCATCTTCCAGACCCGGAACGACGTGATCATCATGACCGCCCCCGGTTCCGGCGCGCTCGATGCGGGACTGAGCAGCCTGTTCCAGCCCGGGGAGCAGGTGGCGGTGGTGACCAACGGTCCCTTCGCCAATCGACTTGTCGAGATATTGAGGGCCTTCCGAAGCGAGGTGATCGCCGTGGACGACCCCTGGGGCGAGCCAGGCGATCCGGCCAAAATGCGTGACGCACTCGAACGGCACCCCGGGGCCGCCGGACTGGTCGTGGTAGCCAACGATACCGGCACGGGCGTGCGGAACCCGCTGGAGGCCTACGCCGGCCTCGCCCGCGAATACGACCTGCCCTTTTTCGTGGACGGCGTTTCGGCCCTGGGCGGTTATGACATCCCCGTGGACGAACTGGGCATCGACGTGGCCGTGACCTCTTCAAACAAGGCCCTGGAGACCGCGCCGGGCCTGGGGATCCTGGCGGTCAGCGACCGGGCCTGGGATATCATTCGCGCCAAGGACAGCGCCCACCGGGGCTGGTACTACGACCTCGCCGTCTGGAAGCGGGCGTCCGAATCGTCCGGAGAACATCCCTATCCCACGACGCAGTCGAGCAGCGTGATCGTCTCCCTGCACGCGAGCCTGAAGCGCATCATGCACGGGGAAACCCTGGAAGGCCACTGGGCGCGGTACGCCTGGGCCCAGGCCGTCGTTCGCGCCGGGCTGCGCGCGGTGGGGTGCGCCCCCATCGTAGCCGACGAAGCCGCATCCTTTACGGTGACCACCTTCCGGGTCCATCCGGACGTATCCGAAGCCGCGGAACTGCGGACCTACCTGCTGCGCAACCACGGCCTCCTGGCGGCGCAGGCCATGGGTGAATTCGCCCGGGATTCGCTTCGCGTAGGCCACATGGGCAAAGCCGGTTCGCGGGAGTACATTGAACCTTTTCTGCTCGGGCTGGAGGACTTCTTCCGTTCGGTCATGCGCCACGACCTGGCGCCGGGATGCAGCCTGGAGGGGCTGCGGCGGTCCGAAACCTGTTACCAGGCATCTCCCCGGCACCGTTACTGAGCGTCTTTCCTCGGCGGCGTGAGGGACAGCACCGTGTCCGTGAGGGACTGGTCGAGGGGATAGTGGTAGGACGTCCGGTAGTACTGCAAGAGGTCACGGGCCAGGGCGTTCAGCGGATCGACATTCTGGAAGCGGTCGGGCAGCGGTCCCGGATGGTACAGGACGTTCAGGAGGGAACGCAGGGGTATGTCCTCCGGCGAGGTGGCCGGCATGTAGGTGACATGGTACCCCGATTTGCAAGAAAGCAGGCCTGAATCCACGTAGGCCGAGAGCATCTCGTCAAGTATGTTCTCGGGAGCCCCGGTCTGGCCGGAAAGCCGGTCCAGTCTGGTCGGCCGGTTTTCTTCCACGAAGTTGCGGATGATGTAGAGGAAGGCGAGGACATTGATGTAGCTCCGCAGCGCCGTCCCGTGGACCCGCTCCGCTTGCCTCCACTCCATGATACCCACGTTCTGGATGGAATAGGCCAGGACCGCGCCCAGCAACAGGATCACCCAGCTCAGATATAGCCAGATCAGAAACAATGGCAGGGCGGCGAAACCGGCGAACAGGATCTCCCGCGCGCTCGCCTGGGTCGTGTCTGCGATGAACTGCGCGAATATCCGGTTGAGCCACAGCCAGCCAAGCCCGGAAATCATGCCGCCGACCAGGGCCGCCCGGACCGATACCCGCGTGTTGGGCACCGACCAGATAATCAGCGAAAAAAAGAGTCCGATCAACAGGACGGACAGCGGCGAAAAGCCCGCGATCCGCTCGAAGTTGGCCAGGATGGCAATACTGTTCGACGAACCCGTGAAGGTCACGACGCCCGTGATGATCAGCGGACCGATCAGCAGCAGCGCCAGGTAGCTGACGAGGCGCTGCCGCCAGCTTCGCATGCGCCGCACGTGCCAGATGTCGTTGTAGGATTCCTCGATGTTCGCCAGGATGCCGAGGACCGCGAGCATGAGGACCACTACCCCGACGTATCCCAGCGTGCCGGTCTGGGCGTTGGCCAGGAAGTTCATGATATTCGTGGCCACGATATCGCCGTTGCTGCCCAGGGGGCTCAACCACTCACGCAAGGTGGGTTCGAAGTTCACGTAGAGTCCCAGGCTCTGGTACAGGGTGAACACGATGGCGAGCAGCGGGACCAGGGCCAGCAGGCTGGAAAACGTCAGCGCCGATGCGCGGGTCAGCAACCGGTCTTCCCAGAACTGGTGATACAGAAAGAGAATGGACTTGGCTATGCGCACCAGGAGCGCGTGCAGCCGCGACAGCCCCCGGGTGTTGATGTGCCAGATTTCGCTCCCGATGAACTGGCTCGCCTTGCGTATGTGATGTATAGCGTTGGTTATGCTGCGGTTCACGGCGAAAGTCCTCGTACCCGATGGCATACCGGTCGTTTCCCTGCCGTAACATCCATATTGACCGGCAATCTACATCAATTCGGCCGTTCAGGCCAGTTTCGGCAACACGAACTGCGCCAGGCTGAACAGGAGAAAGAACCCGCACATGTCCGTTACCGTCGTAAGCATGGGGCCGGATGCCAGCGCGGGGTCGGCCTTGAGGGCCCTGAGTGCGAGGGGGATAGAGCCGCCGAGGCACGCCGCGAGCAACGTATTGGCCGCCAGCGCGGTACCGACGATGAGGCCCAGGTAGGGGTTCCCCTTCCACAACAGGGTCGTACAGGCCAGCAGCGCCCCGAGCACCAGTCCGTTTATGAATCCCACCGAGGCCTCCTTGACGAGGACGCGCAGGATCTCCCGGGGCCGTACGAAACCCAATGCCAGTTCCCGGATGCTCACCGCGACGGCCTGGTTGCCCGAGCATCCGCTCATGTCCGAGATAATGGGAAGAAAGACCGCCAGGATGATCGCCTCCGCCAGGGTATCCTGGTAGATGACGATGACGCTTGCGGCCAGGACATTCAGGACGACGTTGACACTGAGCCAGGACAGCCGCCGCGAGGACCTTTTCAGGACGGGCATGCTGCGCAGTTCCTCGCCGCCTACGATACCGCTTGCCTTGCGGAACTCGCTTTCGGTCTGTTCCGTCAGCTTTTCCTGAACGTCCGCGGCGCGTACCACGCCGACCAGTTCGCCTCTTTCATTCGTGACCGGAAGTCCCAGGTAGGTATGGGTTTCGAAGAGGTCGCGCATCTGTGCGAGCGACGCAAGCACGTTGACGCGCACGGGATCTGCCGCCATGATTTCCGTGAGTTGCTGTCCGGGCCGGGCCATCAGCACGTCACGCAGCCGCAGCACGCCCGACAGCTTCGCGCCGTCCGTTACGTACAGGTACTGCACGTCGTATCCGGTGTATTCCTCGTGTCTGTCACGCAAGTCCTCTATCACGTCCTGAACGGCGTAATCGGCGGGAAAGGACACGAACTCGGTCAGCATGATCCCGCCGGCCGTTTCGTCGGGATACTGGAGCAGTTGCCGGACTTCCTCGGCCGTGTCGTCCGGCATCGCCTCGAGGATGGCTTCCGCTTCTTCGTCTTTGAGGTCTCCAAGCAGATCGGCCTGGGCGTCGCTGTACATCTTGTCCACGATCGCGGCGGCTTCGGCGGGAGGAAGATCCTCGATCAGGTCGACCGCCTGGACGTCCTCGATGCTGTGGATCAACTCGGCCGCGTCCTGGGGCGACAGGAGACCGAGTAACCGGGTGTGCTCCTCCTGGCTCAGGCGCGAGACGGCCAGCGCCAGTTCGGTGGCCGTAAGCGACTTGATGTATGAAGGCAACACGTGCCTTGAACCGGCCTGGATGAGTACCTGGAGATTCCGCCAGGGCTCCGGGCGGACGGGATCTGTAACGTCGGAATTCATGGGAAGCCCCGACTTTCAGCTATTTTATGATAGAAAGTCCGGCAGCGTGGGCCGTTTGAACCGGGCCGTCCGAACCGTGCGCTGACAGGTAGGCGGCGTGTTCTGCCTGAACCGCATCACTCGAGGCGAGCGCTTCCAGGTAGGCCTCGTAGGATTGCCGGATGTTCGCCACGTAATGAACCGGCTGGCCGCCGCGGCAGAATCCGTAGCGGGCGCGATTGTAGTATGCGGGTTTGGACAGGAGCAGCATGGCCTTTTCCACGTGGCCGAACCACTGGTCGGGGTCCCACCCCTTTTCCCTGGCCAGGCGGCGCGCGTCGAGCAGGTGGCCGTAACCGACGTTGTAGGAAGCCAGGGCGAAGTGTATCCGCACCTCCATGGGCAACTTGGGA
The DNA here is from genome assembly GCA_965202605.1 of bacterium. Taxonomy (GTDB): domain Bacteria; phylum JAAXHH01; class JAAXHH01; order JAAXHH01; family JAAXHH01; genus JAAXHH01. The sequence continues at coordinate 886,667 of OZ241838.1, forward strand.
TCTAACCGGCTCAGGAGGTGATCCATGTACTTCACGCCGGCGTGGATGCCCTGTTCCGGGTCATGCAGTTCGGTGAACCCCATCTGCCGTCCCGTGGCCGGCATCACCTGCATGAGTCCCTGGGCCCCTACCCAGCTCACGGCATTCGGATCGAACCTGGATTCCTGGTACATCTGTGCCGTAATCAGGCGCCAGTCCTGGCCGTAATACCCGGCGAATTTCTTGACGTGATCGTCGTAAGGAGAGAGCTGCCCGCTCAGATCGACCCGCAGAGAATCCCTGGACTTGGCTATGGTGCGCAGGTTCTCGAAGTATTTCTTGCGCATCAGGTTGAAGAACAGCCCCCGCTTTTCTTCCCGGATGTACTGGTCAAGCGCCGCAAGGAGGGCAGGATTGTTTCTTCGCACGGCCCAGCCCAGCGAGGTCGGCTTGACACGAAACGCGGCCTTCAGGTTGCGGCCGTAGGCCTGTTCCACCTCCAGCAGGTTGGAATCCGCTATGGTCACGTCGTAGATCCCCTCGTCTATACCGACCATGATGTCTTCCGTCTCGATGTGGTCGGGCAGACCGACGATCTCCAGCCCTTCTACGGAATCGGCGGCCGCCTCGAGCGTAGCGCGAAACGATGTGCTGCTCCGGACATGCACTTTGCGCCCGGCCAGATTCCCGAAACCCGATATGCCGTCTTCATCCGATCGGACCACCACCAGTTCGTCCACGTCGTTGTAAGATATCGTAAAGTCCGCCAGTTCCTTCCGTTCGTCGGTGATCGTCATGGCCGCGGCGACGACGTCTCCCTTCCCCTCGTTCAGGTAATCCATCAATTCGGCGTGGTTGTCGGGTATGACGATCTCCAGTCGCAGGTCGTTCCGCCTCGCGAATTCCTTCAGAAGTTCGTATTCGAAGCCGACCTGCATTCCGCGATGGATGAAATAGGTGAGCGCGTTGTTTCTGGTGATCATGCGCAGCCGGCCGCGTTCTTTCAACCCGTCCAGATCGTCGGTGAATACCTCGTCGCGGTCCCGGGCTATCTGACGTGCCAGGATGATCTCGTCCACCCGCTTCTTCAGCTCGACGTCATCGGGCCGCATCAGCAGAACGATCTCCCGGTTTTCCGCCAGCACAAGCGGCGCGGCAAGATCGTCGTAGGCGTTCGCCACGCCATACCAGAGGTTGGCGTCGCATACCGTTGCCTCGAACTCCCCCCGGGCGACCCCGTCTACAATACGCTCAGTCACCATCGTTTCCGGTACGGTGTTTATTCGCAGGTCGGGCACCTGCTGCCGCAGGTTCAGCAGGGTCTGGTAATACGCGCTGGACGCTCGAACGCTGATCTCCATGCCGGCCAGTTCATCGATGCTGCCCGGCATGCTTTCGCCGGCGGGAACGATCAGGTATTCGTCGACGTAGTTGTAGGGAACGGAAAATGCCGTTTTCGCCCTCCGCTCCGGTGTATCCGTGAGATTCGCCGCGACGAGGTCCCCTTCACCGAGCAGGAGCTTGTCGACCATGGTCTGGTGGTCGTTTACGGTGACGAACCGCAATTCCAGTTTAAGCGATTCCGCGATGTTCCTTGCCAGATCATGGTCAAGTTCAACTAGTTCCGCGCGCCGGGGTATATGGTCGATCGCGTCCGGACGAACAAGGACGCGGACAACCCCGCGCGCCTGGAGTTCGGGCAGGTCCCCGGTGTATTTGGGCGGTTCCTGCAGCCCCGAACCATCGCAATGTATAGCGGTCAAACCGATTAGCACCGCCGAGGAAATCAGGATGCCGGCACGAGTCGACATATCCAGCCTCCTTCCGCGTGTACCCATAGCGGGCACTGCGATCAGCCGTCCTCAACTTGACAGTCCACGGGCCTTCCGTTAAGATACAGCCCGTTGGAATATATGCATTGGCGCCCGCGTTGCGCCAAGCAAATTTGCCGGAGGATCCGGCCCTGGCGGGAAGGAAAAGTTCATGGAAACCCTCTACAACCTGCTCGAACAGTCATGGCAGTGGTCGGGAGAAGAGCTTGGCATAACCTTCGCGATTCTCCTGGGAACTCTTGTCATCAAATGGCTGTTCAAGCACCTGATGACCCGTGCCGCCAAACGGCTGGCCCGCGTTACCACGACCCACCTGGACGACATGCTGGTCATGGCGGTCGAGAAACCCCTCGAATGGGTGATCGTCGTGCTGGGTCTCTACCTGGCCATCTATACCTTGCGCCCGCCCGAGATGGTCATGGGTGTGTTGAGGGCCGGGTTCTGGGTGCCTTTTTCTCTTTTGACGGCCTGGATGATCTTTCGATGCGTAAACGTCTTCACGTCGATGCTCAAGGAGTGGGCGCACAAAACGGATACGGCCCTGGACGATCACCTCGTTCCGCTGGTCGAACGGGCGCTGCAGATCATGGTATGGATCCTCGCGGCCCTGATGATCCTGCAGAACCTGGGCTACTCGGTGTCCGGCCTGCTGGCCGGGCTGGGCATCGGCGGCCTGGCCGTGGCGCTTGCGGCCCAGAAGACCCTGGCCGACGTCTTCGGATCCATCATGCTGCTGGTCGACCGGCCCTTTGTCGCGGGAGACTGGATCGTGTCGCCCGACCGGGAGATCGAGGGCGTGGTCGAAAGCATCGGTTTCCGCAGTACCCGGATCCGGACCTTCGAACAGACCCTCATCGCCATCCCCAACAACCGCCTGGCGGAATTCGTGATAGACAATATCTCCTCCCGTCCCTACCGCCGCGTGTGGATCGCGGTGGGGCTCACCTACGATACGCCTTCGGAGTCGATGAGGGAGGCCGTCTCCAGGATAGAGCGCCTGCTTCGCACCCATCCCGAGGTAAGCCAGGAGTCGACCATACTGGTCCGGTTCAACGAGATTGCGGAAAACTCGCTGGACATCATGGTCTATTACTTTACCGCGACCACGGTGTGGGAGGATTACCTTAGGATCCGGGAGGATGTCAACCTGAAGATCATGGAGATCGTCGAATCGCTCGGGCTTCGGCTGGCCTTTCCCACCCGGACGATTCACCTCTCTCCTGAGCCGGGTGAGCGGGAGACGGACCAGCGCGCGGAATGAGCGCGGGAAGGAAGAGCGTATAGCGTGAGCGCGGGAAGGACGAGCGTATAGCGTGAGCGCGGGAAGGACGAGCGTATAGCGTGAGCGCGGGACGGACCGGCGCTCAGACGGTCACGCGTTCCAGCCAGGTCCGGTCCGCTTCAATCCCGAACCCAGGGGCGTCGCCGGGCGTCAGATAGCCGTCTTCGATCACGGCCGTCCCCGGCAGTTCGACCATATCCGACAGGGGCACGCCGGGCGGAGACACTCCGCTGGAGCGCTCACCCCAACGGGCCGCGGGCATGGAGAAGACCAGGTGCTGCCCGTAGGGATCGTTCATGGCGCCGTGGGGCGCAACGGTCAGTCCCGCGGCCTCGGCGATGTGGCAGATGCGGACCGCGGCGGACAGCCCTCCGCACCACTTGATATCCGGCTGAAATATATCCACCAGCCGGTGCTCCGCGGCATACAGGAACGGCTCTGCCAGGTACCAGTGTTCCCCGGTGGCCAGACCCTGTCCAGGCAGGCGTTGTCGAACGGCGGCGAACCCGCTCATGTCGTGGGGCATCAGGTAGTCTTCCAGCCATTTCAACCGGTAGGGCCTCAGCGATTCACCAAGCCGCACGGCGTATTCCACGTCCAGCGCCATCCAGCAGTCGAGCATCAGTTCGACATCGTCGCCGATCTTCGACCGCGTCTCCGCCACCATCTCCTCGGCGCGGTTCAGCCCGTCGATCCCATCGTCGGGTCCGTACGGCATGGGCAGCTTCACCGCCCTGAAACCCAGTTCCAGGTACCATTCGACGTCGAATCCCGTGGCATAGCAGAGGATGCGTTCCTTCTGCGGACCGCCCAGCAGCTCGTACACCGGCCTGCCGAGCAGTTTCCCCTTCAGATCCCACAGGGCCAGGTCCACGGCGCTGATGGCGAAACCGGCCGCGCCCTGGCTGCCGTAGGGGGCGCTCGCGCGGACCATGAGATCGTAGCACTTTTCCGTCGCCATGGCGGACTGCCCCGTCAGCAGCGGGCGGAAATGACTGTTGATGATGGGCAGGACCGGGCCGCTCTGCTGGGTCAATCCCAGTCCGAAGGTGCCGTCGTCCGCTTCAACGATACACGCCGCGGATTTCCACTCGGGTCCCGCGGCGGAACGCCGGCCCCGGTACTCCGGGTACCGGTCCATGGGGCCTGCCGGCTGGCGTCCTTTCCGCCGCAGCGACGATTTTACCGCTTTCCTTGCCCGGGACAGGTCCACGGTGAAGGCCTGGATGTTCCGGATTTTCATGTTGCCGTCCCTTCCGTGCCGTCGTCCTGGTCGTACTTCACGGTGCTAGCCGTCCTTGACGATGTCCTTGACATGATTGTAGTGGGCGGTCTCGGTCAGTTCCAGCGTCTCGGGGGACAGCACGGCCTTTATTTCTTCCGGGAACGGCATGGCAAGGCCGGCGTGCTGCGGCTTGTAGCGCAGCACCAGGATGCGCCGGATCCGGTCCCTGGGCCGCCATTCGAGGATTCCGTGGGTCATTAGTTCCGAGGTCACGATGATGTCGCCCGCCCTGGGGGTGACGTTGACCACGCCGGGCGCGAGATCCTCCACGCCGTGCATGAGTCCGTTGTTGAACAGGTTTTCGGGACGGGGGAAGTTCGCCTTGTGGGATCCGGGCAGCACGATGAGACCGCCGTCGCCCGGGAATACATCGTCCAGGTAGGGGAACACGATGATGTCGTCGCAATAGACCCGGCCGTGATGGGTCTCGTAGCGGGTGCTCTCCCAGCCGAACCCTTCCCTGGCGCAGTGCAGTCCGCCCACGGCCGACTCTCCCGGACGGTCCACCTGGAGGGTGCCGCTGATCAGCCGGGGTCTGTCGTTGGTGAGTTCCCGGACGATGGACCAGATCGACGGGTGCCGGGTCAGCGCTTCGAGCGACTTGTCGAAGGCGAACCCGTGAAGATGCCGCTTGCCGTCAAACCCGAATCCGGGCGGCAGCTTGTCCTCCGGTGTGTTCATGTACCGGGCCGACGCGCGTTGACAGGCCTCGAGCTCCTGGTTAGAAAGCGCACTTTCGATGTGCAGGTAACCGAACACGTCGAACAGGTACCGTTGTTCCGGAGTCATCATGCCTCGCTCCTCCTGATTGCCCTTCCGCGTTCTGATCCGGCCGCCGAAGGCTTGATCAAACCTTGAACTCCGCCAGCAGGTCATCCAGCCGCCGGACAAACCTCTCCCGGCCGGATTCCGGGATATCGTGAATACGAGCCACCACACCGCTGATGTCCGGGCCGGAACGGTCCGGTCGGTGCGGCGGTTCAAAAATCGCGACGTCGGCCGCCGCGTGTCCCGCGTAACCCGTTATGCTCGGCACGGCGTATAGACCGTGACTCAACCGTGACAGCTCCCTGTGCTCTTCGAAGACCGCACAGGCGTCCCTCAGGCACCGCGGCAGATGAGTCGGGCTCGAAACGAGAATGACCCGCTCTACGCCCTGGTCGAGAAACACCTGGCCGGCATGGGCGATTTCCTCCCGGGTGTTCTGGGAAGTGGTGTCCAGGCACAGCACGGATTCGATTTGCTCCCGGTATCGACCGGGTGAATCCGGACGGGCCAGTCCGGGCAGGTAGTCTTCAAATATGGAAAAAGCGGCGAGTTCATCGAATCGTTCCCGCAACAACCGCGCCGTTGCCTCGGATTCCAGCAAATGGTTCTTCCTGGAGGCGCCCGAACCGAAGACCATCACTTCCGCCTGCTCGCACAGCGCGACGAATACCCCCATGGGCACCCGGCCCGCCCGGTCCGGTGGTTCCCCCCAGGCCACGGATTCCCATCCTTCGGCGTTCAGATTGTATCCATGGACGAGAACGCCCGTCTTCCGTAGCGCGGCAGAGGAGGATTTACCGGTCGATATGGACTCGCTCACGCCAGCCTCCATCATCCCCGAAGGGAATGCAGCGGGACGCGAAGTGCTTCAGGGCGCCGCTTTTGACCACGATCGCATCCGGCCTCAACACGGCGGCATAACTGTTCAGGAGGGCGATCAGGTCCAGGAGGGACCGGTAGCCCGATATGCCCGACATGTCGATGTATATCTTGGTGAAGTCCTCGTTCAGTTCGAGGGCCGCCCTCACGTCGAAGGCGTCCAACGTTTCGAAACGGATGTGGGGATGGCGTTCCCGGGCCCGTTCGATGACGTCGGGACTGACGTCCGTACCAATCACGTCCGCGGCGTGTTCGGCGATGATCGTGGTGGTCGTGCCCCATTCACAGCCGATTTCAAGCACGATATCCGTATCGTTCACCCAGACGGGTATGCTGGCCCGGTATTCCTTTACGCCGCGGGTGCCCACGAACAGGGTATTGGATCGGTACTGTCTGTCGTTCGCCATATCGGTCCAATAAATACGGGTCCCGCAGCATCGTCAAGCAGGACGGCCCATCGCCTGACCCGGAGACCCGACCCTCTGCCGGCACGTCGGGATGGCCTGCATGCCGGCCCGACTGGCAGCCTGCGCTAGCTGCCCGTCGAACGATAGTGCCGAAGGCCCAGCCGCCATATCAACAGGGAAAGGATGAAATAGAGCAGACCGAACAGGGGGGCCGCGTACTGAAAGGCGAGGGACGTACCCAGCGGATCGGCCCTGCCGAGAATCGCCAATACAGGGAAGTAAGTCACGCATCCCATGGGGATCACCATGGTGAAGAACCTGCGAAACCAGGGCCGATATATGGCGAGCGGGTATTTCGACGCTTCAATCCCGCCGTAGGTCAACACGTTCATGAGTTCGAGGGTCTCCGTGGTCCAGAAGGACAGCGTGCCGATGTTTATAAAAAGGCCGAGAAAGAAACATGCACCGCAGAACACGGTCGCCGCGGTCAGCGCCATAACCCACGGGGACCACGCAATGTCCAGGTAGAGGGTGGACCAGATCAGGACGCCGCCGCCCTGCAGGAAACGCCCGAGCCGTTTCAAGGTGAATTCCCTGCCGATCAACTGCAGCACCGTGCTCCGAGGCCGGAGCAGCATGCGGTCGAATTCCCCCGTGCGTACAAGGTCGCCCACGTGGTCGAACCCGCGGGATAACGAATCGGTGAAGGCGAAGGCCACGTTGACGAGTCCATAGAAGAAGGCGACCTCTGCCAGCGACCACTGGCTCAGGCTCTCGAAGCGGTCGAAGAGGGCCAGAATACCGACGAACTCCACCCCGGTACCGAGCAGCTGGCCCAGCGTACCCAGTATGAAGGAAACCCGGTACTGCATCTGGCCCCGAAGGGAGAGGGCCGCGTAGTTGACATAGAGTGCGAAACCGTTCATCATGATTCAACCGCCCTGCACGACCAGGCGGCGTTTCGCCCGGGAGAGCATCCACGCGCCCAGCCCCACGAGCGCGAAGATCCATATCCACTGGTGAAGCAGGACGGCCCAGGCCTCAGCCACCGGTATATGGTCCATGTACAGCCTGAACGGGGCGTCGCACAGGCCGCGGAAGGGCAGGATCTCGAGTATGAACTGCGCCCACTCGGGGAAGAGTGGAAGGGGAATGACCATGCCCGCCAGCAGATAGATTACCGGGGCTACCAGAAAGGCTACGCCTTCCCCGGAAATCGTCCACATCAGCGTAATGGACAGGATTACGGTAAGCGCCGTGGTGAGCAATACCGCGCCCGCGGTCGCCGCCAGCCAGACCAGCAGCGACTCGGGTGAAGCGGGCGGCCGCATGCCTAAAAACAACAGCGCGAGCATCGCAAGCGGGATGGACCGCATCAACGTGGGTGCGATCCTGAATGCCAGCGACCGGGAAAACCAGTACGCGTAGAGGTTTACCGGGCGGACCAGTTCGTAGGCCACGGTACCCGAACGGACCATGTTGCGGATTTCCGTATCCGGATTCCAGGGCAGCAGCCCGAGCAGGGCCTGGCCCAGCCAGACGTAGGTCACTACTTCCTCGAGGCTCATGGGCTGGGGAGCGGTCGTGGACCGGTAGAACGCTTCCATGGCCATGATGCGGATCGCGCCCCAGCCGATCTGCGTGACGAATCCCGCAATGGCCGCGGCCCGGTATTGCAGGAGCAACCGGAACCTTGCGCTCAACACGGCGGAGTAGGGCAGGATAAACGACGGATTCATGCTTGCTCGAGCATCATCTGAGTTGGTGTTCGTCGTAGAGTCTGGAAATGATCTCTTCGATCGGCGGGTTTTCCACGAAGAGGTCCTTGATGGCGTGCCTGGCGGTGATGCGGCTGATCAGCGCCGCGGTTTGAACGCGGTCCGGATCGAATTGCAGATGCACGCGGTTTCCGTTTCGCGAGACAAAGGTAACGTCCGGATCGGCGATCGTCTGGCCTTCATCGAGCAGATCGATGATGAGACGGCGTTCCCGGGTGACGCGGGCGCGCAGATCGTCCAGCGTACTGTCGGACAGGATTTTCCCGTGACCGATCACCATCACCCGGTCGCACAGGGCTTCGATGTCGTCCATGTCGTGGGTGGTCAGCACGACGGTGACGCCCCGCTCCCGGTTGAGTCTCCTGATGAAGTCGCGTACCGCGAGCTTTGAAACGGCGTCCAGCCCGATGGTGGGCTCGTCCAGGAAGAGCACCGACGGAGCGTGAAGCAGGGCCGCGGCCAGGTCGCACCGCATGCGCTGCCCAAGGCTGAGTTGACGCACCGGGACGTCGTAAAGCGGTTCCAGGTCCATCAGTGCCGCGAGTTCGTCCCTCGCCCGCTCGTAATCCCCGCTTCCGACCCGGTAGATGTCCCGAAGCAGGTCGAAGGATTCGATGACGGGAAGGTCCCACCACAGCTGGGTCCGCTGGCCGAACACCACGCCGATGTTGGCGGCGTTGGCGATCCGGTCACGCCACGGGATGCGTCCATCGATCTCGCATCTTCCTGAATCGGGTACCAGGATGCCGGAGAGTACTTTGACGGTGGTGGATTTACCCGCACCGTTGGGACCGATATAGCCCACCAGTTCTCCGCGGTCCAGTTCGAAGGAGACGCGGTCCAGGGCCTTTATCGTACGGTAATCCCGGCGCAGTACCCCGTGGAACGCACCCCAGAGACCGGGGCGCCGACGGGCTATACGGAAGGTCTTGACGATGTTGTCGACGAGGATATGGGACACGGGTGGTACCAGGGACTTCTTGGTGAGCGCCGGATGCGTCGCGGAGCGCGGGCCCTCGCCTGATGCACGGTTCCTGCCTAAAAAACGAAAAGAGTTCTGCCGGTTCAGCCGGCCTCGGAGAACGCTGACAGGTGTTCAGTGCTCAGGCCGCCGCGTACCAGCGCTTCCCAGCATCGTACGGGGGATTCGCCGAGAATCTCAAGCAGGTCACTGCGCAGGCCGTCGAGTGAGGCCGACGAAAAGTCCGAGGTCTCCAGATGGGCCAGGCGGCTAAGAGCGTCCATGGCGAATCCCACGCAGATGACGTTTCTGTCATTGCGCACCACCTCTTTCAGGGCATCGATAGTGGATTCCAGGGCGCCGCCCGCCAGTCGGCCCCCGTGGGAACCGAGGATGACCATGGACCAGAGGGCGTTCTCCCGCACCGCGGACCGAACCGGTTCAAATCGCTCCAGGCCCATGTCGACGCCGTTTCCCTCGCAGACGTCGCACTCGTCGGTGGGCCGCACGAACTTGATGCCTCGCTTCTGGGCCAGGTCCATGCTCAGCCGGTTCTCTTCGCGTTCGAGGCTGCGGACCAGGGCCTCGAAACAGCGAGGGATCAAGGACACACCAGTACCCGTCCCCGCGGCGCGGCGTCCCAGGCAGCCCAGGGTGCCTGCTGCGACTGAGCGGACGTAGACGGAAGTATCATGATGGAGGAGCGCGGTTACGGACTCCAACACCTTTTCGTTGAGCGGCGCGCAGTCGCCCAGACCGTAAACCCCCGCCTTCCTGACCCATTTTACAGGCGAGGCCGTGGCTTCGATGAAAGTCTCCGTGGCCTGTTCTCCCGCGGCGATCAGGCCGTACGTCGCCGCCCGTCGGACGCTTTCGCGGTGGCTGTAGAGCGCCGCCCCGAGATGCTTGACGGCCAGCGCCTCGTCCCCAATCGAGGCGAGCCTGTAGGCGGCGCCGATACGCCGGGGCTCTTCTTCTTCTCCTACTGCGTGCAACCGTTCGTTCAGGTCGCGCGCCTCGGCTTCGCGTCCCATAGTTGAAAGCGCCGTTGCTTCGGGCCGTGGCGGAGGCCTCCGTCCGGTCTGCATCCAGTGGCCATGATAGCGCCAGACCGCGGTAACGTCGTCGTCTACCTCCTGCAGGTCAACGCCGGTCAAGGAGTCCACGCCGAGATCGCGCCATGGGATTTCACCGGCCCCTGCGCCGTCATGTCCGTACGGTTCCGTGGTCCGGTAGATCCAGAAACGCCACATGAAACGGGGGTGGCTGTCCCACAGGCGCCAGTCGTCGCGCCGATGGTTCCCCCGGTGAAACGTGTTGTGGGAATAAAGCAGCACGGTGCCCGCCCGCAGCGGCGCTGCTTCAAAGGGTTGTACGAGGGGCCAGCCCGTGTTGGCCACCGCCTCCCGCATCCGTACGTCATGGGCCGTGCGCCGGTGGACGATGTCCTCCCGGTCATATTCGGAATCTGGACCGCTGACCGGTACGCCTTCCATCCCGATCAACTGGTATTCGAAATCGAGGTGATCGGCGCCCGCGAAATTATCGTGATTCTCTTCGTGGTTAAACGTCCAGTAATGCGAGTAGGGAATGGTGGCCGTAGGCCCCATGACTTCGGTCACGTCCTGGGGATAATACAGCATTTCGATCTGCACGGCCTGGTGGTGACGCTGCTTTCGGCCGTTGTAGGGCCCGTTGTCGTCCTTGTGCCAGTGCTGGTCCCTGGCGCCGCTTGCGAAGGAGGCGTTGTGGGTAAAGGGAACGATGGCCCAGTTCCTGCCCACGATCCGGTTGCAGGCTTCGACCACGCCCGGTGCGTTGATGACCTGCAGGACGTCCGGAATGCCGCCGGGCGTCACCGGTTCTCTTGCCAGGTAGGCCTGCTTTTCCCTGGTGTATATGCGATGATGAATCTCTGCGGGGATGCCGAGCCGCTCAGGCGACAGGGCGACGATGCCGCGACTGGCGAAATCCCGGACGAGGTTGTCCGGTTCGGTGTAAGGCAGCGTAGGATAGGATTTCGTAGCCAAGATCAGCGCTGTCTTTCCCTTGCGGATTCGAACGCTCGCGCGATGCGCGGCAGATAGTGAAATGAAGATGCGATGGTACAGCCCGCGGAACGCGCCCGGCGTACTCACCCGGTGTACAGCCCGCGGAACGCGCCCGGCGAACTGTCCGCGGAACGCGCCCGGGTTACTCGCCGGAGGCGTTCCTTCGAGCCGAAGAAATCTACAAGTGAACGGAGCGGTCGTCAATCCTGAAAATGACGCGGGAAGGGGCAGCTCAATCGCGCTGCAACGCGTCCACGGGATCGGTGCGGGCGGCGCGGACGGCCCGGTAGCTCACCGTAAGCATCGTGATGGCTATAGCCAGCGCCGCGGCCAGTACGAAAATCCGGGGTGAAAGCTCCGCACTGTAGGCGAAACCGTCGAGCCAGTCGTCCATCACGAAGTAAGCGATGGGCCAGGCGATGAGGTTGGCATACGCAACCAGCCTGACATATTCCTTCGAGAGCAGCGCGACGATGCCGGAAACGGACGCGCCCAGCACTTTCCGCACCCCGATTTCCCGGGTGCGCTGTTCCGCCGTGAAGGAAGCGAGTCCCAGCAAGCCCAGGCACGCGATGAAAACGGCCAGGATGGAGAAACTCCGGAAGATGCGCCCCTGCCGCGCTTCGTTCTGGTACAGGCGGTTGAAGTCCTCGTCAAGAAAGGAATAGGTAAACGAATCGTCCGGGTAGATCTCGCGCCAGCTGCTTTCCAGGAATCCCATCGTCCCGGCTACGTCATCCGGGGCAATCCGCACGGCGAGATAGTGGAGCGGGTCCGGACCCGGCGCCAGTTGCAGCATCATGGGTTCGATGCCGCTGTGCAACGACCGCACGTGGAAGTCGCGCACGACGCCGATGACCCGTCCGTCCTTGAAGTTTCCCAGGCGGATTTTCTTATCGAGCGGGGCGCCATCCCACCCCAGCCATTTTACGGCGGCCTCGTTGATCACGAACGCCTGCAGCGTATCCGTGGGGAAGGCCCTGGAAAAATCGCGTCCCGCGGTGAGTTCGATACCCATCGTGCGGATGAAATCGTGATCGATCCACATGTTGTTGATGCGGACCAGTTCCTCTTCCGGAGCGCCGTCCGGAGTAAAGAGGATGTCGTTCACCAGGCCGCCCGGCATTTCGTTTGCCACCGTTACGCCCAATACGTCGGGAGAGCTGGCGATCCTGTCCTTGTAGGTATTGTAGATCACGCGCTGCCTGGGATCTCCGAGCGGCATGACCACAAGCTGTTCCTTGTCGAATCCCAGGTGCTTGTCCTGCACGAACCGCATCTGATCCGACACCACGCCCGTACCGATGATGAACACGACCGATATGACGAATTGCAGCACGACCAGTATCTTCCGCAGGTTCGTATTCACCGCGCCCGCCCTGGATGAGCCCTTCAGCACGGAGACGGGTTGGAAGGAGGACAGGAACAGGGCCGGATAGCTGCCGGCCAGCACGCCGGCCAGCGCCACGATCCCTATCAGACTGAACACCATGCTCACATCGTCGAACGCGAAGATCAGGTCCTTGCCGGCCAGCGCGTTGAAGGCGGGGAGAAACGCGTAGACCAGCCCCGTGGCCACGACCAGTGAAAGCGCCGCCATGATCGTGGATTCGCCCATGAACTGATAGATCAATTGAACGCGGAACGCGCCCACCACCTTGCGAATGCCCACTTCCCGGGCCCGGCCGGCGGAGCGGGCCGTCGCCAGGTTCATGAAGTTGATGCAGGCGATCAACAGGAGAAAGAACGCGACGGCCGAAAAGATGTAGACGTAGGCGATATCGCTGTTCGCGCCCAGTTCCCCGTCGAGGTTCGAATGCAGGTGAATACTCGTCAACGGCTGGAGAACGGCTTCGATTTGGGCGTTGAGCTGGCTCAGGACCGGCCCGTAGCGCGTTTCGATGAACTCCGCCACTTTCGGCTCGAGGGACTCCGGCGGATAACCTTCGGCAAGCAGCAGATAGGTATAGAGGTCCGGGACGAAGTTCTGCGTATTCCTGCCGTAGTCCTGCCCCCCGTAAATCGGGTTGACGTTGAGCGTTTCGAAGGACCCCAGGAAGCCGAACGTCATATGGGAATTCCGAGGCACGTCTTCCATAACGCCGGTGACGGTCAGGTCGTACGTGTTATCGATGCGGATCACTTTGCCCAGGGCTTCGTCACTCCCAAAGTACCTGGACGCCGTGGATTCGGTCATAACCACCGTATTGGGGGCGTCCAGGGCCGTGTTCGCGTCGCCGCGTATCAGTTTGAAATCGAACAGATCCAGTATGCCGGGATCCGCGAAATAGAAACCGGGTTCGTTGAACCGCCTGTTGCCTTCCACGTAGGTGACCTGCCAGGAGACCAGCGGCGCTTTTATTCGGGTGAACCCTTCGACCTCCGGAAAAGCGTCGGCCAGCATCCAGCCCCAGGCCGTCGGACTCCGCGCGGTTCGGGTATCCGCACGATCCACGGTCTTGATCGACGTGGCAAGCCGGTAGATACGGTCGTGGCGCGACGCGTATCGGTCGTAACCGAGTTCGTCCTGAACGTACAGCAGGATCAGGATGCAGCACGTCATCCCCACCGCGAGCCCCAGGACGTTGATCACGGCGTATCCCTTGTGGCGCAAGGCGTTTCGATAGATTATCGTGAGGTAGCTTCGGAACATGATTTCGCGGTACCCCGGCGCGAGCGGGGGTATGGCGGCACCCCGGCGCGGGCGGGAATATGGATGAACAGGCGCGTCTGCGGGCTGACGGCCGGGCGTTCGATGCGCCGCCGGCCGTTCATCAAGACCGTTGTCGATAGTTTCGACTCGATCAGATCGAGAAAGGTTGCAGGGGAAGAACGCTACAGTTCCTGCGGCGGGTGGGGTACCCGTCCGTTGTCCGTGCCGGTTACAGGAGCCGTCCGTTGTCCGTGCCGGTTACAGGAGCCGTCCGTTGTCCGTGCCGGTTGCGGGAACCGGACCGATCCGGCGGATGGGGCCGCTGTTGTCCAGTTGGCTGCGTGCCGGTGGGCCGGTTGGATTGGGGATGTGCCGGTTTGTACGATTGATAATGCCGAGGGACAGAGTCGAACTGTCGACACATGGATTTTCAGTCCACTGCTCTACCGCCTGAGCTACCTCGGCGACCTTGCTTTGCAAAGCCCGTCAAAATTAGGGATGTTCGCGAGGATTGTCAATAGAAATACCCCTTGTGTAACGAAATCCCGGCCCGGCCGAACCGGTAGGTTAGACAGGGTCTGTCCGGCCCGGCCGAACCGGGAAAGCCGCCGGTATCCTTGCGGCTACTTCCCTTCGACCGTGCTGTCGTCGAAATGGAGCATGAATTCGATGTAGTCGAGTTCCCGGTCTATACCCTGTCTTTTCGTGACGATGGTATTGGTGGCCAGGTAGTGGGCCAGGCCGCGGAACTGCTGACGGACGCGCAGGAGGCGGTTGCGGAGATAAGGCGCGTTGGGGTTGTCCCGGGGCATGGCGAGGATCTGGGCGTGCAATGCGTTGATCCGGCTGTCGGTGTCTTCCAGCGGGATACGGACCTCGTCGATATAGTCCTGGTCGTGGCATTCGCCGCAGGGCGCGGTGATGGACACCATGTCGATGTGGACTTCCCGGACGTCGTGGCTGTTGTGGCAGGTGACGCATCCCGGTTCGAAGTCATTGGCTTCGAACAGCTCCCCATGGGCGCTTTCGTAGAAACTCTCCAGCGCTTCAGGGTGGCAGCTTCCGCAGTCCTCCGGAATGGCCTCGGGCAGCGGCGCGTCCATGAACCCGTTCTGCTCCCCCATGGCCACCGTGAGAATGGTGCTGGTGGGATCGCCCCCGTGGCAGGTATCGCAGAAGACGCCGCGCCAGGCGTGTATGCTGCCCTGCCATTCCGCCACCTGTTTCGCGAGGGGTTCGCCGAGGCGCTGATGGCAGAGGGCGCAGTTGTCGGTCATGGGCGTTTCGAGCTTGCGCCAGCTTGCCACGGGAGAGTCGGGGGTTCGTTGACCGCGGGCCGCGGGCAGGGTGACCGCCAGCATGACGATCAGCAGGATGGCGGCCCGAAACAGGTAAATCACCAGGTACACGTTCCTTGTCGTAATTGTAGCGCTTTGGAGTACATCCGAAAACGCAGTTATATACACCCTATCGGCGCCAGCGCTTCAACAATTATTGTAACGTTGGGCGTTGCGCCGGGCAAGCATTATCGCTTCGGATATCGGGTAGAATTCCCTTTACACCGGTCCCCTGGCTTCTATCTTTTACCTGTACTCATGGCGTACGTGAAACCGTCGAAACACATCAATCCAATCCCGGGAAATCCCCATGAAACTGGTTCAATTCTACGAACCCGGCCAGGAGTCCGGCGTCGGCATCGTCCAGGATGATCACGTCATCGATCTCACGGAAATCATGCCGGAAGTGGAAACCGTCAACGACCTGATGCACGTGGCCGGCGCGGCGCGCCTTTCCCTGTCGGAACTGGTCGAACGTGCATTGAACGGATACGACGGCCAACTGGCCGGGTTTACCTATGAGTCGCTGGACGTTACGCCGGACGTGGGCTTCCCCCACCTGATGGTACCGCTGTTTGCTCCCGAAGTGTGGGGCTTTGGCGTGACCTACAAACGCAGCGCCGAATTCAGGGACGATGACGCCCAGCAGAACATCTACGACCAGGTGTACAACTCCGACCGCCCGGAGTCCTTCTTCAAGGCCACCGCCTCCCGCTGTTCAGGCCCCAATGCGCCGATCTGCGTGCGCGGCGACTCGAAGTTTACCGCCACCGAGCCGGAACTCGCCTACGTGCTGGGCGACGAGGGCGAAATCGTGGGCTATACCCTGTGCAACGATGTTTCAGCCTGGGACATCGAGAAGGAAAACCCGCTGTATCTGAACCAGTCCAAGATCTACCAGGGATGCTGCGCGCTTGGCCCCACGCTCGTCACGGCGGACGCGATCGACGATCCTTACGATATCGACATTCAATGCCGGATCCTCCGGGACGACGCCGTAGTTTTCGAGGGGGAGGCCAACACGTCGCAACTCGCGCGCAGCTTTGACGAGTTGAACGAATACCTGTACCGGGACAATCTCATACCGTCGGGCACCGTCGTTTCCACGGGCACGGGCATCATCGTCCCGAACGACCTCGGCCTGCGGGAAGGCGATCTCGTGGTCATTTCGTCGCCGGAGATCGGCGTGCTTGCCAATCCTGTACAGCAGTTATAGCCACGATACCGTCATGGCACGACGAAACCAGGGACTCAACCGACATCAGAAGGCGTGGCGGAAGCCGGGCGAAGAGCGCGTGAGCAGGGAAGAAATCGAGGAGCTCCTGCTCCTGTCCGCGAGTACCGATCCCGAGGACCGGATCCTGGCCGCGACCTACATGTGTCCGTGCCACGTCCGTCACCGCGACGAGGAGGTCTGGCAGGCGCTCTACCGGATGATGGAAGACGAAGACCCCCGCGTCCGCCGGCGCGCCTGGCATACGCTGGAAGACGGCGGTTGTCCCACCGATCCGGCCTTCGAACCCATCGTCAGGCGCGCGCTGGATTCCGAAACCGACCGGCAGGTGCTCGGATTCGCGCGAATGTTCGCCGAACCGTTTCTTGAGAAAGATGTGGTCTCCATGAAGCGTACTGAGCGTCCGGCGGGGAAACAGAAAGGAAAATGCGACTTCTGCGGCAGGACCCGGGTGCCGGTCACCCCGGACTACGACACGGAAATCCCGGCGGGAGGGATGACCCGCGCCGCGTGGATCTGCGACGACTGTTCATCAGAAGGGCTCCGCCCCTGAGACGCACCCTCTGAAACGCTCCCTCTGACAAGCAGACGGATTCCGATCGCCGTGGCACGTGACCGCGCCTCAGACGCTCACCGCGGCCAGGCTGAATCCGGAAAGGAAAACCGGTTATTCCAAGCATGTCAAACTACGAGATCGCCGTGATCGGCGGGGACGGTGTCGGCCCCGAAGTCATCGAGGAAGGCATACGGGTGCTTGAAGCACTGGGCGGCCCGGCCTTTCGCTTCACCCGGTTGGACTGGAGTTCGGATCGCTACAAGCGCACGGGAAGGTTCATTCCCGAGGGCGGCCTGGAAGAACTGGCCTCCTTTGACGCCATATTCTTCGGCGCGGTCGGCGACGCGGAAGTCCAGGACCACATCACCCTGAACAATCTGATCCTTCCCATACGCCGGCGGTACGACCAGTACGCCTGCGTTCGGCCCGCCTATCTCTACGAAGGGGTCCGATCTCCCCTGGCCGGGCAGCGACCGGGCGACATAGACCTGGTCGTCATCCGGGAGAACACCGAGGGGGAATACGCGGACATCGGCGGCAGGGTGTACCATCAGACCGACCAGGAAGTCGCGGTCCAGACGTCCGTTTTCACCCGGCACGGCACCGAACGCATCATCCGCTACGCCTTCGAAGAAGCGCGTCGGCGCGGGGGCAGGCGCAAGGTCACTTCCATCACGAAGTCGAACGCCCAGGGCTATGGCATGGTTTTCTGGGACGAGGTGTTCGATAACGTGAAAGACGCGTACCCGGAGATCGAGACCGAATCCCTGTTGATCGACGCGGCCGCCATGGATTTCGTGCGGCGGCCCAAGGACTTCGACGTGGTGGTGGCCTCGAACCTGTTCGGCGACATTCTCACCGATATTTCGGCGATCACTATCGGCAGCATGGGCTTGGCGCCCAGCGCGAATCTCAATCCGGAACGCGTACATCCTTCCATGTTCGAGCCGGTCCACGGTTCGGCCTTCGAACTCATCGGCAAGAACCAGGTCAACCCCCTGGCCACGATCCTGGCGGCGGCCATGATGGTCGAGTTTCTGGGCGAAGAGGAAGCGGGAACGGCCATACGAAGGGCCGTGGCGGAGAACCTGCGTGAAGCCCGGTTGCGCACGCCCGACATCGGCGGTTCGTCGAGTACCGTTGAAGTGGGGGACGATATCGTCCGGCGCGTGGAGAACCGCCGCCCGGAGAACCGATAGGACGGTCCGGACCCGGATTCCGCGGCCGGGTGTGGCGGCCTTTCACGCGAGGCCGAGTTCGCCCATGATCCCGCGCAGCGCCTGGCGTTGCTCTTCGGTCATGGGCGTGCCGGGAGGACGCGGCGCTCCGCATTCGATCCCCAGCCGCTCGCTGAGCGCGGCCTTGGCGACGGCATGGAATTCCCCGCCGCACGAACAGAGGGCTTCCCAGAGACGGCTCGCGCGGTCCTGCGCCGTTTCCGCCCGCTGGAGGTCGCCCGCACGGTAGGCCGTCCAGATCTCCACCCAGTACTCCGGCGCCATGATGGGCGGCCCGTCGACACAGCCCCTGGCGCCGATCGTCAGGGCGGGCAGCATCAGCTGGTGATTGCCGACCAGGCAGCTCAGGCCCATGGCCGCGAAAGTCCTTACGTTGGGGAAAACCTGCGAAGAGTGCTTAAGTCCGGTCAACTGCGGTACCCGGTCCTGGATCCTGCGCATCAGGTCCGGGGTGATCTCCACGCCCGTAGACTGGGGCAGGTTGTAGACGAAGAGGGGCAGGTCCGCCGCGGCGGCCACGATACGGTAGTGTTCGGCGATCGCTCGATCCGTTCGCCCGTAGAAGAAAGGCGGTACGCAGCAGATTGCCTCAACGCCGGCGCGGGCGGCATGTCCGGCAAGACGGGCCGCCCTTTCCGTGGTTGCGGCGCCGACGTGCATGATGTTGTTTACGCGGCCCCGGGACTGGTCCGCCGCCGCCGAGGCAATCCGCATGTTCTCGTCGTCGCTGAGCAGTATGCTCTCCCCCGTGCCCCCGGCGATCCAGAATCCATGGACGCCGGCCTCGATATTGAATTCCATGACCTTGCGGAACGCTTCCTCGTGGAAACTACCGTCGCTGGTCATCGGGGTGATGATGGCAGGCAGAATACCTTCAAATGCGGACATGGAATTCGCTCCTTCCACGCTGGTCGACACGATAGTTGGATCCGGCTGCTGCCAGGCGCCGGGCAGGGCGCGGCGGCCCATGAAAGGTATGTTGAAAGGGGAAAAACGGAAGGGCTAAATTTACCTGCCGGTTGGACAAATTGCTTGACATCATGCCGGTAAACCGTTGTTATGTAACGACCAATCCCATGTGAAGCAAGTCGTGCACACTGCTTCACACATTGAACTCCCGGCGCGTTTGAATTGGCCGTGCCGGTCCGGATAACGGCCTCCTGTTACCTACAGATCGGAATTCGTGCCGAATGACCACGCAGAATAGGCTGGTACGCGAATACGACAAGTTCCTCGACTGCGTGCACTGCGGCCTGTGCCTGCCGGCCTGCCCGACGTATTCGGAACTCGGCGTCGAAATGGATTCCCCCCGGGGCCGCATCCACCTGATGCGGGCGTACGCGGACGGGCGCATAGCACTCACGGACAACTTCGAGACGCATATCGACCAGTGCCTGAACTGCCGGGCGTGTGAAACGGCATGTCCCGCGGGGGTCCATTACGGCAGCCTGGTCGAGGCGGCCCGCGCCGAGATCGTCGAGAAGCGTCCCCGGTCCGCGCCCGGCAGGGCCCTCAGATGGATCGTCTTTGAAAAGCTGTTGCCGTCGCGTTTCAAACTCTCCGTTTTTTTTATCCCCATGCGCATCTACCAGTCGACGGGACTGCAATGGCTCGTTCGCAGGCTGGGATTGACGAAACTGCTTCCGTCCCGTCTGCGCGACCTGGAATCCATGATGCCCGCCCTGCCCGATCCTTCATTGAAGGGCCGGCTGAAGCATTTCATGCCGGCCAGGGGGCCGGCTTCCTGCCGCGTGGGTATGGTAACGGGTTGCGTGATGAACGAAATGTTCACCCATGTAAACGTCGCCACGGCGCGGGTGTTGAACGAAAACGGATGTGACGTCGTGATCCCCCGGCAGCAGACCTGCTGCGGTGCGCTTCAGGTACACGGCGGGGAACGCGGCACCGCGCAGGCGCTCGCCCGGAAGAACATCGATGCGTTCGAAGACGCGGAAGTGGACGCCGTCATCATAAACGCCGCGGGTTGCGGAGCCCAGTTGAAAGAATACGGCGACCTCCTGGCCGGCGACCCGGCGTACCGGGACCGTGCCCTTGCCTTCTCCGCCATGGTAAAGGACGTGCACGAGTTTCTTGCCGGGATACCGGTCAAAGAGGAGATGGGGAGGATCGAGGCAAGGGTGGCCTATCACGACGCCTGTCACCTCGCCCATGGACAGCGCATCCGCGAGCAGCCCCGTGACCTGTTGAGCCGGATCCCCGGCCTTGAACTCGTCGAGCTGGAGGAATCGGACTGGTGCTGCGGCAGTGCGGGCGTGTACAACGTCACCCATCCCGATATGGCGGACAGGTTGCTTGCCCGGAAAATGGGTCACGTCAGGCAGGCGCGGCCCGACGTGGTGGCGACCGGAAACCCGGGCTGCATCCTGCAGATTCAACATGGGGTCCGCCGGGAGGGAAGGGAAATCGAGGTCCTGCACCCCGTGGAACTGCTCGACCGCGCCTATCGCTTAAAGCGCGAAGAGGCCTGTCGCATCAAGCGCGAAGAAAAGGAAACCGGAATGAAAGAAGCATGCAAATCGACTTGAAAATCGGGCGTATCGGATCTGAAATCGATACCACCGTTATCATCGGGCTGTTCAAAGAGGATAAACCGGAGGAAGGCGACGCCCCCGTCATGGAATCCGCTCTCCGCCGTTATCTGCGCGAGATACAGGCGATGGGGGATTTCAAGGGTGATGGCGGGGAGGTCGCGGTACTGTATCCGCGAGACCTGGCGCCTCCCGGCCGGGTCATCCTGGTCGGGCTCGGGAATCGGGATGCCTTCGACCTGGAATCGGCCCGGCGAGCTTCGGGTACCGCCGTCAAAAGAGCCCTGAAACTCGGCGTGACTGAACTCTCGACGGCCATACACGGGCTGGACGTTCAGGACCTTCTGCCCGAAAACTGCGCACAGGCGACTGTAGAAGGGCTGTTGCTGGGCGCTTATAGTTATGATGATTTCAAGACCGACGGGACTGGTGGATCCAGGCTCGAAAGCCTGACGGTTTTGATCCCGCGGCGCGCGCAGTCCCGTGACATCCGGAAGGGGATCGAAGCCGGCCGAATGGCCGCCGCGGGTACGAACCTGGCACGGGATCTGTCCAATGCGCCCGGCAACGCGCTGCCGCCGCGCAAGCTGGCCGCCTCCGCCCGGAGAATGGCCGCTCAAAACGGGTTGAAATGCCAGGTCCTGACCCGAAAGCACATCGAAAAAGAACGCATGGGCGCTTTGATCGCCGTCAACGCGGGCAGCGAGGAGCCCCCACGCTTCATCGTACTGGAATATGGCGAACCATCCGATGGGCGGGATACCCTCGTGTTCATCGGGAAGGGAATTACCTTCGACAGCGGGGGCATATCCATCAAGCCGAGCGGCGGCATGGAGGAAATGAAACACGACATGTCGGGAGCGGCCGCCGTGATCGGCGCCATGCGCTCCATCGCCATGCTGAAACCGGACGTCCACGTGGTGGGGCTCATTCCGGCCACGGAAAACCTGCCGGACGGCAGGGCGCTGAAGCCCGGCGACGTCATTACGACCCTCTCGGGAAAGACGATCGAAGTCATCAACACCGACGCCGAAGGACGCCTCGTACTGGCCGACGCCCTGGGATTCGCGGAAAGATACAATCCGGCGGCGGTGATCGATCTCGCCACGCTGACGGGGGCCTGCGTGGTCGCCCTCGGCCACGCCGCGTCCGGGATGATGGGAAACGACGAAACGTTGCAGGACCGGGTTCGCGCGGCCGGCGAAGTCGCGGGAGAACGGGTATGGCCGCTGCCGCTGTGGAAGGAATATCACGATCAGATCAAAAGCCATGTCGCCGACGTCAAGAATACCGGCGGCCGATGGGGAGGCGCCCTGACCGCCGGCGCCTTTCTTGAGAAGTTCGCCGGTCGTCCCTGGGTGCATCTCGACATCGCGGGTACGGCGTATACAGATACGGCCAGGCCCTATTGCCCCAGGGGGGCCACCGGGGTGGGGGTTCGTCTGCTCGTCCAGCTGGTAAAGGATTGGAAGTCCTGAACCATGCGCATCGTTCAGCTTTCCGATCCCCATATCGTGCCGGCGGACCGGCAGCCCGTACACGGCCAGGACACGCTGAGACGACTGCGTGCCGCCGTAGAGGCGGTAAACCGGTTGATCCCCGCCCCCGATCTCGTCGTCATGACGGGCGATCAGATCAACGACGGATCCGAAGATTCCTACCGGGCCTTAAAAGATCTCCTTCCCTCCCTTCGTTTTCCCTGCCGAATGGCCATGGGAAACCACGATTACAGACCAGCCTTCCGCCGGGTCATGCTGGAAGAGTCCGGAGCGGATTCGGCCCCGTACTACTACGCCCTGGACCGGGTCGGCCACCGGATTATCGTGCTCGATACCCAGGACGAAGGGGAGGTTGCGGGAAGGCTTGACGATGCGCAACTGAACTGGCTGGAACAGGAGCTGTATTCCGGCCTTCCTTCCGTCATCTGCATGCATCATCCCCCGGTACCCGTGGGCGTCGACTGGATGGATGAACTGATTCTCCAGGACAGCGGCCGGTTTCTCCGGATATGCGAAAACCGGCCTTCGTTACGGCTGATCCTGTGCGGTCACGTGCACTACGACTTTCACATGAAACTGGGGCATGCGACTGTCCTGACCGCACCGAGTGTGGGCCTGCAGTTCCGGAAGGACCCCGTGACAAAGGCGGACGGCACCCGCGTCATAGCTACCGACGAGCCGGCCGCGTTCCGACTCGTCGATCTGGACGGACCGGACTGGACGACCTCGATACACCGACTCACCCTCTAAACGCGCACTACCGGACCGAGTACATGCTGATCGATGATCTGAGGGAGATACAGGCGCGTCACGGCTATCTGCCCGATGAGGAACTGAAATCCCTGTCGGAACGCAAGGGCATTCCGCTTTACGAAGCCCACGGCGTGGCCAGTTTCTATCCTCATTTCAGGCTGGAACCTCCTCCTGAGGCCACGCTTCGAGTCTGTACCGATCTCTCCTGCCATCTCCACGGCGCCTGCGACGTGCTCGAGACCCTGCGGGAAACCGTGGACTATGCCGGGCTGGACCAGTGGGAGGTGAGCGGGACGTCATGCCTCGGACAGTGCGACGGCGCGCCGGCGGTGTCGATCAACGATGGCAGCTACCGGGGCATGTCGGTGGATCGGCTCGCCAGATTCGTCGCCCGTCTCGCAGACAATGGGAAGATCGGCCGCCAACCCTTCAGACGCCGGACCAACCCGGGGCTCATCGATCCCTATGATCATCCCCTGGCCGCCGAGTCCCTGAAACAGTGGGTTTCCGGCGGTGATGCGGTCCGGCTCGTGCAGACCATCAGGGATAGTGGCCTGCGCGGCATGGGCGGAGCCGGATTCCCGGCCGGCGTCAAGTGGGATCTGGTCAGAAAAACGGAATCCGAGGTCAAGTTCGCGATCTGCAACGCGGATGAGAGCGAACCCGGCACGTTCAAGGATCGCGAAATCCTGTACCACTACCCCCATCTCGTCATCGAGGGGGTGACCCTGGGCGGACTCGCCGTCGGCGCGAACCAGGGATACCTGTTCCTCCGGCACGAGTACGACCGGGAACGGGAAGTGCTCGAGAAGACCATCAGGGCGTTCTACTCGTCAGGATACCTGGGCGACGGCATTTTGAATTCGGAACGATCGTTTCACCTGGAGATCTTCGACAGTCCCGGCGGATACATCTGCGGCGAGGAAACGGCCCTGCTCGAAGCAATGGAAGGGAAACGGGCCGAACCCAGGAACAAGCCGCCCTTTCCGGGCACGCACGGTCTGCATGGCAGGCCCACGCTCATCAACAACGTCGAAACTTTCGCCTGGGTGCCCGCCATTCTGCAGCGTGGCGCCGACTGGTTCCGGACCGAGGGAACAAACGGCGCTTCGGGACGCAAGTACATTGCCCTCAGCGGTCATGTCGAAAGACCGGGGGTCTATGAAATCGCGCTCGGGACGCGGGTATGCGATCTCATCCGCGACTACGGCGGAGGCGTCAGCGGGGGCCGTAAGCTGAAAGCCTTCGCGCCGGGCGGAACTTCATCGGGTTTCCTTCCCGCGTCCATGGCGGAGATCCCCCTTGATTTCAAACCGCTTGCAGATGCCGGATCCATGCTGGGATCCGGTGCGGTCATCGTCGTAGCCGAGGGCACCGGTATGGTGGACCTGGCCCAGAACGCGGTAACCTTTTTCCGCAACGAATCCTGCGGCAAGTGCGTGCCCTGCCGGACGGGTACGGAGCACCTGGTGCATATGCTTGACGCCGTGCTCGAAGGAAACGGCCGGTCCGGTACGCTGGAACCCGTGACGGACATTGCCGAAGCCATGGAACTCACCTCCATCTGCGGCCTCGGCCAGGCGGCGGCGCTGCCGCTTACCTCCGCGCTCAGGTATTTCCCGGACGAATTCGAGCCCCCCCGCCGGCATGCCGCGACCCGCCGGGGGGAGGAAGCCGGAGGCGGTTCGGATGAGTAGCGGGGAAGTAACGCTGACGATCGACGGCAGCAGAGTTGCCGCGCCGGAAGGAACCACGATATGGGAGGCTGCCCGGTCGGCGGGTATCGACATTCCCACCCTGTGCCACGATCCCAAACTGCAGCCGGTCGCCGTCTGCCGCGTGTGCGCGGTCGACGTCGAAAACTCCCGCGTCCTGCCCGCGGCCTGCATCCGCCAGGTTGAAGACGGCATGGTGGTGCGCACGGACACGGAACGGGTGCGTCGCGCGCGCCGCACCCTGGTGGAACTGCTCCAGGCCCGACAACCTCCTGAGGACAAACGGCGCAAACCGCCGACGCAGGACGAACTGGCGCTACTGGGCGGACTGCTGCAATCGGAACCTGGACGGTACGCGTCAACCTGTTCGAACCCGGCGGTGGAGCGGGACCTGTCCTCGCCCGTCATCGCGGTGGACCACGACGCCTGCATCCTGTGCGACAGATGCATCCGCGCCTGCGACGACGTCCAGGTAAACGACGTAATCGGCCGCGCCGGCAAGGGGTGCGATACCCGCATCGCCTTCGATAACGACCTGCCCATGGGGCAATCCTCCTGCGTCGCCTGCGGCGAGTGCGTGGCCGCGTGCCCTACCGGCGCGCTGACGGACCTCCCCATGGTGGACACGGGCCATGGGACCGCTGCAACCGCATCAGGGAAAGTCGATTCGGTGTGCCCCTACTGCGGCGTGGGTTGCGGTATCACGTACCATGTACAGGACAACAGTATCCTAAAAGTGACGGGGCGGGAAGACACCCATACCGAGGGCCGGCTTTGCGTCAAGGGCAGATACGGCTACGACTATACCCACCATCCGCAAAGGCTGCTGAAACCGCTAATCAGAAGGGAAGAAGCCTATCCGAAGCGGCCGCTCTCGGCGGACTTCCAGGATTACCGGGAGTTCAGGCGCTCGCTGAGGTCGCCGGAATGGAACGACCGCATACGGGAAGTGTTCCGTGAGGCCGAATGGGACGAGGCGCTGGACCTGGCGGCCCGCCGGTTGCTGGAAATCAAGCACACGAAAGGACCTGGCGCGCTGGCCGGCTTCGGGTCGGCCAAAGTCACCAATGAGGAAGCCTACCTGTTTCAGAAGCTGATCCGCGTCGTCTTCGGTACCAATAACGTCGACCACTGCACGCGCCTCTGCCACGCGTCCTCCGTGGCGGCCCTCACCGAGGCCATCGGGAGCGGGGCGGTCTCAAACGCCTTTCAGGAGGTCCTCGAAACCGACGTCATCTTCGTAATCGGGTCCAATACGGAAGACAATCATCCCGTGGCCGCTTCTTATATGAAACAGGCCGTAGACCGCGGCGCCAGGATGATTGTCCTCGATCCCCGGCGGCCGACCATCGCCGACCACGCCACCCGGTACGTACGGTTCAAGCCGGGTACCGACATAGCGTTGCTCAACGGAATGATGCACGTGATTCTGCGCGAAGGGCTGCAGAACGATGGCTTCATCGCACAGAGGACGGAAGGCTTCGACGCGCTCGAACCGGCCCTGCGGCCCTATACGCCCGAAACAGCTTCGAAGATCACCGGCGTCCCCGCTTCGGTGATCGAAGAAATCGCCGTCGAATACGGCCGCGCACGGAGCGCGATGATCTTCTGGGGCATGGGGATCAGCCAGCATGTCAACGGCACGGACAATGCCCGGGCGCTGATCTCCCTTTGCCTCATGACCGGCAACATCGGACGTCCGGGCACGGGCCTGCACCCGCTGCGGGGTCAGAACAACGTCCAGGGCGCATCCGACGTGGGGCTGATTCCGCGATTCTATCCGGGTTACCAGCCAGCGGACGATCCGGACGTGCGGAAGCACTTCGAAAAGGCCTGGGGCGCCCCGCTCGACCCGCAATCAGGTCTGACGGTCGTGGAAATCATGCACGGCGCCCTCGACGGCGGCATCGAGGGCATGTTCATGATGGGCGAGAACCCCTTCCTTTCGGACCCGAACATGAACAAGGTCCGGAAGGCCCTTCAGAAACTGTCATTCCTTGTCGTACAGGACATCTTCCTGACGGAGACCGCCGAGTTCGCGGACGTGATCCTGCCTGCTTCCACCGCGGCGGAGAAGCGGGGCACCTACGTCAATACGAACCGCATGGTGCAGATCGGAAGAAAGGCGCTCGATCCTCCCGGCGAAGCCCGCCTGGACGGAGATATCCTGGTGGATCTGGCCAACCGGATGATCCGCATGGAGCAGGGAGGGCACGGTACGTGCTGGGACTACGACGGGCCGGAAGCGGTATGGGAGGAAATCATCTCGCTGACGCCGATCTTCAAGGGGATCACCTACGAAGCGATGGAAAGGGAAACCGTGGTCTGGCCCCTGGGAGAGCCGGTACTGTTCACCGACTCGTTTCCCCTCGGTAGAGGCGGGTTCACGCCCGTATCCTTCGCGCCGCCCGATGAGCTGCCGGACGAGGCGTATCCCTTTGTCCTGAACACCGGCCGGGTACTGCAGCACTGGCACACGGGCACCATGACGCGCCGCGCCCGGGCCCTCGACACCATTTCCCCGGAGCCCTTCGCGGAGCTGACGCCCCGGGACCTGGCACGCCTGGGCGTCGAAGACGGAGACCTGGTGGTCGTCACCTCCCGCCGCGGCGCCATCACGCTTAAATCGAAGTCCTCCACCCGCGTGTCCGACGGCAACGTCTTCATACCCTTCCACTTCAAGGAAGCCGCCGCCAACGTCCTGACCAACGACGCCCTCGACCCCGACGGAAAGATCCCTGAATTCAAGTACTGCGCGGTGGCGGTGGAAAGCGCGGTATCAAGCGGGCAGGGACTGCCTTTCTGAAGCATGTGACGCCACCGGCCATAGTCCGGTTGCATACTTCCCTCCAAACCCCTTTTCTGCCTGGCGCCAGACCTTCAGCAGCGTCTTTGAAACTCTTACGTCCAGGTATTCGTAGTAGTGGTATGAACTCGACCGAAGGCAGCCAGCGCACGCCGGATCAGGATTTCGACAAGACCCACCGAACGCATTACCGGCGGATTCTCGCACTCTGTCGATATCTTCTGAAATCTGTCGATGATGCCGAGGACGCGACCCAGGAAGTCTTCTTCCGCGCATACCAGAAGCGTTCGACCGTCGACCGTTCGAAGTCGTACCTGAACTGGCTTTTGAAAATAGCCACCAATCATTGTCTTGACCAGTTACGTCGCCGGAGCAGCGAGGCCAGGATCTATGAGTCCATCGATCCCGACCGGATAGGCCCTTCCCGGGTATCCGAGGATACGCTCGATTTTCTGGTCCGCGCAGAAAAGGGCGAACGGGTGCGGTCCGCGATACAGTTGCTCTCAGACAAATACCGCGTACCGCTCGTACTGGCCTACTATAACGAGTTCACCTACGAAGAAATCGGCGAAGCGCTCGAACTGAACAGGAATACGGTAGCGACGCTGATTTTACGCGCCAAGCAACGATTGCGAGAGGAGCTGAAGGGACTATGACGGACGAAAAGGTGCGCAGGAAGGATTGTCCATCTGAACTCAGTTGCTCGATGTACGCCGATGGCGAACTGTCCGGGGCCGAAGCACTCGAGTTCGAAGATCATCTGAACCGCTGCCCGTGGTGCCGGGATCTTGTGCGTGCGTTGAAAATGGAGCGGGATGCGCTCGTTGGAGCATTTGGAAACACCGAAGCCTTCCTGGCCGAAACGAATCCGGCCCATGCTCCTTCTCCAATCCATGCATTGATATTGATGGGACTGGTCACGGTAGTCGCAGCTCTGCTGAGGTTGAATTTCGACTCGATTATGGGCCTGGAGCTACCCTGGGGCATAGAATGGCTCAGCCCGTTGCGCGTCACCGGACAGTTGTCTCTGATATTCAGTTCAGGGTTTTATTTCATCCAGGAAGGGGGCTCGATCATGGAATCACTGGTCAGCTATGCGGGTGTCGCCGCGCTAGCCATCATGTTGCTGTGTACTGTATTCGTCCTGGTACGAAGATCACCGGGGGTTTCGAAGTTGCTCGTATGCCTGGCCCTGACAGCGGGGTTGTCCGCTCCGGCGGAGGCCATCGAAACACGCTCCACCGGAAATGTCTCCATTGAAGCAGACGAGATCATTGACGACACGCTCATTGTCTTCGGCCGCACGGCCAGAATCGACGGCGTGGTGACCGGTGACCTGATCGTGTTCGCCCAGTCGATCGAAATCGCGGGTTCGGTCCACGGAGATGTCTTTTCTTTTGGAAGGAACGTCGAAATAGAGGGTGAGGTGGGCGGCGGGATCGCAGGGTTCGGACAGGTGATTCGCATCGGAGATTCCGTCGGTCAGAGCATCTATGGGTTCGGCCAGTCGATTCTCTCCAGACGGGACGCTTCGATCGGGGGAGATTTCTTTGCATTCGGAGACGATATCAACGTGGGCGGGTCGGTCGGCCGAAACGTGATGGCGTTCGGCAACACCCTTACGGTAACGGGCGAGGTGAAGCGGGACGTTACTTTCTCGGGTAACCTGGCGGCCGTTCATTCGTCTGCGTCGATCGGTGGGAATCTCGACGTCGACCTGACGAACGCGGAAAACCTGCAAACGGATTCCACCGCGTCTGTAGCCGGCGAAACGATCGTCGAGTTACCGGAAGCGGACCGGGACGAGGAAGATCCGCTGTCGGTCTGGACGTTCGTGCGCATGGCCCTGTGGCTGGCCGCGGCGTTCATATCGGGCATGCTGCTGCTCTGGGCGCTTCCGTCGCTGCGGCGCATGCCGCTGGACGACCTGCGCGCCATGCTACAGTCCGCGGGGGTCGGGTTCCTGGTGCTCATAGCGATGCCGGTTGCCGCGGTGCTGCTCTGCGTGACGCTCATCGGCCTGCCGGCCGGACTCGTGATGGCCGCCGTCTGGGCGTTGGGGCTGTACGTGTCCAAGATTGTCGTGGCGCACTTCCTGGGTAACGCGTTGCTGCGACCGAAACAGCAGGATACGGGTTCCATGGCGCTGCCGTTGATCGTCGGGCTGGTACTGGTACTGATCGCCGTGAGCCTGCCCTATGTCGGTTGGATCGTCAACCTGCTCCTGGTCATCATCGGCCTGGGTGCGATTGGACTGGTCCTCTTCAGGTCCGCCAGGAGCCGTATGGCCGCGGCCTGATGCGCCGATTCCCCGGTTTACCAGCGGCACCATGCCGGCCGGACCGGCCCGACCGGCATGGCCTGACGTGGTCAGCCCGAGCAAGATACAAGAAGGGACGTTACAGGTCGGTAACCGCGCGAGTCGGCATTGCGGCGCGCGCGGTTTCACGGGCATGTGCTCAGGAAGCGTCGTAGCCCGCCCAGAAGGCCCCGCCCCATTCGCTGCCGGCATCATCCCAGTCATCACGCCATGTACAGAGCCGGTTTCTCAGGCTGCGTAACTGGTCCTCGTAGGATGCGAACCCGGCCAGATCATGACGTTCCCAGGGGTCCTGTGACAGGTCGAACAACTGCGTGGTGCGGCGTCCGGACACTGTGGAAGCGTGCCGTCGTACCGGCCTTCCGGGTCGTAGTCGAAGACCGGCACGTTCCAGTGGTCGTCCATGCCCCCGAAGAAGATCTCGGCGCCATCAGAAAAACTGCGGGCGAACGACGAGGCGCCGTTATGCCATTTGCCCGTACCCCAGGTGCGGTAGCCGCGGGACCCCAGGTATTCCCCGATCGTCACGTGTTCCGGAGGAATGTCCGCGCCGGCTCCGTCGAGGTGAAACAGGGTCCGCCCCGTGTGCAGCATCGCCCGGCTGGGCATGCATACCGCCGAGGTGCCCCCGGGTATGTGTGCGTGCGTAAACGCGGTGCCCCGGGACACCAGCCGGTCCAGCGACGGCGTATGCACGCATGGGTTGCCGAGTGCCCCTATCGTGTCGAAGCGCTGGTCGTCGGTGAAAAGGAACAGGACGTTTGGCGGTTTGCGAGACAAGATGTTCCTCCCTCCCCGAAGCATCATCTCAAAATACCTGAACCCGGGAAAGATGCTCGAGGAAGATGTGATGAATGATTGAGCCTGGGCAGCGCCGTCGGGTAAACCGCCAATAAACCCGGCGCTGCCCGGCCAAGTCAAGACCGTTGGCGCCCGGCGCGGCAAACGGGGTTTGCACTACCAGCGCTTCGAACACGCCGCTATATTGTAGGCTCGCACGTGCTTGAAATCGGTTCGCGGGTAGTCTAACGCGCTCGCCTGTCCGCCGCCGCGGGTTCTCACCAGAAAGCGGGTTGCCCATCAAAGGCGTCAAACTCTACCAGATTCGCGTGGACGACTTGGAGGTGGACGTCTACAGGAAGCGGATCAGGCACCTGTACCTCAGGGTGGGGCCTCCCGACGGGCGCGTCCGGGTTTCGGCCCCGTTCCACCTGGCCGATGAAGCGATCCGGAAGACCGTGGTCAAGCGGATGCCGTGGATCCGGCGGCAACAGGAAAAGCAACGCAGCCGCGGTCCTGAACCCGACTACCAACTCGTTTCCGGTGAACGGCATTATGTAGAGGGAGTGAGCGTCCCGCTCAATGTCACGATCTATGACGGCCCGCCCGCCGTCTACCTGCTGGGCGGATCTACCCTCGAGATGCGGGTCCGTC
Source organism: bacterium (assembly GCA_965202605.1). Lineage (GTDB taxonomy): Bacteria > JAAXHH01 > JAAXHH01 > JAAXHH01 > JAAXHH01 > JAAXHH01. The sequence goes on from OZ241838.1 coordinate 917,983, forward strand.
CCGACACCGGCCTGCCTGAGCGCAGGGCCCTGCTCGCCAGGTGGTATCGCGATCGCCTGAAGTCCCTGGTGCCCGCGATGATCGCTGCCTGGGAGCCGGTAATGGGGGTCAGGGTAGCGGAATGGCGCATCCGGAAGATGAAGACCCGCTGGGGCACCTGCAACTGCCGGGCCGCCCGGATCTGGTTGAACCTGGAACTGGCCAAGAAACCCGTCCGGTGCCTCGAGTACGTGATCGTCCACGAGATGGCGCACCTGATCGAGCCTTCACACAACCGGCGGTTCTGGGGCATCCTCGACAAACTGATGCCGGACTGGCGGACGTACCGGGAAGAACTGAACCGGTTCCCGGATACGGATCTTGCCAGGTGAATATGGTTCAGCCCGCGTTTCCCGCCTGCCTGATCTTCCCCAGAATTACCTTGTGCACCGATACCTTACCGCCTATTTTCTGACCGGCGTTCCAGGTCGGCCGCCAAGCCGCCGCAGCGCGTCTTCTCGGTCGCCGGCAGGTGTTACGCATGGCCTGGCTCGCGGAGCGCGGTCCATGACCCGGTTCGCGGAACGCGGTCTGGTTTTTCGTTGAATCATGTAGTAACAGGTGGGTCGCATGAAGTTCAAGCCCTTCGACGGAAAGATGGAATACCCCGCCATGGAAGAGCGCATTCTCGCGTGGTGGGCGGAACATCGAATCTTCGATAAACTGCGGACGCAATTGGCGGATAGCCCGGTCTGGTCCTTCATAGACGGTCCGATCACCGCGAATAACGCCATGGGCGTCCACCATGCCTGGGGCCGCACCTACAAGGACATGTACTGCCGCTACAAGGCCATGAAGGGGTTCAACCAGCGGTGGCAGAACGGGTTCGACTGCCAGGGCCTCTGGGTGGAAGTCGAGGTGGAGCGGGCGTTGGGCTTCGATTCCAAACGGGATATAGAGTCCTTCGGTCTGGCCGGGTTCTCCAGGGCCTGCCGCGCCCGGGTCGATGAATACGCGGAGCGGATCACGCGGCAGTCCATCCGCATGGGCCACTGGATGCAGTGGTACCATGACGACGGTCATCCGGCCTCCTATTACACGCTGGACGACAACAACATCGAACACATCTGGCATTTTCTCAAGGCCTGCGACACCAGGAAATGGCTCTACCGCGGTTACCGTTCCATGCCCTGGTGCTGGCGTTGCGGTACCAGCCTGAGTCAGCACGAGCTGGTGGATTCGTACCAGGAGCAGACTGATCCGTCCTGCTTCTTCCGCTGCCGCGTCGGGGGCCGCGAAGACGAGTACTTCCTGGTCTGGACGACCACGCCGTGGACCCTCACCGCCAATACGGCCCTGGCGCTGCATCCCGAGGCCGAATACGCGAAGGCGAACCTGGACGGCGAATACTACTACCTGATGAAAACGCTTGTCGAGACCGTCCTGCCGCCGGAAGCGGAAGTAGTCGAGACGGTGAAGGGAGAAGACCTGATCGGGCTGCCGTTCCATGGTCCCCTGGAAGATCTCCCTGCGCAGCGAGAGGTCAACCGGACCACGGTGGCGTGGGACATGGTTTCGGACGAGGAAGGCACGGGGATCGTCCATATCGCGCCGGGTTGTGGATCGGAGGACTATCAACTCGGCCGGGAACTGGGTCTGGATGTCATCGTTCCGATCGACGAAAACGGCTATTTCACGGCCGATACCGGTCCGCTCGCCGCCACCCACGTCCGGGAATCGGCCGAAGGAGTCAGGCGGGAACTGGAATCCCGGGGCGTGCTGTTCCGCTGGGAAGACTACACGCACCGTTATCCCTTCTGCTGGCGTTGCAAGACACCGCTGGTCTTCCGCCTGGCCGACGAGTGGTTCATTTCCGCCGACGAGATCAGGGCACCGATGAAGCAGGCCGCCGGCACGGTCCGGTGGGTGCCCGAATACAGCGGACTCCTGATGCAGGACTGGCTGGACAACATGGGGGACTGGTGCATATCGCGCCGCCGTTTCTGGGGGCTGCCCCTGCCCTTCTACTGTTGCGGGAACTGCAATCACGTGAACGTTGTGGGCAGCACGGCCGAACTGCGTGAGCGGGCGGTGAATCCCGCGCTCGTCGACGATCTGCCCGAACTCCACCGGCCCTGGATCGATGAGATCGAGATCACCTGCGAGCGCTGCGGCGAGGCCGTCAGCAGGGTGACCGAAGTGGGCGACTGCTGGCTCGATGCGGGGATCGTACCCTTTTCGACCTTGAACTATCTGCCGGAACACCGCGGCATCGAAGGCACGGTCCGTTCGGAACGCGGGCCGGAGGCCGAGCGGGACAAGGCGGGGATTGCGCTCAGCGGCGCGGATTCCACCTGGGAATCCTGGTTTCCCGCGGACTGGATCACGGAAATGCGGGAACAGATCAGACTGTGGTTCTATTCCCAGTTGTTCATGTCGGTGACCCTCTACGACCGGACCCCGTTCAAGGCGGTTCTCACCTACGAGGAGATGCGGGACGAGAACGGCGAACCCTTCAGCAAGAGCGGCGACAACGCCATCGCCGTGGAGGACGCCACCGCACGCATGGGGGCCGACGTGATGCGATGGCAGTACGCCGGCGCGCCGCTGAACATGGTCTTCCGGTTCGGCTACGGCCCGGCCGAGGAAGTAACACGGAAAATGCTGAGGCTGTGGAACGTCTACGCCTTCTTCGTGACCTACGCCAACCTGCCTGACTGTCCGCCCATCGCCCCATCCGCTTCTGTTTCGGGCCGCAGTGAACTCGACCTGTGGGTACTCTCCCGGCTCCATCAGTTGATCCGGCATTGCAACGACAGACTGGACCACTTCGATTCGGCGTCCGTGGTCCGCGAAATCGAACGGTTCATCGACGTGCTTTCCACCTGGTACGTCCGACGGAGCAGGCGCAGGTTCTGGAAGAGCGGGGACGATGCGGACAAGCAGTCGGCCATCCAGACACTCTACGAAGTTCTGGTGACGACGAGCAGGCTGATCGCGCCCATACTGCCCTTCTCCGCGGAAGAACTCTACCAGAGCCTGGTCCCTCCCGTCGATCAATCAGCGCCGGAAAGCGTCCATCTCTGCCCTTACCCGGAGGTCTCCGAAGATCTGATCGACCAGGAGCTCATGGACGACATGGAAGATCTTATGCAGGTGATCGAACTGGGCCGTGCCGTACGTAACGAAGCCCGGATGAAGGTCCGCCAGCCCGCGTTGCGGCTGTTGGTGAAACCCGCCAGCGCCCGGCAAGGCGAGACCATCTCGCGGCTGCGGGGGCAGATCCTGGAAGAATTGAACGTGAAGAACCTGGCCCTGGTCGATAGCGAGGATGGCTTCCGCGGGTACGCGGTGAAGCCGGACTTCTCAAAATGGGGCCCCCGTTTCGGCAAGCAGTTGAACGCGGTTCGCCAGGCCCTGGAGGCCCTGGACGGCGACGAAACCGGCGCCCTCGTCGCGGGAGGCGGGTCGCTGTCGCTGGAAGTGGACGGAGAGCGGGTCGAATTGTCGCCGGACGAACTCGTTGTCGAGCGGGTGGACGCGGACGGGCTGGCCGTGATATCGGATTTTGGCTGCACCGTCGCCATCGACACGACGGTGACCCGCGATCTCCTGCTGGAAGGACTGATGCGGGATTTCGTCCGCCATGTGCAGAACCTGCGCAAAGAAGCGGACTTCAACGTGGACGACCGGATTACCCTGTTCTACGAAGCCGACGGCGACCTGGCCGAGGCCATAGACACCCACGCCGACTACATCAGGACCGAGACGCTTTCAACGGATCTTCGCGACGAGCCCGTACCGGGGGATGTGCACGCCGGCGAACTCAAACTCGGGGGGCACGTCGCGCGCATCGGGGTGTTGAAGTAGTTTCGGAGGCGGGATGCGGTCCGGACCGGCCCATCCGCCGAACCCTCACCTGGCCGGACCTCGACCCGTGAACAGCACGCAAAAGGACCAGCCGATGCGACGCACAAAAATCGTGTGCACCGTGGGTCCCGCGACCAGTTCGTCCGCGATGATCCGCCAGGTCCTCGAGGCCGGCGTAGACGTATTCCGCCTGAACTTCTCCCACGGCAGTCCGGACGACCATCGAAAATGCGTTCACCGTATACGATGCGCCGCGGCTGACGTCGGTAAACCCGTCGCCGTACTCCAGGACCTGCCCGGCCCCAAAGTCCGCATAGGGACATTCCTGAACGGCCCCGTACGTCTGGGCGTGGGCGAAGGATTCACCCTGACTACGGATCCGGTGTCCGGTGACCGGACCCGGGTATCGGTGAATTACCCCCGTCTGCCCGACGAGGTACGGACGGGTCAGCGCCTTCTTCTGGCCGACGGCCTGGTCGAACTGCGCATCGAGGCGGTAGCGCCACCCGAAATACGTTGCAAGGTGCTTCTGGGCGGTCCGCTCTCCGATCACAAGGGCATCACGGTACCGCGCGGCGCGACGGGCATCGCCGCATTCACGGAAAATGACCGGGCCCTGTTGCTGGACGGGCTCGACATGGGCGTGGACATGGCCGCCCTGTCCTTTGTCCGCAACAGGGAAGACGTGAGGAGCGCCCGAAAGCTGCTGGACAGCCGGGGTTCGGGCCTGCCCCTGATGGCCAAGATCGAAAAACCGGAGGCCGTGGATGCGCTTGACGACATCCTGCCGGCCGTGGATGCGCTCATGGTCGCCCGTGGAGACCTGGGCGTGGAAATTCCCTACCAGGACGTCCCGCTGGTACAGAAAGACATCATAGCCAAAGCCCTGCAGGCCGCGCGGCCCGTGGTCACGGCCACGCAGATGCTGCGGTCCATGGTCGAGAGTCCCAGACCCACGCGGGCCGAGGCGGCCGATGTGGCCAATGCCGTCCTCGACGGGTCGGACGCGGTGATGCTTTCGGAGGAGAGCGCCACCGGCGCCTATCCAGTGGAAGCGGTGCGCGCGCTGGCGGCCATAGCGGAACAGGCCGAAGCAAGGTTGTTCCAGCGAACGTCGTTCGGTACCCGGGAGCGACGCGGAATACCCGGTGTCTCGGAGGCGCTCAGTCATGTCTCCTGCGTGCTGGCGCTGGAAGCCGGCGCCAAGGCCATTGTCTGCTGTACGCGATCCGGACACACCGCCCGGATGGCCGCGCGGCACCGAATCAGCGTTCCGATCATTGCGGTCAGTCCGGAGGAGTCGACCGTCCGGCGGCTCGCACTGGTCTGGGGGGTCAAACCGGTCCTCTGCGACGAGTTCGAAACGACGGACGGGATGATCCGTACGTCGCTCGACGCGGCTCGAACGGCCGGCGGTCTCGGTTCAGGCGATCACATCGTCGTCGTCGGCGGCTCGCCGTCGGCGGGCCCCGGCCACACGGACTTCCTTCGGGTTGCCGCCGTGCCCTAGCCCGGCGCGGCTACCCAGAGCCTGGAAGGTACGATGGACTTGACGTTGAATGGCAGGGAGGCGCCATGCCTTCCGGTGGACTGACATTCGTCGACTGGATCATCATAGTCGGATATGCCCTCGCGACCATCTCGCTGGGCTACTACTACAGCCGCAGGCAAAGCACCGTAAGCGAGTATTTCACCGGCGGCGGGCGCATGCCGCCGACGCTGATCGGCTTCTCGCTGTTCGCCACCCTGCTCAGCACCATCTCCTACCTGTCCATCCCGGGCGAGGCCATCGGCAAGGGTCCCGTCTGGATGCTCAACTACCTTACGATTCCGATCATCTTCCTGGTGGTGGGATACGGCCTGATTCCGGTTTACATGCGGACGCGCGTGACGAGCGCCTATGAGCTGCTGGAAGACCGGCTCGGCGTGGGCATCCGCCTGCTGGGCGCGGTCATGTTCATCCTGCTCCGACTGGTCTGGATGGCCCTGCTGATCTACCTGTCCGCCAAGGCCATGACCGTCATGCTGGGCGTGGGCGATGACTGGATTCCCGTCATCACGCTGGTTACCGGATTCGTCGCGGTCATTTATACTTCGCTGGGCGGCCTGCGCGCGGTAGTGATTACAGATACGCTGCAAACCCTGCTCATGCTTGGAGGCGCCATTCTGGTCATCGTCACGGTTACCATGCATTTCGAGGGATTCGGCTGGTTTCCGGTTTCCTGGCAGCCCCATTGGGACGAACAACCCGTCTTCAGCCTGGACCCGTCCGTGCGCCTGACCGTGATCGGATCCATGATGGCGTCCATGACGTGGGCCATTGCCACGGCCGGGGGTGACCAGACCGTGGTACAGCGTTTCATGGCGACGACAGACGCCCGCGCGGCCCGGCGGTCCTACCTGACCCAGCAACTCGTGGGTCTCTGCATCGGGGTCACCCTGTGGATCGCCGGTTTCGCGCTTCTCGGCTTCTTCCAGGCCCAGCCCGACCTGCTGCCCGCCGGTGCCGGTCTGGACGGGCAGGCGGACCACGTGTTCCCCCACTACATCGCCTACTACCTGCCTCCAGGCGTATCCGGGTTCGTGGTCGCCGCCATGTTCGCGGCCGCCATGTCGAGTCTGGACTCCGGGGTCAATGCCATTACGGCCGTGGTTTCGACTGATTTCATCGGTCGGTTCCGGAGGTCGCCTGCAACGGAGCAACAGTTGACGCGGACGGCGAAAATGCTCGCCTTCGTCATCGGCGCCATTGTGGTCGGTGCAAGTTCACTGATGGAACTGGTGCCCGGCAACATCACGGCGGTAACCAACAAGACCTCGAACCTGCTGACAACGCCCATTTTCGCCCTGTTCTTCTTCGCGCTGTTCGTGCCGTTCGCACGCCCCGCCGGCGTCGTCGCGGGCGCGGTGTGCGGCATCCTCACCGCCTCGCTGATCGCCTTTTCCGGTCCCCTTTTCGGCATGCTGCCCGATGGGAACGACCCGGTCAGTTTCATGTGGATCAGCCCCATGGCCCTTGCCGTGAACCTTGGCGTCGGCACGGCGGTGAGCTGGGTCCTGGCGAGGCGTCGCATACCCTCGCGGAGACCTGGAAGATAACAAATGTAAGTTCAGACGTGTTCGGCAGCAGGCAATTCGGCAGCAGGCAAGCGCATTCATACGTTCCGGGGAAACAGGATCGTGCAACAACAGAAAAAACTGACTCGGCTGCAGACCTCGCGCGGGATGCGCATGTGGAACGTAAACGGCATGCTCGAGTCGGTTTATTCTGCTATTACCACGGGCGTTTACACCACCGGATACGCGTTGCATCTCGGCGCTTCAAGCGCCATGATCGGCCTGATCTCCGCGTCCATTTCCATCGGCCAGTTGCTTCAGGCCTTCACGCCGCTTTTGATTGAGCGCCTGCCCCGGCGCAAGACGCTCTGTCTGCTGGCCAACGGCGTCAGTTCATCGCTCTGGCTGCCTATCGCCTTCATCCCCTTCCTGTTCTTTGAAGGGTATCTGTTGTTGGCGTTCATGGCCTGCATCACCCTGTCGAAGGCCGCAATGTCCCTGGTGTCCCCGGCGCGCCAGTCCTGGCTGACCGACCTGGTTCCCGACGAGATCCGCGGCCGTTTCGTCGCCCGCCAGCGCAGTCTGACGGCGTCGGCGGGCCTGATTACGTCGGTCTGCGCGGGCTTCTTCCTGAGTACATACGCCGCGGAAGACTCGCAGCAGGGATTCACCACCATTTTCGTCGTGGCCGTGGTCTTTTCCGGCATTGGCGTCTGGGCCTGGTCGCGTATTCCCGAACCGGCAAAAAGCCGGGGAGAAGACCTCCCGTCAAACCAGCTGCTTCGCCTCCCGTTCCGACACGGTCCTTTTCGCAGACTGATGTTCCTGGTTTCGGGACGGCTCCTCATCGCCCAGATCGCCGCGCCTTTCTTCACCGTCTACATGCTGCGGACACTTGAAGTTTCCTATGCCCAGATCGCGGTCTTCTCGGCCATGCAGACCATTGCCACGATCATCATGAATCCCTTCTGGGGATACCTGGCCGACAAGTACGGCTACAAGCCGGTCATGTCGATTACCGCCATGGGGCTCGCCCTGTTTCCGCTGGGATGGGGATTCGTGACCCTGGAAAACTACTGGATCATGGTGCCGCTGGTTCAGGTCTGGGGCGGCAGCATGAGCGCGGGCTGGGGTACCGCCCGGTTCAACCTCATCGTCAAAACGGCGCCGGCGGTCAATCGCTCCGCGTTTCTGGGATGCTATTCCGCGGTATCGAGGGCATGCGCGGCCTGTGGCGCCTTACTGGGTGGAATAGCCGCGGGCCTCTGCGACGCCATTCCCGCCGTCTCCTTCTTCGGTTACACCATCGCGGGCCTGCAGTATCTCTTCCTTGCCAACGGGGTGCTGCGTATTTCCTACATGGGCGTGCTGGGCCGCGTGGACGCCGATTCGCAGGTTTCTTCCCGCGACGTGATCAACCGCGTGCGCCGGGGAAACCCCATCGCGACGCTCTGGCACCTCGTGCGCATGGGCAAATCCAGCAACCCGTCGGTCCGCGCCCGGGCCGCCCGTGAACTGGGTGAAACCGGAAGCCACCTGGCTGTAGACGAACTGATCGCCTTGCTGAACGACAGTGATCGTAACGTGCGCCGGGAGGCCGTACAGTCCCTGAGCAGGATCGGCGCGGAAGAGGCTGTAAACCCGCTCCTCGAATGCGTGGGGAACCCTTCGTCGGACATCGCCGAAGAGGCCGTGGAAGCGCTGGGCGCGGTACCGTCGTCGCTCAGCCTCAATATCCTGGTGACCCTGCTGCACGACGAAAGGCCCGGTATACGACGCAGTGCGATAGTCGCCCTCGACCGTATCGGGGACCGACGCGCGGAAACGGCGCTGGAAGCCCTGCTCGCGCACGAGCGGGACCCGGCGATTATCCAGTCTGCCATAGAAGCGCTGGCCAAAATGGGAAACGTCCGCATTCTGACCCGTCTTCAGGACCTCATCCGGACCAGCGAGACCAGCCTGGAGCGGGGTGTCCTCGTCATGTCGGCGGGTCATCTCCTCGGCGCCCCTGACCTCCTGTACCGGTTGCTCCAGGCCGATGGGATGGAACGGGATCGGGCGATGGTGCGGATTTACAGGTCCGTCCGACGCCAGTTGGGCGGCTGGCCGGACGTCGATAGAGATCTGAGGAATCAGTACACGGCCACAGTCGACCGCGCGTTGAGCGCTTTTGAGCGGCAGCAGACCGGAGAAATGCTGAAAGGGCTCGTCGAGGTCGCCCAGGCCGTTATTCGCGCGACGCGTGCAGATCTGCCAGATCGCGCCGACGACGACGCGGCGCCCGCCGGAGGCTCCGCATTGGAATCGGACGGTGGGGAACTGGCGTACAGGGTCCTGGCGGACCTGGAATCAGAAGGCCGGAACAGAACCCTGCACGCCGAGGAAAGATTGCTGGCGGTGGTGGCCATGCAACGGATCGCGGATCTGGCCACCGATTGAGTGATCAGGCCTGTTTCGCCTTCCAGGTCTCGTATTCTGCGAGGGTGTTTTCATCGGGCGGGTACACGCCGATGATGCTGTGCCCCTGCTGGATCTTCTGCAGAATGAACGCTTCCCGGTCTTCTTGCGCCACGGCCCTGGCCGCCACCTCTTCAGCCAGGTGGCGAGGGATGACCACCACGCCTTCGGCGTCTCCCACGACGATATCTCCGGGAAATACCGCCACTCCGCCGCAGGCGATGGGGCGCTGTATGTCGCTCGGGTAGTGTATGCTTTTGCTGTTGTGGGCATTCATGGCCTGGGCGTATGCAGCCATTCCGGTCTCCACGATGGCCGGAGTATCCCGGAATGCGCCGTCGCTCACGATCCCCACGCCGCCGCGCTGCTGGATTCTCGTGGCGAGTATGTCGCCCATGACACCGGCCCGGGTGTCTCCCCGGGCATCGATCACGAGCACCTCGCCCTGCTGAATGCTTTCGATACCGATGCGCTGCATGTCCGTCAGATTGTCCACGGGCACGTGCGTGATATCTTCCCGGCCGGGGATGTACCGCAGGGTAAATGCCGGACCTGCCATGCGCGAACCCGGAGCCAGCGGTCCAACGTTATGCATAAAGGTGTTATACAACCCGTATTCCGTGAGCACGGAAGTGAGCGTGGCGGTGCTTGGGATGAGCAGGGATTCGAGCGTTTCTCGTGATGGGGCTTCCTGTGCAGACATGGTATTGGATTCCTTTTCGCTTGTTGAACGGCGGACCGTACCGCCATTGGGTTAAACTGTTCTGGTATATTCGGGTTGACTGTCCGTCGCCGGCCTTCCGGCTCATTCCCGGTGGACCGGCTGCTTGCGAAGACCCGCGGGCCCGGCGAAAGCCGCCACGGCCTCGACGTATCCATGGGGCGAGCCCGTGTCGAAGTGATCGCCGTTTAGTTCCAGGCCGAAGGCCGTTCTCTGCGACGACAGCATGGCCTGCGCCCCGGTAAGCTGCAGTTCGCCGCCTTTCCCGGCGCCGTCCCTTCCCATCCGCCGCAGGCAGCTGAAGATCTCGGGCGTCATGGCGTGCAGGCCAAACCAGCAAAGGAACGTGTCCGTCGGCAGGCCCTCCACGCGCAACCGGTCTCGTGCCAGGCCTGTTTCCGGTTTTTCCACCACGGAGTCGAGGGTATAAAGCCCGTTCGACCGGGGCACGGGACGGCCGGCAACCGTTCCGAAGTGCCCGACGGCGTCCACGGACTTTCGGATCAGGCCCGATACCGGCGCCTGCAGGTCCGCGTAGGCGTCCAGCAATTGACGCGTGCAGCTTCTTTTCTCACTGCTGAGATAAAGGTGGTCGCCGAGCATGACCAGAAACGGATCGCCCTTGATCCAGGATTCCACACGGAGGACCGCGTCGCCGAGACCCCTGGGGCGATCCTGTATGACAATAGTCAGCTTCTCCGACAGTTCGCCGGGGGATTCGGCCGCCGCGAGCAAATCCGCTCGATTTCCGATCGCGGATTTCAACGGGCCCGGCAACGGCGAGAAGTAGGCGCGTATCCGGGCCTCGTCTTCCGGCGCGATCACCAGGCCGATTTCCTCGATTTCCGCGTTGAGTGCTTCCTCGATGATCAATTGCAACACGGGTCGTACCTGTCCCCGGACGTCCACGATGGGAAACAGCGCCTTGCGCACCGCGCGGGTCGCCGGCATCATCCGGACGCCGTGACCCGCGAGGGGTATGACCGCCTTGCGTATGCGATTCAACGCTAACTACTCCTTCATGCCGGGCGCAACGTGGTCAGGTTATACGATAGACGCGGTGTCCGAATTCCAGTGCGCCGGGGGAAGTCCCGGTAAAGAGTTCGGCCTCGATACCGGTCGAATCGCCGTAGCGCTCAAGCAGGCGATCCAGGTGGTCGAACATGCGTTCGTTTCCCGCGACGGCGACCGTCCCTCCTGCTCCGCCTCCCGTAATCTTGGCTCCGTAGAACCCGGCGCCCACGCCCAGTTTTCTTACTTCCTTGACGATCCAGGTAGTTTCTTTCGCACCGAGCCCGCAACGGTGGGTGTAACTCCAGTCCGAGGCGTACATGAGCCTGCCTGACTGCTCAAGAAGGCCCGGTTGTTCAGTATCTCCCGCCAGACGGATACGCTCGGTAAAGACTGTCGCCCTGTGGTGTTCGTAAACCGGGTGTTCCACGCGGCTGCGTACCTTGTACACGGTCTCCGGGTCGACGGACGTCACGGGATCGGGCGTGGTACCGTAGCGCCGCTTGAATGCCCTGCCCGAGCAGCTCGATGGCAGCAGGGACCGGTAGGAATCCACGTATTCGACCGTGGATATGTTACACAGGTAGTCAAGGCGGGGATTCCCGGCGTTTCCGTTGCCGGCCCGCAGATGGTCCCGTAAGATCGCCAGGCCCATGAAAGCGCCGATTCTGCTGTGCGTATACCTCGACCCCTTGATTTCACGGCGGATTCCGGAGTTGATTCCGATAAAATGAACGCCGTCCGGAACCGGGATCTGTTCCTGTACGGTATGGGGCTGGCAGAGCAGGGAGAGCAGGCGGCCCCTTGTTCCTATGGCACAGGCGACCTGGTCCATGATGCCGCAGGCCGCGCCGACCACGTGGTTTTCCACCTTCTGGGAAAGGACGGCCAGCGTCATCCCGTCCAGGTTGATTCCGTATAACAGGTTCAGTCCATGCATGGCTGCGATTTCCAGCGCGGCCGAGGACGACACGCCCACCCGAAGCGGGATGCTGCTCACCAGCACCATCGTGGCGCCGTGGGGGAAACGATCCACGTATCCTTCCCCCTGCAGCACGCAGAAAGCCCCGGCTACGTAGGCTGCCCAGGCTGATTCCGGTGCCCTGGAGAATCTCAGTTTCAGGGTCTCGTAGTCCAGGATACCCGCGCCCGGCGCCAGGTCGTCGAGCGCCAGCGTAACGTCAGGAGACATGTCCAGTACGTCCACCCCGGCGCTGTGTATGACCACCTTTCGGTCGTCCCGGGCCTGGATGCCCATCAGAACGCTCCGGTCAAGTGTCATCTCGCAAACCAGCGAACCACTGTAGTCCGCGATGCCGCCCATGCAGTCCAGCCGCGCGGGCGCCCTGACGACGTAAATCGGCTTACTGGCGGAGAACCGCGTCCCCAGCGGGCCGTGCAGACTGTCAGGCGAACAGGCCAGGGCGCTTTCAAACGCTTCGGCGTCGGCGGGCAAGGCGCCGCGATCCGTCAGACAGTCCAGCATGATCAGTGATCCTGTTTCTTGCTCCGGATAAACGGTTTGGGAACAATCCGCCATAATATATCGGGCTCACCTGGATATTCAACGAATCTTTGACTCGGACCGTCTTCGACGTGGCCGGGATGGCCTTCGACGGTCGTCGCTCGACCCATGATTCTATTGACAGGGTCATTTTCGGATGTGTATTTTGATTCCGCGCCGCCCACCGTTGTTTCCAGATGGATGACGCAGGCTCAAGCCTGGACAGAATCCCCCTCACACGGCCGTTCGGGAACGGTGAATGAACCTCGCTGGCGAACTGAATCCCGCTCAAGTCAAGGCCGCGTCCTATGTCGATGGACCGTTGCTGGTGCTCGCCGGCGCCGGTAGCGGCAAGACCCGGGTATTGACCTACCGGATCGCCTACCTCGTCGAGCATCTCGGCATCGATCCCTATCATATCCTTGCCGTTACGTTTACCAACAAGGCGGCCGCGGAGATGAAGGACCGGATCGACGGGATGCTTGGCCAGGGGGACGTTCCCCAGTGGGTGGGCACCTTTCATTCCCTGTCCGCCCGGGTCCTCCGCCGCGAGGCGGAGACGCTGGGCTTCCGCCGTGATTTCGTGATCTATGACGGCGATGATCAACTGGCCCTGGTCCGCAGGGTGATGAAGGACCTGGAGATTTCTGAAAAACGCTTCGCCCCGGAGGCGGTACGCAGCCATATCAGCGGGGCGAAGGACCAGTTGATCCCCGCCGGCGAGTACAGGGAGTTGTATAAGGACTACTTTGAACAGCAGGTGGTGTCGCGGGTCTATGAAGCGTATCAGCACGCCCTGGAAGACTGCAACGCGCTGGATTTCGACGATCTCATCATGCGGCTGGCGGCAGGATTCGCGACGCATCCGGATCTGCTGAACCGTTACCAGGAACGGTTCCAGTATATCCTGGTGGACGAATACCAGGACACCAACCGCGCCCAGTACGAATGGGTCAACCGGCTGGCGCGAAAGTACCGGAATCTCTGCGTGGTGGGGGACGACGACCAGTCCATCTACGCCTGGCGCGGCGCGGATATCCGCAACATCCTCGAATTCGAGAAGGACTATCCCGAAGCCCGCGTGGTCCGCCTGGAACAGAACTACCGGTCCACCCAGTTGATTCTGAAAGCGGGAAACGCGGTCATCAGGAACAACAAGGGGCGAAAGGGCAAAGAGCTGTGGACGGACAACCCGTCCGGGGAGAAGATCGGCCTTGTGGAGACGCTGGACGACCGGGACGAATCCCGGTGGATATCCCGCAAGATCCAGGAGATGCGTACTGAAACCGGCCGGGTCCTGCGGGATTTCACCCTGCTCTATCGTACCAATGCGCAATCGCGGACGCTGGAAGACGAACTGCGCCGCGCCGGCCTGCCCTACGTGATTGTCGGCGGCCTCCGGTTCTTCGAGCGGAAAGAGGTCAAGGACGTCCTGGCCTATCTGAAAATCCTTGTAAACGGCAAGGACGCCATCAGTTTCCGTCGCATGGTCAATACGCCCGTGCGGGGCCTTGGCGCCGTCAGCGTGGGCCGCATAGAGCAGCTGGCGGTCGAACGCGGCACAGACTACGTGGAAGCGCTGTACCTTGCCGGCGAGGCGGGCGTTTCGGGTAAAGCCGCCCGCGCCGCCGTGGACCTCGGGGAGTTCCTGCTCCGTCTCCGGTCACGGCTGAAAGAGATATCGGGAGCGGAGGCGGCAAGGGACGTGCTCGATAAAACGGGCTACCTGCGGGAACTGGAACTGGAAGCCGTGAAAAACGTGGAGGCCGAGACCCGGGTGCAGAACGTAAACGAGCTGATGGCCGCCCTGGAAGAGGGGACCGAAAGGCCCGAGGAAGGGCGTGAGACTGCCGGGCTGGACGAATTCCTGGAGGAAGTCGCCCTGGTGACCGATGTGGACCGCTGGGACGAATCCGCGGACCGCGTCACCCTCATGACCCTGCACAACGCCAAGGGCCTGGAGTTCCCCGTCGTCTTCATCACGGGGATGGAAGACGGTCTGTTCCCGATCTCCCGGGCCATGGAAAGTCCTGCCGACCTGGAGGAGGAGCGCCGGCTGTGCTACGTGGGCATCACGCGCGCCCGCGAACGGCTGTTCCTTTCCCACGCCAATTTAAGGCGGAGGTACGGGGGTACGACGACGTCCCTGAGGTCCCGTTTCATCGACGAGATTCCCGACGAGCTCGTCTCCCGGGAGAGTACCAGCCGGTTTTATTCCCGTTCTTCGTGGCAGCAGGATGAGAGGGCCTCCGATACCCCGTTCGAAGACGACATCGCGTCCCCCCGCATCGTGCAGACGCCGACGGGCAGGGTGCGGATCTCCCAGGGGCAGAATGTAAAACACCCCGTCTGGGGCAAGGGACGCATCATCCAGGTCGCCGGAAGCGGGGACGACCTGAGGGCGACGATCCGGTTTTCGGATACGACCAAGAAGGTGATCGTAAAATACGCCGCACTGGAGATGATCTAGTCAGGCGCTCCGACTGAAAGGGCGCATGCCAACGAATACAAAAACGAATACAAAGAGGTAGGCATGACGGTAACCGTCAAGGATGTAGACCACGTCGCGGCCCTGGCCCACCTGAAGTTCTCGGACGAAGAACGCGGACAACTGGTGGATCAACTGAACGCCATTCTCGCGTACATGGAGCAGCTCAATACGCTTGAAACGTCCGGAGTGAGCCCGACCTCCCACGTACTGAACCTGAAAAACGTCTTCCGCGCCGATGAAGCCGGCAAGTCGCTTACACAGGAGGAAGCCCTGCGGAACGCGCCTTCTTCGGACCGGGGTCATTTCACGGTTCCCAAGGTGATCTGAACGCGAGATGACATCCGATAAAATAAAAATCACGGGGCTCATACCGGCCCGCTACGCTTCGACTCGATTTCCCGGCAAGGCGCTGGCCGTCCTGCTGGGCAAACCGATGATCCAGCATACGTTCGAGCGGTCCAGCCGTGCTCGGCGTCTGACCGACCTTTACGTCGTGACCGACGACCGGCGTATCGCGGACGCGGTCCGCGGGTTCGGCGGCGAGCCGATCATGACGTCACCCGACCACCCGAGCGGCACGGACAGGCTGGCCGAAGCCGTACGCGGGATGGATTCGGACGTGATCGTCAACATACAGGGCGACGAGCCGCTGATCACCCCCGGGGCCATCGATACCGTGGTACAACCCCTGCTCGACGATCCCGCAGTGCCCATGGCGACCCTCGCGCACCGCATTGCCCGGCCGGAAGACCTGCGCAACCCGCACATGGGGAAGGTCGTATTCGATCGGCGGGGACAGGCGCTGTATTTCTCCAGGTCGCCGCTGCCCTGGCCGGGCGACCATCCGGACGGGAATTACCTGCGCGCACACCGGCACTACAATACCGTGGGGATCTACGGCTATCGGAGGGATTTCCTGCTCACGTTCGCCGGGATGGAACCGACGCCCCTGGAGCGCATCGAACGGCTCGAGCAATTGCGGGCCCTGGAAAACGGATATCGCATCATGGTGAAAGAGACCGATTACGCCCCGCTCGGAGTAGACGTGCCGGAGGACCTGGAAAAGGCGGAGCGCCGGCTCGCCGCCGAGGAGGGGCAACCATGAAAGAGGTCGCCGTCGGAGAGGTCGCCATAGGTGGAGGAAGGCAACTGGCCCTGATTGCCGGCCCCTGCGTAATCGAAAGCGAAGCGATGGCCATGGAAACCGCCGAACGTCTCGCCGCAGTATCCGGCCGCCTCGGGATCCCGCTCGTCTTCAAGTCGTCCTACGCGAAGGCAAATCGCTCCTCGGTCGACTATTACACCGGTCCCGGCCTGGAGGAGGGGCTCCGTATTCTCCGGAAAGTACGGGATCTCGGCGTTCCGGTACTCTCGGACGTGCACAGCCTGCGGGAAGTGGACGCGGCCGCCGAGGTCCTCGACATGCTGCAGCTTCCGGCGCACCTGTCGATGCAAACGGAACTGACCCTGGCCCTCGCCCGTACCGGAAAGCCCGTCAACGTGAAAAAGGGACAGTTTCTGGCGCCTGAGGACATGGCTTCGATCGTGTCCAAGATAGAAAGTACGGGCAACAGACAGATCCTCCTGACGGAACGCGGTGCCTCTTTCGGATATCACGACCTGGTCGCCGACATGCGGTCGCTGGCCATCATGCGCCGGACAGGATATCCCGTGGTTTTCGACGCTACCCACGTGGTGCGGCTGTACGGACGCCCGAGCAGCGACGCGAGCGGCGGGACACCCGAGTTCATCGAGCCCCTCGCCCGCGCGGCCGTGGCCGCGGGATGCGACGCCGTTTTCATCGAAACGCATCCTCGTGTTTCCGAGGCGCTTTGCGACGCCGCGAGCATGTTGCCGCTTGATCGCCTCGAACCCCTGCTGGAGAGACTTATGGCGATCGACGACGTCGTACGGCCCCACACGGGTTTCTGAGTCGAATCCAGGTGCATTCGTGCCCTCCCTGATCAAACGCCTGCGCAATACCGCGGTCTATCACGCAACGCGCGCCTTCATCGGGCTGATGAACGTGCTGCCGAGACGGATGGCGTTGTCTGTCAGCGGGTGGATTGGCGGCCTGGCCTACCTCGTCGCCCGTTCCTCCAGGTGTCTTACGCTTTCCAATCTCACACTGGCCTACGGCGGAGAAAAGTCCCCCGGCCAGATCAGGCGGCTGGGCAGGTCCGTGTTCCGGGAATTGGGAAGGAATTTCGTCGATGTCGCCCGTCTGCCCGGGGTCACGGCAGAGAATGTGGACGGCCTGGTCAGGGCCGAGGGACTCTCCTGCCTGGAATCGGCCTATGGCGAGGGAAGGGGGGTGGTAGCCGTAAGCGCCCATCTGGGCAACTTCGAACTGATGGGCACGTTCCTGGCGCTGAAAGGCTTCACCGTTACCGTGGTGGCCGCGCCCCTCTATGATGCCAGGCTGGACGCGATCCTGCACAAAAACCGGGTACGCGGCGGATTGCACGTCGTCAGCCGGGACCGGGCCGCGTCCGCCGTGCTGCGCGCGCTGCGGAAGGGGCACGTCGTGGGTATCCTGGTCGACCAGGATACCCGGGGAGCCGGCATCGCGGTGCCGTTCTTCGGCAGACCCGCGCGAACGCCCACGGGTCCGGCCGTCCTGGCCGACCGGGCCGGTGCGCCGATCGTGCCCATGGCCATTCACCGCCTGGCGGACGATACCCACCTTCTAACCGTCCGCCCGCCGATTCGGCCCGCGGGAAGAACCCCGGAAGACGTGGAATGGACGACGAGCGCGTATACGGCGGAACTTGAGCGGTTCATCAGGAGAGCGCCGGCCCAGTGGGTATGGATGCACGACCGCTGGAAGGCGTCCCGGCAGGCTTGACCCGGTTTGCCACGGCGATCGACCCACAACTTGATCTTGCCCGACCGGTTTGTGTAAGGTATATTCAGGCATGTCGATTCAGCATTTCTCTCAGCTTCGGCCCCGCCTTGAGTTTCGCGACGCGGAAAGGCACGCCCGCTTCTGGTTGTCGCACTTGTTCACGGCCATAGTCCTATGCTCGGCCGCGTGTCAATCCGTCGATCAGACCGCGGTGGAGACCGGCACGCAGGATATCCTGCCGGACCAGGAGGCATGGAACACGACGATCTACCTGAGCCGGCACGGCCGACAGGAAGCCAAGATAAAAGCCGGCCATCGTCTGTATTATTCATCGACGAATGTTACCGTCATGGACGGGGGCCTCTACGTCGAATTCTACGAAGAAGACGGCAGCCTGGCATCGACGCTCGAAGCCGAGCGGGGTGAAATCGACGGGCTGACCCATGACCTGCGCGTCAGGGGAGGCGTAATCGTCCACAGCACGGAGCGCGGTACCCTCGAAACCGATTCCCTGACCTGGGTGAACGCGGATAACCTCATCGAAACGGAAGCCGCCGTTCGATTGACCAGGGAAACGGATGTCATTACAGGCGACGGGTTTGAAGCCGATCCGGGCATGCGGCGATACATCATCCGACGCGACATCAAAGGCCGGTTTCTACCGAGTGTGCAGTCGAAATGACCAGGCTGCCGCACGACGCTTCGACACCCGTTTCACAAGGGGCCCCACCCTTGACGCCCAGCCGGAATTCAGGTATATTGCGAAGTAGAAATGCGTACGTCAGGTTGCTGATTACGGTCTGCGGTCTCGCCGTGCTCTCCGTTCCGTGGGCGACTGGGCAGGAACGCCGCGAACCCGTGCAAATCGAAGAAGCGGGGGAGCTCAGGGCCACCGGTGTCGACGAGATCTTCGATCTGTTCGATTCTGTGAAGCTCTCGCACGGAAGTACCGTGCTGACCAGTGACAGGGTTCGCTATGATCGTTTAAACGGTATCGTGCATCTCGCCGGAAACGTGCGCATGGTTCGCGACGCCAGCACGCTTCGCGCCGACGCCGCGGTTTACTATGAGAACGATCAAACGGCCGTCGCCACGGGTCGGGTGAGGCTCGACGACGGGCTGGACGGCGTGGTGCTGCAGGGCGCTCGCATGGTCTTTACCCAGGAGCCTCATCGTACCGTGGCGACGGGTGAGCCGGACATGGCCTGGCAGCAGGACGAAAGCCGGATAAATATCGAGGGACGACGTCTCGAGTACTACTTCACGGAATCCAGTACCCTGCTGAAGGCGCTGGCGAAGGATTCCGTCGTCGTGGTGGACGAAGGGGAAGGCGTGACGATTTACTGTGAGCAGGCGGAGTATCTCAAATCAACGCAGAGTGCGCGTTTCAGCGGCGCCCCCCGGTTGGTCAAGCGCCAGGAGAACGATGAAAGCGATATCGTGGTGACGGGGGAAGGCATGACCTACGCGTTCGATGTTCGAGCCGCCGTCGTGTTCGATTCGGTCAAAGTAGTGAAAGGTTTGCTGGAAGGACAATGCGATACGTTGCGATATGACAGCGAGGGCCAGAAGATCGATTTGCTCAGCAATCCCGTGATCCGAAGTGCCCACAGCGAGATCGCCGGGGATGAAATCGTGCTTGAACTGGTTGAAGGCCGGGTTTCGAAAGCCGTTGTCACCGGAAACGCCTCGGGTTCCTATGCCGCTGAAAACGCGGAGGGTGCGGACCGCAGCACCATCGAAGGCCGCAGCATGGTCGTGGACTTCGAGGGCGAAGCAGTCAGGACGATAACGGCTCAGGGAAACGCGGTGAGTACCTACAACCCGTCCACGCTCGAAAGTGGGCCGACCGGCCAGAACGTGGTCCGGGCGAAAGAAATCGTGATCGAGCTGGATGGCGGAGAACCGGTCAAGGTGAACGCGGACGGCGGTGTGGACGGGACCTATCTCACACCGGAAGATGAAGACGGAAACCGTTGAAAGCGGAGGGCTCGTGCAGTGCCTGCAAGCTGAGAACCTGGTAAAATCCTATCAGAATCACCGCGTCGTTGACGATGTGAGCTTACGCGTAGACCAGGGCGAGGTGGTCGGCCTGCTCGGTCCCAACGGGGCAGGGAAGACCACCTCGTTCTATATGATCGTCGGCATGATCAAACCGGGATCCGGGCAGGTGCTCATCGAAGACCGGGAAACCGGGAGAAAAAGGGACATTACGCGGTGGCCGATGTACCGCAGGGCACGCGTCGGGATTGGCTATCTGGCCCAGGAACCTTCGATCTTTCGCCGGATGACGGTGGAACAGAACCTGATGTCCATTCTCGAGACGTTGCCCATGACCCGCAAGGCCCGGCGCCAGAGGATGGAGGCTTTGCTGGAGGATTTCGGCATTGCGCATCTGGCCAAGCACAGGGCCTATACGCTGTCGGGAGGCGAACGCCGAAGAACCGAGATCAGCCGGGTTCTGGTTACCGAGCCGAAGTTCATACTGCTCGATGAACCCTTCGCCGGGATTGACCCCATTGCCGTGGAGGATATCCAGGAAGTCATTGGACGCCTGAAGGAAAGAAAACTGGGTATACTGGTTACGGATCACATGGTGCGGGAGACTTTACAGATTACGGACCGATCCTATATAATGGCCGACGGCCGCATCTATCTGTCCGGCACGGCCGAAGACCTGGCCGAAGATCCCGAAGCGCGCCGCATTTATCTCGGCGAGCGGTTTCGCCTGGAATAAACGGAAGAAACGCTCATGGAACTACATCTGCAACCTCAGACGAGACAGCAGTTTTCTCCCCAGCTGATGTATTCGCTCAAGCTGCTGCAGTTCACCACGGTGGAACTCGAACAGGAGATCAAGGAGAAAATCGAGGAAAACCCGTTGCTGGAACTGGAGGAAGAGACGGGCGAACCAGGCGAACAAGGCGAGCCGGGCGGACAGGAGGACGGCTCAGCGGGGGGGGCGCTTGCGGAGGAGTCGGACTCGACGCGCGAAGACGATCCGGGGGATATGACGCCTGACCGGGACGGAATCGACTGGGATGCCTATATACGCGACGGCATGTACAACCAGATGGATTCCCGCGAGGAAACCGAAAAGCGGGAAGATCAGCACGTCCTGGAACGTGAGGGGAAGTCGGGGCCGACGCTCACCCAGCACCTCGTGGAGCAGCTGCATCTTCTCGAACTTTCCGCCCGTGCCCGCGAAATCGGTGAATACCTGATCGGCAACCTGAACGACAGCGGCCTCCTCGACGTCCCGTTGCAGGATCTGGCGCTGGAATCGGGCGTGCCGTTCGATGAGGCGGAACGGGTTCTGAAGGTCGTGCAGACCCTCGAACCTACCGGCGTAGGCGCACGAGACCTGCGGGAGTGCCTGATGTTGCAGCTGGATGCGCTGAACCTGCGGGAATCGCTGGCATACAGAATGATATCGGAACAATGGCGGGACGTCAAACAGCGGCGCGTCGCGGCAATCCGGAAGAGAACCCGGGCTTCCCGGGAAGAGATCGGGGACGCTTTGAATGTGATCTCGGGACTCAATCCACACCCGGGTCTGGCCATCAGCGATTCGTCTGTAATCTCCATACATCCCGATCTGGTCGTTGAAAAGATTGAGGGAGAATACGTCGTATACCTCAATGACCGCAACTTGCCCGGGGTCCGTGTCAGCCACGCCTACCAGGCTATCCTGAGCCGGAGTACGCATTCCACCGAAGAAGACCGGCGGTACGTGCGACGGAAACTGACCGAGGCGAATCACTTCGTAAACTCCATTGAACAAAGGCGGTCCACCCTGTTGAAGGTCACGAACTGCATTGTCAAGTCGCAGCGCGCATTCCTGGATTCAGGCCTGTCCCATCTCAAACCGATGATTCTGCAGGAGGTCGCGGACGAGGTGGGGCTGCATGTAACGACCGTCAGCCGGGCCACGCAAGGCAAGTACATACAGACCCCCAGGGGTATTTACGCACTGAGGTTTTTCTTTGACGGCAGGCTGCAGAAGAAATCACCGGAGGAAACGGACGATGTCCCGGGCGGCCAGCTGGCGACAAAGACGGTCAAAGATCGAATCGCCCGGATCATCGAGGAGGAAGACGAGCACGCGCCGCTGAGCGACCAGGCCATCGAGGAGATCCTGCGGTCGGAAGAGGGCGTGCAGATCAAAAGGCGGACCGTGGCGAAATACCGCGAGAACCTGGGCATACCCATAGCGCGGATGCGAAGAAGGATCTAACCTGTTCAGAAGAATCCTACCCGTAGGGAAATACAGCGAAGGGAGGCGACCGTGCAGAAAACCATGACAGCCCGCCACTGCGAACTGGCAGACGCATACAAGCGGCACGCGGATAGAGAGATGGACCGGCTGACCCGTTACAGCGACAATATCCTGAGCGCGGATCTCATTGTCTCTCAAGAAAAATACCGGTACATGGTCGAACTGAATGTGCACGTCGGCGGACACGTCCTGACCAGCAAGGAGGAGGACGCCGAGGCCTATACCGCGCTTGACCAGGCGGTCAACAAGATGGAAAGTCAGTTGAAAAAGCACAATGGCAAGCTACACGACCACAGGGTCAGGCGTCATTAAAAGACACTCCGTGCATGTACGCGCCTTAGAGCGCCCGGAACGGCGATTCGGGGCCAACCCGGCCCCATCTTCCCGTGAAGACGACTGATGGCCACCACGTCGCCCTTGAAACCGCGCGTCCTGCTCATCAAGTCCCTGGTAGAACAGGTCGACCTGAAACTGTCGCCACTGACGGGTGAAACGGGACTCTCCAGGAAGATCACCAACGCGGAGACGAATCGGCCCGGACTCGCGCTGTCAGGTTTTTTCGACAGGTTTTCCAACAACAGGATTCAGATCCTTGGAGAAACCGAATTAACCTACCTGAAGAGCCTGCCCGGGGACCAGCGGCGCGCGTCGCTGGTCCGACTGTTCGACCTGGGCATTCCCTGCATGGTCGTTACGAAGGGCATGGACCCGCCGGAGGAACTGACCGAAACCGCCGAGCGGTTCGACACGGCCCTCCTGGGGACTGCCCTGACGACGGACGCCTTCATACACTCTCTGATCGAGTACCTGGAACCCTATTTCGCACCGATGACGACCGTACACGGCGCGCTGGTCGACGTTTACGGCGTGGGCCTCCTGTTTACGGGACGCAGCGGAATAGGCAAAAGCGAGACGGCCCTCGACCTGGTGGAACGCGGTCACAGGCTGGTGGCCGACGATGTGGTGACCGCCTACCGGATGCGGCGCGGCATCGTCATGGGGACGAGCAACACGGTAACACAGCATTTCATGGAAATTCGGGGCGTCGGGATTATCGACGTCACGCGCATGTTCGGCATCCGAAGCATCCGCGTACGTAAAAGGATAGAAGTCGTGGTGAACCTGGAAGACTGGAACAACGATGGGGATTATGAACGCACGGCGCTCGACGAGAAGACCACGACGTTACTCGACGCGGAACTGCCCCATGTCCGCATTCCGATCAATCCGGGCAAGAACCTGACCGTAATCTCCGAGGTGGTTGCGCTCAGGCACCTCCTGAAGGTCGTCGGTATAAACCCGGCGTCGACATTGAATCAGCGCGTGCTGGAAGTAATGAAGGAAGGCGAAAGAGTCCGGTACCGCAGGGAAGATTACGAATAGACGCATATCACGTACGTCTGACTGAATCGGACTGCGCCTTGGTAAGGAAAACCGTTTCCGTCAAAAACAGAAAGGGGCTGCACATGCGGCCCGCGGAGCAGCTGGTCCGCACGGCTTCCAGGTTCGAGTCGGAAGTCACGCTGGTCAAGGACACTGTGCCGGTCAATGGAAAGAGCATCATGGGCGTGATGATGCTGGCTGCCGAGTACGGCAGTTCCATCACGGTCGAGATTGAAGGCCCCGATGAAACGGATGCGCTGAAGGCCATAACCGAGATGTTCGACCAGGATCAGGAGGCGTGAAATGAGCGAAGAGGGCCGCACACTCAAAGGCATTCCTGCCTCGCCCGGCATCGCCATCGGCCGCGCTTTCGTCTATAATCGCCGCTTCGCCGACATACACCAGCGTCCGATTCCTTCCGACGAAGTGGAAGAGGAAATCAAACGGTTCAGGACCGCGGTCGATGAGGCGTTGAACGACCTGACCCAGCTGCAGCGTCGCATCGCGGTCGATATCGACCAGGATATCCTGAAGATCTTCCGTGCCCACCAGGCGGTGCTCGAGGATCCGGAAGTCGTGGACGTCACCATCGTCCGCATCCGCCGGGAAAAGACCAATGCGGAGTATGTTTTCGACGATGTGATGAGAGGATGGATATCCAGCTACTCCTCGATCGAGAATCCATTCTTCCGTGAAAGGACCGCCGATTTCGAAGACGTTCATTACCGGGTGCTGGCGAAACTCACGGGCAGCGCCCGCCCCCGGGTCGAGGCCACCGAAGGAAAGGTGGTGCTCGTAGCCCACAGCCTGTCCCCTTCAGATACGGCGGAAATCAGCCGCGATTCGGTGTGCGGCTTCATCACCGACGCCGGAGGCCAGACGTCGCATACGGCGATCGTGGCCCGCGGCCTGGCCGTGCCGGCGGTGGTCGGCGCCAATATCGCCACGCAGGAGATCACCGATGGCATGATGATCATCATCGACGGCAACACCGGGATGGTCCATCTTGATCCCGGTCCTGAAACCGTCGGCCGGTACGAGGAAACGCAATCCCAGCTGTCCGTGCTGGAGCATGAGCTGCAGGAACTTCATGATCTGCCCGCGGAGACCCGGGACGGCAGGCGCATCGAGCTTTCGGCAAATATCGAACTGCCGGGTGAACTGGAAGACGTCCTGAATCACGGTGCGGATGGCATAGGTCTGTATCGTACCGAGTTCCTTTATCTGGTTCGCAATGAGTTGCCTTCCGAAGAAGAGCAGGCCCGGACCTATCTGGATATCGCCCGGCGCATGGCGCCGCACGCCGTTATCATACGCACGCTGGATCTCGGTGCGGACAAGATGCATACGCAGATGCCGGACGAAGCCAATCCCGCCCTCGGACAGCGGGGCATTCGACTCTGTCTCAATCGTCCGGCAATGTTCAAAGTACAGTTGCGCGCTATCCTGAGAGCCAGCGTAGAAGGTAACGTAAGGCTCATGTTTCCAATGATTTCCGGAATACATGAACTCCGGCGGGCGAAGGCGCTGTTTGACGAGGCGCGGAATGAGTTGCTGGAGGCCGGTGTACCTATTGACCGGTCGATGCCGATCGGGATCATGGTCGAGATTCCTTCTGCCGCGCTGACCGCCCACGACCTGGCCAGGGAAGTCGACTTCTTCAGTATCGGAACGAACGATCTGATCCAGTACACGGTGGCGGCCGATCGGGGCAATTCGAGTATAGCCTCCCTGTATAATCCATGCCACCCGGCTGTACTGCGGCTGGTCGCTTCGATTATCGATGCAGCCCACGACAACGACATCTGGGTCGGGGTGTGCGGCGCCATGGCCGCTCATCCGCTGGCGGCCTGCATACTCCTGGGCCTGGGCGTTGACGAGCTAAGTATGAGCCCGATCGATATCCCGGAGATCAAGAGCCTGATTCGGTCGGCGGACTACCAGGAGCTCAAGACCATTACGCGCGATGCACTGGATCTGCCCACGTCGGAGGAGATCGTGCGATTCCTGAAACCCTACCAGCCCAGGACCGAGCTGGACGTATCCGACTTGATGCGAATCTGAAGGCTGGTTGCCGGCTCTGTGCCGCGAAGATGCCGCGGTGCGTGGCAGGTCGTCAGTAATTTACGGGAGAGATGATTTGGGCTTTTCCAAAACTGAAATCGCGCAATTCAATGATCGTGGATATCTGGTCAAAGCAGGACTGCTGGCGCCGGGTGATTTGCATCCATTGCAATCCGCCTTAAGCGACATCGTCGATCGCGGAGCGAAGAAGCTGCACGCCGACGGCAAGTTGGCCAGGCTCTACGACAAGGAGGGATTCGAGACGCGGCTCGCCCGCATTTACGAGGAATCCGAAGAAGCCGGCCAGGTAATCATGGGGATGGTCATGGGCCGGGGCGGAGGCGGATTCAGCGGCGAGGCGATGCTGGTCCTGTTACGGAACGCGGACCTGGTAGACTGTGTCACCGACCTGGTCGGACCGGACATCGTGGGGGCCTCCGCATATCGCATACGTCCCAAGATCCCGGCGTACACGCGGACGGAAGTGCCCTGGCACCAGGATTCCGGGTATTTCCTGCCCCACTGCGACCGGCATCTGATCGTGACCTGCTGGATCCCCCTGGTCGACGCAACGGTGGAAAACGGATGTCTGCACGTCATCCCGGGCGTCCATAGAAGCGGCGTGTTCCGGCACTACACGGGCGGGCACGGAGGCTACCTGGAGATCCCGGGAGACGAATTGCCCGGAAACAAACCCGTACCGGTGGAAATGAAACTGGGCGACGTCCTGTTCATGACCAATCTGACGCCCCATGCTTCCTTCGTGAACCGGTCCGAAATCGTCCGCTGGAGCGTCGACCTGAGGTATCAACCCATGGACGCGCCAAACAACGCCGAAGAGGATCCGGCAACATATACGCCGGAACGGGACCCGGTCACCATGGCCTGTTATCCGAGCGAGGCGGATTTCGTCATCCGGGATTCAAACCGTCCCGAGCGGGAGATTCGAACGCCGGAGGCCTTCAGGGCGCTCAGGGACCGCTACCACGAAGCGAAGCCCTATAATCCGGGCAGGGGCTGGACCCGCCTCAAGGACCGGGAATGATCCATATCCGCCAGGAACGGTACCGCGGGTTCGGCGGTATCGCGGATTCAAGTGAATGAAGTCTACATGGACCCTCAAGTCGAACATCGACTCTTCCGGAGACTGACATGAACCCCGGCATCAACCGATACATGCGGGCGCCCTACGCGGCGCCAAATGGCCTGCAGGTCACCGAGGAAGGCCTGTGGGTCGTGGATCAGTTGACGGACCGCGTGGCGCTCCTGGCCCTGGCAGAACCGCACGAGTACGGCGTATCCGGGATTCTCCGTGAATTGCCTACGGAATCCTCTAATACGAGCGGCATGTCCTTTGGCGAAGGAGGGCTCTGGCTGGCCGCGAACGGCTCGGGCGACCGGTGGCGCTTCGCGAAGGATACCGACGCCCCGTCCGGAACGGGCGAGATACTCAAGGTCGATCCCCGGACCGGAGCTACGCTGCTCCGCCGGCCGCTGCCCGCACCGGGCGGGACTCATGGCCTGGATTACGATTTCGTGGAAAAGGGCACGATCTGGCTCAGCACGCTTCGGGAGAAGACGCTGACCCAGGTCCGTATCCACGACTGGTCGGTAAAAAGGGTCATTCCGTTGCCTTACGACGCCGGGCACGGAGTCGTAAGGACCGAAGACGATGCCCTGTGGATGGTATTCAAAGTGGACCGCGTCATTGCGAAGATGGATATCGAGACCGGCGCGGTGCGCGACGAGATCCATATCGGTCCGGACCATCCGGAACCCCACGGCCTGGCGCGTTGCGGAGACGACCTGTTGTACTGCGACGCGACGACGGGCTGGATCGCCCGGATAGACGACGTCTTCGGATGATCCTTCCGGGCGCGGCCAGTATAGTAAAACCCCGCAACCCCGCGGGAACCCGCCTTACCCCATGGCGCCCGAGTAGTAGATCTTCTCGCCCAGGTCCGTCCAGCCGCTTACGGTCTTCCGGAAAGCGGTGAAGGACTCGTACACCTTCCTGCTGTCTTCGTCCGTGTCGATCAACTGGGTAATGACTTCGTCCGCGTAGCCCTTGAGGGTCGTAAGCACGGCATCCGGGAACCGCCGAAGCTGGACCCCTTCTTCATTGATCATTTTCTGAAGGTACTCGTTGTTTCTGGCGTCGAACTCGGACAGCACCCAGTGGGTCGACCGGGCCGCCGCGGTTCGGATCACTGTCTGCAGGTACTGCGGCAGTTCCTCGAAGGCGCTCTTGTTTACCATGAGTTCCGTCACGGTTCCCGGCTCGTGCCAGCCCGGGTAGTAGTAATACTGGGCCGCCCGGTAGAAGCCCATGAGGTAGTCATGGTAAGGGCCGATCCATTCGGTGGCGTCGATGACGCCGCGTTCCAGGTTGGTGTAGATTTCGCCAACGGGAGACAGAATGGCCGAACCGCCCGCCCGCTTGATCACGTCACCGCCCAGGCCGGGTATGCGCATTTTCAGCCCCTGCAGGTCGTCGGCGGTGTTGATTTCCTTCCTGAACCAGCCTCCCATCTGGAACCCGGTATTGCCTGCGGGCATGGGTATCAGGTTGAAGGGGGCGTATACATCCTCCCACAACTTCATGCCGCCGCCGCTGTAGAGCCAGGCCGTGACCTGCTGCGCGTTCATCCCGAAGGGTACCGACGAGAAGAACTGCGTGGCAGGCGCCTTGCCCGCCCAGTAATACGCGGCGCCATGTCCCATTTCCGCCACTCCCTGGCTCACCGCTTCGAATCCCTCCAGGGCCGGGATCAGCTCGCCGCCTGCGTACACCGTAATCTTCATCCTCCCCTCGGACATTTCTTCCACCCATTCGGCGAGCAACCGTGCACTCTCCTGCAGAATGGGCAGGTTCGGCGTCCAGGTGGTGACCATCTTCCATTCATAGGTCTTGTCCGTGCGGATGGCGGGACCGCCGCCTTCCTGTGCCGATCCGCATCCGGCCATCAACGCGGCTCCGCCGGCCAATCCGGCCGTCGATGCCGTCTTCAGGAATTCGCGCCTTCTGATCTTGTCCATCCTTTCCCTCCATGGAACAGGTTGATATCGCGTTCAGTAACAAGTCCGGCGTGCTGAACCGTGAAACAGGTTCGAATTGAACGCTCAAGCCCGAAACTACATCGTATCGGCAAACAGGCTGCTAACGGATTCCCCGTGGTGTATCCTGCGAATCGTCTCGGCCAAAAGCGAGGCGACGGAGAGAATCACCATGTTGGGAAGACGCTTGTCTTCGCCTATGGGTACCGTGTTGGTCGTGACGATCTCGTCGATATGGGAACAGGCTTTGAACCGCTCGACAGCCCTTCCGCTGAATATACCGTGCGTACAGGCGACAGACACGTTCTGCACGTCCCTTTCTTTCAATCGCTCGATCAGTTCGATAATGCTGCCGCCCGTCGCAACCTCATCGTCCATGATGATGGCGTTCTTTCCGGTAACGTCGCCCACGATCATGTCGATTACGACCTTCTCGTCCGAAATTCGGCGCTTGTTTCCCGCAGCCACGGGCAACATCAGCTGCCGCGCAAAATGAGCGGCGTTCTTGGCATTGCCCAGGTCCGGAGATATGACAACGGTGTTGCTCAGATCACGCTGCTGAAAGTGTTGCGCCAGGACCTTGATCGCATTCAGGTGATCCACCGGGATACTGAAAAAACCGTGAACCTGCGGTTGATGCATTTGCAGTGTGAGAATGCGGTTGGCTCCGGCCGTTCCCAGCAGGTCGGCTACCAGGCGTCCCGCGATGGATATGCGGGGCGCGTCCTTCTTGTCGGATCTCGAGTAGGAGTAATAGGGAAGCACGGCAGTGGTGCGCGCCGCCGACGCCCCCCGCGCGGCGTCCAGCATCAACAGCAGTTCCACCAGGTTTTCCTGCACAGGAGGTCCCAGGGGCTGGATGATGTAGACATCACCTTCCCGGCAGTTCGCATTCAACTGGACCTGGAGGCAATCATTGCTGAATCGCGTCAGGGTACTGGCTTTCAGCGGTACGTTCAGATAGTGGCATACCTCTTCCGACAGGGCAGGATGGGAAGAGCCGCTGAATACCACGATATTGTTCATGTATCCATCTCTGTACGCACGACCCGATTCAGCCCGAGGCGACCTGGGGCCATGTTGCGGGAGCCACTGTAATCAAGACGTCCGGACGAGCCGTGTCAAGTAGAATATCCGCCCTGTCACGGCGAAGAAGCGATCACCACCAGGTGCCTGGACGCCGTCAGTCTGTTGAGCGTGGGCAGCATTTGTTCGACGTACAGAATGTAAGGACCCACGGGCAGCCGGCGTCCGTGCTGGTCCGTCCCGTCCCAGGTAAACACGTGACGGCTGGCCACGGCGGTCTGATCGATGAGGGTCTTGAGGAAACGTCCGCTGATATCGAAAACCATTGCGTGGAGAATCCCGTGGGATGCCGGCAGATCGACCGTCACGAGGCAGATATCTTCGTGGTTGTCGCCATCCGGGGAGAATGGATTGTTGCTCAGGTGCAGGGAGACGCCGTCCGGGATACGGGTGACGTACAGCGAGTTCCTTTGTCCCGGTGTGCCGCCCGGATTTGCGGCGGAAGGTCCCCAGACCTGAGGATCGAAGTCCGGGTTCACCAGTTCCGCCGAATAGCCCGCGTCCGGACTTGTTTCCTCGTCGTAGCCCCCCGCATGGACTACATTTCCATCGCCGTCCAGCAGCAGAACGCGCGCGCCGCTGTTCCGCAGTCTTTCCCATCCGCCGCGGGGTTCGAGCACCCGTCCGTCAAATGCGGGATAGGATGCCCTGAACTGGACGATATCATGCGCTATCACGAGATACCCATGGCTTTCGAGCGCGAGATTGCCATCGGAAATGACGCGCGCCTTTTCCAAGTGATCCAGCCGCAATGACCATCCCTTAAGATCAACTTCATGGCTCCCGCCGTTGTATAGCTCAATCCATTCCGACCGGTTGGAACCGGGATTGTACATGATTTCATTGATAAACACGTTGCCCTCCGATTGGCCGGGGCCTTGCGGTTCTCCCGGTTCTATTGGCACCGATGGTTCCTCGGGTTCCTCCGGTCGCGCCGGCTCCTGCGGTTCAGCGGGTACCTCGGGCTCTTCGGGCTCGGCTGGCACTTCGGGCTCTGTAGGCTCTTCGGGTTCCACAGGTTCCCCGGGTTCGTCCGGCTGCGCCGGCTCCTGCGGTTCAGCGGGTACCTCGGGCTCTTCGGGCTCGGCTGGCACTTCGGGCTCTGTGGGTTCTTCAGGCTCGACCGCATCTCCGGGTTCCTCCGGCACCTCGGGTTCTTCAGGCACTTCCGGTTCCTCGGGCTCGGAAGGCTCCGTTGGTTCTTCCGGCTCCTCCGGCTCCGGTATTGCGGGGGGATCGCTTGCCGTGCTGTTCCTGAACCCCGGAGTCGATCCGTCCGGATGCATGGACGGTGAAAGGTTGGGTTCATCCGCGGGAAGGTCGAACCTCATTCGCTCCCATGACACGCCGTTTCCACCCGCTGATTCGGTCCACTCAAACTGGTCTATCGTAAAGTCGTCTTTCTTGATGAAAACCAGGTCTTTGCTGTTTCCGAGACCATTGCCCAGCGTGCGGTCTCCTTTTATCGTCAGCATCAGGAGACGCGCGGGATCACCGGCCGCAACGGCCCGGTCGCCGTATGCTCCGTCATAATCCGGATCTACGACGAGCGCGTATGCGCCGGGTTCCAGGACAGTACCCGCAAGACCAACATCGTGCGGACCCGTATAGTCCGTAATCGTATCGTTTACGTCCCTGGAATCTCCGAGTGACCAACCGTCGAGGTCTACCGGTACATCTCCCGTGTTGTGAAGTTCCACGAATTCGCCCCTGGATTCAGATACCGGGTCGGCCAGGACCTCGGTTATGACGATTTCCGTACCCGCGGCTTTCCCGGCGAAGTAAAGACATAGACCCGCGATGGCAATATGACGTTTTCGTATCATGATGATGAGGTCCCTTTGTTGAATGGTGACGTGTGTTCGTCGGCTTCGATATCTGTCTGACCCAATCAGTCGGAAAGTCGTGATGTATCTCGTTTTTGTATTGACATTGTCGGATGCCCTTGCGTTACATGCGATGGGCCGATACACGATACACGGCCGTCGGGAACGTCTCAGCCGCCGGGAACATCATCTCATGTCAGACCTGCGAAGAACCGCGCTCTACGAACGCCACCTGGACCTGGGCGCGCGGCTGGTGCCGTTCAGCGGCTGGGAGATGCCGGTTCAATACAGGGGCATACTGGCCGAACATCACGCGGTACGCGGGGCCGCCGGTCTCTTTGATGTTTCCCATATGGGGCGGGTGGAGATCCACGGGCCGGATGCCGTGGCCTTCGTGAATCATATCACGGTAAACGACGTCGAACGGCTGAAGCCCTATCGGTCCCAGTATACGCTGGCGTGCAGAGAGAACGGCGGCGTCATCGATGATTTCCTGGTTTATCGTATGCCGGACCGGTTGCTGATCATTCCCAACGCGGGCAATAGAGAAAAGGACCTGGACTGGTTTCGCAGGTCGGCCTCCGCCTTCGACGTCGAGGTCCGGGACCTGAGCGAAGAGACCATGCTCGTCGCCCTGCAGGGTCCTGCCAGCGAGGCGATCCTGAACCCCCTGGCGGAAGCCGAACTGGATACGCTCGGATTCCAGGGTTTCGTTGAAACGCGTATCGGCGGTACTGAAGCCAGGGTATTTCGTACGGGATACACGGGAGAGGACGGCTTCGAAATCTGGTACCCGGCGGAGCAGGCGGCCGCTTTATGGGACCTCCTGCTCGAATCCGGCGCTTCACGCGGTCTGGCGCCATGCGGGTTGGGGGCGAGAGATACCCTTCGGCTGGAGGCCGGACTTGCGCTGTACGGTCACGAGATCGACGAATCGATCAATCCGATCGAAGCCGGCCTGGGATGGACGGTCAGGCTGAAGAAACCGGGATTTATCGGCCGGGACGCCCTCCTGGGTGTCCGGCGTGAAGGCGTGAAGCGGAAGCTGGTGGGACTGAGATTGCTGGAACGGGGGATACCCCGGCAGGGTTATGAAATCCTCCACGACCGGGTCCCGGTTGGCCGGGTCGTCAGCGGAGCCATCTCACCCACGCTGGGCCACGGGATCGGGACTGGATTCGTGCCCGTCGACCTGGCGGAGCCCGGAACGGGCGTGGCGATCGGAATCAGAGGCAGGCACATCCCCGCCGAAGTGGTGAAACCGCCCTTTTATACCGGCAGCAGAAAGTAGCAGGAATCTATCAAGTCGTATACCATCCGTTTTCCTGCAGAAACCCCCATACTTCATTCGCAGCAGGCAGTCCTTCGACCGCACCGGGCGTACCGATTTTGATGGCTGCCGCGGCATTGGCGAACGCTGCCATCTCTTCCAGGGTCCCCTTGGCAAGGTAACTGTAGAGCAGGCCGCTGGCAAAAGCGTCCCCTGCGCCTACCGTGGAGCCGGCCCTGGAATGGAACGCGGGCTGCTCGACCATGCGGTCTCTGGAGGCCAACAGGCAGCCGCGGTCGCCCATCGTCACCGCCACGACCCCGATACCCGCCTCGAGCAGATCCCCGGCGGCGTCATGAGCTGACTCCCGGCCGGTGAACTGTTCCGCTTCCACATAATTCGAAATGATGATGTCCGTGTGCTCCAGGGCCTCGTGCGCGCGGGATTCCAGCGCGGGATTCAGCCAGTATTTGCCCAGACCGAAGGCTACCGTCCCGCCACCCTCGCCCGCGGCAGCCATCGCGTCGAGCATGTTCCTGCAGGTCGATTCGTCCTCGGTCAGCACATGGCCGGTAAGGTACAGGACGCGCGCGGACCGGACAAAGTCGTCCGCCAGGCAGTGGGCGGGTATGGTCCTGGGCCCCGGACATACATAGAACGCGTACTCGCCGTCCGGCGTCTCGAACATACAGGCCAGGGAGGTCGCCTGTCCCGTCATCACGTGGAGACGGGACAGATCTACGCCTGCGGCCCGCATGCGTTCCGTGAACCGGGCACCCGGCGCGTCGTCGCCGATTGCGCCGGCAAAGGCCGCGCGAGCCCCGAGCCGGGCGACGCCCAGGGCGACGTTGGCCGCCGCGCCTCCCGGGCCCACGTGACAGGCATCACCGACGACGCCGATTGCCCTTGCGCCGCCCGCCCGCAGGTCCGGATGGCGCGGCACCCGCATCCAGACGTCCAGGTTGCCGTCTCCCACGGACAGTACGTCCAGTTCACGCTTCATCGCTTCACCTGGAAACCGGGCCAACCGGACCGCAGGATGAGGCTCGTAACCGTATGGTCATGGCCCTGTCCGATCCTTGTGGTCACGGGAGGAGTTCCGAACTGTGCACCGAAGGGCACCAGTGCTTCTCGATAAAGGAAACCACCAGTTGCGTGCCTTCTTCATGACTGACGTAGGGCGGCATCGCGGGATTGTACATGGTGTCGGTGAGATCGCGGACCAGCGCCACGGGAACGTCCCACCGGACCATCTGCTTTATGCCGAAGCTCCGGTGCAGGACGCACATGTTGGTATGCACGCCCATCATCAGCACGTGGCGGATGCCGTAGTGATGTAAACAGGCATAGATCTGTGCGCCGTTGTCGGAAATCAGGTCTCTTTCCTGGTCGATGACGATGTCCGGATGCTGCCGGGACCAGGCACTGAAGGTCTCCGTTTCGCCCGTATCCGCGCCTTCGTCTGATGCGTCCACGGGGAGAGGAGGATCCGGTAGATCGAGATCCGGCGGTGTATCCACGGAGGGCACGGACTCGGCTCTCTTCCGGGCCGGCGTATCCCTGTAGAAATCCAGCGTATCGGACGGGGCGTGGACAATCAGCACGCCGCGGGACCGGCAGGCGGCCGTGACTTCGTTCATCCGCGGGGTCAGCGCGTTCAGCCGCTCGACCGCGCCGCGGCACCAGTGGGAATCCCAGACGTCGCACAGCAAAAGCGCGGTACGCTCCGGTTCCCAGACTGTATCTGTCGTGATCGAGCTCCACACGGAAAAGCCGTTGTCGCGCACCAGTTCCTGGCGGCGCAGTTTCAGGTCAAGCCGGTCGTCTGCCATGACAAGGTTCCTTTCTCGATCGAACTGCTTTTGCGAATAACGAATCCGGTGCCGTCCGATCCGTCTTAAAGAAAATCCAGGTCGGCGCCCAGGTGGGCGGGAAGGACGTGTTCGGCGTACAATTTGCGCCATCCCCGTTCCGGGGTCGCGGGAGGGACGTATTCGGCCTTTCGCCGCGCCTGTTCCTCCGCCGGCACGCACAGGTCGAGCCGCCGGTTCTCCACGTCGAGTTCAATCTCGTCGCCATCCCTGACGAGCGCCAGCGGACCGCCGGCGGCGGCCTCGGGGCAGCAGTGCAGCACGACCGTACCGTACGCCG
This sequence comes from bacterium, assembly GCA_965202605.1. GTDB lineage: Bacteria > JAAXHH01 > JAAXHH01 > JAAXHH01 > JAAXHH01 > JAAXHH01. The sequence goes on from OZ241838.1 coordinate 953,037, forward strand.
TCCCGCTCATCCGCGCGTCGGAAACGCGTACCATGTCCGTAACGCCTTTCCTCGCCAGGTAGGCCGGGATGGGCAGCGAACCGGCTTCGGGCATGCCCATGGCGACGGGACCGGCGTTCCGCATGACGAGCACGTGATCGGGGGTGAGTCCCAGTTTCGGGTCGTCGATCCGCGCCGCCACGTCGTCGGGCGATTCGAATACGGCGGCCGGCCCCCGGTGGCGTTGCCGGTCCATCGCCGCCGCGGCCCGCTTGATCAACGCGCCTTCGGGCGCCAGGCTGCCGCGCAGGACGACCAGCGCGCCGGGGGGACCGATGGGGTTTTCCAGGGTGCCGATGGTATCCTGCCAGTCGGCCGGCTGAGGTGTGTCGGCCAGGATCTTCCCGAGCGTCACGCCGTTCACATTTACGGCGCCCGGATCCAGCCTGGACTCGAGGGCCTTCCACAGTACAGGGAGGCCGCCCGCCTTGTGAAAGTCCTCCATGTATCCGGTACCTGCAGGTTTGCAGTTCACCAGCACGGGCGTTTCCCGTGCCGCCTCGTGGATGTCTTCCAGCGTGAGGGCGACTCCGGCGCGTCGGGCGATGGCGATGAGGTGGATCACGGCGTTGGTGGACCCGCCCAGCGCCGCGAGCACGGTCGCCGCATTGTCGAACGAAGCCTTGTTGAGGAACTTGAGCGGGTCTTCTCCGCCTTTGGCCAGTTTGACGATGCGCCTCCCCGTCATTACCGCCTGCCTGAGCCGGTCACCTGATCCGGAAAGGGGGGTCGCTCCACCGGGCAGCATCAGTCCCAGCGTCGCCGTGAGGCAGGCCATGGTAGAGGCCGTACCCATGACCATGCACGTTCCGCCCGTGGAGCACAGGGCCTGTTCGATTTCACCGATCTCTTCCCGATCGATCTCGCCCGCCCGGTGCCGGAGCCAGTACCGCCGGCAGTCCGTGCAGGCGCCCAGGCGTTCGCCCTGCCAGCTCCCCGTACGCATGGCGCCGGTCACCAGCGAGATCGCCGGCACGCCGGCCGAAACGGCGGCCATCAACTGGGCCGGCACGGTCTTGTCGCAGCCACCCAGCAGTACGACGCCGTCCATCGGCTGCGACCGGATCATCTCCTCCGTACCCATGGCCATCAGGTTGCGAAAGAGCATGGAAGTGGGCGAGAGCAGCGTTTCGGCCAGGGAGATCGTGGGAAATACCAGGGCGAGACCGCCCGCCTGGGCTACCCCGCGCCTGACGCCTTCGACCAGCGGCGGCATATCACGGTGGCACGTGTTGTAGTCCGATGACGTGTCCGCGATGCCGATGACCGGCCTGTTGAGGTCTTCGCCGTCATAGCCCGCGGAAGCCAGAAACGCCCGCCTGAGGTAACGGCTGAATTCCGTATCGCCGTACCGGGTCAGGTTCTTGTCTATTCCGGGCGGACCGGACCGCCCGATCAACTCAGTAGGCTCCATGGCTGCTCCAGGTGGCGCATCAACTCAGTAGGCTCCATGGCTGCTCCAGGTGGCGCATCAGCTCAGAAGGCTCCATGGCTGCTCCAGGTGGCGCATCCGCCTGGCCGTTGCGGTGCCGCGCATGATATCCCAATGCAGTTCCTCGCGGGATGCCGGGAGCCTGCGCCTGAGAAAGGCCTGCTCTGTTTCCGTACGGCAGACGGAACAGGCCAGGATGTTCAGCATGCGCCTGCGATTCCCGCCGCCAAGGGCGTTGTGCAGCGTCATCTGGTTGAACACGATGACGTCGCCGGGCTGGTTGTCCGACACCACGCAGGGAACCTTCTCCATGCCGACGCCCCAGAGCGCGTGGGTATCGAGATTGCCCTGCCATCCCTGCCGGTGGGAACCCGGCACGAGTCGCAGGGCCCCGGTATCCCGGGTCAGTGGATCGAGATACATCGCCCACTTGACCTGGACTACAGGGTCTCCATGGCAGTCGGGATGCCACAGACTGTCCCCGACGTACATCTCGCCGCCGCTGCCCAGGTAGTTGTAGTCCGCCCCCAGCAGGCCGGACAGCAATCCGTCGACCCTGGCGTTGTCAAGCAGCGCGCACAGCCGTTCGCTGCGTTCGATGAAACATCCCAGGCTCGTGCGAGACGTACCGTCATGCACGATACCGGCCTTTTCAAACACGCTTTCGAATTCTTCGACGATCCAGGAAACCTCGTCCAGCAGAAGACCGGGAAGGACGAGGTAGCCGAAGTCGTCGAAAAACCTTTTCTGCCCGTTGCTTAACACCACCGCGTGCACCTCCTGGCCGTTACGAGCCGTCATGCCTCGATCTCGAGCGGTTCAGCTGCCTCGATTTCAAGCTGCATGCCAAAGGATTCCTCAAACAGCTGAACGCGGTTGCGTGCTTCGGACAACTCCACGGTAATGTCCCGGTCTTCCCGGGCAAGGACCTTCATAAGCACGTTTTTGCCTTCTGTCTCAAGGCGAACGTCAGCTACGATCTGTGCCCGGCTCCGGTCCAGGTATTCGGACAAACGCAATAAAGAGGAAAGGCGGTACACCATGGCCAGGTCTTCCTTTTTCAACATGGCGTGGTACCGGGAGAAGTCCGGCTTTCCCCGTCGGTGATTGAGGCAGAGCCAGGCGATGATCACGACCTCGCGGTGATCAAATCCGGGCAGGCCCGCATTTACGATGACGTAGGCCGAATGCTTGTGATGGTCGTAGTAATCGATCACCGTTCCAATATCGTGCAGCATGGCCGCCGCCCACAGGTACTCCCGTTCGCGCGTACCGTATCCGTGTCGCTCCTTGAGCTGATCGAACATGGAGAGCGCGAGATGGGCGACGTGCGCGGTATGGGGGCCTTCGTAACCATAGAGCCGGGCCAGGTTCAGGATGGTGAACCGGCGCAGTTGGCCGATACTGTTGGGCCTCGAGGCAGGCTTGAACGCTTCCTCGAAGAACAGCCCTTCGCGCAGTCCCTGGCCGCTTACAATCAGCCTCTGGGCGCCGGTCTTCCGCATCACGCCCGCCACGACCATGGCGCCGGCGAGTATGATATCCTCCCGGTCGCGCTGCAACCCCGGGATGCGCCGCGACCGCTCGGAAACGGGTGTGGAAGCGATGCGTTCGATGAGTTTATCGAGCCGTCGCCGTTTCAACTCGTACCCATGCACGAGTCCGAGCGGATACTTCCGGTCCAGGCGGTCGATACGGACCAGGGCGCGAACGACGCCTCCGACGCCGGCAATCGTGCCTGCGCCCTTGGTTTTAATCCATCCGATTCCGCCCAGCGCCTGGTCGATATCCTTATCAAGTCGTCTCATCTGGCCGGCTGAGACTTTCGAATCCGGAAGGTACCGCTCGGTCGTCCGAACCGTACCAAAGGGCGTGGACGCGCCTTTCGTAAACGCGCCATCCCGGATAAGGCCGATTTCCGCGCTGCCGCCTCCAATGTCCAGAATGATGCCATTAAACACCCCCAGGCTATTGATCACGCCCACGGTGCTGTAGAACGCTTCCTCCTCGCCGCTGAGCAGCCGGAAGTTCAACCCGGCGACGCGGCCGATCTCCTCGAGGAAGCGTGGACCGTCCGCGGCGTCCCGCACGGCCGCGGTCGCGACGGGCAGAATCCGTTCAATGCCCTGCGCGTCGCAGAACGACTTGAACATGCGGACCGCCTCCAGCGCACGGGTCCGCGCCCCGGCACGAAGCCTGTTCCCCCTGGCAATGCCTTCTCCCAGGCGGACCCGCCGGCTGACTTCGTCGGTTATTTTGAAGACCCGGTCTCGGGTATACTGGGCGATCATGAGCCGGGCGGTATTGGAACCCAGGTCGATTACGGCGACGCGTTGATCGAGTGGTGCAAAGGAATACAATGCAGCCTCATACGACACTGCTGGGCAGGGGCCGGCCGGCCAGCCCCGCCCTGAGATTGTCCACCGTCAGGCGGGCCATCGCGTGGCGCGTGCGCGCGGTCGCGCTGCCCAGGTGCGGTGCGATGACCAGGTTGTCCAGCGTGAGCAGGGGATGGTCTCTCGGCAGGGGTTCGGGTTCGGTGACGTCCAGCGCCGCCCCGGCGATCCAATCGTTGCGCAGGGCGTGGTAGAGGGCTTCGTGATCCACGACACCGCCCCGTGCAAGATTGATCAGGATGGCCGTCTTCTTCATGCGTTTCAGCGCGGCTTCGTCGATCAGACCCCTGGTTTCATCGGTAAGCGGGCAGTTCAAAGTGACGAAATCCGATATCTCGAGCAGCGACTCCAGCGAAACGTACCGTGCCTTGTATTGGTGGTCGTCGGGATCCCGCCTGCGGTTGTGATAGACGATCTCCATATCGAACCCATTGGCTCTTTTGGCGACCTGCTTCCCGATGCTGCCCATGCCAATGATGCCGAGCGTGCTGCCATGCACTTCGTATCCGTGAAGTATACTCGGGTCGTAATCGGTGAATTCGGCGCTGCGGGCGAACCGGTCGCCGACGACAACGCGCCGCGCGGCCGCCATCAGGAGGGTAAAGGTCATGTCCGCCGTGGCGCCGTCCAGCAGGTTCGGCGTATTGCCGACGGGTATGCCCCGCTCCCGGGCCGCCTCCGTGTCTATGTGGTCGACGCCGACCCCGAAGTTGCTGACGACCTTCAGGTTCGGCATGCGGTCCATTATCTCTCCGTCCGTCGGGGGATGGCCATAAGTCAAATAAGCGTCGATCAACCTCCACCGTGCATCCTCTTCCGTCAGATCGGCAAGCAGGTGAAATTCGTCCTCCTGTTCGAAAAGATCCAGTACGGAAGGAGGAAGGGGTACATCCAGCAAGATGTGACTGCCCATGGAGGTTCCTTTATCACGCGAATTTCAGACAGCCGGGGAGACTGTTCCGATCGATGAGACTACCTGACGGCCGATTCGTCTATGGTGAGGCTGCCGGCATCCCCGTCAAGCGTAGCCTGTACGCCCTGGGGCAGGGTCGCCTTGTAGGTTCCGTGTCCTATGCCGAGGCCATAAATTACGGGAACTCCAAGCGGTTGAAGCCGGTCCAGGAACACCTCTTCAATACTGAAATTGCCATAGGGGAAAGAGGGGTTGTTCGGCGCGCTGCCGCATCCGGCGCATTCGCCGATTACGACACCGGAAACGCGCTTCAGCCTGCCGGCCTGCAGCAGCTGGGTCAGCATCCGGTCGATCCGGTGAGGTTCCTCGCCCACGTCCTCGAAAAACAGGATGGCGCCGTCGTATTCAAACTCGTACGGCGTTCCTACCGCGGCGGCAAGCAATGAAAGCGTGCCCCCGATCAGCGGTCCGCTGGCCTCTCCGCCGCGAATAACCTGCACCGGGGGCAGGTCGTCCGGATGGGCTATCGTCCCTATGGCAGCCGTTCCTGAAACCGCCTTCATAAAGGCATCCCGGTTGTACGGATGGAAACCCGGGCTCATGTCGGAAGAGACCATGGGCCCCCAGAAGGTGACCATCCCGGTTTTCCGGCGTATGGCCCCGTGAAGCGCCGTGATGTCGCTGTACCCGACAAATACCTTGGGGTGCGCCTTGATGGTGTCGAAATCCATCTGCGGCAGCATGCGAACGGACCCGTACCCGCCGCGCAGGCACACGATCCCGTGGACCTCCGGATCGGCAAACATGCTTTCGAGATCGGCCAGGCGGTCGTCGTCCCGGCCGGCAAGAAATCCGTGACGATCCGTCAGGTGCGGCGCGGTTACCGTGCGGAATCCCAGGGCTTCGAGGGAACGACGGCCGTTCCGCAGGGCGCTCGGGAGAGCGGAGTGACTGGCCGGGGCGACGATCCCGATCGTATCGCCCTTTTTCAGTGCCGGCGGTTTCAGTTTGTCCATGCTTGACTAATATAGATTGGCTGGTATTGCCGTCAACCTCTTTGCCCGCAGGTTTTGGCCCGTGCGAAATCTGTTGTCAACCCCGTTTTCAGACGTATTTTGGAGCGGAAAGATTGAATAAATCGTCCTGGAATGTGTATACTTTCCCGATGCGCGTTCGAACTTGGAAAACGCCTGAACCGGGAGTCTGGAAGACATGAAACACAAGCCGTTTTCGCGTCGGTCCTTTCTGGCCAATTTCGCGCGGGCAACTGGTGGTGTGATCACACTCGGCGTGTTGTCCCGGACCGGCTTGCTCGACGCCCAGGAATCCCTCCCCTTCGAATACACCTGGCAGAACCTGGACGCCCGACAGGGGCGTACCGTGGACGCCCTGACCCGCATGATCATGCCGTCGGACGAAAACGGTCCCGGCGCGGCGGAAGCTCGCGTAATCGTTTACATCGACCGGGCCCTCGGCGCCCACCGGGCCGATTACAGGGAGTCCTACGTCTCGGGCCTGGCCGCTTTCGATCAGTACTGCCTGAATGCGCTTGAATCCACTTTCCTGGATCTGGATGCCCGCGGCAGGCGCAGGGCCCTCATGGGAATCGACCGGGCCAGATCCCCGCGGACCTGGCCGCAGGATGCCCCCATGGGCGCACGGGAGTTTCTTCGCATGGTGGCCACGCATACCATGGAGGGCATGTTCAGCGATCCGGTTTACGGCGGCAACTACCGCGAGGCAGGCTGGAAACTGATCCGGTTTCCCGGCCGTGCGCCTTTCGGCTACGATCCTCCGTTCAGCGAATTCGACATGACCATTCCGGAGATCGAATATCCCGAGTGGAAGCCCTACGACGGCCCCATGAAGAGCCGGATCATCGGCGAGGAATAGTTCCGGAGCCCCCACCCCATGTCTCTGCCCAATCCCCGAATAAGAAGACCGGACGTCATCGTCATCGGTACCGGTGCGGCCGGCGCGGTATTGGCGAAGGAATTGAGCACGAAGGGACTGAAGGTGGTCGCCATGGAAATGGGCTCCTTCCGGAAGACGCGTCATTTCGACCAGGACGAGCTCATGGCGATGCATCCCGCCGACAACCTGCCAGGCTATCCCAACATCTATCGTCACGACCAGCCCAATACCTACCGGCAGTCGGCGGGTGATCAGGCCGAAGAAGATCATGGCATTCACATGCAGAGCACGGTGGGGGGCAGCACGCTCCATTACACGGGCATATCCTGGCGGCTCCACGAGAACGATTTCAGGGAACGAAGCCTTTTCGGCGACCTGGACGGCGCGGACGTGCAGGACTGGCCCATCGACTACTGGGACCTCGAGCACTACTACGAAAAGGCTGAATACGAGATCGGCATCTCCGGCCTGGCGGGCGCGAACCCCTTCGATCCGCCGCGCCGCCGGCCCTACCCCATGCCGCCGGTGCCGCGGACCAGTTCGGGCGCCCTGGCCGATATGGCGGCCCAGAAACTCGGCTGGCATTCCTATCCGGCGCCCCTGGCCATCAACTCGCGGGAATACGGCGGGCGGCCGCCGGTCATGAACTGCGGGTTCTGTGAAAGCTACGTCTGTACCATCGGCGCGCGGTCCAGCATGCTGGTCACCATGATACCCCAGGCGCTGAGATCGGGCAACTGCCAGATACGGACCGACGCCTGCGTGCGGGAGATCGTGGTCGACGAGGACGGCAGGGCCGAGGGCGTCATCTATCTCGACAAGGATCTTCGGGAGCATCGCCTGGAAGCCCGCGCGGTGATCGTTTGCTGCAACGGCGTCCATACGCCCCGTCTGCTGCTCATGTCCAAATCGAATCTCTTTCCGGACGGCCTGGCCAACAGCAGCGGCAAGGTGGGCAAGCACCTGATGTTCAATTACTACCAGTCCGCCCGCGGCTTCTTCGAAAAGGACCTCAACGAGTACAAAGGGGTCATGGATTCCCGGATCATACAGGATTTCTACGACCCGGACCCGGACAAGTACGGCTTCTTCGGCGGAGGCGTACTCGAACCCCGGGGCGACGGCGAAACCATCTCATTCGCCAACCTGAACATGCCGCGCCTTCGCAGGTGGGGCGCACGCCGCAAGAAGTGGATCATGGACAACTACACCCGGTACATGGTCGCCCTGACCAGCATGCAGTCTATGTCCCAGGAGTCCAACACGATCGACCTGGACCCCGACGTGAAGGACAAGTGGGGCCTGCCCGTCCCGCGGGTGACCTACAACGTGCATCCGAACGAGCATAAACTCGGGGACTTTTTCCGGGACCGCGCCCGCGAATTACTGGACTCCGCCGGGGCCCACGGGATTGTCGCCTCGCCGAATTTCGTCCCCCACGGCGACGCCCATCTCATGGGTACCTGCCGCATGGGCAACGACCCGGCGACTTCGGTGGTAAACAAGTTCAACCAGGCGCACGACGTGGACAACCTGTTCATCGTCGACGGTTCGTCTTTTGTCACCAGCGGTAAAAGCAACCCTACGCTGACGATTCAGGCGCTGGCGTTTCGTTGTGCCGACTACATCATCACCCAGATGGCACGGCTCAATATCCGGTAATCTCATGCTGACGCGATTCGTGAAAGAGACTGAAATACCGCAGGTAATCGCGGGTTCGAGGTTCAGAACTATAGCAGGCGTATCACATTGTAGATCTATAACAGGCGTACATCATTGTCGATGTTTATCGCATAGCAAGAAACCATTCTATTGGAGGCTCATACCATGGGTTTCGGGAGTGTACTGAAGAACGGGTTTTCGCGGCGCCGTTTCATGAAAGGCGCATTGCTGGGCGCCGGCGCCGTGGCCACGGGTTCCGCCTGGGAAATCGCGCAGGCAATGGCGACCGGGAGGAAGGCCAGCGACGTTCACGGTTATGGTGTTGACCCGGGTTTTGTCAATATCGGTTCCAACGAGAATCCGCTCGGCGCCTCCCCCCGCGCCGTGGCCGCCATCGCCGAGAACCTGCACAAGATCAACCGGTACGATTTCGGGGTGGACCTGCCCGTGCGCCTCAACAAGGCCCACGGCGTGCCCGGTGTCGAGGACTTCGAGCTGAGTTTCGAAGACATGAGATCCTTCATGCGGTTCAGGGAATTGAATCGCGTGATGGTCACCCCCGGCTCCGGCCCCATACTGCAGGCGCTGGCCGTCATCGCCGCGGGCAACGGCGGAGAGTGCATTGAGGCAGTTCCCGGATACGGTTCGGTCTCACGGGGTTTCCAGAGTTTTCAGATGATGGGAAAGGACGTCGGTGTCGTCCGCGTACCCACGACGGCTGACTACGTCCACGATATCGAGGCCATGAAGGCGGCGATCACCCCGCGAACGTCCCTGATCGTCATCACCAATCCCAACAATCCCACCGGTACGATCGTGCCCTACGAAGACCTGGTGTCCCTCGTGGACGCTGCGCCCGAGCAGGCCATCGTGCTCATCGACGAGGCCTACATCCACTTCGTCCGGGATCCGGACTACCAGGATGCCGTGCAACTCGCCCTGGAGCGGGAGAATGTAGTCGTTGCCCGCACCTTTTCCAAGATCTACGGCCTGGCCGGCATGCGCATCGGTTACGCGGTCGCCAGCAAGCGCATGATGGACATGCTGATGGTGCACATGGGATTCTTCGGCGGCGGATTGAGCACCCTGGGCATGCACGCCGCGACCGCGGCCCTGGACGATCACGAATTCGTTGACCGTACGAAAAAGGTCGTGAGCGACGGCAAGGACTATCTGTCCGCCGAGTTCGACCGCCTGGGACTGGCTTACACGCCGAGCCACGGCAATTACATGATCGTGGACGTCAAGCGGGACAGCCGCAGGATGGGCGGAGCGCTTCGTGAACGCGGCGTGATGGTGCGGGGCGGTTCCGGGTACCGGACCAGGGAGGTCAATCTCCTGGGCAACCACCTGCGCGTAACCATCGGCAAGCCGGACGAACTGGAAGTCTTCGTGAACGAGTTGGAAGATATCCTCGGAGGCTTGAATCAGGGTTAGTCCGAGTGTTCGAGGCAAGCACGACTAAGCCCCGGTGGCCCGTACCGCCGGGGCTTTGCCTGTTTATGGGATCGGCCGTGAGTGAATCCAGGGCGTGTGCGATTTCGTATTCAAATCGTCAGCGTTGACGACCATGGGAGAGCGAGGGCATGTCATCAGACGAACTGGAAGCCGGGCGGATCCAGGGGAGCAATGGATCGGTGACACGCACCGCCGAAATCATTCGGCAGACTCTGTACCAGCGAAAGTACGCCGTTATCGCCGTGATCCTCATGATGCTCGCGGGATCGGCTGTCATGCTGGTCCAGCCCCTGTTCTTCAAGATGCTGTTTGACCGGGTGATCCCGGAATCGGACACCGGTCTCCTGTGGTGGCTGCTGGCGGGGATGGTGGCGACCCCCCTGGTGGCGATCGGAGTCTCCTACTTCGAGGGCCATCTCAGGGTCCGGATCGGGTATACGGTAACCCTGGCCCTGCGCAAGGCGGTTCTCAATCATCTGCTGCAAGTGAGGCTCGATGCCATCGAGAAGATACCCAGGGGCGGTATCGTCTATCGTGTAACACGGGATGCCGGCAAGATCGGCGACATGTATATAAAACAGGAATTGCTGCCCGTGGTTTCCAGCGCGATCGTGCTGGCCGGCGTGCTGGTCATGATGTTCCTGTTGAGCGTCGAACTGGCGGCCGTTTTCTGTGCCGCGTTGCCGGCGACGTATATCGTAACCCGGTACCTGACCCGCTATTCGAAGGAAATGGACCGCCAGACCAACGACCAGGGTAAGGTATCGGAGAGCTTTCTCTACGAAGTATTCAACGCGTTTCGTACGATACGCATGTTCAATGGAGAGCAGCATGCCGCCACACGGTGGGCCGGCCACATGGACAGGCTCACCCGGATCAAGATACGGGGAGCGGCCCTCCACGATATCATGCTCACCTTCCCGAACGAAGTAATTAATGGACTGGTCCTTGGCGTGCTACTGGGATACGGCGCCTTCCAGGTCATGGACGGTGCGGCCACGATCGGCAGCCTCGTGGCGATAATGGCCTATGCGCCGCGGGCGTATGCCGCGCTGCGGACGGTGCTCACCACCTATACCGGCACGCGGCTGATCAGGGTCTCGGTCGATAGTCTGAACGAGCTGTTCGATCTTCCCAGGGAACCGGGTCTTCAAGATACATTCAGCCCTCGGCCAACCGGAACGGAACCGCCGGCCATCGAGTTTTCCGCCGTGGATTTCAGCTATGAACGGGGCTATGAGGTGAAGGACTTGTCGTTCAAGGTGAACGGAGGTGAATTCGTCGGCATCGTGGGCCCCAGCGGTGGGGGAAAGACCACGATTATCGATCTCCTGACCCGGTTACAGGAACCCGAAAGGGGCCGGATCGCCGTCGCCGGACGGGACATTCGTGAGATTTCCCTTGTATCGCTCCGGAATCAGATCGCCGTGGTGTCCCAGGATGTATTCATCTGGAACGCCACAATCGCGGAGAACATCGCCTATCCCGAAACCGATTTCCGCCTGGAGCTTGTCGAGCGGGCCGTGCATTCTTCCGCGTTGGATGAATTCATACGAAATCAACCGGAGGGTCTTGATACGGTCGCCGGTGAGGGCGGAGTCGCGCTTTCGGGCGGAGAGAAACAGCGCATCGCCATGGCACGGGCTTTCATGCGCAACAATGCGAGGATTCTCATTCTCGACGAGGCCACGTCCGCCCTGGACGCCCTGGCCGAAGAGAAGATTCGGATGTCCGTCGAAGAGGCAAGGATCGGCCGGACCACGCTTGTCATCGCCCATCGCCTCTCCACGATACGGCACGCGGACCGCATTCTGGTCATCGACGAAGGAAGGCTGGTCGAATCGGGCACGCCCAGGGAACTCGTGGACCGCGGTGGCATCTTCGCGAGAATGTACGAGGCCCAGGCGCTGGATTTCGAGTAGTTTTACATGTAATACGAGATCTGATGTACCTGTATCGGTATACCGGCCACCTAATTCGACGGGCTTTCCAGAAACACCGTTACGCCCATGTCAACGTACTTCTGCCGCATGCTGGCCGGGTGGTTCCGGAAACACACCCGCGTATCCGATCCGGCGAGTTGTTCGACCACGTGGCGCACGCAGTCATCCACATCGCGGAAGGGATGTTGCGGGTGGGCCTCGATACTGTACATCAGATCGTTCGGGCCGAAGGACAGGCAGTCTACTCCCGGTCGGGCCAGTTTACGCGCGGCGGTAACCGCGGGGATCGATTCGAGCTGTATCATCAGCACGCCGTAGTCGTTCCACCATGCGGTGTACTCCAGCCGATCGCCCCCGACTTCCGCCACTTTGCGCCGTGCTTCTCCTCCCCAGCTCCGCACGCCCTTCTGCGGGTAATAGAAGAAGTTGACCGCCTCATCGACGGTTGACTCGGTCTCGACCTGGGGCACTTCAATCCCCGTCGGACCGAGGTCGAGCAGGTTGCCGACCAGGTAGCTGTGGTACGTATGCTTGATGCGGAACATGACGTCCATGTCCAGTCCATCGGCCTTGCCGCAGAATTCCACCAGGCGGTCTTCGCTGAAGGCACTGTGCTGGCCGTCCACCCAGAGGAAGTCGAATTCCCCGCTTTCGACCACCTTTTTCAACTGATCTTCGGTATGGGTCATCCCGACATTTGCGCCGATGACCTGTTCTCCTTTGCCGATGCGTTGTTTCAAGTTGCGTTCCGCCATGAAAGGACTCCTCTTCCGGGTTGAATATCGTGAAAATCTTCTGGATATAAGAAGGTAGCAGGATCAAGCCCGTCGTACCGTATGTTATCGCCGCATGTTCCGGTGATCTCGATTATAACGCATGAAGAACGATTCCGTTAGGCCAATCTGGCCGTATTGAAGAGTATGCGCTGTTTTCAATTGCAGTGACACCTGCCGGGTATATCTTAAAACCACACCAACTTCCCCGCGTTCAGCCCGGACAGGACCTGCAGTCTATTCCGACTTTCCAGGATGGAGGGAAACGCATGTACCTTCATGATGTCGTCAACTGGACCGAATTCAACGACGATACGCTCAGTTTCTATCGCGCCATCAGCGTCGATATGATCCAGCTGGATCTCCGAACCGGCGGTCGGGTCGAGGCGGAACGGCACGTGAGGGCGGGTAAGGACAGTACGGAGCTTTTCGAACAGGCCCGGGAAAAGACGGAGTCCCACGGACTGAAGCTGCAGACCGTATTCATGCCGGTCCTGGAGGGGATCACCCTCGCCACCGAGAACCGGGACGAGGAGATGGCGGCCTTTGTCCGGCTCATCGAAAGTCTTGGCAAGGCAGGAATACCGACGCTGGCATGGAATTTCAAGCCGATGGGGAACTTCCGTACCACCTCCGACATCGGCCGCGGCGGCGCGGTGTACAGTACCTTCGACTATGCCGAGTTTGACAAGAACCGTCCCCAACCGCACGAGCCGCCCGTTTCGGAGCCGGTAATGTGGGAAAACATGGTTTCCTTCATGCGCGCCGCGGTCCCGGCGGCCGAGCAGGCCGGGGTCAATCTCGCGCTCCACCCCGACGACCCGCCCATTCCCGAACCGCTGGGCGGTGTCGCGCAGATCTGTTCGACCTTGGATCATTTCCGGCGCATCTTCGACGCGTTTCCCAGCGACAGCCACAGGATGCTTTTCTGTCAGGGATGCATGACCGAACTGGCGGGACCACGGGACGTCTATGAGATCATCGCCGAGATGGCCTCCCGGAACAAGATCGCCCTGGTCCATTTCCGAAACGTCAGGGGCCGGCTGCCGAGATTCGCCGAGGTCTTCATCGACGAAGGCGAAGTGGATATGCGCCGGGCCATGGAAACCTACCGGGATAACGGGTACAGCGGGCCCTTCGGCATGGACCACACGCCGGGCTTCCCCCAGTCCATGGCCGGCCCGGCCGGCAAGGCCTATGCGAACGGTTACATCCGTGCGATGATCCAGACGGTCTACGGGCGGTAGGCGTGCGTACTGGTATTTCCCGCTTCGTGTTTACCATCGACAAGAAGGAGCATTTGCCGTGCGAATCACTCATTTCGAGATCCTGCGCGTTCCACCAAGCTGGGTATGGCTGAAGATCCACACGGATACCGAACTGTTCGGCTGGGGCGAACCCTACCTGGAAAACCATCCTGAAAGCGTCATCGCCGAGGTGCGGCGCCTGGAGCCGTTGCTCGTCGGCAAAGATCCCTGTCGGGTGGAGTCGCTCTGGCATACCATGTACGAGGGCGGGTCGGGATATGTAGGCGGACCGGTGAAGATGAGCGCGATCAGCGGGATCGACATGGCGCTCTGGGACCTTGCCGGCAAGGCCGCCGGGCTGCCCGTCCATGGCATGCTCGGCGGGGCCTGCCGTGACCGGATTCGCATGTACCGCGCGGTGGGCGGCCAGCTTCCCTGGTGCGTGGAACCCGGGCAACCCTACAACGAAGGCTATCATCCGTCGTATGACACGGACCTGGATTTCCCCGAGGCCCATACCGAGGCAGCCCGTGTCATCATCGAAGAATGGGGTTTCCGGTGCATGAAACTGCACGTGGGCATGGGTACCGGACTGGAGCCCACGTATGAGGTGGATCGCATCGCGGAAGCCTTCGCCGCCGTGCGGAAGGGCGCCGGTCCTGAAGTCGAAGTGGCCGTGGACATCCATAACCCCCACCCCGCGATGGCGAAACAGATGATATCGGCCCTGACGCCGCACCGGCCCCTGTTCATCGAGGAACCCATGCCCGTGGAGCGGGTCGACGTGCTCGCGGACATCGCCCGCAACAGTGAAATCCCAATCGCGGCGGGGGAACGGTGGATGGGCAAGTGGATCTTCTACGATGCCCTGCGCAAGAACGCCCTCTCCGTGATGCAGCCGGACCTGTGCCACGCCGGCGGCATTACCGAGTGCCACAAGATCGCGGTGATGGGTGAAAGCGCCTACGCAAAGCTCGCCCTGCACTGCCCGCTGAGCCCGCTGGCCCTGGCCGCGTCCATACAGATCGACGCCTGCGCGTCGAACTTCCTGGTCCAGGAACACAACGAGGTCAATTGCCGGCGCGAGGACGGGCGGACGTTCATCGGCAAGGGCTACTTCGCCGAGCCCTTCGTACTGGACGAGGACGGCTGCGTGGCGGTGCCCCAGGGTCCCGGGCTCGGCGTGGACATCGATCCGAAGGGCTTCGAGGAGATCATGGCCCGACCATGGCGGGAAGTGCGCGGCTGAAACCAGACCGATTACCTCGAGCGCGGCGCCGATCGGTGGCCGTGCCGCGCCTGGCCTGGCCTTAAACGCGCACCCTCGCCCACCGCGCGGTCATGATGGCATCATCTCCCGCGTAGTAGACGACGAACACCTCGTCGTACGGGCGGACTGAGCGGTCCAGGCGGTCCAGGCGGTCTGCCAAACGCACCATGCGGGGATGGCCGTAGCGCCAGCGCTCCATGTCCCCCCACAGCTCGGACTGGGTGCGGCTGCCATGCGCGCCCGATTCGGAGCCGGCAGTGCTGTTGTAGACCAGAAGGTCCCGCTCACGGTCCCAGCTTTCCCCAAAATCCTCGCTGATGGATAGCACGATGCCCGGAGGATCCCGGCGCCGTGGATAGGCGGCCAGCAACCGATCGCCGCCCAGGGCAAGGGGCTGGCAGTGCTGACCGGGAAGTCCGGTGCCGCGCGGGACCGTCCACGAACGGCCATCCGGCGACCCCCAGGCGATATGGATGTCGATGTCGACGCCCGCTTCGAAATCGTGGGTCCAGAACGTGGCCGCCAGGCGGCCGTCAACAGGATGGACGGCCAGCCGCTGGTCCCAGTAGGCCAGCGCGTTATCGGAGTGCTGCGCCACGGTAACGAACTCCGGCCAGGTCCGGCCCCCGTCCCGGGAGAAACGCAGCCTGGCCGCGGGCCGCCCCGGCGACGGATCCTCGTATTCCTTCCACTGTTCGTAGGGTTGCGCCAGGATCCCGCCAGGCAACCGGATGACGTGATGCGAACAGGGGGAAGCGGCGAGATGGGGCGTCGTGTCCATGCGGCGCGGCGGCCCCCAGGTGAAGCCGCCGTCTTCTGAATCCACGTGCATGACGCGCATGGGCAGCAGGCCCTGCGTTTCCGGGTGGATGAAGGGCAGGTCCGGGTCCGAGCGGTCTACCCACAGGGCCGTGGCCGTCAGTCTGCCCGGCGCCAGTTCCGTGCTCGTAAGACCCTTCACTTCGCCCGGGATACCTTCCCACGATCCCTTCCCGTAGCCGTCGTAGCGAAGGTCCCAGGTGCGGCCCGTATCGGTGGTGGCCCATATGCAGGCATGGCCGTCCACCGAATCGCGGGCCGATCCCCACCGGCCCGAGACGAGTATCGTGCCGTCCTGCAGCCGGTTTATGGTCGTGAAAGCGCAGTTCCTGCGGTGATCGGGAATGGCACGGCCGTCGCGGATCACGCCGGAATCAACGATTCGCAAACAAGGCCCCCAAACCGTAACATACCCTCGGACAGTGTATTACGCGTTTTTGTTCCAGTGATCAATCAGTGCGGATTCGTCGTAGGACACGACCTTGCAGGCGACGTCCGAGGCACGGAACATCTCCCACTGCCTTTCCGCTGTTCCCGCCGTGTAATAGGCGGTGACCAGCCTGCCGTCTTCGAGACGTGCGGTGGAGGGATAGCCGACGTCGGCCCCGGGCAGGGAGTCGTCCAGCACCAGCCTGCGGTCGTCCCAGGTCATCCCGCCGTCCCGGCTGACCAGGCCCTCCACGCCGTAGGGAGGATGCCGGCGCCCGAAGAGCAGCAGCAGCCATCCGTTCGACAACCGGGTGATGTCCGGGGGATGCTCCATCGCGTCCGTGACCCGTCCGATCCCGCGCCAGGTGTACCCGCCGTCCTCCGAAACGCAGGCGTGGAGCGCCTGTTCGGCGCGGTCCTCGGAACGGGCGACGAACAGCCAGCGGCCATCGGGGAAGATGGCTACGTCCGATTCGTTCAATCCCAGCGCCACCAGGGTCGGATCTCCCCAGGACCGCCCGTTGTCCGTGGACCTGAGGATGTACGTCGGCGTCGACGCGGGGCCGACCCGGACCGTGCCCTCCCCCGGCTCGCAGACCGGCGAGCCGCCGTAGATCAGCATGTGCAGGATGCCGTCGGAGTTGAAGATCTTGCCGAAGGGCGACGCCCCGTTGATCGGCGTGTAATTGATGAGTTCGTCGTCGGTCCAGGACCGGCCGCCGTCCGCAGAGAAGACGACCCGGGTATCGACCTTGCCCATCTCCGGTTTCCACGCGCCTTCGGCGTCGTAGGAACCCTGCCAGTGGTAGGCCAGCACAAGCGTGCCGTCCGGCGCCAGGCCCAGCGCGGGGTTGCGGTCGTCCCTTTCGCTGTCGGCAACGGTCGCAGGTGCGGACCAGGTCAGGCCTCCGTCGAGCGATCTTCCCGCCGAAAGACGGCCGCCCAGCCCCATGTGCGCGGCGCCGCAGCGGTACATCAGGAGCAGTTCACTGCCACCCAGGCTGGTGATGACCGGGAAGTAACCCCCTCCCAGCAGCGCGTCGGCCGATCGGGTGCCGGGCATGAGACGTATATCCAGTTTATCGGGCATGGAATGAAACTGTCCTTTCGGAAGTGTCTTCTTCTTGGAAGTGGCGTTGCAATCGACGGTAAAGACCGATGTTCCGCATGTCAAGGAGATAGACCAGGGCCCATACGCCATGCTGGATTCGGGACATCATTTCGTAATCGTAAATCCCGTATGGAAATCCTCACGCCGGCCACGGATTTAATACTTGACATAAAAGTCAGGTTTGCTATATTCAGGTAGGCAAATTGATCGAAACAAGGAGACGCCGGCATGAAAGTGACCGCTCAGGAAGAATACGGACTCAGGTGCATCCTGCAACTGGCGCGATACTATTCCCGCGACCCGGTTACGGGCCGTCAGATCGCCGAGTCGGAGGGCATTTCCCTGGACTACGTTTCGAAGCTGCTGATGATCCTCCGGCGGGCGGACCTGGTCCGAAGCGTGCGGGGTATCCGGGGCGGCTATGCGCTGGCAAGGGAGCCCGGCGGCATAACGCTCGGTGAAGTCATGCGCGCCCTGAGTTCGGAAGACGGGGTCGTGCTCACCAGTCCGGACAGCCACATGTGCGATCATTTCTCCGGTCACCTGGAGGCGTGCACGCACCTGAACGCATGTGCCATCCGGCCCGTCTGGACGGTACTGGCCCGATACCTGTCCGGCGTGCTCGACCACATATCCCTTTCGGAACTGCTGCAGACGGAACACCAGGTGCTCGAGGTGGTGGAGCAGGTTTCCCGGGATACGATGCGGGATCAGGCCATGGGCAGCACGATCCAGATAGGCCGCTAGCGCGGCAGGTAACATTCGTTTCAAGGAGAGGAAATGGAAGCCATTGAACAGTTAGCCCAGCAGGAATACAAAGAGGGCTGGGTAACCGACATCGAAATGGAAACGGCGCCGCCGGGGCTCAACGAGGACATCGTCCGGTTCATATCCGCAAAGAAGAAAGAGCCCGAGTTCCTGCTGGAATGGCGTCTCAAAGCCTACCGCCACTGGCTCAAGATGAAGGAGCCCAACTGGCAGTACATGGCCTATCCGCCGGTCGATTACCAGGATATCGTCTACTACGCCGCGCCGAAGAATACGCCGCAGTACAACAGTCTCGACGAGGTGGACCCCGAGCTGCTGGCGACCTACGACAAGCTCGGCATTCCGCTGGAAGAGCAGAAGGTGCTGGCCGGCGTGGCCGTGGACGCGGTCTTCGACAGCGTGTCGGTACATACGACCTTCAAGGATAAGCTGGCCGAACTGGGCATCATCTTCTGTTCCTTCTCCGAGGCAGCCCAGGACCACCCCGACCTGGTGGAGAAGTACCTGGGCACCGTGGTGCCCTACCGGGACAACTATTTCGCCACGCTGAACTCGGCCGTCTTCAGCGACGGTTCCTTCTGCTACATTCCGCCCGGTGTCCGGTGCCCCATGGAACTGTCCACCTATTTCCGGATCAACACGGCCGGAACGGGACAGTTCGAGCGCACGCTGATCATCGCCGACGAGGGCTCTTATGTCAGCTACCTGGAAGGCTGCACCGCGCCCATGCGCGACGAAAACCAGCTGCACGCGGCGGTCGTGGAACTGGTCGCGCTGAAAGACGCCCAGATCAAGTACTCCACGGTGCAGAACTGGTATCCCGGCAACGAAGAGGGCCAGGGCGGCGTGTATAATTTCGTGACCAAGCGCGGGGCCTGCAAGGGCGACAACGCCAAGATCTCCTGGACCCAGGTCGAAACCGGTTCCGCCATCACCTGGAAATACCCCAGCGTGATCCTGCAGGGCGATCATTCCATCGGCGAGTTCTATTCCGTCGCGCTCACCCGCAACAAGCAGGTCGCCGACACGGGAACCAAGATGATCCACGTGGGGAAGGACACGCGCAGCACGGTGGTCTCCAAGGGAATATCCGCGGGCAACGGCCAGAATGTCTACCGGGGACGGGTCCAGGTGCTGAAGAAAGCGGACGGTGCCAGGAACTACACCCAGTGCGACTCGATGCTCATCGGCGACCGGTGCGGCGCCCATACCTTTCCCTATATCGACGTGGGCAACAACTCGGCGAACGTGGAACACGAAGCTTCGACGGCCCGGATCAGCGAGGACCAGCTCTTCTACTGCAAGACCCGGGGCATATCCACCGAAGACGCCATTTCCATGATCATCAACGGGTTCTGCAAGGAAGTGTTCCAGGAACTGCCGATGGAATTCGCGGTGGAGGCGAAGAAGCTGCTGGGGATCAGCCTGGAAGGCAGCGTGGGTTGACAAGGACGGGCGGCGGGACAGCGAAGGATGACTATGACGGCCGGCGAGGCGCGTGCCTCTGACGGCCCGGAACAAGTACAGGAGAAAGCAGGCGAAATGGCACTACTCGAAATCAGGGGTTTACGCGGCGGCATCAAGGACCAGGACATCATCAACGGGATCGACCTGACGGTCAACCGGGGCGAGGTCCATGCGATCATGGGTCCCAACGGCTCGGGCAAGAGCACGCTGGGCAAGATCCTCGCCGGCCACGAGGAGTACGCGGAGACGGGCGGCACGGTGCGGTTCAAGGGCAAGGATCTCTTCGAGCTCACTCCCGAGGAGCGGGCCAACGAGGGCATATTCCTGGCCTTTCAATACCCCGTGGAGATCCCGGGCGTAAGCAACGCCTACTTCCTCCGCGCGGCATTGAACGAACGCCTGAAGTACCGGGGCGAGCCGGAAATCAGCGCCGGCGCGTTCCGGCGGCTTTTGAACAAGAAGATGGAACAGGTCGACATGGATCCCGAACTCGCCCGCCGGCCCGTGAACGAAGACTTCTCGGGGGGCGAGAAGAAACGCAACGAGATCTTCCACATGGCCGTCCTGGAGCCGACGCTCTCCATCCTCGACGAGACGGATTCCGGTCTGGATATCGATGCCATGCGCATCGTGGCCCACGGGATCAATCAGCAGCGCACCGCGGACAACGCCATGATCG
Source organism: bacterium (assembly GCA_965202605.1). GTDB lineage: Bacteria > JAAXHH01 > JAAXHH01 > JAAXHH01 > JAAXHH01 > JAAXHH01. The sequence continues at coordinate 973,357 of OZ241838.1, forward strand.
TCATCACCCACTACCAGCGGTTGCTGGACTACGTGGTACCGGACTACGTCCACGTCATGTACCAGGGCCGGATCGTGAAGTCCGGTATGAAGGACCTGGCCCTTGAACTGGAGGAAAAAGGCTACGAGTGGATCCGGGAGGAAGTGGAAGCCGCCGGTTGATTGATGTCGTTGACTAACGCTACGGACAACGGGAATACGAAATGACAGAAGCACTGAAACAGGCGGCTAAGCCTCGATACACCACGTTCTACGACGCCTTCGAACGGATCCGGTCTCAGGATGCGCCCCTCTGGCTGCACCGGATTCGCTCGGATGCCATGAAACGCTTCAGGGAACTCGGGATGCCGGTCGCCCGCGAGCTTTCCTTTCCGCTCAAGGAAGACTGGGTCTACACCGATCTGAGGAAGATCGCGGACACGTCGTACCATACCGAACCGGTGGAAGCGGAACTGGACGAGGCCGCGCTCGCGCCGTACGAATTCGGCCGGAACGGCTGGCACCGGCTGGTTTTCGTGAACGGCGCGTATTCGTCCGCGTTGTCTCGTGTAACGGACCTGCCCCGCGGCGCCGTGGTGAGCAGCCTTGCCGATGCCCTGATGGAGCATCCCGATCTGGTTCATCCCCACCTCGCACGCCACGCCGACTTTGAACGAACCGGTCTGACGGCCTTGAACTCGGCACTATTCGAGGACGGGCTGTTCGTCTACGTGCCCCGTGGCGGGATACTGGAAACACCGGTGCACGTCCACTACGTCACGACCGGACACGAAACACCAGTCGCCGCGCAGCCGCGCACGCTGATTACGGCGGGAGACGGCGCGCACCTCAAGGTGGTCGAGAGCTATACCGGACTCACGGACCGGGCTTACCTGACCAACGCCGTGACGGAGATCGCCGCGGGACGGGACGGTCACGTGGACCACTACCGGATCAACCGGGAAGGTGCCGGGGCCGCCCATCTGTCCACCACCCAGCTGCACCTGGAGGGAAACGGCCGGATCTCCACCTTCAACATGAGCATGGGCGGAACGTTGACCCGGAACGACACGAACGCCCGGCTCGCCGGCGAGCACGCGGTGGTCCGCATGAACGGACTGTACCTGGTCACGGGTGATCAGCACGTCGACAATCACACGTCCATCGATCACGCCGTGCCGAACTGCGACAGCTACGAAGTGTACAAGGGTATACTGGAAGGCCGGTCCCGGGGAGTTTTCAACGGGAAGGTGTTCGTACACCAGGACGCCCAGGAGACGGACGCCAAGCAACTGAACAAGAACCTGATGCTCTCGCCAGACGCGATGATACACACCAAGCCGCAGCTCGAGATCTACGCGGACCAGGTGAAGTGCACCCACGGCGCCACCGTGGGCCAGCTCGACGAAGACCAGATTTTCTACCTGCGGACCCGCGGACTGTCCCACGACGGCGCGTGCAATCTCCTCACCTACGGGTTCGCGGCCGACCTGATCCGGCGTCTCGGAATCGACGCGGTAAGGTCCTCGCTGGATACGCTTTTCGAAACCACGATCCGGGATCTTTCAATGGCCCGGAGCCAGACGGGAAGATAACGGTTAACATTCACGCGCACAGGGGTTAATGGATGGATACGGATGCCGTAAAAGAGCGGATCGTTGACGTATTGAAGACATGCTACGATCCCGAGATCCCGGTCAATATCTACGAAATGGGACTCATCTACGAAATCGACGTGCAGCAGGACGGCATGACGAACGTCAAGATGACGCTCACTTCGCCGAACTGCCCGGCGGCCCAGTCGCTTCCCGCCGAGGTGGAGACCAAGGTGAAAGACCTGGAAGAGGTCTCTGACGCGCTGATCGAGATCGTGTGGGAGCCGCCCTGGCATATCGACATGATGACGGAAGACGCCAAGCTGGAACTCGGTATAGACTACTGAAAGCAGGCGGGTAGGGATCATGACCGAAACACTCGTAGAAACGCCGCGAAAACTCGACGACGCGGTCCGCCGCGCCGACGAGCACGCCATGCGTTACCGCGGGGACTTCCCCATTCTTGACAGGGAAGTGCACGGCAGGCCGCTGGTCTACCTGGACAACAGCGCAACGTCGCAGAAGCCCCGGGTCGTGCTGGACGCCCTGAACGACTACTACACGCGGCTGAACGCCAACGTCCACCGTGGGCTCCACACGCTCAGCGAGGAGGCGACCAACGCCTACGAAGCCTCCCGCGAACGCGTCGCCCGTTTCATCAACGCGCCGGCGCGGAACCTCGTCTTCGTCCGAAACACCACCGAGGGAATCAACCTGGTGGCCAGTGCCTGGGGCCGGAAGAACGTCCGGGCCGGAGATGAAATCGTGCTGTCGGTGATGGAGCACCACAGCAATATCGTGCCCTGGCAGATGCTTGCGCGGGAAACCGGGGCGGTGCTCCGGTATTTCGACATCCGCGAAGACGGTTCGCTCGACGTGGACCAGGCCGACGAACTGATTACGGAGAAGACGCGCATGGTATCGCTCGCGCACATGTCGAACGTGCTGGGCACGGTCAATCCCATCGAAGCCGTCGTCGAGCGGGCCCGCGAAGCCGGCGCGCTGGTCTTCGTGGACGCCGCGCAGAGCGTCCCGCACATGCCGGTGGACGTGGCGCGGCTGGGTTGCGATTTCTTCACCTTCTCGGGCCACAAGATGTGCGGTCCGACCGGAATCGGCGGTCTTTACGGACGGGAGGAACTGCTGGAAGCCATGGACCCGTACATGGGCGGGGGTTCGATGATCGACGAAGTCCGTCTCGATGGGTTCACCAGCGCGGACATTCCGGAGAAATTCGAGGCGGGCACCCCCAACATCGCCCACGCCATCGTCTTCGGGGTCGTGGTGGACTACCTCTCCGCCGTCGGCATGGAGCGGATACACACCCACGAACGGGCTCTGACGGACTACACGATCGAGCGGCTCGGGGAAATCGAAGGCCTGACCGTCTACGGCCACGCGCCTGGCCGGGGCGGCGCCGTATCCTTCAACCTGAACGACATGCACCCCAGCGACCTGTCCACCGTGCTGGACCGCCAGGGCGTCGCCATTCGCGCCGGACACCACTGCGCGCAACCCCTCATGCGACGGCTCGGCACGTCCTACGGCGCCACGGCGCGGGCCAGCGTCTATTTCTACAATACCTCCGAAGAGATCGACGTCATGATCGGCGCCATTCACAAGGCGCTGAATCTCTTCGGCTCGTAATCACCTGGATACCATGACGCCCTTCACGGTCGATGTGGGCATGTCGCCCATCATGCGCGCCGGACGCACGCCCCGGGCCGTTTCCCTGGGGTTGAGCGCGTCGCATGGCGTGCCGAACTTCGGTGTCGCGTACGGCAGATGGGAGTTGCCCCGGGCAAGGATATGGAGCTGGTTCGCGGACGGTCCCTCGAAGTCGGCGCCGTGGTTCCACGGCACCCATGACCGCGCGTTGCAGTAATGGCCCACAAAGGCCCTGCGGAACCGCGTACCGGTCCTGTTCGCGTGCGACCGGTGCAGGAGATGGCCGTGAATGAACAGGACGTCCCCCGGCGCCATGCGGGCGGCCACCTCGCGGTCGGCGTACTTGCCGGCGACCGGAGCCAGTCCGTTCAGGGACTCGTCCGTCGCGCTTGCGCCTTCGATTACCGCGAGATCCCCGATGGATCCGTCGGTGTGGTTCTGTCCCAGCTTGTGTTCGTCAGGATATATCGGTTCGTGGTGCGATCCCGGAATGACCATCACGCAGCCGTTGTCTTCGTCCACGGGGTCCACGGCCAGCCACGAGCCGATCAGCGTGTCGGGATACGTCGGAATGTAGTACGAGTCCTGGTGAAACCCCTGGCCTTCTCGCCCGGGCGGCTTGAGGAACAGCATGGTCTGAAGCGCCAGCACGTCCGGACCGGCCAGGGCTTCGAGCACGTCAAGGATCCGGGGCTGCAGCAGGTACTTTTCGTGCAGTTCATGCTTCCGGTGGAGCATGTGTATGCGCAGCCAGTGCTGGCCCATCTGTTCGGCAGTCAATCCGGGCGGCGGCGGTTCGACGCCGTCTATGGTGATCCCGCCGTTCATCAGTTCCTCGGTGTGGCGGCGTATCTCCTCCACTTCCGCTTCGGGCACGAGTTCCCGGACGACCAGGTATCCGTCCCGGTGATAGTCGATGTAGTCCTGGACACCGATCTGGTATCGTTCTGTTGACATGGCGTTCTCCTTGAATCGTTGCATACCGGACAGGAAAGCTGATTCATGCGGACCAGTCAATCTAATTTACGTTTCGTCTTGAAAAGAAGTTGAAATTTCTTGACTGGATGATTAATTACTTTGTTTGTGCGAAATACCGCACGGAAAGATTTGACACGTTTATTGTTGTTATTTGTATGGACTTAGACTATATATGAGTAATTCTATCCAGTCCCCGGGTTCTGCGAATACATGAATCCAAATCATATTGGCGCCGACGAGGTTGAGTTCTTTCAGCGGAATGGATATCTCCAGATTCCGGGTTTTTTCACCAGGGAGGAAATGTCGGAACTTGGAGACGCGCTGGACAAGACGGTAGCCGAGAAGAGAGAACGTATACTGGGCGGCGGGCGCGAGACGGACGGCGACTACAACCGCGTCTTCAACCAGATGGTCAATCTGTGGGTGGACTACGAGGTAATCCGGAAGTATTCCTTCGACGCGCGACTGGCGGAAATCGCCCGGAAAGTATCGCATTGCAAACGTCTGGTCATATACCATGACCATGGTTTGATCAAACCAGGTGGCGAGCAGAGCAAGGCGACCAACTGGCACCAGGACGCGCCCTACTGGCCCATGGAACAGGTCGGCGCTTTATCGGCCTGGATCGCCGTGGACGACGTGACGGTGGACAACGGCTGCATGCAGTTCATTCCAGGATCGCATAAGTTCGGCCGGTTGGACCCCGTACCGTTGAGTACCGAGGGCGCCAGCGTTCTGAAGGATATCGAAAGTACGGATATCGAGGTCGAGGTTGAGCCCGTCGTGATGGAAATGGAGGCGGGCGGCGTTACCTTTCATCACGGGTGTACGTTCCATTACGCTACGCCGAATCGTACTTCTTCGCCCCGGAGAGCCCTGGCGATCATCTATATCCCGGAATATGTCAATTACAACGGCCGATGGGACGCGGGCGGCGACCGGACTTTGAAAGCGGGCGAGCCCTTCGGAGGACCGCTGCATCCGATTCTGGCATCGGGTTGAGGCCGCGGATTTACCGGAATGAACCGGTACGTTGCACAGGCTGGACCAATGGAGTAACCAAAGCTGATTTTGCCGGAGACGGCAGTTTTATAAACCTGTAAAGGGGGGTTGGTTTCATGGAGATCAGTGTCGACCGAGCAAATGAAGTACTGATTGCGAAGGTTGAAGGTCGAATCGACGGCGCTAACGCACGGGAATTCGAAGACGCGCTCAACGGCGCTATCGAGGAAGACGACAGCAAGGTGCTGCTTGACTTCGGTGCGTTGTCCTATATAAGCAGCGCCGGCCTGAGGGTCATCCTGCTGATCGCAAGATTGCTTCAGAAGCGAAATGCCGCGTTCGCGCTGTGTTCGCTGTCGGATCCGATCAGGGAAGTCTTCGAGATAAGCGGATTCGACAAGATCATTTCCATCCACGATACCCAGGCGGAAGCCGTGGAGAAGATCGGCCAGTAAGCGTCCGTTCGTGCCGACCGTTTCGCGACGTTTCGCGTCGTATCCATCGTCCATTCGACAGACCGGCGCGTCCATCGTCGAACGGATTCGCGCCGGAGTTAAGGGGTGAAATGACGCAGACACCATACAAGATACTTGTCGTGGACGATGAGCCGGACCTCGAACACCTCATGCGGCAGCGGATGCGCCGCGACGTGCGCGCGGGTCTCTATACGCTCTATTTCGCGCAGAACGGCGTGGAGGCCCTGGAGCGTCTGAACGAGATCCCCGACATCGACATGGTCCTCTCCGACATCAACATGCCCCGGATGGACGGCCTCACCCTGCTGGCTCAGATACCGAACATCGCCCCCGACATCCGCGCCGTCGTGGTTTCCGCCTATGGAGACATGAAGAACATCCGGACGGCCATGAACCGCGGCGCCTTCGATTTCATTACCAAGCCCATTGATTTCCAGGATCTCCGGGTTACCATCGAACGCACCTTGAAGAACATGGAGCAGTGGCGCGAAGCCCTGGAATCCCGGGACCAGCTGGTCAGGCTTCAGAATGAACTGAACGTGGCCAGCCAGATGCAGCAATCCATTCTGCCCACCGAGTTTCCGGCTTCCGACCACTGCGAGATTTTCGCGAACATGGAACCCGCCAGGGAGGTCGGGGGAGACTTCTTCGATGTTTTTCCCCTGCCCGGCGGACAGATCGGGCTGGCGATCGCCGATGTATCCGACAAGGGCGTGCCGGCCGCGCTGTTCATGATGTCGAGCCGGACGCTGCTGAAAGGATCGGCTATCGGGGCCATGGCCCCCGGAGCCGTTTTGAAGGAAGTCAACAATCTCCTCACCGAGGAGAACGAAGCGGCCATGTTCGTCACGACCTTCTACGCGGTCTACACTCCCGAGACCGGCCAGGTGGCCTACGCCAACGGCGGGCACAATCCCCCGCTGGTGGTTCACCCCGATGGCAGCTCGACGCTGCTCCCCGGAACCGACGGGGTTGCGCTCGGCGTTTTTCCCGGTATCGATTTCGATCAGTCGGCCACAGGGCTTTCCTCGGGTGACCTCTTCGTTCTCTATACCGACGGGGTTACCGAAGCCATGAATGCCGAAGGGGAGGAATTCGGCATGGAACGCCTGCAGGGCGTATTCTCGGAATCCCGTCCCGAAACCCCCGAGGCGGCGAACAGGGCCATTTTCAAGGCGGTCCACGACTTCGCCGGCGAGACGCCGCAGTCGGACGACATAACCTGCGTCACCGTCCTGCAGCGCTAGGGATATCCATGAGCAGAAGACTATCCCTTTGCCTGGCTACAAAGCTCGATCAGCTGGAACGCATTTACGAGGCCGTGGATGAACTCGGAGAATCCGAGGATTGGCCGCCGGGCATGGTCTACCAGGTCAAGCTCGTCCTCGAGGAACTGGGCGTCAATATCGTCACCCACGGCCACGACAACAATCCGGACCGGGAATTCGAGATCGTGCTGGACTCGGACCACGACGCGCTGACGATCGAGTTGCGGGACGAGGGACAGGCCTTCAACCCCCTTACGGACTCCCCGGAACCGGATGTCGAGTCCGGACTTGACGATCGACCCGTCGGGGGCCTGGGCATCTACCTGGTCCGGACGATGATGGACGAACTGAGTTACCGCCGGGAAGACAACAAGAACATTCTGACGATCGTCAAACGGAAGGACAATGGATGAGAAGAACGCGCGACCACTGGGCGGTCGCCATGCTGCTCGCCCTTAGTGTGACGGCGTTCTTTCCCGCTCTACCTCTCGAATACAGCGGCGCGAACGCCTCCCAGGCTGAAGAGCCCGGTGTAACAGACGAACGCATACTGTTCGGACAGTCCGCCGCCTTCAGCGGTCCGGCCCGGGAACTCGGTCGGAACATGAACCTCGGCATCGAGGCGGCCTTCCAGGAAGCCAACCGCCGGGGCGGCGTGCACGGACGGCGGCTCGAGCTGGTTACCCTGGACGACGCCTACGAACCGGAAGCCGCCATCGCGAATACCCGGCAGTTGATCGAGGACGAAGGCGTATTCGCGCTGATCGGCGCCGTCGGCACGCCGACTTCCCGTTCGGCCGTTCCCATCGCTTCACAGGCCGGCGTACCCTATATCGCGCCTTTTACCGGCGCAATCTTCTTGCGGGACAGTTCGGAAACCGGCGTAATCAACCTGCGTGCCTCCTATTACCAGGAAACCGAGGAGATCGTTGACCGCCTTTCGCGCGATCTCGGCATCAAGCGTATCGGCGTGATGTACCAGAACGACTCCTTCGGCCGGGTAGGTTATCGGGGCGTGCGGCTCGCGCTGGAACGCCGCAATCTGGATCCGGTGGCGATCGGCGTGTATCCCCGGAACACCACGGCGATCAAGGCCGGCCTGCTCGACCTGCAAACCGGCAAGCCGGATGCCGTCGTCGTCATCGGCGCCTATCAGCCGGTGGCGACACTTATTTCATGGGCGCGGCGGGTGGGTTTCAACCCTGTCTTCGCCACGATTTCCTTCGTTGGAAGCAACGCCCTGGCCGGCGAATTGGGACCCGACGGCCGTGGCGTCCTCGTCTCGCAGGTCGTTCCCTTCCCCGCGGCCGGCAATATCGCTATCGCCGTTCAGTACCGCCGGGCGCTCTCCGCACATGCACGTGGCGCTGATCCCGGATTCGTTTCATTCGAAGGTTACCTGGCCGGCAAACTGGCCATCCTCGCGCTTGAAGGCTGTGGGCCCGACGTAAAGCGGACCTGTCTCATGGAGAGTCTGAATCGCGCCGGTACCATCGACATGGGTGGCCTCCGTCTTGAGTTCGGAGAAGGGGACAACCAGGGTTCCGACGCGGTCTTTCTCACGGTTATCGGAGCGGATGGCCGTTACCATCCCATCAATACCCTTCGGGACGTGATGCCATGATCAAAAAATGGCTGCTTTGGCTGTACGACAAGGGTCCTTCCCGGATTTCGGGCCAGTTGTATCTGGGCATCGGCGCGGCGGTCGCACTCACCATGATGGCAAGTATGGTCGCGTGGTTCGCCTTCAACGAGGTCGGCGAGGCCCAGCGCGAGGTAAACGAGGTGGCCGTCCCGGAAATCGCCGCGGCCTTTGGCGTGGCACAGCGGAGCGGAACGCTGGCGGCCGCCGCCCCGCGCCTGGCGTCCGCGGAGACGCCCGAAGCCTTTGAAGCCGTTACCGCGAGCATTGCCGAAGAAAGGGAGAACTTCGCGGTGCAACTGGAAGCGATCGCCGGCTACGACATGGAAAACGAACGGTTTCAGCTTATCAGTGAAAGCGGGAATACGCTGATGTCCAACATCGGCATGATCGAAGAGTCCGTGGCACGGCGCTTCGAGCTCGAGGAACAAAGCCAGTTGCTGCGCCGGGAACTGGAACAACTGCAGTTCGAACTGACAGGCATTCTCGTACCTGCCCTGGACGACCAGCTGTTCTACACGGCCACGGGTTACAGGGACATCGATGAACCTGCGGCGCCCCGGTCGGAGTACCTTTCCGAACTGGAACTGCAGCGATACCGGCATCTCGCCGAGCTGCAGGCCGAAGCCACGGTCAGCACCCGGATCCTTTCCAATGTCTTCAACCTCGTCGACGCCGACAGGCTGGAGCCTTTGCTCGAGCGGTTCGAATCGGCCAGCGGAGGCGTGGAAAGAAGCCTGGCGGGCCTGGGTACGGCGCCGTTGCGGCGGAGACTCGAGCCTGTATTCGCCCAGTTGTTTGAACTGGGCAGCGGAGAGGGAAAAGTCTTTCAGATTCGCGCGGAGGACCTGGAACTCTTCGCCCAGCAGCGCGCGCTGATCGAAGACAACCGGACCATCGCGGTCGAACTGGTCGCCGAAGTGGAGAGTCTCGTGAATTCCGCTCAGGTCAGCGCGCGGGCCGCGACGGTCGCGTCGACGCAGACCATCCAGGTGGGGAGACAGCTTCTGCTCGCACTGAACGCGCTCAGCCTTGTCGGTGCGTTGCTGATCGCCTGGCTGTTCGTGGGAAAAGTCCTGCTGCGGCGCCTGGAGTTCCTGTCGGAACATATGCGGCGGATGGCAGGGGGTGATTTAAAACGGAAGGTGGAGCTGGACGGCCGGGACGAGGTGGCGGACATGGCATCCGCGCTGGAAGTGTTCAGGCTGCACTCGATCGAAGCGCAGCGGCTGAATCTCGTGGAGAAACTCGCGGAGGAACTGCGCGGCAAGAACGAGAAGCTGGAAGAAACGCTGGGGGAACTTCAGAAGGCGCAGGACCAGATCGTCATGCGGGAAAAACTGGCGGCCCTCGGCGAACTTACGGCAGGCGTCGCCCACGAAATCCAGAATCCCCTGAACTTCGTAAAGAATTTCGCGGAATCGTCGGAAGAACTGCTGGAGGAACTGCAGGAAGAACTGCCCGAGGGCGGGGGATCGATCGACGAAGGGCAGAACGATCTCATACGCGAAATAGGCGGCGACCTGACCGACAACCTGCGCCGGATCCGGGAACACGGCGAACGGGCCAACCGGATTGTGCGGGACATGCTGCAGATGGGCCGCGGTTCGGGAGACAAGCAGTCCACGGACGTGAACGCGCTACTGGAAGAGCATGCCCGCCTGGCGTACCACGCCGCACGGGCGACAAATGAGAACTTCCAACTCGAAATCAACGAGGACTTCGATCCCGACCTCGGCAAGGTCGAGATCGTTTCGCAGGAAATGGCCCGCGTATTCCTGAACATGGTGAACAACGCCTGTCATGCGACCCACGAGAAAAGGGAAGACCCGGATACGGATGCCGGCTACGTGCCCGGCATCTGGCTGTCCACCCGGCGGGAGGAAGATCAGATCGTCGTCCGCATCAAGGACAACGGAAAGGGCATACCCCCCGACGTGCGGGACAAGATCTTCAATCCCTTCTTCACCACCAAGCCTACCGACCAGGGCACCGGTCTCGGTCTGGCGCTTTCCAACGATATCGTGCGCGAGCACGGAGGGGCTATCGAGGTAGATTCCGAACCTGGCGAATACACCGAAATGGCGATCCGTCTTCCCCTCGAACCGGTGGCAGCTCCGCAACAGGGACCGTCCGCGACCCCGCAAGAGCAAGAAACCGCGTAGCGTTTCCTCTCTCCTTCAACAAGCCTGTTTTGCCGGACAGTCCTTACTGTGACGCATCGCGGGTCTGTGACGCGTCGAGACGCTGTGACGCGCCGCGGGTCAGCGACGCATCGTCGCGGTTCCCGGGGCGCCACGACCGGAGCGTCATCGAATTCAGTACGACGCTGATGCTGGAGAAGGCCATCATGGCCGCGGCGAGCGCGGGAAAGAGGTATCCCATTGCCGCGAGCGGCAGTCCGATCACGTTGTAGAAAAAGGCCCAGAATAGATTCTGCTTGATTTTGCGGATCGTTCTTCGGCTCACATCGATGGCGCCGGCCACCAGGTTCGGGTCGGGCCGCATCAGCGTAATCGCCGCCGTTTCCATCGCCACGTCCGTACCGGACCCCATGGCGATACCCACGGTGGCGCGGGCCAGGGCGGGCGCGTCATTGATCCCGTCGCCGGCCATGCAGACCTTCGCGCCGCTTTCCGTCAATCGCCCGACGACAGCCTCCTTGTCTTCCGGCGTAGCGCGCCCGTACGTTTCGTCAACACCCGCCTGCCGCCCGACGCGCTCCACGACGGATTCCGCGTCACCGGAAACGATCAGGGTCCTGATACCCAGCTTCCTGAGCCCTTCCACCGCCTCGACTGCCTCGGGCCGCAACGCGTCCAGGAGGTCGAAACGGGCGAGAAACTCACATCCGGACGCTCTCCGGGCTGCCAGCCAGACCGCCGCGGCGCCGCTGGAACGCGATTCGGCGGGCGGCGCGGACCCAGCGCAGTCCGCCTCGAAGAGTCTCGCGTTTCCAAGCAGGTAGGTCGTGCCTTCGATTTCACCCCTGACGCCCTTCGCCACCACGTTCCTGAAGCGTTCCATCCGGATAAGGGACAGTCCCCGTGCGCTCGCTGCCGATTGAAATGCCGTGCCAATGGGATGCTCGCTGCCCTGTTGCAGCGATGCCGCGATGCGAAGCAGACCGTGCTCGTCGCCGTCAACCAGGGGATGGACTGATTCGATGACGGGCCTGCCTTCGGTCAGGGTGCCCGTCTTGTCGAAAATCACGTGGGTCAGGTCACTTGACTGTTCCAGGGACTCGATGTCCTTGACCAGGATTCCCGCACGCGCCGCCACGCCCGCGCCCGTCACGATGGCCGTTGGAGTAGCCAGGCCCAGGGCGCAGGGACAGGCGATTACGAGGACGGAAACGGCATTGATCAACGCGGTTTCCAGGTCGGCGCCCAGCAGGACCCATACGGTAAAGGTGATCACGGCGAGGGCGATGACCACCGGCACGAAGACGGCGCTGACGCGGTCCACCAGGCGCTGGATGGCGGGTTTCGCGGCCTGGGCGTCTTCGACAAGGCGAATCACCCGGCCCAGGGTCGAATCGCTTCCGACGGCCCGGGCCTCTACTTCCATGAATCCGCCGAGGTTCATGGACCCGGCGATCACGGAGTCTCCCGGGTTTTTCTGCGCGGGTACGCTTTCGCCGGTTATGAGCGCCTCGTCGACTTCGGCTTCGCCGTGGAGCACGACACCGTCTGCGGCCACCTTGTCGCCCGGACGGCAGATCACGACGTCACCGGTCTCCAAGTCGCGTACCGGTATTTCCCGCTCCGCGCCGTCGGCCGTTCTTATCCGCGCGGTGGCGGGGCGGACGGCGAGCAGTTCGCGTATCGCCCGGCTCGCGCTGCGCCGCGCCCGGGCCTCGATGTTTTTACCGATGAGTACGAGGGTAATGATGATCGCCGAGGCTTCGAAGTAGAGTTGACCCGCCGCTTCGGTACCAAGGCTGATCACGAGATACGCGCTGTACGCATAGGCCGACGTGGTGCCCAGGACCACCAGGACGTCCATGTTCGCGCCCCCTCCGCGCAGGGCGTGGAAAGCGCTTCGGTAGTAACGCCCTCCGATACCGGCCTGCAAGGCGGTCGCCAGGATCGCTTCCGCGTATACCGGCATGCGCCAGTCCGCCCAGTCCGCCCAGTCCGCCCAGTCCGCCCAGTCCGCCCAGTCCGCCCAGTCCGCCCAGTCCGCCCAGTCCGCCCCGGTCCAGCTTCGAAGCAGTCCAGCCAGCATCTGCGCCAGGAAGGGCAGGGTCAGGGCCACGGAGACCATCATCGCGGTCCGTTCCCCGGTATGCCCGGTTCGGCCGGTCCCGGACGGGGCTTGATCATCGTGGATGGAGGTGAGGCGGTATCCCGCAGCGGCGACGGGACCGGTCAGTTCGTCCGGATTTACCGAAGGGAGGACGTTCAGGGTAGCCCGATCGAGCGCGAGGTTCACGTGGGCGTCGATGACGCCGGGTACGCTGGAAAGCACCTTCTCCACACGCGCAGAGCACGCGCTGCAGGTCATGCCCTCCACCTGGAAAACACGGGTTTCGATTTCCCCGTCGAAATCCGTGGCTGGCGTGGAGTTCGACATGTCAGTTCCTCCCGGTGAAGGCCGATGCTAATGGGAGTCGAAGAAATCAAGCCCATGCATAGTATCGGATTCTAAATAGAACAGGGCATAGGCGAGACCGATCCCGACCAGGAAGGCTAATGTGAGGATACCGCGGTCATGGCCGTGAATCTGAATCTCGGGCAACAGGTCGCTCAGGGAGATGCACAGGAAAACGCCGGCGGCGAAGGCCATGATGTACCCCACGATGTGCAGCTCGTTGAGTTGACTCAGCAGACCGACGCCCAGAAACGCCAACACGGTTACGAGCGGACACAACAGGGCGAAACCGATATTCGTCAGGGTACAGGCCCGGTTTTGGTAGCCTGAGACCCTCATCAGACCGATGATGGAGTAGGCGTCCAGCGGTTTATGCAACATGATTGCCAGGAATACGCCCAGTCCCGCAAGGATTGCTTCGCCGTCGTGCAGCAGGCCGATGCGCACGCTGGCGCCGAGTGCGATGCCCTCGGTTACGGTGTGCAGGCCGAGTCCCGTGGCAACGCCGAACACGCTTCTGGGGTTGACGTCTATCGCACCAGGGCGATCATGGGGGTCGCGGTGGTCCGGATGATCCTCTATGGCTATTGCTTCATGACTGAAGTCGTGTTGATGAAACCGGAAGACCCGAAGCAGAACCAGGATCGTGATGACGCCGAGGACCGCGCATCCCACGGCGATTTCGTCGGCATGGGGACCGGGAATGTCTTCCAGGCTGTGCAAAAGGAGATGGTACATGGCGACGCCCAGCAGGAATCCCGCTACAAAACTCATGACCAGTTGCGTCCGCGTATGGGTCATGGTGACGATTGTCGAGAGCTTTCCACCCAACAGGGACCCGGCGAAAATCGCAACGGAGTATCCCAGAAGAAGCAACATCATATCGTTTTCCACGGTGTGAATTCCTGCCTTCGCCAAAACCGTCTGTTCGGGTCAGGATGCAGTTGAGCAGTCTGCGGTAACAAAAATGGGATGGACTCAGAAGAAAATCCCGAGCAGGACAATCGTGATCAACCCGCCCGGCATGAACCCCGCCGCGCTTACAATCTCAGCCTTTTCCAGGTTTGCTGCGAGAGCCTGGACAGAGGCGGATGTTGAGCATCATATCCTCGTAACCGCTGCGCATCGCTCCCGCGCTGAAACGCCAGGCGATCAGGACGAGCAAGGCGATAGCGCCTCCCCACTGCAGGAACTGAAGGGTTGCGGATTCCGACGGGAGCAGGTTGACGGAGACAGTGAGGCCCGTAGCCAGGAGCATGATGTCGATGGCGATCCCCAGGGTGGCGGTGACCAGGATGACCGAGGTTATGTATACGCCCGCGAACCGGGTGCCGAACTGGCTCATGATCACGGCGATCGTGCTCGTGTTGGTCGCCGGTCCGGTCATCAGGAATATCAAGGCGGCTCCGGGACTGAACCCCTTGGCCACCAGCGCGGCGGCTATCGGCGTACTCGCGGAGGCGCAGATGTAAAGAGGTACGCCGACGACGATCATGATGGGATAGGAAATCCAGCGGGCGTACTCGTTGGCCATGAGGTCCGCGGGAATGACCAGATAGAGCACCCCTCCCAGGACGATACCCACGAGCAGGGCGAAAAGGATGTCATCGGCGATTTCGACGAAGCCGTAATGCATGATATGCTTGACGATCTTCTTAAAATCAAGCCCCGGATATTGTTCCTCGACGAGATCCCCGCCAGTAACCTCATCAGTTTTCGGGCGTTGTGCCAGGTCCGATTCGCGGTTGAAATCAGGCTTGATCCGGGACCTGGATTTCCACGTCGAAGCGATGGTTGACATCCCCTTGAACCACTTCACCATCAGAACTTTCATGGCGAAAGGGCTCACGTAACAGTCGTTCTTGTCGGTAAGCAGCGTGTCGTGAGCCCGGTGATCATGGTCATGCCCGTGATCAAGGTGATCGTGTGCGTGTTCTTCATCGCCCGGGCCGCCCGGGCCGCCCGGGCCGCCCGGACCGCCGTCGTCACGGATCAGGCTGATGCAGAAGATGCCCGCCGCGACGGCGGTTACAAAGCTTATGACCGGCCGGACTACCGCTACGACGAATCCAAAGAAGGCGTTCGTGACCAGGATCGAGTCCACGCCGGTTTCCGGTGCCGTGATCAGGAAGGCCATGCAGGAAGAACGGGAAGCGCCCTTCCGGCGCATTTCGGTGACGACGGGGACGACGGAGCAGCTGCAAAGGGGGACCGGCACGCCGACGGCGGAACTGACGGAGACAGACCTGAGACTGTCGTCATGGAGCCATCTGAGTATCGCTTCCCTGGAGATGAAGACGTGGATCAGGCCCGAGAGCAGCAGCCCGAGAATCAGCATCGGACCCAGCAGCAGAAACGACGTCCAGACGAAATCGAAGTACGTGGTGAGGATGTTGCCTGATTCCGAAACCATTTAAAAGCCTTTCGTCGTTCCAATAAACACGGAAACCCCTCGCTTCCTGCGGATTCGCCCCGCGGTCGAAGGGTACCGATCAAGCAATTTGAATCGGACTTCAGGCCAGTGGACCCGACATGGAACTAAGATATCGAAGAACGCGAACAGTTCAACGAAAATGACACAGAAACAGCGCTTTCTCCACACGCGGTCATGCGGTTCTTGCGTCCGATGTACCATGAGGCCGACTTCCGCTTGATCTGTCGTGCTGTCAAATATAACATGGTACCAGGCGGAAGGCATGAGTAAGACGTGAGCGTTGTACGAGTAAGGTATGGCGGCCTCTTTCTTCGTGCGACCCGTCCAGAGGTTCCAGCTTGCGGTTCCAGGACGAGGATCTCGCATTCACACGGATTCGGAGCCCCTTGTTATGGATTTCGATACGTACGAACTGGACGCCGCTTTCTACGACGAGATGTTCCTGCCCGACGGCACGCCGCGCGGTCACTGTCGAACGCTATACGAATCCCTGCTCCGGCTGTCCAGTGAAGAACTCGTTCGCATGCAGGAACGGGTAACCCACTCCTTTTCCAGCGAAGGCATCACGTTTACAGTCTACGGCGACGAAGAGGCCAACGAGCGCATCATGCCCGTCGACTGCCTTCCCCGGCTCATTTCCTCGGGAGAGTGGCGGCGGCTGGAAGCCGGACTTGCCCAGCGCGTGAAGGCGTTGAACCGGTTTCTGGCTGATGTCTACGGGCCCGCCCGCATGGTCTCGGACGGGGTCATTCCAGTCGACATGGTGCGGGGCTGTCCCCAGTACCGCGTGGAAATGAGGGACGTGTCCGTGCCGCACGAAACCTATGTCGCGGTCTGTGGAACCGACCTGGTCCGGACGAACGAAGGATTCCACGTCCTGGAAGACAACCTGCGGGTACCCTCCGGCGTGTCCTACATGGTCGCCAACCGGAAAGTCGTCAAGACCAATCTACGCAGGCTGTACCGCAGCTGCCGGGTGCGGGAGGTCGAGCACTACGGCCGTCTCCTGCGCGCAACGCTGCACGAACTTGCACCCCGCGATGAAACCGATCCGTGCGTGGTGCTTCTCACACCCGGGGTATATAATTCGGCCTTTTACGAGCACATCTACCTGGCGCACGAAATCGGCGCAACCCTGGTGGAAGGCCGGGACCTGCTGGTCGACGGGGGCTACGTGTACATGCGCACCACCGGGGGGCTGCGCCGGGTGGATGTCATCTACCGCCGGGTGGATGACGATTTCCTGGACCCGCTCGTCTTTCGTCCGGACTCCCTCCTGGGCCTGCCTGGCCTGATGGGCGTATACCGGGCCGGAAACGTGACCCTGGTGAACGCGCCGGGCACGGGTGTCGCGGACGACAAGAGCGTCTACGCCTACGTGCCCGACATGATCCGCTACTACCTGGGCGAGGAACCGCTGCTCAAGAACGTGAAGACCTACATCTGCCGGCGGCCGGAAGATCTGGAGTTCACGCTGGACAACCTGCAGGACCTCGTCGTGAAACGGGTGGGCGAGTCCGGCGGGTACGGCATGCTGGTCGGTCCCGGGTCGACGCCCGGGGAGCGGGAAGCCTACGCCCGCGAAATCCGCGGGAACCCGGCGGACTTCATCGCGCAGCCCGTGCTTGACCTGTCGCGTGCCCCGTGCCTGATCGACGGCCGGGCCGCGGCCCGGCACGTGGACCTGCGTCCCTTCGTGCTCCATGGACGCGAAACGCGCATCGTCCCGGGGGCGTTCTGCCGCGTCGCGTTGCGCGAGGGCAGCCTGGTCGTAAACTCCAGCCAGGGCGGCGGGGGCAAGGACATCTGGGTACTGGGGGAATGATGCTGTCGAGAAGCGCCCAGGGTCTTTACTGGATGGCCCGTTACCTCGAGCGCGCGGCGCAACTGTGCCGGCTGATGCAGTTGCAGGTGGAAACGCTGGTGGACCGTCCGCTCCGGGAGATCCACTTCGGATGGAACCGGGTGTACGGCAGCATGAACCATTCGCCTCCCGCCGGGACCCTGGAAGCCTTCGGCAGCGATGACTACGCGCTCGCCGATTCTTACACCCTGGCCGACCACCTCACCTTCGAGCCCACGAACCCCGATTCCATCTGGAACTGCTTCGCCTGCGCCCGGGAAAACGCGCGGCAGGCCCGCAACTACATCAGCGCCGAGATGTGGCTTTCATTAAACGTGGCCTACCTGCGTCTGCAAGGGCTCGACATCCAGGAGATATGGAAGACGACGCCGGAATCGTTCTACGCCGGTACGGCGGAGGAAATCAACACGTTCACCGGCGTGACCGACGCGACCATGTACCGAGGGGACGGCTGGCATTTCATCCAACTCGGCCGATACATCGAACGCGTGCAGCTTTCCGCCTCGGTGCTGTTGTCGCAAATTGACGCCCGGGAACGGGAGGACGAGTCGTTCGACGCGGACTGGGCGAATCTGCTTCATGTGTTCCACGCCTTTGACGCGTACGTGCATACCTATAGCGTCGTCGTCCAACCCGGCCGGGTACTCGACCTGATCGTGACGGACGAGATGCTGCCTGGCTCGGTCCGCCGGTCCCTCGACATGATCGGCGCCGTACTGGGCGCCATCGGTCCCGGCCCGGCGCCCCGGCAAAGTGAGGAGGCGTCGGAACTGAGCGCCGCGCTGTGCGCGCTCGTGCGGGAAGGCCGGAACGACGTGATGACCTGGCACTGTGTGCTTGGACGGATCAACACCGACGGCAAAGCGCTTCATCAGTGCGTCACGGACGCCTATTTCGACTACCCTCTGGGGGCGCATACCGTTCATTGACGCCATGGCAAATACCGTCAGATACCAGATCGAACATATAACGAAGTACCGCTACGGCCTCCCTGTGCGCGACTGCGCGATGTCCCTGGCGCTTAAGCCTGTCGAGGACCGAGGCCAGCGCGTAGCCCGGTTTCGGGTCGAGACGGAACCGGCAGGCTCGCTCTTCCAGGTCACAGACTGTTTCGGCAACACCAGGCACCATCTGCACCTGCACCGCGAACACCTGTTCCTGGACATCACGGCGCAGTCCGCCGTTGACACGATATCCTCAGATTCACCGCCGGAGCGGTGCGAAGACGGAGCATGGGAGATCATCCGGGGCTGGCGCGATTCGTTTCATCACTGGGACTTTCTGGATCACAGCCGCCTGGCGCGTCCTTCTTCCGCCCTCGAGCGATTCGTGCGGCGAAACAGTATAGCACCCGCGGGCGACCCGCTGGCCGCGTTGACGCGGCTCTCCGGTCTGCTCTTCGATTGCTTCGAATATGTGCCGGGAAGCACTTCGATCTCTTCTACGATCGAACATATTCTGGACACCGGGCGCGGCGTATGTCAGGATTACGCCCACGTCATGATCGCCATAGCGCGAACCTGGGGTGTTCCCTCCCGGTATGTTTCGGGATACCTGCATGATGTGACGGCCCGGGGCGCGGCCGGCGGCGGAACGACCACGCACGCCTGGGTAGAGTGTCTGTTGCCCGGACTCGGCTGGACGGGATTCGACCCCACGAATTCGACCCTGGTCGACGAGCGGCACGTACGGGTGGCGGTGGGAAGGGACTACCAGGACGTTTCACCCACGCGGGGCGTTTTGCGCGGAGGGGGAGATATCCGGATCGACGTGGAAGTGCGCATGCAACCCGTATCGGGGAACCAGACGGACCTTGCAAGTCCGATTCAGGAGGAGCCGAACCGATGAATGACGCTGCCCCGCATGACATTGAACGGGAGGCCGGCCCGCCCCCGCCACACCCTGCATCGTCGTTCCATGAACTCAACGCGGTGGATGCCCTGAAAACGTATCTGCTCGGCCGCATACCCGGATTCAAGCTTCCTGATGCCGAATCCTGGGAAGAAGAAGCCGGCAGATTGCGCCGGACCATGCTGGACGAGGTCGTGCTCAAGGGGATACCCGACGACTGGCGAACAGCCGGGGCCGAAGTCGAATGGAAAGACGTGATCGAAACCGGCAAGGGATATCGCATTCGGAAGCTTACCTACCAGGCACTGCCCGGCCTCGTCATCCCCGCCCTGCTCTACGAACCTGATCATTTGCCGGAAATGACGCCGGGCGTACTGAACCTGAACGGGCACGTCGGTCCGCCGGGGAAGGCGGTGGATTACAAGCAGGTACGATGCGTCAACCTGGCGAGGCGGGGCATGGTGGCCATGAATCCCGAATGGCTGTGCTTCGGCGAACTGCAGGGCCCGGGATACCAGCACAACAACGCCAGTTACCTGGACCTGTGCGGCATCGCCGGCATAGCGGTGTTCTACCTGGCCATGAGCCGCGCGCTGGACGTGCTGCTGGCCCATGATCATGTCGATCCCGGGCGCATAGCCGTGACCGGCCTGTCCGGCGGCGGCTGGCAGACGATCGTTCTCGGCGCCCTGGACACGCGGGTGCGTCTCGCCGTACCAAATGCCGGTTACATCAGCCTGGACTGCCGCGTCCATCACCGCGCCGACCGGGGTGACATCGAACAGAACGCCGCGGATCTCGCCGCGACGGCCGACTATCCCCTGCTCACGGCCATGCTGGCGCCTCGGCCCGCCCTGTTGCTGTACAACGAGCACGACGACTGCTGCTTCCGGACCGCCAGGGCGAAACCCTCGGTATTCGATCCGGTTCAGCCGCTTTATGCTTCACTGGGAAGGCGGGACGCGTTCGAATTCCATAACAACGTCGTACCGGGAACCCACAACTACGAACAGGAACACAGGGAACGGTTCTACCGGTTTCTGAACCGTCATTTCCTGCACGGCGGGCAGGGCCGCGACGAGGAGATCCCCTCGGAAGACGAAATCCGTACAGAAGAGGAGTTGACTGTCGGCACGCCCGTGGGGAACGCCGATTTCGTCACCCTTGCCCGGTCCGTCGCGGACGGGCTCAAGCGTGAAAAGCCACCTCGCGAGGCATCCGCGCTTAGCCGATGGCAGCGTGTGGGCCGGGAGCGGCTTCAGTCCATTCTGCGATACCGGTCCGTTCCGGTAGACGCCGTGACTACGATTTCCTCGAAGATCGACAACGGCGTTCGGAAGACATGCTTTCACTACCGCTTGCGGCAGGATTGGATCCTTCCCGTGGCGGTATCTTCGCCTCTGGCGCGAACGACCGGGAAAACCCACGTGATCTTGACAGATGAAGGCATGAACGGAGCTGGCACCCTGACTGAGGAGGCCCTCCGGAAAGGCGCTTCGGCCGTGGCGGTCGAAGTGATCATGCAAGGAGCTTGCGGACTGGGCAAGGCGCCCCACCAGTGGACGATGATGCTTTCATCGAGCGGCGGCAGGATGCTGGGCCTCCAGGTCGCCCAGCTCGCGGCGGTCATGAATCGGGTGGAAACGCCCCGACTGGGCGTGACCGCCTCCGGGCCCGTATCTTGTGTAATCGCCCTTATGGCGGCGGTCACGTCCGATCGGGAAGTGGAGGAAGTCGCGTTGTACAGGGGACTTGAAAGCCTGCGCCTGTTGATCGATGAACCCGGACGGTACGAGGCCATGTCCTCGCTTTTCTGCTTCGGTCTGCTGGCCTCATTCGATATCGAGGAGCTCGTCGCGCTGGCCCATCCCGCCCGGGTCGAACTGAAATCAGTCGCGGGCCTGTGACGAGATCCCGGTCTGCAATACGGACTGGATGGCGTCGATGACCAGGCCGGGCGGCAACGTGCGGAGGCAAAGGGCGCCCCGGGTGACAGTCGACGTGATGGATTCGTGCCGGCACGTCATGAAACAACCCCTGCAAGACAGGTAGTCCGGATGGGAGACGGTGCGCAGATTCGTGTAGCCGTAGTTGCGGGGATAGGGGAAGAAGTACCCGAGGTGGCTGTCCGGACAAACGCACACCGTGGGCGTGCCCAGCGCCGTCGCGATATGACTCAGCCCCGAATCGAGTCCGACAAACAGGCGCGCTTCCCTGATCAACCGCATCGCCCCGGGCAGTCCCATTTCGATTATCCGCGCGTCAGGCAGGGCAGCCCGGTCCAGGCCGGCGGCCTTCCCGGGCTCGACCAGCGCGACGAACTGGTGATCCGGAAAAGCGCCGATCGTTTTGGCCCAGTGCGACGGCGGGTAGTCTTTCCGCCGGTTCTCGCTGGCGGGCTGCCACGCCACGTATCCTCCCGGTTCTATACCGAAACGGCGGCATTCCGCTGTCCCTGATCCGATATGGCCAAGGTCCGGGCGCCACAGCTCCCCATCCTCCGTCTCGATGGCGCACTGTTCAAGCACCTGCCGGATGTAATGGGCGTTGTGATTCAGTAGATGGAATCCGTCCTCTTCCGTACCGGCGCCTACCCGGCCCTCGTACTTCGGCACGATCTCGAAACCGGCCGGATAAGGCCGTTCCGGCGCCAAATCTCTTCCCAGGAAATACCCTTCGTAGACGAACTTGCGGTCTGCCCGCAGCGCGGCCAGCAGGGAATCCAGGGCGAACAGGCCGCCGTAGAATGTGTGGATGTCCGCGATTACGTACCGGAACGACTGGTTCACGGTCCGTTCGAGCGCCGTAGCCGGATCGGAATCGGTCTCCGATTCAAGCGGATCGGGAAACGCCAGGAAAGCGTCGACGAACGGTTCGACAAGGGGCTTCACACGGCCTCTGCCCAGGAACCAGACCGGACGGGGGTGAAACCACCGGCGCAACTGCTTCAGATGTCCCGTCGCCAGCACCACGTCTCCGATCCGGCCCCATGCCACGTACAGTACGGGCCGGGGCTCCGCGCTCGACGGGGGCGAGACCCGGACCGCCCATCTCCGGGTTCTGCGGCGCGATCTGCGGTTTCGGTAAGCAAAGAAGATGCGGTAAGCGAAGTTGTTGAACCGTTTCCACATGTATTTACCGGAGCCTGATCGAAGTCTGGTTCCGCGGCAATGGATTCTTCATTGGCACGGAAGCCGGTTTTATTGAATGACGGTCATTCTTCTCTTGTATAGATGTACTTGACGGGTTTTTCTGATATTACGTAATTGGTGTCGGCCCGGCAAGTCGGCATTGACGGGCTGAAACAGGGCAGGGCGGCGAGACAAGGAGCAGGCATTGATGGTCACCCGCATTACGAATCGGTTCGGTTTGGCCGCCTGCCTGGCAGGCGTGCTGGTGAACACGGGCTGCGGCGAAAGCGGCAGCGCCGCCAACGAGACGGCCGCGGTGGAAGAGACGCGGGCCGTGAACGTGGTGACCAGCGTAGTCCGGCCCCGGGAATTCATCAATCACCTCAGGCTGGTGGGCGAGGTCAAGCCGGTCCGGCGCGTCGTGGTGAGTATCGAGGCGACCGGGCTGGTTAAACGCATCGAAGTTGAAAAAGGCGAGTCTGTGCGGCAGAACGCCGTGCTCGCGCGGCTGGACGACGAACTGCTCAGGGCTGCCGCGGACGAGGCCGAAGCGGCCCTGAACGCCAGCGGGCTGACCCTGCGCAACCAGAAACGCCTATTGGATCAGAAAGCGCTGGCGGAGTCCGTGTACCTTGACACAAGGTACCGCCATGACATGAATCTCGCGCGGCATCAACAGGCGCAGACCTACCTGAGCAAGACGGTCATCCGGGCGCCGATCTCCGGCGTGGTGGACAGCCGCGATCTGGAGGTGGGCGAACTGGCTACGCCGGGACGGGAGTTGATGGACCTGGTAGATATCGACCGGGTCAAAATCGTGGCCGGCGTCCCGGAGCGGCATCTGAAACACGTCACCGACGGCACGCGGGCTACCCTGACGTTCCCCGCCTATCCGGACGTTGTCCTGGAAGCGGACATCTCCTACATCGGCACGACGCTGGACCCGGAGAGCCGGACTGTACCCGTCGAAATCACGCTGGACAATCCGGGGCACCGGCTTAAACCCGAAATGGCCGTCACCATCCGCGTCGTCAAAGACAATATACCGGTAGCCATCGTCATCCCCCAGGACGCTGTAATCGACACCGACCAGGGCCGGATCGTATTCCTGGCAGACAAGAACGTGGCCCGGTCCGTACCGGTCGCGCTTGGTTCGACTTCGGGCGACCAGGTGCTGGTCACGAACGGGCTGTCCGTCGGTGATTCCCTGATAGTCGTGGGCCACCGAAACCTGGTGAACGGCGAATCCATTCAGGTCAGAAACGACAGGATGTAGCGCGTTGGCAGCCCCCGCCACATACATCTACTGGAGCATCCCTTCGTGAAAGTCTCTGACCTGGCCATCAGCAACAGAATCAGCATCTTCGTCATGACCGGGGCCGTCATTCTCCTCGGCTTCATGTCCTACCTGTCCCTGCCGCGCGAATCCACCCCTTCGATCACCATACCGATCGTTTTCGTCGCCACCCCGTATTTCGGGGTGTCTCCCGCGGATATCGAGAACCTCGTTACCCAACCGATCGAGAAGCACCTCGAAGAACTCGCCAACGTGAAGGAGATATCCTCCACCTCCAGCGAGGGTATCTCGACGGTGGTCATCGAGTTCGAGACCGACGTCGACATCAACAACGCGCTTCAGAAGGTTCGGGAAGAAGTCGACCTCGCTCGGGCCGAGATCCCGGACGACGCGGAGGAATCCGCCGTCCAGGAGATCAATTTCGACGACATCCCCATCCTGGTGATCAACGTCGCCGGAACACACAGCCTCGTGACGCTGAAAGACATCGCGGAGGACCTGGAACAGCGCATCGAACAGGTTCCGGGCGTCCTGGACGTAACGGTGGCGGGCGGGCTGGAACGGGAAGTCCAGGTCAACGTCGATCCGGACCGGCTGGTGTACTACGGCCTGGAGCTCGAAGACATCATCGAAACGATTCGCCAGGAGAACCTGAATATGCCCGGCGGATCGATCAAGACCGGTACGCTGCGATACGCCGTCAGGGTTCCCGGGGAATTCACGACGCCGGACGAGATCGGGGCGCTGGTGGTCGAGACCCGAAACCGGCAACCCATTGCCATCGCGGACGTGGCGGAGGTCCGATTCGGGTTCAAGGAGGAAACCACCTTCGCCCGCATGAACGGCCTGCCCTGTGTTTCCCTGAACGTACAGAAACGCAGCGGGGAGAACCTGATTCAGATCGCCGACGCCGTAAAGGAGCTGCTGGAAGAAGAGCGGGGGCAGTTGCCGCAGACCGTGAACCTGGCGGTCCTGGCGGATCAGTCCAGGGACATCCGTTCCATGATCAGCGACCTGGAGAACAATATCATCTCCGGCCTGATCCTCGTCATCTGCGTGCTGTTCATGTTCATGGGCGTGCGCAACGCACTTTTCGTGGCCATTGCGATTCCGCTGTCCATGCTGATCTCCTTCATCGTGCTCGACATCCTGGGATACACGTTGAACATGGTCGTGCTCTTCAGTCTGATTCTGGCGCTTGGCATGCTCGTGGACAACGCCATCGTCATCGTCGAGAACATCTACCGGCACCGGGAGGAAGGCGCGCCCCTGGTCCGCGCCGCCCGCGAGGGCGTGGGCGAGGTGGCCGTGCCGGTCTGCACTTCCACCCTCACCACCCTGTGCGCCTTCGCCCCCATGCTGTTCTGGCCCGGCATCATAGGCGATTTCATGAGCTACCTGCCGGCCACGCTGATCATTACCCTGTCGGCCTCGCTTTTCGTCGGGCTCATCATCAATCCCACGGTCTGCTCCGTGCTGCTCACCGTGAACACGGCCCGGAAGGACCAGAAATGGTTGACGGTGGTCCGCCAGCGGTACAGCCGGTTTCTCATGTGGGCCCTGTCGCACAGGACGCCTGTCATGTTCGTCACCTGTGGCGCGCTCGTCGGGATGATCGTGCTCTACGGACTGATCGGCAAGGGGGTGGAGTTCTTCCCGGAGACCGAGCCCAACCAGGCCTACATCGACGTCAACACGGCGATCGGCACCAAGCTGGACGTCTCCGACGGCATCGTCCGGCAGGCAGAGGAAAACATACAGGACGTGCCCGACATGAACCAGTACGTCGCCAGCGTGGGCGCCTCCCCGAACCCGCAGGATTTCAGCGCGGGAGGCGGCGGGACGCCCCACAAGTCGCGGATCATCGTGGACTTTTTCGAGCGGCAGGACAGGGAGCAATCCTCCTTCGATACGGTGGAGATGATCAGGCAGCGGATGGAGCGTCTCATCGGCGCGGACGTGGAAATCATCACACCGTCGCCCGGTCCGCCCACCGCGGCGCCCGTGAACATCGAGATCGTGGGGGAGGATTTCGCCGTGCTCAGCCGGCTGGCCGATGAAGCCATGCTCCTCATCGAGAACATACCGGGCCTGGTGGACCTCAAGGACGACTACGATTCCGGCAAACCGGAGTTGAAGGTGGAAATCGACCGCGAGCAGGCCGCCCTGCTCGAACTGAATACGGCCAAGATCGCCCGCGCGGTGCGTACGGCCATAAACGGCACGGAAGCCTCCAAGTACCGCGTCGGCGAGGAAGAATACGACATCGTCGTGCGGTTCGCCGAACCGGAGCGGTCCACCTTCGCCGACCTGGAACGGATACACATCATCCACGATGACGAACTTGTTTCGCTGAGCATCCTGGCCCAGACGCGCGTGGCCGGCGGGGTGGGATCCATCAAGCGGAAGGACCAGGAACGCGTGCTGACCATCGAGGGCGACGTGGAAGGCCGGCTCGCCAACGACGTGCTCGCGGATGTGCAGAACACCCTGGCGGGTCTCGCGCTTCCCGAGGGCTACGCGCTGCGGTACGCCGGTGAAAACGTCGAGCAGGACGAAGCTACCGCCTTTCTCTCCAGGGCTTTTTTCATCGCGCTGATTCTGATCACCCTCGTGCTGGTCACCCAGTTCAACTCCGTCACCATGCCCTTCATCATCATGATGTCCGTCGTGCTGTCGCTGATCGGCGTCCTCTTCGGTCTGATCGTGACGGCCACGCCTTTCGGCATCATCATGACCGGGATCGGCGTCATCAGCCTGGCCGGTGTGGTCGTCAACAACGCCATCGTGCTGATCGACTATATCAGGAAACTCCGAAGCCGCGGGCTGCGCCGACGGGAAGCGATCGTGCAGGGCGGGGTGACCCGTTTGCGGCCCGTCCTGTTGACCGCGATCACCACCATCCTCGGCCTCATACCCCTGACCACCGGGCTCAGTTTCAATTTCATGACGCTGACCCTGGAAATCGGCGGAGAGAGTTCGCAGTGGTGGGGCCCCATGGGCGTGGCCGTGATCTTTGGACTGGCCATCGCCACGGTGCTGACCCTGATCGTGGTCCCCGTGATGTACGATTTCGTATCGGGATGGGCCGAACGGGGCCGTGGGGAAGCGACGGCAGAGGAAGTACGCGGCCGGGATGCCGGCGCCGCCGTCGATCAGCCCGTGACAGCGGTATGAGACCGGTAGCCGGAGAGTGAATCCGGAGGATAACCGGAGGACAAAATGATTCGCGTCAAGATCTATGTACTGGTGTCAATCGCCTGTGCGGCGGGCTTCGCATTGCCGTCGTCGGCCCAGCAGGCGGACGAGATCGTCCTTACGCTCGACCGGGCCGTCGAACTCGCGCTCAGGAACAATGAAACCCTGTTGAGCACGCGGTTGGACGAGGACCACGCCCGGGCGCGTGTGCGGGAAGCTTATTCCGAAGCCCTGCCCAAGCTTGATTTCAGCAGTTCCCTTACCCGGAACTGGGCCCTGCCGGAGTTCAATTTCGGCGGCCAGACGTTCAAGGTGGGTACCGACAACGTCATCAACTTCGGGCTCGATCTTTCCCAGACCATCTACCGGGGCGGCCAGGTCGGCGCGGGCCTGAAGATCGCACGTTACTTCCAGCAGATCTCGGAGACCAACACGGACCAGATGCGGGAGAACGTCGTGCTCCAGGTTCACAACGGGTACTACGACGTCCTGCTGGCCGAAGCCGCGCTGGAGGTTTCCACGGCGGCCTATGACCGGGCAGTGGCCCAGTACGAAGGCGTACAGCGGTTTTACGAAGCGGGCACGGTATCCGATTATGATGTGCTCAGGGCCAGCGTGGAGGTGACCAACGCCCAACCCCTGGTTACCCAGTCGAGAAACGGCCTCGCCATCGCGAAGGCGGACCTCAAGCGCCTGATCGGGCTGCCCCGGCAGGCGCGCATTCGATGTACCGGCAGTCTCGACATAGACGCGTCCAGTCTGCCAGGGGACATCGAAACGGCCGTGGAACAGGCGCTGGCGCACCGTTCGGACCTGAAAGCCGCCGAGTTGCAGACCGCGATGAACGATGCGTCGGTCCGCCTCGCCCGGGGGGAGAACCGTCCCGATGTATCGCTTTCCGCTGGATACCTGATGCAGGCCCAGGTGAACGACCCCGGTTTCAGGTCGCTCGCCTTCGACGACTTTTCCAGAAGCTGGAACACGCTCATCAACGTATCCTTTCCCGTCTTCGACGGCAGGCAGAACTCGGGTCGTATCATGCAGGCCCAGGCGGACTACGAACGGTCGCGATACATCGAACGCCAGCTCAGGAGACAGATCGAGGTCGACGTAACCGAGGCCGTGCTCAACGTGGCGGAGGCGTCGGAACGCGTAAGGGCTGGCGAGGAGGCCGTCGAGCTGGCCAGCCGCGGCCTGTCCATCGCGCGGGTACAGTACGAGGGCGGCGTCAGCACGCAGCTCGAACTCATCGACGCCCAGTTTGTCCTGAAGCAGGCCGAGACCGATCGTGTGACGGCGATGTATGATTTCGCCACGGCCGCCGCAAAGCTGCAGAACGTCCTGGGCGTGATGGACGTTCGATCGGATGAGCGGTGAGGTCCTCCGGTCCCTCTTGCTACCGAGCGGCGCCCGGCCCCCGGTAGGCGCGCGTGAAGGGCAGGCCAAAGGGCTCCTCGAAAGGACGAAAGGGCACCAGGTCCGCGATTTCCCGCACGCGGTCCATGACCGGCTCCGGAAGCGGTCCGGACGCCACGTAACCGACATTCTGCTCGATCTCCTCGACCGACCTGGACCCCGACAGAACCGTGGAGACGACGGGGTTGGACAACACCCAGCGGATCGCCAGTTCCGGCAGGGGCATTTCCAGTTCCGTCACCAGGGCGTAAAGCCGCCTGAACTGCTCGCGCCGGGGCGGCGACAACCACGGAGCGCCCCTTTCAACCTGCTCGGTATGACACGCGGCCAGCGCCCCCTGCTGCAGGGGGGATCCCACGACAATCCCCATGTTCTGTTTCACGGCCTCGGGGAGCACCGCGTGGAGCGCTTCCTGCCAGAGCAGGCTGTAATTGAAGGCCGTAAGCACGACGTCGTACGCGCCGGTCGCCATAATGGCAGGCAGCGTATACGCCGTGGTTCCTCCCAGACCGGTGTACCGGATGACGCCTTCAGACTTCAGCGCCTCGAGCAGCTCGCACACGGGGCCGTGAAACCGTTCCCAGTCCGCAAACCAGTCGTACTGGCCGGGCCGGTCCGGTTCATGGATCATGAGTATGTCGATCGTGTCGCGCTTCAACAGTGCCAGGCTGGTCTCCACGGACCGGCGCAACTGATCCGTGTCCCGGGGATCGAAAGGATCGGGACGCCCACCGAGTTTGGTCGAGAGGACGTGGGGTTGCGCCGCCCCTTCCAGGGCCTGGCCCATCACTTCCTCGGAATCACTGTATGACGGTGCCGTGTCCACGTAGTTTATACCGAGTTCCAGTCCCCGCCGTACCGCCCGAACGCCCTCGGCCCGATCCGAGCCGTAGGTTGAAACGAACAACCCTCCGAGTCCGATCTCGCTGACCCGTATGCCGGTTTTCCCGAGCATCCTGTGCCGCATGGCCGTACCGCCTTTCCCATACCCCGAGCTTGACATGGACTCGAAGGATTGTATATAGTCCGACCATCGATACGCCAGCACATAATTGACTGCCCGGTACGCGTTCGCGCATTTCGGCACGCGCCTGTGGCCAGATGGCGAACCGCCGGTTTACCGTGAGAGAACGCCCCATGCCCTACAAGCTTCAGCCCGGCCGGATGTATATGATGCCGACGCATTTCGGACCGGCGGCGGGTCCCAGGCAGGGACCCGATGGACGCGGATTCGACTGTCAGGATACCCCGCGGGCCGCTTCGTATTCCGTGAGCTTCCTGACCAGGGCGGACCAGCTCGACGCCCTGCTTCCGGCGGGTTTCAGGCTGGCCGGCGAGCCCGTGGTTACCGTGACGGTCTCCTATCTTACCGAAATAGAATGGCTGGCCGGCAGAGGATACAATACCCTCGGGGTAAGCTTCCCGGCTGAATACGCAGGAAAGCGGGACCGGGCCAGGGGACCCTTTCTCGCCGTTTTGTGGGAGAACCTGGCCGACCCGATCTTGACCGGCAGGGAACAGTTGGGTTTCTCGAAGATCTACTGCGGGATACCGCCGCCGGCCGTCTTGAAGGGCGAGACGCGCTGCGCCGCGGAGTGGCTCGGTTTTACCTTCATGGACATGAGTCTTACGGAAATGGAAACGGCCCCGGCGGCGGAGTCGGGAGGGAAAGCGGCTGAGCACACGGTGCCGGTGGAGAAGGACAGAGATGGCGCGGCGGACGAGCATCACCCCGTGTTGACTGGTACACTGCACTACCGGTACATACCCCGGACGGGCGAGTGGGGCAAGGCCGATGCGGAATATGCCGTCTTGACCCCGTCCGCCGCGCCGAACCGCAGGGTGACGGCGCAGTGGAACGGCAAGGGAAGGGTGCGGTTCCACCGGGCGGCGTGGCAGGACCTGCCGACGCAGTACCACATCGTCAACGCCTTCGAGGAGCTGGAGCAGGTCGCCTTTCGCGGCGCGAGCATCGTGGAGACCGTCGGAGGCAAGGACCTGAGCGACCAGCGCATTTTGAAGTAGACGAACGCACGGTTGCCGACGATCGGACGCGCGATTCCTGGAGTATACATGATACATCGAAGCGAGCCGGGAGAACACATCTTTCACCGTGCGCGCAAGGACCATTGGCCGCAGATATCGCACGGCAGGGGATGCTACCTGTACGATACGGAAGGCCGGGCCTACCTCGACGCCTGCGCGGGGGTGCACGTGGTCGGCATTGGCCACGGCGTGGAGGAAATCGCCGAGGCCATGGCCGAACAGGCCCGAAAGGTCACCTTTGCCTACGGCCAATTCATCACCCGGCCACAGATCGACCTGGCCCGGAAGATCGCC
Organism: bacterium; assembly: GCA_965202605.1. GTDB lineage: Bacteria > JAAXHH01 > JAAXHH01 > JAAXHH01 > JAAXHH01 > JAAXHH01. Next base: position 1,004,091 of record OZ241838.1, read on the forward strand.
GAAATGGCGCCGGCAGGAATGGGCCGGGTGTTTTTCGTATCCGGCGGATCGGAAGCCACGGAAGCGGCCATGAAGATAGCGCGGAAATACCACATCGAAACCGGCAACCCGTCCAGGTACCAGGTCATCTCCTGCTGGCAGAGCTGGCATGGCAATACGATCGGCGCCCTGTCCATGTCGGGCCGTTCGGCCTGGCGGAAGGACTACACGCCGTACCTGCTGGACTTCCCCCATATTCCGCAGCACAGCACCGACGAGCTGGAGCGCGTAATCCGGCAGATCGGCGCGGAGTACATATCCGCCTTCATCGTCGAACCCATCCTGGGGACTTCCTCGGCCGGGCTGACGCCCCCTGACGATTACTTCAGCACGGTCCGGGACATCTGCGATCACTACGGGATACTTCTGATCATGGACGAAGTCGTCACCGGGTACGGCAGGACCGGGGTCGATTTCGGGATCGACCATTGGGGCGTCGTCCCGGACCTGATGGCGACCGGGAAGGGACTCAGCAGCGGATACACGCCCATCGCCGCGACCATAGCGCGGGACGAGATATACGAGGCCATCTACGAGACGGCGCCGGCCTTCGTGCACGGCCATACCTACGGCGGCAATCCCCTGTCCTGCGCCACGGCTCTGGCGGTTCAGGAATATGTCGAAAGCCGCGGTCTCGTAAAGCGTTGCGCGGAAATGGGTGAAGTGATGCTTGAGCAGCTGCAGTCGCTGACCGGCCTGTCCATCGTACACGCGGTGCGCGGCAGGGGCCTGCTCTGCGGCGTCGAGTTCGCGGCGGACAAGGAGCGGGGCGCGCCCTTCGATCCGTCGCTGGGCGTGACGGGACGCGTGGTGCAAGAAGCCTTCGACCGGGGCGTACTGATCATGCCGGGGGCGCCAGGCCCTCTGGACGGGGTCAACGGCGACCACGTGGCGATCAGTCCGCCCTACACCGTCACTGAAGACGAGGTGGGTCGAATAGCCAGGGTACTCGGGGAAGCTATAGAAGCGGTCGAGGGGACGCTCTGACCCCTACTGCATGTAGTTTTTGACACCCAGATCCAGGTAGGACCGGTAGGCCCCGTCGGCGAACAGCTGGCTGAAGGACCGCGTATATTGAAGTACCGTGGTCATCAGGTGGCTCTCCACCCGCATCGGATGGGCCTGCTGCCTCAGGTTCACGAAAGCGCGAATCATCACGCTCCGGCTGTCCGTCGGCAGATACCGGACGTTTTCCGCGAATTCGTCGAGACGGCCGTCGGGATAAAGGTAGTACTCGACGTTCGAAAGATAAAACGCGGATACACGGTCTCCCCTTCCCCGCACGAAATCCCCGATGGCCCTGAGGGCGTGGCCGCCCGCAAAGTCTCCCGTGACGGGTATGATGGCGTTGCGCGCCTGCATCTCCCGGATGAACAGGTAGTCTTCGTCCGAAGCCAGGAAATTGCCGTGGACGCCTTCGAGGTCCCGGCCCAGCAGGAACGTCCTGTAGGTAATGAAGGAGATCCCGCGGTCTCCGTCCGACCGGTATTCCCATCTCAGGTCCAGGTGCCCCTCGAAAAAAGCGCGGTACAATTCGGATACGCGCCGGATCTCCTCGTCGCTCAACGAGACTTTGTAAGTACCTATCTGCGCCTGAATGTCTTTCAGGTTGCGGCGGAATTGAACCTCGTCGCCGTCCGTGCGATCGAAATACGTCACCAGTTCTTCAATCGTAGGCGGCCCGGTGTTGAATTCGGCCTTTGCAAGAGGTTTGCTGAAGAGGATGGACAGGAATTCGGCGCGCGATACCGCCAGGGCGAAAACAGCCTTGTAAAGCAGGTGTTCGATGAGGTTGTCCCGGCGAATATCGAGTATAAAGGCGTACCGCGGGCGGACCTGCGCGATGTAGGTGAAGTTCTGGTCGGGTCCCACGCCGACGTAGACCCCGTCTTCGACGCCGAGCCGTTCGAGTGTTTGCCTGACGTGGAGATAGCCCGCCTCGTTGGAGACGAGGTTGTCGCTGTCGAAAAAGCCGCCGGGCTCGGAGAGTGTGTCCACCAGGGCCGCGAAGCGTTCCGCGGAGAAGGCGACGGGGGGATCCGCCCGCTCCGAATCTCCACATCCTGTAACGGACAGGAAAATGGCCGCGAGGACGGCCGGCCACGTTTTCCATATGGACATGAACTCGGACCCCAGGTGTTCCGGCAGTCTGCCCGCGCGATGCGGCGGTCTTTTCCACTGTAACTACTATAGTAGGGATCATGGTGGATTCAAAGTTGTTTATGGACGGCGTATCCTGTTCAGGTATCCATCCATTTGCCACGGTCCAGCGACCGGTACTGTATCGCTTCGCCCACGTGTTCCGCGTTGATCTCGTCGCTGCCGGCCAGGTCGCCAATAGTCCGGGCGACCTTCAGTATCCGGTCGTAGGCCCTGGCGGAAAGGCCCAGGCGGGCAATAGCGTTTCGCAGCAGATCGCGGGCCCTGTCGTCCATCTTGCAGTAGCGGCGCAGGTCCCGGGGCGCCATGTGCGCGTTGCCGAAAGAACCTGGATATTCCGAAAACCGCGGCAACTGCCGCTCCCTCGCCCGGTTGACCCGATCCCGGATGCGACGGGAAGATTCACCGCGGGAACCGTCGTCGAGAGCCGTGTACGGTACCGGGGGCACTTCGATGTGCAGATCGATCCGGTCGAGCAACGGGCCTGAAATCCTGGACATGTAACGCTGGATCCGGGTGGGCGGGCAGGTGCATTCGTGGCTCGGATCGCCGAAGTATCCGCATGGACACGGATTCATGGCGGCGACGAGGGTAAATCGCGCGGGATAGGCCAGGGACCGGGAGGCGCGGGACAGCGCGACCTTCCCCTCTTCAAGGGGCTGGCGCAGCAACTCGAGCACGTGTTTTCTGAATTCCGGCATCTCATCCAGGAACAGCACGCCGTTGTGGGCGAGCGACACCTCTCCCGGTTTCGGAATCCGTCCGCCGCCGATCAGTCCCGCTTCGGTAATGGTATGATGCGGCGCGCGATAGGGCCTGGAAGTGACCAGGGGCGTAAAGGGCGGTATCTTGCCCGCCACGCTGTGTATTTTGGTGGTCTCCAGTGCCTCCTCCAGGGTGAAATCGGGCAGGATGGACGGCACGCAGCGGGCAAGCATGGTTTTCCCCGATCCCGGTGGTCCGATGAGCAGCAGGTTGTGTGATCCCGCCGCGGCCACTTCGATGGCCCGTTTCACATGATCCTGGCCCTTGACTTCGGCGAAATCGAAGGGGTACTCCCCGTCGGACGAGAGGAGTTGATCCGCGTCGTGCCGGAACCGTCCGAAACCCTCTCTGCCCTGAAGGAAACGGACCGCGGATTCCAGGGACGGTACGCCGTACACGTCGATGTCCCTGGCCATCGAAGCCTCCTCCGCGTTCTCGCGCGGAACAATCAACCGGCGTGCGCCCAGGCTCCGCGCGGCAAGGGCGACGGGCAAGGCGCCTCTGACCGGACGCAGGGCGCCGTTCAACGACAACTCCCCCAGCAGGATGGTATCTTCAAGCGACTGGACCGGCAACTGGGCCGACGCGGCGAGAATGCCCACGGCGATGGGGAGATCGAATGACGTACCCGCCTTGCGCACGTCGGCAGGCGCAAGGTTGACAGTGATCCGACGGTACGGATAGGCAAAACCGGACTGCTTGATTGCCGCGACGACGCGGTCCTTGCTCTCCCGTACGGCGCTGTCCGGCAGCCCGACCGTGGAAAAGTGCGGGAGGCCGTTCGTGATGTGGGTTTCCACGACCACGTCAATAGCGTCGATGCCCTGTACGGCCCCGCTTGAAACACGCGAAAGCAAGCTATCCTCCTTTTGATGCGACTACCGTGTCGAATGCCGGAAGGGAAATCCGGACCGCGGTCTCCCTCTCTTTGCTTCCTTACAGTCGGTGAAAACAGGTAGGATCTCGTTTCCCATTGCAACCGGGACTTCTACTGATTTCTGTTGCGACGGCGTCCCGGATCACATATATTAACAGACTGATTTTTCGGTGAGGCTGATCTTTGTCCACGATCAAAGACAATCTGGTCCGGGTGTACGACCGTATATCCGGGGCTGCCGAACGAGCCGGCCGCGAACCCTCATCCATTCACCTCATTGCGGTATCGAAGACCAGGCCCCTGTCCATGATCGAAGAAGCCCGGCGGGCCGGTGTCACGGATTTCGGTGAGAACAGGGTGCAGGAAGCGCTTGGGAAGATCCGCCCGGACGACGGAGCCACCTGGCACCTGATCGGTCCGCTGCAGCGGAACAAGGCCAGGTTCGCCGCGCGGGCTTTCGACGTGATTCATTCCGTCGACCGACTTCCACTCGGCCAGGAACTGGACCGACGGCTGCAATCCGCGGGCAGGACCATGCCCGTGCTGATCCAGGTCAACACCTCGAGGGAAGAGACCAAGGCGGGCGTGGAACCGGACCGCGCGCTGGAACTCGCGGGGCAGTTGTCTACCCTTTCCGGCTTGTCCGTCCGGGGACTGATGACGATTCCGGCGTTCACACCCGATCCGGAGGATGCCCGGCCTGCATTCAGGCTGCTTCGGGAAACGAGAGACCGCATCGCGTCCGCCGGAATCACGGGCGTCGATATGAACGTACTCTCCATGGGCATGTCCCATGACTTCGAGGTAGCCATCGAAGAAGGCGCGGACATGATACGGGTGGGAACGGCCATATTCGGCGCACGCCCGGCTTGACGCGCCACCGATTTGGGTGTTAAAACGAGGTCCGACGTGGGACTGATCGAGTTCATCATCAACATCTACATGCTGGCCTTCGGTCTTCGCCTGTTCATGCCCGCCGCGAGCCCCTTCAGCGAGAATCCGATTCAGCGGGGCCTTTATACGGCGACCGAGCCGGTACTGCGACCCATTCGCCAGGTCGTCATGCGCGGCGAACCCCGTTTCGACTGGTCGCCCCTTTTTGCCATCATCGCCCTCGTGATCGTGCGGGCGTTCCTCGTGACAGTCATCATGGGCGTGCCCATATCCGCCTCCATGGCTTCCGGATTGCTGGACGTCTTCGATTTCGTGGCACGGGTGCTCGCCATCCTGTTCCTCGGCGCTTTTTTCATCTCCATCGAGTCCCCATTCGCATTCAGCCAGGCGGGCCACATGATGCACGGCATCGCCCACTTCTTCCTGGCCCCCATCCGCCGCGTCACCGGTTACCAGATAGGCCGGGCGGACGTTTCCGCGCTGCTGGGCATTGTCCTGCTGGGGGTCCTGCATGGTCTCGTACTGTACCAGGCCGGCGCACTGGTGGCGCAGCCGGCCGGTTCCGCGGCGTCTGCGATACTCGAGAGCATCGTCTACCTGATCGACTTCATATTCGACGTGCTCTTCATCGTCATACTCGTCCGCGCGGTACTCTCGTTCTTCAACCCGGACACGGGCAACGCGCTCTTTCAATTGCTCATCCTGTACAGCGATCCCATTCTGGCGCCGATACGTAGAATACTGCCGTCTACGTACGGCATCGATTTCTCGCCACTCATCGCGATTCTGATACTCAGATTCATCCAGATAAGCCTCCTGCCCCTGTTGCTTCGGATCTGACAGGAGCGCGAACCAGAAAACGAGGTGAATGCATGGACACAAGTCCGGAAGAAATACGGAGTCGGAAATTCAAGTCGCGCTGGGTCAGCGGTTATGATATGGATGAAGTGGAAGCGTTTCTGAATACGACCGCCGACGCCTTCGAAGCACTGGTCAGAGAAAATCAATCCCTGCGCGGCAAGGTCGCGGAGATGGAAGAAGAGTTTAACGATATCGGCCGAAGGCGTAAGCTGCTCGAAGACGCGCTGGTGTCCGCGCAGCGTGTCATTCATGACATGAAGGCCAATGCGATGAAGGAAGCGGAAAACGTTTTGAAGGAAGCGGAAAACCAGGCGGACCGCTGGATAGCCGACGCGAACAGCCAGGTCTCCGAGATCAAGCGGGAACTCAGAGAACTCACCTCTTTAAGAAAAGATTACGAGGTCAATTTCAGGATTCTGCTGGAATCCCATCAGGAACAGTTTAACTCGATGCGCGGTATGGAGGAAGAAAACGGCGAGAAATCGACGATGGGGCTCGCGCCATAGTCCTGGCCAGCGCGCCACAGTTCGGCCCAGCGCGCCACAGTTCGGCCCAGCGCGCCACAGTTCGGCCCAGCGCGCCATAGTTCCGGCCCGGCTGAATCCGCGCTTCAACTCGATTCCCGCCGGCAGCCCCGGGCAGCAAGATGACGTACGACCGAATCTCGACGATGACACGCAGGCTGGGAGACCGCCTTCAGGGAAGTGAGATCGTCGGCCTGATGCTTCCCCGCGCATCGCCGCCCGTATTGCCCTGGAAGGCCATGGACGCTCGCCAGTCCTGGACGCCCTTCGAAACGGTTTATCAGGCCGGCCCGGTACTGCTGCCTGCCCTCGTGAGCGGCCTGGACCTGGAACGCAGAATCGACGCGGTGCGGGTTCTGCGGATGCTGCGCGCCGAGGGTCTGCTGATAGCCTTTGGGTGTTGCGCACTGACGGGTCGACTGAAAGAGGGTTCCTTGGTGCTCATTGACGATCACGTCAATTGCACCGGCGAGAACCCGCTTCGGGGCCCGAACGACGAACGGCTTGGACCGAGGTATCCCGACATGAGCGCGCCTTATGACGCGCGCTGGGCGTTCAGCCTGAAACGGGGCGCCGCATCGATGGGGCTCAATCTGCAGAGCGCGGTGTATGGAAGGGTCGGCCGGACCGGGACAGGTGAAGGAGCCGCCTCGTGGGTACAGCCGGGAATCGACGTGGCCGGCGAAGGTCTGCTGGATGAAGTGATCGCGGCGGTACACTGCGGTTTGCCGGTGGCCGCGGTAGGTGTCGTTGAAAAGAGTTGGCCGGGCGGCGGAATTCCTTTATGTTCGTCGGTGCCCGCGCGAAGTGAGGCGTACGGACGGTTGGCGGAACTCATCAATCAATGTCTTCTTTGCCGTGGAGGTATGGATGACGGGTGAAGATCTGAAGCGATTCGAAAAACTCCTGCTCGAGAAGCGTGAAACGCTATTGCACGAGTTGGGTTATTTCGGAGATAAGACGATTAACTCCGCGGCGCGGGACATCGCGGGAAGCTATCCGTTTTCGGAACACCCGGCGGACCAGGGGACCGAATCCATGGAGCAGGAACAGGCCTATGACCTCGCTTCCCGCGAGGGCAGATTCCTGTTTCATATCGACGAGGCCCTGGAACGGATCAAGAACGGCGCCTACGGCCGTTGCTACGTTTGTGATGGTGATATCGGCAAGGCGCGGCTCGAGGCCGTACCCCACGCCCGGATGTGCATTGAATGCAAATCCAAGGAAGAACGAGGTCTGATCTAACATCTTCGAACAGCGCGCATTGGCAAAACCGGCCGTCGTCTGCGCCGGAATCGTGATCCTGGATCAGCTTACGAAGATCGCCGTTCAGCAGTGGATGACGCTGCATCAGTCCTATCCCCTCCTGGGGGAAGTGGTCCAGCTTACGTACATCCGGAACCCCGGGGCGGCTTTCGGAATATCGTTCGGCGGCCGGTGGCTGTACCTGGTCCTGTCGATCATTGCGTGCGCCGTGATGATTTACTACCTCGCCAGGCTGCCTTCTTCCGAGCGGTGGGGCCGGTACGCCATGCTGATCGTACTCGGAGGCGCCTTGGGGAACCTGATCGATCGCGCGCTTTACGGCGAGGTCACGGATTTCATCGATATCGGGGCGGGAGCTTACCGATGGCCCGTTTTCAACGTCGCGGACTCCGCCGTAACCATCGGAATCATCCTGCTCTTCACCCGGCTGTCCGCCATAAACCGGATCTTGAACGATGAAGCGCCTTCCGGATGAACGGGAGGGATCCTTCGTCGAGACCGTAGTGCCGCCCGCCGAGTCTCCGAGACGCCTGGACCAGTATTTGTCGGAAACGGGCCTGCCGGCAACCAGATCGAGAATCCAGCGGTGGATAAGGGACGGCGGGGTTTCGGTCAACTCGGTTGTCGTCGAAAAATGCGGCCACAGGGTGTCCGCAGGCGACGTCGTCACGGTGACTGTGCCCGAGGTCGCCCCCTCCAGTGCCGAGCCGGAGTCCATCCCGCTGGACATCGTCTACGAGGACGAGGCACTCCTGGTCGTGAACAAGGCGGCGGGCATGGTTGTTCACCCCGCAGCCGGCCATGCGAGATCGACGCTCGTAAACGCGCTTCTGCACCATTGCAAAGGCCTGAGGCAGTTCGAAGACCCCGTCCGGCCAGGCATCGTGCATCGATTGGACAAGGATACGTCCGGCCTGATGATCGTGGCGAAACGCGAAGACGTCCATGCGCTGCTTTCACGCCAGCTGGCCGAACGCCGGGTCAAACGAGGATACACCGGACTGGTCTGGGGTTGTCCCGCGGAGTCATCGGGTACGGTCGACGCGCCGATCGGACGGCATCCCCGCCACAGACAGCGGATGGCCGTAGTCGAAGCGGGTCGAGGCCGCCGGGCCGTCACCCATTTCAGGGTGCGTAGCGTGATGGACGACGGGACGCTGCTGTACCTGGACCTGGAAACCGGGCGCACCCACCAGATCAGGGTCCACCTGGCCCATTTGGGCCATCCCATCATCGGAGACCCCGTTTACGGCGGCAGGATCAAGCGGCTGGCCCGCGTCGCGCCCCAACGCCGCCCCCGGCTGAGAATGATGCTGGATGTCATGCGGCGGCAGGCGTTGCACGCATCCGAACTGGTGTTCAACCATCCCTACTCGGGTCGGACCCATTCCTTCAAGGCGCCCGTACCCGATGATATGCAACAGGCTGTCGCTTTACTGTCCGACAGTAACTGAGTGTCCGGCCCTGTCCGAACGGGTGGGAACGATCAGGAAATCGTCCGCGGTCGCGGACTCCGGGTCCCGATTATCATGCTGGAATCTTCAGTAGCAGAGACACGCTCGGATATCCTGTGGCACCGTGTGGTCGAGGGTCTGACCCGCATGACGGCCGCAACGGGAGAAGACGACCTGTCCGCCGCCATAGAAGAAATCACCCTGGAGTTGTCCGGTGCGGAAACATGTCGTTTCTTCATGGTGGACTGCGTCTCGAACCATATCGTCTTCGAAACCTCCAGCTGCGGTTCCGTCCATCCCGTCACGACCGCCGACGTCGAGGCGCTGCTGGCCTGGCTGCGTCCACAGCCCAGTACGCGTCTGATCGACGACCCGGGCGAAATGGAGTGGCCCGTAAGCGCCCTCTTCGGCCAGCACGGCCTGGCCGGCCAGGCCGTGCTGTTCCATCACCAGATCGATGACCGGTTTCACTGTGTCATGCTCGTGATCAGGGCGTCGGATCAGACCGTATTCGATCCCGAACGGCTGGAAGTGACCATTGCCCTGGCGAGACACGCTGGCTATGCCGTCACGCGGCTTCTCCATTTCGAGCTGGCGAGACAGGAAATGCTGCATCGCACCGCGTTGTACGAAGTGGGCAAGAAGATCAGCGGTTCGCTGGACCTGAACGAGGTATTGAATCTGATTATCGATGCGTTGCAAACCGTCGTACCCTATGACGCGGCGGCCATCGTTTTGCTGGACGAAGGCCAGAACTCGGTCGTCGAACGGACCGTCCGGGGGTACGCGTCCGACCGGGACGCCATCAACCTCAAGATGGGGGAGGGCATCAGCGGTTCCGCGGCCGAGACGGGCAGGGCGATCATCGTGCCCGACGTATCCCGGGACGACCGGTACGTGCAGCACCGGCCGGCGACAAAGTCGGAAATGGCTGTTCCCATGCTGTCCGGCGACCAGGTCATCGGGGTCTTCAACATCGAAAACGACCGGGTGAACGCCTATGACGAGGAAGCCCAGTCCCTGCTCGAAGCCTTTGCCTCGCAGGCGAGTATCGCCATACAGAACGCTCGTCTGTTCGATGACGCCCGGCGCAGCAGGCTGCTGGACCGGGAACTGGAGGTCGCCGGTGAGATTCAACGCGCCCTGTTGCCGCACACCGTGCCAGACGTGCCCGGACTGTCCCTCGCGGTGTACAGCGAACCGAGCAGGGAAGTCGGAGGCGATTTCTACGATTTCATCCCCTTTTCCGACAAGCAGCTGGGCGTGGCCGTCGGAGACGTGGTCGGCAAGGGCATTCCCGCCGCGCTGACCATGGCTTCGCTTTACACTTCTTTCCACGAATATGCCAACTACTATGTATACCTTCCGAGTTACGTGATCGGCCACGTGAACGAAGTGTTGTACGAAGTCACCTCCGCCGATCGGTTTGCGACCCTGTTCTACGGCATAGCGAACATGCAGGAAAGGACCTTCGTGTACTGTAACGCCGGCCATCCTCCGCCTTTGTTGTGCCGGAAGTCCGGCGAGACGGTCAACTTGTATACGGGGGGGCTGATCGTGGGCTCGTTCGAGGACGCGAGTTTCGAAGACGGGCGCGTTTACCTTGACGAAGGCGACGTCGTGGTCCTGTATTCGGACGGTCTCATCGAGAAATCCAACGAGGACGACGAGATATTCGGTATCGACAGGCTCGAGCAGGCGATCAAAGCGTGCCATGCCTGCCCGGTCGAGGAGATCAGGGATCACGTGGTCGACGTGTGGCGCGCCTTCGTAGGCGACGGACGCCAGGACGACGACACGACCATGATCGTCGTCAAGCGGGAGCAATAGCTAATCGGGATGGACGGGCCGGGAGATGCCCGCCATCGACTCAGTCACGCATTACGGAACGTGGAGGAAAGGCAATGGGCGTTCGCATAGGTTTTATCGGAACGGGGGGTATCGCGGGCATGCACCTGGGGCTCCTGCCCGATATCGACCGGGCCGAACTGGTGGCGTTTTCAGATATCCTGATCGATCGGGCCCGGGCCGCGGCGGACCGTTGCGGAGGACGCGCATACGCCGACTACCGGGAGATGCTGGACAGGGAACAGCTGGACGCCGTGTACGTATGCCTCCCGCCCTTTGCCCACGGCGACCCGGAATTCGCCGTGCTGGAACGGAATCTCCACCTGTTCGTCGAGAAGCCGCAGGCGCTGGACGTGGAAACCGCGCGGAACATCGCGGCGAAAGTCGAAGAAAGCGGAGTGCTGTCCTGCGTCGGGTACAACTGGCGTTACCTGGACGTAACGCAAAAAGCGCGGGAGCTGTTGTCCGGCGTGCGTCCGGCCCTGGCCTACGGATACTGGATCGGCAACACGCCCGGATCGCCCTGGTGGCGCGTGAAATCCAAATCGGGCGGCCAGATCGTGGAGCAGACGACGCACGTGTACGACTGCGCACGGTACCTGATGGGGGACGTGGTCAGCGTCTACGCCGCCGGCACGAAGGGACTGATGGAGGATCTGCCCAATTACGACGTGGAGGACGCCAGCACCGTGTCGCTCACCTTCGAAAGCGGCGCCGTGGCCACCATACTTTCCTCCTGCGTCGCCGAACAGGGCTACGGGACCGGTCTGCAGGTAATCACCCGCGGCATGACGGTGGAGATCGTGAAAGGCGACCTGGTGGTCGCAAGAGAAGATGAAACGGTAAGATATCCGGGCCGGAACAACCCCTACCAGCTCGAGAACGAACTCTTCCTCCAGGCCATAGAGGAAGGGAATCCGTCTCTGATCAGATCGGCTTACGGCGACGTGGTCGACAGCCTCGCCGTCACCCTCGCGGCGAACGAATCCATGGAGACGGGCGCGGTCGTCCGGCCCGGGTAGATCGCGGGAAAAACCCGGAATGCCTGCCGGCTAGTCCAGGTAGCGCCTGAGGTTGTCGAGCCCGATGCGAACACCGTCCACGGGGTGCTCGAGGCCTTCGAACTCGATAGAAAGCACGCCGTCGTAACCGTGCCGGGAAAGGACGTGCAGGCAGGACGCCAGGGGCACTTCGCCATGGCCGACGATGGCGCCCCTGAGATAGTTGCCTCCCCGCGTCCGGAACCAGCCCTCGCCCGGGTCGGGCGCCGTGCCCGGCCTGGTGTGGAAGTCCTTGGCATGGACGTGAAAGGCGTAGGGGATCAGGCGTCCCACGGCCGTTTCCGGCGGCTCGTCCACGCACAGGAAGTTGCCCACGTCGATGAGCACGCCGAAGTTCTCGCGATTCACGGCGTTGACCAGTTTTTCCACCCGTTCGCTGTCCTGGCAGAACAACCCGTGATTCTCCACCATGGTCCGGACGCCCAGGTCCGCCGCGAACTCCGTTACGGCCCGGACCGCCGGGACGAGGACGTCCAGCGCGTCATCGAATGAACGTCCGCCGGGGCGGTCGTTTGGGAATCCCCGGGTGGCGTCGTGGCGCATGCCGGGCGCCCCGAGCAGATGGGCGATGCGCACCTCGTCCTTCACCCGTTCCACCTCGTCCTTCCAGCTGCCCCCGCTTCCGTTGATGAAATCCGCGCCAACCGTGTAATTGGCTATGGGGAGGCCGGCCTCGTCGCAGGCGGCCCGGACCTCCGGGGCGTATCGCTCAAACGGCTGCCCCGCGGGCGGATGCAGCGAGGAAAACTCGATCACGTCATATCCGAGCTCCGCCGTCTTCCGGATCGCATCGAACTCCGTCATCTCGCCACTGCGTATCAGCCTGCTGTAACTGTAGGAACTTACCCCGATCTGCATGGTGTGCCTCAGAAATGTTGTATTTGTATAGCCGCTTCGGGATGGCTGTGCGCCGGTCAGCCTGTCGCCGGACCGTCCGACGGGTTTACGATGCGGAAACCACCGGATGGAGGACGGTCTGCTCGTAGTCGGCGAGGACTTCCGACACCTCCGGGGCATCGGGGAAGAAAGAAAGAATGCGCAGCAGCACGTCGTCCAGCATGATGTCGGGACAGGAAGCCCCGCAGGTCAGGATGACGTCGACGGGCCGGGTGGCCGGCAGCCAGTCGATGGTCGCGACGATCGACCTGGTCTCGAGGTCGAAGTGGCGGATCTGTCGATCCGACAGAATGTCCTGGCTGCTGTTGATGAAAAAGGTGCTGATCGTCTCTCCGCAGAGTTCCACGAGGTGTGAAGTGTTGGACGAGTTGTAGCCGCCGACGACGAGGGCGACGTCCGCCCCCTTTTCGATCATGGCGTAGGTGGCGTTCTGATTCTCATTGCTCGCGTAGCACAGGGTATCCGAGGTATCGGCGAAATGGTCGTCGATGTACTCGGCGCCATACCTTTCCGCAAGCGCTTCCCTGATCAGCCGCGCGATCTCGTGGGTCTCGCTTGCGAGCATGGTGGTCTGGTTGATCACGCCCACGCGGTTCAGATGGATCCCCGGATCGAACCCTTCTGAACAATTGCTTCCAAAAACCTCGTAGAATCGTTCCTTCCCCTGCCTTCCCGTGATGATATCGGCGAGGATGAGGGTCTCTTCCCGGTCCCGGACCACGACGGTCGGGGCCTGCTGGACGCTGTGGGAAAAGGTCGCCCGCGTCTCTTCGTGCCGGGGTTTCCCGTGAATGACGACGGTGAATCCCTGCTGGCCGATCTGTCCTCCGCGGGTCCAGACCTTCTCGACGAAGGGACAGGTCGTATCGTAGGTGCAGAAGTCGATCCCCCGGCGGGTCAGCATCTCCTTGATCTCCACCGTGGTTCCAAAGGCGGGAACGACGACCAGGTCGTCGGGGGTCAGCTCATCCCACGGAATGAGCTGCTCGCCCAGGGTAGTGTGAATGAACTGAATGCCCCGGGCCTGCAAATCGGTGTTGACGTGAGGATTGTGGATCATCTCGCTGAGCAGAAAGATCCGCTTGCCCGGGTTTTCCTCCAGCGTCTTGTACACGATTTCGATCGCGTTCTCCACGCCGTAGCAGAACCCGAAGTGCCGGGCGAAGATGAACCGGACGCTGCCGAAATCCAGCACGGCGGGCGACAGGTCTTTCTTCTTGGGGTCGACCATCCGCCGTCCCTGCTTGATCCGGGAGGTGATCTCGCTCTTGTAGAAACCGGGTATGTCGAACTTGCGCGCCATCGCTAAGCCCTTGTGGATATGGCCGTTACCGGTACGCTAATTTAACACGAATATCCCGTCGGGGCAACTGTTTTGGCCCCGCCGACTAGATGCGGTGGGCAAGGGTCTCGTCGATATGCTTTTTCAAATAGACCGTGAAGGGAGTGCCCCCGGTGCCGACGTGACCCTTGTTTTCCCGCTGTCCCGGCTTGAGTACGTACATCGCCGCGTACTCGATGTGCAACCGCCGGAATTCGTACAGCGCCGCTACGGCGGCATTGTAGGCTTTTCTCAACTTTGACGGATCGTGCCTGCGTTCCAGGACGAACGCCCGGACGGAAGCTCCCTGTTCCACGGTTTCAATGAAATGGCGGTCCTGCACGGGCATGTAGTCTCGCATTTCCATCAGGTACGCCCGCATCTCATCGAAGCCGTGCTCAATGCCGAGAAAGCCGTCCACGGCGTAAATGACCGCGCTCTGCGCCCCCGTTTCGCCCCGGAACTGCTGAGGCCTGTCCCCATAGGCTTCCACGTCGGTATATACCATGCCGTCGGGCAGTTCGGGGTTGTTCTTCCAGCCGAACATGTACGGCCTGACCCGGTGGTAGTACGTATTCGGATCGCAGCGTTCCGTCATCCGTTCCAGGACCGCCCGCATTTCGTGCAGGGTTTCGGTCACCGCGTCCAGGGCGCGCACAACCGTCTCGGCGTCTCCCCTCGACACCGCTTCCTGGCCGGGTATCAACACGGAAAGCGCGCGGCCCGCGACGGCCTCGATATGGACGTGGACGGTGACGAACCACTCTTCGTCCATGCCGCCGAGGAAATTCAGCATCATGTGGAGGTTGCCGACTTCGACGGGACCCTGCCGGTCGAACCTGCGCCAGTTGTACATGACCTGGGACGCGTAGGTCAGCATGGGCAGGCGACCCAGGCGGCGGGCGACCGTGTGCCAGGCCCGGGCCAGGTTTCGCGGGATCGCCGTGGCTACGGGGTGATCGGGCGCGAAGACGTACATGTTGGCCAGGAAGGAAAGCAGGCTCATGGCACGCTCATGTTCGGCGAGGGTATACAGTCGATCCGCGGGGAAGGGAGACAGGTCCTCCACGACGGGGCGGATATGCCGCGACAGGGCCAGCTTGGGCAGCACGTCGCCGGTCTGTTCCCAGTCGCCGAAGGGTTCGGACAGGCGCGACAGCGGGTCGTCCGGAGGAAGAAACCCGTGGGTGAAGTCGCGCGCCGCCGGGGACATCAAAGGGGCGTAGAGGGGATCTGCCCTTTCCTGTGCCATGGGAGACCCTCGGGATATCCGGCCCGCCTTAACGATCCGGTCGTTTCGTCAGGCCGTGATCTGGAAATCCTCGGCGTTCGGATCGTACTCGTCGAAGAGGTCTTTTTTAGGGTAGTCCGCGGGGATGTCCCGGTACACTTCGAAGGGGGGATCGGCCCTGAACCGGCCGGGTTCGGTCACTCCGGCCACCTCGCCGTCCCGGACCAGGTACACGTTCACCTCGTCGAGCGAGGGCGGACAGAGTCCCCGTTCTATCCCCACCTGCAGGTATACCAGGTTCGCCGGATCGAATCCCATGAGATGGGCCGCCACGAGGTCCACCGCGGACATGGATTCTCCGGCAACGACCAGGCCGGTGGGAAAGTTGCGGCCCTGGTAGAAGGCGTTCCCGTCCCGTCCCACGATCCCCTCCACCACGTTGAAGTCGGGCTGGCAGGCCAGATAGACGTCCCAGTGCATGTGGGCGATGGTCCGCTGCCAGGCTTCGTGGTCTTCGACCCGCATCCATTCCCGTCCCTGCTTTCTCTGCTCGTCCCGGCCGAACGTGGCGCGCCACGCGTCTGAGCAGAGGTGCCGTTCCGTGACCGGAATCATGATGCCCTGCTGGTTCTTGCCGCACAACGTGACCACGCCGAGGTTGTGGGTCTTCAGCTTGGGCAGGTTAATGTAGAACACGTTTTCCGCGGCGGCCCATCGGGAGATCCCTATGTTGTGGAGCTGCACCGTGTTCCCCGGTGTGACGCGCACGTTGCCGTAGTCCGCCAGCTCAAGCAGGCGCACCTGTTTTTCCCGGGCCATTTCCGTGTAGCCGCTCCGGGCCCAGGACAGATCGCGCTGTGCCCGCGACGTCAGCCTGCTCGTCGATTCACCCACATACACTTTGCCGCGCGGCACGCCCGCGTCCTCGACGAAATAGTCGATCATGCCGCCCACGAAGGCGGGATGGGTCACGATGCCGCTGTTGCGCGGCGCCCCGGCCGTGACGTTGGGCTTCATCATCACGGCGCGGTCTCCCGGATCGATGTCCAGCGCGCGCAGCATTTCACGTGCCGGTCCGGCAAAGGCCGAGTCGATCAACGCATCTTCCCCGGCCAATCGGGTCTTCAGGATGTACACGTCGGGTTTGGACATCTTCGCTTCCTCTATGCGTTCAGGCCCATCGGCTCATGGTGACTTTCTGCCGGGTATAGAAGGCAAAACCCTCCTTGCCCTGGATGTGCAGGTCGCCGAAGAACGAGCCGTTCCATCCCGAAAAAGGAAAAAACGCCATGGGAGCCGGCACGCCGACGTTGATGCCCACCATGCCGGCGCTAACCCGGTTCCTGAACGTCCTGGCGGCCCCGCCGTCGCCCGTGAACAGGACCGCGGCGTTGCCGAAACCGCTCTGGTTGCAGGCTTCGATGCCCTTGTCCAGGCTGTCGGTGCGGATCACCGACAGGACCGGACCGAAGATCTCCTCGCGGACGATCTTCATGCTTGTGGCGGCATCGTCGAAAATCGTGGGGCCCAGATAATACCCGTTCGGGGCATCGGGTACCCTGACGTCCCGGCCGTCGCGGTAGAGCGAGGCGCCGTCCGACAGGCCGGACGCGATGTAACCGTGGACCTTGTCGAGGTGCTGGCGGGTGACGACCGGCCCCATGTCCGCCTCCGGGTCCCGGTCCGTCGGTCCCACCTTCATTTCATCCAGCGCTTCCCGCAGCGGGGGCAGTACCCGCTGTGCGGCCTCCTCCACGGCCACGGCTACGCTCCCGGCCATGCACCGCTCCCCGGCGCAACCGTAAACCGAACCGATCAGGGCGTCCACCGTGAACGCGGGATCCGCGTCGGGCAGGATGACCATGTAGTTCTTGGCGCCTCCGGCCGACTGAACGCGCTTGCCGTGGGCGGTCGCGGTCTGATAGACGTGCTTCGCCACGGGAGACGAGCCGACGAAGGAAACGGCGTCGATGCCCGGATGGGTACAGAGGGCGTTGACCACGTCCACGCCCCCGTGGACCAGGTTCATCACGCCGGGGGGCAGGCCGGCTTCCTGGAGCAGTTCCACGAGCCGGATGGCCGTAAGCGGCACTTTTTCTGACGGCTTGAGGACGAAGGTGTTCCCGCATACGATGGCGATGGGATACATCCACATGGGCACCATGGCGGGGAAATTGAACGGGGTGATTCCCGCGCAGACCCCCACGGGCTGCCGGATGGTGTCGCAATCTATCCCGCTGGCGACCTGTTCGAGGGAATCGCCCATGAGCAGGGTGGGCGCCCCGCAGGCGAACTCCACGACTTCGATGCCCCGCCGTACGGATCCCCGCGCTTCCTCCAGGGTCTTGCCGTGCTCCCGCGTGACCAGACGCGACAGCGCTTCGAAGTTTTCCTCAAGCAGATGCACGTAACGAAACAGGATCCGCGCCCGGTCGACGACCGGTGTGTCGGACCAGTCGGGCAGGGCTTCCCGGGCGGCCCGTACGGCGGAATCGACCTCGGCTTCGCCGCACATGGGCGTCCGCGCGATGACGCTGCCGTCCGACGGGTTGTATACGGGTTCAGTCGCCCCTGCGGCCGCGTCGGTCCAGTTTCCGCCAATAAAAAGTGAACACGTGCTCGCTTCTTGATTGCTCATCGTTTTCCTCAATATCATCCGTGGTACGCGAAAATGTAACAACCTGGCATCAATAAAAAGGTCAGCCCACCGCCTCGGGCTTTCCGCTCTCGGCCGACTTGTAGGCCGCCTCGGTCAACTGCACCACCCGCAGACCGCAGATCGGCGGGGCCTGGACTTCCGCCTCGCCCCGGACGGCCTCGATGAAGTTGTCCGCGGGCGGTTTCCCCCGGCCCGGTGTCCGCGGCAGTCGGATGTCCTCTCCCTTGCGATGGACGAACAGGGGCTCCGACGCGCCGAACCGCATCACGCCTTCCGTGCCGTAGAAGGTGAATTCCTCCCGCCATTCGGGTGACATGGAGGTGTAGGACAGGTTCCCGACGGCGCCGTTCGTAAACTCCACCGAGATGGCCGTGTTGACGTCGACGAAGGTGCCTTCCGGGTTGATGAAGGCGTGGACGGACTTCGGTTCCAGGCCCGTCGTCCACAACAGGATGTCGTTGATGTGGCTGCCCGTGTCCATGAAGTGCCCGCCGCCGGACAATTCCGGATCGGCGCGCCACGAAGCGCCGGGACTGAAGATCCCCAGGCAGTCCTGGGCGATGATGACGTGAACGAGGCGCACGTCGCCGATGACGCCGTCCCCGATCATCTCCCGGGCCCTGATGAACTTTCCTTCGCCGTGGCGCTGGTAGGCGACGGCGAGCACTTTTCCGGCCCGTTCGGAGTATTCGATGAAGTCCCTGGCGTCCCGCGTCGTCGTCGCCATGGGTTTTTCGACCAGCACGTGCAGGCCCGCTTCGAGGCTGGTCCGGACCTGGTCCGCGTGCCGGGTATGGGGCGTCGCGATTACGATGCCGTCGAGCTCTTCCGAGTCGAGCATCGCTTCGAGCGCCGCATAGTGGTTCAACCCCTGCGCCGCCGGCCCCAGGGTCTTCTCAAGCCGGTTCATGGCGACCGGATCGGTATCGAAAAGGGACACGACCCGGGCGTCTTCCCGGGCGGAAAGCAACCGGGCATGATGACCGCCCATGCCGCCGGCGCCTGCAATGCCAATACGAAGTGTCGACATGTGGAATGATCCTCGGATGAATAAGGTCTTACTGGTACCGGGAGATGGATAACCGGCCCGGTCCATGCCGACCGCCACCGGCGATGGTTCACTATAAAAACGGGACGTTTAAAGATCAAGCAACAAAATGGAAAGTGCTTGACATCGGTTCAGCCGCGCTCTTAGGTTTGCCATCGTTGTTGACCTCTTCACGCTCACATGGAATACTTCATGGAAAACACGCTGCTTGACTACGTCGGCGACGTCCAGGCCCTGGTATGGGGACTGCCCATGCTCGTGCTGCTGGGCGGTACGGGCCTCTATCTCACCGTACTGCTGAAGGGCGTGCAGTTCCGCTCCCTCTGCCACGCGCTGCACCTGGCCTTCGTGCGTCGCCGGGAGGCGGACGCCGAGGGCGATATCAGTCACTTCCAGGCCCTGATGACCGCCCTGGCGGCGACCGTCGGTACCGGAAACATCGCCGGCGTGGCCACGGCTATCGCGGCAGGCGGTCCCGGCGCATTGTTCTGGATGTGGATGACGGGCCTGGTTGGCATGGCCACGAAGTACTCCGAGGCCGTCCTGGCTGTCAAATACCGCGAAACGGATTCAAGGGGGCTCATGAAGGGCGGCCCCATGTATTACATCTCCAATGCCCTGGGATGGAAGTGGCTGGGCGCCGCCTACGCGCTTTTCGCCGCGCTCGCGGCCTTCGGCATCGGCAACATGACCCAGTCGAATTCCATGGCCGACGTGCTTGAGAGCACCTTCGGCGTGAACCCCTGGATCACGGGCATCGTGCTTATGATCGGCACGGGCCTGGTCCTGATCGGCGGGATCAAAAGCATCGGCCGTGCGGCAAGCCTGATCGTCCCGACGATGATCGTACTGTATATCATCGGCGGGCTTACGGCCATCCTGATGAACGCCTCGGCGGTCCCGGGCATCTTCGAGCTTATCGTCACCCACGCCTTCACACCGGTGGCGGCCGCCGGGGGTTTCGCCGGCGCCATGGTCCGCCAGGCGATTCAGTTCGGGGTGGCGCGGGGCATCTTCTCCAATGAATCCGGACTGGGAAGCGCGGGTATCGCGGCCGCGGCCGCGCAGACGAAGGACCCGGTCACGCAGGCCCTGGTGTCCATGACCCAGACCTTCATCGACACCCTGGTCGTGTGTACGATAACGGGATTCACCATCATCGGAACGGGCGTCTGGCTGTCGGGTGACACCGGCGCCCCGCTCACCGCCGCGGCCTTCGCCAGCGGACTGCCGGGCGGATTCGGAGGTTACCTGGTCGCCGTGGGCCTGGTGCTGTTCGCCTACTCGACCATTCTGGGCTGGAGTTACTACGGCGAGAAGTCCGTCGTGTACCTGCTTGGTGAGCGCTCCGCGCTGCCTTACCGCACACTCTTCTGTCTCTTCGTCGGAATCGGAGCGGTATCGGAGCTGGAGCTGGTCTGGGGGGTCTCCGATATCATGAACGGGCTCATGGCCTTCCCCAACCTGGTCGCCCTGCTCTTCCTCTCTCCCATTGTTGCGGCGGAAACCCGCCGGTACATCGGCAAGCTTCGCGATAGTGCCGCTTCGAACGGACCATGATCGCCGCAGCCTGAGATCGCCGCGGCCTGGGATTGCCGCAACCTGAGATTGCCGCAACCTGGGATTGCCGCAACCTGAGATTGCCGCAACCTGAGATTGCCGCAACCTGAGCCCATACCGGACCACCGGTCGGAAACCGCCGAGACCAATCCACCATGACGCGAAGACACCATAGACGGATTTTCTGGGTGCTCGTGGTCGTGCTGGCCGCGCTCCACGTGGATTTCTTCAACCACGGGATCTCCCCTCCGCCGCTTTTCGGCTGGCTCCCCCTGGACCTGGCCTACCACATTGCCTGGGTGATCGCCGCCGCCGCGCTCGTACTCTACTTCACCCGATATGTATGGCGGGACTCCGATGGGTCCTGAAGCGACCATATTCGTCGTCGTCGTGGTATACTTCGCCGTGGTGCTGGGCATCGGCGCCGCCGCGTTCCGCCGGTCGAAGCCGACGGCCGAAGACTACTTCCTCGGGGGGCGTCTCGCCCGGTCGCTCGTGATGTTCATGGCCCTGTTCGGCACGAACATCACGCCCTTCCTGATCATGGGCATTTCGGGCCTGGCCTACCATCACGGTTACGGGGTCTTCGGCTACACGGCGGCCATGGCGGCGCTGATCATACCCGTAGCGTATTACGTCATCGGGTATCCGGCCTGGATCGCCTCGAGGAAACTCAAGGCCGTGACACCGGCGGAACTGCTCGCCCGAAGGCTGGACAGTCCCAACCTCGGCCGGCTGCTCTTCTTCGTCTACTTCGTGTATATGCTGCCCTACCTGTCCACCGGAGTCGCCGGCGTGGGACTTGCCGTCGACGTATTTACCCAGCAGGCGATCTCCTTTGAATTCGCGGCGGCGGGCATCCTGATCATCACGCTGATCTACACCACCACGGGCGGCATGCGTGCGACCATGTGGACCAACGTGTTCCAGGGCCTCGTCTTCGGCGTGTTCCTCTACGTGTCGATCTTCGTGGTCGCGGCCGATTTCGGGGGCATCCCGGCGATCATGAAGGAGGTCGCCCGCCGGTTTCCGGAACTGGCGTACACGAAAAACACGGCGCCGTTCACGCCGGGCAACTGGTTTGTGTGGGGCATGGCCATGGGACTGGTCGTCCTCGCCTTTCCCCACCTGCTGGTGCGCGTTTTCGCCGCGAAGGACGTTAAATCGCTGAAGAACTCCATCCGGTACTACCCCATCATCATGATCGGGCTGATGCTGGTGGCCACGCTGTACGGCGTGTGGGGACGCATCGAATTCCCTGATTTCGTCGGCCGGGATTCCGACATGGTCTTCCCCATGGTGATCCGCAGCCATTTCGGTCCCATGGTCCAGGGACTCGCCCTGGCCGGGATTCTTGCCGCGGTCATGTCCACCCTGGACGCCCAGATGCTGACCCTGTCGTCCATGCTCACCCGAGACGTTTGGTACGGCCTGTCCCAGCGTCGCCAGGTGGTGCTCGGCCGGCTGTTCCTCGTCATCCTTGGCGGAATCGCCTACTACATCGTGATCCTCCGGCCGGCGTCCATATTCGCCCTGGCGCAGCTGTCCTTTTCCGGCTTCGTCACGCTGACCCCCATCTGGCTGCTCGGGCTGCACTGGAGGCGTTTTACCGCGCCGGCCGCCATCACGGCCATCATCGCAGGGAACGCCGTGCTCGTGGCCATGTTCTACGAATGGCTTCCCAATCCGGGGCTCATTCCCGTCGCATGGAGTTTCATGACCGCTTCCCTCGTGGGTGTCGGGGTATCGCTCTTCACTTCCCCGCCGCCGGAGGAAGTGACCGAGCCCGTGATGGGGCCTATCCGGCGGGCTATGGGGGACGGATAGAAGAAAATGAACCATTTCGGCAAGGCACCGCTGATCTTCGGCCTGCTCTTTCTCCTGGCCTTCCCCGTCGTAGTTTTCCGCGGGGATGATCAAACCAACACGCTGGAATTCTGGATCTTCGCGCAGACGCACTACGATGAGTTCAGCGCGAGGATTCCGGCGTTCGAAGCGGCGCATCCCGGCGTCAAAGTCGAACTTCGGCTGATCTCGAAACTGCACGACAAGCTCCTGGCCGCCTTCCTTTCCGGCATCGGCGGCCCCGATCTGTCCGAAGTCGAGATTTCATCGGTCGGCAGGTTCTTCAAGGGCACGAAGGAGGAAATAGGCTTCGTGGACCTGACCGACCGCATCGAGCGCGAAGGGATCACCGATGAGTTCGTCCAGGCCCGCCTCGCACCCTGGTCCCTCGACGGCCGTATATACGGTCTGCCCCGCGATGTCCATCCCGTCATGCTCCTGTACCGTCACGACGTCTACGAGAAAGCGGGGATTGATCCGGCATCCATCGAGACCTGGGATGATTTCGTCCGCGAGACGAGACCCTTAGCCCGCGACGACGACGGCGACGGGCAGCCCGACCAATACCCGATCATGCTGAGCGCGCACAAGCCCGGTCATTTCTGGCTGATGCTCCTGCAGAACGGCGGCGGCATGTTCGATGAGGACGGCGGGGTCATCATCGACAACGACATTGCCGTTTCCACCCTGGAATTCTACTGCAGCCTGCTCAACGAAGAGCAGCTGGCCATCCCCGAATTCTCCCAGGACCCGGCCAGCTACGCCGCCATGAAGGAAGGCGTTATTCTGGGCGTGCTGGCACCGGACTGGTACATTAGCTTCGCACGGAGGTTCGTCCCGGAACTGGAAGGGAAATGGCGGGCCATGCCCCTGCCGGCCTGGCAGGAAGGCGAGCGCCGCACCTCGACCTGGGGCGGCACCATGATCGCGGTCACCAGACAGGCCGAGAACCCGGACCTCGCCTGGGAATTCGCCAAGTTCGCCTACATGGACGATGAGGCCCTCGCGAACCGTTACCGCAAGACCTTTATCATACCGCCGATCCGTTCGGCGTGGGCCAACCCGGTGTATACCGAGCCCGAGGCGTACCTGGACGGGCAGGTCCTGGGCAGAAGCCTTACGGAACTCGCGCCCGACATCCCCGGATTCCACCTGAACCCCTATTGGGCCGAGGCCAACGATCTGCTGCGGCAGGCCGTGTACGAGGCGGCCAATGGGATTCGGACACCCGCCGATGCGCTGTCCCACCTGGCAGAGCAGGTCCGCGCGCTGCGGAATAACACAACAGAGACCGAATGAAGCCCCGGTACGCCCCCTACTTCTTCCTCGCGCCTTTCTTCACGCTCTTCACGGTCTTCATGGTCTACCCCCTGTTCGATTCGATCCGGCTCAGTACGTACAGTGTCCGGGGCATGCGGAGCCAGACCTTCGTGGGCCTCGAAAACATCGAGCGGCTGCTCGCCGACCCGCTCTTCTGGACCGCCCTCTGGAACACGGCCTATTTCGCCGCGGGCAGCCTGCTCCTGCAACTGCCCGTGGCCCTGACCCTCGCCCTGCTCCTCAGCAATGCCCGCCTGAAGGGCCGGAACCTGTTCCGCCTTTCCTTCTTCTCGCCAGTGCTGATCTCCGGCGTGTTCATCGCCGTGATCTTCTACCTGCTGTACGACCGGCGGTACGGCCTGGTAAACAGGGTCCTCGGATTCGAAATCCAGTGGCTTCAGGATCCGGACCTGGTCATGCCTGCCCTGGTGCTGGCGGGTGTCTGGCGATGGGCGGGATTCAACATGGTCTACTTCCTCGCGGGGCTTCAGAGCATCCGGCAGGAACTCTACGAGGCGGCGGCGGTGGACGGCGCGGGACCCTGGCAGAGCTTCGTGCATGTGACGATCCCCGCCCTCAAGCCCGTGATCGCCTTCGTGGTGATCACGTCCATGATCGGTTCGTTCCAGCTCTTCGACCTGCCCTACGTGCTCACCGAAGGCGGTCCCGGCAACGCGAGCATGACCATGGTGATGTACCTGTACAAGCACGGGTTCGAGTTCATCAACCTCGGCTACGCGGCCACCATCGGCTGGGCCCTTGCCGTGATCATCGGCGTCATTTCCATCATCCAGGTCCGGTTCTTCGGCGTGTTCAGAGAAAACTGACATTCAGAGAAAACCGACATCATGAGAAATCCTGTTCGCACCACCATCACCTATGTGCTCTTGATATTGCTGACCGTCCTGGTCCTGACGCCCCTGTTCTGGGTGGTCTCCGCTTCGTTCAAACCATCGGGGGAGATCTTCTCCTACCCGCCTACTTTTCTGCCCCAGGACCCCACGCTCGAGAACTTCACCCGGCTGTTCCAGGAGATGCCGATCGTGCAGTACGTCGTCAACAGCACCTTCCTGGCCACCTCCCATACGCTGCTCCTCCTCGCCATCGCCACCATGGGCGGCTTCGCCTTCGCCAAGTATTCCTTCAGGGGGCGCGGCATCCTGTTCGCCATCGTGCTCGCCTCCATGATGATCCCCTTTCACCTGGTGCTGGTCCCCCTCTTCACCCTGCTGTACCAGTTCGGCTGGCTCGACACCTACCAGGGCGTGATCCTGCCCTATCTGGCTTCCAGCGGCTTCGGCGTGTTCCTCATGCGGCAGTTCATCCTGGGCGTGCCCACCGACCTCATCGACCAGGCACGGATCGACGGTTCGTCGGAGTTCGGGATCTACTGGCGCGTCATCCTGCCCGCCATCAAGCCCGCCATGGGTGCGCTCAGCATCTTCGGGTTCCTCGGAGCCTGGAACGAGTTTCTCTGGCCCATGATCGTCCTGCGGGACGCCGACAAGTACACCCTGCCTCTCGGCCTGGCCAGCCTGGTGGGGGTCTACCGCCAGGAGTACGGCATGCTCATGGCCGGCACGCTGCTCTCCATCCTGCCCATCATGGTCCTGTTCCTGGCCATGCAGCGCGAATTCGTGCAGGGGATCACGTTGGGGGCGGTGAAGGAGTAGGAACTTGCGCGGAGGATCACGCTCGGCGCGGTGAAGGAGTGGTGAGGAGTGATAAGAAGTAGTGACGGGAAATCATACTTTAAACGCAAACGTCAAAGGCAGATTGTAAACCCGTTTGAATGGGTTGACTTGTCTGATCCGGCTTAACACTTTGAGCAGTTCGCGGTCAATCGATTCCAATTCAGCGTTTGAATCCATCAGTGGAACAGCTAGAGAGGAGATATCCTGGACATGACGGATCAGCACAGTGAACGTCAATACACGATGGGACGCAGCGATGAAGAGACGGAGCGCCTGATCGAACAGTCCCGGCTATTCGAGCCGATCACGAGACGGTTCCTGATCTCGGCCGGAATCGGGGAAGGGATGCGGGTGCTGGATATCGGAAGCGGCGCCGGCGACGTGGCGCTGATCGCGTCGGAACTCGTGGGGCAGGAGGGTGAAGTCGTGGGCGTGGACATGAATCCCGATATCCTCGAGATCGCCCGGCACCGCGTTCAGGAAGCGGGACACGAAAACGTCGAGTTTCTTGCCGGCGACGTGCAGACCCTGGATCTGGGCGGCGATTTCGACGCCGTGATCGGCAGGCTGGTACTCATGTACCTGCCCGATCCCGTGGCCGTGCTCAAACAACTCGTAACCCGCTTGCGTCCACGTGGTCTCGTCGTATTCCAGGAGATCGATTTCACGATGACCCAATCGTACAGTGGCGAGGATACTCCGCTCATGCGCCAGTTGGTCGACTGGATTATCGACGTATTCGAGCGCTCCGGGGCGAACCCCAATATGGGGCTTGAACTGCACCGGGTGTTCATCGAGGCCGGCCTGCCCGAACCCACCCTGGACGCCGGCATTCTGCTGGGCGGTTCGACGGACTGGCCGGGGTATTCGTACGTCGCGAATTCGTTCCGAAGTGTCATCCCTCTGCTGGAACACTACGGGATCGCGACGGCCGAAGAGGTGGACATCGATACCATTCCCCAGCGGGTCCGGGCCGAAATCGTCGCGGCGAAACGTCCCGTGGTTATTCCACCGCATATTGGGGCGTGGGCGAGAATATCTTAACGAAATCTACTAACTCATTAAATGGAGTTGGAATGACATAATTACTCTTGACGTATTACGTTATTCGTAATAGATTCGACATGATTCGATCTTTTGCCAATAAGCTGACGAGGAACGTGTTCCTGGGGAATCGTGTAAAGACAGTTCCTGATCATCTTCTCAATCGTGTGCGAATCAAGTTGGACCGGATCAACTATGCAAAAGTCCTCCGCGATCTCAAGACACCAACGGGGAATAGACTTGAACGACTGGTAGGTGTACGTGGGGAACGTTACAGTATTCGCGTCTCCAGGGGATGGCGGATATGTTTCACCTGGAAGGACGGAGATGCCTTTGAAGTGGAACTAAACAACCATTACGAATGAAGAGGTCAAACTATGACAGTTCCTACAAACAGAATAGCGACACACCCGGGGGTGCTTCTTCTCGAGCAGATTCAGGAGATGGGCCTTACAGTCAATGGATTGGCGAGGGATATTGATCTACCATCTACGAGGCTTCATGAAATCGTTCATGAACGGCGCGGTGTAACCGCTGAAACCGCCATCGCCTTAGGTGAGTATTTCGACCAGACACCGGAGTTCTGGATGAATGCTCAGAAAGTCTATGAGTTATCCAGGGAACTGGTAATGAATGGCAAGGAAATTCGTTCCCGAGTACGCCGTCATGCCAGAGACCGAATCAAGCCAATTGAAGCCGCACGTGTTTAAAGGTGGACATAGACACCATTCCCCAGCGTGTCAGGGCCGAAATTGTCGCGGCCAAGCGTCCCGTGGTTATTCCTCCGCATATTGGGGCGTGGGCGAGGATAATGTAGAAAATCAATAGCGCCGCTTTCGATTTTCACATATATTGTCCGTTATGATCCCACGAACCCAGCATCTCACTGCGATTCGCAGACTGTTGAACCAGTTTCCCGTGGTCTGTCTCATCGGAGCACGGCAGGTTGGCAAGACTACGCTTGCACGTCAGTTGATTGAGGGCGAAGAGCGTTCCGTCACTTCTTTCGATCTTGAGGATCCGACAGACGAAGCACGCCTGTCCGATCCGAAGCTCGCGCTGGAACCGCTCCGTGGGCTGGTCGTCATCGACGAGGTTCAGCGCAATGAAGGACTTTTCCGCCTGCTTCGTGTGCTGTCGGACCGTCCGGGCATCCCGGCCCGTTTTCTGGTCCTGGGCAGCGCGGGGCCCGTTCTTCTGCGTCAGTCATCGGAATCGCTTGCCGGAAGGCTCGCTTATTATGAACTTCCACCGCTGCGGATGATCGAAACCGGCTACACCGAAACGGATCGGCTTTGGTTGCGCGGCGGATTTCCGCCTTCGTTCCTCGCCGGGAACGATGAGGACAGCCTTACCTGGCGAACGGCGTTCATTCGATCGTTCTTGGAAAGAGATCTGCCTCAGCTTGGGGTATCGGTACCTGCCGCTTCAATGCGTCGATTCTGGACCATGCTGGCCCACTATCACGGGAATCACTGGAACGGAGCCGAACTCGGCCGCGCTCTTGGAGTCACCGCGCCAACGGTAAACACCTATTTCGACACCCTGGTCGGTGCACTGGTGGCGCGCAGAATGCAACCCTGGTACGAGAATCTGAAGAAACGGCAGGTCAAGGCGCCCAAGGTGTATATCTCAGACACCGGACTGTTGCACGCACTACTGGGTGTTAAAGACGAATACGATCTCATGGGACATCCAAAATCCGGAGCGTCGTGGGAAGGTTTCGCCATGCAGGAGGTAGTCCGAATTACAGGCACTGCATGGGAAGACTGCTATTTCTGGGCGACACATCGTGGGCCGGAACTCGACCTCCTTGCCATGGAAGGCGGCAGAAGAACCGGGTTCGAGTTCAAGCGAACCAGCGCACCGTCCATGACACGCTCTATGCACACGGCGATGACCGACCTGAAGCTCGACCGGCTCGTTGTCGTCTTCCCCGGTGAAGCGCGATTCAGGATGCATGATCGCGTGGAAGCGGTTGGGCTTGAGCATGCATGTGAGGTTGGATTCTGACTGACCCGACCATCCAAGACTGCTCCGTTAATAAAGACAGGATATAACATGGACGGGATCTGTAGCTTTATTAAAGTCTAACTGATAATAGACTCCTTTTGCGTATATGCATTTGTAGTCGTATATTATCCCGTCTTGACCTCGGCTATTTTGTAACCTGAACAGGTACCAATGAGCACGGAAAAACAATACAGGGATTTCATACGCGAGATCATCGACGCGGACATGGAAAGCGGCAAGTTCGGGGGCAAGGTGATGACCCGTTTTCCCCCGGAACCGAATGGCTATCTCCATATCGGCCATGCCAAGTCCATCTGCCTGAACTTCGGTGTGGCCGAGGAGTACGGCGGGCTATGCAATCTCCGATTCGACGACTCGAATCCGGAGACCGAGAACGTAGACTACGTCGAGGGAATCAAGCGGGACATCCGGTGGCTGGGATTCGACTGGGAAGACCGTCTGTACTTCGCCTCGGATTACTTTGATCAACTGTACGCCTGCGCGCTGCAGCTCGTGGACCAGGGGGACGCCTACGTAGACAGCCTGACCTGGGAGGAAATGCGGGACCACCGGGGCACGCCCACGGAACCGGGCCGGAACAGTCCGTACCGCGACCGGCCGGCCGAAGAGAACCGGGACCTGTTCGAACGGATGCAGGCCGGGGAGTTCCCGGACGGCGCCCACGTGCTGCGGGCCCGGATCGACATGGCCCATCCCAACCTGACGATGCGCGATCCCGTGCTGTACCGGATCCGGCGCGCCCATCATTACCGCACCGGGGACAAGTGGCGGGTGTATCCCATGTACGATTTCACCCACTGCCTTTCGGATTCCGTCGAGGGCATCACCCATTCGCTCTGCACGCTGGAGTTCGAGAACAACCGGCCGCTGTACGACTGGATCCTGGACCGGCTGGACGTATACCATCCCCAGCAGATCGAATTCGCCCCGCTGGTGCTGGCCCATACCGTGCTGTCGAAGCGCTTCTACCGGCCCCTGATCGAAGAGGGCGTGCTGTCCGGATGGGACGATCCGCGCATGCCCACGCTGTCCGGCCTGCGGCGCCGGGGATATACGCCCGAGGCGATCCGGACGCTCTGCGACCGCGTCGGCGTGGCCAAGAACCACAACCTGATCGACATGGCCCTGTCGGATTTCATCATTCGGGAAGACCTGAACAATCGGGCGCCCCGGGTCATGGGCGTGCTGGACCCGCTGAAGGTCGTGATCACCAACTACCCCGCCGACCGCACCGAGCAGATGGAGGCCGTGAACAACCCGGAGGACGAGGGTATGGGTACGCGGCAGGTGCCCTTTTCCCGGGAGATCTACATCGAGCGGAACGATTTCATGGAGGATCCGCCCCGGAAGTTCTTCCGCCTGGCGCCGGGCCGGGAAGTACGCCTTCGTTACGGCTACTACATCACCTGTACGGACGTGATCAAGGATGGCGAGGGACGCGCAGTCGAACTGCGCTGCACCTACGATCCCGAATCCCGGGGCGGCAGCACGCCCGACGGCAGGAAGGTACGGGGCACCATCCACTGGGTGTCGGCCGCGCACGCCCTGAACGCCACCGTGCGTCTCTACGACCGGCTCTTCAGCGATCCGGATCCCCGTCCTGGCGAAACGGACGATGACCGGTCTTTGCTGAATCCGGATTCGCTCAAGACCGTCACCGGCTGCAAGGTCGAACCCGGACTGGCCGATGCCGTGCCCGGCGTGAACTACCAGTTCGAGCGGCTGGGTTATTTCTGCGTCGATACGGTCGATCCGAAATCCGACGGACCGGCGTCTGACGGGACCACGCCGGATGCTGACCAGACCATGAAAGAGTCTGACCAAGCCAAGAAAGAGCCGGCCGGAACCGGCCCCGTATTCAACCGGACCATCGCCCTGCGCGACACCTGGGCGAAGATCCAGCGGAAATAAAAGGGAGGGAGAAAGTGAATATGGCACGTCTATTTGGAAAAGACTATACCCGCAGGGAACTGCTGGACCTGGTCGGTGACATGAGCCAGGTAGCCCATGCCCGGTACGGCGAACTGCGAGAAGGCAGCGACCGGGGTTCCGACCTCATCGAGGTATTCAACGCATCGGGACTGTGCTTCTCCCTGCTGCCGGGACGGGCGCTGGACGTGGCTTCCGCCCACTACAAGGGCATGTCGCTCTGCTTCCGCGGCAACACGGGCGACGTGGGACCGTCCTTCTACGAACCGCAGGGTTACGGCTGGATGCGCGGCTTTTATGGCGGCCTGGTCCTGAGCTGCGGGATGACCTTCACGGGGCATCCGGAGACCGACCCGGAAGAAGAAAACGAAGAACTGGGCCTCCACGGCCGCCTTTCCTTTCTACCGGCCCGGCAGGTCCATACCGACGGACAGTGGGACGGCGACGACTACATCGTGAAGGTGCGCGGGAAGGTCAGGGAAGCCGTGGTCTTCGGCACCAACCTGGAACTCACCCGCGAGATCTCGACGGTCCTGGGAGAGAAATCGCTGCACATCCACGACCGTATACACAACCAGTCGGTCGACCGCTCGCCCCTGATGTTCGTCTATCACTGCAATCCGGGTTTCCCCGTCCTCGACGAGGGTACCCGCGTCGTCGTCGACATCGAGAAGGCGACCGAATGGCTTGAAGACCGCGAGGTCGACCCCGGGAACTTCGCCACGGTCTCCGCTCCGAAAGCCGAAGCCCACGACGACGTCTACGTCCTCCACCCACGGGCCGATGCCGCCGGCCAGTGCCGCGTCGGCCTGATCAACGACCGCCTCGGCCTCGGCCTGTACTGGTCCTTCCCCAAGGCGGAAATCCCCATCGTCAGCCACTGGCAGCACTTCCACCGGGGCACCTACGTCACCGGCATCGAACCCGGCAACGTCAGCATGCTCGGCCGGGCCTGGAACCGCAAGAACGGCTACCTGCAGCACATCGAACCCGACGAAGTGCGGGACTTCCACCTGGAAATCGGTGTGTTGGAAGGAGCGGAGGAAATTGCGGCGTTCGAGGCGAAGGTGTAACAGACACGAATCACATGAGGCGGTGAAGTCTTGTACTTGACTATTTTGCAGACGAGTAGGATTGTAAGGGAATGGAGGAAAGAACATCTGGCCGATACACTTTAGGTTAGAAACTGTAACCTGCTTGGGGATGAGTACTTGCGGGCGCTTGTAGCGTCAGGGTCTGCTGGCTTCTTTGAGATCGTAGGTTTACCTTCGGTTGGAAAGGAAACGGATATGGGCGACTTTACAGGAATAGCTTCGGCTGGACTTGCGATGATCGTGTCAATCCTCACAGTAGAACGAATCTTAGCCTCGGTTCTCTCTTTCACTGCCAGCGCCCTCAAGTACTATTCTCCCTGTCAGTATGTCGAAATGGCAAGGTAGGTCTATGGACAGGAGTCTATCGACAGGAGTCTATCGACAGGAGTTCATCGGTAATCTATAATGTTGCAACGCACTACCCACCCCGGCGAGGTTCTTCAGAACGAACTTGATGAATTGAATGTGTTGCCGTCGGAGTTCGCACGCCAGATAGACGTACCGCCCAACCGGGTCAGCCAGATCATTGCTGGTAAGCGATCAATTTCGGCCGATACTGCCCTGCGCTTCGGACACTGGTTCGGCGTCGATCCGCGGTTCTGGATCAACCTCCAGTCACAGTTCGACCTCGCAGCCGCCCACCGGAGAATCGGAGCGGAAGTTCGGCGCCTTCCAACGGCGCCCGGCGGAACTTCAGAGAGGAATACGATAGTAAGGTAATTGGCAGTTACTATGATTACGCAAACCATCGTTACCATCTGCCGGACCAGCAAGGAAATTCAGGAGCGATTCGAGGACGAACAATGTCTGTAAGCACGGAAGAGATCAAAAACCGGTTGCGATTGGGGGAAGACAGCTACTGGGAGTTCAAGCAGATTTCGTTCCGAGGCGATAGGCCCGTTTCTCCGAGGCGGGATGACTTGGCGGACGAGATAGCGGCTTTCGCCAATACCGAGGGCGGCACGCTACTTTGCGGCGTCACGGACGAAGGGAGTGTCCAGGGCGTGTCGCACGAGCAGATGGACGCATTGGAACGGCTCCTCGTCGAAATCTGTTCAGACTCCATCGCACCTTCTCTGGCGGTCAGGATTCTGCGCCGGGAAGTCGACGGCAAAGCGCTGCTGCTGGTCGAAATACCGGCCGGCCATACCCAGCACGACAGCCCGGGCGGCAGCTTCCACAGAATCGGGAGCTCGAAGCGGAGAATGACCAGCGACGAGCGGTTGCGGCTGGCGCAACGGCGCGGGCAGGCGCGCTTTCTCTGGTTCGACGAGCAGCCCGTGCCCGGAACCGGAATCGGAACGCTCGAAGCCGTCCTGTGGGAGCCGCTTCTCGGTGCCGCCGGAAGGGCAGACCCGCGCATTGGTCTGACCAAGATCGGGCTTCTGGCCGAGGGACCCGACGGCGCGCGGCAGGCAACCGTGGCCGGTATCCTGCTCTGCTGTCCAAACCCCCAGGACTGGCTGCCCAACGCGTGCATCACGGCGACTCGATATCGTGGGGAGGACCGCGCCTCCGGTCAAGTCGATGCCCAGGAAATCGGCGGTCCGCTGCAACGCCAGATCCGCGAAGCGGTGGCATTCGCCATGCGCAACATGCGGGTCGGCGCGTACAAAGACCCGGCGCGCCTCGATCTCCCGCAGTACAGCGAACGGGCCATCTTCGAAGCGGTCGTGAACGCGGTGGTCCATCGCGACTACTCCATGCGCGGCAGCCGCATACGGCTCTCCCTGTTCGCCGACCGCCTGGAAGTGCAGTCCCCCGGAGCGCTTCCCAACGGCCTCACGGTGGATAACATCGCAGACCGACAGGCCACCCGGAACGAAGTCCTCGCGTCCATGCTCGGGCGCATACCGGTCGGTGAGATACCCGGCAGCGGTGACCGCCGCTACTTCATGGAGCGCCGGGGCGACGGCGTCCCAGTGATCGTGCGGGAGACGCTGGGCGCAAGCGGGAAGCCGGCTCGCTACCGCGTAATTGGAGAAGCCGACGTGCTCGTAATCATGCCGGCCGCGCCGGCCGAACCGAGTCCCGCCCGCGTCGCGGTCACGGTACGGGTCGCGGGCCGCCCACTACCCAACGCCCATGTGATGGTCCTCTACCCGAACACGACCTGGAAGCAAGCAGAGACAAATCAGGATGGCGCGGCGCACGTCGACCTGCACACCGTCGACCTGCCCATGACCGTGTTCGTGGCGGCGCCTGGCTACGCCGGCCACGTGGAGCGCAATTGGAAACCCGCCGATGGTGCGCTCTCGGTACAACTCGCCGCGCTTCCGGAAGGCGGCTCGGTCGTCTTCCCGGAAGCGACCGGGCAGGTACCGGGGCTCAAGGGGAACATTAATCCGATTCGCGACGCGCACGACAGAACCTACCTGTACGCCTCCGACATCGCCATCGACGAAGGACGCGAGCAACCGGTCCACTTCGTTCTTGGCAAGAATATGCGCCTCACCGACACCAGGGTTAGCGAAATGCTGATCCGCGTCATTGACATCGTGGGCAGATCGGCGCTCGTGGAATACCGCCCCTATCCGCGGCCTGCGTGATTGATCCTCCGCGAATCTGCTCCGCTTCTTAAGGTGATTTAGCATTTCGAGATCGTCCATCCCAACGGAGTACGTCAAGATCATAACAGATGTCCATCAATACGGATTTCCTCGTTCGCTGCATCGACAAGTGGGAGGAGACCGTCGAGCAACTGCAACGGCGTGATCCGGAGGAAACCATCCACGACATGCTCCGCGCCGCATCCGTCCGGGAATTGGAGGTCGCGCTGGAGCACTCAGGCAGTCTGCTGAAGAAGCGTCTGAGGCCCTATTTCGCCAGCAGTAGCATGGACGGCCTCGGGCGCGTCTTCGACAACATCTTCATCGAACGGCTATGGCGCACGGTCAAATACGAGGACATCTACCTCAACCTCTATGACACCGTACCGGAACTGATAAGCGGACTAAAGCGCTACTTCTCGTTCTACAACCATGAAAGGCAGCATCAGTCGCTGGGGTATCTCGCTCCGGCCAAGGTGCACTTCGAGCAGCAGTTACATAGCGAGGATCCACCTTAAAAAGCACAATCTGTGGTCCATACCATGGGACAAGTTCACCAAAGTGCAACAGGTCCGACGGGTAATCCTGAGACTGCGTCTGGAAGGAGAAGACTAATGCACAAGTACGAACTCATCATCTATTGGAGCAACGAAGACGGCGCTTTTGTGGCCGAGGCGCCCGAACTCCCGGGATGCGCGGCCCACGGTGATACACAGGAGGCGGCGTTGGCAAACATCTGTCAAGCCATTGACCTGTGGCTTGAAACAGCACGGGAGTTCGGCGACCCGATTCCAGAGCCTAAAGGCGAGCGCCTGATGCTGGCATAGTAAGCACCCATGATTACCCTCATCGAAGCTGGAACCGGAAGGTGTTGGTCGAGCAAATCCTGCATCATACTCCAACAGGAATCTCCGATCAAATCCCCGCCGTCCCCTCCAACTTCTCCGTAACGGGTCTCACCCCCGCCCCATCTGACATTTCCTTCCAGCAGAACACGATTCTCTACGAGTTTCACACGATTCTCCCGACTAACTAATCAAATCACCGTAATTCAGCGCGCTGCTGCAAGACCGCTGTCCGTCCGGTAGCGGTCTCTGCCGCGTCTGAATTCGTCATACTGCGGTTCCCTGCGCATCACGACTCCCGGCGGTACAATCCGGCAGTATAACCCGGTGGTACAATCGGGTCGCGCAAGGAAACGCCTCACCCACGGAGCAGTCGAGATGTCGACAGACTGGAGAGAATCGCCATGAGCGTCGAAATCGTTCGGGGGACCAGCCAGAAGCCGGTGTCGAGCGATGCACTGGTCGAAGTCATGGCCCGGCATTCGAGCCTGGTCGGCCAGTTATTCATCGGATACCCCATCATCAATACGTCCGCGGGGCCGCATCCAATCGACGCCCTGCTGGTTTCGCCAGACCGGGGGATCGTCGTCTTCGATCTCATCGAGGGGCGCGATGCGGGGGATTACGGGGCACGGCAGGACGATTCGGCCAACCGGCTCGAAGCCCGACTCAAGGCCCACAGGGAACTGATGCGGCGCCGGGATCTCATCGTCCCCATCCATACCGTTTCCTTTGCTCCCGCAGTCGACGAACCGGCTTCTTGCGTAGATCCCGATTACCCGCTCGCGAACGCTTCCTCGCTACTGCAGGCGCTGGAACAGTTCACCTGGCAAGACCCCACCGACCCCGACGCGTTCCATAAGGCGTTGTCGGCGATCGAGAACATCTCCACGATTCGCAAGAGCGGGCTCGGCAGGCGCGTTACGCAGGAGCACTCCCGGGGCGCCAAACTGGCACGGCTCGAGAGTTCGATCGCGACGCTGGACCACTTGCAGCGCCGGGCCGTCATCGAAACGGTCGAAGGCGTGCAGCGCATACGTGGCCTGGCGGGGTCGGGCAAGACCATCGTGCTGGCGCTGAAGGCGGCCTATCTCCACGCGTCGCACCCCGAGTGGCGTATCGCGGTCACGTTCCTCACGCGTTCGCTAAAGGAACATTTCCGCCGCCTGATCACCCACTTCTCCATCGAACAGACCGGCGAAGGCCCCGACTGGAGGTACCTGCGCGTCCTGAACGCCTGGGGCGCCCGTGGGGACGGCGAACGGGACGGGATCTATTACGAGTTCTGCCGTTTGCACGGCGCGGAATACCTCGATTTCCGGACCGCGCGGCGCCGGTACCCGCAGGAAGAAGAACTGGAGGGCGTCTGCGAAAGCGCGCTCGAATACGTGCGAGAGCGCAAGCCGGTCTACGACGCGATGCTCGTAGACGAGGCGCAGGACCTGTCGGCCTCCTTTCTGCGGCTCTGCTACGCAATGCTTCGTCGCCCCGGCAGGCTGGTTTACGCGTACGATGAACTGCAGAGTCTTTCCGGCGGCTCCCTCCCGTCGCCGGAGGAGATCTTCGGAAGCAACGCGGACGGTTCGCCCGTCGTGCGGCTGCACGCCTCCGACCCCCGAGAGCCGCAACGCGACATCATCCTGTCGAAGTGCTACCGCAATCCGAAGCCCGTTCTGGTCACGGCGCACGCCCTCGGATTCGGCATATACCGCGAACCGCCCCGGGCGAACGGTACCGGCCTGGTTCAGATGTTCGACCATCCGAGATTGTGGGAAGAAATCGGTTACCGGGTCCATGACGGCGTATTGCGCGACGGTTCCCCGGTAACGCTGCACAGAACCGCGGAGACAAGCCCCCGGTTCCTGGAAGATCATTCGGATCTCGACGATCTGATCCGGTTCGTCGCCTTCGAAGACAAAGCGCAGCAGGCCGACTGGCTGGCGCGGGCAATCGCCGGGAACCTCGAGGAGGACGAACTGCGGCACGAAGACATCATGGTCATCAACTCCAATCCCCAAATAACGCGCGATCAGGTCGGGCCGATGCGCAACCGCCTGATGCGACGGGGCATCCCCTCCCATCTCGCCGGCGTTGATACGGACCCGGATTTGTTCTTTCTGCCCGGCGATGAACTGGTGACCTTCACCGGGATTCACCGCGCAAAAGGCAACGAAGCCGCCATGGTCTACATCGTCAACGCCCAGGAATGCTACTCGGCGGGCCGGGATCTGGCGAGTGTCCGCAACCGGCTCTTCACGGCGATTACGCGAAGCAAGGCGTGGGTCCGCGTGCTGGGCGTCGGCGAATCCATGGTGAAACTGAAGTCGGAGTACGACGCGCTGAAGGCACGGGATTTCGAACTGCAATTCACCTATCCGACCCCGGAGCAGCGAGCCTACCTGCGCGTCATCCACCGGGATATGATAACGGAAGGACCGAAGCGCCTCTGGAACCGTGACAGGAACCTGAACGAGTTGCTGGAAGATCTCGAATCCGGCAAGGTCCATATCGAAGACCTGGACGAAGAGACCATCGCCCGGTTCAAGAAGATCCTGGCGGAGAAGGATGAGTGACGTTGGCTCACCAAGGCTGGGGACGATTACCAAGGGGACTTGGCAGGGCTACAGTTCGTCCGACGGAATGGCTGTCCGTTACGAGAAATCCTTGACAACTGTTCTAATGTAACTACAATTATATCACTACGAGAAAGTAAGTCTATTGCGTTGGACATGGGATTCGCAAAAGAACGAGGCGAACTGGAGTATACACCGGCTTACTTTTGAAACGGCTATATTCGTATTCGAGGATCCGCTATCTGCAACACAAGTGGACCCGTACCCGTACGAACGGCGCTGGAGAACAATTGGCCTTGTGGGATCGGTAGTCCTGGTGGTTGTCCACACGTGGCCTGAACTAGACCCAGTTAACGGTGAAGAAGTAGGACGGATCATTAGCGCACGTAAGGCAACAAGACATGAAAGGAATGCCTATGAGCAAGGATAGGACTGATCTTTCGCCCGAAAGGAAGAGCGAGATTCGCGACCTGGCGAACATGCCTGACAGCGACATCAACACCGATGACATTCCGGAAACGACCGACTGGGCTGATGCAAGGCGCGGTTTGTTCTACCGGCCCGTCAAGCGGCAGATCACCCTGCGTTTGGACGCAGACGTAGTATACTGGTTCAAGGCGCACGCCCGAGGAGGCCGCGGCTATCAGACCGACATCAATCGTGCCCTTCGTGAGCACGTGCATCGGTACGAAAGCAAGATTGCTTCGGAAAGATCGAAATAGCACATGCGAGGAGATCACTATAGGGGAGGAACATGACCAGCGACCGTTGGATAGCCATGGGGATCAGAACGGCCATTACTCTGGCTCTTGTCATGGCCACCTTGAATATCAAGCAGGCGGGCGCACAGGCGACTGCTATCTCAGGTTCAGCAGGGGATCCTTCTGGCCAGATTGAAACTGCCCGGCCGGCATCCGGTCTCACCGAACAACGGAGCGGATTCTACCTTCGGGGCGGGGTGAACCTGGATCTCTCCTCTAATACCAGGTTCGGGGACGACGACTGCCTGAGCGTCTCCCCCACCGCCCTCTATGGCTGCGGCAAGGGCATCGACGGTTCGCCCCTGGGATCGCGGGGAGATTTCGGAACGATGACCGGCGTCGAACTCGGGATCGGTTACGTCGCGTCACCCCTGGTCCGCTTTGAAGCCCTCCTTCAATACCGTCCGGACTTTACCTACCACGGCAACGCCAATTTCGTGCAGACCACGGCAGGCCAGGAAGTCACGGCGGAGCTTTCTTCCGCATCCGGCACGTTGGCCGCCTACCTGGACCTGCCCGGCTTCGGTCCCTTCAGGCCTTTCCTGGGCAGCGGCGGCGGCCTCAACGTCGTCGACATAGAAGAAACGCTCATGACATTCCCGAATACGAACACCATCGTCCCGAGTGGACGACACGTTGATTTCGCCGTGATGATGACGGCCGGCTTCGCGGCGACGCTGTGGGCGAATATGACGCTCGATGTCGCCTGGCGTTACACGGATTCGGGATTCGTCGCGACGGGCGTAGACACGGGACGCGTGGTATGGCATGACGGCCGCCGCGACCCGCTGGAAATCGAACTTGCCGAAACGAGAGCGAAGCTGTCCAGCCATGGACTGCTTTTGTCGTTGCGATATGCGTTTTAATCCCGACGTCCGCTTCCAAGGGTCGAGTTAAGACACCTTCCACGCCGGACTCCCGGAACCTTGCTCATACGCATCCCCACGTCACCTTCCCCCGCTCCTTTTCCCGTTCTTCCCGGTACGCTTCGGCAATCTCAAACTCCCTCCCCAGCCAGAGCGCATCCCGCTGTTCAGGTGAAAGCGCTTCGATCAGTTCTTCAGTCAGCACGTCCTCGAAACGAAACCGGTGGTCGTCACACGACCCGTCACGGAAGAGCCAGTGGCTCATCAGCCGACCTTCCTGCGAGGTATTGAGCCCGGTCGCGTGAAAGATCCGTGAATCTCGAACGATGAGCTGGTCCGGCCGGACTTCCAGCGGTATTTCTCCGGGCAGTGACACGTCCGCAAGTCCATCGACCCAGTATGCTTCGGGGTAACCCTGATCACGTCGTCTTCGCTCCGCTTCCTCCTTCAACGCTTCGACGGACCCCTTGTGACTGCCGGGAATGATCCGCAGGCAACCGTGCTCCACCGAAGCCCCCGAGAAGTAGTGCATGAACTCGGTATAGACCATTTCGCTGTCGCGATGCCACCAGAACGATTTGCCTGGCGCCAGTTCGTTGATCGATCCGTTACGCAGGTAGATGTCTTCGCTTTGAGCCAGTTGCCGTCCTATTTCGAGGATCCCTGGATGGAGAATGACCCGCATGAACGGTAAGGCATGGTCGAGGGCGCACCAGTAGGAGCCGGGCATCTGCGGGGTCAGCCGGAAGTGGTTTCGGCGCGTATCTACGTCGTTTGGTACGGGGCCGGCCGCCACGCGGTCTACGGCGCTCATGCAGGCATCCGTGAGCTCTGCGGGAAAGGGGCAATCCACGATGACGTATCCATCGCGATGATACGCTTCAAGTTGAGTCGGTGACAGTATCATTAACGCTTCCTTGTCGGTGACAGTACCATAAACTCTTCCTTACTGTGCTGCGTAACAGGATTGAGATTCCGTCAGGCTGTTTCCCGTTACAACGCAGTGCCTTCTCAAACCTCGACTTCCAGCCCCTGTGCCAGGTCCGCCCGCCGCATCTGGCCCAGGCTCTGTCCATTTATCGTGATCGCGAATTCGTCTTCAATCAGGTTCCCGAATCGGACCTGGACCTTCCGCCGTGCGGTATACGGTAAAATCAGCCGCTTCAGTGCGTTCGTGACGGACAATGCTATATGCCCGTCTGTCCATCCCTCTACTTCCGCGCTGACTCCGTCGATGCCGACCGCGGTTCTGGTCGTTCCGTCTACCCAAACACCCCCGAAATTGCGCTCCAGGTACGCCGCGGCGCTCAGGCCGCCGCCGGGTCCCCAGTTGAAGCCCGTCCATCCCCCGCCTTCCCCGGTATGCACCCACGGATCGCCGTGCATGAGGCTTTCCGGCGACAGACCGGTTCTCGCTTCGACCTGAACCTGTTCTGCCATGGTGACGCAGTATTCGTTGATGCCGTTGGCGTGGTTTTCTTCCATGTCCATGGCGGCGAAGGCGGCGCGACAGGCGGCCACGGCCCGTTCGAGGTATTCGATCTTGCCCGTGGCGAGGTAGTAGTCCGCGTAGGTGGGGACCATGCGGGACTGCCGGCCGTCGTTCCATTCCCCGTCGCAGTTCATCACGCCGAAACCGCCGAAGAGGCAGGCCTTGCCGAACCGGTTCGGCGCCCACACCTGCTGGAACAGGGACAGCAGGCCCAGGCAGTACTCGCCCTGGCGCAACGACTGTTCATCTTCCGTCAGCCGGTACAGGGCGAGGAAGTGGTCCGCCGCCCACTGGACGGCCAGCGTGTTGATCGGCGGGATGCCGTTGAGCGGATCGACCCAGTACAGCGGCCTCGGCGAGCAGGAGTAGAAGAGTTCGAAATCCTGGAACTTTGTGCGCGGAACGATTTCCCGATTCATGAACGCGCCGGCCTTCAAGGCAGCGCGTTCCATTTCGGGATCCCCAACGATGCGGGCGGTCTTCGCCAGTACCGCGCCGCCTATGGCCGTGGGGGCGTCTTCCTTGAGTTGCGGCGCGGGGTCGAGCTGACGGTCGAAATAGGTCGGGATGGCGCCGGACGGGAGCTGGGCGTCGACCAGGAACCGGCAGAAATCGATGATCCAGTTCAGCACATCGGCCCCACGTTCAAGGTCGGGAAACTGCTCGTACCAGTAAAGCATCCACCAGGCCGTGACGCCCATGGACTGCAGGTCGTAGCCATCCATGGGGTGCGCGGGCCAGGCGGTCCAGTACATGGCCCCTTCCCATGACGCTGTATCTACATTGTATATACAAGGAAAGGCCCCTTCCCGTCTGGGCGAGGAAAGCCGTAGATTGACCATGCCTTCGGCGATGGGCACAAGGCCGTCATCGGCCCATTTCCTTCCGTAATGCATCAGGCCGAATCCGGCCTGAAAGTCATTCTCCCAGGCGTGGTAGTTTATACCTCTTCGCCAGGTATTTTCGATCCCATAACCCGCTTTATCACCGCAGGTTACACGTTTTTCCCAAAGTTTCAGCTCATGTTTGTAGGTATACCGCCTTCCATACGCTTCGAAGGGCATGACCTGGGGCCGAATGTCCCGCATGCATCGTGTCCCGTATTTGTCCCACAGCAGCTCCGTAACCTGGGTCACGATCGGTTCCGGACCGTTGGCAGTCCCGACCAGCAGGTCAAAGGCATAGGTGATTTCAGTCTCCTCAATCGGCGCGGCTTCATCACGGGCCGTCAGCACGTGGCCGTCCGGTTTCCATCGGCAGATACCATAGGAGAGGCGCGGAAGGCCGTAGGTCTCACCGCTTCCGGGGTGATGCCAGGCGCGCAGGTCGAGGGCGTGGGGAAGGTCCGGTTGCTCCTGCATCCGATCCAGATCGGGCA
This sequence comes from bacterium, assembly GCA_965202605.1. Classification (GTDB taxonomy): domain Bacteria; phylum JAAXHH01; class JAAXHH01; order JAAXHH01; family JAAXHH01; genus JAAXHH01. Next base: position 1,045,980 of record OZ241838.1, read on the forward strand.
CGATGGCGGCATAGACCCCGTGGGTCGATACGATGGCGCAGGGAGACCGGAAGAACCAGTCCCCGGCAACGTGTTCCTCGTTGTCGTGCAAACCTGGCAGCCACGCGAAATCAAGGGGCAGTGCGTAGCCCATCGCCCGGTTGTCGGGCACGAAATAGTAATGATTCATCAGTCGCGCGAGAGGCACGCCAGTACGGGTGAGACGGTCCCGTACCTCGACCCGCAATCGGTTGTCCGATACAATGGATATACGCTCCTCGATACGGTGGTTTCCGATTTCGCCACGACGGATGAGTGTTGTCGCATTCCGGCTGGCGATTTCAGTGAAGACCGCGGTCGATCCGCCCTCCGAAGACGGGACTTCCAGGTCTTCCGAAGGCGGGACTTTCAGGTCTTCCGAAGGCGCGTCTTCGAGATCATCCGAAGGCGTGACTTCCAGGTCTTCCACCGAAGCCGCCTCATCCTTTTCCCAGGGGCGATGTTTGCTCCCGGCCCGGTGGGACAGGACGGTACGCCAGCCGTTTTTCGGATCGCGGACTTCGAATCGAAGGATGGGGGCTTCCTCGTGCCGCATGGTTTGGATGCGTAGGAACCCGTTGCCGATCATTTCGTGTCCTCCGCGAGCAACCGGATCGAAGTACCGGTTCTTTGGAAGTTGAGATGGGTGCTTTCTTCCATGAAAATATAGCGCATCTACGGCCTGTTCAAACATATTGCCTGTCCATCCTGTCGCGCCGCCAATTCCGTTGACGCCGGATCGACCAGTTCCTATACTCGAATCATACCGCATTGCGGGCAAAGCGGCTTCGAACGCATGGGTGGAATCGCGCATATCACGCATCACGTGGTCCAAGCTCTGGAGAAACAACATGGCCATACCCTATGACGAATGCCTGCGGCGGTTGCGGGCGCAGGTATCCGAAGGCAGACCCATCGTCGGCACCGGCGCCGGCACGGGCCTTTCGGCCAAGTGCGCGGAGGCGGGAGGCGCCGACATCATCATCATCTACAACTCCGGGCGGTACCGCATGGCCGGGCGCGGTTCGCTCTCTGGCATGATGCCTTACGGGGACGCCAACCAGGTGGTGGTGGAGATGGGCCGGGAGGTCCTGACCATCGTGGAGGACGCCCCGGTGCTGGCGGGCGTATGCGGCACGGATCCTTTCCGCATCATGAGCGTCTTCGTAAGACAACTGAAGGACCAGGGTTTCTCGGGCGTGCAGAACTTCCCTACGGTCGGTCTCATCGATGGGCTGTTCCGCCAGAACCTGGAAGAAACGAACATGGGATACGACCTGGAGGTCGAGATGATCGCCGAGGCCCACCAAGCCGGGCTGCTCACCTGCCCCTATGTCTTCAACGAGGAAGAGGCCGTAAAGATGGCCGAGGCAGGTGCGGACGTGCTCGTGCCCCACATGGGACTGACCACCAGCGGAACGATCGGCGCCCAGACGGCCATGACGCTGCAGGAGGCCGCCAAGCGGGTCCAGGCCATCCGGGACGCGGCGGTCGGGGTGAGGGAAGACATCCTGGTGCTCTGTCACGGCGGGCCTATCGCCGAACCCGACGACGCCGAGTACGTGCTGAGCAGCACGACCGGGGTGGCAGGTTTCTTCGGGGCGTCGAGCATCGAGCGTCTTCCCGTGGAACGGGCGCTTACGGAACAGGTCCGTCATTTCAAGGGACTGGCCCTTTAGATGATACAACGGCTGGTGATTCACCGAATCGGCCACCCAGCACAGAAATCACTCACTCGGCGCCGACTTATTCGGTAATCAACGCAGACTCACGCAGCGCGAACTCACACGGCTCAGACTTATTCAGTACTCAACGCAGGCAGACATAACGCAGACTCATTCAACGCAGACCCACACAGCACAGATCTGGGAGGCGAACATGCCGGAACCGGGCCTTCGATTCGTAGAGCCGGACGACGTGGAGACCATGATGTTCGACTGGGGCAATATCAAGTGGTTCAGCGAGCCCCGGGTGACGGAAACGGAACGCTTCAGCATGGGACTGGTCGTGCTCGAGCCGGGCAAGGGGCACGAGCGGCACAACCATCCCGGCGTGGAGGAGATCCTCTACTACATTTCAGGTGAAGGCGAACAGATGGTGGAGGAGGACGGAGAGGAGATACGCCGCAAGGTCGGCCCCGGCATGATGTGCCACATCCCCGCCGACATGTACCACGAAACGATCAACACGGGCTGGGAGCCCATGCGCATCATCGCCATCTACTGTCCGCCCGGGCCCGAGGCCTTCCTGCGCACCCTGCCCGGATGCCGCATCGCACCGGCGGGAGAACTGCCCGTACGGGACTGAACTGTCGGTACTATCGATTCATTCGGCGCGCTCGCGGCCTTCGCGACCGCTGCGTCACCTTCATTTTGCGTCACGTTCTTTTTGAGTCACGCGCCTTTCGCGTCACATTCTTTTAAGGTATACCCGCGATGACTCCGATCCACATCATCGGCGTCCCCCTCGATCTCGGCGCGGGCCGCCGGGGCGTCGACATGGGCCCTTCCGCCATGCGCATCGCCGGAGTGGGCGAACGCGTCTCGTCGTTGGGAAGGGCGGTGGCGGACCGCGGCGATCTGTCCGCTCCCATCCGTGAAATGTGCCAGCCTGGCGATCCCTCGAAGAAGTACATAGAAGACATCGCGGAGGTTTGCCGCGGTCTTTTTGATACGGCCCTGGCAGCGCACCGCGATGGCGCCGTTCCCGTCGTGTTGGGCGGCGATCACAGCCTGGCCGCCGGTTCGGTAGTGGCCACGGCGACACGCGCAAGGGACGACGGCGAGCGCATCGGCCTGGTGTGGGTCGATGCCCACGGCGACATGAACATGCCGGCGACCAGCACGAGCGGGAATGTCCACGGGATGGCCCTGTCCGCTTTGCTGGGCGGAGAGCCGGAAGAACTGGCGGGGTTCGGCCCGGCAGGTACGGCCGTCGAAGCAGACAATACCGTCCTCGTCGGCGTGCGAAACCTGGATCCATCCGAACGCGACCAGGTGCTCGAGTCCGGTATCCATGTCTACACGATGAAGGATGTGGATCAGCTGGGCATGGACCGGGTGGCGAAGAAGGCGCTGGGCCTGGCAGGGAATGGTACGGCCGGCGTACATGTTTCCTTCGACCTGGACGTATGCGATCCGGGCATCGCGCCGGGCGTGGGTACGCCGGTCAAGGGCGGGCTGAGTTACCGCGAAGCGCACCTGCTCATGGAAACGGTGGCCGACAGCGGACTGTTGCGCGCCCTGGACCTGGTCGAGCTGAACCCGATCCTCGACATGGGCAACACGACGGCGGAACTTGGAGTGGAACTCCTGCTTTCAGCGCTCGGCCGCGGGATCCTGTGATCGGCCTCACCTTCGACATCTTGAAATCGACGACCCGCTGAAATCGACGACCCGCTGAAATCGACGACCCGCTGAAAATGACGACCCGCTGAAATCGACGACCCGCTGAAAATGACGACCCGCTGAAAATGACGCCATAAATCCGGCGACGTCACTTAGCGCGCCAGGCAGTCCTGTGAGGTTCCGCCTCCGCGTCAGGCCCTGGTGACGGCGCCCCGGGCAGCCGACGAAACGAGCCGGGCGTACTTGGTCATGACCCCGTCGCCAAAACGGGAGGCCCGCTCGGACCAGTCCGCCAGGCGTTCTGCGATGGTCTCGTCGGAAAGTTCCACGTCCAGGCGCCGGGACGCCACGTCGAAGACCACGGTGTCTCCGTCCCGCAATGCGGCGATGGGACCGCGCACCGCGGCCTCGGGGGCCACGTGCCCGACCATGAAGCCGTGGGTCGCGCCCGAAAAGCGGCCGTCGGTCATCAGGGCCACCGATTCTCCGAGTCCCGCGCCGACGAGGGCGCCCGTGACAGCCAGCATTTCCCGCATGCCCGGACCGCCTTTCGGTCCCTCGTAGCGGATGACCACCACGTCATTGGGCTTGATCCCGCCCTTCAGCACCTCCGCCATGGCGTCTTCCTCGCAGTCGAAGACCCGCGCCGGTCCGCGGTGATGGGTCTTCTCGTGCCCCGCGACCTTCAGGACGCAGCCCTCGGGGGCCAGGTTGCCCTTCAGGATCACGTATCCGCCGGTGGGTTTGAGAGGGTCTTCGAGATCCCTGACGACCACCTGACCCGGCGTCTCGGACGCGTCCGCCGCTTCTTCGGCGATGGTCCGGCCCGAAACGGTGATCTCGTCCTCGTGCAGCATGCCGCCTTCCAGCATGCGCTTGGCCACGAGCCGGTTCCCGCCCGCGGCGAACAGGTCGTTGGCCACGAACCGGCCGCCCGGCTTCAGGTCGGCGAGCAGCGGCGTCTTCTCGCTGATGCGGTCGAAATCCTCGATCTGCAGGTCCACGCCCGACTCCTGGGCGACGGCCAGTAGGTGCAGCACGCTGTTGGTCGAACCGCCCGTGGTGAGCACGGCGGCAATGGCGTTCTCGAAGGCGTTCCGGGTCATGACGTCCCGGGGGCAGATGTTCCTTCTTACCAGTTCCATGACCTGCCTTCCGCATTCGCGGCCAACCTCCGGTTTGTCCGGATGGGTGGCGGGCACGCTCGCGCTGCCGATGGGCGAGATGCCCAGCATTTCGAATGCGATGGCCATGGTATTGGCCGTGAACTGGCCGCCGCAGGCCCCGGCGCCCGGACAGGCGTGGTCTTCCATGTCCTTCAGTTCGAGGTCGGTCATCCGGCCCGACGCGTGGGCGCCGACCGCCTCGAAGACGTCCTGGATGGTGACGTCGTGCTGCTGGAAGCTGCCGGGCATGATGGAGCCGCCGTAGAGCATCAGGGACGGAACGTTCACCCGGCCGAGGGCCATGACCGTGCCCGGGATCGTCTTGTCGCAACCGGAAAGGGCGATCAGACCGTCGAACATGTTCCCGATCGTGACCAGTTCGATGGAATCGGCGATCACCTCGCGGCTGACCAGGGAGGCCTTCATGCCCTGGCTGCCCATGGTGATCCCGTCGGAGATGGATACGGTATTGAATTCCATGGGCGTGCCGCCGGCCTCGCGGACGCCTTCCTTCACGTATTCGGCGAGGTCGCGGAGGTGATAGGTGCAGGGACCGATCTCGATCCAGGTGTTGGCGATCCCGATGATCGGACGGGCGAGATCCGAGTCGGTGAACCCCGAAGCCTTGAGCATGGCCCGGGCCGGGGCCCGCGAGGGGCCGTCCGTGATCGTCCTGCTGTGTCTCTTCCCAGCGTCTGGCATGTTTCAGTCTCCGTTCTGATTAAAGTGTGCCGCGGCACGCCGCGCGTCCTGAACTGCGTGGGCGCATGGAGCGTATGGTTTTTCCCGAGGACGCCTGGTGCGTATGGCTGTTCTCAAGAACACCTGGAGCGTATGGTTATCCTACAGGGCGCCTGGTGCGTCCGGCGATTCTACTTCAAGGTCATGATAAAGGCCGTCAACCGTTCGATTTGATCTTCGGTCAAATGATCGTAGTCGGGCATCAATCCCGTGAAATGATCGAACCTGGGATTCTTCAGATGCTGGACGAACCACGCTTCGATCCGTTCATCGCCCTGTGCGCTGAAGATCCCCTCGTACCGGGGGGCGAAGAAAGCGTATACGTCCGGCCGCGCTACCTGAAGCGAGTCCAGGTGATCCCGGTATGCCGCGTCGGTCAAACGGACCGAAAGCCGGGGAATCAACCCGGCAAGGTCGGGTCCCCGGGAGATACCCCCGCCGATGGCGTGGCAGGAAGCGCAGCCCTGCAGGCGAAACAGCCTACGGCCATGTTCGGCCGGCGTCCGGGGTTCGCCCGGTCCATCCGTCCCGTACATGAAGACCACGGCGACCGCCATCAGGACCGCGCCGACGCCGAAGAGGGTCACCAGCACGCTGAAATGCATCGATCTCCTTCGAGTAACGTCTCTGGCCGCGCGTTTTCATCACGCCTGGCCGCGCGCTTCCATCTTGTCATACCGCGCGCTTGCATCCTGCCTAGCCGCGTACTTCCACCCCTGACATGCGTTCCAGGGATTTCACCAGCGCCTGCGTGCCTTCATCACCCTCACCGGCAGCTTCGATGGCGTTGAACAACTGGTGCGCCAGGCTCGCTCCGGGAAGTCCCAGTCCGAGTTCCGACGCGGCGCCCAGCACAAGCCGCAGATCCTTCTGCTGCAGTTTCACCATGAACCCCGGATCGAAGTCCCGCTTGATGATGCGCGGCGCCAGGTTGGACAGCTGCCAGGATCCCGCGGCGCCCCCGCTGATCGCGGCAAGCATCTTCTCCATGTCCAGTCCGGCCTTGGCAGCCAGGATGAGGGCTTCCGCCATGGCCAGGTTGGCCACGCTCACCGCCACCTGGTTGCACAGTTTCGTCATCTGCCCCGCGCCGTGATCGCCAATCAGGTTGATGCTCTTGCCCATGGCCTCGAAAACCGGCAGGCACCGGTCGAAGGCGTCCTGCCCGCCGCCCACCATGATGGACAGGGTTCCCGCGATCGCCCCCGTGTCGCCGCCGCTCACGGGCGCGTCCAGCATGTCGGCCCCCTTTTCCTTGAGCGCGGCGGCCATGTTCCGCGTGGCCGAGGGCGAGATCGTGCTCATGTCGATCACCACCGATCCCGGCTGGATGCCTTCGATGATCCCGTTTTCGCCGAGGATGACTTTTTCCACGTCCGGCGTATCGGTCACGATGGTAATGATCACGTCCGACCTGCCGGCCGTATCTTTCGGACTGTCGCTCCAGACCGCGCCTTCCGAGAGTAACTTCTCGGCCCGCGATTTCGTCCGCGTGTTCACGGTGCAGGCAAATCCCGCCTTCATCAGGTTGCGACACATCGGCTCGCCCATGATGCCGAGGCCGATGAAGCCGATTCGTTCCGCCATGTTTGTTTTTCCTTATGGGTTAACGGATTTCTGGGTAAACGCGCTATGTGGTATCAGGCGTCAATGAACATGAAAATCCCCTGGACCGCGCGGCCGTCCGCTTAGAAGTCCCTTCACGGGTCCGGGCTTACGTGCAGCCGGGTAGCAACGCTCCGATCCGCCGTCAACCGGCGGCCGGCGCGAAGCCGCAAAACACTTCGTAGTCGATTAACTCGGTTACCGTGGGGTTTACGCCGCAGAGCGGGCAGGATGGATCCTTCTGGACGTTGAACGTCTGGAACGTCATGTCCAGGGCGTCGTACATGAGGATCCGCCCGATCAGGGAATCGCCCGTGCCGAGTATGAGCTTGAGGGTCTCGGTGGCCTGGATCAGCCCCACCGTACCGGGGAGCACGCCGAGTACGCCGGCCTCGTCGCAACTGGGCACGGCGCCTGGCGGCGGCGGTTCCGGATAGAGACAGCGATAACAGGGTCCCTTGCCCGGATGGAACACCGTCGCGTAGCCGTCGAACTGGTAGATGCTGCCGTGTACGTTCGGCTTGCCGGCCAGCACGCAGGCGTCGTTGACCAGGTACCGGGTGGGGAAGTTGTCGCAGCCGTCGACGATGATGTCGTAGTCCTTGATGATGTCCATGACGTTGTCGGCCATGAGCTTCGTTTCATGGATGATCACGTTGCAATCGGGGTTCAGGTCGCTGATCGTTTCCTGGGCGGACACCACCTTGGGGCGTCCGATGTCCGAGGTGCCGTGGATGATCTGCCGCTGCAGGTTGGTCACGTCCACCACGTCGAAATCGATGAGTCCGATGGTGCCCACGCCGGCGGCCGCGAGGTAGAAGGCCGTAGGAGATCCGAGTCCCCCCGTCCCTACCAGCAGCACCTTCGATTCGAGGATCTTCACCTGGCCCTTTTCCCCGATTTCAGGCACGATGAGGTGACGGGAATACCGCAGGCGTTCTTCCTTGCTCAGGGCGCGTTCCCGGATCGTCGGGAAACCGGCGCCACTCCAGCCCGTGTAGCCCTCCCGCATGGAAATGACATTGGTGTACCCCATGGCCTCGAGGGACTGGGCCGCCAGCGCCGAACGGTTTCCGCCCGCGCAGTACAGCACGATTTCCCGGTCCCGGTCACTCTCGGTGTTCTCGATTCTGAGTTCGAGAAAGCCCCTCGGAATGTGGGTCGCCCCGACGATGATGCCCTGGTCGACCTCGTCCTGTTCCCGCACGTCGATCAGGACCAGGTCGTCCTTCCGGTCCAGCTTCTCCTTGAGTTCTTCCATGGACATCTCTTTGACTTCCCCCTTGACCCGGGAGAGGAGTTCCTGAGATGACAACCGCTGGCTCATGATGATCTCCTGCAGACTTTGGGAAACGATGACGGGCGCGCGTCAAACGCGCCGTCACGGGCTGATCAGGCCTCGCCCGAAACTTTCAGGTTGTGTGCGCTTTATCCAATGTAGTATGCGCTTAATTACGAGTAACATACGCTTTATGCGGGAACCACGCCCCCGTGATCCATACACGTCCTATCCCCCGATGGAGGACATGGTCCGCTCAGGCTGGACGAAATCCGGTTCGTTGATGTGGTGTCCCGGTTCCTTGTGCCGCACCGCCTCGATGACCGTCCCGGCGATTTCGGCATCCGACGCACCGCCGCGCAACAGGGCCTTTATATCGGTCTCGTCGATCGAGAACAGGCAGGTCCGCAGCTTGCCGTCCGCCGTGATGCGTATGCGGTTGCAGCTGCCGCAGAAGGGTTCGCTGACCGACGCGATAAGGCCGATCTCGCCCTTGCCGTCCCGGAAACGGAACAGGTCCGCCGGCTCCCGCTGGTTCGGACGCTTCACCGCGTCCAGCGGCCATTGCGAGCCGATCCGCTCGATTATCTCGGCGCCGTCCAGCACCTGGTCCCGGGTCCAGGAACGGTCCGCGTCCAGGGGCATGTACTCGATGAAGCGCACCTGGTAGGGGCCCGTCCGCGCCAGTTGCGCGAAGTCCAGCAATTCGTCCTCGGTGTATCCCTTCATGGCGACCACGTTGATCTTGATCGGCAGCTGAAAGTGTCGGGTCGCTTCATCCAGCCCGTCGAGCACCTTGTGGAGCACGTCGCGGCGGGTCATCTGCCTGAACTTCTCCTCGTCCAGGGTATCCACGCTGACGTTGATCCGGGGCAGCCCCGCCTCACGCAGATCGCGGGACATCTTCTTGAGCAGAAACCCGTTGGTCGTCATGGCCATGTCCCGGACGCCCGGAATCTCCGCCAGCATGCGCACGAGTACCGGCAGGTCCTTTCGGACGGTCGGCTCCCCGCCGGTCAGCCGCAGCTTGGAGATGCCAAGGCCCGTAACGATGCGGACGAACCGGCTGATCTCCTCGAAGGTCAGGATCTCTTCCCGGGGCTGAAAGATCATCCCCTCTTCGGGCATGCAGTAGATGCAGCGGAAATTGCACTGATCCGTCACCGACACCCGCAGGTTGTTGATCGTTCGGCCGAAACTGTCTGTCAGCTGGTAGCTCATGGATGATCCGGGTCCGGTTGGGCAAGCCTGGTTACACAGACGATCTACGCTTGAATGGAACGGTTGAATATACAGCGCAACGGCGATTCAGTAAAGGGAAAACTGACCCCCGACCAGCCGCGTTTACGACAAATCAAGCGTGTTCCAACATGTTGCTGGAGGAAGTCTTCCATGCGGTGACCAGGCCGTCAGAACCAGCTGCGCGTCTTCCGCCAGATCAACCAGAACGGCAGGCCCGTGACGATGAAGGCGAGGTCGATCAGCGTATTGTACCACTCGAAGGCGGCCCTTAGCACCAGGAGGACGACGATGCCGGCCAGGAAGAGGGCCGGAATCCACGGATACAGCGGTACCCGGTACCCGGCTTCGGCGCCGACGCCCATCCGGCGCAGCCTGAAAAGGGCCAGGGTATTGGCGCCGAAGAAGATGAGCACCGCGAAAACCATCCCCGCCATGATGGTCTCGAAGGTCCCCCGGAATAGCAGAATGACCGAGCCCCAGAGGGCATGGGCAATGATGGCCCGCGAGGGCGTGCGGTACACGGGATGGATGTAGTCCAGCCACTTGAAGAAGAGTCCGTCCCGGGCCATGGCGTAGTAGACGCGTGTGGCGGTCATGAAGGTGCCGTTCATGCTGCCGGTCGTGGAGATCATGACGGTGACCGCGATGAATCCCGCGCCCAGGGGGCCCAGCAGCAGGACCGCCGTGTCCGAGGCCACGATGCGGCTCGTCCGGACGCCTTCCATGCCGAGTGTCTGATGATAGAGGAGATTCGCCAGGACGTAGATCACGACGATCACCGAGATCCCCGCGAACATGGTCAGGGGTATGGTGCGCCGGGGATCTTTCATCTCTCCCGCCGAGTAACCCACGCGTTCGAATCCCATGTAGGCGAAGACCACCATGAACGCGGCGGCAACCATATTGCCGACGGACCCCAGCATTCCGGTCGGCGCGGCGGAGGTTCCCAGCAGGTTCTCGCCCCCGTAGTCAAGGGTGAATCCAAGCACGACGAGGAGCATCAGGCCGGCGACCTTCAGTACCGTAGTCATACGCTGGTAGAAACCCGCCCGGTGCACGCCGACGTAGTTCAGGATGGTGAGCAGCAGGATGATGAACAGCGCGGTGACGATCCGTTCGGTCGGTGTGTGTTCGATGAAATAGCTGAAGTAGTTGACCGTGACGATGGCCAGGCCGGCGAGCGGGCTGGTACGGATGATGAAGAGCTGTGACCAGCCGAACATGAACCCGGCGAAGGGGCCGAAGGCACGGCTGATATACATGTATTCCCCGCCCGTGTCGGGAAGCCGGCTGCCCAGTTCCGCGTATATCAGGCCGCCGAGGAATATGAAGGCGCCGCCCGCGATCCAGAGCCCGATTATGGGGGTGAATGACTCGGTGAAACCCGCGATGATCTGGGGCGCCGAGAAGATCCCGGCCCCGATGGTGATGCCGACGAGTATGGTGATGCCGTCGAAGAATCCGAGGGACTTGCGCAGCGTGGGACGGGACGACCCGGAGGTTGTTTTGGCCATGGCAGGGATTCCGAGTGAGAAACAGGGCGCACCCAACCTACCCTTCCCGTTTCCGGAAGTCAAGAAACGCCCTCCCGGGCACGCCCTCTTTTCTATTGACCCCCGGTCGGTCAGTCGTCATTATTCATGTAAACACGCAAAACCGTATGCTATCGGCTATGAGCCAGGCGTTCGTTTGCCTCCCCGTATCTCACGGTGCGCCGTACCTCGCCGTGCATTGATAAGACCGCCTCAGCCAATTCACGGTCGATTCCAGGCGAACAATCGACCGAAGGAAGCGCGTGCCATGCCCTCTCCCGTCATCCCGGTCCGGTCTCTTCTCCTCGTCCTGCTTTTCGTAACCGGTTGCGGCAGCGATGAAAACACTCCGGTCCAACCCGCAGGAGGCCCCGTGGTAAACAGCATCGGGAAACAACTGCCTCCCGATGCCGCACCGCTCCACGAACAGATCCTCATGTACTTCATCGAAGAACCCAAGACGCTGGACGTAAGCATGGACAATTACGGCGTCAAAGGCGCGGATCCCTATCTGTTCGAGCGGCTTACCATGTTCGACGCCGACGACGTGCTCCAGGCGGGAGCCGCCGATCGGTGGGAACCTTCCGAGGACGGGCGGGTCTGGACGTTCTACCTGCGGGAAGGCGCCCGGTGGAGCGACGGCAGGGCGTTGACGGCCCACGACTTCGAATACACTTTCAAGCGCTTCCTCGACCCGGACGAGGGCAATGTCTTCGCCTTCCTGTTCTACAACATCAAGAACGCGCGGGACTTCAATCACGGCAAGATAGACGACCCCGACTCGGTGGGCGTGCGGGCCATCGACGACCTGACGCTTGAAATCGAGGCCGAGGCCCCCTGTCCCTACCTTCCCCACATCATGGCCTACAATTCCGCGGCGCCCGTACCGCCGTGGCAGGTTCAGAAACACGGGCGGCGGTGGACCGAACCGGGCAACATGGTGAGCAACTACAGCTACCGGCTGGACGAATGGATCACCGACCGCTACATCTCCTACGATCTGAACCCCTACTACAACGGTCCGTACCCGGGCTACCTCGAGCAGATCAAGTTGAAGTTCATCATCGCCGGCACCCACCCCGGCATCACGCCCTATGAAAACAACGAGGTGGACCGGCAGGGCGTCTTTGCGCAGTACCTGGGAGAGATCGACGCCAGTCCCGAATTGACCGGGGAACTGTCCTCGAATCCCCATTTCCAGACCTGGTACCTCTTCTTCCAGACCGCCGTACCCCCCTTCGACGACGTGCGGGTCCGACGGGCCGTCAGTCACGCCATCGACCGGGAGACCATCTGCCGGGTCATCCTCCAGGGACACGGCACGCCCGCCTACACGATGCTGCCGCCCAACTTCCCCGGGTACACGGGGGACCAGCTCAAGGATATCCAGCGTTACGACCCGCCGGAGGCCCGGCGCCTGCTGGCGGAAGCCGGCTACCCTGCAGGAAGGGGCCTGCCTTCCATCGAATTCTGGCTGCGCCAGGCGGATCCGACCCAGATGGGCATCGCCCAGGCGATCCAGGGCATGCTGAAGGAAACCCTGGGGATGCGCGTCGAGATCAGGAACCAGGAAATCGGCCTGTACATGGACAACATGTACCAGTACACCATACCCTTCGGCCTGATCCCCTATCAGTACGACTATCCCGACCCCGACAACATGCTGTCCCAGGTGTGGCATTCCCAGCCGGTGGGACACGGCCGGCATGACTGGAAGAACGACGCATTCGACCGGTTGCTGCAAGCCGGGGGCACGACGCTGGACCACGCGCAGCGCATGCGGTATTACGCCCAGGCGGAGCGTATCCTCGTCGAGGACGTCGGCGGCGTGTTCATCTACCACACCCACGCGCTCGACCTGCGCAAGCCCTGGTTCAGGGGCCTGGAACCCAATTCCTGGGGACAGAATCACTTCTGGGGCAACCGGACTACGATGATGGACATCTATATCGGCAACAACGTCGAGAAACGGGTGTTCTGAGCGGGGTCGCATAACGCTGCGGTATCACCTGAAAAAACTTGACGGCCCGTCCGGCGCGTCATTATAGTGCTGGGGAACCGGGGAGTCGTCCCGGTGTAGAACCTCCGTAGATCCACACGATATCCGCATCCCTTTCTCGCGATCCGTGCTGAAGGTGTCAAATGCCGTCTTCAGCCGGTCCGGAAGCGGTATCGGAGGAAAATCATGGCCAGGACCGCCCGGTCGAAAGTCAACGTTTCCCGGATTGGATCGAGGAATCCCGGGGATGACCGATCGCTTGACACCTATCTGAAGGAAATAAGATCCATACCGGTCCTGAACCTGGAAGAGGAAATGGCCCTGGCGCGCGACGCGCGCAACGGGGTGAACGGCGCCACGAACAAGCTGATTCAGGCCAATCTTCGTTTTGTCGTGGTGGTGGCGAGGCAATACCAGAACCAGGGACTGCCGCTTTCCGACCTGATCAACGAGGGCAATATAGGCCTGATCAAGGCCGCGCAGCGATACGACGAGCACAAGGGGTTCAAATTCATATCCTACGCGGTCTGGTGGGTGCGGCAGGCCATCATGCAGGCTTTGGCCGAACAGTCGCGGACCTTCCGCCTTCCGTTGAACCGGGCCGAGGAACTGCGACGGATCAACAAGGCCGTACGGGGTCTCAAGCAGGAACTGGGCCGGGAGCCCACGACCCAGGAGATCGCCGGCAGCCTGTCGCTGGACCATAAGGAAGTGGTCGACATCATGCGGATTTTCAGTCCCCACCTGTCTCTCGACGCGCCTTTTTCACCCGGCGAGGAGGGCCGCCTGCTCGACGTGATCGAAGATACGACCATCGAGTCGCCGGAAACGCCGGTCATGGAGAAATCGCTTAAGGAGGAAGTGTTCTGGGCGCTGAATACCCTCACGGACCGCGAAGCCGCCGTGATTCGGTCCTATTTCGGGATCAACAAGGACAAGCCGATGACCCTGGACGAAATCGGCAAGCAGTTCGGGTTGACCCGGGAAAGGGTGCGCCAGATCAAGGAACGGGCGATTCGCCGGTTGCGGCATACCTCCCGCAGCGTCCGGTTACACGCTTACACGAGTTGAATTCGACTTCCATTTCCCCCCTTCAGTATCCTGCGGTCCTGCGCAGGTTTTTTTGTGCCGGTAAGACATGGGTTCGGCCGGCGGCGGTTCGCGTATGAGACATCTTGTCGGCATCGATATCGGCACTTCGGGCATCAAGACGATTATCGTCGACGAGCACGGCGGACTGGTGGCCCGGGCCTTCGAGGAAATCGCGCTGCACACGCCCCGCCCCAACTGGGCCGAACAGGACCCGGAGGACTGGTGGCGCGCGGCGTCGAACACGGTCCGCGAAGCCATGGGCACGGCCGGGATCGACGCCGACTCGATCGCCGGGATCGGCCTGTCGGGCCAAATGCACAGTTCGGTGCTGCTCGACGAGCATAACGAGGTGCTGCGCCCCTCCATCCTCTGGTGCGACACCCGGACCACGGAGCAGTGCCGCTGGATCACGGAAAAGGCGGGCGAAGAAAACCTGGTGCGGTGGGTGTCCAATCCGGCGCTCGAGGGCTTCACCGCGCCCAAGTTGATCTGGGTCCGCGATCATGAGCCACGGATATACGACCGAATCCGGCGCGTCGTGCTGCCCAAGGACTACATCCGGTTCCGGATGACGGGCGAATTCGCCATGGAGGTGTCCGACGCCGCGGGCACCCTGCTGTTCGACGTCCGCGAACGACGATGGTCCGCCCCCATGCTGGACGCCATCGGCCTGCCGGCGGAATTCATGCCGCCCACCTTCGAATCCATCGACGTATGCGGACACGTGACGGAAGCAGCAGCCTCGGAAATGGGACTGAAGGCCGGCACGCCCGTCGTCGGGGGCGGGGCCGACAACACCTGCGGCGCCGTGGGAGCCGGTATCGTCCGTTCGGGGCGGATTCTTTCGAGCCTCGGAACGTCGGGCGTAGTCTTCGCCCACACCGACGAGGTCCACGTGGATCCGGAACTGCGGGTCCACACCTTCTGTCACAGCGTCCCCGACAAGTGGTACCTGATGGGGGTGACCCTCTTTGCGGGCGGCGCCTTCCAGTGGCTGCGCAACACGCTGGGCGAAGTGGAGGTCAGCGCGGCCCGGATGCTGGAAACCGATCCGTACGAACTGATGACGGCCCAGGCGGACCGTGCGCCGGCGGGCAGCGAAGGGCTGGTCTTTCTCCCCTATCTCATGGGCGAGCGCACCCCCCACAAGGACGCCAGCGCGCGGGGCGCCTTCGTCGGCATCACCGGACGCCACGGCCGCCCCCACATGATCCGGTCCGTCATGGAGGGGGTGACTTTCGCCCTGCGGGATTCCATTGAAATCATGCGGGAGCTCGGTCTTTCCGTCACGCAGGTCCGTTCCACGGGCGGCGGCGCGCGGAGCAGCCTGTGGCGGCAGATCCAGGCGGACATCTACGGCGCGGAAGTCGTAACCGTCAACGCGGAGGAAGGCCCCGCCTTCGGCGCCGCGATCCTGGCCGCGGTCGGCGCCGGCGTGTACGGCACCGTCGAGGAGGCCGCGGACGACCTGGTCGCCGTCGCTTCCCGGACGGAACCGGAACCGGATGCGTCGGCTCGGTACGAGGAGTGCTACGGGATATTCAGGTCCCTGTACCCGGCCCTTAAACCTGGTTTCGACGCACTGGGCGCCATGGTGGAAAAGCAGGCATGAGTGCGCAGATTCAGCGGGACGGAACGGAACGGTTCGGCGCAGGTTCAATAAGCGCAGTGGAAATTCGAAACCGAAGGAGCACGCATTGAACATACACGAATACCAGGCGAAGGGCATATTCGCCCGGCAAGGTATGGCGATCCCGCGCGAGCAGGTCGCCCGGACGCCGGAAGAAGCCCGGCGAATCGCCGAGGAACTGGGTACGCGCGTGGTGGTCAAGGCCCAGGTGCACGTGGGCGGCCGGGGCAAGGCGGGCGGCGTCAAACTGGCTTCGACGCCCGACGAGGCCTTCGAGAAAGCGGACCAGATCCTGGGCATGGACATCAAGGGACTGACCGTCCGGCAGGTGCTCGTGGCCGAGGCGGTGGATATCGCTCATGAAGCCTACGTGGGCATCATCCTGGACCGCCAGACCCGGCGGCCGGTGTTCATGGTCAGCGCGGCAGGCGGCGTCGATATCGAGGAAGTCGCCCGCGAGACGCCGGAGAAGATCCACAAGCTGGCCGTCGACCCCCTCCTGGGGCTGATGCCCTACCAGGCCCGGTCCCTGGCGTACAAACTCTATTCCGATCCCGCGGTGGTGAACCAGGCCGCGGCCATGCTCGCGCGGCTTTATGACGCTTTTATCGAAAGCGACGCCTCCCTGGCGGAAATCAACCCGCTCGTGACTACGCCGGACGGAAAGCTGTGGGCCCTTGACGGCAAGATGAACATCGACGACAACGCCCTGTTCAGGCACGAGGAAATCGACGCCATGCGCGATCCCGACTCCGAAGAACCTACCGAGGCCGAGGCGCGGGACGCGGACCTGAGCTTCGTGAAGCTGGACGGGAGCATCGGCTGCATCGTCAACGGCGCCGGGCTGGCCATGGCCACGATGGACATGGTAAAGTTCTACGGCGGCATGCCGGCCAACTTCCTCGACATCGGCGGCAGTTCGAACCCGGACAAGGTCGTCACCGCCATGAACATCATCACGTCGGACGACCGGGTAAGGGCCGTGCTTTTCAACATATTCGGCGGTATCACTCGCTGCGACGACGTGGCCAACGGCATCGTGACCGCCCTGGACCGCATCGCGAAAGGACCGGGCGGTCCGCTTACGCTGCCCATCGTCATCCGGCTTACCGGCACGAACGAGGAAGCGGGCCGGCGCATACTCGAATCCGTGGGACTCGTCGCCGTGGACACCATGGCTGAAGCCGTGCAGAAGGCCGTTGAACTCGGGGAGGGGGGGAGATGAGCATCCTGGTAGACGAAAACACCCGCGTCGTCGTGCAGGGGATTACAGGCAGGGACGGCTCTTTTCACACGCGCCAGATGGTGGAATATGGCACGAACATCGTCGCCGGTGTCACGCCGGGGAAGGGCGGCCAGGACCTGGACGGCATACCGGTCTACGACACCCTGGCGGAAGCGGCGGCGGCGACGCAGGCCAACACGTCGATCATCTACGTCCGTCCCGCCTTCGCGGCCGACGCGATCCACGAGGCCATCGCCGCCGAAATGGACCTGGTGATCTGCATCACGGAAGGCATTCCCACGCTGGACATGGCCCGCGTCTACGCCGTCCTGCAACGGTCCGGCGTGCGCCTGCTCGGCCCGAACTGTCCGGGCGCCATCACGCCCGGAATCGCCAAGGCAGGCATCATGCCGGGCCACATCCACCGGGCGGGCCACGTGGGCGTGGTCTCCCGCAGCGGCACGTTGACCTACGAGATCGTGCACCAGTTGACGAGCGCGGGCATCGGTCAGTCGACCTGCCTGGGCATCGGCGGCGATCCGATCATCGGCACGGGCTTCATCGACGCCCTCGAGGCCTTCGAAGCGGACCCGGATACGCACGCGGTGGTCATGATCGGCGAGATTGGCGGCTCCGACGAGGAACGGGCCGCTGAATTCGTCCGGGAGAACATGAAAAAGCCGGTGGTGGGCTTCATCGCCGGCCGCACCGCACCGCCCGGTAAACGCATGGGGCACGCCGGCGCGATCATTTCGGGGGGAACGGGCGGAGCGGAGGAGAAAGTAAACGCACTGAACGAGGCTGGCATCCCGGTGGCCGACCGGTCGGCCGACGTGGTAGATTTCATACGCTCCGCCCTCTCCTGATCACGGGATTTTCCTCTTGACACGACAGGGGTAACCCCCGTATTATTAGTGGCTTCCGGGAAATCGACGGAAAGCCGGCAACATCCGGATTGCGGTACGAGATACGCAGGTGAACGCTGGTCGGGCAATACTGAACAAGCAGTCGATATGCAAATCGCGATCGAGCATCTGGCCGAAGGTTTACATCCCATCCACTTGGAAGATACGCCCGCCGCCGACTTTCTTCCGGACGAGGACTGCCGTTTCGCGTCACCCGTCAAGGTGGACGGCACGCTCACGGTCTCCGAGAATTCGCTGGTTCTGCAGGCTGAAGTCGGGGTCGCCCTGACCTTTTCCTGCGGCAGGTGCCTTGAAGACGTGGTAGAACACATCAGCGGCGAAATCGCGACCTATTACGAGAAGACGGACCGCGCCATACCGGAAGGCGAGGAGTTGACCGAATCCGACGACGTGGAAATACTGGACTACAGCGCGAAGACGATCGACCTGAGCCGGCGCATCGCGGAGCTCGTCAACCTGAACATACCCATGAAACCCCTCTGCAGCGAAGATTGCAGGGGGCTCTGTCCGGAATGCGGGACGAACCTCAACGAGGGCGTCTGCGGTTGTGGTACGCGGCAGGCGGACCCTCGCTGGCACACACTGAAAACGTTGTTGAAGGAGGAATAGAACATGGCCCTGCCCAAGCGACGCCAATCCCGGGCACGGAGTCGTAAGCGCCGGACGCACTGGGTACTGTCGACACCGGCGCTGGTGGAATGCCCGCATTGCGGAGAGAAGAAACTCGCGCACCGCGTCTGCCCCCATTGTGGATACTACCAGGGAAGGGAAGTACAGGAAGTCGAAGCAATCTAGGTTCGGCGCCGCCAATCCATGACCCAGGCCAGGATCGCTTTCTTGTTTCCGGGGCAGGCTTCCCAGTACGTGGGCATGGGACGGGACCTGCACGACCGGTATCCGCGGATACGTACGCTGTACCGGCAGGCCTTCGAGATCACCGGCGCCGATATCGCCGGGGTCTCCTTTGACGGCCCCGCCGAGACCCTTAAGCAAACGAATTACACGCAACTGGCTATCCTGGTGCACAGCGTGGCGGTGGCGTCCCTGCTGAACGAACAGGGGATCCATCCGGATTACGTCGCCGGACACAGCGTGGGGGAATACGCGGCGCTGGTCGCGGCAGGCTCGCTCGGGTTCGAGGAATCGGTGCGCCTGGTTCGCCTGCGTGGTGAACTGATGCACGAGGCCGGGCAAATGCAGCCGGGCACCATGGCGGCCGTGATCGGCCTGTCGTCGCGGGAAGTCGACGAAGTCTGCCGGTCCGCGAGCACAGAGGCCGAATCCGTTCAACCCGCCAACTACAACTCCCCGGTGCAGACGGTCATCGCCGGAGCCGTTCCGGCCGTGGAACGTGCCATGGATGGCGCCCGCGGCGCGGGAGCCAAAAGGGTCGTGCCGCTGGAGGTCAGCGGGGCGTTCCACTCGGAACTCATGGAGTACGCCCGGCAGGGTCTGGCCGAGGCTATTGAAAAGGCCCCCATCGCCCGCGCGGAAACGCCGGTGGTCGCCAACGTGACCGCCCGGACCGTGACGGAACCCGGGGAAATACGGCGCCTGCTGATCGAACAGTTGACTTCGCCCGTCCGGTGGACGGAATCCATGCAGACCCTGGCCGACCACGAGGTGGACACCGTGGTGGAGGCAGGGCCGGGCAGCGTACTCGCGGGACTCATGAAAAGGATGCACCGCGGCATCGACGTCCTGAAGGCGGACAGGCTCGAGGACGTGGCTTCGGTGGTCGAAACGCTCGCTCAGCCCGCGGTGGAACGGCAATGAAAACACTATTAACAGCACGTACGCACGGAGATATCCAGTTTTGCGGGGCTTAACGAGCAAAATTGCCATCGTAACGGGCGGCGCGCAGGGGATCGGTTCCGCCGTCGCCGAACGGTTCGCCGCGGAAGGCGCCCGGGTGGTCATTACGAGCCGCGACGGAACGAAGGCCGAGGAAGCCGCCGAAGCGCTTAGACAAAAAGGCGGCGATGCGATGGGACTGTCCGCAGGCATCGACGACCGGGACAGCGTGAAAAACCTGGTCGAAGGCGTGATTGCAGCCTACGGGGCCATCGACGTCCTGGTCAACAACGCGGCCACGGTCCGCGATACGCTACTGATGCGCATGAAACAGGCCGACTGGGACGAGGTCATGCAGGTCAACCTGGGCGGCGTGTTCGTCTGCACCCAGGCCGTCATCCGGCAAATGATGCGGCAGCGGAGCGGCCGGATCATCAATCTGACCTCGATCGTCGGCCTCTCGGGTAACGCGGGACAGGCCAACTACGCCGCGTCCAAGGCCGGTATCGTCGGCTTCACCAAATCCGTGGCAAAAGAGGTCGGCAGCAGGGGAATTACAGTCAACGCGATCGCCCCGGGATATATTGAAACCGCCATGACGGCGTCGCTTCCCGAGGCGGTGCGGAACTCGTTCCTGGACGCCACGCCGCTTTCCCGGGCCGGACAACCCGATGACGTGGCCGGCATCGCGGCGTTCCTGGCTTCCGACGACGCCGCCTTCATAACGGGGCAGGTGATGCGCGTCGACGGCGGCATGGGGATGTAAGCGGAAAGAAACCTGATTTCAGCATGTAAACAGAGGAAGCCAACAATTCATTCGTACAGGAGGAAAGAAGATGGAAGACCGCGTTAAGGAGATCATCGCCGAGCAGCTTGGCGTGGACGGTGACCAGGTTACCGACAGTGCCTCGTTTACCGACGACCTGGGCGCCGACTCGCTCGATACGGTCGAGCTCGTCATGGCCCTCGAGGAAGAATTCGATCTCGAGATTCCCGACGAGGACGCCGAGAAGATCGTCACGGTAGGTGACGCGATCAAGTACCTTCAGGCCAATATAGACGGCTGATTCATCTCAAGGCCCGGTTCCGCGGTCCCGGGTTTCCCCGGGAAACGCGTCCGGTTGATTTCAGGAGGCATCGGCGTGGCAGAGCGCGTTGTCGTCACCGGTATGGGCGTGCTAAGCCCCGTGGGGCTCGAGCTCGATACCTACTGGAAGGCTCTTTGCAACGGTCAAAGCGGTGTTGGCCCCATCACCAAGTTCGACGTGAGTGCCTTTCCGGCGAAGATCGCCGCCGAATTGAAGGATTTCAACGCGGCGGATTACATCGACCGGAAGGAAGTGCGGCGCATGGACGACAACGTCCAGTACGCGGTGATTGCAGCGCAGATGGCGATCGAAGACTCCGGGCTGGATCTCGATGCCGAGGACCGGGAACGGATCGGTGTCGTCATGGGTACGGGCGTCGGCGGGATATGGACTTTCGAAAACCAGCACGTGAACCTGGTGCAAAAGGGGCCGGGGCGGGTGAGTCCCTTTTTCATTCCGATGATGATCGCGGACATGGCTCCCGGCCATATCTCCATGATACACGGTTTGAAAGGACCCAACTACACCACGGTATCGGCCTGTTCCAGCGGCGCCCACGGCATAGGCGACGCCTTCAGGATCCTGCAGTACGGGGACGCGGACGTGATGGTCACCGGCGGGACGGAAGCAAGTATCTCCCCCATGGCCGTGGCCGGGTTCAGCAACATGCGTGCCCTTTCTTTCCGGAACGATGAACCGGAACGGGCCAGCAGGCCTTTTGACGCCGAAAGGGACGGATTCGTCCTGGGCGAGGGCGCGGGCATGGTCGTCCTCGAGACCCTGTCGCACGCGCGTCAGCGCAACGCGCCCATCTACGCCGAACTGGCGGGCTATGCCGCGACGGCAGACGCGTTTCATATCACCCAGCCCCATGAATCGGGCGAAGGCGCGATGCGTTCCATGCGACTGGCCCTGCAGAACGCCGGTTTGGCCGTGGACGAGATCGACTACATCAACGCCCACGGTACATCCACCCCCTTCAATGACCGCATCGAAACCCTGGCCATCAAGAAGGTCTTCGGAGATCACGCGGAAAATCTCGCCATCAGCTCCACCAAGTCGCTCGTCGGCCATCTCCTCGGGGCTTCGGGAGGGCTGGAGTTCATCGCGACCGCGCTGTCCGTCGCCCGTGATTTCGTCCATCCTACCATCAACTACGAGGTACCCGATCCCGAGTGCGACCTGGACTACGTCCCCAACACCGGCAGGGAGCGGGAAGTACGGGCGGCCTTGACCAATTCATTCGGATTCGGCGGGCATAACGTAACGCTCGCGGTAAAGAAATACGCGGCGTAACGTCCTCCGAAACGCCTCAGAACGTGTTCCGGGCATTACCGTGTCGAAACGGCATCCTATCCTGCAGAAGCTAGGGCGCGCGGCCGCGGCCCTGTTTTCCGGTCTGAAACGCGGCGTATCCCCCAATGCCGCGAATCGAACGGCCGTCGAACGGGAAAACGCCCGCCACGTACAGAAGTATCTCAACTACCGATTCAAAAACCCCGATTACCTCATCACGGCGCTTAAGCACCGTTCCTACGTGTATTCCCGGGAACAGTCGGGCGTTCACTCCAATGAACGGCTGGAGTTCCTGGGCGACGCGGTGCTGGACCTCGTCGTTGGCGAATTCATCT
This sequence comes from bacterium, assembly GCA_965202605.1. GTDB lineage: Bacteria > JAAXHH01 > JAAXHH01 > JAAXHH01 > JAAXHH01 > JAAXHH01. The sequence goes on from OZ241838.1 coordinate 1,068,295, forward strand.
TCGACATGTATCCCCGGCGCCGCGAGGGACAGTTGACGCAGCTCCGTTCCACGCTGGTCAACCGGAAGGCCCTCGCGCGTCAGGCCCGGGCGATGAAACTCGGCCGATACGTGCTGCTGAGCTCCAGCGAAGCCCGTTCCGGCGGCCGGTTTCGCCATTCGATCCTGTCCGACGCCTACGAGTCCATCATTGGCGCCATGTACCTGGACGGCGGGCTCCAGCCGGTCAGGCGCTTCCTCCATCGAACCCTGCTCCGGGAGCTGGGTGAAGAACGTCCCGCCCACGTCGATCAAGGCCGGAACTACAAAAGCGCGCTGCTGGAATACACCCAGGGCGAAGGCATAGGCCAGCCGGAATACCGGGTTGATTCCGCCGTCGGCCCCGACCACGAGAAGATCTTCACCATCGAGGTCTATGTATCCGGGCATCCCGTAAGCAAGGGCACGGGCACCAGCAAGAAGAACGCGGAACAGGACGCCGCGCGCCAGGCCGTCGAGCAACTGCAGGCCGCCCGGAACAGCGAAGGGCCATGATCCGCATACTCGCCACGCCCGGATGTTCCGCCGCTTACAACATGGCCGTCGATGAAGCGCTGTTCAACGCGGGCGGGCGGGATCCGGGGATGATGACCCTGCGCGTCTATTCCTGCAGTCCTCCGGCCGTGTCCCTCGGTTACGGCCAGGAAGTGGAAGGAGAGATCGATCCCGGCCTGTGCGACCGGTACGGCATCGGACTCGTCCGGCGGATCACCGGAGGGCGCGCGGTGCTGCACGACCAGGAACTGACCTACAGCCTGGTGGCGCACGAATCCCACCCCGCGCTGGAAAGCCCGTCCGGCGTGATGATCCGCCGGGTAAGCGAGGCACTGATCGGGATGTTGCGGCAATTCGGAATCGCGGGTGAACTGGCGCCGGAGGCGCGTTGCGGAATGGGTGGCAAAGGCGACGTATGTTTCACAGCGACAGGGCAAAATGAAATCACGGTTCGCGGCAGGAAACTGGCTGGAAACGCCCAGCGCCGTTCGGCAGGGCGGGTACTGCAGCACGGATCCATCCTGCTGGGACCGGGCCACAGAAGGCTTGCCCTGCTATTGCCTGTCCACGATCACGCGCGCCGGGAAACCATCGCCCGGCTGCTGAACGAACAGACCATCTCCGTATCCGAGCTGATCTCCCGCGTGCCGCCCTTCGAGGAATGGGCCGACTGCCTGTCCCGGTCGTTTCTGGAACACCTGAACCTGGAAGGCCGCACGGACGTGCTGGACGCCGAAGAGCAGCGCGCAGCCGAGTCGCTGGTCCGCACCAGATACGGAAACGCCGACTGGACCTATCGAAGGACGCTCCGCCATGTCCGGTGAGCCCGTTGCGATAACCGGAATCGCCTGTCGGTATCCCGGGGGGATATCGACGCCCCGGTCATTCTGGGAATTCGTCCTGAACGGCGGAGACGCGATACGGGCCGTTCCGGATGAACGAAAAGCGCTGTGGAGATACTGGCCGGACCAAGGGGACTGTCCCGACTGCGGCGGCTTCGTCGACGAAATCGACCGGTTCGACGCGGGGTTCTTCAACATCTCGCCGCGGGAGGCCCGCCATATCGATCCCCAGCAGCGCATCCTGCTCGAACTCGCCTGGGAAGCGCTGGAAGACGCGGGGACACGGCCGGCCAGGCTGGAAGGCCGGGCCGTCGGGGTGTACGTGGGGATCTTCCTGGACGAATACTGGGACCTGCAGCGGTACGCGGCGCCTTCATCTGTCGGCATGCACACCAACACGGGCGGCACGCTGAGTATCGCGGCCAACCGGATCTCCTACTTCCTGGATTTGCAGGGCCCGAGCATCGCGGTGGATACGGCCTGCTCGTCGTCTCTGACCGCAATACACCTGGCCTGCCGCGACATCCAGGCCGGAACCTGTACCGCGGCCTTCGCGGGAGGCGCCAATCTCCTCCTGGCCCCGCAGACGACGCGCGGATTCCAACAGGCGCGGATGCTGTCGCCGGACGGGCGCTGCCGGGCCTTCGACCAGGCGGCGAATGGATACGGACGCAGCGACGGCGCGGGTATGGTCGTGCTGAAACCCCTGGCCGCGGCGTTAGAGGACGGCGATGCGATCTACGCGGTCGTTCACGGTTCCGCGATAAACCAGGACGGGCGCAGCCGGGGTCTGACCGTGCCCGGGCAAAACGCGCAGGAAGCCGTCATCAAGGCGGCCGCACGGGCAGGGGGCGTAAGCGCGCCTCAACTGGCCTTCGTGGAGGCCCACGGCACGGGGACGCCCACGGGCGATCCCATTGAAGCCGCTGCCATCGGGCGGGCCACGGGATCCGCAGGCTGCATGATCGGTTCGGTGAAGACCAATATCGGCCATACCGAGGCGGCGGCCGGGGTCGCCGGCCTCATCAAGACGGCGCTGGCGCTCAAGCATGGGATCCTGCCCCCCTCTCTGCATTTCGACCACCCGAATCCCGAGATACCCTTTGAAGAGCTCGGGTTGAGCGTGGTCACCGAACCGGAGCACCTTCCCGGGCCTACGTACGCCGGTGTAAACTCCTTCGGATTCGGCGGCGCCAATGCCCACGTCGTGCTCGGATCCCCGCCGGTTGCCGAATCCGCCGCAAATAGCGTGCGAACGCGGACCGGTAACAGTCCCAAAGGGGGAGGCGCGGCAGGTATCGACACGGAAGGGTCGCGATGGCTGTCTGATCGAGGCGCGCCCCGACTCCTGGTCCTGTCCGCCCACAGCAGCGCCGCGCTGAACAAAAAAGCGTCCGATACGGTTTCCCTGCTCCAGAGCCGTCCCGAAATACCGCCGGCCGACGTTGCGGGAGCGCTCGCCCTGCATAGATCCCATCTCGATCACCGCCTGGCACTGGTGTTCAAGGAGTCCGGGGAAGCCGCCGAGGGCCTTGAGCAGTTCTGCGGCGGCGGCCTCCCCGAGCGGTTCGAGACCGCGCGGATCGGCGCGGAACAGGCGCCCGTCGTGTTTGTCTTTACGGGCATGGGTCCCCAGTGGTACGGCATGGGGCAGGACCTGTATCACGCGGATCCCTTTTTTCGCGCGGCACTGGACGAGTTTGACCGACTGTTCGCGGAGATTTCCGGCGGGTCGATTATAGAAAGGACGTGGAACGGGACAACCGGGGATCGAATCACCGACGTCGAAGTTGCCCAGCCCGCCAACATGGCGCTGCAGTGGGCGCTGGCGGCATGGTGGCGGTCCCTGGGCATTGAGCCGCTGTTCGTCATTGGCCATAGTGTCGGAGAAATCGCCGGCGCCTGCGTCGCGGGCGCGCTCTCCCTGGAAGAGGGCGTCCGTGTAATCTGCGCGCGCAGCAGGCTGCAGAAGGCGTTGCAGGGCCGGGGAGAGATGCTGGCAGTGGGTCTGTCGCTGGAAGATGCGGAAGAGACCATAGCACCCTACGGAGACAGCCTGTCTGTCGCCGCGGTCAACAGCCCGGTTTCCGTGACCATATCCGGGGCGACGGCGGATCTCGACCGATTGCGGGCTGATATGGATGGCCGGCAGCTCTTCTGCCAGCAGTTGCATACGGAAATCGCCTATCACAGTGGGCAGATGGACGGGATCCGCGGTGAATTCCTGGCGTCTCTTGAGGGCTTATCGCCTGCTGAAACCCGAACAACCCTTCTGTCCACGGTCACCGGCGCGCCGGTGACGGGGAAAGAATTGACGGCGGGCCACTGGTGGCGCAACATCAGGAATCCGGTCCTGTTCGACCAGGCGTTCGAGAAGATTCCCGGTGGCACGGCGCCGCTGTTCCTGCAGATCGGGCCCCATCCCGTGCTGTCAACGGCCATTTACGAGAACCTGGCTCATCTGAACCGGACGGGCCACGCGCTCGCCTCGCTGCGGCGCGACCGCGGAGCGCGGGACGTCCTGCTCGAAGCCGTGGCGAAATGTTACGTCCATGGCCACGATATTCGCTGGGAACGTCTGGCAGATCGGCCTCGCACGCCCGTTCCACTGCCGACGTATCCCTGGCAGAAGGAACGGTACTGGCTGGACGGGATGACGGATCAATCGAGTGGTCGGTACCCGCACCCATTGATCGGCAGGGGTATAGAATCTTCCGTGGAACCCGATACCACCGTGTGGGAACGGACGATCGGCCTGGACACCCACCCGATGCTGGCGGATCACGCTATACGGGACCGTACGATCATGCCGCTTGCGGGACAGATCGAAATGCTCTTCGAGACGTTCGACGAGGAGGATTTTCCGGTCGTTTTTAAGGATCTTAGACTCCTGAATCCGCTGTTACTGCCCGAAACTGGCGCACACCTCGTCCAGATCGTACGCAGGCAGAAACGGTACACCCTGTCCTCCAGGCCGGAATCGCACGACCAGGTTTCAGGCTGGCTGTCGAACATGCAGGCCGAAAGAGCCCGCGTGGATGACGTGGCCGAAAGTGCCCGCGTGGGTGGGATGGCCGAAAGTGTCCGCGTGAGTGGGATGGCCGAACGTGTCGATCTGGAAGCCGTCAGATCCCGTTGCGACAGCCGGACAACAAGCCGACGATTCTACGAACGCGCTGCCGAGTTGGGGTTTCAGTATGGACCCGCGTTTCTCCGGATTGACGAACTCGTTTATACCGATCGGGAGGCGCTCGCCCTTCTGGTTGACCGGGAGGATGGCCAGGCATCCTACCGCCTGCACCCCGGTGTGCTGGATGCCGGTCTGCAGGCCTTGCTTATGCTCGTACCAGATGATGTTGCGCATCTTCCCGTCGGCGTGGAAAACCTTGTGCTGCAGAGACTTCCGGAACAGTATGAAGCCCTGGCCGCCTATGCCAGAATGCGGGATGAGTTAAAAAACGGCGGCCTGCTGGCCGATGTGTACCTCGTCGACGAAAAGGGCTTTCCCGTAGTTGCCCTGAAAGGTGTTGCCCTGTCTCCGGCACGCGCGGGCCTGTCCCGCACAGGCGCGGACCGGCGCGACCTCCATAACCCACACAGATTATACCGGGAAGCGTGGGTGGGCGCGCCATCCCCGGAGGCACACGCGGAATCTACCACAACATCCCACTGGCTCGTGCTCTCGGACGACAAGCGACTCGGAGCCGGCCTGGCCGAGGCCCTGTCGCGCCACGGTGGGAAAAGCGAATTCATCGATCACGCCGGCGATCAGAAGACGAACCCGGCCGTTGTGCTCCCCGATAGACTGAGATCGATTGAACCCGCTCCCGGAAATTCTGTTGGTGTCGCAGGTATCTGGACGAGAAGCGGCAACCGGCAGCGTGGCCGCCATACAGGACCCGCACTGGAATCCTTTGAGTTGATCCGGGCGGTGCTGGACTGTCCGGATATTCCGTGCCGACTGCGACTGATTACGGCAGGTGCCCAGTCCGTGGCGGCTGGTGACCGCACCTCTCCGGAACTCGCGACGATCTGGGGCTGCGGGCGGGTCGCCATGCGCGAACATCCCGAGCTCAACTGTACGCTGATCGATCTTCCTGCCGGAAGCGGCAAGACGGCCCGGACCGGTGAGCCTGCCAGAAGCGGCGAGACAGCCGATATCGATGTAGAACGTCTCGCCAAAATCTTGGCTTTGGACGCGCCGTCCGGTGAAATCGCGCTGCGGGGAACTGACCTTCACGCCCGTCGCCTCGTCCCCTTCGACCTGGGGCGGTGCGAAGCGAAGACCGCACCCGTAACTGCCGATTCCAAAACAAGTTACAGGCTGTCACAGTCCGCGCCGGGTTCGATCGACAATCTCCATTTCGTATCAGAGCAGACGCCCCAACCGGCACCGGATGAGGTGATCGTGCGCGTACGGGCCACAGGCTTGAATTTCCGGGATGTGCTGACCGCTCTCGGCATGCTGGAGGACCCGTCACGAAGTCCGCCGTCATTTGGCTGGGAATGTGTGGGCGAAGTGATTGCGCGGGGCGAACGGGTAGACTCGGTGGAAATCGGCGATATGGTCATGGGCATGATGCCGGCGGCCATGGCCGGTTATGTGACCGCGAAGGCCGACCTGGTCGTACGAAAGCCGGATCAACTGAGTATAGAAGAAGCTGCCACCCTGCCCGTGGCCTTCCTCACGGCCTATCTGGGTCTCGTGGTCCGGGGCGGGATGTCCGCCGGAGACCGCGTCCTGATCCACAACGCGACCGGCGGAGTGGGGCTGGCCGCCCTGCAACTTGCACAGCACGTGGATGCCGAGGTGTTCGCCACGGCGGGATCGCCCGAAAAGCGCGCCTTGCTGCATGAGATGGGCGTTTCGCACGTGATGGATTCCCGTTCGCCGGACTTTGCCGAAGAGATCACGGAGAAGACGGATGGGAAGGGGATGGATATCGTCCTCAACACGCTGTCCGGGCCCGGCATGACGGCTTCTCTGTCCGTGCTCGCGCCCCACGGGCGTTTCATCGAGATCGGCAAGACCGATGTGCTGAGCCATGGACTCATCGACCTCAGCCGGTTCGATCAGAATCGATCCTATCATCCCATTGATCTCGCCCAGTTCATCGAGGAACGGTCTGATCGCGCGGGAGCCATGCTTAGGACGGTCGTCGACATGGCCCGGGATGGAAGGATACGTCCCCTGCCGTACCGGGCCTACCCGACGCATGAGGCACGGGATGCCTTCCGGTTCATGTCCCAGGCCCGGCACACGGGCAAACTGGTACTCGTGGATGACAAGGCGCCCGTTCCAGTGGACCTGGGCGACGACGACCCGGTCATCCGCCCAGGCGGGACCTACCTCGTCACGGGCGGCGCGGGCGGGATCGGCCGTTTCCTGACGGGCTGGCTGCTCGACCGCGGCGCCGGCCTGGTGGTCGTTACGGGTCGGCGGAAGAGCGAGGAAGTAGCGCGTGGGACAAATTCAGCCGGTCGGGTGAGGTATGTTCAGGCCGATGTGACGGATTTCGAGGCGATGGAGCGGCTCATTGCAAACTTGGTGAAGGAGGACGCGCCGTTTAGAGGCGTTTTCCACGCGGCCGGCGTGCTGGACGACGGCATTCTGCTCGCCCAGGACGCGGACCGGTTCCGCCAGGTACTCGAACCCAAGACGACCGGTACCTGGAACCTGCATGCGATTACCCGCGACCGTGAACTGGACCTCTTCGTCCTCTTTTCATCGGTGGCTTCCCTGGTCGGCACGGCGGGACAGGCGCCCTATGCCGCCGCGAACGCCTATCTCGACGGACTCGCGGACCTCAGGCGCCAGGAGGGCCTGCCGGTTACGACGATAAACTGGGGACCCTGGGAAGGTACGGGAATGATGACCGACGAACGCGCCGCCGATCGGCTCAAGCGGCAGGGACTGCGGCCGATCCCGCCCGATGAGGCCGGTGCGTTGCTTGACCGGATACTGCGCCGCGACGTCCACCGCGTGGGCGTAATTCCCACAACGGGGTCTGCGGCGGATTCGCTTCTGACGCCGTTCCTGGCAACGGATCTTCGCGGCCAGAAGATTGCACAGTCGATACCCCCTTTATCGAAGGCCGATGCGAGCTTGCTACCCGACGATCGCCTACGTGCCTATATCGAGGAATTCGTGACCGATGCGATCTGCCGGATCGTGGAAATGGAACCGGGGAGCGTGGAACCAGGGCAGACCTGGCGCAGCCTGGGCGTGGATTCTCTGATGGCCGTGGAATTGAGAAACCGGATCGAGGCGGGATTGCACGTGTCGATCCCGGTGGAGATATTACAGTCGGAGACTGCCGTCAGCCAGACGATCGACACGTTGCTTGAGGGGTTGAAAGCCACGAGCCGGACTTGAACCGGCGACCTATTCATTACGAGTGAATTGCTCTACCAACTGAGCTATCGTGGCCTGTTACGACTGCGACAATATAAGTTGCCGGACCCCTTTTTGCAACCCGTTTTTAGGCCTGCGTGGCTTCCACTTTTTAGGACTGCGCGACGATCGGCTTTATACCGGCGCGACTTCCATTTTACACCTGCGCGGCTTCCAGCGACCGGGCGATATGGCCCCGCGTTCCATCGATATCGAAACAGTCTCGCTGGTTGGTCTGCATGAGCCGGAGCGCCACGTCCATCGCCTGTTTTTCGGTGAGCAGGCCGTCGCTCACTTCGGCTTCCAGGGCGCGGCTGAGCCACTTCCGCGCCTGCACGGCGTAGGCATAGGCGCTGGTGGGCCAGCCGGTGTCTCCGCCGAAGGCGAACAGCTTGTTGACGGGCACGGCGTGGATGAAGCGGCGGACGAAATCGCAGGAACTGAACGGGTCGATGGACCAGGCCCAGCAGAGATCCACCCATACGTTGGGGTAGTGCTTCGCGAGGGCGATCAACTCGTGGCTGTAGGGGTAGGCGATATGCATCAGCACGAACCGGGCGTCGAGATACCGTGCCAGCAGTCCGCACAGGTTTCCGCTCTTGATGCGGTCCACCGGCATCCGGCTGTGTCCCGCGTAGTAACCGGTGTGGATCTTGAACGGGAGATTGTGTTCGATGGATAATTCCACGCCCCGCGCCCAGCCCCAGTCTCCCAGGCAAAGCGCGGTCGCTTCAGGCACGTTTTCTGGATCGCGGAGCACGATATCCAGGGATCTTGCCGCTTCTTCATCGCTCCGCTCCTCCCAGCGCAGCGTCCGGGAATAGGCGTGTTGCGCCTTGACCGCGATAGCATAGGGACCGTATTTCGCGAAAATCGCGGCCATGGCATCGCGCAGACTGGACAGACTGTCCACGGTGATCCCCGTTTCCTCCACGATCTTCTCCACGGGCACCTCGCCGTTGCAGAATCCCACCCACGATAGATCGTAGAGAAAGAAATCCGGCCCGGAGACGTCCGGTTCACAGGCCCAGACGAAGTTGTCGGTCTGCACGTGATCGAGACCAGCGCGGTCCCGTAAGAGAGAAAGACGCTGTCCGGGCGTCCGCAGCCGTTCGTTCTCGGCCTGCGCCGCCACCAGTCCGTCGATTGTAATTTCGGCCATGCCGTACACGTCCTTCGCCAGGATACGCACGGCTTCTCCGTACCCCGTGTGCTTCACGGCCTCCCAGGCTTTCCGGACAGGCTCGAAGCGCGCCGCCACGTCCCCCTTCCCCGGATCCAGCAGGAAATTGACCTCTTCCTGCGAGGCTCCGGCGACCACGAGATCGGCCGGGACGTAGTTCTCGAAGAGGTCCTGCAGCACGTCCGGGCCGCCGGCGACCCAGTCCTCTTCGAACCTGAGGTGCTCGTGGGTGTCGATGAGCGACGTCTCGTGGATGTACCGGGACAGATCGGACATGGGGACCTCCTGAGTTGCGTGCATCGGGAAGACATGGAGCAGGGCGGGGACCGGGAATACCCCCGGGGTGAGTCGAACACCCGACCAACGGTTTAGGAAACCGCTGCTCTATCCTCTGAGCTACGGGGGCTGGAGACTGTTTTCCGGTCCGTGCTAAACTTATGAACGCGCCTGCCGGGTGTCAACGCCTTAATGTGTTTGATCTTGTCATACAAAACATGCCGCCCTATATTCAAACCGCCCAGATGACGAACGGGCAGCTCCGGATTAAGCGAGCGCAAAAGGGGATCGAAAGTACGCGCGGCGGGGACTAAACGAGCGCAGAAGGGGACCGAAAGTACGCGCAGCGGGGATTCGAGGATGAAGGGTCTGGTCAAATACGACCATGGACCGGTCAACATGGAAGTCCGGGAAATGCCGGTACCGGCACCCGGTTCCGGAGAGGTCCGCGTGGAGATCCGCGCAGCGGGAATCTGCGGCACCGACATCCACATTTACAAGGACGAGTATCCCTACGATCCGCCCGTGATCATGGGCCACGAGTTCTCCGGCGTCGTGGACGAGGCCTCCGGCACGGACGCTTACCGGCCGGGCGACAGGGTGACCGGGATTCCGACCACCGTGGTCTGCGGCGTGTGCAGGTACTGTTCGGCGGGCCAGCACAGCCTGTGCGATAGCCGAAAGTCCATCGGCAGCGGGGTACACGGCGTATTCACGAAATACGTGGTGTTGCCCGCCTGGGCGGTGCGCAGGATCCCGGACCACGTGGACCTGGCCATCGGCGCGTTGAGCGAACCGCTCTGCTGCTGCGTCAAGGCCGTCTCTGTTCGCGCGCCCGTTACGGCCGGCGACGTGGCGGTGGTCACGGGACCCGGCCCCATCGGCATGCTGACCACCCAGGTGGCGAAGGCGGAAGGCGCATATGTCATCCTGACCGGCACGTCGGCAGACGTGGAACGGCTCGATCTCGGCGCCCGGTGGGCGGACGAGACCGTCAACATCGACGAGACAGATCTGCTTGAGCTTGTCCGGGACCGGACCGGAGGCTACGGCGCCGACCTGGTGTACGAATGTTCCGGATCGGCGGCGGCCACCCGGTCGGCAATCGAACTTGTAAGGAAACAGGGAACCATCATGCAGATCGGACTGCACAGCGGTCCTTTCGAAGTGGATTTCTTCCCCGCGGAATTGAAGGAGATCGAGATCAAGACTTCCTTCGCCGGTTCCCTGGATGCCTGGGACCGGACCATGGCGCTGCTGGACCAACGCAGGATCGAACTGGAACCGATCGTGTCGGACGTGGTTCCTTTAACTGAATGGGAACACGCGTTCCGCCGGTTATTGGATAGAGAAGGCATGAAGATCCTGTTCGAACCGGTCGACTAGAGGGACGATTCCGGCAGTCCGCTCCTGGTAGTCGGCCAGTAGTTACTTTCAGACAACGAACACCAAACAGATAACGAACACCGAAAAACACCAAAGAAAGGGATATAAATGGATCTGGGACTGAAAGACAAAGTCGCCCTGGTCACCGGCTCGAGCCGGGGCATCGGCCGTTCGATCGTCCTGGGCTTCGCGGAAGAGGGATGCCACGTCAGCCTGTGCGCCCGGGGAGAAGAGCGGCTGCTTGAAACCGAAGGGGAAGTCGCGCAAAGCGGCGTCGAAACGCTGGCGACGGCCGGGGACCTGACCACGGCAGAGGGTATTGAAAAGGTAGTGGAAGCCACGCTGGAGCGGTGGGGACGCATCGACATCCTGGTCAACAACGTGGGCGGAAGCGTCTGGAACCCGTTCGACGACGTATCGGATGACGAGTGGCTGTACGTGTTCAATCTGAACATGTTCGCCGCCGTGCGGGCGACGCGGGCCGTGCTCCCTTCGATGCGTGCCCAGGGTAGCGGTTCGATCATCACGATCTCTTCGATATTCGGCCGCGAGGCCGGCGGTCCCGCCACCTACAACGCCACGAAAGCCGCGGAAATCTCCATGGGAAAAACACTCGCCAAGGAAGTGGCCAAAACCGGCATCCGCGTGAACACGGTGGCGCCCGGTTCGGTCATTTTCCCGGGCGGGAACTGGCAGAAGCGCCTGGACGCGGATCCCGAGGGCATTGGCAAATTCGTGGAACAGGAGCTCCCGGCCGGGCGTTTCGGGAAACCGGAAGAAATCGCCGACGTCGTGGTCTTCCTGTCTTCGGACCGGGCGAGCTGGGTGACCGGCACCTGTGTCAACGTCGACGGATGCCAGTCCCGTTCGCTGATTTAGGATTCGCGGAGGATACGCGGAGGAAATCCGGAATGAGTTCGCGCCTCGAACAACTCGAGCTGCTCGCCAGAAAGGATCCCGGCGATCCCTTCATCCAGTACGCGATCGCGCTGGAGTACGTCAGCGCGAATCGGCTCCAGGAAGCGGCGGGGATCCTGGAACGGCTCATGGAAGCATCGCCGGACTATACGGCGGGCTATCACCAGGCCGGTCGGGTGTACGAACAGCTGGACCGCGACGATGAGGCCCGCAGATGTTACGAACGGGGTATCGTCGTGGCGCAGCGCCAGGGCGACGCCAAGGACCTGGACGAAATGCGGGAGGCCCTCGCGTTTCTCGATTGAACTTGCGCAGGCAAAGCGGGCTGCCTTACAACGATTGGAATCAAGCAGATAGAACAGAAACTACCGATACGCATAGCCCAGTCCATATTCGGATGGACCTTCGTCGTCATCGGGGTCCTGGGCATCTTCCTCCCCCTGCTGCAGGGCGTGCTGTTCATCGTAATCGGGCTGACGATCCTGTCCACGCACAGCGCTTTCGCCAAACGCATGCTGGCCCGCCTGGAAAACAAGTACCCGGAAATCTACGCCAAGGTGGAAGGGCTCAAACAGCGATTCGCCGAAAGCAAGCCGCTCCTGGTCACGCTCGGTGCGGTCCTGATGATCCTGCTGGGGGTCGGTATCTACCTGGCCGTCCTCGGGTTCAAGACGGCCTACGCGAAGATCGTGCCGATCCTGATGAGTTAGCGGAAAAACGTCAGATCAGGCGGCGGATCAGGCGGCGGCTGCGCCGATCCAGCCGGTCGAGGTCGGGGATCTCGTACCGGTTGCCGTGTTCGTCCGTGATGAGGATACGCCCGGCCGACAACTCCATCATGCCTTCCCTTAGGTCCCGCATCGGGATCTTTACCGCGCCGCGGTCCGTCTCGACGGAAAAGACTGAAGTCCCTCCCCGTCCCTCCATTTCCGCGACGCGCGTAATCCTCGGGCGGAAATAACGCCATTCGATCTCATCCCGGATGATTCGGAAAGTATCTTCGTCGCAGGACGACGGATCGGCCACGAGGCCCAGGTACTCGTCTTCCTGGTCGAAAAAGGTGATGTACCGGCTTTCCTGCGATAGCGGAAAGGCCTGGCGGATCCTGACATTGAAGAACAGGTCGCCCGCGATGGAAAGCGTGGGCGGCTGATCGTCACGGCGTTCAAGGCGTATGGCGGCCGGATCGAGAAAGGACATGCGTTACCCCTCCACGCCCACGATGCTGGAGACGTTGGTGTGCAACTGGACCAGCCGGTAGTACTCGCCTTGCCGGTCCAGCAGTTCCTCGTGGGTACCCAGTTCCACCGGCTCGCCGTTTTTAAGCACGAGCAGCCGGTCGGCGTCTCTCAGGGTGGAGAGGCGGTGGGCGATGGCGAGCGTCGTCCGGCCTTCCATGAGCCGTCCCAGGGCTTCCTGGATCTTCTTTTCCGTCTCCAGGTCGAGGGCCGAGGTTGGCTCGTCGAGAATCAGGATACGCGGGTCGTGCAGGATGGCCCGTGCGATCGCGACCCGCTGACGCTCCCCGCCGGAGAGCCTTCCGCCCCGTTCGCCCACCGTGGAATCGTATCCATCGGGCAGCTTGACGATGAACTCGTGGGCATTCGCGTTGATGGCGGCCTCGATGATCGCCTCCCGGGACGCTTCCTGGTTGCCGAAGCGGATGTTCTCGGCCACGGAACCGGAGAACAGGAAGGGATCCTGCTCCACGTACCCGATCTGGCTCCGCAACTGCATCAGGTCCATCCGGCGCACGTCGATGCCGTCGATGAGTATCCGTCCCCCGTCTACGTCGTAGAAACGGCACATGAGCTTGATAAGGGTAGACTTGCCCGCGCCCGAGTGCCCCACGAGTCCGATCATCTCGCCCGGTTCCACGTGCAGGTTGATCCCCTTCAGCACGGGCTGGTGCGCCACGTAGCCGAAGTTGACGTCCTCCAGTTCCAGGCGCCCCTCGAAACGGGGCACGTCGACGGTTCCGCCCGGCGTATAGTCCTCGATGGGACTGTCGATGACCTCGAAGGTGCGGGTGATGGCCGTCATCATCTCGGGTATCCAGTCGGCCATGCTCGTCAGTTGCTGTACGGGATTGTAGAACATGCTCAGGTAGAGGAAGAAGGCCATCAGCATGCCGATGGTCATTTCCGCCGACTGCACCTGCCTTCCGCCGTACCACCAGACGAGCAGTCCGCCCACGGACACGATGAAGGCGAGCAGGGGTCGTACGGTGCGCGAACGGACATGGATGTTTCGTTCGGCCGTGAACACCTTCTCGTTCTCGAGCTGCATGTCCCGGCTCTGCCTTTTCTCCTGGGCAAAGATCTTCACGACCCGGATACCGGCCAGCGCGTCGTTGACCCGTTCGAAGAAGGTCGCCCAGCTGTCCCACGACCTGCCGTAGAACCACATCAGGTACCGCTTGATATGGACCGAGGCGAAGATGATGGCGGGGATGGGGATCAGGACGAGGAGGGCCAGTTCCCAGTTCAGGTAGAAGAGCACCGCGGTCATGCCGATTACGAGCAGTCCCTGCTGCACCACCTGCGGCGCGAAATCGATCCAGAAGTAGTGGATCGACTTGGCGTCCCGTGCGATACGGGCCATGAGCCCGCCCGTCTGCTGCATGTCGTAGTACTTGAGGGGCAGCAGTTGCAGGACGTTCAGCAGTTCGGACCGCGCGTCGTAGGCCAGCCGGTCGCCCAGCACGGCCAGCATTCTCCCGCTTATGATGGTCACCCCGGTATGGACGACGCGGGATACGGCCAGGAGGGCGACGATCAGCGGAAGGTACATGTAGGTGCTCATGTCCACCAGGACCTGGTCGACGAGGATCATGGTCAGGTACGGCGGCAGCAGGTCGATGACCGACGCGGCGACCGTGACCATCATGGCGATGACCAGCGTGCGCCAGTGGGGCAGGCAGAAAGCCCACAGGCGCCGGAACGTGCGCAGGTGCGCTTCGCGGCTCGACCAGTCCGGTACTTCTTCTTCGGTAACGGGGTCCGTGTGGTCCGGACTGCCATCGGGACCTATCAGATGGAGCAGGGACTCGACGGCGTCGGACATGTCCTGCGCCACCGCGTGGGTATACCGGAGTACCCGGATAGACTGTCCATTCACTTCGGCCATGAGCGCGCTCGCGCCCACCAGGGGTTCCACGTTCAGTCCCGTGATGTCCACCAGGGGCAGGTTGTGCGTCAGAGACCACTGACCGCCGGACCGCGTTGCTGCCGCCAGGTGGCGCCTGGTTACGACCAGCATGGATTCCTCGATGCTGCCGTCCGGCGCCAAGTCGGTCTTACAGGCGAAAATGAGATCTGCCTTGTTCTCGCCTGCCGGCAGGCTGGACTGTATCAGACGGGTCAGTTCGGATGGTATCTTGTTGATCAGAGGCATGGGAAGTGTGCGGTTGGGTTCAGAGTCGTTCCGTATCGTAAGGCAGGGACCTCAGAACAGGTTCGGATGCAGGGCGCCCGCCAGGGTTTCGATCGCGTCGAAAAGCCTGGGCGCGGGACGAATCAGCCAGTTCTCGGGGATCAACACGACGCGTTCGTTGCGCACGGCGTCCAGGTCCCGCCAGCCATCGAGCGATTTCGCCCTTTCCAGGTATTTCTTCGTCGTTTCCACCGGGTCCTCTCCTTCACGCAGGGTGGAAAGCAGGACCTGCGGATTCTTCGAAATGATATGCTCGAGGCTGTATACCGACCATGTGCGGGGCGGCAGGTCGTCGGCGACGTTCCACCCGCCTGCACGCCGAATTACGCCCGAGGTATAGGTTTCGGGGCCGGGCGTCCAATTCTCGTCTCTAAATGGACTGCCGACAAATACGGAGGGACGTTCGCTTTCAGACAGATCCCCGATCCGGTCAGCTACGGCAGCGAGCCTTTGCCGGTAGGCGTCGAGAAGCTCGCGTGCCGCTTCCTCCCGGCCGGCAAGCTTGCCCACCATGCCGATCGCGTCCAGTACTTCCTCGATCGACTGGGGGTCGAGTACGAAGACCGGGACGTCCAGCGCCTTCAGGCTGTATACCAGTTCCTTGCTGTTTCCCCTGGAGGCCAGCACGAGGTCCGGATCGAGGGCGACCAGTTTCTCGAGGCTCATCGACGTGGCGTCGCCGACCTTGTCGATTTCCCTGGCTTCCAGCGGATAGTCACAGTAGTTCGTGACCCCCACGACCGAATTCCCCGCGCCGACCGCGAAAAGCAACTCGGTGTTGCCCGGGATGAGGGATATGATCCGTTGCGGAATACTGTGGACGGTAACGGTCGATCCGATAGCATCCGTTACGGTCACCTGACCGGCGGCCGTCCGGGGAATCAGCAGCAGGCAAAGGAGTAGAATTGACCTCGGGAAGCTCGAAACGTACCTCACAATCGCTCCTGACATCACCATGGACGGGGTATCCGGTAGAGCGGTATACAATATAGGTGAAACCGGTTAAAAAGGTACCTTTTTTTATAATTGGCACTAAATTGACTCGAAGCCTAAATCACGGAAAACAATACCCTTTCTATGGCGTCATTCGCGCTGTCCGTACTTGGCCCGAAACGGTCGGTACGGCGATCTCGCTGAAGGGAAGCATACGATGGGACGATTTGAATACTGTCTGAACACCAGTACGATCCGTTCACCCGGCGTTTCCGTGCTGGAACAAGTGGATATCGCCGCCGACGCCGGGTATGACGGTATCGAGCCCTGGGTAGAGGAGATCGATGCCTGGGTCGAAGACGGCGGGACGCTGGAAAAGTTGCGGGACCACGCCGCGCGTCGCGGGATCCGGGTCGTGAACCTGATCGCGTTTTTCGAATGGGCGGTTCCCGAAGCCGACCGTCATGCCAGGGGCCTGGAAGAGGCGAGACGGTGCTTCGAGATGGCGCAGACCCTTGGATGCCCCTTCGTAGCCGCGGCCCCCAAGGGGATCCACGACCGGGAAGCAGACCTGTTCTCCGTCGCCCGGAGATTCGCCGAACTGACGGACGCCGTGTCGGATTACGCCCCCAAGCCCCTGCTGGAGTTCTGGGGCGTGGCCCGTACGCTGGGCACGGTTGGAGAAGCCCTGCTCGTAGCGGCCGAAAGCGGCGTGCGGGACGCCCGGCTGCTGACCGATGTTTTTCACATGTACAAGGGAAGCGGTCATCAGCGGGGCATGGACTACCTCGATCCCGGCCGACTGGGCCTGGTCCACGTGAACGACTACCCGTTGGTACCGGCGCGCGCGGATATCGAAGACGAACACCGGGTCTATCCGGGCGACGGCGAAGCGCCGTGGGACGAGATCGTCGCAAGCCTGGTACGGCAGGATTACCGGGGCATGCTGTCGCTGGAGCTGTTCAACCCGGCCTACTGGGCCGAAGGACCGGTGGCCACCGCACAAAAGGGACTGGAAAAGCTTCGGGCGTGCGTAGAAAGCGCGTGATTCGCAACTGACGGGTTAATTCGGCAACCTACATCACTTTCAGCCGTCGCGCACACTCCTTCGCCATCATGTCCACTGCCACAGTGCCACATTCCGGACGACACGCATCGGGTACACCACCCGTAGTACGGCCCGTTTCCGCCGGCCTCACCCTTCGGGCCGTGGCCATCGGATGCGTTTTCACCATCCTGCTGACCATCTGGTCGCTTTCCTCCGAATTCGTTACGCGCGGTTCGTTCATCACGGTCACCCACCTGCCGGTGGCGGCGGTGCTGCCTTTCCTTCTGATGGTCCTTCTGGTGAATCCCTTCCTTAAATTCACCGGATTCGGCCGTCCTTTCAACAGCCAGGAACTCATTGTGATCTTCTTCCTGGTCTTCACCGCTTCCGTCATACCCGGCTGGGCCTTCAGCAATTACGCGGTCTCGATCATAAGCGGACCGTTCTACCACGCAAGTCCGGAGAACCGCTGGGCCGACCTGTTCCTCGACTATCTGCCGTCCTGGCTGGTCGTGCGGGATCACCTGGGCGGACTGAATCAGTTCTACGAGGGCGCGACCTCGGGACGAGCCATACGCTGGCAGATCTGGTTCGTCCCCATGTTCTGGTGGGTGACGTTCTACGTCGCCCTGTTCATGGTCGGCGCCTCGATCATGGTTATCCTGCGCAAGCAATGGGTGGAACACGAGCGCCTGGCCTTTCCGCTGGCCCAGGTGCCCCTGGCGCTGGTCGACGGCGCCGAAGAAAAAGCACTCTGGCCGAGGATCGCGCGCGCCCGCCTGTTCTGGTGGGGTTTCGGCATCACGCTGTCCATCATGACGTGGAACATAGGCAGTTTCTTCGACCTGTTTCCCCCCATACCGCTCGGAGCGGGACACGCCTTTCCCCTGACCCTGTACGAGGCCTTCCATCCCATTCAGGTCCGCGTCAACTTCCTGCTCATCGTCGTGGCGTACTTCACGCGGGTCGAAGTGCTCCTCAGCGTCTGGCTGTTCTACCTGATCCGCATCCTGCAGCAGGGGGTCATGACACGGGTCGGCGTACCGGGTCCCCAGGAGATGATGCACTTCCAGCACCTGTCCGGTTTCTTCGTCTTCGTGCTGTTCGGGCTCTGGATGGCGCGACGGCATATCCGCGACGTGGTCCGAAAGGCTTTGGGTAAGGCGCCTGAAATCGATGATTCGCGGGAGTTCTTCTCCTACCGTACGGCCGTCCTGTCATTCGCCGGTGGTTCGTTTTACATGGTTTTCCTCCTGTGGAGCGCGGGCATGACGCTCTGGGTCGTGATGCTCATGATGTTCGTGCTGCTGGTCCTGTATATGGGCGTTACACGCGTGGTGGCCGAAACCGGACTGGCGTCCCTGGACCTGCCCTACAACAGCGCCAACGAGATCACGTTCAGATTCGTCGGTTCGGAGCATATCAATGCCCGGACCATCACGGGGATGTGGCTCTGCCAGACTTTTACCCGGAACTGGCGGACGCTCGGCATGTGTTCGATGGCCCATGCCGCCAAGGTAGGCGACGTCATGGGCGGCGTGGGCAGGGGCGTGTTCGGCGCCATCGCGCTCTCGCTGGCCATCGGTTTCATGACGGCCCTGGTGTACACGCTCTACCTGGGGTATGACATGGGGGCGTCCCAGCTTACGGCAGGCGGCTTTGAATCAGGCGCGAGGGGCTACTGGACGCAGCTGGAGACTTTTCTTACGAATCCGGAGGCCATGACGCGGTCCCAGCTGACCATGGTGTTGAACGGCGTATTGATCTCGGGGCTGCTGATCTGGGCCCATCACCGGCTCCATTTCTGGCCCCTTCATCCCGTGGGATTCGGGATCGTCACCACCTACGCGGCGGACATGGCCTTCCTTTCCATTCTGATCGTCTGGATAGTCAAAACCGCCATTCTCCGGCTCGGCGGCGTGTCGCTCTACCGCCGGGGCCAGCCGCTGTTCATCGGCATACTCGCCGGCTACGCCCTGGGGGTGTTCCTCACTTTCCTGGTGGACGCGGCCTGGTTCCCGGGAGCCGGACACGTGGTGGACGGCTGGTAGCGCCGCTGTGTGCAGTGTCGCCGCGTGACGCGTCGCCGTGTGACGCAGCGTTGCATAAAGGGTATTTGTTCCGCTCCGCTACGTGACCCGCCGTGGTGTGCCGCTCCACTGCATACAGGATATTCAAGTCGCTGTTTTGTCCATTACGCTCGCAACAGGACGTCAAACCATGAATCTATCCATACTCGATCAGTCCCCCGTACGGGAAGGCGTAACCGCGGTGCAGGCCTTCCAGGAGACACTGGCCCTGGCCAGGGAAGCGGAAAGGCTGGGCTACCGGCGTTTCTGGGTGTCCGAGCACCACAACGCCCACTGTCTGGCCGGCAGTTCGCCGGAGGTGCTCCTCGCGGCCATCGGGGCGGCCACGGAAAACATGCGTATCGGGTCAGGCGGGGTCATGCTGCCCTATTACAGCCCCTTCAAGGTCGCCGAGAGTTTCTCCGTGCTCACGAATCTCTATCCCGATCGTGTCGATCTCGGGGTCGGCCGGGCGCCCGGCGGCGATATGAAGACCGCCCGGATGCTGGCTTCTGGTGCGGGTCCCCGTTTCGAGCAATTTCCCGAACTGGTCGCGCAACTGGTGGAGATGCTGCAAAACAGCGATTTCGAGCCGAGCGTCACGCCTCCCATCCTGTCTCCCCCTCCCGTCTGGATGCTCGGGTCCAGTCCCGAAAGCGCGATGCTGGCGGCGCGACTGGGACTGCCGTACAATTTCGCCCTGTTCATCAACAGCAACATCGACCCGCGCATCCTGGAATTCTACCGTCACTATTTCGAGCCGTCCACCCAGACGCCGGAACCGGAAACCTGCATCGCGATCAACGTCATTTGCGCCGATACCGAGGCCGAAGCCACGCGTCTCGCCCTCAGCCGGGACCTGCTTTTCGCGCGATTTGCTTCCGGCAAGCCCAGCAACGTCGTGCCCACCGTGGAGGAGGCCGAAAAGCACCAGTTCAGTGAAGCCGAGAGAGCCTTTCTGGATGACAAGTTCCGGCTTGCTGCCGTGGGCAGCCCGGAGCAAGTGCGGGAGACCATAGACAGGCTCACCCGGCAATTCGGGACCAGCGAGGTCATGGCCGTCACCATAACTCATGATTTCGAAGCCCGGCTGCGGTCCTACGAGCTTTTGTCTGAAGTATACCGGTCTTGAACCATTCCATGATGTGACCGGCTGGGTGATGTGATCGGCTGGGCGATATGATCGGCTGGACGGGAGCGGTTCCAACGGGCAGGCGGCGGGTATCCTGTGGAAAGGGTTGCCTGTCGGTGCCCAATCCGCTAAATTCGATGAGTAGGAGCCACAGAAACCTCCCGGCCAGCCTGCCAGAACAACCAAACAAGGAGAATCAGAAATGACCATGGTCATGGAACAAACCGTGCTGAGCGACGAGCAGATCGCGTTCTACCATGATAATGGGTTTCTCCACATCCCCGAGGTATTCACGCCGGAAGAAACGGCCGAACTGTCGGATCAGATGGACCGGCTCGTCGAGGACTGGGCATTCACGAGTCCCGGATGGAACGGACCGTGGCGCCTGGCGTATATGGATCCGGAAACAGAGGCCAAATCCAGGCTTACGGCCATGCACGACCTCCATTTCTATTCCCAGGCCTGGTCCCGGGCGGTAGCCAATCCACGACTGGTCGAAGCCCTTTCGCAGCTCCTTGGTCCGAACGTGGAGCTTCACCACACCACCTTGCATATCAAGCCGCCCCAGACCGGCCACCCTTTTCCCCTGCACCAGGACAACCCCTTTTACGGCCATCACGACGGCCGGTACGTCGACGTCCTCGTCCACCTGGACGACACCTGCCACGAAAACGGGGAGATCCGCTTCCTGGCCGGTTCGCACAAATCCGGCCACCTGCAGCACATTACCGAAACGGAAGAGGGTCCCTGTGCGCCGCATCTGCCCACGGACGAGTACAAGCTGGAAGACACGGTGCCCGTTCCGGCCGGAGCCGGCGACGTGGTCATCTTCTGTATCGATACCGTGCACGGCTCCTACATCAATCAGACCCGGGAGCCCCGGCGGCTCGTGCGCATGGGTTACCGGAATCCCGACAACCGGCAGGAATACGGGCAGAGCTTCGGCCGGCCCGGTCTGATGGTGTGCGGGTACAGGGAGCGGCGGCAGGGCGACGAACTCCTCCCGGGTAACTGATGTCCGTCATTCCCCTGTTGGGTTACACCGACCGGCTGTCCGGCCGGCCCGGCGACGAAATCGCCTTCAAAGTAAGCAGCCACGCGCAGGCGCCCTTTCACGCCAGCCTCGTCCGGGTGATCTGCGCCGACCCCAATCCGGCCGGTCCCGGCCTGCAGCTGGAGGACGTGGACCTGCCCTTCGGCGGCGAATTCCCTTCCAGGTCTCAGCCTTTCTACCCGGGCTCATACGCCGTCACCCCGCTCGACGGGCGCTTCCGGGACCCACGGGGCATCTTCATTTCTGCCACGATCTGGCCGACGCTCCCTGAAAAAACGCGGCAGGGCGTCATCAGTATCGGCGGTACCGGACGGCAACCGGTCTTCAGCCTCTGCCTGGACCGCGGCACGGTCACTGCGATCGCCCGTTCATCGTCGAACCAGGAAGTCACCGCCGCCTGCCGCGGCGGGCCGATCAAGGACAGGCAGTGGTACAGGGTGTGGGCCAATTACGATGACGAAAACGGCACCATGAGCGTGGGATGCCGCGCGCTGGACCTTCCAGCCGGAACGTCCAGTTATACGGCGGCAGCCATCGGATCCGTTCCCGTCAGGGACATGGCCCGGTGTATTTTCGGCGCCGTGGACGGCGATCCCGTCGGCGGCCACTTCAACGGGAAGATCGAAGGGCCTTCCATCGTCGATCTGCCCGTGGAAGAAATCGACGACCGCGAATACGACGTCGAAAACCACCAGGGCGCATGGGCCAGGTGGGACTTCGCCGGGGATACGAGTTCGACCCGCATCGTGGACACGGGGCCGCTGGCGCTGCACGGCCGCCTGGTCAACATGCCGGCACGCGCCATGACCGGATCCACCTGGACCGGGGAGGAGATGTCCTGGAAGCACGCGCCGGAACAGTATGGCGCCATACACTTCCACGAAGACGACATTTACGACTTTGGCTGGGAGACCGATTTTACCTTTACGATCCCGGACCGCTTGAAATCCGGGCTGTACGCGGCCAGGCTCCGGTGCGGAGATCACGAGGACCTGATGCCCTTCTACGTCTGCCCGCCCCGTGGCATACGCACCGCGGACCTGTGCGTACTGGCCTCCACTTTCACCTATACCATCTACGGCAATCACGCCCGGCCCAATTTCGATCCATCGTGGCTTGACCGGATCGACGCATGGAACGCCTATCCGTGGAATCCCGCGGTACACCCGGAATACGGGCTTTCCACCTATAACTTTCATACGGACGGCAGTGGTATCTGCCATGCGAGCCACCGTCGGCCCCTCTTCTCCATCCGCCCGGGGTACATCACCTTCGGCGCAACAGATGGGGACTGCTCCGGGCTGAGACACCTGCAGGCGGACACGCATCTTTATGCCTGGCTCGAGAAGATGGGCATCCCTTTCGACATCGTCACTGACCAGGAGCTTCACGAAGACGGCATCGGGGCGATCAAGGGGTATCGCGCCGTCACCACAGGCTCCCATCCCGAATACCATACGCCGCACACGCTCGACGCGTTACAGCATTACCGGGAGCAGGGCGGAAACTTCATGTACCTGGGCGGGAACGGGTTCTACTGGCGCATCGCTGTGCACCCGGAAGGCAACGGGACCCTCGAAATCCGTCGGAACGAAGGGGGCATCCGGGCCTGGGCGGCCGAACCGGGCGAGTATTTCCAGGCCTTTGACGGCGGGTACGGCGGGCTGTGGAGGCGGAACAACCGGCCACCCCAGAAACTCGCCGGAGTGGGATTTTCGGCCCAGGGCAATTTCCATGGATCGCATTACCGGATCGATCCGGAGGCGCGCACGGGTCCGGAGACCGCCTGGATCTTCGAGGGTATAGAGCACGATACCGTGGGCGATTACGGGTTCAGCGGCAACGGCGCCGCGGGATTCGAACTGGACCGGGCGGACTATCGGCTCGGTACCCCGGAGAACACCCGTGTCGTCGCCAGTTCCGAGAACCACCACGAGTCGTTCATTCCCGTTCCCGAGGAGCTGCTTACCCACATTACGACCTGGTCCGGCGAAGCCCCCGAAAAGCTGATCCGCGCGGACATGGTGTACCAGCGGTCGGACTCCGGCAGCCAACTCTTTTCCACGGGGTCCATCACCTTCTGCGGCAGCCTGCTGTACAACGACGGCGACAACGACATATCCAGGATCGTGGCGAACGTGCTGCGTCGGTTCCTGTCCCCGTAATCTCCTAACCGGACCCCCGCCTCATGAAGATCGCCGTATTCGCCGACGTGCACAGCAACCTGGACGCGCTGGAAACCGTGCTGGACCATATCGATCGCTGGCGTCCCGATCGCGTACTCGTCGCCGGGGACATCATCAACCGGGGTCCGAACCCGCGGGCCTGCACCGAACGCGTGCTGGACCGGGCGAAGGCGGAAGACTGGGCGGTTATCCGGGGCAATCACGAAAGATACGTCCTGATGAACAGCACGGGGAACCTGCCCGTTCAGGGGCCTGAATACGGGATCATCCGGCATGCGAAATGGACGTACGACCAGTTGGACGGCCTGATCGAACCACTCGCCGCCCTGCCCGTTCAATGGGATATGACAGACGGTGCCGGGAATGAAGTCCGGATGGTGCACGCGTCCATGCTGGGCGATCGGAAGGGCATTTTCCCGGATGATTCGGATGAATCACTGCGCGAGAAGATCGCGCCGGCGCCGAAAGTCCTGCTGGCGGGACATACGCACCGTCCGTTGATCCGGACCCTGAACGGAACCCTGGTCGTCAACGTGGGCGCGGTGGGTGCGCCTTTCGATCGCGATCCTCGAGCCGCCTATGGCCAGTTGACTTTCGCGGACGGTTCCTGGCAGGCCAGGATCATCCGGCTCGACTATGACCGGGAAAGGGCGATTGCGCGTTTTCACGAATCCGGATACCTGCGGGAGAGCGGCGACTTCGCCCGGCTGATCCTCGCCGAGTTCCGAGAGGCCCGGTCCCTGATTCCAGGATGGTACCGGGCGTACGAAGATCAGGTGATGGACGGTGGGATGACCCTGAAGGCGTCCGTAGACCGCTACCTGGCATCCTGCCGCATTGCCGGATGATCCGCAAATCCTGCCGCATCGCCGGTTGATCCGCAATTCCTGCCGCATTGCCGGATGATCCGCGGGTTCGGTACCATCGGCCTGTAACGAAGCGGATGAACCGTGGCGCCGGGTCGCAGAGCGCACCATTTCATCGGCAGACAGGAAAGGAACATGATGCCAAAGAACATCGTCGTATTGATCACGGACACCTTCCGGCACGACAACCTGGGACAACGGGCCGAACGACCCGTGCGAACGCCTGAACTGGATCGATTCGCGGCGCAGCGGGCCACGGAGATCACACGGGCCCACATGGGCAGTTTTCCCACGATCCCCCATCGTACCGATTTCGCGACAGGCGTTACCGGCTGGCCCCACTACGGCTGGCAGCCCATCGACCTGAGCGGTCCCAATCATGCCGGCAAAATGCTCGGTGAGCAGGGGTACGCCACGCAGTTGATCTGCGACTGTCCCCACCTTTTCAAGGCCCGGTTTACGGATGGTTTCGACGCGGCGTATCAGAACCGGGGACAGGAAGGGGACAAGCCGCTGCTCCACCTCAACGACCCCGTCGAAGTCGTCGTCCGGGACGACAAGACCCGCGTCAACCCCAGATATCGCGGGCATACGCTCGTCAACCAGCACCGCTGGATCAACCGGTACTACCGCTATGAGTCCGATGTCTTCTCGGCAGGGACCGCGCAGACTGCCGTTCGGTGGCTCGAGGAAAACGCCGAATCCTCCCCGTTCTTCCTATGGGTGGACTTCTTCGATCCCCACGAACCCTGGGACCCGCCGGAATACCTGGTGCGGCGATACGATCCGGATTACGACGGCCCGCCCATGCTCCATCCGAACTACGGACCGTCGTCCGCCTACACGACGGAGGAGCTCCACAACCTGTGGGCCCACTACGCGGCGGAGACAGAACTCGTGGACCGGCACATCGGCCAGGTCCTGCGGAAAATCGACGACCTGGACCTGTGGGACGACACCATCGTGGTCGTCATGTCGGATCACGGCATGTCCATCGGCGAACACCATCGGACCGGGAAATCCAACATACAGGAGGACGACGGCAGGTACTGGCCCATTTATCCGGAAATCGGCCACGTCATGCTGATGCTGGCCGGCGGCGCCGTACCCCGGGGCGCGCGACTGCCCCTGATCACCCAGACGATCGACCTGTTCCCCAGTCTCTGCGACCTGGCCGGCGTCACGGTCGATCCACCGAAGTCCTTCGACGGAATCTCCTTTGCCGATGCGGTGCTGGATGGTCGCCCGGCTCACCGCGAGTACGCAGTCAGCGGCTGCCATATAGCGGAACCGGGCGGCGGCCTGCCCAGGCGGGCCACGACGCCTTTCCTCGTCACCGACCAGTGGGGTTACGCGCCGGTCGGCGCCGACGGGAGGCCCGAACTCTACGATCTTTCGAATGACCGGCTTGCCCACGACAATATCGCCGCTGACAACGAGGATACATTGGACGACCTCCACGCGCTGTTCATTGCGCACCTCTCGGAACACAACGCGCCGGATGACGTCATATCCCTTTGGAGCAGAACGAGCGGCAGCGGGAACCTCGAGGGAAAGTGGGCGATCGACTATCCCCGCGAATAGAAATCCCGCGGCGAATCGGAGTATCCGGCCCGGTCTGGACCGGATCGGCCCTGTTTGGACCGGTCCGGACATCCCGCTGGACCTTTGACACATGGCAACCGCAGAAGAATCCCGCAGATTCAAGAAACTGGTCCACAGATTCGATCCACACGCCTCGCTGCACAGCCACCGCAGCCTGCCCGGGGGTTATTCGGCGGACGTGACGGTCCTCGAGCTTGAAACCAGGACCGGGACGCGCAGAAAACTCATTCACCGTCTGCACGGAGCGGTCGATCTGCGGCAGAACCCGAACGTGGCGTCGGACGAATTCCGGGTCCTTCAGTTAACCCACGCGGCAGGCCTGGCCACACCCGAACCGGTCTATCTGGACGTGACCGATCCTCTTTTCCCCACGCCGTCCCTGGTAGTGGAGTACGTCGAAGGCGTGACCGACCTGAAACCCGAAGACCCCGCGGACTACGTGATGCAGATGGCCCGTGAGCTGGCCAGGATCCACCGGATGGACACGGCCGGCCGGGATCTCGACTTCATGTTGAGGCTGGAGGATGACTGTGCCAAAACGCTTGGAAGACAAGGAGATCCGGACATTGTCTCAACCGATGAACGCGCATTGCTCGATCTGCTCGTTCCACGCTGGCCGCTGCCCCGCAACAATATACCGGTAGTGCTGCACGGCGACTACTGGCCGGGGAACACGCTCTGGCAGGATGGTCGCCTCACGGCGGTCATCGACTGGGAGGATACCCGCCGCGGGGATCCACTCTTCGACGTTTCGAACGCCCGGTTCGAGATCCTGATACTCTTCGGTCCGGAAATCATGGACACCTTCACCCGCACTTACGAATCCCTTAATCCTGTGGACTTCGGGTGCCTGCCCTGGTGGGACCTGTATACCGCTTTGCGCGTCGTGAACAAACTCGGTTTTCTCGCCACGGCCGAGCGGGACGAAACACTGATCCGCGCCGACCATCGGTGGTTTGTCGAACAGGCGCGCAGCCTCATGGGATCAAGCTGAACCGCGGTCCGACACCGAAAATATCCCTTGCCTGAAGCCCCCTGTCGACGTACATTATACGCCGAAGTTTTCGGGGCGTAGCGCAGTCAGGTAGCGCACCAGCATGGGGGGCTGGTGGTCGCTGGTTCAAATCCAGTCGCCCCGATTTCGGCAAGGCAGCCCGCCGGGTCCTTGCCCTCTCTGGTCATATATCGGGGCGTAGCGCAGCCCGGTCAGCGCGCCTGCTTCGGGAGCAGGAGGTCGGGAGTTCAAATCTCCCCGCCCCGATCCGATTTCTCCAGGTACTTTGGACCAATCTTAATATCCTTCCTTTCTGCTTCCGAGCCTCGTTGTCTCCACAACTTCTTGGCCTGGAAGTACGGCATATCGCCGAAAACGAAACGCCGCTCACCGGTTCGCTTCCCCGTCCAGGGGATGAGTACGCGCTCCGGGCGGACCACCCATCCAGGAGGACTTACACATGGCGAATCAGCATAGCTTACTGTCGGTCGTTGTCGCGTTCCTGGGCACCATGCTCCTGCTGTCGATTCCAGTCACCGCCCGGGGTCAGGTCTCCGATCAGCCGGACACGCCCTTCAAGCTCGCCACTTTCGAAGCAACGGGGACTATCCGTATAGGCCTGTCGGTTCAGGACCGACTGATGGACCTCCACGAGGCGAACGCCTACGTTACTCGGCAGCTCGGTCTGCCCCTCGTATCCATCCCGAAGGAAATGCGCGCGTTGATCGAGCAGTACGACGCCATTTCCAACCGCATGTACATGATTGCAAACTACATGGGGGCGGAGAACAGGCTTTCGAACGAGGGCCTGGCCTTCGTCTTCGATCCGGACGACGTCTCCATCAAGGCACCGATCAAGTACCCCTACAACCTGCTGGCGGCCGCGGCCAATTACCGGGCACATGCGGATGAGATGGAGGAATCGGCCATCGGCGGCGCGGGATTCGCCGCCGTGGAAGTGGACGTGGATGCTGAAGAACCGTATTTCTTCGCCAAGTCGCCCCGCTCCACGATCATCGATCCGGGAGAACCGTACTACTTGCCGAAGGACGTGAACATCGACTGGGAAGTCGAACTGGCCATTGTCATCGGAAGACCGGCCCTGGACCTGACCCTCGAAAACGCCCACGATTACGTCTTCGGCTACAGCATCATATTCGACGTCAGCCGTCGGGGCGGCCCCGGACTGAAACCCATAAACCGGATGTTCCCCGGTTCGAACTGGTTCAACAGCAAGAGCAGCGACCGCGCCGCGCCTTTCGGTCCGTACATCGTGCCCAAGGAGTTCATTCGGCACGACGACCTCGAGATCAAGACCTGGGTAAACGGCGTGATCAAGCAGGACAGCAATACCAGCTACATGATTTACGACGAAGCGCACATGCTCCGGTATCTGAGCTCAGTGCAGACCCTCTTTCCAGGGGACGTGATCGCCACGGGCACCCCGGACGGCGTGGGACGGGCCCGCAATCCACCCGAGTATCTCATGCCGGGAGACATCGTGGAAATGGAAATCGAGGGGATCGGCAGGCTCGTCACGCCCATGGAAGCCAAACCCTGAAACTGACGTAACTCAAACCCTGAACTGAGGTAACTGATGTTGAGACTTGCCGGATTCCGCTCCCGGGTGCGACCTATTCGTCCGTACCGCGGTCTGAAGACGCTTATTGCCCTGTCTTTGAGCGGGGCCGTGGCCATAAGCTGCGGATCTTCTCCGGATAGCGCATCCCCGCCCCGGTCCGGCATCGCCGACGAGTACGTCCTCCGAACCGACGCGCTGATGGAAGACCGGACGCCACCCGAACCCGATCCCGCCAGCTACGGCATGGACCCGGAGACGGGCCGGTTCATCTACCCCGCGGCCACGCCCCATCAGCATGAACCCAAACCCTTCGAAGGCCAGTTGGATTACTGGGATACGAACGAATACGCGAAAGACATGACCGTCGAGGCCTACTACCCGATTACCGTCGAACCCTTCCACACCTGGCAGAACATCGTGGATTTCGACGGCCGCCGGTACATGTACCAGTACGTGCGGCGTGCCTTGAAAATCTACGACATCACCGATCCGAGGGACCTGAAGGTCGTGCACGAGAAAGGCAGCACGTGGACCGGGGAGGGACCGGGTGAAGAGGTCAATCCCTACGCGGAAGGAGACATGTTCGGCGCCGCGTCCATCCAGTGGAACGAGGACCTGGGCAAGCATATCATGGTCCAGGCCTTTGAGATCCGGCGCTTCGGCGTGCTCAGCGACAAGCGCGCGGAACCGGACAAGGTGGATGAGATCCGTCACGCCAGGCATCTCAAGGGATTCAAGGTATACGAGATGAACGGCCCCCTGCCCGACGACTGGGTCCTGTTGTCGGAGACGACCACGGACTACAGGAATCCCGACGCGCCCGTAGGAGAGCAGCAGGGTTCCGGCGTGCGGGACATCCCGGCATACCGCGGCGGCAGGTACATGTTCGTCGCCGCCGCGCCGAGTGCGGAATACGCCCTTACCGAATACCCGAGCGACCTGTATTCGGCCGGCTACCAGGCCTGGGACATGTCCGACCCGGCCAATCCGAAGTTTCTCAGCCAGTTCAACGTACCTGGACAGAAACTGGGCGACCCGGACGACGAGACCGCCTACCGGGCCAATCCCCGTGCGGGGAACCGCACTTCCTGGTTCGGCGCGCGCATGTCTATATTCATGCCCAGACCGGTTGAAGAAGGCGGCAGGTATGGATACGCCGCCATGGGCGGACTGGGATTCTACGTACTGGACATCTCGGATCCGACCGAAATCAAAGCGCTGGGACACCTGAACTTCCCGCCCAGCGTCGCCGGAACGGAAGGGGACTACATCAACGTGACGCAGGTGGAAAAGACCGGCGTGGTATACTTTTCCGGATATCCTCTGAACGAAGACGGCTGGGAACCCTACAAAGATATCTTCATGATCGATGTGAATGATCCGGCCAATCCCAGGCTGCTCGGTACGCTGCCCAGGCCCGTGCCGCCCGCGGACGCGCCATTCACGGATTTCGTGCAGCGACGCGGGAGTTTCGGACCCAAGCGAAGCGGCTACTACACCCAGCCCGGTACGCCGACGGACGACATTCTGCTCTATGCCTTCTACAACGCCGGCGTACAGGTTTTCGATGTGTCCGATCTTTCCGATCCGAAGATCACCGCCTACTTCGTACCGAAGTTCGATCCCTCCCGGACCCCGGGCTATGCGCTGGGGAATCTGACCCATGGCATTTACGTCGAATACGACCGCAACCTGGTCTGGCTGTTTACCAACCACGGATTCTACTGCCTCTCGACCCCCGTGCTGGGCGAACCGGATTTCGGTGCTCCGGGTACGCCGCGGCCGGAACGATAGGTGAACTCGGTATGACCGGACATCATTTCACGACGATCGAGCGTCTGAAGCAGGCGCTGGGGAAACACGCACTGCCGGGCTGAAGTCTACCGGTCTGATTCGATGTTCACGCGGATCAGGTTGTGCCACGCCCGTCATAAAGGGCTTTACATCGTAAATCCGGAACAATACATTGGTGAGGTATTTGCAGGCATACTCTATTCAATGCAATCATCGCTCTAGTTGTATACCAGGTATCCCGCCGGTCCCCGCACCGTGTTACCGGGACTTCCCTGTTATGCAATATCTATTGCCTGTAATTCGCAGCACCACTAAACCCGTATAATGGGAGGCAGCGTGTGATGAGTCGATCTATCCGTTTGTACCGTTGGACTTCGCCGGCCATCGTTCTGGCCCTGGCGATCGTAGTAATGGCCGCGTGCGAACCCGCACCGGAGCGGCCGCAGGGCAGGATCATTTCCGTCGAACAGTCCGATGGCGAATGGCGCATGCTGGGTCGCGACCTGGCGTATACGCGGTATTCCCCGCTGGGCCAGATCAACGCGGAGAACGTGGGACGTCTCGAAGTGGCCTGGCGATGGAAACAGGACAACTTCGGCCCCCGGCCCGAATTCTACGCCCAGCCTGTACCGATCTATGTAGGTGGCATGCTGTATTCTACGGCTGGTCTGCGACGCAGCGCCATGGCCATAGAGCCTGAGACGGGTGAAACCATCTGGACTTACCGGCCTGTCGAAGACCAGGAGCGATGGGCCACGGCCCCTCGTCGCAATTCGGGCCGCGGCGTCTCCTTCTGGACCGACGGGCAGGGGGACAATCGGGTCATCCTGATCACCCGAGGCTTCTACCTGGTGGCGCTGGACGCGGATACCGGGATTCCCGTAGCGGGTTTCGGGAACAACGGCGTCGTCGACATGATGGATGGCTGGCGCAATTCGGAAAACGTCACGCCCGTGGGAAACCTTGCGAATACGTCTCCCGCAACGGTCGTGGAGGACATCATCCTCGTGCCGCCGGCCCTCGCCGCGGGATTCCGCCCCAGGTCGATGACCAACTCGCCGGGAGACGTGGTAGCCTATGACGCCCGTACCGGCGCGATCCTCTGGAAATTCAAGGTCATTCCGGACGAAGGCGAGGAAGGCTCCGAGACCTGGGAGCAGAATTCAAGATCCTACACCGGGAACGCCGGCGTGTGGACTTCCATCTCGGTCGACGAGGAGCTTGGCTATGCCTATCTGCCCATAGAAGCTCCGACGAACGACTACTACGGCGGCCACCGCCTCGGCGACAACCTGTACGCGAATTCCCTGGTGGCCGTGGACTATCGGACCGGTGAGAAGATCTGGCACTTCCAGATCGTACACCACGACATCTGGGACTACGACAATCCCGCCGCGCCGGTCCTGGCCGACGTGACCATCGACGGCGAAGCCCGTCAGATCGTAATCCAGAATACCAAGCAGGGGTATTCCTACGTCTTCGACCGGGTGACCGGCGAACCGATCTGGGATATGCCCGAAACGGACGTTCCCCCGACCGATGTGCCGGGCGACCGGGCCTCGCCCACGCAGCCCATACCGGTCAAACCCGCTCCCTGGGAGCACCAGGGCATAACCCAGGACGACCTGGTAGACTTCACGCCAGCGGTGCGCCAGGAGGCGATCAACCTGATGGCGAACCACCGGTACGGTCCGCTGTACCAGCCTCCATCCCTGGCGGAGGCGCCGGACGGGACGATCGGTACGATCCAGATCCCGGGCGCCAACGGCGGGGTCAACTGGAACATGACCTGCCTGGATCCGGTCTCCGGCGTGAATTTCATCCCATCCAACACCAGTATTTCCAAGCTGGCCTTGCGCGCGCCGGACCCCGAAGAATCTGACATGGATTACTTCTCCGCCGGACTGCGCGCGCCGCGGGTCTTTGGCGAGATCCCGCTGGTCAAGCCGCCCTGGGGCCGCATCACCGCGGTCGACATGAACACCGGAGACCACGTGTGGATGGCGCCGAACGGCGATACGCCGCAGTCCATCAAGGACCTGCCTGAACTCGCCGGCGTCGATTTGCCGAAGACCGGCAAGGCCACCCGGATCGGGTCCCTGGTGACGAGCACACTGCTCTTCGCCGGAGAGGGATACGGCGGTGATCCGTACTTCCATGCCTACGACAAGGCGACGGGCGAGGTCGTGGCGTCGATCGAACTGCCCGCCTCGCAGAGCGGCATGCCCATGACCTATATGCACAATGACGTGCAGTATATCATCATGACGATTGGCGCCAGCGGCCATCCCGCCGAACTGGTCGCATTGAAGCTGGGCGAGGAGCCCGAAGCCGAGGAAGGCGAATAACCTGCAAAGGCAAGTATCCGCAAAGACGGATAGCCTGAGTACGCGAAAACAGAGGAGAGACGAATGAGACGCTACATCTGGAGCGTGGCCGCCGCCGTACTGGTCATGACCTGTCTGCAGGGAACGGCCGCCGCGCAGGACAACATGCTGACCGACGCCGAGAAAGAGGCGGGATGGAAGCTCCTGTTCGACGGCAATACGCTACTGGGGTGGACCCACCGGGGCGGCACGGCGACCTGGGCGGTGGAGGACGGCATGCTCACCGGGGAGGTGACGGGCCGGGGTCCCGGGTACATCGGGACCTATGACGAGTTCACCGATTTCGAGCTGAGCGTGCAGTTCAACCAGGACGCCGGCCACAACAGCGGCGTTTTCGTCCGCGGACCCCGCGATACCGGGGCGCGGGTGAACCAGTATTCCTTCTACGAGATCAATATCGCGGACACCCACAGTTCGGGTTACACCACGGGCAGCATCGTGGCGCTGGCCAAGTATGAACCGGTACCGACCACCGAGGGCCAGTGGAACACCATGATCATCACCGCGGACGGCCGGGACATTACCGTGAACCTGAACGGGGAAGAAGCGGTGAAGATCCAGGATTCCTCCCACTACAGCGGCGTGGTCGTGCTGCAGGCCTTCGGCCAGGGCAAGATCCGCTTCAAGAACATCAAGATTCGTGCATTGGATTAATGACCATCGCGGGGCGGACCCGCCGTCCGTCCCGCCGCATCGATTCGGTTCACGATGAAATCACTCCTTCCTTTCTCTGCCGTAATCCTGTTTTACCTGCTTCCCGCCAACGCCTGGCAGCAGTCGGCCCCGGATACCACCGACGCTTCCGTCGACTACATCCTCCAGCCCGTCGAGGTCAGGGCCACAAGGTACGTCCGCCCCGTACTCGATATCCCCTACGCGGTGGACGTGGTGGACCGGAACGCGATCCAGCTTGCCGAACCGGGCCTGTCGCTGGAGGAGAGCGTCCGCAGCCTGCCCGGCATCATCGTGCACAACCGCAACAACGTGTCCCAGGGCGACCGGATCAGCATCCGGGGACTGGGCAGCCGGGCTTCTTTCGGTGTGCGCGGCGTTAAAGTGGTGCTGGACGGCATTCCCCTTACCATGGCCGACGGCCAGTCCCAGCTCAACAACCTCGATCTCACCTCGGCTGGACAGATCGAGGTACTGCGCGGACCCAGTTCGTCGCTGTACGGCAATGCGGCGGGCGGCGTCATTCAGATTCGATCCGAGGAGGCCCCCGACCGTCCCCTGGAAGTCACGCCGCGCTTCATCACCGGCTCCCACGGTCTTCGGCGCATACAGGGCAAGGCCGCCGGCAGCGCCGGCGACAACCGGTTTCTCGTCAACTACAACGCGCTGTGGTCCGACGGTTTCCGCGACCATGCCTTCGCACGGTCGACCGGGATCAACGTGGTGGGGAAGCGGGCGATCAACGAGACCTGGCATCTGACCTCGGTGATCAACTACTACAACGCCCCGTACCAGTTCAACCCGAGTTCGCTGGACAAGGCCACGGCCGAAACGGACCCCGCCGGCGCGAGGTTCTTCGTTCGGAGCCAGGGCGCTTCGAAGCGGGTTAAACAGACCCAGGGCGGCGTGTCGTTGCGGTACCAAACGGAAATGCAGCAGGGCGAGGTCACGGTATTCGGCATGGGACGCTCGCTGTTCAATCCCATCCCGGGACGCGTCATCGACCTGGACCGCCGGGGGGCGGGAGTCCGGGGTGTTTACAGCCGTCAGACCGCAATCGGAACGGGCGGATTGAGACTGACGGCGGGACTGGACCTGGAAATCCAGCGGGACGATCGCCGCGAATACGGTAATGACGGCATACCCGGCGATCTCGTGGGCTCACTGGACGACGGACGCGTATTCGACGAGCTTTCACTGGGTGATCCCAGGCTGGACCAGGAAGAAAGCGTGGACGGCGTCGGGCCCTTCGTGGAATTCGAATGGACGCCACGGCCGGATGTGGTCGTAACCGCCGGCGGGCGCTATGACCGGTTCAATTTCGAGGCGACAGACCGGTTTCTATCGGATCAGACCGACGACTCGGGTACGCGGACCATGGCGCAGTTCAGCCCCCAGTTGGGCGTTGCGTTCCGCCCGGCTCCCCTCACGGCGTTCTACGGCAACTTTTCCACCGCATTCCAGACTCCTACCACGTCTGAACTGAGCAACCGGCCCACGGAGGCCGGTGGATTCAATCCCGCCCTCGAGCCCGAACAACTGCGCGGTTTCGAAGTGGGCCTGAAGGGGTTTGTGCCGGACGCCGGGTTGACCTATGACGCGGCCGTGTTCGCCTTTGGGATCAGCAATATGCTCCTGCCCTTCCAGATCGATAATCCGGAGACGGACGAGATCTTTTTCCGCAACGCCGGCAAGACGCGGAACCGGGGCGTCGAATTGAAGCTGACCTGGTCTCTACTGCCCGCGCTCGACCTGGCGCTGGCCTACACGGGGATGCGTTTCGAATTCAGCGATTTTGAACTCGAGCGGGAAGTCGACGGCAACACCAGGCTGTACCAGCTTTCGGACAACGAAGTGCCCGGCGTTCCGCCCCATCACCTGTTCGCCGGTTTCACCTACTCCCATCCGGGCACTGGATCGTTCGTCGAGATGAACGCCCAGTGGACCGCGGAGTACTTTGCCAATGATTTCAACGGTCCCGCGCCGGGAAGCGGCAAGCCGGCATCCGACTTTGTGAATGACGGTTACGCGCTCGTTGATTTACGAGCTGGAATCTCCTATAATGGTGATGTTGTCGGCGGCGTCCTTTTTGCTGGTGTCAACAACCTGTTCGATACCCGTTACAATGGCTCTATCGTCCCAAACGCCTTCGGGGACCGCTTCTTCGAGCCGGCCGCGGGCCGGACGTGGTACGTGGGATTCGGTCTTCCCATTGGCGCGGGACCGCGCTAACGCAACGGTACGGGGTCGGGATAGCACATCGATACGGGTTCGGGATAGCGCCCGGTATGGGATCCGGATACCGCCCGATATGCCGCTTGTTCTCTGCATTTTGAGTCACAGGAGTAGTCCATGAACTCGTTTCTGCGGGTCCTTGGCCAGATTACCTTCGTCATCGTCCTCGATGCCATAGTCGTCGGCCTGATCTACTACGAAGCGGAACGATCGAAGATCGCTCTGGCCAATGCCAGGGCCGAGGCGGCCAAGCCCGTGGCGATGTTCGACCCGCGAACCGGGCTGGAACTGAACCACCGGACCAGGCTGATCATGGGCGACGGCTACCCCGTCGTGGAACGGGAATGCGCCCAGTGCCACCCCACCCAGATCATCCGCTCGTACCGGGCGGACCGCGCGGAATGGCTCGATGCAATCCGGTGGATGCAGGCGGAAAAGGGATTGAAGAAGTTCGATAAGAAAACCGAAGACACGATACTTACCTATCTGGAAAACTACTACGGCAAGTAACCCTACCGATGGACCACCAGGTCGCATCCGAGATCGACGCCATTGAATTCGCCTTTGACCGGGGCTGGTCGGACGGCCTGCCCGTTGTGCCGCCCACCCGCGATCGGATCGACCGGATGCTGGCCGAAAACCGCGTCGAACCGGATCGGGTAGTCGGCAGCGTGCCCGAGCGGAAAAGAACCATCTCCGCCGAACTGGTAGCGGCGAACGCGGTCATGGCGGGATGTACCGATACGCTGTTCCCTGTCGTCCTGGCCGCGGTCGAGGCCGTCCTGGACCCGTCATTCAATATCGTGGGCCCGTCAGCCAGCACCGGCGGCGCCGCACCCCTGGTCATCGTCCACGGTCCCGTCGTGAATTCGCTACGCTTCAATACGGATACCGCCGTGCTCGGTGCGGGAAACCGGTCCAATCTCACGGTGGGCCGGGCCCTGAACCTGGTCATCCGGAACGGTATCGGAAGCGTGCCCGGAGACCTGGACCGGGCCACCGTGGCCCACGCCGGACGCATCGCGTACTGCCTGCCGGAAGCACCGTGCGGCGACTGGCAGACCCAGGGTGAAGAGTTGGGTGTACCGACGGACAGGAGCGCCGTCACCGTACTCGCCGCAGAAGCCCCGCATTCCGTGGCCGACCACGTGAATGACGAGCCCGTCGGGCTGGTCGAGTCATTTGCTCGGGTCGCGCGGACAACCAACTACGCCGGCGCCGCCATCGTCTTCGTCATCTGCCCCGAACACCGTTCGGTCTTCAGTGAGGCCGGATGGACCCGTGAAATGATCCGCGGAGCACTGTTTGAACGCACGGCGGCCACGGGTCGCGAAATCCGCGCTACGGGCCGGCACGACGACCTGGGCGTCGATGAACGCATTACGCTGACGCCGGGCCGTGAAGGAATCTGGATTGTCTTTGCAGGCGGGTCGGCCGGCGGGCATTCCGCCATAATCCCGCCCTGGCTCGGATCGGGCAGGGGAACCGGGTCCAGGCCGGTGACCCGCATTGTCTCCACCTGAAAAAGTGACTCGAAAGCAGGTCGCCGATCCAACGGAGGCCTGTAGACACCGGAGAGATCAACATGCCTATGGCTCTCGTAGATCCCACGGCCTCCGCCGGCGCCGCGGCCCTTCGTCTGGCCAGGCGTCCGCTCGGTTCCCGGCACACCGTAGCCGCACTGGTGGGCAACGGAAAACCGAATTCCGATGTGATCCTGCGCGGCGTCTTCAAACGATTGAGCAAGCGCCTGAACCATCCGGTGGAAGCCCTCGAATACACCAAGGAAAGCGCAAGCCGCGTACTGTCGGAC
This sequence comes from bacterium, assembly GCA_965202605.1. Classification (GTDB taxonomy): domain Bacteria; phylum JAAXHH01; class JAAXHH01; order JAAXHH01; family JAAXHH01; genus JAAXHH01. Next base: position 1,105,632 of record OZ241838.1, read on the forward strand.
GAGATGACCGACCTCATCGTGCGGCGGTGCAATTTCGCGCTGGTGGGCGTCGGCGACTGAGGGTCCTGCAGCGCGTGCAGCATGCACGATGCCCTCACGCTCGAGCACCTTGAACTACCCGCCGCACTGTTGTGCACGTCCAGCTTCGCGCACACCGCGCGGGTCATGTCGGAACAACTGGGACGCGAAGATTATCCCATCATCGAAATCGATCACCCCATTGGCCGGCTCGACGGCAACGGCCTCGCCGCCAGGGTGGAACAGGCGATTGACGGGGTCGTTGAACTGTTGATGAAATAGTCTTACATTCGTTGATGCCCTATTCCATACTCCTCAGCGGTTGCGGCAGCGCCGGTAAGTACGTAGCCCACGTGGCGGAACAGAGCGGCCGCGCGGAATTGACGGCCCTGTTCGACCCGGCCGGGGAGAAGCTTGCCGCGGCCAGGTTACTCTACCCCGATGCCGTCACCGGCGACGACCTCGAATCTTTGATCGCGGATACGCGCCCGGACGTAGTCGCAGTGGCCGGACCGGACCATCTGCACGCCGATCAGACTATCATGGCCCTGGAGCTTGGTGCCCACGCCCTCGTGGAGAAACCGCTGGCCACGACCGTTGCAGACGCCCGGCGCATCGTCGAGGCCGCCGACCGGACGGGCCTGACGGTGATGACGGATCATACCATCCGCTACATGTACCCCTGGCGGGAAATGTCCATGGCGGCCCGATCGGGTGAGATCGGAGACATCTTCTTTATCCAGGGCGACTACATCCACGACATGTGGTCCATCTATCATCCGGGCGGACGGGGCCACACGCCGTGGCGCATCGACCAGGAGAACCCGCAGAACATCCTCCTCGGCGGCGGCTGCCATCCAATCGACAACATGCTGTCCACCGTAGATTCGCCCGTCGCGGAGGTCTACGCCTACAGCAGCAAGCTGAGCGTGCCCGAATTTCCCTCGGACGACTGCTATATCGTCATGCTGAAATTCGAAAACGGGGTACTTGGTAAGGTGTTCGTTTCCAGCGGCTGCTCGGGCCATGGCATGGGAGGCGGCATGCTGGCGGTCTACGGCACCGAGGGGACATTGTGGAATGGAAAGTTGTACCGGCGGGGCGAGGATCCGGTCACGCTGCCCAATGCATCAGACGATGTCGCCGTGGGCGGCCACGGCTGGGGGCGGTCCGTCGTCGACTTCCTGGACACGCTCGACGGCAAGATGGAAAACCCGATCCCGGCCCGGGTCGGCGCCCGCGTCGTGGCCGTATGCGAAGCGGGATTGGAGTCCATCCGCACCGGCCTGCCGCAAAAGCCGGAGTGGCCCTGACGACCCGTCCCCCGACAAAGCGGACCTATCGGATCAGCAAACCTCTCCCGACCGCCTGGCTGCGGCCCCACGAAACCACGGACCAGGGAACCTACCCGGATTTCAAGCTCCTGAAGAAAGCCATACTCTTTTCCGCCGCTTCCCGTAATCCGGCCTTTCGGTAGACCTTCACCGAAGCGAAGTGCGGATAATTGATGTCAGCCAGTGCGCCGAGTACGTCTGCGAAGTCAATCCGGCCGGTGCCCGGAAGTCCGCCATGGCTTTCGCAGAGATGCACGTGCCTGAGACCGGCGCCGCAGTCGTGGATCGGCTGGACGAGCGAAGTCTCTTCGATGTTCATGTGGATCGTGTCGACCATGGGATGAAAGGCGCTTGATCCGATGGCGCGGATCAGGTCCCTGACCTCCCCCACACTATGGTTGAACCCCACCTGCAAGTGGTTCACCGGCTCGATCACGATGTCGATGCCCCTTGCTTCGGCTTCCTGCCCCACGCGTTGAAGGCAGGAGACTATCCGCTCGTTGGCAACCTCGGGGTCCGGTTCGTCGGAACGCAGTCCCTGAAGCAGCCCGACCACCAGGATGGCTTTGAACCGTTCCGCGATCTCCAGGTTTTCTACCAGCCGGACGACGGTCCGTTCGCGGACAGACCCGTCCGGTGCGCTGAGACAGAGCCCTTCTTCGTATGCCACGCCCGTGAGCAGGGAAACAACGGGTAGATCATGAACGCGGGCGGCGCGGTCGATTTCATCCAGTCGTCCTGCCAGTTCCGGGCTCAGGTTCAGTTCCACGCCGGCATATCCGCTGGAACTCAAGAATCCGAAGGTGTCGTCAATACTCCCGCCCCATCGAGATGGCGGATCGATCAGCATGTAGCTGAGGTGGTCCATGGATGCCGGGTCCTTGGGATTGCTCTCACGAAATCAATCGGGGCTAAGCATAGATACCGAAACATACCACGACATGTCGCAACATTTCGCAACTGCTTCTCACCGGTTCCCAATATAGGTTGTTGCCTGTAGCACTTGATAGATGTTTCTTAGTTGAGACCCGATCCAACCTCAAATCTCCGGACCCGCCATGGAAACCAATCTCGGCATCCTCTCCATCGTGCCGCCGGCCCTCGCCATCGTGCTGGCCTTCGCGACCCGGAACGCCGTGTATTCCCTGGCGGTGGCCTGCCTGGTGGGCGTCCTGATCTCGGGCCAGGGGCCCCTGGGGTTCTCCGAGCTGATGATCAACGCCATCGGGAACACCAGTTTCTCGTGGGTGTTCCTCCTCGAGATCTGCATCGGCATCATGATCGCCTTCTTCATCCGGACCGGCGCCATCCAGACCTTCACACAGTTCGTGGCGTACCGGCAGCTGTCGCGCAAGGGCGTACAGCTCTGGACGTGGCTGCTGGGCATGTTCGTCTTCTTCAGCGACTACTTCAGCCCGCTGTTCGTCGGGACCACGATGCGCAGCCTGGCCGACAAGGCGCGGATATCAAGGGAGAAACTGGCCTATATCGCCGATTCCACCTCCGCCCCGGTCATCGTCCTCATGCCCTTCACGGGCTGGGCGATCTACATCTCGGGGCTCACCATCGGCATGGGCCCCATTGCCGACGCCGGCGATGCGCTGAACGCCTTTATTCATTCCATTCCCTATAACATCTATGCGATTGCCGCCGTTATGCTGGTCGGTCTGATCGGCGCCGGGTTGATCCCCGAGTTCGGTCCCATGAAAAAAGCGGAACGCAGGGCCATGGACGAAGGCAAGGTGCTCAGAGACGGCGCGGTCCCGCTCATCGGGCGGGAACTGACCGAGACCCCCATGTTCCCGGGAATCAAGCCACGCCTGTTCCTCAACTTCACCCTGCCCGTCATCCTGATCATCGTCATCGTCCTGGGTTCTTTTATCCTCACGGGGTCCGCGAAGACGCTGGAAGCCTATCTGGCCGTCGTCATCTTCCTCGGCGTATCGATCCGCATCCAGGGCATCCGGCTGAACGACATCATGGACACGGCGATGACGGGCATCAAGGGAATCATGCCGGCCATCATGATCCTGGCTTTCGCCTATACCATCAACCAGTTGAGCAAAGACATGGGCACGGCCGACTACATGGTATCGATCTCGAGGGATTTCCTCACCCCGTCCATGCTCCCCCTGGCCACCTATCTGCTGGCCGCCATCATGGCCTTCTCCACGGGCACGTCCTGGGGAACTTTCGCCATCATGCTGCCGATCGCGGTACCCGTGGCGCTGGTCTATTCGGGGGACGCGTTGACCGACATCGTGTACGCGACCATAGCGGCCGTGGCCGGAGGCGGCGTCTTCGGCGATCACTGTTCGCCCCTTTCCGACACCTCCATTCTCGCCTCGACAGGTGCGGCGTCGGACCATATCGATCACGTCCGGACACAGATTCCCTATGCGATGATCCCCGCCGTGCTGACGGGCGTGGTCTACCTCGTCATGGGACTGACCGTGTGGAGTTGACGGTCTGCCCCCGAGCGCCTGCGCTCGACCTGGTGGACCGGTCGGCGTTCGTCCAAGCCGTTCCCTGCAACCTGTAAATGACATCGATCTTCCCCCATCGTATCCGGTCCTACCGGGCGGTCCTCATTGGAGCCGCCCTCTCGCTGTTCATCGGCCTCACGGGGGAGTACTGCGCCAACCAGATCGGATACGAACCGGCGGCAACCCATCTCCCGCCCGTCTTCCTCGTCCCCTTCCTGTTCTGCGTACTGCTTCCCAATGCCCTGGTCGCGCGGATGCGTCCCGCTTCGGCCCTCTCCTTCTACGAAATGATCCTGGTGTTCGCCATGGGGTGGATCGCATCCACCGTGCCCGACCAGGCCATGACGAAGTACCTGCTCGTCGTGATCACCGCGCCGTTCTATTTCGCGTCGGCGGAAAACAGCTGGGAATCCATCTTCTTTCCCTATCTGCCTGAATGGCTGGTGCTCAGCGACCGGTCGGCGGCGCGGGTATTCTACGAGGGACTCCAATCCGGCCAGTCCATTCCCTGGGCCGCCTGGCTGTCCCCCCTGTTCTGGTGGGGTTCCTTCATACTGATCCTGCTCTTCGCGGGCGCGTGCATCGTCGTCATGCTCCGGAAGCAATGGGTCGAACACGAACGTCTCCAGTTCCCGCTGGGAGAAGTGGGCCTGCACCTCATCTCGCTGGGTGGCGGCAGGAGGGAGGGCAACAAACGCTGGATCCAGGTCGGTGCGATCGTCATGTCCTTCGTCATGGCCTGGAACATCGTCTCCTTCTGGGGCGTATGGCCGCCGGTCCCGATCATGGCGGAACACTCCCGGCTCCTGACCCTGGACCCCGTCTTTCCCGCGCTCATCTTCCAGATGAACGTGTTCGTCTTCTGCCTCCTGATCTTCGTCAACCGGGACGTGCTGCTCAGCATGTGGCTGTTTCTCGTCTTCTACGTGCTGCAGGAGGGTTCCCTCAATCTCGTGGGGGCAGGGTCCACCTCGGGAACCATCATCCATGGCGGCCTGGCCGGAATTCAATCCATCGCGGGACTTGTTACCTTCGTCCTCTTCGGTCTGTGGATGGCCCGCCGGCACCTCAAAGCCGTCTGGCGCCATGCCCTGGGCCGAAAAGGCGAGCTGGACGACGCCGAGGAGCTGTTCTCCTACCGTACGGCCGTCTTCGGATTCCTGCTTGGGCTGCTATTCATCATATGCTGGATGTACGCCGCCGGCCTGTCCCTTCCGATCATGGCGCTGTTCATCACGCTGCTCTTCATCTTCTACATCGCGCTGGCCCGCGTCGTGGCGGAGACGGGCGTGGTCACGCTGGACCTGCCCATCAACAGCCACCAGTTCTCCATCGCCATCGTGGGGTCGGCCCGGATCAGCCACGGCGACCTGACGGCGCTGGGGATGGCCAACGGATTCGCGCGCAACTGGCGCACCTTCACCATGATCGGCACGTCCCACGTGGCCTGGCTGAAATCCCGGTGGCGCCAACGTCGGCAAGCCAATGCAGATCGGGATTCGGATTCACGAGTCTCCGGGCACGGGATCTCCGCAAGGCACCTCTTCGCCGGCGTGGCGCTTGCGTTCTGCCTGAGTGCAATCGCGTCTGTCGGCTACGTCATTTACGCCGGAAACACCTACGGAGCCCAGAACCTTCGGACCGACCTGGGTACGGACCGGGGCATCCGTTTCTACGACCTGATCGTGACCTGGGTAAACAACGCAACCCGGATCAGCGATCTCGAAGTCCTGTTCTTCGGGAGCGGCGTCGTGATGATGGTCGTACTACTGGCCGGGCGGTTCCTGCTGCCGTGGTGGCCCCTCCATCCCATAGGCATGGTGGTCGTCATGTCCGCCCCGGTACGGAATGCATTCCTTCCGATCTTCCTGGCCTGGCTGGTCCAGACCATTGTGTTCCGCATCGGCGGTCCAACGCTTTACCAGAAGGTCCGCCGGATGTTTATTGGTGTATTGCTCGCCTACCTTTTCTGGCAGCTGGTCGCCATGGGGGTAGACCTGGCCTGGTTCCCGGACCGGCCCCATCGCTGGGAATCCTACTGAGAAAGGGGAATTGACGCATGCAGTTCATCATGTTCACCAAGCATCTCGAGGGACTTTCCATACCTGAAATCGCGGAGAAACTCAATAGCGTAGGGGTTACCGGCGCCGATCTCTGCGTGCGCGATGGATATCCGGTGAATCCCGGCAACATAGACCGGGCCCTGCCGGAAGCCGCGCGCATACTGGCAGACGAGGGACTGTCGATACCCCTCGTGACCGCGCCGGGAGATTTCCACACGACCGCCCTCGATTACGCGGAAAGGTACTACCAGGCCTGCGGGGAGAACGGTGTGCGGCACATCAAGCTGGGGTACTGGCACTGGTCGCCGGGATCCGATTACTGGGCGGAACTGGACCGTGTGCGCAAGGAGCTGGACGGGTTTCAGCGCCTTTCCGAAAAAACAGGCGTCAAAACGGTAGTCCACAACCACTCGGGCCACTCCATGGGACTGAATTCGTCCGCCGTCATGCACGTCGTCCAGGGATTCGATCCCGAACACGTGGGCGTGTTCGCGGACGTGGGGCACCTGTCCATCTGCGGCGAACCGATCGACATGGCCCTCAACATCGTCCGGGAGTACCTGTCGGTCATGTCCTTCAAGGACCTGACCCGGGTGCAGGAAGTCCGGAACGGAGAAAGGCGGTGGTCGGTGGACGTGGTCCGGCTGGGTACGGGCTTCGGGGACTGGAACACGGCGCTGTCCACGCTGAAGAACCAGGGTTTCGCCGGGCCTGTCAGCATGCACAGCGAGTACGGGGGCGTGCCAGTGGACACGGTCGTCGATCTCGCCCGGTCCGATCTGCGGTTCATCCGGGACCTGATGGAACAACTATAGGCATGCCACGCGGTCGAACGACGCGCTTACGACGATGTCCGGCTGATTCCTGACTGTAGATTCTACCAGTGCCAGATCTGGTTCCAGGCTTCCATCCAGTCCCGGCCCTCGCTGACGACGGTCAGATCGTCGGGGAACGAGACCCCTGGCCTGCCCTTGTAATGGGCCGCGTTTTCCACGGTGTCCAGTTCGATGGTGATCTTCGTGGGCGTGGACGGCACGTAGGGTTCGATGTCCGGCATCTCTTCCAGTGCCCGCCGAGTGCCGTCCTCGATCATCTGCCTTGCGCGGACCGGGGGAATCTGCCTGGCCGAGTATCTGGACAGGCCCCGTTTCACGGCCACGACCGGCAGGTTGTCTCCCAGCAACTCCCTGGACTCGCGGCACACGGCCTCGTCGCCGGTGACCAGCAGCACGGGACAGCCGTAGTGCCCGCAGAGGGCGGCGTTGATACCGACTTCGCCCACTTCGTCGTCATTGAATCGCAGGCTGCGCCAGCCCGTGGTGGAGATCGTATGGCACATCACGCCGTCGGGGGTGTTCGCCCGGGCGTGCATGCCGACGAATATCGCGGCGTCGCAGCCCGTCTCGAACATCTCCGTGTAGCGGGACCAGGGATGTTTCGCGACCCATTCGCACCCGGGATCGATTAATTCGGGCACCAGCGAATTGAAGGTCCAGTCTCCCCCGGCGCCGTGGCAGTCGACCACCACGATTTCTTCCGCGCCCGCGGACCGCGCGCCGCGAACGGCCGCGTTGATTTCCTCCGTATAGAGCCGCCGGCCTTCTTCGTACATGGGCCTTCCGCCGTTGACCTGGTCCCAGGCCACGATGCCGCTGACGCCTTCCATGTCCGTCATGATCAGTATGCGCATGATGCTTCCTTTCCTTGTAATTGGCTATGCTACATAATCTGGTTCGCCGTCCCGTGTTTTCACTCGGCGCCGGCGTCCGTCATTCGAAAAGGTCTCGTTCCGATGCCGGGATTATACCCGCCTGCTCGGCCCGGTCGTACAGGTCGCGGATCGCCGCTTCCCCGTCGTCACCGTACTGCAGTGAATACCTGTTAACGTAAAGATCGATGTGCTGCCGCATGACCGATTCGTCCATTTCCTGGGCATGACGCCGGATATAGGGCCTTACCTCGTCGGGATGTGCATAAGCATACTCGATACTTGATCGTATCGACCGGTCGAGCCGTGCGTGCATCGCGCCGCCCAGGTCCCGCCGCGCGAGAATACCCCCCAGTGGAATCGGGTGTCCTGTTTCTTCCTCCCACCATGCCCCGAGGTCAATCACCTGCGACAGGCCGTATTTACCGAAAGTGAACCGGCTCTCGTGGATGATCACACCGGCGTCTACGTCGCCGCGTCCGCAGGCCGGCATGATCTCGTCGAAAGGCAGGTAGACCAGATGATCCAGGGAAGGATCGAAGAGTCGCAACAGCAGCGCCGCGGTGGTCAGCCGGCCGGGCAGGGCGATTTTCCTGCCCTTCAGCCGTTCCGGCGAACACGGCCGCCTCGAAACCACCAGGGGGCCGCATCCCCTGCCCAGCGCCCCGCCGGCCCGGAGCAGGACGTAATGGTCCCGCAGGTGGCCCAGGGCGTGAAAGGAGATCTTCGTCAGGTCCAGCCTGTGCTCCAGGGCCAGGGCGTTCAGCGTCTCGATATCTTCCAGTACTTCCCGGCACGGAGGCGCGTCGGGAATCCTGCCCCGCGTCATGGCGCAGAAGATGAACGTGTCGTTGGGGCAGGGCGAGTATCCGAGTGAAAAGGTGGTCATGACGCTACCTGTTAACGTGCGGGACCAGAGACGTGGAACGTACCGCCAAAAGGAGACGCCAGGCGGGTGCGGCGCATCAGCGGACCCGGTGCTTTACGATCAGTTCGACCGCCCGCTGACAGCGGCGGATTGCCAGGGGCAGGTCCCATTGCGACAGGTCCCGGTCGACCACCCGGTTGCTGATGCCGCGTATCTCCACGAAGGGGATCCCGTTGGCGACGGCAACGTGGGCCGCCGCCGCGCCTTCCATATTCTCGCATATCCCATGGTAGCGGGCGGCCATTGCATCACCGTCCGACTGGACGCCGCTGCACTGCTGCACGGTGACGAAGGGGCCGGTCTCGATCTTGTGCGCGGTTTCCTCTTCCAGTCCGGATTCCAGGCCTTGCCGGATGTTCTCCGCGCGCGCGGCGTCGAGCGGTATCCTGTTGTACAGGGGATCCCTGAGCGTCCTCCCGCAGGAGTCGGTCCGGGCGGGAACCGTGGGAAAACCCATCCCTTCCAGGTCTATCCGGCCTTCCGGCGTCAGGACGCCCGTGTCGCCGTAGCATTCCTCCGTAGCTATAGCGATATCTCCGATTCCCAGCCCCGACCGCAGGTATGCGCCGCCCACCCCGGATTGCAGGATCACAGCGGGGTCGTGGCGTGTCAGCGCGAGGGTCAGGGCGGCAGCCGTATTGACCTGTCCCACGCCGCCCTCGATCAGGAGCACGGCGCTACTGTAAAGCGAACCCCGGTGCCAGGGCCGATCCAGTGGACGGTCCGTCCCGGAGATTTCCATCCGTGCCCGCACCGGTTCCTGTTCCGTACCCGTCGCGGTTATGAGCAGAAAGTCCAGTTTCATAGAAGTAGTATGCCGGTCCGGCTACGATTCGCCCGAGTGTAAACAACCGCGTGCCAAACTACCCGCCGCAGGACGTGGCTCAGCCGCGCCCCGTTACCCGGCCCTCAACAGCCAGCAGGTAAAGGGTCTGAGAAACGGCCGTGGCATCTGTCCACTCACGGTAGTCCGTCTCCGCGGTAGCCCTTTGCAACTCGGTAAGGTACCCGTCTTTCACCATTTGTTGTCCCCGGGTGGCGGCGACGGACGACCAGATGGCGAGACGGGATTTGTCATTAGCGTGCAAACTGTCGGAGTGTTCACGTTGTTCGGTAACCTGTATATCAGTGAGACCCAGCCGTTCGAATTCATAGGCGAGATGGTCGGCAATCGCGTTGTCCATGCCGGCGTCAGACCGCCAGGCCAGAAACGCTTCGTAAAACAACATCATACTCGATGGAGGACGGGGATCCCATGCGATCTTCTCATGATTGTAGTCCAGTACAAGTATCTTGCCACCAGGCACAACTGAACCTGAGCAGCATTCGATCGCCCCGCCGGGATCGGTTACTTCGAACATTCCCTTTGTGATCGCCCCGGTTCCGCAGCCAACGTCCAATACGCGCATCCCGGGTTGGAGCAGTTCGCCGAGCCTCCGGTGCGAGGAAGAAAGCGTGCGCTTGTTCAGTACTTCTTCCGTGCCGGAGGGCATATGCGCTCTTTCCCGCGCAAGATTCATACCATTCGCTCTACCCTTCAGCATTCGACATCGACCCACCCGCCCGCTTCGTTGGACTTGACCGCCGCGTCGATCACGAGCTGGGCCGCCAGGCCGTCCCGGAAGGTGGGCGACTCGTCCTCATCCTGCCGGATGTTGTTCAGGAAGGTCGTGACAATAGTGTCATCGCAGGGAGGCTCAGGAGTCTCGACGGGCGTGTATTCCGCCTCCGAGGACCGTTCCATGAGGCGTCTGTCCCCTGCCATCTGCCAGAAATAGGACGTTCGCTCGCAATCTACCCGTATGGAATGTTCCTGGTGCAGCCTGCTCGCCCGGATCGACCCGCGGGCCCCGTTTTCAAACCGCAACAGCACTTGGCAGACGTCGTCGTTTTCCACTTTCCCTGTTTCGCGTGGTATATCCAGTTTTCCTTCCCGGTGTATCCGGCGCAGTTCGCCGAAGTGTTCTCCCGAGGTCAACAGGGGACGCTGCGTAATGTACACGGCCAGCTCCGCGTTCACCTCCGCGATCTCACCGACCAGCCATCTGGCCGCGTCGATCATGTATACTCCAAGGTCGCCCAGGGCGCCGGTACCCGCCTCGGCCTGCCGGAACCGCCAGGTGAGCGGGAAGTCGGGCTGTCTGGCCCAGTCGAAGGACCAGTGGGCGTCGAAGGTGTGGATCCTGCCGGCCTTGCCCTCGCGCAGCAGTCGGGACAGGAGCCGCAGGGCCGGGAACAGGCGCATACCCGATTGCACGCCGGTTTTAACCTTGCAGCGCTGGACCGCCGACCACATCTCCCGGGCCTGTAGCCCGGTCAGCGCGAGGGGCTTCTCGCAGAAGACCGACTTCCCGGCCTCCATGGCCGCCAGGGCCAGGGGATGATGCAGGTGATGGGGCGTGGTGATACCGACAGCATCAATGTCGGCACGATTCAGCAACTCGTCCACGTCCCGGCACACGTGGGGAATGCCATACCGCTCCGCCAGGGTTCGGGCGCTCTCGATTCGCCGGCTGGCCACGGCGGCAAGCGTCGCTTCCTTCCGCCACGCCTCCGCGTGGGAACAGGCGATGTGCCCGGCGCCGATCATGCCGATGCGAACGGAGTCTCTCATGGTGAAATCCGCCGGTCAAGACCGGGATGACGCCGCACCCGCTTCCGAACCGGCCTTCACGCCCGCTTCCACCAGTCCGCCCTGCCGAAGCAACGCGTCCGTGGTCGGTTCCCTTCCGCGGAAATCCCTGAAGACGTCCATGGGATGCCGGCTGCCGCCGAGGGCGAGGATGGTATCGCGAAACCGCCCGCCCAGGCGGCGTATCTCCCCGTCGTTTTCCAGCCCCGCTTCTTCAAAGGCGGAAAAGGCGTCCGCGCTGAGCACTTCCGACCACTTGTAACTGTAGTATCCCGCGGCGTATCCGCCCGCGAAGATATGGGAAAACGAACAGAAGAACCGGTCTTCCTCCAGCGACGGCAGGATCAGCGTCTCCGCGTCGATCCGGCGTTGAACGTCCAGGATCGTTTCCGTTCCTTCCGGATCGAAATGTTCGTGCAGCTCCATGTCGAGCAGTCCGAAGTTCACCTGCCTGAGCGTGTTGCTGCCTTCCCGGAAAGTCCTGGCGCCGAGGAGGCGGTCGATGATTTCATCGGGAAGCGGTTCGCCAGTCTCGTAGTGCCGGGCCAGGCCGGTGAGCGTACCCCGGTCGTAACACCAGTTTTCCATGAACTGGCTGGCGATCTCCACCGCGTCCCATTCCACGTTGGATATGCCGGACGCCATGCCGTAATCTATGGTGGTCAGCATGTGCTGGAGGGCATGGCCGAACTCGTGAAACAGGGTCTCCACCTCCCGGAACGTCATGAGGGAAGGCTTGCCGCCGACGGGCTTGCCCTGGTTGCAGATCATGTAGGCCACGGGCAGCCGGGCGGTCTGTCCGCCGGAAGCCATGACCGCGCTCCGGCCCACGAGCGTATCCATCCACGCACCGCCCTGCTTCTCCGCTGGACGGCTGTAGGGATCCAGGTAGAAGGCCGCCATGGGTTCGTCCCGGCCGTTGAGTACCTGAAAATACTGAACGTCCTCGTGCCACACCGGCGCTTCGCCCGTCGCCTCCTCCAGTCGTACCCCGAAAAGGCGTTCCGTGAGTTCGAACAGTCCACTCAACACGCGCGGAAGCGGGAAATAGGGCCTCAGTTCTTCGTCCTTCAGGTCGTAGCGTGACTCTCGAAGCCGTTCCGACCAGTAAGGGACGTCCCAGTGCTTCAGTTCGTCGTCGCTATCCACTTCGGCCAGCGCCTTCAGCGCCTCCATGTCCTGTTCGGCCGCACCGCGGCCCGCCCTGCGTAGTTCATTGAGCAGTTCACGAACAGATGCGGCGTCTGTCGCCATCTTCCGGCTCAGGCTCAATTCCGAGAAAGTATCGAATCCGAGCAGTTTGGATTTTTGGATCCGGAGGGATATGATTTCCCTGGCTATGTCGGTATTGTCCCACTGGCCGTCAGACGCCTTTGAAATGAAGGCGCGGTACATCTTCTCCCGCAGGTCGCGGCGCTTGCCGTGCTGCATGAACGGCATGAAACTCGGATAGTCCAGCGTGAGGACCCAGGGACCCTCCTGTGCATTGGCCTGATCGTGTCCCTCCTGCCTGGCCGTGTCGGCGGCCAGTTCGAGGAGCGTGTCGGGAAGACCGTCGACTTCTTCTGCCTTCTTCAGCGTTACCTTGAAGGCCTTGGTCGCGTCGAGGACGTTGTTGGAGAACTTCGTGCTCAGTTCGGCCAGCCGCTGGCTGATCTCATTGTACCGGTCGCGGTCATCGTCATCCAGGCCCACGCCGTTCAATTCCGCTTCGCGAATGGCCGATTCCAGGATCCTCTGCTGGGCAGGATCGAAACCCCGCGCTTCCTCGCTGTCCCGCAATGCGCAATAGGCCCGGTACAGGGGCTTGCTCTGGCCAAGCCGGTTGCTGAACTTGACCACTTCCGCGAGCAGGGGATCGTAGACTTCGCGCAGTTCGGGCGAGTTCTTCACCCCGTGCAGGTGAGACACGATGCCCCAGGTGCGGCCCAGGTCGTCCTCGATTCTTTCGAGCGGGTCCATGAGCGCATGCCAGGTGTGCGGCGCCGTCTCCTCGAGCCGGGCCACCGCCTGTTCGCAGGTCTCGAGTATGGCGCGGATACCGGGTTCGATGTGATGGGTCTCGATCCGGTCGAAGGGGGGGAGATCGTCCCAGTTGAGTAGCGGATTCTTGTCCATTCTGATCGCCTTGCCTTTTTATTGCGTACGTTTATCTTGGGGTACGAACGGCGCCGGGATACAGGCGCGAGAACCGTAGCAAATTACGAATTGCCATGGCTTAAATCAACCTATCATTTCCTGCCGGGCCGGAACGGAACGCATGACTGAAAAGCGATTCAAGCGGCGGCTGCAGCGGTACCCCGCCGTAAGCGATCTGCGAAGACTGACGCGTAAAAGACTGCCCCACATCGCCTGGGAATATCTCGACTGCGGAACGGGAGACGAACGGGCGGTGGCGAGGAACCTGGAGCGCATGGCGGAAGTTACCCTCGCCCCGGTGTTCATGAAGGGCAATCTGAAAACCGATCTGACCAAAACGCTCTTCGGCCGTACCTACAGCGTGCCCTTCGGCATGTCCCCGGTGGGGCTGACCGGGCTCATGTGGCCCCGTGCCGAGTTCATCCTGGCCGCCACGGCCGCGAAATACCGCTTTCCGTACTGCCTGAGCACGGTGGCCACGCAATCGCCCGAGTCGGTCGGCCCCATCGTGGGCGACATGGGCTGGTTTCAGCTCTATCCGCCCAGGCGTCGGGAAATACGGGACGATCTGCTGAAGCGCGCGATGGATGCGGGGTTCCATACGCTGGCGGTGACCGCGGACGTGCCCGTGGGCAGCCGCAGGGAACGGACCAGCCGGGCCGGGCTCGAGACTCCGCCCCGGATCACTGCCCGGTTCGTCTATGAAGCGCTGAAACATCCCACCTGGACCATGGAGACCCTGATCGCGGGACTGCCCAGGCTCAGGGCCATCGAAAAGTACGCCGATTCGAAGCAGATGGGAGAGGTGGCGAGCTACGTGGGCCAGGAACTGGGCGGTACCCTCGACTGGCAATATATCAGCGAAGTCCGCGATATCTGGGACGGACCGGTGATCGTCAAGGGCATCATGCATCCCGATGACGCGGAGAAGGCGGTCGAGGTGGGCATGGACGGCATCCAGGTCTCGAACCACGGCGCCCGCCAGTTTGACGGCACGCTCGCCGCCATCGACGCGCTGCCCCCCATCGTCCGCCAGGTCGACGGACGCGCCCGCGTCCTGTTCGACAGCGGCGTACGCACCGGCCTGGACATCATCCGGGCCCTCTCGCTCGGAGCCGATTTCGTCATGCTCGGCCGCGCGTTCATGTACGGCGTGGGGGCTTTCGGGAAAACCGGCGGCGATCACGCCTTCGAGATCCTGAAGGCCGACCTCGAAGTGAACATGGCCAACCTGGGATGCGCCACCGTGGACGAAATTCCCGCGCCCGTTCAGCCGGAATCCCCGTAGCAGACCGGACAGACCCCGCAAGACCACCTGCCAGACCGGACAGACCCGGCAAGACCGCGCTTACCTGAACTCGTACCGGGTATCTGCACGCACCTTCCTGCCGCTCACCGGCCAGACAGTCAACCTGCCGCTTCCGCCTGCGCTTCACGGCCCGTCCTCCGCGTGTACAGCAGGCTGCAGAACCCCAGCGCGACGGAAAAGACCGTTCCGATCACCGCCAGCAGCAGCATCCCGCCCTGTTCGAAGAGGAATCCCGTAACCAGGCTGGCTGAGCTCGCCGCCAGCGCGATGTACATTTCGTTGACGCCCTGTACCCGGCCCCGTTCCAGGGGAGCGAGCGCGTTGGACAGCAGGGACGAGCCGGCGATGAAACAGAAATTCCATCCCAGGCCCAGGAGGAAGAGGGCGATCGCGAGCGGAATGAACCGGGGCGATATGGGCGCGATCACGCAGGAGACGACGAGGATGATCATGCCCCATTTGATCACGTCGTGCTGCCCCCACCGCATAATCAGGCGGCCGGTTATGCCGGAAACGCCGAACATGCCGATGGCGTGGGCCATGATGACCCACGAGATCAGCCACGTGCCATGGTCGTGGTGGCTCATGTGCAGAGGCGTGATCACCATGAGCAGCGTCATGACGAACTGGCCGATCACCATGGCCGCGATGCCGTACCGGACGTGCACGTTGCGGAGGATTTCCCGCACGGGGCGGGCCGTGCTGTCGTCGATATCCGGGGAGTCCGAAGGTTTGATGCGCCGGGCGAGGTCCAGGGGATCGGGGCGTACCAGGAAGACGGTCAGGAGGATCGCCGCCAGGCTCAGGCCCGCGCCGACTACGAAGGGGCCCGACATGGGCGGATAGCCGTATTGCGCGATCCAGATCCCCGCCGGCGCCACCATCATGGCGCCGCCGATGGCGCTGATGGTACCGGCGGACACGATTCTGCCGATGATGCGCGCCCGTTCGGACTCGGGATAGATTTCGGCGCCGATGAACCGCGCCTGCTCGGCGGAACTCCGGGCCATGCCGGCGAAGAATGATGCGATGCAGAACCCCGCGAAGGAATGGACGGCCACGCTCCAGAAGCTCGTCACCGCGGCGATCAGGGACGCGAGGTAGCCCGCCGTCAGTCCGGCCCGCCGGCCCATGCGGTCCATGATCCAGCCGAAAGGGAAGGCGCTGATCGAGCGGGCCAGAAAGGCGATGGTCATGGGCACGCCCGTCATCCGCTCGCTGTCGGCCAGCTGCGCGGCGAGGATGGGCACAACCGTGAATGCCGCGACCTGCGTGGCGCCGAACAGGGCCTGGGTGACGAAAAGGGTATGCGTGATCCGGCTGCGGACCGACTGAAGCTGTTCCGGTTCCATTTCGCTCCCGCGGCCGGTGCGCACGCCGGTCGGCCGCGTGTATCGCTACTCCCGCGGCCCCGAATCCGCTCCGGCCGGCCGCGCGACGATATCTCAGATGACTTCCAGTCGATCCCGGTCCGGAAGTGGGGGGAAGGGCTCACTCGGCAGGGTCTGGTACCAGAAGGCCACCGAAGCGACATCGTCCTGGAGTGCCTGGTAGGGGCCGCCCTCGGCAAAACCGAGCAGCTGCCGCCATCCGAGCGCCTGGATCGTTACCCTGAGGTCCTCCTCGAACCGCACGGGGTCGGACACGTGCCACCGGTACATGCCGAACCGCTGCTGGGACTTGTACATGCCGTCTGGACAGATGACCTGGGGCATGCCGGCGTATGGCGTGGTGTATTCCACGTACCGGCCGTCGATATCGAAGTTGTACGAACCGCAGAAGTAGTCCTCGACGCCCGTGCCGCAGATCGTCGGGAACTCGTCGTCCCCGTCGATGTAGAACTTGATCTCGCCCTCGCCCCACCATCCGTT
Source organism: bacterium (assembly GCA_965202605.1). Taxonomy (GTDB): domain Bacteria; phylum JAAXHH01; class JAAXHH01; order JAAXHH01; family JAAXHH01; genus JAAXHH01. Next base: position 1,122,120 of record OZ241838.1, read on the forward strand.
GCTGTTGGAGCCCCACGCCATGTAGGTGCCGACGTAATGGCCGTGGCCCTTGACGCCGTCGAGAATGGTGTACACCTCCTTGTACGGGACGGGGTTCACCCGCCTGAAGTTCGCGTGGAAGTAGCCGATGTCGTCGGGGACCTCGGTCAGCGTGTAGTCGATCTGGTAGTACACGCGCATCTTCTCGTCGGCGATATTCTCCAGCGTGATGCGGCAACGCTTGCGGAAGGGCATCTCCCAGTAGCAGTTGAAGGAGCTGGCCGGGTTCACGCACACGGCCAGCGACGACACGTGGGCGTATTCGCTCCAGCCGCAGGCGAAGAAATCGCCCAGGGGGCACTCCACGGAGGGATGCTCCTCGTTGTCCCAGTAGATGCGAAGGATGGCGAAGCGCCAGTGGCCGGTGGGCGTCAGCCAGATATGCTGTATGGCCCCCGAGCCTTCGATATCGGCCATCGTCAGCGTCTCGCCGGCTTCTATGTCGAATGAGGGGGAAATCTTCCAACCCTGCCCCAGGTGCCGCGCGTTGTGGGCTCCGGTGCCCTCCGTGGCCATGCCGCCCCGGCCTTTTCCGCCGTCCGTGTTTTCCGGCGAGATGGACCGCGTGCGGGCGCGCGACAACCGCGGCAGGTTTCCCATGTCCATGCCCAGTCCGTTGAACATATGCGCATCTCCTCCTGATATATACCCTTGAAAAAGTGATCTCGGCTTCACTATAATACGTTCCGCGATTACACTCGCACAGGTCTTTTTGGCCGGTTATTGTCGACTTGACGGAAGGGGTACCATGCGGCGCGACGTGCTCTACTACATCGCCGATCCCATGTGCTCCTGGTGCTGGGGTTTCAGTCCCGTGCTGGAGGCGGTTTCCGGCGTGCTCCCGGACGAGATTCCCATACGCTACGTCATGGGCGGCCTGGCCCGGGATTCGGAAGAACCCATGCCCGAAGAAACCCGGTCCTATGTGCAGTCCCAGTGGCGGCTTGTAGCCGAACGGACGGGGGCGGAATTCAACTGGGATTTCTGGACGGACTGCGAGCCCAGGAGATCGACCTACCCGGCCTGCCGTGCCGTCATCGCCGCCGGAATGCAGCGGCCGGAAGGGACCGGTGAGATGTTTCAGGCCATCCAGCACGCCTATTATCTCGAGGCCCGCAACCCATCGGAGGTGGAAACGCTCGTACAGCTGGCCGGGGAACTGAACCTCGATACGCAACGATTCTCCGGGGACCTCCAGTCCAACCACACCGACGAACTGCTCCACAAGGACTTCGAACTGCGCCGGTCCCTCCACGCCGACAAGTTCCCCACCATGATCCTGGAGCACGACGACAACCAGTTGTGGCTGGCTTACGGATACGATGACGCAGAACTGGTGGTAGACCTGCTGACTTCGGCGCTGCTCTCCTGACGGCTGTCCGCGTGGTCCGTGCGGTCCGCTACATTCCTTCGACCCTGGGATCGATCCACATATACACCAAATCCACCAGGATGTTGGCGCAGACCACCATCGCGGCCGAAAACAGCACGACGCCCATGATCATGGGTACGTCGAGATTGAAGACCGATTGCAGGGCCAGCACGCCCAGTCCGGGCAGGGCGAATACGTTTTCGGTGAACACCACGCCGCCCATGAGGGCGGCCATGTCGAGGCCCAGGATGGTGATGACGGGAATCACCGCGTTTCGCAGTCCATGCTTGAACAGCACGACATACTCGGGAACCCCCTTGGCGCGGGCCACGCGCACGTAGTCGGCGTTCAGCACCTCCACCATGTTCGTGTGGACCAGCCGGGCGTAGTAACCCGTAATCACCAGGGCAAGGGTCGCCGCGGGCAGGATGACGTGGGTCCAGCCGGCCCAGCCGCCCACCGGAAACACCCCGGTCCGATAGGCCAGGTAGTACTGCAGCATGCGGGCCAGCCAGAAGACGGGCAGGGAGATAGCCACCAGGGATACGATCAGCACCGCCCGGTCGATGGTCCGGCCCCGGTACTTCGCTGTCAGGACGCCAAGCGGTACGCTCATCAGCATCCACAGGCAAACCGCGGTCAGGGCAAGGGCGAAAGTTACGGGGAACCGTGCCAGAATGGCGTCCAGCACCCGTTCTCCCGTCACCAGGGACGTACCCAGGTCGCCCCGCAGCAGGTTGCCGATGTAGCGTCCGTACTGCACGGCCAGCGGATCGTCGAATCCCATTTCCGAGCGGATTCGTTCGATCGTCTCGGCATCCGCGTTGGCCCCCGCGTATACCCTGACGGGATCGGCCGGAACCGCGTGGACGATCAGAAACGTAATCACCGTGGTCCCCCACAGGATCACGGCGGCCCAGCCCAGCCGGCGCAGGATCCTGCTCAACATGGTGGTTTCCTTATTGGGTTTCGGTTCGCTTTCATGGTTCGATCCACATCAGTTCGTACCGAATGGGCCAGACGGGATTCAGCTTCAGCCCCTTCAGCCAGGGCTGCCGAAGCAGATACATCTGCGGGTAGTACAGAAACACCCAGGGCGCGTCATCCACGATCAGCCGCTCCGCTTCCTGGTAAAGGGCGAGCCGGTGTGCCTGGTCGGTACTGGTGGACGCTTCGTTCAGCAACGCGTTGACCCGTTCATTGTCATAAAACGCCACGTTGGTGCTGTTTACCTCGGTGATCCGATCGCCATTCAGCAGCACGTCGAGGAAATTGCTCGGATCCGGGTAGTCCTGGTACCAGCCGAAGGTGGAGAAGGGCACCGCGCCGCGCCGGCCCGTCGCTTCGATCCTTGTCGGACCGGTCACCGGCCGGATCTCCACCATGATGCCGACCGCCGCGAGATCCTGCTGCACCGCCTGTCCGATCTTGGTATCTATGCCGCTCTGGGCCGTGATCATGAGCTCGGTGGTAAATCCCTCCGGGTAACCGGCTTCCTCGAGCAGTTCCCGCGCCTTTTCCGGGTCGTAGTCGTATCCCTGGAGTGCTTCATTGAATCCCGGCATGCCGGGCGGGAGCACGCCGCGGGCGAGTATCCCCCGGTCGCTGATCAGCCTCACGATGCGTTTCCGGTCGATGGCGTGGTTGACCGCCCTGCGCACGTTCACGTTGTCGAAGGGCGGCCTCTCCGTGTTCATGGAGAGGTACTGTATGGCGTTCAGGGGCTGATGGGCGACCCGCTCTCTGAGCACGGGATCATTCATTACCCGGATGAAGTCTGCGTCCGGTATCCCCGTCGACGTGACGCTCGCGATATCCAGCTCGCCCCGCTCGAACATCATCATGTGCAGGGTCTCGTCCCCTCCAACCATCAGCTCGATGGCTTCCAGCCGAACTTCGTCCGCCCGGTAGTAGGACGGACTCTTCTCCAGCAGCATGCGCGTTCCACGCTGCCAGGCCGCCAGCGTGTAGGGTCCTCCGCCGACGGGATACCGGCCGAACCTGTCCCCGTGGCGCTCCACTTCTTCGCGGGGCACGGCGTAGGCAAAGGGCATGGCGATACAGTAGAGAAAGGGGAGGTCGGGATGGACCAGTTCGATCTCGAGGGTCTCCCGGTCTGGGGTACGCAAGCCCGAAACCCGGTCGGCGGAGCCATCCTGAAAGGCGCCCGCACCAATGATATTCCGGTAGAATCCCTGGCCGGGGGACCTGGTGGCCGGATTCAGAATCCGCTCGAGGGAATAGGCGAAATCTTCGGAGGTAATCGGCCGGCCGTTCGAAAACCGGATGTCCTGGCGCAGTTTGAAGGTAATGGTCCGGCCATCCTCGGAGATCGACCATGAACGCGCGTGCCAGGGAACCAGGTTCAGTTCGTCGTCGTAGTCGACCAGACCGTGAAACAGGGTGCGCACGAGCGGCCAGGTCACCACGTCATAGGCGATGGCCGGGTCGAGCGAACGGGGATCAGAAGGCACGGCGATCCGCAGGACGTTCTCACCGGGACGCAGCCGCTCTGAACGGGCGTCTCCGGAACAGGAAACGGCAAGAAAAAGGAATATCAGGCTCAGGGGAACGAGCAACTGGGGGTCAACCCTCCCGGGGCACCGTGATCGCAAAGAATCCGCCGTTGTAGATACATTGTATATACGCGTCCGAATCATCCGCCCTGTCCTTCCTTCACGTAGGGGTCCAGCACCTCCTGCAGGCCCTGTCCCAGCAGGTTGAATCCCACTACGGCCACGATGATGGCTACGCCGGGGGCCATGGTGAGGTGGGGTGATACGATAAAGTAGGGTTGGCCTTCTGCGATCATGGTGCCCCATGAAGGCGCGGGCGGCGGCACGCCAACTCCGAGGTAGCTCAGTCCGGCGTCAAGCAGGACGGTGTTCGCCGTGGCCAGGGACCCGAGCACGATGATCAGGGGAAGGACGTTGGGCAGCAGGTGCATGGCCATGATGCGGACGTCCGAACAGCCGATGGCCCGGGATGAAGTGACGAACTCCCGGTTCCTAAGCACAAGCACCTGGCTGCGGATGGTCCGGGCGATCCAGGTCCAGCTGACCAGCCCGATGACGAGAAACACGCTGACCAGTCCCCGTTTGAGCGTAATCTCCAGCCCGAGCCAGTCCAGGAACGGGGGATGCAGGTGGATCACCCGGCCGTCCATCAGTCCTGCGAAGGCGATGGCCAGGAGTAGACCGGGAATCGTCAGCATAACGTCGGTCCCCCGCATAAGCACCGTGTTGACCCAGCCGCCGTGGTATCCCGCAAGCATGCCTACGGTCACCCCGACGCAAACGGCGATCAGCATGGCCACGATGCCTACTAAAAGGGAGATGCGCGTCCCGTGGACCAGGCGGGCCAGCACATCCCGTCCGAGCTGGTCCGTACCGAGGAGGAAAGGTTCTCCGGGTGGAATCGGCAGCCCGTCGGCGTCCAGGCCTTCGGGCAGTTGCTGCATGGGGTCGTGGAGATGGCCCAGCCCGGTGAGGACCGGCGCGGCCAGCGCGAGGATCAACAGGAAAAGCACCATGCCGCCGCCTGCGCAGACCATGCGGTTTTTCAGCATACGTCGGAGAAAAGGCAGGGACGCATGGCCGGTCTCTTGCGAATCGACTTCGGCAATGGTTGGCGAAGCTACGGTCATGGAATATCGGCATCCTTATGTCGTGCTTAAGCCTGCTGCTCCGGTCCCGATGATCGGCTTGATTCCGGTACCCGTCAGATCAGGCCGCGGGATATTCCAGGCGGACCCCGCCGCGCGATCGGGACGAGTCGCCGATCGCGCGGAGGAGATCCCGGTAGAAACGCCGCTCATCTTCGGTCATTGAGATTACCGCGTCATCGCGCCACAGTTCAGCCAGGCGCCGCCGGACCGGCCTCGGCAACATGCGGTAATTCGATTGCCCGTAAACGCCTGGCTGATTGAGCAGGGAGTCGTCCGAGAGCGTACCGCCGGTTCCCAGGAAGAACAGATCGTCCTGCAGCCCGGCTCCGCTCGGCGCGACCAGCAGGTGACCGGTGGAATTGCGAACCGTTTTCAGCGTGATCGTCACATGCAACCGGGGCCTCACCCCCGCCGCTGCGACGTAGACGTGCCGCAGGGGTGAACCCAGCAGCACCGCGGCCTTCCTGCACATCTGGAAGACGCACCACCATCTCTGCCAATTTCCGCCTTCCGGCGCAGAGACCATGCGAAGATACACCGGGTCCCCGAAATCGTCCTGCCGGCTCGCCTCCAGCATCGCGGAGAACCCGGGGTCGGACCGGTGCATTTCCGTGATGGGCGGCCTGAGATCACGGGAGCCGGCGGGCAGTGGGCCGGCGGTCCGTACGTCGACACCGTTTTCCATCAGGCGTGCCGTATCCGCGGACATGCCCCGGTAGGGCGAGAGAACAAGGGCGCTCCGGGGGCGGTATTTCTCGAAGGCGTCCCGCAAGATTTCGAGCGCCGCGCCATGGCCGGCCGAGCCTTCCCCTGCGCCAATGCGGGTACCACCCGGCGTCCTGGCGAATACCAACCCTTCCTGCCCTTCCAGATCCTCCCGGAAGCGGTCGAAGTCCCGTGGACTGCCTATGACCAGTCCCTCTATCTCTTTCACGCCGCCTCCTCGCCGCGCAAGGGCAGACGGACCGGCCGTTCCCGTACAATGGACCCGTAGCCCGCCAGCAGGACTTCCATGTGGTCCCGCGCGTCATGTACGGTGAAACGCGGCCGGCCGCCGGTGTCCAGCGCGTGGACAAGGTCGTCCAGGGCGGCGCGGGTGAATTCCAGTCCCGTGGAGGTCAGCAGGGTCGGCGGACCGCTGTGCCACTGCATTGGATCGTCTTCGTCGACGCCGTAATCGCCGTCCACGATACGGTTTCGCAGATGGGTATCGATGCCGGGACGCTTCCCGTCCACCCTTCCCGTCCCCTTCGTGCCGAACAGAAAAGCCTGGTTGGGTCCTCCCGCGCCGTGCGACGCGATGCCGTTCCGCCCGGCGGAAATGGTGGCCACCCGGCCGGACCGGTCCACGAGAGACAGCGTCCCGAAATCGTCCGCGCCATGGGCGGCGTGTTCCGGGAAGAAGTAGGCGCCGCCCTGGCCGTATACTTCGACGACGGGATCGAAGCACTGCTGCACCAGGGCCACGGCATAGGCGCCGACCGTCAGCAACTCGCGCTTTATGTCCGGGAATTTCCATCTGCCCGCCGGCAGAAACCCGGGTTTCGCCGTTTCTTCGATATCGGCCGGGGGATGCCTTTGCCGAACAGAATATCCACGTGCATCGCCGTCAACTCGCCCAGGAAACCCCCGTCGATCATCTTCTTACTCTGGTTTATAAGATCGTTGTAAATGTAACTGGGAAGGATGGTTGCGACGCCCGACCTGTCTACTGCGTCGACCACGGCGCGACACTCGGACATATTGGCTCCGATGAACTTGTCGATCCAGAGATGCTTGCCCGCGCGGGCCGCCAGCATGGCGATTTCGGACCGCCGCTCGATTTCGTGGCCGATGCTCACGATGTCGACCTCGGCACGACGAACCGCCGCTTCGATCCCCTCGTGACAGGCTACGTCCAGCCGCTCGGCCCAGGACCGATTCAACGGCTTGAGATAGGGGTCGACATCCGCGTCGTCCGCGACCCCGACGATGCGGATCCGGGGATGATCCACGAAGGCGGGCACGAAACTGCTTTGGTGGCTGTGCCTGCTGAAACTGACCAGCAGGACGCCGTAGGTACGGTCGGTCATGAAAGCTCCGCTTGAACCTTGGTGAATGCGAACATCCAAGATAAGACGCCCCATATCGGGAGACAACCAAAACAGCGATACGAAACCTGACGGCGCCCCGGCGTCTTTCACCTTGTTTAACCCGGGAAGCGCAGTAGATTGAACCTGACTCCGGATCGCATCTGTCACCCATCCGGATCGCACCAGTCACCCATATTTCTGCAACACGTCTCCAGCGAAAGAGGTACGCCATGGATGCCGTCCTGCGCGTGATATCCGATTTCATGTGGGGACCCTGGACGATCGGCGTGCTCGCCGTCCTGGGCCTCATGCTCACCTTCGCCAGCAGAGGGGTCCAGTTCCGAAAGTTCGGCACGGCCGTCGGCCTCGTCATGCGGGGCGCCCTGCGGCGGGACAAAGGCGAACTGGACTCCGGCGACATTTCGCCCTTTCAGGCTTTGACCACCGCCATGGCGGCGACCATCGGCAACGGAAACATCGCGGGTGTGGCGACGGCCATTGCGGTCGGCGGACCGGGCGCCGCCTTCTGGATGGCGGCCATGGCGCCTCTCGGCATGGCGACGAAGTACGCCGAAACCGTTCTGGCTCTGCGATACCGGGGAAAGACCCGGGACGGCCTCATGCTCGGTGGTCCCATGTCCTATTTGAAGGAAGGATTGAACCTGCCCACCATCGGTGCGATCTTCGCGCTCTGCGCCACGCTGGGCGGCCTGGGCGGCGGCAACATCGGCCAGGCGAACTCCATCGCCCTGGTGCTGAACACCCAGTTCGACGTGGCCAAGTGGATCACCGGTGGTCTGCTCACACTCATACTCGCCGTGGTAATCATCGGCGGGATCAAGCGCATCGGCCTGGTCGCCGAACGCCTCGTCCCCACCATGGTCCTCGTCTATGCGGCCAGCGTGGGTTACGTCGTCATCATGCACCTCGACGCGCTACCGGCCGCCCTCTGGCTGATCGTGGAGAGCGCGTTCACCCCCGTGGCCGCGGTGGGGGGATTCGCCGGCGCTACGATTGCCCGGACGATTCAATACGGCATCCGTCGGGGCGTCATATCCAGCGAAGCGGGCCTCGGCAGCGCGGGGATCGCCCACAGCGCCGCCCAGACAAGCGACCCGCTGCGGCAGGGATACATTTCCATGATCGGGGTTTTCATCGACACGATCGTCGTATGCTCCATGACCGCCGTAACGGTGGTCATCGCCGGCGTATGGCACAACGGCGAGATCAGTACCGCCCTCGTGGCCTCCGCGCTCAACTCCGTGATCCCCTTCGGTGGAGCCATCGTCGCGCTCTGCTCCCTGATGTTCGGATTCACCACGATGGTCACATGGTCCTACTACGCCGAGCAGGGGCTGCGGTTCGTGACGGATTCCCGGGGCGTGGTCTGGGGCATCCGGATCACCTGGTGTGCGGCCGCCTTCTTCGGGGCGGTCTACGAGGCTCGGATGATCTGGGACCTCGGCGATATCATGGTCGCCTGCATGATGTTTCCGAACCTGGTGGGGCTGATCGGTCTGACCCGCGAAATTCGCGTGGTATCCGCCAACGAAGGGGCAGCCGGGGCTGCTTGACGGGACCATGTTTTTCAGGTATATTAACGGCGGGTTGGCCCGGTGCGAAAAAAACCGAACCATTTTACGTTCCGGACCCTCTTAATATAGTGAATGGTTTTCGCGGTGCGTTTCCGCGCTTCACGGGGAACACGCCCCCTGACGCAGGGCACTCGAAATGGCGCATACAGCGGACGGACCCATCATCGCAAGCGTGCTGAACGGCTGTCCGGACGATTTCGAAAAGCTGGTAACACGGTATGATCGTGAGATCAGGCGAATCGTCGGGTCCATGGTCAGAAACCGCCAGGACGAGCAGGACATCGTACAGGACGTGTGGCTTGCCGCTTACCAGCGTCTGTCTTCTCTGCGCGACCCGGAACGGTTTCACCAGTGGCTGCGCGTCATCGCGCGCAACCGGTGCCTTGCCCACGTGGGCGACCCCAGGAATCAGGGAGATGCGTGGTCCGAGGCGGAACCCGGGCCTCAGGCCTGGCCGGGAGACGAGCATCGGAAACGGGCAAACAGCCGCAGGCTGCATAAGGCGGTCGATACGCTTTCCCAGGCGCTCAGACGTACCGTGGCCATGTACTATTTCACCGGTTATTCCTGTGACGAGGTCAGCACGAGGATGAACGTACCCGTGGGCACGGTGAAACGCAGGCTCTCGGAAGCACGCGGCAAACTCCGAAGCATGTTCAGGGACTGGTCGCAATACCCCGCCGAGGGCAGCCTGGATCTTCGCCACCTCATCGTCGCCGCGCCGATCTGCACCGGATTCTGAGACGCCAACCCACCGAACGAATCGAGGTCTTCAACCAGATATGTCCCAGCCTCCCCAGGACCGGAATCAACCCCCGCCCCGGAACGAACGGCAGCCTCAGCCCGACAAGACGAAAAAGAACCGCTCGATCCTGATCTGGCTCGTCCTCTTCCTGTTTTTCCTGATGGCCGCCCAGTTCCTGCCCAGACGCGGCGATAACGTCGCAACGGTGTCGTACACGCAGTTTCAGCAGTTTCTCGAAGCCGACAACATCGAGCAGGTCACCATTACCGAGAAGCTGATCACGGGCACGTTGCGCCAGAACTCGTCGGCCGTGATCGAAGGCGCGAACCAGAGCCTGCGCGAGTTCAAGGTGTACATCCCCTTCGACGACCCGGAACTGGTTTCGGATCTCATGGCCAGAAACGTGATGGTCACGGCCGAGCCGGAGGCCACCAACTGGGTCGGCTACCTCATCGCCGCCCTGCCCTGGCTGCTCCTGATCGGGTTCTGGATATTCATCCTGCGGCAGATGCAATCGGGCCAGCGCGGCATGTTCTCCTTCGGCAAGAGCCGGGCCAAGATGATCGTTGAAGACCGGCCCTCCATAACATTCGCCGACGTGGCGGGCGTCCTCGAAGCCAAGCGCGACCTGCAGGAAATCGTGGAATTCCTGAAGAACCCGGAGAAGTTCCACGCCCTCGGCGGCCGCATACCGAAAGGCGCCCTGCTGCTGGGTCCGCCGGGCACGGGGAAGACCCTGCTGGCCAAGGCCGTGGCGGGTGAGGCGGGCGTGCCCTTCTTCAGCATGAGCGGTTCCGACTTCGTGGAAATGTTCGTCGGCGTCGGCGCCTCCCGCGTGCGCGACCTCTTCGACCAGGCCCGTCAGAACGCCCCGTGCATTATTTTCATCGATGAAATCGACGCCATCGGCCGCCACAGGGGCGCCGGACTCGGCGGCGGGCACGACGAACGGGAACAGACCCTGAACCAGTTGCTGGTGGGACTGGACGGATTCGAGAAAACGGATTCCATCATCGTGATCGGCGCCACGAACCGCCCCGACGTGCTGGACCCCGCGCTACTTCGCCCCGGCCGTTTCGACCGGCATATCGTCGTCGACCGGCCCGACGTGGTTGGCCGGGAAAAGATCCTGGAGATCCACGTGAAGGGCCGCAACATCCCGCTCGACGATTCGGTCAAGCTGGACGTACTGGCCAAGGGCGTGCCCGGGATGGTCGGAGCGGACCTCGCCAACATGGTGAACGAGGCGGCGCTGATCGCGGCGCGGTACGATCACTCCGCCGTGACAAGCGACGACTTCGAAGAGGCTAAAGAAAAGATCATGATGGGCTCGAAGCGCCAACTTGTGATCAGCGACAAGGAGCGGGAGATCGTGGCCTACCACGAGGCCGGCCACGCCCTGGCCTTCGAACTCATACCCGAAATCGACCCGCTGCACAAGGTGACGATACTGCCCCAGGGCAGGGGCCTGGGCGTGACCATTCCCCTGCCGGAAGAACGCTATCTGCAGTCCCGCTCGTACTGCCTGGGCACGATGGCCGCCGCGCTGGGCGGCCGCGCGGCCGAGCAGATCGTATTCGGGGAGGTTACGTCCGGCGCGCAGAACGACATCGAGCAGGTCACCCGGATCGCCCGTCACATGGTATGCGACTGGGGGATGAGCGAAGAACTGGGCGCCACGGCGCTGGGCGAGAAAGAACACGAGGTCTTCCTCGGCCGTGACATAGCCCACCAGGCGAATTACAGCGAAACGACCGCCCATCGCATCGACCAGGAAATCCAGCAGTTCGTGACTTTGGCCGGTGAAAGGGTTGAAAAACTGCTCAAGGACTACGAGTCCGAGCTTCACGTCGTGGCTAAAGCCCTGCTGGAGCGCGATTCGCTTTCGCGGGACGAGGTGGCCGCGCTCATTGAAGGCAAGACCCTGCCCCCCTTACCCCCCGATACGAATGATGCCACTGAGTCTAAGGAGACAAAGGAAGAAGCCAGAGAAGCTTCCGTACCAGAAACGCAACCCGGGGACGGCAACGGGGCCGTAGCCGTGGACGGCCAGGAGCAGGAGACGGAGAACGGCCAGGAGCAGGAGACGGTGGAAACACCGGATCCGGAAGCAGAACCCGCCGCTCCGGTGAGATCGACGAAGTCCTAGGAACACCGGAGGAATTGAAGCGGGCGTTATAGTTGACGGAAGACCGCTAAACGGGGGGCGTGAGAGGTATCACACGCTCCCGTTTTTGTATTTAGGATATCATGATAGCAGACAGGGACTACCAACGCGGTGCCTTGCACACTGTCAAACGCATCGGTGATGTCGTTCACCGTCCTGTCAATCGGTGGACACCTGCTGTGCACGATCTACTCACGTTTCTTGAAAACACCGGTTTCAAGGGCGTCCCAAGGTTACACGGGGTTGAAGCCGGGAATGAAATACTGACCTGCATCGACGGCGACGCAGGCCTGAGGCCATGGCCAGAAGTACTTAGGACCGACAGTGGCCTGGTTCAAATGGCTGGATTTCTGAAATCCTACCATCTCGCCCTTAAAAGCTACATTCCTCCCGAAAATGCCGAATGGTGTGTCCCGGATTTGAAATGGCGAGCTGGATGGACTGTACGCCACGGTGATCTTGGTCCCTGGAATACGATCTGGCATAATGGTGTGCTGACGGGTATCATAGATTGGGATTTCGCAGAACCAGGCGAAACCATCATGGATGTCGCGCAGGTCGCCTGGTATCACGTACCGCTGCGTGGTGATGATTACTGGAGGGACTGCGGGTTCGAGGAACCTCCCGTATTGCGGGACAGGCTGAATATATTATGCGAGGCTTATGGTGAATATAGCCCGAAAAAAGTGATTGATTCCCTTGTTGATCTTCAGGAATCGGAGATTTCAAGAATATCGAATTGGGGGAGTAATGGAATCGAACCTTGGAGTGCGTTCTACAGAAGAGGAGACCTGGAAGTCATAAAACGAGAGAGGGATTGGTTGAGTGAAGTGTACAGGTATCTGATTTGAACAACCCAACAAGCCTAAAACTCCGTTAAAACAAAAGTCCAGCGGCGAATACACCGCTGGACTTTTTTATGTTAAGTTGCTTGACCCACAGGATTCAGCTGGACCTGGCCAGCACGTCCTTGAGGGTCTGGATGAACACCTCGGTTTCCGCCTCCGTACCGGCGGAGACCCGGATCCAGTTCCGGAATTCCCGCTGCCGGCGGGAACTGATCCAGACGTTTCGGGCGCGCATTTCCCGGACCACCTGCATCGCCGACCGCTTCAGATCGGCCATCACGAAGGTGCCCTGGGAGGGCAGGTACTCGATCCCCATCTCGTCGAAGGCCGCGTAGCAACGCTTCTTGAAGTCCCACACGGCCTCACGGGATTTCTGGAGATGCTCCAGGTCCCGCACCGCGGCCGCGCCGGCCACGGTGGCCAGGGCGTTCGGACTTTCCTGGTAGTACTTCCGCATTTCGTCCTGGATCTTCTGCGAGGCGACGCAGTACCCCAGTCTCACGGCGGCCAGCGCATAGGCCTTTGAGAAAGTCCTGACCACGACCACGTTGTCGTATTTCACGGCCAGCGGGATGGCCGAGGGGATCGGGTCCTGCTCCGCGAAGTGCAGGTAGGCCTCGTCGATGACCACGACGGACGAAGGAGGCAGCTTGTTGACGAAGGCTTCGATTTCGTCGGGCTGCAGCAGCGTGCCCGTGGGATTGTTGGGGTTGGTGATGACCACCAGCGACGTCTTCTCGGACGCAACGGAGGCCATCCCGTCGAGATCGTGCCGGTAATCTGCCGTCATCGGCGCCCGTACGATGTTGACGTCGACGCCGAACATGTCCTTGTAATCGCTGGCGGAGCGGGAAATGGACCCGTATCCGAACTCCGCCTCGATGACTTCGCCGCCGTTGCGGCTGAGACAGGCCAGGCAGAGCAGGTCCAGGATGAGACTGGATCCCGGGGTTAACATGAAGGGGCCGGGGGGCGGCCTAAAAAACGAGCGCCGCATGGTATTGTCCGGCTCGGGCAGTTCCACCCCGTCGAAAGTCGACAAGGCCTCCATCAGGTCGCTCAGGTCCGTTCCGTAGCGATTGACGCCGAACATCCGGTTCGCCATGGCCTCGATGGCCCGGGGCGACGGTCCCAGCGGGTTTTCATTCAGGCTCATGCGTACGAGACCCGGCTGCACGCCCACACCCCGTATGGCTTCGATGGAGGGCCTGCCGCCCGAGATCAATTGCGTGGCCATGGCAATCCTGTCCGACATGGAAAGGGCGACGCCGGCCGTACCGGCCGCCAGCGCGCCTTTCATGAAACCTCGACGTGTCCAGGCATTCCGGGCCGTCTCTGACGCATGCATATTCGACTCCTTGGATAGTCCAGCACGGTAAATCCGTTGGGGTTAAATGGCAGAATACAGTGCTATTTCCTACAAACCAGCGTCCTCATATCTTCAAACTTCCATCGAATCAATGTCCTCATATCTTCAAACTTCCATCTCTGACGCTGCCCGTATCACCTTGACATCCCTTCAAACCGGGCGTTAAAATGACCTTGTATGGACGACCTCCTCCTGGATATATCACACCTGTCCGCCACAATCCCAACAGACGACGGTCCCGTCCGGGCCGTACGCGACGTTTCGTTTCAGATCCGGCGGGGCAGAACCCTGGGAGTGGTCGGTGAAAGCGGCTGCGGGAAAAGCATGATGGGGCTTTCCCTCATGCAGCTAGTTCCGAAACCGGGTTACGTGGAAGGTAGTATCGTGTACTACGGCCGCGACAACGGCACGACGGTCGACATACACGCGCTCGATCCCTCAGGCGACGAGATGAGACGGATAAGGGGCCGCAAGATCTCCATGATCTTCCAGGAACCCATGACTGCCCTCAACCCGGTGTATACCGTGGGAAATCAGATCGGCGAGGCCCTCCGCCTGCATCACGGCATGGACCGGCAGGCCGCGCGCTCCCGCGCGGTGCAGGCCCTTTCGGAGGTTGGCATCCCCGGCCCGGCGCAGCGGGTGGATGAGTATCCCCACGAGCTTTCAGGCGGTATGCGGCAGCGCGCCATGATCGCCATGGCCCTGTCATGCGGCCCCGAACTGCTGATCGCCGACGAGCCTACCACCGCGCTGGACGTGACCATCCAGGCACAGATACTTGAACTGCTCAGGGAACTCAAAAGCAACCACGACATGGCCATCGTGATGATTACCCACGACCTGGGCGTGATCGCCGACATGGCCGACGAGATCCTGATCATGTACGCGGGACAGGTGGTGGAAACCGGATCGCCGGAGCGGGTTTTCTACGAGGCCGCTCATCCCTATACCCGCGGGCTGCTCGAATCGGCGCCCCGGATCAACCGCGATAGGACCGCACGGCTGTCCACGATTCCCGGGACGGTCCCGTCTCCACTCAAGCTGCCGGAGGGCTGCGCTTTCGCGCCTCGTTGTCGCTACGCTACGGAACAATGCGGCCAGATGCCCCCGGTGGAGGAAATCGAGCCGGGGCACCAGGTTCGGTGCTGGCACGCGGACGAGGTCGCCAAGGACTACGTGCAGGTGCGGGCGTAGAAGGCTCGCGCATTCCATCAGGCGATGCCATCAGGCGATGCCAGACCGCCGAAGCCCGTTTCGATCGAATTCGCAATCTTCCGGAAATGCGGTGGTTTCTCCCATGTCGACCATCCTCGACGTCCGCAACCTGAAAAAGTACTATCCGATCCACAAGGGGCTCTGGCGCCGCAAAAAGGGAGACGTCCGGGCGGTGGACGGCGTCGATTTCCAGTGTGGAATCGGGGAAACCCTGGGACTGGCGGGCGAGAGCGGATGCGGCAAGACCACCCTGGGACGCTGCGTGCTGAAGACGATCCCTCCCACGGCCGGGGACATTGTATTCGGGAGGGAGAAGGTGAATATCAGTCCCCTGGACCGCCGCGAAATGCGGCCATACAGAACACGGATGCAGATGGTGTTCCAGGACCCGAATTCGTCGCTCAATCCGCGCATGACGGTGAGCGATATCGTGGGCGAACCACTTCGGGTCAACCGCCTGGCCCGTGGGTCGGAACTGGAAGACCGGGTGGCGGACCTGCTGGGCGACGTCGGTCTGAACGCCGGAGACATGCGCCGTTATCCCCATGCTTTCAGCGGGGGACAACGCCAGCGCATCGGCATCGCCCGGGCCCTGTCGCTACAGCCTGAACTGATCATCGCGGACGAGCCCGTTTCGGCTCTCGACGTGTCGGTGCAGTCCCAGATCCTGAACCTCCTGGCTTCCCTCAAGGACCGGCTGGGCCTGTCCTACGTCTTCATCACCCACGACCTCAGCGTGCTGCAGCACATCAGCGACCGCGTGGCGATCATGTACCTGGGCCGGATCGTGGAAACGGGACCCTCCGAGCGAATCTACCACAATCCACTGCATCCCTACACGGAAGCCCTGATTTCCGCCGTACCGGTGGCGGACCCCGCGGTACAGCGGAAGCGGTCGCGCATCGCGCTGACCGGCGACGTGCCCGACCCGGCGGCGCCGCCAAAAGGCTGCCATTTTCACCCGCGTTGCCGGTACGCCACCGAACTGTGCCGGGAAACGGAACCGGAACTCAAGACCTATCCCGGAGGCGTCAGGGCGGCGTGCCACTACAGCGACACCCTGTCCCTCCAGGGCGTTTGACCGGCCGGGCGGTCCAATGTCGGAGTCGCGGATGAGATACAGATGAGAAAAGGTATGAAGGACATAATGAAATGCCTGCCTCTGACGGCCCTGGCCGGACTGCTGGCCTGTGCCGGCGGCGGTGGCGGAAACGCACCGGAACCGTCAGTCGCCGACGCCGCTGCCCGGACGTCGCTGGAAGCGCCCGAGCTGGCCGACCGGGTGGCGGCGGGCATCCTGCCGCCCCTCCACGAGCGGATCCCGGCCAGCCCGCTCGTGGCCAGGAACGATTATGAAGGCTACGACGGTCCAGGGGTCTACGGCGGGACCTGGCGCCAGTTCCACAACAACACCGATCTCGGCACCTGGAAGATGATCGCCGGATACGCCCCGCTGATCCGGTGGAACCGTCTGACCACGGGCCTCGAGCCCGGCCTGGCGGAATCGTGGGCGTTCAACGGGGACGGCACGGCACTGACCCTGAAGCTCCGCGAGGGCGTGCGTTGGTCCGACGGCCATCCCTATACGTCGGCCTCCTTCCGCGCGTGGTACGACCTGTGTCTCGACGATCGCCACCGGTACCCGCCGCCCGTATGGTGCCTCGTGGACGGCAGACCCATGGAAGTCGAGACGCCGGACGACTACACCATCGTCATGAAATTCGCCGGGCCCAACTGGCTCGTGCCCCTGTGGCTGGCGACCGGCTTCTGGTGGAGCGAAGAGTACAACGTGCCGGAACACTACATGAAGCAGTTCCACCCGGACCATAGCGACGGCGTGGACGATTTCGTCCTGTACGAGAAGCACAGACTGCCCCAGCGCAACCCGGAAAAGCCCTCCCTGTGGCCGTGGACGATCACCCGCATCGAAAAGGGCGGCTTCCGTGTGATCCTTGAACGCAACCCCTACTACTACGTCGTGGACGACGACGGAAGGCAACTGCCCTACATCGACCGCGTGGTCACGACCCTGGTCCCCGAATCCCAGATCCGCGTCCTGCGGGTGCTGGCCGGCGAGGTGGACTGCCAGTTCCGCGATCTCGACCTCCGGGACTTCTCGCTCTTCATGGAAAGCAGGGAAAAGGGCGGCTACCGTGTGAAGCTATGGGAGAGCGCTTCCGGCGCGGACCCCGCGATCAACCTCAACTGGTCGGACAACGACCCGGTCCTCCGCGGCCTGATCCGCGACCGGCGGTTCCGGAAGGCCCTTGCAGCGGCCATCGACCGCGAGAAATGCAATGCCGTTGCCTTTAAGGGGCTCGCAGCGCCGCAAGGCGCCACCGTGAGCGAGGAGGGCTGGCATTTCCTGAGCGAAGAAGGCGCACGGCTTTTCGAAATGTGGAAGGCCGTCGACGCGGACTATGACCTGCAGAAGGGGAACCGGCTCCTGGACGAGATGGGGCTTACCCGCCGCGACTCCGAGGGGTACCGGCTCCGTCCCGACGGACAGCGGCTGACGCTGGTACTGGACGCGCCGGCCGCGGCGCATATCGCCCACGAGAACGACGTCGCCCTGATCGTGGCCGAGGGCTGGCGGGAACTGGGGCTGGACGTCCTCGTCTACACGCCGCCGGGCGCCGAGTTGAAACTGCGGCGTGACCTCGGCGAGTTCACCGCCCACCTCCACGGCGAGTCGGAAATGGATCTGTTCACCTACCCGGACTGGGTTTTTCCGACGTCAGGCAAGTACTGGCACCCCAAGGTGGGGAAGTGGTATGAAACGGGCGGCGAAAGGGGCGAGGCGCCCACGGGCGTCATGGTCGAACTGCTCGAACTCTACGACCGGATCAAGCAGGAAAAGGACCTCGAAGCCCGGCACCGGCTGGTGCAGGACGCCGTGCGGATCCACATCGAGCACGGTCCCTTTCACCTGGGCACCGTGGCGCGCACGCCCAGGCCCGTCATCGTGAAGAACAACTTCCACAACGTACCGGACTCGGGCATACTCGGCCCCTGGGCCATCGCCGGACCGGCGACGAGTTTTCCCGAGCAGTTCTACATCGACTGACCTGTGATCAACTACATCATACAGCGCTGTCTCCTGGCCATCCCGACCCTCCTGGCCATTTCGATGATCGGGTTCGTCATCATCCAGCTGCCGGAGGGCGACTTCCTGGACCGCAAGATCCAGGAACTGGAAGAGATGTACGGGGACAGCAGTTCCATCGCCCGCATCGACGAGCTGCGGGAGCGCTACGGCCTGGACCGCCCCATGTGGCGGCAGTACCTGAGCTGGATATCGGGGTTCGTCGTGGGCGATTTCGGCGAATCCTTCGAATACGAGCAGGAAGTCAACCAGCTGATCTGGGACCGGCTCGCCTTCACCGTGCTCATCGCCCTGGGCGCGCTGCTGTTCACCTACGCCGTGGCGATCCCCATCGGCATCTATTCGGCCACCCACCAGTACCGCCTGTCGGACAACGTCCTGTCCTTCATCAGCTTCATCGGCATGTCCATGCCGGGATTCCTGCTGGCCCTCGCCCTCCTGGTCTTCGTGTTCGAGATCTACAGGATACCCCTGTTCGGACTCTTCTCGAGCGAGTACGAGGGCGCGCCATGGACCTGGGACAAGCTCGTCGATTTCCTCAAGCACCTCTGGATCCCGGTCATCGTGGTGGGCATCAACGGCACGGCCGGACTGATGCGCATCATGCGCGGCAACCTGCTGGACGTCCTCGGCCAGCCATTCGTCCAGACCGCCCGCGCCAAGGGCCTCAAGGAGTCCGTCGTCGTCATAAAGCACGCGGCGCGCATCGCCATCAACCCGCTGATCACGATCCTGGGCATGAGCCTGCCGAACATCCTCTCCGGGGCCACGATCGTGGCGATCGTCCTGGGCCTGCCGACCGTGGGACCGCTTCTGCTGCGTGCCCTGGTCGCCGAGGACATCTACCTGGCCGGCACCCTGCTGATGATGTTCAGCCTGCTCCTGATCATCGGCAACATCCTGGCCGACATCGCGCTGGCCTGGGCGGACCCGAGGATACGGTATGAGTAGTGTGACGAACCATCGGGAAATGGTGCGATTCGCATGGTGAGCGGCATCATTCGGGGAGTAACCCCATGACTGCAACCACAGCCGTACAGGCAGACGCGGTCCAGGATTCGGGCTACCTGAGCTACCGCACGCTGATCTGGCGCAGGTTCCGGAAGAGCCGGATGGGGATCGCGGCGGCCATCATCCTGGGACTGTTCTACCTGGTGGCCATATTCGCCGGCTTTTTCTCCCCGTACGACCACAACGACATCCGGATCCAGGTCCGCCACCTTCCACCCCAAGAGGTTCATTTCGAGTGGTCCGGCGGGTTCTTCGTCTACGGGCTGACTTCCACGCAGAACCCGGTCACCCTGGAACTGGAGTACGAGACCGACCGGTCCCGGCGGTACCCGGTCCGGTTCCTGTCGCGGGACGGCGGCGGAGACTTCCGGCTGGTCCACTCCGAGGGCCCCATGTACCTCCTGGGCACGGACCGCATGGGCCGCGACCTGCTCTCCCGCATGATCCACGGCGCCCGCGTATCCCTTACCGTGGGGATCATCGGCGTGTTCCTCAGCCTGATCCTGGGATCGGTCCTCGGCACGCTCTCCGGTTACTTCGGCGGGTGGATCGACCACACCCTGCAGCGCGTCGTCGAGATCCTGGCCTCCTTTCCGCCGATCCCGCTCTGGATGGCCCTCGGGGCGGCGCTGCCGGCGGCATGGACGAGCGTGCAGACCTACCTGGGCATCACCATCATCCTGTCCATCATCAGCTGGGGCGGCCTGGCCCGGGAGGTAAGGGGCAAGGTCCTCGTCTTCCGCGAGCAGGACTACACGACGGCGGCGCGGTCCGCGGGGGCGGGACACTGGTACATCATCTCGCGCCACCTGCTGCCCGGGTGCTACAGCCACATCATCGTCGTGGCCACGCTGGCCATCCCGGGCATGATCCTGGGCGAAACGGCCCTGAGCTTCCTGGGCCTGGGCATCCGCCCGCCCATGACCAGCTGGGGCGTGCTGCTCGAGGAAGCGCAGCGCGTGACGGTGCTGCTGAACCATCCCTGGCTGCTCTTCCCCGCCGCGCCGGTGCTGGTCGTCGTCATCGCCTTCAACTTCCTCGGGGACGCGTTGCGCGACGCCGCGGATCCGTACTCGTGATGGATGCATGGAGCCAGGGCGGGACCCGGACGGGCTGAATCCGTCACCGTTCCCATTCCGATGCGCCGGGCAGACCGCTGCTGCCGTACACCTCGAGGTCGGCGCCGTCCAACCATTCCGGCTCGACCGGACGGGCGGAGACTCCCGGGACGCCATCTTCCTGGCTTCTGAGCATCCCGCGTACCTGCCCGGTGCCGGCATCCCGGTAAATCCGCATCGTTGGAGCGGCCCGGCCGTCGCCCAGGTCCGCCGCGCCGCCCAGTCGCGCCGCGCCGCCCAGTCGCGCCGCGCCGCCCGGACCCGATATCGAGATCTCCGTCAGCGCCCGTCCCCATTCGGATGGTACGGGCACGGCGAACGCGAAGGCCGACCGGCCCTCTCCGTGGACGAGTACCGGCATGGCGAAGCGGAAGGTGAAGAGTTCGCCATCCCGGGATGCCCCGGTGATCCGGTAATCCCCTCCCGCAGCCGGCAGCGCCGGAGGAGCGTCCATCGCGAAGGCGGGCTCCAGGAACGGCGCGCCGAACTCGTCGACGCCCCCCCAGATGAGCAGGACGCGCGCGGCGGCAGGCGGCGGGACTTCGGATTCGTGCTCGACGCGATAGCGCAGGGCCTTCGCGAAGTGAAAGTCGCTGATCCAGACCGGACCGCAGTACCCCATGACGTCCTTGTACCAGGGCGGGACAAGCGAACCGTCTCGAAAGTCGTATCCCCAGACGCCGATCGAAGCGTCGCTGGTGGGAAAGGCGGGATCGGGGCCCAAGGCCCCTCCACACGGGGCGTGGCCAAGACTGAAATTGTGCCCGAGCTCATGGGCCATGGTCGGGGGATCGCTCGACGAGAACGCCGTGCGCCCCGACAAGTCCGCGATGCCGACCGGACCTTCGAACTGCCCCGACATCACGCCCATGTAGTAGCCGGTCCCCCCTTCCATGACGCGGATCGCCATGGTTTCCCCGAGCAAGGCGCCGGAGTGGTTTTCCGTCGTCCATACGGGATCATGGACGCGCAGGTCCATACTCACGACGGGCAGCAGGACGTCAATGGCGGACATCAAATGGCTGGAGGGGTTCAGGCCGTCGGTCAGTGCCAGCACGTTACGGTCCGGAGCCTCCGAATAGAGGAACGGGATTACCGTGAATTCGAGGATCGGCATGGTCCTGACGTCTACCGCGTCCCTGCCGGTCCGCGGAATACGCTTCGTTATTTCCAGTTCGTGGGGCAGCGTGCCTCCGGGGTCGATTTCAATCACCACTTCCAACCCCGGTTCTATTATCGCGGCGGGAATCTCGGCGTTGGCGGTATTCGACAACAGGCTTTCATCCATCTCCGCGGGTATCGGGTTCGATTGGGCCGGTATGTCGACTTCGAATGCCTGCGCCCCGTCCTGGTAGAACGTCGCCCGTACGCCCGGGATGTCCAGGTCCGTCGCTTCAACGGACGCGACGAAGACCCGGAGCAGCGCCGGCTTGCCGGCGACAAGCGGAACGGGGTACTCCGCGGACTGCACGGCCTGCGTGATCAGGTAATCGGCCCGCATGGTCTGACAGGAGGGCACGCGGTGGCTAACCAGGTTTTCGAGCCAGGCGCTCATGCCGGCGTCGGAACCGGCACAGAGTCCCGTTTCGCTTGCCGCCAATACGTCCAACTTTGAAAGACCGGTCAGTTCCGCGGGAAGACGGCCTGTAAGACCGGGATTGTTCGACAGGAACAGTTGGCGAAGGGAACCGAGGTCGCCCACCGCGGGCGGCAGCCCGCCCCGGAGGTCGTTGTCGGACAGTGCAAGGACCTCCAGGCTGGAGAGTCTTCCGATTTCCGGGGGCAATGGCCCGGTCAGGGCGTTGTCCCGAAGCCAGAGTTCCTTGAGCGAAACGAGGCCGCCGATCTCCGCGGGCAACGGTCCCCCGAGGTCGTTGTTTTCCAGTTGCAACATGGTCAGGCCGGATAAGCGCCCGATGCCGGCGGGCAAAGGACCGGAGAGGCTGTTGTCTTGAATGTTCAGCTCCTCCAGGGAGGCGAGGCCGCCTATTTCTTCGGGAAGCGGGCCGCTGAGACTGTTTTCGTTAAGCCACAATAGGGTCAGGTCGGACAGGCGCCCGATTTCGCCGGGCAACGAGCCGGACAGTTCGTTTCTTTCGAGCATCAACCAGCTCAGATTGGCGAGATTGCCCAATTCGTCCGGGATCGATCCGGACAGGCGGTTCCCACTCAGCACCAGGAATTCGAGCTTCGTCAGATTGCCGAGCTCGGACGGTATCGACCCGGTCAGGCCGTTGTCCACGAGCACCAGGGATTCAAGGTCGGAGAGCTTCGCGATCTCCGGAATCAGCGAACCCGACAGGTTGTTTCCGACAAGGGAAAGCACCCAGACCCGGCCATTATGGTTTACGAACACACCATGCCATTCGTGGAGCGGACGGTCGCTCAGCCAGTTGGTCCGGTTCGTCCAGTCTGGACCGCCGGTGCCGTGGTAGAACGAAACCAGGATGTCGCGGTCCGTCGACGCACCGCAGACCGTGTCTGTGCCCCTGCGCGAGGCTATGGCGTCCATCCACGCCTCGAATGAAGCGTCGTCCTGGACGCAGAGCCCGGTCATATCGTAGTGGAACACATTCAATCGCAGGGCGGAAAGCGACAACGGGATTCTGCCGGACAGCGCGTTGTCGTCGATTCGTAACGAAGTCAACTCGGCCAGATCGGCCAGCCGGGGCGACAGCAACCCGGAAAGCCCGTTTCCGCCAAGGTCGATCCCGGTGACCAATCCCAGCGAATCCGTCGTGACACCGTACCAGTCTTCCAGTACGGCGTAGTGGTCAAGCGTCCATCCGTCGTCGTTCGTCCATCCCTCCCCGTTCGCGGCCTCGTGGAACGCGAGGAGCGCGAACTGATCATACCTGCTGCAGAACTCAACGAATGGGCGCCAGTCTCCGAGTTGAAGCGTCCAGTCGATAAACTCCCTCGTACCCGGAATGCACAAACCTTCATTGACCGTGATGGGAAACTGTTCCAGTTGCCCGAGTTTCAGGAACGACCTCGGGACCGGGCCGCTCAGTCGATTCTGATCGATCGTGAGTTCCCTCAGATTCCCCAGGTTGCCGAGTTCGGGCGGTACCTGGCCCTCGAATCGGTTTACGGAGAGATAGAGGATCCGCAGGTTGGACAGGCCGCCGAGGAAGGACGGGATCGACCCGGACAGGCGGTTGCCGTGCAGGGACAGGTATTCCAGTTCAGACAGGGCGGCGAATTCGGGCGGCAACGGTCCGGTGAATTCGTTCTGGTGCATGAGCAGTTCCCGCAACGAGGTCAGGTTGCCGATGGCGGCGGGCAAGGCGCCGGTCAACTGATTGGCGCCAAGATCAAGCCGGCGCAGGTGCCGAAGCAGTCCGATCTCGGCCGGGACGGGACCTCTCAGGCCGTTGAAATTCAGGTTCAGCGAGGAAACCCGGCCCTGTCCGTCGAGGGTCACCCCGTGCCATCGGTCCAGCGGTTCATCCGAGGCCCAGTTGCTGTTGCGCTGCCAGTGCGCGCCGTTCGTCGCGCGGTACAGGGCCACCAGCGCGCCGCGTTCGACCTCGCCTTCGTCGCCCCGGCCGAGCACGGTCACCTCGGAGGCGGCGGACGTGCGGCCGCTCGAGGCGGTTACGATCGCGGACCCGGGGTTCACCGCGGATACCAGGCCGGTTGCGTCCACGTCCGCCACCGTCCGGTCGCTGGAAGACCAGGCGAAGGCCGCGTCCCGGACGGGATGTCCGTTGGCGTCGCGCGCCGTAGCGGCCAGCCTGTAGCGGCCTCCAACGGCCAGCGACAGTTCCCCCGGGACGACGGTCATCGAATGCACGACCTGCGCCACGATAACCTCCGCGCCGGCCGAAACCCCACCCGCCGACGCGGTGACCGTCGTCGTTCCCGGCCCCTCCGCGGCGACAAGTCCGGCCGCGTCCACCGTCGCCACGGTCCCGTCGCCGCTGGACCAGGCCACGGCCACGCCCGGCAAAACCCGGCCCTCCATATCTTGAACCACTGCCGACAGGCGCAGCGTGTCCCCGATCGACGTAAAGGTGACGCGCTCCGGTCTGACCACGATCACCGAAGGCAAAGGCGCATTCACGATGATCTCCGCGCTCGCCTCCGCCTCGCCCGCGGCGGCGGTGACCATCGCCGATCCCGCATCGAGCGCGGTCACCAGTCCGGACTGGTCCACTGTGGCCACAGATCCATCGGAGGAGGTCCAGAGAAACACTGCGCCGACGATGGCCGTACCGCCCCCGTCGAAAGCCGTTGCCGCGATACGCAGCGTATCGCCCGGAAGCATCGCATGGGAAACGGGATCCAGTACGATCTTTCGTACGTCCTGCATCACCGTCAGCGTCGCGCGCCCCACGGCTTCGCCCGCCTTCGCCGTGATCACCGCCATACCCCTTCCGACCGCCGCGGCGAGGCCTGTACTGTCCACCGTGGCCACGGAGGCGTCGCTGGTCGACCAGGACAACGCCACGCCCGGGACCACGGCTCCGTGCTGATCGCGGACTTCGGCCTTGAGTTGGACGGTCTGTCCAATCTCCGTCAGGTCAAAAGCGTCCGGCGTGACGGCGACCGAAGCGGGTGACGGCGGCTCGACGGATATCCTCGCCTGCCCCGTGACACCGCCGGCCGCCGCGGTAATGGTGCACGCGCCGCGCTTGACGGCGGTCACCAACCCGGACTGGTCGACCGTGGCCACCGCGGGATCGCTGCTCGACCAGCGCACGTCCGGATTGGCAATCGGATTGCCGTTCCCATCCCGGACGGTGGCGGCAAGCCGGACCGTTTGACCCAGGGCGGTGAGTACCGCGGTGACAGGCGTGACGGTTATGCTGGTCGGTACCGCGGGCGTGGGCGGAGACGGCCCCGTCGGACCGGGCGGAGACGGCCCCGTCGGACCGGTCGGCTGATCCCTGCCGCAGGTAACCAGCATGACGCCGAGGCAGGTCAGTACAAGCAGGGGACTCCAAAATCGGAGGGAAAGGGCAGGCATGCCGGTTGTCCAGACTGAATTCAGTGCGCCGCGCAGCCGTTTATCGACAGCCCGGTGCGTGTTGGCGGCACATCGACCGATTCAGACCTTGGGATTCATATCTATTGACAGGATGCAACGCCACAATTTAACCTTAGCCAGTGAGGCAGCCAGTGAGGCGAAATTACGCGGCTTCGCCGACGCGCGTCAATGATAATCCGGAGTTGGCCTTCGCCTTCCGGCCGCGAGCTTCCCGCGGCGGCGGGAGCGGACGGTGTAGCGAAGGAATCGGACGGCCCGACAGCCGGAGCGGACGACCCGACGATGGGAACTGGTGGCGCGGCGGCGGTACAGACTGTGCGGCGGCGGGAACGGATGGAGCGGCGCGGGAGCGGCAGGCGCGGCCAATAGCACTTGATTCTCCACCGCACTCCCTCAACGGCCTGGCCAGCAACCAGATTGCAACCTTCGAGACAAGGGGCATGACATGAGTGATCCGACAAAAGTCGCCGTCGTAACCGGAGCGGGTTCGGGCATCGGCAAGGCCTGTTCCCTGGCGTTGCTGGAAAACGGGTACAGCGTGGTCCTGGCCGGCAGGAGAAAGGAAGCGCTGGAATCGACCGTGGCCGGGGCCGGCGACGCCGCGGACCGGCTGCTCGTGGTCCCCACGGACGTGGGTGCCGCATCGCAGGTCGAGCGCCTTTTCGCCGAGACGAAGGCGGCCTTCGGACGGCTGGACCTGCTGTTCAACAACGCGGGTACGGGGGCGCCCGCGGTGCTCCTCGAGGACCTGACGGCCAAGCAGTGGCAGACGGTGGTGGACGTCAACCTGACGGGATCCTTCCTCTGCACGAAAGAGGCCTTCAAAATCATGAGGGACCAGGATCCGCAGGGGGGCCGGATCATCAACAACGGGTCGGTCTCCGCCCACGTGCCGCGGCCGAACTCGGCACCGTACACGGCCACGAAGCACGCCGTAACCGGCTTGACGCGTTCGACTTCCCTCGATGGGCGGAAGTATAACATCGCCTGCGGACAGATCGACATCGGCAACGCGGCCACGGAGATGACCCAGCGCATGAAGGAGGGCATCCAGCAGCCCACCGGCGACCTGCTGGCCGAGGCGCGCATGCACGTGAAGAACGTGTCCGACGCCGTCGTATTCATGGCCGGGCTGCCCCTCGACGCCAACGTACAGTTCATTACGGTCATGGCGACCACCATGCCCTACATAGGACGGGGATAATGACGGAAATCAAGTCGGCGCCAGTTGAAATCACCGAAGCCCAGAAGAAGCAGTACCGGGAGGAGGGATACTTCATCCTCGAATCGGCCCTGGATGATGCGATGCTGGCGTACATCCGCGGCGAGTGCGACCGGCTTACGACCGAAATGGAAGCCCAGATGGCCGAGGCGTCCGAGAACACGCGGGGCATCAACCACAAGGGCAAACGGTACTTCGTATCCAATAAGCACCGCGACAATCCCAGCCTGCGGCCGTATATCTTCAGCGATCTCATGGCCGAGATCTGCCGGAGCACCCTGGGACCCACCGCTTACCTCTTCCACGAGCAGTTCGTGGTGAAGGGTCCCGAAGTCGGCATGAAGTTCGGCTGGCACCAAGACTCGGGCTACGTGGGATTCGACCACCGGCCGTACATGAGTTGCTGGGCGGCCCTGGACGACGTGAGCGAGGAGAACGGCACGGTCTACGTCCTGCCCTTTTCCCGCGCGGGGACCCGTCGCCGCCAGGAACACAGCATCCTGGACGAATCGAACGACAAGATCGGTTACTACGGCGATGACCCCGGCATTCCCGTGATCGCGCCGGCCGGAAGCATCCTGGTATTCTCCAGCGTTTCCTTCCACCGCAGCAGCACGAATACCTCCGACGGCTGGCGTCGCGTGTACCTGACCCAGTATTCGGCCGAGCCGATCTATACCGAGGACGGCTCGCGGGTATGGAGCAATGCCGAACCTTTTCTCGTGGACGGCGAACGGGTAACGGCAGGATAGGAACCCCCGCATCCGGACCACGGGACCGAAGCATCCGCGACAGACCGGTGCGGCACCAGCCGTGAAAACGGGCAGACGCCACATTCAAAGGAGCGGACCGTGACGACCATCACCGGGGTGAAGTGCATCCGGACGAGATCGAACGGCACCTGGGGCATCGTCAGGATCGAAACGAACCAGCCCGGACTGTACGGCATCGGTTCGGCGAGCGACCACTACCATCAGCGCGCCGTCGTCGAGGCCGTAGAATCCATGCTCGCCCCGAAGCTCATCGGGCGGGACGCAAGCCGCATCGAGGACATCTGGCAGACTTTCTACACGAGCGGATACTGGCGCAACGGCGCCATCACCAACACGGCGCTTTCCGGGATCGACATGGCCCTGTGGGACATCAAGGGCAAGGAGGCGGGGATGCCCGTCTACCAGCTCCTGGGCGGCGCCTGCCGGAGCGCCGTGCCCTGCTACGCCCACGCCGGCGGCGGGACGCCGGAGGCCCTGCTGGAAGCCGTGCAGGGCTATCTCGACGAAGGGTTCCCCGTGGTGCGCTGCCAGCTCGGCGGGTACGGCGGCGGTGGATTCATCCCGTCAGAAGACGCGCCCCGCCCCGCCAACGCCTGGCCCGCCGACAAGGTCTTCGACGACGAAGCCTACATCGAGGCCATTCCGGACATGTTCGAGTACCTGCGTTCGAAGCTGGGTTTCGGCCCCAAGCTGACCCACGACGTCCACGAACACCTGCGCCCCCAGTCCGCCGTGACCCTGTCCAAGCGGCTGGAGCCCTACCGAATCTTCTTCCTGGAGGACGTGCTGCCCCCGGAGCAGGTGCAGTGGTACCGCCTGATCAGGGAGCAGTGCACGACGCCCCAGGCCATGGGGGAGCTTTTCGTCAACCCCCACGAATGGACGCCCCTCATCACCGAGCGCCTCATCGACTACGTCCGCGTGCGCGTATCCAAGGCGGGCGGCATCACCCCGTGCCGGAAGATCGCGACCCTCTGCGAGTCCTTCGGCATCAACACCGCCTGGCAGGAAGGGGGAGACAACGACCCGGTCAACCAGGCCGCGGCCGTCCACCTGGACATGGCAAGCTGGAGTTTCGGGATCCAGGAGGAGAATACCTTCAGCGAGGAAGAATACGCGGCGTTCCCCGGGGCCTGCGTGCTGGAGGACGGCCACCTCTACGCCAACGACAATCCTGGATTGGGGCTGGATATCGACGAGGATGCGGCTGCAAAACTCATCGACGCAGAAGAAGCGGCCAGGCCTCGATACGCCGCGGAGGATCGAAGGGCGGACGGCAGTATAGTAAGGCCGTAGGGGCCACAGTCGGCCCTGGCGGCCGTCCCAATGGTCCGGAAGACCACCGCTATCTTACCTCAAGAGCTTCAGGAGCCAGTTGATACCACTGGACATCCCCGGACGCGATGGCATGCTCTATACTGTCGTCTCTCCGTAGACCCGTCACTACGGAATACGCGCGTTTACCGGTAAAACGGGACATGAAACCCGCATTCCTGATGGCCCTGCGGGTATCCCTTCCGTTGGCGGTATATGAAACTTCGACTGCGACGAAACAGGTCTCGTCCTTCTCATCCCTGGCCTCGATGATCAGATCGGCGGCGCGAAAACTGCGCAGGTCGTTTGCGGGTATGTCCTTCGCGGCCTTCGATCGAATCAACATCCTTATCTCGACTCCGGACAGAACCCGGATCATTTCGAGACCCAATTCCCCGGCTATGTCTCCCGCGTACTCTATGGCCGCGTTCCTGGCGTGTGCGCCCCTCAGAACACCTAAGTCGTTTTCCACTCGGTCCAAGCGCCGGTCGAACTTGTCCATGCGCTGATCAACACGGTCAAACCGTTGATCCGTATTCCTGGCCAGGTTCGAGACGGTCCGGGGCAACTCCAGCACTTCCCGGGTCAGCACCCTGGCGCGCAACGCTTCGAGCCACCCGTTCAGTACCCCCATCGGTCTTCTATCGTATGGATGGTATGCATGCTGATTCACCAACTGGGATTACGGACCATGACGAAAGAGGACAGCTTCAAACACGCAGACAACGAACCCAGACTGATTTCTCTATCA
Source organism: bacterium (assembly GCA_965202605.1). GTDB lineage: Bacteria > JAAXHH01 > JAAXHH01 > JAAXHH01 > JAAXHH01 > JAAXHH01. The sequence goes on from OZ241838.1 coordinate 1,151,503, forward strand.
ATAGTTTTGTCGTAATCCAGTCCATTTTCTCGTGTAAAAAAACTGCTACGGCTCGTTATCGGAACTAACCGGCGGTTCGTCATTGCCCATGAACCGCTCGGCCGTGTTCCTCGTAGCCGGACTCGTCCGGAAATCGGCGATCCACGGTTCGCGGAAGTAAACCTGCTTCTCGCGGGGAAGGCCGGCTATGACCGCGGGGGGCGTTTTCAAACGGTGCCAGTGGGTGGCCAGGTGGGAATAGGCGTTGAGTACGGTCACGCGAGGCTCGTCCCGGTTCCACTTGGGACCCGCGTGACAGGTGTTCTCGGTGAAGAACACGGCGCTGCCCGCGGGACAGGCATAGGTCATGAGGAATTCGCTCCGCTTGCCCGGTTCCAGGGACATGTGGTCGGGATGCATGGGGAAATTCGCCTTGTGGCTCCCCACCACGAAGTGCGTGCTCTGGTCCTCCAGCCGGATATCCGTGAACTCGAAGATCACCCGCACCATGCCGGCGTAGATCTGTTCGCGCTGCACCCGGTATCCGAAGATCGGATCGATCTGCCTGGGACCGCCGCCGTGCAGTTCACCGTGCTCTTCCCCCTTCTTGCGCCACACGCAGGAACAGTTCTCCAGCCGGAAATCAGGACTGATGATCTCCTCGATGACGTCGACGACGGCCGGATGGTCGATCAGGACGCTCGACGGTCCGCCAGGCACGTCGCGGTGTTCCGGTGGCAGCGACTCCGGATCGTGCTTGATCAGGTAGATCTGCTCACGGATATCTTTGACTTCTTCCGCGGTGAGTATAGCAGGCCGGACCAGAAAACCGGCCAAGTCGAATCGGAAACGTTCTTCGTCGGTCATGGACATGGGATGGGTCCTTCAAGGTGCACGTAACAGCACACGAGTCAACGAATACAAAGGGTAAAAGAGGCTTCGTCCAAAACTAAATTCTTTGATTCGTTATCCGTTATCAGGTATGTGTAGGGACTTGATATCTGTGCAAAACACTCCATGGTTCGAAGTTCATTCCATCATCCATAAGGACCCCTCTTCGTCGTTTTTCATAGGGATTGGCAGAGATCGAAAACCGCTCAACAAGGGCAGCTCGGTTACGTTCGTGTAGATTCTCCCACCAGACAGGGTTCAGGTGTATGTTCTCACAGTGTTCAAAAAAGAACCGAAGCAATGAATCAGTTAAAAACTCGTCAGATATTGCGTGTAGACTGTCAGTAAATGCCGCACAGGATCGGTCACTTGACGATAGCCACGAAAACACTACGACACCGGATTCTCCACCAAAAAATGAAGAGAAGGTGAGTAAATCAAGAGTACTTGAAAGTCGCCCCAGATCCTGAAGTACTTCTCCTTTGAAATCCTGCTCTGGTAATATAGAACCACTACACATGAGGGAAGGCGGACCAGCGAACTCGATTACGTATCCGCGGACATCTTCAAACCGGCCTTTTTCTAAGATTTCATCGTAAGCTGACTTGTGGGCTGATGTGTCACGATAGCCGGTTCGTAATCCCAGACCTAAAGCCTGATTCGCGGTCTGAAAACGAATTTGATCTTCGACGGGCCAACCCTTATCAAGATCTTGAAACAGATCTAAGTTTTCTACCGATGCCCTTTTGGCATACAACTCCCTGGCCAGTGCTCGATATCCTAATAAAAAGCACTGTTCAGAAGTACCTTCGAATGCTTGTTTTTCAAGTGGACTGAAAATCAAATCATCGTGCCGAGAACAAAACCCGGAAAATGTCGATGCATGTTTGACGCCTTGTAACTTAGGCGTGAAAATCGACTGTACATCCGATCCATTTCTAGCCGAAAAAACTGGTTTTACTGAATACACATGCCCTTTTCTAGCGATTCTTCTGAGGCTTCCGGATTTCGACACTGTATGGGCCTGGACTATCTGACCGTCGCATTCGTTCGTCCATGAATTTGGTGCTAAGCACATCTTTTTGGAATGAGCGCCCCTAAACCTTTTGATAGCTTCCGATCGTGGGAAAGGCTCCTGAGACTCTCGATCTAAATGGCAGTGCTTATACTTCCTTCCAGATCCACACCAGCACTCTTCATTACGACCTAGTTTCCTAGACGGCAATCCGCTACCCACCTTTATTTAAGTGTAGTGCTCACTAACATGAAACAACCTGATTAAGCCACAGTTTTGGTATTCGTTATCGCCTGCTCGAATTAAGGATTGTACATTCATACGGCTACGACCAAGACCTCGAATTTGTCCTCGGGAACCGGAAGATCATCGTCTTTCAATGCCTCGACGTATGCTTCGATAGCCTCCTTGATACTTTCAATCGCCGCCTGTCGGGATTCGCCCTGACTTATGCAACCCGCCAGACTGGGACATTCTGCGATCCAGAAACCTTCCTCTCCAGGATACAGAAGCACTTGTCGCATCGATTCAATTCCTTCTGCCATGTATGCTCTACTCAGATGTCTACATGATATACCAGGGATCAGGCCACGCTATTCGGTAAAAACCAACTGTGTTCACGATCAGTACGGTATACAATAGCCTGACTTTGGGCCAAAAGTCAAAGGTCTCTTTCACCGGATTCACAAAGTCGATAATACGCACGAAACTTTAAGTCAGAAAGACAACTCCTTGCCCGATGCCCGATATTTCGAGAAGCGCGGGAATAGTCTGCCGACGGGCAATGGTGGACACGGCAAGCACCGACAAGTCGTCGTGCCTGCCGTAGTCCTACAGCCATATGGTTTCCTGTTGTTTCATTCTAAACCACATAATCTTCACAGAGAAATGGATTGTGTTCACGCTGAAAGAAAGATGACGAGAGAGAATCGAGTTGGATTAGAGACTGTACTATGGTAGAAAGTATCTTTCGATTAGCTGACAAAACGAGGTAGTTATCCAGCAGTGGCGATTGGTAACGGCCCTCACACTGATTCGCGTGGCTTGACATCTCGCCAGTAGGGTACTTAGTTATCGTAACCTTGAAGAAAGGCAGAATCTCACAGAGTAGGCTGCTGTCGGGTAATACCATGACCGATTCCACACATAAGCAGATCAACCAGCCATTTCGTCCACGCGCACGAGTACTTCAATTACTTGGCGATGAACTGATCAGCAGTGCGCGCTTGGCTGTGTTTGAGTTAGTTAAAAACGCTTATGATGCAGATGCAACTAATGTAAAGGTCCGACTGGATCTAGTCTCAAGGAAGAAACCCTCAATCACCATAGTCGACGACGGCGAAGGCATGACACTGGACATACTTCAGTCAGTATGGCTCGTGCCTGGCGACGAACATCGTCAGAAACAACGCAAGTCGCTAACCAGATCTCCGATTCACGGGCGGCTTCCCCTCGGAGAAAAGGGGCTTGGCCGTTTCGCCGTTCATAAACTTGGTAATCGCATAAGACTGGTTACGCGCGCACAACATTCCGATGAATGTGTAGTTGAGATAGATTGGAATGAGTTGATCGCTAAGCCATTTCTAGATGAAGCTCCTGTCCAGATCACCGTTCGCCCCCCGAAGGTCTTTACTGATGATAAAACGGGTACTCTGATTAAAGTTACTCAATTACGTACAAATTGGACGAGAGGAGAAACTCGACGCCTACACAATCAAATCACTTCGATATGTTCTCCGTTCGAAGAACCCTCCTCGTTCCAGGCCGTACTCGAATTACCTGGTCGAGAAAGTTGGATAGAAGACCTGCCCGACGTTCGGGAGATCCTTAATCGAGCAATCTGGAAATTCTCGTTTCGATTGAACAATGGTGAGTTCGAATGGACCTATGAATTCCGGAAAGTTCCTGGACTAAAACTTGATGGAAGGTTTATCAAGAAATCGAGTGATAAACTGAAACTCCCACCAAAAACTGGTGATGACAGGTCAGAAAAAGACGTTGTAGCCCTCATAGAGAATTTCCATGGCATTGGCCCTCTCACCGGAGAATTCTATGTATATGATCGAGACCGTGAGGTACTTCGGCTACTAGCAGGCGTTCAGTTGCTGACAAGATACCTGGATGAAGTGGGAGGTATACGCGTCTACAGAGATGGTATTCGAGTATACAACTACGGTGAGCCTGGTGATGATTGGCTGGGTCTTGATCTCCGTCGCGTGAACATTCCCACAAGGCGTATCAGCAGGAACATTATCTTAGGGGCGGTTCATCTTTCTTTAGAGAAATCGACTGGACTAATTGAGAAAACAAACAGGGAGGGTTTTGTCGAAAACGAAGTTTGCCACGAGTTACGACGAATCGTCCTCGGATGTCTCGCCGCACTTGAGGAGGAACGTCAATTCGATAAGGGCCGGATAAGAAGCTTAACCGGAAAGCCAGATGATCCAACTATAACCAAGATCGAAAAACCAATAGAGAATCTAAGACGAGAACTGAATCGCCAGGGCATAAGTCAAAAGTTCGCCCCTTATGTAGATAAGATTGAGAACGACTACCGGAACATGCAGGAAACACTGCTTTCAGCTGGTATGTCAGGATTGAATCTGGCGGTGGTCTTCCATGAGGTGGAACGAGGAGTACGCGCCCTTCATCAAGTTATATCCAAAGGTTCGAACTTAAAAAGTGCAGCTCGTCAAGCCCAGGACCTTATGCGTTTACTCGACGGGTTTTCCGTACTGCTACGTCGAGATAGCAAACAACAACATAGTGCCAGGAAGCTCATCGAAACAACGCGGCGTTTCAACATTCTCAGGATTCGACATCATCAAGTTAGCTTATCCTGTCCCATACTTGATGGCAGTACTGAAGGTTTCCATTCCAAGTTTGCATTCAGTCTCGTATTGGGAGCACTCAGTAATCTAATTGATAATTCACTATACTGGCTTAGAGTTCAGTGGCCGGACGTAAGAGATGAAGAAAAACCTACCAAGCGGAAGCGGAAACTCTATATGGGATTGTCGGATGATTTCGCGGCAGGTCCCGCTATCGTTGTCGCAGACAACGGGACAGGATTTCAAGACGAGCCAGAGTATCTGACGCGTCCCTTCTTTACACGAAAACCCGAAGGCATGGGCCTTGGTCTTTACTACGCAAACTTGGCAATGGAGTTAAACGGTGGACAACTCTTGTTCCCCCATCCTGGGGAGATCAATTTGCCAAAGCAGTACAATGGTGCAGTCGTAGCTCTGATATTCAAGTAGCCAAGATGATACCTTCTACCCCAAGAATCATAGCAATTGATGATGTTGAGGAAGACCTCGACAGGTTGATGAAGGGACTAAACCACCTCGGTGTAGCATGTATTCCCCTCCATTTTAGAGCTGATCCAGATACAGACTATATATCACCTTGCCCCCATATCAGGGTGGTTTTCACAGACCTGCATTTGAACGAAAGTGGCTCAAGCACTGACCACCGACCTCACTTCAGTATCATCGGGAGTTTACTCGAAGATACAATAAAACCCACTGGTCCCTATGTATTGATTCTTTGGACCAGATATTCCGATCAAGCATCAGAACTACAAGGGTTTCTGGAGGATCGAATGAAAAACTCTCCTAAACCACTTGTGGTCAAAGCTATAGATAAGAAGAAATATCTGAATTCAAAAGATACGAAGATTAATCCTGCGAGTATAGAGAATCTTGTTGGGGAGATAAACGGTTTATTCGGTAATCAACCACAGATTTCTGCATTGCTCAACTGGGAAGAACGAGTACTGGAAGCGGCGGCAGAAACCACTGCTTCGGTGTTTAATCTGGCGGTAGGGCCAAACCGAGGCGATGAAGTAGGAACGTTACTTGCCCGTTTGGCTATAGAAGCTGCGGGTAAAGACCGTATCCTACAATTACCCGACGAAAATGTGAATGAAGGTAGATTTCAGGCCGTTAACGAAGCACTGTTACCTATTTTGGCTGACCACATATCCAACATGCGTTTGAATGATGAGAGTGATTCTTGGAAGACCGCATTCACAAGTTCAGATGTTAACAAGGCATTCACCGCTGAGGAAGCAGCTAAGTTAAATACGCGGGTTCACTTCGCTTTGGCAGGCGGTATAAATGGCTCCGACCGTGGTGCTGTTATACCACTGCCGGACTGCTATTCTGACGAATTTGAACAATCTTTCGGTTTGTCGCAGGAAGAAGCTGCAAAAAAACAATTCCGATGCCGTGGATTTGTTAAGGAAGACGAGCGGTTCAGATGGGTGCTCGTACAGTCCCAGGCAGCCTGCGATTATGCACAGAAACAACCCGGTACTCTACCCTATTACCTTGGGCTCGACTTGCCAGAACCCAATAAGATGGATGGAAATCCACCAGCCGCATTATGGTGCAGTCCCCTTTTTAACTTGAGTGACACCGTTCGTGCTCTACATGTCAATGTCCGATTTCCAGTAAGTATGTCATGCGCCAAGGGCGCCAACCAAACGCCGTTGTATAGATTACGTGAGCGACTGATTAATGATTTGATTTTTAAGATTCATAGCTACGGGGCAAGACCTGGTATAATCTCATTCCGTGAAACTCGAGCCGGAAATTAGTTGCAACCTTATCGACACGGGTAGGTTAAGTCGAACAGGATCGATCAAGAGGATGAAATCAACGTTTGAACCACGGCTTTAGCAACTGGTGGACAAACGGCATTTCCTAATAACCTGACACGGTCCCTTCGCGTACCGAAAGGCAATACAAATCTGTCGTCAAATCCCATGGCTCGTTTGAGTTCTGGAACCTGCAACATACGCATTCTTGGGATTGGTCCTTCGTGTTCGACCAGCGCGAAACGATCAATCGTCGTAACTGTCCGGAGCGGTCGGCTTAAAGGTTGCCAGCCGCCACTACCGTCACTTCCGTAATATACAAGTAGGAAACTAGCCTTGTCTCCAAGTACATGAAAACCACGCTTCGCTCGCTCTAGAGTTGCCCCTGCGCGCTTTTCATGGAAAAGGGGAGAAGTCTTCCATATACCGGGTGGATCAAGTATTGATGTGGCTGACTCGGCCTTCACGTCGGGTTTGCGAACACACTTACTTGGTTTTCGCTTACGGTCGCCAACGAGAAACAACCTGCGTCTAGTCTGTGGGACGCCGAAGTCCGAGGCATCCAAGACGTACTCTTCAAGGTGATAGCCAAGACACCTGAGTTTCTGTTTTAACTCTTCATATCGTGACCATGGTTTCATGTAAATTACATTTTCAAGCATGATCCATCTAGGGCGAAAAGTCTCAGCGAACTCGACAACATGCATTGCGGTGGCCCTGCTGCTCTCGCTTCTAGGTGCTCCGCCCTTGGCGCAGGTATGATTCGTACATTCTGGAGATGCAAGTAGTATATCTATCGTGCCAACCTGCCTTCTCAAGCAGTTGAGATTGAGATTTTCTAAACGAGCAGTAGTGACATGTGCATCATTGAAATTCGAAGCATATGTTGAGGTAGCAACAGGCCACATATCAATACCAGCAGCTATTTCGACACCCGCCGCAAATGCACCAGAACTGCTACCTCCTACACCACAGAATATATCAAGAGCCCGCATCAACTATTATCTTTGGTTTTAAAGAGATGGAGGAGTTACCTATCCTGGCTCCGATAGTCAGAAGAGGTTTCTGCGACCTTTGGTAACATCGCTTCATTTTGACAGGCGTAGTCTGGCCTGTCAACAACAGCAATGCATTCGCGAAGCCGCCTTTCAAGCATACCTACGTCTTGCGTCTCGCATTCCCAGATAACGGCAACATGCCAACCCATACTAATTAGTGCGCTCTCGTTGCGAAGGTCACGGGCTACATTCTGCTTGAACTTATCAGTCCAGAATTTAACCCGACTCTTCGGTGTATAAGCAAATCGACAACCAACATGTCGATGCCAGAAACAACCATGAACGAAGATTACAAGCTGATGCTTAGCAAACACCAGATCAGGAGTGCCCGGAAGATCTTTACGGTGCAGCCGGTAGCGTAGTCCCAATCTATGGGCGGTTCGACGTACCGCAAGCTCTGGGCCGGTATCACGTCCCTTGATCTTGGCCATGTTCTGACTGCGCTGTTCTTTACTTAAGGAATCCACCATGTCAGATAAAATCCGTCAATTTATCACAGTAAACCAGAATATACTATACATATGTTGTGATATTGAGGGGTTTGTCAAGTGATTCGTTTATGATCGATTGGTTTAAATACTCGGGTTACTCAACATTTTAGGTAACATTCACATCAGCCTCTTGTAAATCGAGTAGAGGGCGATCAGGGTTATTTTTTGCGACCAGAACCCTCATCCCACACTCGTCCGACTGCCGCCTGTATATTATCCTCCATCCGCGTTACTAATCCTCTATTGGCATCCACCAATTTCTGCTCAGCTTCAATTTGAGCTATGATGGCTTGCTGAACTGATAATGGCGGAAGAGGTACTTTTAGTGAAGCCAAGTTTCTTGATGTTACATTTGGAAAAGTGGAGCCAACACCAAGTTGGTAGATCTTATCTTGAAGCGAATTGATAACGTAATTCATCCAAGTTTGTGAATCTTTCGATCGAATCGCTGCGACGCCACGTCCTAAGCATCCTGAATACCCTGCAATGTTCATACGCCCGGTTGTTGATCCACGAACGCATAAGATGAGATCGCCCTTTTTACACAACTTAGTCGGAGCTGTCGTGTATTGATTCACGATTGTGTGTGAAAATGGGTCTGGTCCAAACTCGACAGGACCATTAATGAGTGGAACGCCTTTCCCAGTAGTATTGTAAGTATCTCCTGGAGGACTTTGGCCCATCGTGATTTCACACACCTGCCCCAATTCCACCATCGGCCACTCAGGGTTGGCCGCAATCCTTGGCCTGTAGTTGTCAATCACCGCCTTTGCCCCGTCAATTACACGCTGGTAGCCCTCTATCTCCTCCACAATCTCGCGCTGCACGTCTAACGGTGGCAGTGGGATTGGTATGTTGGCTACAGCAGCAGGATTTGCGCGTGAGAGCGAGCCGCCTACCCCTGTAATTGTCTGCATGAACCTTGCGTGGAACGGATCAGATAAAAGCAAGCGCTGTAGGAATTCTGGTACAACCTCATGGCTAGAAAAGATTATCCACTCGGTAGACGCTATTTGACGTTTTTGGGCTGGATTCTCTTTGACAACCCACGCTCGACGAATATGAGGAATAATCCGTGATAACAGTATATCGTCAGGAAATACGACCTTCTTTGATGAGCCGATGTCACGACCTGAAAGCAGTTCAGGTTTCGCAGCATCATACGCGGGGATGCTCCACAATTCAAAAACCTCATCCGGTGTGTTACGGGGGTCAACGCTTTTGACGTTGGATCTCAAAAAGCGACCGACTGGCACGAGTTCGTAATTTGTGGTAAGGTTACTATTCTCCCGATACCGCTCCCCACTCAGATTGTACTCCCTATCCGCAGCGATCTTCTTCTTCGCAGCGATTAAGCCCAGTTTGAGTTGACCATTTCCCTTCGTGTAAACCACATCGTGTTCTGCGACATGATCAGCCGACTCTGACCCAACGTCGTCTGCCAATTCACCCGCCTGTACCTTCGCCAGGTAACGACCAATCTCCTCCCGGACCATCGGCAGGTCGTTCTTCTCGATTTCCCGTCTCTGCGCCCCCAGATCGAAACCGTCGTTCTCCACTTTGAAGAAGGCGATGCGGTCCGTCTGCCTCGCCAGCTTCCTGTCCAGAATCAGGATGGAGGTCTTGACGCCGGAATAGGGATTGAACACGCCCGCCGGCAGGGAGATCACCGCAACCAGGTAGTCCTCGACCAGCATCCTGCGCAGTTGCCTGTGGGCGTTCTGACTCTGGAAGATGATGCCTTCGGGCACGATGATGCCGGCTCGTCCTTCCGGCGTGAGGTGCTCGGCCATGTAGTCCACGAACAGCACTTCGCTCCTTTTCGATTGCACGGAGAAGCGGTTATGCGGACGGATGCCGCCCTTCGGCGACATGAACGGCGGGTTCGCCAGGATCACGTCGGCGTACTCGTTCCATCGGTCCTCGCTGGTCAGCGTGTCGTATTCGTGGATGCGGGGCTGCGCAATGCGGTGCAGGTACATGTTCACGAGCGACAGGCGCACCATGTCCGGGGAGATGTCGTACCCGCTGAAGTTCTGCGCGAGCCTTCCTCTTTCATCGGGCGTGATCGTGCTGTTTCCCTTCTCGTCGGTATTGGCCTCGTCAATATGCTTCCAGGACGAAATCAGGAACCCCGCGGTGCCGCAGGCCGGATCGAGTATCCTTTCGTCCTTCTTCGGATCGATGATTGCGACGATGAAGTCGATGATATGGCGCGGGGTGCGGAACTGCCCGGCGTCTCCCTGCGAGCCGAGTACGGAAAGCAGATATTCGAAGGCGTCCCCGAGGCGCTCGCTGTGGTCGTAGGTGAACTCGTCGATGACCTTGAGAAAAGCACGCAGGGTCTCCGGGTCGCGGTAGGGCAGATAGGCATTGTTGAAGATATCCCGGAAAAGCGGCGGGATGCCGGGGTTCTCGGGCATACGGGTCACGGCGTCGGCGTACAGGATCAATACGTCGTGTCCGCTCAGGCCGCCGCGCATCAGGTTGGCCCAGCCGTAACGGGCGAACTCGCCGGCGAAGAACCGGCGCTCGCCCCCGAACTCCTCGGCCTCGGCGTCCATGTCGTCCATGAACTTGTAGATGAGGGCGATGGTAATCTGCTCGACCTGGCTCTTGGGGTCGGGGACCTTGCCCACCAGGATGTCTCGAGCCGTGTTGATGCGGCGTCTGGTCTCGGTATCGAGCATGGCGTCCTCTAATTGGCGAACTGATTGAGCGGCACGTAATCCTTGACGTATTCGGGGATCAGCGCCCGGTATTCGGCGGGGACGTTCCGGTATTCGCGCGTGGAGAACACTGGATTGGTGGCGAGGTCCGTGAACTGCTTCCGGTCGATGATGCCGCGGACTCGGTCGTCACTCACGTATGCCTTGAAGAAGTTCTTCAGCGCCGGAACCGATCTGCTCTGATCGGGGGTGTGCTCCGCCACGAATTTGGCGAATTCCTCGTCCAGCAGTTCGTTCCTGGTCTTGAAACGCGGGATGATGTCGAAGGCCTTTTCCAGTATCTCACGCAAGCTGATCCGGCGATCCGCGGCCACGGCCCTGCGCAACTTGTCAAGTGTGTAATACTCCTCGGGTCTGTTCAGGACCTCACGCCTTACGTAATCAGTGGCCCGTTCCCAATCACCGGTTTGAACGGCGTCCGCAACGACCTCGTCCTCCTTCACCGCATCCACGAACCGGTCGAAGAACATCCGGTCGATCTTCATGCCCTCGACGCCGATGGTTTCTTCCCTGATCCCAGCGAGAATGTCCCGGCCGAGGTGTTCGTAGGTGCCATCATATTGGACAACCGGGTCGATAGGGTCGGCAGATTCGCCGTCGAGTTTCTTCCTTCGGACCGGCAGCTTCAGCACCTCGTCATAGTTGTATTCTTCCTCGAAGTACTCGCAGTTTCCAAAAAAATCGAAGAGTTTGAACGCCGTCTTATTGGGTGCCGATACCGTGCCTTTGCGTTCGTTGTCGAACAAGAGATCCAGGAAATTGTGCTTACGCGTACCCCGGCCCTTGATCTGGATGAAGTCCGTCGGGGAGAAGATCGGGCGGAAGAGGCCCAAGTTCAGGATGTCCGGGCAGTCGTACCCGGTGGTCATCATGCCGACGGTCACGCATACCCGGGCCTTGCTGGTCCGATACGTGGATATCACGTTGCCAGAGCCCAAGAGATTGTTGTTCGTAAACTGTATCGTGAACTGCTGGGCATTCGGGACCTGGGAAGTTACCTGCACGGCGAAATCTGACTGATACTTGCCCGGAAACATGCGGTCCGTGATCTCGTTGAAGATCTGCGTGAGACGTGCGGCGTGCGACTGGCTGACAGTGAATATGATGGACTTGCCAATTTCGCTGCTTATGGGGTCGCGCAGGGCGTGATCCAGAAATGTCTTGCAGAACAGGTAATTGGTGCCTTCTGAGTAAAACCTCTTCTCGAAATCCCGTTGTTTGTAGGCCTCTTCGTGGTCTTCCCCTTCGTCGTCGGTAAAGGTGGCTACGTATCCGTCATCCGAGAGTAGTTGGGTCGTCACTTCTGTGCGTGCGTCCACCACGGTGGGATTGATGAGCACGCCGTCCTTCACCCCATCGAGCAGGGAGTACCGAAAGGTCGGCTGACCGCTTTCGCAACCGAATGTGCGGTAGGTGTCCAACAGCATCCGGCGCTCGGTTTCACGGGGATCCCGAACGTTTGAGCCTTGAGTATTCACGCCTCGCAGGTAGTCGCGGGGGGTGGCCGTCAGGCCGAGTTTGTAGCCGACGAAGTACTCGAAGACTGCCCTCGCATTGCCGCCGATGGACCGGTGGGCTTCATCCGATATCACCAGGTCGAAATCGGTGGGCGAGAAACGTTCCTGATACTTGTTGTTAAACAGCAGGGACTGCACAGTGGTGACGACGATCTCGGCGCGGCGCCAGTCGTCCCGACGTTCCTTGTACACGACGGTCTGGAAGTCGGCTGAAAGCAGTTCGGAGAATATCTTCCTGGCCTGTTCTTCCAGTTCAAGCCGGTCCACGAGGAAGAGAACCCGCCGGGCGTTCAGCGTATGGAGGAACAGCTTGATGACCGCGGCCGCCGTCAGGGTCTTGCCCGTGCCGGTCGCCATCTCGAAGAGGAAGCGGTCGCCGCCCTCCCGGACTGCCTTCTGGAGTGCGTGCACCGCTTTGAGCTGGTACGTCCGAAGGAAGCGCAGCTTGTGTTCTCGAATGTATCCGCTTTGCTCGTTCTCGTTCTGGTACGCCGCTTCCGATTGGTAGTTAGGTCGCTGGGAAAGAACGATGAAGTCGGTGCCAACCTCTTTGTCGGTCAGACGCTTCGGATCGGGTTCGTATTGGCTGTAGTTTCCCACCGAGTCCTGCGTGGGAAATGACGTGATCTGGTAGGGGTTTCCCCGTTGCAGGTCCCAGAAGTAATGGAGATTGCCGTTTGAGAGGATTACGAAGCGGCACTTCAGCGACTTGGCATACGTTCTCGCCTGCTCCTTGCCGACCAGCGGTTCCTTGTCTTCCGATTTGGCTTCCAGGACGACGAGAGGAAAGCCCTTGTTGTCAAGCAGCAGGAAATCGACTTTCCCGGTCGTCGTCTTATCGAAATCGTCGCCTAGGGCATCGAGATGGGATTTCTTGATGGTGACGCTCGGTTCGAGGCGGATGTTGGCGGGTTTGTTACCTTCAGCAAAAAAACGCCAACCTGCATCCTCGAGCATCTTGTTGATCTTAATGCGGGCTGTGGCTTCGTTCATATGTTGGCAGAAGTTTGAGGTTCCTTGCACGGTTACTCGTTAAGACACGGATTCTCGTTAAACGCTAAAACTACTGAGTCAAGGTGTCGAATTCCAGGCCGACCCGGATCGCAGAACCCGCGCCTGCATAGGTGAATGCCTCGTTGATCTCAGTGAATGAGAAGGTATCGGAGATAATCTTATGGAACGGATACCTGTCCCGCGTACGACTCAGGAATTCCAGGGCGCGCGGGATAACCCAGGGTTCATAGACGATTACGCCGCGAATCGCCTTGCTGCACCGGACGATATTGCCCGGATCTATCTCAGTCGGGAATCCGAGGTTTATGTTGCCGATCCAGAGATAGCGGCCGCCCCATCGCAGCATATCGATACCTTCGGCGAGTACGCGCGGAGATCCCACAAATTCGGCGACCAGGTCGGCTCCGACGCCACCCGTGTGGTCAAGTACGAACTCGATGCGCGATTTCACGTTGATTTCATCGATGTTCAGTGTCTCGTCGGCGCCGAATTCCCGGGCGAGTGCGAGACGCGCCGGGAGCCGATCGAGCACGATGATCTTCCCTGCGCCCATCTCCCGCGCTACTGCGGTCGCATAGAGTCCGAGTCCGCCCGCCCCTTGAATGACCACCGTGTCGCCAAGTGTGATGCCGATCTGATTCAGACCATATATGACTTCAGACAAGGCGCAGTTGATTGGAGACACGAGCGCGTCCGAGAGATCTTCGGGCACCTTGAAAACCCAGTGGCCTCGTTTCATATAGTAATACTCACCGTAGGCGCCGTGGAAATGCGGTGGCTGATCGCTTGAGACGCCCAGCCAGTCACGGTAGCGGTCGGGGCATCCCGGCTTGCCGTTAAGGCATGTCCAGCACTGTTGACACGGTTTGAAATAGGAGTAGACGATGCGATCCCCTTCGGACAGTGGCCGTCCGGTACTGTCCGTTGTGATATTGCGCCCCATAGCTTCGATGGTACCGGTCATTTCATGCCCGAGTACCTGTGGGATCCCGCTTTCGATTCTGGGACCGTGACCACGCCAGATGTGCAGATCGGAGCCGCAGATATTCGCCATGCGGATCCGGATGAGCATGTCGTCCGCCATTACCGACGGTACGGGATATTCACGAATCTCCATCGGTGCCTGCGGCTGGGTATATACAGCGACTTTTCCTGTTTTCATGGCTGATCCCCCGTCTCCTCCTGCCACGTTCTTATCCGATCTGTCAAATCCCCGATACGACCCCGCTGTCCATCCTGGTGATACAGATTCTCTAGTTCGAAGGGATCGCTGTTCAAGTCATACAGTTCCCCCTGTCCCTTGCCATACAGATTCAGCTTCCAGCCATCCGAGGCCACGATTGTCCGATACTGATGGACCATGCTCTGGTTCGGTTCGGCCTCTCCCAGACCGGCCCGGGCGTGGCCGTCCTCGCCGCTCCACTCGATGAACACATCGTCATTGTCCAGGTTCTCGTGGCCATGCATCACGGGCACCCGGCTTCGGCCCTGCAGCCTCGCTGGCCGTTCGATACCGAGCAGCTCCATCAGGGTGGGCACCAAGTCGATGTGACTGAACCGGCCGCTGATTCGTCGCGCCTCGTGATCCACCATGGGCGCCCGCAGCAGCATGGGCACCTTGATGGACTCCTCGTACATGAGCGTCTTGCCGAGTATTCCGTGGTCGCCCATCAACTCGCCGTGGTCCGAGGTGAACACGACGATGGTATCATCGGCCTTTCCACTCTCCTCCAAGGCTTTCAGGATCTTCCCCACCGAGCGATCCACCAGGGTGATGTTGCCCCAGTACCGGGCCATCAAAGCCCGCCAGCCCGCGTCGGTCCGCAGGTCGAGACCGTAGTTCTCCGACTGCATGTAGAAGGCCGCCATCAGACGGACGAGCAGCGGTGCATCAAAGGGCGGCTGCCGCATGAACGCGGGGCTGGTCGGCAGGCTGTCCGGATCGTAATAGTCGTTCAACGGACCGGTGTGCGGGGGATGGGGTTCCAGATAGCTGACGCAGAGGGCAAAGGGTTCGTCGCCCTGGTTCCTGATGTAGTCGGCCGCCCGTTCGCCCAGGTACCATGCCTTGGTGCATTCCTCGGGCAGGGACGCCGCGTAGTGCCTTGAGAAGACCCTTTGTCCCAGAAGCTCGATATCCGGCGTGTGTCCTTTATCCGCCAAAAAGTGATGATAGTCGCTGACCTCGGTCAGCCGGTCCGTTTCCGAGTAACCGCGACGATACTGGTCTTCCGTGCCCACCCACGTCTTGAATCCGTGCTGGGGAAAGATCTCGTCCCCCAGATGCCATTTGCCCATGAAGGCCGTATCGTAATCCCCGGGCAGCATTTCGGCGATGGTCGGCGTGTCCGCGCCCAGAGGTACGTTGCAGGACGGCACGCCCGCCGTGTGGGG
This sequence comes from bacterium, assembly GCA_965202605.1. GTDB lineage: Bacteria > JAAXHH01 > JAAXHH01 > JAAXHH01 > JAAXHH01 > JAAXHH01. The sequence continues at coordinate 1,167,194 of OZ241838.1, forward strand.
CCAGAGACCCGTGAGCATGGTGGCCCGGGCCGGGCTGCATACGGGCTGGCTCACGTAGGCGTTTTCGAAGACGAAGCTCTCCGATGCCAACGCGTTGAGCGCCGGGGTTTCGATCTGGCGGTTTCCGTAGCAAGCCAGCGTATCGGCCCGTTGCTGGTCGGTGAAAATGTAGAGCAGGTTGGGTCGTGTCACTGTTGTCCCTCGCGGTTGGCCTTCGATCGCGGCGTCAGGTTGAACCAGGTCTCGTGGCCGGAGAAGAACCGCTCCAGTTCATCGACCATGTAGTGGAAGAAGTGGGGATAGTCCTCTCCCGTGCGTCCGGAGAAGTGGGGCGTCAGAAAAACGTTGGGCAGACCGATGATCTCGCTGTCTTCGGGAATGGGCTCCGGGTCGAACACGTCCAGCCCCGCGGCGATATCATTGCGCTTGAGGCGTTCGATCAGGGCCATGGAGTCGACGATCGCCCCCCGCGAAACATTCACGAATACAGACCCCGAAGGGATGAGGTCCAGCTCGCGCCGCCCGATCATGCCCCGGGTCTGCGGCGTGAGCGGCGCCACGCAGATGATCGCGTCGCACTTCGACAGCACGTTTTCGAGCGAGGTCTGCAGGAAACCCAGCGCCTCGGGCAGTTCCTGCGGCAGGTAGGGATCGTGGACCCACAGCTCGACCTCGAAGGGGCGCAGCAGTTTCATCAACCGCCGTCCCATGTGTCCGCCGCCGATCAACCCCACGCGCTTGCCGGTAAGGATGCCCGCCATGGGCTGAATGAGACCGCGGTCCTGCGTATTGCCGGCGATGATGCGCCGGAAGAGCGCGCCGGCATTGCGCATGGAGATCAGCGTCAGCGCCAGGGCCCATTCCGCCACCGGATAGGTGGAGCCGTTCGTCGTGTCCACGGTGCGGATGCCCCGGGCCCATAACGCGTCCAGGTCAAGGCGCGCGGCAAAGCGGTCGCCTTCCAGTTCGCCAACGAAACGCAGCCGGGGCGCGGCATCCAGGATTTCAGCGCCGATCCTCGGCGCGCCGTGACAGACGACGAGGGCGTCCATACCGTCAATTTCGCCAGCCAGTCGCGCGGTGGTTTCAGGATCCGTGCTGGTATCGTAAATGCCGCCGCCCTCGGAGTGGAACCACGTCCAGTCGGCAAAGGCCTCGAGTCGAGCCAGTTCCTCCGGCGGCAGGTAACCTTTGCGCACACGTTCACTGCAGACGATGAGTACTTGCGGACGGTTGTTCGACATTCGCGCTCCTAACAAATTCAGTGTATGCTGGCATCAACAAAAACTGCTGCCCGGACTATTTCAACCGGTATGCAAACCGAAGGCCTCTTGCCTACCGTCGGCCTCTTGCCCACCCGTTGGCCTCTACCCTATCCGAAGGCCTCGGCATACTGCCTGGAACGGCTGGTCATCAGGCCGTAGAAACCCCGTACCTCGGGGTCGGGGTGATCCCGCCAGAACCGGGTGGGGATCAAGGTACAGTCGCTCAGCACGGGGCCGTCGCGATGGCCGTAGTAGATCTGGACGGTCTTGCGCTCGTGGGGGGTGATCCGGACCGTCGCGGCGTGCAGCACGGACAGGTTGAACAGGATGACGGTACCCGCCGGGCCGTGCAGGTGGACCGCGCCGCGCCGGTCGAGCTGCTCCTTCGTTTCGAGCACCGGACCGTCGCAGGGTTCCGGCGAAATGGAAAAGCAGTGCGTGCCCTCGTCCACGTCGGTCAGGTAGAGCATCATCTGCAGGTAGCCGCACCGGTAGGGCCGCTCCGTCGAATGAGGCCGGTCCCGGTGCCAGATCTCCTCGGGATTGCCGTCACGCGGGGCCATGTGGCGCAGGCAGACTTCCCCGAGGCAGCTGGGCCCTCTGAAGATGGTCTCGATCGGTTCGATCAGGCCGGGATGGCGGATCAGTCCGTCGATCTCCGGCGAGGAGACCAGGGGTTCGCAGTTCAGGGTCTGGTGCCCGTGGTTGGGAATGGGATGCCAGAAACAGCCCCGATCCGACCGGTCCCGGTCGTACAGTTCGATAAAACGGCTCAGTTCCTCGCCATCGAAAACCCGGCCGAGGCTGACGTAGCCGTTCTGCCTGAAAAAGTCCAGATCCAGCATGCAGGAATCACCGTCCGATAATGGTGGGTTTACATGCAGAAGAAATGACCATACATTGCATGCGTCAAGCAAATCACCGCGACGATCGCGGCGTCGGGCAACATTACTATCAGCGTGGTGTAACTTTGCTTGCAGCGTCGGGGAAACGGCGCTTCGCAGTAGATACTCACCCTCAAAACCGGAGCATCCGCAATGCCGGATACCGTCCTGAAAACCGCCCTCATCGGATGCGGCGGCCGGGGTCGGGGCCATATCGAAGCCATGAAGTCCTTCGAGGACCTGCGGTTCATCGCCGTGTGCGATCCCGTGGAGGAGCTGCGCGGCCGGGTCGCCGCCGAACACGCCGTTCCGCGGCAATACGAAGACATCGGGGACATGCTGTCGAAAGAGGAACTGGACCTGGCGGTGGTCGCGACGCCGGCACACCTCAACGGCAAGTGCGCGCTCCCCGTCATACAGGCCGGTGTCCACACGCTCATCGAAAAACCGCCCGGACTGTCCGGCGCCGAGGCCGAGGGATTGCGCGACGCGGCCAACGCGTCGGGCGCCCGGGTGCTGGTCGGATGGAACCGGCGGTTCCATTCGCTGATCTGCAAGGCGCGGAGGATGATCGAGGAGCGGGGGCCCATCACCCAGATCGTGGCGGAATTCCACAAGAGCATGACCGGTCTGGCCGCCCGGGGCTTCCCCGAACACCTGCTGGACCGGTTCATCTACGAAACGCCCATACACGCCATCGACCTGACCCGGTCCCTGGCCGGCAGTTCCCCCATCGCCGAGCTGCACGCCGTCGCCCGCCGGGCCAATTCCCGGTTCGTCGACGTCTACGCCGCGCTCATCCGGTTCGAGAACGGGTGCGTGGCCCAGCTCACGGCCAATTTCACGACGGACGCCCGCCTGGAACGCTACGAAATCCACGGCAGCGACTGCTCGGCCTACCTTGAGGGCGTGAGGAGAGTCGTGGTGCAGCGCGACGGGAAAGAAGAGGTGTTCGACACGGTCGAGTCCGGCGGCACCGCCGAGCAGGCCCGCTTCCTGGTCGACTGCATCAAGGAAGACCGTCCCGTGGACCTGCCCGCGGCGGGACTGGACGAGGCCGTCGAGACCATGAAGCTTGCCGACCGCATCCGGGCGGAACTGCGCGAATAAACCGGTCCTGAGCTATCGCATGACTGAGCAGGCGCCGAATCACGCGAATAAACCAGGCGGGACTGCGGGACCTGTCCAGCCCTCGGCTTCTTGACAACCGCGCGTCCGGATGGTAGGATGTTCTCGTCCGCGACCGGCGTTTCTCAGACCGTGCGGACGCTGGTGAAACGGCATTGCTTCGAATACGTCGTAACTTGTTTCGAATGCGTCGAAACGAACGAATGGACAGGTGAAAGCGAAAGCGGGAGGCGCATCATGACGATTTCTCACACCATCTATTTGTGCGCGGTGCTTTTCGTTGTTCCCTTGATGTTCATGGGGTGCAGCGAGGAGATCGAACCGGTGGATCCCGACGAACAGCTCATGTCCCTCGCCCGCGAATCCCTTTCCCGGATCGAGGGCGAGTTGACGCTGGAAGGACTACAGGAACCCGTCGAGGTGATCCGCGACCGCCACGGCATACCGCACATCTACGCGCGGAACACCGACGATCTCTTCTTCGCCCAGGGCTACGTGATGGCCCAGGACCGCCTGTGGCAGATGGAGCTGTGGAGGCGGTGGCGGGAGGGCCGTCTCGCGGAGATCTTCGGGCCCGAGGCCTTCGACTACGACGCACGGACGCGGCTCATGATGTACCGCGGGCCCTTCGATGAACGGGAATGGACCAGCTACCACGCCGAGGGCGAGCGCATCTTCACGGCCTACGCGAACGGCGTGAACGCCTATATCGAAACGCATGCAGACAACCTGCCGGTGGAGTTCAGGCTGACCGGTATTCAGCCCGGCCGGTGGACGAAGGAGACGGTGGTGCGGCGCTGGACCGGGCTCTTCTTCCCGAGCGCGGGCAACGACGCCGGCGACGAGATCCGGCTGGCCCGGTCCGTGGCGGAACTCGGCGTCGAGGAGGCCAATCGCCGCGCGGCACCTCTGCCCTGGGATGATCTCGTCGTGCCGGAGGGCCTTGACGTGAACATCGTCCACGAGGATATCGTGGCAGCCATGCGCAAAGGCGAGGGCGATCCCCTGGTACCCGGACGGCTGCCGCAACTGGAACTCGTGGAACCCTACGCGGGTCTTGTACCCGCGGACCGCCAGGCCGAAGCGCCGACGGAGGAGCAACTGCTCGAGATCGGCAGCAATAACTGGGCCGTGAGCGGCGCCCTGTCCATCACGGGCCAGGTCATGGTCGTCAACGACCCCCACCGCCGCCTGGAGAACCCCTCGCTGCGGTACTACGCCCATCTGAACGCCCCGGGCTGGAACGTGATCGGAGCCAGCGAGCCGCCCTTCGTGGGCGTGAACGCCGGACACAACGACCGCGTCGCCTGGGGATTCACCTTCGCGGGGGTCGACGTGAACGACGTGTACGTGGAGGAACTTCACCCGGACCAGCCCGACGTGGTGCGGTGGCGGGACGGCTGGGAACCCCTGCGCGTCATCACGGAGGAGATCCCGGTGAAAGGCGAGGAGCCCCGCGAGGTCGTGCTGAAGTACAGCCGGCACGGTCCGGTGTTCTACGAAGATCCGGAGAACGGCGTGGTCTATGCCGTGCGTTCGATCACCCACGAGCCCGGCACCGCGCCGTACCTGGGATGTTTCCGCATGGCCCAGGCCGAGAGCGCGGAGGACTTCTTCGAGCGGGCCATGTTCTGGAAGGTGCCTACCCATAACTTGGTCTTCGGCGACGTGGAGGGCAATATCGCCTTCCAGGTCTCGGCCCTCACGCCGGACCGCGACGGCTGGAACGGCCGGCTGCCGGTCCCGGGTGACGGGCGGTACGAGTGGCAGGGGTTCCGTGAAGACCTGCCCCGGGAGTACAATCCGCAGCGCGGCTGGGTAGGGACGGCCAACAACGATTCCCACCCGCCGGACTACACGGGGCGGCCGGTCATGTTCCACTCCTCGAGAGGCGTCGAATATTCCCGGATCGAGCGGATGAAGCAACTGCTGCAATCGAACCGCAAGTACACCATCGAAGACCACAAGCGCATCCAGCTGGACGCCTATTCGCTGCGGGCGGAGGCCGATCTACCGGCATTTCAGGGATGGACGTCGGAGGACGCGGAAGTCGAACGGGCCCGCGAAATGGTCGCCGGCTGGAACGGCGTGCTGGACCGGGACAGCGCCGGCGCGGCGGTATGGTACCGCTGGCGGGGCGAGGCCGAATCCGCGGCGTACGATCCGGAGACGCCGGCAGACGAGCGGCGGCCCCTCGTGGAAGCCGGCCTGCGCAGTACCGTGGACCGGCTGAAGCGGGAACTGGGGGAGGACTGGAGCCAGTGGCGGTATGGCCGGCTGCAGCAGAGTCCCTTCACCCATCTCCTGGCGGATGCCTACTCCCTGCCCGCCGTGGAGCGGTCCGGCGGTTTCGGCACCATCGCCGCCACGTCCATGAGCTTCCGGCACATCCTGGACACGGACGACTGGGACCGTTCGGTCTTCATCATCACGCCGGGCCAGTCGGGCCAGCCCGGAAGTCCCTACTACGGCAGCCTGATGGACACCTGGGCGAAGGACGGATATCTCCAGCTCGCCTTCAGCCGGGAGGCGGTAGAAGCACTCGCGTCGCATCGGCTCACGCTGTCGCCGCGGTGAGCCGTCAGGGTTGATCAGCCGATGTCGACGCCGCGCTGAGCGGCCAGGGTTGATCTGCAGGCGACGCGTCTGCAGGCGACGCGTCTGGGCGGCTGCGCGCGCCGCGCTGAGCGGCCAGGGTTGACCTGCAGGCTTGCGCGGCCTGGTCCGGCGGCCGCGGCAGTTCGGCCGTCAATGAAACTTTGCTGCGGAAGGGACGTAAGATCAGTGGAGTACCGCGTTCTGGGAAAAACGGGGATCGAAGTGTCCTGTATCGGCCTGGGCTGCTGGCCCATGGCCGGGATGGCCGGCGGGGCGAAGTGGTCGGGGATCGACGACGAGGAGTCCATCGCCACCATTCAGCACGCGGAAACCCTCGGCATCAACCTCCTGGACACGGCCAACGGATACGGCGCCGGCCACAGCGAGCGGATCATCGGCCGGGCGCTTCAGGGCAGGCGGGACCGCTACGTGGTCGCCACCAAGGTGGCGCCCAGGTCCGACGACCCGGCGGAGCCTGTCCAACAGTACATTGCGCGGAACTGCGAGGACAGCCTGGAACGGCTTCAGACAGACTATATCGACATTTACCAGTTGCACGGCGAACCGGACAAAGCCGACGTGCCGGCGATCGTGGAGACGTTGACCCGACTGGCCGAAGAAGGCAGGATCCGCTGTTTCGGCATCTCGACCTATGAAACCGAAGTTATGCAGGCCCTGATGGCGCTGGGCGATCTTACGATGGCCCAGATCGGCTACAGCATCGTAAATCCGGTGGGGCAGGCGGGACTGCGGTTCGCCAAGGAACAGAACCTGGGTACGCTCATCCGCGTGCCCCTGGCGCAGGGCGCCCTTACCGGGAAGTACTTCGATTCGTTGTCCCGTCTCGACACGAAGGACCGCCGTCACGAAAGGTTCGACAATCCCCGGATACGTGCCGCGCTCAGGAAACTCTCGGAACTGGCCTTCCTGGCCGAAGGCGACAAACGCACCATGGTACAGGCGGCGCTCCGTTTCGTGCTGGACACGCCCGGCGTGACTTCGGTGATACCCGGCGCCAAGGACCGCGCGCAGTTGGAAGAGAACGCGGGTGCCGCCCACGTAGCTCCGTTGACCGACGACGAGCGGTCACGGGCACTGACCATCGGCGGGGAGGCCAACTGGCCGCTCCCGCCTTACGCGAGCTGGACGTGAGGCGGCGCGGCCTTCCCGGACGTGAGGCGGCGCGGCCTTCCCGGACCTGAGGCGGCGCGGCCTTCCCGGACCTGAGGCGGCGCGGCCTTCCCGGACGGAATGTTATTTTATACACAACTTGATGTAATCGGAGGAAATCGATGCGGCGCTTGTTGTTATGCCTACTGCTGGTATTCACCGCCGGATGCGGGCGGGTCTTTCTGGGAGACACCCAGAAAGTGGAGATCAACGTGACACCCGCGGACGCCAGGATCAAGATCCCGGATCGCATCGACCGGGACACGAACCCGTTCACGATCGAACTGCCCCGGGACGAATCCCACCTGGTGGAGATCTCCAAGCCGGGCTACGAGACGAAGTGGATCGTCCTGCAGAAGGTCAAGCTGCCGTCGGTGATCATCGCAGACATTCTGCTCACCCTCGGCATCGGGCTCTTCATCGACATCTACTGGGGAACCTGGGAAGGACTCAAACCTTCGAGGCTGGACGTAACGCTGGAGCCCGAAAGCGCCAACGGCGGCCCCGTCAACGTCCCCCTGTTCCTTGCCGGCTCCACCCTGGAAGTGCGGGACGGGGCCGTCCGGATCAGGGTGCGCGCCCTGCGCTGAGGACTGCCGGACCGGGAACGCCGCGGGACGGATTCCTCGCGGGCTACGATTCGGAACGCACCGCGCGGTACCTCAGAAAGAACTCCTGCCCGACGCGCCTGGATTCCACCAGGGTGAGCTTCCTCAGGCGATCGGCGGCGAATCCCGTGCCGTCCGCCGCCGTCGGCGCGTTCCTTCCGCCGATCACGACGGGACAAAGAGTCAGGTAGACCTCGTCCACAAGTCCGGCCTCCCAGAAGGCCATGTTGACTTCGCCGCCGCCTTCCACCAGCAGGCGGCCTACGCCGCGGTCGGACAGTATCCGGCACAATGCGTGCAGATCCACGGTATTCCGGCCCACACGGATCACCTCGGCCTTATCCTCAAAGGGCAGGACCCGTTCGTCGTCGACCTGCTCCGTGGTCACGATCATCCGTTCGACCCGGTCGTCCTCCCAGTACCTTCCTTCGCGCGGCAGCCGCATGGTGCGGGACAGCAGGATCGAGACCGGATGGGGCGGTTTGCCCAGGCGCCTGCGTTCATCCCTCCGCCTGGCCGCCCGGATCCTGACCGGCGGATCCTCCGAGCGGAGCGTGCCGGCCCCGATGAGCACGGCGTCTGCGTCCGCCCTGATCTCGTCCATCAGCCTGCGGTCGATTCTGCTCGTGAAGCGAACCGGATCGCGTTGCGCCGTGGATATCTTGCCATCCAGGCTCACGGCGTAATTGAGCAGGATGTATGGCCTGCCATCTGGTTTCATTTGAAGCGCTTCGGTCGGTGTTCGGTTTCTTGTAACAACCCGCAAAATCGTCTTGACAGACGAACAATCCCAGTATATTATTCAAGTCGAATTTCAGCAAGACAAAGACCGGATCCAGTCCTTAAGATGGCATCCGGCAGAAGGAAGCGCATCCGCGGTCGGACTGTGTTGTACTGATCGGTCCGTACCTGCGAATCGCCCTTTCAGCGTCAGCATCCCGCCATGCTAAGGTATATCATTCTTGAAGCCGCATTGTTTCGCGTGCGTTAGCGCCAGCGCCGCGTGGGAATGCGCCAGCGCATTGTCAGGCCGGTATCCGGCTGGTTCCGCTTGAGAGAGGCAGGATTCTGTGAAAGTCAGAGAAATCAAACACGGGGACGTCACGGTGCTGGAACTGAGCGGCCGAATGGCCGAAGGACGGGACACCGACGCCCTGAGCGAACGCATAAACAAACTGGCCGACAATGGTTCCAGGAAGATCATCTTCGATCTGAGCAAGGTGCACTGGATCGACAGTTCGGGGCTGGGGCTCCTCATCCGCGCCTATACCCGCATGCAGAAGGTCGGCGGGGACCTGAAGCTCGCGCGCGTGACACGCAGCGTCAGCAGCCTCCTGCAGATGACCAAGTTGACGACCGTTTTCGCCGTCCACGACACCCTGGAAGGCGCGATCGAAGCCTTCGGAACCTGAAAAACCGGGCAACCAGGTACCTTTCATGGCTGAACAGCGCCCCGGCCAGGTCAAAACCCGTGGCAGCCGAACGGCCGAACTCGTGGCGGTAAGCCGCGCCCGGCACCTCCTCCGGCATCAGCCTCCCCATATCTTCCACGATCCCTACGCGTTCCGGTTTCTGAGCAGGCGGTGGCAGCGGATCCTCGGGTCCAGGCTGCGCGACGCTTTCGTATCGAAGGTCGTGCTGCGGAGGCTCATGCCGCTCACCACCCAACCGCTTACCCGGGCTCGTTTTACCGAAGACCACCTGCTTGCCGCGGTCGAAAACGGCGTGCGCCAGTACGTCATCCTCGGCTCCGGGTACGACACCTTCGCCCTGCGTCATCCCCAGCTCGACCTGTCCATCTACGAAATCGACCTCGCGTCCACGATCGCCCTGAAACGGGAACGGGCCGAGGCGGCCGGACTGGCGTTTCCCGAAAGGCTGCGCCTGATACCCATCGACTTTGAAACAGACGACCTTTCGGAAAAGCTGACCGACCATGGATTCGACCCGGACAGCAGGTCCTTTTTCAACTGGCTGGGCGTGACGTATTACCTGTCCCGTGAAGCTATTCGAGACACGCTGAATCACGTGGCCGGCATAGCCTGCCCCGGATCGGAGATCGTCCTCGACTACCTCGCGGACCCGGACAGCATACCGGAGAAAGAACGGTCTCTGGCCGTCCGCATGAAGGATTACGTCGGCAGACTGGGCGAACCCATGATCACGTCGTTCGATCCGGCCGGGGCGGAAAGGGATTTCAGCGTCCACGGCCAGTGGGAAGTAGTTCAAAACTTCTCCCCGGACGATCAGCAGGAACGGTACGTGGGCGGACGCAGCGACGTATACGCGCTGCCGCCCCTGTTCTGGTGTCTCCACCTCCGAAAAAGTACCCCTGCGAAAAACCCGCCGGGTTGACTTAAGGCTCCCGACAGAATCAAGCCGGTCGAGACTCCTTGACAATCTTTCGGTTTGAACATATATTTTGTCCGTTAACATCTACCAATCCCTGACATCATCATCACTTCAGACAGGCGGGCGACTATGCTGACCGCAAGGGTTTGCAGATTTGCTGCTTTATCGATCGGTCTGTTATGTATTAACCACGTTACAATCACCACCGCGCACGCCGACCAGCAGGAGGAGGCGGATATAGACTCCCTCTTCATGCTGCCCGTTATTGAAGCGGAGGCAGTCATCGTGACCGGTACGGCGGTTCGCGAAACTCCGATCGATCTGCCCTATGCGGTCGCCCGCATCGACCGGGAAGCGCTGGCCGAACAGGGGGCCCCGTCCCTTGTCGACCTGTTCAAGAACCTGAGCGCGAGCAACGGGGTCATCGGCGAGGCCAACAGCTGGTACAACGCGCAGTCGGGCGACATCCCGGAAACCGTGGCGAACATCAACCTCCGGGGCCTCGGCGCCTCGCGCAGCCTGGTGCTGCTGAACGGCCGGCGGCAGACCTACGTCGCGGGCCGGCTCGTAGGCGGCCGGTTTGTCGACGTGAACGCCTTCCCGGCCATCTCGATCGAACGGCTGGACATCCTCAAGGAAGGCGCGGGCGCCGTCTACGGGTCGGACGCGATAGCGGGCGTCGCCAACTTCATTACGCGGAGCAGCTTCGAAGGGTTTGAGCTGGATGTGTCCTATGACCATTTCGACTCCGCCGGAGACGCCCAGCTGGGCGGAATCTGGGGCGGCAAAGTCGGCGATTCCAACCTGGTGGTATCCCTGGAACACAAACGCCGCCAGAACCTGCGCGCCGAAGAGCGGGACTGGGCGCTGCGCCCCTTTCCGAACTACGGATGGGGCTGGTCCTGGTACGGGAATCCCGGCGCGTTCATCATACCGGACGGGCTGCAGACCGACGAGAGCATCCTGGCCGGCGAGCCGCGATTCGTCGATCCCGGATGTACGGGCCTGGGCGGGTACCAGGTCGGCGCCAGCACGTGCCGCTTCCGCTACCAGCCCTGGGACAGCATCATCGAGAAACTCCAGCATACCCGGGGATTCGCCGAGTTGAACGGCTCGTTCGGCGAGACGAACTACCACCTGGAAGCGCTCTACCACGATGCCCGGGTCCCCGAATGGGAGACCACGCCGTCCTTTCCCCCGATCGCCTTCTATGACGGCGTGCAGCAAGTACGCGCCGACCACCCCGGGCGGGTCGCCTTCGTCGAGCAGAACCCGACCTACACGAACGCCGACGGGGAAACGCTGGACCTTACCGGCGACCAGCCCTGGTACTTCTTCGGACGCCTGGTCGGCAACGCGGGCCCCGGACGGGCCCAGAGCAGGGAATCCCGCACCCGCCGCCTGGCCGGATCGCTCACGGGGCCGATCGGCGAGACCAGCGTGAGCTACGACCTGGGCGTTTCGTATTCCGATACGAAGGGGACGGTGCGCCAGCCGGCGGAATACGCCTACCGCAAATTCCTGGCGTTCCGCGGTTACGGCGGACCGAACTGCGGCGTCGGGGTCGTACCGGACCCGAGCGCCCCTTCCGGGCTCGCCCTCGGGAACATCCCGAGCGGCGTCCTGCCGGGAACGGGGAACTGCTCGTACTTCAATCCCTTCAGCAACGGCATCCAGTATTCCGCGCAACCGGACGCCCCCTGGACGGACAGTCCGAATCCGAACTACCGCGCCGACCTGGCCCACAGCGCCGAACTGCTGGACTGGATCAACGAAAAGGTCGCCACGACCAGCGAGGCCAGCCTGCTGGTGCTGGACGGCGTGTTGAGCGGTGTCTTGAAAGAGGACGTCGCCAGCTACGCCACGGGGTACCAGTTGCGCCGCGTCGACGTGTCCGCCGTGCCCAACGCGCCCGGCGACCTCTCCCAGAACCCGTGCCGCGTACCGGGGGACAGGAGCTGTGCGATCCAGACCGGGTCCTTCACCTTTACGTCAGGGATCCATCCCTATGAAGCCAACCAGACGACCCACGCCGTTTTCGCCGAACTGGCGCTCAAGCACGGCGACTGGCTGGACAGCCAGGCCGCCCTCCACTTCGAGGACTACGGCTTCGCCAACAGCCTGGACCCGAAAGTCTCCCTGAGGGCGCAGGTCAATGACTTCCTGGCTTTCAGGGGCACGGTGCAGACCACGTTCCGCACGCCCTCTGTCGACGATCTCAACACGGACGTCGTCATCTACACGGCATATGTCGGACCGACGGGCGCCTGGAAGGCCATCGAAAACCGGGGCGTGGAAGACCTCGAGCCTGAAGAAGCGTTTACCTATAACCTGGGTGTCATCATCGAACACGACACCAGCTTCGAGATGGCGGTGGATTACTGGAACTTCGATTTCAACAATCCCATCGGCGTCCTTCCCGACGCCGCGCTGGCGGCGGCCTACACGGACCCGGCGAAGCGCGCCGCGGTGCAGGACCGGATCTACTGTCCCGGCAACCGGAACGACGGGAGCTGCGCCCCCGGGGACATGGAACGGATCCGGATCAACCACATCAACTGGCCCGGACTCAAGACCTCGGGGATCGACTGGCATATCGGCGGACGCCAGGTGCTGGGCAATGGCGCGATCGACGCTCGCCTGGACGGCAGCTACACCCTGGACTATACCATCGAGGCGCTCATGCACAACGGCGTGGAGCTTGTCGGCGAGAACGAGGCCGTGGGTTTCCTCAACGCGACCAATCCCCTGGCGCCGCCGCTGCCTCCCCTGCGAATGCACGCGTCCCTGGGATACCACTGGAGCGACTACAGCGCAATCGCCAGGGGACATTACATCTCCGGTTACGAGAACGGGGACTGGTGGTTCGATACGGGCCCCGCGGGCGAGGACTGGACCCAGATCGACTCGTTCCTGACCTTCGACATGAATTTCCAGTGGCGGATACCCGATACCGGCGTGGTCGCCAACCTGTCCCTGTTCAACCTGACCGGCGCGGCGCCGCCCTACGTGAACCAGGAACTGTCGTTCGACGCGCTGACGCACGATCCGAAAGGCAGGCGGATCAAGGTGGGACTGTCGTACCTGTTTCGGTAGAATAGCAGGATGGGTACAGGGCAGGCAGGCTGCTGAAGTTCTGCTACGCTCGCAAGCCAGGAAGGAATGGGCCGGCCCGCATCCGGAAGGGGGCCGGCCCATTTCCTGTTTCACGCCCCGTGGTCCCGCCTCAGCCACCGGATGAAGGACAGGGTCATCAGGACCAGCACGGCGATGAGCGGCAGCGCGACGATCAGGGACGCCGACTGGACCGCCCGCAGGCTCTCCGTCCCTCCCACGAACATCAGCGACAGGGCGACGGAACTGAGTACGACCGCCCAGAAGCAGCGGTGCCACCGCGCGGGTTCCCGTACCTCGGCCTGCTCCCGGGTCGCCACCGAAGCCAGGATGTAGGACGCCGAGTCCAGCGTGGTGGCGGCGAAGATGACCGCGAGGGTCACGAATACCAGCAGGAGCGGCACGGCGAAGGGGATCACCCGATCCCCCACGGCGACCACGGTCGCGATGATCGCCTCCGGCGTCATGTTGCGCTCGACCAGGCCGGTAAGGTCCTGCGAGCCTTCCAGCTGCAGGAACAGGCTCGTATTGCCGAGCACCGCGAAGAACAGCCAGCAGCCCAGGGAGCCGCCGACCAGTTCGGCGCCGATCAGCTCGCGGATCGTGCGGCCCCGGGAGATCCGGGCGACGAACAGCCCCATGAAGGGCGCGAAGGCGATCCACCACGCCCAGTAGAAGATGGTCCACTGCTCAGAGAACGTATCCGCCGAAGCCAGCCCCGACCTTCCTTCCGCCGCCGCCGAAATCAGCGATTCCGCCTTGGCGACGGGTTCCAGGTAGAAACTCATCTTGACGAAGTTCTGCACCAGCAGGCCGATGCTGTTGGTGAACGTGTCGACGATGAACAGCGTGGGACCGAACAGGAAGACGAAGGCCAGCACCCCGACGGTGAGCCAGAGGTTGACGCCGCTCAGGACGCGGATGCCGCGCTGCAGCCCGGTATAGACGCTGACGCCGAAGATCACACCCAGCGTGATCACCACCGCCGCGTCCAGCCAGAACCCCCTTGCCACGCCCAGCAGTTCGGACAGGCCGGCCGAGATCATGGGCGTGCTCAGCCCGATGGACGTCCCGACTCCCCCAAGCAGGCCGAACATGAAGAACATGTCGATGACCTTGCCCGGGAAACCCCGGGTGGCGCGTTCGCCGATCACGCCTTCGCAGGCCGCCGACATGCGCAGGATGGGCCGCCCGCGGTTCCAGAACAGGTAGGCCAGCGGCAGCGTCGGAATGCAGTAGATGGCCCAGGCCGTGAATCCCCAGTGAAACAACCCGTAGGTCGCCGCCCACTCCGTAGCCTCCCTGGAACGCGGTTCGAGCCCGAAGGGCGGGTTCGTGTAGTAGTAGACCCACTCGATGGTGCCCCAGTAGAGGACGCTGGCGCCGATGCCGGCGCAGAAGATCATGGCGATCCAGCTGGGCAGGGAGAATTCGGGCCTGGCGTCGGGCCCGCCGAACCGCACGTTGCCGTACTTGCCCAGGGCGTAGTAGACCAGGAGCGCGAAGGCGGCGATCGTGAACCAGAGATAGGCCCAACCGAGGACCCGCGTCAGCCAGCCGAATGCCGCGCTCAGCAGGGCTTCCCCCTCGACGGGAAACAGTACCAGCGGTACCGAGACGCCCGCGATCAGCGGAAGCGCGACCCAGAATATGACCCGGTCGACCCTCGGTCCGTGCATGTTGTACGCTCCGAGTGTTTGCGCGTTCGTCCGCGCGTTCTGTCGCGTGCGCTCACTAAACGCGGTATGTGTCCTTCTGCGCGTTCTATGTGCTCATTCTCTTGCGCTTCGTGGTGCGCGTTCAGCCGCGCGCGTTGTTCTTAATACGCATTCTTCTGCGCGGTTGGGGCTGCCCGCCCGGATGCTCAGTGCGGGATGTTCAGTTCGTGCATGCGCCGGTGGATGGCTTCGCGCGCCTGCAGGTAGGGCGCTTCGAGGAATGCCTCGTGGTCGTCGGAGCCATGGTGGTGGGTGGTCGTTCCCGGCTTGTGCCGCCAGCTTCGGCGCCTGATGTAGGACAGGCCGCCCTCGATCAGGCTCAGCATGTACTGGGCGTTTTCGAGGTCGAACAGCCAGTAGGGACCGCCGCAGGCCACGTATACCGGCGAGGTATGGGCCATGATGCCCCGGCGCCAGCCGTCGTGATGCGGTATGCTCGTATAGTTCGGACCGGCGCACCGCGCCGCCAGCCACGTGTGGCCCTCTATCTTGAGTGAGGTCTTGAGCGAAAGGCTCCGGGCGCCCCCGGCATCCTCTGCCGCGGCGACCACCCGGCCCTGCTGCACGATCTCCAGGGTGTGTATGGGCAGGGTCGAATCCGCCGACGCCTCGATTTCGACCGTCCCCCCGTTCCCCGGCAGATTCACCGTGTCTCCGATGGGCTGGCCGTTCACCGTGAACCGGATGATGGGGCCCGCGCTCAGGAAGGTATTGCCGCCGCGCAGCGCCTTGCACCAGTTGTCGTAGGTAAAGGGTTCGTCCGGCGGGATGTAGGCGTAGGTCCGGTAGATCCCCACGGGCACGTCGCTCGACATCTTGTCCGTCCCGCCCGCCAGCGGCAGCCGGTACCCGCAGTTCAGGTAACGGTAGTACTCGAGGTGATTGTACTCGCTGTGCACCAGCATCTCCACGGCGTCGGCCCGGTCCGTGGCGATCAGTGCCGCCGGCTCGCAGTTGGGATTGGGGACGTGGGGGATCACGACCGTGCCGCCCTGCGCGTGGCATGCATCGGCCCAGTACGACAGGGTGGTTTCCAGGTTGCCCCCCAGTTCGGCCTCGCCGGGTCCGTCCGAGCACCAGGGCATGACCGGCTCTTTGAGGCCGAGTAGCGACAGGTGGCCCAGGATGTGCTGCCGGTTCTCCTGCGTGGCGTACACGATCGTATCCCCGTCCGGCGCAACGTTCGCCGACCCGGTGAACTCTTCGGTGTTCGTGAAGAGACCGCCCCACTGGGAAAGCAGGAGGTTGACCACGTTCAGGTCTTCCCCCCGGGCCTCGAGCCGGGCGCCCTGGGTGGAGAGGAAATGCACGTGGGTGTCGCCGCTGAAGTACCGTTCCGCGTTCAGGTCGGCCCACCTCCTGAGCCGCAGGGTCAGCTCGCGCTGACCGGGCTCGATGGTGACGCGCTGGCGTAGCGGCTCGTACTCGAATCCCCGGGCCACGTCCACGTGCACCTCGCCCCGGGGCAGCCAGCCCTGGCACTTTCCGTCGATGTAGGCGTAGGACATCTGGCCGAGCCGGACGTCGCCGCCCACGTCCACGTGCCACGTCTCCAGGTTTGAATTCACGTGGGCGTGGTGTCCGTGCGGCGCGTAGGGCACACCCCTTGCCGAGCGGAAGTGGACGCGGCACGGTACGGGAAGGCCCGTCGCGTCGTCCAGGACCGTGGTGTGGACCCAGTTCCGCCCCGTGTCGATGATCTCGAACCGGACAGCGGGGGTTTCCACGGATTCTTTCGCTTCCAGCTCGCCCCAGTTCGCCGACCCGACCGCCTCTCCGTCCCGTTTCACGGTCACCGTGGCCGACGGCGTGCCGGCCACCCCCACGTGGGCGGGACTCGAGCGCGTGTTGTCGGCCTGCCCCCATCCCCGGTGGGCATCGTTCATGAAGGCCTCGTCGACCTCCCCGGGCAGCGGGTAGGCGTAGGTCGCGTACCCCCGGTCCACCTCCACTTCCAGGTCGAACGGTTTTTCCGCGTCTTCCTTGTTTTTAAGCTCGATCTGAACGTCCCGGGCGGCCCATCGGCAGATGGGGTCTTCGTCCACGTGTCCAAGGGTGACGGCGGACACGACGAAGGGCGGACCCTGCGGAGTGATCTCGATGGACTGGATGATTCGGTCGGGCCGGGGGTTGCGCCAGGCCCAGAGGTAGTACCCGCGCGGCCAGCCCTGTTCGGCTTCCGTCTGCCTGCGGCCGGCATCGTTCCAGTCGCCGCCGGACCGGCTGTACGACGTCGGCTTCTCGTCCGGAACGCACAGGAAGGGATACTGTCCCCAGGGCAGCGGCATGTAGCCGATCTCGAACCGCTCGCGTATTGTCACGGACTCGTCCCGCCCGTCGTCCCAGATGAACCGGTACGCGGCCACGGGAAGGGCGATCGGACCGCCGGTCATGATCTCCGACCGGATCACCGCGTGGGCGAAGATCACGTTGACCGCTGCCCGGCCGACCGGGACTGTGATCGGGCCAGTCGGACAGCCCAGCTGTGAACCGAAGCCGATGAAACAGTCGGAATCCACGGCCCCGTCGCCGATCTGAAACGGCAGGCCGTGGAAAGTCTGCGATCCGAGCGGCGGGTCCGCCATGGAATCGTAGACCCGCCGGTTCGTGTTGTAGCTGGAACCGAGATCCAGCGGCTGGTAGTCCGGCATGGGGGCCTCGTGCACCGGTCGCCTCGTCAGACGTGCGGGTTGCTGAACGTCAACCTGGAGAACACTGAACGTCAGACGTGCGGGTTGCTGAACGTCAACCTGGAGAACACTGAACGTCAGGCGTGCGGGTTACTGAACGTCGGCGTGCAGGTTTTCCAAGGCGGCGTCCACATCGTCATAGGTCTTGAAGACGGTGTAAAGCCTGGTGATCCGGAACAGGTGATCCAGGCGGTCGTTCACGCCCGTGAGCGCCATCTCTCCGGACCTGGATCTGATCTTCTTCATGGCCGCGATCAGCGAACCCAGTCCCGAGCTGTTCATGATGGGCACGCCCGTCAGATCGGTAACGAAGCCCGTGCAGCCGCGGGCGAGGGCCTCGTCGATCATGCGGTCCAGTTCGATGCTGTCTCCCTCTTCCCACAGCCTGCCCTCGATGCGCAGCACGGCGATCTCATTTTCCAGCGAAACGTCGATATTCATACCCACCTCTATGCTCCGGCCACGCCGACGCGGCATGCGGCACTGGCCGGCAAGAATGACTTTTCGGGTCCAGTTCGTGTTGTTTCAGGCTGTTTTCACCCGGCAATCAGCGCCTCGATGGCGCCCTTGATCTCCTCGTACTCGGGAAACCGGTCCGTTTCCAGCTTGGAAAAGACCTGCGCATCATCGACAGTTACCTCGAACCTGCCCCCGCCGGAGGGCACAAGCTGCAACTGCTCGACGTCGTGTTTGTAGTACTCCAGAAGTTTCACCGCCAGCCCGGCGGCGTCGTTTTCGTAGCTTCAGTCGGCGCAGTAGACGATACGTACGATCACCATTTCCTCCTTGAACGAATGTATGATGCTCAAAGTCATCGTTTGCGTTGCTGAAGTCTAAATAAACGTTCAACGTAAGCAATGGCAAGGATTCTGAAACAACTCCTGTCCGCGCCATGCCCGATAGCCGATCTTCGGAATACGACTTTCAAAACCGTACATTGCCGCTTGACAGGCACTTCCGTTATCAGTATTCTCAAAAGCGAGGAGGTGATTCACATGCTCGGAAGTTTCGGCACGACAGAACTGATTATCATTCTTGTGATCGTCATGATCCTCTTTGGCGCCAAGAAGCTCCCTGAACTGGCCAAGGGCCTGGGCCAGGGGATCACCGAGTTCAAGAAAGCGCAAAAGAAAGAGTCCGCCGAGGAGAATCAGAGTACCTCAGGTACATCTACGGGTACGTCTACCTCCAAGGACGCCTGACGCCTGAGGTAACGAGTTACAGGCGTCCGGAAGAGTCCGTGCTGCCGAAGAGCCCGCGGTACGGGGCCCTCACCGCCGGGCGGCAGCAACGGCAAATCACGCGTGGCTGCGGGCATCTTGCGGTACGCCTTCCGATCCCGCCCGCGGGGGACGGGAAACGACGAACCCCGGTACCCCGCCAATCCTGCTTACCCGGTTTGATCGCTACCCAGGCGGCGTGCCGCGCAGCCTTCTCCAGGCCTCCAGGCACCTGTGCCAGACACCACGCTATCTCTCTTCCATCCTGGATTTCGAATTCTTAGGCAGAAACGCTAACGGCCCGGACGACCTCCCCGTCGTATCGTCTCCGCCATTTTGGTCAGATCGACTTTTTCGTTCCAACGCGTCAAGGCATAAACGGACCGCATACGGGCCGCGTCCTCGTTCAGGCCGCGCCCCTCGTTGTGTTGACCGCGCCTCGTTTTTTTACGGGTCCGCACCCCCTTTTGAGTCAACCGCGCCTTCCTGTTTGAAAAAAAGCGCGGTATCCCCCAACCAAGTCGATACATGCGCGGTCTCATAAACAGCAGGCGACCTGTTCATGTACCGCGTTACCAGGTGACCGTCGTGGAAACCGCCCGGAAATCCGACAGCCGAATCGAACCGGACCACCAGGAAAGCGACATGGAATCTGATTCGGTAAAAGGTCATGCGGACCTGGAAGACCGCGCGTTGATTCTCAGGGCCAGGGGAGGCGACATGAGGGCTTTGGAAAAACTCGTATACCGGTATGACGAGAAGGTGCTTTCCATGGCCGTGTCCTTCGTGGGGAACGTGGACGACGCGAAGGATGTTTACCAGGAAGTGTTCATAAGGGTCTTCAAGGCGCTGCCCAAATTCGAATTCAGAAGCCGGTTTTCCACCTACCTGTACCGGATCGTCACCAATGTCTGCCTCACGCACAGAACGAAGCACGGGAAGAATCGCTTCGTGTCCATCGAAGAAAACGCCGCGGAAGATACCGGTTCGTTCCAGGACCGCGTTTCGCCGGTTGCGCCCGACCAGACGGACGCCCTGGCCATCAACAACGAGTTCTCGGCGCGTATCCGGGCGGCCGTCGGCGCCCTTTCGCCCCGTCAGCGCACCGTTTTCGTCCTGCGGCACCACGAGGGATTCAAACTGAGGGAAATCGCCGGAATCATCGAATGCACCGAAGGGGCGGTCAAGAAATACCTGTTCGACGCCACCCGAAGGCTGCGTGAACAACTTAAGGACATAGCGTCATGAAAGAGGATAAGAACCAGTCTCACAGGAAGTGGGAGGAATGGCTGGAACTCTCCCTGTACGGTGAATTGTCCGACACGGATCAGCGGCAACTGGACGATCATATCGAGTCATGCGACCGGTGCCAGGCGTACCGGGTCCGCCTGGAGCAATTCAGACTCGTTATGGAGGACGCCGCGCCATCCCGCCCGGAAGTAGCCGACCTGCGGGAGGCCCGGGGCAACCTGTGGTCCGCCGTGACGCTCAGCCGCCCGGAACACCGTTTCTCCAAGGAGTGGCTGGATCGATTTCTTGATGGCCTGCAAAGACTTACCTTGAACGCGTATCCTTCCTGGCGCGCCGTTCTCGGCGGAGCCGCGCTGTTGTTCGTCGGCCTGGTGGCGGGTTACTACCTGGCCGTTCCAGGAGACCGTACCATTGGGTTCGCGGCGCCGGGCATGGACCAGACGGACCTGTTGGCCAACGACGACGTGGCCATCTCAAACGTCCGGTTCGTGGATTCGGACCTGTCAGACGGCATGCTGGAAATCGGTTTCGAGGCCGTCCGGCCCGTCCAGATCAGGGGAACCGTCGACGATCCCGGCATACAACGCGTGCTCACCTTTACCGTGCTGAATGAACAGAATCCCGGGGTCCGGCTGCGGGCGGTGAACGCCGTGAGCGCTACCGAAGACCTGCATTCGGCGCGCGAGATCAAGGATGCCCTCGTCACGGCCCTGAAGACGGACGCGAACGCCGGGGTCCGCGGCGAGGCGTTCAACGCGCTTGCCCGGTATCCCTTCGACGAGGACATCAGGGACGCCATGATCCACACGCTGGTCTTCGACGAGAATCCGGCCCTCAGAATAAACGCGATCAACCGGCTGCAGGACCAGGTGCCGGCCTCGTTCGACGAAGACCTGGAAAGGGTGCTCAGGGCCAGAATGGTTTCCGATGAAAACGCCTACATCCGCACGAAGGCAAGGTCCGTGCTTAGCAACCTGTCCGCCCCGTAACGGGAGGCGGCCGACAGAGGAGCAATAATCATGAGATTACTGGTCTGTACTTTCGGCATTCTGTTGTTTGCGCAGCAGACCCTGGCGCAGCAAGCCCTGGCGCAGCAGACCCTGGCGCAGCAGACCCGGGCGCAGCAAGCCCTGGCGGCCACGGATGACCAGGGCAGGGTTGCCGGCAGCCGGTCGGAGACCTTCCAGGTGGAAAGGGGCGGGAAGCTCGACCTGAACACCAGGGCGGGCGACATCATCATCTCCACGTGGCGGAAGAACGAGGCGGTCGTGACCGTCCAGGGTATCCCGTCAAACGGCGCGAATGATCTCAGGATACGGTACGAAGGGGGCATACTGCGCGTCGATTACGACCCGAGGTTTCCGAGAAGGTTGTTTAATCGAAGAAACGGGCTGCGTTTCAAAATAGACCTGCCCGCGGAGTTCGACCTGGACCTGCGCACCGGCGGAGGGGATATCGAGGTCGTGGGCGACCTGACCGGCGACGTGAGGAGTCATACCTCGGGCGGCGACGTAACGCTCCGGGATATCGGCGGTGAAGTGGAGCTGACCACGTCCGGCGGGGACATCCGGGTGGGCACGATTGGCGGCGACGTTCACCTGCAGACGTCGGGGGGCGACATCCGGGTCGAGAAGGCCTCGTCCGACCTCGACGTCCAGACTTCCGGCGGAGATATCCGGATCGGGCACGTCGGCAATACGCTGGAAGCCCAGACTTCCGGCGGAGACATCGCCATCGAGTACGTAGGCGGGAAAGCCCGTATCACCACCTCCGGCGGCGACATCGAGATCGATGAACTGCTGGGGAACGCCCGGATCACGACGGCCGGAGGGGATATAGAATTGCGCAACGCGAAGGGCGTCATCCAGGCGAAAACAGCCGGGGGCGAACTGGAACTCCTGAACGTATCGGGGGCGATCGACGCCCGGACCGCGGGCGGCGACGTGCTGGCCGAAATCATCCCGGAGGGTTCCAAGGGCAGTTCGCTTGTTTCTGCCGGCGGAGACATCGTAGTCTACGTGGATCCGAAAGCGAAGGCGACCATCGAAGCGCGGATCCACGTCGACAAGAGATCGTACGGGGTGTTTGTTGACCCCTCCTCCGGCAAGTCTGTTCGCGTACCTGTACTCACAGCTGCCGACCTGGCTGGGAAGGTAACGTTCGAATTCGATCAGGCGGTCGTGGAGATAGACGAGGAAAAGTTGAAGGAGATTATTAACAAGATAAAGAAGAACATAGACGAAGCCGTATCACGAAGCATGGACCAGACAGAGATGACGTCCGAAGAACTGCAACGGATGTTGGCAGAAGTGCAGAGGGAATTGCAGGCTGCCCAGCGAGAATCCGCAAACAAACGAATAAAATCGACCATAAAGTCTCCTGCTACACCTGCTCGCAACACCGGCAAGGGTTATGAGCTGCGATATAAGATTAGATCCGATCTGGAAGCGGAGCGCTACGAGGAAGACGGGGAAAAGGCGGAGATCAGCGCAACGTACAAGCTCAACGGCGGGGGAACCAGGATATGGCTGGAAACCAGCGATGGCAATATCGAGATCCGCGAACTGAATAACTGAGTGCCTATTACAAGAGTTCGCGGGCTTACCGACCCCTAACTTGTTTCCAGGATTACCCGTTGCGCGGCCGAGATGCCCGAGCCGGATTCGAACGCGTACCCGTGGCGGTCCAGTCCGTGCTCGAGGGCCGACAGGGCGACTAGCATGTCCGAAGGGGCGATGTCGTAGCCTAGGTGGGCGATGCGGATGTATTTGCCCCGGTAGTGTTCCATGCCGTTGGCGATGGTCACGCCGCAGTCCTGCTTGATGGTCTTCAGCAGTGCGGTACCGTCAATGCCCGGGGGCATGGAAACCGAAGTCAGCACGTTGGAAGGACGCTGCGCGAAGACCCGCAGCCCGAGCGCCGCGACGCCCGCGCGGGTCACCAGGGCGTTTCGCTCGTGTATCCGGTAGATCTCTTCCAGGCCGAGTTCCTTCATCATACTCAGTGACTCGGCCAGCCCCATGAGCAGCGAAACGGCCGGCGTATAGGGCGTAAGCCCCTTTTCGAAGGAATCCCTGGCCCGTTGCAGGTTGAGGTAGTAGGACGGGAGGGTGTTTTTCTCGATGCCCTGCCAGGCCCGTTCGCTGACGCTGATGAACGCGAGGCCGGGCGGGATCATGAGCGCCTTCTGCGATCCCGTCAGGGCGATGTCGACGTGCCAGTCGTCCGTCCGGAGTTCGTTGGCGCCCAGGCCGCTGATGGCGTCCACGACGAAGTAGCAGCCATGGCCGCGGGCGACACGTCCCAGGGCCTCGACGTCGTGGAGCACGCCCGTCGAGGTTTCGCTATGGGTGGCCAGCACGGCCTCGAAAGGCCCCCGCTCGCCCAGCACGCGGTCGATTTCATCCGGATCCACGGCCTTTCCCCACTTCACTTCAATGGGCAGGACGTCCAGTCCGTACGTTTCGCACAGTTCGATCCACCTTCCGCCGAACTTTCCGCCGACAATCGCCAGAACCCGGTCGCCTGGAGACAGCAAATTGACGACCGCCGCCTCCATGGCCCCGCTGCCGGACGCCGTGAGCACGAGCACGTCGTTTTTGGTCTGGAAAACGTGCTGCAGTCCCGAAGTGACCTGTCTCAGCAGGTCGCTGAATTCGCTGGAACGGTGGGTGAGGACCGGCTGCGACATCTTCCGGACGACGCGGTCGGGAACCGGCGTGGGTCCGGGGGCGAAGTTGGTAACCTTCACGCGATCTCCGTCAGTGCGCGGCCATGCGCAGTGCGCGGTCTGTGTGCGGTCAGCGTGCAATGCGCGGTCAACGCGAGGTGCGCGTACGGGCACACGCGGTTAGAGCGAGGTCAATGCGATCCGGGCATCCCGGGCATAGGGAGTCGATTCGTACTCTTCGACCACGCGGTCGTACAGGGCCCGTGCCCGGTCCTTCTGCCCGGCGGCACTGAAACAGCGGGCGGCGTCGA
This sequence comes from bacterium, assembly GCA_965202605.1. GTDB lineage: Bacteria > JAAXHH01 > JAAXHH01 > JAAXHH01 > JAAXHH01 > JAAXHH01. The sequence continues at coordinate 1,191,173 of OZ241838.1, forward strand.
GGAGTAGACCGGGGGCGAGGTAGCTGTCCGGATCTTCGTCGGCCAGGCCGAGATACCCATCGGCCGCCTCCTCGTACTTCTCTTCCTCTTCGTCGCACGCGGCCAGACCGGATCGGGCGGCGGACCAGAAATACGCATCCTGCCTGCCGTATTCGTCAAGGTATGCGCTGTAATAGGTGCGCGCCTTCTCGAAGTCGCCGGTCTGGAAACAGGCGTTGGCCAGCTCGATCGTGGCCTCGCGGGCAACGGAGGTCCCGCCGAATTCGGTCACGACCCGCTCGAACATGGGAATGGCGTCTTCGTAGCGGTTGTCCTGCATCGCCGTCTGCCCGGGCGCGAATACCTTGCCCGCCTCGACCAGGTCATCGGTCTGCTTGTTCGTCCAGTAGTACCAGCCGGCCACGCAGGCGATCACCACCACGGCGGCCGCGACGAGCGTTTTCCAGTGCTTGTCGATCTCGCTGCTCATTTCGTACAGCCAGAGTATGAAGCGGTCTTCTTTCATCTCACGACGGCTGATGCGCCGTCTCGTCCTTGCCATCGACCCGGTCCTCCTGGAAGTTATGTCTGGTAATGCGTCGGTTTGAATCCGTCGCAGATCGCGTAGGATCCGTCCGTAGATCGCGCATAATCGCGCGGGCGAAACGTCTCGCGGGCGGCGATCCGCCACTGCCGCGAAGCCAATCCGGCCGCAGTTGCAAAGCCGATCCGGCCGCAGCCGCAAAGCCAAAAGGATATAAAGGAAACGGGCCGATTCGTCAAGGGATTTCTCTGGAGTTTTAACTTGACAAAAGGCGCCCCCGGCGTATTTTACGAAGCACAAGTTGGGTAGTCGGAACGACGAAATCACAGCCGGTTTCGTGAACGGCAGATCACGTCCAGGGCGGGATACGCCCTTTTTTGAAGGAGACGTCCGATGGAACTGTCGGGTGCGGAAATAGTCATAGAGTGTCTGAAGAAAGAGGGGGTCGACGTCGTCTTCGGGTATCCCGGCGGCGTAGTGATCCCGACCTATGACGTCATTCAGCGCACGACCGACCTGAAGCATATCCTCGTTCGGCACGAGCAGGGCGCGACCCACATGGCCGACGGATACGCGCGGGCGACCGGCAAGCCCGGCGTGGTGCTCGTCTCCTCCGGTCCGGGCGCCACCAATACGGTGACCGGCATCGCGACCGCGTACATGGATTCGATCCCGATGATCGTGATCACGGGCCAGGTACCGGTGCACCTGATCGGCAACGACGCCTTCCAGGAATCGGACACCGTGGGCATCACCCGGCCGATCACGAAACACAACTTCCTGATCAAGGAAACCGAAGACATCGCGCAGGTATTCGCCGAAGCGTTTCATATCGCGACCACGGGAAGGCCCGGCCCCGTCCTGATCGACGTGCCGAAGGACGTTCAGATCGGGACCGCCGAGTTCTCCTACCCCGAACGACCGGATATCCGCGGGTACAAGCCCCGGGTAGAGGGACACCCGAGGCAGATCCGCAAGGCGGCGGAGATGCTCACCTCGGCCCGGAAGCCGGTGATCTACGTCGGCGGCGGAACCATCATCTCCGAGGCGTCGGAAGAAGTCCGCGCGCTGGCCCGCAAGCTCAACGCCCCGGTGACGACGACGCTGATGGGACTCGGCGCCTACCCGGAAAGCGATCCGCTATCGCTGAAGATGCTCGGCATGCACGGCACGTGGTACTCGAACACCGCCGTGATGATGTGCGACCTGCTGGTCTGCATCGGCGCCCGTTTCGACGACCGGGTGACCGGCAAGCTGGAGGATTTCTCGCCCAATTCGAAGAAGATCCATATCGACATCGATCCGTCGTCTCTCAACAAGAACGTGCGGGTGGACCTGCCCATCGTGGGCGACGTGAAGAAGGTGCTGCAGCAGCTCATTCCCCTGGTGGAACGGGCCGATACGGCGGAATGGCTTCAACAGATCGATGAATGGAAGCGCGACCACCCGCTGACCTACGCGAACACGATCGGCATCCACGAGGAAGGCCTGGAGGGCGTCAACAGGGAGACGGTCGAGAAGGAGACGGATCACCTGCCGCTGTGCGCCCAGTATGCCATCGAGCGGATCGGACAGCTGACGAAGGGCGAGGCCTTCGTGGTCACCGACGTGGGCCAGCACCAGATGTGGGCGGCCCAGTGGTACGGCTTCTCGAATCCGCGGTCGATGATTACCTCCGGCGGACTCGGCACGATGGGTTTCGGCCTGCCCGCGGCGATCGGCGCCCAGTTCGCCTTCCCGGATCGCGAGGTCATCGTATTTTCCGGCGACGGCAGCATCCAGATGAACATCCAGGAAATGTCCACGGCCGTCGGCTGCGGACTGCCCATCAAGATCGTGCTGCTCAACAACGGTTATCTCGGCATGGTGCGCCAGTGGCAGGATATGTTCTATTCCCGGCGCTACTCGGAAGTGGACCTGCGCGAATCCAATCCGGATTTCGTGAAGCTGGCCGAGGCCTACGGCGCCGTGGGCATCCGGGTCTTCAAGGATGAAGACGTGGAAGGCGCCTGGCTCGAGGCCTGCAAGGTCAAGGACCGCCCCGTGTTGCTCGACATGGTGATCGCCGAAGAGGACAACGTGTATCCCATGATCCCCGCGGGTGCGGCGTCCCACGAGATGATCGAAGAATAAGAACCGAAGATTCGGAAACGAAGGATTTGAGTGGAAGAGCAGCCGGGCGGATGATCCCGGCAGGGAGTTGATCGTACCATGGCACGCCATACCATTTCCATGGTGGTGGAGAACCGGTTCGGGGTCCTGGCCCGTATATCCGGGCTGTTCAGCGGACGGGGTTTCAACATCGACAGCATCGCCGTCGGCGAGGCCGCGGAGCCCGGCACGGCGCGCATGACCATCGTCACCCAGGGCGACGAGATGATCATCGAACAGATCATCAAGCAGTTGAACCGGCTGGTGGACGTGATACGCGTCGTGGATCTGACCGGCGAGAATTACATCAACCGGGAGCTCGCCCTGATCAAGGTGAACGCCAATCAGTCCACGCGGCAGGAGCTCGTTCAGATCGCGGACATCTTCAAGGCGAAGATCGTCGACATCAACCAGAAGACGATCATGCTGGAAGCCACGGGCAACGAGGACAAGATCGACGCCATCATCAGCATGGTGCGGCCCTTCGGCGTACGGGAAATCGCCCGGACCGGCCGGGTGGCGCTCGCCCGCGAATCGGCAAGCAAGGACACCCCGTCGCCGGAAGCCCCGCTTCCCGTCTGGGAGAAGGAACGCAGGAAGATCACCGCCGACCTGGCCTGAGCGCCGGAACGGAACGCAGGAAGATCACCGCAGACCCGGCATGATGGCCGGAACGGAACGCAGGAAGACCACAGCCGGAACGGCTTGTACGCCGGAACGGAACGCAGGAAGATCACCGCAGACCCGGCATGATGGCCGGAACGGATTCAAGGAGAACCAATGGCTCGACTGTATTACGATCAGGACGCCGACCTGGGCATACTGGACGGCAAGACCATCGCGGTTGTCGGATACGGCAGCCAGGGACACGCCCACGCCCTTTCCCTGCGTGATTCCGGTGTGAACGTCATCGTGGGACTGCGGAAGGGCGGTTCGTGGGACCAGGCCGTCGAGGACGGATTCGAGCCCCGTACCGTGGACCAGGCGGCCGCCGAGGCCGACATCATCATGATGCTGGTAAACGACGAGCTGCAGTCGCGACTTTTCAACGATTACGTTGCGCCGAACCTGGCGGAGGGCAACGCCCTCGCCTTCGCCCACGGTTTCAATATCCATTTCAACCAGGTCGTCCCACCCGAAAACGTGGACGTCTTCATGGTCGCGCCCAAGGGGCCTGGCCACCTCGTGCGCCGGGTCTTCGAGGAAGGCGGCGGCGTGCCCTGCCTGCTGGCGGTCCACCAGGACCACACCGGCAGGGCGCGGGACATCGGCCTGGCCTACGCCAAGGGCATCGGCGGCACCCGGGGCGGCGTCATCGAGACGACTTTCCGGGAAGAAACGGAAACCGACCTGTTCGGGGAACAGTCCGTGCTCTGCGGCGGGACTTCCGAACTCGTCATGGCCGGTTTCGAGACCCTGGTCGAGGCCGGTTACCAGCCCGAGATCGCCTACTTCGAGTGCCTCCACGAACTGAAGCTCATCGTGGACCTGATGTACGAGGGCGGCATTGAAGGCATGCGGTATTCCGTCAGCAATACGGCCGAATTCGGCGACCTGACCCGCGGTCCGCGGATCGTCAACGAAGAGACCCGCGCCGAAATGAAGCGCATTCTCGCCGAGATCCAGTCCGGCGCCTTCGCCCGGGAGTGGATGCTCGAAAACCAGGCCAACGCGCCGGTCATGAATGCGCTGCGGCGCAACGCATCCGAAAAGAAGATCGTGGAGGTCGGACGGCAGCTGCGCAGCATGATGAGCTGGATCGAAGAAAACAAGTAAAGCGTCCCCCGATCAGGCCAGGTCGACAGGCCGTCCCGGTCGCCTGAACGCAGACAGTAGACGGGAGCAAGCGGCGATGCGAAAAGTAGACATCTTCGACACCACCCTGCGCGACGGGGAACAGGTGCCCGGCGCCTCGCTGAACCGGGACGAGAAAATACAGGTCGCCCACCAGCTGGCAGAACTCGGCGTCGACGTGATCGAAGCGGGTTTCGCCGCGTCCTCGCCCGGCGACTTCGCCGCGGTCAAGAACATCGCCGAGCAGGTCGAAGGCCCCGTGATCACGGCCCTCGCCCGGGCGGTGGAATCGGACATCATAGCCGTGGCCGAGGCCGTCAAACCCGCCAAACGCCCCAGGATCCACATCGTCCTGGGCACGTCGGACACCCACCTGAAGCACAAGTTCCGCAAGTCCCGCCAACAGATCATGGACATGGGCGTGCAGGCCGTCGTGTTCGCAAAGGAACTCTGCGAGGACATCGAGTATTCGACCGAGGACGCCTCCCGAAGCGATTTCGACTACCTCTGCGAGACCGTCGAGGCGGTCATCGACGCCGGCGCCACGGTGGTGAATATCCCCGATACGGTGGGGTATGCCGTCCCTGAACAGTGGGGCGACCTGATCTCCCGTCTGATCGCCACCGTGCCGAACATCGAGAAGGCCAGGGTCAGCGTGCACTGCCACAACGACCTCGGCATGGCGACGGCCAATTCCCTGGCGGCGATCAAGGCGGGTGCGACCCAGGTCGAATGCACCGTCAACGGCGTGGGCGAACGGGCGGGCAACGCCTCGCTGGAAGAGATCGTCATGGCGGTCAAGATGCGCGGCGATTTCTACGACGCGCGCACCGGTATCGAGACCACGCAGATCTATGCCACGAGCCTGCTGGTACGCGACCTGATGCACATGCCCGTGCAGCGCAACAAGGCCATCGTGGGCAGCAACGCCTTCGCCCATTCATCGGGCATACACCAGGACGGGTTCCTCAAGCACCGGGAGAACTACGAGATCATGAGTCCGTCGGACGTGGGCATCGAGAAGAGCGACATCGTGCTGACGGCGAGATCCGGCCGGCACGCCCTGAGGCACCGGCTGGAACTGCTGGGCTATACGTACGACGAGAATCAGAAGGAAGAGTTCGAGAAGGTGCACGTGCGCTTTCTGAACGTGGCTGACCGGCAGAAGGAAGTATCCGACGAAGACCTCCACCAGATCGTAACCGACAAGCCCGTGGAAGTGCCCGAGCAGTACCTGCTTGAGGATTTCAGGGTGACCTCCTCCCACTCGGGACAGGCCGATGCGAATGTTCGCCTCCACGTCAGCGGAGAGACGATCGAAGAGGCGGGCGTGGGCGACAACCAGATTCTCGCCGCCCTGAACGCCGTCGACAGGATCACCAAGCTGCCCACCTACGTGAAGGACATCCAGACCTCGTCGAACGGCCGCGAAGGCGCCCACCACGTCCAGGTCAGCGTGGGCTACCACGACCAGTCCTTCAACAGCCACGCCTCCGATACCGACGTGGTAAAAGCCAGCATCCAGGCCTACCTGCACTCCCTCAATCAACTCGTTGCCCGGCACGGCGGGCTGATCGTCGAATAATCCAACCCTACATTCCCATATACGCGGGAGGAACACTTGTATAATATCGCGGTCATTCCGGGCGACGGGACCGGTCCGGAGGTCGTGCGCGAGGGGCTGAAAGTGCTCAAGGCGGCCTCGGAGAAGTTTTCATTCGGCTATGAACTCACGGAATACGATTTCGGCGGAGAAAGGTACCTGAGGACGGGCGAGATCCTGCCCCGGGAGGGCCTGCAGGAACTGGACCACTACGACGCCATCTACCTCGGCGCCATCGGTCACCCGGACTGCCCGCCCGGCCTGCTGGAGAAGGGCATCCTCCTGACCATCCGGTTCGAGCTCGACCTCTACATCAACCTGCGCCCCGTCAAGCTGTACCCCGGCGTGGACTGTCCGCTCAAGGACAAGGGACCCGAGGACATCGATTTCGTCGTGGTCCGGGAGAACACCGAGGACCTGTACGTCGGCGCCGGCGGCGTGTACAAGAAGGGCACGCCCGACGAGGTCGCGGTGCAGGAGTCCATCAATACCCGCAGGGGCGTGGAGCGCTGCGTCCGCTATGCCTTCGAGACGGCGAAGGCGCGCAACCGGCAGAACAAGGTGACGCTCTGCGCGAAGACCAACGTGCTGACCTACGCCCACGATCTCTGGGAGCGGGTGTTCTACGAAGTCGCCGAGGAGTACCCGGGCATCACGGCCGACTACGCCCACGTGGACGCGACCTGCATGTGGATGGTCAAGAACCCCGAGTGGTTCGACGTCATCGTCACGACCAACATGTTCGGCGATATCATCACCGACCTGGGCGCCATGATCCAGGGCGGCATGGGCATCGCCGCGGGGGGCAACATCAACCCCGAAGGCACCGCCATGTTCGAGCCCATCGGGGGTTCGGCACCGAAGTACACGGACCAGAACGTCATCAATCCCATCGCCGCCATCGCCTCCTGCCAGATGATGCTCGCGCAGCTGGGCGAAGCGCGGGCTGCCGACGCCGTCGAACGGGCCATCATCGACGTGGTAAGCAACAAGATGAAGAGCATGGACGCCGGCAGGATGGGATACAGCACCAGCGAGGTCGGCGACCTCGTGGCCGAGGCGGTGGGGTAGGACCCCGTCACGGATTGCCGTCAGTTTTATTTGCGATGCCCACGGGGAAGCGGCAAATCTGACATTCAGCGGTAAACACGAGATGTAAGCAGTACGAGGAGGGGTAATTCGTAAGTGATTTATTGCTTCTGTACAGGCTTATGCCGAGCCCCGTTCTGATTGCGTGACCACGTCATCGAGAAACGGGGGAGGACTTTGCTTCGGCGTGCCAAGCGTACCAGCCTCCTGTTCCCTGCTGATCCACTCCCTGTAAGCCTGGTCTCGTTCTCTCTGACCCTCCGCGCGGCCCTCCTCGCGGCCTTCGGCACGACCTTCCTCCCTATGTCGTCGCTTTATGGATTCGTAGAGCCATCCCATGAAATCCACTCCTTCTATGATCGTAAACGTGGCAAATACTGATGATCCTCCGACCTTAATAATATAGTCGAAGACAAGCTCAATTGAAAGCGCGTAAACTCCGAACTTCCAAAATAAAGCATGGCTTGCCGCCGTGATGGCCAGAAAGACTACGGTAAACCACCATCGCGTGTTTTCGGGAACGCCCCACACGGCGACCCGGTTTTGATTTTGGTATTCGTCCATAGTAGTTTCCGCGTTCTTCGGCTCGCTCCTGATATGACGTATGAACCATTCCCATAATCCCTGGCTTGATCGTGGTATGACGCACAAAACGGGGAGATCAAGCACAGTATGCCCCGAATATCAAACGCATACACGATCCAAAACCGGCTTATTGAGTATTAGTCGATCTTTCGAGTTGATTCTAGGAATCTGCGTCGCGGAAAATCAATTGGCTCAAGGATAGGGCAAAACCCTTGAATGAGCACCTCTCATGGATTGACGTGCTCATGGACATGCTTACTTTTACGAGTAACTCCCTTCCTACCGTATCGCACCGGACTCCCGCCAACGCGCCACGTCGTCCGCGGACGCCCCGAGCAGCCTCTGGATGACCTCGTCGGTATGCTCGCCCAGGGAAGGAGCGTGCCGGGTGATTTCGGGTGGGGTGTCGGAGAGTTTGAGGGGAGAGCCGGCCACGCGAAGGGAGCCGGCGACGGGGTGCAGGAGCTTTACGATCATGTCGCGGGCAAGTACCTGGGGATCTTCCACGACCTGACGGACGTCCTGGATGGGGCCGCAGGGGATCTCGGCCCCGTCCAGCCGCCGAAGCCAGTCTTCCGTAGTACTCCTCCGGAAGACATCGCCCAGGATCGCGTGCAGCGCGTCGTGGTTTTCGGTGCGCAGGTTGTTGTCCCTGAACCGCCCGTCGTCGACCAGGTCCTGCCTTCCCATCACTTCGCAGAGCCGCTGCCAGAGGGTGTTGTTGCCCGCCGCGATCATGATCCATCCGTCCCGGGTCTCGACGGCCTGGAAGGGCGTGATGGAGGGGTGCCGGGCCCCGAGGGGCTCCGGGACGCTGCCCGTCATGTCGTACCGGGCGATGGCGTTCTCGAGCAGGGCGACCTGGCAGTCCATCATGCCGATGTCCACCATCTGTCCCCTGCCCGTCTGCGTCCGGGTGAACAGCGCCGTGAGAATGCCGATGCAGGAGTAGAGTGCGGCGGCGATGTCGCCGATGGATACGCCTACCCGGACGGGCGGACGGCCCGGTTCGCCAGTTATGCTGACGATACCGCCCATGCCCTGGATGATCATGTCGTAGGCCCCGCGCCGGGCGTACGGTCCGGTCTGGCCGAACCCGGAGCAGGCCGCGTAGATCAATCCCGGGAACCGCGTACGCAGCGTCTCGAAGTCCAGCCCGAGTTTCTTCATCACGCCCGGCCTGAAGTTCTCCACCAGCACGTCCGACTTCCCGATCAGTTCGAGGAGCAGGTCGCGGCCGTCGGGGTGCTTCAGGTCGATGGCGATGCTGCGCTTGCCCCGGTTGACGTTCTCGAAGTAACCGCTGACGCCCTCCTTGAAGGGGCCGAATCCCCGCGCCTCGTCTCCGCCGAAGGGCTCGACCTTGATGACCTCGGCACCCAGGTCGCCCAGGGTCATGGTCGTGAAGGGACCCGCGAGCACGCGGGTCAGGTCGATGACGCGAATGTCCTTGAGTGCGACCATGGCATCGGTACCGTAAGGGTTTGAGGGGCGTGCCGTTCAGGCTCGCAGGTACAGGCTCGCGGGCTCAGTTCGTGCAATCAGCCCTGTGCGCCGGGTCCCGTGGTTCAGGGTCGCGGTTCCAGCCCCGCGGGCTCAGTCCGCCAGTACCCGGCATCCGTCGTTATCGATGGGGAGGACCCGGTACCGGGACGAGATGCCGTGCCGGGCAAAGGCGCCGGTCATGGCCTCCCCGACCCGGTCATGGCCCTCTGTCGCCAGGGCGATGGCCGTCGGCCCGGCGCCGCTGAGAGCCGCGCCGTGGGCCCCGGCCTCCAGGGCGGCCCCAGTGACTTCAGACAGGCCGGGAACCAGGTGCTGACGGTAGGGCTGGTGCAGGCGGTCGGCCATGCCCTCGCCGAGCAAGGCGTAATTCCCCGTCACCATGCCGCCGATGAGCAGTCCCACGCTGCACAGGTTGTAGACCGCGTCTTCCATGGATACCGATTCGGGAAGGACGCCGCGGGCTACCTTCGTATCCAGGGTGAAATCGGGAATGGCCACGACGGCCTTGATGTCTTCGGGAACCCGGAAGGTCTGGTACACGATCGTTCCCGATCGCTCGCCGCTCACGGAGAGACCGCCGAGCAGAGAGGGTACGACGTTGTCGGGATGGCCTTCCAGTCCGGAGCAGATGCGGAGGAGTTCCGCCGTGCCCAGCGGCCGCCCGGCGAGCTCATTGGCCGCCACGGCGCCCGCCACGATGGCGACCCCGCTGCTGCCCAGGCCCCGCGAGACGGGGATGGCGTGGTGCATGCGCGCCATGAGACCGGCCGGATGCCAGTCGACCGCGTCGAAAACAGTCCGGGCCGAGACGATGCACAGGTTGCCTTCATCTCGGGGTACCGCGCCGACGCCTTCGCCCTCCACGGCCACGGCCAGGCCGGATTCCGTTTCGGCAAGCTCGATGGTGTTGTAGAGGCCCAGGGCCATGCCGGCACAGTCGTAACCGGAGCCCAGGTTTCCGGTGGTCGCGGGTACGCGCACCCGCACGGAGGACATCAGCCGCTGTCCCCGAAGCCGCTCGGACAGCCGCCGCCCCTCGGACCGCCCAGGCCGGCCGGACCGCGCACGGCGCGCAGGCTACTCAGACCGCGCTGGCCGCGCAGGCCGCCCGGACCGCGCAAGCCGTCGAGGTCATTCAGGTTGCCGAGGCCGCCCGCGATGGCGGGAACGATGGAGATCCGGTCTCCCGCCTTCACCGTGGTGTCGGTGCCGTCCAGGAACCGGATATCTTCTTCGTTGATGTAGATGTTGATGAACCGCCGCACTTTCCCGGACTCGTCGCAGATGCGGTCCTTGATGCCGGGGTAGGACGCCTCCATATTGCCGATCAGCGATTCGACGGTCTCGCCGTCTATCTCGATCTCCGACCGGTTGTCGGTCAACTTGCGCAGCGGGGTTGGTATACGTACGGTAACGGCCATCTGACGTTTCCTCCTCTTAATCTCAATCGCCCTGTCCTTCGAAGTACTCTCGGATGCTCAGGTATCGTTCGCCGGTATCGCACAGGATGGTTACGATTCGGCCTTTGTCCATGTTATCCGCCAGTTTCAGGCTCGCACATACGTTGGCGCCCGCGGAAATGCCCACCAAGAGCCCTTCCTCCAGGCCCAGGCGGCGGGCCGTCTGATAGGCGTCCTCGTCATCGACCAGCAGCACCTCGTCAATGATCGACGTATCCAGGATGTCCGGAACGAACCCGGCGCCGATCCCCTGTATGGCGTGTACCAGGCTCTCCACGGGTTTGCCGGAGATAACGGGGGACAGCGAAGGTTCGACGGCGACGACGCGGATTCGCTCGTTTTTCTCCTTCAGGTACTTCCCCACGCCCGTCAGCGTGCCGCCCGTACCTACGGCGGCCACGAAGGCGTCGATCTCTCCGCCGGTCGCCTCCCAGATCTCCTCGGCGGTGGTCTTGCGGTGTATCTCCACGTTGGCGGGATTCTTGAACTGCTGGGGCATGAAGTAGTCCGGGTGCTCGGCGAGTATCTCCTCCGCCTTCTGCACGGCCCCGGCCATGCCCAGCATGCCCGGCGTCAGCACCAGCTCCGCGCCGTAAGAGGTCAGCAGCACGCGCCGTTCCGAACTCATGTTGTCCGGCATGACGAGAATGACCTTGTAGCCCCGTACAGCGGCCACCATGCTCAGGCCGAGTCCCGTGTTTCCGCTCGTCGGCTCCACGATCGTGCCGCCCGGCTCGAGCAGGCCCCGCCGTTCGGCGTCCAGGATCATGCTCAGGCCGACGCGGTCCTTCACGCTGCCGCCCGGATTTTCTGATTCGAGCTTGCCGAGCAGGTCGACGCCCGGACTTGCGTTTATGCGTCCCAGGCGGACGAGCGGGGTGCGCCCGATAAGGTCGAGGGCGCTGTCGTATATTCCGTTTCCGGACGGCAAAGTCAGATCAATCCCTTATCAGATCAGTTCCTTAAATGTAGTACATGGAAAGGCTCTTCTGCGCCTGACGCGAAATGTCTTCGAAAGTGATCCCGTCCATGATTTCGCCGAGTCGCTCCTGCACATCCATCCAGACGTTTTTCAGTACATGCTGGCCGCTCTGTTGATCGGACACCGCCGTTTCGCCGGACAGGCTTTCGACCGAGATCAGCGCGCCGTCCATCGCCCGGACCACGTCACCCAGCGAGATCTCGCCCGGAGCGCGGGCAAGCGCGTAACCGCCGGTCGCGCCGCGCTTGCTCTTGACCAGCCCGGCGCGCTGCAACTGCAGCAGGATCTGAACGAGGTACTTTTCCGGAATGGACTGGCGAACGGCAATGTCGCCGATGTGGATGACTTCCGCCTTGTCGTGGTACCTGGTCAACTCCAGCACGGCCCTGCACGCATACTCCGCCTTGGCCGATACCCGCATGCGCCCTCCCTCGCCTACCGGGTTTAGTTTACTAATTTGGTCAACATGATATGAAGGCGGAGGAAGGTAGTCAAGCAAATAAGGCATTCAGGGGCTTCTTGACAGATCGTTGCGCGCGGCGAGTGGCAACCGAAAAAGCGGGTTGAGGCGCGAGCGACCGGGTGGCATCAAGCGCGGGACATCAAGCTCGGAACATCGAGCGCGGTGTATCTGGTGCTGCGAGTGGCAACCGGAGAAAGCGCTCCGATCAGTCCAGTTGACGGACATGGTATTCAAGAAACCGGGCCGGATCGAGGGGCCGCATGCGCAGCGCTGCCGGTTCCGCACCGCCCATGGCCGCGCTCGGGGCGAGTCCGACCAGCTCGCTCTCCAGGACTTCGACGCCCTCGGCCTGCGCAAGGCCCGTGACCGCCTGGAAAGCCTGGGCCATGTTCGTCCGCCGGTAGTCGGTCAGGTTCATGGACACCTGTGCGCAGCGCCTTGAAGGCAACAACAGCCCGAGCGCCCGGACGCCGTGCAGGCCGCCGTCCTTCTCCCGGATCTGCCGGGCGATCGCCTGTGCAGCGCGCACGTCGTCGGTATCCAGGTTTACGTTGTAGGCGACGAGCACGCCGCGGACGCCGACCGCCGTCGCGCCCGCGGAGACGTGGACCGCGTCCGGTCCCGCGTCGGGTGCGAGCTCCGGGTCCGTTCCCATCTCCCGGAGCAGCCGCTCGAATCCTCCCCGGCGAATCGCGGGAAGCGCCCCGCGCCGCGGAGCCGGGGACGCGTCACCGTAGAAGAACACCGGGATGTGGAGGGACTGCCCGATCCGCCGTCCACAGGCCCGGGCGAGGGCGACACATTCGGCGGTAGTGCAATTGGAAAGGGGAATGAAGGGGATGACGTCCGTGGCGCCGATCCGGGGATGCACGCCGCGGTGGCGCCTCAGGTCGATCAGGTCCCGGGCCGTCTTGCAGGCTTCAAAGGCGGCCGCCGCCACGTCTTCGGGCGAACCCATGAAGGTAATCACGGAGCGGTTGTGATCCGCGTCCATTTCCATCCCGGCCAGGTGAACCCCGTCGGTGGCTGCGATGCCGGCCGCGATGGTTTCGACGATCCCCGAATCGCGCCCCTCGCTGAAATTGGGCACGCACTCGACCAGGGGTCTCATCAGAGTATGCCGTATTTTTGAAAGGCGGCCGTGGCGGACATGCCGTTTTCGAGGGCTTCCTTGACCTCTTTCTCCCCGGCAGCCTTTTCAAACGCCGCTTTCAGTACCTTTTCCTCCGCGGCCCGGGGTACGGCCACCACCCCGTCGTAGTCCCCGAAGACGAGATCGCCCGGACACACCTTTACGCCGCCGCACTCGATGGGCGTATCGTATGCGATCACGTCGCTTCGTCCCTTCGAGTCGTACGGCGCGATGCCCCGGACGAATACCGGGAATCCCATGTCGCAGATCGCCTGCGTGTCCCGCGTAAAGCCATCGATCACGGCGCCCCGCGCGCCCCGGGCTTCCGCGGCGGTCGAGAGCAGCTCGCCCCAGAGACTGCTTCGCGTCGTGCCGTTGGTCTGCGCGACGAGCACGTCGCCCGGCTTCAGGGAGTCCACGGCCTCCAACTCGAGCTTGTAGGGTTCTTCGGGAACCTCGTACACGTCGACGGACAGCACGGTCAGCGCCCGGCCCACCACGACCGCGTCGGGATACAGGGGCCGGATGTCGTGCCGCAGGATCTGGTCGCGATAGCCGCAAGCGTCCAGGGCGTCCGCGATGACCGACGAGAAGAGCTTCTCCTTCATCTCTTCGTATAGTCCGTTCGTCTCTTCGTAGCGTTCGCTGCCTGTTTCGTTGCTCAATTTAGAGTTCTCCCCGCGACGGACGCGCCGCTTCGCGCATCAATGCGCCGGCGCGTTTTAACCTGTGGGTTGTAGCCGGTGCGAAATGGCCGGTGTGTTCTAAGCCGGCGCGTGTTGTGGAACGGCCGGCTCACTTGTTATTCTTCCGGTACGTTATCACCGATGGCAGTTACGTTACCTGTCTCTATCGAAGATCAGGATCACGTCGATTCTCCGGTTCTGCGTCCTGCCCCTGCGCGTGTTGTTGCTGGCGATGGGCCGGGCGCTGCCGAATCCCGACGGGTTCATCCGTTCGTCCGGAACGCCGCTGTTCGCCGAAAGGTAGCCGACCACGGCGTCCGCCCGGGCTTTGGACAGTTCGATGTTCTTGTCCTCTTTGCCGGTGGCATCGGTGTGTCCCTCCACGGCAACGCGGGTCTGGGGATACAACAGGAGTAATTCGCCGAGTCTGGCCAGCAGTCCGCGCGATCCGGCGGGTATTTCCGTCCTGCCGGCCTGGAAAGACAGACCGGCCAGGCGCAGGGTGATCCGTTCGGGCGCTCGAATGACGGCTACCTCGCCTTCGGAGAATCGCTCCTTCGCCTGGGCGGCGGCGTCAAGCTGGACCTTTTCGTGCAGGTAGACCCGCAATTCCCGCCGCTCCCGATCCAGCGCCTCCTTTCTCTGCTGGAGATCCCGCTGGTAGTCCTCCACCATGGACGACAGACGGATCTGCTGTTCGGAGATCGCCTGGTTCAGGGAATCGACCGCGGCCCCAAGCGCCGCGGCTTCCCCCTCGGCCCGCCGTAACAAGGTGACGAGCGAATCCTGTCTCGCGGAAAAACGGTCCAGGCTTGCGGTAAGGATTCGTTGTGGATCGTCGACGAGAAAATCGGTGGTGAGTCCCGCCTCGTGCGCAACCTGCTCGACGAGGTTCTCCCTGGACCGCAGCACGACCTCCCAGTTGCCCGGTTCACCACGGAGCGTATCGATCCTGGCAGCCAGTTGCGTGGCGCGCCTCGCGGCGTAATCCGCGTTCTGCGCCTTGTTCCGCAGCGCGGCGGTCGGGTGTTCTCCCCGTTCCAGCGCACTCGCCACTTCGCCGATCAGCTCCCGGGCCATCTCGAACGACACCGGGGCGAGCCGGTCCATGCCGTTCTCTTCGGCTTCGGAAACAAGGTTCCGCGCCGGTCCGATGAGCGACATTTCAATCACTGATTTCCGGGCATCGTCGTAGCGTCTCGCCGCTTCCTGGCCCTCTTGAAAAGCGTCGGAGACCCGGTCGTCCTCCAGTCGGGAAACAGCCCGTTCAAGCCGTCTCTCGGCAGCCTCGTACGCATCCGGGACGATCGCGTGGGCGTTCGCCTCCCGGGCCGCCGCCCGTCTTTCGAGCGGGATCATCAGCACTTCGTTCACGCGTTCCAGGCGTTCCCGCGCCAGGACCAGGGCGGCGTCGAATTCCGAATAGGCCCGCTGAATCTCGCCGGACGATTCGCCATCGCGGATGACCCGCGCGTATCGATCGTACGCCTCCCGCAGTCCTTTATAGGAATCGGGGATCAGGAAGGCGGCATCCAGCCCGGAGATCTGGTTGAGCGCGGAGGTGGCGACGGAGATCCGGCCGGCCGGATTGCCGCCGGAGGCCTGGGCCGATAGCGGAAGAGGGGTTGCCAGGAGGAAGGCCAGCAGACCGACCAGCAGACCGACCGTAACAAAGGCCAGATGACAGGAGATGAACGCGGGAACCACTAAGACAGTACGCATCAGGTCATCCTCCGCCCCTCAGAAACGCCATGGTCAGCACGGATTTGACATCGGGCAGATGATCGTCGACCGTGACATCGATCGCGGGTATATCGCCCAGCCTGGCCAGGGGATGGGTCGCCGTGGTATGGTAGGCCAGGCTGATTTCCCCGGTTTCGGATGCGATCTGTACCGCGAAAACCACCCTGCTTTCGTCCTCGCGGACCGACACGACGGGTATACGCTCATCGCGCAGCGCCCGTTTCAATCCCCGGACGGCGTCTTCCAGCTTGAATCCGTAATAAGTGTGTTGTGACACCGGGCCTAAACACCGCCGGCGATCGGTGGAAAGAAGCTGACCACCGCGCCATCGGTAAGGGGAGTATCCTCAGACGAGTGTTTACCGTCGATCAGGATCAGGTGTATGTGGCCATCGGGGATTTCCAACTGCTCGATGATGTCGCTCGCCTTGGCCTGGTCGCCGAACTCAAGCGTAGCCGTCTTGTTGACCGCGTTCTCGGGCAGGTATTTTCTCAGGGTGGCAAAGAGCTTGACGGAAACGGTCATGAAGCATCCTCTCTAGTTCAAGTAACCGGTAAATGCCTGTTTTACAGTTGGTTATGCATGGCTGGACACAGCGATTCGCGGACGAAACCCGACCGTTAACTTAACGGAAAAATCAGGGTTCAAGTCAAGGAGAAAATGGTGTAGTAAGAGGAATGGACGTGTGGTGTTTACAAATTGTGTTACAGGGTACACGTG
This sequence comes from bacterium, assembly GCA_965202605.1. GTDB lineage: Bacteria > JAAXHH01 > JAAXHH01 > JAAXHH01 > JAAXHH01 > JAAXHH01. Next base: position 1,207,610 of record OZ241838.1, read on the forward strand.
TGATATATTGAGGGAAGGTTATTATCAGATTATTCGAGTAAAGCGAGGTCTTTCATTTGATGACTTTAAAGAATGAATGAGAATCTGAAGGCGCACAAAGGAGAAAGCAATGAATGAGAGCATTTCCTGTCCAATTTGGGGTACTCCAGCTAGACCCACTGCCTTTTACAACGGCGATGGTCTGAACGTGGATTCACCCCGTGCAGGCGGAAAGTATTTTGTGGATGGTAGAGCCGCACTAATGGTTAATGATTTGAGTGATCGTAAAAAAGCACGATTAACGACATGGCTGATCAAACAACGTAGGTTAGGTGTCGAACGACCTGAAATCTGGTCTTACGAGAACGATATAGAATCGAAAACACAAGGGCCGGATTTATCCGACCACGCCCGCGCGGTTGAGTTACTAAGGTATATTCAGAGCAAAACTCCGTACATTGGAAAGGAATTCATGTTTCGCGTCAGGGGATTTCCGTTGGAAATGCTTGCCTATACTGAAAGCACCAACCCTAATGAGATGCTACACCTACTAAAATATCTGATTGGGCAAGGTTGGATAGAGCTGAAACGCGAATCCTTAGGTACGAAAGCTGTAACTCTAACAGTCGAAGGCTCCGAACATCTTGCTGGAATGGAGAACGTGAATAGAACATCTTCTCAGGCGTTCGTAGCTATGTGGTTCGATGAATCTGTTAATGCTGCCTGGGAAGAGGCCATCAAGCCGGCGATCGAGGACACGGGGTACAAGGCCGTCCGGATAGATGAGGTCGGACACCTAAACAAAATCGATGAACAGATCATGTCCGAAATCAGGGCGTCACGTTTTGTCGTCGCGGATTTCACACATGGGGAAGACGGAGCCCGTGGAGGCGTATACTACGAAGCGGGATTCGCACACGGACTCGACATCCCCGTGATATTCACCTGTAGAAAAGACAAAATAGAGCATGTTCACTTCGACACCCGCCAGTACCCCCACCTGTTATGGCAACGGCCTGAAGAACTCAGGGAACTACTCACGGTCCGCATTTTGGAAGCGATTGGAGTTGGGCCGCTCAATAAGGAAGAGTTAGAGGAACTGAAGTGATCCGGATTGTCCCGTCGGAGGCGCCTTTACTTTCAAATCGGAGGATGCGAGGCAGGAGGAGTTGACTCCCTTCTCACTGATTACGTGGGAGTTTAAATCTATCAATTACTCTAGGAGTTACACATCAAGGAACCACCTTGAATCATACAATCTGTGGTCCATACTTTAAAGACAAGTCCACGTACCGGATGCGGACCATGTCCACGATGAGAAAAGCAAGGAATGGTAACTGGCGGTGGTCGCTTGTGGACCTGGAGAACCGGCCCGCACTCACGACCGCCCTAGACATGGGGTAACATGATGTTTGATTGGGAACTGGGCGCGACCTTGGCTCGAGTCGGCATGAAGCGGTTTGTAGACCACTTCGATCTCCTCAGGGACTACGCCACCGGCGTCGTCACCCGCGAGGAAGCCGTCACCAAGGTGCAACCATCCAATGACGCACGCGTCTCCGTAGGTCAGGCGAAGAGGATTTTTGACGCCAGACGTGAGGTGGACGCCTTGTGGATCATTTGTCATTCCATCGGCGTAGATCAGGACACACGAGAAAAGGCCAAGACCCTGCACGATGCGATCGCGTAGACAAAGGCCCAGCGTCCCAAGCGAATACACAGGCAAAATCGGTCGCGTTTATACCCGTTCCAATCCGGGTCTTCATAAAATGCAGCGCACACTCCTTGACGAACGGTATACCTTACCAGGCACAGCCAGAGTCCAGAGTCAAATCGCGGCACGGCCGATCTACCACGTCATCTACTCGGACCGTGATTCCTGCGCACGCCGTCGGCGATTCGGTGGCCACGAGGGCCTACAGACCGAAAGCAGCCAGCGGATTTTTATCGACCATTAGGAAGGATGCACCGAAAACGTGCAGTAGAATCCCAGACGTTGACCGCGCCAACTGGACCCTCCGTCGCGGCCAGTTCATGCAGTGCACCGGACAAGCGGTAAGACACCGAAAACACAGACTTTGCAATCAGCAAAAATCGACCGGTAGTTTTCCCCGTCGCGATCAGGTAATTCCCTATGTTAACCAACGCGAAGGCCGGAAAGATCCGGAACCGGCGACGTCGCGTAAGAGAATTAATACCTGTATACACTTATACAAATAGGAAAGGGGTTGCGCCGTGAGTGGGCTAAACATCAGTCGCCGTCTACCTGAGTTAAAAAAAAGCGACGAGCCATTCCGTATTCATGGCGAAACGGCTGGCTTCACGTTAGGCGACTACTGGCAATGGTCGGGCTCCGATCTACTCAGCAATCTCCAACGGGGTGTCTTGGCCGAGTTCTTAGTCGCCAGGATACTGGGCGACGCAAAATACGTTCGTCACGAGTGGGAATCGTACGATGTACAGAATTGGAACGGGGAATTGGAGACACTCGAAGTCAAGAGCGCCGCGTACGTGCAGTCGTGGCATCTTGCACATCCGAACGAGTACAAACCTTCGATTATTCGGTTTGATATTGCCCCCAAAAAAAGATCAAAGAGGCGTGAGGCAGACGGCTACGTTTTCTGCGTCCTCGGTGAACCAGATGTAGTCCCTGACCCACTTGATCTAACGCAATGGGTGTTTTATACCATTACTACGGACGCCCTAAACAAACAATGCCCTGGGCAAAAGACGATAGGGCTCCGACCACTCCAAGAACTGGCGGGCTTATACACAGCTAACTACCAAGGGTTGCGCTCGGTGATTAAGGAAATGTTCCATTTTGATCCGTTGAAGGGCGAATTGGTGGGTCCCGAAACATCGTAAAGTGACCTCCGAACGATGCCGCGTGTATAACTACAACAAACGGGATTGTATGGAAATAGCCGACATCGTCGCACTGAAGTGTGGAACCGGCATGACCTCACTGGCGCAGAAGGAAGCGCCAGCAGAAGCACTGACGAGCTTGTAACAAGCTTTTACAACTGGTGATAGCGTATCTCTTGCTCTCAAGGAGGACTAAATCCAGAAGCATACCCAGTAAGATCGACCGTCTTCTGACATCAGTTCCAGTTCCACTTGAACACCACGCCCAACACTTCCCTGGGATGGTCTGCAAGCATGTCATAAACAGACTGGCAATCGGAGGGGCTGGCTTCGTGGGTGATCAGGTCTTCGACCGGCAGTTTTCCTTCATCCATCAGCCGGAGCACCAGGTCGCGGTCCCTGCGCTTGCTCCAGGGATAGTACAGGTCGGCCTCATCGGGCGTCTTGGGCTGGTGGGCACCCAGGACCGTGATCTCGCGCAGATGGACCTCGGCGAAAAAACTCACTTCCACCGAACCGCGCGGGGAACCGAGGGCGAGCAGGCGTCCGCCGAGTCTCGGCAGGGTCAGCGCCATCGGATAGACAGCGGGTACGCCTGTTGCTTCGATGACCAGGTCCGCACCGTCAGTAACACAGTGCCGGCGTACTGCTTCGGCCACATCGGTTTCATTCTCCGGGTTGATACAAATGTCGACCCCGCGTTCACGGGCCTTTTGTAGGCGGAAATCATCCAGGTCCACGCCAATGACGGGAACGGCGCCGCTCAGCCCGGCAAAGGTGGCGGCCAACTGGCCTACGATGCCCATGCCGGTTACGACGACGGCCTCGCCCAGTTCGGGACGGGCTACGCGGTGACCGTGCAGTGACGTCGCACACATGACCATGAACGCCGCCGCCCTGGAAGATACGTTCGCCGGCACCTTGTTGATCAAGCCCGACAATATTGAATGACTCGCGTGATTCCCCTGGCCGGCAACGCGATCGCCCGGAACAAGCTCTTGCACGTCCCTGCCGACCTCCAGAACAACGCCCGCATTGCAATAACCTGTATTTCTTGGAAATCTCGGTTCCCCACCCGGTTCACACCCGTTTATGTAATTGTATATCTCCGTGCCGACGCTGACGGCCGTGTATTCGTTCTGAACGAGCACGCCGTCATCCGGCACCGGGGGAAGTTCATATTCCTCCAGCTCAATACATCTAAAATCCGTGTTAATTAGTCTCTGGGCGTTCAAGAAGTGCTCGTATCTACTTAGGGGAATCGATGTACTAATCGACGATGAGCCGGAGACCCGATCTACTTACGAAACTCACGATATAGCAAGAGGAAAGCCCTGCCCAGGAAGAAAAGGACTAACACGAACAACGGGGAGACGACCAAGAAACGATACTGATCGACCAGGTCGTGCATAGGTGGGTAGAACTGCCATACGGCATAGAATACTACGTGGAGCAATAGACAGACAAGACCAGCCTTCAACACTACCCAGTCGACCTGCCCCCTCTTCAGCCGGGATTTTCGAGTAAGGATGGCCAGTTTCTCTTGGTGCGTTCCTGATTCACTACTCATATTAGTCACGTCGAGTTTCAACGGTTTGACTCCGACAACACATTCATGACATCTCGTTTTTCAATCAGTATAAACATCGGCCACTTGTACAATTAGTTCTTATTTTGTACTTGTCTCATCAATATTAGTACAACTACTATCCTTTTTATACGTGGCATACCGTACAATTATATTTTATTTTGTACGATCAGTTCACCAATTAGTACTAATGTATTATTATCTGTACAATCCGCCCAGGCACATTGTACAATTATTACTTCTTTTGTACATGACACCAATAATGCCCGTTCTGCCCCGATTTACAGTCCCCGGTCCCAAAATCCTTCGTTTACCCTCCAAAACCCTACTTCGTATAATAGATATTATGTAAATCTATTTAGTCTCTGATCCGGTTTCGAGAGGGTCAGGGGGGTGGGTTGAAACTACCCTCAAAGAGCTGATTTTCGGTCTGGAATCCGCATTACCCAGTGCTTCACTCTTACCGAGATCGATCGAAATCCCGTTCTGTTCTGTGTCCATGAGCCTGTTTTGCCGTTTCATACCTGTTTTCCATCTTTGTACAAAAGATATATAATATGTACAGTTGCCTGCCAGGGTGTGTACAATAACAACCTTAGTTGTACGATATTTCTTTGATGTTGTACAGAATAATGGTCAGTTGTACGGGTGGCATGGGCACTGGGACTCCTGATTAAACTACGCGCGGATACTCGGGCCTTGCTGAACTGAACGTCCCCGATCTACTGAACGTCACTGAGCTGATCATCCATCTTCCAGGGAAGCATACCGCCAGTCATCCAGCGGGATGAGTTTCGAACTGTCGAACTCGAATCCGACCCCGAACGGACTGGTGGTTACACTCTCCATCCTGATCCGGCCCTGTTGGATATCCATACACGGAAATCCATCCTCGTGCATGCAGAACAGTTCCGGGTGGTTTTCCAGTACCCTTTCCTGTATGTCGTCTGGCCAGACCGTCAATCCCTTGAAGTAATGATGGCTGTTCCGTTCGGTGTGGTCAACCCCTAATGTGGCCAGCACCGCGAGATCCTGTGCAAGGGCGATTGGGGCGATGTTGGACAGATCCTCGCTTGTAAGTACGTAAGCGCGTTCCCGGTTCCGTGCCGACTGGTATTTCAGATAGGCCGCGTTGGACAGGCCCTTGAAGACCCCTTTGCAGTTCTTGAAACTCGTACCCGCGTATCCGATCTCGACGGCCCGTTGCACGTCACCTAAATCTCCGTCCGATTCATCGATGATGAAGGGCGGCCGGTCGGTCCAGGCGTCGAAATGCCGCCTGACCTCCTCGTCGAGCGCGATGTTGCGGTGAAGTGGCTGCTCGATGCAGATCAGACGCCGCAGAAATCCGGCCAGGTCGCGGTCCGCCCGCAAGGCTTCCCAGAATGACCGGAACGACGCCATGTCGCCGTAGTTTTCATTGCCGTCCAGCGTAAAGGCGTAGTGGTTCAACCTGCCCTCGATGACCGCCGCCGTCTGCTGCAGGCGGCTGAAATCCCGGTCTTCATCGCCGAACAGCTTGATCTTGAAGTACGTTATGCCATAGGTGTCGATGACTTCGTCCAGCGACTGGGGCAGCCCGTCTTCGCATAGTTCTTCCGGCGGTATGTCCGGCCTGGTCAGGGGGTCTCCCAGCCCGACGGTATGGCGCACGTTGGTGATGGTAATCGGCGAGGCGGGCAGCACATCGGCCGGTTCCAGGTCCTTCAATTCCCCGTTCAACGCGCCGAATCGAAGGCCGAAGACATTGGATCGCACGGCCTGGCCGAAGTTCGTGTCCTGCAGGCGGCAGAAAGCCTCTATCATGGCCCTTTCCACCAGGCTGACGCCCAGCCCCCACAGGAGGGGCGCAAAGCCTTTCCCCGTCCCCCAGGGCTTCTGGACCCGGTACAATTCCTGCCAGAGGGTGAACAGGTCGGGCGCGGGGCCTATGGCCAGCGCGGCGTCGCCGGCGTGGCGGATGACGGAGATCATGTCCCCCACTTCATCCTCGAGGGAGGTCTCCGGATTCTTCGTGAACCACTTCGGCGGAAGGTGGTCCGCGGAGTATCCCCTGCCTGTCCGGCCGTCTACTTCCAGTACCATGCCGAGTACCAGGTGCGGCACGGCCGTCATGGTCGATATGCCGAATTTGAAGGGCATGCGGGTCCGCATGTTCTGAATGCGGAGGTCGATCTCTTTGATCCGGATCATGGATTCCACCTGCCATAGAGCGAGCCGGCTTGCGTCTCCGGGCGAAACTGAAGCCGGACGACGGGAAGAAATGCGATGGATACGGTCATCGTTTTCATCGGCTCATCAGCTCCTGCTCTTGATCATTCCGTGCAACAGCGCCACGACGAGCGAGATGATGAACGACGCGATCAGGGCGTCCCAGAAACCGCCCACGTCGAACCCGTTGACCAGCCACGCGGCCAGGTACAGCATGCCGGCGTTGATGATGAGCAGAAACAGGCCCAGCGTGAGCATGCTCAGGGGCAGGGTCAGGAAAACGACGACGGGCCGCACGATCGTGTTGATGAGGGCCAGGACAACGGCCGCGATGACGGCGGTGGTGATCGAGTCTACCTCGATGCCGCCGTACACGTTGGTCACCAGCAGGATGGCCAGGGTCGTAAGGATCAGTCTCAGTATCATTTTACTTCCAGTCAGGCCGTCTTTGTTTCGCGTCGCGCGGTTCACGTTCGGCGTGCCTGTCGCTTATCTTCCCGTGTGGCCGTATCCGCCCGCGCCGCGTCCGGTTTCATCAAGGCGGTCCACCTCTTCGAATACCACGGAGGGTACCGCGCCGATCACGAGCTGGGCGATTCTCTCCCGGTCGCTTACCCTGTACGGCTCATCACCGAAATTGAATAGAATCACCCTGATCTCTCCGCGGTAGTCCGAGTCGATCGTGCCCGGGCTGTTCAGCACGCCGATCTTGTGTTTCAGCGCCAGTCCGCTCCGGGGACGCACCTGCCCCTCGTATCCCGGGGGCAGCGCAATGGCGTATCCCGTCCCGATCAGTTCGAGCTGTTTAGGCGCGATTTCCACCGGCTCGTCTACGCAGGCGTACAGGTCTAGCCCGGTGGACCCGGGCGTCATCCGGCGCGGCATCGGGTGCGACCGCCCGGGCCGGGTCGAGGCGATGGGAATGACGACGGGCGTACTCACAGATTGGTTGCTCCTGGACTGCGCAAGGTCCGCTCACAGGTATGACTACGGGCGCGCGCTACAGGTTGATCGCAAGAGTGCTCATAGGCCACTCACAGGGCGATGGCTCTCTCACAGGGCGATGGCTCTCTCACAGGGCGATAGGCCGCTCACAGGACGATTTCGTCTTCCGAAACCGGACCGACGGCCGTCAGGTACGTGTTTTCCGGCGTGAAAATCGTCTCCGCCAGTTCGGTGACGTCGGCCGTGGTCACCTCTTCCAGCTTCCGGACGGTCTCGTCCACGGTGGAACAGGTATTATCGTAGATCTCCGCCCTGGCAAGCCGGTTCATCACGCTGCCGGACTCCTCCAGCGACAGGTACAGGCCGCCGGTCAGTTGAGATCGCGTATCGCTGAGCTCATCCTCCGGCACCGGTTGCTCGCACAGTATCCGCAACTCGCGCCGGATCAGGTCGACCGTGCGCTGCGCGTCCGACGGGTCCACCCCGGCGCTGATGCAGATCTGGCCCGTATCCCGGTAGAAATCCAGGTCCGAATAGATCGAATAGGCCAGGCCGGCCTCCTCGCGGATCTTCTGGAACAACCGCGAAGTCATGCCGCCGCCCAGTACGGCATTCAGCAGGAACAGGGCATACTTCGACGGATGGCCGCAGGGCAGCGCGACGCCGCCCAGGCAGAGATGCACCTGGGCAATGTCCTTGCTCAGCACCCGCTTGTTGCCCCTCCCCGAATCAAGCCTCCGCGATTCCACCTGGTCGTCTTCCTCAGCATCCGGACCGTCCCCGGGGAAATCGTACTGGTCCCGCACGAGGTCGACCAGGGCCTCGTGGTCCACGCTGCCCGCCGCAATGACGTAAATCCAGTCGTTCCGGTAACGGTCTTCCAGGTAGGCTACGAGGTGGTTCCGCGTAAAGGACGAGACGGAGGGCGCATTACCCAGGATCGGCCGGCTCAGGGGATGGGGCTGCCAGATCAGGTTGGCGTAAAGCTCGCTGACGAGGTCTTCCGGGTTGTCCTCGAGGCCGTGTATTTCCTCGATGACCACCATCTTCTCCTTCTCGATTTCGCGGGGATCAAACTTCGAGGATTGCAGCAGATCGCCGATTACGTCCACGGCGACGGGCAGATGACTGTCCATCACCCGGGCGAAGTAGCAGTTGAGTTCCCGGCCGGTAAAGGCGTTGAGGTATCCGCCCAGGCTTTCGATGCTCTGGGCGATCTGGTACGCGTTGCGCTTTTCAGTACCCTTGAATACCGCGTGTTCGAGAAAGTGGGCGATTCCGGGCTTTTCGGGGGGTTCGAACCGCGTGCCGGACCACACCCATACGCCCATCGTCACCGACCGGACGTGCGGCATATGCTCCGTTACCACACGGATGCCGTTGGGGAGCACGGTTTTTCTGTAACGTTCGTTCGATTCTGGCAAAGGGGGTTCAAACAGGAAAGACCGCCACCATGGCGCGCAGACGGCACGTGAACCACGGTGGCGATGTTCGGATCATACTGGCCGAGCGCTCCGGTCAGTTCGCGGAGAGCACCTGCTTTCGGCTCAGCTTGACTTTGCCCTGATGATCGATATTGATGATCTTCACGGTCACCTCGTCGCCTTCGTTGGTCACGTCCTGCATGGAATTCGTACGGTGGTTCTCCCACTCGGAAATGTGCACCAGCCCGTCCTTGCCCGGCAGGATTTCGACGAAGGCGCCGAAATCGACGATCCGCTTCACGGTGCCCTGGTAGACCTTTCCTACCTCGGGCTCTTCCGTCATGCTTTCGATGATCTGCTTGGCCTTTTCTCCGGCGGCCGCGTCGACGGCGGCGATCGTTATCGTTCCATCGTTCTCGATATTGATCTGGGCGCCCGTCTCCTCCTGGATGCCGCGTACGACCTTGCCGCCCGGACCGATCACGGAACCGATCTGGTCCTGCTTGACCTGGACGGTCAGGATGCGGGGGGCGTGCTCGGACAGTTGCGTCCGCGTCTCCGCGATGGTCTCGGCCATCTTGTCCAGGATGAACAGCCGCGCCTTCTTCGCCCGGGCGAAGGACTCGCGGAGGATCTCCTCGTTCACTTCCATGACCTTGACGTCGAGCTGCACGGAAGTGATGCCCTCGCGGGTGCCGGCGACCTTGAAGTCCATGCCGCCCAGGTGATCCTCCACGCCCTGGATGTCGACGAGGTACTGGGGCCTGGGATCGTCCGGGATCAGGCCGATGTTCACCCCGGCGACGGGGCTCTTGATCGGAACGCCCGCGTCCATCAGGGACAGGGTCGCGCCGCATACGGTGGCCATGGACGAAGAGCTGTTGGACTCGAGGATCTCCGAAACGATACGGATGGTATAGGGGAACGCGTCCTCCGACGGGATCACGGGCGCGATGGCGTGCTCCGCCAGCGAACCGTGGCCGATATCCCGCGGCCGGGGTCCCCGGGCCATGCGTACCTCGCCGACGCTGAACGCCGGGAAATTGTAGTGCAGCATGAAGGATTTCAGCGAATCGCCTTCGAGATCGTCCTGCTTCATCTCGTCCAGCTTGGATCCCAGGGTCGTCACGGTCAGACTCTGCGTCTCACCCCGGGTAAAGAGCGCCGATCCGTGGGTCCTCGGCAGCACCCCGACTTCGGACCAGATGGGACGTATATCGTCCATGCCCCGGCCGTCGACGCGCACGCCTTCGTTCTTGATCATGTCGTGCATATCGGCGCTTTGCACGTCCCGCACCAGGTCGCGAATGATGTTCTCGCTGTCCGGATAGTCTTCCGCCAGCTGCTCGACGGCCAGGTCCGCGGCCCTGCTGAAACAATCGCCCCGTGCCCGTTTCTCGCGGGTCCTGTTCCCCTCTTTGACCAGGGGCAGGGCGATCTCGCGCACCTTTTCGGCGAGTTCGGCATCGGTCTTCGGCGAGTCGTACGCCCGTCTTTCGGGCGCGCCGACCATTTGCCGCAGTTCTTCGATCTTTCCGATGACCGCCTTGATGTTTTCATGGCAAAGCAGGATCGCGTCGGTCAGGTCTTCTTCCGATATCTCGTGGGCGCTGCCTTCCAGCGACATGATGTGATCCGGCGTACCGGTCACGACGAAATCCAGGTCGCTGTCCTCCAGGTCGCTGTAGGTCGGGTTGACGACGAACTCGCCTTCCACCCGTCCCACCCGGATGGCGGCAAGAGGCGCCTTGACGGGTATGTCCGAGATGTGCAGGGCCGCGGCCGCGCCGATAACGCCCAGCACGTCGTGGTCGTTTTCCATGTCCGTCGACAGCACGATGATGGAAACCTGCGTCTCGTAGAAGTAATCTTTGGGGAACAGTGGACGGATGGCGTGATCGACCTGCCGCCCGCTCAGGATCTCTTTCTCGGACGGTGGTCCTTCCCGCCGCAGCCGCGCGCCGGGTATGCGTCCCGCCGCGTACATTCTCTCGCGGTAATCCACCATCAACGGAAGATAATCCCGGCCTTCCACGTACTTGTTCTCTGATACGACATTGGCGAGAATGACACTCTCCCCATACTGGACCCACACCGACGAATCCGCCTGCTTGGCGACTTTACCGGTTTCGAGGGACAGTGTTCTTCCGGCCAGTTCTAGCTCTACACGATGTACCATAATGCGAATTCTTCTCCTTGAAACGTCAACGGATGGCGGTTGCGCCATCTTACCGTGGTCTTACCCGCGGATACCCAGTTCCTTGATCAGTTTACGATACCGTTCGATGTCGTGCCTGCGCAGGTAGGCGAGCAACCGGCGGCGGCGCCCTACGATCTTCAACAGACCGCGCAGCGAGTGATGGTCCTTCTTATGGACCTTGAAATGCTCCGTCAGTTCGGTGATCCGCGCGGTCATGAGGGCGATCTGCGCCTCGGGAGACCCCGTGTCCTTCTCGTGACGGCCGTGTTCGGCAAGGATCTGCTCTTTCTGTGCTTTCTCAATGCTCACTAAACGTTCTCCTTAGATGAATTGGATCGGTCACGCCTTCAACATATTGTACGTCGTATGCACGTCCTTTGTGATCTGGGCTTTGAGCGCCTCGATGGACGGGAACCGTTTCTCGTCCCGAATACGCTCGACGAATTCCACCTCCATAGTCCGGTCGTACAGGTCGCCTTCAAAATCCAGGATATGTACCTCGCAGTATTCACCGCCCGCTCCGAACGTGGGCCGCGTCCCTATGTTCATCACGCCGTTCAGAACCGTTTCTTCCAAGCGCACGCGCACCGCGTAGACGCCCCGCTTCGGAATCAGCGCGTGGGGGTCGTGCGCTGCCACGTTCGCGGTGGGATACCGCAACCGGCTGCCCCGTCCTTCCCCGCGGACCACGGTGCCCGCAATCACGTAGGCATGACCGAGCATACGTTCGGCGGCGTGGATGTCTCCCGCGGAAAGGAGGGTTCGAATGCGGCTGCTGTCTACGGAACTCCCTTCCATTTGTATCGGTTGAACGACGCGGGTCGTGAAACCGTACCGCTCGCCCAACCGCTCCAGCAACAACCGGTCTCCCCGTCCGTGTCTTCCGAAATTGTGGCTGTAGCCTACGATGATCTCCCGTATATCCAGCGCGTCCACATAGGTCGCTTTAACGAAGGACTCCGCCTCGGTCCGGGCAAACTCGTCCGTGAAGGGAATGACGAGTACGGCATCGATTTCGTATCGCGACAAATACTCCAGTTTCCGACTGGTCGGCGTCAGGATCGGCAGGGACGGTTTTCTGCCGATGACCAGTTGCGGATGCGGGTCGAAGGTGACGACCATGCAGGGGGCGCTCAACGCCCGTGACCGATCCGTCGCCTGCCCGATAATGGCCCCGTGCCCCCGGTGAACCCCGTCGAAGTTGCCCGCGGCTATCACGGCCCGGGGACAGCGCCTCGCCGCTTCCTGCACGGAGCGGAGGACCGTCGTCAACCTTCGTCTTCCCCTCTCTCCGCCGTAACCCGGTCCACCTGGCCTTCCGGGTTTTTCTCCGTGTGTTCGATGCCCCTCATGACATTCGAAATGCGCTGTGCGTAGTCGAAGGACTCGTCGTATCGAAAGAGCAGTTCCGGTATGTGCCTCAGCTTGATCCTCCGGCCCAGTTGCGTCCTGATGTACCCCCTGGCCCTTTCGAGTCCTTCCAGGCTCGCCTCCAGGTCCGCCTTCGACCCGAGCACGCTGAAGTAGATCCGGGCGTGCCTCAAGTCGACGGATATCTCAACGGACGTCACCGTCACGAATCCGATACGGGGATCCTTCATTTCGTGCTGAATGATCTGGCTGACTTCCTGCTTGACCAGGTCAGCCACCCGTGCCGTCCGGCGGTGTGCCATGTCCTTCTCCTAGTACCACTCGAACGCGTGGTCCAGGACCTGCAGCCTGGGCTCGGCGTGCACGAGATTCAGGACCTGCTGCATCGTCCTGTCGATGTACCCTTTCTCGTCGGACACCAGGGCAAGTCCCAGGGTCGCCCGCTGCCAGAGCGACTGATGATCGACTTCGGCGACGGACACGTTGAACCGGTTCCGGATCCGGTCCTTCAGCCCCTTGATCACCTGCCTCTTGGCCTTCAGCGAGCGGCTTTCGGGAAGAAAGACGTCGATCCGGCAAAGCCCTACGATCATGGTTTCTTAACGCGTCTCGAGCTGCCTGGCGACTTCCCGCGTCTCGTAGACCTCGATGGTATCGGCCTGCTTGATGTCCTGGAAGCCCTCGACGGTCAGGCCGCATTCAAACCCGGACTGCACCTCGCGGACGTCCTCCTTGAACCTGCGCAGGGAGCCAACCGTGCTTTCGTAGACTACGATCCCGTCGCGAATGAGACGGATGTTCGCGTTGCGGGCCACGTTGCCCGACTGAACGTAACATCCCGCGATGGTGCCCACGCGGGGCGCGCGGAATATCTCCCTGACTTCCACCACGCCCACTACCTCTTCTTCGATATCCGGCTTCAGCATGCCTTCCAGGGCGTCGGTGACGTCCTGGATCACCCGGTAGATGATGTCGTACAGGCGGATATCGACCTTTTCCCGATCGGCAAGGGCCCGCGCCTGGGCGTTCGGCCGCACGTGGAATCCGATGATGATGGCATTCGACGCGGTGGCGAGCAGGACGTCGGATTCATTGATGGCCCCGATACCCGTGTGTATGATCCGGATTTTTACTTCGTCGTTCTCCAGGCGCAGCAACGAATCGCTCAAAGCTTCCACGGAACCCCCTACGTCGCCCTTGACGATCACGGGGAGCTCCTGGATCTCGCCTTCCTTGATCTGGTCGTAGATGTCCTCGAGGGTGATGGGCCTGGCCTGGCGGAATTCGTGCTCCCTGCGCATCTGCCGGCGCCGCGAGCCGATCTCCCTCGCCAGGGACTCCGATTCCACGACGGCGAAGGTGTCTCCGACCTGTGGCATGCCGGAGAAGCCCATAATCTGCACGGGAGTGGACGGGCCCGCCTCCTCGATGCGCGCGCCCCGTTCGTTGAGCAGCGCCCGAACCCGGCCGCTGAACTGACCGGACACGAAGGGCTCGCCGACCTGCAGTTTGCCCTGCTGGATGAGGACGGTGGCGAGCGTGCCCCTTCCGCGGTCCAGTTCGGCTTCGACCACGACACCCTGTGCCCGCCGGTCGCGGTTCGCTTTCAGGTCGAGCATCTCCGACTGGAGCAGCACCATCTCCAGGATATGGTCCACCCCTGCCCCGGTCAGGGCGGAAACCTCGCAGGCGATGATGTCGCCGCCCCAGTCTTCCACCAGCAGTCCATGCTGGCTCAGCTGTTCCTTGATACGGTCCGGACGGGCCGTTTCGAGGTCCATTTTATTGAGTGCGACGATGATGGGCACTTCGGCGGCCCTGGCGTGATCGATGGCCTCGATCGTCTGCGGCATGACTTCCTCGTCGGCCGCCACGACCAGGATGACGATGTCGGTCACCTGCGTTCCCCGGGCGCGCATGGCGGAAAAGGCCTCGTGGCCCGGCGTGTCCAGGAAGGTGATCCGGCCGCCTTCCAGGTCGACTTCGTACGCGCCGATATGCTGGGTTATGCCGCCGGCCTCGCCGGCGATCACGTTGCTTTCCCGGATGTAGTCGAGGAGCGAGGTCTTTCCGTGGTCCACGTGCCCCATGATGGTCACGACGGGAGGACGGGACTCGAGGATGGCGTCGTCATCTTCTTCGTCTTCTTCAATGTATTCCAGGCCGTACTCGGACTGCTCCTCGACGTCGAAACCGAACTCGGACGCGACGGTCATCAAGGTATCCATGTCCAGCCGCTGGTTGATGGTGATCATGAGCCCGAGCTGCAGGCATTTCGAAACGATTTCCGTCGGGGAAACGGAAAGATGCTCGGCCAGTTCACCCGCGGAGATGAACTCGGGAACCCGTATGACGTTCGGGGCCTCGTCGTCGGCTTCGCCCTCTTCCCGGTCGCCGCGGCGTCGGCGGCGGCGCGTCCGGGTGCCGTCCATCTGGGCAATGGTCCGGCGTACGCTGGCTTCCACTTCCTTCTGATCGGCCTTCGCCTTTTTCTTCTTCTTGCCCCGGCGCCGGCGTCCGCGGCCTTCGCCTTTTTCCGCCTGGGCGGAGACGGTCTCGTCCTTCTTCCTGGCCGCCGGCTTCGCTTCGGTCTTCTGCCTGTCCTGGCGCGGGCTGTCCTTCACCGCCTTTGCCCTGGCGGACCGCTCCGACGACGCCATCTTCTTCTTCCGGTCCTGTTCCTCGCGGGCCGCCAGTTTTTCCTGCTCGAACCGCAAGTTGACGTCGAGGACCATCTTTTCGTCCATGACGCTCATGTGGCTCTTGACCGTGTGGTTCAGATCACGGAGCATCTGGACGAGCGCGTTGCTTGATATATTGTACTGCTTTGCTACTTCGTAGATTCTCTTCGACGCCATACGCGAAATCGTTTCCTCTATTCGTGCCGGATGGGCTGGCCCTGCCTGGTTTTGCCCGGTCCGGCCTGGTCGCCCGCCGGACGTGCTTTCTTCAGCATTCCGCTCGCGAGATGCCGGTCCGATATGGATAGTACTACTTTGGGCGGCCTGTTCAGACACAAGCCCAATTCCAGGCTGGTATGACATTCGAGCACCGGAACGCCGCGGGAGCCAGCCAGTCTTCTGAAGGAGCGTTTCGTACCCTCGGAGGCATCCTCGGCCAGAATGACCAGCCGGGATTTGCCGCCGTGAATGGACTTCTTTACGGCTTCCGTCCCTCCCTTTACATAGCCTGCGCGCACGGCGAGACCCAGGAGTCCGGTCACGGACGGATGAACGCTTTTCGTCAAGAATGCAGATCCTTTACGCTTACTGCACCGCGCTTACTGCACCGCGCTTACTGCACCGCGGTCATGATCTTGCCGGCCGTCACCCCGCCGATCCCGGAGATTTCCTGGAGGTCGTCGGCCGTGGCCTGCTGCAGGGACTCCACCGTCGTGTAGCCGGCGTCTTCGAGCTTCTGCCGCAGTTTCTCCGAAATGCCTTCTATGCCGGCCAGCGATCCGTCTCCGTCCGAATCGGCATCATCCTCCCCGAAGGTTTCGGAAATGAGTTGCTTTTCCAGATCCGACCGTTTGATCAGATCGATGTTCCATCCCGTGAGCTTTACGGCGAGCCGGGCATTCTGGCCGGCCTTTCCAATCGCCAGCGAAAGCTGGTCATCCTCGACCACCACGCGCATGTCCTTCTTTTCTATGTCCAGGATCTGGACCTGGGCCACCTCGGCGGGACGCAGCGCCTGGGTTACGAAGGAGGAGGGATCGTTGCTCCAGGGCACGATGTCGATCCGCTCGTTGTTGAGTTCGCGGACGACCGCCTGTACCCGAGTGCCCTTCATGCCCACGCACGCGCCCACCGCGTCCACCCGGTCATCGTGGGACAGCACGGCGATCTTGGACCGGTCGCCCGGTTCCCGCGCGGACGCCTTGATTTCCACGATGCCCTCGTGGATCTCCGGCACTTCCATCCTGAACAGGAGTTCCAGGAAAGCCTCGCAGCTTCGCGAAAGAATGACCTGGGGGCCCTTTATGGCGTTCTGCACGTCCAGTATGAAGGCGCGTATGGTCTCGCCCTGCCGGTACCTTTCCCTTCGGATCTGCTCGCGCCACGGGAGCAGCGCCTCGGTGCGCTCGATCTTGACGATGATATTGCCCCTGTCCACCTGCTGGACGCTTCCGATCACGATTTCGTTGACCCGGTCCTTGTACAGCTCATAGACGTTTTCCCGCTCCGCTTCCCGGACGCGCTGCACGACGACCTGTTTCACCGACTGGATCGCGTTGCGCCCGAACTCTTCGAAGGCCAGCGGCTGTTCGACACGGCCGCCCAGTTCCGCCTCCGGGCTTATGTCCAGCGCGGTTTCTAGGGTGATCTGCGTCTCGGGATCCTCCACCTCGTCCACCACGTCCCATACCGCGGCCATATCGATCGTGCCCAGTTTTTCGTCGATACGTACCTCGACGTTGTCGTCGCCCGTGCCGAATCGCTTCTTCGCCGCCGTAATCAGGCCGGTCTTCACCGTGTCCCAGACCACTTCCCGGTCCACGTTCTTCTCCCGAATGATCTGCGCCAGCGCTTCAATGACCTCGTAATTCATTACCAGGGACTCCCTCTCCTAACCTTTATCCCATCCATGTTCCAGCTCGCGGTGGGCTTTCCTGATGCTTGCGAAGGGAATACGATGCTTCTCCTCTCCGCAGACGATCTCGACCGCATCGTCCTCGATACCCTCGAGACATCCCACGCGGGCAACCGATCCGCCGTCGCCGTCGACGGTCACCACCTTGACCCATTTGCCGAGGGCCCGCCGGTAGTCTCTTTCCGTCTTGAAGGGCCGGTCCAGCCCGGGCGAGGAGACTTCGAGCGTGTAGCGGGACGGGATGGGATCTTCCATATCGAGCAGGCAGGACAATTCGCGGTTTATGGCCACGCAGTCGTTGATCGTGACGCCGCCCGGCTTGTCGATCAGCAGCCTCAGGATGTAACTGCCCTGTCTCCCTGCCAGCTCCATATCCACCAATTCGAACCCGGCTTCGTCAACAAGCGGCATGGCGAGTGACGAGACGTTCCGGACTATCGAATCGCGGTCGGTTTCCATCGCGCATTTTCACGATTCATCCCAAAATCCACACAAAAAAAGCGGGCACTACTTCGCCCACTTCTGCAGCACCGCTCTAATATAGGGGGGCATGTTAAGCCAAGCAAGCAAAAAGTTTTACGTCAATTCCCGGCCCTTTCCGGGCGGTGTCGAAAAAGTCCTTGGATCGCCAAAAGACACAAAATATGTTTAGTCATGAAGCGTACATCAAACAGCACGGCTCAGACCGTCCAGGAGGCGCCGGATGAAAAAGGCGGTATGCTATATCAGGGTCGGCCCGATGGAGACGCGCAAGCATCCCTTTCGGAGGGCGGACCAGGAAAAGCGGCTCCGGGCCTACTGCGCGGAAAACGGTCTCGATGTCATGCTGGTGATCCTCGACGTCCGGGTCGAGGCGTTCATTCCGCTTGAAGAACGGCTGGGCGGTCGGGACCTGGTCAACATGGTCGAAGCGAAGGGCATCCAGCATGTCGTGATCTGGCGCCTCGACCGGCTGTTCAGGTCGGCGTCGGAAACGTCCCGCTGCCTCAAGGCCTGGTCCGGCGCGGGCGTCGTATGCCACGTGCTCGACCTCGACGGCCTGTCGGTCCGGACCGACGGGGAAACGGGCCAGGTGGTCATGAGCACGCTGGCGGTACTGGCCGGCATGGCCCACGACCTGCCCGCCGAACGGACGAAAAGCGCGATCCGCCTGAAGAAGAACAACCGGTTCGCGTACGGCGTAACCCCCTATGGCTACGACCTTTCCGGCAACCAGCTGGTGCCGAACGCCAGGGAGCAGGAGATCATAAGGCGGGTCAGGACCTGGCGCGCCGAGGGCAGGAGCCTGCGCAAGATCGCCGATGAGCTCAATGAAATGGGCATTCCCACCAAGCGTGCCTCGACGGTCCCCCGCGAAACCCGCTGGTATGCGTCCACGGTCCGTTATCTGCTGAAAAACGAACTCTACCTGGCCGAGGAAGACGACGATGGCCAGGAAAAGGGGCAGGGCTGATTCGACGCGAGATACGCCAGAGAGGATTCGAACCTCTGACCTACGGCTCCGGAGGCCGTCGCTCTATCCAGCTGAGCTACTGGCGCGAGATATTTCAACCTGCAATATAACGGGCTGGCACGAACCGTGTCAATCCAATTCAAGGGACGGCGGCGGGTTCGGAAAGCCGGCCGGCGGCGCCTTCAGCGTCTGTCGAAACCACTTCCACTTCGACGAATGTATTCATCTGGCCCGCCTGGACCGCCCGGGCCGCGTCGCCGTCGAACCACATCCTGAGCCCGTGGTCCGTCCTTCCCGTCAAGCCCCGCCCGCGCGGACCGTTCCGATCGTCATTGTCCGGACCATGCGGACCGTCACCGTCCGGAACGTGCGGGCCATGCGTGCCGGGCGGGCCGTCCGATTCCTCCTCGACCAGCACGGCCAGGCGCTTCCCCCTGAAACGGCTGTTGTAGGCCGCCGACTTCCGGTCGCTCAGGGACCGAAGCAGCCGGCTCCGTTCCCGGGCGACGGGCGCGGGCACCTGGTCCGGCATACGGGCGGCCCGGGTGTGGTCCCGCTTCGAATAGGTAAATACGTGGAAATAGGCGAAGGGCAGTCCGTCCAGCCAGTCGTACATGCGCTGAAAGGAAGCGTCGGTCTCCCCGGGAAACCCCACCATGACATCCGCGCCGATGCAGATGTCCGGCACCGCGTCGACGAGCCGGCCGACGACGCCCCCGGCCTGTCCGGCCGTATAGGTCCTGCGCATGGCTTTCAGCAGGCCGTCGTCGCCGTGCTGCACGGCCAGGTGCAGGTACCGGCACAACCTGGGCGCATGAGCCCGGAACAAATCGATGAGATCCCGGTCCACGGCCGTGGGCCAGATGGAACTCAGCCTCAGGCGGGGCAGCGCGGTCCGTTCCAGGAGCTGCCGGACAACGGTTTTCAGCGGGACGGGCACGGACAGGTCCGAACCGTACTCGCCGAGGTGGACGCCGGTCAGCACGATCTCGGCGTAGCCTCTGTCTATCAGGGAACGGGCCTGGCGAAGCACGGCGTCCGGCGGGAGGCTGCGGTGCCGGCCGCGGGCCCAGGGAATGATGCAGAAGGAGCAGAACTGATCGCACCCGTCCTGGATCTTGAGCATGGCCCGGGTGCGGTTTTCGAAGGTGGAGACGTCGAGACGCTCGTCGAAGCGCGTCATCTCCGCCCTGCGCGTCACGCTGGACACGGGTCGGGGGCGCCCGCGCTCCCGCAGCACGCGTTCGACGAGGTCGCCCTTCTCCACGTTGCCCAGGACGAGATCCACCCCTTTGATATCCAGGAGCTCGCCGGGATGGGTCTGGGCATAGCAGCCCGTGGCCACGACGGTGGCGCCGGGCCTTCGCCGAATGGCCTGGCGGAGGGACTGCCGGGCCCGCGCATCGGCCTGGTTCGTCACCGTGCAGGTGTTGACGACGTAGACGTCCGCGGGCGCGGTGAAGGGCACGACGCGAAAGCCCCGGGAAACGAACTGCTCGCGGATGGCCTCGGTCTCGTACTGGTTCAGACGGCAGCCCAGCGTATGCAGGGCCACCGTCGGAGCATCCGTCTCGCAGGTTGCGGTCGGCCTGGCCGAATTGGCCGGACCGCCTGGACCGCCTGGACCGCCTGGACCGCCCGGATCAGTCACGTTGAAGCTCCGCTCCTGCCGGCCATGCGCCGGCGGTCAACCGTCCGATTCCTCCGCCTTTTCGGCGCCCACTTCTTTGCTGGCGCCCTCTTCCACGGTCACGACATCGCCGATCACAGTGCCCGCCACGGGGTGCCTGCTCAGATACTCGTCGATTTCAGCCCGCTCGCGGTCGCGGAAGTAGGCCTTGACGCTGAGCACGACCCGCCGGTTCTTGCCATCGAATTCGATGACCTTGAGCGGGATTTCCTCACCCTCCTTGAAGGCGTCGCCCGGCCGCTTGATTTCCGGATGGTTGAGCTGCGAAATGGGAACGAAACCCTCCACTTCGTGCGAAAGCTCGACGACCACGCCCCGTTCGAGAAGACGGATGATGACCCCCGTCGTCTCGGTGTTTACCGGGTAGACCTCTGCGAGCGACAGCCACGGATCCTCGGTGACCTGCTTGATGCCGAGGGATACGCGCCGGGCCTCGGGGTCGATGTTGAGGACCATGACGTCGATCTCTTCACCCTTCTTGACGACCTCGCTCGGGTGCTTGATGCGCCGCGTCCAGGACATGTCGGAAATATGGACCAGTCCGTCGATGCCCTCTTCGATTTCCACGAAGGCGCCGAAAGCGGTGATGTTGCGCACGCGCCCCCGGACCATGGTGCCCACGGTGTACCGTTCGTTCAGCGACAGCCACGGGTCCGGCTGGGTCTGCTTCATGCCCAGGGAGATCTTCTCGTTCTGCTGATCCACCTTCAGGACGACCACGTCCACGTTCTCGTTGACCGTTACCATCTTCGACGGATGGGTCACGTGCTTCGTCCAGGACATTTCGGAGATGTGAATCAGCCCCTCGACGCCCCGTTCGAGTTCCACGAAGGCGCCGTAATCCGTGATGCTGACGACCCGCCCCGTAATCCGCGAACCAACCGGGTACTTCTCTTCGACGTTCGCCCACGGGTAGGGCTCGAGCTGCTTGAGGCCGAGCGAAATGCGTTCCCGCTCACGGTCGAATTCCAGGATGGCCACGGTAATCTCGCTGCCGATCGTGACCAGTTCCGAGGGATGGCCGATGCGTCCCCACGAGATATCCGTGATGTGCAGCAGCCCGTCGATGCCGCCCAGGTCCACGAAAGCGCCGAAATCCGTGATGTTCTTGACCACGCCCTTGCGGACCTGGCCGCGGTCGAGTTCGGCGATGATGGCCTGCTTCTGCTTCTCCTTTTCGACCTCGAGCACGACGCGTCGGGAGACCACGATGTTCCGGCGGCTCTTGTTCAGCTTGATGATCTTGAACGGCAGCTTCTCACCGATGAACTGGTCCAGGTTCGGCGTCTGCTTCAAAGCCACCTGGGAGCCGGGCAGAAAAGCGTCCACGCCGAAGAGGTCGACGACCAGACCCCCTTTGATACGCCGCTGTATCTGGCCTTCCACCACGGCGCCTTCTTCATGGGCGTCCTTGATCTTATCCCAGACCTTCATGAAATCGGCTTTTTGCTTCGACAGGATGAGCTGCCCTTCCTGGGCTTCCATATCCTCCAGGAACACCTCGATTTCCTGGCCGACTTCGATCTCGTCGGGATCGGTGAATTCGGAAAGGGGTATGGCGCCTTCGGACTTGAACCCGACGTCGATGATGACCTCGCCGTTTTCTATCGCAAGCACGTGGCCGGAAACGATCTCCCCTTCCACGATATCCTTCAGGGTCTCGTCGTACATCTGGAACATCTGCTCGTATTCTTCGAGTTCCTGCTGACCCAGGTCCTGCTCGTCCACCCACTTGGGCAGCCTGTACGGGCGCTTCGGGGGAGCGGGTTCCGTAGCGACGGCCGTCTCTGTCGCCACGGCGGTTTCCGCTTCGACAGCGGTTTCCTCTTCCACGGCAACCCCGGTTTCCGGCGTGGGTGATTCCGCGGATACCTCTTTAGCCGCCTCCGCGGACTCGGCGGGTGAAGAAGACGCCTCGGTCTCCTCGACCTCGGAAGCCTTCGGTGTGTCCTCTGACATGTTCCTCCTCCTTGATGAATGAAAACACGGACCGCCGCCGCACCGGCGTCGATCCGCCCTGACAAGAAAGTCCTTTAACCGGCCGTGCGTGCCTCCGGTTCCAGTTCCTCCGTTTCGCGTTCCGTAAGCGCGCGCCACTTCCCGGCAGGCAGGTCCCGGTCCGCCAGGCCGCCCAGGCGCACCCGGATCAGCCGACGCACGGGATGCCCCACGCGGTCGCACATCCTGCGGATCTGACGCTTGCGTCCCTCGTGCAGCACCATCGAAAGCCAGGTGCCGCCTTCCGTCTGGCGAAGCACGTCGACACCGGCCTTCGCCGTGGTCCTGCCTTCGATCGCAACGCCTGCCCTGAGCCTGCTCAGCGTACCTTCCCCCGGCGCGCCCTTTACCAGCACGCGGTATTCCTTCTCGAAGCCGAATCGGGGATGCATCAGCCGGTAACCCAACGCGCCGTCGTTGGTGAAGAGCAGAAGGCCCTCCGTATCCCGGTCCAGCCGTCCAACCGGAAAGACGCGCTCCGGGATATCCTCAATCAACGCGGCGACCGTCGGTCTGTCGAACGGGTCGTGCATCGTGGTCAGGTACCCGGCCGGCTTGTTGAGCAGGTAACACCTTCTGGTCCCGGGCGCGTTCAGCGGCCGGTCATCGACCGACACGACATCGGCGCCGGGCCGGACCTGCGTGGCCAGGGAAACGACCGTCTCTCCGTTCAGTTTCACGCGGCCGGAAACGATCATCGATTCGCTGTGCCTCCGGGAGGCCACGCCCGCCCGGGCCAGGTATCTATTCAGTCTCATCGGTCGACGCGATCTTTTCGTCCGTTTCGGCTACCGGCCGCCCCGGATCATCCGCTTCGGCTGCCGGCCGCACCGGTGTCCGGAACAACGCGGGGTCAGGCTCTTCCTCCTCTTCCGTCAATACGATGTCCTGGTCCTTCAACAGCTCGTTCAATTCGTCCAGCTTGGGCAGGTCCGAGAGCTCGTTGAGCCCGAAATACCGGAGAAAATCGCCCGTCGTCGCATAGAGGATCGGCCGGCCGACGCCTTCGCCTCTCCCGGCAATCCTGATGAGGTTGCGGTCGAGGAGGGTCCTCAGCACGCCGTCCACGTTCACGCCCCTGATCGCTTCCACCTCGGTGCGGCTGATGGGCTGTTTGTAGGCGACGATCGCCAGGCATTCCAGGGCAGCCTGCGTCAAGCGGGAGGGAATCCTTCCGCGGTACAGCCGGCGTATCCACTTCGCGTAGGCCGCCCTGCTGCTGAACTGGTAGCCGTTCGCCACGTGCCGGATCTCGAAGCCGTGACCGCCCTGCGCGTACTTTTCGTTCAATGCCTCTATGCAGCGGCCGATCATTTCCTCGCCCGCGTCGTCCATGATGCGGCTGAGCTCCTTCAGGCTCAGCGGCGTATCGCTGGCCAGGAGCACGGCCTCCGCGATCGCGCGGTACTCGTCCAGCTGCGCCTCGTCCATGACCAGTTGCTTTTGCATCCCGCCTCCCGCCTCACGACGACGTATTCACCGAGTCGGACAGGGTCAGCCAGATCTCTCCCAGCGTATCGGTCTGCTCGAAAACCACCCGGTTCTGCCGGATAAGTTCCAGCAGGGCCAGGAAGGTGATGATCAGAAACGACCGGGAGAGGTCTTCCTGGAACAGGGCACTGAAGAACAGGTTCTTCCGTCTCCTCAGATTCTCGAGGATGTTCTCCATCCGGTCCTCGATCGATATGGTCTCCCGCTCGACAGTTCGGTCGAAATCGTCTTTTGCGCGGTCCAGCGTGAACTTGAAAGCCTGAAGCAGGTCCCAGAGATTCAGGTTTCCCGCCAGGCGGGTATCGAGCGTTTCCACGCCGTTCAGATCCTCGTCCAGGTGCTCCACGGGAGGATGGTAGAAGACATCCGCGTTACGGTCCTGGTGTTCATTCAACACGCCGGCCGCTTCCTTGAACTGCCGGTACTCCAGCAACCGCTGCACGAGCTCTTCCCGCGGGTCGACGGCCTCTTCTTCGTCCTCTTCGGGCCTGCGGGGCAGGAGCATCTTCGACTTGATGCGAAGCAGCGTGGCCGCCATGAGCAGATACTCGCTGCCCACCTCGAGGTCCAGCAGCTTGAGCAGCTCGAGATACTGCAGGTACTGCTGCGTGACCAGCGAGATGGGAATATCGTAGATATCCACCTCGTGTTCCCTGATCAGAAACAGCAGGAGGTCGAGAGGCCCTTCGAAATGCTCGAGTTTTACCTGGTAGGCCATAGCACTTCTTCCGGTCGATCGTTCTTGAGGAACAGGTAGGGGCGCCAGGAGTTATGGTGGATGCCTATGAAGTCGCGGATAAAGTGGATCCTGTTGGGCGCCTTGGGCTTGCGCTTGAGCACCATGTTCGCTTCTTCCGGCAGCCTGTCCCCTTTTTTGTTGTTGCAGCGCTGGCAGGCGCACACCATGTTTTCCCAGCTGTCCGATCCGCCCAGGTACCTGGGCAGGACGTGATCCACGGTCAACGGCCCCCGCGTCGTGCTGCAGTACTGGCACTGGTGGCCGTCCCGCTTGAGGATGTTCTTCCGGGACAACATGATGCCCTTGCTGGGTATGCGGACGTAGTTCACGAGCCGGACGATACTGGGCCGGTCGAACATCGTATACACGCCCCGCACCGGGTCCGCATACTTGTCAATGATCTCCGCCTTGCGCAGAAAAACGAGAATGACCGCCCGCCTTGCCGTACAAACACTCAGAGGCTCGTAGTTCTGGTTCAGAACGAGGACATGTTCGCTTACCATGCCTTGCACGCCTTTCCGGACCCCAGTTCCTCCCCTGTGAATCGATCCTGAACCGGCTACGGGAACGATCCCCGTTAAACCAAGACAATGTAGATTTCTCAAGGGCTTACGTCAATAGTTTTCTTGGTGGATACACGCGGGCGGAGCGAAGGTTCAAGCACGGCGGCAGCCTGCGGGGGCGCGGGAAATTACGGCTTGATTCCTGACCGGTTCTGGTTATTGTAGGATATGGTTCAAGTGGACGGTAAACCAATGTAAGGAATGGACAAGTATGTCAGAATCAGTCAGTAAATTCCAGCGGTCTGCTGATCCTGCTGTCATCGACAAGCTGGTAGGCAAGGAGAGATTACCGGTCCAGGTGTGCCTTTTGATATCGTAGTCACAACTCCCAATGATCTGGAAAAGCATAAGGAAATATAGGCTTGACCTATAAGAGCGCCTTGAAGGAAGGTATGGAGATTTATGAACGCCCAAATCGAAATTCCCACTGACCAGATCGCCGCTTTCTGCCGTCGCAACCACATCCGGCGTCTGGCTCTGTTCGGATCGGTGCTGCGTGATGATTTCACATCTGAGAGCGATGTGGACGTACTTGTGGATTTCGAGCCGGATATCCACATCGGTTACATCGGGCTGGCAGGATTGGAGCTTGAACTCAACGAGATACTCGGGCGGAAGGTGGATCTGCACCCCATCGAGGGAATCGCACGAAGCCGAAACCGGCTGCTTCGGAATGAGATACTTGGTTCGGCAGAGGCAGTATATGAGTAAGCGTGATGACCGGGTAAGCCTGGTAGATATGCGGAACTATGCCGAGGAAGCGGTCAATTTGCTCGGCGAAGCCCGCCTGATCGACCTCACAGAAGACCGAGTCATGGAACTCGCCTTGAGGAAGCTGGTGGAGATTGTCGGCGAAGCGGCCAATCGTGTTTCCGAGAAAACGCGGCAAAGTCAACAAACGATCCCATGGTCCCAGATTATCGGAATGCGTAACCGATTGGTTCACGGCTACGACGACATTAGCCTCGAAAGACTATGGGACACGATAAAGGACGAATTGCCGCCGCTAATTGAACAACTGGACACCATCATCGGCGAAGAGATCCCGTAATGCCTTCCGTGAAAATGACCCCCTTTGAAGAACTCGTGTCCATCATGGCGCGGCTGAGATCGCCGGGTGGTTGTCCCTGGGACCGGGAACAGACGCATCAGACCCTGCGTCCGTACCTGATCGAGGAAGCCTACGAGGTGCTGGACGCGCTGGACAACGGCGGCGACGGGGACTTCCGGGACGAACTGGGCGACCTGCTTCTCCAGGTCGTCTTCCACGCGCAGATCGCCAACGAGGAGAAGCGATTCGACATCCATGACGTGGCCCGCGCCATCAACGACAAGCTCGTGCGGCGCCATCCCCATGTATTCGGCGACACCCGGGCCGACACCGCCGATGAAGTGCTGACCAACTGGGAGCAGATCAAGCGGGAGGAGAAGGGGGAGGAAGGCCGCAAGTCGGTGCTCGACGGTCTCCCGGCGGGCATGCCGGCCCTGCTCCACGCCTACCGCATCCAGGAAAAGGTCGCCCGGGTCAACTTCGACTGGGACGACGTGAAGGAGGTGCTCGAGAAGGTCGGCGAAGAAATCGTCGAACTGCGCAGGGCCCTGGAGCAGGGGGACACGGAGAAGATCGAGGAAGAGATGGGCGACCTGCTGTTCTCCCTGGTGAATCTGTCGCGCCACCTCAAGGTACCGCCGGAAGACGCCCTGAGGAGGAGCAACGACAAGTTCATGCGGCGTTTCCGCTACATCGAGGCCGCCCTCGAACTCAGGGGAGAGAGCCTGGAACGGGCCTCATTCGAGAAACTGGACGCCCTGTGGGAGGAAGCCAAGGGAAGGGAGCCGGATGGCAACGCCGGATGAATCGGTGCTTCAGTTCGGCAGCGGACGGTTCCTTCGCGCCTTCGCCGACCTCTTCATCCACGAGGCCAGGCAGTCCGGCCAGGCCATCGGCCGGGTCGTGGCGGTACAGTCCACGGGCACCGGGCGGGCGCGGCTGTTCAACGACCAGAACGGCCGTTACCGGGTCCACGTGCGGGGGATTCGCGACGGCAGGCGGATCGATAAATCCGTCGAGGTGGAGAGCGTCTCGCGGGCACTGAGCGCCAGGGAAGACTGGGACGCCGTGCTGGCCGTGGGGCGCGATCCCTCCACGGAGTACATCCTCTCCAATACCTCGGAAACCGGTTACGACGTGACGGAGTCGGAGCGGCTGGATGGTGCGCCGCCGGATGGTTCGCCGCCGGGTTCTTTTCCCGGGAAGCTGCTTGGGGTGCTCCTGGCACGCTATGAGAACGGCGGCGCGCCGGTGACCGTCATTCCCTGCGAGCTGATCGATGACAACGCCTCGGCACTGCGCCGGCTGGTCGGGACGCTGGCCCGGAGACGGCGTCTTGGGGACGGCTTCCTGGACTGGATGGAAGACCGGGTGGTCTGGCTGCATACGCTCGTGGACCGGATCACGGTCGAACCGCCCCCCGGGTTTCCCAATCCCCACGGCGACGGGCTTCTCGCGCTGACCGAACCCTTCGCCTTCTGGGCCCTTGAGGACCGGCCGGGGGCCGCCCCGTTCATCGAACATCCGGCCGTCGTGCGGACAAAAGACGTGCGTCCTTACGCGCTGCGCAAGGTGCGGGTGCTCAACGGAGCCCACACGGCGCTGGTGTGCCGGGCCATGCCCCTGGGTATCCAGACCGTCCGGGAGGCGGTGGACCACGTGGAAACGGGACCCTGGCTGCGGGACCTGATGCTGGAAGAAATCGTGCCGGCGCTGCCGGACGAAGTGGAAGACGCCCCGGCCTTCGCTTTAGCCTGCCTTGAACGGTTCCGAAATCCGTTCCTGGATCACCGGCTGGAATCCATCGCGGTAGCGCATGAGACCAAGGTGAAAATGCGCCTGGCGCCGACCTGCGAAGCGTACGTTGAGAAATTCGAGCGCAAGCCGCCCCTGCTGTCCGCCCTGCTCACCTGAAAACGAGCCCCGACCGTATGCCAACTATCGTTCTGGAAAAGCCCGGCCGTTTCATCCTGGAGAAAACCCCCGAGCCCACGCCTCCCGGACCGGGCGAGGCGCTGGTGGGCATCAGGCGGGTCGGGATCTGCGGCACCGACCTCCACGCCTTCGAGGGTACGCAGCCCTTCTTCGACTACCCCCGCATCCTCGGGCACGAACTGGGGGTAGAGGTTATCGCGGCGGGGCGGGGCGTGACCCACGTCCACCCCGGCGACCAGTGCGCCGTCGTGCCTTACATGGACTGCGGCCGCTGCGTGCCGTGCCGCATGGGCAAGACGAACTGCTGCTCGCGTCTTGACGTCCTGGGCGTCCACGTGGACGGCGGCATGCGGGACGTCCTGATGCTCCCGGCCGGGAAGCTGCTGCGTTCCGACGTCCTTTCCCTCGAGCAACTGGCCCTGGTGGAAACGCTGGGGATCGGCGCCCATGCCGTGGACCGCGCCGCGATCGAAAAGGACGAAACGGTCCTGCTCATCGGCGCCGGCCCAATCGGCCTGTCCGTGCTGACCTTCGCGGCATTGGCCGGCGCGCGCGTGATCCTGCTGGAGATCAGTGAAAAGCGGATCGAATTCTGCAAGCGACGCTACGATCTCTTCGAGGTCATATCCGACACCACGGACGTTCCATCCAGGCTGCACCGGCTGCTGAACGGCGAACTGCCCACGGCCGTCTTCGACGCCACCGGCCACGCCGGGTCCATGATGCAGGCCCACGAATACGTTTCCAACGGCGGACGCCTGGTCTACGTCGGCATCACCGGTTCGCGGATATCCTTCGACGGACCCGGTTTCCACCGGAGGGAGATGACCCTGCTCAGCAGCCGGAACGCCCGCGCGGCCGACCTGCAAAGGGTCATCAGCCATATCGAGGCGGGCCGGATCGACACCTCGCCCTGGATAACCCACACGGCCGGACCGGAACGCATGCTTGCGGAATTTCCCACGTGGCTCGATCCGGGCAGCGGCGTGGTCAAGGCCGTACTCGAAATGGCGTGAGCCCGGCGTGGTCAAGGCCGTACTCGAAATGGCGTGAGCCCGGCGTGGTCAAGGCCGTACTCGAAATGGCGTGAGCCCGGCGCGGGACATGACGTCCTTTCACGGAGCGCCCGTTTGTCCGGAAACGAATCTTGTGCAGGCTCGGGACATCCCGTACCTTGAATTAGAACGCAGGATATCGTATACATGCGTGTCAGAAAAAAGAGCAAAGGAGCGTATCATGGACAAGCAGACCCTGATCGACAACCTGAACGGCGACCTGGCGGCCGAACTGGGCGCGATCATACAGTTTACCATTTACGCGGCCAAGGCAAGTGGGCCCTACAGGCCTGAACTGGCCAAGTTCTTTCTGGAAGAGGTTCCCGACGAGCAACTGCACGCGCAGTATCTCGCCGACAAGATCGTGGTGCTGGGCGGCGAACCCACGACCGTTCCCCGGCCGATAAAGGTGAGCGACTCGAATCGTGAGAACCTGGAGACCATGCTGGAGGACGAACGCACGATCGTGAAGCGGTACGTCCAGCGGCGCGCGGAGGCCGAGGAATACGGCGATTACGGACTCATGGTCCAGCTGGAAGACATGATTCGCGACGAGAGCAGCCACGCCGAAGAAGTGGAGCGCATCCTCCGGGACTGGCCCCTGTAACTTCAACCGCGACTGATAAATGCTCAGATTCATCTGGAAATGGCTCCTTCGGCTGGCGGTCGCCGGCGCGGCCATACTTGTCGTGGTCCTGGCCTACGCCGCGATCGCAACCCGTCCCATGCCTGTGCACTCGTTTACGGAAACGGATCAACTCCTGGTCATCGCACACCGCGGAGGCGCGGCGCAGTGGCCGGAAAATACGCTTTTCGCCTTCAGAAACGCGATTGAATCCGGCGCGGACGCCTTGGAATTCGACGTACACGCCACCCGCGACGGCGAACTGGTCGTCATCCACGACGCCACGGTCGACCGCACTACCGATGGCACGGGCCGGGTAGACGAGATGACCTGGGAGGCGTTGCGGGAACTGGACGCGGGATACGACTGGACGCCGGACGGCGGTGCGAGCTTTCCTTACCGGGGCATGGGCCTGAAAGTGCCTTCGCTCGAAGAGGTGCTGCAGGCACTGCCCGATACCCGGATGATCGTCGAACTGAAGGATGTTTCCGATGCCGCCAGGGCCCGGTTCTCCGAGGTGATCGGGAAGAGTCCGTACCCGGAACGGAAGGTCATCGCGTCGTTCCAGGCCGAGAGCGTGAAGTACATCCGGGCCAACAACCCGGGAATCGCCACGTCGTCCACGGCCGGCGAGGTGTTTCTCTTCTGGGTACTGAATACCGCCCGGCTCGGGTTCGCCTTCGTTCCCCGGGGAGAAACGATGCAGGTACCCCCCAGGTTTCAGGATCTGACCCTGGTGAGCACCAGGTTCGTCTCGGGCGCCCACCGGCACAACGTGGACGTGTATGTCTGGACGATCAACGAGGAGGCGGATATGAAACGCCATATCGAACACGGCGTGGATGGCATCATCACGGATTATCCGGACCGGCTGCTGAGATTACAGGGAAGGCATCCCGGACGCACCGGACAGTCGGGACAGTCGGGACAGGACGGACAGTCGGGACAGGACGACCTGGAACAAACAGGCGAGGAGCCGCCGGCACCATGAGCGAACAGCCTATCCTGGCGGTCCGGGGCCTGTGCAAGTCCTACGCGAGCGGCGGCGGGACGCTGAACGTGCTGCGTGATATCGATTTCGACCTGCTTCCGGGCGCCTCCCTGGCGATCATCGGCCCGTCCGGCAGCGGCAAGACCACGCTGCTCGGTCTCTGCGCCGGACTGGACCGGGCGACTTCCGGTTCGGTATCGCTGAACGGGATCGTCCTGGACGACCTGGACGAAGACGAAAGGGCCCGCGTGCGGAACCGCCACGTAGGCTTCGTCTTCCAGAACTTCCAGCTCATCCCCACGCTCACGACCCTCGAAAACGTCATGGTCCCGGCGGAACTGCGCGGCGAGAAGGGCGTGTACGACCGGGCCATGGAGCTGCTGGAACGCGTGGCGCTGTCCGACCGGACCACGCACTATCCCGTGCAACTGTCCGGAGGCGAGCAACAGCGCGTCGCCCTGGCCAGGGCCTTTATCAACCGACCTTCCCTGCTCTTCGTGGACGAACCCACGGGCAATCTCGACGCGGATACGAGCGCCAGGGTGGAAGACCTGCTTTTCGATCTGAACGAGGAGTCGGGAACGACCCTGGTAACGGTGACCCACAATCTCGACCTGGCACGCAGGGCGCAGCGGATCATCCGGTTGAGCGGGGGCCGTATCGCCGAAGATTACCGTCCCGAGGAAGCCGGTTACCCCGAGATACGTCCCCTGTCCCTTTCCCCGGAAGCATAGACATGGGCGCTCCCCTTCCGCCTGAACACGCACCGTTACGCATCAGGTGGCTGCTGAAGATGGCCTGGCGGGACAGCCGGACCTACCGGCGGCGACTGCTCCTGTACATGTCGTCCATCATCCTGGGCACGGCCGCGCTCGTTTCGATCCGTACCCTCGGCGACAGCATGCGGACCGCGATCGACCTGGAATCCAGGGCGCTCCTGGGCGCCGACCTCGAAATAAGCACCCGTCAGGCCTTTTCGGATTCGGCCGAAGTCCTCCTCCGGAACCTGGGCGGGGAGCAGTCCCGCCAGGTCAGTTTCGTCTCCATGGTCGCCTTCCCGAGGTCGGAGTCGTCACGCCTCGTGAACGTACGGGCGCTCGAGGGCGGGTTCCCCTACTACGGGGAGCTGGAAACGGTTCCTCGAGGCGCCGCGCGGACCTTCAGAACGCAGGGCACGGCCCTCGTGGACGACAACCTCATGATCCAGTATGGCGTAGAGGTCGGCGACTCGATTCGCGTAGGGCTGAGCACTTTCGAGATCGCCGGCCGCCTGGTCAGCATACCGGGCGAGACGGCAGCCATGAGCACCTTCGGTCCCCGCGTCTACATACCGATGGCCGAACTCGCCTCCACGGCGCTGATCCAGCCCGGAAGCAGGGTTACCTACCGCGCGCTTTTCAAATTCGGAGACGAGGTCGACGTGGAGGAACTGAAGGACGCCCACGGGACGGATACGGCGGCCCGGTTCGGCATGGACTGGGACACCGTGGAAGACCGGCAGGCCGGCCTGGAGCGGTCCCTGGGCAACCTCTACCGGTTTCTCAACCTCAGCGGGTTCATCGCCCTGATCCTCGGGAGCGTGGGCGTCGCCAGCGCCATACATACCTACGTAAGGCGAAAGCGGGGTACCATCGCCGTATTGCGCTGCCTTGGCGCGGAAGGCCGGCATACCTTCACCATCTACGTCTTCCAGGCCGTGTCCATCGGCATGATCGGCTCGACAATCGGCGCGGCCGCGGGATTTCTCATACTCGGCGTTCTGCCGGCGCTCGTGCAGGATTTCGTACCTTTCGAACTGGAGGTACGGTACACCTGGCTGCCCGTCCTGCAAGGCATGGGCCTGGGTCTGCTCATGGCCCTGCTGTTCGCCTTCCTTCCGCTCATTGCGATTAAAGACATCTCACCGCTGCTCACGCTGCGTTCGTCGGTCGAAACGCCTTCACGGGGCGCCCGCGATCCCTGGCGCCTCGCGCTGATCGCCGTGCTGGTCTCCGGGATCGTGCTGTTCGCCGTCAGCCAGACCCGCGAATGGCATCAGGGCGTTGGTTTCACCGCGGGACTGATCGGCGCCTTCCTCCTGTTGAGTCTCGTCGCCCGCGGTCTCATTTCGACGGCCCGCCGCCTGTTGCCCGCGAGTTGGCCGTATGTCTGGCGCCAGGGCCTGGCCAATCTCTTCCGGCCGGACAACCAGACCGTCACGATGGTCGTCGCCCTCGGGCTGGGGGCTTTCCTGCTGACGACCCTCTACCTGCTCCAGTTTTCCCTGGTCGGACACATTACCCAGGTCGGGGGGGACCGGCAGTCGAACATGGTCCTTTTCGACATTCAGCCGGGCCAGCGGGATGAAATCATCGAATCGCTTCGCCGCAACGGGCTGCCGGTCATGCAGCAGACGCCCGTCGTCAGCATGCGCCTGGCCGGTTTGAAGGGACGTACCATTGCCGAAATCATGCAGGACTCGACGGACCGCCTGGGCCGTTCGGACCGCTCGGACCGCTCGGACCGCTCGGACCGCGCTCCCCGATGGGCATTGCGACGGGAATACCGCTCGACCTACCGGGGCCACCTGGAGGATGCGGAAACGCTCCTGGAAGGCTCCTTGCAGCCCCGGGTCGGCGGGGAGGACGACGTCGTGCTGGTGTCTATGGAAAAGAGCATAGCCGACCGGCTCGGCGTGGGCATGGGGGACGAGGTAGTCTTCGACGTGCAGGGCGTACTGGTCGAGACCATCGTGGGCAGCCTGAGGGCCGTCGACTGGCAGCGGGTTCAGCCCAACTTCTTCGTAGTCTTTCCGGAAGGCGTTCTGGAAGAGGCGCCCCAGTTCCACGTGGTCGTGACGCGTATCGACGATCCGCAGGTATCGGCGCGCTTTCAGCAGGAAACGGTGAGCCGGTTTCCCAACGTGTCCATGATCGACCTGAGCCTCATCCTGGGTACCCTGAACGACATCCTCGGCCAGGTGTCTCTCATCGTCCGCTTCATGGCGCTGTTCAGCGTATTCACGGGGATAATCGTACTGGTGGGCGTCGTGACGAACAGCCGGATGCAGCGGATGCAGGAAAGCGTGCTGCTGAAAACACTCGGCGGGTCCAGGAATCAGATCCTCAAGATCATGTCGATCGAGTACCTGTTCCTTGGTGCGATAGGCGCCGTTACGGGGGTTGCGCTGGCCTTTGCCGCCTCGTGGATTCTCGCCGTTTTCGTCTTCAACATCACCTTCGTGCCGGCCTTCATCCCCGTGGCGGCCGTGATCGGCGGCATCGCGGTAATCACGATCGCGGTGGGCATGCTGGCCAGCGCCGGCATCTACCGGCAGTCCCCGCTGGAAGTCCTTCGCGCGGAGATCTGAGCCGTTACGCCGGGGCCGGGGCCGAAGCGCTCCCGGTACTGATCCGCTGGAAGTCCTTCGCGCGGAGATCTGAGCCGTTACGGGCGCAGGCCTTGAAGAACGGGTTCCAGGACTTTCCACACGTTCTCCGCCATGATGGCGTGCCCTTCGGCCGTCGGATGAATGCCGTCGGGCAGGTTCAGTTCCGCTATGCCGCCGACGCCTTCGAGAATAAAGGGGATCAGTGAGACGCGCTCCGATTCGGCCAGTTCCGTGTAGATCGCTTTGAAGGCCGTGGTAAATTCCGATCCCATGTTCGGCGGCGCCTCCATGCCCGCGAGTATGATCTCCGACTCGGGATAACGCGCCCTTACCCGGCGGATGATCGCCCTCAGGTTCCGTCTCGTGGCACGGGGGTCGACGCCCCGCAGGCCGTCGTTCCCGCCGAGCTCGAGGACAAACACGTCCACCCGCTTCCGCAGCACCCAGTCGATACGGCTCAACCCGCCCGCAGACGTTTCTCCGCCCACTCCTCCGTTGACAACCCTGAAGGGCCAGCCGAGCCCGTCGATCTTATGCTGGATCAGTTGGGGATAGGCCTTGTCCGGACCAATCCCGTAGCCGGTCGTGAGGCTGTTGCCATAGAACAGAACGGTCATATGCCGTTCATCGATTACCCGATCCTGCAAGTTGGCCGGCGTCGCGATGGGAAGCAGCCCAATCAACAGAGGTATCAGCATGATTTTTCACTCCGGCGTCAGTTTAAAAACAGTTTGATACGGATGAATCCACGTATAAATCATGTGCTAAGCCGATGTCCCTGGCCACCTGTTTTCAACTTCGCAACAAAACCCGAAAAAGAACAGAAAAACATCGGGTTAATTGCTTGACGGCATACCACCGGACAGGTAGTATGACAGTATAATCCCGGTCCTTCTTATCTGAAAGTCCCGATTCCCCGGAAACCACCCGTTCCAATGCGAAGTATTCCCGCATTTCGATACCTCCGGGCATTTACCAAGGTACTCGCGGCCCTCGCCGTGATCGGTATCTTCGCCACCGTAGCAAACGACCTGTCCATTACCCGCAACGCTTCCGCCCGCCTGTACTATCTCGTCGACGATACCCCCGAGTACCGGGTGGCCCTCGTGCTGGGCACTTCCAAGTACGCCAGTGGAAAGGTGAACCGCTACTACCGCACGCGCATCGAGGCGGCTTCCGAACTGTTTCACGCCGGCAGAATCCGTGCCATCCTCGTAAGCGGGGACGCTTCCTCGAGGTACTACGACGAGACGACCACGATGCAGCGCGATCTGATTGAACTGGGCGTACCGGAAGACTACATCATGCTCGACTATGCCGGGGTCCGGACCCTGGATTCCGTATTCCGGGCGAAGAAGGTGTTCGGCCTGGACCGGGTTATCGTCGTTTCGCAGCAGTTTCACTGCGAACGGGCCCTCTACCTGGCGGACGCCGTCGACCTCGACGCGACGGGATTCTGTGCCGAAGACGCCCCTGACTCCCCATCCCTGATGATTCGGGGACGGGAAACGCTGGCCCGGGTGATGGCGTTTGCGGATCTGAACATCTTCGACACCCAGCCGCGTTCCCTGGACCCGGGCGAACAGGTCAAACGGGCCAGCAGGTGAGCGCCGCCCGCGCGCCCCGGATCTGACATTCCGCTTGTCCTTCCCCCCTGCGCCGTATACATTCCGGTTTTCCTTTCACCGTCCCTGATCCCGTGTTTCCGCCTCATTGCCCGAAATGAAGAGGTACGCGCTTGGCACACGACGCTACGCTCGAACGAGCGCGAGAACTGGACCACCGTGACAGCCTGAACAGATTCCGGGACCGGTTTCTGATCGACGATCCCGATCTGATTTATCTGGACGGCAATTCCCTCGGACGGGTACCGAAGGACGCCATCGCCCTGTTGGACCGGCTGATAAGGCACCAGTGGGGAAACCGCCTGATCCGCGCATGGAATGACGAATGGATGGGACTTTCCAGGCGTATCGGCGCCAAGCTGGCCGGGCTTATCGGCGCCCTGCCCGACGAAGTGATCATTGCCGACTCGACGTCGGTCAACCTCTTCAAGCTGATTGCCGGCGCGCTCAAGGAGCGGCCTGGTCGGCGAAAAATCGTAACCGACAGCGTCAATTTCCCTTCCGACCTCTATATCCTGAAGGCCGCGGCGGATCTGATCGATCCCGCGTACGAAATGGTCGTCCTCCCCGTCGATAACGGCTTCGCCGCGTCTGAAGACGCCCTGGACCGGGCCATCGACGAGGACACGGCCCTGGTGCTACTTTCCCACGTCATGTACAAGTCCAGTTACATGTACGACATGGAGCGGATCACGGAAATCGCCCACGGCCGGGATGCGATGATCCTGTGGGACCTGAGCCATTCCGCCGGGGTCGTGCCCATGGCGTGCCATGACACGGGGGTCGACCTGGCGGTTGGTTCCACGTACAAGTACCTGAACGGCGGGCCGGGCGCCCCGGCTTTTCTGTACGTTCGAGACGACCTGCAGGCCCGGCTGATCAATCCGGTTTCAGGATGGTTCGGCCACCGGAAACAGTTCTATTTCGACACCGAATTCGAACCGGCCTCCGGCATAGACCGCTATCTGACGGGCACGCCTTCCATCCTGTCCCTGGCCATGATCGAACCCGGCGTGGAGCTGGCTCTCGAAGCCGGAACCGGGCCCGTCCGCGCCAAGTCGCTCGACCAGTCCGAGTACCTGGTTTCCCTCTGGGAGTCCGGCCTGAAGCCCCTCGGGTTCACACTGAATTCCCCCCGGAACGGCGCAAGCAGGGGGTCGCACGTCTCTTTCGGCCACGCCGAGGGATATCGTATCGACCAGGCGATCCGGGAGGAGAAAAAGGTCATCACCGATTTCCGCATGCCCGATAACATACGGCTGGGCATCGCACCGCTCTACACGACTTACGAGGAATTGCACGCCGCCGTGCACGCCCTGAGCGAGGTCGTGACGTCAGGTTCCTTCCGGCGGTACAGCGGCGTCATCAAGGGGGTTACCTGACGATGGCAGGCCCCGTACAGATCAACATCCCATCCATCATCGTCAACGGGGCGGGCGCATGCGACGAAGCCGTCCCCCAGGCCGTCCGCGCCGGGCTGAAGCGTGTACTGGTGGTCTCTGACCCCTACCTGGTCGAGCAGGGCCTGCCCGCCCGCATCGCGGACCAGTGCCGCCAGGCGGGGATCGAATCGCATGTCTACGGCGGCGTGACGCCCGAACCGACGGACGCGAACGTCGAGGAAGGGCTGGATATACTCAGAGAAAACGGCTGCGACGGGGTCGTCGCGGTGGGCGGTGGAAGCAGCATCGACGCGGGCAAGGGCATCGCGGTCATGGCCGTCAACGACGGCCCCCTGTCCGAATATGCCGGCTATCACCGGATACCCCGGCCCGGCCTGCCGCTGTTCGCCATTCCCACTACGGCCGGCACGGGCAGCGAAATGACCCGCGTGACCGTCATCACGGATACGCGGCGGAACGTCAAGATGATGATGCTCGACGCCCATCTCCTGCCCACGGCGGCCTTCGTCGACTACACGCTGACCCTGTCCATGCCCCGGCCGCTGACGGCCAACGTGGGCGTGGATACGCTGACCCACGGGATCGAAGCGTACGTGTCCCGCAAGGCGGGCACAATGACGGACGCGCTCGCTCTTTCCTGTGTCGACCTCGTCGGCAGGCACCTGGTTCGGGCCTGGCGGAACCCCGGCGACCACGGTGCCCGGCAGGGCATGATGGAAGCGGCGTCCCTGGGCGGCATGGCCTTCGCCAACAGCTCGGTCTGTCTCGTGCACGGCATGAGCAGGCCCCTCGGCGCGGTCTTCCACCTTCCCCACGGCCTGAGCAACTCCGTGTTGCTGCCGGCCGTCACCCGGTTCAGCGTATCGGCGGCGCCCGAACGGTACGCGACCCTCGCCCGCAAGCTTGGGTGGGCCGGGGAAGGGGACGATACGTCGACGGCCTGCGAAAGGCTTGTCGGCGGTCTGCAGGATTTGAATGATGCGGTTGAAATCCCCGGGCTGCGGGACTGCGGCATATCGAAAGAGGCCCTGACCGGCGCGCTGGACAAGATGGCCGCGGACGCCCTCGCGTCGGGGAGTCCGCAGAACAATCCGCGCGTTCCCACGGCGGACGAAATCAAATCGCTCTATCTGGAAGCCTACTGAAGGAACCCCATGGCGTTTAACACGTTACTCATCGGCGGCCGGGGGACGATAGGGTCCGGGCTCCGGCTGTACCTGCCGGAGATGGACGAAAGATACCGGTTCTGTTCCATCGACCTGCCCGGCGCGCCCGACAGGGCCGGGGGCCGCGGCGTTGAAGGCCGGGACGGCCAGGCCGACCAGGCCGACCGGATCATCGATATGAACATCGTCGAAGAACCGGATAGATTCAGGGCCATGCTGTCCGGATTCGATCTCGTCGTCTATCTGGCCCGGCAGGGCGATCTCGCCGCGATGAACCGGATGACGGACCTGGTGTTCGAATCGGTGCTGGCGCTGGACCATCGGCCCCTGATCGTGGGTTCGAGCTCCGTGCACG
This sequence comes from bacterium, assembly GCA_965202605.1. GTDB lineage: Bacteria > JAAXHH01 > JAAXHH01 > JAAXHH01 > JAAXHH01 > JAAXHH01. Next base: position 1,246,299 of record OZ241838.1, read on the forward strand.
CGGTGGACGACGCCTATCGCTTTTTCGAATCGGGCGCATACGCCTTGATCGCCGAGCGCGATTTCGATGCGATCCGAGACTGGCCCGCGCCGATTTCCGCGCGGCTGCCCGCCTGCCCGGTCAACGACTACGGCCGCGAAAAGGCCTACGTCGAGACCTGGGTGGAACGGGCGTCAGGCCGGGGATGCGGCGCGCTGGCGGTCCGTTGGGGAGGAGTGAACCCCGGTAACACGCCCATCGTGGAGGAACGGGGGTATTTCGCCGTATGGTGCCATCAGCAGGATGCGGCGGCCATGGTCCACGCCGCCTACACGGCCCATCGCAACGGCACGCTGCCCCCGGCGCGGCACTATTTCGTCATTTCGGACAACACGTACAACATATTCGACATTCAGACGCCCAGGGAAGAGATCGGCTACCTGCCCCGGCACAATGCCGAGACTTTCTTCCGCTGATCACCATCTGACCGGAGCAACAACGCAGACCATGCGATACGATCCCTATGCATACCGAGGCTCGCGGCGCTCGGTCGTCATGGCGCCCAGGGGCATGGTGGCCACGAGTCAGCCGCTGGCCGCCCAGGCGGGCATCCATATCCTCAAGGCGGGCGGCAACGCCATCGACGCCGCCATCGCCGTCAACGCGACCCTCGGCGTCGTGGAACCCATGTCCTGCGGAATCGGCGGCGACCTGTTCGCCATCGTCTGGGAGGCCGAAAGCGGCGGGCTGACGGGCCTCAACGGGAGCGGAAGGGCGCCTTACGCGGCGAACATAGCGTATTACACCGGCCACGGCCACGAATACATACCCGGCACCGGCCCCCTGAACTGGTCCGTGCCGGGCTGCGTGGACGGCTGGGCCTGCCTCCTCGATCGCTTCGGCACCCTGTCCATGGAACAGGTGCTGGAACCAGCTATCTTTTACGCGGAGAACGGGTTCCCCGTTTCGGACATCATCGCGCGGGACTGGGCGGGGGCCACGTCGTTGCTGAAACCCTGGCCCGAGTCCGTCCGGGTCTATCTGCCCGGAGGCCGGGCTCCCGAACCCGGCGCGGTGTTCCGGAATCCGGACCTGGCCCGGTCCTACCGCATCCTGGCCGAAGGCGGCCGCGACGCGTTCTACCACGGCGAAATCGCCGACGCCATCGTGGCCTGTTCGCGGGACGCAGGCGGACTGTTCAGCCGCGAGGATTTCAGGGACCACGTGTCGACCTGGGACGATCCGGTTTGCGTGGACTACCGGGGCCATACGGTCTGGGAACTGCCGCCGAGCGGTCAGGGCATCGCCGCCCTGCAAATGCTGAACATCCTGGAAGGCTACGACCTCGGCGAAACGGGCTGCCAGTCCGCGGAGACGCTGCACCTGCAGATCGAAGCCAAGAAACTCGCCTACGCCGACCGCGCCGTCTTCTACGCCGACCCCGCCTTCGCGGACGTGCCCGTGGAATCCCTGCTGTCCCGGGAATACGCCGAAAGGCAGCGCGGCCGGATCGATCGGGACCGGGCGGCGATCGACGTCCCGGCCGGCGACCCCATCCTGCAACACGGGGACACGGCCTACATGACGGTCGTCGACGAAGCGCGCAACGCCGTCTCGTTCATCCAGAGCATATTCCGGGGATTCGGATCGGGTATCGTTCCGGAGCGCACCGGGTTTCCGATCCAGAACAGGGGGCAGCTCTTCTCGCTGGATCCGGCGCACCGCAACGCCCTCGTCCCGCACAAACGCCCCTTCCACACCATCATTCCGGCCATGGTGACGCGGGACGGCCGTCCCTGGCTCACCTTCGGCCTGATGGGCGGCGCCATGCAGCCGCAGGGACACGTGCAGGTCCTCTGCAACATGATCGATTTCGGCATGGACGTGCAGGAAGCGGGCGACGCCCCGCGCTTCCAGCATTTCGGTTCGGCCGAGCCCACCGGCGCCCCCATGGAGGCCGGCGGGGGCAGGATCACCGTGGAGGACGGCATCAGGGAAGAGACCTTCCGGCGGCTCGCCGGGAAGGGCCACCGGATTGCCCGGTCGCCCCACGGGTACGGCGGCTACCAGGCGATACGCATAGACCCGGACACGGGCATGCTGCACGGCGCGTCGGAGCCCCGCAAGGACGGATGCGCCATCGGATACTGAAAGGTCGCAACCGCTTGCCTAGCGCAGACTCGGCAGCCAGGTAGCCAGGTAAGGCGTGTAGACCAGCAAACTCAGGCAGATGAGCTGTATGACGATAAAAGGCAGAATACCCCGGTAGATATGGCGGGTCTGCACTTCGGGCGGCGCGACTCCTTTGAGGTAGAACAGGGAGAACCCGAAGGGTGGCGTAAGGAAGGAGGTCTGCAGGTTCACCGCGATCAGGATGCCGAGCCACAGCAGATCGACACCGAAGGTGATGAAAATCGGCGTGACGACCGGCACGATGATGTAGGTGATCTGGATGAAATCTATGAAGAATCCGGCGATGAAGATCATGACGAGGACCAGGGCGAGGAAGGCGTAGGTACTCAGGTTGGCATCCATGATCAGGCTGGTCATGTACGCGTCGCCCTTCATGCCCCGGAAGACCAGTCCGAAGGCCTCGGCCCCCACCAGCACGAAGAAGACCATGCACGTGATATGCGTGCACTCCTTCATGACCGCCTTCAGCGTTTCATAGGAGAATTTGCCCTGGAAGACGGTGAGCAGGGTCGCGCCCAGCGCGCCCACGGCCGCCGCTTCCGTCGGCGACGTGATACCCGCGAAGATGGAGCCCAGCACGACGGTCATCAGGCCCAGGGGAAGCAGGAAGGCCCTGATGATCTTCCTGAACATGCCGCTCTCCCGGAACGCGGCCAGTTCCTCGGCAGGCATGGCCGGGGCTTCGGCGGGTTTGAAGACGGCGACGATGGAGATCCAGACGAGGTACATGCCCACGAGGATGGCGCCGGGGATGACGGCGCCGATGAACATGTCGCCGACCGACACGTTGAGGATGCTCCCGAGCAGCACGAGCACCACGCTGGGCGGGATGATCTGTCCGAGCGTACCCGACGCGGCGATCGTTCCTGTCGCCACCTGGGGACTGTAGCCCCGCCTCAGCATGGTAGGCAGGCTGAGCAGGCCCATGGTCACGACTGTCGCGCCCACGATGCCCGTCGACGCGCCCAGCAGGGCGCCCACGATCACGACCGCCACGGCGAGTCCGCCCCGCAGGCGGCCGAAGAGCAGGGCCATGGTCTCCAGCATGTCCTCCGCCAGGCCGGATTTCTCCAGCATGACGCCCATGTAGACGAAGAGGGGCACGGCGAGGAGGACGTAATTCGTCATGACGCCCCAGATGCGCAGGGGCAGCAGGTTGAAGAAATCCGCGCCGAAGGTCATCAGCCCGAGCAGTACGGATACGCCGCCGAGGGTGAAGGCGACCGGGTACCCCATAAGGAGCAGCAGGAAAAGGACCGCGAACAGGATGAGCGGCATCGCTTCGATCAAACCGCGTCCTCCCTGGCCGAAAGCCCCCTCGGAGGTGGTTCATCCTCATCGCCCATGGGGTCTTCTCCGCCGTGCATGAACCGGTCCAGGGAACGAGCGGCCATGGCCAGACCCTGCAGGAGTATGAGCGTGAATCCGATGGGGATCATGGATTTCAGGATGTAGCGGGCGGGCAGGCCCCCCGGATCGGGTGAAACCTCGCCGATCCGGAAGGAATTCAGGACGAAATTCTGGGAACTCCAGATGGCGATCACCGCGAAGGGAAGCAGAAACAGCAGGCTGCCGATGAGATTTACCAGGGCCTGGTTCCGGGGCTTGAAGTTCATGTACAGCACGTCCACGCGGACGTGCTTGTTGTGTTTCAGGGCCCACGCCGAGGCGAGCAGGAAGATCACGGCGAAGAAATGCCACTCCAGTTCCTGCACCGCCACACTGCTTCTGCGCAGGAAATACCGTGTGAACACGTCGAGACAGACCGTTAATACGAGGAGGGTCGTGAACCAGGACACGACCGTGCCGATGCGTTCGTTCAGTCCGTCCACGAATCGCACGAATTGTCTGAGAACATTCAATTGCGCGTTCACCTTCCCGGTAGCCGCGGCGCGACGCTCGGCCAGGCCGGTCATTCAACCACGGGTGTACGGCGTTTCCGATGGCGGTTCGGATTCGCCGAGAGGAATCACAGGATAAAGGGGCCTTCAATATGACACATCGAGACGAATTATACAACCCAAAACGCCCGGGTCTTTATTTTTGAATGGAGCCCTCGATTCCGCGGAGGTGTCAGACCGGTGATTACCCTTGTGATCGCGTGCGCCCGTTGTATATTGCATCAGAATTCGCTGACCCTTTGCCTGTCAACCACTCCGGAGACCATGACATGGCGGAAAAGCGTTACACCGTCCGGGCGGCGGCCTGCGACCATCAGACGGACTATGACGGGGTCTACCAGACGCTGAAAAGCGTCACCGAACCGCTTACGGAATCCTGGGCGCGCATCGAGAAAGCCCGGAAGATCGTCATCAAGTTCAATATGATGAAACCCATGGACAACGTCGTCCGGTTCAGGGGACGCCGGCAGGAACTGGTCGACGACGCGGTCTGCCGGGCCGTGTTGCAACTGCTTCGGGAACACACCGATGCGGAGATCTACGCAACGGACACCAATCCCTATGCCCCGGACAAACTCACGCCGGACGAGTTCAACTACGTCCATCACCTCCGCGATTTCGACGTCAAATACGATGATTCCAACCGTCCGCCCTGGGCGGTATACGAGGTACCGGGCGGCGGGAACATGTTCGACCGGTACATCCTGAGCGGCGTGTTCGAGGACGCGGACGAAGTCATTTCCGTGGCGAAGATGAAGAATCACCTGTTCATGGGGGTCACGCTCTGCATGAAGAACCTCTTCGGGCTTCCGCCCATCGTACCGCCCCGCGGACGGGTCCGTACCTACTTTCATCACGCCATCAGGCTCTCATACGTGCTCCCCGACCTCGCCATGATCACGAACCCCTGCCTGAACGTCATCGACGGACTCGTGGGCCAGAAGGGACGGGAATGGGGCGGTGAAGGGCGCGTGGGCGACGTGCTGATCGCCGGCGACCAGATCACGGCGACCGATGCCTGCGGCGCGCACCTGATGGGACACGACCCCGCATCCGACTGGCCCGCGCCGCCGTTCCGCCGCGACCGGAACCACCTCCTGGTGGCCGCGCAACGGGGTTTCGGCACGGTCGACCTGGATGAAATCGATTTCGAAAGCGACGTCCGACCGCCGGTGGCGCACTTCGACTCGGACTTCGACGAAACGCCCGAATTGCTTCACACGCTGCGGCGCACGGCCTGCGAACAGGGCCTGTTCTACCGCGATCACCGGAAGGACATCGTGGACCGGTACCGGGGCGAATTCATCTACATGCAGGAAGGGGAGGTCGCCTGGCACGGCGAGGATCCCTCGGTGATCGGAAGCCACCGTTCCTACAGTTCGGGCCGGCCCGGCAGCGCCCTCTGGCTCAAGCTGGTCGACCCGGAAGAAACCGAGGGGGAACGATTCGAAGTATACGACCGCTGCCTTTCCGCCCTGTCGGCCTGACGCGACCTGTATGACGCGACCGGACGCGCCGGACGCAACTCCAGACGCGCCGGACGTAATACCGGACGAGGCGGACGTAATACCGGACGAGGCGGACGAGGCGGTTTCTAGCACGGACGCGACCACGGGATCGGAGCTGATTGATGAAAATCGCCGTACTGCACGGCCCGAGAGACCTTCGCATCGAAGACCATCCCCTGGACACGGATAGCCTGGGTCCCCACGACCTCTGGGTCGAAACGATCATTTCCGCCCTCAAGATCGGAACGGACCGGGGGAATTACGAGGGGGCCGAGCAGGTCCCCGGGGCGCCCGATTTTCCGCGCTGGGTCGGCGACAGCAACCTGGGGATCGTCCGCGGCGTGGGAAAGGCGGTCACCGGTTTCGCCGCGGGCGACCGGGTCATTTCCCGGTACCCTCACCAGTCAGCGTTCATCGCCCGGGACGACGAGGTGCTCGTAAAAGTACCCGACGGCGTGCACGACGAGGACGCGGTTTACGGCCACCTGTACACGTTGAGCGCCATGTGCTACTACAAATCGCAGTTCCAGCCCGGCGAGAACGTGGCCGTCGTCGGTCTGGGCGTCCTCGGCCTCGGCGCCGTCGGCCTCGGGCCCTGTCTCGGCGCCCGGACGATCGGCATCGCGAACAGCCCGGTCCGCATGGAAATGGCCGAACGCATGGGGGCCGACGCGACCTTCATGTACGACGATCCGGACCTGGATGAAAAGCTGGACGACTTCACCCGCGGCGAGGGCGTCGACCTGGTCATTCTCACGGCCAATCCCTGGCCCGCCCTGCGCACGTCCTGCCAGATCGTGCGCGACAACGGACGGGTCGGGATCGTGGCTCTGCCCGGCCGGGGAGAACCGCCCCTCGACTTCAACCCGCTGGACATGGAATGGTTCTATTCCAAGGGGATATCCCTGATCGCCGTCAACGGGCGGACCGGCTATCTGTTTCCCCCGGGCCGGGGCGACCGGAGGGACTGGCGCGCCATGTGCCGCTTCACGCTGGACCTGATGGGGGAAGGCAAGCTGGAACCGAAGCGTCTCATTACGCACCGGATGCACTATTCGCAGATCAACGACGCCTACGAGATGATATACAGGCGTGAAAAGAACATGATGGGCGTCGTGTTCAACTGGAAGGACTGAGACGTGACCGCCGGGACGTTGTTGTCTGCAGCACAGAAAACCGCCTTTGACCGGGACGGCTACTTCATCGCGGAGGAGTTCCTGTCAGCCGGTGAAGTCGAGTCCATACGGAACGAGATCACCGCGATCGTGGACCGGTACCCGGACGTGCCGGAGGAACTGGTACAGATCGAACCCGCCGTGCGGCGGGGGGTGGTAAAGCCCGAACGCGTGGAACTCGGCGTGAGGAAACTCTTCAGGATGACCCGCCACAACGCGCTGTTCAGGTCCCTGGCCCACCACCCCGGCATGGTGGGTATGGCCGTCGAACTGCTCGGTCCGGACGTCGCCCTGTTCCAGAGCATGCTCCTGATGAAACCGCCCCGGTTCGGCGGACAGAAGGTCTGGCACCAGGACAACGCCTACTTCCGCCTGGAACCGAACGACGTCTTCGGGTTCTGGATCGCGCTGGACGACGCCGACGTGGAGAACGGATGCATGCACGTCATTCCGGGCTCGCACCGCGAAGGCATCGGGGAACACGGGGGCGTGGCGGACGACTACGGGTTGTCTTCGGCGCCCACGGCGGATGACGCGGTAGCTTGCGTCATGAAATCCGGGGACGCCCTGGTGTTTCACGGCGAGACCTACCACTATACGCCGCCGAATACGACCGACCGGCGCCGAAGGGCACTCCAGTACCACTACGCTTCGACGCACTGCCGGTCTTCGAAAGACAGCCCGTTCAAGCCGATAAAGTCCGAGGTGATCGTGGCGGGGGAGGGGACCTAAGGGCCGGCCCGCGGGTCGTACGCATGACCGGTACGGACGCCGGGTGGTACGCGTCCGCTTGACCGGCGCGGACGCTCCGGCTTACAAGGCGTCCGGGCAATCAAACGGCATTCGGGCTCTTAAGCGTCGTCGGTGTTCGGGCGCTCAGGCAACATGGTGTCGGCGTTCGCGTCAGGAGCGTCCACCCGCAGGGTGATGATATCCGTGTCGTGGTACTGCTGGTGGTGAACCGACGAAGCGAAGTGGCGTAACAGGCGCAACGATACTTCCACTTCCTCCGGCGTCTCCACGGCCCGTTCGTCGCCGAGCAGTTCGATCCGGTCCTGGAGGTTCCCCTCGCCGGTGGCGGCGACCAACTCGATGATGGCGCCGCCGTCTTCCCTGTGAACCACGAGGAGCAGGCGGCGCCGTTCACGCGCCTCATCGTCCTCCCGAAGCAGTGTCAACAGCGTCTCTTCGCTGGCGGCCACGAGCCGGTCCGCCGTCGCCTCGTCCCAACCCCATCGTGACGCGGTTTCTCCCAGAAAGGCCCGGATCTTCGGCAGGGCCGACAGATTGAAGTCGGATTCCAGTCGATAGCGGCGCGGCGAGGTCAGTTCCAGAAACAGCGTCATGAGCATGGCGGCCAGGCCGCCAGCCGTCATCCCGTTACTGAGCAGTCCACCGGCGAAGCCAGAGGCCAGTTCCGGAAAGATCGCATCGTTCTGAAAACCCACGCCGAGCCAGAATCCGATGCCGACGACCAGCCCCTTGCGGTAGTCGATCCCATCCTGTACCACCAACTTCATGCCGATGACGAAGAGCATGGACAGCAAGACGATGAGAAACCCCCCGGCCACGGGGTCCGGTATGGCAAGAACCACGGCGAGCGCCTTGGGGATGAAGGCGACCAGGATGAAGGCCGCGCCCACGACCGCCCCCACGACCCGGGAGGCCACGCCGGTCAGTTCGGTCACCGCGATGCTCGTGGAATAAGTCGTGTTGGGCACGGTGCCCATGAGACCGGACAGGAGATTCCCCAGTCCATCCGCGGCCACCGCGCCCTGGACGGCCCGGTAGTCCACCGCCCGGGACCGGCGCCACGACACGCGCTGTATAGCCACGGAATCGCCGATCGTTTCGACGGCGCCGACGAGCGTGACGAACATGAAGGCGGGAAGAAGCGCCCAGAAGGCGGGACCGAATTCGAGGTCGATCCCCGGCCAGTTGCCTTCCGGGAGTCCCACCCACGGCGCGGCGGCTACGCGGGCCGCGTCGTAGAGACCGTAATATCCGCTGACGATGGAACCGGCCGCGACGCCGATCACGGGCGCCCAGAGTCGGAGTGAAGCCGTCCCCTTCAGCGCGATGCCGATAGTGACCAGCACCGTGGCGAGCACGATGGCGAGCGACGCCGACGGCGGTTGACCATCGGGCGCGTTATCCAGCATGCCGAAGGCGATGGGCATCACGGTGACCGAAATCAGCATGATGACCGTGCCGGAGACCGCGGGGGTCAAAATCCGCCGCAGCAGGGACAGTCGCGTGGAAAGCAGGAACTGAAAAAGAGAAGAGATGATGATGAGGGTCGCCATCAACGAAGGGCCACCCTCCACGAGGGCCGCGATGCACACCGCGATGAAGCTGCCCGACGTGCCCATCATCAGCACGTAGCCCGCGCCGAGACGGCCGATCCGAAGGGCCTGGATGATCGTGGTCGTCCCGCTGATCGCGGCGGCGGCGAATACGCCCCAGGTGAGGTATGATTCACTGGCCCCGCCTGCCCGGCTGACGATCGCCACGGTCAGGACCACGCCGCCCACCGTGAGCAGGGCGATCTGCAGCCCCAGCCCGATCGCCAGGAGCAGCGGCGGTTTTTCATCGGCTTCGTAGCGGATGGAGGACTGGCGGCCGGGTTTTTCGCTGTTCATGATCGACGGTTCACCGTGTACGGGTATTATCGAACGTGGACGACGGTCTATACCCGCGAGTTGAGCGAACTTAAACGGACGTTAAGTAGTCCGGATTCCAAAGGCTTGAAGCGATGCGCGTGACACAGAAAATACTGATACCCCGGACCGGGTCAAGACAATCAGGTGCGGTGACTTCGGTTTATAGGACGATGTATTCGACCGGGATGGCAAGCGATGGAAAATCGAGATATGTTAATTTCAATCTTTCTGCCCGCGACCTTGACACTCATTGGCGAAGACTGCGTACGGCATGAAAGGACTGCTGTTAGCACCTTCAGTTTCTCGAATGGCAGCGACAATACCGTGTGCTCCTCACCCACTATGTTCCTCCAAGAACGCGAGTGCCCGTGTCCGATCAAGGTACGGGTGCGCGAATTGATTGCGGTAACTGCGAAGGCAACCATAACAACTCGTATCGCAGCCACACTTACCCCGAACCCGTTTCCATGCATTCTGGAGCATCTCGCGGAAAACGTCATCCTGTTCCAGCTGAGCTACCAGTCCAGCGCCACCAGGCACGTTATCGTAAAGCACGATCGCGGTTTCACCTGGTGTATGACCGCCAGTAATCGTTACGTTCATATCCGAATTCGGGACGTCCAGGGTTTCGGCGGTTCCTAGCAGGACCGCATAGGCCAAGGAATACGCTTCCCATACGTCCGCAAGTTGCGGAAATTGCAGACGCACGACATCCGTGACCAATTCATGGCCGAGTGAAAAGCGTTCCAGCGTTCCCCGGCATGACGTGCCCGAAGGTGACTTGTGTTCGCTTTTCGGCCCTGTCATGTGCGCCCCACAAGAACGACAGATGTAAAAACCCGCCCTGTTCCTACCTTCGCACAGAATCACCAGGGTCCCGGGAACGGCCCTCGTCATTTGCACTCCTAAGATGGACTTCGTTTCGGGTTGGGAGTCCTGCCCAAACTCTCGAAAGAAAGGCCGGGTTGTGTACAAGCGTCGCGTGCGCCCACGAGGCTCCTTGGGTTTCTCATATAACGGTGTGACAAAACCGAATTCTGGAATAAGATATTTGTATTGGGGGACTCGGGAGGGCAGGGTAGGATCCCCTTCATTCCACTGCCTGAAACTGCGCGCGTCGTCGTAATCGTAGTAACGTACTGGGAACGCCTTTCCTTGAACCACCTTTACGCCGCAGGACTCCCATTCCAGTTTGTTAGCCACTACTTTGCCGCCTGGTGCGTATTCAGCGATAGCCTGAGACAGATCCCGTTGCAGTGAGACTCCAGTTTTATTGTTAAGTTGCGACCGGGTATCGAGTTCGACAACATCCACCGGAAACCCATATTTTGGTATGACCGCCTTTCTAGATAGGAGATTCAATGTTGGTTCCTCGGTGATCGTCTTTATCCGTCGCTGTATTTGTTCGACCTTTGTTGTCCACTTAGACGGCTGCTCGGCAATAAAGATGTTTTTAGCATCTTCCAATTCTTGGTAATCTGCGCATACCTCTTCTTCCACGACGGCTAAACGACTCTGCTGTCCTGCTATCAACTCTATCCATGCCCCATCGGTAAGGCCGGTCTTCTGATACATGATTTCAGGTACTATATTGTGTAGGTTACTCACAAGTGACTCACTACCATCACAGAACGCTCTTACATCGGATGCGGCACGGGGACTCGACCAGTCACCGATGAACTCTGATACGTTCTCGAAACGAACTTTATGCTCCTTGAAGAATGCGGATAATACCGAAGCGATCATGTGTCGAATTATGATCTTACTGTTGGTTATGGTTAGACGCGGTGGATGCACCCTACCTTCAATTACCCTATCGACCGGGTTTTCATAGTGATAAAGATCATGTGGGTTGCGACGACAGTATGTCAATGCCAGCCCAGGCGTGTCTCGACGTCCTGCACGTCCGACCCGTTGAGTGTAGTTGAAAGGTTCCGGTGGCACATTGCGAAGAAAGACTGAGTCCAGATTCCCCAGATCTACACCTACCTCAAACGTAGTTGACGAACTGAGCAGATGCGTTTCTCCGTTCTTGAAACGTTCCTGTCTGCGACGAGCTTCGTCGCTTTCGATCTGCGCAGTATGCTCTTCAGCACGTAGAACAGAGGGCAAGTCAGCGAGTTCGTAGAGAATACGATAGTGGTTTTTGGCCAAGTGCGTTTGGTTAACTGGTGAGAGTCGGCCGGGACATCTATTCCGTGGACATACTGCACGGATGTTATACGTACTTATGCTCGCGCAGGTATCACATTCCCAAATTTCATCGGATTTGGCGAGAGCAATACGCAACCAACGAGAATTAAGCCGAAACGTCCCATTCTTAGCACCGGGAATCAGGACCTGCTCGTCCTCATATCGGCTTCGGTCACGTTCACGCAACGCTTTCCACAGTCTGCTCATGAGTTCTTTTGATGCTGATCGCTTTTCCTCGTCCGATAACCCGATGTCCTTTATTAAACCGGGCAGGAAGTGCTTTACAACAGCAGATTCCGCGCCTCCCCATTGGGACACATTACGCCTGTTTCCCCGTGGATCCTGGCTGTACGCCTGTTGTGGCCATGATGATACATCCCCCCATGGTGGCACTCCGGGACCATCAGGCAAACTAATGGCATTGCGTACTCTGAATTCGTTCAACAGTCTAGCAATCAAGAGGCGAGCTTCTTCATTCGACAGACTCCACGGAGGATTTTGTAGTAAATCTGGAAACGCCAGGTCATCGGGAATCGAAATGAACCATCTGACCAAACCCACCCCTTCGAGGGACAACCTTCTTTCGTCAGTCAATGCTTCTCCGTATATCGACGACAATATTTGACGGTGTTTACTTTCGCTGGTATCTGTCGTCTTGAACAAGGTTGCCGTTTCCCAATGCTTGAGCAACCGATTGCTTAGGTCATCGACGGAAAGCCCTTCCGGGTCTACTTGTCCTGCCTTCATCGCACGCAAAATCAGGTTTCGGTCGCGAAGTTTCCGGTAGGAATCCTCCACATACCAAGCGAAGAACGCGGCTTCTTGCCTGCTATCAGCAAACGTAAGGACCTTTCGTTTGTCTACAGGCAACAATTCATGCAAAGCGGTGGCGATGACCGCATTGGGGCCGTCGGAACCATGAACGATTTCCTGCACGGGATCGCCTATCCCACCGCGTTGATACCCACAGCTCTCGCACTGACTGATTTGGTCGGGGTGGTCCTTATGAGACTCGCATTGCTTCACAAGAATAGCCGCATCGCAGTTGCACGCGAGACCTGAGGTAGATAGTTCGCCACAACATCTACATAGTGTATGAGTGGCTCCATCTTCCGTGGGTAAATAGTATTCGACGCCATAGTTGGCTTGACTTGGATCACGGATCGCCTCCCGCAGTCTTCCGCCCTGATCACGACCAACGTAGTAATGCTGACCGCATTCTCGGCACAATGCGATTTCCAAGGGCTCCGCGTTTTTTTCTACATTAGATTCGGCTTTGCGATTCAGCACGACCTTATCCGTCCCTTCCCAATGAACGAGAAACGCCCCTTCAAGCGCTCTGAGAAAAGCATGGTAACGTCGTGGAGCTTCTACATCTTTTGTCTGTACAGAGTCTCCGAAAATCACCTCGGAAGAGTGGAATGGTTCACCTAAAAGCTCCTCAGCAAATCCAGCTACTGATTTTCTGTCCTTCTCGCCTTTGCCGGACGATATAGTCGCACTGGTGGCGATGCAACGAAAGGGGTCTTTACGGCCGCCGTTACGCAATCGCTGCTTGAGGCGACGTACGAGCATGCCCATCTCCATGCCTTTAGCGCCTCGGTATTGATGAGCCTCGTCGAGCACAATGAACTGCCAGTGCTTGCCCCGGTCGCCGTCGAAAAGTGGGCTATCGTCAGGACGAATGAGCAGGTATTCCAGCATTGAATAGTTGGTCAACAGTATGTGAGGCGGCGAGATTCGCATTTCATCCCGAAAGATGAGTTCGCCGGGTAGGCGTTCCTCCTCCCGTACAGCGGCGTTCCGCCGACTGTCCTTGGTGTTCTCCGGCGTCTGGCCGGTGTACTGACCGAAGCCAGGCTCGAAAGAAGAGGCCGAGTCACGCAGAGCCTTACATATGTTTCCCAACCGCTCTCGCTGGTCGTTGGCGAGCGCATTCATCGGGTACAGGATCAGGGCGCGCACGCCCGGTTCATTGAGCTCGCCAGCAAGATGTTGACGGTACAACTCAAACAATATCGGGTAGAGGAAACTCTCAGTCTTGCCACTGGCGGTACCGGTGGCAACGACGACGTTACGTTGTGTGAGATGCGAATACCGGATAGCCATTTCCTGGTGCACATACAGGGGGTTGTCGATAAGCGCCGGGAAAAGATCAGTACCTTGGGGATGGAAGCAGTCTTGTGCCAAATCCCGGGCGTTCATACCAGTTTTGAATACTCGTGTGGGTTCGGGATATGGTTCCTTTAACAGGCTCCCTTCCTCCCTCAGCGCGGCCTGAAATGAACTGCGAAGATTCGGGTCCTTGAAGAAAAATGACGTCTTCAGGTAGTTCTCATACCTTTCTCGTATCTTTTCGGGATATTGGCTTATGTCGGGTCGGCGAACCATAAGTCACCTTTCGTCATCAATACGTTAGCTATCGTCACCCAACAGTCTATCTCTATTTCGCTTTGTTGAAGTGGCCCGACGTCTTTCTTTACGTACTTTGGCATCATCCGCATATTTCTGCGGGTCGCGAGCGTAATCAGACATGACTTCATAGAGAAGTTTGATATCATGGACGGTGTCATCCTTTGATTGATATCTCCCCGTTCTGCACTTACCGTTCAGAAAACTCTCAACGTCCCGTTTAGTGAGATTCAGATCAGCGCTTATCGACTCTGAGTTCACACCCTTTATCTTTAATCGTTTTCTTATCTCGCAAGCCGTCAACAGTGCTCCCATGTCGTCTTTAGGGGGGTGTACTTTCACGGTCACTGACTTGACTGTCTCCTTGAAGCCGACAGCCTCCAACCTTAGTGTGAACTTCAATGTTTCATACAAGGTAATTTCCTCGCTCCCACTCGGCGGCACTCGGCCGATTTCAGGACTGATGAAAACGTTACAAGATTCGGTACTTCGGGTTTCCCAATGTAATGTCACTTTCCTGCCAATCGTGATTTCTGATGGTTTCGACGTAAAGAATGAAATTTCTGGAGTACGATCGACACGTATTCGGACCAATTTCAGGACCGTTCTTTCGAACTCAATGTCAAGTGAGGCATCCTCGTTCAACGGTTGATTAGGGTCAAGCTCGGTGTCGTCGATGAAGCGATTCAATTGCAACTCGATCTCCCGGCAATTACGAATTTCATCGGTTTCTCCAGTTTTCAACGTCCGGTCCGGATTCTCTCCGAATCCTACTCTGATCGAAGAAATGCGTCGTGGCAGACGAACTCTGATCATCGCGTCGGACTCGGCGTATTCGCGAAGCTTCGCCTGAGTCATAACGAGCGGTGTGTCCTTCCATTTGTCGGGTATTCCTTCCCCGGCATCTATTCGCCACCAGACCCGCGGTAACACGACGACCGATCTGACGGTGTTCACCCCACCCGCGTTCAAATCGCACGGTATAGTATCTGCATCCGGGTCCGGGTCGACGATGACTGCGCCGTCTTGACGTACTTTGGCATACGTTACGGACTGCGGTATGATTGGACGAATGTTGTGACCGTTCTCCCCGATGAATCGCAGTTCCGATCGTCGCCCTCCAGAATAGGGAGGGACGAGCAAGGTGTTTTCCGTATAGGCCTCGCCATTCACGCTGATCTCGCGAAGGTCCCGCAGATATCGAAACTCATCGCTGTCCAGCAACCTGACGTCATCATCGTAAACGCGGATGTAGAATCGGCCCTGACGACCATCCAAAACCTCCGCGAGAGACTGGTCGGTCGGCTTGAAGTTTTTGCCCCAACCGTCCTTTTTTTCCTCTCCGATGCGCACATGGACGACGCCTGACGCCGTTTTCAACTTAGGGGTGGGACCGACGAAAAGTACTCCCTCGTCAGAGTCATCGTAAACTCTACGACCTTCCAACTCAAAATAGGAATCAGTCAAAGATAGGTTGAGTTTTTCAAATCCACCAACATCATCAGTTGACAAGTCTTTTGTTACGTGGAAATAGTGTGCCCTGAATCCGGCGTCTGTACAACCTGCTGCTTCAACAGGCACATGTCCCGTTCGACTCCAGTAACTCGGCACGATGACGATGTAGTGTCCGTTGGTAAGGCCTCCGACCTTGCGGCCGTCTCCACTCCAGTTGTTTCTCAGCTTGAACATCAGTGGCGTGCCATTGAACAACGATAATTCATCCGTTTCACGGTCCTCGTAGACGATATACAGGTTGCCTGCCAAGGACGGAAGACTGTACTCACCGTCCACCATTTCCAGATGTTCGTCATCATGCCGCACTTCCTTGATACCGTGTTCTTCCGCGGCAGACAAAACCACCTCCCACTGAAATGAATTCGCTTTGCGTAATATCAATTCCGGTTTAGGCCTGAAAATCGATTTGTCTGTCGAATCGTCCTTGTCCCGTGATGGCGAACGCGTCGATCCGTTTCGTCTGCCGGGTATGTTGCGCGGGTCGCTTGGCTTATTTCCTTCTCTCTCTCCATCGTCGCTGGCAGGCGGTTCCAGCGGTGCCGGAAACGATGGCAGCGTTAGCTTAGATTCTCTTCCCTCTCCTTTGCCCCCGGCAGAATCCAAACTTTCATCGAGAGCATCGTTTTCGGACGGTTCGATCCTCTCCAACGACTCGAGGGCCGGATCGTCCAAGTCCGGCTGCACTGAACCGCCAACATCTGCAATGTTATGCGGATCGTGACGGTCACCGTTAGGCTGCGCCGGAGTCGAATCGGATACCGAACGTGGGTCTTCCGATGGGTCAGAATCAGAAGGTGGTTTCTCTGGATCGTCACTAATCGGAATGGTCGGTTTCTGGGGAAAGACCTGATCGGCATGGTCACCGTTTGCAATGCCAGCGAACTCGGTGTCTTTGGTCGATGCTTTTTTAGCCTTTCGATTGGACATACGGTTCTGCCAGTCAGCGTCTTCTGCGTCGTTCTTTGGTTCGTATTCACCACCAGAAATGACATCCGTCGGATCAGTGTCTGATTTTTCAATCGGCCGAATCGCATCCTCGGCTGGCTCTTCAAATTCTGTAACGTTTCTGGTCTTGGGGCTATCCGAGCCAGAAGCTTGCTTACGTCTCAATTGGCGAGTTCCAAGAGTCCACAGACTCTGTACCCATTTGTATAACGACTGAATGAACCGGTTAAACATCTTGCGCTGTTTCTCCACTCACATCCCCCATATAGTCACCGGCGTGCCGTTTTCGGCTACGTCGAGACTATAGCCATTCGTTTTCCACGATTTGCCTTCGGTACGTCTGAAGAGCTCCAAGTGCCCTTACCAGGCAACAAATCGGACCTTGTAGACGCACAGTAATACCGGTTTTTTTACGTGCATCTATACAAGCCCTATGTCGCAGCTTGTCCTCGACGACGACCAAGTGGGCCCGGAACCATTTGCAGTATTGTCGTTTGCGCTACACTCTAAAGGATTGGTCGTCTGATGTATGTGCCAACGCACTAAGGACAGTCCAAGTGATCGTGTGTTCCCATGCTAGCCTGACGAGGCACATGCGGAGGGTATAGAACCACTGACAGATATTCGGCAACAGATTGTCCACGTAAACCCACATCAGTAGCGGACCGTGGTTTAGTATGTCCGGATAAACGGGACCGGCGAAGTTGAACAAGCACTTGTGTGTTGTCATCATACGTAATCGAAACACGGACGGAGAGACATTAAGACGTCTCCTTTCTGCGTTCAGAACAGCCGCTGCCATTCCTCGTGGCCTGCCGCAACTTTCTCCGGACACTCCCGGCTCCGGGCGATGAAGCCCGGGACGCCGTCCCTTCCCGTGGGCTTTCGCCAGTCGCTGTACCGGATATCCAGGCTCCACCGT
Organism: bacterium; assembly: GCA_965202605.1. GTDB lineage: Bacteria > JAAXHH01 > JAAXHH01 > JAAXHH01 > JAAXHH01 > JAAXHH01. Next base: position 1,263,705 of record OZ241838.1, read on the forward strand.
ATGTGATCCGAGAAATTTGGCGCGGACCGGTGCACCGTGGTGTGCTGCAACAGGAGTACGCCGCCCCTAGTGCATTGTAAAGTTATAGATTAGTGGTTATATTAGACATGACACGCCACCTTTATCTCCCGGAGGTCATCATGTCTAAGAAGCTTCATCACGTGTCCTTGACCGATCATGCCCGTCAGGAACTGAAAAGCTGTCTGCGCAAGGGCGTGCATGCCGCCCGCATGCTCAACCGTGTTCGCGTCCTGCTGTTGGCCGACGCCGGTCAGCCCGACGAGGCCATCGCCGCACAGGTGGGTCTCAGCAGAGCGACGGTGTACAACATAAGGCGCAGATTCGCCGTCGGAGGGCTTGCCTCATCGCTTCATGAGAAGCCCCGGCCCGGCCAGAAACCCAAGGTAACCGCCCGGGTCGAAGCGAAGCTGTGTTCCATCGTCTGCAGCGACCCGCCCCCGGGCCACAGTCGCTGGACCCTGCGCCTCCTGGCCGATCGGCTGGTGGAACTGGAAGCGGTAGACAGCATCAGTCATACGGCCGTGGCAGGAGCATTAAAAAAAATGAACTTAAGCCTTGGCTGAAGAAGCAGTGGTGCATCGGCGTCATGGACAGCGAGTACCTCATGCGCATGGAAGACCTTTTGGACCTCTATGAACAACCTTACGACCCCCTTCATCCCGTGGTCTGCTACGACGAGATGCCGTTTCAACTCCTGGGCGAGGTGCTGGTGCCTATCCCCATGAAGCCGGGCAAGACCTGGCGTTACGATCATCACTATAAGCGCGAGGGCACCTGCTGCATTCTGCTGGCGGTCGAACCTTTGGCCGGCTGGCGCTTTGTCCAAGTACGCAAGCGGCGCACCAAAATCGACTATGCCGAGTTCATGCGGGCCATGATCGCCGCCCGCTATGAACGCGTCCGCAAGGTCCGTCTGGTGGAGGACAACCTGAACACCCATAGCGCCGGGTCTTTCTATCAAGCCTTCGAGCCGGAGGTCGCCCGCGGTCTCAAGGGCCGGTTCGAACCGCATCGTACGCCGAAGAAGGCCAGTTGGCTCAACATGGCCGAATTGGAGTTGTCCGTGCTGGGCAGGCAGTGCTGTAACCGCCGTATCGCCGATCAGCACGTCCTGGACCGGGAAATCGCCGCCTGGGTAGAGGCGCGTAACGAGAAAGCGGTCAAGCTGAACTGGGGCTTTACGACCAACGACGCCAGAGACAAGCTGAAACGACATTATAAATCTATTAAACATTAACTTTACAGAGCACTAGTGTCCTGTCCCGTGAATAAGTTTGCAAAGTTTGTTGATCTTTTCGAGGATCGAATCGGCTGTCGCCGTCCATACGAAAGGGCTGGACCGGGCGTTGTATTGATCGGTGAAGCGCTGGATATGGGCGATGAGGTCCTTGACGTTGCGGAAAGAGCCGCGTCGTATGGCTTTTTGCGTAATGACGTTGAACCAGATCTCCACCTGGTTGAGCCAGGATGAATACGTTGGCGTATAATGGAGGTGATAGCGCGGCCGGGAAGCGATCCACTGCCTGACCTTGTGATGCTTGTGGGTGCTGTAGTTGTCCACCACGAGATGTATGTCGAGTTGGTCGGGTACGTGCTGGTCGATGTGTTTGAGGAACTGCAGGAACTCCTGGTGTCGGTGTCGGGGTTTGCATTGGGTCAGGACCCTGCCCGAGGCGATCTCGAGGGCCGCGAACAACGTGGTGGTGCCGTGCCGCTTGTAGTCGTGGGTCACGCCCTCGACGTAGCCCAGGCCCAACGGCAGCATCGGCTGCGTGCGTTCCAGAGCCTGTATCTGGCTCTTCTCGTCGACGCACAGGACCATGGCCTTGTCCGGCGGATTCAGGTAGAGTCCGACGATATCCCGGACCTTTTCGACGAAGAAGGGGTCGCCCGAGAGCTTGAAGTGCTTCTGCCGGTGGGGTTGCAGGCCGAACATCTTCCACACCCGATGCACGGTGGACCGGGACAGACCGGTCTCGGCGGCCAGGGAACGGCAGGACCAGTGCGTTTGGCCCTCGGGTTGCTCTTCCAGGGTCTTCTTGATCAAAGCGGCAACCTGTTCATCGGGGATCGACCGGGGACAACCCGGACGCAATTCGTCGTAGAGGCCCATCAGGCCCTGCGCGAGAAAGCGACGACGCCATTTGCCCACGGTGTTGCTCGACACTTCCAGTTGCCGGGCGATCTGCTGGTTGCTCAGTCCGTCCTGGCTCATGAGGATGATCCGGGCCCTGCTCACCAGGGCGTGGGACAGGCTTCGCGACCGTGTCATGGATTCGAGTTGGGTGCGCAGCTCATCACTGATACGCAACGGCTCCAAAGGGCGTCCGCGGGCCATGAGATTCTCCTTGATCGGGCGGGTTGCATGGATCAGATACCACTTTGAGAAGAATCTAACGACAGGCTACCATTAAAACAAGTTATTTAGAGGACGAGACACTAGGAATGGGGCAGGATACCCGCTCGCCGACGGGCAGGGCTTCCGGAACGATGTTCTCGGGCGAATCCTCGAAGGGCAGGCGTTCACTGCGGTGACTGCCGCGGATCACCTCCAGGCAGCCGTTGTGCTCGTTTGTATCCACCAGCGGCAGCCAGAAATTGACCATGAAGGTCCGCATCACGTCCGGATTCAGAAAACCGATGTCCTGGTGCCAGTCCACGATGGAAGTCTTGTCCGGGAGCTTGGCCCGGGAGTTGAACTGGGGATGGACGAGGATCTCCGGGCCGATGAGGGATTCGACCACGTCGAGAATCCCGGGCAGGGTCATGACGTGAAACATGCCCGCGGTCTTCCGTTTGCCCAGTACGGCTTCCATTAGCTCCTTGCAACACCCGTCCATCGCTTCGTGAATCAGGTACAGCCTGCGCTCAAAAGGCTCATTCGTGAACCGGTTCCCCAGCTTACCGTCCGCGTAGTACCTTTCCGCCCAGCCGTCGACGACCTCGTTCAACTCCGCGATCAAGGGATCGAGGGAAGCGGGGTCGAAGAGCCTTTCGATCGGCAGGAAGCCGTCTTCGAGATACTGGTTGATCTGCTGATCGGTCAAACCGGCCGCCATGGCGCGTATACCTTGAGGTGGCTGGACCGTGTCCGGTCCATCAGGTGCCTGGACCGTGTCTGGTCCATCAGGTGGCTGGATCAGGGCAAGTCCATCCGGTGGCTGGATCAGGGCAAGTCCACTGATGCGCTGTTAAGTCCATTGATACGCGAAAACGATATGGTTATACTTTGCAAATGTCAATAACTCGCGTTCTGAAGAGCATTAAGGAGCTCATCGAGGTCGAGGCGTCCTATTAGCCTCATATTCGGAGGAGTTTCATGGCTTTCGACCTGGTGCTGTCGGGGGCGACGATCGTCGATCCGTCCCGGCAGAAGAACGGAAAGGGCGACATCGGGATCAGAAACGGCAGGATAGCCGCGGTTTCCGATCGTCTCGAAGCCGGCGCCCATACGACCATCGACGTATCCGGCAAGTACCTGACTCCGGGCTGGATCGACCTGCACGCCCACGTATACGCCGGCGCCACGACCTTCGGCATCAAGGCCGACGCCCTCTGCCTGGCCACCGGGGTAACGACCATCGTGGACGCGGGCAGCCCGGGCTGGACCAACCTGCGCGGTTTTCTCGAGTACATCATCGAACCGTCACGGACCGAAGTGCTCACCTTCGTACATATCAGCAGCATCGGACTCCTGAATTCCATGCGCGGCGAGATGATGGACATCGGCAACGCGGACCCCGAACACACGGCCCGGGTGATTTCCATGTGGCCCCGGCACTGCGTGGGTGTCAAGGTCCGTCAGGGCGCCTTCCAGGTAGGCAGCCACGGCGTGGAACCGCTCAGGCGGGCCGTGGAAGCCGCCGAAATGGCTGACACGCGGGTCATGGTCCATATCGACAAGGGCGTCGCCCTGCCGAGCATCCTCGAACTGCTTCGCCCGGGCGATGTCGTGACCCACTGCTACCAAGGGAAAGGCGATCATATCCTCGGAGACGACGACCTGGTGATTCCCGAGGTCTACGAGGCAAGAGATCGCGGCGTATACTTCGACCTGGGCCACGGCGCCGGGAGTTTTCACTATGAAATCGCCCGGCGGGCGGTCGAACTGGGTTTTCTGTCCGACGTGATCAGCACGGACCTGCACGTATACAGCCTCAATTCACCAGTATACAGCCTCCCCGAGACCGCGTCGAAGCTGCTGAACATGGGGCTGGACTTCGAGGAGATCGTCCGCCAGACTACAGTAAATCCAGCCCGTGTGTTGCATCGGTCGGACGAAATCGGAACGCTCAGAACGGGAAGCGTCGCCGATATCGCCGTCTTCGGCCTGGACGAAGGCGATTTTACCTTTACCGACGCCCACGGACGGGAGGAAACCGGTAAGCGGATGATCACGCCGCACCTGACTGTGCGGGAGGGGCGGGTGTACTATCCCGACGACGTGAAGGAAGAGGTCGCGGAGACGGTGCGCCGCGCCGAGGAAATGGTGAGGATAACGGGCGTGCCCTACGGGGCCATACGGGATATCAAGAAGGTGCGGTGACTGCTTCTCGACGCACGATTCAGGGGTCCGCAGACATGCATAATCGGAGTCCTATTTAATTTAATACGTTTAGTGCTATTGTTAATTATAATTGAATTTGTCTATATAATACGAATAGTACTAAATTGACCCTGGATGAAAAAAAGTATGAAATGAGAAAAGACGAACGGAAGGACGAAAAGGGAAGAGAAAATGGAAGGGTGGAAAGTGCTGTGAAGGGCGAAGGACGTGAAGGGACGAGGGACGTGATGGGACTTGAAGGAACTGAGGGGGTGTGAAGGAACATGAAGAGGTGACAGTACGATTCGTACGAATATAATCCAATTGACCGGTCCTGACCCGAAAAAGACGCCAGGGCGAAAGAGAATCGACAAAGAAGGAGACTGTCGCGCATGAAACCGACCATCACCAAAATAGAAACCGTCGTCTTCGAATACACGGTTGAAAACATGGGCGTGGATTACAATGGATTCAACCTGGTGTACGAAAAAGGCGGCAAACGCAAACTCGGCGGCGGGCTGCTGCGGATACACACCAACCTGGGCATCGTCGGGGAGTACCTGGGCGGCCCTTCGCCGTCGGGAGCGGCGGTCCAGTATCTGCTGGGCAGCAATCCCTTCGAGCGGGAGAAGCTCTACAACGACCTGAAGCGCGGTCTGCGGCACACTGACCGGACCCAGATCGGCGCGGTGGACGTGGCGCTCTGGGACTTCGCGGGGAAGTACTACAATGCGCCCGTCTACCAGTTGCTGGGCGGCTACAGGACGTCCCTGCCCGCGTATGCCAGCACGTACCACGGCGACGAAAACGGAGGCCTGCATACGCCCGAGGCCTTCGCGGATTTCGCCGAACAGTGCAGGGACCTTGGATACCGCGCTTTCAAGATCCACGGCTGGGGCAACGCCCCTATCGAGCGGGAAGTCGCGAACGTAAAGGTCATGGGCAAGCGGGTCGGCGACGACATGGACCTCATGATCGACCCCGCGTGCGAATACAATACCTGGGCGGACGCGCTGAAAGTGGGCCGGGCCTGCGACGAAGCGGGGTTCTTCTGGCTGGAAGATCCCTACAAGGACGGCGGCGTGTCCATATTCGGCCACAAGAAGCTGCGGGAACACATCACCACGCCCATCCTGCAGACCGAGCATATCTTCGGCCTCGAGCAGCACGTCGATTTCGTCGTCAACGGGGGAACGGATTTCGTCCGTTCAGGTGTCTACGAGGACGGCGGCATCACCGGCGTGATGAAGATCGCCCACGCGGTCGAGGGACTCGGGCTGGACGTGGAACTCCACGGCGGCGGCCTCGCCCACCGCCACATCATGGCATCCGTGCGCAACAGCAACTACTACGAACTGGGCCTCGTACATCCGGGAATCAGGCAGACCAAGCCGCCCGTTTATGCGCCCGAATTCACGGATGAGCTGGAAAACGTCGATGCGCACGGATGCGTTCCGGTCCCGCAGGGCCCGGGCCTGGGCGCCGAAATCGACCGGGATTACATCAAGGCCCATCGGGTTAACACGATCGTGCACGAGGCGTAGAAAAAGCGGCGCTTTGGTTGAGAATCGAAGCAGCGGACCCCGCGTTGCTCCGGATACCCTTGCTCAACGAGTGGCTTTAGCCGGCCAGCCGCAACTTAACGGGTGGCGGAGCCGGCCAGCATCTCCCGGACCCGCCTGACGACCTGCTTCTCGTCGCGCGTCATCTTCTCCAGCTCGTACATGTCTTCCGACAGCTTGTCGCGGTGATCTTCCAGCGGATACAGGTGGGGCAGATCGAAGAACCAGCTGAAGACGTACCGCTGGAATATGTTCAGGCGGGGATAGTCCTCGGTCCACGGACTGGCGTTGTGCAGCAGCCGCGTCGAGAAGACGACCACGTCTCCCGCCTTCATGGGGATGGTGATGGATACGGGCGGGTTGTGCTCGACAGCCAGGCCTTCCGGCTCGGGGACCGTGGTCTTGTGGCTGCCGGGCACCAGGCAGAATCCCGTGCCCGGCGGCACGTCGGCCAGGGCGATCCACGTGGCCAGATGGCTGCAGTAGATCTCGCCGTCGGCCACCTGGAAATCGTTGTTCGGGTTGCGGAACCCGTGGGATACCTTGACGCCGTCGTCATCCCGGTGGAAACGCAGGTCCTCGGGGCCCTTGACCATGTGCGTGAAGACGCAGTGCATCAGCCGGGGACAACCCCAGGTCAGCCCGGCTACCACACGGATGATCTCCGGGTTCATGTTGAGTTGCTGGAACACTTCGTGGCCGTAGTGGATATGGCCGATATGGGTCTTGTTCGGCTCCTGTCGCCCGCGCTTGAGCGGTGCGGGCAGATCCTTCTCGTCCGCGGCCAGCCAGCCGTCCAGCACCGCACGCATCACATCCAGGTCGGCTTCCGTAACGACGCCACGCAGCAGCAGGTAGCCCTGCAATTCGAAATGCCACTTCTCTTCGGGCGTCAGCAGGGGCGTCTGATTCTGTTCGGCCATTCCATCTCCCTGTACCCGTGGCTTCACGATGCCGATGCCCTTCAGCACCGCTCCAGCTTCCACACGTCTGAGACCATGTGACTGCCCGCAACGATCCAGATCGCATCGTCGTAAACGTAGACACTGGCCGCGTGGCGGGCCGTCCAGGGCGTATCGGGCACTTCGTACCAGGTCATGCCGTCCGACGAATACCACACATCTTTCAGGTCCCGGCGATTCCATCCACCCAGCACCCACATCCTTCCGTCGAATACCGCCGTGTCATGATACTGTCGCGGCGACCAGGGCGCGCTGCGGTTGTGGCAATTCCAATGGACGCCATCGGCGGTACTCCACACGTCGTTGTGGAACGTGCGTACGGGGGTGTCCGGCGTATCATACGTACCGCCGCCGAGGATCCAGAGGCGGCCGTCGTGGACCACGCTGCCGCCCACCATCCCCCGGGGCGCCCACCGGGGTTCCTTTGGCTCGAGCGGCGTCCACCCTATTCCGTCTGACGAAACCCATGCATCATCGTAGAAGCGGTCCGTCCCGCCGGCGAACCCGGGCATAGTCTGGCCGCCCCATATCCAAAGCCTGCCCTGAAATGCCGCCGTGCCGTGCAACACGCGGGGCGACCAGGGCGCCTCTTCAAGCACACAATGCCAGTCTCGACCGTCGGCGGACACCCAGACATCGCCCTGGTGATACCCCTGGTTCGCATCGCCTCCGACCAGCCACATGGCACCATCGTGTGCGGCGTATCCGCCTGTATGCCTCCCCGCCCAGTCCTTCTTCGGGTCGAATGGGTCGTTCAGGTAGGTGTTGGGTTTGACCAGCGACCAGTCGCGCCCGTCGGTGGACCGCCAGACGTCGTTGCTGCAGACTCGGGGGAAATGGACCTTGTCGCGTGGATTCCAGCCGCCGATCAGCCACATGGCCCCATCGAATACCAGCGCACCGGCCCCGTCGCGAGGTGCGAAAGGCGCACTGGCAGTCACCTGTCTCCACCGATATTTCAAGTCAATGACCACCGCCTGAAGGCGGTGGCTTGAGCAGGTCGTCTGAAAGACGACTGCACCGGTTCATGCAGGCTACTCTTCGATGGTCACATCGGCGTCCTGGACTTCGCCACCCTGGTCGTTTATATACGCTTCGATCACTTTGTCGGTCACATTGCCCGATGAGGCTGCGAAGTAACCGCGACCCCAAAGGTGGCGACCCCAGAACGCCTTGCGAAGCGGGGCAAACTCGCTCAGCAACTTGTACGAACTCTTACCCTTCACCGCCTGCATGAAACGGCTCGCACTCAAATGAGGCGGAAGGGATACCAGAAGGTGGACATGATCTGAGGACAAGTGCCCTTTGATGATCTCTACATCGTGCCGTTGGCAGACCTCACGGATCAACTCGCGCGTGCGTTCCGCTATCGGACCACGAAGAATGCGTTTGCGGTATTTCACGATCCACACAAAGTGCACTTTCAGATCGTATACACTATGGGAGGTCTTGCGGTATACATCCATACCGCAAACCTTACTCAAGTCTTCGCCTTAAGGCGAGGGATTTTCTCCCATTCCCCGAGAACAGACATTAAAGATCACTGCCCTTCAGATCAGGCACCCGGGATCGCGTCCAGGTCCTTGCTGCACTGTTCGAGCACCTTCATCAGGTTGAAATCGCCGCCCCACGGCACGAGGCTCGCACCCAGGTTTCGATAATTCGCAACCTGCTCCGGCGTACCCGCGGTGATGCCCCAGGCCTTCTCGTGCCGTTCGGCCGCGTCCGATACCCGCGAAATCGCGTCGTCCAGCGTCCAGTTGACATTGGGATCGGTCTCCAGGCGGCGTGTCAGGTCGGCGGGACCGATGAAGACCACGTCGATACCTTCGACAGCTGCGATGGCGTCCACGTTGCGCAGCCCCTCCACGGTTTCGATCTGGCCCACGATGAAGGTCTCCCGGTTGGCGTCCTCGAAATAGGTCGAACCCTCATTCCACACCTCGATGCCGAAATCGCCGTCGATTCCCGCGCCGTCGATCCCCCGGTTGCCCAGGGGCGGGAACTTCGTGCAGTCGACGACGTGGCGCGCGATTTCCGCCGTGGACATGAAGGGAATCATGAATCCGGTGGCGCCGTCTTCCAGGTACCGGTACAGCCGGGTCCTTTCCAGGGTCGGCGGGCGTACCATGCAATCGATATCGTGCTGCCGGCACATGGCCAGGATCGACTGCACTTCCCTGGAATCCATGGCCCGGTGTTCCAGGTCGAACCACAGGCCGTCGAACCTGAAATGGGCGGCGTAGCGGATGTAAAACGGCAGGTAATGGCCGAGGCCGGCCATCCGGACGAAGCCGGAGGAACGAAGCTTGGAGAGCACCTTGCTCTTGCGCATGCCGGGTCCTTTCGGAACGATATTGCGGGATGTGGGACGCTGTAAGATATGGTGACGCGGTAATCTGGATTTTGATGCATACCACTTACATGACCTCACAAGATTCGGTGACCTGTCCGATGGTGTCAAGGCATATCGGCCAAATGGTCCGCTCGAACGAAATCTGCTGTCGGGGAGTCCAGGGCGGTCCAGCCGGGATTTCATTGTAATTCATCGAAATGTTAAGTATCATGGACTACAACGCGTTCGTCGGGCGGCGGTGTAACCCGATACCCCCCGTGTATATCCACAGCTGGAAACGGTTCGCAGGAGAATCAGATAGCGAACAGCTGGAGGACCACGATGATACAGCACCTTTCGACCGCGGCAATCGGCGCCCCGATTACCAGACTCGGCGTTTCTTTCTTTCCCGTCTACCTGCCGGCGAACAATCCTCCTGAGATAGGGACCGGAACCTCCTCCGGCATCGTTGTCCGGGAGCTCGAGAACGCGGCGGTAGGATCCCTGCTGGCAGTCAACCCGACCGACACGCCGATCCTGATCGTCGACGGCGAGCACTTCCTGGGAGGCAAACAGAACCGCGCCGTCAATGCGTCCGTGCTGGTTCCGGCGCGGTCTGAACGTTCCCTGCCTGTTTCATGCCTGGAACAAGGGAGGTGGGGACAGGCCCTGCCGTACCAGCGCGATGAGGTGAATGCGTCGCCGCGAATCCGCAGGGTGATCCGGGAAGGCGTGTTCGACTCGATGCAGCAGGAGCAGGCCCACTCCAGCGACCAGGGCAGAGTCTGGTCCGAAATCGCGGATGAGTTGCGGTCCAATCAGGCTCATTCCAGCACCGCGGCCGCGATGGAAAGCCATCGAAAAAGGTATTCAGCCGCGACAAAGCCCGGGCCTCGGCGGCCCGGGAACTCTCCGGGCTTGGGCCGTTGCCGGGGCAGTGCGGTATCGCGGTCTCACAGGGTCGGTGGATTACTGCCGTGGAGATCTTCGGAGCACGGCACCTGCTGGCGGCACACTGGGGAGCGCTCATCAAATCCCACCTGATGGAGCAGCCCACCCATACCGGTCCTCCGTCGGCGGATACAGCCCTGTGGGTGATCCGTCGCTTCGCTTCCATGGATGCCCAGGAGGATCCCGGCGTGGGACTCGGTACCGATATCCGCCTCCGCGACAAGAGGCGAATCGGCCAGGCGCTGACCTACGAGGAATCGCTGGTGCACGGCTGCTTCTGGATGCGGCAGGCCAAGGCGGCCTGACGGGCACATATACTCCAGTTGAAACCCATTGCAATTACGACAACCTGATCTCGGAAGTCCCGTGACTATCAAAGCGTGCGTAATCCGTTCAATGATTCAGCCAGGAGTTCATTCTCGAGTCGGACCGACTGCCCTGGGAAAGCGACCCTGAATCCGAGTCTGGTCGACAGGGAACCCGACCAGGACCCGCAGCGTATAATCAGGTATTCATATCGAAACAGCATCGCCTGCTTCCAATAATAACAAATAGGGCCTGCCCGTCCTGATCCATATGTGTATGCCGCATCCGACCCTCAAGGCCTGTCTTGCCGCCTACCATGAGGAGGTGCAACGATGAGGATGATACTGCCATCGAGGGCGATACTGCCACTAGTGGTGTGTATCGCGACTTTTCAGGCGAATCGCATTTCGGCCCTGTCCGCTCAGGCCGTTCAGCCGCCAGAGCCCGCACAACCCGCACAGCCCGCACAGGGCGCGCAGGCCGTTCAGCCGCCAGAGCCCGGCCAGGCGGTGCAGGCGGTTCAGCCGGCACCGATCGATCGGTCGGTCCAGACGGTCCAGACGGTCCAGACTGCGCAGGGCGGCCTGGATCCTGTGCTCGCCTCGTGCACGGAGGATTTCTCGCGGTCCGAGTCGTTGCGCCATTTGACCCCTGATGAAGCAACTGCCCTGGTACCCGCCTGTCTTGCCGCGGCCGAAAAGGGCCATGCCGTGGCGCAAATGAACTACGGATTCGTGCACTACTTCGGTCTTGGCGTGACCCCGAACGAAGTTGAAGCCGCGAAGTGGTACCGTAAAGCCGCCGATCAGGGTCTGGCCGACGCCCAATTCGTCCTGGGTACCATGTACGCCGCGGGTCATGGCGTGCCGCAGAGCTTCGCGGATGCCGCCCGATGGTATCTCGCGGCCGCCGAACAGGGCCTCGCCGATGCGCAGAACCTCCTGGGTTCCCTGTATGCCGAAGGCGAGGGCGTGCTCCTGAGCTACACCGAAGCAACCCGGTGGTTCCGATTGGCCGCGGATCAGGGCCTTGCGGAAGCGCAGTTCAACCTGGGATCCCTGTACGCGATGGCCGCGGAACAGGAACAGGGGGATCCGTCCGTCGACCCGGGTTCCATCGGCGCGGCGGGACCGGGCGTGACGCAGAACTACACCGAAGCCGCGATGTGGTACCGACTGGCGGCCGAACAGGGACTGTCCGACGCCCAGTACGCCCTGGGCAACATGTACGCCGAGGGACTGGGCGTGACGCAGAACTTTGAAGAAGCGGCCCGGTGGTTCAAACTGGCCGCTGAATCGGGAGATTCGGCGTCTACGGTGAATCCTGGCGGGACCGACATGGATGACTTTACTTCTTATGCGAATGCCGGCCGGCACGATCTGGACGATCCGAATGAAGCGGAAGAAGCGGAAGAAAGCGGGGAAGGCGAAACGGCCGATGACGAAAAGACGGTGATCGAACGCAGAACCACCGTAGTCGTTCACCCGGGTCTGCTGCCGGGACATTGGCCCTGGTGGTGCGAACCTGTTCTGAGAAGGGGCGGCGTGTACGTACCCTGGAACTGTCGAACGGGCGTCTATTGGCGTTTGTACGACCCCTGGCTGTTCGTGGGATTCGACCCGTGGCCCCATCCGAGAAGACGATGGGGACGCAACGTGATCGTCGTCGACCGAAGGTACCGGAATGTCCGGCGTGGATTGAAGCCCGTTCGGAAAATACGTCGGCATCCGTACCTCGCGGTCAGGCCAGATCGAAACCGAACTGCAGTTTCGTCCAACAAGGGCAAGGGGCCTCCCGGTCGATTCGATCGGCTCCGGCGGGATGTGAGGCAGCAGCCGGATCGCATCAAGAGACCGCGTTTTGATGGATCGAATTCGCCGAATCGCAACCCGAACCGCGGCAAGCAGGTTTCGAATACCAACAGAAACCCGAACCGTGACCGGCGGGCAACGGATGTGCGGGCCGGCACGGGGAGAAGCAGGGAGGATTTTGTCAGGGTCAACCAGCCCTCGAGCCAGAGAGCCAAGCAGAAACCGCGAAGCTCTCCGGCACGCGTAAGGCAGTCCGGCCGGAACATCCGGAAACAGACTCGAAACTCACCGAGTGTTCGCCAGCAACCGCGAAGTACCCCGAGCGTCAGGCAGCAACCTCGCGGCACGCCAAACGTCCGCAAGGGCGGGTCAACGTCATCGTCCGGTCGCAAGTCCGGTTCACCCGGCCGGTACTCGAGTTCGGGGCGGAATAAACGGAAGAAATGAGAAGGACGCGGACCCCGCTTTATGGCGTTCGGTGCGGTTGTAATTCGTTGCCCGGAATTGATGCATTCATCACGCAACATGTAACGAGAATCCAGGGTCGGGATTTGATCGGGATTCCTTGACCAGTACTTGACTTTTCATGTGTAAACCAGTAAACTAAGTCAGGTGGACTTAGTCCTATCTGCAGACTATAATCGATCATACAAACATGCGGTCTTAAACACGAGGCACGACCAATGCGCACCGTGAACATGCACGAAGCCAAGACGCATCTTTCCAGGCTGGTCCGGGATGCCGTGAACGGTGAACCTTTTATCATCGCACGGGCGGGCAAACCCGCTGTAAAAGTCGTCTCAGTGGACTCGGAAAACCAGGGCGCGGTACGTAGACTGGGGTTTCTGGAAGGTTCTGTTTCGGTCCCGGACGACTTCGACCGGATGGGAGCCGAAGAAATCGAAACGCTTTTCGAGGGCGAGCAGTGATCATTCTGCTGGACACGCAGGTTCTGCTCTGGGCTGCGAGCGCGCCGCAGCGATTGTCCGACGAGGCAAGGGACATGATCATACATCCAGGTAATGAACCGGTGTTCAGCGCCGCATCCCTGTGGGAGATTGCCATAAAGCACGGTCTGCAGAGGAAGGATTTTGCTGTCGACCCGCATCTGTTGCGAAGCGCGCTGTTGAAAAACGGCTACAGGGAACTGCCCATTACGAGTGCGCACGCCGTCGCGGTAACTCACCTTCCGTTGATACACAGAGACCCGTTCGACCGTATCCTGGTGGCGCAGGCGCAGACCGAGCGGATGACGCTGTTGACGAACGACGCGACCCTGGGACGTTATCCGGGGCCCATCCGAGTGCTTGGCTGACCGCCAGGCGTGGAAGCCTCCTCAGGCAACGCTGCATGTGTGCGCGTCAACCTGCGGTGGAGTGCCCATTTTCATCATGATATTTCTTGACACTTCGAGTTTACAGTGCTAGTATATGAAGTTCCAGATTGTAACAACGATACGCAGGGGACATACTTGATGGCTGTGCCAAGACAGAAATTCTCCAGTCAGGCTTCGCCGGAGTTGCTGGCGGCGGTGCGCGAAATTGCCCGCAAGGAAGGCCGCCATTTTCAGACAGTACTGGAAGAAGCTATGCGGGAATACATTGAAAACCGCGACCGGGAAAAGCTTCGAGCCTCGGTTATGGCCCATTTTCGGGTCAGTGTCGAGAAAAACCGACGCCTGGGTGAATTGCTGGCCCAATGAACCATGACTACCCGGCCATAGAGGAAGTCATCGCCATGCACGAAGCCCTGACGAGCGCCTTTGGCGGTTCTCCGGGAATCCGTGATGAAGGCGCGCTCGCCGCGGCGCTTATGCGCCCCCAGCTTGGATACTATGACGGACTCATCCAGGAAGCGGCCGCCCTGATGGAGAGTCTGGCCAACAATCACGCATTCGTAGACGGCAATAAGCGGGTCGCCTTTTTCGTCACAGATACCTTTTTGCGCATGAACGGCCACTTCATCAACTCCGACAACGAGGAAGCACACTCCTTTTTCATGAGGATGTTTGAAGCCGGTTCGTTCCGATTCACCGAATTGAATGCCTGGCTTGAAGAAAAGACCGAAATCCTTCCGGTGCCTTGACGGTCCGTATGCACGGGCGTGGATTAGCAATCCTGCCCAGGCTTTACTCCTGACTTCCTGGTCATCCCTACTGGTAGCTTAAATCCCTTCCCATGACCACCCTCTCCATCACCACCCCCATGCCGCTCCCGTCCTGGGCGCTCCTGCAGAAGGAGTCCCTGAAAGCCCAGGCCCGGGCCTGCGAGTACTTCTACGACCGCTACTTCGACGAGCGGGGCTACATGCGCTGCGTGCCCCGCTGGGGCGGCGATGACGGTCCGGACGACGCTATCGAGAACCTGACCGGATGGCCCATCCTGTACATTATGGGCGGTCCGGAGAAGCTGCTCGACCTGTGCAACCTCGCCCAGGACGGGCACATCCTGCAGTACACCGAGGCGAAGACGGTGGACGTGCCCTTCTGCAGGGACGGGATGTACTACAAGGAATTCCCCGTCATGTTCGACTGGCTCCACAACGGCGAGAGCATGTCCGTATTCGGCGATCTCGGCCTCTGCGACCCGGACGCGGAGGAATTCGAGCGCCGGGTGCGGCTGTGGTCCGGTTTCTACATGGACGAGGATCCCGGGGCGCGGAACTACGACCCGGAACACCGGATCATCCGCAGCCTGTTCAACGGGAGCCGGGGTCCCATGCTCCGAAAGGCCACGGCACTGGACTGGACGGGGGATCCCATCGAGGAGGGCCGCTTCGTCCTGGCCCACGGCGAGCGCAATTACCAGGAGATGCTGGCCCATTTCAAAGACTACACCGACGTGATCGGCGACCATCCCTCCAACATGCTCGCGACGGGACTCGCCTTCAACGCGTACGCGCTGACGGGCGAGGCCAAGTACCGGGACTGGATCCTGGAATACGTGGACGCCTGGGTCGAACGCACCCGGGCCAACGGCGGCATCATCCCCACCAACATAGGGCTGGACGGGACCATCGGCGGCGCCTGCGACGGAAAGTGGTACGGGGGATGCTACGGGTGGGGGTTCACGACCGTCGCGCCTCAAACCGGTCAAATCGTTCACCGCGACACGATTCAGTTGAGCCTCGCGGGCTTCAGCCACGCGCTGCTGCTGACCGGGGACCGGTCTTACGTGGCGCCGTGGAGCGAGATGATCGACCTGGTCAACGAAAACGCCCGCGAAGAGGACGGCACGACCTTGTATCCCCGGAAGTACGGGGACGACGGCTGGTACGGCTTCACCCCGGAACCGTATAGCGCAGGGGCGATGGAGACCTGGTACTGGTCGATGTCGGACGCGGCCCGGGCGCGCTGCCCGGATGACGCGTGGCTGCGTTTCCTGGCCGGGGAAAACCCCGATTACCCCGACGAGGCTTTGCGCGCCGACCTGGCGACCGTCCGTGAAAAGGTGGAATGTGTGCGTAACGACCCGATGACGCCGGACACGCGCCTGTCCGACAATACGAACGGCTTCAACCCGGCGGTTCCGGGCGCGCTCTTCCAGCAGACCATGGGCGGCCCCGCACCCAGGCGTGCCCAGGCGGTCCACTGCATGTTCCGGTATTTCGATCCCGTGGCGCGCCGGCCGGGCCTCCCGGCCGACGTGACGGCCCTGGTCGACGCGGTCGGGGAAACGGAATCGGCGGTAACCCTGGTCAACACAAATCCCGTGCAGCCCGCGGAAGTGATCATACAGGGCGGGGCGTACCGGGAGCACGCGTTGAAGTCGGCGACTATCGAAAGCGAAGCGGGGAAGGGGAACGGGCGGACCACGGAAGTGAGAGGCGACTACCTCCGCCTGCACCTTGCGCCAGGTTCCGGGGCCCGTCTCAGAGTAGCCCTCGAGCGCTACGCGAACCAGCCCACCTTCGATTTTCCCTGGTAGCGCGTTGTAGCCCTGATCCTCCCCAGCCGACTTAAATTCGACTCACCCGAGTTCTAAGCTCATACCGTTATGGGTGTGGTAAACCAACACCACGAATTAGTTCGGAATCTCGGTTGACGGATTCTCCATTATTGCTGACATTCAATAATGACCGGAGACATACTCATACAAAGTCAGCAACGCACTGAAAAGGTTCACACCATATGAAACCAAAACACCGCTGTTTCGAAATAACACACAACCAGAAAATAGTGCGAGACTCGGATGGCCGATACTATCTGCATGACCGTGTCGGACAACGGAAGGAGTTGGACCGGGACGATGCGCGTAAACTCTTGAACCAGCAAATAGTTAACGACAAAATAAACGAATTCCAATTCATCAGGGGAATCATTGGCGAACAATGGTTCGGCCATAAAGAATTTTTTGAACATGGAAAGGTGTTCATACAGATTGGGCGCAATGAACTGTCTCGTGACTGGAAGGAGACATTTGGGTTGATGTTTTCTGAATCCCATCAGTCAACGGCATACAATTTCCTGCATGGAATCGAACTGGGCCTTAAGGCATACATGCTCTTCAAGGACGAGAGGTTATTGCCGATTGATCTTAAGGCGCGCTATGGCCATCACATCCAAAAGTTGCTCATAGACGCAAGGGGCAAAGGTTTGGAAATCGAACGTTGCGTCGTCATCCCCCATGAAGATCAGTCTGAGGACGAAGACGACGGATTGGGTTCGATGCCGGAGAACAACTGGCCGGAACAGGTATTTGGAAAGGCTTCAAGCGTAGAAGAGAAGCGATTCGATATTGCGATCGGCATCAATTTTGAGCGGTACGCGTTGAAAGGAACCGAGTACCCGATTTCTATCTATGAGGAACAGGAACACTACTATCTCGCAAGTATCGCCGGCATGGCGTACACTCTTTTCAACGAGATAAGGAACATTGACGGGTTTTTCGACCAAAAACGACGGGATCGCCACAGCGAATTCGATACCTGGCTTCGGGAACTCCATACCCATAGAAAAAACTACATCCTCTCCGAACAAGAGGCCGTCGAGAAACTGGATGAATTGAATGCGTTCTTCGCCAAGTGCGACAGTCTCCCTGGGCCCAACTTGGAACCGGATTGGGAAGAGCAACTTGAACTCATTAAACAGTCGAAAGGAAGCGGCACCACGAATACATGATCTTTGTCGACACCAACGTATTCATGTACGCGGTCGGCAAAGAGCATCCACGGAAAGAACAAGCCCGTGAGTTCTTTCGTGCGTCCGTCCGCAAGCCCGATCAATTATGTAACTGTGGACCTCCCTCTGCACCCGCTACATCCGTCCACCCCCGTCAATCCATCACCCTGAACGGACTGTTCCCCACCCCGGGCCAGATCCGTATCACGCCCAGCGTCGCCCGGACGCCGATCCAGGCCGCCGTCATCATCCAGATCCAGTCCAGGGCGTGGGGACCGGCGAGCAGCCCGGCCGCACCCACGCCGGTCGCCAGGATCACGGCGTTCCTGAGGTAGCGGTAGTCCCCCGAGCCCCAGTGCAGTCCGTCGGTGGCGAAGGCCAGCGCGTTGAGGGGCTGTACGGCGATGGCGATGATCCACGCCGAATGGAAGTAGGGAACTGCGCTGGCGGGCACCAGCAGATCGACCACGAACGCGCTCCCCAGCCACAGGACGAATCCGAGCAGACAGCCCGACCACACGCTCCACAGGCAGACGATCCGGGCCACCTTCCTGGCACTGAGGATCCGGTCGCCGCCGAGAAAATAGGCCACCAGGCTCTGGCCCGTGACGGCAAGGGCGTCCAGCACGAAGGTGCCGAACATCCACACCTGCCGGATCGCCTGGTGGGCGGCCCCGATCTCCGCGCCGCCGTGCGTGGCTTCGCGGGTCGTCAGGAGCAGAAACAGGTTCAGGACGCCAGTGCGTATGAAGAGATCGGCGCCCGCGCGCATCAGACGGCCGACCGCGCCGAAGTCCACCTGGAAGGACCAGCCGAGCTTCCGCCTGACGATCCAGATCGACCATACCGCACCGATCCAGTAGGCGACGACGCTGGCCACCGCCGCACCGGCGATGCCCAGCGCGGGTACGGGGCCCGCGCCGAAAATGAGGATCGGGTCGAGTACGATGTTGATGCCGTTGATGCCGAGGGCGATCCAGAGCGGCGAGCGCATGTCCTGGAGCCCCCGCAACGCTCCGCTGGCTGTCAGCGTGATCAGGATGGCCGGCGCGCCGAACCAGCGCCACCAGATGTAATCCACGGCCCCGTCATGGATCGCGCCTGCGGCGCCGAGCAGCGTGGCCAGGTGCGAGGTGAGCGGAACGCCGAGGAGGACGATAACCAACCCGAACGCCATGCTCATGATGAGGCCCAGGCTGCTCATGGAAACCGACCGGGACCGGTCGTTGTCGCCCTCGGCCTGGGCTACTTCGGTCTGGGTGCTGATCCCGAGGAAATTGAATACCCAGAAAAGGCCGGACAGGGCTACCGCGCCTACCCCAAGGGCGGCCAGGGACTCCGCGCCGAGCCGCTTGATGAAGGCGGTGTCCACGAGACCGGTAAGGGGTTCGGCGATGAGCGAGAGCAGAACGGGAAAGGAAAGCCGTACGAGGGTGGCGTGGGGTTTGCGGGTAAAGGGATGATCAGACGAGGTGCCCACGGACTTGGGTCGGCTCCTATCCACTCACCGGGCGAACCGGTCGACCGCCAGGAGATCGAGGTCGATGCCGGTCCGCTCGCCGTCCAGGATCTGGCGGACCAGCTTCCCGGTGACCGGACCGAGGGAGACCCCGATCATGGCATGGCCGGCGGCCACGATCAGATTGGGAATGCCCGGGGCCCGGCCCAGAAAGGGCAGGCCGTCGGGCGTGCAGGGGCGCAGTCCGCACCAGGTCTCGACGACCTCGTGCGAGCCCGCGTCGAAGGCCGGCAGATATCCGGGGACGGCGCTGAGTATGGCGGCGACGCGGCGCCGGTTGATGGTCAGGTCCATGCCGGCCAGTTCCAGGGTGCCTCCGATACGCAGCGTGTCGCCCATGGGCGTGACGGCCACCCGGGACTCGCTCAGCATGAAGGGCTGTTCCGGCCAGCCGGACGGCCGTCTCAGGGTCACGCTGTACCCCTTGGCCGGCTGGATGGGCAGCCGGACGTCGGCGAGTCTGCCGAGCGCGGCCGACCAGGAACCCGCCGTGAGCACGACCTCGTCCGCCGCGACGTCGCCCCGGGTCGTGTGGGCAACCGTGATGCGGCCCTTTTCTTTTGTGAAGCCCGTTACTGCCGCCCCGGGCCGCACATCAACCCCCCGCCGCTCCAGGTACGCTGCCAGGCTGCGCACGAATTTTCCGGGCGTCAGATGAGCGTCCTGCCTGAAGTGCAGGCCGCCCAGGGCATTCAGTTCCAGCCCCGGAAGCGCCTCGGCCAGGCCGTCTGGCGTGAGTTCGTCGATTTCAAGCCCGTACGAGGAGAGAAGGCGCGATTCCTCTTCGCCTTCTTCCATACCCTCAGGCGTTCGATACAGGGCCAGCACGCCCCGGCGATGGTAGTCGAACGCCACGCCCTCCAGCTCATCAATCCCGTCGAAGAGCGCAAGGCTCTGCAGGCTCAGGTCCCGGATCAGCGGAATGGCCCGCCGCATCCTGTCTTCGCTGCTCGCCTTCCAGAACGCCCAGAGCCAGCGGATCAGCGACGGGTCCGGCCGCGGCCTGATGTAGAAGGGGCTGTCCGGCCTGAACATCCACTTCAGACCCTGCGCCACGACGCCCGGCGCCGCGAGCGGCACGCTGTGGCTGGGCACGACGAGCCCCATGTTGCCGTGGGACGCGCCGGACCCGATCTCCCCGCGATCGACCAGGATGACGCTGCGCCCCGCTTCGCGCAGATAGTGGGCGGCACAGACGCCTACCGCGCCGCCCCCGATGATCAATACGTCTGTTTTGTCCATGAAGATAGCGGCAGGTCGGGGTGACGGACGGCCAGGGCAAGTCAGCGGTGCGCGCCAGGCAACACACCGGTTGATTCCATGCATCCCGCGGCGGTTCAGTGGCGGGCGATGTACATTTCCGTGAAGTTCACGGTCTGGATCGATATGATCGGCACCACGCGGCCGTCCCGGTCCTGCTTTACGCCCCGGAGATAGGGTTTTCGCAGTTCGGTGATCACCGGATGGAAGAGAAATACGGCCCCCGCCTCCTCCGCCAGGATACGCTCGGCCCGGGCGTACAAGTCGTAGCGCACCGCGGGATCCATATGGGTATTGGCCCGGTCGAGCAGGTCGTCGAATTCCGCGTGCAGCCAGTCGTGGCGGGCATATCCCCTGGGCTGGGACCGCCAGAGGAGGCCGAGCATGTTGGACGGGTCCGGGTAATCGTAGACGAAGACCAGCATGCCCATTGGGATCTGCCACTGGAACAGGTTCTCGTTGAATATGTTGCGCTGCTGATACCTGATTTCGAGTTCGATGCCCAGCGTTTCCCTGAGCATGGCCTGCACGGCCTCGCCCGCGATGCGGTTGATCCCCGTATCGGCCACCCGCAGCCA
This sequence comes from bacterium, assembly GCA_965202605.1. GTDB lineage: Bacteria > JAAXHH01 > JAAXHH01 > JAAXHH01 > JAAXHH01 > JAAXHH01. The sequence goes on from OZ241838.1 coordinate 1,284,675, forward strand.
CAACTCCGTCCGGGGAAACCCCCGTCCCTCCGGATAGCCGGCTTCCGCCATCAGCCGGCGTGCCTCGTCGGGATCGTAAGTCTGGGACGCCTTGAACTGTTCCGCCGAATAGCCGGGAAAGCCGGGCGGAAGCATGGAGTAGGCGGGGATGGCCAGGTCGTTGAGGACCGTGCCGCTCAGCACCGACCGGTCGATGGCGTGCGCGATGGCCCGCCTGACCCGGGCGTCGTCGAAGGGAGGCTGCCGGGTCCGGAAGAACAGGTACCAAGTGGTGAACTCCGGCATCCGGTGGATTTCCCGCGCGAGCTGCTCATCCTGGAGCACCCGCTCGTAGTCTATCGGGTCGAGCCGATAGGCGTCGATCTCGCCGTTCTCGTAGGGCAGCGTGCCCGGCCGCTGGGCGCCGATGAACTTGACGATGATCTCCTCGAGCAGCGCCTTGTGGGGACCGTTGTAGTTCGGGTCCAGTGTGAACATCATGTCGGAGCCCGTATTCCATTCCGCCAGCCTGTAGGTGAAGTTGGACACGCAATGTTCCGGCTCGGTCCAGGTTGCGCCGTGTTTTTCCACCTGCCACCGCGGCACGGGCGATGAGGTGATGAAGGAAACGATATAGGGCAGGTACGGGCAGGGACCCTCGGTCTCGATCTGGAAGGTGAGGTCGTCCACCGCGCGGATCCCCACCTGCTCCACGTCCGTCAACTCGCCCTGGTTGAAGGCCCGGCCGTTCTTTATCACGTAGTAGAGGAAGGCGTAGATGTTCCCGCTGGCCGGATCCAGCATCCGGCGGAAGGAGTATTCGAAATCCCGGGCCGTGACGTCCCGCCCGTCGCTCCAGCGCGCGCCCTCGCGGAGGTGAAAGGTCCACGTCCGCCCGTCCTCCGAAGATTCCCAACGGTCCGCCGCGGCGGGCACCAGTTCGTTGTTCTCGTCCAGCAGCACCAGCCGCTCGAAGGCGAAGTACGTGCCGTCGGCCTCGTAGGCCGCCACGCTGATGTCCAGGGTGGAAGGCTCGCGGAACATGTACCGGAACCGCTGCCGGTCCGGCGGGGCCGCGTCCTCCGGCAACGGGCGGCCGATGGAATTGACCCGGGTTTCGCCGCCTGGCTGCCGCGCATTCTCGTCGGCGCCGCAACCGCTCAGAAACAGCAGGGAAACGGCAAGGAAGACGTATCCGGCGAGACCGGCGAGACCGGTGTATCCGGCGTAACCGGCAAGACCGACGCCATTGGAAAAACCACCCATGAAGATGTTCCTTTTTATCCCGTCAACCGTTCTTCGGCAGATGTTCCGTGTAGAATCTCACCCAGTTCCTGTACATGATCTTCTCGATGTCGTCCCGGGCGTAACCCCGTTCTTCGAGGATGGCGACCAGCAGCCGGTAGTCGGCAATGGAATCGACCTCGCAGGGCGCCCCGTCTATGCCGCCCTGTCCGTCGGTGTCGCCGCCGATGGCCGCGTGGTCGGCGTTGCCGGCCAGCTGGCACACGTGATCGATATGATCGGCCACGTGGGAAAGGGATATGTCCTCGCGGCGGAAGTGGTCCCGGCGTTTGTATCCCCCGGTGTTCGACCAGTCGAGGGTAAACCATGGACAGAGCATCCAGGTGTCCATGGACGCGCCGATGACGCCGCCCCGTTCGATGACGATGCGGAGTTGTTCGTCGGTGAACTGCCGCTGGCCGGGGACGAGGGCGCGGCAGTTCTGGTGACTGGCCAGGACCGGACCATCATACAGGTCCACGGCCTCGAAGAAACTCTCGTCCGAGATGTGCGTCATATCGAGCAGCATGCCGCAGGAGGCCATCTCGCGCAGCAAGTCTTTTGCAGGAGCAAACAGGCCGCCTTCCGATCCGGTACCATGGGCATAGGTGCTGGGACCGTAATGGGTCAGGCTTACCACGCGAACGCCGGACTCGAACCAGTCGTGGACCTGGCCCGGCCACAGGACGGGATCGGCGCCTTCCATGCCGAGGATGAAACCCACGGGCAACGCATCCGTATCTTCCGCTTTCTCCCAGAGATCCACATGCTTTGCCAGGGTTTCCCCATCAGTAAGTACGACGCCTTCACCTTCTGCCGCCAGCACGTGGTAGTATGCAAGCTGTCCGCGGGCGGCCCCGTAGACGGCCGCGGTTCCCACCAGGCCCGGCAATATGCTGTTCTCGCGCTTGCGGCGCACCGTGAACTTCATCAGGGCGGCGGCGACCCCGCCGCGGCGCATCTCGGGCAGGCAGGCGAAGGCGACGTTGCCGGGGTTGTCGTCGTCGGCGCGCACCTCCGCCAGGGAACGGGTAAGGTCCCGGTTGAGTTCGATGCCGCCATATGCCATGGGGTAGTCGCCGTCGAAGATGAGCATGGGAAAACGATACCCGGCGGTCCGCGGGGTGTCAATACAATTCACCCCGGCAATCCCTTTTTGACTGACGCGGATCGCCTGTCCTTGCAATCGCTTCGCCCAGTTCGTATAATAGGCGTCCGTGAAACAACAGGCGTCCGTGAAACCCGGATCGTGGTCTGTTCGTCTTACCTGCAAGGCGTTTCAGTTCAAGGTGATCGTACCGGCAGATACGGATACATAACCTATGCGCGCATGTGTGCTTGTGGAACCCGGACGGATAGAAACGCGCGACGACGTAGACATGCCCGTCGCGGGGCCGGACGACGTGGTCGTGGCGGTCAAGTCCGCGCTGACCTGCGGAACCGATCTGAAGGCATTCCGGAGAGGGCACCACCTTATGCCGCCCCCGACGCTGTTCGGCCACGAGTTTTCGGGGGTGATTTCCGACAAAGGTAACAGGGTGGAGAAGTTCTCCGTAGGACAGCCGGTCATGTCTGTGCACACGGCGCCTTGCGGGGAGTGCGTATACTGCCGCCGGTCGCTTCAGAACCTGTGTCCGTACCTGACGAAGACGATGGCCCTGGGCGCGTACGCCGAGTACCTGCGGGTTCCCGCCACGGTCGTCGATGTGAACATGTACCCCAAGCCCGACGGCCTGGGCTATCGCGAGGCCGCCATGCTGGAGCCCCTGTCCTGCGTGGTCTACGGCATCAGCCAGGCGCCGGTACGGGACGCGGACTCGGCCGTCGTCATCGGCGCCGGCGCCATCGGGCTGCTGCACGTCATGGTGCTGAAGGAAATGGGGGTGAGGCAGGTTATCGTGTCGGGACGTCACGACTACCGGCTGGATATGGCAAAAACGGTCGGAGCGGATCTCGTCATCGACAGCGCCGGCGCGCATGCCGCGGAAGCCGTACTGGAGGCCACGGACGGACTTGGATCGCCGGTCGTCTTCGAATGCACCGGTCTCCCGGCCGTCTGGGAAGAATCCGTCACCATGGTCAGCAGGGGCGGGTGCGTCATCCTCTTCGGAGGATGCCCCGGCGGCACGACGGTTACCTATGACACGGCCAGGCTCCACTACGATCAGATCACCCTGAAGGGCGTTTTTCACTTCACTCCGGATGCTGTCCGCCGCGCCTACGAACTGCTCGCGGACGGGCGGCTCGACGTTACCCCCCTGATCACGGGAGACCGCACGCTGGAGGAAGTGCCGGAGACCTTCAGGACCTTCCTCGGCAAGAACACGATGAAGTATGCGATCATTCCCTGATACCGAGGCATAGCCCATGAAAGCGGCCAAGATCTACGATGTCGACGACATCCGGATCGAGGACATGGCCACGCCCGCCATCACGGCGCGGGACGCCCTGGTGAAAATGCGTAGCTGCGGCATATGTAGTGGCGACGTTACGCCCTGGTATATCCGGCGGAAGGCGCCCATCGTCATCGGGCACGAACCGACCGGTGTCATCGAAGCGCTGGGCGGCGAGGTGGAGGGGCTTTCCGTGGGAGACCGGGTGTTCATCCACCACCATGCGCCCTGCTACCGGTGCCGCCACTGCCGGCGCGGCAACTACACCATGTGCGCCACCTGGAAGAAGACCCGGCTCGACCCGGGCGGAGCGGCCGAGTACGTCCGCGTTCCGGAGATCAATCTCAGATACGACACCCTGGTGCTTCCGGACTCGGTATCCTTCGACGACGGCGCGCTGATCGAACCGCTGGCGTGTTCGGTGAAAGCGGTGGAACGCGCCCGCATCCGTCCGGGGGACATCGTACTCGTCATCGGGCTGGGTCTCATGGGGATGTTAAACGGGATCGCGGCCCGGCACTATGGCGCGAAGACGGTCATTGGGGCCGACAGGGTTCCCTGGCGGCTGGGCAAGGCGCTCGAACTCGGCATGGACCACGTGGTGGACGTGGGGGAGCATGACCTCGCGGAGTCCGTGCGGGAGTTGACCGGCGGAATCATGGCCGACGTGGTCATCGTCGGACCGGGAAGCATCGCCGCCATGCAGGCCGGCCTGTCCTGCGTGGGCAAGGGCGGGACCGTGCTCCTGTTCATGTCCCCGCCCGAGGAGGATGTGCTTGCCTTCAGGCCCTTCGACCTGTACTTTAACGACGTATCGATCGTTTGCAGTTATTCCTGCGGTCCCAACGACACCCGCACGGCGCTGGACCTTATCGAGGCCGGTGTGGTGACTTCCGAACAGGTCGTTACGCACCGATTTCCTTTATCTGAGACACGGCGGGGCATGGAGGTTACCGCCGCTGCGCAGGATTCCCTGAAAGTGCTGATTCAAATCAATGCCTGAAACCCACGTTAAAGCGTGGTCTCGCAAGTCCACTGATCAGAAGGAGGAGAAGAAATGTCTGATTATGATATCCGGGAGCAGCTCCCCGGCAGCAACATCCCTTATCTGAAGATCGCCATCGGCATCGTTGTGCTCCTGGTGTTGTACAACTCCTATGCCGTAATAGGCGCTGGCGAGCGCGGGGTCGTGTTCAGCAAGTTCGGCGGAGTCCAGGAACGCATCCTGCCCGAAGGCCTGCAGTTCAAGCTGCCTTTCATCGAGGACGTGATCCCAGTCGACGTGAAGATCAAGAAATCGGAAACCGCCGCCACGGCTTCCACGAAGGACCTTCAGACGGTATCGTCAACGATCGCATTGAACTACCACGTGGATCCCGGCGCCGTGAACACGGTCTACCAGGAAATCGGCATCTTTTTCAAGGAGCGGGTCATCGATCCGGCGGTGCAGGAAGCCGTCAAGGCGGTGTCCGCCCAGTACACCGCGGAGGAGCTGATCACGCGCCGCGCCGATGTCAAGGACAAGATCAAGGAGTCTCTCACGGAACGGCTGATAGCCTTCAATATGATCGTGGACGAGTTCAACATCGTCGACTTTGCCTTTTCGCAGACCTTCAACCTGGCGATTGAGGCCAAGCAGACGGCCGAGCAGCAGGCCCTGAAGGCACAGCGCGACCTCGAGCGCATCCGTATCGAGGCCGACCAGAAGGTCGCGCAGGCCCAGGCCGAGGCCGAGGCGCAGCGCCTGCAGCGCGCCACGATCACGCCGACCCTGCTTCAGCTTCGCGCGATCGAGAAATGGGACGGCCATTTCCCGCAGGTCATCGGCCAGGCCATGCCCTTCATCGACCTGAAGACGCTGGGACCGCAGACCAGGTAGGGTGCTCGGTTTATCCCTCGAAACCGCGACGCGAAACGAATTCCATGCGCGCCGAAGACGATCCCTGTGCGCGTAGAGGGTGATTCCTCGTGTGCGGAGAGGGCGATCCACGAACGCGCCAGGGAGACAGGAGCCATACATGATCGGTTTGAACAGTCCGGAATTCACGCGAGCCGTCACCTCGCAGTGGGACGGCGAGCGGGGTCCGGACGGACGCCCCGTCGTGCCTGACGGCATTCTGGAGCGGATGAAGAAGGTTACCATCGAGGAAGCCTGGGGCGTCATCGGCGGCAAGGGATACAACTACCAGTTCGCGGGGGACTGGCAGATCCTCCATCCCGATCGCACCCTCGTCGGCCGTGCGGTAACCGGCGTGTATGTACCCACCCGGCCGGACCTGGAAACGGCCATCCAGGCCGACGGCGCACAGCAGGGTTGCATAGGCGGCCAGAACTCCTGGGTGATCGACACGCTCGAACCCGACGACGTGATCGTCATCGACCTCTTCGGGAAGGTCAAGTTCGGTACCTTCGCCGGCGATAATCTCGGCAATTCCATCTACGCCAAAACCGGTACCGGCATGGTCATCGACGGAGGCATCCGGGATCTGCAGAGGCTCTACGAGATCCCGATGATGTCTTACATCCGAGGGGTCGACCCTACGGCCATCGCGGACGTCACCCTGCTCGGTATCAACGTGCCGGTCCGCATCGGGCTTGAAGCCACCTGCGTACCCGGGGATATCGTGCTCGGTACGCGGGAAGGCGTCATCTTCATCCCGCCGCACCTGGCGGAACAGGTCGTCATCGAATCGGAAGAAACCAGGATGCGGGACGCATGGGGACATCAGCAGCTTCGCGAGGGTACCTACACGCCTGGCGAGATCGACCGCGAATGGACGCCCGAAATGACGGCTGAATTCGAGGTCTGGAGACAGAAGCAGACCACGGAAGGCCAGTGAGCGTCATCTTTGTACCAGGTAACAACCACTACATCGTCAATACCACGAAGGTACGGACGTGACCAGGAAATCCACGTCCACCCGGCATTTTGTGCTTGGCAGGGCGGTCCGGTCCATATAGATTAGATCGAATCGTACTAATAATTATCATATCACATTATGGCCAGACAGTATACGCCCACCCTGCTTGGATACGTGCTGCTGGGGATGCTGAACCAGCTTCCCCGATCGGGATACGACGTTCGCACTGAGATGGAAACGGCGCCCGTGGGTCATTTCAGCAGCAGCCCCGGCTCCATCTACCCCGCGCTTAAACTGCTGAAAAAGAACGGGTTTATCGACAGCGAAGTGGTTCATCGATCCCGATTGAAGCCGAGGGAAGTGTTTCATGTGACCGAGAAAGGGAAAAAGACCCTCAGGGCCTGGCTGCGCAAACGGCTCGCCGTATCCGACTTGAGGGACAACCTTCCCGAGCTGATGCTCAGGTTTAGATTCATGGCGGACACGGCTAGCAGCGAGGAAACCCTGCGGTTTCTTACGGATTTCAGACGCAAGGCAAAGACCTACGCCAGCATCCTCAACGCGCAGACCAGGGTGCAGGCCGGGTCCGCGCCCCATCTCGCCCTGTCTCTGCAGCGTGAAACGGCCATGGTCAGGATGCACATCGAATGGGCGGGCCAGGCCATTGAAACCTTTGAAGAAACAAAGGCGCAAGAACCGTAACGCAAGGGTTTCAACGTAGGAGTTTCAACGAGATTCCATACACGGCAGCACGAATCATGAAAGGCAAGAGCATCACATGCGACCGAACAGACTCAGGCAAATCCTCAAGGACGGCAAGCCCTCCCTGGCCACCCATATTCACACCGTCTGGCCCTCCGTGGTCGAGCTTGTGGGACACACCGGCCGGTACGATTACGTCGAATTCGTGGGAGAATACGGACCCTATGACCTGCATGACTTGGACAACCTGGGCCGCGCCGCCGAACTGCACGATCTCGGCCTGATGATCAAGGTCGACCAGGAGCCGCGGGGATTCCTGGCGCAGCGGGCCATCGGTTCCGGATTTCAGAGCGTGCTCTTCGCCGACTGCCGGACACCGGGCGACTTCCGTGCCTGCGTGGACATCGCGCGGCCGGATACACCCGAATCCCGCGGGACCTACGGGGTCGCGACTCGGAGGTTTTCCTACATGGGTTACGGCGGCGGCCAGGACTACGTGAACGCCCTGGACGAGATCGTCGTGGCGGCCATGATCGAAAAGGGACCCGCGGTGGATCACCTGGATGAAATCCTCGAGATCGACGGGATCGACATGATCCAGTGGGGACCGGCCGATTATTCCGTGAACGTCGGCAGGATCGGTCAAAGAGAAGCGGTGAAAGAGGTCGAACGCGTGGTGATCGAAAAGTCCCTGGCCGCGGGCAGGAACCCCCGCGCGGAAATCAATACCGCCGACGATGCCCGGTACTACCTGGACCTTGGCGTGCGCCATTTCTGCATCGGCACGGACGTGCACATACTGCATAGCTACTGGCAGCGGGAAGGCGACGATATGCGCAAGGCGCTGGATGGGTCTTAGGTCCGGCCAAGGCAATTCATGTCCCGCCCCAACATCCTCTACGTATTCGACGACCAGCACCGGTACTCCGCCATGGGTACCAGTGGAAACCTCGTCGTACAGACACCTAACCTGAACCGGCTCGCTGCCGAAGGCGTGGTGCTGGACCAGGTGTTTTCCAGCTGTCCCATCTGCTCGCCCTACCGCGGCCAGCTCATGACCGGACGCTATTCCCACGTCAACGGCGTCATGGACAACGAGTACCTGCTGCACCGGGACCAGGCCTTCCTGCCGGAGGTACTTGGGACTCATGATTACCGCACGGCCTACATCGGCAAGTGGCACCTGGGCTACGGACCCTACGGTGAGAATGGTCGGTATGGCTTCGACTATATGGCAGCCTATGACTGCAATCATGACTACTACGACGTCTCCTACTTCGAGAATGAGCAGGGACCGATTGAAATGGAGGAGTGGGCGCCGGAAGCAGAAACCTCGCTGGCGATCCGGTTCATGGAGGACCACGTACGGGACCATGCAGGGGAACACGCGGACCGCCCCTTCGCCCTCGTGCTGAGCTGGGGACCGCCCCACTGGCCCTACGACGAGTATCCTTCCGCGTACGATGTCTACGACCCCGAAAAGGTGGATCTTCCACCCAATGTCCCGGAGCAGTTCGCCGCCTTCGCACGGAGGGAGATTGCCCACTACTACGGCAACGTAACCGCGCTGGACGACCAGTTCGGCAGGCTGGATGACGCGCTGGAACGGCTGGGCATCCGAAACGATACCCTCGTCGTCTTCACCTCGGACCACGGCGACCACCTGAGCAGCCACGGCTACGGAAAACCCATGGACCGCTGGATGCACCCTTCCTTCCGCGCATCGAAGGCGACGCCATACGAGGAGTCCATCCACGTACCCTTCATCGCCCGGCTGCCGGGACGGATCGCGCCGGGGACGAGAAGCGACGCCCTGGTGAGCAGCGTCGACATGATGCCCACCTTGCTGGGGATGGCGGAGGTGCCCGTGCCCGAGGGGGTGCAGGGCGTAGACCAGTCGCACGTGCTCACGGGGAGACCGGGATCGCGCAACGATTCGGTCTATCTGCAGATTCTCGGACCCGGATGGCCGCACCGGGGCGAATGGGTCGGCTACTGGCGCGGGATCAGGACGGACCGGTGGGTCTATGCGCGCTGGCACGGGCACCAAAGGGACACCCTGCTCTTCGACCGACAAGCCGATCCATATGAGATGAAGAACCTGGCCGGCGTTCCCACGTACCGTCAGGTTCAGGACGACTGCGAATCGCGCCTTCAGCGCTGGATGGCGGAAACCGGCGATCTCTTCGATACCGGAACCCGCGATCCGGAGACGGGCATGCTGATGCTGGGACAGCGATTCAGTCACGAGAAGTACGAGCAAGGAGGATCCGGTTCATGACGATTTCATGCTGCACCTGGGCCCTGGGGGGCACGGAAGCGGACGTGCTCACGGGGACCGCACAGACGGGCCTGCGCCACATCGATCATCGCCCCTTCGATTTCAGGTCTGCCGAGTCCCGCCGCCTGATATCGGATCTCGAGCTGACACCCGCGTGCATGGCGACTGGTTTCGGGATGCCGGAAGGCGCCGCCCTCGACGCGGACGACGCGGACGCCCGGGCCGCGGCCGTCGAGCATACCAGGCGAGCCCTCGAATACGCCCATGAGACCGGTATCCGGCGGGCCTACCTGTTGCCGGGAGAAGAAGGGGACGGGGAGACGCTGAACCGGTACGGAGAGTCCGTGGCCGGGCTCGCCGACGTGGCCGCCGGGTACGGCATCAAACTGAGCATCGAGCATTTTCCGGGTAAGGCCCTGCCGACGGTACAGGGCACCCTCGACTACATCGCGGGTCTCGGTCACGACAACCTGTACCTGCTGTTCGACATCGGCCACGCCCAGATTTCGAAGGAAGATCCTGCCGAGGCCGTTGCGAAGGCGGGCGACCGGCTGGGCTACTTCCACCTCGACGACAACGACGGCGTGTCCGATCTCCACTGGGCTTTGTGCGACGGTGTGCTCACCGAGGACGTACTGAGGGAAACGCTGGCCACGCTCGACCACATCGGATACGACGGTCCGGTCAGCCTGGAAATGAACCCCGGGCTCCCCGACCCGCTGGCGGCCATAGAAGACGGTTACCGGCTTGTTCGATCCTACCAGTCCACCACGGATCCGTCGTCGGCATAATCGCTCGTCTCGCGTTTAAGTGCCGAACGCGCTACCAGTCCACCACGGATCCGTCGTCGGCCAGGTAACTCTCGCCGTTCCGCCAGTCGTGGTCGATCTGGTCCTCCATGGCGTCGTCGTCCAGTTCGATCCCTAGCCCCGGCGCCGTGGGCAATTCCACGAAACCATCCTTGAAGACGAAGGGCTTTTTCAGGTACCCCTCGCCCAGCGTCGTGTGCTCCTGGGCGACGAAATTGGGTATCGAGGCGTCCAGCTGCAGGCAGGCGGCCAACGAGATGGGCCCCAGGGGGTTGTGGGGCGCGATGCCGCCGTAGTAAGCCTCGGCCATGCCCGCGATGAGCCTGACTTCGAAGATGCCTCCCGCATGGCACAGGTCCGGCTGCAGAATGGACGCGGCCTGCTTCTCCAGGATCTCGCGGAATCCCCACTTGGTGAATACGCGTTCGCCCGTGGCGATCGGCAGGTGGGTGCCCCGGGCGATTTCGGCGAGCACGTCGACGTTCTGGCACTGAACGGGTTCTTCCACGAAGAAGGGCTGGTAGGGTTCGAGTTCCTTGATCAGCAGCTTGGCCGTCTGGGGACTTATGGCCCCGTGGAAGTCGATGGCCAGGTCGATATCCGGACCGGCGACTTCCCGGAGTTCGGCGAAACGGTTTACGGCCGTGTCCACGAAGGCCTTGTTCTCGATAATCCGGGACGGCCGTTCCGAATACGGTCCCGTCTTGAAGCAGGTGAAACCTTTCGCGATCCATTCCTTGATCGTTGCCGGATCGCCGCCGCCCTTGTAAATACGGATCCGGTCCCGGGTCGGACCGCCCAGCAGCTTGTACACCGGCACGCCCAGGGCCTTGCCCGACAGGTCCCACAGCGCCTGCTCCACCCCGCTGAGCGCGCTGGTCAGGATCGGACCGCCCCGGTAGAAGGCGTGGCGGTACATGGCCTGCCAGTGGTGGACCACCCGGGTCGGGTCCTTGCCGATCAGGTAGGGTTCCAGCTCCGCCACCGCCTGCGCGCAGGTCTTCGCCCGGCCCTCCAGGATAGGCTCGCCGAGTCCGACGAGGCCCTCGTCGGTGTGCATCTTGAGAAAGAGCCACCGGGGCTTGACCAGGAACGTCTCCAGCTTGGTGATTTTCATGGTGGTCCTCTCCGGGATTCAATCTGGAATTGCCTTTGCATGTCCGTTGCTAACCGTTGGCGGTGCGACATCGAAAAGCCCTGAACTGGTCAGCGCGACAAGGTACGGGAAATATACCATGCCAGCCTGGTTGCAACAACCGGGAAACTCCAACATCAACGTCTATTGAAGTTGACATAACATTAAATCTCACGGTATTTTCAACTTATTGAGACGATCCGGTTCGTGTCGGAAAGACAGGCAATCGGTCACACCCTGATCGGCCAGGTTCCCCGGCAAGATACAGCGCATTCCAGGTATTCGTTCACAGAAGGAAACCATGCAATCCACCGATCAAAAGCAGGCCACCGATCAACAGCACATCATCGACCGCATTGATCAAGCCATCGAAACCGTGACTGAGGCCAGCCCCCAGCAGACAGGCGGCAAATGGCTGGAGAAACTGACTGTCTACGTGGGTCCGTACATCAGGGACTGGGACATCGCCCAGTGCTGGCGCTGGGATGAATGGCCCGACCGCGAACAGAAGCAACCGCAATCCACGAGTCAGGATACCGGTATCGACGTGGTTGCCGTCAACCGTGCGGGCGAGTACCTCGCGATTCAGTGCAAATCTCGCCAACTGGACGAAAGCGGCCGGGGCGGAGCCATAGTCAAAGCAGAAATCGACAGCTTCGCCAGCGCATCCTCGGACGATTTCTGGTCGGAGCGCTGGCTGGTTACCAACGGAGACAATCCGCTGGGCGGGAACGCCATGTCCGCTGTCCCGAAATCCAGGCCCATCAAGATCGTTAATATCGCCAATGACCTCCAGCAGCAGCGTGCCGCGTTCACTCACGAGGAATCGCCGCACAGCGAACCGAATCCCAAAGACGACGCGAGTCGGCAGACCAAGAACTGCATGCAGAACGAGGCCGTTGCCGAAAGCGTGCGGATCCTCCGGGAACATGAACAAACCAGTAGCGGCGGCCTGCCTAAGGGCCAGGCGCGCGGAAAGATCATCCTGCCCTGCGGCACCGGGAAGACCCGCATTTCGCTGCGCATAGTCGAGACGCTCACGCAGCCCGGCGAACTTTCCATTGTACTGTGCCCGTCCATTGCCTTGGTCGCCCAGATCAGGCGCGAGTACCTGCAGCATACCGAGAAGGGCATCCGGGCGCTCGCCGTTTGTTCGGACGAAACAGCCGGTTACGATCCCAGGAAAGAGAGTTCCCGCAACAGCGCCAGCGACCCCACGTTGGACAACAGTAACGTCAGCGCCTCCGAAATAAAGGGAAAGGTCACCACCGACCCGGACGAAATAGCAGGCTGGATCAGGGAGGGAAGCGGCAGTGGGCAGTTGAGCGTGATCTTCGGAACCTATCAGAGCGGCAGCCGCATTGCCGAAGCGCTGGCTGACACCGGTGCCGTTGCCCGTGTGCTCATCGGCGACGAAGCGCATCGGACCGCCGGACTGCGCAGGAAAAACAGGTCAAAGGACACGGATCTCTCGCCAGAGGAGAAGCGGGTCCGGGATTTCACGCTTTGCCACGACAACGACGCGTTCCCCGCTACGTACCGCGTGTACCAGACGGCCACGCCGCGCATTTACGACACCAGAAAGGTTGATCAGAGCCGGTCCGACGAGTGGATCGTCCGGAGTATGGACGACGAAACCGTTTTCGGGGTGGAACTGTACCGCAAGAGTTACATGGAGGCCGTCAAACACGGCTGGCTCTCCGATTACCGGATCATCGCCCTGGGCGTCAACGACCCCGAGGCCTTCCGGCAGGCCAACCTGCTCGCGGCGAACACAAAGAGCAAGGGCCGCCGCGCCCTCACGACTTCCGATTATCTTCGGGGACTGGCATTCGCGCTGGCCATGGGCGGCGCCACGCATGCGCGCGAAAACGAAAATGGGGCCGTGCCGATCAGATCGTGCATCGCGTTCATGAACACCGTCGACAAGTCGAAGAACATGGCGGACGACCTCCAGACCGAAGCGGTGCGAAAATGGCTTCAGGACTGGCTGCGCAATAACCGGGAAGGGCAATCCGCCGCACGATTCACCCTCGAACATCTCGACGCCACCAGCAACGTATCCGCGCGGGAAAACGGCAAACGACGACTGGCCGAATCCACCGACGCCAACCCGCACGGCATCATCAACGTGGGCATATTCGGCGAGGGGACGGACTCGCCGTCGCTCAACGCCGTCGCTTTCCTGGAAGCGCGCAAGAGCCCCATCGACGTGATCCAGGCCGTGGGAAGGGCCATGCGCACGGCGCCCGGCAAGGAAATGGGCTATATCATCTGCCCCATCCTGATCCCCCCCAACGCCGATCCGGAGATGTGGCTCAGCACAAGCGAAATGGAAGAGGGATGGCAGGAACTCGGTCAGATCCTCCTCGCCCTGCGCGCGCACGACCAACGCATCGAGGACAACCTGGCCGATCTGCTGCAGCTGTACATCCCCAAGCCTCCGGAGAACCTGAAAACCATCGTTGCCGTCGCCACAGATCAGGAAAAGCGGATCCAGTACCGTGAACACGTGGGACCGCCCGGCGCGGCGCAATCTGCGCTGGAAAGGGTATTGGCAGGCATCAGTAAGCTTGCGCATGAGTTTCACCAGATCACGGATCCCCGGGGTACGGAGGCACAGGAATACGGCAAACCTGCAAACTTCAATGCCACCGAAGGGAATGACCAGCCCGGCCGCGTCGGCGAAACGGACGAATATCCGATGGCAACGAACGATCCCACGCAAATCATTGCCGGCAAGAATAACGACGACGGCACCATGGAGTTGCGTATCGATACGGTCGTACGGGAAAAACCGGCCTCCGACGGTACCCGCGGCGCGGTGGACATGAAGAAGACCAAGGCCAGGGGCCGGGATATGATCAACAAGGGCGAGGGCGTGCGTATCAAGACCGACAAGGAGAAAACCTCGTCAAAAAAAGGGCATACCCAGGAGCACAACGCCATGCAGATGCTCCTGCTCAGCGGGATGGAGGAGCACGGGAACGCGATCAGGATGAACCTGCTGTCCAGGTCCGGTCTGGTCGAAAACAGGGTGGTCCGGGACCTGAACATCCTGGAGGCCAGCATCAGAGAAGCCGCTTTCCACCTTCGGAACGATAACCTGCAACCGGAGCTTGACCGGCACTTCGGCCTGGACAACCTGACGGACGACAAACGCAGGAATCAGGCCGACGGCTGCACCATCGCGACGCTCCTGATGATGAACGCGGCCATGCTTCACCAGCGCATCGCCAGCGGCAAATGGCTTACCGGAGTCAGCGACCTGGAGACGGTCAAGAACGACGTAAACGTGGTGCGCCGCGTGCGCCGGGAATGGGAACGCATCATGCGCCACGACTTTCGTCCCGTGCTCGAACCGGCGGTGGGCGCCATCGAGGCAGTCGAGGACACCGGAAAACTGGCTGGTTTGGAACGCGCCTTGCGACACATCACCGCCGAGGCGGAGCGCATCGCCGAGACCTACGCGGACATGGGCGCGGACCACGCCGGTCCCCTGTTCAACCGCGTCATGGGAAACCAGGCCTCGGACGGAGCCTATTTCACCCGTCCGGTCGCCGCTTCGATAGCGGCGCGCCTTGCCCTGGACGCCTGCGGCGACGTGGACTGGTCCGATCCTGCCGCGTGGCGGGCGCACAAGACCGTGGATCTGGCTTGCGGGAGCGGGACCCTACTTGCGGCGATGCTCGCCGAGATGAAGCGACGGGCCCGGGCACAGGGCGCCGACGAAGATCGGATCGCCGAGCTGCAGAAACTCGCCGTGGAGGAAACCATCAAGGGTCTGGACATCAACCCGGTGTCGCTTCAACTGGCCGCATCTCAACTTACCGCGGGTAATCACGAAATCCGGTATCGCCAAATGGGCTTGTACCTGATGCCCTACGGTCCGTCGACGGAAAACCCCATGCGGGTATCGATTGGGACCCTGGAGTTACTGGGACAGAAAGTCATTGTTCCCCGTGACGGTGAATTGGATTTCGCCGATGACACAGTTGGATCCCAACTCGTTTGGCAGCAGGAGGACGACGCGGACCTGGAAGACGCCGTGGACGCGGCCAGGGACGCCCGGATCGTCATCATGAATCCGCCGTTTACCAATCGTTCGAAGATGGGCGAGAAGTTTCCCAAGGAGATCCAGCAAGCGTTGAGGGTACGTGTGGACGGCATGGAGAAAAGGTTGGTTGGAGCAGACCCTGACCTGATGGAATTCTCAGATAAGAATTCCATCAGGCCACTTTTTGTGGCCCTTGCGGACCACTGCGAAAAGGGGTCCGATGGCGTGATCACCATGATCGAACCGACGATCGCGCTTTCAACTACGTCCGGTCTGAAGGAACGGCAGACGCTGGCACAACGGTTTCACATCCACACCGTCCTGACTTGTCACCAGCCGGGCAATATCAACATGAGTCAGGAAACCAGCATCAATGAAAGCATCGTGGTGATGCGCCGGCACGGTGTTGGGAACAAACCACCCACTCGATTCATCAATTTGGACAGATTTCCATCCAACGAGGCAGAAGCA
This sequence comes from bacterium, assembly GCA_965202605.1. GTDB lineage: Bacteria > JAAXHH01 > JAAXHH01 > JAAXHH01 > JAAXHH01 > JAAXHH01. Next base: position 1,300,647 of record OZ241838.1, read on the forward strand.
GACGACCTCCACCAGTGCATTGCGACCAACGGTTTCGGTTCGATCGCCAATGGATGGGGCGAAGTTTCCAGTTGGCCCGCAAAGCTCATAGAAACAGGCGATTGGACAGCGGCCATCTGGCGTGCGCCGGAACTGGCCGGAGCGGCAGTCCGATTCGCCAATGATCCCGCGCTAAAAGCCATAGGCGACATAGTGAGATTCACGGTTCGCTCCTCTAGCCAAAGGTTGTACGAGAACTTCGAACGTTCAGATCAAACAGTCCTCAACGGAATCCCCGTACTGGATTCAAAAGGGGCTGAAGGCCAGACCAGTATTACGGCGACACCAGACAACTACTGGGTCCCCAGACGAGGACGCGAAAGACAAGCAGAGCACTACAGTAAATGGGCGTCGCATCTTCTGATAACTGCCGGGCAAGATACCAGCACAGCGCGGCTCACTGCAATTGCAGACGACGCCCAATTCTTGGGGAACGGTTGGAATCCAGTCGTAGGAGTATCACTCCACGAGGCAAAGGCAATCGCCGTCTTCATCAATTCGACGCCCGGACGTATACAACTCATGCGACGTCCAGCAAAGAAGATAGAGTTTCCTCAATACAAACCTGAGGCAATCGGGAGTATCAAAATCCCAGACATTGCTGACGACCGTATCCGCCAGATCCTCGTCGACAGCTGGGAGCAAACCCAGGAGATGGAAGTGCCCCAGTTCCGCGATGGAGAATGCGAAGTGCGTCGTTTGTGGGATGAAGCCGTGGCGGAAGCGATGGATTGGGACGCCAGCGAGCTTGCGCGTCTGCGCCACCTGCTGCACAGGGAACCGCACGTATGCGGACGCGGCTACGGCCAATACGCCGACAGCCCGGACATCGAACCGGCGGACCGCGAACGCTTCGCGGAACTGGCCGACCGATGGGAGAACGAAACCGTATTACTGTCGAATTCGGACCGGGCGGCTGCACATCCAGCCCACCGGGAAATCGTCAGCATGGGTGAATCGGCGATTCCCCTGATTCTGGATAGAATGAATGCACAGGGAGGACTCTGGTTCCACGCGCTGTCCGAACTCACCGGCGCCAACCCAGTGAAGTCAGGTGACCGCGGCAATGTGCAGGTCATGCAGGATTCCTGGCTGAGGTGGGGCGAAGCCAATGGATATATGTAGATGGGTACAATTCCTTGTTGAAGCTTTTCCAGACCTGGGTGAAGGAGATTTCGAAATCGTAGATGAACCCTCGATGAGATACAATTGCATTGCATACGCTGCCGGTGAGAACGAGGAATGGTGGTGGCCTGACGGAGCCAATTACTGGCCTCCGTGGGCGACAAGGGACAGCCGGATGGAAAGCTTGAAGGAGGTGTTCGCCGGACTGGGGTACGAACCATGCGACGACGGAACCGCAGTAGAAGGGTACCGAAAGGTCGCACTGTACGAAGACAATGGCATTGCGCAGCACGCCGCATTGCAGGTGCCAAATGGGCGTTGGCGAAGCAAGATGGGTCAGGGGCCGGTAATTGAACACCGCAACCCGGAGTCGCTCTCCGGGGGAGTTTATGGAGTTCCGACAACGTTCATGAGGAAGGCCGTCCCAGCAGACTTTTGATGAAGCGCACGCGCTTCCCATCCGATCGCCATTTCCTACCTCGCCCCGCACGCCTGCAGGCACGCCTGCATGTGGCCCCGGGTCTCCGCCGCGATGACGCAGCACTGCTCCAGCGAATACTCCTTTGCCCCGATGACCTCGAGGTTGACCGGCCCGTTGTAGCCGCCCTCATGCAACGCGCTGATATACCCCACCAGGTCGATATCGCCCCGCCCGTTGGCCTGGTCCTCCGGCGCGCCGGGGCCGGCCTGGCGGCCCTTGCAGTCGCGGATGTGGACGTGGCGGACGCGCGGCAGCACGGCCTTGATCGCCTCGACCGGATTCTCGTCCGCTCGGTGGATGTGGGAGGGATCCATGTCGATCCCGAAGGCGGGCGATGAAATAGCCTCCATGGCCCGCAGCGTCGTCGGTGTATTGTCGATGCTGGCGCCCACGTGGGCCTTCACGCACAGCACGACGCCGTATTGTTCCGCCCTGTCCGCCAGCCTTCCGAGGGAGTCGATGGACGCCTGGAGGCTTTCTTCGTCTCCGGAAGTGCCGCCGGGTCCGCAGTTGATGATCGGGATGCCAGTCTCGGCCGCGGCCTGGAAAGCGGACTCCATGACTTCCTCGTCCTGCGACGGCTGCTCCATGGCCAGCAGATCCAGGCCGTACTCCCGGGACAACCGCTTGATATCAGGCGCAATGGACCGCCAGTCCGACAGGACGAGATGCTCGCTCATACCGCTGATCGCCGACACTTCTATGCCGTCATATCCCGCCATGGCCAGGTACCTGAAGGCCGTTTCCATGTCGTACCCACCGAACAGTACCGAGTTGGCGCCGAGCTTCATGGTCTCTCCTTGCGTGGTTTACATCGCGTCAATTAGCTGAAAGTGTCGTTTTCAATCGCATCGGATCAGGCTGTCTCCAGATTTCCGGATCGTATAAAACGGACCGGTGACTCACTATGGGACGGTGACTCACCTTGGAACGGTCACTTATTCAGTACCGCACCGTCACCACGGAATCGGTATCCCAGGATTCGATGGCGGCCTCGATGATCAACTGGGCGCGCAAGGCGTCTTCGGCCTTTGCGTCGATCTCCTCCGGCGCCGCGCCTTCCAGGTTCTGCTCGACCCAGCGGGTGATCCGCGACTCGAAGGTCTCTGAGAACCCCAGCATGCCGCCCAGGTATTGATAGGTCTCCACTTCCCGGGAATGCCGGGGGTAGAACTCCAGCTGCTCGCAGGCTTCCCGAATGACGAACCGGGCGTCCGATCCCACGACCTCGCAGGTCTCCAGTCCATAGCTTCCCCCGGCGTCGTAGCTCCCCGTCAGGTGGCCCACCACGCCGTTATCGAAGCGCATGTTGACCTGGACATTGGACCAGATCTTCCGTCCCCTGCCCTTCTTGAAGAAGGCCTGGACCTTCTCCACGTCGCCGCAGAAATAGCGCATCACGTCGATGGAATGGGGATGGAGCGCCCGCATGTGGAAATGGGGCGAGCTCTCGTTGGGGTTGTTGATCCACATCGTCATGTTGATGATGTTCAGTTCCCCCAGCCGGCCGGCCTCGACCCACTCCTTCGCCCGCACCGCGGCCGGGGTGAAGCGGTGGTTGAGGTTGATCCCGTAGCGAAGGCCACGTTCCCGCGCCAGCGCGACCATCTCCCTGGCCCTGGGGATCTCGTTGGAAATGGGCTTCTCGCCCAGCACGGCGATACCGCCGCCCAGCAGCTCCATCGTAGGTTCGTAATGGTCCCCGCCGTTCTCCACGCCGGCCGTGCAGACGCTCGCCGCGTCCACCTTCAGCCCGCTGTTCAGCAGGTCGCCGACGCTGTAGAACGCCCGGCAGCCATATGCCTGCGCCGCCTGGTCGGCCTTGTCCTTCAGGGCGTCGCAAACGGCCACGATCGTGCACGCTTCATGTGCCTGGTAGTTCCGGGCATGATTGTTGCCGATGCCGCCCATGCCCACCACCGCGATATTCAGACCCATCTTCGAACGCTCCTTTGCGCAATCTCCAATGTTCTCATTATACGCATTAAGTTGATAAATTTCAGTTGCTTGATCATGCCAAACCACCATGGCGCCCGCGTAAGGTGAACGGTTTCCAGCCCACTCGAATCGGCCTCCATTATCTGCTGCGCGCCTGCAGACTGGCGGCCTGGTCGGGGTCTCCGATGTGCATCGTGTCGTAGGCCTGCTGCGAGGACTTGAAGGCGCCCACACCCTCGTGACCGTGCCAGTCTCCCTGGGTCAGCATGGGATTGCGCTTCCCGGTCTCCTTTACCCGCTTGCGAATCCAGGCGTTCATCCGTCGCTTGAGCAGGTTTACCACCTCCGGAAGCTCCTCGGCCAGGTTGTTGTTTTCGTCGGGGTCCTCCACCAGGTTGTAGAGCTCGACCGGAGGCTTGAAGTGGAAATCCGGCTCCAGGGCGACCATCAGCTTCCACTGCGGCGTGCGCCAGCCGTGCTTGCGCATCCAGGTGCACTCGGTGATGTAGAACTCGCTGTCGAAGGAAGTAACCGTGCCGTCGACCAGCGACATCAGGCTGTCGCCGTCGAAGTCGATCCCCGTTTCGATTTCGGCCAGGTCCAGGATGGTGGGGACGAGGTCCTTGTGCTGGTTGTATCCGGTGACGCGGCTGCCGGCGGGAATCCTGCCCGGATACCGGATGATGAGCGGGACGTGGAGCGTCACGTCGTAGAGACCGTGGTGATCGAACCAGCATTCGTGGTCGTAGAGCGTCTCGCCGTGGTCCCCGTTGAGGATCACGATCGTCTCGTCCATGATCCCGTGGGCCTCGAGGGCGTTGAAGATCGTCTGGATGCAGGCGTCCATGTACGCCACGGCGCCGTCGTACTGGGCGATGACGTAGTCCTTGTCGGTGATGCCGGGCGGCATCCAGGACTTGAAGAAGTCGCAGAAGGGCTTGAAGGCCATGACCGGGTCCATGGACCTGTTCTTCGGGTCGCATTCGTCGCCGTGATAGAACATGCGCTCGTAGGGCGCCGGCGGCAGATACGGTGCATGGGGGTCCATGTGGCGGAGAAACAGGAAGAACGGGCCGCGCCGTTTCGCGAGCCGGCCCAGTTCCGGGATGGCCACGTCGTTCAGGTTCTGCGCCTTGGGACTGCGCCCTTCGTTCCAGCTGCCCCAGCTCGGATACTCGATGTACTTGTCGAAGCCCCGGGACGACGGGTTCCCGGTAAAGCCCACGCAGGAAGTCGCGTATCCCTGGTCCCGCAGGATTTCCGGAAGCGTCTGCACGTCCTTCCGGAGCCCGCCCTTGTGCCGCAACGCCACGACCTGGGTGCCGAAAGCATCCAGCCCGGTCAGCATGGACGCGTAGGCGCTGGTCGTGGGGATATGGGCGCTGTAGGTCTTTTCGAACAGCGCGCCGCCCCGGGCGAACCGGTCGATGTGGGGCGTGGTCTGCCGATGATAGCCGTAACAGCTCATGTGATCGGCCAGCAGGGAATCCACGCCCAGCAGCACGATATTGGGACGCTTCTTGCGTCGCCGACGGGTTTTAGCCATGGGTTGGTCCTCGTTGATATAGGTTAAATCTCTGGAATCGCTGCGGTTAATCTACCATCTACTCCGGCATGAAGAACTCGTACCGGTCCGGGTCGCCGTAGCCGTCCACCCAGGTTTCCTTCAGGCCCTCGTTCTCCACCGCGGCCTTGACGATGAGCTTGTTGAACTGGCTGACGTTCTCCGAACCCATGTAGGTCTCCACGGGCATCCAGAAACACTCTTCGATCTCCGTGGCCTGCATTTCGATGATCTGGTGGAGCGGCTTCAACCGGCAGACGAAGTAGATGTCCGACTTGTCGTACCGGTAACCGTGCCAGTGACGGAAGCAGACGAGGCCGTCGAAACGGGTCGGCACGCCCGTTTCCTCGAACACTTCCCGGACGACGCCCTCGGCCAGGTGTTCCTCCGGCTGCAACGCCCCGCCGGGCAATTTGTAGTAGGGCGCGCGTCCGCCTCGAAAACGTTCACATACCACGAGCAGTTCGTTCTGCTCGTTGATCACCACACCGCCCGCGCCGATGTAGTGCGTCGCGTACAGCGGTACGAAGGCGTTTTCAACCAACCGCAACGTAAGCATCAGGTATTCGGTGGTGCTGTGATGGAAGACGCTGCCCGCATCCACCAGTGCGGGGATGAGAAAGGCGCGGGACAGCGGGACCTTGAACCAGGCGACCTGGAGATCCTCAGCCTTCCACGCCCGGATCGAGTGATCCAGACGCTCCTCGAATCCGTCCGGCGCGTCCGGCAGGGCTTCGGGGCCGACTTCCACGCCGTGGAAACGGTTACGCTCCCCCTCGATCACCTTTGTCATGCACTCCGTTCCTTTTACTCCAGCGATCCTGCCAGACCCTGCTAGTTCAGCACCGCCCGGCTTTCGGCCACGCTGGCCTCGAGGTGGTCCAGCACGCCTACCAGGCCACGGATGGCATCGGACCAGAATGCGGGCTCCGTCAGCTCGAGCCCCAAGGTTCGCCGCACCACGTTCTCCGCCGTATCGCTGCCCGTCAGCTTCAGGTACCGCTCGTATCTGGGAAGGAAATCCGGGCCTTCCTTCTCGTACTGGGCGAAGAGGCCCCGGCTGAGCAGGTAACCGAAGGTATAGGGGAAATTGTAGAACGTGGTGTCCGTGATGTAGAAATGAAGCTTGGACGCCCAGAAATAAGGATCGCCGCCCTCGGGGTCCAGCACGTCCCCCAGCACGCGGCGCTGCGTTTCGACCATCATCTCCTTCAGCCTGCCCACGCCGACCTCTCCAGCCGACCGTTCATCATGGAAGGCCTTCTCGAATTCGAAACGCACCGGGATATCCAGCAGGTAGGTGGCGCCGTCGCTGGCCTCCAGGTTCAGCAGAAAAGCCCTGGTTTCCGCGCCGATACCCGGCTCCTCCATCAACCCGCGCATGAGCAGCATCTCGCCGAAGGTGGAAGCCGATTCGGCCAGGGTCATGGGATAGGCGCGGTTCAGCGTGCGTTCCGTCCGCATCAGGTGGCCGTGAAAGGCGTGTCCCAGCTCGTGGGCCAGCGTCAACACGTCGCCCATGTTGTCGTTGTAGGTCATGTAGACCCGGGACTCCTTCGTCAGGGGAGATCCCGTGCAGAAGGCGCCGGGACGCTTGCCGGGCCGGGGCGACCAGTCGATCCACTTCTTCTCGCAGGCCTCGGCCGCGTAGTCCGCCAGGGCCGGATATCCGGCCGCGAAAGCCCGATGCACCAGGGCCCTGGCGTCTTCCCAGGAAGGTTCGTCCTGGTCCTGGATCGTCAGGGGCGCCGAGAGATCATACCACCCCAGGGTATCGCCGCCCATGAGGCGCGCCTTGTACGCCAGGATGCTTCGGGCGACGTCGATCTCCGCAAAGACCGCTTCGAACATGGCGTCCAGCGTCTCGCGCGAGATCGCCGCCTGGAAGAGGGCCCGGTCGAGATAGTGGTCCATGCCGCGATAGCGGTACAGAGTCAACCGCGCGCCTCCGATGGCATTCAGTGCGGCCGCGGGCACGGTCTCGATGGACGCCCAGGCCTCGTTGCCACCCTCGAAGGCGGCGCGGCGCACGCGGCGGTCGGGGTGTTCCATCAGGGCGCGGCGCTGCGACATGGGCACCTCTTCCCGCCGGCCGTCCGGATAGGCCATCTCGAAGGTCAGCTTGCCGGAGACCCGGTCGTATAGACGTCCCCAGGCTTCGATACCGTCCACGCCCAGGTCCGAAGCCAGGTGCTCTTCCTCCGTGGACATGGTATGCCGGGACTGCTCCCGGACCCGCGAAATGCGGTACCGGGCGTCCCGGAGGGCGGGGCGGGAAGTGAAGGCGTAGAAAATCTCGTCGGAAGGAGACTTGAATCCCCGCTGCATTTCCACGAGGATCTTGGACATCCGGGCGTCCAGCAGGCTCAACGCCCCTTCTTCGGCGGCGAAATCCTCGTTGTTCGCGTCGGCGGAGGTGATACAGGAAACATAGGAGCCCAGGTGCCGCAACCGGGTAACGACGTTTTCGAAGGCGAGGACAGTACGTTCCCACGCTTCCTGGTTCTCGAGGTCCAGTGCCGCCGTGCCCGAGGCTTCGGACAGCAAAGCGTCGAGGTCGGCCTGCAGGTCGGCCTTGAAACGGCGCATCTCCGGACCGTCGAAAGCAGGGAAGTAAGAAGCCAGATCCCAATCCATGTATCTGAAACGCGTCCCTTTCTATCCTCTGCTCAGGACCTGGCCCGGACGGTGCTCGGTGGGCTCGTGGTTTTCGATGACCGGCATGCCGTTGACGAACACATGGGGAATGCCGTCGGGAGGCTGTATCGGCGCTTCGAAGGTGGCCCGGTCGGCCACGGTCCGCGGATCGAAGACGACCACGTCCGCGGGTGCGCCTTCGCGCAGCACGCCCCGGTCTTTCAGCCGGTAGCGTTCCGCCGGGAAGCCGCTCATTTTGTATATGGCTTCTTCCAGGGAGAGCAGCCCGCGCTCCCGCACGAACTTCCTGAGCATCCGGGCGAAACATCCCATACCCCTCGGATGGGGATGGGTGCAGTCGTAGACGCCGTCGCTGGCGACCATCATGAGGGGATGAGGCGCCGTCCGGTTCAGCACGGCGTCAATCTCTTCCTGAGGAACCGGCCAGAACATCACAAACGCCTGGATGCCGTCTTCATCGAGCACGAGGTCGTAGGCGAACTCCTCGTTGGACTTGTTCACGCTCCGCGCGGCCTCGCCCAGGGTCATCCCGGCGAATCTGCCCGAGCGCGTATAGCCGATGTACTGGCGGTCCGCCAGGTTCGTCGACTTCAGGTGATCGAGGGCCTTGCGGCGGGTATCGGGCTGGCGCATCCTTTCGAGGACTTCATCGGGACTGCCCGTCTGGACCCACATGGGCAGCTGCATCGTGATGTGGGTCATGCCGGCCGGGTAGAGGTACGATTCGAAGGTGATGTCCACCCCGTCCTTCATCGCCTGTTCCAGGATCGGCCCCGTCATGCCGTCGACGCGTTCGTGGGACACGTGTACGGGTATGCCGCTTGCGCGGTTCAGGTCGATGATCTCCTGCCAGGCCCGTTCCCGCCCCAGGATCTGGTACCGCAGGTGGGCGGCGTATATCCCGTCGTACTCGAGGGCCACCTTGCACAGCGCCACCAGCTCCTCGAAAGGCGCGTTGGCGCTCGGCTGGTAGTCCAGTCCCAGGCAGAGGCACCCGGCGCCGGCTTCCATCCAGGCCCGGGTCTCCGCCTCCATGACGTTCAACTGGTCCGGACTCGGCGGCCCGGGGTCCCAGCCCATGGCCTTTACGCGCACGGCGCAGTGCGGCACCTGGGGATACACGTTGGCGGGTGAGCGGCCCGGAAAGAGGTCCAGGTAGGACTCGATAGTAGGCCAGTCGACCGGTTCCAGGGGCTCTCCGTAGGCAAACTGCGTGTAGTGCCAGAGGGGCAGGGCCTCTTCGGGAGACAATCCCGCCCAGCCGAATCCGTCCGGCGCGAGCAAGTGGGTCGTCACGCCCTGGCGAAGGCCGCCCATCTGGTCCCGGCCGCCGAGCAGGGAATTCTCGGAATGGACGTGGACGTCGATGAAGCCGGGGCAGACGACGTGGCCGCCAGCGTCAATCGTTCGTGCGGCTTCGGCGTCCGACAGGTCTCCGATCCCCGCCACGCGGCCGTCCCGCAACCCCACGTCCGCAGGGTACCGGCCGGTCTTCCCGGTACCGTCGATTACCTCACCGCCGCGAATGACGACGTCGAAGGCCATTCATTCCTCCTGTCCTGGTTCTTCCGGCTGTCATGGTCTATCCGGCCACGGGAAACGGGCCTTGTACTCGGGCTTGCCCTGTATGTCCTGCCGCACGCGGAACAGTCCGCCGCCGCGGTAACCCTGTCCGTATGCCTCCCAGTCGTAGTCCTTCGGGTCGAGGGGCGAGCCGGGTTCCAGCGAAGTGCCCGCGGTCGTGACGTAGATGTCGGTCAGGTCCGCCCCGCCGAACATGACGCTGGAAGTCTGTATGGCCGGCAGCGCGATGCGCCGCTCCTCCACGCCATCCGGGTCGAACCGGATGATGCATCCGTCGAACCAGACGGCCGTCCACACGAAACCTTCGGCATCGACCGTCATGCCGTCCGGAACCCCCGCCGTATCGGGCAGTTTGACGAAATCCCGCCGGTTGGAGACGGAACCGGTCACGCGGTCGTAATCGTATTGGTATATGGTCCGCACGGCGGAATCCGTGTAGTACATGATCGATTCGTCCGGCGAATATCCCATGCCGTTGCTGCAGCCGATCCCCTCTTCGATGATCTCCACGCCGCCGTCCGGATCGAAGCGGTACAGCTTGCCCAGGCCGCCGTCGATCAGCGAACCGGCGAACATCCGGCCGCCCGGGTCGGCCGTCACGTCGTTGAAGCGCAACGGCTCGCCTTCGTGGGTCTCGTCGAAAATACGTACCCACTCGTCGTCTGACTTCCACAACACGATCCCGTCCCAGATGCACGCCAGAAGGCCGCCATATTCGTTGAAGGCGAACCCGCCGACGTTGAAGCCGTCGTGCACCTGGCGGTTCTGATTCGTCGCCGGGTCGTACTCGAAGAAACGGCCGGTCCGGATATCGGTCCAGATCAGCGTGTTGCCGTCCGGGTCCCAGACCGGGCCCTCGCCCACCATCGCCTCGACTTCCGCGATCTTCTCAATGGTCGCCATCATGGCTTGCTCCGGTTGAACAGTCTTGAAGGCAGCTTATGAAGTGCCACAGAAATATAATCTTGCGGTGCCGCCGGGGAAGGACGTATCGACGGGATTGCAAGTATATACCAAAAGACGGCAAGGGTCAAGGCGGGACGTGGGTGAAAAACGCGAGCGACTGCCGCGGGATTCCGGGAACGCGTGCGGTGGGGAGATGCGGAGCTTGCGCGGCAAGATGCCCGGGCTTGCGCAAGTGGTTCTCTTGGATGTATATTAGCCTGGCCTAAACTGTTAATAACGTTGGATATTAGCCCTTGTTTACGAGAAGAATCACTGAGTCCGGGAACCCCAAGTTATGAAAACCTACCTGGAAGGCTGCGGTGTACCCACGACGAGGATCGGCCAGGCCGAGGTGCCCCGCCTGATCATGGGGATCCACCCCTACGACGGCTGTTCCTATCAGAACAAGGAGCGGGACGCCGCGAATTTCCGCGTCTTCAGCCGCGTCCAGTCGGTAGCCGACGTGCTGCGTTACGCCGTCGAGGAAGGCGGCATCACGGCCGTACAGGTGGACCACATGCTGCCCAGGCTCGACCGGCTGCATCTTCAGGCCATCTGGGAAACCGAGCAACAGACCGCCACACAACTGGGCATCGTGGCGTATATCCTGATCCCGGTGACGCTGGACGGCGAAATCGTCTCCTACTCCGACCGTGCACATTCGACCTTCTACGGCCGCAACGAAGCGCTCGCCGGCCAGGCCTTCCGCGATCACTTCCACCGCGACGACATCATCCGCTACAACCTGGGCGACAGCTTCGACGGCATCGTCACGCCCGAGACCGTACCGCCCTACACGGAAGCGGACGCTGCCCGTTTCGAGATAGATTACGGCATCCTGGAACAGTACCTGGGTTTCTTCGCCGGGTGCGATATCCTGGTCGCCGACCCGGGCGCCGAAATCGACCTACTCGCTATGACCGGGCGCTTCGACCTGATCCGCGAGTACCTGGGCTTCCTGCGTGAACGCTTCGACACCGTGATAACCAGCGTCCACCACGCCGGGGTCACCCTGCCGCTCCTCGAGGCCGAGAACATACCCGTCGACGGCTACCTGACCACCGTCAACGCCCCGGGCACCTTCATGTTTCCCACGCGCGACATGGCCATTGACGCCATCAGGCAGGCCAGCAAGCCCGTCATCGCCATCAAGTCCATGGCCGGCGGCCGCTACCTGGGACACAAGGCCTTCGAGTACGTGTTCAATGAAATAGGGGTGTCGGCGTCGATGTTCGGGATGGGAACCCTGGACCAGGTCCGCGAGACCACAAAGGCAGCCCGTGACGTGCTGGGGGCGGCCTGATCGGGACTGTTGCGCATCGTATCGAATATGGAATCCAGTTTACTCCCTCGCTGCCTCTCTCTAGATCTGGAAGTCACCAAAAACACCGGTCGCATTCGTGCATTTGCCGCGGTGCGTCCAGGTGTCGATCAACCCCTGATCTTCGAACGAGGCGACCTGGCTGCGGCATTGGCGAGACTCGACGACTTTGCTACTGAATCGGATTTCCTGCTTGGACACAACCTGATCGATTTCGACCTGCCTCATCTGAAAGCCGCGAAACCAGAACTAAAGATTCTGAAGCTGCCCGCCGTAGACACTTTGTGGCTCAACCCGCTGGCCTTTCCTCGCAATCCCTATCATCACCTCGTCAAACACTATCAGGACGCACAACTCAAACGTGGTCGAATCAATGATCCCGAACTAGATGCCCGGCTTGTACTGGAAGTCTTTGGGAATCAGTACAGGGCATTGCGGGAAATGTCGCCCGATTTGCTAGAGGCATGGCATTATCTGACTGCTATGAAACCCGATCACATGGGCTTTGACGCCGTATTTCGTGATGTAAGAGGCACAATCAAACCCACCCGGACGGCGGCGATTGAGGCGATTCAAAAGCAATTAGACGGAAACGCCTGCACAAACCACGGTCAGGGTTTTTTGGACCAGGAGAACACTAATGGCTGGGCCATTGCGTTCGCACTAGCATGGCTGTCCGTGTCGGGAGGTAATTCGGTAATGCCACCATGGGTCCGACACCAGATCCCTGAAGCTGGTGAACTGGTGCGCCTCCTTAGAGACACCCCCTGCGATAAATCGGACTGCGAATGGTGCGGTGAAAGACACGATCCTCGCAAGGAACTGAAGCGCTGGTTCGGTTTTGACGAATACCGTCAAGATCCAAAGGACGTAGATGGTCGTCCCATGCAGCAGGTCATAATCGAGGAAGCAATGTCGCACCAGCACCTGTTGGGGATACTGCCCACCGGTACGGGCAAATCGCTCTGCTATCAGATTCCCGCTTTATCCCGATATGACAAGACCGGTGCGTTGACTGTTGTTATTTCACCTTTGGTCGCACTCATGGAAGATCAGGTGTCTGGCCTGGAGGCACAGGGTGTCGGTTCTTGTGTGGCCGTGAACGGGTTGCTGAGCTTGCCGGAACGGAACGATGCACTCGATCGTGTACGACTTGGCGACGCAGGTATCCTTCTAATCTCACCCGAGCAACTGCGCAGTACAGCAGTCCGCCGAGTGATCGATCAGCGTGAAATCGGCGGGTGGGTATTGGATGAAGCCCACTGCCTTTCGAAGTGGGGTCATGATTTTCGTCCGGATTACCGCTACGTGGGTCGATTTATCCAAGAAAGAGCGGGCAAGGCGACGATTCCGCCAATTATGTGTTTGACTGCAACCGCCAAACCGGATGTAGTAGCCGAAATCAGACAACATTTCAAGGATGAACTGGATATAGATCTGAGGATATTCGATGGCGGTGCTCATCGCACTAATCTGGAGTTTACCGTTATTCCAACGACCGGAGGGGAGAAGTTCGCCCACATTTATCATGTTCTCACGAGATACCTACCTCGCGAAACACCTGGTGGTGCGATCATTTATTGTGCGACACGCCGTCAGACCGAAGAGGTTGTAGAATTCCTTCAGGACAAGAATATAGCAGCAGACTTTTTTCATGCCGGACTTCCACCGACAACAAAAAAGAACGTACAGCATCGCTTTACCACCGGTGAACTGCGGGTAGTTACCGCGACAAATGCATTCGGTATGGGAATTGACAAACCGGACGTCCGCCTGGTAATCCATGCAGATATTCCAGGGTCGTTGGAGAACTACCTTCAGGAAGCTGGACGTGCAGGGCGTGATCGTCAGTCGGCACTATGTGTTCTGTTGTATTCACCAGAGGACATTGAACGGCAATTCGGGATGTCGGCAAGATCAAGACTCACACGACATGAGATTCATGGCGTCTTGAGGGCGCTTCGTAACCTGGATCGAAAGAAGCGTATGAATGGTGAGGTTGTGGCCACACCGGGCGAGATACTTATCGAGGATGACGAGAAGGTCTTCGAGAGAGACTCAACCACAGATGACAATCGAGTACGAACCGCAGTCTCATGGCTTGAAGAGGCGGTCTTGTTGACCCGAGAAGACAATAAAGTTCAGGTTTTTCCTTCGTCGTTGCGGGTCAACTCCATAGAGGAGGCACGTGATCGCTTATCGAGGATGGAAATCGCTACAGACTATCGCAAAAGACTGCTCAGTATTGCCGAAACGCTGATTGATGCTGATCCGGATAAAGGCATTTCTACGGACGAGCTCATGGGTGTATCCGGTCTTAATGCCGAAGGCGTTCGTGGCGCAATGTACGACCTGGAACGGTTGGGCATCGCCAGCAATGATACGGCACTCACGGCCTTCGTCCATTCAGGTGTGGTCAATTCATCTCAGAAACGATTCTATCAAGCTGCAGAATTGGAGACCAACCTCATCTCACTTATGCGCGAAGCAGCCCCAGATGTTGAGAAAGGAGAAAGATGGCCTCTACATCTGCGAGTAGCATCGGACTCTCTGAGGAATAATGGTGTTGAGAACCCTCTGCCTGAACGAATTTGGCGCATTGTCCGTAGCATCGCCAGTGATGGACGCGGCGAAGGTGGAGACTCAGGAAGCCTTGGCGTAAGGCGTACGAACATGGATACGGTTCAGGTGACGTTACGACGCTCTTGGTCGGATTTGGAGGAGCTTGCATCGAGAAGGAGAGATGGGGCCAGGAGACTACTGGAAAGTCTGCTTGCCGATCTACCACCAGGAAGACACGGCACCGATCTACTAGTCGAAACTACCCTGGGGAAGTTGTTGGCCGCGATAACGTCCGACCTTTTTCTCGAGAGCAAGAAGCCGGAGAAACTTCTGGACCGCGCACTTCTCTGGCTGCATGAACAGGATGTCATTCGCCTTCACAAGGGCCTTGCGGTCTTTCGTCCGGCCATGACCATCAAACTGGCAGAAGACAGAAGAGGTTTTGCTAAGGTAGACTTCGAACCGCTCAATCTTCACTACACCGGACAAGTACGTCAGATTCATGTGATGGCTGAATTCGCGCAACGCGGGCTTCAGGACATGGCCGAGGCACTGCGACTGGCCATGGACTACTTCAGCCTGAAACAAGGCGATTTCCTCCGTCGTTGGTTACCCAATCGTGAAAAGGAAATCGAGCGGGAGACCACACCAGAATCGTGGCAGGCAATTGTAGAGAGCTTGAAAAACCCCATCCAGCAAAGGATAGTCGCCGATGACCGTGAACAGGTAAACATGCTTGTCCTGGCAGGTCCCGGATCGGGTAAGACACGCGTACTGGTGCATCGAATTGCCTACCTCCTGCGCGTGAGGCGTGAAAATCCACGTGGAATACTTGCCCTGGCATACAATCGACACGCGGCTGTTGAGATCAGACGGCGTTTGACGGAACTGATTGGAGACGACGCTCGCGGTGTAACCGTACTTACGTGCCACGCTCTTGCCATGCGGATAGTCGGGGTGAGCTTTCAGGAGCGAGGGCGGAAGCCACTCGACGATATAGAATTCAAAGAAGTGTTGCGCCAGGCGGTAGCACTGCTGCACGGGGAGGGTCTTGAGCAGGAAGAAGCGGACGATCAACGAGACCGTATTCTCGCGGGTTTCCGGTGGATCCTGGTAGATGAATACCAGGACATCGGCGAAGATCAGTACGAGTTGATATCCGCCCTCGCAGGACGAACTATACAGGATGAGGACCGCAAACTCACCCTATTTGCAGTCGGTGATGATGATCAGAACATATACACCTTCAATGGGGCTTCCGTGGAGTTCATCCGACGATTCGAGAAGGATTACGGACCGAAACCGATGTTTCTTGTCGAAAACTATCGGTCCACTGGCCATATCATTACAGCGGCAAACACCGTCATAGATTCAGCCCGTAACAGGATGAAATCGCAACATCCCATCCGTATTGACCGTGCGCGTGCAAAAGCCCCCGAAGGCGGAGAGTGGCATTCACTTGATCCGGTTTCTCAAGGCCGGGTTCAGATACTGAAAGCCGGGCGTGACTCAATATCGCAAGCGAAAGCCACCATCATGGAACTAGAGCGTCTCGCCGAACTAACTCCCAACTGGAACTGGTCCGAGTGTGCAGTGATCTCCCGTGAGTGGAAGTACCTGGACCCGGTACGAGCGCTCTGCGAAGTCTCGGACATCCCGGTACATATGGGAAAAGAAGAAATCCCAAGTTTCTGGCACCTGCGGGAGACGGGATTGTTTCTCGAACAGTTGCGTCGACGAGGCAGCCGGTCGGTGAGCGGTGAAGATCTCTCACTCTGTTTGGGTACTGTACCTAAAGGACCTTGGATGGAACTGCTGCAAACGGCACTGGATGAATTCGCATTGGAGTCAGGCCGTGGGGAAGTGCCGCTGGACCACTTTATTGAGTGGCTTGCTGAATGGGGACGCGAGGCCCGGCGTCGCCAACATGGTCTCTTGCTGCTTACGGCACACCGTGCTAAAGGACTGGAATTTGAACATGTCGTGGTGCTGGACGGCGGGTGGGACAGAATCGATAGAGACGAAGATCCGGATGCGCCACGCAGACTCTTTTACGTGTCAATGACACGAGCGAAAAAGACGCTGGCGGTCGTGCGTTTTCAGGGACCCAATACCTTCGAACTGCGAAAAACCGTGAAGGAACCGGATTCCCCGGTATACGCAAGAGATTTGCATTCACTGCCATTTGCCTTTCCGAACAACGGATCGATACTCCACCACCCACACACAGTAACCCAGCCAGCAACACGAAAACTCGCGCGGCAATACCGGCGTCCCAGTCTGCGGGAGGTAAATCTGGGGTACGCGGGGCGATTCCATGCCAACCATGCCGTGCATCGTGCTATCTCCGCCGTGTCGCACGGCGATCCACTTACAACAAGGATCTCCGAGCACGGAACCTGGGAACTTCTCGACCAAGAAGAAACGGTGGTAGGTCGTCTAGCCAGGACATTTGAGCCCCCTGGCGGGGCACAATGCAGTTCGGCATCTGTTTTTGCGATTGTATCCTGGAGCCGAGAAGCATCGGATCCACAGTTCCGTGAGGGTATGGTATGCGACACGTGGGAGGTCGTGGTGCCGGAACTGGTGTTCGAACCGAAGTCTGTTTGATAGTAACTTCGGAGACTGCTGGCAGTCTGCTGGAGTAAGCCCATAGTGACAGTTAGTGGACCTTGATAGCCGGCTGGCCTATTTCTGAAACAAACCCCTACCCCCCATCCTCCACCATGGGCACGAAACGCACGCCGCCGTGGTGTACCTTGACCGCCTCTTCCCCCGACCGCGTCACGGTGTACAGCTCCTCGCCGATGGGGATGACCATCCGCCCTTCGGATTTCAACTGGCGAAAGAGGGCGTCGGGCAGGGCACTCGGCGCCGCCGTCACGATGATGCCGTCGAAGGGCGCTTCCTCCGACCACCCCTTGTGGCCGTCCCCGATCAGGTAGTGGATGTTGTCATAACCCAGGGATTCCAGCGTCTCCCGGGCCCGCTGGCCAAGTACGGGCAGTCGCTCCACTGTATATACGGACCGGGCGAGACGGGCCAGGATCGCCGTCTGGTAGCCCGATCCCGTGCCGATCTCCAGGATCCGTTCCGATTCGTTCGCATCGAGCAGCCGCGTCATGAGCCCCACGATGTAGGGTTGTGACACGGTCTGTCCCAGGTCGAGAGACACGGCGCAGTCTTCGTAGGCGTGCGTCCGGTACGCCTCGGGAATGAACCGGTGCCTCGGCACGGCGCGCATGGCTTCGATGAGCCGGGGTTCGTCGAGGCCGCGGGCCCGGATCTGTTCCTCGATCATCCGTTCCTGGGGAGAAACAGACGCGGAGTCCGACCTCCATTTCTTGAAAAAACCGGATAGCAGCATGGTCCATTCAGTCTAAAAGGCCCACGCGGCTGGAACAAGGCAAATCAGGGCGCTTATATAATCGGGTACCCGGACGAAACCGGCCGTTTCCCGCTGTACGTGCCATTGTACAGGACCGGGCCGGTTATTGCCTCCCGACCGACCGCCGCGCGGTACGCACCGGACCCGGTCGGTTATTGCCTCTTGGACGACCCCCGCGCGGCCATGTGCCCGCCTTGACACAATCGCCTGTTGACACTAAGTTCTCCGGTGCCTTAAAACCTTGAAGAAACGAGACCTTGAACCGCTACGCCCAGAAAGGACATCAGCGCATGCATCCCTTCGAAGACCTGCAAGTACCCGCCGGAAGCGTGGGCATACACTGGTTCGGCCAGAGCTCATTCGGACTGAAGCACCCGGACGGCACGGTGATCCAGGTCGATCCCTACTTTCCGCGCGAAAGGCCGGCGGACCGCTTCGTCCATGGCCGGCCGCCGCTGGACGAAGGGACGCTGAAGACCGACCACGTGCTCCTGACCCATAACCACGGCGACCACACCTGCCTGGAATCGCTGGAGCGCCTGGCGGCCGCCTTTCCGGATGTCCGTTACGTGGGACCGGCCGAGAGCATTAACGCGCTCGCGGAGGCGGGATTCGACGGAGGGAACATGACGGTCGTCACGGCGGGAGACCCCGCGGTGTTGGGATCGTCGCGGGCGCACACGGTATGGGCCAAGCCGCCGGAGGGCCTTCCCGGCGACGGCATCGACCCGCCCGACGTGCAGCACCTGGGGTTCGTCGTTGAGATAGGCCCGGTCCGTGTCTACATCTCCGGCGACCCGGTCAATACCTTCGCCGACCACGAATCCCTGCTCGCGCCGGTACGGGACCTGCGGCCGCAGATCGGCTTTCTGACCAATCACCCGAACGAGGGCGAATTCCCCTTCTTCGACGGTTCGGCCCGCATCGCGGTTTCCCTCGGCCTCAAGACCGCCGTGCCCGCCCACTACGCCTGTTTCGTGGCGCGCGACTACGATCCGTGGGAATGGGCTTCCCATCTTCCGGAAGGCGGACCGGAACCGTTGATCATTCCGTACAACCAGTCCACCGTGTACAGCCCCTGAGACCGGTGCTCAGCCGGAGCCTGCGGGTTCGCGGAAAGGCGCGGCAAGGCGCAGTGGATCGCATCGTTCGCGGATAGGCGCGGGGTCGCGGATCCCGCGGGGTCGCGGCAAGGCGCGGCGGATCGCATCGAACGCGGCAAGGCGCATCAGACCACGGCAGGTCGCATCAGACCGCGACGAGACTCATCCGACCGCGGCAGGTCGCATCAGACCGCGATGGGCTGCAATGGAACAACCATGCGTATAACGGGTATCGATCTAGACGCGGTGGACGTGAACGGACAGCATCACTGGGTCTTCGTGCGCGTCCGTACCGACGAAGGGGTGGACGGGCTGGGCGAGCTCAACCCTTCGGCTCCGAGAGGCGCGGTCGTGGCCGCGCTGAAGGAGATCGAGCGCGAAGTGCTCGGGCAGGACCCCCGCCATATCGAACGATTGACCGCGCGGCTGAAACCCCGTCCCGAGGACCGGCCCGCCGTGCATGCCCTGTGCGCCTTCGAACAGGGCCTGTGGGATATCCTCGGAAAGTGGCTCGACGTGCCGGTCCACGTCCTGCTCGGGGGACGATGCCGGGACAGTATCCCCGTTTACGCCAACGTCACCCGGGCCGCGCTGGAAGGCACGCCGGACGACTTCGTCCGCCAGGCCGCGGGTGCTGTCAGGGATGGGCACACCGCGGTGAAGATCGCGCCTTTCGACGGCCGCTTCGGCACCGGCAACGTACTGATTGACCACGGACTGCGGTGCGTGCATGCCGTGCGGGAGGCCATCGGGCCAGACATCGATCTGCTCCTCGACTGCTACGGACGTTTCTCGCTCGATGAAGCCCGGCGGATCGTGGACGGCCTGCGCGACGTCGACTTGTACTGGCTGGAAGAGCCCGTGGGGGAACGGGACCTGGATGGATACCGGCGGATCCGCAGGGAATCAGGATGGCGGATCGCCGGCGGGGAACGGGCCATGCTCATCGAAGGGTTCTGGCCTCTCTTCGACGCCGAAGCCATGGACGTCATCATGCCCGACGTCACGATCGCAGGCGGCATCGGCGAACTGAAGAAGATCGCGTCGATCGCCGAAAGCAGGGGACAGCTGACCGCGCCGCACGGCCCCTTTGGACCGGTCACGGTCGCGGCGCACGTACAGATCATGGCCTCCCATCCCGGCTTTCTCATGCTCGAATACGCGTGGGGCCAGGTGCCCTGGCGCGAAGGACTCGTATCGCCCGCGGAACGCGTGGTTGACGGCCGCCTGGACATATCCGACCGCCCGGGCCTCGGCCTGAGCCTGGAGCCCGGCGTCGTGGAGGCCCATCGCGCCGATCTTTAAACCCAATGGATGGCTCCCATATCCACAGCCGGCAGACGAAAGGAATCTGATCAATGCAAAACGAAGCACTGTACGACACGCTGAACTCAGTCACCGCGATACCCATCGTGCCCTTCCGCGGCGGCGCCATCGATTTGGACGGCCACCGCAGGAACATCCGGTACCTGATGGAGAACAACCATCTCGACGGGAACCGGAAGCGGGTGATCGGGATCGCGGGCACGAGCCTGATCCACCACTTCTCCTTCGAGGACCAGATGCGGGTCATCGAGGCGACCGGTGAGGAGATGGGAGACGGCGGGTTCCTGATGTCCGGTATCGTGCCGAATCCGATTTCACAGGCGGAAGAACTCGTACGCGGGCAGTCGGCCCTTCCCCGTCCACCGGACGTGTACCTCATCATGCCCCTGACCGGCGTGGCCGATCACGAAGCGACCTACGAGGACTACATGGCCTTCGCTGAGCGGCTCGGCAGGGACTGCGGCGCGCGCTTCCTGCTGTACATGCGCTCCGCGGACTACGTGAACCCGATCATCCGGCTGGTCAGGGACTCCCCGCACGTCGTCGGCGTGAAGGTGGGCACGAGCGAAGAAGAAGTCGTCCCGCTCATCGAAGGCATCGGCGATGAAGGCATCGTCATGTGGGGGATCGGAGACCGGAGCACCCGGGCCGCCGAACTGGGCGCCAGGGGACACACCTCCGGCATCGCCATCGTCGCCGCCCGCGCGGCCGACGAGATCAACAACGCCCAGCGCAGGGGCGACTTCGTGGAATCGGCCCGCGTGGAAGCCTGCATATCGGACCTTGAACACCTGCGGTTCATGAACGGCCGGCAATTCAACTACTCGGCGGTGATCGAGGCGATGATCATCGGGGGGTGGGAGGACGTTGCCGCCGGCGAGGGCGGCCCCTTCAATCCGCGGGTGCCGCGGGACATCGCCGCCCGCGTGGCCGAGGCGGTGGAACCGTTGCGGGAATACCACTAGGCATTAACAGGCGCGCACCGCTGCACGACGCCCCGCATTCGCCGAGCGACACCTCGCGGCGCAAGGCCGCGAACCGCTGCGGGCCTACCACTAGACGACTCGCCGGGATCTGCAGTTACCTCGACCGGTTCCGGATCTCCTCAATACACGATCTGCGATATCGCCTTGGAGATCAGCGCGATAGCGATGGCGATCATGCCTATGAGTCCGATGCCGGCCCCGTAGCCGGCCAGGACAATGGGCACGTAGGCCATCCATTTCTCTTCGCCGAAGCGCTTGGAGAAGTAGTAGCGCCCCAGGATCGCGCCGAAGAACGTGGGCAGGGTCTGCCAGAGCGGCATGGCCAGGCCGCCGACCAGGCCGTAGAAGAAGAGGGGGGAGGCGCCCACCAGCGTCAGCAGGCCGAAGAGCCCTCCCGTTACGCCCAGGCCGGCGATGATATACTCGATCTTGATGATATCGAAGATGAACGTGAGGCCGCCGGGCAGGGTGGACTTTACCCAGATGGTCCGCATGGCCGCGTTGAGGGGCCACATCTTCTGCACGTAGGGATAGGCCGCCGACGGGATCGGGTTGAGCTTCCACACGAGCGAGTAGAAAATGAAACTGCACACGAACATCAGAACGGTGGTCACCGCGGTCAGCTTGACCACGCTGCCGAAGGTCGTCTTGGTGAGATCCAGCTGCTTGAAGGTCTCGGCCACCTTCCCGTGTTCGAAGATGGGTATGGGCGCGAACCACACGGCGACCCCCTTGTAGCCGGACAGCAGGAAGGAGGCTTCCTTGACGAAGGGGAAGGAGGAACCGTAGGGCGAGCCGGTAATGCCGATCATCCGCGCCCCGATGTAGGAAAACACCGGCGACCAGAGATATCCGAAGATGGCGCTTATCCACCAGGGAAAGTCGGGGATCAGGATGTAGAGTATGACCACGAAGCCCGTCGTGCTGACGAACCAGAAGATGAAGACGAGCCAGATCGGCAGGTCGCCCCTGCCCTTCGGCGTCTCACGCGCCTCCGTGTCCCGGCCGGGGTCGTTCCGCTTCTCCCGGTTGGATTTCAGTATGGCGCGGATGGTCGCCGTGAAACCCACGATGCCGATGACGAGAGAGGCGCCGATAGTGAAGCTGAGCCAGAAATCGATGTTGTTGGATATCTGGGTCGGAATGAGCGACATCCCGGGCTCCCAGGTCGTCAGGATGCCGTTGTGGTAGAGCACCGGATTGGCGACGAGCGCGATCAGGGCGGAGGACACGAAGGTGCCGATCACGACCCAGAAAGGCAGGACGAAACCGGCTACGAGGGTGCCGAGATCGGTACCGATACCCACCATGGTCGCCGGCAGCACTTCCTTGAGGCTGGTGGTGAAATCGATGAAGGGGATCGGCAGTATGGTGATAGGCGTGACCAGGAACGTGCTGGAAAGTATGGGGATCATCACGTACAGGAGCCCCCAGGACACCCCGATCACCGATCCGATACTGAAGGCCCGCCATCGCCAGCCTTCCCGGTTCTGCGACGTCTCGGCCAGCGCCGTGGCGCCGCCCGCGTGCACCCGCGCCAGGGGGAAGGTCAGCCTTTCCACGTCGTTGGTGACCCGGAAGAGGATGTACCCCATCGAATAGGAATTGATGGCGAAAAGGACCGTCACCGCGGTGAGGACGAGGACGGGAACGAACCAGTCCATGTGGAAGAACGTCCGGCTCGCCATCGCGGTGGAGTCCAGGGTCGGCACGACCCAGGTGGGTATCAGCGTGGCGATGCCCGTGGCTTCCGGCGACTGCTTGTAGTACTGCTCCCAGATCAGGTGGGCGAAGGGGCCGCCGGTGATGCCCGTGTTCATCGCGTTCCCCGCGGCCGCCAGCCCGGCCGCCGCCCAGTACAGGATCATGATTTCCTGCCGGGTCATCTTGACCAGGGAGCGCTTCGCGATCTCGAGGAACAGGATGACGGTGACCCAGTCCGCCGCGCCGGTCTGCCCGCCCGTCACCAGGCTGAGGTAGATCGATCCCGGCAGCATGACGAAACCCACGAACAGACAGGCCCAGATCGTCTTCAGGTTGAATCCGGGCAGGTAGGGTTCGTCCGCTTCCCCGAACAACGCGGTATCGGGATTCTGGTACTGCTCCGGACTGTCTTCCTTCAGTTCCTCTTCACGGACGGACACCGCTTGCCTCCTGAAGCGTTACTGCGGTTAAATCCCATAACGCTCCATACGCCAATAATATACAAAGTGTATACATCTATTCAAAATCGCGTGGGAAACGTGCGTTTCCCCATGTGGGATATCAAGTCAGACAAGATAGGACCCGCCATATCCCTGTCAAGGTGTATTTCGCTTCCCGGGCCTCATGTCGCCAGGCCGGGGAGGACGCCGGGCCGGGCGCCGAGCATTTCCCCCAGCGCTTCCCGGAGACCCGTGTACCGCTCGACGACCTGGTTGTTCTTCACCGCGATGGCGAGGGCCTTGGGCGTGCCGACGAGGACGGCCAGTGCCCGGGCCCTGGTCAGGGCGGTATACAGCAGGTTTCGCTGCAGCATGATGTAATGGGTGCTGTAGAGCGGCAGGATGATCGCCGGGTACTCCGATCCCTGGCTCTTGTGGACGCTGATGGCATAGGCCGGGATCAGCTCGTCCAGTTCCCCGTAATCATACTGAACGGTCTCGTGGAAGGATATATCCACCGTCTGCGCATCCGCGTCGATACGGGATATGCGGCCGATATCGCCGTTGAAGATCATCTTCCCGTAGTTGTTCCGC
Organism: bacterium; assembly: GCA_965202605.1. Taxonomy (GTDB): domain Bacteria; phylum JAAXHH01; class JAAXHH01; order JAAXHH01; family JAAXHH01; genus JAAXHH01. The sequence goes on from OZ241838.1 coordinate 1,324,405, forward strand.
GTCTGCAGTACCTTGTCGCCTTCGCGCAGTTCCCGGTCGCCCCGTTTCAATGATGATCCCGCGGGATTCAGTACCTGCTGGAGCTTCTGGTTGAGTTGGTCCACGCCGATGTCGCCGCGGTACATGGGGGTGAGCACCTGGATGTCGTTGAAGGGATCGAGTCCGTATGTGCGCGGCAGACGGTCCGTGCACAGTTCGGCGATCGTGTCCGCGCCCGCAGATGGATCGGGCTCGTTGATGAAAAAGAAGTCGCCCTGGTTCCTGTTCTTCGTGTCCGGCATCTCGCCCCGGTTCACCCGGTGGGCGTTCATCACGATGCTGCTTTCCTGCGCCTGCCGGAAGATCTCGGTCAGACGGACCACGGAGACGTGCCCCGCGTCTATCACGTCCCTGAGGACGTTCCCCGCGCCCACGGAAGGCAACTGGTCGACGTCGCCGACCATGACGAAGCGGGCGGAGGTCTTCACGGCGCGCAGCAGGGCGTTCATCATGGCGGTATCCACCATGGAGGTCTCGTCGAGGATGACCAGGTCGGCTTCCAGCCGGTTGTCCGCGTCGCGGCCGAATTCCATGGCGCCCGGATTGAACTCGAGCAGCCGGTGGATGGTCTTCGCTTCGGCGCCGGTCACCTCGGACATCCGCTTCGCGGCCCGGCCGGTCGGCGCGGCCAGCACCACCTTCCCGCCCACGCGGTGAAACAGGTGGACGATGCCCTGGACGCAGGTGGTCTTGCCGGTCCCCGGCCCGCCGGTAATCGCCATGACGCTATGGGAGGCAGCGGTGTGTATTGCCTCGCGCTGTTCCGCGTTGAAGACGATGTCCCGTTCCTTTTCTATGTGACGGATGTGTTCGTCGATGCGTTCAGGAGGCGGCGGAGTGCGCGGATGATCGGCCAGGCGCGCGATGTGCCGCGCGATGCCCTGCTCCGCGTAATAAAGGGGCTGAAGGTAGATCCAGTCATTACTGCGTATGACGGTCCCGGCCTGGATCAGCGCTTCGAGACCGGCGGGAATGGCGTCGGCGGCGACGTCCAGAACGCCGATGCACTCCTCGACGAGTCTGTCGAAGGGCACGTAGACGTGACCGTCCTCGGCCCGGGTTTCCAGCACGTACCGGATGCCGGCCTGCACCCGCGCCGGATCGCCGGGATCCACTCCCAGGTTCATGGCGATCTTGTCGGCGGTCTTGAAACCGATGCCCCAGATGTCCGTGGACAGGCGGTACGGATTCTCCGTGACCCGCCTGATGGCCTCGTTGCCGTAGGTCTTGTAGATTTTAACGGCGTAGGCCATGCTGACGTCATGGCCGATCAGGAACTGCATGACCTCCTGGACGTGCTTCTGTTCCTCCCAGCCGGACCGGATGACGTTGATGGTCTTACGGGCGATGCCCCTCACTTCCGACAGGCGGTTCGGCGTCTTCTCGATGACCTGGAGGGTGTCTTCGCCGAAGTGATCGACGATCATGGCGGCCTTGGCCGGTCCCAGTCCCTTGATGAGCCCGGATCCCAGGTACTTTCGAATACCGTCCGTGGTGGTGGGCTGGACCGGCCTGGATTCGACGATCCTGAACTGCTTGCCGTACTGCTTGTGGGTTACCCAGTACCCGCTCACTTCGACCCGTTCGCCCGCCACGATCTTCGCCAGTTCACCCGTGATCGTCAGCAGTCCGTCCCGCGTGGATGCCCGGGCCAGGTTCTCCGCGGTCCTGCAGGCGTCCGGTTCGGGACGCAGCCGCGCGACGGTGTAGCCGGTCTCCTCGCTCTGGTAGGTGATGCGTTCGATGGTACCGGTGAGAACGTCCATGCCTGACCGGGGAAGGAGGCCTACTGCTCATCGCTGGCGTAGACGACGGCGTCTTCCGCCTTCACGTAGGTGAACAGTTCGTCCTCTGAAAAGAAACGGGGCACTTCCACCCGCGCCGTCTCCAGGGAATCGGAAGCGTGCACCAGGTTGCACTGCACGCTCATGCCGAAATCACCGCGGATCGTACCCGGGGCGGCCTGGCGCGCGTTCGTCACGCCGCACAGACCTCGCACGACGGCCACGGCATCGACGCCTTCCAGGCACAGGGCCACCACCGGCGTTTCCAGCATGAAGGACTTTATGCGAGGGAAAAAGGGCTTGTCGGACAGGTGCCCGTAGTGCTCGTTCAGGATCCCGTCAGTCAGCTGCATCAACTTGAGCCCCGCGACCTTGAGTCCCTTGCTTTCGAAACGGCCGGTGACGAGGCCGATCATTCCGCGCTGCACGGCGTCCGGCTTGATGAGAACAAGCGTTCGTTCCACAGACTGATTCTCCTTTAAAAGTGTATCGAATCAACGGATTTCAACCCCGTGCAATGTAGATTCCGTCACCCGGAGTGTCAACGAAAATGGCCCTGGCATAAAGTCCGTCGATTCCGCAAAATTGCGGTGGACATACGGGTGGGCGGCGCGTATACTGAGGGTGGGTTTCCTGAACTCAAAACCGGGGCGAGGCCATGTGGGGCGATGACGAAATACGCGAGGAGTGCGGTGTCTTCGGCATCTACGGCGACCCCGCCGCCGCCAGGCTGACCTTCCTGGGGCTGTACGCCCTGCAGCACCGCGGCCAGGAAAGCTCCGGCATGGCCGTCTCCGACGGCAGCCATATCGAATCCCACCGGGCCATGGGACTGGTCAGCGAAGCCTACGACCACGGCGAACGGGTGAACGACCTCGAGGGCCATATCGCCATCGGCCACAACCGGTATTCCACTACCGGCACGTCCAACGTCGACAACGCGCAGCCCTTCATGGTCAACTTCAAGCGTGGACAGTTGGCCACCGCCCACAATGGAAATTTCACCAATACCGGCGCGCTTCACCTGTCGATGGAAGAGTCCGGCTCCATTTTCCGTACCTCTTCCGACAGCGAGATCGTCCTCCATCTCATCGCACGATCCAATGAACCCGATCTTCCCGCCATGATCGCGGACGCCCTCCGTTACGTGGAAGGCGCGTATTCCATCGTATTCCTGTCCGGGACGCAGCTCATTGGCGTCCGGGACCCCCGCGGATTCCGGCCCCTTTGCCTGGGACGCATCGGAGACGCCCACGTGCTCGCATCGGAAACCTGCGCCTTCGACATCATGAAAGCGGAGTACATCCGGGAAGTGAAACCCGGCGAAATGGTCGTCATCGACGAACAGGGCATCCGGTCCTTCTTCCCCTTCGAAGAAGCGGAGCCGGCCGCCTGCATCTTCGAGTACATCTATTTCGCCCGGCCCGACAGCAAGGTTTTCGGAGAAAACAGCGACAAGTTCCGCCGGAGGTTCGGCCGCCAACTGGCGGAAGAGCATCCCGTGGAGGCCGATATCGTCATCGCCGTGCCCGATTCCGCCACGACCGCGGCGCTGGGTTACTCCGAGCATTCCGGGATCCGGTTCGAGATCGGCCTGATCAGGAACCACTACGTGGGGCGGTCCTTCATCGACCCGGACCAGTCGATGCGCGAGTTCACGGTGAGGCTGAAGTACAACCCGGTCCAGGGCGTGCTGCGGAACCGGCGCGTGGTCCTCGTGGACGATTCCATCGTGCGGGGCACGACCCTCAATCAGCTGGTGCGGCTCATCCGCGGCGCGGGCGCGTCCGAGGTGCACGTGCGGATCAGCAGCCCGCCCATCCGCCATCCCTGCTACTACGGGATCGACATGCAGAGCCGGGGCGAGCTCATCGCTTCGCAGACCAGGGTGGAAGAGATCCGGCACTACCTCGGGGCGGACAGCCTGGGATACCTGTCCATCGAAGGCATGGTGAAGATCGCGAAGGAATACGGGAAATCGGGTGCGGGGTACTGTACGGCCTGCTTCAGCGGAGACTACCCGGTGGTCCCGGAAGATTCGCTCAACAAGCTCATGCTGGAATCATAACGGCCGCGCGCCGCTTGCCTGGCGGCGGCTCCATCATAACGCTTCCGATTCCGCCTCTTCCTTCTTCTCCCGGTCGGGGAAATAACCCAGGATCTTGACCAGCGTCTCCCGCAGCCTGGTCCTGGGCACGACCTGGTCCACGAATCCCCTGGTCAGGAAAAACTCCGCGGTCTGGAATCCCTCCGGCAGACTCGATCCGATGGTCTGCTCGATCACCCTGCCGCCGGCAAAACCCATCATGGCGCCCGGCTCGGCCAGGGTGAAGTCCCCCAGCGAAGCGTAACTCGCCATCACGCCGGCCATGGTCGGATTCGTAATCAGGACGATGAAGGGGATCTTCTCCTGCGACAGGCGGTTCAGCCACAGTGACGTCTTCGCCATCTGCATGAGGGAGAGGATGCCTTCCTGCATGCGCGCTCCCCCCGAGGTGGCAACTACCAGCAGAGGTATTTTAAGGTCGAGGGACCGCCTGATGGACCGGGTTACCTTCTCGCCGACCACGGAACCCATGCTGCCGGCCAGAAAAGAACCGTCGTGGATCGAAAGCGACGTGAGCCTTCCCTCGATACGGCCGGTACCCGACACCACGGCCTCCTGCATGCCCGTTCTCTTCTGATACCGCTTCATGTAGTCCGGGTAGTTCTCTTTCTCCTTGAACTGGAGCGGGTCGACGGTGCGCAGGTCCGTGTCGGCTTCGACGAAGGTGTCCGGGTCCATGATCAGGGAGATGTACCCCTGGTGGCCGATCTTGAAATGATACCCGCACTGGGTGCACACGTTGAAGTCCCGTTCGAGCTCCGCCTTGTAAAGCATGGCGTCGCACTTGTCGCACTTCACCCACAGCCCCTTCGGGATTTCCTTGCGTTTCTGGGGATTCAGACCCCGCTGTCTTCTTTCAAACCAGGCCATGTTGTCCTATCTTACCCTTTCAGAACCGGAGATGGTCTGCGAATCGGAGGCTTCCCGGTGAACCAGGCGGATCAGGCGGACCAGCAGATCGGAGCAACGTCCGGCCGACGACTCGACGGTCGACGCCACGTCTTCCACGTCGACGGTTTCCCCTTTTCGGCCGGTCCAGACATTGGATATGCACGACAGGGCGGTGGTCCTCATGCCGAGACGCCGGCCGGCCAGCACTTCCGGGACGGTAGACATGGTCACCGCGTCCGCTCCCAGTGATTTCAGCAAGGAGATTTCGGCTCGGGTCTCGAAGGACGGACCGGGCATCCACGCCAGAATTCCCTGTTGAACAGACCGTTTTCTTTGTATACTGATCTCCAGCAACGACGCCCTCAAAGCATCATCATAACAGGGATCGTCGTCCGTGTCCGCGGTCGGGTCTCCCATCTGTCTTCGGCCGATGGGATGGATATGATGCCGTACGACCATTAAATCTCCCGCCTCGAACCGGGGATTCAGTCCTCCGGCGGCATTGGTAACGATCAGTACTTCGACGCCGAGCCGGTGCATCACCTCGAGCGGATAAGCGATTTGCCGTATGTCGTACCCTTCATACAGGTGAAACCGGCCCTGCATCACGATCACGGACGCATCGTCCCGGCCGCCGTAGACCAGGTTGCCCTCGTGGCCCTTGACGGTCGACACCGGAAAATGGGGGATGGAACGATAGGGTACAACTGATTTCCGGTCGACAGCCTGTGCGCACGCCCCGAACCCGGTGCCCAGGATCACGCCGAACCGGGCGGTTGAAAACCCCTGCGAACGCAGGAAGTCCGTGGTCTCGCTCAGCCGATCATGACGGAGCATGGCGCGTCGCCTTCAATCGGTTTTCTCGTCTCCTTCGACGGCTGCACGCAACTAAGGAGTCCATCATGAGCATCATAACAGTTGCCAGAGAATACGGCAGCGGCGGGAAGGATATCGCGAAGATCGTCGCGGACCGCCTCGGCTATGATTGCGTGGACAAGGAACTCATCGCCGAAATCGCCCATGCCGCAGGCGTTTCGGAAGACGTCGTCGAACAGCTGGACGAAGTGGGCGAATCGGCCGTTCGGCGATTCCTCGGCGAGCTGTTCACTCCTTCGACCGTCTACTCCCTGTCCCCGGAATACCCGCCTCTCATCTGGCCCTATGTGCCCGGCGACGACGAAGGCACGAAGGATCCCACCTCCCTCAAAAACACCTTTCTGGACCGGGGAGAATACCTCCAGATCCTTCAGGACACCATCCGTTCGCTGGCCGGCAGAAAGAACGTGATCATCGTCGGGCGCGGCAGCCAGTGCATCCTTTCAGACAGCAGGACCGTTTTCCACACCCGGTTCATCGCGCCCTTCGAATACCGGGTCGAAGTGATCATGGACGAGATGAATCTCCCGCGGGACCGGGCCGCCGAGCTCATCAAGGAAAAGGACCGCCAGCGCGCGCTCTACCTGCAGCACAACTACCGATGCGACTGGGCGGACGCGACCCTCTACCACGTGGTGTTCAATACGTCACGCACGTCGTGGGAGAACATGGCCGACATCGTGATCGATACCCATCGAAGACTCTTTGGGGACGATGGATGAAAGCCCGTTCACCCGGATAAACCGCATCGAAAGATAACCCCGACCAACAGATATGTCAATAAACGGCTTGTCGCCGCGCGTGCCGCTAACCGGTGAGGAAAGGCGATGAACTACGAGGTTTCCGACTTCAATGAAGAGGTAGTGGAACGAAGCCGTACGATCCCCGTGCTGGTCGATTTCTGGGCGGAATGGTGCGGGCCCTGCAAGGTGCTGGGTCCCGTGATCGAATCCCTCGCCGAACGACACCGGGACCGGTGGAAACTCGTGAAGGTGAATACGGAAGTACACCAGGATATTGCCCGGCAGTATGGGATACAGGGAATTCCCAACGTCAAGATGTTCGTCGACGGAGAGATAAAGGACGAGTTCACCGGCGCGCTGCCGGAGCCCATGATCGAGCAGTGGCTGAAGAAGGCCCTGCCGAGCCCCCACGCACGGCAACTGGAAGAGGCGCTCCGGCACCTGGCGGCAGGCGATATGGAAGCGTCCCGTGGTTTGCTCGAGGATGTCCTGGCGTCCGAGCCGGACAACGCTCAGGCGTCGGTCTGCCTGGCGCGCACCTGGCTGGATGAAGATCCCGGTCGGAGCCTGGACCTGTTGAAGCCGATCGAACCGGGCACCGAATACCATGACTCGGCGGAAGTCCTGCGGACCATCGCCGGCCTGTTCCTTTATCTCGGCGCGCCTGAAAGCCTCGAGGAAGATCCGGTCAAGCCGGTCTATGTCCAGGCGATCGAACACCTCAGGCAGGGAGCGTACGATCTCGCCCTGCAAGGTTTCATCGAGGTGCTGGAGAAGAACCGGTCCTACGACGACGACGGCGCCCGGCGGAGCTGCGTCGCCATATTCGGCATGCTCGGCGAGAGTCACCCGGCGACACGCCAGTATCGCCGCGCCTTCAGCAACGCGTTGTACGCCTGATCACGCGTCCAGGGGATTGGCCTTTTCGGGGTCGATCTCCATCTTGCGCATGGCCCGCTCCGGGACGTCCGGGGAGAGGTCGCCTTTCCGGGCGAGGGCATTGAGGGTGCCGAGGGTGATGAAGCGGGCGTCCATCTCGAAGAAGTTCCGCAGCGCCGGGCGGCTGTCGCTCCGGCCGAAACCGTCCGTTCCGAGCGAGACCACGGGACCCGGCACCCAGCGCGCGATGGAATCCGGCAGGGTCCTGACATAGTCGGAGGCCATGACGTACACCCCTCCGGTGTCCTCGAGACATTGCGAAACGTACGGCACGCGGGGCGGTTCCGACGGGTGCAGCAGGTTCCAGCGTTCGGCGTCCATGGCGTCGCGCCGCAGCTGCTTGTAACTCGTGACGCTCCATACGTCGGCCTCCACCCCGAAGTCCTCGGCCAGCATCTCCTGGGCCTTCAGCGATTCGTTGATGATGGAGCCGCTTCCGAAGAGGTGGGCCTTCGCCCCGCCCCCGTTGAGCGAACGCAGCCGGTACATGCCCCGCAGGATGCCTTCTTCCACCCCTTCCGGCATGGACGGCATGGCGTAGTTCTCGTTCTGCACGGTGATGTAGTAGAACAGGTCCTCCTGGTCCACGTACATCCGCCGGATGCCGTCCTTGATGATGGTCGCCAGTTCGTAGGCGTAGGCCGGATCGTAGGTCCGCAGGTTGGGTACCGGGTCGGCCAGCAGGTGGCTCTGGCCGTCCTGGTGCTGAAGTCCCTCGCCGTTCAGCGTCGTCCGTCCCGCCGTACCGCCCAGGAGAAACCCCCGCGTCCGCATCTCCGCGGCGGCCCAGATCAGGTCGCCGACGCGTTGCAGGCCGAACATGGAATAGAAGATGAAGAAGGGGATCGTATTGACGCCGTGGGTCGAATAGGCCGTCCCGGCGGCGACGAAGGAGGACAGGGAGCCCGCCTCCGTAATGCCTTCCTCGAGGATCTGGCCGTCCTGCGCCTCCTTGTAGTACAGCAGCGTATCGATGTCCACCGGTTCGTAGAGCTGGCCGGCGTGGGAATAGATGCCGCACTGGCGGAAAAGGGCTTCCATGCCGAAAGTGCGCGCTTCGTCCGGGACGATGGGGACGATCAGCCTGCCGATTTCGGGTTCGCGCAGCAGGCGCGAGAGCATCCGGGTAAACACCATGGTCGTCGAGACTTCGCGGCCGTCCGTCCCCGCCTTGAATTCCTCGAACACTTCGTCCGGCGGGGCCGCGGGCAGGCCGGGGTTCACGACGTTGCGCCTGGGAATGCAGCCGCCGAGGCTCTCCCGGCGTTCCCGGATGTACTCCATTTCGGCGCTGTCCGCCGACGGCCTGAAATAGGGCGCTTCGCGGACCTCGTCATCTGACAGGGGGATGCCCAGTTCGGTGCGCAGGTGACGCAGCCCCTCCTCGTCGATCATCTTCTGCTGGTGCGCGGTGTTCTTCCCCTCGCCCCATTCGCCCAGTCCGTACCCCTTGATGGTCTTGGCCAGGATGACGGTCGGCGCGCCCGGGTGTTCCACCGCGGTCTTGTACGCCGCGTAGATCTTCTCCTGGTCGTGACCGCCGCGGATGATGGTCCGCACGTGCTCGTCGGTGAGCAGCCTGGACATTTCCATGAGCCTGGGGTGCACGCCGAAGAAGTGGTCCCGCTGGTACTTGCCGTCGGAAACGGTGTACTTCTGGTACTGGCCGTCCACGATCTCGCCCATGCGCTTGACGAGCAGGCCCTCGTCGTCCTGGGCCAACAGGGGATCCCATCCGCTCCCCCAGATCACCTTGACGACATTCCATCCCGCCCCGTGGAAAGCGGCCTCCAGTTCCTGGATGATCTTGCCGTTGCCCCGAACCGGTCCATCCAGCCGTTGCAGGTTGCAGTTGACCACGAAGATAAGGTTGTCCAGCTTCTCGCGGGCCGCCAGGGTAATGGCGCCAAGGGCCTCGGGTTCATCCGTTTCCCCGTCCCCGAGAAACGCCCAGACTTTGCGACCGTTGGCCTGTTTGAGGCCCCGGTCTTCCAGGTACCGGTTGAACCGGGCCTGGTAGATGGACATGATGGCGCTCAACCCCATGGATGCCGTGGGGAAGACCCAGAAATCGGGCATGAGCCAGGGATGGGGATAGGAGGACAGCCCGCCGCCCGGACGCAGTTCGCGTCGGAAGTTGTCGAGGTGCTGTTCATTGAACCGCCCCTCGATATAGGCCCGGGCGTAGATTCCGGGTGAAGAATGGGGCTGGAAGAAGATCTGGTCGCCGTCGTAACCGTCGCCCGGTCCACGGAAGAAGTGGTTGAAGCCGACCTCGTATAGGTTGCAGACCGAGGCATAGGTGGCAATATGGCCGCCGAGTGACTTGTCCGCCGTGTTGGCGCGCACCACCATGGCCATGGCGTTCCACCGGATGATGTTCCGGATCCGGTGCTCGAGCTCGTCGCTGCCGGGATAGGGCGGCTGCTGGTCGGGCGGGATGGTGTTGATGTAGGGCGTGTTCTCGGCGAAGGGGAGCCGGACGCCTTTTCCGCGGGCGTGGGCCTGGAGCTGGGCGATCAACTGGCGCACCCGGCCCGGCCCGGAATGCTGGAGCACGTAATCCAGCGATTCGAGCCATTCCAGTGACTCTACGCGATCCAGATCAATTTCATACTCCGAGCGGGAAGCATCTTGAGTCATAACAAGTCCGTAGGCCGATGATCGATAGGCCCGCGCGCCGTTGTTTTCGCCTTGAATCGTACTTCCAATGTACCTTTCGGACCCTCCGCTTGCAACAAAAATCAAGGTCGCGGCGCTTCAAATGAGCAGACAGTTTTGTATTGCCCGCGCGTTGTAAATGAGTCATTTTGGAGACATTGTCGCGGCAGACCGGAACGTGCGAACGACAAATTGCGAACGACGCGCAACGCAATCTCCCGAACGAACCAGTACGCCTTACGTAGGAAACGTAGAAACGGTCCACGCCCATGATCGCCTTCCATCGCTCCTCCTTCCACTGGAGGGCCTGGTCCTGGAAACCCGACCCGGTCTACAAGTACACCGGTGGATTCGTCGGGGTACCGGGACAGGCCTACCAGGTGCGGTTTCACCTGGAGGCGGCATGCACCGTGGAAGATCTGGAAACGGGACGCAAGACGGAAATGTATCTGGGCGCGCCCTGCCGCACGGAATATACGATCGCCCGCCGCAACCTCTTCCAGGTCCCCAGCGATGAATGGCGCATGGCCTTCAGCCGGAACCTGAGCATCCCCATTTCGAAGAGACCGAGTACCGAGCCTGCGGAATTCATGGGAACTCCGCTACAGAAGCAGTTCCAGGCCCACGAAATCGACATCAGGCAATACGGATCGGAGGAGATCCTCACGGAAGCCCGCGACGTGGTAAAGGCTACGCTGGAGCGGGATCTTATGAACGGCAGGATCGTCTACCGGGAATCGGGCCAGGCGGACCAGGCGGACCAGGCGGACCAGGCGGACCAGGCGGGCCAGGCGGACCAGGCGGGCCAGGCGGACCGGAACATGCAGGTAACCCTTGAGTTTCCTGTTGATCTGATCAATATTAACGAGGAAGACGCCGAGTTCCAGGTCTGCACGGGTCCCGTGGTCCTTCCGGACCTGGGAACCTGGGACGGCAGCGAGGTGCATCGCGTATTCCTGGCCGACGCGGCGATCTCCGGTTTCGACCACGCGGAATTCATCCTCCGCCGGGAGATCGAGGCGGCCGAACGGGAGAAGCACTGGTACGAGGCGCCCCGGGGACGCGACCGCCTGGAACTGAACGACCCGGAGAATCCCCCGCCGGATTATCCGCCCCGCAGGCCAAGGCCCCTGGTCTACAACGAAACCTGGGAAAAAGAAGCCGAGAACGTCATCTTGAAAACGAAGAACGAAGGCTGAGGCCGAGGACCGGGGCCGCGGTCAACGGCCGGCAGCCGGACCCCCAGGCAATAGCCCGCGATCCGGTCCGCAGTCAACGGCCCGCAATCAGGCCGCCAGCCACCACAAGGAGCGCACCCATGGCCCAGACGACCCTGCAGGACACCCGATTCAAGCAGATGCCGACCCCTGAAGACCTGATCCGCATGTCCCGGGACCTGCAGTACCACCCGGTACACAACGAGCGTCCGTCCGTGCTCACGAGCGCGCAGATCGACAGGTTCAACGAGCAGGGCTACCTGAAGCCGTTCAGGATATACTCGGAGGCGGAGATCGGCGCCATACGAGACGAATTCGACGGCATGATCGAGCGGGTCATGGCGCGGGGTGACCACAACTACTCCATCATATCGGCCCACCTGAAATCGGGCATGGTGCACGATATCATCAACGAGCCGCGGATCGTCGCTTACATCAGCGACCTGCTGGGCGAGGACGTCGTGGGCTGGGGCGCCCACTTCTTCTGCAAGTTGCCCGGGGACGGCAAGATCGTCAACTGGCACCAGGACGCCAGCTTCTGGCCCCTCTCGCCGTCAAAGACGGTCACCGCCTGGCTGGCCATCGACGACGCGGACACGGGCAACGCCTGCATGCGTTTCGTGGCCGGGTCCCACCACTACGGACACCTGACCTACCACCTGAGCGAGGAAGCCGAGAACAACGTGCTCAATCAGACGGTGAAAGATATCGGGATGTACGGCACCGAGGTGGATATCGAACTCGAGGCCGGAGAGATCTCGCTGCACAGCGACCTGCTGCTGCACGGCTCGGGACTCAACACTTCGGACCGCCGGCGCTGCGGCCTGACGCTCAGGTACTGCGCCGCCTCCGTCCGCGCCGAGCTCAACTGGAACAAGGAAGGCGTGATCGTCAAGGGAACCGATCCCACGGGCCACTGGGCCGATCTGCCGCGTCCCGCGGTGGATAACGTGTAGGCGTTCGGATATTCATCGAAGTCGCCACCAACATGTCGGGTATCCGAAGTCATCCTGACGTATCTCCCGGTGGGATGCTCACGAAGCGGGTTCCCAAAGCTCGATCGCGTTTCCTTCGGGGTCGTGAATACGGGCGAAGCGACCGATGCCCTCCATCTCGCTTTCGTGGCCGACCTCGATATCTGCAGACTTCAGTTGGGTGATCATCGCGTCCAGATCGGCCACGCGGAAATTCAGCATGAAAGCCTTGTCTGCCGCGAAGTAGTCCGTGTCCGCGTCGAAGGGCGAGAAGACCGTGACCCCGGACTCGGCCACCCACGGCGCCATCTCCATGTTCGTAGGAGCCGGATTGATGCCAAGGTGATCCTGATACCATTTCGCGAGTCCTTCCGGGTCATTCGACCGAAAGAAAAACCCACCGAATCCCTGAACTTTTTGCACGCTACATCCCCTCTCTGTGTTAAATTTACTGTAAAGTTGGAAAAATACCGGAAGGACGGGGACTACTCCACGTAAACGGCTACGCGGTGCATGGCGTTGTTCAGGTAACCCCGGGGATTCCATGCGATGGCGTGGGGCTGGCTGACGCCCCCGGAATCCGTTGCCCGTGCCCATACCTCGTAATAACCGCGCTCGGGAAGCGCGATCGCAGCGCGCCAGTCCTGCCAGGCGTAGGCGTTGACCGGTTCATCCAGCGCCGCGCGCTGCCAGGTCGCCCCGAAGTCGATCGAAAGGTCGACCCCGTCGACGCGCCCCTCGCCTGTCCACGCATGACCCCGCGCCTCAATCTCACCGTCCGCCGTCCTGTACCCCGTTGCCGGATGGGTGATCAGCGACTTCACCGGCATGCGCTCGATGATGCGGAAGTCTTTTTCGTCCACGGCCTCGCCGGGTTCGACCCTCCGATTCGGCAACCGATAGGAAGTGCCGGTCATCTTGGGTCCGTCGTGTACCCGGTCCCGCATCTCTACGCGGGTCAGCCACTTCTGGGAACACGATCCCGGCCATCCGGGTACGATCAGCCGCAGCGGCCCGCCGTTCATGGGGTGAATCGGCTGGCCGTTCTGGGCGAAGGCAATGAGATTATGCTCATCCATGGCCTTCCCGACCGGCACGCCGCGGGAGATGGGAGGACCGCTTTCCAGGCCGGACACATGAGTGTCCGCGCCGTAATGGGCGGTGTAGACGGCTTCGCGCTGCACGCCGGCGGCCGTCAGTACGTCCGACAGCCTGACCCCCGTCCATTCCGAGCAGGCCACCGCGCCGTAGGTCCACTGCTCCCCCTCCGCCTTCGGGTCGAAGAAGGCGCGTCCGTTGCCCGCGCATTCCAGGGTCAACGCCCGGGTCACGACTTCGAAGCGACGCTCCAGATCCTCGAGGGCGAGGGTCATTGGGCTGTCGACCAGGCCGTCGATAGCCAAAGTCCAGCGAGACGGGGCCAGGTCCTCGGGCATCAGCCCGTTGTTGCGGACGAAATGCCTTCCGGTGGGCGTGATGGCGTCGTCCAGGAGGTGCGGCGGGGTTTCCGCGCAGAGGGGACGATCGTTGAGGACCGTGAGGCCGTCCTTGCCCTGAATGACCTGTTCGGCGGCGAGCACCACGGGAATGAAGTGGGGGGGGATATTGCGATGGAAGGGGATGGCGGCCCCGACCAGCGCGCCCATGGCCGCCAGGCCCGCGTGCTTGAGGAAGCCCCGCCGGTCGGGGTACGTACGGCGCCCGAACAGGAGGCGGTCGGCTTCGTCGGGGTCCCGATCGTAGCTCTTGAACAATCCTTCCTCCGCAGGGTGTCTGGGCATGAACTTCTTCCATTCAAACCGCGCGACCTTGGTGCCGAAAATGGCTACGACTCATATTCACACACATGCCCTTATAAACCTCCGCACTTCCCCCGGACATCGCCGAACGAGACGCGTTGTAGTCTACTCCGCCTCCTCCAGCAGGCGCCGCCACGCGTCGCGGTGCTCGTGCTCACTGCGCCGATTCAGTTCTTCACCTATTTTACGAAGGAACTCAATGCGTTCCGCATTCCTGAACAATGCAGTCATAGCGCGAACCAGAGTCAGAACGTCAACTCTTTTGACGTCTAATCCCTGCCGCCAAGCACGGTCGAGCCGTCCGCTTATTGCCGACGCGTCGACTTCGGCGATCCCCGGTGATGCGAATAAAAGATCGTGTGTCGTTTCGTGGCTTGCATCGACCTTGGCCAACGAGTGTTCGATCTGCTGCAGAGTAATTGTCGAGTCTTTGACTTCAACCACCAAACGAAGCTCTTCGTCGCTTTCACTGTTCTCGTCACCTGTTACCGACCTATAACACATTACGTCCCCAGGTCTGTTCCGAGCGGTGTCCGCTTCATTCAGACCCTGCGACTCAACACGAGTGAACAGAGAGAAGGCCGATCCAAGCGTCTTCATGAGCGCGGTGACGACAATCAGCGGACGCAGACCGCCGCTCGGTTCGGCCAGAAACTCTTCGACCGCATTTGCGAGGAGTCGACTGCTGACGCGGTCGGGGACGGGATATATGATCTTCTGTCGGTCTCGCCGTCGCGCGATGCTTCTCAGTACGCGGAAAACCTGACTCTCGATATCAGCCCTATCAGCCTGGTTACAATGATCCAGGTATTCCGCGAGACGAGCCCATTCCGCCCGATCACTGGTTCTGATCGTACTTTCGTCGGACAGGAGAGAATCTCGACGTAGTGGGTTGTTGACGTAGGGGTCGGCGCTGCCTCCGAGCACATTGTCGTTCGTCTGACTCCAGGGAACCACCACAGCCGATGCAAGCGTCCTGGGTGCCGTGTCTTCGGACGTGCCTTCACTGGTCAGGCGAAGAATGTCTCGAACAGGATTGACGATTTTCGCTAGCAGTTGAGTAATGACGGCATAGCGAATCGAAGTCAATCTGTGATTGACAAAATGATCGACTTCGGGGTCAGGTTCGTCATACGCCGACTGACAGACCGCCGCCCAGGCAGAATCGAGCCAGTCCGGTAGCTCATCCCTGTTCATAACGACTCACCGTCGGATTCATCGGTTGATCCACAGGGATTCCTGTCTCTTCGATCGAACGGAATGACATGTTTTTTCCGGTGCGTCGACACGTCTCCAGCGGTCGTACAGCCGGTCATAGAGCGGATTTCTGTATCCTGACAGCACGACGTGTCCACGAACACCGTTCAGGACCTCGGCGAGTTCTTCGTGCGCACGGTCGTCCATTTCGAACGCATAGGCGTTGGCATCGCCTCTAGTCTCGTGGACATAGGGCGGGTCGACATAGAATACCGTATCGTCCGTATCGTACCGGCGGACTACGTCCACGGCAGGCGCGTTTTCGATTTGAACTCTTAAGAGCCGTTGAGCGATTTCCGGTAGAAACTCAGCTGAACCAAGCCATCGAGAAACCGCGCCGGCCATACCGGCCCGAGACGTTAGCACGCAATGAGCCCATCGGCCCTCACTGCTGGTTTGTGCAAGTCCAGTCCGGGTCTGGCGGGCGCGAACATAGAAACGTCTCGCGCGCTCGAGATCGGACAGATCCTCGGATGGCGTACAGGCGAGAACAAGTTCCTCTCTCGAAAACGGTGTTAACGAAACCGCACGCGTTAACTCGGCCGAATGATTACGTAGGATACGGAAGAAGTTAACGAGTTCGGAGTCGAGATCGTTGTATGTTTCGACCGGCACCGGCTCGCGATTGATGAGGATTGCCGCTGAACCTCCGAATACATCACAGAAATGCCGGCAGTCGGTGGGTAGATGAGGCAGGATAAAATCGAGATGAGAATACTTACCGCCATACCAACCAAAGGCGATCTTGCGTCGTCCATTTCTTTTCTTCTTTGCGATGCGTCGACCCGAACCCGTCGAATTCGGCAAGGCGGTAGAGGAGTATGTTTTCTGATTCATTTGAAGTACCTATGTCAAGTTTCAGCAGTACGTTACCTTTGATGTGTTTTTATGGAAGGGAAATGTATGCTTGGTTTATTTGAGTTAACCGAACCGATCGAAACCGCATACCTTACAAGGCACATCACGATCAATGTCGTGGTTCTTATACTCCTCAGAAGTTCTGATCGCTCCGAAGGAGAACTTTCGACGATCGTCAAAACCTCCTCTCCTAACAACATGTTGGGTTGTCAACACGATATATACATTATATAGTGGTATTTTTTCACTGTCAACTCGCACGATATCGGAACGGGGGACGATGGAATAGTCCCATGTCCTTTATCAAACTCGCTGCCGGGCTGGATCCCTTCCGCAAGATGATGAGCAGCCCGCTACCTGGTCGCTTACCTGATCGGTTTCCCGGTCGCTTACCTGGGGCAACCGTATCGCATCGAGTATAATCTCCTGCATGAAATCAATGAACGGAGAGCTCTCACCCCAGGCCGAACTCTGTCTTATTGCACGGTAATAGTCCTGCTGCCGGGCATGGATCAGGCTCTCGACCGGTAGGTGAGCGAACAGCGCCTTCCAGCGCGTGAGGATCAGGGTCTGCCAGAGCCTTCCCATCCGCCCGTTGCCATCTTCGAAGGGATGAATGAACTCGAACTCGTAGTGGAAGACCGAACTCGCGATCAGCGGATGCTCTTCCGTGTTGTGCAACCATCCCAGGAGGTCAGACATGAGTCCGGGAACGCGCTCGTGTGGTGGTCCGACGTGTCGAACCCCACCTGGTCCCGCGACGACTACCCCGCCGCGTCTGTACTGGCCGGGCGTGTCTATCAGTCCGCCCATGAAGACGCCGTGAGCCTCCAGCAAATCCGCCTCTCTGGCCTGATCCCATCGCTCGTATCGATCATAGGTTTTGATGGCGTTGCGAGCTTCCAGTATCTCCCTCGGCGGCGCGATCACGAGTTTACCGTCGAAGAGGGTGGCTACCTGCTCCTCGCTAAGCGTGTTGCCTTCAATGGCCAGAGACCCGAGAATGTTGCGGATGCGATTGGTTCGGCTGAGGCGCGAATCCTGTGAAATCCCCAAGGGCTCGGCTCTGCCGATACTCTCCCCTATCCGCTCTATTCGTGAAACGGTCTCCGACGTGATCGTATACGGTGGCGAGTGGGTCATGTATTCTGACCTGCCAAAGACGGTTATGCCGTACTGCTAAGGTATGTGACGTGCAGGCGGGTTGGGATGCGCGGCCAGACCTGAGCCGCAGAGCGGTCGTACCAGGCATACGCTTGAACGTAATCTTCCGGCACCCTCTCACCGGTTTCGGACATGTAACCGAGTTGGCTCTGGTCTCCTCCCCCGTACGGATCCATCGTCGTCTGCCGGGGGTCCTCGCCTGCCTCGCCAAGTACACGGCTTCCCTTACGCCTCGTACAGATCCACCGCGGTCTGCCCCTTGGCGAAACGCAGGGCGGTCGCCGCGGCGGACTGGCTTCCCGTGGCGCGGCGCACGTCGGTGGCCCAGCGAGCGAGGCCGACCAGCAACTGGTTGCGGGACGGATGATCTTCGCACAGGGTCCACTCGTCGAAGATCGTGCGCAGCGTGGAGAGGATGTTCCGGCCGTTGTCGTCCTTGAGGATCACCAGGCCGAGTTCCCGGAGCAACGCGTCGCCCGAGTAGCCGGAACGCAGGTAGTCGCGGGTCTGTCTTCCGATCTCCCGGATCTGGATCTGCTCGATGGATGAAAGGACGCCTTCGATCGCTTCGGCTTCGTCCACACTTGCCGGCTGGATACTGCCGCGGGATTCGGACAGCGGCCGATGGGTGATGTTCAGCCAACGGTCGCCGTAGAACTGCCATGCGACGTGGTACAGCCCCTGGGCGGCGACCCTGTGGCCGCCGTACCGCAATGCCTTGCGGACCGCGGAGGCCATCATCATTTCCCGGACAAGGCCTCCCCATCCGGGGTTCATGTTCACCGGCGTGCGCGCCATGCGGTCCGCGGCGAGGACCACCATGGTCGTCACGATCCGCTCGATCGAAACGCCGTCCCGAAGCGCCTGGGTGACCGCGCCAAAGGTCGATCCGATTTCGCCGCTGACCAGGCCTTCCGCGAAGGCGTCTTCGTCGAACGCCACTTCGGAACCGTCAGACGGCCCGCCGCCGATGGAATCCAGCGTCTCCGTGTCTGCGATGAACCGGTCGATGGCCGACTGCCGGATCTCGTCGGGCAGTCCGCGCTCCTGTCCCAGGATCTTGGCCGAGAGGTTGCAGACCAGTTCCTCGGCCTCGTCCCATCCGAACTCCTCGAGGACTTCCGCGATGTAGCCGATGTTCAGCAGGTTGTTTGAATTGCCGAGGAAATGGGGCGCCACGGCGCATTCGTAGAGCAGGGGCAGGATCTCATCGTCATGGCCGCCCAGCCGCCGGGCGGTGATCAGGCACTTCTCGATGCCTTCCCATTTCTTGTCCCTGGAGAACGCCCGGATCCATCCCTCGAGCTTCTCCCAGGTGACCGGTTCGGGCAGCCGCTGTATCTGCGGGCGGTCTCCCGCGCGCCCGGACAGTCCGTGGGCGGCGAAGGTCAGCGGGATGATGCGGTCGTCGCTTTCGTACTGACGGGCCACCCGGATCCCGTTAATGAAGTCCGAAACCTCTCCGCCGCCGTCGTTGGCGCCCCGTTCCGTGGCGACGTGGCGGCCGCCGTGACGGATGATGAGCTTCAACGTCTCCTCTTCGGACACCCCCCGGGCCAGCATGATGGCCACGGCCTTGGATATGGTCCACTGGTCCGTGGAATAAAGCCCCTCCTTCAGGAGCAGGAAGTGGGCGTCGGACCGCTTCGATCCGCCTTCGCTCACGCTCACGAAGACGTCGCCGTTCCGCACTTCGACCGGAAAGGTCTCCAGGTCGTCGCAGCCGCCGGTAAAACAACCGCCGCCGCCGAGGTCGTAGCTCCATCCGTGCCAGTCGCAGGTCAAAACGCCGTTGCGGACGCGCCCCCTCGTGAGCGGATAGCCCATGTGGGGACACTGGTTGTCCGTGGCGAAGATCGCCCCTTCGTGCCTGAAGAGGGCGATGCTTCTTCCCTCCACCTTCACGGCCTTGGGCTTGCCATCCACCACCTCGTCCGTAGCCGCCACCCTTACGAATCCGTTCTGTCCGGTCGCCATAACAGGTTACCTCTCCATTGGTCAGTCATTGCAATCCGTTATTCGTCGCCGCGGGGCGACACCGCTATTCGTCGCCACTAATCGCCACCCATGTTGGTCGCCGCGCATCGTCGTCGCGCATCATCGCCGCTATTCGTCAAATACCTCGACGGTCGTCCGCCCTTCGGAAAACCGCATGGCCGTGTTGATGGACGCCATGCTGTTCTTGTTCAACCGCACGTCCGTGGCGTAACGCACCAGTCCCACCAGGAGCTGATACCGGGACGGATGCCCCGATCCACTGACGGCGTCGCCACCCACGACACCTTCCCATTCGTTGAACGCTACATGCAGCGTGGGAAGCAGTTCCATATTGGTATCGTCCCACAGTATCGCCCGTCCCACTTCCTTGAGCAGTTCCGACCCGTCGAAGCCGCTGTTCAGGTATCCCACCACCTGATCACCCACGCCGTGGATATCCAGCGACTTGATGGAATGGACGATAAGATCCGACGCGGCAGCCGCGTCCGTCGCTTCCGAGCCGTGGTCCGGCAGCGGTTCGTCGAGGGACCGGGCGGGTATGTTGATCCACCGGTTGTCGAAGATCTGCCAGGCCGCGTGGAACAGGCCCTTTGCCGCCGCCGCGGGTCCACCGTAAGCGTGGACGTGACGCAGGGAAGCCCCAAGGTTGAATTCATTCGACAGCGAACCCCAGCCGGCGTCGACGTTCACGGGCGTCCGCGCCATGCGGTCCGCGGCGAGCAGCACGAAGGTCGTGATGAGGCGCTCGATGGCCACGCCATCCCGCAAGGCTTTTGCCACGGCTTCGAAGGACCGTTCGACGTCGACGCTCAGCAGGGCGTCCACGAGGGCGTTCTCGTCATAGTCGGTCCGGGTGTTCGCCGCGTAGTCACGTGATTCCACGGCGGGGGCGATCTCCCCCAGCAGGCGGACGGCGTCGCGATGAAACCGCTCCGGCTCGTCCCGTCCCCGTCCCACCATCTTTGCGCCCAGGTTGCAGACCAGTTCGGACGCTTCGCTCCATCCGAACGTATCCACCACACGGGCGAGATCGCCCAGGCTGGCCACGTTACGGGAAAACCCGAGGAAGTACGGTGCAACCGCGCATTCGAACAGCAATTTGAATATATGGTCTTCATGGCCGTTTTCGCAGGCCGTGTGCAGACACCGTTCGATCCGGAAATCCTGCATGTTGCGGGAGAACATGCGCACCCAGCCGTCGATCTGTTCCCAGCGTACGGGCGGTGGTAGCGGAATGACTTCCAGCCTTTCAGACGCCCGTCCCGACGCCGCCCGGCCGGCCAGAGACAACGCCATCAGGCGGTCCTCGCCTTCGTACCTTCTGCCTACTTCAAGGCCGGATACCAGGAGAGAAACGATATTGCCGCCGCCGCCCGCGTCCTGCTCCGACGCGACGTGCCGCCCCAGGTGCCGCAGGATCAATTGCACGATGTCGTGTTCCGAAACGCCCCCGGACAACAGCAGGGCGCTGGCTTTGGATATCGTCCAGGAATCGCCGCTCAGCAGGCCCTCCCAGAGCAGCTGCAGGTGCTGGTCCCTCCGCTTGTAGGCCGCGTCCCCGGCCTGGACCCACAGTTCGTCTCCACGGATGTCGACGGGAAAGGTCTCCAGGTCGTCGCACTCGTAGTTGAAGCAGCCGCCGCCCTCCAGATCGAAACTGCGGCCGTGCCAGTCGCAGGTCAGGATACCGTCCTTCACCACTCCCCGCGTCAGCGGAAATCCCATGTGGGGGCACTGGTTGTCGGTGGCGTGGATCCGGCCATCGACGTTGAAGAGGGCGATGCTCCGGCCCTCGCCGATCTTGATGGCGCGGGATTCCCCGGGTGGCAGGTCTGCGGGGGATCCTACGCGGATCCAGCCGTTTCCTGAACTCATGGCTTCCAACCTTTCTTTATATGCTTTCCATGTGCTTTCTACAGATGTCTTGCAGCTCGAGTCTGTTTCGGCGTCCCAACGTGCTTTCATCGCGCCAGCGCCTGGCGCTTCGGGTCTTCTAGTGCGCTTCCAGCCAGTTCGCGCCGATGCCGATCTCCACTTCGATAGGGACGGTCATGGGCAGGGCTGTGCGCATGCATTCCGAAATCAGGCCGGGCAGGGCGTCTTCTTCCGATTTATGGAGATCGAACACGAGTTCGTCATGCACCTGCAGCAGCATCCGCGTCCTGCAGGCCCGCTTTTTCAGCTCCTCGTGTATCCGGGTCATGGCCAGCTTGATCAGGTCGGCCGCCGTGCCCTGGATGCGGGAATTGATGGCGACCCGCTCTTCGGCGCGCTTGGTGGTATTGTTTCGCGAATTGATGTCCCGCAGATACCGCCGCCGGCCCGTCATGGTCTCGACGAAGCCGTTCTCCTCCGCGAACTTGACCGTATCCCTCATGTACTTGAGCGTTCCCGGATACTTCGCGAAGTACTGGTCGATCAATTCCTGGCCCTGTCCCCGCGCGATGTTGAGCCGTTCGGCCAGTCCGAAGGCGGAAATGCCGTAGATGATGCCGAAATTGACGGTCTTGGCGCGCCTGCGCATTTCGTCGGTCACCCCGTCGTAATCCACGTCGTAGATCTTCATGGCCGTCGCCGAGTGGATATCCTCGTTCCGGATAAAGGTCTCCATCATGCCTTCGTCCCGGCTGAGTTCAGCCGCGATGCGCAGTTCGATCTGGGAATAGTCGGCGGCCATCAGGAGGTAGTCGTCGTCCCGGGGCACAAAGGCCTTCCGGATCTGGCGGCCCATCTCCGTACGGACCGGGATGGTCTGCAGGTTGGGGCCGTTGGACTGGATGCGGCCGGTGGCGATCACGGCCTGCTCGTAGGACGTATGCACGCGCCCCGTCTCCTGGAAGACGGAATGGGGCAGTTGGCTGACATACACGGAATTGAGCTTGGTACACATCCGGTAGTGGAGGATCTGCTCCACGATCTCGTGCTTCGGCGCCAACCTGCGAAGCACGGCTTCGGCCGTCGAATACTGTCCCGTCTTGGCGGTACGCTTGGCGTTCGGATCGATCTGCAGCTTGTCGAAGAGGATGTGGCCGAGTTGTTTGGCCGAATTGAAATCGACGGGCTCGCCGGCCAGTTCGGTGATCCGGTCCGAGGACCGCTGAATCTCCCCGTCCAGCAGGCCGGACAGGTGCTTCAACTGGTCCACGTCCATGCGTACGCCTTCGTGTTCCATTTCAACGAGGGCGGGCACCAGGGGACACTCGATGCCGGCGAAGACCGTATCCTGATTCATCTCGCCGATCCGGGGCCTCAGCAATTCCGCGAGCTGCAGCGTGATATCCGCGTCTTCGGCCGCGTACTCCACGACCTTCTCCAGCGGCGCGTCCCTGAGCGTACCCTGCTCTTCGCCCTTTTCACCGATGAGGGTGGTGATGGATATGGGCGTATACCCCAGGAGGGCCTGGGACAGGTAATCCATGGTCCGCCGCAGGTCGGGTACGGCCACGTAGGCCGCGAGCATGGTATCGAAGATGCGGCAGGATACGGTAATCCCGTGCCACCTCAGCACCGAAAGATCGAACTTGATGTTGTGCCCGATGAGTTCCTTGCCGGTGTCGTTGAACAGGGGAAGGAACTCCTCGGCGACCCGCAGCACCTCGTCCCGCCCGTCCGGCATGGGTACGTAATATCCCGTATGGGGTTCGATCGAGAAGGCGAAACCCAGTATTTCGCAGGTCTTGGGATCCAGGCTCGTCGTTTCCATGTCGAAGCAGAAGGAGGACGACGCGGTCAACTTGCCAATAAGGTCCGCGCGCGATTCAGGCGTGTCGACGCAACGGTAATCGTGCTCCACGTCCGCTATCGTTTTCAACTGGTCGTCCTCGAACAGCTCGCCCTGGGTCGAGGAAACCGTCAACCGGGGGGCCGCGGAGAAACCGTCTCCGAAGAGCCGCTTGCCCAGGGTGTTGAACTCCAGTTCGACGAAGAGCTTCTTGAGGTCTTCTTCGCGCCGTTCCTTGACGGTCAGCGAATCGGGCGTAACCTCGAGGGGGACGTTCCGCTCGATGGTGACGAGGCTTTTCGAAAGCAGGGCCATGTCCCGGTTTTCTTCGATCCGCTCTTTCTGCTTGCCCTTCAACTGGTCCGTGTTATCCAGCAGGTTCTCCACGGACCCGAACCGGGCGATGAGCTTCTGCGCGGTCTTCTCGCCGACACCCGGAACGCCGGGCACATTGTCGCTGGCGTCGCCCATCAGGCCGAGCATGTCGATCACCTGGTCGATCCGCGCGATCCCCCATTTCTCCAGCACCTCGTCCACACCCATGGTTTCGAAGTTGTCCCCGGTGTTCCCGGGCTTGCAGATGAAGGACTGCTCGGAGACGAGTTGCGCGTAGTCCTTGTCCGGCGTGACCATGAAGGTGGTGAAACCCGCTTCGTCGGCCTGCCTCGCCAGCGTCCCTATGACGTCGTCGGCCTCCCAGCCCGGAACGCGGATCACCGGGATGTTGAACCCTTCGATCAGGCGGAACAGGTAGGGGAGGGCGGTGCTCAGGTCCTCGGGCATGGCGTCCCGCTGCGCTTTGTACTCGGCGTATTGTTTGTGACGGTGGGTGGGTTCAGGCGTGTCGAATACCGCGGCGATGTGGGTCGGCCTGTTCTTGTTCAGGATGCCGAGAATGGTATTGGCGATGGCGAACACCATGGAAACGTTCATGCCCGTCGAGGTCATCCTGGGATTGCGGATCAATCCGAAATGACCGCGATAGGCCAGCGCCATGCCGTCCAGGAGAAACAGGGTCTTCTGCGGCTCAGTCATATTCGTCTGTCTCCGCCTTCAAGAGAAGCGGCCTCACAGCCCGGGTCGAACGACCCGAAGTCCGGCCCTTTTGAGTACACTCCCCCGACTTGTGTGTACACTTTCCAGAATGACATGGTGTCTTGAAGTGTACCGGTCAACAGTCCATCTCCTTCAAAAGTCCTGCTGCGTTCAGGCCGGTGATGCGCCGTCTGTCCGTTTCATCCAATCCCAGGTCGTCGATGATTCGAAGGCCCAGGTCGACGTCGGCGATTTGCTGAGGAAAGTCGGAACCGAACAGTACGTGATCGGCACCGGCGAAGTCGACGGCCAACCGAACCGCCCCACCACCCGGCATGCCCGCGGTTTCATAGTACATGTTCTTCAGGTATTCCGACGGCGGTCGGTCGAGTTTCTCCCGCGCCTCAGGATACGAAATATACCCCTGGTCGACCCGGCCCGCAAGAAAAGGGACGGTCCCTCCCAGGTTGCCGAGCACGATCTTCAAATCGGAGAACGCCGCCATCGTTCCACTGAGCACCAGTTGTATGGCGGCCAGCGTGGTGTCAAAGGGAAATCCCGCGATGGGCACCAGCCTGTACTGTTGAAACGGTTCGACCGAAGGAGGACCGGTGGGATGAAGGAAGAGCGGTACATCCAGGGAGACTGCGGCGGCATAGAGGTCGTGAAAACCCTCGTCTCCCGGAGATTTGCCATTGACATTGGAAAACAGCAGTCCGCCGCGAAGATTCAGTTCGGACACGGAACGCGCCAATTCGACGGCTGATGCGGCCGCGTCCTGCAGGGGCAGTACTGCCAGGGCAGACAGGCGATCGGGATAGCGGGCGACGGTTCCGGCCAGGGATTCGTTTACGAACCTGGCGAGGCGACGGCCGGCCTTCGGGTCCTCGACCTGCAGTCCCGGGATAGAAAAACTGAGCAGTTGCCGGTCCACGCCATGCCGGTCCATGTGTTCGATTACCCGGTCCGCGTCGAAATGCCCCGGCGCGATCATGCTGTAATCGCCATCCAGCTTCAACAGACGGTTGCCGTCGGCATCCCTGACCAGTTCCGCCTGGTATCCTCCCTTTTCAATCTCGTCGAGGTAGGCGGAAGTATAGAAATGGGTGTGGAAATCAAAGACCATGGGACGCTCCACCTTCCTGCCGTGCCGTAGGGTGTGATCAGCCGGAATATACACGGTTCGGGCAAATCCGGTCGTCGGTTGCGACTCTGATGCGCTTCTATGTATGCGGTCCGCAATACGACCAGACAAAGGGGCTCATACAATATAGGTCGTTGTCATTCAAATATAGGTCGTTGTCATTCAAATGCAATGCCTGAGAGGCTCGAAGGAGAAGTCGAAATCCCTGTACAAGCAGAACCGCAGCAGGTATCTTGGGCCGTGTGTTCATGACTGATCGTAACCGCTTTTTAAAATGGAGACACCGATGCTGATCGACCCTTCCGACTTCATTGGAACCCAGGGCATAACCCACCTGTGTACCGGCGGCGAGTCGCCCATGCTGAAAACGCACGGTGACGCCGTCCACCGTTTCTTCGAGGACAAGCTCCTGGGTGAAGAAGGACGAAGGCGCCTTGAAGTGGTCTCATCGGGGTGCAAGGAAAAAGTCGGCCGCCTGTTCGGCGTACAGCCGGACGATATCGGTTTCCTGACCTCGACTTCCGAGGGGATCAACCTGCTGGTCTATGCCCTCGACTGGAAACCGGGCGACAACGTGGTGGTGGCCGACGTGGAGTTTCCCTCGGACGTGCTGCCATGGACCCTGTTGAAGGATCAGGGCGTGGAGCTTCGCATTGTTGAAAACAACAGCTGGCGCATAGACTTGGAAGATCTTGATAAAGCGATAGATGAAAATACCAGGGTGGTCAACGTGAGTCACGTCAGTTACTTCACGGGCCAACGTCTTCCCCTGCCGGAACTGTCCGATCTCGTCCACCGCAAGAACGCCCTGCTGTGTCTCGACGTTACCCACTCCGCTGGAGCCATCCCCGTCGAAGCGCAGTACGCGGACTTCGTCGTGTCGAGCTGCTACAAGTGGCTCATGGCGGTGCATGGCGTAGGTATCTTCTATTGGAACCGCGAACGTGTACCCGAACTGAATCCGCCCTTCGTGGGCTGGCACACCCCGGCAAATCTACCCGACTGGAATGATCCCTCCGCTTACGTTCCCCGAGCGGATGCCAGCAGGTTTACGCCAGGCAACGAGACCTGGATCGGCGTATACATCCTGGACAACGCCCTCGATTGCCTGCTGGGCATCGGCATCGACCGGATCGAAGAACACGTGCTGCGGTTGAGCACCCGTGTATGGGATGGCCTGACGGACCTGGGCTGGGAAGTCATCACGCCCGGGGCGCCGGAGGAACGGGCCGGAAACGTCTGTTTTACCGCCGGGGACGTAAACGCGGTTACCCATGCCCTGGAGGATCAAAACGTACTGATCTTCGGAGCTTACGGCGGTGTGGGCAGGGCCCGCGTGTCCACTCATTTCTACAATACGGACCAGGACGTGGACCGGTTCCTCGAAGTCATGCGGGATATCCCCGTGACGCGGCCGGCGACCCGGCCGGGCAGAGACTTCAGCAAGGCGGCCGGGGTGGCGGGCAGTTAAGCACCGCGTACGGAGTGTTTCGGCTGGTTCTCGCGGCACCTGGACCATCACGGCAAGCGATACGCGTGTACAGAACGGAACGACCGTTCTTGAAAAGATAAGACGATCACATGGAATTCGAGCTAAGCGAAGAGCACCGGATGGTGGAGCGGATGGTCTATGATTTCGCCCGTAACGAGATCCTGCCGTCCATCAAAGAACACGACCGAAACGGTACCTTCCCCCACGAATTGCTGCCCAGAATGGCAGCGCAGGGATTCATGGGGATCTGCCTCCCGGCGCGGTACGACGGGGCCGGCATGGACTTCATCGCCCTGGGACTGCTTTCCGAGGGTCTCGAGTGGGCCGACTCTTCCGTCCGGGAGACGATCGCCGTCCACCTGGGGCTGCACGCCCTGCCCATCTTTCAGTGGGGCACGGAGGAACAGAAGGAACGCTTTCTGCCGCCCCTGGCCACCGGCGAAAACATCGCCTGCTTCGGTCTGACCGAACCCGGCGCGGGTTCGGACGTGGCTGCCATGACCAGCCGGGCCCGGAAGGAGGGCAGCAACTACCTGGTCAGCGGGGAGAAGATGTGGATCACGCTGTCGGACGTGGCGGACCGCTTTCTCGTTTTTGCCAAGACGAGCCAGGAGGAGGGTACGCGAGGTATCACCGCCTTCCTGCTGGAACGCGGCTGGGAGGGACTGACCACCGGTACCATCAAGGGCAAGATGGGGGTGCGGGCCAGCAACACGGGCTGGATCAACATGGACGAGGTCCCCGTCCCCGAAACCCACCGCCTGGGAGAAGAGGGCGAAGGATTCAAAATCGCCATGTCCTGCCTGGACAACGCCCGCTACACCGTCGCGGCGGGTGCCGTCGGCCTGATGAAATACTGCCTTGAAGCATCCGTGTCGTACGCCCGGCAGCGCCGGACCTTCGGCCAGCCGATCGGCGACCATCAGCTCGTGAAACAGTTGATTGCCCAGATGAAGCAGCGCATCGACCTGGGTGAACTGGCGGTACGCAAGGTGGGATGGCTCAAGAACCGGGGAATCCGGAATACCCGGGAGACGAGCATGGCCAAGTGGTTCTGCACCGAGTCGGCCTTTGCCACGGCGAGCGATGCCGTGCAGGTGCACGGCGCCTACGGATACTCCGACGAGTACGACGTCGAGCGGCACCTGCGCAACAGCAAGAGCGCGGTAATCTACGAAGGCACGTCTCAGATCCACCAGCTCATGCAGGCGGATTACGTGTTCGGCAACCGGGTCGACCGTCCGCTGCGATGTGAAATGCCCGCCTACGATCCCGATTACTGGCAGAACTGACCAGGTGCAATGCGCCTGAATTGACGAGGCACGCTGCGCCTGAATTGACGAGGCAACCGCCCCTTGAACATCATCGCACTGGTGAAGCAGACGCCCGATACGGCGCAGTTGTCCGCCTCCCTTGACGGCCTCGGACTGTCTGCCGAGGGTGGTCCCCGGATCGTGAACCCCTGGGACGAGTACACGCTGGAAACCGCCATCCAGGCGAGAGAAGAGCATGGCGGCAAGGTGACCGCCCTGTGCCTGGGGCCTCCCGAAGCCGCCGACGCCCTGAAGACCGCCCTGGCCATGGGCGTGGACGAAGCCATCCTGGTGTCGGACCCGGCCATGGCCGACAGCGACAGCCTTACATCGGCGCGCATCCTGGTCGCCGCCATTCGGAAGATCGGTGAATTCGACCTGATCGTAGGCGGCAGGGCGGCGATAGACGGAAATACCGCGGCGACGGCCGTGCAGGTCGCGGCGCTGCTGGGCGTACCGCTCCTCTCCTACGTGGCCGATATCGGAAGGCTCGATCCGGAGCACCGGACGATTTCCGCGGTACGTCTGCTGGAGAAAGCCCGTGAAACGGTCACCAGCCGGCTGCCGGCCCTGATCACCGTCGTCAAGGAGATCAACGAGCCCCGGTATCCGAGTCTCATCGGCATACGCAAGGCGGCCCGGGCCGGCATTCCCGTCTGGGGATGCGGCGATCTCGGACTCGACGCGTCCGCCGTGGGCGCGGTCGCTTCGGGGGTCGACTGGAAATCGGAACTCCCTCCGGTCAGGGAAGCGCATGTCGAAATGATCGATGGCGGTCCGGAGGATGCGGCCAGGATCCTGGTAGACCGGTTGATTGACGAGAAGGTGATTTAGGCGAAAGCGGACGGATGGCCAGCAACCTATTCGTATGGATCGAGCAGGAGGACGGGCGGGCGGACGCCGTCGCGTGGCAGGCGATGGCGGCGGCGAGGAAAATCGCCGGCGGTCTCGGCGGCTCCCTGAACGCCGTCGTATTCGGCGACGGGGTCGGCGGTATCGCCCGGCAGGCTATCGAAGCCGGCGCGGACCGAGTGTACGTATCGGATGATCCGTCGCTGGGCCGCTACCGCGTGGAACCCTGTGCGAAACTCCTCTCCCGGATCCTGGAGAACGAACCGCCTTCCGTGATCCTGGTGGGGGCGAGTACGGCCGGCCTGGAGCTTTCGGCCTACGTATCCGCCCTCGCCGGCGCCGGTCTGGCACCGGACTGCACGGACCTGCGCGTTGAAGAAGGCCGGCTGGTCGCGGTCCGTCCGGCACTGGTCGGCAACCTGGTTTCCACCGTCACGTTCAAGGGGACGGGTCATCGGTTTCTCTCGGTGCGGCGGAACATCTTCCAGCCGGCCGACCCGGACGAATCCCGGACCGGAGAGGTTATCGAAGTGTCCGCCGACCTGGCCGGGGACGAGATCCCGACCAGCGTGGAGTCCGTGGAGACCTCGGACGGCACGGTCAGCCTGACCGAAGCGAACATCATCGTTTCCGGAGGACGCGGCGTGGGCGGTCCCGAAGGATTCGCGCCGGTACGCGAACTGGCGGACGCCCTGGGGGGCGCACTCGGCGCCAGCCGGGCCGCGGTGGACGCCGGATGGATACCCTATGCCCAACAGGTCGGCCAGACGGGAAAAACAGTACAGCCCGATCTGTACATCGCCTGTGGTATTTCCGGTGCGATACAGCACCTGGCGGGCATGAAAAACGCCCGCGTGATCGTGGCGATCAACAAGGACGCCGACGTGCCGCTTTACCGGTACGCCCACTACGGTATCGCCGGCGACCTCTTCAGTTACCTGCCCGCCATCACGGAAGAAGTGAAAAAACGGCTGAGCCGGTAATCCGGCACGCCGCGCGTCGCGTCTTCCCCCGGTGGCACGTCGAGATCGCAGGACGCCGATGCTTTCTCCCTACGAAAAAATCCTTTTCGCAGTCGCCGCGGCGGTCTCGCTGTACCTGGCATCCGTCACCTTCCGGCTTATGATCCGCACGATCATGCGAGGCCGGGGACGCCTGTCCTGGGACAATCTGCCCGGTCGGGTGATGACGGGGGTCAAGGCCCTGGTCAGCCAGAACGACATGATCCGCAACCGGCCCTTCGTCTCCCTGGCGCACACCGCGATCGCATGGGGATTCATCCTCTACATGGCGGTCAACCTGGTGGACGTGCTCGAAGGCATGGTACCCGGCTTCGCCTTTCCGGGCGAAAGCGCCGCCGGCCAGGCCTATCGCCTGATCATTGATCTCATGACCTCCGCCGTGCTGGCGGGCATGGCGGCCCTGCTCATCCGCCGGTTCATCGTCAAAACCCCGGCCCTGGCCTTCGGGCCACAGGTTAAACTGCATCCGAAGGCGGCGGATGGCATCAAGCGGGATTCCCTGATCGTGGGGCTGTTCATCTCAGGCCACGTCGGATTCCGGCTCCTGGGCGCTTCCTTCGACATCGCGATACACGGACCGGACCCCTGGCAGCCCTCCGCGGCACTGGCCGCCGGGCTCTGGAAGGGCCTGGAACCGTCAGTCCTGACATTCGGCCTGCACGCCAGTTGGTGGATGGCCATCGGGCTGGTGCTGGTCTTCCTGCCCTGGTTCCCCTATTCGAAACACGCCCACCTTTTCATGGGGCCGTTCAACCTGATGACCTCCCCGGACCGAAGCAGTCCCGGCGCGATGGACGCCCTGGATTTCGAGGATGAAACGATCGAGCAGTTCGGCGCGGGCCGCATCACCGACCTGGACCGGACCCACATCACGGACGCCTTCGCCTGCATCATGTGCAACCGGTGCCAGGACGCCTGTCCGGCCTACGCCACGGGCAAGGAACTGTCTCCCGCGGCCCTGGAGGTGAACAAGCGGTATCACCTCCGCGATCGCATGAAATCACTGGCAGGGGGCGGGGACGACCCGGAACCGCTGCTCACCTACGCCATGAGCGAAAGTGCCCTCTGGGCGTGCACGACCTGCGGGGCCTGTACGGAAGCGTGCCCCGTCGGCAACGAGCCCATGTTCGACATCCTCGCCATGCGCCAGAACCAGGTGCTGATGGAAAGTGCCTTTCCGAATGAACTGAAAGGCGCCTTTACCGGTATCGAGCGGAACGGCAATCCCTGGCAGATGGCCGGCGACCGGATGGAATGGACCGAAACCCTGGACTTCAAGGTGCCGACCGTCGCGGAGAATCCGGATTACGACGTGCTGTACTGGGTCGGCTGCGCCGGCGCCTTCGATCCCGGCGCACGGGACACGGCACGGGCCATCGCAACGGTCCTGCACCGGTCCGGTGTGGACTTCGCCGTACTCGGCAACGACGAATCCTGTACGGGAGATCTGGCGCGAAGGGCCGGGAACGAGTATCTTTACAGTATAGCCGCCGAAGGTAACATCGAAACGCTGAACGCGGCGGGCGCCGACCGCAGGCGCATCGTCACGGGTTGCCCCCACTGCCTGCATACCCTGAAGAACGAGTACGGCGCGCTGGGCGGGCGTTACGAGGTCCTGCACCACACGCGGCTCATTGGCGATCTCAGGAACGACGGCAAGATCGAGGTAAGGGGAGAGGAAGGGACGCGGGCCACCTATCACGACCCCTGTTACCTGGGACGCCACGGGGGAGAATACGAAGCGCCCCGGGAAGCGCTCGCGGCCGCCCGGCCCTCCCTGGTGGAGATGGCCCGGAGCAGGAACCGGTCGTTCTGCTGTGGAGCGGGCGGGGCGCAGGTCTGGAAAGAGGAGGAAAAGGGACAGGAAGCGGTCAGCGACAATCGCTTCCGGGAAGCCAGGGAAACCGGGGCGGACACCCTGGCCGTGGGCTGTCCCTTCTGCGCCAGGATGATGAACGACGCCAACAAGCGGGCCGGCGAACCCATGCAGGTCAGGGACATCGCCGAGATCGTGGCGGAATCCATGCAGGCATGACTGGAGCATACGAAAATGACGACGGCTGGGGAACGCATGGTATTCCTGGACGGATCCAGGCTGATCATCGAGGCGATGGCCCGGGCCGGGGTGGGCGCCTACATCGGATATCCCATCACGCCGGTCAACTGGCTCTTCGCGGGCGCCAGGCAACGCATTCCCATCGCACTGGAGGCCCCGGACGAAATCACCGCGCTGCAATGGTCCGCCGGTTTCTCATCGACAGGCGTGTTCCCCGTCACGGCCTCCGCTTTTCCGGGCTTCGCCCTGATGATCGAATCGATCAACATGTCCTTCATGATGGAACTGCCCATGGTCATCATCCTGGCCCAGCGCCTGGGGCCGAGCACGGGATCGGCCACGACGGGCGGCCAGGGGGACCTGCTCCTGCTCCGGGGATGCATCTCCGGGGGGTATTCGCTGCCGGTGTTCTGCCCCTCGAACCTGAACGACTGCTGGGACATGGCGGCCGCCAGCGTGCATACGGCGGTCAACCTCCGCACTCCGGTGGTATTGCTGACCTCGAAAGAAATGGTCATGACCAACCAGAACATGGACGTTTCCGGCCTGAAGGATGTACAGTTGGCGGAACGCCACCTGTACGAGGGGAACGGGGCATACAAGACTTACGGGGTCAATGGAAACCTGGCGCCGCCCTTCCTGCCCCTGGGCAACGGCCTGCACCAGGTCCGGCTGAACTCATCGACCCATGACATGGAAGGCATCACCCGGAAGAACAGTCCCGAGGCCCTCGGCAACACCGAGCGGCTCAAGAACAAGATCGAACAAAGCATCGATGATTACACCAGTTTCGACCACGACCGGGATGAAGGCGCCGATACGGTCATCCTGACCTACGGCATCTCGGCGGAAGCCTCCAGGGAGGCGGTGGGGCTGCTGCGGGCGAGCGGCGAATCGGTCTCGCTCCTGGTCATGAAAACGCTGTTGCCGGTACCGCCCCGAATCTACGAGTTGCTTGACGCATACGAGCACGTCGTCGTCGTGGAGGAGAATATCGCCGGACTGCTGCGGGAACTGCTCTACGGGAACCAACAGCACGATCGCATGCACGGCGTCAACAAAATAGGCCACCTGATCACCCCCCGGGAGATCGCAGAAGGAGTAAGGCAATGCAGGAAACCATCCTGAACGACCTGAAGATGCCCTACTGCCCGGGTTGTGGCCATACCGTCGCAAACAAGTCCATGAGCAAGGCGCTCGTGGACCTGGGCGTCCATCCCCTCGACGTCATCGTGGTGAGCGACATCGGCTGTACGGGGCTCGTGGACCCCCTGCTGACCTGCCACACCATTCACGGCCTGCACGGCCGGGCGGTCGCCCTGGCCATGGGCATCCGCATGGGCCTGGAACATCCGGACAAGAAGATCATCGCCCTGCAGGGCGACGGCGGCGCCACGATCGGCCTGCAGCACCTGCTCGAGGCGGCAAGGCACAACCTGGACCTCACCCTCGTGGTGCAGAACAATATGGTCTACGGGATGACGGGCGGCCAGACCAGCGGCCTGTCTTCTACCGAATTCAAGGAACCGGACCGGCCGGAGTCTGCCGTTCCGGGATATGATATCTGCGCGCTGGCCCACAACGCCGGCGCGGCGTACACCGCGCGGACGTTCATTGGCAAGGACACGGCCGAGCTGTGGAAAGAGGCCCTGTCCACGCCGGGGTTCTCGCTCATCGAAATCGTGGAGATGTGTCCGGCCTACGGTCTGAGGAAAGTCCAGGAACTGCACGACGTTTCGGACTATGAGAGTGTAGTAACGAAAAACCGGCGCCCAACGGGTCATCCCCATCGCGTGGAGGGCCGATCTCTGCTGGATGCCCTGAAACCGATCGAACACACCTGCGAAGCGCCCCTGGACGGCCGCCTGGAAGTCATTATCGCGGGTTCGGCCGGCGAAGCCATCCAGTCCGCCGGTGACCTGCTCTCCACGGCAGGCATCACGGCCGGACTGTCGGCCACCAAGAAGGGCGACTATCCCATCACGATCGGCACGGGGTTTTCCGTCGCGGAGGTCATCCTCTCCCGGAAGCCCATCCATTACACCGGGATCGACTGTCCCGACATCCTGATCGTCATCTCGCAGGACGGACTGGACAAGGTTCGTTCCCGTATCGGCGACCATACCCTGGTCATCGCGGACACGAAACTCCGTCACGAGCTCGAGGGACTGCCCGGTCCGCATGGTCCGCCCAGCCTGGTAACGCAGGACTTCAGGAAGACGGGCGGGTTGAAAGGCGCCGCCCTGGCCGCCATCGCCTACTGGCTTCAGGACAATGGATTCCTGCCCATCGAAGCCCTTGTAGAAGCCGCGAGCCGCCACAAGCACGGTGACAAGATGAAGGTCATCATCGACAAGGCCGTTGCAGCGTAGAGATTTTTAATTACCCAGGATTCCGGTAACCCTTCTTGCGCATCGTCTATTTCGACATCGACAGTCTGAGGCCAGACCACCTGGGTTGCTACGGATATGGCCGCCCCACCTCGCCCGCCATCGACGAAATCGCCGCGCAGGGGATGCGGTTCGATCGGTACTACTGCGCGGATTCCCCATGCATGCCTTCCAGGCACGGCTGGATCACCGGCCGGTTCGGGATCAACAACGGCGTGGTGACCCACGGCGGCCCCGCTTCGAAGCTGCAGATCCTCGAACAGCGGTACGGCGGTCCCGACGAGCGGAACCAGTTGGTGCAGCGCAGGCTGCGTCAACACGGCTACGACACCGTCTGCTTCTCCAACTTCCCTACGCGGCACTGCGCGGCCTGGTTCGGGCTGGGCTGGTCCGAGTTTCATTCGCCCAACCTGAAGACGGGGTCCGAGACGGCGGACGAAGTCAACGAGGCCGTGCTGCGCTGGATCGCCGCGAACGGCGACAGAGACGACTTCTTTCTCTATATCAACTACTGGGACCCGCACCGGGTCTACGAAGCACCCCGCGCCTGGTTCGATCGCATGGCGGCCCATCCGCCGACGTCAGATTGGCCGGACAACGATGCGATAGACGGCCACCAGGGCATAGACGGATGGTTCACCGCGTCCCATCTCTTCCCGCAGGACCGGCCCAGCCCCACGCCGAACATGCCGGACGCCATCGGGAACACGGACGACCTGAATCACATGGTGACCGGGTACGACGCGGAGATCCGTTACACCGACCACCACGTTCAGCAGGTGCTGGACGCCCTGGGCGGCCTGGACGACACGGCGGTCATCATCTCGGCGGACCACGGCGAAGCCATGGGGGAGCACGGCATCTACGGCGATCACGTCTGCGCCGATGAGTGCATTCACCGGATTCCGCTGATCATCAAGTGGCCCGGGATCACGAAGCCCGGGGCCTCCTGCGACGACCTCCTGTACAACGTGGACCTCAGCGCCACCCTGATCGACCTGGCGGGCGGCGAAGTTCCGGAATACTGCGACGGCCGTTCCTTCGCGGAAGGACTCGCCACGGGACACTGCCGCCTGCACGACTACCTGGTCTGGGGCCACGGCCTGTATACGCTGCAGCGCGCGGTGCGGACGCCCGGACACCTGATGGTCCGGACATACGACGACTTCGGTTACCGGTTCGATCCGGTGGCCCTGTACGATATGCGGAACGATCCGTACCAGACACGGAACCTGGCCGAGGAGCAACCGGAGATCCTTCACCGGATGGATCATTACCTTTCGGAGTGGCTGCACGAACAACGCGTCAAGCCCTACGCCATCCCCGATCCCATGGAGGTCGTATGGCGGGAACGCCAGTCTTCCTGATGCGGCATACTACAATCCACGTCGCGCATACCCGCCGACCCCGTACACTGAAATCGATGCGAGCCTGGCTTGACTGACACGACCACGCATACGCCGCCGAAGGCATCCACGCCGACCTCCGTGATCACGTCGCGGTCCCTGGCCACCGGCCTGGCCCTGGCCGTCATCCTCAACATATGGGTGACCTACGGGACCTATATCCTGCACACGTCCCGCATGTCGGTGGCCCACCTGCCCATCTCCGCGCTGGCGCTGTTTCTGCTCGTCACCTTCGTATACAACCCCTTCGTACGAGGCATCTCCCAACGGGCCGCCTTCACGGGCCGGGAGCTCGCGCTGATCTTCTGCATCCTGCTCATTTCGAGCCTGATTCCCGGCAAGGCCTTCGTATCGTACTTCCTGACCATCATATCGACGCCCTTCTACTTCGCCCAGCCCGAGAACCAGTGGGCGGAACTCTTCCACCCCTACCTGCCGGGCTGGCTCGTGGCGAGCAACCAGAACAACGCCATGGGCTGGTTCTACGAAGGGCTGCCGCCCGGCGGAACCATACCCTGGTCTCCCTGGATCATCCCCGTCGCCTGGTGGATGAGCTTTTTCGTGGCCATTTTCGTCGTGGGCGCCTGCGTGGCCACCATATTCAGAAAACAATGGGTGGAGTACGAACGGCTGACCTTTCCCCTGGTCCAGGTCCCCCTGGAACTCATCGCCGGGGACCAGTCGCCCGGGCGCTGGCCGAAACTGGTCTACGACCGGCTCTTCCAGGTCGGGTTCGGCCTCGCGCTGGCCGTCGCGCTCTGGAACATCGTGTCCTTCGCCCACATCGTGCCCCAGCTGCCCGTCGGCACCTTCTTCGAGACGCCGCTCCAGCTGAGCCCCATGTTCCCCTCCATCCCCCTGCGCATCAGCCCCTACATGCTCTGCTTCGGCTACTTCATCAACGTCGACATCCTGCTGAGCATCTGGGTCTTCTTCATGCTGGGTATTCTCGAAGTGGGAACGTTGACTCTAATCGGTCTAAACACGGAAGGTGGCGGCCCGGGTGGCGCCGGCGGCGTGAACGCGCAGTTTTTCGGGGGGTTTCTCGTGTACGTGGGGTACAGCCTCTGGACCGCGCGACGGCACCTGGCGGGGGTATTAAGGAAAGCGGCGGGAGCTGGAAGGGAGGCCGGGCCGGACGATTCCAGGGAACTCGTTTCTTACAGGACCGCCGTGATCGGGCTGCTGCTGGGGACCGCCTTCATCTGCGCCTGGCTGTACCAGTCCGGCCTGTCGCTGCCGGTCATGGCGGTGTTCCTGGCCTTCCTGTTCATCCTGTACTTCGGCACGACGAAGGTGATCGCCGAAACGGGGGTGGTGTTTCTCGACCTGCCCGTGAACGCCCACCAGATCTCAGTTCTGACAGTCGGATCGGGCAACATTTCCGGGGCAAGCCTGACGTCGCTGGGCCTGGCGAGCGCCTATGCGCGGAACTGGCGCGGGCTGGGGATGGGGTCGGTCGTGCTGGCCGATCGCCTGACGGACGGGTTCTGGCCGCGGAAGAAGGGGCTGCTGCTCGTGCTCGCCGTAACCTTCCTGGTCAGTATGGTCACGTCTGTTTCCTATACGATACAGGCCGGATATGAGGCAGGAGCGTACAATTTCGGCGGAGGCGCGTTCACCAATCTCAACACTTTCTACTACGAAGAAATCGTGACCTGGATGAAGAACCCGCTGTCCCTGGGGCAGAACGAGCCCTGGTTCATGGCGGCGGGCGCGCTGATCTTCCTGGTCCTGCTCAAGCTGAGGCACTGGCTGGTCTGGTGGCCCCTCGCCCCGGTGGGGTTCGCCATCTGCTTCGCCAGCAATATCCGCGACTCGATCCTGTCCGTCTTCCTCGCCTGGCTCGTAAAGTTCATCCTGCTGAAGGTCGGGACCGGCGCCTACCGCACGGGCCAGCGGTTCTTCCTGGGCGTGCTGCTCGGTTACACGGTGGGCATCGTGCTGTCCTTCTTCGCGGATGCCCTGTTCTATCCCGGCCAGGGTCACATGCTGCACGACTGGTAGCGGTCGGCATGGTGTGCCCGGCCCTGTACGCCGGAACTGCCGCGCGACCGCCCACCGGTCCGGCAGCCGCCCGCTAATACGTGCTCTTCGCCGTCGTCAGGGGACACCACCGCGAGGCCTGCAGCCAGTGCAGCAGCGTGCGGAGGGCTTCCGGCGTGCCGATCTGCTCGAGGGCGACGGCGGCATGGCCCTGTACGTACCTGTTTTCATCGTAGCAGGCGTCCGCGAGATCCTGGATAGCCGCCTGGGCCTCGTCCCCGAAACGGGCCAGCGCATAGGCGGTCCTGGACCGCACCTGCTCATCCTCGTCTTTCATCATGCCGATCAGCGCGGGAACGGACGAGTCCGCGGCCAGCTTGATCTGGCCCAGGGCATCGGCCGCGTTCTGGCGGACAAAAGGCGACGGGTCGTCAGTAAGACCCGCCAGGTGCTCCGCTACCGATGAGTTGTGGTGCCGAATGTCTCCAAGTGCGTAGACCGCGTATCCCCGGACGCTCTCGCTTCCATGTCCGAGCAGGGAGACCAGCGGTTCGACGGCTGCGGCGCCCACTGCGCTGATCCCGTAGCACGCATCGCGACGGACTTCGTCGTTTTCGTGCTGGAGCGCTTCGAGGAGATGCGGAAGCGCGGATTCTCCGCACTCCGCCAGGGTATAGGCCGCATGGAGACGCTTCTGTTCGAGTTCATGGGTCAGGTCTCCCGCGAGCGCCTCAATGTTTACCTCGTCTCCCTGCCTGCTCCCGGTCGACCCGTTTCCGGCCAGCCAGTGCCACATGTTTCGCCACATGGCGCTTCGGGGATGGTCGGACAGGTCGCCGAGGTCGATCTCGTCGCGCTGTCTGTTCCAGTAGGGGCGGTCCGGCTCCGACATCCTCGTAAACTGGAACTTCATCATGTAACGGACCTTGTCCGTCTGATTCGGGAATGCCCGGTGCCACAGATCGAAATGTATGATCGTAACGGTGCCGGCTTCGCCGCTTGCGGGAAACCCATCGGGTACCGAACCGTTCCCGCCGACGACTTCTTCACGGGACTCGACGTAGTGGCTCCCCGGAATTACCCCCGTCGGGCCGATTTCCACCGGGGTGTTCTGGGGATAGTACATGGCCATGATCCAGCGCGGATGGTGATCCCGCACCTTGGTGTAGCCCCAGTAACTGTCCTTGTGCCAGTTGCCTCCCCGGCTGTTCGGCGGATTCACGTGCGGGTGGCGATGGGCGTGCATGACGTAATCAGGTCCGAGCAGGCTTGTCAGCGCGCCGTGAACCGAGGGATCGTCGTAGACCTGTTGGATTTCGGGCACACGCGGCAACAGGTTGTTTCCCGGATTCCCGTCTTCGTCGATAATCGACTTCGTTTTCGCGTAGATGTCATCATGCAGCGCGACCGGCTTATCCACTTTGATCACGTGGTAGCCGTTTACGATAAAGTCGCGCATGGCGTCATCGTCGAACAGGTAGGCTCTGTCCACCATGTGTCACTGCTCCTTTCTTGCGCAGCGGCCAGCCGTGACGGTCTTCATGACAGGCCTTCTGCGGTTCGTCCTTAACTCGTATTGGATCCGCCACCATGTCATTCATCGGTGAAGCAGATCGACATATCTTCAAGAAACGCTTCAGGTTCCACTGATTTAAATCGGTTGTCGATCCGGCGTCCGACCGTGCTGTCCAACGCGTGCCGGATTCCCGTACCGCTGGAGGGCAGACGTTCCAGGCTCTCCCTGATGACTTCCGCGGCGGCCCCGGCGGCCTGGACCTCCACGTCCCCATCCTCACCGTCGTAATACCAGACGGACTTCAGCCGGGCGCTCAGCAATCGACAGGCATAATGCGAAAGCGGCGTATCCACCTTGCCCGGCATGAACGAGGCCGGCCAGAATACCCGGTTGACCTGGTGCCGGAATACGGCCTCGAGCATACTTGCCGGCGTCGCCGGGCAGAGATGCCAGTTGGTCTCCGGCCAGACGTCGAGCCATCCCCAGGCGCCTCCCATCTCCCCGATGGACAGGTCCAGGTCCCCGCTTCGTGTGCGTACCCGCGCCCCCTGTCCTCCGATGAAGGCATGGTGCAGGGGATAGTCGAAGAATGCGTCCCCTTTCGACCGGAGACGGTCGTAGAACCCGGTCGCCAGACCCAGGACGGCGGCGCTCAGCCCGTAAACGCCGTCTTCCAGGCGAGGGGAAACGAACCCCACCCGGTCCTGGGGGTGGTAGTCGG
Organism: bacterium; assembly: GCA_965202605.1. Lineage (GTDB taxonomy): Bacteria > JAAXHH01 > JAAXHH01 > JAAXHH01 > JAAXHH01 > JAAXHH01. The sequence continues at coordinate 1,364,366 of OZ241838.1, forward strand.
GATAAGCGTCGGAAAACGACATGCCCGCCGGCCGCGAGCCCTTCAGCCTGAGGTACACGAAGTCCGATTGCGTTATGCGGTCGCTGGTATGCAATGCGGCACCCGTAACCGGGGTACAATGTATATCGTGATTTCGACGCGTAATGTCCGGGCTTGCGGATCATGCGTCAAGCAGAATCTCATCGGACTCAGACTGTTTGTGCGACGGTCTCCGGAAGCCCGTCCAATCTCAATTCGACCATCTCGATCCCGGATTCTACCACCAGCCAGTCATACACTTCCGCTACCGATTTCGAGTACGCGTACTCCTCCGCGTAAACAACCCGGCGAATGCCCGCCTGGATGGACTTCTTCAGACAGCCCAGGCAGGGTTTGTTCGTCGAGTACAGTGTCGCGCCGCTCGTCGACGAACCGTGCCGCGCGGCGAAGACGATGGCGTTCTCTTCTGCGTGAATGCAGATACATTCGTCGAGGTTCGCCCCGGACGGTCCGTCCGAATTGCATCGTCTGCATCCGCCGTCGAAGCAGTTGGGTATGCCCATGGGGGTGCCATTGTATCCCGTGCTGGTAATGATCTTGTCGTTCACGATCACGGCGCCGATATGCCTGCGTATGCAGTTCGACCGGGCGGCAACGGCGTAAGCGATGCGGAGGAAGTACTCGTCCCAGGAGATTCTATCCATTTACCGCTCCTTACTTCGTCTGCTGATCGTGCGTCTACTGAATACTCGTCCTCTGTTTCCAGGACGTGTCAGCTTCTGAACGGACTGGTCCGGTTTTCGTCACCATGGCGTTTTCAGGGTTCAGCCGGGTTTTTCGCCGGGAGAGAACCCTTGAGGAACCGCTTGTAGTACGAATGGATCAAAAACGTAACCGGCAGGGCGATCAGCAATCCCAGTATGCCAAGCAGTTTGCCCCAGACGGACAGGGACAGGAGAATCACGGCCGGGTTGAACCCTGTCGCCTTGCCCATGATCCTGGGGACCAGTACGGCATCCTGGATGATCTGCACGACGGCGAACACGGCGAGTACGAGGCCCAGCATGATCCAGATACTCTCGCCCGCGCCAAGGGAACCGGCGATTGCGAACAGCACGGCCGGGATGAGTCCCACGACCTGCAGGTAGGGCACCATGTTGAGCAGACCGATAAAAAGCCCCAGCAGGATCCCCATTGGCAGCCCGATCAGCCAGAAGCCCAGCGCGAAGAGCAGTCCGACGATGAAGGCGATCAGCGCCTGGGCACGGAAGTAGATACGCATGGCCGTCGTAAAGTCCGAAACCACGTCGAGCACCACCTGCTTGTACTGTTCCGGAATCAGGTTCTTCCATCCTTCGGAAATCTCGTCGAAATCCAACAGGATGAAGACCAGGTACAGCAGGATGACGATCACGACCGCGAGTCCAATCACGAAGCTGATGGTGCCCGAGAACACGCCCCATACGCCGGGCAGGATCTGCTGGATGAACACCCGGATATTCTCGAAGTTGAGCAGCTGAACGAGTTCTTCGATACGGACGAGGTCCGCGATGTAGATCCTGATTTCATCGGGAACGTAGGCCTGCAGCCTGGCCTGCCACTGATCCGCGTTCACCATCCCGGACAACAGTTTCTGCATCTGGGTGATCTCCGACGCGACCATGGGGATCAGGATCGACAGGAACAGGACCAGGGCGCCGAGAATGATCGTCAGGCTCAGCAGCACGGACACGATCCTGGCCTTTACGGGCAGTATTCGCTGCAGCCAGGAGGTCAGCGGATTGATCAGATAGGCGAGCAGCAGGGCGACGGCGAAGGGAATGAGCACGTCGCTCAGGTAGGCGACGAGAGAGATCAACAGCCAGACTACCGCCACGGCGATGGCGATGCGGACTACGCGGTCGAAAGTAAAGGGGCTGTCGGACAGCATGGACATGGCTCGGAGCGGACCTATGATCTCAACAAATACGCAGTGTATTCAAGTAGGCGGCGGGAAGTGCGATGTCAAGCAAATACGAGACGACAGACTAACTCTTGACCATGGCTCAGATTACGGTCTATATTTAACCCTTATCCGTGTCCTTCTAATTTCAAACGTAACCTGCACCAGGGGTTGGATTTGCTCAGAATCATATCTCTATTGCTTCTTGCCCTGGCGGTTTCCTCGCCGGCCAGTACTTCCCACGCCCAGTTGACCAATTCGGTCGGTGTCGTCCTGCCCGATGACGCGGCGCCTCCGGAACAGCAGGTTTTCCGGGTGATGAGCCCCGAACCGCGCAGCCTCGACATCCAGATCAACCTGTACGACGGCGAGTCCACACTGCTGCCCTTCGAGACCCTCCTCATCCGGGACGAGCTCTGGCAGCCCATACCGGCCGCCGCCACAGGCTACGACGCGTCCGACGACGCCCGGGAGTGGACGTTCCATCTGCGTCCGGACGCCCGGTGGAGCGACGGCCGGCCCGTAACGGCCCACGATTTCGTCTACGCCTTCCGGCGCATGCTGGATCCCGCCAACGCCAATCCCTACGCCTTCTTCTACTATGACATCAAGAACGCGAAGGCCATCAGCCTCGGGGAGATCGAGGACACGGCCCAGCTCGGCGTACGGGCCGTGGACGATCTCACCTTCCACGTGCTTCTGGAACGCGGCGCGCCCCATTTCCCCCACGTCGTCTCCTTCGGCCTGGCCTATCCCACGCCGCGGTGGGCCGTGGAGAAACACGGCCGAAAATGGACCGAAGTGGACAATATCGTGTCGAACTCCGGGTTCAGGATGGCCGAATGGGCGACCGGCAGCCACATGACCTTCGTCCCCGATCCCATGTACAACGGTCCCCACAAGCCCCTGCTCGAGCAGGTAGTCCATCCCTTCCGGTACGCGGCCGCGCAGACCGTCCTGGCCTACGAGAACAACGAGGTGGACGTGGAGACGGTCGATATCAACGACCTGGACCGGATCGAACGCCATCCGGTGCTCGGCGGGGAACTTGTCAGATCGCCCGGGCGAACGACCTGGTACCTCTTCTTCAAGGTAGCGGAACCGCCGTTCAACGACATCCGCGTTCGAGAGGCTTTCGCCCGGGCGCTGGACCGCGATGCGATTTGCCGCGTTGTGCTGAGGGGAGCGGCGGCGCCGGCCTGGTCCATGATGCCGCCGGACTTCAAGGAGTACAACGGCGAGGCCATGAGACCGTACCAGGCCTTCGATCCCGAGCGGGCGAAAGCGCTGATGCGGGAGGCCGGATACCCGAACGGGCGGGGTTTTCCCAGGCAGGAAATGTGGATCCGCGCTCCTACGCCGTCCATGCAGATGGCGGGCGTGGCCATACAGAGCATGCTGCTGGAACACCTCGGGGTGCGCGTTTCCATCCGCACCCTGGACCGGACCGCCTACATGAGCAAACTGTACAACTGGGAAATGGACTTCGGTTTCCTGCGGTTCGTCGCCGATTACATGGATCCCCGCAACATGCTCGACATGACCTGGCACTCCCAGCCGAAAGGCGCGGGCAGGCACGACTGGGCGGATTCCGCATTCGATGCCCTGGTGGAAAGAGCCGGCGCCGAACTGGACCCGGAACGGCGCACGCGTCTCTACCGGCAGGCGGAAGAGATACTCGTAGGGGACTACGCCGCCGCCTTCGTGTTCCATCCCCTCACGATGCAGCTTCGCAAATCGAACCTCAAGGGGTACACCCGGTATCCCGACGGTACCGTGGGCGGCCTCATGTATTCGCGCCTGTATAAGAGCACGGAGTAGCCAGGCGGCGCCAGGCGGCGCCAGGCACGCCGTTCAGGCCGCATGCCGCGCGACGCTCAGGCTGCATGCCGCGCGACGCTCAGGCCGCATGCCGCGCGACGCTCAGGCCGCGGGGTCCGGACACACCACCCGCAGCGCGCCGGGCACCGACCTGATCTCGGCCGGGGTCTCGCCCACCGGCTCGCCGTCGGCGAACAGCACCACCGGCTCGTCGGTTTCCAGCCTCAAGCTTCCCGTCCTGTACGAGAAGATGTCGGGATGGCTCAGATGCCCGCCCCAGTAGACCTTTGGAAACACGCGCAGGACCCGGCCGGCGCTCATCATGCGGACGAGGCAGATATCGAGCGCGCCATCTGACGGGCTGGCATTGGGCACGATCCTGATCCCGCCCCCGTAGGTGGAGGTATTCCCGGTGGCCGCGAGCAGGACCGTCTGGTTGATCGTGCCGAAATCGCCGGTCATGCGCAGTCCCATGCCGCGATAGGTACGCAGCAGGCGCATCATGCCCCAGAGATAGGCCGCCATGCCCTTGAACGGCACCGCGCCGTCATAGACCAGCCTGGCCACCTCCGAATCGAACCCCATGGTCAAGACGGTCGCGAAGTACCGGTCGTTCACTTTGCCCAGATCGGAAGTTCCGGTATGGCCCCGCAGCAGGATGGAGGCCGCCTTCTCAGCCGAGGCGGGGATACCCATCGCCCGGGCGAAATCGTTGCCGCGGCCGCACGGAAGGATGCCGAGGGCGACGTCCGTCCCCGCAAGCGCGTTCACCGCTTCGTGCACGGTTCCGTCGCCCCCGCAGGCGGCGACGCAGGCATATCCGGCATCCACGGCTTCCGACGCGAATGCCTCCGCATCGCCCCGCGCCGAGGTAGGACGGATATCGACCGGCACGCTGTTCGCGGTCAACGATTGCCGAACCCGCTCGGCAAAACCCATGCCGCGCCCGCTGCCGGAATTCGGATTCGCGACGATGAGCGTTTTTCCGGTCATGACCTTCCTCCCGGGGACGTCGCCATCCCCGGTCCCTCGATGAAATGCGATACTGGATTCCGCTCCGGATCCATCCGCCGGTTCCCGGTCCGAACACCTTGACAGGCGCAAGCCCTCATTCTAAGATAGTGGGCCGGCCGGTAAAGGCAAAATCGGCGCCCGCCCGGCGCGTGCCAGGACGTTTACCTCGATAACCCGGACCACGGAATGACAGACTACAGGAACCTTTTCGATATGACGGGCCGCACCGCGCTGGTCGTCGGCGCCGGCAGCGGCATCGGCCGGTGCTCGGCCATGTGCCTCGCCCAGTTCGGCGCCCACGTGGTCTGCGCGGACGTACAGCCTGATGCGGCGGAATCCGTCTCGGACGAGATAAGCGGGCACGGCGGCTCGGCCGAACCGGCATCACTCGATATGCGGGATACCGGACAGGTCCGGGACGTGCTCCACCGAATCCGTCCCCCCGGCGTGCTGGTCAGCACGCCCGGCGTCAACGTACGAAAACCGCTCCTCGAGTACACGGACGAGGAATACGACCGCGTCGTCGATCTCAATCTGAAGGGCACCTTCCGCCTGGTACGGGAAGTCGCCCGGTCCATGTCCGAAAACACCGGGGGCAGCATTGTCGTTTTCTCGAGTATCCGTTCCCAGGTGGTGGAGCCGGGACAGGGCGTCTACGCCGCGACCAAGTCCGGCGTGGTCCTCATGATCCGCGCGCTGGCGGCCGAACTCGCCGACAGGGGTGTGCGGGCCAACGCTATCGCGCCCGGCGTCGTGGACACCCCGCTGACCGCCCAGATCAAAGAGCACCCGGACTGGTACGGCGCGTATGCCGACAAGACCATGCTGAGGCGGTGGGCCAGGCCCGAAGAGATCGCGGGCGCCGTCCTCTACCTGGCGTCGGACGCCAGTTCATACACCACGGGTTCGGTCATGTTCGTCGACGGCGGCTGGACGGCGGCGGACGGGCGCTTCGACCCTTTCGCGGGCTAGCTCGCAGGCCCCGTCACTACACCTCAACCTGCCCGGACCACTCCTCGGCGATCCGATGCCATTCCTGAACATCCTGATCGACATCATCGCCCCGATTTTCGTTCTCATCTCCCTCGGGTATTCGTTTCAGAAAAAGTGGCATTTCGACCTCCAGGCCCTGACCAGGGTACTGCTGTACCTGGTCATGCCCGCGACCCTCGTCGTATCCCTGACCCAGTCCGAGCTTTCCGCCGACTTCGTCTGGGATACCAGCGTGTTCTGCCTGCTCATGCTGGTCGCGCTCTATGCGCTCAGCGCGGTCGGCGCCCTGATCATGCGGTACCGGAAGGACATGAAACAGGCCTTCAGCCTGTCCGTCATGTATTACAACAGCGGGAATTACGGCTTCCCCGCCAGCGAACTGGCGTTTCCCACCCTTGGCCTGGCCGTCCAGTCCATCGTCCTGGCCGTGCAGAACTTTCTCGTGTTCACCCTGGGACTGTTCTTCGTTTCGGTTGGACGCATATCGGCCCGGAAAGCCTTCTTGCAGTCCTTCAAGATGCCCTTCGTCTACGCGCTGATCCTGGCCTTCGCGATCCGGAACTACGGCCTGCAACTCCCCGGCTTCGTCTGGCTTCCGATCGAGTACCTGGCCGAGGCCCTCGTCCCCATGGCGCTCGTCACGCTGGGCATGCAACTGGCCCGGACCCGCATCACCGAGGCGTGGAAGGCCAGCCTGGCGTCCCTGGTCTGCCGCCTGGTGGTTTCTCCCCTGATCGGTTACGGACTCGTGCTCCTGCTGGACATCGATCCGCGGATCGCCCCGATCCTGGTGGTGTCCACGAGTTATCCCACCGCGATCAATACCGTGCTCATCGCCATGGAATTCGGCAGCCGGGAGGATTTCGCGGCCAACGCCGTGTTCCTGTCCACCGTCTGCAGCATCGTCACGGTCGCGGTGGTTATCTTCCTGGTCAGGTGAGCCTGGAAGCCTGAAGCCGGCTGCCCGTGTATCCGAGCGTCTTTATACGTAACCGTCCCGGTCGCCGTACACCCTGGCGCCCTTGCTGATGGCCGCGGAGAAAGCCCCCAGCGGTTTATCGGACCCCGGGTAGCGGTCACCGTGCGACATGCCGTTCTCGAGCTTGAGCACGCCTCGGGGGCACACGGCCGAGCAGACCCCGCATCCCACGCAGGAAGCCCGGACGATATTCTCGCCTCGCTCGGCGTAGGCCCGCACGTCGATGCCCATTTCGCAATAGGTGGTGCAGTTGCCGCAGGACATGCACTGGCCGCCGTTGGTCGTTATGCGGAAGCGGGAGAAGAAGCGCTGGATGATGCCCAGCACCGCGGCCATCGGGCACCCGAAGCGGCACCACACCCGGTTACCGAGGACGGGATAGAAGCCCACGCCTATGACCCCCGCGAAGACCGCGCCGATGTAAAACCCGTACCACTGCTTCAGCGGGGCGGAAATGGCGCTCAGCGCGCCCTGGGACGTGCTGCTTACCCAGAGCACGGCCGTCGTCAGGATGATCAACAGGAGCACGGCGTAGATGATCGCCCGTTCGATCTTCCAGGATACGGTCGACTTGGGGGTGAGATGCCGCCAGGGATCGCCGAGGGTCTCGGCGAGTCCGCCGCAGCCGCATACCCAGGAGCAGTACCACCGCTTGCCGTAGTAATAGGTCAGCACCGGCGTGGCGATGAAGGAGCAGACCGCCCCCCAGAACACCATGAACGAACCCAGGGCGCCCGGGCTGTTGACAAGGTAATCCACGGTGCCGGGGAACAGGTAATCGTACTTCAGCGGCCAGAAATAGCTGAAATAGAATTCCGGTTCGTTCAGCGCGCGGAGGAACTGGGGAAGGACAAAGGCCAGGACCAGCTGAAAGAACATGACCGATATGGTCCGGATGACGTGGTAGCGGTTGTGGCGGTACCGCATGAACATGCGGAAACCGAAGAGCACCACGGCCATCGTGTAGAGAAACCCGTATAGAAACCACTGGTTCGCCGGCTGGCCCGCCAGGACCTGTGAAAGCGGCTCAACGAGCGTGATGGCGCGCGCCAGGTACTCGGGCCACCAGTACAGCACGACGTAGAACCCCGTGAGCGCGATACCCAGCGCCCAGGCGATCGCGCCCCGGTGCGTGGTGTTGCCGAACATGATGCCGTCGTGCTTGATGCCGGGCACCGTGTCCTTGTAGGCGAACCAGGAATAGCCGATCGTACCGGCCGACAACAGGCCGAAGGACAGCAGCAGGGGCGTCCAGGCGCCTGCCATCGGTGTACCGAGCAAAGAGACGACGAGGGCGAGGAAACCCAGCCCGATCACGCCGGCGGATACCATCATGCCCGGGTTCCTGGGCGCTTCGGCCGCAGTTTCCGGCTCACCGAAGCCTTCCGCCTCTTCGTCATAGAAGTATGATATGGTATCGGGATCGATCAACGTCGTTCCAGCGGGCGATGTGCTCATGCGAGTTGCTCCTTTAACGAGCGAACGATCTCCGTCTCGTGGCGAACGAAAAACTCCGGATCGAAGTTGGCTTCTTCCAGGTGGTCCAGGACGTACTCCACGCTGCGCCGCTCGGCGATCCACCGTTCACACACTTCGTGGCGGGCGCGTATCCCCATGAAATTGAAGGCCTTGATGCATCCGTCGGTACAGACGACGCGGACGGCGTGCCGGTGGGACGGATGCTCCCAGAAAAGGTGGTGTTCGCCCGGCTGGGGCGTACTCAGTATCATGCCGTAGGTCTGGTATTCCAGGTCGAAGAACTTGGCGGAATTGTACCAGATCCCCGGGTCGTATGCCGTGTCTTCCCCGGCCAGCACCTCGCCGGCGGCCTTGCCCTGCTTCTTGCCCGTGTACCAGACCTGCTGGATCAGGTTGCGCCCGCCGTTCCTGCTGACGATCTCCGCGCAGTCCCCGGCGGCGTAGATGTCGGGTACGTTCGTGCGGAAGGAAGCATCGACCAGGACGCCCCGGCCCGTTTCAATGGGTGTCGACCTGACCAGGTCCGTGTTGGGCGAGACGCCCGGCGTCAGCCCGACCAGCTGGCAGTCGATCCGGTCGTCGAACTCGGTGATGACCGCCTCGACCTTGCCCGAACCGTCGTCGACGATTTCCTTCAGGTTGGTCTCCCTGATCAGGCCAATCCCCTGCTCCTCGATCAACCGGTTGATCATGCCCGATTCTTCCATGGGCAGGATGTTGCACCAGTAGGACGCCTCGCGTATGAGAAAGGTGACGTGGATATGCCTTGAATGCAGCATCTCGGCCAGTTCGATGCCGATCAGCCCGCCCCCGACGATGACCGCGCGCTCGGCCCGCTCCACGTTCTTGTACAACTGGCGCAGGTCTTTCAGGTTGTACAGTCCCTGAACGCCCTCGAGATCCTGTCCCGGCCAGCCGAACTTGTTCGACTTGGCGCCGGTGGCGATCAGCAACCTGTCGTAGGGCAACCGTCCGCTACGGTGCAGCACCAGCTGCTTGTCCTCGATCTCGATACCGGTGACCCAGTCCCTGACCAGGTCGAGCCGCTGGTCGCGCCAGAAACGGTCCTCGAAGGGTTTCGTCGCCTCGTAGGTCATGTGCCCCATGAATATGTACATCAGGGCGGGGCGGGAATAGTGGTAGGCCGACTCACCCGATACCAGCGTGATCTTCCAGTCCGGCTGAAGCTGCCTGAGCCGCGTGGCGGCCGTTACGCCGGTTACGCCGTTCCCAATGATCACGGTGTGCAAAGGTCGGCCTCCTGAAGCGATCCCCAAAACGACGGTAGTCCGTTAACCTGCCTCGTCAGGCCGTTCGCCCGTAGAACAGCTTCTGTACCCCGGGGCTGTTGCAGACGTTCGGCCGGTCCTTGTAGCAGAACGTAGCGACATACCGGGTAACCGGCCCCTTTACCGGGGTAACCTGGTGCATGGACCGGTAACCGACGAAGAGGATCAGCGTACCGGGTTCCACCGCGAGCGTCCGGATATCGGAATAGCTTCCGCGCAGCACCTGGTCCACGACATCGTAACCGTCGCCTTCTTCCGGACGGACGTTCGGGGCATATTGGAAGGCGCCGCCCGCTTCGGGCGCCCGTACCATCAGCGTGGTCGTAACCTCGGATTCGTCGAAATGCCAGCCGTGGTTCTGCCCCTCGCGCATCACGTTGACCGTCAGCGCCGCAAAGGGATCGGCCATCCTGTAATAGTGTTCCTTGTCGAGGACATCGGCGATAAAGTAAAGGAGCGGATCCCAGGAATAAAGCCGGTGCAGCCCGTCGGAGGGACGGATCTGGTCGAAGGCGACCGAGTCCAGGTCCGTGGCCTGGGGCCTCCGCCGGGGGTGATCAGGCGGGAAGGCGTCGTCGTGCTCCTCGAGGTAGACATTGTGGGCGTTCCGGCACGGAAACGCATCCGGGGCGGCGCGGTCCACCTCGGCCACCATCCGAACCCTGGCCGCCTCGGTGATGAATCCGGGCAACAGGCAGGCGCTCTTTCCCGCCAGGTCGGCTTTGCACCTTGCGACCAGCGCGTCGTAAGCGGCCGATCCGGGCCTGTGAATGGGGTAGGTTTTCCCGTCGATGAGGTCCAGTGCCGAATCGTTCAACCCGGGTTTCCTTCCTGCTGCAATCCCATCTTGACATTCGCGAACCGGCCCGGTAACATGGACGTTCGCCTCCCACTTCCACTCGCCCGCCCGGGCCGCGATCGCATTCCGTCCCGGTCGCCCGGCGGAACGACCTCTACCTTCAATATATGGCAATTCCGGACGATCAAAAAGAAAAGACTGGCCTGATCCGGCAGCTCGGCCTGTTCGACACGACGATGATCATCATCGGTATCGTGATCGGATCGGGGATCTTCCTCACGACCGGCCTGATGGCCCGGGGCATGCCCTCCGCGTCGCTCATTCTCCTCGCCTGGCTCTTCGGCGGCCTGCACGCCCTCGCGGGCGCGCTGGCGTACGCCGAACTGGGAGCCGCCATGCCCCGGGCAGGCGGCCAGTACGTCTACCTGCGGGAGGCTTACGGTCCGTTCTGCGGGTTCCTGTTCGGTTGGGTGTCCTTCACGATGTACCTGACCGGCATCATCGCCGCGCTCGGCGTGGGATTCGCCGAATACGCCGGGTACTTCATCCCCTCCATCGGGATGGCCAACGTGTTCTTCGAGACCGAAATCGCCTTTCCCGGCTGGACTTTCCAGTATGCACTTTCCGCCGGGCACGTCACCGCGCTGGTCCTGGTCGTCCTGCTCACGGTGGTGAACTACCGGGGCGTCACCCTCAGCAAGTACATCACCAATGTTTCCTCGGTGATCAAGATCGCCGCCCTTGGCCTGTTCATCCTGTTCGGGTTGTGGACCGGGTCCGACCAGCCCATTGACTTCCGGATCAACGCGCAGGGGATAGACTTCGGTCAGCTGATCGTCGCCTTTGGGGTCGCCCTGATCGCCGTTGCCTGGGCCTTTGCCGGCTGGGAGGAGGTTACCTTCGTAGCCGGAGAGGTCAGGGAACCCGCGCGGAACCTGCCGCGCGCCCTCGTCATAGGCGCCGTGAGCGTCACCGTGGTCTATCTGCTGGTGAACTACATCTACCTGAAGGCCCTGCCGGTCGGGGAAATGGCCGGGGTCGTACGGGTGGGAGAAGCGGCCGCCAACGTCCTCTTCGGCGAAATCGGCGCCGTATTGCTCTCGGCCGCCGTCATCGTGTCCATCGTCGGCGCGCTGAACGCCGGCATCCTGGTGGGGCCCCGCGTCTACTTCGCCATGGCCGGGGACGGCTTGTTCTTCAGACGGGCGGGCACGGTACATCCCAGGTTCCGCACGCCCGGACAGGCCGTGATCTTTCAAGCGGCGTGGGCCTGTGTGCTCACCCTCAGCGGCACCTTCGAAGACCTGATTACCTTCGTCACCTTCGCCAACCTCATGCTGTGGATCGCCGGCGCGGCCGCGGTGTTCACGCTGCGAAGGAAACGGCCCGACCTGCCCAGGCCCTACAAAGCCTGGGGCTACCCCGTCGTCCCCCTGCTGTTCATCGCCGGTTCCGCCGGCATTCTGGCCAACATGCTCTTCGAGACGCCCGGAGAATCGCTGTCGGGACTCGCGCTTACCGCCCTGGGCATCCCCGCCTACCTGTACCTGCGCCGACGGGCGCCGGCGGGATCGTCTCAACCGGGCACGTAGACCAGTCCGCCCCCCGGACCGAGGGGAAGGCCCATCGCCATCCAGATCACGAGGACGAGCGTCCAGACGACGGCGAAGACCACGGTGTAGGGGAGCATCGTGGAAATCAGCGTGCCCATGCCCCCCCGGGGCACGTACTGGCGCATGAAGACCAAAATGATGACCAGGTAGGGATTCAGCGGCGTGATCGTGTTGCTCACGGAGTCGCCGATCCGGTAGGCCGCCTGCGTCAGTTCAGGGCTGATGCCCACCATCATGAACATGGGTACGAATATCGGCGCGAAGAGGGCGTACTTGGCCGACATGGAACCGATGAGCAGGTTGAACGCCATGGTGACGGTGATGAAGGTGATGATCAGCATCCACGCGGGCATCTGCGCCTGTCCGAGGGCCTGGCCGCCGGCCATCGCGAGCATCCGGCCGAGACCCGAATACTGGAAGTAGGCGATGAACTGGGCCGCGAAGAACGCCAGGACGATAATCGGCGCCATGGTGGCGATGGTTTCGATGAGCTGCCGCGCCGCGTCCTTGTCGTTCCTGATGGCGCCCACCGAGATGCCGTACACGATGCCGGGCACGATGAAACAGAAAAGCAGCAGGGGCACGATGGCCTCCACCCACCGGTCGAACAACCTGCCCGTCCCATGCAGCGGCGCGCCCGGCCACAGGATCATGAACACGATGGCCGAAAGCACCACGAGAAACGCCAGGGACGCCCGGACCATGCCCCGTTTTTCCACCGCCGTAAGGGCGTGTTCTTCCGCGCCGGCGGACGAAGCGGGCGCCGGACCGCCCTCCTCGGGAGACTTGCCCGCCAGGCGCCGTTCGACGAACGAGGCCGTGACGATCCACCCGGCCAGAGTCATGACCACCGTCGACGCGATCATGAAGTACCAGTTGCACGTGGCCGCGACCTGGTAGGCCGCGTCGATCGTCTGCGCACCGGCCGTGGACAGGCCGGCCAGCAGGGGGTCCAGGCCGGTCACGAACAGATTGGCGTTGAATCCCGCGGACACGCCCGCGAATACGGCGGCCAGCCCGGCCAGCGGGGACCGCCCGACCGTCTTGTACAGCGCGGCAGCGAGGGGCGGCAGAATGACCAGCCCGGCGTCGAGCGCCAGGGACGACATGATGCCGATGAAGACCATGGCCGGTGTCAGCAACTTCCCCGGGACCGCCAGCATGAAGGCCTTGAGCAGGGCGCTGATCATGCCGGTCCGTTCCGCCACGCCGATGCCCAGCATGCCCACGAGCACGACGCCGAGCGGCGGGAAGCGCATGAAGTTCTCCACCATGTTGCCCACGACCCAGAAGAGGCCGTCCCGGGTGAGCAGGCTGGTGGACGTGAAGGTCTCCCCGGTCTCGCGCCACTCCACGCCGGTCGTACCGTCCTGAAGGACCACCTGGTCCGGCAGGCGCTGGACCACGGCCCACTCACCGCGGGCCGCGATATCGGAGAGTACGACGATGAGCAACGCGCCGATCAGGAAGAGCGTCGCGGGATCCGGCAGGCGGTTCCCGATCCGCTCGATGGCGTCCAGGAATCCGCCTGAAGCGGTTGTGCCTTGTTTTGCGGGTTGAGGCCGGTTATCGGTATTCATGGCCCTGGGGTACGGGGTCCTTGCGGCGCGCCGCCGTCGTGGAGATACGGCCCTTCCTGCTCATTTCGAAGGGCTCATTTCGAAGGGCTCGCCTGCAGCAGGTCGTTCAGCGCAGCCTTGAGGTCAGGGTGCTCGAATTCGAAACCCGCTTCCTCAAGACGATCGGGCATGACTCTCGCGCTCGCCAGGAGCAGGTCCCTGCCCATCTGGCCGAACAGCAGGCGGACGATGAAGGCGGGAATCGCAAAGGGGGTCGGACGATGCAGCGCCAGACCCAGCGTCCGGGTAAACTCCGCGTTGGTGACGGGCTGGGGGGCAACGGCGTTTACGGGTCCTTCCAGATCGTCCGATTCCAGCATGAAACGTATCACGGCAACCAGGTCGTCTCGGGTAATCCAGCTCATGTACTGCCGGCCGTCCCCGACCTTTCCGCCCAGCGCCAGCCGGAATGGCGTGCGCATGGCGGCCAGCGCGCCCCCCTCCGGCGTAAGCACCATGCCGATGCGCAGGTTCACGACCCGGATTCCGGCCGCGCGGGCCGGTTCCGTAGCCGCTTCCCACTGCCTGCATACATCGGGCAGATAGCCGTCTCCCGGCGGAGACCCCTCCCCCAGCAACTCTTCGCCCCGGTTGCCATAGAAACCCGTGGCCGACGCGGCCACAAGGACCCCGGGCGGCGCCTCCATCCCCGCGAGAAACGTGCAGAGGTTGTGGGTGGGGTCGACGCGGCTGTCGCTTATCCGGGCCTTCTTGGCCCTGGTCCACCGGCCCAGGATCGACTCGCCCGCCAGGTGCACGATGGCATCGATCTCATCGGGTTCGTCCCAGTGGACGCGGCCATCCGAGGTTGACCAGAAAACTGCCTTCCCGCCGGCCAGGTCCCTGGATCTGACCAGCCGTATGACCCGGTGGCCCTTCGCCTCGAGGTATGGGATCAGCCGGCGGCCTACCAACCCCGACCCGCCGGTAACGAGGATGATCATAGTGTGGCGAAAGTTATAACCGGGGCCGGGCGGTGTCAAGGTCGGCAGATCCACGCAGATTATCCGCCCGGGTAATGCGGTTTGACTCGCCGGGAGGATTCCCGTAGTATCCAGATAGCGCGGCTTCGTTCAGGAACTTCCCATCTGTCGGCATCTAGATCGGCCGCCCCCCGACTTGACGGAAATGCGAACTGGAGGTCCGAGTTCCCATGCATGTCTACCGGTTGCAGCGCACGCAGGACCTGCCCGTATCCCTGGAAACCGCCTGGGATTTCCTGTGCCGCCCCGAGCACCTGCGCGACCTGACTCCGCCAGGGGTGGAACTGGTCGTTACCTCCGAACTGCCGGACCGTGTATACCCGGGTCTCATCATCACGTACCGCCTCGGGCTATACAAGATGTTCTGCTTTAACTGGGTCACGGAAATCACTCAGGCAGAACCACTTAGTTATTTCATTGACGAGCAGAGATCCGGGCCTTACCGGTTCTGGCACCACGAACACCGGTTGCGGTCGACAGCGCACGGCGTGGAAATGACCGACCTGATCCATTATGCCTTGCCATTTGGATTCCTGGGCCGTATGGTACATGCAGCGGTCGTCAGAGATAAGCTGAACGCGATTTTCGACTACCGTCGTGAAGTGCTGTCCGAGAGATTCGGTGGTCCCGTTCGATGAATGCCCCTGGTCCCGACTTCAACCACCCAACGTACGCCCCGATCTTCCCCTGTCCATGACCGATCTTATCATCGTCCTGCTGCTGATCGCGTTCAACGGCTTTTTCGTGGCGGCGGAATTCGCCCTGGTTAAGATACGTCTGTCTGAAATCGAGGTGCTGGCGAAGGACGGCAGCAGAACGGCGCAGATCGTTCGTAACATCCTGCACAGCCTCGACACCTACCTCTCTTCGTGCCAACTGGGTGTTACGCTCGGAAGCCTTGGACTCGGCTGGTTCAGCGAACGGACCATGGCCGCGCTGCTCGAACCGCTTGTACTTTCCCTGGGTTTCTCCGCGGAGACCTCCCACCTCATCGCGATCCCGGTCGCCTTCGTGATCATGACCTTCCTGCTGATCACCGCGGGAGAGCTTGTACCCAAATTCGTCGCGCTGCAGAAGTACCGGCAGGTGGCCCTGGCTATCGGGATTCCGCTCGTCGTATTCTACAAGGTGTTCCGGCCCTTCATCTGGTTGCTGAACGTCAGCGCCAACCTCATGCTGAGGTGCCTCGGTATACGCATCTCGAACGAGCAGGACGGGTCCATCACGGAACCTGAGTTACGGATGACCCTGGTCACCATGGTGGCTGGCGGCCAGGTCACGCGGCGGGAACGACGGATCATGGAAAACGTGCTGGACCTGGAAGAGAAAGTCGCGCGGCGGTACATGCTGCCCCGCAACCAGATCGTCTACCTGAACCAGCACGATGAAAAGGAAACGAAACTGCGCGTGATAGCCGAGTCGGGACATACGCGCTTCCCGCTGTGCAAGGAGGATCTGGACCAGATCGTCGGGATAGTCCACGTCAAGGACCTGTTCCGGAACCTGTTCGACGAACAGGCCTCCTCCAGCCTGGAAGAGATCGCCCGGGATCCGCTCTTCCTGCCCGAGACCATCAGGCTGGACGCGCTGCTTCTGGAATTTCAGCGCCGCAATACCATGCTGGCCGTCCTGGTGGACGAGTTCGGCACGGTTTCCGGGATGATTACGCTGGAAAACGTCCTGGAGGAACTGGTAGGCCCGATTCAGGACGAATTCGACACTGAGGCGCCGCTCATCGTGCGGACGGGCCCCCACCGGTTCGAGGTCGAAGCGAGTTGTCCCGTCGACCAGGTCATCAGGGCCTGCGGGCTGCAACTTCCCGATGAACTGACCTCGGATACCACGGGCGGGGTCATGACCGAGCTACTGGGACACATTCCCAGGCAGGGGGAACAGGTCCGTGCCGGCGCGCACCTGATGACGGCGCTGCGCGTGGAGCCTACCCGCGTCCACCGGCTCAGGATAGATCGGATGGCCGGTTCAGACGACAACGAAGCTGGAGCCGGTTAAAAAGACATCACCTTCACGCGGCCCCACGTGCCGGCAGGGACTACAGCCGGGGAAGTCGCGCTATTCGACCCGGCCGAGGCGCTCCGGGGCGGAAGCCTCGTCCAGTTTGCTTCGGATCTCCGCAGGCAGCGTCCAGCCGGCCCCGCCGCAGACCTCCTCCACGTGTTCCGGCCGGTCCGGGCCGGTCATGGCGGCCGTCACCTCGGGATGATCCAGGATCCACGCGAAAGCGACCTGCGCGGGGGTCCTGCCGAGTTCCGCGGCCATGTCGATCAGCGTGGCGATGAGCTGATCGACGGCCGGGGTCATGGTTTTCCTGAAACGCTCGATATCCTTCGCCCAGATCGAGTCCGCGGGAGGGTCCTCGCCCCGCCGGCACCGGCCCGTAAGGAGGCCGACGGCGATCGGGCTGTACGTCATCATCCCCAGGCCGTGCTGGCGGCAACGGGCGAGCAGTTCATCTTCCACGCCCGATCGATGGATCAGGTTGTACTGGTTCTGCAGGCAGACCGGCGCCGCAAAGCTGTGTTTGTCGGCCACCCACAACGCTTCGACGACCTGCGCCGCCGTGTAATTGCACATGCCGACATACCGGGCCTTGCCCTGCCTGACCACGTCGTTCATGGCGTCCAGCGCCTCGTCCAGGGGCGTGTCCGCGTCCCAGTTATGAAGCAGGTAGAGATCGATGTGGTCCAGCCCCAGGCGATTCAGTGAGCGGTCGATCTCCCGCATGATATGATAGCGCGAGGTGCCCCTGTCGTTCGGTCCCGGTCCGATCTCGCTCCAGACCTTGCTGGTGATCACCAGGTTGTCCCGTTTGTCCTTCATGGCGGCCAGGGCCTTGCCCAGCACTTGCTCGCACCGGCCGCCGAAATAGAAGTTGGCGCAGTCGATGAAATTGATGCCGAGGTCCACCGCGGTTTCAATCGTGCGTATGCAGGTCTTTTCATCCGTCTGACCGTGCCAGAAGCCCCGGAACGCCGTGCCGAGACAGATGGGAGACACGCGCACCCCGTAACGTCCGAGCTGCCGGTATTCCATGTGACCCTCTCCGGTTTCGCACACGGCTACTGGCCGTTTCCGTCCTGGTTGCGCCGCAGTCGCATGTTCAGGATTTCCACGCCGACCGAAAAAGCCATGGCGAAGTAGATGTACCCTTTGGGAATTTGAAGATCGAATCCATTGGCGATGAGTGCCACGCCGATCAGCACGAGAAAACTCAACGCCAGCATCTTCACCGTAGGGTTGGCATCGACGAATTCCCCGATCGATCGGGCGGCCAGCATCATGAAGAGTACGGCGATGATGATCGCCAGCATCATCACGGGGACGTGTTCCGCCATGCCGACGGCCGTGATGACGGAATCCAGCGAAAAAATGATGTCGATCAGCGCGATCTGTATCAGGACGCCGGCGTAGGAGCTTACTTTAGGGGTATGCTCGGTCGCTTTGTGTTCCTCGAACGTACCATGTATCTCCGTCGTGCTCTTAACGAGAAGGAACAGTCCTCCGAATATCAGTATGAGGTCCCGGCCCGAAAAAGCTTCGCCGAACAGGGTGAACAACGTCGCCTGCAGCGTCATGATCCAGGCCAGCGTGAGCAGCAGCCCCAGCCGCATGATCATGGCCAGCCCGAGTCCTATAATGCGGGCCCGTTGCCGGCGGTGGACTGGTAGGCGCCCTACGAGAATCGAAAGCATGACGATGTTGTCGATACCGAGCACGATCTCCAGGGCCGTGAGCGTGACGAGGGCTACCCACGCCTCGGGGTCGTAAATCCAGGATATCATAGGCTTCCAATGCGGATCAGGCTACGCGGTCGATACAAGTCTCAGAAACGAAACGGTATGGCAATTTAGCGTCTCGTCGCCAAATGAAAAGCATAAATTCCTCCGGGCTTTCACGTTCACCGGCCGGGCCGGTTCCGCAGGCTCTTCGAGCCGGACATTCGTTTCATTTCAGCGGGCTTCCGCGTATCGGGCAGCCCGGCGCCGGGCCGGGCAATACGCGGGTGCCATGAATCAACTTGACAGTCCTGCCGGATTGCGTGTTTATGGCAGAATGCCTTTCCGTCTTTAGCCGCGGAGATCCAGAAAGGTTGTCTCAGAACATGGTTGAAGTCGAATCGAAGTCCGCCCCGCAGATCAACCTCATCGACTGCGACCTGCACCACGGGGTCGTTGAGAACGAAGATCTTTTCCCCTATCTGCCCGGTCATTACGTGGAATACGTGAAGGACTTCGGGTCCATGATGCCGGGCCTTGTCTATACCAATCTCCCCAAGGGCGGCTGCCGGGCCGAACTCTGGGAACACACCGAGACTCATCCCAGCAGCAACATCGAGCTGGCCCGCAGGCACCATCTCGATGAATACGGCATCGACGTCGCCCTGTTGACGGGGGTAACGGTGTACGGGGCGGCGGTGCACCCCGACGCCGACTACGGCGCCGCCATGTGCCGGGCCTTCAACGACTGGACGCTCGAAACCTGGATCGAGGCGGACGGCCGGTTCCGCGCATCGGTTGCGATCGCGCCGTCCGACCCGAAGCAGGCGGCCGCGGAGATCCGGCGGATCGGTGAAAGGCCCGAGGTGCTTCAGGTCATCATGCCCGCAGGGGGGCGCATGCCCTTCGGGAACCGGTTCTACGACCCGATTTACGAAGCGGCGCAGGAGTGCCGGCTTCCGATGTGCGTGCACTTCGGCGTGGAAGGCGCCGGCTTTGCCAATGCCCCCACGGCCGCCGGATATCCTTCCTACTACCTGGAAATGCGCATGGCCAGGCCCCAGATCGCCATGGCGCACGTTGCGAGTCTGATCTGCGAAGGCACCTTCGAGAAATTCCCCGAATTGAGATTCCTCTTCATCGAACACGATACCTTCTGGGTACCGGGACTGATGTGGCACATGGATGCCGACTGGAAGGCGGTACGGGACTACACGCCCTGGGTCAGGCGCCTGCCCAGCGAATACATACGCGGCCACATCCGGTTCGGATGCCAGCCCATGGAACAGCCGCCGACCCGCCGGGACCTCAGGACTTTTCTGGACTGGCTTCACGCCGATGAGATCCTCGTGTACGCCAGCGACTATCCCCACTGGGACTGGGAATCTCCGGACTCGGTGCTTCCCGGAGTGGATGCGCGGTTGAAGCGCAGGGTGTTCGTGGAAACCGCGCGGGAACTCTACGGCCTGGACGAACAGGGAAATCCCGCCAGATGAACGAGCGATACGAGGTCGCCCCGGTGGATGACCTGCCCCCGGGCGAAAGGCGGATCGTCCCCGCGGGCGGACGGGGCGGGATCGGCGTGTTCAACGTCGACGGCCGGTACTACGCCCTGAGGAACCGGTGTCCGCACAAGGGCGGGCCGCTCTGCCTCGGCCGGCTGAGACCCCATGTAACCTCGGATGAAGTATACTCGGTCGATCATCACGAAAAGCAGGTCCTGAAGTGTGCCTGGCACCAGTGGGAGTTCGACCTCGCTACCGGCCAGGCGCTCTACGATCCCCGCATGCGGGTCAAGACCTACCGGGTGGAGGTCGAGGCGGGCAAGGTGGTCCTGTACCTGGAGTGGCCGGCATCACCTGTCCGGGAGGAAGGGGACTTATCTTGAAGGCCCGATTCTCCATTACGGTCCTATCCGCGATATGCGTGGTCTGCACGGCCGCGTTGGCATGGCCGGACAAGAAGTCGCCCGCTTCTTACGTCAACTCCATCGGCATTCCGCTTCCTCCCGACGCGGCACCGCCCGAGTACCAGGTCTTCACCACCTTCAAGGCCGAGGACCGCTACCTGGACATGGCCACCTCCCACTACCAGGTGATCGGCCACGATTACGCCCTGGTCAACGAGCCGCTGGTGCGCATGGACCGGAACTACAACCTGCTGCCGGCCGCCGCGACCCGGTGGGAGGTGTCCGATGACGGGCTCACCTGGACGTTTCACCTGCAACCCGGCCTGATCTTCGCCGACGGCCATCCGCTCACGGCCTACGACTTCGAGGACACCTTCAAACGGTGGGCGGATCCCGCCACGGGATTCGATCTCGAATGGTTCTACCGGTCGATCAGGAACTGGGGAGCGGTCGTTGGCGCCGGGCTGCCCCTCGATTCCCTGGGCGTCAAGGCGCTGGACGGTCACACCATCGCCTTTGCGACCGACGATCCCACGCCCTACCTGCCCCTGATCCTGACCTTCAGCTGGGTGACGCCCACCCACCTGTTCGAGAAATACGGACCAGGATGGTCGACCCGGCCGGAGACCCTGCTGGGCAGCGGTCCGTTCAGGCTGGTGGAGTGGTCGAAGCTGGACCGGATCGTGCTGGAGCCGAATCCCCACTACCGGGGACCCCACAAACCCTACCTGGAAAAGGTGGTCTCGAAGCTCTACAATGCCGCGGTCCCCCCGCCTATGCTGTCGTCCTACGAGGCAGGCGCGGCGGATCACGTTACGCTGGCGAACCAGGCGGAAATCAACCGTATCAAGACCGATTCCAGGCTCAAGGACCAGTTGGACACCTATATGGCCTTTGGGACCACCTACCTGATGATGGACACCTTCAAACCGCCCTTCAGCGATCTGCGGGTGCGACAGGCG
The DNA here is from genome assembly GCA_965202605.1 of bacterium. Classification (GTDB taxonomy): domain Bacteria; phylum JAAXHH01; class JAAXHH01; order JAAXHH01; family JAAXHH01; genus JAAXHH01. Next base: position 1,385,481 of record OZ241838.1, read on the forward strand.
TTCAGTCACGCTATCGACGCCGAAGCGCTGGTCAAGTCCGCCCTCCAGGGGATCGCCGTTCCCGCCGTGTCCATGCTGCCCGATGGTTTTCCCGCGGCCAATACCCGGGAACTCGCGCCGGTTCAGCGGTACGACCCGGACCTGGCGAGGAAGCGGCTCGCGGAAGCCGGTTATCCGAACGGCAGGGGATTTCCGCGGACCGTGATGTGGACAAGGGGCGCCAACCTGCAGGGGGGACAGGCGCCCCAGGCGGTACAGGCCATGCTGAAACACAACCTGAACATCGAGATCGACGTGCAGAACACCGAGGCCAAACTGTTCATGGAAACCATGTACCAGGGCGGCATTGCCTTCGCCATGATCCCCTACGGGTACGACTACATGGATCCCAGCAACCTGCTGGGCATCTGGCTTTCAACGGGCCGCCATGCCTGGTACGACGAACGCTTCGAGTCCATCATGTCAGTCGCCAATCACCTGATCGGCGATCCGGCGCGACGTATTGCGCTTTACCAGGAGGCCGAACGCATACTGGTCGAGGACGTGGCCGGCGTGTTCCTGTGGCACCGGCAGCACAACGAACTGTGGAAACCTTATCTGCGCACCGAGGCGCTCGAGCGTAACGACCGGGGCGGATACGCGATACGCGTCGACAAGCATCTCAACCTGTCGACGACGCTGTACGTAACGGACGAGGTCGTGCAGGACGGGGCCGGGTTGGATCGAGACGGGGGATTCTGGGACTGGCTGTTCGGGACAGGGGGCGACCGGGACGAACGGTAGTTCAGCGGACCTCCGAATGCTCGAAGACCTTCCGGGCCGCCGCTGCTCCTGCCCCCTCTTCCACTTCCAAGCCCATCTTGTTCAAGGCCTGTTCCAGTGCCGAGATCGTCCGAAGCACATGTTCCGGAACGGCCATGAAGCCCATGGTCCCGATTCGGGCGAGGCTGCTGATCGCGATGCCGTGGTCTTCGAGAAGGATCCGGTGCAGCTCGGTCATATCGAGGTGGTCCGGCAGGGCGGACCAGTCGATCCGGGTCGCCACGGGCGCGGCCGAGGCCTCGGTCGCGGCCACGATGCCGAGTCCCAGGGCACCCAGTGCGGCGCGCACTGCCCGGGACGCGACGTACTGGCGGCGGTAGACCCGCTCCGACCCCTCGTCCATGATGGCCTTCAGCGACGCGTGCAGTCCCACGACCAGCGTGTACGAGGCATGAGGGCCGTGGACGGGCCAGTCCCGTGGATGGGGTTTAAGCGCCCGCGGAACGCCTCCCCCTTCAGAAACGTCGTACCCCAGCGCGGCGCCTCCGTCCATGCCGTAGCGGCGCCAGGAGTGGAGGTCGAGGCACATGGCGCGTGGCGCGCTGCGCAGGTTTTCAATCTTGTCCCAGGCTTTTTCGCCGGCTACCACGATCGCCAGACCCTGAGGGGCGTTCAGACACTTCTGGGGTGTGGTGACCATCAGGTCGATTCCCCAGTCGTCGAGGCGTATCTCCACACCGCCGAAGGACGACACGCAGTCCACCATGTAGATCACGTGGGGGAACTCGTTGTTCAGCATGCGCCCGACTTCCTCGATGGGATTCAGCGTGCCGGTCGAGGTCTCGCAGTGCACCAGCGCGACCAGTTTGATTTCCGGGTCGGCGAGCAGGCTGTTGCGAATCGTTTCGGGCGTGACCGACTGCCCTTCCTCCAGGGCGATCTCGGTCGTATCACCGCCCGCGAACCTCGCCAGCTCCGTCAGCAGCCGGCCGAAGACGCCGGTCCGGACCGTAAGCACGCGGTCCCCGGCTTCGACGGTGCTGAGCATGGCGGCTTCCAGGCCGTACACGGCGGATCCAGGGATCAGCATCGGGCCGTTCGTGGTATTCATCAACTGTTTGAGCATGAGGATGGTTTCTTTTTCCACCTCGGGGTAATGGGAATAATAGACCGGTTCCACGAGCTGCTCTCCGATTGCAGCAAGGCAGGAAGGTGAAAGCGGCGTCTGCCCGCAACTCATGTTGATCCGCTGTTCCGCGGGAATCGAAGCTCGTTTACCAGCCATTTCACGCCTCCCTGTCCGGCTTCAGCGTTCGCCGATGTAGACTTCGGTCCACATCAGGCTCCCCACCGTTCCGTCAGGCCGCCTGGAATAGCCCTTCAACCAGGGCTTGCGCAGGCCGTAACCGATGGGATGATAGACGAATGCCCCGCCGTAGTCGGACACCAGGACCCGTTCGGCCTGCCTGTACATCTCCGTGCGCCGGGCGGGATCCCTTTCCGCGATAGCCCGGTCCACGAGATCGTCGAAGGCGGGATGGGCCCAGTCCTGGCGCTGCGCCCCCCTCGGCCGCGAATGCCAGGTCATGTCCAGCATGTTCCTCGGGTCCAGGTAATCCGCTCCCCAGGCGATGAATCCCAGGGGAATCCGCCAGTCGAACAGGGCGCTCATGTAGGAACCCATATCGGCGCTGCGGAAGGTGATGTCCACCCCGATATGATTTCTCGACATCCCCTGTATCGCCTCGGCTATGCGGCGGGTAATGGGATTGGGCGCCCGCAGCCACGTTTCGACCGTCGGGAATCCCCGGCCCCGCGGATAGCCCGCCTCGGCCATGAGCTGCCGGGCGCGATCCGGGTCGTATCCCTGGATCGGCTCGTAATCCGGTCCCGCGTAGGCGTCGAACCCGGGCGGAATCATGGAGTAGGCCGGGATACCCGCTCCCTGGAGGATCACGCGGCAGATCGCCTCCCGGTCGATGACCCGTGTGAACGCCTCCCTGACCCGGACGTCGTCGAAGGGCGGTTCCCGCGTCCTGAAAATAAAGTACCAGGTCTGGTAACTCGGCGAACGGACGAGCTCCCTGCCGAGGCGGGGGTCGTTCTCGATGCGGTGAAGTTCCGAAAGGTCGACCGCTTCCATGTCCACTTCGTCATTTTCGTAGGGCAGGATGTTGGCCGCCGCGGGTTCCCGGAAAAGCTGGACGACCTGCTCCAGAAAGGGCTTGTGGGGGCCGTTGTACATGGGGTCCGGCACGTACTTGATGTGACTGCCGGAGACCCACTCGTCCATCTTGAAGCCGCTGTTGGTGACGATCTTGCCCTGCTCGGTCCACTTGCGGCCGTACTTCTCCACGGCCCAGCGGGGCGCCGGAAAGGTGTCCGGGAAGGAAATGATGTACAGCAGGTAGGGCGTGGGCTGTTCGGTCTCGATGACCAGGGTCAGGTCGTCCGGCGCCCGGACGCCGAGTTGCGCCACGTCCCCGATCTCCCCCTGGTTGATCGCCCGGGCGTTCTTGAAGTCGTAGTAGAAATTCGCGTAGATGTTCGCCGAAGCGGGATCGATGTTTCGCCGGAACGTGTACACGAAATCGTGGGCGGTGACCGGACGTCCGTCGCTCCACCGCGCGCCGGGCCGCAGGTGGAACGTCCAGGTCAGGCCGTCGGCGGACCGTTCGTAGCGCTCGGCCGCGCCCGGGACGGGCTGCATGAACTCGTCGCGCCACATCAGCATTTCGAAGGGCCTCAGGACCAGCCCCTCGTCATCGTAGGGGTGGATGCCGGAATCGAGGCTGCGCGGCTCCATGTTCATCACGCGGATGATCTGCCTGGACAGGGGAGCGGCATCCGGGGGCATGACCTTGCCCACCGAGTTCGTCCGCGTGCCCTGGCCGGGCATGCCGGACTGGCCGGGGGATATGGAGAAGAAAGCCAGGGTCGCCAGGCCGGCGATCAGGGGGACCAATAAACGCACCGGACGCATAGGACGCCTTCCGGATGACGTTGAACCAGCGTGCATTCGATGAGATCAATATACAGCTGGGGACGGCTGCGGACAACCCCTTCGCCGCGGACCGCCGTCCGCCCCGCGGCCAGTGACCACGGCCAATTTCAGCAATTGTCCGCAGGGTCTCACGGCACGCATCGAATACCGGGGCATCCGCTTGCCCGCTCACCAATCCCTGCTTTCCTCATCGTGGACGTGGTCCGGCATCCGGTACGACAGCCCGGCGTCGTCGTACGTCGAGATCATGAGCAGCGTGGACAGATCATAGGACTGTGTGTTGAATAGCTTCGCCTTCAACTGCTTAATGCGCACGGACAGGCGGTACCAGAACAGCGTGAAGAGCATTCTGCGCGGCGGGAATTGCAGCTGGTCGGCCAGCGTGTCTCCAATGAGGGCGCGGCAGAGGGGATAGATTTCCTTGTCCACCAGCCTTTTCCGCTCCGCGGGGTCCTCGACGCCGGCGACCAGCGGAGTGGAGTTGACCAGCGCATGGGACATTATGATCGAGTCCTGCAGCGGGGGCGGTTCGCAGTCCGAGGCGGTCCGGTATATCCGATGGGCGTGCCGCTCGTCCTCGAAGAGGATGGACTCGGGGATGCCCATGAGGTAGCCCGCGTACCGCCAAACGGCATGGAAACCGGCCCGTTCCTCCTCGGTGTAGCGCACCCCCAGCGACTCGGAGTGATGGACGGTGCGGGTGGCGAAACAGGCCACGGCATAACCAAGGTGGGCGGCGCTGATCGGGACGCCCCAGGAATCCACGTCCCATTCCGAGTTCCGGCTGAGCAGGCGGCGGACCTGGGCATGGATGAACCGGATGCGTACGGACAGTTTCCATCCATCGCCGAACCTCTGCAGCCCGCCGGGAAGGAAGATCTCCAGCTGGTGGCGGTTGTTCTGGCGCAGCCGCCGGACACCGTTATCGAAGATGCGTCCCCTTTCGACAAACGACTTGCTTATCAGCGTCCTGAACCCGTCCGTCAGCACGCCGCCGACGAATCCCGTAAGGATCTGGCCCGCGTTTCTCTGGAAGGCGCGTATGCCCGGGACGAAGGCGTCGTGATCGAGCCAGTCCGGATCGGCGACTTCGTCTGAGAAGAAGTTCCGGAGCGATTCCGGCGCATCCTTCAGGCCGTCCGGGTCCTGCTCCATCCCGGCCTGGATAAACTTGTGCACCTGCTGTTGAGGAAGGGGTTCCAGGTCTTCCACTACGGCTCCCATGACCGGGTCGCCGATCGTCGTATGCCCGACGTAGTTCTCGGCTGCGGCCGCGTCTACCGCCAGGGCTCGTCTGAACCCCGGCCGGTATGCGGTGGGTACTTTCATATACGTTACATCCTCCGGTCACTGGAGTAGGCGGACGGCAATCCGCCCCGCCCGAACCCCCATGCTGGTTCTACAACCCCTTTATGGCCTGCCTTGCGGTAACACCATGGCCCCTGGAGCGCTTCTGCCGTGCTGCATCCCGCCGAAGCTCTGCAGCCCGCCGCCTATCACAGTTACTAAAAAAGATAGATGATTTAGTGGTTGTTCTGATAGGGAAAACCTGTACTTTATGTGATATCAACGTGAATATCGAAATATTATTGTGATATTCTGTGAGATTTGTTTAATTTAAGACATCCCGCTGACCAGGCACTGTGTGATTTCGACGCCGTATTCGATTCCGGTTCGGTCGGAGCGTGCGCAGTTACCGGGTCTGCCAATTCGAATCGAGAAGCGCAAAAATGCCGAACGCAAACAGACTGGAAGCCCGGGACGGAAAGCTGCGGGAAGTACTTTCCAGGTTGAGCAAGGCCAGCGTGCGCATCAGCGAAAGCCTCGACTTGAGTACCGTCCTGCGAGAGGTCGTAGCGAGCGCCTGTGCGCTGACCGGCGCGGGAATCGGCGGGATAACGACCAGGAACCGATCCGGACAGATGCTGGATTTCGTCACCCACGGCTTGAACCCCGGCGAACACCGGCAGCTCCTTGACATCCCCCACGGGTCAAGGCTATGGGCGTATCTGAGAGCGATAACGAAGCCACTCAGGTTGAAGAACCTGTCGTCTCACCTGGACTCTCTCGGTTTGCCCAGGCATATGTTGATGGAACAGAGCTTCCTGGGCGTGCCCGTTCGTTACCAGGGCGTGCACGTGGGATTCTTCTACCTGCTCGACAAACAAGACGGCCGGGAGTTCACCGAGGAGGACGAAGAGATCATGTCGCTCTTCACGTCCCAGGCGGGGGCGGCGATTGCCAATGCCAGGAAGCATCAGGACGAAGTGCAGGCTAAAGCGGACCTGGAGGCCCTGGTGGACGCCTCGCCGGTAGGGGTCGTGGTTTTCGACGCCCCGAGCGGCCAGGTCGTGTCGTGCAACAGGGAATCGCGCCGCATTGCCGGCGATCTGGACATGGCGGGACGCCTGGTCATGGAGTTGTTTGATGAACTTACCGTGCGGCGGGCGGACGGACGTGAAATCGCGGCAGAGGAATACCCTGCGCTGATGCGGAGACTGCGCGAGGCCGTGACGATACGCGCGGAGGAGATCATCCTCGAGATTCCGGACGGGCGGAAGGTCACGACGCTGATCAACGCCACGCCCATCGTTTCCGAGCAGGATGAGGTCCTGACGGTCGTAGTCACCATACAGGACATGACGCCGCTTGAAGAGCAGGAACGGCAGCGGGCCGAATTCCTTCGCATGGTGAGCCACGAGCTCAAGATGCCGCTGTCATCTATCAAAGGCTGTACCGCCACCGCGTTACGGACCTCTTCCGAAATGCACCTGGCGGAATCGCAGCAGTTCTTCCGGATAATCGACGCGCAGGCCGATCATATGAGCGACCTGATCCGTGACCTGATGGACGCGGCACAAATCGAGACGGGCTCTCTTTCGGTGAACCCTGAACCGGCGGACCTGGCAGTCATCGTGGAACAGGCGAGAAACAGCTTCACAAGCGGCGGGCGTAGCAATACCGTCCGGATCGACATGCCCGCCGATCTGCCCAGGGTCCGGGCGGATCAGCAGCGAATCGTCCAGGTCGTCGGAAACTTGCTGTCCAACGCCGCGAAGCATTCGCCCGAATCGTCCACCATACGGGTGGAGGCGGCATCGAAGAACCTCCTGGTGGAAGTATCGGTCGTGGACGAGGGCAGAGGCATACCGGACGACCAGCTGCCCTACCTGTTCAGGAAGCATGCCCTAATCGGTCGCGACAGGGCCGGCGGGCTTGATCCGGGCCTGGGCCTGGCCATCTGCAAGGGTCTCGTTGAAGCCCATGGCGGCCGCATCTGGGCGGAAAGCGCGGGAACGGGGCTGGGCTCGCGCTTTACCTTTACCTTACCGGTGATCGAGGAGGCCGAGGCCCGTGTCGAGGCTGCGGCCCGAGGCGCTACCGGTCGCCCGGAACGCAGCCGGAAGCGCCAGCCGGTCATCCTCGTGGTGGACGACGATCCCCAGGCGTTGGGGTACACACGGGGCGTGCTGGAGAATGCGGGCTACGAGTCCCTGGCGACCGGCGATCCGGAAATGGTCCAGAACCTCATAGAGACCCGGCAGCCCGATCTTGTACTGCTGGATCTGCTGCTGCCCGGCAAAGACGGCATCGACCTGCTGCGGAGCATGTCGGCTCTCTCCGAACAGCCGGTTATCTTCCTGTCCGCCTACGGAAGGGATGAAACGATCGCCAAAGCCCTGGAAACCGGTGCGGCGGATTACATCGTCAAGCCGTTCTCACCCACGGAGCTGATCGCGAGGATCCGCGCCGCGCTGCGGACGGACGCCGAACCGCCCGAACCGTACGAGGCCGGTGAACTGGTCATTGACTACGACGCGGGCAGCGTGGTGTTTCGTGGCAGGAAGCTGAAACTGACGGCCACCGAGTACAGGTTGCTCCGGCTCCTTTCGACCAACGCCGGCAGGACGGTCACCTATGATCAGTTGCTGAAGAAAGTCTGGCAGTCGCGCAATTCCGGAGACGTCAGGGTGGTACGCGCCATCGTGAAGACCCTGCGCCGAAAGCTGGCAGACGATGTAAAGAGTCCCACGTACATCTTTACGGAATCACGCGTGGGGTACAGGATGCCCAGACCCGGGTAAAAACGCGGTATTTCATACGGAAAGAAGTGAAACTAGGCAGGATGCCGAAGCGCGGATTCGAACCGCGACGGGATTTCTCCCACTGCCCCCTCAAGACAGCGTGTCTACCAATTCCACCACTTCGGCGTCAGGAGGGCTCGGCGGCTGAAGGTACCGCCGCGCGACAGTCCCCGGACTAAGGCGTGGACCCCGGTGCTCAGGGAGCGGCGGGCAGGCCCGGCTCCGCTTCGGGCAATCCCTGGGCAGGGGACGTCTGCTGGTTTCTGAGGGCTTCTTCCTGGATGATGCTGCGCGTGCCCTGCGTGTCGTCGGGCAACAGGTTCAGGCCGATGACGATCAGCATGTAAAGCGTCGCCAGCACGGTCGTCACCTTGCCCAGGAACGTCGCGGCGCCCCGGCCGCCGAACATCTGGCCGGCCATGCCGCCGGAAGGCCCTCCCGTACCAAAAGCGCTGGACAGGCCGCCGCCCTTGCCCGACTGCAACAGGACAGACAGGATCAACACGAGACAGACCAGTACATGGATCGTAACCACAGAGGTAAACACGGTGTGTGTCCTTCTATTGGCGAACGGCTTACAGTCCGACGTCTTACATCAGGGGCCGTCGATTCCGGCCCGGACGATCGCCTCGAATGACGAGGCATCCAGGCTGGCTCCACCCACGAGCGCACCATCGATGTTCGGCCGGGCCATCAACGCGCCCGCGTTTTCCGGCTTTACGCTTCCACCGTACTGAATTCGAATCCGGCCGGCGAAGTCGTCGTCATACATATCCGCGACAATCGCCCTCAGGTGACCGTGCACCTGGTCCGCCTGATCCGGAGTGGCCACCCTTCCGGTTCCGATCGCCCAGACCGGTTCGTAGGCCAGAACGAGATCGTCTGCCGTCTCGGGTACCGTTCCCGCGAGACCCTGGCGGACCTGTTCGTCCACCACCGTCTCGGTACGGCCGGCTTCCCGCTCCTCCAGCGTCTCGCCGACGCAGAGGATGGGGGTAAGGCCCGCCGAAACCGCGGACCTCACTTTACTGTTGACGGACTCATTCGTTTCGTCGAAACAAGTCCGCCTTTCAGAGTGTCCCAATATAACGTACCTGCACCCCGAAGTCAACAGCATTCTGGCGGACACTTCCCCCGTAAACGCGCCTTCCGGGGCCGGGTGCATGTTCTGGGCGCCCAGCGAGATGGAACTGCCGGACAACTGCGTGGCCGCGACGGTCAAATGGGTGAACGGCGGGCACAACACCAGGTCCGCGTCCAGGGCAAGCGCTTCCGTACGTTCCATCACCCCGGCTACCAGCGAGGCGCCGTCGACCACGTCGGTATGCATTTTCCAGTTGCCGGCGATGATCAACCGGCGCGCCACCGTTGTCAAATTCACTCCGGGGGGTTGCTATCCGAAAAACACCTGGGCGATTTCATACAGTTCCATGTCGACCGTGCGAATCCGGCCGGTCACTTCGGAAAGCGGCACGGTTCCGATCTTCGCGCCCTGGAGCGCCACCATCTTGCCGGAATCCCCGCTGTGCACCAGGTCGGCCGCGGTTACTCCGTACCTCGTCGCCAACACCCGGTCATAGGGCGTAGGAGAGCCTCCACGTTGAATGTAACCCAGGATCGTCACCCGGGTTTCAATCTGCGCCCGGCGTTCGATCTCGGCGCCTACCACCTCTCCGATCCCGCCCAGGCGCACGTGTCCGAACTCATCCACCTTGTCATCCTGGGTAACCTGGCCCGGGGCGTCCTTCATCGTGAAACCCTCCGCGACCACGACGAGACTGAATGTCTTGCCCCGGTCGATGCGCTGTTTCACGAGCGCGCAGACGTCGTCCAGATCCATCGGCACCTCTGGTATAAGGATGCAGTCCGCTCCACCGGCGATACCCGATTTGATCGCGATCCAGCCCGTATGCCTGCCCATCACTTCGATGACCATCACCCGGTGGTGAGACTCCGCGGTGGTATGCAGGCGGTCTATGGCGTCGGTGGCGATGGTCACCGCCGTGTCGAAGCCGAACGTCATGTCCGTGCCGACGATGTCGTTGTCGATCGTCTTCGGAAGACCGACCATGGGGATGCCGGCTTCGTTCAGGGCCGCCGCGGCGCCCAGGGTATCTTCGCCTCCTATGGCGACCACCGCTTCCAGGCCCAGTTTCCTGACGTTTCCCTTGATCCGTTCGATGTCGGCTTCGTCTTTCATCGGGTTGGTCCGGGAAGTTCCCAGGATGGTACCGCCCCGGTGCAGGATACCGGACACGGAGGCCAGATCGAGGGGACTGGTATCGTTGTTGATCAATCCAGCCCATCCATTGCGAATGCCCAAGACCGTCGAACCGTAGGTTTTTATCGACCGGCGGGTCACCGCGCGGATCGCGGCGTTCAGTCCCGGGCAGTCCCCGCCGCCCGTCAATATACCGATGCGCATGTGGAATCTTCTCTCCCGCCGCCTGAGGGTGATACGGACGCTTCTCAGGCGCGCACGACTGGCTCAGGCGCGCAACCGGTCAGGCGCGCGCAATAGTCAGGGCGAATACCCTTTTGGCGCCTGCCTGAAGCAGGGCCCGGGCGCAACTGTTGATCGTTGCCCCCGTCGTGAATATATCGTCCACCAGCGAGACCGTGGCGTCACGTACCGCCTCGACCCGGCTGACCTCGAACACGCCCTCGACATTGGCCATACGCGCGTCGGGACTCAAAGAGGTCTGCGTCGGTGTGTTTCGGTTTCGCACAAGGACGTTATCCAGGACCGGAATGCCTGCCTCATACGATATGCCCCGTGCGATGTGCGCGCTTTGATTGTACCCCCTTTCCCGGATTCTCAGGGGATGCAGGGGCACGGGCACAACGGCCGTAATATGCGGAATCTCGGGTTCCCCTTCAACCCTTTTTGCCAGCAGGGAACCCAGGAACCGCCCGATACCGGGGCGGTTCCGGTACTTGAGCTGATGGATGATATCCTGAAGCGGCCGATTGAACTGGAAACCGGAAAGCGCGCCGTCGAAGTAAAAGGTACGGCCCGGGCAGGCTGGACACGACGCCACCGGAGCGTCCAGCGGATGACCGCATCGTTCGCAGTATGGTGCGTCGATCGAAAGCAGGCCAGTGGCGCAGTCATCGCATATGACCGGCCGATCATGGGAAACCCGGACCCTGCAGAGTACGCAGCAGGGCGGATAGACCAGGTCCAGCGCCGTGCGGCCCGCCGTGCGTAACGAATTGAGTGAAACGGTCATGTGAATCCAGAACGCGGGCCCGCGCCTGTTACTGTCACCCGCGGCGGGGCCGGCTTCGCTCCGAACGTTTCCGGGCACGGCTTTTAAGAAATCCCAGGAGAAGAACCCCCAGACCGCACAACATGATACTGATACCCTGGTTGACGGACAGCGCTATGCCGCCCGTACCACCCAGGCTGCCCAGCGTCATGCTGGATTCATAGTACCTGAACAGATCGACGAAAAACCTGGTGACGGGTTCGCTGATGAGCAGTACGGCGAAGAGGAAGCCGTCGAATCGCGGCCTGCGGTCCAGCCACATCAGCAGGCCGAAAAGTCCGAATCCCAGCGCCGCATTGTAAAGCTGGGCGGGATGCAGGGGTACGTCCGGATAAAAAGAACCCGCCGCACTGAACGCCGGAAAGACGACACCCAGGGCGGACTCGGTGGGCAGTCCGAAACAGCAGCCGTTCATAAAACAGCCGACGCGGCTGATCCCGATGCCGAGGGCGATACTCGGCGCAAAGGCATCGCAGGTCTTCCAGACGGACAACCTGTTCATGCGAAGGTACAGTATGGATACCAGGACGGCCGCGATGAATCCGCCGTACATGGTCAGTCCGGTCAGACCGATCGAACCGGAGCTTTGAAAGGGACTGATGATATCCAGGGGGTTCGCGCTGAACTCGTTCCAGTGCGGGATGACGTACATGATCCGTGCCCCGACGATGCCCGCGAGCATGATGAGCAGGCTCATGTTTATCATCTTGTTCTGGTTCAGACCGCGTTCCCTGGCCCGTCTCAGCGCCAGGATGATGCCCACCAGAAAGGAAACGGCCAGCAAAAGGCCGTAGGTTCGGACACTCAACGGGCCGATCTCAAACAGTATGGGATGCATGTGCTTTCCTTGGTCCTTGTTCGCGACCAGTAATGGTCAGTAGTCGAATCGATGACGCCAGACGTTCAGCAGCAGGCCGCACAGAATCAGGCTGGTCATCAGGAAGGAGCCGCCGTAACTGAGAAAGGGCAGGGGTACGCCGGCGATCGGCAGCATACCGACGGCCATTCCCACGTTCATGATTACGTGAAAGATGAATACGGACACACAACCGGCAGCAAGCAGGCTCTGGTACCTGCTCTTGACGTTCATCGCGATATAGATGCCGATGAGTATGAAGACGAAATACAGTACGAGGACGGCGATCGATCCGACAAAACCGAATTCCTCGGCGATGACGGAGAAAATGAAATCGGTGTGCTGCTCGGGAAGGAAGGCCAGGGAGGTCTGGGAACCCTGAAGAAAACCGCGACCGAACAGTCCACCCGATCCGATGGCTATCTTGGACTGGATGATCTGGTAGCCCGCGCCTTTCGGATCGACCTGGGGATTCAGAAAGGTCTCGACGCGCCGCTGCTGATAGTCGTGCAGCGAATCCCAGATCGGCTCCGCACCCAGGCCCACGCCCAGATGCGTCGCGATCAGGAATATGGTGACGAATCGCGGCGGCCATTTCAGGTACATTATGCCGGCCACAACGAGTATGAAAATCGACCAGATGACCCAATCGAACCCGGTCGCCACGCCGATTACAACGCCGATCAGGGGGGAAACCAGGAGCATCAGCTCGAGCACGCTCCATCCTGCCCAGAGCAGCACGCCGCACAGGATGGCCCCGAAAACGACGGACGTGCCCAGGTCGGGCTGAGACAGTATGAAGAAGACGGGCAGGGCTGCGATTATACCACAGGTAGCCATCACCGAGGGCCGCCGCAGGTTGGTCCGGATCTGGGACAGATACTGGGCGAGCGCAAGTATGACGGCGACCTTCGCCAGTTCGGAGGGCTGTATGCCGATGAATCCAAGCCTGATCCAGCGGCTGGACCCCTTGACCGTACCCGTGGCCAGCACGACGACCAGCAGGATCATTACCAGCACGAAAACGGGAATGGTTATGGCCTGCAGGAACCGGATGGGCAACATTGACGTCACGTACATGACGCCGATGCCTATGACAAACCACATGGACTGGAGCACGTACCGGGACATTCCGAGACCGTTCTCGTCACGGGTGGCGCTGTAGATCACGACGATGCCGATTACGGACAACAGGATGGATATGATGACGAGTGTGCGGTTAAGCTGGATTTCCATGGGGTCTCAACTGATTCTGTCAGGGTAAGGCATATGCTCCGGACCCGGACCCGGAGCCGGTGCGACCCGCAACGGGGTTGAACTCGAGGGAAAGATAGGCGTCGATGACCCGCCTTGCTACGGGCACCGCGGAGCCCGAAGGCGCGTTCTCCATGATCGCCGCCACGGCGATCCGGGGCGAATCAGCCGGAGCGTACCCTATGAACCAGGAATGATCCAGGCCGTGTGGATTCTCGGCCGTACCCGTCTTTCCGGCCACTTGCGCGTAGGGCAGTCGCGCCGACCTTCCCGTTCCCTGATTTACCACGTTGATCATCGAGTCTTGAATCAAGCGCATCGTTTCCGGGGAAACGGGAAGCCGGTCCCTGATCGCCGGCTCACCGGTTTCCAGTATTTCACCTTCGGCCGACTCCACCCGGTCGAGTAGATAGGGCCTGTACAGCGAGCCTCCATTCGCCACCGCCGCGACCATCGTCGCCATCTGCAAGGGCGTGACGAGCAGTTCGCCCTGGCCAATCGCCAGGTTCAGCATTTTTCCCGGAGTCCAGGCGCGGTTCTTCGCCGGATCGTAGAAGTCGGCGTCAGGCACCAGGCCGCGCTGTTCGTCACCCGCATCAAAGCCCGTGGGGGTTCCGAAGCCGAAACCGCGTGCATACCGTCCCCAGCGGTCCAACCCGAGCAGGTTTCCCACCTGGTAGAAATAGACATCGCATGAGTGGGTCATGGCATCCATGAATGGCATCGCGCCGTGGCCAGAGGTCCAACACCCGGCCCAACGATTGCCGAAACGATATCCCCGATTGCAGGCACGCAAAATCGTGGTCTGCGTTACCATCCTCTCTTGCAGCGCGGCGGCGGCCGTTACGATCTTCATCGTCGAAGCCGGCGGATACTGCCCTCCCCGGGTCCGGTCCAGCAGGGGCCTGAGCACATGGTCGCGAAGGGCATCCCACGTCTCCCGGGGTATCCTCCCGGTAAACAGATTGGGGTCGTATCCAGGCCGGCTTACGATCGCAATCACCGCGCCGGTCGTGGGATCGACCGCGACCAGCGCGCCGGCCAGGCTGTCGGGGATCGCCCCCTCAGCCACAGCCTGAATCCTCGTATCCATGGTCAGATACACGTTTTTCCCTGTTTCCGGCAGCAGGACCGGCATGCCGGGAAGCGGTCCGAGTTCCTCGCCCCGTGCGTTCACCTCCATGAACTCCATGCCGTTCTGGCCGCGAAGGTGTCGTTCAAAGGCCTTCTCCACCCCCAGTTTTCCAATGATGTCGCCCGATTGATACCCCTGTTCGGCCAGTGCCTCGAGCTCCGGCCGGCTGATCTCGGAAACGTAACCAAGCATATGGCTTGCCAGCGTACCCATGCCATACATCCGACCGGGCGTGATCTGAACGATGACACCGGGCAGCTCCAGCAGGTGTTCTTCAACACGGGACGCGATTTCAAAGGAAACGTCCCGCTGGACGGGAATCGGATTGAATCGGTTCACGGAAGGGTCGCGAATACGCTTCAGTATGGCCAAGGCATCCTGTCCGGTCAGTTCCCCCAGATAGTCCACGGTTTCGTCGGAAGTCTCGAAAGGCGCGGCGGAGATGGTATAGGATGGTCTGTTTTCCGCCAGGACGACGCCATTGCGGTCCAGAATCAGTCCGCGCAGCGCCTCGAGCACGACGGGCCGGATGCTGTTCCGTTCCGAATGGGCCCGGTACTCCTCGCCAGATACGATCTGAAAATAAAACAGGCGAACGGCCAGCAGCAGGAAAAGCGCGGTAACGATGCCTATAAACAGATACAGCTGGCCCTTGTGCGCGGGGTTGTCATTCTGGGAATAGCCGCCGGACATTGATCTGTCCCTGTCGAAAGGTTAAACCGAGTATGAGTATTAAGGCCACGGCGATGGTATAAAGCATCGAGGGCAATGAAACCGCAGCCAGCAAGGACACCGATTCAGTCAGCTGGAACCGGGTAAAGACGAGCCAGTAGATCATGGCATGGACCAGGCTGGCGGCCAGCAGCGTGAGAAGCAAGGTTGAGAGGCTGTCCCTGTAGAGCGTGTTTCCGGCGATACCCACGCCATACGCGATCAGCGTGTTGCACATGGCGTTGAGTCCCAGATTCTCCGGTGTCCCGTTAAAATCCTCCAATAGTCCTATGCTGAATCCCAGGACGGTCCCCGCAAAGGCCCCCGATCCCATCGCACCGTAGATCAGGACCATCAGTACGAAATCCGGCCTGATGACGCCCCGAATGGCGATTTCGTGCCCCCAGGTACTGTCGATTACAAACGCCAGTAGTAGTAAGATAGCGTATTTTAGATGCATGGAACAGTTGAATCACAAACCCCGGCCCCGGCTCGATAAACCTGCGTTTACCGGACCAGGAGCGAATCTACCGCCACAGGTGTTTCTTCTCCCACGATGACAAACACTTCTTCCAGGCGATTCAGTTCCACCGCCGGGATGATGGATACCTGTTTGAACAGGTTCCTGTTTCCCAGCGCAATCTGGCTGATCCTGCCAACGTGCAGTCCGGATGGAAAGGTCTCCCCCAGGCCGGAAGTCACCACGCGGTCTCCGAGGCGGACGTCGGACCGCAGCGGCAACTGCATGTACAATTCGTTGTTCTGGTAGCGGATGATACCCTGTTCCCGGCTCCGCTGGACCAACCCGCTGATACGGCAGTTTCTGTCGGTCAGCAGTTGGACGAGGGACGAAGTAAGGCCGACTTCGATGATTCTTCCCAGGACGCCGTCTTCCATGACCACGGCCATGTACTTCCGGACCCGATCGGAACGGCCGACATCGATGACCATGGTGTTCAGCCCCTGATCGGTGTTCCAGCCGGTGACTTCGGCGGGGATATAGGTGTACTCCTTTCTGTCTTTAAGACTGAGCAGTTCGCGCAGCCGCTCGTTTTCGAATCTGCGTTCCTCGAGGTCGGCCGCCTGCAATTGCATCTGGACGAGTTTCTGGCGCAAGAGCTGGTTTTCAGATTTAAGGTTGAAATACGAGGGTATGAAGGCGAAGGCTTCCTGAAACGGCGTCAGCACCGTCAACCAGACCATGCGCGTGATACTGACCTGCCTTGGAGGGGACGCCGTCAAAAGCAGGATCGAGATCGCCATGGCAAGAACGAATGCCGTGTACTGCCGATAGCGGTACAGGACGTAGAAGAACCTGAACATGCTAGTCTTTAAGGACGCTCAGCTTGTTTTCGAAGGCGGCGAAGTTCTCTATGATCTTGCCCGCGCCTCGAACTACCGAGGTCATGGGCTCGTCGTCAAGCCTTACCGGCAGCTTGGTCTCCTTGGTGATCTGCCTGTCCAGGCCGGGCAGCCGGGACCCGCCGCCGCTTATGACGATTCCCCGATCGATAATATCGGCCGCCAGTTCCGCGGGCGTCGATTCCAGCGTCTGCCGCACCGCCATGATCACCCCGTCGAGCGGCTGCGAAAGTACCCTGCGGATCGCCAGGGAGTCGACCAGGACCGAACGGGGTATCCGATCAATCAGATCGAGCCCCTTGACCGTCATTTCAAGCTCCTTGTCAAATACGGGGTAGGCCGATCCCAGTTTCCACTTGATCTGTTCCGCCATGTTGAAACCGATCTGCAGGTTGCAGTCGTTTTTCATGTGGTTGATGATCGCCTCGTCCATTTCATCGCCGCCGATGCGTATCGACTTTGCCGTCACGATTCCGCCAAGGGATATCACGGCGATCTCCGAGGTCCCGCCGCCGATATCGATGATCATGCTCCCTATCGGCTCTTCCACGGGCAGAGAACAACCGATCGCGGCCGCCATGGGTTCGGATATCAACATCACTTCCTTGGCGCCGGCTCGCTCTGCCGAATCCCGGACCGCTCTCATTTCGACGTCGGTCACTCCGGAAGGAATACACGCCACGACGCGAGGCCGTATGAAGAACGAACTCTTGAGTACCTTGCGTATGAAGTACCGGATCATGGCTTCCGTGTACTCGAAGTCGGCGATCACGCCGTCGCGTAACGGGCGGTGCGCCTTGAGATCGGGCGGTTCCCTGCCGAGCATGACTTTGGCCTCGGCGCCGACGGCGACGACTTTACCTGTCTTTGTGTTGACGGCCACCACGGAAGGTTCGTTGATGACGATGCCTCTGCCGCGAACATAGACGAGCGTATTGGCGGTACCCAGATCGATGCCGATGTCATTGGAAAAGAAATTCGGCAGGGATAGACGCATTTTACCTCTCCTTAATCCCTTCGAAAACAAGGAACCTGTCGCATAGATACCGGCTGGACCTAGGCCAGCTTTCGTTTCAAATCGGCCAGATGGCGATGAGGCACCTTCATTCCACCCAGGCCGCACCGTTCCGGCATCGGTCCGTGATAGTCCGATCCTCCGGTTGCAACCAATCCGTACTTTGAGGCCAGTTGTCCATAGCTGCGACGGACTGTTTCGCTGTGATCCGGATGGATGACCTCCAGGCCATCTAAGCCGCATTCGACAAAAACGGGGATCAACTCGTCCCGCCGGAGGGTTCCCGGATGGGCCAGCACCGCCGCGCCACCGGCCCTGTGTATGATCTCGATCGCGTCCTCTACGGCGAAATAGGCCTTGGGCACGTAAGCGGGGGCGTGATTGCCGAGGTACCGGGTAAAAGCGTCCTGTAACGATTCGACCTGGTTGCCTTCCAGCAAAGCGCGGGCGATGTGCGGTCTGCCTATGCTGGTTCGTCCGCACTGCGCATGCGCGATCACCGACTCCAGCTCAAGGGCGACTCCCAGGTCGTTGAGCTTCTGTACGATATCCTTCGCCCGGTTCAACCTGTGCGACCTGAAGGTTTCCAGGTAAGCAAGCAACTCCTCGTTCGCGGGATCGAAACAGTAACCCAGGATGTGCACGTCCGAAGCGCCTTCCCGCGCACTGAGTTCCACACCCGGTACGATCTCCAGGTCCTGAGGCGAAACACGCTGAGCCCGTTCGACCCCGTCCACCGCGTCGTGGTCCGTGATAGCCAGGGCGCGCAAACCGGCGCCACGGGCTTTCGAAACGAGTTCTTCCGGGGAATGGACGCCGTCCGAACAGTCGCTGTGTGCGTGTAAGTCAATATAGCACAAGACGCTTATCCAGCACAAATCATTTCGAGATTGCGATTCAGCCTGCCGATCATGTCCGCGTAGTCTTGCTGTTTTTTCTTTTCCTTCTCGACGACTTCCGCCGGCGCTTTTTCAAGAAACTGACCATTCGAAAGGCGCTTGCGGACCTTTTCCAACTCGTGCTCGACCCGGTTCCGCTCCCTGGACAGACGTTCCGTTTCGATTTCCAGGTCGATCAAGCCGCTCAGGGGAATGTGGAACTCCATGTCCCGGAGCACTCCGGACGCGCAGCCGGCAGGTCGCACCGCTTCTTCGTCCGCGAGCACGAGGACGCTCCTGCATAGCGCCCGGACCGTGTCCGTCTGGTCCGCAAGGACCTGCTTCAGCCCGGCGTTGCCTGACTGGCAGAAAACCGTCATTTCGTGGTTGGGATGTATCCTGAAGTCGGCGCGTACGCCGCGCAGGGCCCCGACAAGCTCCTGAACGGAAAGCACGTCCCGCACCGCGTCTTCCCGGATCCGGTCCGGTTCCGCTTCGGGCCAGGACGAAACGACGATACTGGCCGGCGCCTCGTCTTCACCCGGTCTCAAGCGGTTCAGTTGCTGCCAGATCTCTTCGGTAATGAAGGGCATGAAAGGATGGTACAGGCGCAAGGTTTCTTCCAGTACCAGCAGGGCCGTACGGCGGGCCTGATCCCCGGAATCGACATCGTCTTCGTTGTACAGCCTTTGCTTGATCACTTCCAGATACCAGTCGCAGTAATCGTGCCAGAAGAAGTCGTACAGCAACAGCGCCGTTTCGTGAAAAGCATACTGTTCCAGGGAACGCGTAGCCTGTTCCACGACCTGCGAGAGTCTTGATAAAATCCAACGGTCCCAGAGGTTTACGGGATTCATCGGCCCCGTGTCGGGCTGCTTCTGGTGCATGAGGACGAGCCGCGCCGCGTTCCATAGCTTGTTTGCGAAATTTCGCCCGGATTCGACCTTCTCGTCAGCATAAAGCAGGTCCTGGCCATGAGGCGCAATGAGCATCAATGCGTATCTCAGCGCGTCGGTGCCGTAGGTATCCATTACCTCGATCGGATCGGGAGAGTTGCCCAGCGACTTGCTTAGCTTACGCCCCCCGATATCTCTTACGAGGCTGTTGAGATACACGTCGTCAAAGGGGCGGTCGTCCATGAAAGTATAACCCATCATCATCATGCGCACGACCCAGAAAAACAGGATGTCGTGGCCGGTGACGAGCGTAGACGTGGGATAGAAAGTCCTGAGCTCCGCGGTCCGTTCGGGCCAGCCCATGGTCGAAAAGGGCCACAGGGCCGAAGAAAACCACGTGTCCAGCACGTCTTCGTCCTGGCGCAGTTCACCGTGGCCGCACGCGGCGCACTGTTTGGGGGCCTCGAATCCCGAGTGCTCCCGCCCGCACGCGCAACAGTACCACACCGGTATGCGGTGTCCCCACCAGAGTTGACGCGACAGGCACCAGTCCTCGATGTTTTCGAGCCAGTGCCGGTACGTCTTTTCCCAGTGCTTCGGCGTGAACCGCGGCCATCCATCTTCTTCCAGCGCGCGAAGGAGGCGCTGAGCCATGGGACGGGTTTTGAGGAACCACTGCCTGGACAGGCGGGGTTCGAGGACTGTGTCGCAACGCTGGCAGCGGCGGACGGCGTGGACGTGGCCATCGACATGCTCGAGCAGGCCGAGACCCTCGAGGTCCTTCACGACCCTGCGCCTGCAGTCCATCCGGTCCATGCCTCGATAGGCGGAACCGGCCGCTTCGCTCATCACGCCGTTCTCGTCCATGATCACGATCTGGGCCAGGTCGTGCCTGATTCCCAGCATGAAATCATTGAAATCGTGGGCCGGCGTGACTTTCACGGCGCCCGAGCCGAATTCCGGGTCGACCAGTTCGGCGTCGGCAATGATCGGGATCGTACGGTCGGTCAGAGGCAGTTTTACCCGTTCGCCCACCAGGTGCGCGTGGCGTTCGTCGTCCGGATGGACGGCCACGGCCGTATCGCCGAGCATGGTCTCTGGCCTCGTCGTGGCGATGCTGATCCATCCGGACCGGCTTTCCAGGGGATACCGGATATGCCACAGGTTTCCCCGCTCGTCCCGGGGTACGGCCTCTTCGTTGGACAGGGCGGTGTTGCACCGGGGGCACCAGTGGATGATGCGATGGCCCCGGTAGATCATCTTTCGTTCGAAAAGCAGGACAAAAACCGTGGACACGGCCCTGGACAGTCCTTCGTCCAGGGTAAAACGCTCGCGGCGCCAGTCACAGGAACAACCGAGTTGCTTCAGCTGCCGGACGATGGTGCCTCCGTACTGTTCCCGCCACTTCCACACTTCCTCCACGAAGGCTTCCCGGCCTATCTCTTCTCTGTCGACGCCCTTCTCGGCGAGCATTCTTTCCACCACGACCTGCGTGGCGATGCCGGCATGATCCGAGCCGGGCATCCAGAGGGTTTCGAAGCCCTGCATGCGCTTGAAGCGCACGAGGATATCCTGGATCGTATTGTTCAGCACATGGCCGAGATGAAGTATGCCGGTAATGTTCGGAGGGGGTATGACGATGGTGTAAGGCGGCTTTTCGGAAGCCGGATCGGCGTGAAAGAACTGGTTTTCTTCCCAGAAAGCGTACCACTTCCGTTCCACGGTTCCGGGGTCGTATTGCGGGGGCAGGCCCTCGGCCATATCGGATGTTTCTCCCTGCCGCATCGAAAGTTGCAGGACAGCACAGGTTATGGAATGACCGTAATCAAACCGGATGCCGGACAGGAAAGACCACGCCCTCCATCGGGATGATATCTTGAAACCAGCAACGCTTAAATCGCGTGTCTCAAAATACCGTCCCGGCGCGGACCTGTCAATTTAAATTGCCAGGCGGCCCAGGCGGCCCGGGCGGGCCGGGCGGCCCGGGCGGCCCGGGCGGCCCGGGCGGCCCGGGCGGCCCGGGCGGGCAGATCCCCGAATCACCCCGCGGCGTGTGAGACGAGCCGCCGTTCTACGAACCGAAGGCCCGCCTGCGACGCATGTAGGTCGGTACGTCCAGTCCGTTGTTGTCGACCGCCTCATCGGAAGGGTCGCCAACGGCCACTTCTTCCGTATCGAACCCGTTGCGCTTGACCCGCTGAAAGGCCGGAGTTTCCAGTTCGTCGGGACGGTCAGGCTGGAATTTGAGGATGTTGCGCGTCAACATCTCGTCAGGGGAAGCTACCGCGTGGTCCAGTCCCGTGGCGATCACCGTTACCCGGATCCTGCCCTCGAGGCTTTCGTCAAGGACCGTGCCCATGATGATGTTGGTATGCCCCGCGGCCGCCTGTACCGTGGTCATTACTTCCTCTACTTCGAACAGGGTCATATCCTGGCCACCCGATATATTGAGCAGGATGTCCTTGGCGCCGTCGATTTCCATGTCCGCCAGCAGCGGGTGCTTCATGGCCCGTTCCGCCGCTTCAAGCGCACGCTTGTCTCCTTCAGCTTCGCCGGTGCCCATCAGGGCTTCGCCCTTGTTCTCCATGGTCGTCCTGATATCGGCGAAATCGACGTTGATCAGCCCGGGCTGGGTCACCAGGTCCGAAATGCCCCGCGTGGCCTGCAGCAGGACCTCGTCGGCTACCTTGAGCGCGTCTTTGAAGGAAGTGTTCCGGCTTACGGCTTCCTTCAGCTTCTGGTTTGGAATAATGACTACCGTATCCACGTGTTCCTTCAACGCCGCCAGTCCGGTTTCGGCGTTGGCCGCCCGCTTGGGCCCCTCGAAGGCAAAGGGCTTGGTCACGACCCCGACAGCCAGCACGCCCAGTTCCTTCGCGATCTGCGCGATCACCGGCGCGGCGCCGGTTCCCGTACCACCACCCATGCCCGCGGTAACAAAGACCATGTCGATATCTGTCAGGTGTTCCGCGATGACGTCCCGGCTCTCCTCCGCGGATTTGCGTCCCACGTCGGGATTGGCGCCGGCGCCCAGTCCACGGGTGATTTCCTGTCCCAGTTGAATCTTGTACTTTACATTGGAACCCGCCAGGTCCTGTGCGTCCGTGTTCGCGACGAGAAAATCCACGCCCGGAACGCCGATTTCAACCATGTGGTTGACGGCGTTTTTGCCCGCGCCTCCCACGCCGATGATTTTCATGCGGGCAAACAGCCCCGGTTCCGCATCGAAGTCGAAAGTAGACATTATTGCCTCCGTATGTTGATGTAAAAGCAGCAACCTGCAAGACCTGCATGATTACGACGCATCCCGGGGTTCTACAGCATGGCCACGATGCGGCTTCTCACACGATCCAACCATCCTCCTTCCGTACCGTTTTGCCACTCCTTTCCTGACGGGTTGTCCATGGCGTAGCGCAACAGGCCCGCACTTGTCGCGTACACCGGCGCGTCCTCCTCCTCCGCCAGGGCGGGACCCATCTCCGGCGTACCGATTTTCGCGGACATGCCAAAGATCTGTTCCGCCAGTTTCGCAATGCCCGGCATCCGTGCGCCGCCGCCTGTAATCACGATCCCGGTACCGACCAGGTGCTCGCATCCGCTTCTCCTGATCTCCTCCCGGGCAAGGGTGAGAAGCTCCCTGATCCGTGGTCCCGCGACGTAGGCCAGTTCTTCCCGCGTGACCTGCCGCGACGGGCGGCCGCCGACTCCGGGCACGTCGATCATTTTGTCCCTTTCCGGCCGGACATAGACCGCACTCGCGTAGCGGCGCTTTATTCGTTCGGCGTCCTCGTGAGGCGTTTGGAGACCGATGGCGATATCGTTCGTCAGGTTGACGCCGCCGGCCGGGATCGTCGACGAATGGCGGATGCTTCCTTCGTGGAACAACGCGACGTCCGTGGTTCCTCCTCCCAGGTCGAGGAGCACGACACCCAGTTCCTTCTCATCGCCTGTGAGCACCGCGTGGCTCGCCGCGATCGAATCCAGGACGAGGTCCCTGACGTGTATTCCGGACTGCGTGATGCATTTGCGTACATGCTGAACGGCGGGAATCGCCCCCGTAACGATGTGCACCAGTACTTCGAGCCGGACGCCGGACATGCCGCATGGGTCGGGGATCCCATGCTGGTCGTCCACGATGTAGTCCTGTGCGATCACATGGAGGACCTGGCGGTCGGTCGGAATCCTCAGGGCCGTCGCGGAATCGTATGCACGGGCAACGTCCTCGCGTGTCACGCCGAGATCACCATCGGACGCGATGCCCACGGCGCCCCTGCTGTTGACACTTTCGACGTGTTCGCCGGAAATACCCGCGACGACCTCGTTTACCTTGACGCCGGCCGCCTGTTCCGCCGCGGCGAGCGCCTGCCTGATCGTGCGCGTGACCTGATCCATGTTGACCACGACACCTCGCCTGATGCCCTGTGACCGACAGGTCCCCTCGCCCAGGATTTGAAGCCCGTCGTCCGTGATCTCTCCGATCAATACGACGGTCTTGGTGGCGCCTATGTCGAGGGCCGCTGTAAACTCACTGCCCATGTGAAGCTCCTTTTGCCGCTACGAACGCCGCTCCGGGGGCCGGGCGGACACGATCGGCCGGACGATCACCTGGTCCTTGAACCGCAGATCGATCAGCCGGGTCCTGATGTCGTCGGCTTCCAACCGGTCCACCGTTCTTTTCAACATCTCGATCTTCCGGGGGTAACGGCCCGTCCCGAATCTTATGGCCAAACCACCTTCGACCATGTAGGCGATCGGGTCATGCTGGCTGGCGACGTGCACCTCGGACAATTCGTCATACAGCCCCGGAGATATCGTTCTCAGTACCCGCATCAGGTAGAGTGCGCGACCCACCTCGGGATTGACCAGCATGGCTTCCCTCAGCGTTTCGAACGCGTGGTCCGTCCGGGTCGCGGCGTTTGACACGGGCTGATCGCCTGAAGCGCCGACTGTGATTACGGGGAGGTCCGGCAGCCCCTTTCCCGGCGACAGCGGGATCAACTCGGCGCGCTCGGAGACGCCATAGAGTCGATCCAGCTGTACAAAGGCGACAGGCTGCAGTTCTTTCACCCGCACGACGACGGCATCGGGCAGCCTCCTGGTCAGCGCGACGCGTTCGAACCGGCGGTCCAGCATCAGTCGCCGTTCGGTTGCCGCGAGGTCGGCCGACCAGATGTTCCGTCCCCTTTCGAGGCCGGAAACCGCGATGATATCTTCTTTGCCGACAATCCTGTTCCCCTCTACGACGATGGAATTCAGATTGAACGCCGGCGAGGTTTTCGTCCACCTGGACAATGCGAGACTTCCATGGACCAGTCCCGTCGTTATGCCGACGGTGAGCAGGACGGCTGCAAGGCCGCGCATCAGCCGGTATACGAGCCGCTTCCTGTTCATATTCACACTACACCCGATTTCATCACCTGCACCTCGAGTTCAAGGGCTACGCCGGTCCGCTCGAAGACGCGCTCGCGAACCAGATCGATCAACCGCAACGCGTCCGAAGCCGTGGCGCCACCCTGGTTTACGACGAAATTGCCATGGACGTCGGACACCCTCGATCCGCCGACCTGAAGCCCCTTGCAACCGGCCGCGTCGATCAGCCTTCCGGCCCTGTCCCCCGCGGGATTCCTGAACATGCATCCCGCGCTCTGGTCCGAGGACGGCTGCGTACGCTTTCTGTATTCGGTAAAGACCCGGATGCGTTCATACACGTTTTCCGGTTCATCCGGCGTCAGCCTGAACACGGCCCCGGTCACGATACCGTCCGGGTCAATGCCGCTTTTCCGGTAGGAAAACCCGGCCTCGGAAGCCCTGATCGTCACGACGTCACCGGGAGGCTGAAGCAGCTCCACCGAATCCAGCACCCGGCTCAGATCACTCCCGTGGGCCCCTGCGTTGCCCCGGATGGACCCGCCCACCACGCCGGGTATCCCCGTGCAGAACTCCAGTCCGCTCAGTCCCGTCGCCGCCGCCGACCTGGCGAGTCGGGGGAGGCTTACACCGGCGCCCGCCCGGATGAATTCACCTTCCTGTTTCAAATGCCACAGCGTCCCCTCCGCCGGAGTCGAACCCCGTATCTTGATGACCAGCCCCCGGAAACCTTCATCCGCAAAGAGGACGTTGCTTCCGTTTCCCAACACCAGCCAGGGTATCCCGCGCACGTGAGCGGCAGTGACCACTGCCAGCAGTTCCGCCCGGGTTTCCGGCAGATACATCACGTCGGCCGGTCCCCCGACCCGGTAGGTAGTATGGCGGTCGAGGGCTTCATCGCGCCGAAGCCGATCGGCAGGGACCAGCCCGCTGAGCATTTCGAAAGTTTCCATGGGACTAGGCCCCGCGTTCCCGCAGCAGTCCGCATATCTGCCGTCCGACCTCGTCGATGTCCCCCGCGCCGAGCGTCAGCACCATGTCTCCCTCCTTGAGATCGTCCACGAGGGCGGCCGCCACCCGGTCTTTGTCGGGGATATACGCGACGTCCCCGCCGAATTCCCGCGAAGCCTGAACGATCACCTCGCCTGTAACTTCCGCCCGCGGCGTTTCCCTGGAAGGATATATGTCCGTCACGATCGTCCGGTACGCGGAGGACCGCCCGAGCACGCGTCCGAATTCACGGCGCAGATGCTGCGTGCGGCTGTAGAGATGCGGCTGGAATGCCACGAACAGGCGCCGGGCCCCCGCGTTGGAGAGGGCGAGCAATGCCGCCTCGATTTCCACGGGATGGTGGGCATAGTCATCCACCACCCTGATGCCGCGAATCTCGTCCAGCACTTCGAAGCGCCTCTTCAGTCCCCTGTATTCCGCCAGGGCGGCCAGGGCCCGCTCGACGGGTATTTCGAGATAGTCGGCCACGGCGATGACCGCCAGGGCGTTGATCAGGTTGCACCCGCCCGGCTGAGGCAATACCAGCCGGCCGGCCGGAACGTCCCGCACGTACACCTCGGCGGCAATGCCCCAGCCCTCGGATACCACTCGATCGGCACGGATACCGGCCTGCCTTGAAAGCCCGTAGGTGACCAGCCGGCGCCGCAGCGTTGAACTGATCCTGCGTACGCCCGAGTCGTCCGCGCACACGAATACCGGCCCGTCCACGGGCACGAGATGGGCAAAGGCGATGAAGGCTTCGTCAATGGCCTCTTGTGTGCCGTAGTATTCCAGGTGGTCTTCATCCACCGAAGTGATCACGGCAGTCTTCGGAGCCAGGGCGTGGAACGACCGATCGTATTCATCGGCTTCCACGACCATCCAGGGGCCGTTTCCACGACGCACGTTGGATCCGTTCTCCATCATCACCCCGCCGATCGCAGCGGTCGGATCCAGCCCCGCGGCGGACAGTACCTTGACGATCATGGCCGACGTGGACGTCTTTCCGTGGGTGCCCGCCACGGCGATGCCCTGTTTCCCGCGCATCAGCGTGCCGAGCAGATCCGCGCGGGTAACGGCAAGCTGTCCCCGCCCGCGGGCTGCCGCGAGTTCGGGATTGTCCGCGGGTACGGCGGAAGAATATACCACC
This sequence comes from bacterium, assembly GCA_965202605.1. GTDB lineage: Bacteria > JAAXHH01 > JAAXHH01 > JAAXHH01 > JAAXHH01 > JAAXHH01. Next base: position 1,412,218 of record OZ241838.1, read on the forward strand.
AGATCGGCCCCGGCCGCGTTGTCCGGTCCGTGGCCATGGAAGACGGACGCGCCGAGACTGCCGAGACGGTCCGTCAACGGCGTACGACGAAGATCCGATCCGCTTACTTCGTATCCGTAACCAAGCATCAGTTCACCCAGTCCGCTCATTCCGATTCCGCCTATGCCGATGAAATGCACGTGGCGGCCTTCAATCACCGGTTCATGCCGTTCAGTCATACTGGAGTCTCTGTCGACGGTAAGTCATTCTGGATATGTTCAGCAGGATCCCTATGCTCATCATGCAGAACAGCAGCCAGGAACCTCCGTAACTCAGAAAGGGAAGCGGCAGCCCCGTAGTGGGCAACAAGCCCGTCACCACCCCGATGTTCACCAGTACGTGCAGCGCGATGAGCATGGTCAGCCCCGAGGCGAGGAAAAAGCCGAAGGCATCGGGCGCCTTGCGGGCGATGCGGAGCCCCCTCCAGACGAAAACGGCAAAGAGACCCAGGACCGCCAGCGACCCGATAAATCCGAGTTCTTCGCCGATCACCGCGAACACGAAATCCGTGTGGGGATCGGGGAGAAACAGAAACTTTTGCCGGCTTTGGCCCAGGCCGATGCCGAACAGGCCTCCCGTGCCCAGGCCGATCAGCGCCTGTTGCAACTGGTAATCGGCGCCTTGCAGGTTGACGGCCTGTTCGACGGAATTGCCGAAAAACCGATCGAAATAGGTCATGAGACGCTGCCGGCTGTGCGTGGACGCATACAGCTTGAAGAAAAAGGCCGGTAACATGATTCCCACCGCGCATCCGAGGTGCAGCAAACGGGCCCGGCCCACGTAGAGCATGGCGAAAGCGGTCACGGCCAGGACAATCGCGGTGCCGTAGTCCGGCTGCAGCACAATCAAAAGGCAGGTGACCCCCGCCACGGCCAGTCCGGGCAGCAATCCCACAAAAAACCGGTCCATCACGTCCTGGCGCCTGTCCAGCCAGTAGGCCAGGAATATCACCAGGGCGATCTTGACTCCTTCGGCAGGCTGAATCGTCACGGAAAACAGACTCAAGGTGCGCGTCGCTCCTCTGATGGTCAGCCCCATGCCGGGAACGAACACGAGCAGAAGAAACACCATGCCAACGGCCAGCAATATCGGGGACCACTTTTTCTGCTTCTGGTAATTCAGGCTGGCGAACAGGACCAGTATGACGATCCCGAGGATCAACCTGACCAGGTAGCGTTTTACGAAGAATCCACTGTCGCCGGAGAACATTTCTTCTGCAACGGCCGAACTCGCGCTGTAGACCATGACCGATCCCACGCCCAGCAGGAGCAGGGAGGAGACCAGCAAGGGAAGATCGATGCGCTGACGTAACACGGGAGCTACCCCTTTACGGGCTCACCAAATGCTGTTGCAATGGATTCAACGACAGCTTCCATTCGCATGCCGCGCGATCCCTTGACCAGGATCACGTCTCCGTCCCGGATCTCCGCCAACACCGCGGCGGCGGCCTCGGCGCTGGTCGAACACGTCACGATGCGAGAAGCCGGCATGCCTGCTTCTACGGCGGCTTCGGCGATATCACGGGCCCGTTCTCCCGCCGTGACGATCCGTTCCGCAACCTCGGCGGCGTGTCTTCCGACTGCTCCGTGCGCCGCCTTGCCCGTTTCACCCAGTTCCAGCATGTCCCCGAGGACGGCCAGTTTACGGCCGGCGGTCGCCGCCAGCCCGTCCAGGGCCGCCTTCACAGACGACGGATTGGCATTGTACGTATCGTCGATCAGGTGTACGGCGCCCACCTTCCGGTATTCCATACGCATGGGGGCGGGTTCGACGCGCTGCAGCGCCCGGGCGATGCCGCTGTCGTCGATTCCGAAGATCCGGCCCACCGCCACGGCGGCCGCGGCGTTCATGACCTGGTGCGCCCCCATCAGGTTTATTCGAAAGGCGGCCCCGTCCGACAACGCGAAAGTCGATCCGGACAGTTCGGTCCTGGAGCGGGTCAGCCTGACGTCCGCCCCGTCGCCGCATCCGAACGTAGTCACCGGCGCCGAACTGCGACCGGCCTGCTTCATGACAAGGGGGTCGTCGGCATTCAATACCGCACGGCCATCCGCCGGCAGGTGGTCCAGGATCTCGCCCTTGGCCCGGGCGATTCCTTCGATGGACTCGAAAAACTCGATATGCGCGGGCCCCACGTTGGTGATCACGCCCACGGACGGACGGGTCATGCGGGCCAGCCGGCTCAGTTCGCCGGCCCGGTTCATACCCAGTTCAAGCACTGCGGCGCCGTGGTCTTCCTGCAGAGAAAACAGCGCCTCGGAGACGCCCAATTGGCTGTTCAGATTCCCCGGTGTCTTGAAAACCCGGCAACGCTCACCCAGCACCGAGGCAATCATGTTCTTTGTGGTGGTCTTCCCATTGGAGCCCGTAACCGCGACTACCGGCAGGTCGAATCGGCTCCGGTGCCAGCCCGCGAAGGCCTGCAGCGCCGGAAGCACTTCGGGCACGACGATCCGCGGGCCGTCCGGGGATTCCCCGTCCGGACGACAGTCGTGCCAATCGGACGTAACCAGGGACGCGCACGCGCCTGATCGCATGGCTTCAGGTACGAAATCGTGACCGTCGTAGCGTTCGCCTGAAATCGCGACGAACAGGTTGCCCTCCTTGATACGCCGGGTATCGGAACAGACGCCCGTGATTCGGCCGTCACGAAGCGCCCGGACGGGAACGTGCAACGTCCCGCCCATGATACCGGCTATTTCCACAAGCGTGGGGGCCGCCGTCCCATGGCGATTATCCATAGTGCGCCTCGAGACATTCCCGGGCCTTGATCCGGTCATCGAACTCGATTTCCGACTCGCCCACGATCTGGTAGGCGGTGTCTCCCCTGCCGGCGATCAGCACGGTGTCCCCTTCGCCGGCTTCGCTCAGGGCCTTGTGGATCGCTTCGCCGCGGTCCTGGACGATATGGGACCGGACGCGGGGCAGGAGACCGGGCTCGATGTCCCGGATAATTCGATCGGGCGGTTCCGTTCTCGGGTTGTCCGTCGTCACGATGACCACGTCGGCGTGGGTGGACGCCGCCCGGGCCATAAGCGGCCGCTTGCCCGGGTCCCGGTCTCCGCCGCAACCGAATACGACCGTCAGGTTCCCCCGGGTCCACTCGCGGCAGGCGGACAGCACGGCGCCGAGTGCGTCGGGCGTATGGGCGAAATCCACGAGGACGTTGAATGGCTGTCCGGCGTCGACGCGCTCGAGCCGGCCCGGCACCCTTACCCCGGCCATGGCCCGGTTCATCGACGCGCAGTCGATATCGAAACCCAGCCCCACGGAAATCGCGGCCAGGGCGTTATACGCGTTGAAACGGCCCAGAAGCGGCAGGGTCAGTTTGAAAGGGGGGCCGGAATGAATCTGTACGTTGAATGAGGTCCGGTCCGCGTAGTATCCTATCGGTCCCGCCCTGCGGACCTCCGCCTTCTTGTCCAGTCCGAATGATCGCACCCGCGCGCGCGTGGCGTTCTTGAAATGGACGTAGGCCGGATCATCCATGTTCAGGGCGGCGTTGCCGTCCTCCTCGAGGTATTCCGAGAAAAGCAGCATCTTGGCTTCCCTGTAAGCGTCAAAGGTCTTATGGTCGTCCAGATGCTCCCGGGATAGATTCGTAAAGACGCCCGAGGCGAACCGCAGGCCTGCCAGCCGCTGCCAGACCAGGCTGTGCGAGGATACTTCCATGACGACGCATTCGCCTCCCCGGTCCCGTATCTTCCTTAAGGTGCGGTGCAGCTCCATCGGATAGGGCGTGGTGTGACTCAGCTTCCAATCGAGCGTTTTGCCCATGAACCGGCTGCCCAGCGTGCCGATTCCGCCCACCGACCAGCCGCATTCTCGAAGTATGGCCTCGATCAACAGGGATACGGTCGTCTTTCCGTTAGTTCCCGTAATGCCGATCAGGCGCAGGCCTTCCGCAGGTCGTCCGTAGTACGCGGCGGCTATCAGACCCAACGCCCTGGAGGTGTCCGGGACGATCACCTCGGTCGCGTCATCGAGACGCTCCCCGCTTTCCCGGACCACAACCGAGGCGCCCCGCGCCACCGCGTCGCGGGCGTACCTGCGGCCGTCACGGCCCGTTGGCTCGCGCAATGCGACGAAAACGTCGCCGGGCTCTACGCACCTCGAATCGTGGACAATGTTTCTTATTACCTGGTCCGACCTGTCCGCCCGGCCGATAACCGTTTTTCGGGGCAGCGTATCCAGCAATTTCGACAGCTGTATCAACGCCTTGACCCTCTAGTCGCCGTCCTCGTGCAGAGCACGTTCAAACGGGCTAGTTATAGGAACTGCATTCAATGAGGCATCGATCGCCCGAGTTGAGCATGCGGCCCGGCGCGGGGATCTGGCGCCGGACATAACCCTTTCCCACGACAGTCGCTTCAATACCCCGTTCTGCCAGGGTCTTTACCGCTTCTCTTATGCTCATACCGATCACGGACGGCAGCAGTATCTGCGCCTGTTCCGGCCTGTTGCCGGCACCGGACCGTTCGGACCGTGCGGACCGTGCGGACTGCTCAATTTCCCAGGGACCGCCGAGCGAAAGCACTTCCTTTCGCGCAGACCCACCGCCGCCCGGATCGGACAGATGCGGAGCGCGGCCGGAGCCGGCGTTCGGCTTGATGGAAGCCAGATGCAAGGGCAGTCCGTCCTCGGATTCGGGTACCGATTCCACGGGACCGCCGGGTAGATGGACGAGGCGGCGGACGATCTTATTGAAAACAGGCGCGGCCACCGAGCCTCCATAGAAACCGCGTTTCTTCGGTTCGTCGATCAGAACGAGCACGACGATTTCCGGGTTTTCCGCGGGGAACATGCCGACGAAGGACGAACGGTAGTTCCTGGTGTATCCCCTGCCGTCCTCACGCGCCTTCCAGGCCGTACCGGTCTTTCCGGCGACCCTGAAACCCGGTACCGCGGCCATCGAGCCCGTACCCCGGTCCACCACTCCGGAGAGTACGCCCAGCAGGGCTTCGGCGGTTTCCTCTTTCATCACCCTGCGAACGACCGTCCTTGGCGTGGATTCCACGGACCCGTCGCTTCTCGCGATGGACTTGACGATTCGGGGTTTCAGGAGCAGACCGCCGTTGGCTACCGCGCAATAGGCGGCCGCGAGCTGCACCCCGGTAACGGAAACCCCGTAGCCGATGGACATTGTGGGCAGGGTCGACTGGGACCAGTTCTCCGGCTTGTGCAGGACCCCTCTTGCCTCGCCGGGGAGCGCCACGCCCGTTCTTATGCCGAAGCCGAAGGACCGGATATACTTGAAGAACGCCCGCTCACCGAGCGCAAGGGCGATTTTCACGGTACCCACGTTACTGGAATGCTCGATGACTTCCCGCACGCTCAGCTCGTCGAAAACCTCGTGGTCCGAGATCGACTGGGAACCCAGCTCGATCCGGCCTCCACTGGTATCGATCCGGTCATCCAGCGAGAACGCGCCGGTCTCCAAAGCCGCTGTCGCGGCGACGATCTTGAAAGTCGAACCCGGTTCATATACATCCACCACCGGCCGGATCTTCTGGGCTTCGAAGGGAAAACGACCCGGCGTGTTCGGATCGAAGTCCGGCGCACTGGCCATGGCCAGCAGGTCGCCGTTGCCCGGATCCATCATGATCACCATGCCCCCGAGCGCCTCGTGCCACGCTATCGTCTCTTCCAGCACCTCTTCCGCGGCCATCTGGGCCGCTATATCAATCGTCAGCACGACGTCCGCGCCGTTCTGCGCCGGCTTCTGGTAGGAATCCAGCCATGAATAAGCCCTTCTCTGGGCGTCTATCCGGACCACGCTGTATCCTTCTGTACCGGACAGCAGCTGGTTGTGTTCCATTTCGAAGCCGGCCTTACCGACGCCGTCCACGCTGAAACCCAGTACCTGGCCGGCGGCGGCGCGGTAGGGATAGACCCGCCTGGCTTCCTTTTCCATGCGGATATGGGATTCGAACAGGGGATAGGCGGAGAGTCTTCTTATCCGCTCGCTGGTTTCAGGGCTCACCCAGCGTGCCAGGTACCTGAAGTCGGAGGTTCCGGATATCCGGTCGACGATATGCCGGGGGCCTTCTCCCGTGATCTGGGAGAGTTGAACGGCAAGGTTTCCGACGTCGGAGGCACTGAACCGGGCCCAGTCTACATCCTGTATGCCATAGGAGTCGAACTCGACGCTCAACGCCAGGGCAGTCCGGTTGCGATCGAAGATGCGGCCCCGGCGGGGATCAATGGTGACGACCCGGTGCTGCTGGTCACGCGCCCGCTGCCTGTAGGTCTCGCCGTCGCGAATCTGAATCAGCGCGATACGTATCCCGAGACCCGCACACAGAACCGCACCGACCGCGACCAGGAGCGTCAGTCTGCGTATACAGGATTTCGCGACCATATCGGATAAACCTCATCGGGTATCCACTCGAGCCGTCGGAAAGGAGGCCAGGATCAACGCGTCATCCGTCGGTTTCCCCGCGATTGCCCTTACATCCGGCCCGGTAGGGGCCAAAGCCATTGGCGCGTCAACCGTGCCTACCGCGTCCATGACCACGACCTGTCCGACCGCCGCATGGTCCAGTTCGAAACGGTTCATGGCCATGGTTTCATTCCGGAGCTGTTCCGCAAGTCGAACGATACGCACCTGGAGGTAAGCGCTTTCCTTTTTCAAGGCTTCCTTCTGGTGCTTCAGCTGCAGGATCTCCCGCATCAGTTCCCTGGTTTCCACCTGGTGCCAGATATAGCACATGCTCAGGGACGTTGCGAGCGCGATCGTACCGATCCAGCTGATCAACTGTCTCATGTAAGCGTGATCGCCGCGGAATCTTGAAACGGATTTCATGTAGGGCCTCTCCGGTCGAGTGTTGTAGTACGGATATCAGTGTATGGGCTGGTCGTCCGGCAAGCGTTCAATCATTCGAAACCTGGCACTCCGTGCCCTTGGATTATTCGTGACCTCTTCCCGTGACGCCACGACGGGCCGTTTCGTGTGCAGCGTGGCGACACGCTCGTGCCGGCACACGCATTGCGGCAGGCCCGGAGGACAAATGCAGTCCGAAGCCCAGGTTTCGAACGTCCGCTTGACCATGCGATCTTCTAGTGAATGATAGGATATGACACCGAAACGACCCCTGTGGCTCAACAGGGGAAGCATGGTGTCCAACGCCGTTTTTAATTTGTCCAGTTCCTGGTTTACGGCAATTCGCAATGCCTGGAACACCCGGGCGCAGGACTTGACCGCCCACCGGCGGCGGACCGCCGACCTGACCGTATCGGCCAGGCTTGCGGTTGAGGCCAGCGGCGCCTTCGCGCGGGTCCGGACGATCGCGTTCGCGACGCTGCGCGCCTGCCGTTCCTCGCCGTATTCCCGTATGATCCGCTCGATTTCATCCCTGGAACTTCCGTTGACGATATCGGCCGCGGTACACGCCTTGCCCTTATCCATGCGCATGTCGAGCGGACCGTCAGCCTGGAATGAAAAACCGCGGCCAGGCGTATCGATCTGGTAGGATGACACGCCAAGGTCCAGCAGCACGCCGTCTAGCCGGGGGACGTGTTCCGTTTCAAGGACGGACGCCAACTCCGTAAACTCGCGATGCATGATCTTGACCCGGCGTGTTCTTCCGCCCGCTATTCTCGCGCGGGATACGCCGACCGCTTCGAGATCCCGGTCCATGCCGATCAGCCGTCCGGATTCGTCAAGCCGGTCCAGGATGGCGCGCGCATGGCCGCCTCCCCCTATGGTACCGTCCACATAGACGCCGGATCTGTTCCAAACGAGCATTTCGGCTACCTTCTCCGCAAGTACCGGAACATGTATGTACGTATCTGCCAGACCCATGATCATTCCACGGCTGAACGGCCACATGGGTGGGAAGTATCAGACGAACAGGGACTCCGCGATCTCTTCGTACGTGTGTCCCGATCCGTTCATCACTTTCTCGTACTCCTCTGGACTCCACAGTTCAAAGTGGTCGAGCGTTCCGACGATCTTTACTTCGGTTTCGATACCGGCGCGTTCGATCAGTTGCCGGGGCAGGGCGATACGTCCCTGCTTGTCCATGGAGACGGCCACCGCCTCCGACGAGAGCATCCTGATGAAGATCCGCGTGTTCTGCCTGGTGACAGGCAGTTCGCGCAGGCGGGTATCGATCTGTTCCCATTCGTCTATCGGATAGACAAAAAGACATCCGTCGAGTCCCCGCGTAATGATCAGCGTGTCATCCTCGTCGGTCCGGATGTGCTTGCGAAACTTCACAGGGACATTCACGCGGCCTTTGTGGTCCACGGCGTATGTGTATGAGCCCAGGAAGTTGACCATTCGCGATCTCCTTGAAATACAAAGGAGTTAACACCTTAACCTGAGGTGATTATCCAGTAATACTATACAAGTGTTTGGTATTTAAGGTGTTCTGAGACCCACTTCGTCCCATTATTACCCACTATACTACACTGTGCCCCCCCTGTTGTCAAAAAAAAAATAGACTTACATCGATTTTCTTTACCTTTGGATAAGGAAAACTCCGTAACTCCAAGTGTTCATAAGACTATATAAATGTTGATACACATCGTATGTTGACACCATATACAACGGCATTTCGTTCAGTCAGACACTATATGGCCCGAAAACGCAGAAAGCTCCCCGGGGAGGTGGAATCCTCCTGGTCGTGAAGCCGTCATCCGCCTGTACGTTGAAAAAAAAGCGAAGGGGTCTTGTTGCATCCCGACGACTCGGGGGCCCCGGGCGGTCCGGACGGTCCGGGCTACTACATCCGGACGATGCGCTGCCGGGAATGCCGGCCTGCTGTCCTACAGACCCGGGGGAGTCTATTTGCCGTCCCGGATTTCCCGCGATCGCTGGGTGGCGGTTTCGACCGCGCTGATCAACATGCTGCGCAATCCACGGATTTCCAGGTCGTGTACCGCCGCAATAGTGGTGCCGCCCGGTGTCAGGACCTGGTCGCGCAACACCGCGGGATGCTTACCGGTCTCCTGGATCAACCGCGCGGCGCCGAGTACGGTCTGGGCCGCGAGATCCAGGGCGACGTCTCTGGGCAGGCCCATTTTAACTCCGCCGTCGGACAGCGCCTCTATTACCATATATATATAGGCGGGGCCGCTGCCGCTGAGCCCGGTCACGGCGTCCAGAAGATGTTCGCTCACGAATACGACGCGTCCCACGGCCTGGAAGATCCGGGCCGCCATCTGCTTGTGCTCTTCGCCGGCGTACCTGCCCGGAGAAATGGCGGCGGCCCCTTCGTCCACCAGCGAGGCGATATTCGGCATCACCCGGACGACGGGATTCTCGGTGCCTATCATTTCGGTGATCCCTGCGGTCGTCACACCCGCCGCGATCGTGATCAGCAGTTGATCGGGACGGAGGCAGTCGCGTACATGTCCCACTACGCGGTCAATGGCCTGGGGCTTGAGACAGATCATGACAATATCCGCCTCACGTACCGCTTCCCGGTTGTCCGTGGTCCAGCCCACGTCCCATTTGTCCGCCAGGTCCTTGAGATAGTCGGACCGCAGACCGGTAATCACGATGTGATCCGGGGGAACGAGATTCGCTCTTCGTATGCCGCCGAGCAGGCAGGATCCCATGTTTCCTGTTCCGAGTATCATGATACGGCGGTTATTCAGCATTTTGCACCTTCCGGTCAGTGATGCCGGGGATCACCCGACGTATACGGCGGACACGATTCGGTCCAGACCATTGTAATCCTTGACGATCTCCATTTTTCCATACACACGGCGTTCAGCCATTAGACGGGTCACCGCCCCGGACTGTTCCGCGCCGATCTCCAGGGCGATCATGCCGCCTTTCTTCAGGCACCCCGGGGCCTGCTCGATGAGCGTGCGATAGCATGCCAGGCCATCTTCACCGCCGTGGAGCGCCAGCCGGGGTTCGAACCTGCGTATCTCCTCCGGCAGGCCGTCCATTTCACGGGAAGTGACGTAAGGCGGGTTCGACACGATCAGATCCAGCGCGGGGATGGAGGGCGCCTTAAGCGGCGCCAGCAACGAACCCTGCACGAAGTCGATCCGGCAACGGCCCCCCGGCAGGCTTTCGGCATTCCTGCGCGCGATACTCAGGGCCGCCCGGGAGATATCGGTAGCATATCCCTGTACAGACGGGCATTCCAGGGCGAGCGTCACCGCGAGGCCCCCTGCGCCCGTACCGACGTCCGCGAATCTCACCGGGCCGCCGAAACGCGTTTCACCGGACTTCCGGAAACGGGCGGCCGCGGCCTCCTTCCCGGTCCTCCGGCGCCGAAGGTCATCCAGGAAGGGCCGCACGTGGTCGACAAGTCGTTCAGTCTCGGGCCGAGGGATCAACACGGCGGGGGAAACCGCGAACTCGCGTCCGTAGAACTCCGTACTTCCCGTGATATACTGGACAGGTTCTCCGCGTATTCTTCGGTTTACCAGCGCTGAAAACCGGGAAGATTCCGGTAAATCGAGCCGTCTGTCATGATTCAGGTACAGCTCGAGGCGGCTTGCATCGCACACCTTGCCGAGCAAAAGTTCCGATTCAACCCGGCTGCCGGAGCCGGGATTCGTCCGGTTGTCCAGCTTCCGGACCGCCCAGTCGACCGCCTGGAGCACGGTCGACTGGGCTGGACATTCAAGTCCGTTCATGGAATCCATCCAGGGTTTGGCGTCACGTCGACGTGAACTGTGCCACCTTCTCCGCCCGCTCCGCCTCCGCCAGGGACTGCGTAATCTCTTCTATGCCGCCTTCCATGATCTGGTCGATCTTGTACAGGGTCAGACCGATTCGATGGTCGGTGACCCTTCCCTGCGGGAAATTGTAGGTCCGGATCTTCTCGCTGCGGTCACCTGTCCTCACCTGGGACCTGCGGCTGCTCGCCAGCTCCGCTTCCTGTTCCTGCCGGGCCACGTCAAGCAGCCGGGCCCGCAATACCTTCATGGCCTTGGCCTTGTTCTTATGCTGCGACTTCTCATCCTGGCACGACACGACCAGGCCCGTCGGGATATGGGTGATGCGGACCGCCGAATCCGTCGTATTGACACTCTGGCCGCCCGGACCGGAGGATCGGAAAACGTCGAAGACCAGGTCTTTCTTCTCGTCGATCTCCACTTCCACTTCCTCCGCTTCGGGAAGGATGACCACCGATGCGGCGGAGGTGTGCACCCTCCCCTGCGTCTCCGTCACGGGGACCCTCTGCACGCGATGGACTCCGCTTTCGTTCTTCAGTCTGCCGTAGACGCCCTTGCCCTCGATCTGGAAAATGACTTCCTTTACCCCGCCCCGCTCGGCGCCATTGGAGTTCAGTATTTCCGTCTTCCAACCGCGGCTGTCCGCGTACCTGCTGTACATGCGGTAGAGTTCTCCGGCGAAGATCGCCGCTTCGTCGCCGCCCGTCCCGGCCCGGATCTCGCAAATGATGTTTCGCTCGTCCTCGGGATCCCTTGGAACGAGCAGCCGCGTAAGCTCTTCCTCGATGGTCGTCCTTTCCCGGTCAAGGCTCTCCACTTCGTCCCGGGCAAGTTCGGCCATGTCGGGATCGGTATCGGATTCCTGCAGCACCGTCCGGGCCGACTCGAGGTCTGCCAGGACTTTCCGATACACGCGGTACCGATCGATCACCGGAGTCAGTTCGCGGTACTCCCGCCCGATTTCACGTAGTTTATGGGGATTTGTGGTTACAGACGGGTCTGCCAGCTGACGGTCGAGGGATTCGAAGCGCCGGGCGAGGTTTTCGAGTTGTTGGAGTAGCATGGAGGCATGGGCGAGGAAAGGGAAAGAGGCGGCATACGACTGTCGCGGACAACCTGGTCACGCACAGCCAGACCAGGCGGGCCAGGCCGACCAGGCCGACCAGGCCGACCAGCAACTTCGGCTGCGGTTTACCCGTCGATTCCGTACTTCCTGTTGAAGCGTTCCACACGGCCCGCGCTGTCGACCATTTTCTGCTTTCCGGTGTAAAAGGGATGGCATGCCGAACAAATCTCCACGTGGATCGTGTTGATCGTGGAGCGGGTCTGGAACGTATTGCCGCAGGCGCAGGTAACCGTGATTTCCTTGTATTCCGGATGAATGCCGCTCTTCATTTGGCTGACTCCTTGAGGTCTTCGGCCGGGAGGAACAGCATCGCCGGACCGCTGGTTGAATAGCGCTGGCAAAATAGGAGAAGGATCGGGGACTGTCAAGCATCTTTTGCCCGTGTTCCGGCCCGCAGGGACAAATGAGTTGCCGGCACAGGGCGGGTCCGTTATATTTACGTGTCTTTTTCGATTCGTTTCGCATTACGCTGAAAGCGCGAACGGCGCATGTCCGCAAGGAGCAGTGGCAAGATGGCCCTAATGAAACTACTGAGAGAGCGAACCCACGTCGTCATGATCATCCTCGTGATCGCCTTCGTGGGACTGATCGGCCTGGAATGGGGCGCCGACATGACAGGCAGGGGCCCCGGCGGACAGAACGCCGTGGGGTCGATCAACGGCGAGTCGGTGTCCTACGAAGAGATCCGGTTTGAAGTGGAACGACAGCAGGAGATCGATCGCCAGCAGGGCGGAAGCCTGGACGAATTCAGGAGCCGGGAGATCATTAACGAGGTATGGAACCGGCGGATAGACCTCACGCTGCTGGAACAACACATCGCGAAACAGGAAATCATCGTCACCGACGCCGAGATCCTCGAAGCGATTCGCACCAGTCCGCCCGAATACGTCAGGCAGCAGGAAATGTTCCAGACGGACGGCGAATTCGACCAGACCAAGTATCTGCAGGCGCTGAACGATCCCGCCGTCGAAGGCTGGGCGTTTCTGGAAGACCAGTATCGCCTGTCGCTGCCCCGGCAAAAGCTCATCAAGCGCGTGATATCGGGCGCCCGCGTCACGGACCTGGAGGTCCGGCAGGCCTTTGTGCGGCAGAACGAGCGGTTGACGACGAAATACCTCTTTTTCGATCCCGAAGACCAGGACGCGGAACCGGATCAGATATCCGACGATGAAATCGCGGCGTATTACGCGGAGCATACCGAAGCGTTCATGGAGGACGCCCGGGTTTCCCTGTCCTTCGTCATGATTCCGAAGCAGCCGAGCGTGGCCGATTCCCAGCGTGTCGAACGGCAGATCAACGAACTTTACGACCAGCTCGTGGAAGGCGCCGATTTCGAAACGCTGGCCATGGACTTCTCCGAGGACGCTTCCAACGCGCCCGACGGCGGGGACCTTGGATTCTTCGGCAGAAACGAAATGGTCCCGGAGTTCGAAGCGGTCGCCTTCGAAACGCCGCCCGGTACCATCTCCAGACCCCTGAAGACGCCGTACGGCTGGCACATCATCCGGGTGGAAGAGGCGGCGGGCAGGGAGGGCGAAGAAGAGGTCCACGCGCGCCATATACTGCTGAAGACGATCACCGGCCAGCAGACCCTGAACGAGTTGCAAGAAGAGGCGCGGCTGCTTCGAACCAGCGCACTCGAAAGCAGCCTGGAGGAAGCCGCCCGCAGCGCGCCGGATTCCCTCGAAATCGAGACCACCGGGTACTTCACCGACCGTCCCGACGGGTTCATCCCCGCCATCGGGTACCTGGCCGGCGCTTCGTCCTTCGCCTTCGGATCAGACCCCGGTGGTGTCAGTGAGGTACTGGAAAACACCAATGGCTTCTACGTCCTTTCGAACGCGGGGGAGGAGGCGGCCGGCGTGCTGCCCCTCGAGGAAGTGGAACTGCGCATCCGATCGATCCTCGCGCGGAATCAGAAAATGGAAAAGGCCAGGTTGCGGGGAGAAGAGGTCAGGGCGAGCCTCGGCGGCGGAAACCTGGACGCGTTGACCGGTGAACTGGCGGACCGGGTCGCCGTCACCGATCCCATCACCCGGCAACAGGCTTTCATCCCTCGAATCGGCCAGGACCTGGCTTTCATCAAGGGCGCCTTCCAACTGGCCGGTACCGGAGCGTTGAGCGAACTGGTCGAAGGGGAGCGGGGTTTCTACCTGATTCAGCTGGAAACCAGGGTGCCGATCGATGAATCGACTTACGAAATGATGAAGGGAAGCCTGAAACAACAGCTCCTGCTTCAGAAGCAGAACCAGCTATACGAGGAATGGATGACCAGGCTGCGTGAAGAAGCGGAGATCGAGAACAACCTGAGATCCTTTTTCGCCATATAGCGGCATCCTCCGATTCCACCGTCCATCCGCGGATTCCCCCGGACGTCCGCCCCGCACCGGATGAAGCACGCTACATGACCAGCTTGCGCATCGCGGTGATAACCCTCCGGGCGCGCGACCTCGTCTCCTGCTTCTGTTCCGCGAGGCGGTCCCGTGACAGGCGTTCCGCTTTCAACTGTATGTGAAACCTGAAGCACTGGGAAGTGCCCGAAGGACGCACGGTCATGTGATTGAGTCTTTCCTCGTCGAAGTAGAACCGAATGCCTTCATCGGGAAAACCGGGCCATTGGTGGGCGGCCGCGTACTTGCCCGCCACGAAGGTTTCCGACGACAGCACGGGGAGGCCGTCAAGTGAAAGGGGCTCGCCGTCCCGGACGCGTTCTCCCATCTCGGCGCATCGTTTCAGGATATCGATCTTCCGCGTCAATCCCTCCAGACCCTTGAATTCTCCCCACTGCGGAACGGGCACGACGTCGGTCACGAAACACCCGACTTCGGGATCCAGGTAGATCTGCTCGTCGATCAGGTCGTAGACCGTCGTCCCGCGGGACGCGGCATAGGCCGCCACCTCGGCGAGCAGGACCGCGGCGAAGACCCCGTCCTTGTCGCGCACGTGTCCGTTCCTTCCCATGGCCGTGGCCGTGGCCGGCGGACCGCCCAGGATACTGAAGCCGTTACTTTGCTCCAGGCAGGCCACATTGTAGCTTCGCGGCTTATCTTCCATATCCAGGGTCTGATAGATGATGTCCCCGAGTCGGGGGTCCGACAGGTCGTCTCCCGACCAGACGCGTTCCACCGCGTTGGCTATCAGACCGAAACCGACCCAGGTCTTGACGACGCCGACTCCATGCTTTCGGGCAAGCCGGACCAGGGCGTCGGACGTAATGTGGGAAAGTACGATGAAGGCCTCATCCGGCCGCGGCCGGTCTTCCCGCGCATCCACGGCGCCCCGCGACAGGCGGTACCAGAGCAGCAGGGACCAGGCGTCGTCCGCCGACAGCAGGAGATGGGACCGGTTCTCGTGGCACGCGCGGGATTCCGGGGGAATCCTGATCACCAGCCCCGCCCGGTCTGCGTCCGGGTCGGTTCCTATCATCAGGTCGAGGCGTTCCAGGGATTCCGCGCCGTACTGTTCGCCGTACGCCCTGATGGCGATCTCGGACGCCATGGGATCACCGGGGTCCGGTTGCTGTTCGGGGTGCTCCTGAAAGGCGGGGAACAGGCCATTCAACTCGTTCAGCCGGTGCCTGGTTATCCTGTCCACGCGGGTGAAACCGAAGTCTTCCAGCAACCGCGGCACGGCCTTTCGTCCTGCGCCGTGAAAAGCGCAGTACCCGATCCCGATGGAAGGCGCCCGCGACTTCACCATGGCGGGATCGGACATGAACCGCCTGATCTGATCCTGATACATCTGGTGGATATTGACGCGGGGACGGCCCAGATAGCCGAATCCGGGCAGCGGACCGGCTCCGCCCAGGAATACGAGCTTGTTGCCGTCCAGGCGGGGGTCATCGGGACGTTCCGGATCGACACCGGCTTCATCGAAGTCCACGAGGGCTATATGGCCCGGCGTCGTTTTCCGGATGTAGTCGTTGTAGATAATCGCACGTTCCCGCGGAGGAAACTGCGATCCCGTCCCGGCGGAAAGCTTGTAACCATTGTATCTCCGGTCGTTATGACTCGCTGAAATCAGAATGCCCATGTCGGCGCCCAGCGTCGGAATGGCAAAGGTCATCTCGGGATATGGGCAGGCTTCGTCAAACAGATAGACTTTCAGTCCCGCGGCGAGGAATACCCGGGATACCAACCGGGCGAAATCCTGGCCCGCGACCCGGCTGTCATAGCCGATGACGATGGACCGGAGACCATGATCCGTGGCATACTTCGCCACGCCCGTGGATTTCAGCAGGAGAACGATGTTGTTGAGGGTATTCGGCCCCTTGAGGATAGGGGCGTCCATGCCGTCTCGGGAGAGGATCAGCAGTTCTTCGTCGGTCATCGCGGCCCTGCCGCGAATGCCCGCGGTACCGAACCTGATCTCGTCCACGTAGGCTTCAACGAGTTCGGCCCACCGCGCCTCTTCGACAGCGGCTCTCAGGCCGTCTCTGAGCCGGGGGGACAACCGGTTGATGTGGGGATCGGTCAGCCAGTGACGTAAATTGGGGACTACGTTCAGGCGGGCCTGGCTGTACAGCCCTTCGTCTATCAGGCCGCGGCGGAACTGCTCGGAGAGGAAGGCGAAAATCCCGGCTTTCGCCTTCCGCACGACCGCGCCGTCGTCGATCGCCATGGGTTCACCCGTCGGCGATATGGACCTGCGTGCGGTTTTTCCCGTATCGGCGGAACTGTACGACGCCGTCCGTAAGGGCAAAGAGGGTGTCGTCGTTCCCGCGTCCCACGTTGTTGCCGGGCAGTATGCGCGTTCCCCGCTGCCGGACGAGGATGTTGCCGGCCCGGACGCGCATGCCGTCTCCGGTCTTCACGCCGAGAAACTTGGGGTTGCTGTCTCTCCCGTTGCGAGAACTCCCTACACCTTTCTTGTGGGCCATGACCGGGCTCCTTTCAATCAGTTCGCTGCGCTTGGATCGTAGTTGATGCCGGTTATTTCGAGCGCGGTATAAGGCTGCCTGTGCCCTCTCTTCCGGCGATAGTTCTTACGGCGTTTCATCTTGAACACCACGATTTTGGGATGACGCCCCTGTTCTTTTACCCTGGCCGTCACAGTGGCGCCGGCCACCGTCGGCGTACCGACCAGCGTCTCTCCGCCACCCAGGAGGAGCACCTGGTCGATGGTGATTTCGTCTCCTACTTCGGCGGCGATCTTCTCGACCTGGATCGTGTCTCCTTCGTTGACACTGAACTGTTGATCGCCCGATCTGATGACTGCGTACATCTATCGCTCCTTGTCCCGTTACTCCGGTGGTCCGCTTACTTGAACTCGTCGGTCACGTCCAGGTTCCGTTTGCCCGAAAACACGCGGAATTCCTCCACGTGCAGAAACGGATCTTCCTCGACCTGAAGCTGCATCTTGTATTCGTCCTGCAGGTTCACCAGCTTCTCCCGGGCGTTTTCGTTCAGACTCAACGCCACGGTGGGATGTACCTTGAGCTTGAGCTTGCGTTCTCTCAGCCCCGGCTTGGCCCGCTTCAACCACCGGCCTATCTGGGTCACCATGGTGATGCGCGACATGATTCGTCCGGTTCCGTCGCATACCGGGCACGCTTCGCTGAAGGTGAACAGCAGGCTGGGACGAATCCGCTGACGGGTCATTTCAATCAGTCCGAACTCGCTGATCTCCTTGGACATGCGTGTCCGCGCCCGGTCGTGGGACATGGCCTTTTCCAGCTCCTGGTGCACCTGCCGCCGGTTCCCGCGGTCTTCCATGTCGATGAAGTCGATAACGATAATGCCCCCGATGTCCCGAAGCCGAAGCTGTCGCGCGACCTCCGCGCAGGCCTCCAGATTGGTCTGGAACACGGTCTCCTCGTGTCCCCTGGACCCCGCGTACCGCCCCGAATTCACGTCTATCGTCACCAGCGCCTCGGTGGGTTCGATGAGTATGTATCCGCCGTTCTTCAGCCAGACCTTCCGGTGCAGCGCCTTGCCGATCTCGTTCTCGATACCGTAGGCGTCGAAGACGGGCGCCGTCCCGTCGTACATGTGAACGCGCGAACGAAGCTGGGGCGCCACCCCCTTCAGGTACGACAGGATCTCCTTGTACACGGGCTTCGAATCGATGATCACGCTGTCGATGTCGGGCGTGAACAGATCGCGTATCATCCCCGACGTCATCTCGACGTCCTTGTGGATCATGGCGGGGGCCGGCGTTTTTCCGACCTGTTTCTCTATGTCCCGCCATATCCTGGTCAATTGCTTCAGATCGTTCTTCAACTCGGAATCCGATTTCCCGAGGGCGGCGGTCCGTACGATTACCCCGCAGTCGTCGGACTTGAGTTTCCTGGCCAGGTCCCTCAGCCGGCGCTTTTCGCTCCAGTCGTCGATCCGTCGCGAAACGCCGACGTAATTGGCATGGGGAACCAGCACGAGAAACCGCCCCGGCAGGGAGATCTGGGAAGTGACCCGCGGCCCCTTGGTGCCTATGGACTCCTTCGTGATCTGGACGACGATCTCCTGGCTTTCCTTGACCATCTCCTGGATCTGGTATTCCCGGTCCCTGCCCCTGCCGGATCCGGAATCCTGGTTCTCGTCGTCGTCGAAATCTATCCAGTCGGCCCCGGCGGTGACATCCGACGCCTGCAGGAAGGCCGCCTTGTCCATCCCGATATCCACAAAGGCCGCCTGTATGCTCGGTATGACCGCCGTTACGACGCCCTTGCAGATATTCCCGACCACGCGTTCGTGTTCCGGCCGTTCGACCAGCAGCTCGACGAGGTGATTGTCCTCGAGCATCGCGATGCGCGTTTCGTGCGTGGCCGTTTCAACTACGATATCTTTCCGCAAATAACAACCTTCTGTCTGATCCTCTGAGAGCCCGGTTAACGTAATTGTTCCAAAGCAGTTGAATATAACATGCGGACCTTGTGATGTCAAGTTTCGACTGGCATGAGCGAACGTACTTCCGCCAGTACCTCCCGGGGTTCCAGGGTGGTCATGCATATGTTGCCGATGGGACAGTCGATCCGGTTGCAGCCGAGACAGTCGACTGTTTCCTTCCGCACCACCCCGTGTCCATCGCCCCAGGGGCCCTGGGCCCGGGGGTCGGTCGGCCCGAAAATACCGATCGTCGGGACGTTCAGCGCCGCGGCCATGTGCATCGGACCGCTGTCGTTGCTGACCACCAGGCGGCAACGTTTCAGGAAGGCGCCCAGTACCGAAAGCGGCACCGCCGGAAGGACGAGAGGGCGGTTGTTCATGGCGCCGGCGACCTCACGGACGAGCCCTTCCTCGCCCGGTCCCCACAGGACGAGGACGGCCACGCCGTATTCATCGATCAGGGCGTCCGCCAGACGTCCGAAGTACTCCGGCGGCCAACGCTTTACGGCCCATCCTCCCCCCGGGTTCAGCCCGACGACGGCGCGGTCCCCCGGGACGTTTTCGCGCAGCCACCGGCACGCCTTTCTTTCGGCCGATCCGGGTACGGCGACCTCCGGCCGGTCGGTGGCCACCGGGACGTCCATCGCCTCCAGTGCGTCCAGGTGGAACAGGACCTCGTGCCTGGGCCGGCCCGAGGGCTTAACCACGGTGTTGTAGGTCTGGCGGCGCCCCCTGAAGGCGTAGCCGACCCGGTTCGGCGCCCCGGTCAGCCAGGTCAGCACGGCGCTGCGCGGATTGCCGAACAGGTCGATCACGAGATCGAAGCGCTTCCGGCGCAGGTTTCGGTAGAACCGCGCCTGCTCGCGCCACGATCCCGGAAAACCCGTGCGTCCCCAGCTTCGAATCGGCAGTACGATGAGTTCATCCAGGAAGAGATTCCATCGCAGGACGTCCGCGGAGGCCTCCTCCGTCAGGAAGGAGAGGCGGGCCCGGGGGAATCGCCGCTTCAGGTTCTCGACGACCGGCGTCGCGAGGACCACGTCCCCGGTGGCCCGCAATTTTATGACCAGGATGCGATCGGGATCGGCGGTCATGGACGTGCCCCGGGAAGGGATGGTTAACAAGCCCGCTCGAGCGTGGACTCCGCGACCTCGAGCACCTTGCGTGGCGATATCGATTCGATGCAGGCCGTCGGCCGGACGCAGAAGTCGCGGCCGCAGCAGGTGTCCGTTTCAGCCCGCAAGGCCACGTGCCCGTCCGCGTCCGCATAAGGAAACCAGATTTCCGGGCGGCTCGGACCGAAGAGGCCGATTGTGGGCGTACCCGAAGCGACGGCGATATGCATCGGGCCGCAGTCGTTTGAAACGTATAGATCGCAGCGGTGCATCAACGCCGCCAGCCGGGTTAGCGAATCGGTTTCCACGACGGGACAGGCATGGCCCGACAGCGCGTTCAAACCCGCCGTGGTCTCCCGGCGACCGGGGCCCGCGACCAGCAGGACCGCGGCATCCAGACCTTCGATCAATCCCCGCGCCAGTTCGGCGAACCGCTCCGCGCTCCAGGTCTTGGCCGGCCAGCTGGCGCCGGGGTTCAGGGCGGCTATCGGGCGCGTGCCGTCGAGGCCCCGTTCCACGAGCCAGGACTCGGCCCACTTCGCGTCTTCGGCGGAGAAATGGACTTCGGTGCGGTCGTCATCAGCGGGAATGCCGATCGTACGGACAGCGTCCAGGTAGGCATCCACTACCCGCGGGGAAGCCGACCGTCTGATCTTGACATTGTACGCCCTGCCCCTTCCCCGGACATCGTAGCCGACCCGGTACCTGGCGCCCGTGGCCAGGGTCAGCAGCGCGCTGCGCGGATTGCCGAAGAGATCGATGGCCAGGTCGAATCGCCGCGCCCTCAGGGAACGGAGAAACCGCGCATGATCCCGGCACCGGGTCAGGACGGACCGGACCGGCAGGAGTTCGTCCGGCAGCACGATCACCTCTTCCAGGTGGGGGTTGTGGACGAGGACCGCCGCGGGTCCCGACTCCGCCATGTAGTGCACGGCGGCTTCCGGGTACTGCCGCTTCAGCGCCCTGATCACCGGCGTGGTGAGCACCACGTCGCCTATGAACCGCAACCGGGATATGAGTATCCGTTTTACCGGGGGAGCTTCCATCGGGTATCCAGCGTTTCTTTCGGCGCACAGTCCGCCGGTCCTGCGTTTACACCCTCCGCCCAACGGGATGTCGACCGCAGGATCTCGCGGTCGGATACGACGGGGTCCGGATCGGCCCGCCGCCGCTTCATCACCGCATCCCTGAGGCGCGCCGCGTCCGCCAGCGCACCCAGAAAGGTCGTGTCGGCCTTCAACACCGCGCCTACGGACCGCAAGATCATCCAGGCGGCGTGCCTGACCAGGTACCGGCCGTCCCGGATGTTGCGCCACACGAAGAGGATCCGGTTTCTCATGGCGACGCGGTCCACGCGGGTCTTGTCATACCGGACGCCGATCGTGGCCCCGTGATCGTGGTCAAGCCGGCTTTCCGGTTCGTAACGCACGGTCCACCCTCGCTGGTACGCGCGGTAGGACAGGTCCAGGTCTTCCGAGTAAAAAGGGGCGTACAGCGTATCGAATCCGCCCAGCGACAGGTACTTGTCCCGGGAGAACGCCATGGCGGCCCCGTTAGCGTACAGGGTAAGTCCGCCGGCTTCTCTCAGGGATTCCCTTTCGGCCCACCTGAGCCGAAGCAGCCCGCAGTGCATGGCACCCCGTACCAGTCCCCCGCCGGGACGCCCGTCCCCGGCCTGATAGACCCGGGGATTGACGGCGAACACCCGCTCGTCGCGGAAATGGGACAGGAGCGGGGCCAGGAACGGCCCGGTCGCGACGACGTCGTTGTTGAGCAGGACCACGATATCGTGTGCGGCCCGTGTCACGCCCGTATTGCACGCCGCGGCGAAACCCCTGTTCCCGTCGTGCCTTGCCAGGACGGCATCCGGACAGGCGGCCGATACCCTTTCGGCGGTGTCGTCCGTGCTGCCGTCGTCGACGACGACGACCTCCGCCCGGTCCGCTTCTCCGTGGTCTTCAAGTGTGCGCAGGCACCGTTCGACCAGGGGCCCCGCGTTCCACGTCGGAATCACGATGCTGCATACCTTGCCCTGTGCCATGATCCCGTCCTGATCAGCCGTCACGCGGAGGACGGCCTTCGACGTTCCGTGCCGTCCTTCGTCTCGGATTCGCGCTGCCACACCTTGACCAGCCGCAGGAAAGAATAGATACCCATGCACAGGCTGTAGAGAAAACCGGGGAACCCGTCCCTGTACGCTCCCTTCACGATGTAGCATTTCCAGGCCATCCCGATAGGGGAAAACACCAGGCGCAGTCGTCCCACGCGCTGCCCCGCCTCTATGCGCTCTTCGGCGTCAACCGAGGTGTACCGGTTGATCCGGGAGATGAAATCGGAGAGCGTGTTGTGCGAATCGTGGTAGAGGTCCTCGTGGATCAGTCCCAGCTCGTCGTGGCCGTCTACCTCGATATGCGCGTGGGCGCCCCCCGTCCAGTACCCCTTCCCCTTTCTCAGCAGCCGGGGCTGGTAGCTGGGGTTCAGGGTCCCGTGCCGGATGGGAAACCGAAGGAAGTGCTCCAGCCGGTGGATCTTGTACGCGTCGTAATCCCCGCCGTCCCGGAGCAGCTTGCGCAGCCGCTCTTCAAGACCGCCGGTGACGTATTCGTCGGCGTCGAGAAAGAGGATCCAGTCCCCGCGGGCCTGCGCCATGCCGAAGTTCCTCTGGTCGGCGAAGCCCGACCATGCCCGCTGAAACACGCGGCCGGTATATTGTCCGGCGATTTCCACCGTGGCGTCGGCGCTGAAGCTGTCGACAACGACAATGTCATCGGCCCAGGAAACCGGGTCCAGGCACCGCCGGAGTTTCCGCTCCTCGTTATACGTGATCACGACGACGGACAGTGATTGCATGGGAAACGCCGGTGGATGTGCGGTTGCAGGAGGATGGTCCCGCCGCGCCCGATTCTGCGTCGGCGGAGCCGCGGAGGTGCAGGTGCCACAACTTGGCGTACTTGGTGAAAACGTAACAGGCGGAAAGGCCGCACAGGATGAAGCCCGGCAAACCGTCCTGGAAACCTCTTTTCAACACGTACATTTTAAACAGGGTAAAAATCGGGCGGAACGCCAGATCTGTCAAACGGAAACGCCTGCCCGACAGGTAAAGCTGGCGGGCGCCGAGACTGGTGAAGCTGTTGAACTTGGCCAGGTAATGATGGAGGGTGGGATCGGTGTCGTGGACCATGGGGTGTTTCAGGCGGCCGGTCGTGCCCCGGATGCGCAGCGATTCGTGGACCTCGTCGTCCGTGAACCGGGGATCGGCCCCGCGGCGGAAGAGGCGCAGCACGTAGCCGGGATACCAGCCGCAGTGCCGGATCCAGTGCCCGAGGAACAGCGTCTTCCGGGCTATGTGATAGCCGGCATGATCCGCTGTATCCGGATCCACGACGGCGCGGATCTCATCGCGCAGGTCCGGGGGAACGCTCTCGTCCGCGTCCAGCCAGAGCACCCAGTCCCCCGAGGCGTTTTCCAGGGCCAGTTGCCTGGTTGGACCGTACCCCCGCCAATCCGACTCGATGACCCGGTCGGCGTACCTCCTCGCGATGGCGACGGTATCGTCCGAGCTTCCCGAGTCCACGAGCACGATCTCCTCGGCGAACCGGGCGCTCCGGAGGCAGGTTTCGATACGCCCGGCTTCGTTCCGGGCTATGATGATGACGGACAGGGACATGGCGCCGGCTCCCGTGGATCAGTGTTCCGGGGCCGCCTCGATCATCACCGCGGGACCCGCGCCTTCCGGTTCCCTGACCGAGTCGATCATGGCCTCGATCTCCGGACGGGGTCTCGGGAACAGCGGTGTGAGCGCCAGGGTCACGGCGAAGTTGAGCAGCATGCCGATCGTCCCGATCCCCTGGGGATTGATGCCGCTGGAGAACAGCCCGAAGGTCCAGGTTTCCATGTCGAAGAACACGCACGCGATAATGTAGAATGCCGTAAACCCGATGCCGGCCACGATGCCGCACACGGCGGGCACTGTGCCCACGCGCTTGCTGAAAATGCCCAGGACGATGGCGGGAAAGAAGCTCGCCGCGGCGAGGCCGAAGGCGAAGGCGACGACCTGGCTGACGAAGCCCGGCGGGTAGATGCCGAATATGCCGGCCACGACCACGGCCATCCCGATCACGCCGCGGCCCACCGCGAGCCGCTGCTTCTCGCTGGCCCCGGGACGCAGGACGCGGTAATACAGGTCGTGGGAAACGCTGGAAGAAATGACGAGCAACAGTCCGCTCGCCGTCGAAAGCGCCGCCGCCAGTCCACCCGCGGCCACCAGCGCGATGATCCAGCTGGCCAGTTCGGCCATTTCCGGCGTGGCGAGCACGATGATGTCCCGGTCCGGTCCGGAAAACCCCCGGGCCCGGAGCGCCGTGCGGCCGTCCGCACCGTCGGCGCCGCCCGTATCGAGCCACGCCTGGTGAGCGACCCGCACGGTAGACAGTTCCGCCGCGGACAGGGAACCGCCGCGGAAGATCTCGTTGTCCTCCCCGGCCGAATAGCGCATGACCCCGTCTCCGTCGTCCATCCACAGGATGAGACCCGTCTTCTCCCAGTTTTCGAACCAGGAGGGCAGTTCCCGGGCGGTCTTCCCGTTCAGGCTGTCGATCATGTAGTACCGCGCAAAGGCCGCGGTCGCCGGCGCCGTCAGGTAAAGCAGGGAGATGAACAGCAACGCCCAGAAGGCGCTCCACCGGGCCGCCTTGACCGACTTGACGGTGTAGAAGCGTACGAGGACGTGAGGCAGGCCCGCGGTGCCCACCATCAGCGCAAGGGCCACGCAGAATACATTGACCTTGTCCCAGCCCCCCACGAAGGTGGCCGTATAGCTGCTGAATCCCAGGTCGGTCTGAATCTGGTTGAGTTTCTCCAGCAGGTATACGCCGGACTGGCCCGCGACGGACGGTTCCAGCGTGCTGCCGAGTCCCGCCTGCGGCAGGGGGCTGCCCGTGAGCTTGATGCTGATGGCGATAGCGGGGATGAGAAAGGCGGTGATGAGTACCCAGTACTGGGCGACCTGGGTCCACGTGATGCCCTTCATGCCGCCCAGCGTGGCGTAGATGAAGACGATGGCCATCCCGATGATGACGCCGACGTGGATGTCCACTTCCAGGAACCGGCTGAAGACGACGCCCACGCCGCGCATCTGTCCCGCCACGTAGGTAAAGCTGATGAATATCGCACACGACACGGCCACGATGCGGGCGAGGTCCGACGCGTAACGGTCGCCCACGAAGTCCGGCACGGTGTAGTGGCCGAATTTCCTCAGGTAGGGCGCGAGCAGCAGCGCCAGCAGCACGTAGCCGCCCGTCCATCCCATGAGATAGACGCCGCCGGCGTACCCCATCGTGGAAATCAGTCCGGCCATCGAAATGAAGGAGGCCGCGCTCATCCAGTCCGCGGCCGTGGCCATGCCGTTGGCCGCCGCGGGCACGCCCTGGCCGGCGACGTAGAACCCCCGGGTGTCCCGGACGCGGGTTCGCCACGCGATGAACAGGTAGAGGCCGAAGGAGAGGGCTACGAAGAAATAGGTCCAGGCCTGAACCGACATAGGCTTCGTCTATCCCTCCTGGTCCGTGTTTTCGAGTTCGCCGCGGTGCCGTTTATCGAGGCGGTTCATGTAGAGGCAGTAGGCCAGGATGAGCAGCACGAAGACGATGATGCTGCCCTGGTGGGCGAACCAGAAACCCAGGGGAAAGCCGGTACCGGATATCCGATAGGCGTTGAGCGCGTCCGCGAACAGGATGCCTGCACCTAATCCGGCCAGGGCCCACAACCCGAGCAGCACGGCCATGATCCGAATGTTGGCCCGCCAGTACCGGCGCAATGCCCCGGTGGCGCTGCTGCCGCGGGTTTGCGTTGATGTAGCCATGTCGGTCCTCCGGGCCGTCCCGGTCCGTTCATACCTTGACGACGGTCAGATTCGCCTCGACGTACATGCCGGGGAAAATGAAGGCGAGGTACTTTTCCCACCTGCGGGGAAACCAGTTGGCGAGCAGGCTGACGCCCAGCACCCGGTAGACGTCGCTGAAGATCAGCCTGCAGCCGTCCAGTCGGAACCTTCCGTCCCGGCACATCTGCGTGATCGTCACGTAGCCGAAATGATGATAGTGGGTCAGGTCGCCATAGGACAACTGCGAAGAGTAGTGGGGCGTTACGATGCGGATCGACGCACCCGGCCGCGCGATGCGGTATACTTCGTCCATGGCCCGGGCCGGCTGG
Organism: bacterium; assembly: GCA_965202605.1. GTDB lineage: Bacteria > JAAXHH01 > JAAXHH01 > JAAXHH01 > JAAXHH01 > JAAXHH01. The sequence goes on from OZ241838.1 coordinate 1,438,179, forward strand.
CGGATATGTTCCAGGATGTGAGACATCTCGATGTGGTCGAACCGGTGGTCGTCGAAGGGATACGGATATTCGTCCAGATCGTGGACCACGTCCACGTGCGCCGCATCGTTGATATCCACGCCGATAGCGCCCTCCAGCTTCCCGAAAGGTCCGCAGCCCAGATCAAGTCTGGTCGCCATTTTCACCCGTTCCCGTGCCTGTTCCGGCGTTCGCCTGAGCGGGCAACATGGTACGGACGGGACGGGGTCGTGTCAAGTGAATTAGGCGGGGTCCGATCCGGGTTCAGACCCGGATGATCTCACCCTGTTCGCCGCTGTGGGACTCATCTAGCATGGCGATGATTTCGCGGCACACCCGGTCCGGCGGGATCTCGTCGATCCGTCCGCTGACCGCGTAAAAGGCGCGGTGCCTGGCGCCGGGCGGTTTCCACCAGGCCGGATCGCTGGTGGCGTGGAAGGACAGGGTGGGGGTCTTCACGGCGGCGGCCAGGTGGAGCACGCCGGTGTCGTTGCATACGAGCAGATCCGCGGCGTGGATCACGCCGGCGACCCTTCGCAGCGGCATGTGGGGTATGCTGTGCAAAGGGGTCGATGCCGCGTTACGCAGCGCGTGCAGCAGTTCATCTTCACCCGGCGCCGGTATGGCCAGGAGCCGCGCCGAGAGCCGGGCGGCCAGTTCATCGCATACGCGGGCCAGTCGCTCGACGGGGTACCTTTTCCTCGCGTCCCCGGTACCGAAATGGACAGCGATCACGGGACCGCCGGACAGTCCGCGTCCTGCTGATCCTCCTGCCAGATCTTCGATCATTTCGCGTCCCCGGGTCCGCTCCTCCCCGGACATGGCGTACCCGTAGGAAAGATCGTCCGTATCCGCGCCGACGTACCGCACTACGTCCAGGTTCCGCTGGATCTGGTGCCTGGGTCCGGGATCTACCGGCACATTCACGGTGTAGAACGGATTGTGATCGAGGTGGTCGAAGGTGGGTGTCGCGGGTCCCATGACCACCGGGGCGCCGGACAGCCAGGCGATGAGATCGCTCGAAAAGGAGTGGGAGACCGTATTGAACACGACGGCCAGGTCGACGGGGTTGCGCATGAGGCCGACGAAGTACCCGATATCCCGGGGCCGCCACCTCCAGCCTGATTCGTGGAAGACCAGGACTTCATCCACGTCGGGATTGCCCCGGGCCACGGGGTACAGGTACGAGCGGACCACCAGCGACAGGTGGGCGTCCGGAAACCGTGCGCGCAGCGCGCGGATCGCCGGGGTTGTCAGCAGGAAGTCGCCGAACTGGTCATGCTGACGGATGATCAGGATCCGGTTGATGCCGTCCGTGTCGACCGCGCCGGGCGAGCCAGGCGGACCGGGCGGACCGGGCGGACCGGGCGGACCGGGCGGACCGGGCGGACCGGGCGGACCGGGCGGCGCGCTGCGTTGCCCCAGGGGATGGCTGGCCAGCCATTTGAGCACCCGGGTCTTGAACCGCTTCTCGATAGGATACCACATCATCCGCCGTCCGTTATTCCGCCACCGCTTCCTGGTCCCGGAACTGCAGGTTGTAGAGCTTCCGGTACAGCCCTTCCTCCCGGATCAGGGAACCGTGGTCGCCGGTCTGCACGATCCGGCCCCGGTCGACTACGACCACCCGGTCCGCCTTCTGCACCGTCGACAGGCGATGGGCGATGACCAGGGCCGTCCTCCCCGTCATCAGCCGGTCGATGGCTTCCTGGACCAGCAGTTCGGACTCGGTGTCCAGGCTGGACGTGGCCTCGTCGAATACAAGGATCTGGGGATCCTTGAGGATGGCCCGGGCGATGGCGATCCGCTGGCGCTGGCCCCCGGAGAGACGCACGCCCCGCTCACCGAGAAACGTATCGTATCCATCGGGCAACTGCTCGATGAAGGCATCCGCGTTGGCGGAGACCGCGGCGGATCGAATCCGGTCCAGGGGCATGTCTTCCACGCCGTAGGCGATGTTGTTGCGGACCGTGTCGTTGAACAGGATTACGTCCTGCGTCACGATGCCCATCTTCTCCCGCAGGGACGCCACGGTGACCGACCGCAGGTCCTTACCGTCGATCTCGATGGCCCCGGCGGTCGGGTCGTAGAACCGTGCGACGAGGTCCACCAGGGTGGACTTGCCCCCTCCGCTGGGCCCCACGAGGGCCACGGTTTCTCCCGACCGGACCACGAGGTCGATCTCCTCCAGGGCGGGGCCGGACGCCTGGTGGTACCGGAAGGTAACGCGATTGAATCGGATTTCCCGCCGGAGGTGGGGCAACGGGACCGCATCCCGTGCGTCCGTGATCTCGGGCGCCGTGTCCAGGATCGAGAACACGCGGTCGGCGGCCGCGATCCCTTCCTGGATCCGGTTGTGCACCTGTCCGAGTTCCTTGACCGGCTTCATCATGGAAAAGAGGGCGAGAAAGAACGTCAGAAAGTCCTCGGGCGCCAGCAGGTCGCCTTCCAGGACCTGCCGCCCCCCGTACCAGAGGATCGCCAGGCCGACTACGCTGCCCAGGATTTCGGTAATGGGACTCGCCAGGTTGTGCATGTGGGTCAGGCGGAGCAGCGTACGGAAGTAGTGCTGCGTCTGCCGCTTGAACTTGCCGATTTCGAAGGGCTCCATGTTGAAGGCCTTGACCACCCGTACGCCGGCCACCGTCTCCTGGAGCGTCGAGGTCAGATCGGCCATGGCTTCCTGGGAGGCCGTGCTGCTCCGGCGCAGCCGCCTGCCCACCGTGGTTATGACGAGGACGCTGAAGGGCAGCAGCACAAGGGAGACGAGCGTCAGCTGCCAGCTCAGGATCAGGAGGATCGCGAGATAGACCGCCACCAGCATGGGTTCCTTGATCAGCGTGCCGAAGGCGGCGGAGATCGTCCCGTTGATCTTCATGACGTCGTAGGACACGCGGGAGATGAGTTCCCCCGTGCGCTCCCGGTGGAAAAAGGACAGGGAAAGACGGTGCAGGTGGATGTAGAGGTGGTTCCTGAGGTCTTTTATGACGCCGTTCTCGGCGAAGGCCATCAGGTAGGCCTGCAGGTAACTGCTGACGTTCTTCAACAGGAGGATGAACAGGATGATCAGGCAGAGGCGTTCGAGGGTCGCCTGCCGGGTCGGCCGGCTGATCAGGTCGCTGGTGCGTTCTTTCAACGACTCCCGCAGACCCGTCATCCCCGTCCGCCGTTCAAGCCGGTTCGCCGTATCCTGCGCCAGGTCGAACTGTCCGGGCTGTCCGGTCCGCCCGGTCCGCCCGGTCGGCGCGGCCCCGTCGGTCTGCACGGTCTCCTGGCCAAAGAGGGTCTGCAGAAAGGGAAGCGCCACCCAGACCGTGGCGCTGCTGGTGACCGCGAAGCAAGCCATGCAGACCATGGCGGCGGCCATGAAGTACCAGTAGGGCTTCACATAGGACAGTATACGGAGGTACAGGTTCATGAAGAGCCGGTGCGGGGATCAGGCGGGGTGGACCAATGAAGTGGCATAGAGCGCTTCGACGCGGTCGGTCATGGCATCGAGATTGAAACGTTCCCTGGCCTGCCTGTAACCGTTCTCCGCGATACGCGCCCGGAGACGCTCGTCCGTCAGCAGCGATTCGACCGACCTCGCGAGCCCTTCCGCGTCGCCTCCCTGAAAGACCAGGCCCGTCTCTCCATCCACCACCGTGTCCAGCGTACCATCGGACCGGGTCGACACGCAGGCCACACCCATGGCCATCGCCTCGATGACGGTCGCGCCGAAGCCCTCCGCTCTGGAGGGAAATATAAAAACGTCCATGGCGTTCAGCAAGGCGGGAATATCCCTTCTGAAACCCGTGAAACGCACGGTTTCAGCGAGATCCAGTTCCCGGGCGTATTGTACGATGCCCTCGTGGTACGCTTCCTCTCCGTAGCTGGCCGAACCCACGATCACGAACCGGATAGGCTTTTCCGGATGACGGTCCCTGAGCATCCGGGCGGCCCGCAGAAACTCTTCGTAACCCTTTCCCGGCGAGACGCGTCCCACGGTCCCCGCCACGATGGCCCCGGCCGGTACATCGAGCGATCTTCTCGTGTCCTCCCGGTCGTAACGGGCCGGATCGAACCGGTCCAGGTCCAGGGCCGGATGGACGGTCACCACGCGGTCCGGCGGGACGGGGCAGGTCTCCCGCACGTTCCTGTTCAGGGTCTCCGACACCGTGATGATACGGGAAACGCGTCGATACAGCCATCGGTGCAGCGGGTCTTTTTTCGTCACGTACGAACCGACGTGCTTGGTGAGGAGGACCGGTCCGTCGAACCCCGCCAGGCGCGCGGCGGGCACGGCCTGCCAGAGGTCGCGGGACAGGTGGAGATGGATGACGCCGGGCCGGAAGCGCCTTATGCATCGCTGGAGCGCACAGGTCGAAAAGGGATTGGCATATCCGCCCATTCGGATGGTCTCGACCGGGATGTTCCTTTCCCGGGCCTCCCGGACGATCGCGCCCTTCGGGTGGAGCACGAGAAGCACGTCATGGCCGCGGTCCCTGAGTTTTCCGGACAGGATCGGCACGTGCATCTCCGTGCCGCCCCAGGCCAGGGAGGAACACACCTGCAGAATGCGCGTAGGCGCCGGGCCGGCCATGGGCATTCCTTTTTGACGCTGGAGAATCAGACCGGGGACGATTTCGGGTGTCCGGGCGGTCCGGCGGGACCCGGGGCCGGCATCACTTCCACACCTGGTGCCAGGCGCATTCCGTCTGGAAGATGTAATTGTTGCACTGGCTGCAGATTTCGAGTTCGTCGTACCGGTTCTCGATCATCTTCTGGCGGATTTCCTGGATCGGAGCGCCGTTCCAGACTTCCCTGATCGTTTGCTTCGAAACGTCGCCCACCTCCACCTTGAAGTCGAAATCGAGGCAGCAGATGGATACGCGGCCGTCGTTGGCGATGACGAACTCCTCCCAGGGATGCTTGCAGGGAAAGGTGAAACCGCCGGTGGCCGAGGCAGCGGCCTGTTCGCCCACGTTCTTGTCTTCCACGCTGCCCGTCCAGGTAGTGTAGCTCTGCACCACCACGTTGTCGGCGATGGGCGTCCAGAGGTTCCTGAACGCCTCGATCTCGTGCTGGGTCTCGGCCATGTTGATGATGGTCACCGTGATTTCCGGCGTTCTGCTGCGGCTCGCCCGCTTCAGTTCCATCAGGTACCGCGCGTTCTCCACCACCTGTTCGTAGTCGAGTCCGACGCGCACCGCTTCGAAGGTCTCCGCCGTCGCCCCGTCGATATCGATGTTGATCTTGTCCAGCCTGCAATCGATGAGCTCCTGCGCCTTCTGAGGATTGATCAGGGATCCGTTGGTGCTCACGCTGACCGGGACGCGGGGCAGCCGGCTCTTCGTATACTCGATCATCTCGACGAGCTTCTTGTTGATGAAGGACTCCCCGAACATAAAGGGCTGTATGAGCTTGATGTACCGGGCGTTTTCCGCGCATTCGTCGATGATCTTGCGGTACAGCGCCATGGGCATGTTGCCCTTCTTGCGGCTCAGCAGTTCACGCGGGCACATGATGCAATCGGCGTTGCAGTAGCTCGACGACTCGATGCTGATCACTTCCGGAAACCGCAGCTTCCGCTCGACAAGAGCGTCCCGCAGGATCCGCTGGAGCGGTTCGTACCGTGACGCGGTTCTGTACAATGTGTCTTTCAGGCCCATTTGGCTTCAGTCGTCCTTCCAGTTGAATTCCTCGTCGCCGCCCCGGACGAGCCGGTTGTATCCCGGCTGCCGGGTGCCTACCTCTTCGGTTCGAACGGGCGGGTACATACCGCCGCCCCGCTTCCTGTACATCCGGTACTCCCAGGTCTTCGCGTAACCGGACATGACGGAAACCGCTGAAAGCAGGCAGAGCAGGAGTCCCTGCATGCCGTCGAGATAGCCCCTTTTCAGCACGTACGTCTTCCAGAACGCGCCCAGGGGGGCGAGGGCGACGTGCACCCAGGTTATGTTGCGTTCCGGTTCTGCTTTCAGCCGGTTTCTCACCTCGATCGACGTATACTCGTTCAACTTCTCGATATACTGGTACAGACTGGTATAGGCGTCGTGTATCATCGGCGAAGCAAGGCTGCCGACAGTACCCTCCACGACGAAGGTTTCGTGCACCTGGGTCCGGGTGACGCTTGTTTTCCTCCGGCGAAAAAGCCTGAGCGGCCGGTCGTCCCCCCATCCCGCCGCGTGCCGGATATGCCGCGCGAGGAAGTAGTTCTCCCTCGGAATCCGGTAACCGTCACAGGTTGCCGGCGTCTCCAGGACGCGCCGGATGTCCGACTTCAGCGCCTCGCCGAGCCGCTCGTCCGCGTCCAGATTCAATACCCATTCGGAAACCGCCCTGTCCAGCGCCTGTTGTTTCTGCCGCCCGCTGCCGCGCCGGTCTTCATGAAACAACCGGACCTTGTCGTGGCGGCGGCAGACCTCGACCGTCCGGTCGGTGCTGCCGCAATCCACCACCACGATTTCGTCTACCCAGGAAACGCTTCGCAAACAGGCATCGATATGCGGCTCTTCGTTATACGTGATGACGATTACGGATATGGAGTCCATACATGCATCATCGATCCCGTTCAATGGCGTAATCCACCATGTTCAACAGCGCGCGCTTCGACGGATTTTCCGGCTCGCCCGCAAGGATCGCCTTGGCCTCTTCCGCGTATTCCAGCGCCCTGTTCCTCGCGTAACCGATACCGTCGTGGGCATGTACGAAGTCGACGATTTCATCGCAGACCCCGTCGCTCCACTCCGTTTCCATCAATTGCTCCACGCGTCTGTTTCCGGCGTCCGAGGCATTCCTGAGGGCGTGGATCAGCGGCAGGGTAACCGTGCCCTCCCGGAAGTCGTTTCCCCTCGGTTTTCCGATGACGTCTTCGTCTCCCGTGAAGTTCAGGATGTCGTCGGTAATCTGGAAGGCCATGCCGAGCTTCTCGCCGAATGCGCCGAACCGGCAGGCCGTCTCGACCGAACGGCTCGACAGGTAGGCCCCCGAATCGCAGCCGCACGCGATAAGGGAAGACGTCTTATTGCTTATGATGCGATAATACTCCGCCTCGGTGGTCCTGACGTTGAACCGCCGTATGGCCTGATGCAGCTCGCCCTCGGTCAGCCGTTCCACGCATTCCGCGATTTTCGACGTGATTCTCGAACAGTCCAGTTTCGCGATCAGCGACAACACCTTGGCGATCACGTTGTCGCCCATGAGCACCGAGACGTGGTTGTCCCAGATGGAATTCAGCGTGGGCAATCCGCGGCGGGTGGTCGCCCGGTCCACCACGTCGTCGTGAATCAGCGTCGCGGTGTGGCAGAGTTCGATGATGAAAGCCGCCAGCATGGTCTCCCTGCACGGCGTGCCGTATGCCGAAGTGGAGAGGAAAACCAGGGCGGGTCTCAGTCGCTTGCCCTTGGTACGAACCAGGTGGGACCAGATCTGGTTGATGACTTCCACGTCGGATCTGGATATCTCCCGGATCTTGCTTTCAAACTGGTCGAGATGGTCCTGAACCGGCGCGCTGATGGTCCTGAAGTCTATGAACGCCCCCCGATTGGCTGTACGGTACCGCACGCTGAAATACAAGGATATATGGCGTGGAATCGTGCAAAAGTCAACCCAATTCGCCGGGACGGGCCTGTGGGCGGGAGAAGCGGAAAGACCCGGGTCTACGGCAGCGTCATGACCGCGCGCTCGGCCAGTTGAAGCAGTTCAGAGGGGAAAACGCCCATGGCCAGGATGGCCAGGGCGGAGAGGCACAGCGCCGTCATTCCGGTGAAGGACAGGCGTCCGGGCGCGTCGGCGGGCTCTTTGGCGGCGGGACGCATGTACATCCAGACTACGACGCGGAGGTAGTAGTACAACGCGACGCCGCTGAAGAGCAGACCGAGCACGGCCAGCTCGATATAGCCGCCGGTCACCACCGCGCTGAAGAGATAGAACTTGGCCATGAACCCGGCCGTGGGCGGTATACCGGCAAGGGAAAACATGACCACCGCCATGATTGCGGCGAGGAGGGGATGGCGGCCGCCCAGGCCGGCCAGGTCGTCCAGGGTCCCGCAGGAAGACCCGCGGGCGGCAAGCACGGCCAGCACCCCGAAGGCGCCGAGGTTCATCGCCGTGTACACGATGAGGTAGAACACGATGCTCGCGCTCCCGTCGTGGCTGTTCGACATGAACGGCAGGAGCATGTATCCGGCGTGGGCGATGCTCGAATAGGCCAGCAGCCTCTTCAGGTTGGTTTGAACCAGCGCCACGACGTTGCCGAGGGCAATCGTCAAAACGGCCAGCGCCGAGATCAGCGGGGTCCATTCCATCTGGAGACCGGGGAAAACCGACCCGAGCAGCCGTATCAGAACCACGAAGGCGGCAGCCTTGGAACCGGTGGAAAGGAAGGCGGCGACGGGGGTCGGCGCACCCTGGTACACGTCGGGCGTCCACGCATGGAACGGGACCATGGAAATCTTGAATCCGATACCGACCAGGAGCAGGCCGAGTCCACCGAGCAGCAGGAGATTCACGGCGTCGCTTCGCGGCCCGGCCAGCGTACGCGCTATGGCGTCGTACTCCGTGCTGCCGCTCGCGCCGTAGAGCAGCGCCATGCCGTAGAGAATGAATCCGCTCGCGAACGCCCCCAGCAGGAAGTACTTCAAGGCGCCTTCGTTGGACCCGGCTTCGCGCTGTTCGAAGCCGATCAGCACGTAGAGCGAAATGGAGAGCACTTCGAGGCCGAGGAAAAAGGAGAAGAGGTCGGTGCCCGCCGCCATCATGCTCATGCCCGATACGGCGTAGATCAACAGCGCGTAATACTCCCCGCGGCCGATCGACCGGGCTTCGGCGTAGGAGACGGAGATCAGTACGGTCAGCATGGCGCCGGCGATGAATACCAGGGTGGCCACCAGGCTGAAATCGTCCATCACCATCATCGCCGATGTATCCGAAAAGGCGATGGGGCCCTGTCCCAGCTGGCTCACGGAGACCGCGCCCGAAACCGCGAGGAGCAACAGGCTCAGGTAGGGGAGGCCCTTGCGAAACCTCTCGAACAGGCCGACGAGCAGGACCAGGGTCGCGGCGGAGACCAGGAGGATCTGCGGCATCACGGCGTAGAGGTTGATCGCGGGCAGTACCGTATTCATCGCGTATCCTGGTTCATCGCGTATCCTGGCCGGTTTCACGGGCCGCGTCCGGACCGGCCGGCGGCGCCGTTTCGTTGGATGTCCGGGCCACGCCGGCCGGTGAGGTCCCGGCGAGACGGTGGGTCTGGACCAGCAGCTTCTGCACCGAGGCCTCCATGGTCCGCAGCACTGGATTGGGATACACCCCGATCCAGATGATGAAGAACGTCATGCAGGCGAGCACGGCCGTCTCCCGAAACGACAGATCTTTGATGCCCCTGTTTTCTTCCCTGGTCAACGGACCGAAGACGACCTTCCGGTACATCCGCAGCATGTACGCGGCCGCCAGGATGATCCCGGTGGCGGCGACGACCGCGATCAGCGCGTTTTTCTGAAACACGCCGACCAGGACGAGGAACTCCCCGACGAAATTGCTCAGGCCCGGAAGGCCTACGGAGGCCAGGGTGAATACGAGCAGGAACGCGGAGAATACGGGAATCGTATGCCATAGCCCGCCGTAGGCTTCCATGTCCCAGGTATCCCGGCGCTGCGCGAGCATCATCGCCGCCAGGAAAAGTCCGCCCGTGGACAGCGCCAGGCTGACGATATGGACGACCGCGCCCTGTATGCCATGCTGGTTCAGGGCGAAAACGCCAAGCACGACAAACCCCGCGTGACTGATCGTCGAATAGGCGATCAGCCGTCGGATATCCGATTGCGCCAGGGCGACGAGCGCGCCGTAGACGATCCCGGCCGCCGCCACCGCGCACATCAGGGGCGCCAGTTCGACGAGCGCGTCGGGAAACAGGGGAAGGGTCAGGCGGATGAACCCGTATGCCGCCATCTTGACGAGCACCACGGCCAGGACGATGGCGTCGGGCAGCCAGGTATGAAAGGGCACCATGGGCACCTTCACGGCGAAGGCCGCGATGAAGGCGAGGGCGAGCCAGAACTGCGTTTCCGGCGGAATGGAAAGCTGATACAGCGCGGCCATTTCGAAGGTGAGGACGCCATGGGCCTCGTGGTACAGAAAGGCCAGTGTGATGACGGCGGCCAGCATGAGCAGGCTGCCGAATACGGCGAACAGGAAGAACTTCAGGGCCGCCCGGGCGCTGTTTTCATAGCCCCAGATGCCGATCAGGAAGTACATGGGGATCAGCATGCCTTCCCAGAAGAGGAAGAACAGGAAGAGGTCGAGGGAGAAGAAGACGCCCATCAGGGTAGTCTCCATCAGCAGCATGAAGACCTGGTATGCCCGGACCCGCTCGCCGACGATCGACCAGGTGCCGAGCAGCGCCAGCGGCCACATGAGCGCGGTGATCCCCGCGAGCAGGATGCTTATGCCGTCCGCCCCGACGTGATAGGACACGCCCAGAGATTCGATCCAGGGTATGCGCTCCACGAACTGTGGGTCGCCGACGTGGGATCTGAAAGCGCTGAAGCAGACCGCGAAGAGGACGAGTACCAGGGCGGAGACGCCGAACCCCACCCACCTGGCGGCCACGTCCCCCCTGACGAAGAGGAGGAGTACCGCGCCGAGTACGGGCAGCCAGATGATGAGCGAAAGCAGGGGCAGATCCGCCATGAACTGAACCTTCCGATCCTTCGGTTACGGTCCCAGGTAACCGGTAATGTACGCAACCACCACGAGCGCGCCGATGACCATGATCAGGGCGTAATTCTGGACGACGCCCGTTTGGGTGTACCGTATGGCGTTTCCCACGCTGCGCACCGTGAGCGCGGCCAGCGTCAGCCCCCCGTCGATGATCGCGGTATCCAGGATACGCCAGAATCCCCACGCGATCTTCCTGAGCGGTCCGACGATCAGGGTCTCGTAAGTCTCGTCGACGTAGAACTTCCTCAGCGAAAGCGTGTACAACGCGCGGGGAACCAGACGTTCGAAAACCGTGTTGCCGCGGATGTACACGGCATAGGCGCCCCAGATGCCCGCCGCGGCCAGAAGCAGCGTCAGGACCATCAGGGCCAGTTCGACGCTCGATGAAGGCACCGGCGCTTCCGGCAATCCGGAAAACACGGGGGCCAGGAACCCGCCGAATCGGTCCATGCCGTCCGCGAACACGTGGGGAATACCAATGAATCCACCCACGGTGGACAGTATGGCCAGCAGGACCAGCGGTATGATCATGACCCGGGACGACTCGTGTATCTTCTCCGTCTCCCGGGCGTTCAGCCGGGTTTTCCCGCTGAAGGTCATGAACAGCAGCCGGAACATGTAAAAGGCGGTCATTACCGCGGTAACCAGTCCGACCACCCACAGCACGGGGGCGTTGACGAAGGCGCCCAGAAGAATCAGGTCCTTGCTGAAGAAGCCGGCGAAGGGCGCGATCCCCGCGATGGCCAGGGTCGCCAGCAGCATGGATTTGTAGGTCACCGGCATGAGGCCGCCCAGCCCGCCCATGTTCCGCAGGTCCTGCGGGTCCCTGCCGTCTTCCAGGGCGTGCTCCAGCGCGTGAATGACGCTGCCCGCGCCCATGAACAGCAGGGCCTTGAAGAAGGCGTGGGTGACCAGGTGGAAGATGCCCGCGGTGAAATACCCGACGCCGCAGGCCAGGAACATGTACCCCAGCTGGCTCACGGTGGAATAGGCCAGGACGCGCTTGATGTCGAACTGGGTCAGGGCGATGTACGCGGCGAAAATGGCCGTGACCGCGCCGATGACGGCCACGACGGTCATGGCCGTGGCGGACTGCATGAAGAGCGCGTGACATCGGGCGACCATGTATACGCCCGCGGTAACCATGGTGGCCGCGTGGATCAGCGCGCTGACCGGCGTGGGACCTTCCATGGCGTCCGGCAGCCAGACGTGGAGGGGCACCTGGGCGGACTTGCCCATGGCCCCGATGAAGAGCAGCAGGGTAATCGCCGTGATGACCGGTGCGAGTACGGCCGGGTCCGTCGCGAACACGTCGGCGTAGGTGAGCGACCCGGCGTACAGGAAGATCAGCAGCAGGCCGAGGATGAAGGCGAAATCACCGACGCGGTTCACCACGAAGGCCTTCATGCCCGCCTTCGCCGCGGACTGCCTTTCGCACCAGAATCCGATAAGCAGGTAGGAACAGAGTCCGACCCCTTCCCAGCCGACGAACATCAGCAGGAAATTGTTGCCCATCACGAGGATGAGCATGGCGAACATGAACAGGTTCAGGTAGGAGAAATACCGCACGCAGCAGGTATCCTTGCCCATGTATCCGATGGAATAGACGTGGATCAGCAGCCCGACGCCCGTAACCACCAGCATCATGACCGTCGACAGCGGATCGATCAGGAAGGCCACGTCCACCGCGAAGGTGCCCGCCGTAATCCACGAATAGACCACCACGTCGACGCTGCGTTCCCCCTCCGGCAGCCCGATGAGCTGGAAGAATACGGCCAGCACGAGCAGGAAGGACCCCGCGACCGTGGCGCAGGCAATCATCCCGGACACCCTGGGGTTCCGGTTGCAGAATACGTTGATGAAGGCGCCCAGCAGGGGCAGGAGCGGAATCAGCCAGACGTAGCTGAAAGTATCGGTCATGTCGTTCTCGAAGGGCCCGGCCGGCTACCAGCGCAGGGAACGGACCTCGTCAATGTTGACCGTTCCGCGGTTGCGGAACAGCAGGATCACCAGGGCGAGGCCGATCGCCACCTCGGCGGCCGCCACGGTAATCACCAGGAACACGTAGACGTGGCCGTCGGCCATGCCGAACTGCCGGGCGAAAGTCACGAAGGACAGATTGGCCCCGTTGAGCATCAATTCTATGCTCATGAGCACGATAATGGCGTTTCGCCGGACCAGTACGCCGGCCGCGCCAGTCAGGAAGAGCACCGCGCTCAGGATCAGGTAATAGGAAACGGGTATCATGAGTTGTTCGATTCCAACGAAGCCAGCCTCTCACTCGCTCACGGAAACGGTACCTTTTCGGGTCAGCACCACGGCCCCCACGATGGCGATCAACAGGAGTACGGCCGCGATCTCTACGGGCAGCAGGTACTTCGTGAAAAGCAAAGATCCGATCTGTTCCACTTCTCCGAAACCAGCCTGGGCGCCATGCTCCGGCGGTGTCGTCACACCGCCCGCGTAAGACATCACCATGGCCGCCACGGGAAGGAACAGGAGCACGACCAGGAGGACGGCCAGCGGTTTCTGGATCCGGAACGCCCCGCCTTCCTCGCGGCTCAGGTTCAGCAGCATGATGACGAAGAGAAACAGGACCATGATGGCGCCGGCGTACACGACGATCTGGATGATCGCGACGAACTGGGCATCCAGCATCAGGTACAGACCGGCGAGGGAGATCATGACCATGATGAGCAGCAGCACGCAGTAGATCGGGTTGCGCTGCAGGATCATCGCCACGCCGCTCGCGACGGCTACAACGGCAAAAAAGAGGAAGAAGTAGAGTTCCATAAATCTCGTCGGGGTTTGCCGCGGCCTTTCAGTGACCGCCCGTTCCGCCGGGACCTGGAAGCTGATCTCCCCTGGGGCGCGTAAAGGCCTCCCGGCTCTTTCGAAGGACCTGGCCCAGCGTGCCCTGCCGGTCCCGGGTGTCGTCGTAGTTCTTCAGCAGGCGCTCGCGGTCCCAGATCATCTCTTCCCGCGTCGTGGCCACGAGATCGATGTTGTCCGTCATGTCGATGGCGTCCTCGGGACAGGCCTCGACGCACATGCCGCAGAAAATGCACCGGAGCATGTCGATCTGGAATGTGCGGGGGATCTTCTCCCGGTCGTTCCACTCGGTTTCCATGCCCTCGATGGTGATGCAGTCGGCGGGACAGGCCACGGCGCACATCTCGCAGGCCACGCACTTGATCCGGTCCTGCTCGTCCTTGTTGAGCCGATGGGCGCCCCGGTAACCGGGCGGCAGGATCTTCTGCACCTCCGGGTACTGCATCGTGACCTTCTTTTTGAACAGGTGCGCGAGGGTCAGCAGCATGCCCTTGATTACCGCCGGAAGGTAGAGCCTTTCCGCCAGGGTCATCTTGCGCGCTTCGACGACGATTGCCATGGATCACACTCCCGTGTCAGACCAGCATCCAGATCCCGGTGATTACGACGTTCGACAGGGCCAGCGGCAACAGCACCTTCCATCCGATCGCCATCAACTGGTCGTACCGGAAACGGGGCAGCGACCACCTCACCCAGATATAGACGAAAAGGAAAAACCCCGTCTTGAGCAGGAACCCGGCCACCTGGTAGAGGGTCACCAGTCCCGGCCCGACCAGGTCTTCGAAGGGCATGTGCCATCCCCCGAAGAAGAGGGTGGCCATCAGGGCGGAAGCCGCGATCATGCTGGCGTACTCCGCGATCATGAACATGGAAAAACGCATGCTGCTGTATTCCGTATGGAAGCCGCCGACGAGTTCCTGCTCGCACTCGACCAGGTCGAAAGGCAGCCGGTTGTTCTCGGCGAACGCCGCGATGACGAAGATCAGGAAGGCCAGCGGCTGGCGGAAAATGAACCAGTCGAGGAACCCGTCCTGCGCCGCGACAATCTGGCTCATCTGCAGCGAACCCGTGAGCATGAGGATGCCGACGATGGACAGGCCCAGCGAGAGTTCGTAACTGATCATCTGCGCCGACGACCGGATTCCGCCCAGCAGGGTGAACTTGTTGTTGGCGCTCCATCCGCCCAGGGCGATCCCGTAGACGGCGATGGAGGTCATGCCGAGTACATACAGGATCCCGACGTTCAGATCGATGATCTGCAGCGTGGTGGTGGTTTCCTGGACCTGCAGTCCGAACAGGGTGAAAGCGGGGATGGTCACGTCGCCGCCCACGGGGATCACGGCGAAGATCAGCAGGGCCGGAACGAGGATCAGGGCCGGGGCGATGGCGAAAAGGGTGCGATCGGCGCTCGCCGGAATGAATTCTTCCTTCCACATGAACTTGATGCCGTCGGCCAGCGGTTGCAGCAGGCCCATGGGGCCGACGCGGTTGGGACCGAGCCGGTCCTGTATCAGGGCGCTCACCCTGCGTTCCATGAAGGTGAGGTAGGCGACGGTCGTGAACACCACGCCCAGCAGGATACCGATTTTGACCAGGGCGATGGCGCCTTCCAGGATCATGGGGTCCAGGACCAATCCACTAACCTCCCGCGGCCTCGGACGGCTCTTCGCCGCCCTTCATGACGCCCTGATCGCCGATCAGGTCATAGGTAAGTCCCGCGTATCCGTCCACGCGCGCGGCGATTTCCTCCAGGATTCCGGCGGGGTCGGTCCCGCCCATGCCAATCCCCATGCGCTGTCCCACGTACCTGAGTATCGCGCCGTCCTCGCGCGCGCCGCCGGCCTGCGGAAAGGCGGGATGCAGGCGTTGCACGCGGCCCTGCGCATTGGTCATGGTGCCGTTCTTCTCGAAGGGTATCGCGCCGGGAAAGACCACGTCGGCCAGTTCGGCCAGTTCGGAACGACTCACCTCGTGCACCACCAGGAATTCGAGCTTTCCGAAGGCCTCCGCCACCTCCGGCGACAGGGTATGGCCGATGTCGCCGCCCAGCACGTAGAGCCCCCGTATCGTCCCGTCGCCAATACCCTGCAGGATATCATCCAGCGAGTCGGCGCACAGCATGTCACCGGCGCCCCGGCTGTTGGGCGACTTGTCCGCGTCTATGTGAAATCCGCTCTTCGAAGTCCACGCTTCCCCTCCCGGCTTGCGGTTGAGGCCGGTCCTCGTCGACCCGAAGGCTTCCTTGCCCAGTTTACTCAGCAGGTAGTTCTCTTCGTTGGTCGCCATGGACGACCCGACCACCCCCATGGCGGAATCTCCTTCGCCGTCCAGGACGGTCCGGATGCCGCTGACGGCGGTATCCATGGCTTCGGGCCACGTGACCTGCCGGAGTTCGCCGTCCACCCGCTTCAGGGGCGACTTCAACCGGTCCACGTCCTGCCAGTCGTGGTAGCAGAACCGGCCCTCGTCGCACATCCAGTGCCCGTTTACCGCCTCGTTGTGCCGGGGACGGGTGCGGTAGATCTTCTGGTGCATGACTTCCAGGGTGGTGTTGCACCCCGTCGCACATCCCGGACAGAGGGTGTTCACCTTTTCGTAATGCCAGATGCGGGGCTTGTAGAGGAAATCCTTGGTGACCAGGGCGCCCACGGGACAGATGTCCGCCACGTTCGCCGACATCTTGTTGTCCAGGGGGACGCCTTCGAAGGTCGCGATCTCGGACTTGCTGCCCATCTGGACGACGCCGAGTTCGGAGGTACCCGTGATCTCGTCGCAGAAACGGGTGCAGCGCTGGCACAGAATGCAGCGCGTCGTGTAGAGCGTGATGTGGGGGCCGAGGTCCTTCTTCGGCGGGACGCGCTTTGTCTCGACGAACCGGCTGTGGCCGCGCCCGTGGTCGAAGGAATGGTCCTGCAGCTTGCACTCACCGGCCTGGTCGCACCAGGGGCAGTCCAGCGGGTGGTTGATGAGCAGGAACTCCATGATCCCCTTGCGGTTGTCCAGCACCGCCGGGGAATTGAACCGGAAGTTCATCCCGTCCTTGATCCGTATCGTGCACGAGGTGACGATGCCGAACTGTCCGGGCCGGATCTCCATCTCGGTGAGGCACATCCGGCAGTTCCCGTCCGGCGCCAGCCCCGGATGATAGCAGAAATGGGGGATGTCGATGCCCAGGTCCGCGGCCGCATCGATCAGGTTGCGGCCCTCTTCCACGGTGTATTGCTGGTCGTCTATGGTAATGGTTGCCATGGGGATCTCAACCGGCGGCGTCGGCTTCTTCGACCTTCAGCCGGAAATTGCCGGGTACGGGGGGTACGTGTTCATATTGTTCGGGACGCAGATACGATTCTTCCACGGGCAGGACGACCAGCTCTTTCCGTTCGATGCAGGCCCTGAATTCAGGCCAGTACTTGACGAGTATGGTACGCACCGGCCAGACCCCCGGCGCCTGTCCGAACACGCAGACGGTATGGCCGTGTATCTGCTTGCAGATGTCCAGCAGCAGGTCGAGGTCCTCTTCCCGGCCCCGGCCGTTCCGGATACGGCGCAGGATATCGTTCATCCAGGGCACCCCTTCGCGGCAGGGCGTGCACTGGCCGCAGGACTCGTGGGCGGCGAAGGAAGAGGCGTTGAGCAGGGCGTCCACCATGCTGGTCGTCTCGTCCATCACGATGATCCCGCCGGTTCCGCCCATGGACCCCAGCTTGCCCAGGGCGCCGAAACCCATGGGGGTGTCGATTTCCTCCGGCGTCAGGATTGGCGCCGAGATGCCGCCCGGAATGACGCCTTTGAGCCGGTTGCCGTCCCGGATGCCGCCGGCCGCGTCGTAGATCAGTTCCCGCAGCGTGACACCGGAATCGTACTCGTAGATGCCGGGATTCTTGACGTGGCCGCACAGGCCGAAGAGCCGCGGTCCGGTCGTATCCTCCTCCGAACCAATGGCCTTGTAGGCTTCAGCTCCCATGTCGACGATGGTGGCGATCTGGGCCATGGTCTCCACGTTGTTCACGATCGTAGGCTGGCCCCAGAGACCGATGGCTGCGGGGAAATACGGCGGTTTCAGCCTGGGGTAGGGACGGTTGCCCTCGAGGGATTCGATCAGGCCGGTCTCTTCTCCGCAGATGTAGGCCCCGGCGCCCGGATGGACGTACAGCTCCAGGTCGAAGCCCGTATCCAGGATATTGGCGCCGAGAAACCCGTGTTTCCGGGCATCCTCGAGGGCGGCTTCCATCTGGTCGATGATCTGGAAGAATTCGCCCCGGATATAGATGTATCCCAGGTTGATCCCCAGGGCGTAGCTGGTGATGATCATCCCTTCGACGATCTGGTGGGGTTTCGATTCCAGCAGGAGCCGGTCCTTGAAGCTGCCGGGTTCGCTTTCGTCCGCGTTGGCGCACAGGTAACGGGGATACCGGTCGGCGCACAGATTCCACTTCATGCCCGTCGAGAATCCCGCTCCGCCGCGGCCCTTGATCCCCGAGGCGTTGATCTCCTCGATCAGTTCAGCCTGGCTCATGGCCGTGAGCGCTTTCCTTAACGCGCCGTAACCACCGCCGGCCATATACGCGTCGATATCGCCGGGGTCGGCGCCCGCCGTGGGGTCCGCCGTCAGGATTTCGAGCGGTGCGGCCATTACGCTATCCTTTGTCGAGTCCTTCAAGAATCCCGTCGACCTTCTCCGGAGTGAGGCGGGTGTGCAGGCGCCGGTTGACCAGGAGCACGGGCCCCCGGTCGCAGGCGGCCAGGCATTCCGACTTCCGCAGGGTGAACCGGCCGTCCTCCGTGGTTTCGCCGAGTCCGATACCGAGCTTGTCCGAAAGGTGATCGAAAATGCCGGCACAGCCGGTCAGCGCGCAGGGCAGCGTATGGCAGACCGCCAGTACGTTTTCACCCACGGGTTCCTTGTTGAACATGGGATAGAAGGTCGCGATTTCAGCGACCTTGACGGGCGAGCAGTCGATCAGTCTGGCCACGCAGGCCATGGCCTCGGGCGAGATGTATCCCCATTCCTCCTGCGCGAGATGCAGGAGCGGCACGACGGCCGATTTCTTGTATTCTGCCGGGTAGCGGCTCAGGATTCTCGCCGCGCGCTCCTGCGCCGCGTCCGTAAACTCAAGCGGTGTCGCCAATCTAGCGGTCCAGTTCTCCGGCGATGACGTTCAGGCTGCCCAGTACCGCCACCACGTCCGATAGCATGTGTCCCCTGATCAGCATGGGGAACAGCGAAAAGTTCACGAAAGACGGCGGGCGCACCCGGATCCGGTACGGTTCCCGGCTGCCGTCGCTGACGATGAAAAACCCGAGTTCCCCGTTCGGCGCCTCGGTGGCGGCATACACCTCGCCCACCGGCGGCGTCGGCCCGTGTCCCTCCATGGTCATCTTGAAATGGTAGATCAACGATTCCATGGATTCGTACACTTCCGATTTCTCGGGCAGCACCGCGTGTTCCTCGTCGGCGTTCACAGGTCCGGAAGGCAGGTCTTCCACGGCCTGGCGAACGATCTTCGCGCTCTGCCTGATCTCCTCCATCCGCACGAGATAGCGGTCGTATGCGTCCCCGTTGCGGCCGATGGGGATGTCGAAATCGCAGGCTTCGTACCCGAGGTAGGGCTCGTGCTTCCGGATGTCCCATTCGACGCCGGACGCCCTGAGCACCGGCCCCGTGGCGCCCCAGGCCACGGCGTCTTCCGCCGCGAGGACACCCACGCCCTCGGTCCGGTCCCGCCAGATGCGGTTATGGGTCAGAAGCCGGTCGATCTCCGCGGTGGCCGTCAGCGTCTCCTCTACCGATTCCCGGGCCATTTCCGGGAAGTTGTCCGGCACGTCGCGCAGGAGTCCGCCAACGCGCGTATAGCTGGTGGTTAGCCGCGTGCCGCATACCGCTTCGAACAGATCGTACAGCACTTCCCGGGCCCGGAAACCGTACAGGAAGGCGGTGAAGGCCCCGATATCGAGGGCGGCCGTGCCGACGCAAAGCAGGTGATCGGCGAGGCGGGAAAGTTCGGCCAGGGCGACCCGGATACTCCGGCAGCGCGGCGTGATTTCGATATCCATCAGCTTTTCGACCGCGTGGGAATAGCCGATGTTGTTGCAAAGGGGGGACAGGTAATTCATCCGGTCGGTCAGCGTCACGAACTGGTTGTAGCTCCGGTACTCGCCCAGTTTCTCGAAGCCCGTGTGCAGGTAGCCCAGGTGCGGCGTGGCGCCGGCGACCCGTTCCCCGTCCAGTTCCAGTACCATGTGCAGCGTCCCATGGGTGGCCGGGTGCTGGGGACCGAAATTGAGGATCATGTGCTCGGCGGGCATATCGGGCGTTCGCTCGAAAGTCACCCGTTCGTTCCGGATTTCCTCGAGATCCGCCTCGGCGAGCTTGTCGATCGGTGTGGTACTCACGGTACGTGCTTCCAATGGCCTGGGCCCGGTCCGACAAACGGACGGGCTAGAATACGAAGTTGTCCCTTTCCCCTTTGCCGTGAAGGGGATAGTCCTTTCTCAAGGGGTGGGAACCGAAATCATCGGGCATCAGGATCCGGCGCAGGTCGGGATGGCCTTCGAAGTCGATCCCGTACATGTCGTACACTTCCCGCTCCAGCCAGTTGGCGCCCGGCCAGACGGACACCACCGACTCAATCCGGGGGTCCGCTTCCGGAACGGGTATGCTGACGCTGAAACGGCGGTTGTGTTTATAGGAATAAAGCTGGTAGACTACGGCGAAACGGATGGCCTCGTCGAGCCGCAGCCGGTCCACGGCGGTCACGTCGACGAGATAATCGAAGGATAGTTCCGGATCGTCTCTGAGGAAGGTCATGAAGGGAAGGAGCATATCCCGCTCCCTGACAACGCTTTCGCAACCCACCGCGTTGCCGACGCGGACCGACGCGTCACCGAACCGGGCCCGGATGCGCGCCGTGACTGCGTCCGGGTTCGATCCAGGCCGGCCGGGCTGACCAACGCCTTCGGTCCGGCGATCCTCCTGGTTCTCCACGTTCTTCCCCTTTATTCAAACCCCATCTTGCTGCCCCAGCCTCTCGGATCCGACTGCCAGTCCATGGCGATACTCCGGTTGTCGTCCGAAAGCTCTCCCCGTTCGCTCATCACGTCCAGAATCGTCACGAAGTCCGCCATGCTCCATTTCGGCAGTCCGGTCTTCTGGAATCCCTCGGTGGCGGCGGGCAGGCCGTACTCGAATATGGTGGCCACGCCGATCACCTCCACGTCGAATCTGACCACGTCCTCGGCGGCCTTCAGGACACCCCCTCCCGTCGTGACCAGGTCTTCGGTGAACAGCACCTTCTGGCCCGGAACCAGGGTCCCTTCGATCCGGTGTTCCTTGCCGTACCCCTTCTGTCCCGACCGCGCGTAGACCATCGGCAGGTCCAGCCGGTTGGAAACCCAGGCCGCGAAAGGAATGGCGGCGGTCGCGGTTCCCGCGATGACGTCCGGAGGCGTATCGAGGGCGTCGATGATCTCGAGAAAGGCGTCGATGACCACCTTGCGCTCTTCGAGGCAGGAAATGATCAGCCGATTGTCGCAGTATATCGGCGAGATGATACCGGAGCTGTAATGATAGGGCGCTTCGACGTTGATGGTGACGGCTTTGATATCGAGCAAGAGCTCTGCGATGGCTTTTCGGTTCATTAGTTCGCTTTAGCCTGGGCGACTTTCTCCTGGATCTTCATCAACGCCTGGATGACGTTCTCGGGTCTGGGCGGACAACCAGGTATATACACGTCCACCGGGATGT
This sequence comes from bacterium, assembly GCA_965202605.1. GTDB lineage: Bacteria > JAAXHH01 > JAAXHH01 > JAAXHH01 > JAAXHH01 > JAAXHH01. The sequence continues at coordinate 1,459,474 of OZ241838.1, forward strand.
ACTGGTCCACACCCTGAACCAGCGTATAGGTATTGAACACGCCGCCCGACGAGGCGCAGGCCCCCATGGAAATGACCCACTTGGGCTCCGGCATCTGGTCGTAAATCTTCTTCAACACGGGCATCATCTTGATGGATACCCGCCCGGAAACGACCAGCAGGTCGGACTGCCGGGGGGAAAACCGGATGGCTTCGGCCCCGAAGCGGGCCAGGTCGAAACGGGAAGCGAGGGTCGCCATGAGTTCGATGGCGCAGCACGCCGTGCCGAAGGGCATGGGCCAGAGCGAGTTCTTTCGCGCCCAGCCGACCATCGCGTCCACCTTGGTGGTCATGACGTTTTCCTGTAACTGGTCTTCTAATCCCATTCGAGGGCTCCCCGCTTCCATTCGTACAGGAATCCGATGACGAGCAGGAGGAAGAACACCCCCATGGCCACGGCCCCGTATACCTGAAGATCGCTATAAACCACGGCCCATGGGTAGAGGTAAATGATCTCCACGTCGAAAAGGATGAAAAGGATGGCGATCAGGTAGAACTTGACGGAGAAGTTCTTCCGCGCGGAATCCCGGATCGGAACGCCGCATTCGTAAGTCGCGAGCTTGGATGCGCTAGGTTTCTTTCTGCCGATGAAAGAGGAAAGCGTAACGATTACGGCCGCCACGAGGAGGACGAGGACGACGAGCAGGATAAGGGGAAGGTATGACATTGAACCGAATTACAGGATTTACAGACAGGTCGGTCGACGGACGCGGCTTCCTGGGCACATCTATCCTTCAACTCGCCGATCAAGATAAACCGCCGGGGGGCAATGTCAAGGACTAATCGTTTTTATTTGCGAGGCCCTTGCGGGTTCTCCGAATCGATGCGCCAGCGGAACGTTTCGTGCGGGCCATTTCGGGAAATGGAACATGATGAACACCGTCAGGAACGAAAGATCTGCAGATTGAGGTCGTTGATTTCCCGGTAGTGCTTCCTATTGGCTGTGCATAGTGTCAAATGATGCTCGACGGCGGTTGCCGCAATCAGGGCGTCTGCAAGGTACAACGCGGTCTTGAGGGTGTATTCTTCCATATAGACGGACGCTCTGTGTCCGATGTTTTCGCTGAGAGGTAAAGTTTGAAAGTCGAGATCATTAAGCAGGTTCTTAATTTTGTTCAATTCCCGCCGATTTCTGACACCCTGGATGAATTCAGCGTAGGTAACCAGTGAGATCTGGCGGTCATTGGTATCTTCGACAAGTTGCGCAGCCCCTTCGTGGCCCCTGAAAACCCAAATCAACACGTCAGTATCAAAAATCATCCAGGCGGCCCTTTCTCAGATCGCGTACAAAAGCATCGACATCTGCCGTATCTTCTCTGTCTTGCCACATTCCGAACGCTTCATGATCCTTTACGGATTTGCCCGATAGCTGCCGGCAGGGAGACAGGACGGCCTTTTTCTTGCCGCGATAGTAAATGGTAACCGATTCGTTACGGTCAAGCGCGAGCAGAACTTCTCTCATGCGGCGTCGCAGGTCGAGTATGGTTGCTTTCATGACTCCTCCTTAAAGTGTACACTTAATATGTACATTTGAGCACAGGCCGTCAAGTTGCAAATCGCATTCACGCCCGGTATCGCCAGTAAAACGAAAGAAGTTCAATATGCTCGGGTCCAGTTCCCGAAAAGCACATAAGGAACAACTCCCAAAGATGTAACTTGACGGCCTGCCGGTCGCTTTCTCATCTTATTCCTCACCTGAACGCCTAGAGGCGCCTGATCACTGGACCAGGCGGAGAGGCCTCAAGTCGGCGCGGCCCCGCACGGGGCGGCGCGACGGTGCATACTTGGATTATGAGCACTTGGATTAATGGAAAGGGTACGCATGATGCCGGAAACACAGATCGCGGTCATCGGCGGAACGGGGTTCTACGGGATGGAGGGCCTGACGGACCTCGAAGAAGTCCGGCCCGCCACCCCCTTCGGCGAACCCAGCGATGCCATCGTTACCGGCACGCTCGAGGGCCGGCGCGTGGCGTTTCTGGCCCGCCACGGCCGGGGCCACCGCCTCGGGCCGTCGGAGATCAACGTGCGGGCGAACATCTTCGCGTTGAAGACGCTGGGCGTCCGGTGGATACTCTCGGTCAGCGCCGTGGGCAGCCTCCAGGAGAACATACGTCCGCGGGACTTCGTCATACCGGACCAGTTGTACGACCATACCCGGCACCGTACGACAAGCTTCTTCGGCGACGGTCTCGTGGTGCACGTAGGACTCGCAGATCCCTTCTGTGGGCTGTTGCGCCAGTTGCTTGTCGACGGCGCCGAATCGACGGGGTTGACCGTGCACGACGGCGGCACCTATCTCTGCATGGAAGGCCCCCAGTTCTCGACCAAAGCCGAGTCGAACGTCTACCGGAACTGGGGGTTTTCGGTCATCGGCATGACGGCCGCGCCGGAAGCCAAGCTGGCCCGGGAGGCGGAGATCTGCTACGCCGCCATCGCGTGTTCCACCGACTACGACTGCTGGCACGAGGAACACGATTCCGTCACGGTCGACATGATCATCGAGAACCTGCACGCGAACGTGGACCACGCGCGCCGGGTCGTCCGCCACGTCGTGCCGGCCATTCCGCTGGAAAGTACGTGCCGCTGTCACAACGCGCTGGCCAATGCCATCGTTTCCGACCGCGACGCGGTGCCCGCCGCCACGCTGGAGAAGCTGAAGCCCATCGTGGGCCGATATTTCGAGTAGGGATTCAGGAGGTCAATACGGCACGGACGCCGGGCCAGTCCTCCCACGTGTCAAAGCGCCAATACGGCACGGACGCCGGGCCAGTCCTCCCACATATCGTCGCCGGGAGGCGCGTTCTCGTCCAGATCCGCCCGCTTGTAGTCGTAGAGGATGGCCTGGCGGATCCGGGTAGACCTGTTGTGACCGACAGAGTGGCCCATGCGGTGGTGCCAGAACACGATATCGCCGGCCTTGCCGTGGCAATCTACATAGGGCATTTGGCTCACCTCGTCCCTGTGGGCCATGTATGCGGGCGTTTTATCGAAGACATAGCGCCTGGTGAAATCCCGGTAGAAAATCCGATGGCTGCCCGGCCAGACGGTGAATCCGCCGCCCTTCGGACCCACGTCGTCGATGTACCCCACGACGCCGAGGTGGAAGGGGTGGGCGTCCACGTGACAGCCCAGGGGACGGGGCGGGGCGTCGCCTTCGGGCAGGACGCAGTAAATGCCGCGGATGCGATCGGGTTCGACCAGCGTCCCCTCCCCGAGGAGTTGTTCCGCCATGCCCATCACGGATGGATCTTTGGCCAGCAGGCGGACCATCCAGTCCTCGTCGCCCGGTTGCCGGTACTTCCACATGTAGTTGTGCCGGTGGGACGCACTGTCATTGACCGGTTCGGCAAAGGGGCCAATCCAGGTTTCCGGTTTCCCGCGTTCGAGTGGAGGCGGCAGGTTGCTCCACATGCGTTCACGGCCCCGGGCCATCAGGTCCGGGTCCAGGACGCCGCGCTTGATCAGATAGCCTTCGCGGACGAAGAATCGGATGTCGTCGTCGGTAAGACGGATCATGGCGGTCAACCTGTCAGTGTGGTTGAAAGCGGACGGTGAATATATGAGACGGACCTCGGAACGTGTCAAGGAGGAACACCGCATGAAGAAGTGGATCGTCGCGGCCACGCTGCTTCTCCTCGGCCTGGCGCCCCGGACCGGCCTGGCCAGCGACGGATACCCCCGCATGGATGACGTGGATATCCTCCATTACCGAATCCAGCTGGATATCGGCGAAACAGGCCGGACCATCCGGGGCGAGACCACGATCCTGGCGGAGATGCTGGCCGGCGGCCGGGACGTCCTGCCCCTCGACCTGGGTCCGCTCACCGTTGACCAGGTTACGGTCGGCGGGAAAAGCGCGGCTTTTGCGCATCGCGACAACCGGCTGAGCGTAACATTCGAGAAAAGCTACGCGGAGGGCGACACGGTCACGGTGATCGTCTCGTATCACGGCGAGCCCGTGGATGGGCTGTTCATACAGGAAAACAAATTCGGCGACAGGTCGGTGTTCGCCGATAACTGGCCGAACCGGGCTCGGTACTGGTTTCCCGGTGTGGACCACCCCTATGACAAGGCGACGGTCGAATTCATCGTCACAGCGCCCGCGGTCTACGACGTCGTGGCCAACGGCCGGTTGCTTGAGACGGTCACCGTCTCCCCGGAACGCAAACGAACGCACTGGAAGACCGACGCGCCCATACCTACCTACTGCATGGTGGTCGGAGCGGCCCGCTTCTCCATCGTCCGGCCTGGTTCCTGGAAGGGCATACCGGTCTCGTACTATCTGTTCCCCGGCGACCGGGACGCGGGATCCGAGGACTTTTCCCGGTCCACGGACATGCTGGCCTTCTATACCGAACTGATCGGCCCCTATCCCTACGCGAAGCTCGCGCTGGTGCAGTCCTCCACCCGGTTCGGCGGCATGGAGAACGCCAGCGCCATCTTCTTTGCGGAAATGAGCATCACGGGCACTAGGCGGAACGAAGCCGTGGTCGCCCACGAGATCGCCCACCAGTGGTTCGGCGACTCGGTGACGGAATCCGACTGGCACCACCTGTGGCTCAGCGAAGGGTTCGCCACCTACTTCGGCGCCCTGTTTTTCGAAAAAGCCGACGGCGGCGAGCGGTTTCAGGAGATGCTGGCCCGGAGCAGGTCCCGGTATTTCAACGCGAACCGCCGCGCTCCGGCCCCCATCTTCAATCCGGGCATTACTGATTTGTTCGACCTGCTGAACGCCTACAACTACAGCAAGGGCGGGCTGGTGCTCCATATGCTCAGGGGCCTGATGGGCGATGCGGCCTTCTTCGAGGGAATCAGGCGCTTCTACCGCGAATTCCGCGATCAGACCGTGCTGACCCGGGACTTCCAGGCCGTCATGGAATCCCGGGCAGGAAAACGGCTGGACTGGTTTTTTGATCAGTGGATCTACCGTCCCGGCCATCCCGTGGTCGAAACGACCTGGTCGTGGGACGAGGGAACCCGCGAGGCCACCGTGCGCCTGCAACAGACCCAGCCGCAGGAAACCTTCAGGCTGCCCCTCACCCTCGCCTTCGTGGCGGAAGACCGGCAGCAGCGCCGGCAGATCGAGCTGCGTGAACGCTCGCACGTATTTCGCTTCAAACTGGACGGAGCGCCGGAGGAAGTCCGGATCGATCCCGATGCCTGGCTGCTGATGGAGACCCGGGTAAGACGTGGCGACGGATAAGCGCGGATGGGCGCCGGAAAGACGCGCGATTCGATCGCCGCAATAAAAAAGTGTTGACTTTTCCGGGAGTTATGATTTATTGGGTTTTAGGATTTTGTCTCTGTCTCCTGCATGATCGTCAATCAAAAAACGATGCGGCACGGATCAGAACTAACGGTCCTGCCGTTTTTCTATATGCGGGTTGAAAGTCGAACAGGGACTTCGTTGCAGATGTTTCTACATGCCTGAAAGGTGGTGAGCAATATTGGCAGTCGGTAAAGTAAAGTGGTTTAACGACCACAAGGGCTACGGTTTTATCGAGCACGATGGTGGCGATGACGTCTTCGTACACTACTCCGCGATCCAGGGAGAGGGATTCAAGTCCCTGTCGGAAGGTGATGCGGTCGAATTCGATATCACGGAAGGGCCCAAGGGATTTCAGGCCGCTAACGTCGTAAAGCAGTAAACAGCGGTACCATTCCCCGACGAAACGATACGGGCGCCGGAGCGAACTGTTCCGGCGCCCGTTTTTTTCACTTGGGAGGAACAGCCGTCCCGCTCACGCGTGTCCGCGGCAACCGTGCGTGCGGCCTGTCGTCCCCTATCCGACAATATGGTACCGCAGTCCCAGGGCGATACCCCAGAACCGGGCGGGGCTTCCCTCGATATCAAACTGAATGGGCATTTCGGAGCCGGTTCCCGGCGTCGGCCCCACGATGGATTCGTGCCCCCGCAGCAACCTCCACTGATGCGCTCCGTCCACAAACTCGCCGGTCCAGCCGTGTCTGAATTTCAGACCGGCCGAGAACCGATCGTCCACGTCGTAGTCCACGCCCGCGACAAGCTGGAAGCCGAACATCCTGTCCGACAGCGTTTCGTCGGCGAGCGTTGCCAGTCCGGCCGCATGGGTGTTGCGTCCGAGCCGCCGCATCTTTTCCCGGTCGTTCGTCCGGATCGACGCGGCGGAATAGAACATCCGCTGTCTCGTAAGTCCCGCGCCCGCGCCGAAGTACGGCGTGGCCTTCTGTGAAAGCCGCCCCCTCAAGTCATAGTAGACGTTCGCGAACAGGTTGTCCGTCCGGAAATCGCTGATCTTCTCGCTGCGCTCCACGAACTCCGCCTGTTTCTCGTCGCCCGGGACGATGAGCGGCAGAAGCACTCCGCCCTGTCCCCTGCGGAAGTATTCGACCTCTATGCGCAACGCCTTCAGGGCATAGCCAGCCTGGACTCCCGCCACGACACCACTTCCCAGGCCGAACGTATTGGGACTCGCCGGAAGCACGCGGGGCGCGCATTGGGACAGCGGCAGGGGTACCCGGGTCCCGTCGTTCAGGGTCTCGCCGGGAAGCCACTGGTCGCAGTTCGTCGGGATGCCGTTGTTGGTCCGCGTAGACTCGAAATCCCCGGGAAGGGATACGCCGGCCTGCAAAGCGAAGTAGAAACCCTGGCGGCTGCCTTTTTCCCCGGTTTGTGCGGCGGAATCCGCCGGGAAGGGCAGGAATGCCAGCATGCACAGGACCGATACCGGAATGGTTGGCTTCTTCAGCATGATTGAACTCCTTTTACTGGTAGACTGATTCGTGAAAGAAAATACCTTCAGGCAAGTCGGTTTACAAGCGATTTGGTACGGCGAATCGAGCCCGGTTTAAGGACAGGACGGCTTTCCGAGTACGCGATGTTGCCCTTGACAGGACGAGCCGGGTTTTTCAGATTCCCGTCGGTTTCGCCGCCGATCACGTGCATGTCCGCTCAATCTTCTGACACCTGACCTGTTCGAATGGGAGATATGAAGACGCCGTTCGCAAAAAGTCCATGCGATTCTTCCCCGGAAGTTTCGCTGGTACGCAAGGCGGTTACCGTTCTCTTGCCGGCGGTCCTGACCGTGACGTGCGTGGTTTTTGCGTGCACACCGGGTGAATCGGCCGCGCAGGAAGCGGTATCGCGCGACGGGGCCGGAGAGCCGCAGGACACGGACGACGCCGATACGCGCGGTACGGCCGGAGCACCGATCCTGATGGAAGAGGTCGTGGTCACGGCGCGTAAGCGTGCGCAGCCCGCCTTCGAAGTCCCACTGTCCCTGTCCACCGTACAGGAAGAGAAGTCCGCCTTACTCCGTTCGTCGGGCATGGACCTGCGATTCCTTTCGAACCGGGTGCCCAGCTTGTATGTGGAGTCCTCCTACGGCCGGATTTTTCCCCGCTTCTACATACGGGGCCTGGGCAACACGGATTTCGACCTGAACGCCTCGCAGCCCGTTTCCGTGGTCTACGACGGCATCGTACTCGAAAACGCGTTGCTGAAGGGTTATCCCGCATTCGACCTGGACCGGATCGAGGTGCTTCGCGGCCCCCAGGGTTCGCTGTTCGGACGGAACACGCCGGCCGGTATCGTCAAGTTGGAATCGGCCCGGCCGACCGAGAAGCCGGAGGGTTACGGACGCCTGGGCTACGGACGATTCAACAGCGCCAATTTCGAGGGCGCGGTATCCGGGCCGCTCGGATCACCGGAACTCACCGCCCGACTCTCGGTGCTGGTCCAGCGGCGGGGCGATTGGGTGGACAACGAACACGACGGTCCGAATGCAGCGCTCGGGGGGTACCGGGAACTGGCCGGACGGCTTCAGTTGCGCTGGAAACCCACTTCGAATCTCGAAACGCTGGTCAATATCCATGGCCGGGAACTGGACGGCTCGGCCCGCCTGTTCCGCGCCAACGTCATCGTACCTGACCGCGGCGGGCTGGTGGAAGGGTTCTCCCGTAACCGAATCGCGATCGATGGACGCAACACGCGGGCATTGAATGCCCATGGCATGACGGTAGAGTTACGATACCGGGCGGGCGCCCATGAACTGGTTTCCCTGACCGGCCTGGAACGGCTCGAAAGTTTCTCCCGCGGCGACATCGACGGCGGCTTCGGCGCGGTGTTCAGTCCACCCAGCGGTCCGGGCGTGATTCCCTTTCCTTCCGAAACGTCGGGGGCCATCCCCTTCCTGCGCCAGGTCAGCCAGGAAATCCGGCTGGTCAGCCAGGAACACCGGCGTCTCGATTACCTGTTCGGCCTGTACTACCTGAACGAATCGGTGGAGATAGAAGATTACAACTACGATACCCTGGCCGGCGGGACGCCCGACGGATACGCCCGGCAACACCAGGAAGCCGAGGCATGGGCGGCGTTTCTGGCAACAACCCTGCACCTGGGCGACGCGGTGGAAATAGGCGGAGGGTTGCGGTTTTCCCGCGACGCGAAGGACTACACGGCGAGGCGGGTCGAAGCGCCTGCTGCTACCGGGGCCGGCGGGGTCGGCCCGATTCACCGCAATCCCACCGCCGGCGCGTGGAGCGGCGACCTGAGCATGCGCTACACCGCGTCGCCCGGCGTGCAGACGTACGTACGCGCCGCCAGGGGAATCCGCACGCCTGGCATACAGGGTCGCCTGCTGTTCGGCGACATGGTCTCCGTGGCCGGAACGGAGACCATACACTCCATCGAGAGCGGTGCGAAAATGCGCCTGTGGAACGGCCGCCTCCGCCTCGACCTGGCCGCGTTTCACTACCGGCTGCGGAACCAGCAACTCACCGCGGTGGGAGGCGAAACCAATTTCAACCGGCTGGTTAACGCCGACAGGACCCTGGGGCGGGGATTCGAGGCAGAGGTGGCCCTCGCGCCGGCGAGCAGGGTACAGATCACGGCAGGACTGAGTTACAATCACACCCGAATCGACGACAGCCGTCTCTCCATCCAGGCCTGCGGGGCGCCGTGCACCGTACTGGATCCCCCGGGGCCGGAACCCGGTACGGTACTGATCGACGGCAACGGGCTGCCCCAGGCCCCCAGGTGGATCGCGGACGCGACGCTGCGCTACCCGGTGGCCTTGCCGGGCGGTTCCTACCTGGTGGCCGCGACTGACCTGGCCTACCGCGGCGCGGTCAGGTTCTTTCTCTACGACTCCGTGGAATTCCGAGACGACCGGCTGCTGGAATGCGGCGTGCGTCTCTCCTATCTGGCACGGGACACCGGGACGGAGATCTCCCTGGTCGGCCGGAACATCTTCGACGACGTGTCGCTTACAGGCGGTATCGATTTCAACAACCTGACCGGCTTCGTCAACGAGGCGCCCTACTGGGGCGTCGAAGTGGCGCGCCATTTCTGAGTCTGCGTCCGTGCTTTTGGGTTGCTAAAACACTTGACACGGACCGCATTAGCGGACACGTATGTAATGAAGCCGAATCTCTGCGTATCGAGGGTCGGCTGGCAGGGACGGACATTCAGAGACGGACTGATATTCCAGAAGCGTAATCGGCAGAAACGAACATCGGCCTGTAAACGGGGAGAAGAGATGTTAAGATTCGCAGAAGAGATCATGCTGCTCATGCTTGACGACGACGGAAAGTTCGTAGGCGTACCCGACCGCCTCCTGCGGTATGGTCTCGCCGGAGGCGTATTGATGGATCTGGCCATCGAAAACCGTATCGATACCGATGTGGACAAACTGATCCTCGTGGACTCGAACCCCCTGGGGGACAACCTCCTCGACCCACTTCTGTCGGATATCGCGGCGTCACCCGAGACCCATGGGGCGCGGTACTGGATCGAGCACGCAGTCGACGGTGCCGACGACATCCGGGAGACGGCAATCGACAGGCTGGTTGAACGGGGCATCCTGAGCAGGGAAGAAGGCCAGTTCCTGTGGGTCTTCCGGTCGCGGCGCTATCCGACCATCGACGGGACGGCCGAGCGCGAAGTCAAGCTCCGGATCATGGAAGTGCTGTTCAGCGACAAAATCCCCGGTCCGCGTGACGTCGTGATCATCAACCTCGCCCACGCGTGCGACCTCTTCAAGGAAATCCTCTCCGCGCGGGAACTCGCGCAGGCCACCGAACGCATAGACCAGGTCCGCAAGCTGGATCTCATCGGCCAGGCCATGTCGAGGGCGATCTCGGATATCGAACTGTCGCTTACCCTCGCCGTGGAACGGGGCTACTATATGTGATCGAGGAACGACCGGCCAGCGCCCGGCCGCCGGCCTACCTCCCGTGGCACCGTTTGAACTTCAGACCGCTTCCGCACGGACACGGATCGTTCCGTCCCGCCGTTCGGAAGCGGTCTTGTATCGTGCGGTCGGCCTCGCGCCGGCGGATAAAGGACATCACGTTGGCGGGCGCCCGCCTGTGCCGCAGTTCATTGGCCATGAAACGCATGGGGCCGTCGATGTGATGAAAGAAGGCCTTGTACCCCTCGCACAGGTAGTTCAGGCCCGGTTCATCGTCGGGCGTCTTGATAATACGGTTCTTCGGGCACCCCCCGTTGCAGATGAACCGCACGTCGCATGACAGGCAGTATTGCGGCAGCGTGTCCAGCTTGGCCTGCCCGAAAGCCCGCTGCTGTTCGGACAAGACCATCTCCATCATGGGGATCTCGGTGATGTTGCCCAGTTTATAGTCCGGCTCGACGTAGTGGTCGCAGGCGTAGAGGTCCCCGTTGTGCTCCAGGGCAAGGGCGTCGCCGCAGGTCTCCATGAAAATGCACAGTCCCGGGCTCTGGCCCGACCAGGCGGCGAGGGACACGTCAAAGATCTGCACGTACATTTTCCCTACGTCCCGGCGCACCCACTCGTCGAAGATCCGGACCAGGAACCGGCCGTACTGCTTCCCCGTCACCGAACGGTCCGTCACCTCGTCGCCTTCCTGGTACCCCGTCTCGTTGTCCCGCTCCACGATGGGAATGAATTGCAGAAACCGCGTCTTCACCACGTCCCGCATGAAACGGTAGACCGCCAGGGGGTGTTCCGCGTTCGCCGCGTGCACCGTGGTCAGGATATTGAACTCGACCTCGTGGATCCGCATCATCTCCGCCGCGCCCATCACCGCGTCGAAGGTCGGCTTGCCGCCCTTGTCTACCCGGTAGGCGTCATGCAGCGCCTGGGGTCCGTCCAGGCTCAGACCGATCAGGAAATCGTTTTCGTGGAAGAAGCGGCACCAGTCGGCGTCGAGGAGCGTGCCGTTGGTCTGCAGGGAGTTGAACAGCCGCGTGCCGGGTTTCTGGTGTTTCTTCTGAAGCTCGACGGCCTTCTCGAAGAACTCCAGCCCCATTAGCGTGGGCTCGCCGCCCTGCCAGGCGAAGGTGACTTCAGGAACCTGCTGGGCCTCGATGTACTGCCTGACGTATTCTTCGAGCAGGTCTTCGGACATGCGGAACCCGCTGCCGGGGTACAGGTCCTCCTTGGCGAGGAAGTAACAGTACTTGCAGTCGAGATTGCAGATGGCCCCCCGGGGTTTCATCATCACGTGAAACGCCGGGACCGGGACCGGGTCTCCTCCGGCGGAAGGCATGGCCGATGCCGGGACTGCGGCGGATGCGTCAACGGTATTCACGGCTTGGCTCCGTCACAATACTCATTCCAATCGATTCCATTTGCCGGGACAGGGAAAATCCGGCCTCGTCCGTCATCGAATCGCCTTGTCCGGGCCGGGGCGCGGACGCTCATCGCCGGCCGCGCCGGATCCAGGGACCCAGCACATCGCGCGGATGGCCGGGAAACCCGTGCACGCCTCGTGACCGGTCGAACTGGTATATGCGCGAGGCCTTCCACTTCGTGTAGGGGAAGGACCGCAGGTTACCGCCTTCCAGTGCGTCGGAAGCACCCGGATGACCACATGCTGCCACGCCGCGCCGGTGCAGGTCGTCCGCTACATCCCGGTCGGACGCGACCCGGGTCACCACTTCGTCCGGGTCCTCGGCCGTATTGAACAGCTGTTTTCTGCCGCCGTTGGCCAGGTAAATATACTTCCAGTCGCCGCTTCGGACCATGATTTTGAACCGGTCCGTCCCCGGTTCGCCGTAATACCCGAACAGGGTTTCCCTGGGTGGAACACTGCCATCGAGCGCTCCGAGCACGTCCACCCCGTCACGCACCCGGGTCTGTCCGGCGGCATGGGTGGCGATGGCGTAGAGATCGGTGAGGCAGACCAGGTCGTTCCTGCGGACGTCCCGCGGCAGCCGGTCGGGCCAGTTCACCAGGAAGGGCACACGCGCCGACACGTCGAAGAAACTCTCCTTCTGCCACGCGGTATGGTCGCCGAGGTGGTCGCCGTGGTCCGAGAAAAAGCAGATCAGTGTGTTATCGGCGTCATCGCGGGCCTCCACGGCGTCCAGGATCCGTCCAAGGCAATCGTCGATGTAGGTGATCTCCCCGTAATAACGGGCCTTGAGCGTCCGGGTCAAGGCATCATTTATCTCGTCCGCCCAGATGATCCGGTTCATGAAGGGAATCTGTTCGTCCATGTGGTCCACCGCCGGGTCGCCGCGGACCGGACCGGGCACGCGGTCGGGATCGTAGATGCGGTTGAAGGGCACGGGCGGCGCGAAGGGTGGATGGGGGCCGATGAAGGACACGAAGCCGAAAAACGGCCGGTCGTCGGGTTGGCGCAGCGCTTCGACCGCGCGGTCCGCCGCCCAGGACTCCACGGTCAGGTGGGCGGGCAGCGGACTGACCTGGGGCATGTAGTACATTTCCGTCCGTTCCCCCATCAGCGCTTCGATATAGTCGAACTCCGGGTGTTCCCGGGCGATCCATCGCGCGTAAGCTTCCTCCCGGCGCTGCTCCGGGCTGCCGTAGAGCTCTTCGCTGTGAAGCTGGGATTCGTAGCCCACGTCCTCGTTCCAGGGAAAGGTGTGGAACTTCCCCACGCCGAAGGTGCGGTAACCCGAGGCCGCGAGCGTACGGGCGAGATAGTCTCCGCAGCGGCCCTCGAGCGCATCGGCCTGACCCGGTACCGGCGCGGACCGGCCATTGCTGAAAACACGGGTCGTTGGCGGGTCGCATCCCGTGCGGATGGTCGTCCGTGCCGCCACGCATACCGGGCAGGTCGAGTAGCCCTGCGTAAAGGAAACGCCCCGCCGTACCAGCCGGTCCATGTTGGGGGTATGGATGATCTCGTTGCCCAGCGCGGCGATGGTATCGAAACGCTGCTGGTCCGTCATGACGAAGAGGATGTTGGGCCGGGTCATCGGAACTCCTTGACTTGTGCCGCCGCCGGATGCGGCCCACCGCGTCCGATGCGCGTTATCAAGATACTCAACGGGCCTGCCGCCAGATGCGGCCCACCGCGTCCAGCTTGCCGTCGCTCAGGTAGCCGTACCGGTTGATCCATACGCCGTCGGCCGGACTCTCCGCCACCACCCGGAAACGCCGGATGAAATCGTGGTGCGGGCCGTAACCGTGCATCAGGGGAGTGACAAGCGCCCGGCCGTTCACATCGGCACAAACCTGCTCGATCCGCCGCCGCTGCGCGTCGTCGGGAATGGGATGGGGTTCGTCGGGTTCAGGATATCCGTACTGATCGATCCGGGTGGCCGTTATGTCGTCGCCGAGGTCGAAGAGATGGGCGAGGGACCGCACCAGGAGCCCTTCGTCCAGGCCGGGATTGTGGTTCATTAGCGTACGCCCCCAGAACTCCACCATGACCGACCAGTGCATGGTATACAGCTTGGGGGATACCGCGTCGCAGATTCCCGACGCCCCGCGGAAATCGAAACCGGTCCATAGCGTGAGCGGGAACATGAAGGCGTTGGCAGACAGTTCCTTTTCGGCACCTCCGTACGTCGTGATGACCGTCCTCCAGTGCCGCAGCAAGTCGTTGGACAGGGCGGATTTCAGGCGCAGCCATTCCGCGATGCCGGGAAAGGACCGGAAAACGGCGGCCAGCGTCGCCGAGCCCCGGCCGGGGCCACTCAAGTCAAGCAGGTCCCGGTTCTCAAGCCGCCCGTGGAGGTAGTCGAAGGCCGACCGGACTTCTTCGTGGATGGCCTCGTAGTCGAACCGATGCGCCGCGGCCCAGCGCGCTACCTGGGGATTGAAATCCTGGAAGGCTTCGTCCAGCTTGTAACAGGGGTACTCGGGCCAATCAGGCCGAAAGCCGGTTACCCGGGGGTACTGCTCCAGGAGGTCGCGCACGAAGGCCGCGATGTAGTTCCGGATCGACTCGCTGGCCAGGCATCCCGTGTCGGCCATGCGGTCCGGCAACTGCCCGTCCGGCCTCCTTGGCCGGTCCTCGTCCGAGAGTCCAGGCGGCGTCGCGCTGCTCAGCTGCAGGTAGACCTTGAGGCCCCGGTCCAGCGCGGCGTCGATGAAACGGCCGACCAGTTCGCCGTGCTGATCCGTCAGGTCGTTGGGCTCGCGAGGACTGTACGGCGTACCGGCATAATATGACGCGCGGGGTTGGTAACTCGGCGCGCTGCGGACCCACAGCGAACGGCGGCCCCACAGGGACCGGTCGAAGAGGCGGGGACTGCTTCCGGCGTCGCTGGGCGGCTGGAAGGAACCGACCCCTTCCTCCGACGGCGCGGTCACCGTGGGATTAACGGCCACGGCCGTGGCGCCCGCCCGGTCGACGAGGTTGTCCAGGACGGCGTCCACCCCTTCGTTGAGGATGAAGTCGGCCAGGACGGTTATGCCCAGCAATCGTTTCTCGCTCATGCTCAACCCATTCGGCCGGCGGTCGACTTTCAGCCTTCGGTCGACACTTGGTCGGCGGTCGACACTTGGTCGGCGGTCGACACTTGGTCGGCGGTCGACTTTCAGCCTTCGTTCGACATGGACGCGAGTTGCGCGTCGATGAACCGGTCCGCGCGGTCGTCCTCCCTTTCGGGATCGCAGATCGAACGGAGTTCCGATTCCAGGTCGGCGCCCACCTCGGGGAAGGCACCGTACACGTTCTGCAGTTCATCGGGGTCCCGGTCCAGGTCGAACAGTTGGTGCGGCGCGTCCACGTGATGAATGTACTTCCATTTGCCCTTTCGGATCATGAAGGCGCTGTGCCGGACACCATGGCCATGGTACTCCGAGAAAACGACGCGCCGGTCGTCGCTCACGGGCATGCTCTGGAGCGGTCGACCCACCCAGTCCGACGGCCGGTCGGCGCCGGTCGATGCGAACAGGCTCGCCTGCACGTCGTGCAGATCCACCGGTGTTGAAACGCGCACCCCGGACGAGAAGTCCGGCCCGGCGGCGATGCATGGGATACGGCTCGCGTCCTCGTAGAGGGAACACTTCCACCACATGCCGAACTTGCCAAGCATTTCTCCGTGGTCCGACGTGCAGATCACGTTCGTGTCGTCATAGAGATCGGAGGCCTTCAGTGCTTCGATCAGCCGCTCCAGCTGCCGGTCCAGGAAGGTCACGCAGGCCAGGTATCCCCGGCGCTGCCCCCGTATCTGGTCCTCGGTAAACGCACCCGTCTGGAAGTGTTCGCGGACTTCCCGGGCCCTGGGGTGGTCCGCGGTCTCCTGATCGGGTCCGAACTCCGGAAGATCGCCGCCCCGCGGATAGAGGTCCCAGAGTTCCTGCGACGTGTAGTGGGGGAAATGAGGGTGGATGACGTTCACCGACAGCGTCCACGGCGCATCCACCGACGGCGCGGTGTTCGAAATCCAGTCAATGGCCGCATCGACGCGGTCCAGGTCGACCCGGAGATGCGATGCTTTCACGCCGAACCGGGCGGCCCGTTCCGCGGCGGCCCGCCTGATCCGGAATGGACGGCGGCCGATTTCCGGATCATCGGCGCCCATATGCTCCACGGCGCTCCGCGTCTCACGGAAACCCAGTTCGCTGCCCGGTGCGAAAACGTGGGTCTTGCCCACGTGCACGGAGTACACGCCCTGTTCCGCCAGGACGCGTCCGTAGGTGGCAATAGCGGGATCGACGCCTGTTCGACAGTTGCTGTATGCCTGTATATCGTGGACCCGGCGTCCCGACATGAAGGCAGACCTGCTGGGCGTGCACAGGGGCGAGGGGCAGTACGCGTTTTCGTACGTCACGCCATTATCCGCCAGGCTCTTCATGGCCGGTGTCAGGACGAAGGGATGACCGTAGACCGAGGAGTAGACAGGATTGTGCTCGTCGGAGATGAGGAGGAGGACATTGGACATGCACGGACCTCATTTCCCTTCAAGAAATGCCTTGAGCGGCACGTCCTCTTCTTCCGGCAGGTAATAGCTCAGCGCGTCGCCCACCTCCCCGATCAGCTGTTTCTGCAGGGGCGTGCACCGGTCCACGAGGGACTTCGGCATCTGGATATAGTCCATGGGCTTCACCCACCGGTAGGCGTATCCCATGAATATGGTCCTGCGGTCGTGTCCGCACCAGTTGCGCCCGATACTGTGGAAGGTGCGCTGCTCGAACAGGAAGGCGCTTCCGGCGGGCAGGTTCATCTGGATGGCGCCGTAGGGCCAGCCCGTGGCCGGATCCCTGGGCGGCTCCCCCGTGATCCGGTTGCTGCCGGGCACCAGCGAAGTGGCCCCTGAAGAAGGATCCGTCTGGTCGCTGAGCACGTAGGCGATCTTCAGCAGGATACGGGGATGGGGTTCCTGCATTTCGACGAAGGAGCGGCCGCCGTCGCGGTGCATGCCGTGGCCGCGCCTGGCATCCTCGGAGGGTTCCGGTCCCGATGGCAGCACGATGAGGTGGGAGGTGATCATCTGGATGTTCCAGCTGAGCGCGCCCCAGGCCAGGGGGATGGTCGCCGGCCAGTCGAGCAGTTGCAGAAAGGCGTCGTGGGCCACGATGCAGTTCCGCATGTTCAGATCGCCGTCTTTCCCCAGCGTGTCCTCCTTCCGGGCCCGGTCATACACTTCGTCTACGGCTTCATTCAACTCACCGACGACGGATGGAGGCAGCGCGTCCTCGATAACCAGGTAGCCGTACTGGTCGAGATGCTCCCGCTGCGCGTCGGTCATTTCGGTGTACTGGTGTCCGTTTTCCATGGATGGCCTGTCTGTTGGGTCGTTCCGTTGTGAGGTGGCCGACCGGGTGTGAGGTGGCCGACCGGGCACTTCAGTATTCGATACGCCGTTCGCTCTCCACGGCCTCCCGGCCGATGTAGAGGTCGTAATACGTGCCCGCGTTCCGGTAATTGGGAAAATTCCCCCACCGGTCTTCCTTGAATCCCTTCAGCCAGGGCTTGCGCAACTGGTAGGCCTTGACGTGCCACAGGAATACGGCGGCGGCCTCGGAGGCGAGAATCCCCTCGGCCTCGTCATACATCGCCATGCGCGCATCGTGGTTCAACTCCCCCGCGGCCGTGTCGATCAGCCGGTCGAAGGCCGGGTTCAGCCAGTCGTGGCGGGTATAGCCGCGCGGCTGGGATCGCCAGATGATGCCCAGCATGCTGTGGGGATCGGGAAAGTCGTAGTTGAACCCGACGATGCTCATGGGCATGTCCCAGTTGTACATGGCCGCCCGGTACGCGGCCCCTTCCGTGTTCCGGATGCCGATCTGGATGTTCAGGTTCTCCTTTAGCATCTCCTGGATCGCCTGGGCCGCCTGGCTGATGGCGGAGGCGGGCGTCGCGTCGGCGAGCCAGATATCCATCCGCGGGAAACCCCTGCCGTCCGGATAACCGGCCTCCGCGAGCAGCTGCCGGGCGAGGTCCACGTCGAACCGCTGGTGGTCCCGGTACTTGTCACCCACGTAGCCGGGGAAATGGAGCGGCAGCATGGTATAGGCCGGAATCATCATGCCCTGGAGGATCGTGTCGTTCAGCGACGCCTTGTCGATGGCGTGGGCAAAGGCCTGGCGGACCTTGAGGTTGTCGAAGGGGGGCTGGCGCGTGCGGAAGAACAGGTAGATCGTCGTGAACTGGTCGTAGTTCCATGCCGGCTCGTCCCACTCCGGGTCGTCGCGCAGGCCGCCGTAGACCATGGGGCTGATGTCGATTACGTCTATCTCGTCGTTTTCGTAGGGCAGCAGTCCCATGTCGTTGGCCGCGCTGGCCGAGCCGACCATGGCGTTGAAGATGCGGACGATCTGGCGGAGATGGCCGGGATTGGGACCCGCGTAATGGGGATTCAGACCGAAAGTCATGTACTGGCCCGTTTTCCACGTCTCGAGCTGAAAGGGTCCGTTGGTCAGGCAGGTGCCGGCAAGGGCCCACTGGTCCCCGTACTTCTCCACCTGCCAGGGCGGCACCGGCGCGGAGGTCAGGTAGGCGGTGATGTGGGGCAGGAAAGCGCAGGATTGCTCCGTCTCGATGACCAGGGTGTAGTCGTCCACGGCCCGGACGCCCACGGCGTCGACGTCATCCGTTTCACGCTGGTTGTATGCCCGGGCGCCCTTGATGTCGTAGTAGAGAAAGGCGTACACGTTGCCCGCGTTGGGATGGAGGAACCGCTTGAAGGTGAATTCGAAATCGTGGGCCGTCACGGGCCGCCCGTCGCTCCACCGCGCGTTCCGCCGCAGGTGAAAGGTCCACGTCTTCCCGTCTTCGGTGGTTTCCCACGAGTCCGCGGCGCCCGGCACAAGCTCGCCGTTCACGCCGAACATGGCGAGCCGTTCGAAGTGGAATTCGCTGCCGCCGGCCACGTAGATCGAGACGCCCTGGTCCATGCTCTTGGGTTCGGCGGCCATGTACCGGAACACCTGGTACTCCAGGGGCGCGGCATCCTCGGGAAGACGGTCCATCAACGCGGCGTGGGCCGCCTCTTTCATCTCCGCGGTCTGACCGAAGAACAACTGCAGGCTGCTTTCATCAGTCTCTTCGGGATCGGACTGCGCGCCGCATTGCAGGAATGACAGCGCCAGTACGACCACGACGAAAACCGCGTGGCGACGAAGATGGTGAATCATCAGCTTATCCCTCATGCGCCCGGCGGATCGATACCCAGGCGTGTGAATTGCTCCGGCATGGCTTCGCAGGCTTCCAGGTGCCGGGCGATCCTTTCGGTGAAATGCCCTTCCCGTTCGGAGTCGCTGACCGGATGCTGTTGGGCGGGGTCGGCGACAACGTCAAACAACTGGTTTCTGCCCGCGTAGGACGCCTCGTCGGGATGGTGCCGCGGGACCTTGCCCTCCGTGGGGATCTTGTAAAGCGGCAGGTTGTACGTGTGGCCGAAGTAGCGGCCCGTTTCCACGCGATCGTACACCTCCCGCGGATACCAGCGGTTGAGTCCCCCGGTGGGCATGGCGGTATAAGCGTACAGGGGACCCGCGTCCTCGTTCACCGGGTTCCGCATGTACACGTGCCGCCCGTCGGTGATGTTCATCGCCATGCCGAAGTACCCGAAAATGGCGTCCGCTCGAAGGCCTTCGCCGTCCAGCATCCCCCGCAACGAGTGTCCCTGGACGTGGGGCGGCGGTTCGACCCCGAAGTAGTCGAGGAAAGTCGGCATCAGGTCGATGGTCTGCGAGAGCGCGTCGGTCCGCGTTCCGGCCCGCTCGTTGCCGGGAAGACTGGCGATCAGGGGGATGCGGACGATCTCGTTGTACAGCGGCATGATGTTCTTCATCCAGAAGTCGTGCTCGGCCAGCATGGTGCCGTGATCCGTGGTGAACACGACCAGGGTATCTTCCCACAACCCGAGTTCGTCGAGGGTATCGAATATCTTGCCGACCCAGTGGTCCGTCATCGTCAGCAGACCGGCGTAGCACTTCCGCACGTGGTCGACGGCTTCCGGCGATTCGCGCACTTCATCGTAACTCGGCCAGTCGAAGAAGGGGCCGTCGTAATCGTTCCCGTACATGGCCCGGTACTTCCCGGTACAGTAGAATGGTTCGTGGGGATCGAAGATCTCGACCTGCAGGAACCAGTCGTCGGCCGCCCGGTTCGTCTTAAGCCACTCGATGGCCGCCTGTGCGGTCTTCGGTCCGGAGAAATCCTCCTCGCGCTGCTGCAGCCTGCGGTTGCCGAAGTTCTGCTGCGTAAGCTGCCCGATGTGGTCGGGCAGGGCCATGCGGTCCACGTGGGACGCCCACCAGTCGTTCTCCTGGCCGCGGAAGAAGTCCCACGTATTGAAGGCCGTGTGATAGTTCTCCCCGCCAAGCTCGAAATAGTGGTAGTGGTCGGTGAGCAGGTGGGTGAAGACCTCGTTCTTTCTCAACTCGACCGGGAGCGTGTCGTCGTAGGGCTCGATGGGACCCCAGCCCCGGTAGATGAAGTTGTACCGGCCCGTCATGAACTCCCGGCGCGCCGGCATGCAGGGGAGCGATCCCACCCAGTGGTTGTCGAAGACGACGCCCCGCTCCGCCAGGCGGTCGAGGGCGGGCGTATGGACCCAGTCGTTGCCGTAGGCGGGCAGGTAGTCCCTGCGCACGGTATCCAGTACGATGAAAACGCATTTCATTCTGGTTTGTCTTTCTTTTCATTGTCCCTATTGCCGTTGTCCTTCTTACCGTAGCTGTGGCCGCCCAGGATGGCCTTGACTTCGTCGGCCGATCGGGCGTTCTGGAACGCGGTTATTCGTACTTCCTCCTCGGCCGCCAGGGCCGTGACGTTTTCGAGGACCGCATCCAGCTTGCCCGCCGGGAACTTGCAGGCGCCGTTCTCGTCCATGTGGATGATCTCGCCGGGGGCCACATCCATCCCGCCCACGGAAACGGGCACGTTTACGGCATGTACCGCCATGTCTCCGTGTCCCGGAGTCACGCCGCTCAACAGGTACTGGAATGCCATGGGCCGTATCTCGTCCACATCCCGGGAGGGGCCGTTGGATAGCATCCCGACGCATCCCACCGCCTTGCTGGCCGAAGCCATGTTGCCGCCGGCCAGTCCCACCTTGCCGGCGATCTCGGGCGGGTATTTCTGCTGGATCACGAGTATCGTCGGTCGGGGAGATTCGTCCAGCGCGTCAATGATATCTACGAAAGAGAGGTTTTTAAAGCCGGGTTCGGGCAGGCCGAAGACGCACGTAACGGCATAACCCACGGTGCGCCCGAGTTCGGGATAGATGCACTTGATCGTCTGATCCGTGTACCAGTTTTCCGACCAGGGGTTGTACAGGCCCAGGCAGAGGGGGTGGGTCGGATAGGTCGCCACCACGTTCGTGATCGACGGTGTATCGAACTGCTTCAGCGCTTCCAGCGCCTCCTGCGAGGACCGCGCGGACATGCGTTGCTCCTTCCGGGATGCTTAAGGCGGCGGACAGGAAATAGAACAGGCGGAACAGTGGATTTAACCCGGTGAATATGGTCCTGAACCGGCCGGGTGTCAAGCCGGTAATCGGTGCGTCCGGCTTCGGGTTATCGACGGTCCCGGAGCAACGGTATAGGACGTTCTTTTGGCGACGGAAGCCCGCCGGTCAACCGGACTGCAGCGAGCGCTGCCAGAGCGCCGTGGAGTAGAACTCGTACGACGCGGCCTTGTCGGGGACGTCGACGAGGTGGACCGTAAACCGGCACGGCACGCCGTTGTCGGGAAGATAGTCCCTGAAGAAGCCGCTGTACGCCCGGGCGTAAGCTTCCTTCAGTCTGTCCTGCTCGGCGGCGTACCCGATCGGGTCCACGAGGGGGTTCGGCGACTTGGGCTGGCATCCGAAGGCGTGTACCTCGATGAAATCCACTTCCCGGAGCGATTTGCACAGGCCGGCATCGATCAGCCATTTCTCCCAGCTTTGAAAAACGAGGGGGATCTCCTGTTCCGGTTCCATCGAGACCAGTTCGTCCCGCTCTAAAACGCCCTTGGCCGAATAGCCGCCCGTGAGACCGGCGAAATAGATCTTCAGGTCCCCGTCCGGCTGTTCTTCGGTCACCAGGGCCGACAGCACCGGACTGTCCCCGTGGTAGTAGTAGGTCAACTTGCCGCGTTTCCTGATGTTGAAAGCCATTGACTCTCCTCGATAAAGTGATGATCCTGCGTTGTGATCCGCCGTTCGGTCCGCGCTGAACCACGCGCCATGCCACCCGCCTTGGTGCGGGCTAACCAGGGGACATTGGTATCGCCAGACGTAATGCAGCCATGAATGGTTAATTTACTGGGCGTGTCAAGGTCGGGCGGTGGCCGGCCACGCCGTTGTGCGGCTATGATTTAACCCATCTTTTTCGGCAATAATGGCCTTTGGCGTACCCCGACTCGCCATGTATATTCAATTCCCTCGCGACCGCCGGGTTTGCCGGGTTACGCGGGGTTCTCAGGGTTGACGATCGCAAAGCCGGGGTCATCTCGGAATCCGATCTGCATGGTCTCGCTGGTGGAGGAAGTGTGGAAACGAAGTAGATGCATTGAAGTGGATACATTGTAGAAGAGTTCATGAACCAGGAAACCCCCTTCAAAAAAGACCTCGTACTGGTCGGCGGCGGGCACTCCCACGTGCAGGTGATCCGCATGCTGGCCATGAAAAAGGCGCTTCGCGGCATCCGCGTCACGCTCATTTCAGACGAATCCACCGTCTGTTATTCCGGCATGCTGCCCGGTTGCCTCGCCGGGCTGTACCGTCCCGATGAAATGGAAATGGAACTCAGGCCGCTGTGCGCTTGGGCGGGCGTCCGGTTCATTCGGGCACGGGTGGGTGGTCTCGACCCGGCCATGCAACAGGTTTTCTTCGAGGACGGCAGACCGCCCCTCGCCTACGATGCCCTTTCGATCAACATTGGCTCGATTCCCCGTGGCATGGATACGCCCGGCGTGCGGGAACACGCCGTGCCCACGAGGCCGCTGGGCAGGCTGCTGCGAAGGGTTCACCAGTTCGAGGAAAACCGCCATTCCGACGGACAACCCCTGCGGATCGTCATTGCGGGCGGCGGAGCGGCCGGAGCGGAATTGGCCTTCGCCATGCACGCGAGGTGGGGTGAACGCTTCGCACCGGTCGAGATCATGCTCGTGGAGTCGCAGTCCACTTTGCTGACGGGCCATAATCACCGGGTCGCCGGCATTATCATGCGGTACCTCGAAGAGAAGGGCATCACCTGCCTGACCGGTCGTCGCGTCGCGGGCGTGGATGAATCCGAGGTCCGTTTCGAGGATGGTCCGTCTCTGCCTTGCGACTTCCTGCTCTGGGCCACGGGAGGAGCGCCGCCCGACCTGCTGCGCAATACGAACCTGGACACCAGCGACGACGGGTTCATCCGGGTGCGGCCCTCGCTCCAGGTCGCCGGTTACGACAACGTCTTCGCTGCGGGCGACTGCATCGAATTCGAGTCCCGTCCCCTCCCCAAATCCGGTGTGTACGCCGTCCGGGAGGGACCGGCCCTGGCACGGAATATCCACGCCTTCATGGAGAATCGGTCACCGGTTCCGTACAAACCCCAGGCCTCGGCACTCGCGCTGATGATGACCGGCACGCGGAACGCCGTCGCGAGTCGGCGCCACATCGCCTTCCACGGATCGTGGGTATGGCGGCTGAAGGACTGGATCGACCGGCGGTGGATGCGGAAGTTCGAACCCTCGCTGCTGCCGCCCATGGACCCTGCCGGAGACGCGCCGCACGCCGCGAAAGAAGCCGACGGAGACGCGGACGAGGCAACCATGCGCTGCGCCGGCTGCGGCGCCAAGGTGGGGTCGACCGTGCTGACCGGCGTGCTCGACGAACTGGAAGTATACAACCGGGAGGACGTGCGGATCGGTCTGCATGACGCCGACGACGCGGCGCTCCTGGAGATACCTCCGGGCCGGTCGCTGGTGCAGACCGTGGACGGGTTCCGCGCCTTTACCGGCGACCTGCATCTGTTCGGCCGCATCGCCCTGGTCCACGCCGCGTCCGATCTGTACGCCATGGGGGCCGATCCTCATTCGGCGCTGGTCACCGTTACGCTGCCCTACGCGGAGAAGCCGCTCGTGGCGAATGACCTGAGACAGCTCATGGGCGGGATCGCGGAAGAGGCCCGGCGCCTGCGGATCACGCTGCTGGGCGGTCATACCAGCGAGGGATCGGAGACGGCCGTCAGCGTGACCATGAACGGCCTGACCGGCGGCGACTCCGTGTTCAGAAAGGGCGGATTGCGGCCCGGCGACGGGCTCATCCTGGCAAAACCCGTCGGAACGGGGATCATCCTCGCGGCCGACATGCACCTCAAGGCCAGGGGCCGATGGGTCGACGAGGTATTCGCAGGCATGCTGCAGTCCAACGGGGAGGCGGCGCGGGTCCTTGCGCAGGCCGGCGTACCCGCCGTCACCGACGTCACCGGCTTCGGCCTGGCGGGCCACCTTGCCGAAATGCTCGAGGCCAGCGGCACGGGCGCGGAGATCGAAATCGGGCAAATACCCCGCTACGCAGGCACCGCGGAGTGCCTCGCCGGCGGCGTGGCAAGCACCCTGGCGCCGTCCAACCGGGAACACCTGGAGAAGCGGTGGCAGGTAGAGGCCGCTAAGGGCATGGCGGTCGCGGCGGACGCCATCCTCTACGATCCCCAGACGTCCGGCGGACTCATGGCCGGCGTACCTCCATCCAGTATCGATGAAGTCGTCCGGCAACTCCGCGACGCAGGGTACGAACAGGCGGCCTGCATCGGGCGGGTGACCGACAGGAAGCGTCACCTGGTCATCCTGTGACGGGAGTCTCAGGGCAGCGCGCACACGATCTTGCCGATATGCCGCTGGGATTCGAGGTAGTCGAAGGCTGCCGGTACTTCATCGAAGGAGAACACGCGATCGATGCAGGGCCTGATTTTCGACGCCTCGCACGCCCTGACCAGGTCGTGCAGGTCGTCGGTGGAGGAAGTGTAGATGCCCCGGACCTGGATCTGCCGGCCGATGATATCGAAGGGATTCAGGCGGGTTTCGAAGCCGTCGAGGATGCCCACGAGCGATATCCGGGCATGCAGCGCGCACGCTTTCAGGCTCTTCGCAAAGGTCTGGCCGCCCGCCACGTCCACGACCAGGTCGACCCCGGCGCCCCCGGTGAAGGAACGGACCTGTTCCGGCCAGTCGTCGTCGCGGTAGTCGAAGGTCTCCAGCACACCGAATTCCGCTTTCATCCGGCCGGCTTTCTCTTCGGACGACGTGGTCAGCAGCACCCGTGCTCCCGTGATATTCGCCAGTTGGGCGGCAAACACGGAAACCCCGCCCGTTCCGTGGAGCAGGACCCACTCCCCGGCCTGGGCATGACCCTGAGAAATGACCGATGCCCAGGCGGTCAGCCCGGCTATGGGGAGCGTCGCACCCTCGTGGTAGGAGAAATGGGACGGCATGGGGACCAGGGCGTCCGCAGGGTAGAGCACCTCTTCGCACAGGACACCGTCCACGCCGCCTGCTCCGACCAGGGTCTTCATCCGCTCGGGCGTAAGTCTTCCGGCCGGCCACCGCAGGAAAGGCGCGTTCACGACCCGGTCGCCCCGCTGGATTTCGGTTACGTCCGGCCCCGTTTTCAATACGTCGCCCGACATGTCCGAGCCGGCGACGAACCTGCCCTCGAACGGCCTGCCGTACTTGCCCCTGGCGACCATGAGATCGCGGTAGTTGAGTGATACGGACCGGACCCTGACGAGCGCCTCGCCTTGTACGGGCTCCCGCGGTTCGGGCAGATCCGCCGGGCGAAGCTGGTTGTTGTCGATAACGTATGCTTGCACGGCAGCGTTTCCCCTTGGAAAGTCCGTCGGTCATGGGACGAGTTTCCGTTCATGATTCTCCATACCAATTTTCCATGCCGCGACGAAATTGGCAATTGATAAATACACACGGAATTCGTATGCTAAAGGCGCTTCCGGATGCAAGGAGGGGCGCCGGATCGAGTCCCGGGGCCGGAGACGAAGAATGTACTGAATGTTGGAACGGATCGGCGGAGAGGTTCGAATGGTAATGGAAGACATCCGTATATACTTCATAGGGGATTCGTACGTGAACGGGACCGGTGATCCCGACTATCTCGGATGGCCGGGACGGGCGTGCGCCGCGTCGCGGTCCGGCGAGACCTCCATCACCTGCTACAACCTCGGTATTCGCGGCGATACGAGCGCCGACGTGCTCCGGCGATGGGAACGGGAAGTCGCATCCAGGCGTCTTATTCCTCATGACGGCCGGGTGGTGTTCGGATTCGGCGCGAACGATTGCTGGATCATCGAAGGAAAGCCGCGCGTGGAACGGGCCGAAACCATGCGCAACACCGAAGAGATCCTGTCCCTTGCGCGATCCCTTCTGCCCACGTTGATGATCGGACCGCCACCCGGAATCGACGAAGCGGAACACGGCCCCAGGGTGGAGATTTCGTCCCTCGTCGGCGAGATCGCCGGAAGGGTCGGCGTGCCCTATCTCGAGGTGATCCATGATCTGCACGCCGGCGGGGTCTGGCAAAGCGAAGCCGCGCGCGGAGACCGCGTTCATCCGGGCGCTGGTGGTTACGCCGCGCTGGCGGAACTGGTGCTCGCATGGCCGGAGTGGTGGTTTCATTCATCTGCAAGGAGGTAAAGTCGTGTCGTTGACGCAGGCACAGGTCGACCAGTTCAACGAGCAGGGGTTTCTTCCCTACGAGAATCTGTTGACGCCGCTGGAAATCAAAGCGCTACACCAGCGCCTGGAAGATATCGGCAACGAAGTGGTCGATTTCCCGCCTGAGTACGTACAGATCGAACCCAGGGTGGAAAAGGGTGAAACACAGGCGAACCCCGTGCGGTTCAACAACGTGCGCAAAATCTGGAACCTGACGAAGTATGATCCGGTTTTCATGGAACTGGCCCGCCATCCGAAGATCCTGGGCGTGGTCCGAAGCCTGATCGGCCCGGACCTGAAGATCTACGTGGACCAGACGCTGTGCAAGCCGCCCCGGGTCGGTTCGGCGAAACCGCCCCACCAGGATTCGGCTTACTGGACGTCCATCGATCCGCCCAGTCTCGTGATCTGCTGGATCGCCCTGAACGACGCCACCGAGGATAACGGGTGCATGCGATTCATATCAGGATCTCATAAGAACGGGGTAATCGAGCACAAACATCTGGAGGACTTCCGCGTCGAGGACGCCCATGTGGGGTACGAGAATGAGGTGGCCGTACCGCTGAAGGCGGGAAGCTGTTCGTTTCATCACAGCCTCGCGTTACACCGGACCGACGCCAACACCAGCGACGACCGGCGGATCGGACTGACCGTTGCGTACATGGACGCCCGCTCGAGATACATTGGAAGCGGCGCCATGCCCGATTACCACCTCGTGTCCGGCCGGACTTACGAAGGATGTGTGTAGATTAAGCGGGAATCACAGGAAATCAAAAATACTAAACGTATTATCACTATTTATTATATATCTATGAAGATTAATACGATCAGTAACAACATTAATCTTAATATCGAACTGCCAGGAAGCAAATCGATCACGCTGCGGAACCTGGTGCTCGCCGCGCTGGCCGAGGGAACGACCGAAATCGCCACGCCCTGTGACTGCGACGACACGCGGGAGATGGTGGAGTGCCTGGACGAACTCGGGATTTCCATCGAAACGAGTGAAGACTACCGGCGGATCACCGTGGAAGGACGAGGCGGAGGCTTCAAAGAGGGACCGGTTACCCTCAACCTCGGACTCAGCGGTACCTCGGCCCGATTCCTGATCGCCCTCTCCGCACTGCGAAACGAAGAGACCAGGCTGGTCGGACGGGGCAGCCTGAATGAAAGGCCGAACCTTCCCCTGCTCGAAGCCCTGGAGCAAATAGGAGGAAGAACGGTATACTCAGACGGCGGATGTCTCCCGGTAACCATCAGAGGGCCTGGGTCGTTCGGTCATTCCGTTCAGATGCAAGGAGATGTGTCCAGCCAGTTCTTCTCCGCCCTGCTGCAGATCGGCCCCCTTATACCCGACGGTCTCGAAATCGATGTGCAAGGAGAGCTCGTCAGCCGGCCTTATGTCGACATCACGCTCCATGAAATGCGGAAGTTCGGCGTCGAGGTGGAAAACAGGGACTACCGGAAGTTCATCGTGCATCTGCAGCGGTATCGTTCCGGCGCCCGAAAGGTGGAAGGGGACGCCTCGGCCGCCTCCTACTTCGCCGCACTCGCAGCCATTCATGGCGGAAGGGTCGTCTTCGAAAACCTCGGATCGCATACCCGGCAGGGGGACATCCGGTTCCTTTCCATTTGCGAAAGCCTGGGTGCACGAGTCCGGATGAACGGTGCAAGGACCGTCATCGAAGGTCCGAAGGATGGCCGCGTATTGCCAGTGGAAGGCGAGGTCGACTGCGAAGACATTCCAGACGCGGCGTTAACCCTGATCGCCATCGCACCTTTGATACCCGGCACTACCAGGATTACGGGAATAGGCACGCTGAAGAACAAGGAATGCGACCGGATCGAATGCCCCGCGGCCGAACTGCGGAAAATCGGCGTTGCCGTGGAGACCGGCGACGACTACATCGTAGTGTCGGAAGTGCCGGCAAGGACCGGGGACGCCGGAGAAGTGGTCGATATCGAAACCTACCATGACCACCGCATGGCCATGAGCTTCGCCGTGCTGGGCACCCGCCTGGGGAACCTGAACATCCTGGACCCGGACGTGGTGGGGAAGACCTATCCGCGGTTCTGGGAAGACCTGGCGCGGGTCTACGGAATCAGAGCAGCAGACCGACCTCCAGTTGAATTGTCTGACACTGAATTCCGATTGGTCCCCAATCAAAGTGATTTGCAGCAAGGCATGGACGATCCCGGCAGTCTAAAACAACATTTGGACGACGAGGACATCGAACGGCATCTCCGTTCCGAGGAAGGAGAAGCATGATCGTACCATACATCAACCTGCTGGTGAATGCTTACAACGACAGAAACCTCCCAGCGCCGATCATGGCCACCTCAAGCCCCATCAAACTGCTTTCGCACAGCCCCATTCCCAGTGAACTGCGAGAGCAACCTGGCATTCCTCCGCTCGTAACGTACCCGGCCCGCTACGATTGCGGGATGGATCCGCAACTCAGAGGCTAAATTGAGTACGTCCAGAGCCGACGGCGACCTGCGCGCCGCGCTCGTTTCCCAAATCTCACTTGGGATCAGAGCCTCCTCAGCCCACCTGTCAGCCTCCAGTTCGTGGGATTCTTCCTTGGCTAGTCCGCTCCCTCGGAGCGTGAAATCGTCAGTAAAAAACTCGCCTCTGCCTTGATCGAGATGAAGCCCGATATGGGCGAGTTCGTGCAGCAGACCGAACCAGAAACTGTCGAGGCGGTCGTAACGAAGCGTAAGACCGATCACCGGTCGACCATCGCCAAGACGAAGGGCCGCACCGTCAAGATACGTCCTGGGAAGATGCGGTACCACCTCGAGCGTAATGCCTCGGTCGCCCAGGAAATCCCTGGCGAGCAACGGTCCCTTTTCCGAGGTGCTCAGATGGGCGACCTCCCGTAGCAACTCGAGGGTGACGGTCCCCGGAACGTAGTCGAAAGGCATAGTTCTGGCGTTGGCGAGGGCCGTGACCCGCCAGCACCAAGCCTGAAGCGCGTAGGGGTCCGTTTTCACGTTCACCCGTTGCGAATCGTTCACTAGATACGTTGCTGGCGCCGTGTCATCGCCTGCTTTGTGGATCATTTCGGCGATCTGTTTCCCGGCACTGTATTCTGATTCAGCGCCTTCCTTGATCCAACCTAGTTTCGCCATCTTCCTGACAGGGTAACGCCTTGGGTCGATATCCGCCGGTGATTCGAAGGACTCCGTTCCCAGTTTCCTGAGCAACACATCGGCCGGGACCCCAAGATGCTCGTGCAGCGCCCGGGCCATGGTCATGGTAATGGCACGCTTGCCGGACAGCACCTCCGAAACCTTCGAGCGGCTTCCAATGATTGGGATCAGGTCGCGAGGACGCAATCCCGCCTGCTCCATTCGGAACCGGATCGCCTCGTGAGGTTCCGGATACCCCATGGGGCAGTGCTCGTCCTCCCAGGACTCGACGAGCGTGAC
The DNA here is from genome assembly GCA_965202605.1 of bacterium. Lineage (GTDB taxonomy): Bacteria > JAAXHH01 > JAAXHH01 > JAAXHH01 > JAAXHH01 > JAAXHH01. The sequence continues at coordinate 1,489,257 of OZ241838.1, forward strand.
CAGAACGTCCAGTTCATCCCCTTCCGGGCTACCGTATTCGCTGCCCATGAGTTCGTCAACACGGGCCAGGGCTCGTTCGTAATCCGCCTCCGTTCGGATGGGTTTTATATTAGCCATATCTATATCCTTTTCGCGTCTATCCCGGCATATTGATCGTGCGTCCCGATAAACCTTATTCGTACCGTTCGATGGGGGTAATCGACCTCTGCCACTAAGCGATAGCTGTTGCCTTTGATATCGAAGACCACTCGATTTCCACCTATGATACTAGCTTTTCCGTACTTTTCTTTGATCCTGGCAGGTGTTTCCCAGTCCTCCTTTTTAACTTCCCTGTACCAGGCGAGTAACGGTCGCTCAGCATCAGGATGACGGTTCCAGAACTCTCTAAGTGTCTTTTTTGCTATAATCCGCATGAAGTTCCCGAAACTGCTGAGTTATTTTTCTAGCGACAATATTTGTGACCATTGCAAGAATATTCCCATTTTGTATAAAATTAATACGATCCCAAATTTACACTGAAGATATCGTACCGGAATCACCGTGTCAAGAAGAAGCGACACGGGTGTGGATAAGATGGAGCATGTCATGCTCGCGTTGGGTGGGGACCTGCTGGTTACTGCGTGTTATTCTGAAGGGAAGGCCACGACATGGAGAATCCCCGGCCATGTCCACCGTCGTGCAGTCGATGAGACGGTCGGGAACCGTCAGGAAGGCTGCGGAATAGGGAAACCTACGGCCTTGCCCTACCGCCGTATATACAGATCCGTGATCGTGGAATTGTCGATGAAGAAGGGTTCCTGGCCCGTGGAGTCCTTCTGCCAGCCCGCCAGCCAGGGTTTGCGGAGCTGCAGGAAGTAGTCGTGGTAGAGGAACACGCCGCCCACGTCTTCGACCAGGATCCGTTCCGCCTCGGCGTACATCTCGAACCGCCGTTCCGCGTTGGTTTCCCGCGCCGCGTCGTCGACAAGCCGGTCGAACTCCTCGTTTACCCAGTCATGCCGTCCGGCGCCCACGGGCTGCGAGTGCCAGACCATGCCGAGGAGGTTGTGGGGATCGGGGAAATCGTACTGGAAGGGGATCAGGCTGAGGTCGATCCGGTACTGGGCCATGGCCTCGCTGTAGACCCGGGGCTCCATGTTCCGCACACCCACCTTCAGCCCCAGGTTGTTGGACAGCATGCCCGACACGGCCTCGGCCGCCATGATGCGGTTCGGATCGTTGCGCAGCCAGATGTCCACGGAGGGGAATCCCCTTCCTCCCGGATATCCGGCTTCGGCCAACAGTTGCCGAGCCAGATCTGGATCGTATCGCTGCACGTCTTTCAGTTCATCCCCCGAATAACCCGGAAAGCCCGGCGGGAGCATGGTGTAGGCGGGGAGGGCCGTACCCCGGAGCACGATGTTGCACAGCGCGTCCCGGTCGATGGCGTGGCTGATGGCCTTTCGCACCCGGTGGTCGCTGAATACGCCTTCGCGCGTCTGGAAGAAGAGATAGAGCGCGTTGAAATCCATGTACTTGTGCAGCTGAGCGCTCAGCACCGGGTCCGCCTCGATCCGGCTGAGGTCGCGCACGTCGATCTGCACCAGGTCCAGTTCGTCGTTCTCGTAGGAGAGCAGCCCGGTGTTGCCGCGGTTCTTGAAGATGGAGTGGATCTCGGAGAAATACCCTTTCACCGGACCATTGTAGTAGGCATCCAGGGATAGCGTCAGGCGCTCGCCGATGCGCCAGCGATCGACCTTGTAGGACGAATTGCTCACGACGTTTTCGTCCGACGCCCAGCGGGGACCGAATCGCTCCACCTGCCAGCGCGGCACCGGGATCGAGGTAAAAAAAGCGGCGATCATGGGCAGATAGGGACAGGGACCCTCGGTTTCGATAACGAGGGTCATGTCGTCCACCGCGTAAACGCCTACCGAGTTCGGATCGGCGGTCTGCCCGGTGTTGAATTCCCTGGCCCCCTTGATGTTATAGTAGAAGAAGGCGTAACCGCTGCCCGACGCCGGATCCAGCATGCGCTTGTAGCTGTATTCGAAGTCGTGGGCCGTCACCGGCCGGCCGTCGCTCCAGCGCGCGCCGGGCCGCATCTTGAAGGTCCACTTCGACTGGTCCTCGCTGGCCGTCCATTCCGATGCGGCGCCGGGGATCACCCGGTTGTCGTGGTCCAGCATGGTAAGGCGTTCGAAGAGGAAGACGATGCCGCCCACCTCGTAGATGGCCACGCCGATGTCCAGGTTGGTCGGCTCGTCGTTCAGGAAACGGAAGACCTGCCGGTCCGGGGGCGCCGCGTCCGCGGGCATCACCTTGCCCACGGCGTTGCGTACCTGGGCTTCGGGATGACCTGCAAGCAGGAGGACGCAGGTCACCATCGCGAGCGCGCCAAGGCAGACGACAGTGGATTTCATGGGTTTGGTGGATTTCATGCCTTTACTATAACCTTTCGCACCGGGTCGTGGATTCTCCTGTCGGATCACGGGATCTCGCGCCAAACCACGGGCGGTCCACCCGGTCACGGACGCTCCGAGCGTTCCAGGTTCAGCCAGGCCATCTCGTCCGCGGAGAGCTCCGTCTGCAGCGCCTGCAGGTTGGCCCTGATCTCATCGCCGTTTCGCGCGCCCACCAGGGCGTAGATATTCAGGGGCTGTCGGAGCACGTAGGCCAGGGCGACCTGGGGGATGGACAGTCCCTTTTCCTCCGCCAGCTGTCCGACGCGATCCAGCCGCTCGAAGTTCTCGTCCGTGCAGTAGGCCCGGACCGAACTATCGTCGAACAGGCCCTGCTCGACCAGGGCGTCATAGTTCTCCCTGTTCACCCGGCCCGAAAAGAATCCACTGGCGATGCTGGACCAGGTAAAAAGCGGCATCTGGTTCTCCTGGTACCATGACCGGGCTTCGGCGCCGTCTTTCCCGCTGATGCTGATACAACCTCTCCAGGGCGGTTCGGCCTGTTCGGCCAGGCTGAAATTCGGACTGCTGACCGTGAAGGGCTGTTGCCCGCTGGTTGCGGCGTACAGGTTGGCCCGCTCGATCCGGTCGTGGGTCCAGTTTGAGCCGCCGATCACGCCCAGGTTGCCCGTGCCGATATAGTGGTTGAGCCGGTCTACGATGGGCCGGACGGGCACACGGATGTTATCGCGATGCAACAGGTAGAGATCGATGTAGTCCGTGCGCAGCCGGGCCAGGGAATCGTGCAGGTCCGAAGATATATCGTGGGAAGTTACGCGCTCCCGGTCCGCGTTCATGTGGCAGCACTTTGTGAGAATGACGATTTCGTTGCGCAGGCCCCGGTCCTCGATCCACCGCCCAAGCGTGCGCTCGCAGTCGCCGCCGCCGTACAGGTGACCGCTGTCGAATGTGTTTATTCCGGCCGCGTACACCTGGTCCAGCAAGTCGAAGCTGTACTCTTCTTCGGCGGTACTCAACATGATGGTGCCCTGAACCAGGCGCGATACGGGCTTGTCTACATTCGTGATGTTTCCGTACTCCATGGATGCTCCTGTTCCTCTATAGGTCGATGAACCGGCGATGTCCGGAGCGGTGCTCCTCTAAACGTCAGTTATCCAGCGGTGCCGGAGGGGGATTCCTTCCGTAACCTGGCCCATAGTCACGCCTCCATCGGGTACTTCAACCCGATCTCTGCCCGGACGGTGTCCAGGGTGCGGATGATGGCCAGGGTCTCGTCCAGCGGAAGCGCGGGACTCTCGAGCAACCCTTCCCGCAGGCACCGGCCCGCTTCCTCGATCTCGTACTTGAATCCGTTCTCGACGCGGTCGGGCTGGACCGTGACCGGCGCTTCGCCGCCCGCGTTCAGCGTTGCTGTCTGTGCGTCATAGAAGGGCGCCGGTATATGGATGTTGCCTTTCGTCCCGAGGATCGAAACCGCCCTGGGCGTGTCCGTCCGGACGGCGCAGGCCAGGGAGGCCATGGCGCCTGAACCGTAGCGAAAGGCCATGGTGGTCTGCTCATCCACTCCGGTTGTGCCGATATCCGCCAGCGCCGCAACCTGGACCGGCTGTGCTCTGTAGACCATCGAGGCCAGCGAAACGATGTAAACGCCGATATCGAGGAGGGCGCCGCCCCCCAGGACCGGATTCAGCAGGCGGCCGTCCGGGTTGAAGTTAGCGCGGAAACCGAAGTCGGCCATCATATTCCTTACTTCGCCTATGGCACCGTCGGCGAGCCACTGGCGTACCTGCGCGATCGCGGGCAGGTACCGCGTCCACATGGCCTCCATGAGAAAGAGGCCGCGGTCTCTCGCGCACCGGATCATGGACTCCGCTTCCCCGGCGTTGAGGGCGAAGGGTTTCTCGCAGAGCACGGCCTTGTCCGCGTTCAGGCAAAGCAGGGTGTTATCGTGGTGCATGGGGTGCGGAGAGGACACGTAGATCGCGTCGACCTCCGGGTCTTCCACCAGGGCCGGGTAGGAAGCATGTCTCCTGGGCACTGCGAACTCGTCGCCGAAGGCTTCCGCCGTGTGTTGCGCCCGCGATCCCACCGCCATCAGTTCGGCATCGGGTACGACCTTGAGCGCGTCGGCGAACTTATGGGCGATGGCTCCGGTCCCGAGTATGCCCCATCTGATCGTTTGTGACATGTTAACTCCGCGTAATGTATGTACCGGTTAGATTACCGTAGTCGCGCTGTGTGTAGGTTTGACGACAGCCCACCAAGCGTTGCTGTTCGAGGGTGATGTCGAGTTCCCGTTCGTTCTCAATCATGATCATCCCACTGTGCTTCCGGTATTGCCAGACGCCGTCGGGCAAATCGCTGGTTGGTGGAACCGGCGGTCACCCACCAGTCCAGGGGTTGACGACTTCAACGCCGGTATTGCGGAACTCATTTGCATGTCGCGTGACGATGGTGAGGCTGCGTCGGGCCGCCGTCGCCGCGAGAAAAGCGTCCGGCAGATGGTGTTCGAGCGCCTCGCCTCGACGCCGCTTCGCCTCCATAATGCGGGCACACTCTCGAGCGTCGTCCAGGGTCCAATCGAATATCCGCTCCTCAAAGAGGTCATCGAGCAGGTTCTGAAACCGATCGGAGAGGGCGTCACGTCTCCGCCCGGCATCGAGGAGGCCAATGCCGTTGAGGATTTCCCAGACGGTAATGGACGCAAGACCAATCCCTTGGTCGGCGATCTTATCCAGAAACGCAGCGACACGCGGTTCTGGATGCGGGCGCATCATTTCCGAGATGACATTCGCGTCGAGGAGCCAGGCAACGGGCGCGTTCACGTCTCGTTCTCACCTGCGAACTCGACCTTACGGTATGCAAGGTGCCCGGACTCCGGTAGCTCGACCCCATGTTCGGGTCCGAAATACCGCTTGAAAGCCTCGGAAGGCTTCGCACGGCGTTCGGCCTTTGCGCGCTTTTCGCGGATCAGATGGCGGACAAACTCTTCCATTGACACGCCGACCTGGCGCGCTTCTCGTTTGAGCCAGGCTTTGTCCGTCGAGTCAATATCACGGACAGTAATAGTGGAACTCATCGCAGCCTCCTTATCGGTTCAGGTGACCTCAGAAGCATAATGACAGCAAATTATGCTGTCAAGCATTCTTCAGGAAGAACCGATTGCGAATTCCCCGATCAACCGCACGAATGCCGACGTCAGATTACCGTTATCGCGTCGCGCCCCATCTCGTCCCAGTCCGGTTCGGGCGCGGGCCGGTCGCTCCAGGCGATCGACATGGAGCCGTTTTCCACGACGAGCGTACCCCGGCAGTCCAGTTCCTCTTCGGGAGGACGCGGCTGCAGCCCCATGAAGGCCTCGAAGACGGGGTCGTTTCCGATGGCCAGGATGACGTGGGGGTCCCCGCCGTGCACTTCCACGCCGAAACTCTCGGCAAGCTGGGCCTGCTTGACTTGGCCGGTGATGCCGACGCCCCGCTGCCGGACGATATCGGCGGCCTGCATCGCCAGGTAAGGCGCCGTGTTGTACGGCTGCCCGCCGATGGCCCCGATCCACTCCAGGGTCAGGACCGGGAGGTCGAGGGTGGCGCACAGCTTCTTCAATCCCAGGATGTCATAGTCCTGCAGCGGTTCTTCGATCCACCGGTATCCGCACTGCTCCATGATGCGTCCGACCTTCACGGCCTCCTCGTAGGTGTACGATTCCACGGGATCGTGAAAGAGCATGATACCATCGCCCAGCGCTTCCCGCAGCTTCACGGCCATCTCGCCATTGGCCTTCACGCCCCGGTAGGAATGATCCTTGCAGCCGATGAATCCTTCCTCATTCACGCGCGTCACCGCGTGGGCCACCAGGTCGTCGATGGTCCGGCCGCCCACGTTGCAGTAGGCGGGCACGCTCTCGCGGCACGCGCCGAGCAGTTTGTAGATGGGCAGGCGGGCGCTCCGGCTCGCCAGGTCCCACAGCATGCGGTCGACCGTGTCGATCAGCCCTCTTCCCGTGTACATGAAACGCTGGGCCATCCAGAACCGCTGCCAGACGTACTCCCGGTCGAAGGCGTCCACGCCGATGAGCATGTGGGCGTACCGGGCCAGGAAGGTTTTGCCCTGCCATTCCAGGTCCCGGGCATCGAATCCCGCGGCAAAATCGGCGTAGGCGTCCAGGTCGCCGTCCGTCACGAGGCGAATCACCAGGCGGTACTTCTGCTCCGGTCCATCCCCGGTAAAGTTGAATCCGGCGGGCGGGCCGGCCCCGAATCCCTGGTCGTGGGTGAACAGCCCGGAGATGCCCGGGGGCACGGGCGCCATGCTGCCCCGGTCCGTGCAACGCTCGCTGCGCGTCTCGGCTTCACCTTCCAGCACGTAGCATCTGACGTCTTTGATCTGCATGGTCTTTCCTGCACTGGATGGTGCGCCACCTGATAACGCGCCACTTCAGAGTTCGATCGATTCCGACGTGCTTTCCGCTGCCGCGTCCAGGTCGATATCCATCCCGAGACCGGCAAGACCGGGCACCCGGACAAAGCCACCTTCCACCTGCAACGCGTTTCGCACAAAAGACGTAGTCGCCTCGTGACCGGTCATCTCTAAAAAGGGGGTATTCCGGATTGCGCCCGCGAGGTGCAAGTGGGCGAACCCGTCGCAAATCCCGAACCCGTCCAGATGGCAGTATGCCCCGAATGCCTCGGCGCACCGGGCCGACTTCAGCACGTCCGTAAACCCGCCGGAACTTTCCACTCCGGTTCGTATGTGATCGGCGGACTGGGCCGTCATGACCTGCGACGCTTCCATGGGACTGCACACTTCGGCGCTGGTCGGGGTATCGATCTCACCGGCCACCTGCTTCCCACCGGAGTGATCCCCTGGAGGGCGGGGACGATCGAAGTAGAAATAGTCCGCCTCGTCGAGCGCCCTGCCGATCCGTATCGCCTCGTCCACAATGCAGCGGGTCCGGCCGTCGAGGACCAGGGGAAAGTCCGGTCCTACCGCCTCGCGGACCTCCCGTACCAGGTGTATGAGCGCCGCTTCATCCGGGATCGCGCCAAATCGATAGGCCCTGTATCCGGCTTGCTGTGCCTCTCTCGCTTCCCGGACGGTCTCCGAGACGGCCTGGTCAGCCCGCGCGGCGCCTCCCGCCGTACCCGCCAGGCAGACCGGAACGCGGTCCCGGAACCCGCCTGAGTGCCTGAAGAGCGGCCGGCCCGCTATCTTTGCCGAGAGGTCCCACAGGGCGACGTCTGTCCCGGCGCGAAGGGAGGCGGGCAACCCGCCGTCCATCTCGTTCATTTCCCACCAGATCCGTTCCCGGCCAACAGGATCCGAGTTCACCAGGATGGATGCCACGCCATCCAGATCGGACTCGGACGCGGTGACGCCTGTACAATGCCCCTCAGGCCCCGCGTCGGTCAACACGCGAAGCAGGCCCGCGGGGCGGTGGAGGATGATCTGGGAAACCTTCATTTGGAGTTTCCATACCGTTTATGTTGGCGACTGTTCTTATGTTGGCAACTGTTCTTATGTTGGCGACTGTTCTTATGTTGGCGACTGTTCTTATGTTGGCGACTGTTCAGGCGCGAGCCTGCAGCCGCCTGTTTCTACGTGTCTGCAGTCCAGGTCTGTCCTCGGATCAGTTCGCGGCGCCCCCGGGAAACACCGGCCTGTCCCTTTGTTGCTCCGCGAGGGGGCGGGATCCGCTTTCCGTTACGACGACAGACTGTTCAAGATGCAGGGAACCGACTCCCGCCAGGCACAGCGGCGCTTCCACGTTGAGCACCATGTCTTCTTCAATGGGCAGGTCGGACGGGATATCCACGCAGTCGTCGGCGATCCGGAGGCCGTTGTCCGGCGCCAGGACGGGGTAGTCCCGCACTTCCATGCCGACCCCGTGGCCGTGGGGATACATGGACAGTCCGGCTTCGTCCACCACGTCCTGCATCGCCTTCTGCACTGCCGAGGACCTGACGCCGGGCCGTATGGCGTCCAGGCCGGCGTCCATGGACGCACGGAGGGCGTCGAATCGGACCTGCATGTCGCCGGACAGGGGCCCCATGGCAAAGGTGGTGCCGGTATCGGAGTAACAGGACCGGTACCTGCATCCCCAGTCCACGTACTCCACGTCGGATTCTCCCAGGATGAAATCCGGTTCCGTCGCGATCCCGAGCCCGTGGACGCCGAAGGCGAAATGGTCCAGGTCCGCCCCACGGTCCCCCAACTCCGCCCTGAACCGGCGGATGACGTCCTGCACGTTGTCGCCCGGACTCGCCTGTTCCACGGCCGTCATGGCCGCCACTTCGCTGATTTCAGCCGCCCGCGCGAGCCGGTCGATCTCGTCGCCGGTCTTGACCATGCGGAGCAGACGAATGAGGTTTGAGCAGTCCAGCAGCCGGGCGCCGGGGAGCGCCTGGCTCAGCTGCGCGTACCGGCCGGCGGTCATCCCGTCCGCCTCCACGCCCAGCGTTCCACCGGAAAGACCCCGGTCGGACAGGGCGCCGACGAGCGCTTCGGTGGTCGTGCCGTAACCCGGCGCGTCCTTCACGAGGGTGTACATCCGGTCCATCCGGTCGGACAGCGGTCCCGGCGCCAGGGACCAGTCGAGGCCGGAATCGCCGCTGATCCTGAGATCACGGACCCAGAGGTCCACGCCGTTGACGGCCAGCATCGATGAGGTAACCGCCAGGGCGGGCTCCCCCTCCAGTGGAAACAGGGCGTATCCCTGCGCGATATCCGCCGAACCGCCGGGTCTGACCATGTACTCCTTCATGAGCCCGTCGATCCAGATGAAGTAGTCCGTGAAATAGGTAATATTCACGGGCGAAGCCGCGATCAGCGCGTCGAGACCGCGATCCCGCATGTACTTCCTGGCCCGTTCGACGTTGAAGAGCATTGAGGATATCGATTCTGTACGGTACGTATTCGGCGCACCGGACCCGCCGCCCGCGGCAGTATCCGGCGCGGCAGCAGAGGCGCGATGAAGAATCAAACCAGTATAGAAACACCGCCAGTCCATGTCAACGATCAAGTCATAAAGCAGGGCCGCCTTTGGCCGCGGCGGAGCGCCATCTTTCCCTTGACAAAACGCCTTGATTCGGATTACTAGGGACACGCGGCGGACATGGTGGCGGGACTCGTAATCGCACCCTCCGGAAAACCCTGAAGAACGCACTTCTCCATGATCCACATCGTAGATTATGACGCCGGGAATCAGACCTCGGTGAAAAGAGCGCTGGACCACCTGGGGGCGGCTTCGATCATTACGTCCGATTCGGAGGAACTGGCCCGTGCGGAGCGCATCATCTTCCCCGGTGTGGGCCATGCCCATTCCGCCCTGGAGACACTCCATGAACGAGGGCTCGACGAGGCGCTCAAGTCGGCTGGCGCCCGGGGCATACCGATCCTGGGTATCTGCGTAGGTTGCCAGGTCCTGCTTTCGGATTCCGAGGAAACCGATCTGCCGTGCCTGGACCTGATCGGCGGCCGGTGCCTTCGATTCCGACCGGAGGACCCCGCCCTGAAAGTGCCCCACATGGGCTGGAACGAACTGCGCGCGAGCCACGGGCATCCCGTACTCCGCCATCTGCGGTCCGGCGACGAGGTCTACTTCGTCCACTCATACTATCCCGCCCCCGGCGATGAGCGGGACGTGCTGGCCACGAGCCGGTACGGCGTGGAATTCGCGGCCGTCATCGGCAGGGAAAACATCGTCGCGACCCAGTTTCACGTGGAGAAGAGCGGTCCCGTGGGGTTGAAGATCCTGGGCGAATTCGTGAAATGGGACGGGAAGGCATGCTGAGCAAGCGGCTGATTTCCTGCCTGGACGTCCGTGACGGCAGGCTGGTCAAGAGCGTCCGGTTCGTAGACACGAAGGACATCGGCGACCCGGTTTCCGCGGCGCGGCGGTATTACGAAGCCGGCCTGGACGAACTCGTATTCTACGACATCACGGCATCGAGCGACCAGCGCGGCATCATGCTCGACGTGGTGGAAGACGTCGCCCGGCAGGTATTCATCCCCTTTTCGGTGGGCGGGGGACTCCGGTCGGTCGAGGACTGCCGCAAGGTCCTCGAAGCCGGTGCGGAGAAGGTCAACCTGAACACGGCGGCCGTCGCGGACCCCGACGTCATTTCCGATGCGGCCGACGCCTTCGGCGTCCAGGCCGTCGTGCTGTCCATGGACGTGAAGGCTTCCCCGTCCGCTTCATTACCCTCCGGTTATGAGATCGTGACCCACGGCGGCCGGCGGAACACCGGCATGGACGCCATCGAGTGGGCCCGCCGCGGAGAGGCCCTCGGGGCCGGGGAGATCGTCGTCAATTCCATCGACGCGGACGGAACGCTGGAAGGATACGAGTTGGCCCTTACGCGCATGATCGCCGACACCGTGGGCATACCGGTCATCGCGTCGGGCGGCGGAGGCCGGCCGGAACACCTGTACGACGCCCTCACGGCGGGCGGCGCCGACGCGGCCCTGGTGGCTTCCATACTCCATTACGGACACTACTCCGTGGAATCCATCAAGCAGTTCCTCCACGGTCAGGGGCTGAAAATACGCATGACCGGGCAGTAGGACGTTACGATGAGGAAAAGAGCATACCTATGGAATGGTCGAGACGTACCTTTCTCAGGAGAACCGGACTGGCGAGCGCCGGCGCGGCGGTCGGTGGGCTGACCGGGGTGCTCGACGGATGCGCGGTCGCCCAGAACTACGACGTCATCATCAGAGGAGGAAGGGTGATAGACGGCACGGGCGCGCCACCCGTAATCGCGGACGTTGCGATCGCGGGAGACCGTATCGTGAAAATCGGTCCGGTCAGGGGTACTGGAACAACGACGATCAATGCATCGGGAAAGATCGTCTGTCCGGGATTCATCGATATACATTCCCACACCGACCTTTCCCTGCTGGTCAACCCGAGGGCCGAGAGCAAGATCCGGCAGGGCGTGACCACGGAGGTGGCCGGGCAGGACGGCTCATCGCTGGCGCCCCTGACGGAAGACCGGCTGAAGTCGTTGCAGGAGGGGTACGGACGGAGATACGGCGTGGTTATCGACTGGACGGATTTCTCCGGCCTGTTCGACACCCTGGAGCAACAGGGCGTCGGGGTCAATTTCATGTCGCTGGCGGGACAGGGCACCATCCGCGGCCACGTCGTGGGGAACGAAAACGTACCGGCCGGCGCGCGGCAGATCGATGCAATGAAGGCGCTCGTGGACCAGGCCATGTCAGAGGGGGCCTGGGGACTGTCCTCCGGGCTTGAATACACGCCGGGCAGTTTCGCCGGCGAGGATGAAATCGCCGAACTCTGCAGAGTGGCGGCGGGGTACAACGGGTTCTATGCCACCCACATGCGAAACGAGGATGATTACCTCGTGGAGGCCGTAAGCGAGGCGATCAGTACCGCCAGAAAAGGCGAAATAACTCTCCAGATCGCCCACTTCAAGGCGTCCGGCAGGCGGAACCTGGGGAAGATCTCCGTGGCCTTCGACATGATAGAACAGGCGGTCGGGGAAGGGATGGACATCACCCTGGACAGGTACCCCTACATCGCCTACGCGACGACGCTGCAGAACCTGTTCCCCACGCGTTTTCGTGCCGGCGGGGCCGAGGCGTTCGTGCGCCGGCTGCGGGCGCCGGACACGCTGCCCCTGATGAAGCGGGCGGCCATTGAGAAAGTCGACATGCTCGGAGACTGGAGCGCCGTGATGATCACTTCGGTCGCCAGGGCGGAAAACCGGGATTACGTGGGCCGGCGCGTGTCGGAGATCGTCGCGGACAGCGGCCAGGACCCGTTCGAGTTCGTCCGGGAACTGCTGATCGCGGAGAACGGAAGCGTGGGCATGGTGGGGTTCGGCATGAGCGAGGAGGAGATCCGTTCCGTGCTTACCCACCCGCTTGTCATGGTTGCATCGGACGGCGGGGCCGCGGCCGATTACGGCCCGTTGAGTGAAACCTCGCCCCATCCCCGGTACTACGGCACCTTTCCCAGGGTACTGGGCAAATACAGTCGTGAAGACGGGCTGTTCGACCTGCCGACCGCCGTACACAAGATGACCGGTATGCCCGCCCTGAGACTGGGCCTTACAGACCGCGGCACGATCGGCGTGGGTCTCGCCGCCGATCTTGTGGTTTTCGATCCCGAAACCGTCATCGACCGGGCGGACTTCATGAACCCCCATCAGTACGCCCACGGGATCGACTACGTTTTGGTCAACGGTTCTGTCGTAATCGAAAACGGGGATCACACCGGCGCGCTGACGGGCAGGGTGTTGCGGAAGCCGACGGGGGCTGTCTGACCCGTGGCCGGCACGGGGGCCAGGGCACAGGGGCAGGCCGCGAGATTCGGTCGACGGCCGGCTGCGAGGTCCTGCTCAATCACGGCCTAATGAATCGGCCAGGTCCTTGATCAGGCCGTTGCGCAGGTCGAAGATCCAGCCGTGCACTTGCAGCCCGGTCTCTTTCATCGAATTCTGTACTTCTGAAAACGCCAGGATGTTAGCGTACTGGGCACGGACGCTGTATTCGACCATGCGGTCGCACCGGTCCGTGAAATCCGGGATGGATTCCAATTCGGTTTCGTGGCGTTGCCGGACCGTTCTCAGGTTCTGCAGCCAGGGCTCGAGCGAGCCGAGGTCGTCCGACTGCATCACCGCCTTGACCGCACCGCAGTCGTAGTGCCCGCACACCACGATATGCCCGACCTTCAAATGCTCGATACCGTAGATGACGGCGGACCGGGTGTTCGGGTCCTCGGGAGTCACCAGGTTGCCCACGTTTCGATGTACGAAAACCTCTCCCGGTCCGGCCCCCATAAAGGCCTCTGGCATCACCCTGCTGTCCGAACATCCGATGTAGAGAATGCCAGGCCGCTGTTGACGCGACAGCCGCTCGAGATAGCCGGGGTCGGCGCTCAGTTTTCTCTTGATCCAATGGGCGTTTTTCTCGAAAATGCGGTCTGGATTCATGGATTCAAAGAAATGCAGCTTCGATTGGACCTGTGAAGTGCCTTAAGATCGCGGATACGGGCAGTCCCTTACCCGCCTGCCTGTCTGCTGGTCATATTATAGACCGCCGTTTGCATTTAGTCAACATGGACCTGTCTGGAGAGCCGCCATGAAGAACACGGCCGGCGACGCCGCGCCACTTCGCTTTTCCATCGGCATAGACGTCGGCGGAACGTTCACGGATTTCGTCGTGGCGGAAGGCGATACCGCGCCCCGTTATTTCAAGACGGCTTCGACCCCCCACGCGCCTTCCGATGCGGTAATGAACGGACTCCGGGACATCGGGGCGGCCTATGGCCTTCCCGCTGCGGAGTTGCTGTCTCGAACCCGCCTGTTCATCCACGGCACGACCGTCGCCACCAACACGCTCCTGGAACGCAAGGGCGCCCGGGTCGGCCTGATCACCACCGAAGGCTTCCGGGACCTGCTCGCGCTGCGGGAAGGATTGAAAGAAGACCGGTACAATCTCCGGATGACGCCCGTTGAACCGCTGGTTCCCCGGCCGCTGCGGCGTACGCTCGAAGAACGCATCCGCGGCGACGGCTCGGTCGAGGCGCCGGTAGATGCCGGGGCGCTCGATGAGATACTGGACGAACTCGCGGAGGCCGGCGTGGAATCCGTGGCCGTCTGTCTCATATTCTCCTACCTGAACCCGGTTCACGAGCGGCTCGTGGACGAACGCATCCGGGAGCGGCATCCCGACCTTTACCTCTCGATCTCCTCGGAGATCCTGCCTCAGATCAAGGAATACGACCGCCTGAGCACCACGGCCGTCAACGCCTACGTGGGACCCGTCTACGCCCGGTATCTCAACCGCATGCGGGAGGAGACCTCCGTCCTCGGTCTCGAAAACGAGATTCTCACCATGACGTCCAACGGAGGCGTCACGCCGCTTGACACCGCGGCACGACAGGCCGTGCAGGCCATACTCTCCGGTCCGGCCGGCGGCGTCAGCGGAGCCGTGGCTTACGGCCGGTTGATTGGAGAAACCGAACTCATCGGATTCGACATGGGCGGCACGAGTACGGACATCTCGGTGATCGAAGGCGGCGATCCCCAGGTTTCGGGGGAACATTACGAAGGGGGATGGAAGATCGCCGTGCCGATGATCGATCTCCACACGCTGGGGGCGGGCGGTGGGAGCATCGCGCGGGTGGACGACGGGGGGACCCTGCACGTGGGGCCTCAGAGCGCCGGAGCCGATCCCGGACCGGCCTGTTACGGCAGCGGCGGAGATCAGCCCACGGTTACCGATGCGAACCTGGTCCTGGGATACCTCGACCCGGGGAATTTCCTCGGTGGACGGACCCGCTTGCACCAGGACCGGGCCGTAAGAGCTGTGAAGACGCGCGTTGCGGGCCCCCTTGGACTATCTTTGGAGGAAGCGGCCCTCGGAGTGCTTGACGTCGTGACCACGGCCATGGCCGAGGGGATTCGGCTGCTGACCGTACGCCGCGGCGGAGATCCCCGGAACTTCTCCCTGCTGGCCTTCGGCGGCGCGGCGGGATTACACGTGGGCAAGGTCGCCCGCAAGACGGGCATCAGCAGGATCCATCTCCCGTCGGCCGCGCCCGTACTTTCGGCGTACGGCATGCTGGCCTCCGACCTCAGGTACGATTTCGCCCAGTCGTTTACGGCCAGTCTGGACGTCGTCGACCTCGATGAGGTGAGACGGCTGACTGACCACATGGCGGACCAGGGCGTCGCACAACTCAGGAAGCAGGGAGTCGGAGACGAAGACATCACCACCCGGTTCACGGCAGACATGCGGTACCTGGACCAGGTCTACGAAGTCAACGTGAGCATCCCGGATCTGTCCCAAGAAGACGACGCCATCCGGCGGTCCTGGGCAGTGCGGTTTCACGAAAGATACCAGGTCCTCTACGCCTACCATCAACTCGACCAGGAGATCCGGCTGGTCACGCTGCGGGCCACGGTAACGGGGAAGCTGCCGTCCGTTATCCTGCCAGGGAAAGAGCAAGCCGGATCGACCCCGGATGCCCGAAAAGGCACGCGCCGCGTATTCACCGGGACGTGGACCGAGGCCGCCGTCTACGCGGCGGAGGACCTCGAACCCGGCTCCTTGATAGAAGGACCGGCCATCGTGGAGTCCGACTTCACCACCGTGCTCGTGGAAGAGGGGGACCGCCTCGAAGTCGATCCCTACGGGGGCATGGTCCTGAACGTGTCGTCCACCGCTCCGGATGCGGATTCGGCCGCAGCGGACCCGGCATCGGCCGCAGCGGACCCGATTACGCACTCGGTCGTTGCCCACCGCCTGGAATCGATCGCCCGCGAGATGGCGGACGTCATGATCCGCACCTCCATGTCGCAGATCCTGAACTCCAGCCGGGACTTCTCCACCGCGATCCTGGACGCAAGGGGACAACTCGTGGCGCAGGGCGAGGGTATCCCCGTGCATATCAGTGCCCTGCCCCCGTCGGTCGAAGCGGTGTGCGAATACTTCGGCGACGATATCAACGAGGACGACCTGTTCATCCTGAACGACCCCTATTTCGGCGGCAGCCACCTGCCGGACATCACGGCGATTTACCCCGTCTTCCGCGACGGGACCCTGCTGTTCTTCGCGGTAAACAGGGCTCATCACAGCGACATCGGCGGGGGAACCCACGGCGGCTACAACCCCTCGGCCAGCGAACTGTACCACGAGGGCCTGCGCATACCGCCCGTGAGGCTGTATGAAGCAGGCCGGCCAAGGGAGGACCTGCTGCACATGCTGGCGGTGAACGTGCGGCACGCGGAGAACTTCACCGGCGACCTGCACGCCCAGATCGGATCGGTACGGATCGCCGCCCGCCGGCTGCAATCGCTCCTCGACGATTACGGCGACGGCGGCCTGACGGCGTCCGTGGAAGCCATCCTGGACAGCGCGGAACGGCGGATCCGCCAACTCATCGGCGGCTGGAGGGACGGCGTGTACTTCGGGGAAACACTGCTGGACGACGACGGGTTCGACGCCGAGTCGATCCCCATCCGGGCCAAAGTCACCGTCCAGGACGACAACATGACCATAGACTTGAGCGATTCGAGTCCCCAGGTTACCGGATTCATCAACAGCGCCTATGCCAACACGCGCTCGCTGGCCCACGTGGCCATCATGTACATGGCGCCGTCCGATGTGCCCAAGAACGAGGGCTCCATGCGGCCGGTGAAGGTGATCGCGCCTAAGGGGTTGATCGTGAACCCGAATCCCCCGGCGCCGGTCTGCATGAGCACCAACCACTGCGGGGAAGAGATCGTGGAGGCCGTCTTCAAGGCACTGGCGCCCGTGGCGCCTGATGCCGTGAACGCGGGATTCTCCCGCAGGCTCCGTTTCGCGATCACCGGGCGCAATCCGCGCACGGGCAACCGCTTCATCTGGCATTTCTTCTTCGGCCGGGGAGGCGGAGGGGCCTCCCGGGGATACGACGGCTGGTCCTGCGTGGGCGAGGTCAACGTGGCCGGGGCGATCCGGAGTCCCAGCGTGGAGATCACCGAGGAGCGCTTTCCCTTCAAGATCGTACGGAACGACCTGCGGCCGGGATCAGGCGGTGACGGCACGTGGCGGGGCGGACTGGGGGCGGTCTTCGAAATGGTCTACGAGGGGGACGAACCGGCGAAACTCAACATGGCCGGAGACGGCGTGATCAATCCGCCCTTCGGGCTCTTCGGCGGCGCGCCGGGCCTGCCCCACCGATACATGGTGGTATCAGACGGCGGGGAAAGGATGCTGAAGTCCAAGGAAACCGAGGTGCCGATCCTGCCCGGAGACCGCATCGTTGCCCTGTCCGCCGGCGGCGGCGGATACGGTCCGCCCGATTCCAGGGACGCATCCAGTCGTGCCCGCGACCAGGAATCCAGCCTGGTCTGATTCGGGAGTATCCCACCGCGGGACCGGTCAACGGCCAGGTCGGGGCTTCCGACCGATTAACTAAAATCTCACCCAGACTGCATATAGAGCAAAAACGGCCATCACGATCGTGGCGGCCGTCAGTGCCACCGTTAGCGTCTTGGAAGGCGGGACGCCCGCTTCCCTCGCCGTGGTCCGGCTGAAGTAGAGCGCCGCCCATCCGATGGCCGGCAGCAGGATCGTCTGCATCAGTCCGCCGATGATCACCATGGTGACCGGTGCGGACCACAAGACGTAGAGAACGAGGTAGACCAGGGGCAGCAGGACGCCGATCACCCGCACGACTCGCTGTCTGTCGTTGGGCCGTGCATAGGTTACGAAACCCAGTACCGAAAGGGCGTCCGCCAGCATGCGCGACTGGCCTACGATGGTTACGAAATACGTCGAAAAGAGCACCACGAAGGCGCCTACGCCGAACAGGTAGAACGCCCAGTTTCCCAGCGTTTCGGTATACATGCCCGAGAGGATCCGCACGGTGCCGAATCCCTCCGGCACCATTCCCCGGGCATGGAGCACGGCCGCGCCCAGGAAGAAGAAGGCCAGCGTCGCCAGCGTGTAGATGACCATGCACAGCCACACGTCCTTCTTCATCACGCTGATCCAGCCCAGGGCGCGTTCCCGCCAGGCCGCGCTTCCGTCGCGGGGTCCCGCCGCCCGGGCATAGCCCTTTTCCACGCACCAGTACGGGTAGAGCAACAGTTCGGAGGCGCCCACGCCGGTGATGCCGAAGACGGCGAAAGCCGTCACGGCGCCGTCCGGCGGCAGGGCGAACCGCAACCCGTCCAGGAGTGCCTGGGGAGAAACGGCGTAGGGAGTCCAGAACAGGAGCAGCGCGCTGGCCAGCGTGGTGAAGGTAAACAGGGCCACCAGCATGGTGGTAATCCGTTCCAGCGTCATGTACTGCCCCACCAGGCCGAGCCCCATGCCGACCAGGGTGAGTATGATCAGCCAGGCCGTGTTGCCGAAGACCGGGAAGATCAGGTCCAGCGACAGGCTCATCGTACCGAAGATGCCGCCGACCTGCATGGTGCTCCAGAGCAGGAGCAGCAGGCTCCCCCACACGAGCCAGGTTACCCGGAAACGCGGTCCGGGCACCTTGTTGAAGGCCACGAAGGTCGTCTGCCCCGTGGCGATGGCGTGCCGGCCGAGTTCGCTCTGGACCGGCACCTTGACCGCGCAACTCAGGAGAATGAGCCAGAGCACGACGAAGCCGACCTCGGCGCCCAGCCGCGTGGTGGCGATGAGCTCGCCGGAACCCACGATGGAACCGGTCAACAGCAGCCCCGGTCCCAGCTGCCTGATCGTCGACCAGCGGTCGGCGGGAGGTTTTCTTACGTGTTCGGGACGCAGTGCGTAGGGATCGGACGCCTGGGGCATGCAGATTCGCCTGTGGGATTGAGAAAGGGAAACGACCGGTTCGGTGTCACAACGTGCCGGTCAGGACGCATCGACCTCGCCGGAAAGGGGAATCGCTTCGTCGATCAGCATGATCGGGATCTCTTCTCTGATGGGATACAGGTACTTTCCGTCGGCCCGTACCAGCCCGCCGTCGATGGCCTCGGTCACCTTTTCACCGCCCCGGTTGACCAGCGTGCCGGCCCTGATCATGCCATTCACGGCTTCGACGACGGAATCCGGCGCGAGACGAACTTCTTCCTTGGTTTCCGGGCAGGCCAGTATATCCAGCAAAGCCTGATCGATCATGAATCTCTCCGTGTCCGGTTACGTTACGTGGCGAATTTGCTGCACGATTGTGATTGGGCAAGACAAGGCAGACTATAAGAATCCCGGTCACGGTGATCAAGCGATTTCTGCGAAGCACCGTCGCCGGAAAGCCGGACGAAACATGCACCCCGCCCGCGAGGGTCACCGGAAAAGGGACCGGGGACGGACCACGCGGTAGTTGCGTTCAGTACGGCTACACCATATAATAGGAGCGGTTATTTGTGCAACACCGTGTACCCGCAGACCTGGAAACAGTACCAAGGAGTCCTTACATGGCGCAGGAAGTGCCGACCACCATCGAATTGCCCGACTATACCGATCTGCCATACAAAGTAGCCGATCTGTCCGAGGCGGAACTGGGTCACCGAGAGATCGCCATCGCCGAACAGGAAATGCCCGGACTGATGGCCGTTCGCGAGAAGTACGGCCGCGAACAGCCGCTCAAGGGCGCGCGCATCATGGGATCCCTTCACATGACGATCCAGACCGCCGTGCTCATTCACACGCTCAAGGCCCTGGGCGCGGAGGTGCGGTGGGCCTCATGCAACATCTTCTCCACCCAGGACCACGCGGCGGCGGCCATCGCGGACGACGGCATTCCGGTTTTCGCGTGGAAGGGGGAAAGCCTGGAAGAGTACTGGGCCTGCACGCTGGGGGCGCTGACCTTCGATGGCGAATCCGGCCCCACGCAGATCGTGGACGATGGCGGCGACGCCACGCTGCTCATTCACCGGGGCGTGGAAGCCGAAGACGACCCCTCGATCCTGGACGAACCGACCGACAACCGGGAATTGCAGATCATCAACGAAGTTTTGAGGCGGCAACTGGAGGGAAACCCGCGTTTCTGGCACGAAATGAGCGCCGACATACGCGGCGTCTCCGAAGAGACGACCACCGGCGTTCACCGGCTCTACCAGATGATGCAGGACGGCAAGCTCCTGTTCCCGGCCGTCAACGTCAACGATTCGGTGACCAAGTCGAAGTTCGACAACCTGTACGGCTGCCGGGAATCGCTCGCGGACGGTCTCAAGCGCGCCCTCGACGTCATGGTCGCCGGGAAGACGGTCGTCGTCTGCGGATACGGCGACGTGGGCAAGGGATGCGCCCAGTCGATGCGGGGATTCGGCGCCCGCGTGGTGATCACGGAGATCGACCCCATCTGTGCGCTCCAGGCCGCGATGGAAGGCTATGAAGTGACCACGATCGAAGACATGCTGGACCAGGGCCAGATCTTCGTTACGACCACTGGAAACCGGGACATCATCCGCATCGAGCACATGGAGCGCATGCTGGACCAGGCCATCGTCTGCAACATCGGCCATTTCGACAATGAGATCCAGGTGGACGCGCTGAACGAATACCCCGGCGTCGTGAAACAGAACATCAAGCCCCAGGTGGACAAATTCCTCTTTCCCGACGGCCATGCCATCTACCTGCTCGCCGAGGGAAGACTGGTCAACCTGGGATGCGCCACGGGCCACCCGTCATTCGTCATGTCGAGTTCCTTTACCAACCAGGTGATCGCGCAGATCGACCTGCGGCTCCATGACCACGAGACCGGGGTTACGACCCTGCCGAAACACCTGGACGAGGAAGTGGCCAGGCTCCACCTGCACAAGCTGGGCGTAAAGCTGACCCGGTTGTCCCGGAACCAGGCGGATTACATCGGTGTCCCCATCGAAGGACCCTACAAACCCGATCACTATCGATACTGACGGGTGCAACAGGGCGTGGACCATCAGCCTTCCCCGAAAGCCGCGCGGGGTGTCCACCGTTCTCGATGAAAAACATCAGTCTGTTGATTGCCAGCCTCAGAAGCCGATTCAAGGTCGAGGGCGACCCCTTCCGATTTCGCGATCCGGGTGTGCTCGTGGACGGTGATCTGCGGTTGCTGCTCCGCAGCACGCTGCAGGGCGACGCACGCAGGGGCATCGTTCCCGAGTACATCTTCGACATGGTGCGGCCGGACCGTCAGACCACGGTGATGGGAAGACTCTCCCTGCGCATAGGGAACACGGAACACGTCGAGATGTACGCGGGACATATCGGCTACTCCGTAGACCCGCCGTACCGCGGCCGCCGGCTGGCCGCGCGCAGCTGTCTGCTCGTCCTCCCGCTTGCCCGGGCGCACGGGATCAACCCGCTCTGGATCACCTGCAATCCGGAGAATGAGGCGTCCAGAAGAACCTGCGAGATCATCGGTTCCACGCTGGTGGAGACCGTCCCCATTCCCCCGGACGATCCGCTTTACCGGTGGGACACGAAGTGGAAGTGCCGGTACCGGGTGGACCTGTAGACCTCAGTGCCGGGAGGGCCGGGAACCGCCGGATGCGGGATGAGTGGGCCTGTCGATACCGGGACGTGCGAAGACCACGGAGCACTTCATGTTGGCCATACACGGCGGAGCGCCCTACAGGGACACGGAATCCCGTCCCTTCCCTGCCAGGACCCCCTTCGGTGAAGAGGAAATACGACTCGTAACCAGGGCGCTGCGGTCCCAGAACCTCTTTCGCTGGGGCGGCGAACTCACCCCCCTCTTCGAAAACCGCTTTGCCGGGACCTACGGTGCGAAGCACGCCGTGGGTTCCACCTCGGGCACGGCGGCCCTGCACGTGGCCATGGGCGCGATCAACCCGGAACCCGGGGACGAAATCATCACGAGCGCGATCACCGACCTGGGTACGATCATCCCGATCCTGTACCAGAACGCCGTGCCGGTCTTCGCGGACATGGATCCGGAGACCCTGACCGTGGACCCGGGTGACGTCGAAAGGCTGATCACGCCGAGGACGCGGGCGGTCATCGCCATACACCTCTTCGGCAACGCCTGCCGCATGGAAGCCCTGACGGAGATTTCAAGGCGAAGGGGGATAGCCCTCATCGAGGACTGCTGCCAGGCCCACCTTACGCCATACCGGGGGCGGTTGCTGGGGACCTGGGGGGACATGGGATGCTTCAGTTTCCAGCAGTCGAAGCACATGACCACCGGGGACGGCGGCATGACCGTAACCAACGACGACGCCCTGGGCCGCTCCATGCGGATGTTCGCGGACAAGAACTATGACCGGGGCCGCGAGGGATCGCGCATGTACGGCGCGCTGGGGATGAACTGCCGCATCACGGAACTCCATTCCGCGGTGGGGCTGGGCCAGCTGGAGAAGCTCGCCCACGTCGTCGAATCCAGAAACAGGCTCGGCAACCGGTTGACCGAAGGCATAGCGCACATCGAAGGCGTCGTCCCGGCGCCGGTAACGCCGGGCGCGAGGCACAGCTACTGGACGTATCCCATGCGGGTTACGGGGTACTCGGCCGAAGGTTTCGCCCGCGCGCTTAACGCCGAAGGGATCGGCGCGGGGGCGGGCTATATCGGCGAACCGATTTACCAGTGTTCGGCGGCCCTCGCGGAACATCGGACCTACGGAGACTCCCGCTTCCCGTTCTTCAGCCCGTATACGGACCGGACCTTCGAGCGCGCGGACGAACTTTGTCCGCGAACCCGTGAGGCGCTCGACCAGCTTGTGCTGCTGTCATTCAACGAGCAGTACACCGGGGAAGATATCGACGACGTGGCGGGCGCCGTACACAAGGTCGCATCGGGGCTGGAGCGGACCGGCTGAGTTCGACCGCACAGCGGCCCGGGGGATCCGGATGAGTTCGACCGCACAGCGGCCCGGGGGATCCGGATGAGTTCGACCGGGCCGCGGTCCGGGGGGTCCGGATGAGTACGATCGCGCCGTGGCCTAAGGTATGCCGTGCTTCATCTTGTAGGCGGGCCAGTTTTCCTTCAGGTGCAGGAAGTCCTCGAAAGTGGGTTGGAGGATGAAGGGATTGTTTGCTCTTTCGTACCCGATGGTCGACGAAGGCTTCTCCCCGAAGTCATGGCCCGGATAGACGCCGATATCGTCGTCCAGTTCCATCAGGCGCCGCAGGCTGTCGTATTCCTTCCTGGCTTCTTCCTCGGTGGCGGTGCCGCCCACCTTGCCCACGAAGAGCGTGTCCCCGGTGATCAGCCTGTCCTCCGCCAGAAGACACATGCCGTCCTCGCAGTGGCCGGGGGTGTGGATTACGGCCAGTTCGAGCCCGCCCAGCTTGAAGATCTCGCCGTCCGTCACTTCGATATCGTAGAAGTACTCCGCGTCCCGGTACATCACCACGTCGAGACCCAGGGCTTCGATGAGATGGTCGTTGCCGTTCACGTGGTCGTGGTGGGAATGCGTGCAGATGACGCAGGCCAGTTCAAGGTCCAGTTCATTCGCGCGCCGCATGTAGTACCCGGGCCGGTACGACGGATCGACCGCCGCAGCCTTCCGGGTCTTCTCGTCGGCCACCAGGTAACCGAAGTTGCGGTCGCCCCCATTCCGTACCTGTTCGAAAATCATCTTCGTCCCCTTGGGATCGGCTGAAAACCGCCTGCCGCAATGCAATCGAATCGTCCTGTAATCCGCCTGCCGCAACTCAACTTACCGCATGATATCTCATCGCCGGTTCGAAGTCAACCCGCATACCGGCCGCCCCTGAATTCCCTTGACTTCGACCCGGTCCGGACTCAGGATATCTTGATCGAATCCCCGCAGTTCAACGCGGACCCATCCGTCTGGAAAAGAGCAATCGGTGCATAACGGCGAGCTGATCATCTTCCGTCATCGCGGGGACATTCAAATCGGCATGCTGCAGGCGGTTTCGCGGAAGAAGTGCAAGGTCGCGATCTCCGCCAACCGGGTCATGGACATCTCGACGGATCCGATTGTGCGATACACCGGTATCCGGGTGCGAGACCTGTCCGAAATGCTGGAAGTCCGCCGGGAAATCGAGGAGCAGGCCGGATCCTTCGACCTCGAGGAAGTATGGGATGTCCTGAAGGACGATCCCGGCGTATACACTTCGGAAGACATCGGCGAGCTGTACTGGGGCGAACCCGGCTCGCCGGAGCAACGGGCGGCGATGCAACTGCATCTGAGCCGCCGATGCCTGTACTTCTCCGAACGGGACAACGGATTCCTGCCCCGCACGTCCGAGCAGGTCAGTAGCGCCATCGACAAGCAGGCCCGCCAACTGGCGGTGGAATCCGAGCGGGAAGCCTTCGATCACTGGCTGTCGGACGATGCGCTGCAGGACCTGGATGCTCTGACCAACCGCCAGAAACGCTGGTTCTCGCACCTCCGGCAATACGTCATTCAGGGCGACGAATACGCCGGGATCGGCCAGGTGCGCAACCTGTTGAAGGAGATGTCCGCGCTGACGGGAGGCGACCCGCAACGATCCGTCTTCGACGTCATGGTACGGAAGGGCGTCTGGGACGTAGACGAGAACCTTGATCTGTTGCGTTATGAAATACCTACCGAGTTTACGGATGAGGTGCTTGAATACGCCGCCTCCCTCCGTCCATCGGAAGAAGGCCGGGAGGACCTGACCGGACTGTCGATCCTCTCGATCGACGACGCGTCCACGCAGGATATCGACGACGCCCTTTCCGCGGAACGGACCAGGGACGGCTACCGGATCGGCGTGCATATCACCGACGTCGCGGACCTTGTACCCAGGGATTCGATCCTGGACCTGGCGGCCCGGGAAAGGATGTCGTCCCTTTATTTGCCGGACCGCCACGTCCCCATGCTGCCGTCCACGCTGTCCCAGGACCACTGTGCGTTGCTCGAGGGTGAAAGTCGATGCGCCATCAGTTTCTTTTTCTCGCTGACCACCGACTTCGAACTGGTGGATACCCGGATCGTGCCTTCCGTGATCGTCAACCGGGGCCGGTTGTCCTACGACGAAGCGAACCGCCTGCTGGGAACGATCGAACCGCCCTACGCCGAGGTCCTGCAGATCCTCAACCAGGCCGTGGATTTTCTCTACCAGCGGCGCATCGACCAGGGTGCCGTCGAACTGGAACGCAGCGTGGTCTCCATCAAGGTCGACGACCGGAAACGCATTCGGATCATGCTCCGGGACTCGTCCACGCGGTCCGAACACATCGTATCGGAACTGATGATCCTCGCCAACCGGACCGCGGCAGCCTACCTGAACGAGCGCGGAGTCCCCGCGATTTACCGCACGCAGGCCGAGTCCGATCTGGGCGACCTGGAACAATCCAACCATGACGCGGTCTGGCGCTTCAAGGTCCTGAGAAGAATGAAACCCCTGGAACTGAGCCTGAAGTCCAGTCCGCACGCCACACTCGGCGTAGACACCTACTGCCAGATCACGTCGCCTATCCGCCGCTATGCCGACCTGGTGCTGCAGCGACAGTTGCGGGCGGCGCTTTCGAACGATCCCCCGGTCTACGACGGCGGCGATATGATGGACGAACTTTCCGCCCTGGAACGCAGCAGGATACTGACCAAAATCCAGGCGCGGCGGGAATGGTACTGGCTCCTGAAGCACCTGGAGGATCAGAACGACGTCCACATCAGGGCGGTCGTCCTCGAGGTACGCGAGCGGAACGTGCTCGTTGAATTCCCCGATTACGGTTCGCGCATGGCGGTCAAGGTGGAGGGGAGTCCTTCGCCGGGTGAAGAAATCGTGTTGAGTCCCGTCGCAATCGACCCGTGGTCGGGTACCCTGAGATTGCGGCAAATTGCTGGTCATTCCTGAACAGGAAGGAGCATTGCCTTGGTAAAGATCCATTCACTGGAGCACGTAGCGGTGGCCTACCGCGACACGGACGCCGCGGCGCGGTGGTACTGCGACGTGCTGGGCTTCGAGATCGCGCTCAAGTTCAACAACCCCGGGAGCGACGCCAACTTCTACTTCATCCGGGACCCCGCGGGCACATGTTTCATCGAGATCATATCCATGCCTGAAGGAGACGATACGCAACTCGGCGATATCCGAGCTGCCCACGTTCATATCGCATTCAACGTGGACGACATGGACGAAGCCGTCGCCGAACTGGAATCGAAGGGTGTGGAACTGGAGGGCCCGCCCGCGCGTTCGGGAGAGAACATCCTGCTCTTCTTCCGCGACCCGGAAGGCGCGCCGCTGCAACTGGTGCAGCGGGCAAAACCGCTCTAGGAGGACGAAACCGCGTATGCGCCGGAGCGTCTCGGAAGCCGGTTTCGAATCAGCGCCGGGACATCTCAGAAGCCGATTTCGAAACCGAGGCGGATTTCGCGGGGCGGGGCGTAGTGCTGGGGATCCAGGCTCAGCAGTCTCCTCAGGCGAACAAACTCCTGCGACCGGCCCGCGAAGGATTCCAGGGTATAGCCATCATCCCCCGGACGTCCCGTGTTGGCGTAGACGCTCACGACGTTTCGACGGTCGAATACGTTTCGGACCTCTGAAAACAGCGTGTATGTGAACCGGCCGGCCTTCATGCGCTTTCTGAGACGCAGGTCGAGATTGACAAAGGCGGGCAGCCGTGCCTGGTTCGGCGCGGTTGCCGTCTGTTCCCTCAGGGTGTTGGTCGGCGTGTAGGGCAGGCCGCTGCCGTAATAGCCCACGAGGGACACCCCCCATCCGCGAAGCGGTACACCCAGTACACGGCCCTGAACCGTCTCCGGGGCCAGCAGGTTCACCACCGCCTTCACCGTGTGCCGCTGGTCGAAGGCGAGGGGGAAATAGCCTCTTTCTGTCGGATTGGTCTGTTCCGCGTGTTCCTGCGGAGTGGAAGCGCTGCCCCGCGCGATGGAATAGGTATAGTTCAGGGACCCGGAAAGCGCGCGCGACACGTCCCGCTTCATAATGAGCTCGACACTTCGCACGGAACCGAAATCCGCGTTGTTGAAGATATAGTACATGCCGCCGGGGTATTGGACCTGTGCCGTCGACGTGAGGTTCGAAATGGTCTTGTAGGATGCCGTGAGCCCGATACGGATCTCCCCGGGCAGCATATGCTCCAGACCGAATTCATAGGCCACCGTCTTCTGGGGCGCCAGATCGGGATTCCCCACGCGCCGGGTATCTCCGCTTAAACCGGGTCTCAGGTTCGCATTCGCATAGGCAAGCCGGAACTCCGGCGGCTGGTAGAAGTAACCGTAGTTGAACCGGAGCAGGCTCCGGGGCGTGAAGGAATGGGAAACGCCCAGGCGCGGACTCAGCCGTATCTTGGTCGAGTTGTCCCGTTTCTCGGACTGGCCCGACGGAAGAGAGACGAAGAACCGCTGGCTCGTGTCCAGGTAGTCCACCCGGAGCCCCGCATCCACGATCAAACGGCTCAACTCCAGCCTGTTTTGAAAGTAAAGGGCGCCTTCCACGGGATTGACGGTGTATCTCTGGCCCTGCGGCACGGCCTGCAGGAACGACCTTTCGTTCCAGTCCAGCCGGTACCACTGTGCTTCGGCGCCCGCCCGGACCTGGCTCCAGTAGGTGATTTGCCCGCTCAGGTCCGCCCTGGCGCCGTAATAGGTGGCCCGGGTGTTCCGGTAAAGCGGGAAGAAGTCGCCGCCTTCCGTAAACGGCAGTCCCTCGTATCGATCGGACGGCAACTGGGTGGACTCGTAGATCAATCCGTTGTAAACACCTCGGTCGTCCTCCGAATAGCCCGGCCACTCCGACCAGTACGTGTCCGTCAGCATGGTGGGGAACAGGATGCTGTTGGTGGCGTACCTGTAAAACCGCGCGGTATAGTAAAGACGGGGGCTGATGTTCTGGGTGACGGACAGGTTGAGCGCGTGGCTTCCGGCCTGTCTTTCCGGCAGTCCGTCCGGATTGAAATCGTAGGAAAGACCATTCTGATTGCGATGATCGTACTGAAGATGGCGCTGGCGGAAGTAATGCCCGCTGAGCTTCAGCTTCATGAGGGGATAGGGCTTGAACACCAGGTTCCCCGCCACCGTGGCCAGCGAACGGCTGTTGTGCGGGATATGATGCCCGTCGCTCAATACCTGGCCCGACAGGAAGTAACCGCCGCGGTCTCCGAACCGGGGGAGCGCCCCGCTCAGCGTTCCTTCCAGGCGGCCGCCCCTTCCCGGTGAAGTTCCGTCGTAGCCTCCCGCTTCCAGGTCGTACCGGGACTGAAAGGTGGTGGCGCCGCGCAGGGTGCCTGACAGGGGGCCGCTTCCCTCGCGGGTCACGATATTGACGACGCCCGACATGGCCTCCCCGTACTGCGCGTTGAAGCCGCCCCGGTTGATGACCAGTTCCGCGACCGAGTCCAGTTGGATATGGGTGCCCATGCCCCCCAGCAGGGGATCCTCCAGGGAGGCGCCGTCCACGTAATAGGAGATCTCGTTCCCCCGCCCGCCGCGAACGTGCAGGTCGCCTTCCGCGTCCCGGACCACCCCGTTCTGGAGAAAGATCAGGTCCGACAGGTCCGTAACGGGCAGGGACTCGATTTCCCGGGGAACGATCAATTCGCTCGATGCGGTCAGGTCCGATCGGGGCGAAATTCTCGGCGCGGTGATCGTTACCGGTTCCGCCAGGTCGAGTATGGTCGTTTCCAGCTCGAAATCGATCCGCGTGGACCGGTCGCTGATAACGGTCAACGCCTGCGTTCGGACGGGAAGATAACCGATCATCTGGACTTCGACGCGGTAGGTGCCCACGGGAACGTTGAGCATGTAATACTCGCCGTTCAAGCCGGATATGACCCTTAATTCGGTTCCTTCAATGCGTATGGTGACGCCGGCCAGCGGATCCCCTGTGGCCGCGTCCCGGACGAATCCCGTCACTTTGCCGGACGTAACCGCCTGTGCGGAAAATGGCGCCAGGCCGAAACACAGGACCAGCAGATATGCGATGCGCTTCATCATTCGTCTCGATTTCAGGGGCGAAACCCGGCCCGCGGGCACGACGCCAGGACTGACTCAGTACATTAAGGATACAGTCATCCACGCTTACGAGGACGCAAATAACATGCCGAAAACGTCCAGGAGCGAAGTATTCGCCCGACGAAGGGAAACTTTGACGTATTCAGGGGTCGAATCTGTACGTCGCAGGCCTGAAGCCGGAAAACCCCTTCAGAACGCTATGAAAGATTTTGCATATGATCAGCCGCTTCGGATCGCGGCGAATCGTGCTTCGAAGTACCGTTTTTTCTCCCTGTAGCTATGCGCTTCGCCGAATCTGCGCCGCTTCTCCGCCCCGTTTGCGTAGATATCGATTTTACGGCAAAGGGTGTCCAGGGCGCCGGCCAGGGCCGCGCCGTCCAGGATGCCGCTCCGGATCAGGTTCTCCAGCGCGCGTATGCGGAATCGGTCCATGCCCCAGTAGGCGTGCGACAACTGGTCTTCGTGGCCGCCGAATTTCAGCAACAGGGGTTCGTCTACGTAGAGCACGGGTTCCCGCGCGCACATGCGCAGCCACAGGTCGTAGTCTTCGCACACCGGCAGTTCCGGGTCGAACGTGCCGTAGCGGTCGAACAGGCCGCGGTGTATCAGCGCGGAAGACGGAGAAATGACGCACAGGGGCAGACACTGATCGAAGATGTAGCCCCCGTACTTTGCGTGTTTCTTCATGGGATTGACTCGCCTGCCCCTGCGGATCCATATTTCATCGGTGTGGCAGAAACGGTATTGCGGATGGCCTTCCAGGGCCTCGCGCTGTTTTTCCAGCTTGCGTGGGAGCCATTCGTCATCGGAGTCGAGAAAAGCGATCCATTCGTGCCGCGCCACGCGAATGCCATGGTTCCTGGCCTGGCTGACCCCCTGGTTTTCCTGTCGAATGTAACGTACTTCGGGGAAGTGCCGCATCAGGGCCGGGGTCGCGTCCGTGGAACCGTCATCGATCACGATGATTTCAGCAGGTGGAAGCGACTGGTCCAGGACGGACCGGACCGCCGCCGGCAACCGTTTCTCCCGGTTGTACGTGGGAATCACGACGGATACGGAGATGGCTTTCGTCTCCATGTTGCGTTACCGGCCGGACTTGACTCTCCCGGGCAGGAGACAGCCTCCAGGGAGAAGGTTTCGGCGCTACAGGTCGTATTTCCTGATCTTGTACTGGATGGTCCTGACCGTCACTCCGAGGGCTTCCGCCGCCCTCGTGCGGTTGCCGCCGGACTCCCGCAGCGCCTGTTGAATGAGGAGCTTCTCCGCCTGTCCCCTGGAATCCTTCAGGGTACCCTGGACGGGACCGGGATTCGACACGATGGCGGGCGCGTTGGTAAGGTTGGGGAGATGTTCGGGGAGGATGCGCTCCCCGTCACTCAATACCACGGCGCTCTCGATGGCGTTCTCCACTTCCCGTATGTTTCCGGGCCAGTCGTACCCCTTGCAGATCTCCAGCGCGTCGTCTGACATGTACTTGTCCCCGAGCCCGTTCTCCTCCGTGAATTTCCGGATGAAATAATCGATGAGCGGCGGGACGTCGTCCCGATGGTCGCGCAGCGGAGGCACCACGATGGGTATGACGTTGAGCCGGTAGTAGAGGTCCTGCCGGTAGCGCCCTTCCGCCACCGCGTCCTCCAGGTTCCGGTTGGTGGCCGCGATCACCCGGACGTCGATATGCAGCGGCTCGGTCCCGCCCAGTCTTTCGAATCGGCGTTCCTGCAGCACGCGCAGCAGCTTGACCTGGACGGTACCACTGATTTCACCGATTTCATCCAGGAATATCGTCCCGTCGGCCGCCCGCTCGAAATACCCCTTGCGCGTCGTGTTCAGCGCACCGGTGTACGCCCCCTTTTCCGTCCCGAAGAGTTCGCTTTCCAGCAATCCCTCCGGAATGGAGGCGCAACTCACGTCCACAAAGGGGCGGTCCCTTCTGTAGCTCTTCGCGTGAATCGCCCGGGCGATCAGGCTCTTGCCCGTGCCGCTTTCCCCGAGCAGCAGTACCGTGGTATTGGCCCTGGCGACCTTTTCCACCCGTTCGAATATACCCTTGATCTGTTCGCTTTCGCCGATGATGTCCGGGTCGGGAATGGAGGAAGACCTCGGTGACGCTTCCATCCGCCGCCTGTTCTGCTTCTCCTGCAGCGCGCCCTGTATGGCGGCGAGCAGTTCCTCCATCTTCAGCGGCTTGGTCAGGTAGGAAAAGGCGCCGTCGCGCATGGCCTTCACGGCCGTCTCCACCGTGGCGAAGGCCGTCATCATGATGATACTCGTTTCCGGCGAGGTGCCGGTCACTCGCTTGATCAGGTTCAGGCCGTTCACCCGGGGCATTTTCATATCCGTGAGCAGCACGTCGAAATGACGCTTGCGGGCCGTTTCGTACGCCTGCTCGCCATCGGTCACTCCGGTGACTTCATATCCTTCGTCCGACAGCAACTCGACCAGTCCCTCCCGGGTGTTGCGGTCGTCTTCCGCGATCAGGATGCGTTCCATGAAAATCCTCTGTTCCACCTTTCCCGAGGGTCCGGCTATTCCGTGCCAGCCGACTCGGATAGTTGCCCGGCGACCGGTTCGGCCGCGGCCGACTCCAGTGCCGGGAGGGACAGGATGAAGGCCGTCCCCGCGCCCGGCTCGCTTTCCGCCGTGATCCGGCCTCCGTGTTTCTCCACGATCTGCCGGGCAATGGGCAGGCCCAGTCCCGTGCCGGTGGACTTGGACGTGTAGTACACCTCGAATATACGATCCAGCTGGCCGGGATCAATACCTCTTCCGGTATCTTCGAACTTTACATTGACGTGGGGGCTGTCTCGGATACGGTCCAGGGTCAGGTCCCCGCTGCGCCGGGGCAGCACCCGCTCCGTGGAGACCGTCAGCGTCCCGCCTTCTTCCATGGCGTCGAAGGCGTTCAGCATGATGTTCAGAAACACCTGCTTGATCTGGTTGATGTCGACAGAGACCATCAGTTCGTTATCCCGGAACCGGGTGACGATGCGTACGCCCCGTTCCTCCGCCGTACCCTGATGGGTCGCGATCACCTCGTCAAGCACCGTATTTATGTCGTGGGGGAAAGGCGCCAGTTCGGGCGGTCGCGCGTAATTCAGGAAATTCTCCACGAGACTGTCGATGCGCCAGATTTCCGAGATCACCTTCTCATAGTGCCCGCCCCGGTTCCGGGGGTCTCCGTCCTGCTTTTCCAGGTCCCGCTTGAGGATCCTGAGGTTGATGATCATGGAGTTGAGCGGGTTGCGGATTTCATGGGACAGAATGGTGGCGAACTTGCTCAGCGTAGCCAGGTGCTCGGCCTGTTTCAGGCGCCGTTCCTTCTCCAGCAGTTCCCGGGCCATCTGGTTGAATTCACGGGCCAGGGTGGTCAGTTCGCCATGCCCCGACGTCTCTATGGTATGGGTCAGCCTGCCCCGGGCGAACAGTTGCGCGCCCCGCACCAGTTCGTGGATCGGCCGGACGATCTTGCGAGCAACGAGGATTCCGATCAGCGAGGCGACTGCCGCGCTGATGACCATGAGCACGCTGATGCCCAGGATCATGTCCTGCGACCGGGCGAAGGCCCTGGCGGCCGGCTGTTCTATAACGACCTTCCATCCGAGCGGTTCTACGGTCGCGAAAGCGGCGACCGTTTCTCCCGGCGGCCCGGTATAGACCAGCGTGCCGCTCTGCTCCGCCTTCAGCGCCCTTCCGACGGGAGACGCGGACAGATCGTCCTGGCGGTATACCCGGTCCCTTTCCGGATGAGCGATCAACCGCCCGGTCCCGGTCACCACGTACGCGTTGCCGAATCCTTCCGCCTGTCCCTCTCCCAGCTGAATGTTGTCCACCAGGTCCCACATGTCCTTGAGGTTCACCCGCGCGGCCAGGTATCCCCTGTGCTCGTCCAGCCGCCGCACGGGCACGGTGATCGTCACCGCGGGCAGTCCGTCGCCGGAAATGAACACCGGCGAGACCGCGGCGGCTTCGCCCGAAGGGAGTTCCAGGTCCGCCCGCGTCGCAGACGGCCCTTCGAGACGGGTGGTCAGTAACTCCCGGCCCGCCAGGTCCAGCACGGCCAGTTCGCTGAGAAAATCCTGACGGATGACCAGGTCGTCGATCAGTTTCTGGTACACCGCGTCCGTGGCGTCGATCATGTCCATGTTGTTCGCGGCCAGGTCGATCACGCGACGCGCCTGTTCGATGTAGAGCCGGATCTCGTTGCTTGCCCTGCGCGCGACCTCGAGGTTGCCGTCGGCTACCGTATCTTCGATCGAACGGCGGGCCGTTGCGAGGAGGAGCAGACCGACAATCAGCACCGGAATGGTGGCCAGGGTGATATGGGATACAAGCAGCCGTGGCCACAGGCCTTCTCGTAAACTATTGGGAAGCATGGGATCACGCGCCGTCAAGGAGCGTACGCGGTCCGGAACCAGGCTGCGGGCGATCGAAGCGCTTCACCCGGGATGCCCAGGTTTTTCAAGGAGGGATCGTACGCGACGTACCGTGTATCGACGAAGTAGAGGAACATACAGGGCTGGTCCCGGATCAACAACATCTCGAGCTGCTGATAGACGGGTCCGGCGCGCTGCTGATCGGGCAGTCCGAAGAGGAAATTGATGTTGCGGTCGACCTGGCGGCTACGGTATCCGAGCATGTTGCCCAGTCCGATGCTCTCCGAATGAAACACGGCGTACAGGTCATCCGCCGTGGGTTCGAAATCCTGAACGAACAGCGCGGCCTCGTAGCTGCCGATACCGAGCCGCTGGACCAGTTCCTTCTGGGTGACGGGTACGGGTACGACCCGGATGCCGACGTGGTTAAGGTTCAGCCTGATGACCCGCACCGTCTTCTCGGCGGAGGCCTGCCCCCGGGGGAACAGCAATTCGAATCGGAGGGAACGCCCTTCCCGGTCGAGAAACCCGTCCCCGTCGGTGTCTGTCCATCCCTGGAGACGCAGCATTTCGCGGGCCTCGCGCGGACTGTAATCGAATCCCATGTCGCCGCCTTTGAACTCGAACTCGGGATGAATGGGGCTGTGGGCGAGCACCCCGGCGCCGCGGACCAGCACCTCGTCCAGGATACGCTTGCGGTTCGTGGCGTAGGTCAGTGCCCGTCGTATGTCCGATTGGGAAAGCAGGGGGTCCCGGTGATTATAGAAGACCGCGGCAAAGGCGCGGTTTCCCGGTACGATCGCCTGTATTTTGGCGTCGGGCCTGGCCCGTTTCAGATCCTTGAGCGTGCCGTCGCGTTCCACTTCGATGAGGTCGACCTCACGCATGATAAAGGCCGCCTGCAGGGCTTCGGAGGTGGGGTAGAACCGGTACACCACCCTGTCCAGGTTCGCGCGGCCCCGATGCCAGCGTTCATACGCCGTGAGCGTCACGGTATCGAGGGCTGGCCAGGCCTCGACCCTGTAGGGCCCCAGCCCGACGGGGCGGGTCGTTTCCAGGTGCGCGCCGACATCGGCGAAAAGGCCTCGTTCCATCTGGTGCCTGGGCAGTATGGGCAGCGTCGCAAGCCGGCTGGGGAAGGCCTGGATCGGCGACTTCATGATGATTCGCACCGTCTGCTGATCCAGGGCGGAAAGCTGCTCGATGTTCTGGAAATAACGGTGGAAGACGGGATCATACACGCGGGAAGCCTTGTATCGCGTGTAGGTGAAGATAACGTCGGCGGCGGTCAGCAGTTCTCCATCGTGGAATTCAACCCCCTGCTTCAGCCGGAAAACCCAGTCGCGGCCGTCGGAAAGCTTGATGGGCAGGTAAGCCAGGCCGTCTGACGGAGCACCCGATTCGTCTACGCGCAACAGGCCTTCGCCGTAGATCAGCGCGGCGATCTCTCTTTCCACGCCCAGGCTGTTGAACAGGGGGTGGAAGGTGAGGTCTCCGGCGGCTACCTTGCCGATGGTGACCGCACCGCCATGCAGGACGGGACGCTCCGCAGCCTGGCCACGGACGGAATCCGGCATGGAGAACCAGGACAAGGCCAGAATGAACGTGTAGGCTGGCAGGTGTCTGCCTGGGAGATGTCGCGACTTCAGCATGAAAACACCGCCTGGTAAAACCTGAATCTACAGGGGAAGGGAAATCGCGTGAGTTGCTCCATTTTACAAACGGCAGGAGACCCTGTCAAGCAGATTACGCCAAAGGGGCCGGACACTGCGCGCCCCAAGGCAACACGGACCGCAGGGCAACGCGGATTGCCGGGCAAGTTCAGATTGACACCAGTGGCCTGCCCGGGTAGATTGAGCCGGACCGGATGGGATCTCGGTTCGGCGCGGTGAAGCAGGTACGGTCCGGAGCCGCCGGGAGAAGCAACGATGATCGGGCGACGCCGTGGATGGAATGGTTTCGGGTAAGGATATGGATGAAATCGGCGGATCCGGAGCCGCTCAGCGGCGGGCCGGCGGGGCGGCCGCTATGCTGGTCGCGGTTTTTATGGCCGCGTCCTGCGGGGGCGAAGATACCTTCCTGCTGACCGTGTTCAATGCGCTGGACAGTACCGAAACCATACGGGTGGACCTGGGCGGCGACGCGCGGGAACTGGAGATCGGCGGTTACACCGACTTTCGCTCCGTCAAGGCCGGGACCCATATCCTGTCGGTGGATTCGGCCACCTGTTCGGGCGTCGTGCGCGACACGCTGGAAGTCATGGCCGATACCGTGTACCGGTTCCGGGCGGGACGAGATGTGAATACGGGCGCCTGCGAGATCGTCTCGCAGGCGGATGTCTTCCGGTCCGTCACACCGACGGGACCTTGAGCGTTCCGGGGTCGTTCAATTGGCAGGACACCAGATTTTGGTTCTGGCTATCCAGGTTCGAGTCCTGGCCCCGGAGTTCTTTCCCTATTGACTGGTCGGCCTGACCAGTCGGCCGCGACCGCGATTCAGATCCTGCCCAGGGCCTGTTCCAGGTCGGCGATCAGGTCGTCGGCGTTTTCAATACCCACCGAAAACCGGACGAGTTCGTCCTTGATGCCGATTTCGAGCCGTTCGGAGCGGTCCATTTCATAGAACGACATGATGGCGGGCTGTTCGATCAGGCTCTCCACGCCGCCCAGGCTCGGCGCGATGTAGGGAATACGCAACGCATCGATGAACCGGATGGTGGTTTCCATGTCGCCGTCGACCTCGAAACTCACCACGCCCCCGAAACCGCTCATCTGCCGGCGCGCCGTCTCATGGCCCGCGTGGCTCTCCAGGCCGGGGTAGTATGTTTTCCGGACGCGGGGATGGCCATCCAGGAAACGGGCGACGGCCATGCCGTTCGCGTTGTGCTGCTCCATGCGCAGGGCAAAGGTCTTCAGTCCGCGGATCAGCAGGTACGCGCCGTGGGGATCGACGATGCCGCCCGTGACGTCGCGGAACTCGCGGATGGCCGCGATGAGCGCCGCGCTGCCCACGACGGCGCCTGAAAGCAGGTCGTTGTGGCCGCCCAGGTACTTGGTGGCGCTGTGAAGGACCAGGTCGATCCCGAAATCCAGGGGCTTCTGGTTGTAGGGCGTGGCGAAAGTGCCGTCGATCAGCACCTTGACGCGGTGCCTCGCTGCGATCTCGGTGACCTGTTCCAGGTCGATCACGTTCAGGTAGGGATTGGTGGGAGATTCGGATACGATGAGGCGGGTTTTATCGGTGATCGCCGACGCCAGCGCATCGCAGTTACCCGTCTCCACGAAGGTCACGTCGATGTTGTATCTCGGAAGGATCTGCCGGCAGAACTGGCGGCTGCGCCGATAGCACTCGTCCATGACGATCACGTGGGCGCCGGAGGAGAGCATGGCGAGCAGCACGGACGTGAACGCGCTCATGCCGGAAGAAAAGAGGGCGGCGTCCTCACCGCCCTCCAACTCGGCGATCTTGCGCTCCGCCACCGACTTGGTGGGGTTGCCGTAGCGTCCGTATTCTTCCCGGTCGACTTCTCCCGTCGTGTAGTCGATCAGCTCCTGGGTATTCTGAAACACGTACGTGGATGTCTGTACGATGGGATTGGTCACCGAGGAAAACGGTTTGTCACGATGCTCCCCGCCGTGCACGGAGCGGGTGGACAGTCCCTTGTTGGTACGAGGCATTTAGTTGGTTCCCTTTGAGATATGACGGCCGGCCGAACCGCCGGCGTGCCTTAAAAGACGACGGGTTCCTCGTACGGCCCGTGCACTTCCTGCAACACGCCCACGATTTCTCCCAGCGTCGCATAGGCCTTGACCCCCGCCAGCATGGCCGGCATGAGGTTCTCCCCGTTCTGGAGCGCGGCACCCAGGGCTTCAAGGGCCCTGACCGCCTCCGGACCGTCTCTTCTTCGCCTGACCGATTCGAGACGGCCTCGCTGCTCCCGTTCGATACGCGGGTCGATGCGCAGCGTCTGGAGGTCGCCCTCCCGCGGAGAGAAGAATTCGTTCACGCCGGTAATGATCCGATCCCGGTTTTCGATCTCCTCCTGGTACCGGTTGGCCGCGATCATGATCTCCCGCTGGGGGAATCCCGCCTCGATGGCCGCCACCATGCCTCCGAAGGCGTCGATCCGCTCGAAATAGGCCTCCGCCTCCTCTTCGAGCCGGTCGGTGAGCGTTTCGACGTAGTATGAGCCGCCCAGGGGATCGATCGTATCGGCCACGCCCGTTTCGTGGGCGATGATCTGCTGGGTTCTCACGGCGATGCGGGCCGCCTGTTCCGACGGCAGGGCGTAGGCTTCATCCAGCGCGTTGGTGTGGAGCGACTGGGTACCTCCCAGCACGGCGGAAAGGGCTTCCACTGCCGTGCGCACGATGTTGTTCTCCGGCTGCTGGGCCGTCAGGCTGCATCCCGCGGTCTGGGTATGGAAGCGCAGCATCCGGGACCGCTCCGACCGGGCGCCGTACCGCCGGCGCATGTGACGCGCCCAGATCCGCCTCGCGGCCCGGAACTTCGCGATTTCTTCGAAGAAATCGATATGGGCGTTAAAGAAGAAGGACAGCCGCGAAGCGAACTGGTCGACGGCGAGACCGGCGGCCAGGCACGCGTCGACGTAGGCGAAACCGTCCGCCAGGGTGAAGGCCAGTTCCTGGGCGGCGGTCGCGCCCGCCTCCCGGATGTGATACCCGCTGATGCTGACGGGGTTCCACCGCGGTACCCGTTCCGTGCAGAAGACCACTGTATCGGCGACGAACTTCAGGGCCGAGGCGGGTGGACAGATCCACTCCTTCTGGGCGATGTACTCTTTCAGGATATCGTTCTGCAACGTGCCCCTCAGCGCGGTCCAGGGGATGCCCCGTTTCTCCGCCACGGCCAGATACATTGCCAGCAGCACCGCGGCGGGGGCGTTGATCGTCATGGACGTGCTGATCCGGTCCAGCGGAATGCCGGAAAACAGGATCTCCATGTCCTCCAGCGTGTCGACGGCGACCCCGCATACACCCACTTCCCCTTCCGACGACGGGTGATCGGAGTCGAAACCCATCAGCGTGGGCACGTCGAAGGCCACGGAAAGACCGTCCTGTCCCTGATCCAGGAGGAACTTGAAACGGGCGTTGGAATCCGCCGCGGAACCAAAGCCGGAGAACTGCCGGATGGTCCACGGCCGGCCCCGGTACAGCGAAGCGTGGACCCCGCGCGTATAGGGGAACTGTCCCGGGAAGCCTTCGTCCCGCAGGTAGTCGGAACCGGACCGGTTCCCGGCCGTATACAATGCCTCCACCGGAGCCCCGGAGATATTGGTAAAGGATGGTTTGCGAAGGGGACGGCTGTCCCGCTTCCCTTCCCTCGATCTCTTGCTGTCAAGGGTCTCGTCCATGACGTCTGCCACCTGACCTAATTGCGCCAAACTATTTCAGTTACACCCGGAAGCAACACCGTAATATAGCCGGAGGCCGGAGGCCGTCAAGCAGGAACTGGCACCGCGAAACACCGGCCGCGGGCCGAATTCCGTTGACACGTCCGACGGGGCCTGATTAAGATGCGCGTGTCCCGTCCACGTTACTTCGTGAGCGGCGAATCCGGGATTTTGCCCACCACGCTGCGCCCGTGTTCCATTTCAACAGTGAGATTCCGCGTCTTTTTCTCGTACGCCACACCGCCATGAATACACCCGAGATACCCCTCTTCCCGCTTAACACCGTGCTGTTCCCGGGCATGCCTCTGCACCTCCACATATTCGAATCCCGCTACAAGGAAATGGTGCAGAAGTGTCTCGACGAGAAAATGGAATTCGGCATTCTCCTCCTCCATGAAACCCAGCTTTGCCAGGTTGGCTGCACCGCCCGGATCACGCAGATCCTGCGGCAATTTGAAAACGGGTCCATGGATATCCTCACCGAGGGACGGAGGCGGTTCCGCGTCCTCGACGTGCTGAACCGCGAATCCTACCTGGAAGCGGTCGTGGAGTACTTCGACGACGAGAGCGAGGACATCCCCTCCGACCTGCTGAAGAAGGTCCTGAACGCCTACCAGAAGACGATCCGCCTGCAGACCAGGGGCGTAGGCGCCATCCGGGGCATCTTCGACCCGGTGCACTTTTCCTTCATTATCGCGTCGACGCTCGATATGGTCCTGCAGGAACGGCAGTCCCTGCTGGAACTGACTTCGACCACGGAACGGATCAGGAAACTCGACACGGCGCTCCTCGATACGATGCGGAAGCTGGACAAGCAGGAAAAGATGAAGCGCCTGGCCGACATGAACGGACATGGCAAGCACGAGCCCGAAGAAAGCGAATCCGCAGGCGACGGCCAGGACCGGTAGCACGCGCCGCCTGACCGCCATGGCCGTGGCCGTCGCGCTCGCGGTACTCCTCGGCTTCATCCGCCTGTACCGGCTGCCCTGGGGCGGTTCGCTGTCGCTGAAGATCCTGCCCCTGGTCTACCTGGCGGTCACCCACGGTCCCAGGGCGGGCGTGGCCGGCGGTCTGGCCGCGGGCCTGGTCACGCTGATCGTCGACCCCGTCATCCTGCACCCCATCCAGGTCGCCCTGGACTACCTGCTGCCCTACGCCCTGCTCGGGATCATCGGCTGCTTTCCAGCCTGGCCCCGGCTGGGCATCCTGGTGGCGGGCGTATTCCGGCTGGCCAGTCACGTGGTGTCCGGCGCGGTCTATTTCGCGGCCTTCACGCCACCGGAACTGAACCGGCAGGTCTACGAACTGGTCCGGGACTATACCGGAATCACCCTTTCGCCCCTGCTCCAGCAATGGACTGCGCCGTGGCTCTACGCCCTGCTGTACAACGCCAGCGTCGTCGTCCCCGAGACCATCCTGATGATCCTCATTGCCCCACCGCTGATTCGCCGGGTCAACCGGGGTTTCGCGCCGGACAGGAGCGTGTGAACCGGGGCCGGGGCCGGGTTTTGCCTCGGACCGGACCGGCTGGTCCGGGATGCCGCAATCGTCGTGACCGAATACCATGAGCCGGCCGTCATGCGCTTGTTTTTTCCTCTTGCCTGCCCGCCCGCCCGTCCGTATTATGAGACCGTTCGCCTGAACCCGGATTTCAGTTCCGCCGCTACCTACAGGAGCGCTTGAAACATGTCGGAACCCCTGGAGTTGATCACCACCTCCAGCGACGAGGGGACGCTGCCGCTGCCCGAGCCGCTTTGCCGGGAAATCTACGAGAAGATGCTGACCATACGGCGGTTCGAGGAGGCCGTGCTGGAAGTATACACGCAGGGCCTGATGCGTGGTCTCGCCCATCTGTATATCGGCCAGGAAGCCTCGGCCGTGGGCATCTGTTCCGCCCTGAACGACGACGACTACCTCACCAGTACCCACCGGGGCCACGGCCACCTGATCGCCAAGGGTGGCAAGGTCGACCGCATGATGGCCGAAATGATGGGCAAGGTCGACGGCTACAACCGGGGGAAGGGCGGCACCATGCACATCGCCGACATGAGTCTCGGGATCCTTGGCGCGAACGGGATCGTGGGAGGCGGCATGGGCATGGCGACCGGCGCGGCCCTGAGCGGCAAGATGCGCAACAGCGGGCAGGTGGCCGTGTGCTTCTTCGGCGACGGCGCCATCAACCAGGGCGCCTTCCTGGAATCCGCCAACCTGGCATCCGTCTGGTCGCTGCCCGTCCTGTTCGTCTGCGAAAACAACCATTACGGGGAATATACCGCCGCGAAGGACGTGACGGCCGTCAGGGAACACGTGGCCGAACGGGCCGCGGGTTTCGACATGCCGGCCGTGGTGGTCGACGGCAACGACGCGGTCGCCGTGCACCAGACCGCCGTGGAGATGGTTCAAAGGGCCCGGGCCGGCGAGGGACCCTGCCTGATCGAGAACAAGACCTACCGGTACCGCGGGCACCACGTGGGCGACGGCGACCCGGAAAAGACCTACCGGACCCAGGAGGAGACGGACACCTGGCTCGCGAAGGATCCCATACCCCGCTTCGCCCGGCGCATGCTGAAGGCGGGCATGGCGGACGAGGCTGAGCTGGCATCCATCGACACGACCATCACGAAGCGGGTGGAAGACGCCGTGGCCTTTGCGAAGGACTCCCCCTATCCCGAAGCCGGCGAGGTGACCGATCATGTCTACTCCTGAGCGCCAGATCACCTACGGAGAAGCCGTCCGCGAGGCCATCGCGGAAGAGATGCGGCGGGACGAGACCGTCTTCTTCATGGGAGAGGACGTGGCCGCGGCGGGCGGCGTGTTCAAGGTCACCGTCGGACTGCTCGACGAATTCGGCGGGGACCGGGTGCGGGACACGCCCATTTCGGAGGCGGGCATCATGGGGGCGGGCGTGGGCGCCGCCCTTACGGGCATGCGCCCCATCGTCGAAATCATGTTCGGCGACTTCATTACCATCGCCATGGACCAGATCGTCAACCAGGCGGCCAAGATGTGCTACATGACCGGGGGGCAGGCCAGCGTTGCGCTGACGATTCGGACCACCATCGGCGCGGGACGTTCTTCGGCGGCGCAGCACTCCCAGAGCCTGCAGGCCTGGCTGTCCCACATACCCGGCGTCAAGGTGGCCATCCCCTCCACGCCGGCCGATCTGAAGGGGCTGCTCAAGACCGCCATTCGCGACGACAACCCCACCGTCGTCTACGAAGACAAGATGATGTACGGCCTGAAAGGTCCGGTTCCGGATGACGAGGACCATACCATTCCCTTCGGCGTGGCGGATATCAAACGGGAAGGAAGCGACGTGACCCTCGTCGCCACCTCGAGCATGGTGCACACCGCGCTCAAGGCGGCGGACGAACTGGAACGGGAGGGGATCAGCGCCGAGGTGGTGGACCCCCGGACGCTGTCGCCCCTCGATATGGATACCATCGTGCGTTCCGTCGAGAAGACCAGCCGCGCCGTGGTGATCGACGAAGCCTACCAGAGCTACGGGGTCACCGGCGAACTGGCCTCCCGGATCGCCGACGAGGCCTTCGACTACCTGGACGCCCCCGTCAAGCGCCTCGGCGCCATGGACGTCCCCGTGCCATTCAGTCCCGGGCTGGAACCGCAAACCATTCCTGACGAGGAAAAGCTGGTCCGGACCGTCCAGGGCCTGTTCCACGACGTCCCGGTCTAAGCGCCGGAATCGGAGTATAACTCGATATGAATCTATGGCGCCTGCCCCTGCACTGGAAGATCATCATCGGCCTGATCCTCGGCGGGCTGTACGGCATCCTCTCCGCGGCCATGGGCTGGAGCGAGTTCACCGAGGACTGGATCACGCCCTTCGGCGACATCTTCCTGAACCTGCTCAAGGTAATTGCCGTTCCCCTCGTGCTGGGCTCGCTCATCATGGGCGTCGCTTCGCTGTCGGACGTGAAGAAACTGTCCCGGATCGGGGGCAGGACGATCGCCATCTACATCATCACGACGACGGTCTCCGTGACCATCGGCCTCTTCATGGTCAACCTGCTCGAACCCGGGACGGGCGTGCCCCAGGGGCTGCAGGAACAGCTGCAGGCGGCCTATCAGTCCGACGCGGAATCGGACATGGAACGGGCCGAATCGGCCAGGGATAGAGGTCCGCTGCAGGTCTTCGTGGACATGACGCCCGATAACATCTTCGGCGCCCTGAGCAACAACGGACGCATGCTCCAGGTCGTCTTCTTCTCCCTCCTCTTCGGGATCGCTCTCGTACTGATACCAAACGACAAGAGCAAACCCCTGGTGGATTTCTTCGGCGGCCTCACGTCGGTCATCATCCAGATCGTGAACATGATCATGGTCGTGGCCCCCATCGGGGTCTTCGCCCTGATCGCCAAGACCATCAACCAGGTGGCCCGGGACGACCTGTCCGCGGTCGGCGAACTCCTCGGAGCCCTTGGCTTTTACTGTCTTGTGGTCCTCGCGGGGCTCCTGATCCACGGCATCGTCACCTACCCGCTTTTGTTGAAAATCTTCTCCGACATGAAGATCGTCCGATTCTTCCGGGGAATCGCCCCGGCCCAGCTCCTGGCCTTCTCCTCCAGTTCCAGCGGTGCCACGCTTCCCGTTACCATGGAGGTGAGCCAGCGTAATCTCGGGGTCTCCAGGGAAGTCACTTCCTTCGTCCTGCCCCTCGGCGCCACGATCAACATGGACGGCACCGCGCTCTACCAGGCCGTGGCCGCCGTGTTCATCGCCCAGGCCCTGGGCCTCGGGCTCGACATGACCGCCCAGCTGCAGATCGTCCTCACGGCCGTCCTCGCCTCGATCGGCACCGCCGCGGTGCCCGGAGCGGGCATCATCATGCTGATCATCATCCTCGAGACCATCGGCGTGCCGGCCGCGGGCATCGCGCTGATCCTCGGCGTCGACCGCATCCTCGACATGTGCCGCACCGCGGTGAACGTCACGGGCGACGCCGCCGTGGCGACCTCGGTGGACGCCATGGAGAAACGGGCGGCCGCCAACCAGGCAGGCCAGTCCGCCTAGAGTCCAGGGCGAAGCAGTACCTGATCAGCGCGACCAATCAAAGTCATATTTAGAGAGAGATTGGATCGGGGTCCGGGTCAGTGCCGCCGGCCGTATTCCTCGTAGAACCAGGCCGCGCTGTCGATTCCCCGGTAGAAATTGGGCAGGTGGAACTTTTCGTTGGGCGCGTGGGCGTCGCAATCGGGCAGGCCGAAAGCCATCAGGACCGTGGGCAGGCCGAGCTGCTCCTCGAACATGGCCACCACCGGGATGCTGCCGCCCTCCCGGATGTAGACGGGCTCCTTGCCGAAGCCCCGGGTAATGGCCTCGTGGGTTGCCGT
Source organism: bacterium (assembly GCA_965202605.1). GTDB lineage: Bacteria > JAAXHH01 > JAAXHH01 > JAAXHH01 > JAAXHH01 > JAAXHH01. The sequence continues at coordinate 1,533,135 of OZ241838.1, forward strand.
CACCGCGGGATGGTCCCGCGCCGTGAGGACCGGTTTTCCCGTGCCGTGGCAAATGACCTCCACCTTCACCGGGGGCGGTGCGAGGCTTTTGACGTAGTCCGTGAATGCCCGGGCGATCTTGTCGGGATCCTGGTCCGGCACGAGACGCATGCTGACCTTCGCCATGGCCTTTGATGGGATCACGGTCTTTGATCCCTCGCCCGTGAATCCCCCCAGCATCCCGTTTACGTCCAGGGTGGGCCGGGCCCAGAGGCGCTCCAGCGTCGAGAACCCCTTCTCCCCCGTGGTTTCGGGCAACCCCAGCCCCCCGGCGAAGCCCGCCTCGTCGAAGGACAGCGCGGCAAGTGACGCGCGCTCTCCGCCGCCCAGCGGCAAGACGTCGTCGTAGAACCCGGGTACCGTGATCCGTCCGTCGTTGTCCACCATCCTGCCCAGCATTTCCGACAGGACGTTGAGCGGGTTGGGCACCGCGCCGCCGTAGATGCCCGAATGCAGGTCCTTGTTGGGTCCCTCCAGCCGGATCTCCATGTAGGCCATGCCCCGCAAGGCATATCCAATCGAAGGCTGCTCGTAGTCGAACATGGAAGTATCGGAAATGACCACCACGTCCGCCGCCAGTTCTTCCCGGTGGGTTTCCAGGTAGGCTTCCAGGTTCTCGCTCGATACCTCTTCCTCCCCCTCGATCAGCATGCGGACGTTCACCGGAAGGCGGCCGTTCTCCCGCAGGTGGGCCTCCAGGGCCTTCACGTGGACCCATACCTGCCCCTTGTCGTCCGTCGACCCGCGGGCGTACAGGTTGTCGCCCCGGATCACGGGATCGAAGGGATCGCTCTCCCACAGTTCGAAGGGTTCCGCGGGCTGGACGTCGTAGTGCCCGTAGAAGAGGACGGTGGGCTTTCCGGGCGCGCCCAGCCAGTCCGCCGTCACGATGGGATGGCCGGCCGTGGGGTTCACCGCCACGTTGTGCATGCCGATCCGTTCCAGTTCGCCGGCAAGGAACCGGGCGCACCGGCGCAGATCCTCGCGGTGATGGGGATGGGTGCTCACGCTGGGTATGCGGAGGAAGTCCTTCAGGCCCTCCAGGGCCCGGGGCCGCTGGGATTCCAGGTAGGATATGACGTTCTTCATGGTCCACGCTTCCGTTCTACAGGGGATTGACAAGGGATCAGCAAGGAGCAGGCCGGCGACGGCCTGTGACGCGACCGTACCGGCACCTGCATTCTGCAGGGTACAGGAACAGGGGACACCGGTGCAAGAGAAAAACAAGGGGCGAAACCCTTTGTTGGTTCACGCCCGGGAGGAAACACGCGGGCTGCGGCTTTCATGTATGGGATCGCCGTGCGGCCTTGACAGTACCTGAGGATGGTTTTAGACTGGTAAACCGAATCACGGCGTTCGACGCGACTAAGTGGACTTGAAGTGCGGCCGGACCGTTTTCGGAACAACGGGATTCATCATGCGGACCTTCATCAGACAGTACCTGGACGTGTTACGCACGACGATCGGATCGGGGAACCTGAAGTTCTTCTACCGGTTTTTCTTTTTCCTCGTGCTGCTGATGCTGGTCTACACGGTCGTCTTTCACGAGCTTCAGGCCTGGGAAGGACGGGATTACACCTGGTTTACAGGTTTTTACTGGACGCTGACCACGATGACCACGCTGGGGTACGGCGATGTCGTGTTTACCAGCGATCTGGGCCGTTTCTTTTCCATGTGCGTCCTCCTGACCGGACTGACTACCCTGATCATCGTGCTTCCCGTGGCCTTCGTCGAGTTCATCTACCGGCCCTGGCTCAGCGCCCACTCCATCGCGCGCGCGCCGCGGTCGCTGGATCCGGCCTTCCAGGAACACGTGGTCATCACCCATCACGACGAGGTGACGAGTTCCCTGGCCGCCAGGCTCAAGCAGTACGGGAACGACTATGTATTCATCATACCCGACCTGGACGAAGCGCTGCGTCTCCACGACCGGGGCCTCAACGTCGTGTACGGCGATCTGGACGACTCGGAGACCTATCAGCACGCGAACGTGGACCAGGCGGCCCTCGTCGTGGCCACCGGCAAGGATACGCTGAATACCAGCATCGCCTTCACGATCCGGAACATCAACCAGGACGTCCCCATCCTGGCCACGGCGAATTCTCCGGATTCCGTGGATATCCTCGAACTGGCGGGCTGTACCCACGTGATCCAGCTGGGTCAGCAAATGGGGCAGCTCCTCGCCCGGCTCGCTTCGAGCGTGGATTCCATGTCTCACGTCCTCGGAAACGTCGAAGACCTGATGGTTGCCGACGCAAGCATCCTGGATACCCCGCTCATCGGCAAGACCCTGCGCGAAACGCGTCTTCGCGAACTGACCGGCGTTACGGTCGTCGGCGTATGGGAGCGGGGCAGGTTCCACGTGATCGCGCCCGACACGCCGCTGACCGAACGGATGATCCTTGTACTTCTGGGCACGGAAAGCCAGATCACCTCCTACAATGAACTCTTCGCCATCTACAACGTCTCCGATCCGCCCATCGTCATCATCGGCGGCGGACGCGTGGGACGGTCCGCGGGAGGCACCCTCACGCAGAGCGGGCTGGACTACCGGATCATCGAGCAGCAGGCCGACCGGATCCGGGACCAGAAGCACTACGTACTGGGCGATGCGGCGGATATCGAGACCATGAAGAAGGCCGGCCTCATGGATGCGCCTACCGTCATCATCACGTCCCACGAGGACGACATGAACATCTACCTCACGATCTACTGCCGCAAGCTGCGGCCGGATATCCAGATTATCACGCGGGCGAAAGAGGAGCGGAACGTGGAAGCGCTTCACCGGGCGGGGGCCGACTTCGTCATGTCCTACGCTTCCATGGGCGCCAACATCATCCTGAACCTGCTCAAGCGGAACGACATCGTCATGATCACGGAAGGGCTGAATTTCTTCCGCGTCAGACTACCCCTGGGGCTGGCCGGCAAAACCATCGCGGAATCCCAGATATACCCGGAAACGGGCTGCTACGTCGCGGCCGTCTTTACCGGGAAAGAGAGTATCGTGAGCCCCCCGCCGTCGATGAAGCTGCCCAGCGAAAGCGAGATCCTCCTTATCGGCACGATAGAGGCCGAGAACACGTACCTGGAGCGTTACGGCAAGAAAGTGTGAGCCCGGGCGGGGTAGCGGTCCAGGGACGGCGCGCCTGAAGCGGCGGAAAGATTCCGTTCAGTCCGAAGGCAGCGTCGAATCGTGGAGGGCGGTCGGCTCGGCGTGTCCCTCGAAATAGTACAGCAACGGCTTTCCGCTTCCCGAGCCCAGGCGACGCGGGTAGATCCTGACGTAGTTGCGCTTCGACACGTAGAATAGATTCTTCCCGTAGCAGTGCTCTTCTTTCCCGCTCCACATTTTCATTTCGGACGTGGTCGTCGTCAGTCCTTCTACGGCCTTCGGCATCGGTTTGCTTCCGATGGGCGAAGAAACTATCTGCGGTATGGACAACGTCGCGTCGCGTTTCGTGCGGATGAACTCTGAAAGTCCTGCCACGTGGATGTCCCCGGCCAGGATAGCCACGTACTTTCCCCGGTCGCGCAGACCGAACAAACCTTTGAGAATCTTCGTGAAGGTGTCTCTGTTGTCATCGGAAGTCAGGGCGTCACTCATGTCATCGGAAATGTCCGGGAGTTCCGGTATTCTCGGCAACAGCATCGCCAACAGGCAGACTACGGCCGGAATGGCCAGGAAGCCCGTGATCCAGACGAAATTCGAAGCGATCTGCATTGCAGCGATCAGGTTGTTTCGTAGTGACGAATCCGCTTCGCCCAGCGCCATCAAACCGGGAAGAAGCGCAGTCGTCACAACGGACGCAGACAAAACCACAAGGTTCGCCACGGCCAGAAAACGGACCGTGGCGGCCGCCGGTCGGTCCTTCAGCCAGCTTCTGAAGGCAAAGAGCGTCCTGGATATCCGCGAAATCCGCCGGTCCCCTTCGAAATTGCATCTCAGCGCTACCACCGGACTCAGGACGAATACCTGCGAAATGTCTCCGGGAACGTCCGACAAACTCTTCATGAAACGATCATGACTCTCCTCCGACCACAGCTGCGCCTTCCTGGCGTTTCTTTCACTCCTGAAATCCATGAGGTAGAATCTCGATTTTCCAATATCCAGAAAAGTCGTATAGCCCCGCTCCGTCAACGGTGCCGGATTCCGAACAGCTTGATAGGCTTCAAAAGCACCGCACGCCACGTTGAAGTAACGCTGCCACGGACGCTTTATCTCGTCACCGTCGAAAGACTCCAGTCTGCTTCCCCAGCCATCGGTGATATCGTGGTCGTCCCACATGGCCAGGCTCGGAACTCTGGCGTTCACCTTGCGAAAGGCGGCGTGCCCCCAGTACTTTTGGTACTGCCGGATGAACGCTTCTCTGAGTCGATCTTCGACCCCCGGGTCATCGCCTGACAGTTCCAGCTTTCTGACGAACCCCTGTCCTCCGTCCTTGTTCTTTTCGAGTTCGTCGCAATATACCTGGTCTCCGCCCAGCAACAACAATCTGCAATGAGCGTCGTTTCGCGTGTCTTCCTCGAGGCGGTCCCACATCGCCCACCCGGCGCCCGTGCTCTTGTCATCCGTGGCGAACGGATCGTTACAACTCAGCAGGATGAAGTAATCCCGTTCGCCGAATTCCCCTGGGCCCAGGAAATGACAGTCGGACGGGTAGAGCCCCGGTCCCAGATCGATCGGCCCGTGCTCGTCTCCGATAACGTATGAATACCTTTCATTTTCCCTGAGGTCTTCCACTTCGAAGACGAAGCTCCCGAACGCGCCGAAGCTTGCGCGGCTTTCTATCGGCCGCCCGTGCGGGATACCCCCGGAATCGAAGACTTCACATTTGAGCGAGGTGTGCTGCGCATCCGGCAACCCGATGATGATGCCGACCCGGCCCGGTCCCCTTGCACCCAGGAACGGTCCAATTATCCTGTCCATGTATTCGTCCTCGCGATTGGCTGGAGTTGATCGAGTCACCTCGTCTAAATCGAAGCACTGGCATGTCTCGGGAAAGGATGCTCGACAGTCCTTGACCACGAGACGCTATGCATCGTCAAAACCCTTCTTCATCGCGGCGTTTCTCTCTTTCAGGACCGGTACCAACCGGTCCACTTCGCAAGCCAGCGCCGCCCACGCCTCTTCGGCCCCGATGACGGCTCCATCTTTTCCCATCTGTTCCAGGCGCTGGGCCGCGTCTACCGTGGTCCGCGCCATGAAAACACCCGCGGAACCCTTCAGTGTGTGGGCTTGAAGGCGCAGGCCCGCCGCGTCTTCGAGATCAATCGCCTTTCGGATGGCGGCCATCAAGCCCGGACATTCCTGTATGAACAGTTCGGCGAGGTTCGATAACACCGCCTCGTCGCCCGCAAACTGCGCAACGGCCTTTTCCCAGTCAACAAGATCCGGATCCGGCGACGACGCCCCGGAAGGTACTCCGGGAATGCCTGGCACTTCGGGCGTTACGGGCGCGTCCGGCGCTCCTGGCACGTCCACCGAAACCGGGGCCGGCATGACATCTTCGCGCCGCTCCACCGGCACGCCCTCCACCGTCGAGTACAACAGCTGCGCCTGAATGGGCTTGGACAGATAGCCGTCCATGCCGGCCTCCAGGCACTTCTCCCGGTCGCCGCGCATGGCGTGGGCCGTCATCGCGAAGATGGGGATACGGGCATCGCCGGTTTCCATGCCGCGAATCGTCCGGGTCGCCTCCAGGCCGTCCATTTCGGGCATCTGCACGTCCATCAGGATCAGGTCGAAGGCGGCCGTTTCGAACCGGTCGACGGCTTCCCTGCCGTTGTTCGCCACGATGACCTCGTGGCCGCGGGACTCCAGCATGAGCACCGCGACGCGCTGGTTCACGGCCCCGTCCTCGGCCAGGAGGATACGGCGCGGCAGAATCCCCTCCGCCGTACCATTGGGACCCTCTTCCAGCGCGGGACCGCACGCGCCGGCCACCGTTTCCATGATGGCGTTCAGCAGGTCGGACTGCTTGACCGGCTTGCTGACCGTGCAGGCGATGCCGAATGACCTGCCGTAATCCGGATCCGCCTTTTGCCCGGCAGAAACCAGCAGGATGACCCCGAGGTCCCTTCCATCGACGCACTGGTTGATTTCCCGGGCGAGCCCGTAGTCCGCCATTTCCGACATGGTCTCGTCCAGCAGGACCAGTTGGATGTTATCGCCGTCATCGCCGGAGAGCGCGGCGAGGGCTTCCACGCCGGTGCCCGCTTCCGACGGCTTCATGGACCATTCCTTCAGCATATCGACAAGGAACCGCCGGTTTGTAGGATGGTCGTCGACCACGAGCACCCGCAGGCCGGACAGCGGTTCGGCGTCGACGGCCGTCTTTTCGGCCGCGCCGGGTCGTTTTTGCATTTCGACGGTAAAATGGAACGTGCTTCCCCGGGCCACCTCGCTTTCGACCCATATGCGGCCGTTCATCATGGCCGTCAACTGGGCGCAGATGGCCAGCCCCAGTCCCGTGCCTCCGTACTTGCGCGACATGGAACTGTCCGCCTGGCTGAATACGTCGAAGATCAGTTTCTGCTTGTCCTCCGGTATGCCGATGCCGGTGTCCGAAACCGAGCAGTCCAGCGTTACGGCGTCCTCCGTTTCCGAACCAAGGGCCATGGAAAGGACCACTTCTCCCGAGTCCGTGAACTTGATGGCGTTACCGATCAGGTTGATCACGACCTGGCTCAACCGGCCCGGATCGCCCACCAGGTAGTCGGGAACGTCCGGCGATACCTGATAGGCCAGTTCCAGGCCCTTCTCCGACGCGGGGATCGACATGGCCTGCACGGTATTGGCGATACGCTCCCGCAATTCGAAGGGGATCGATTCGAGTTCCAGGCGGCCCGCCTCTATTTTTGAAAAGTCCAGTATATCGTTCAACAGGCCCTGAAGCGATTCCGTGGACTGATCGATCAACCGCAGGAATTCCCGCTGACGGGACGACAGGTCCGTGTTCAGCATCAACTGGGTCATGCCGGTGATCCCGTTGATGGGCGTGCGGATCTCGTGACTCATGTTGGCGAGGAACTCGCTCTTGGCCCTGCTGGCCTCCTCCGCCGACTCCTTGGCCTCCTGGAGTTCCTGCTGAAACAGGACCATGTCGTGTGCCGTCTGTTCCAGCAGGGCGTTCTGCCGATGCAGTTCGTGGGCGATCCGCGTGCGTTCCGCGTCGATCTGGCCTATCGAACGGGCGTTCCACCAGATCAGGATATTGAAGGCGATCACGTTGCAGACCACGAATAGCGAATGGCCGAACTCCACCCCGTAGTATCCCGCTCTTTCTCCCTGGAACTGCACCCAGCCGAGGACGATAGGGATGAGAAAGGCGGCGGGAAGAAGGCGGCGGGACATGAGGCCGCCGGCCGTGGCGCTGACCAGCGTGGCAGCCGGTTCGCGGCGGGGCCGCGCGCAGAAGATGCCGATGCAGAGGACGCCGAACCCCAGTGCGGTGTTGAGCGTGATTGGGATCACGCCGGAAACCCTGTACAGCACCAGGGTACTGTAAATCGCGCCGGCGAGGGAAAGCAGGGCGATGATCCCGGCGTTCATGACGCATACGTGGGACAGCCAGTGCCTGGGGCCGCGCAGGTCCAGCAGGAGGAGAGCCAGGCCCACGAGCATGAAGGTGAAGGCGGTGTGCGGGGCCATGCGGTTGCCGCTCAGGGAATCCGCGAACAGCCACTGGTCAATCCCCTGTCCGCCCAGGTCAACGTCAAGAAGCTTGGCGGCCCCCAGCGCCATGAGCAGGCCCGCGCCGGCGAAACCCGTCCACCTGCGATACGCGGAAGCATTCCTCGGCAGCAGGGCGCACAGCGTACCGCCGGCCAGCAGAAAGGCCGCAGCCGTGAGCGGATTCATGGGAACCCGGCCGGGGTTGATCAAACCCCGCAGACCGGCGAGATCGAACTGCCAGCCGAGGAGTACGAGTACGGAACACGCGACGACGACCCCGCTGCAAAGGTAAGCGGCCTTCTGCAGCAACCGCACCCATGCCCCGTCTATTTCCGTCGAAGCCCCATCGATTTCCATCGAAACCATGGCCTGCCTCCCGGCGAACGAAAACCGTCAGGGCCTGGCGGGCCGTACAGGCCGCGCGGCCAGGCGGACCAGGCGGCCAGGCGGGCCGGCGGCTTTCAGGGGAAAATCCCCCGAAGCAGTTTCGCCCGGGTCACCCGGTTGATCCCCTCTATCAACGCCGAAGTGCGCATGTCGATTTTGTCTTCGGCAGCCCGGTGGACGGTCCGTCCAAAGGCGTCGATGAGGATGTTGTGCAGCCGGCTGTTGATCTCCTCGAGCGTCCACATGTAATTCTGGGAATCCTGCACCCACTCGAAGTATGAGACGGTTACGCCCCCCGCATTTCCCAGCACGTCCGGCAGGATGAATACGTTCTTTTCCCCGAGGATTTCGTCCGCCTCGAGCGTGGTTGGACCGTTGGCCCCTTCCGCCAGGAGCCTGCACTTCAACCTGTCCGCGTTGTCGACGGTCACCTGGTTCTGCAACGCGGCCGGAGCGAGGATGTCGCATGGCAGCTCGAGCAGTTCTTCGTTGGTGACTTCGTCGGCCTCGGGATAACCCGACAGGAAGCGGTTTTCCTCGCAGTATCTGAAGACGTCTTCCAGCGACAGTCCGTTGGCATTGTGGATTCCGGTGGTGACGTCGCTGACCGCGACCACCCTGACCCCGTCCTCCTCCAGAAAACGCGCCGTATTGCTGCCCACGTTTCCGAAGCCCTGGATCACCGCCGTGGCGCCGTCGAGCGACATGCCCATGTGTTCTGCGGCCGCCTCGATCAGGTAGACCAGGCCCCGGCCGGTGGCCTCGCGGCGTCCCAGCGACCCGCCGAGTACGACCGGCTTTCCGGTGACCACACCCGGTACCGTGTAGCCTGCCTGCTGGCTGTAGGTGTCCATGATCCAGGCCATGACCTGCTCATCGGTGCCCATATCGGGGGCCGGGATGTCCTTGTCCGGTCCGATGATGTCGATGATTTCCGATGTGAAACGGCGGGTGAGGCGCTGCAGCTCGCGGCGGGAAAGGTCGGTCGGATCGATCCGGACGCCGCCCTTGGCGCCGCCGAAGGGCAGGTTGATCAGCGCGCATTTCCAGGTCATCCACATGGCCAGGGCGGAAACCTCCCCCAGGTTCACGTCCTCGTGATAACGTATGCCCCCCTTGGTCGGCCCCATGGTGAGCAGGTGCTGCACACGGTATCCGAAGACGTTTTCCACGAGGTTGTATTCGTCCCGCCGGAAAGGGAGCGTCACGATATGGGTCCGCTGGGGAAAAAGCAGTCTCTCCCGGATATTCTCGTCGAGCCCCATGATCTGCGCCGCCTTCAGAAACTGCTGCTGGGCCAGTTTGAACATGGCCGAATCCCATTCGCCGCTGCGCGCGCGCATGCGTTCGATGGCGAATTGGATGGACCGGGAGAGCAGGGTGGTGTTGGCCTGGGTCTTTACGATGTAGTCCTGGGCGCCCGCTTCCACGGCCGTGGCGGCCAGGGACACGTCGTCCAGCCCGGTCAGGATGACGACCGGCATGTCCGGCGCGGCCGCCCGTACGCCGTGGAGTGTGTCGAGGTCCGCGCTGTCGGGCAGGACCAGGTCCAGCAGCACCACGTCGAAGGACTCCCGCTCGATCAGGTCCAGCCCTTCCCGGAGCGTACCCGCGACGTGAAGCCGGGTCTTCAACCGGCTGGAATCCATGAAGTGGCGTATCAGCTGCACGTGCACGGGGTTGTCTTCGATCATCAGTACTTCGACGGTGCTTTCCGGCATGGTTCCCTCTCCAGGGCCTAAGTCCCTTGGGGCGGCTGGTATTTCCTCACGGCTTCCGACAGGTCGATCGTACCTTCGTACAGGGACTTCCCGAGCACCACGCCCTCCAGGCCGTCCTCAACAGACCTGGAAGCCCGTTCCAGGTCATCCAGCGAGGCCACCCCGCCCGACGCGATCACCCGCAATCCGCTTTCCCTGGCTAAACGCGCCGTCGCCGCGGTATCCAGGCCGTTCATCGTCCCGTCCCGGTCGATCGCGGTGTAGATGATCCTGCGGACCCCTGCCTCCTTCATGGCCTGCGCCAGTTCGAGGGAGGAACACGATGTGCCCGACGTCCATCCATTTACCGCGACCCGTCCCGCCTTCGCGTCGATTCCGACGACGATGCGCTCCGGCCCCCAGCGCTCCACCGCCTGTCCCACCATTTCAGGTCGCTCCACGGCCGCCGTGCCCAGGATGACGCGGCGCACCCCCAGGGCCAGCCATTTCTCCACCGTTTCGAGCGTTCGAATGCCTCCTCCGAGCTGTATCGGGATTTCGACCTGTTCGAGCATGCGGACGACACTCGACCGGTTGTCCGCCGCACCGGTGAAGGCGCCGTCCAGGTCGACCACGTGAAGGTATGTGGCCCCCTGCTCCCTCCACTTCAGCGCGACTTCCTCCGGGGAATGGGCATACACCGTCTCACGGTCTTTCCTGCCCTGAAGAAGCCGGACGCATCGTCCCCGCCGTATGTCGATAGCCGGATAGAGCTGCATCTGGAATACCACCCCGCGGAATCTGGTCAACCGGTCTGCTTTCAAACTACGGAACCTGCGTTAAAGATGGACCGGAAAGCGCCGACCTGTCAACCGACAAATCCCTTGACATGGACAACCCGGGCCCATAGTTTTCGGTGGTATCCGGCTCGATGGCCACCTGGTGTCCCGGCCGAGTCTTCGCCGGACATCCTCGTGCTTTGTCGCCCTCCTCTCCGTAAACACGACCGCACACCCTTCGAATTCCGATGCTTCCCCTTGCCGAACGTATCCAGTCCCTGTTCAAGGTCCATCCAGGACTGTCCGCCGAATTGAGGAATCTGTGCAGGGAGGTGGATCAGGAAATCTACGTCGTGGGGGGGGCGGTACGGGATGCCATCCTGGGCCGGAGGATCCGCGACGTGGACCTGACGCTCGCGGAGGACGGACTGAGGCTGGGGCGGATGCTGGCGGACCGTCTGCGGCGCCCCTTCGTACCGCTGGATGACACGGACAGGACGGGGCGCATCGTGCTGCGGCCCCGGTATACGATCGATATCTCGTCTTTCAAGGGAGATACACTCCCGGAAGACTTGAACAAACGTGATTTTACCGTCAACGCCATCGCCGTCCGCCTGGCGGACGGCCTGGAGGGCAGGCCATCGATCATCGACCCGCTGAACGGCGCGGAAGACCTCGCGTCGCGCAGGCTGAAGGCCCTGTCCAGGCAGTCTTTTCGCGATGACCCGCTCCGTATTCTGCGAGCATACCGGCTTGCCGGTCAGTTCTGCCTGGACATCACGCCGGAGACGGCCTTGTGGATCGCGGCATGCCCCGACGGCCTGCGTGACGTTTCGGGCGAACGCCTCCTGTATGAACTGGCCCTGATCCTGGGCGCGCGCTGCACGGCGGACCGGGTATCCGCCATGATGGACACCGGGGTGTTCGGGGTCCTCTTCCCCGGTTGGACAGGGCCGGCTGCGGCCGGGCTGATCCGGCGTCTCGAACGGATGGACCGGCTCATGGCCAGGGACGTATTCCTGGGGGATTACGGGCTCTACACCCATCTTTCCGGAAACGGCGCCAGGCTGGCCGGGGACCGGTCCGGCAACTGGATCCTTCGATTCGCTTCCCTCGTGCTGTTTTTCATCCTGGAAAACGGCGTTGACCCTGCGCTCGATTCCGTCGAAAGGACGGCCGACCGGCTGAAGCTCAGCAACCGGGAGAGGCGGGCGCTGCACCAACTGGTCTTCGGAGCGAAGAGGCTGCTCGAAGGAGCCGCGTCCCGGCAGACGGACGACGAGACGCTCTGCCGGATCATCCGTGGGGCGAAGGACGAAACGCCCGGCGTGGCCCTGCTGGCACTGGCCCATGGAACGGACGCGGATGCCACGGCGGGAAGCGTCGGCGAAGCCGTGGACCGGTTGATCCAGTTGTACGGCCGGCACCGAACGGTCCGGTCGAGGGGCCTGCTGCTGGACGGCGCGGACATCATGGACGACCTGGATATCCCGGCGGGACCGGAGATCGGCCGCATGCTGGATAGGCTTGAAAACATCCAGGTGTTGCACGATATTCGGACGAGGGAAGAAGCCCGGAAGCTGCTCTATGACGATGACGTAACCGGCGTGGGCAACCCATAGTACGGCCTGGACCTTGGATTTCAATCATGAGACTTTGTACCAACCAGCAGATGAGGTCGATCGACCGTCGGACCATCGAAGACTACGGTCTTTCCGGATACGAACTCATGGAAAGGGCGGGCTGCCGGGTAGCCGAAAAGGCGAAGCAGATGCTGAGCGTCGTGTCCGGGCGATCGATCGCCGTCGTATGTGGCAAGGGGAACAACGGGGGAGACGGTTTCGTGGCCGCCAGGTATCTTCACCAGTGGGGCGCCGCGGTGGATTGTCACGTACTGGCAGGCAGACGGGCCATTTCGGGCGACGCCGCGCTTCACCTGAAACGGCTCGAAGAGACCGGCCTGTCCCCTGACTTCAGGGAAGAAGGACCGCTCGATCTGCTGGTCCGCCTGGTCCGCCCGGACCGCCCGGACCGCCCGGACCGCCCGGACCGGCCCCCTGCGCTGATCATCGATGCGCTACTCGGAACCGGAATAAAAGGACCGCCCCGCGACCCGTACGGACCGGTCATCGCGGAGATAAACCGGTACCCTTCTCCGATCCTCTCCGTAGACACCCCTTCGGGTCTCACGCCCGACTGCGGGTTTCCCCAGTCCCGGCCCAGTTCGGAATGGACTTGCGTCCGGGCCGATCATACCCTCGCGATCGGGTTGATGAAGGCCGACCTGGCCACCTATCCGGGCAGGTCCTGGTGCGGTACCGTGGAAGTTGCCGACATAGGCTTTCCCGACAAGGCCGTAGAAGCGGAGCAGTTGTACCTCGCCATGCCGGAGCGAAACGAAATGGCGGACCTGGTCCCGGTCCACCTGCCCTGCGACCACAAAGGCAGCCGCGGACGCGTTGCCATCGTCGCCGGTTCGGCGGGCATGGCGGGATCGGCCACGCTGGCTTCCCGGGCGGCCCTGCGCGGTGGTGCGGGCATGGTCATGCTCGGATCCCCCGCGGGCCTTATGGACGCCCTGACGGCCAGACACACGGAAGTCATGCTGCGCAGCCTGCCGGAAACCTCAGAAGGGACCCTTTCACTCGAGGCCGAACCCGGCATCGAATCGCTGCTGTCCTGGGCGGACGTGCTGGCCGTCGGTCCGGGCCTCACGCGCCACGACGAAACATCGGCCCTGGTCCGCCGCGTCGTGTCGAACGCCGAAATACCCGTTGTCATCGACGCGGACGGCGTGAACGCCTTCTCCGGCCATGACGGCGACCTGGCAGGCGGGCGGGCCGAAATCGTCATGACGCCCCATGTGTTCGAACTGTCCCGGCTGATCGGCGTACCTTTCGGAGAAATCGAGGCCGATCGTGTCGAGACCGCGAGGCAGGCAGCCCGTTCCCTAAAGGTTACCCTCGTGCTGAAGGGCGCCGACACGCTGGTGGCTTCCCCTTGCGGACAGGTATCCGTGAATCCCACGGGGAACCCGGGCATGGCCACCGCGGGGTCGGGCGACGTGCTGACTGGGATCGTCGCCGCACTGCTCGGGCAGGGACTCGGTGCCTGGGACGCCGCGCGCCTGGGTGTCTATCTCCACGGTCTGGCCGGTGATCTCGGGGCCGAAGCCATGGGACCCCACAGCCTGGTGGCCGGCGATCTCATCGACCATTTGCCCGGAGCGTTTCTGAACACGTCAGAGACGCCGGGATCATCATGACAAAGGCGGGACGCGCTGGATACGAAGTTCGATGTGGAATCGCTTGAGGAGCTTGTGCGCCGGGCCGTGCGTGAGGACGTGGGAGACGGCGACCTCACCACCGAGTGGACGATGGCGCCCGAGTCCTTAGCCCGTGCGCAGTTCGAAGCCAGGCAGCCGGGCATCCTGTCCGGCCTCTTTCCGGCGAGCCTCGTATACCGGGAGGTGGACCCCGGCCTGGCATTCCAGCCCTACCTCACCGACGGCGACCGGATAGAAACCGGTCAACCTATCGCAGAAGTACGGGGTACCGCACAGTCGATACTGACCGGCGAGCGCACGGCCCTCAACTTCATGCGCCATCTTTCCGGCATCGCCACGCTGACCCGTCAATATGCCGACGCCGTGCGTGACACCCGCGTACGCATCGTGGATACACGCAAGACGACGCCCGGACTCCGCGCCCTCGAGAAACGGGCCGTACTGCACGGCGGGGGCGGAAACCACCGCCACGGCCTTTTCGACATGGTGCTGATCAAGGACAACCATATCGCCGCCGCGGGGAGCATCGCCGCTGCGGTACGTCTGTGCAGATCGCGAAGGGAGCAGGCAGGCCGGCACGTCGCCATCGAGGTGGAGACTACCGACCTGGCCCAGGTCGAAGAGGCCGTACGCAGCGAAGTGGACTGGATCATGCTGGACAATATGAATGATGAAGAAACGCGGAAGGCGGTCCGGGCGGTCCGGGCAGCCCAGGCGGACCAGGCGGTGCGGGCGGACCGGGAGGACCAGGCGGACTATCGCACTCGCGCCGGGTCCACGCAGGAACGGCCCATCGTGATCGAGGCGTCGGGAAGGATCACGCTGGAGCGGCTCGGGACGGTCGCGAGGACCGGCGTCGACGTCATATCCATCGGCGCCCTGACGCACTCCGCGCCGGCGCTGGACATCAGCCTGAATATCTATACATCCACCTGATCGGAGACGCTGACGGGCCGGTCCCCGATCCCATCGTGGATATTCGATCACCTGTCCCACCCGATTCGAAGCGAAACATGAAACAGCAGAACAGCGACGTCAGCTCGGACGGATACGAGGACCGCTACGAGCCGGACCTGTTGAGCGCGGCGATATCTTCGCGGGCTTTCGGCCGTGTGATGAGATACAGCGAACAGGTGACGTCCACCAACGACGTGATCCTGGAGATGGCCGAACAGGGCGCGCCGCACGGGACAGTCTGTCTCGCCGATGAGCAGACGGCAGGACGGGGCCGTCGCGGCTATGGGTGGTTTTCGCCGCCAGGATGCGGCATTTGGACTTCCATCCTGTTGCGGCCGGGGCTTCCCGCCGCCCGCACCCCTGCACTCACGTTGTGCGCCGCCGCCGCCGCGGCCCGCGCCCTGGAGGCGGCCGCCAACGTGCCATTGGAAATCAAGTGGCCTAACGACCTGCTGATACGCAACCGCAAGGTCGCGGGCATCCTGGCAGAAACCCGCGTTACCGCCGGGGACGAACCCGTCGTCGTGGTCGGCATGGGGATCAACGTAAATCATACCCGCGACCTGTTCCCGGAGGACATCTCCGAATCCGCCACGTCGCTTCGAATCGAATCGGGCGGACCCGTATCGCGGCAGGACCTTTTCCCGGCCATCCTGGCTTCCTTCGAATCCGCCTACGAGGGCTACCTGGCATCCGGCCCCGCGTCCATGCTTGCCGAGGTAAACGCCAGGCTAGCATGGCGCGGCAGGACGGTAGAAGCCGAAAGCCCCGCCGGAACCTCCGGCCGCGTATCCCGCATCGATGAGGAGGGCGGCCTGGTGCTCGACCGACAGGACGGTGGCCCTCTTGCCATCCGTTCCGGATCCATCAAACTCCGCGCGTAAATCCAGGCGTAAGTGCTTACCTCGATCCAACCCCTTTGCGCGCCTGCCCGCGCGTACCTTATTTTTTGCGGTATAATTTTTGCGGTATAATTTGGCATTGCGATTGAAAGGCGGATAGAGGTAGATTAGATCAACGGATTCGGAGTTCATCCCGTGCATGACTCGAACATCCTTTGTTTAACAGGCATACCGACTGGAAAGCCGTGGTAAACATGTTGGTGGACGGGAACGCTGAGGCGATGGACCGATACGCTGAGGAATACAGGAGACCAGGGAAGAGTTTAGTGGATATCAGTATTGCGGCGGCACTCGGACTGATAGCCTGGATTAGAAAGAGGAGTGACCAAGCGTCATGGGATTACTTGTCGACGTCGCGCTGCCACTGGCGCTCGCCTTCATCATGTTCGGGCTTGGGCTCGGGCTCACCTTCGACGATTTCGCCCGGGTGGTGCGCCGGCCGCGCGACTTCGCGGTGGGTACCCTCTCCCAGATCGTCCTGCTGCCGGCGGTTGCCTTCGGCCTCGCCAGCGTCTGGCCTATGGCGCCGGAACTCGCATTGGGCCTGATGATCATCGCCGCCGCGCCGGGCGGCCCGACCTCCAATATCCTGACCGCGTTTGCGCGCGGCGATGTCGCGCTGTCGATCTCGCTGACCGCGGTGATCAGTCTGGCAAGCGTGATTACTATTCCGGTCGTCGTGGTCTTCGCCTACGGTCAGTTCATCGGCGATTCGGCGGAGAAGGACATATCGGTCGCCGGCGCCGCGCTCGGCGTTTTCCTGATTGTCGCCGTTCCGGTGCTGATCGGCCTTGCCGTCCGCCGCTTCGCGGAAGGCCTCGCAATCAGGTTCGAACCAGCAGCCCGCAAGGTCTCTGCGGTGCTGCTGATGCTCGTTCTCGCCGGCGCGATCTACGATCAACGCGCCAACATCGTCCCCTATTTCGCGCAGGCCGGGCCGGTCACGCTCGTTCTCAACTTGCTGATGATGACAGTCGCATGGTTTCTCGCCCGGATGTTCGCCTCCGGGCCGACCCAGCGGACTGCCATTGCGATCGAATGCGGCATCCAGAACGGGACGCTCGCGATTGCGGTCGCGGTTGTGCTGTTCGGCGGCGGGCTCGCGACCATGCCTGCGGCGACCTACAGCCTGATCATGTTCGCCACCGCGCTGATCTATGTCGCAGTGCTGCGGCGGGGCGCCTGATCCGCGGCAGAGGATCGGATGCCGGTCTCGGACTGCGCGCTACCTGTCGGTAAGCTGGACGCGACGTGTCGGAACGTCACGAAGACACGCATGCGAGCGCCACATAACTCAGAATCACCCTCCGACGCCCAAAAACGCAAGCGACCAAAACAAAAAAACTTGCATCATCCAACGACCCTTCATATATTAGCAGACTGGACGTTCGAGTGCTAATTTCGAATACGCTACTTGTTGTATACATAAGGATTTAGTCCATTTTAGCGTGCGTGCAGCACAGCCTGTTCGCCCTGATCCGAACCGCCCGGCAACACCCGGGAAATCACAGGAGGATGCAGCAGTGCCAGCAAAACAACTCTCGTTCGACGAAGACGCCCGCCAGGCCCTCAAAAGAGGCGTGGACACTCTTGCGGACGCGGTCCGCGTCACCATGGGTCCCAAGGGTCGATGCGTCGTGCTCGATAAGAAATTCGGTTCGCCGACCTTCACGCTGGACGGCGTAACCGTGGCGAAGGAAATCGAACTCGAAGACCAGTATGAAAACATGGGCGCGCAGATGATCAAGGAAGCCGCGTCCAAGACCAGCGACGTGGCCGGCGACGGGACCACCACGGCCACCGTGCTCGCCCAGGCTATTTTCGCCGAAGGCCTGAGGAACGTGACGTCCGGCGCCAACCCCATGGATCTCAAGCGGGGTATCGACAAGGCCGTGACCGAGGTGGTCGGCGCGATCGCGGACATGTCCAAGGCCGTGGAAGGCCGGAAGGAAATATCGGAAACCGCCACCGTTTCCGCCCATGGCGACTCGGCGATCGGCGACCTGATCGCGGACGCGATGGAAAAAGTGGGCAAGGACGGCGTAATCACGGTCGAAGAGGCCAAGAGCATGGAAACCTCCCTCGACGTCGTGGAAGGCATGCAGTTCGACCGCGGCTATCTCTCGCCCTACTTCGTCACCGACTCCGAGTCCATGGAAGCGGTGCTCGAAGACACCAGGATCCTGATCCACGACAAGAAAATCAGCGCCGTCAAGGATATCTATCCCGTCGTCGAGAAGATCGCCCAGAGCGGGTCCCCGCTGCTGATCATCGCCGAGGACATCGAGGGTGAAGCCCTTGCCCTGCTCGTAGTGAACAAGCTTCGCGGCACCCTGAAGGTCGCCGCGGTCAAGGCGCCCGGATTCGGCGACCGCCGCAAGGCCATGCTCGAAGACATCTCCATTCTCACGGGCGGCACGGTCATTTCCGAAGACGCCGGTTTCAAGCTGGAGAACGTGACCGTCGGCGATCTCGGCACGGCCAAGCGCGTCAACATCGACAAGGACAACACGACGATCGTCGAAGGCGCGGGAAGCACCGACGCGATCCAGGGTCGCATCAACCAGATCCGCGCCCAGATCGAGGAAACCACCTCCGATTACGACCGCGAGAAACTTCAGGAACGCCTGGCCAAACTGGCGGGCGGCGTGGCGGTCATCAACGTGGGCGCCGCGACGGAAGCGGAGATGAAGGAAAAGAAGGCCCGCGTCGAAGACGCCCTGAACAACGCCAAGGCGGCCATCGAGGAAGGGGTTGTCCCGGGTGGCGGCGTTACCTTTATCCGCGCGCTGTCCTCGCTGGACAACGGACTGGCCGCGGAAGGCGACGAAGCGGTAGGCGCCGGCATCGTCCGCAAAGCGCTCGAAGCGCCCGTGCGGCAGTTGGCGGAGAACGCCGGCCTGGAAGGTTCCATCATCCTGCAGAAGATCCGGGAAAGCGAAGGCGGATACGGGTACAACTTCGAATCCGATACCTACGGCGACATGTCCGAAACGGGTGTGATCGAGCCGGCCAAGGTTTCCCGCGTCGCGCTGCAGCACGCCGCCAGCATTGCCGGGCTGCTGCTCACCACCGAGGCGCTGGTTGCGGAGATGCCGGAAGACACCCCGCCTCCGGCCATGCCCCACGGCGGCGGCATGTACTAAGCGGCATGGAAAGATAGAGAACCGGTCGACGGCCGGTTCGAGGAAAACCCCGGTGGCGCCACCGGGGTTTTTTCTTGCTACGGACCCGCCCCGCTTCTATATTTCCCCGAAGACCGGCGGTTGATTCGGATACATGCCCAGGGCGACGGAGACATCATGAGAAACCCGGTGGTCATAGAGCGCGCGGAACGACTTCACCAGGTCCCGCTGAACCGCCCCCTGGAACATTCGCGGTACCTCAGAAGACTGGCCGCCAGGGGGATCGAGCCCATAGACCTGACCACGGGCGCCGCCGATACCCCCATCCGGCGTGAAGCCATAGAGCAAACATTCAACGTCATGACGGCCGCTGGCGGACCAGGCGGACCAGGCGGACCAGGCGGACCAGGCGGACCAGGCGGACCAGGCGGACCAGGCGGACCAGCAGATCCGGCAGAGGCGGCCCGACTCGCCGGCGCCGAGTTCCGCAGGATGTTCAGCAACTGGTTCGCGTACCGGTTCGACGTGGAGATCGATCCGGACCTCCATGTCCTGCCCTTCGCGGGCGCCGCCGTGGGTCCGGCCAGCGTGGCCATGGCGCTGGTCAACCCCGGTGAAACCGTGCTGGTCCCCGACCCGTCCCACCCGGCTTACAGAACCAGTACCGTACTGGCGAACGGACAGGTACAGGCCTATCCCCTGTACGGACGGAACGATTTCCTGCCCAACCTGAAGCAGATCGAGCCCCGTGTCGCCAGCCGGGCGAAACTGATGTATATCGGTTACCCGAACGATCCCACGGGGGCCGTGGCGGACCATTCCTTCTTCCGGGAACTCGTCGATTTCGCGCGCCGGCACAATATCATCGTCTGCCACGACGCCACACAGCACTTCCTGACTTACGACGGGATCGAAGCGTCCAGCCTGCTGCAGACGCCCGGCGCGATGAACGTGGGAATCGAGCTTTTCTCCCTTTCCGTGCTGCCCGGCGGCGTGTTCCGCGACCTGAGCGTCGCCGTCGGAAATCCTTCCGCCCTGGCCGCCATGTCCCAGTTGACCGCCCATTTGCACGCCCCGCTGCTTCCCGGCCTCCAGGCCGCCGCGGCGGCGGTGTTTCCGGATTTGAACCGGCACGTCGAGGAGTCGGCCTCGCAATACCAGTTGCGGCGGGACCTGATGGTATCGGGATTGCGGGACATCGGCTGGAACCTGCGCGCTCCCAGAGGCGGTCCCTACGTGTGGCTTCCCGTACCACCCCGCTATTCTTCCGTACGGTTCAGCATCCTGCTGCGCAAGGCGGGCGTGTTCGTCGTGCCCGGCGTGTACCTGGGCGAATACGGCGAAGGATACGTCCGAATGGCCTTCAACGTCAACGAGTCCCAGATACAGACTGTGCTGGAACGCATGGACCGGCTGATGTCCCGGTTCCGGTTGCGCAAGCGGGCGTTCCCCGCGGTCAGCCTGGCCTGAACGAATCGACCCATGCCCGAAGACTGGATCAGCGTGCGGGGTATTCGCGCTTTTGGCTATCACGGCGCGACTGCCCGGGAACGGACACAGGGGCAGGTCTTCGAAGCCGACGTAGGGCTGCGCCTCGAACTTACGAGGGCTTCCCGCACGGACTGCCTGGCCGACACCGCGGACTACGCAGACGTCTGCCTGCACGTGGAACGGATCCTCGGCGGCAGGCCGTGCCGGTTGCTCGAGGCGGTCGCCGGCCGCGTGGCGGACGAACTGCTGTCTGCCTATCCCCAGGTGGACCGCGTCGAGGTCAGACTGCGAAAGCCCGCCGTGGCCAGGGTCCTGCGTACAGGGGCCGTCGAGGTCGAGCTGAATCGAGGCAGAGAGGCGGAAAGTACCGGCCGGTAGGGTGCGAAATGGCGTCTGTCGCCCTGGGACTGGGCAGCAATATCGGGGATCGGGTCGCATGGTGCCGGCGGGCCGTGCACGAGCTGGCCGAACATCCCGAGATCCGGGTCGTACGACGCTCGTCATGGTATGAAACGCGGCCGGTAGGCTATGGCGGCCAGTCCGACTTCGTCAACGGCGCGGCCCTGCTGGAAACCACCCTGGCGCCCGTGCCGTTGCTCGATACGTTCAAGGAAGTCGAACGTCGCCTGGGACGGTCCGCCACGTGGAAAAACGGGCCTCGTGAAATCGATCTCGACCTGCTGCTGTATGACGACCTTGTACTCGATCTTCCCGGCCTCGACGTCCCCCATCCCGCCATGACTGAGCGGGCCTTCGTGCTCGTTCCGCTTACCGAGATCAATCCGGACCTGATCCACCCGGTGCGCGGGCGGACCGTATCGGATCTGCTGGAAGACCTGAACCCCGTGGACCATCTCGTCCGCCGCCTCGCGGATCCGCAAGGCAGATCGGCGGACGCTTCGGGAGACCCGATGGAAGAAGCAAACAGCGACCTGATCACGGTGATCCTGGCCGCCGGCAAAGGCACCCGGATGCACTCCGGCCTGGCGAAGGTGCTGCACGGACTGAACGGCAGGCCCATGATTCACTATGTGCTCGACACCGCGCGGGCGCTTGGGTCACGGCGGATCATCGTCATCGTCGGACACCAGGCGGACGCGGTACGGCGCGAACTGGCCGGGTTGAACGTGGAATTCGCCGTGCAGGAAGAACAGCGGGGCACCGGGCACGCGGTCCGACAGGCGGGTCCCCTGCTGGCCGGTGAAAAGGGCGTCGTCCTCGTCCTCGCCGGCGACACGCCCCTGATCCGACCCTCCACCCTGGCGTCGTTGATGCACGCGCACCGCCGGGAAGGCGCGGCTGCCTCCGTGCTTACCGCCCGCGTAGACGATCCCACGGGCCTTGGACGCATCCTCCGCGACGAAGCGGGACGCATCGACCGGATCGTCGAGGAGAAGGACGCCACCGCGGAGCAGCGCGCGCTGAGGGAGATCAACACCAGTACGTACTGCTTCGAGCCATCCCGGCTGTTACAGGCCCTGGATCGGCTTACGCCGGAAAACAGGCAAGGCGAGTTCTATCTGACGGATACCGTCGAGATCCTCCGCCGACAGGGTCACCGCGTTGCGGACGCGCCGGCCGGGACGCCGGAAGAAACCATCGGGATAAACACGCCGGAACATCTGTCGGCGGCCGAATCGTGGCTGCTGGAACACGACCGCGCGCGCGCCTCCCGACAGGCAAAAAACAGTTGACACCATCCCCTCCCGCCAGTATATATAGGGGTCTGGAAAGCGAGTTGAGTTCCGCCTGTCGAACCTGGGTTCGATTTGACTGGCGGAATTGTGTCAAGGCCGGGGTAGAAAAGGGGGATCGCATGGTGAAAGGAGTCGGTCGATGATGAACTGTTGGTACCCTACCTACGTTTCCCTTCCTGGTGTTTTCCCCTAGTACGCTCTCCGGTATTCTTTGGAAAACCAAGATCGTTTGTCACACGGTCCCCATGCAGGCCGGAGTTCGGACGTGAACCGTGTGGGCTCTGTCATGGCGAGACAAGTCGTCCAATCCACCGCGAGCCGACAGGAAGGCGCTTCGGGCGGACGCCCGCGCGGTAGCCGATGGCGCGTTCGGTTGCTCGAAGGCTTGATCTTTCTTTTAATCGGACTGAACGCCTACCTGGTCTACTCCGTGGCGACCTCGTCCGCTTTCTCTTCGTCCGCCGGACGATCCGCCGAGCCCGTCCTGGACCCCACGGCCTTTCAGATACAGGTGGAGGTCCTGAACGGATGCGGGGAGCGTGGAATCGGGCAACTGGCCATGCGTTTCCTCAGGGAGCGGGGATTCGACGTGGTCAATATCGACAACGCGGACCACTTCGAGTACCGCGAAACGATCGTGCTGGACCGCAGGGGAAAGAACGGACCGTCCAGCGCGGCCCGCGCGGTCGGCGGCGCGCTGGGAACGCCTAACGTACTGCTCCAGCGAAACGATGAACGCATGGTGGACGTATCGGTGGTGATCGGCAAGGACTACGACGAACTGCTGTTTCACGAAGAGAAGGACTGACCGTGGCACTGGCATCGCAGGAAATCGCGGAGCAGGCGGCCCTTTCCATGCTGGCCAAGAACGCGGCGGACGTGATGATTATCGATCTCAGGGGGCTCTCCACCATTACGGACTACTTCGTCATCGGGACTGCCGGTTCCGAACCTCAGATCAAGGCGGTCGTCGAGCAGGTGACGGGAGACCTCAAGGAGAGAGACACGGCCCCCTGGCACGCGGAGGGCAAGCAAAGCTGGCGATGGGTCCTGCTCGACTACGTAGACGTGGTGATCCACGTGTTCAGGGGCGAGGTCCGCGCTTTCTACGGACTCGAACGACTCTGGGGCGACGCGCCCCGGGTCGCCGTTTCGACGGACCCCGCTACAGGTGAAGTCATACGCAGTCCCGATGCGGGCATCGCCGCGGGCCGGGTGGACGTGCTGGAACACGAGGCATAGGAATTGGGCATACTCGTAGTCGGTACGGTGGCGTTTGATTCGGTGAAGACGCCGGAAGGAGAAGCAAGCGACGCGATCGGAGGTTCGGCGACCTATTTTTCCGCGGCCGCCAGTTTCTACGCGCAGGTGGCCGTCATCGCCGTCGTGGGGAACGATTTTCCCCTGGACGCCCTGGATTTCCTGCGGGAAAGACAGGTCGACATCTCGGGCCTGGAGATCAGGGAAGGCAAAACCTTTCGCTGGGCGGGCGAATACGCCGCCAACATGAACGACCGCCGCACGACCGACACGCAGTTGAACGTGCTGTCCGGTTTTCGACCCGTTCTGGCGGACCGGCATCGCGGGCACGATCACGTGTTCCTTGCGAATCTCGATCCGGACGTGCAGCGTGAAGTGCTGAGCCAGTCGGACCGCCCCGGTATCGTCGCCTGCGACACCATGGACTTCTGGATCGACGGGAAACGGGAGGCCCTGCTGTCGATGCTGAACCGGGTGGACGTGCTGATCATAAACGATGGGGAGGCCCGTCAACTGGTCGATGACCACAACCTCGTGCGGGCGGCGGGACGCATCCTGGATCTCGGCCCGCGTGCGGTTGTCGTCAAAAGGGGTGAGCACGGCGCGACGCTCTGTACCGAAGACAGCTGGTTCGCCCTCCCCGCGTATCCGGTATCTTCCGTTATCGATCCGACGGGCGCGGGAGACACGTTCGCGGGTGGTTTCATGGGTTACCTCGCCCGGTCGGGCGATACCGGCGTCGATGCCCTGAAACGCGCCATGGTGCACGGCAGCGTCATGGCTTCGTTCAACGTGGAAGATTTCAGCGTCCGGCGCCTGGAAAAGCTTACCGGGGACGAGATTTCGGACCGCCACGATCGATTTCTGGAGATGATCACGCCTTGAACGGCGCCTTTGTCCATGGAGACGGAGCTGTCATGAACTTCACGACCATCCGGTGGGACCACGACGAAGGCGCCCTGGTGCTGCTGGACCAGACGCGCCTGCCCGGCGAAATCGTATACGAGCACTGCCGGGATCTTCAGTCCGTGGCGGAAGCCATCCGGCGGCTGAAAGTACGCGGCGCACCGGCCATCGGCGTCGCCGCGGCATTCGGTGTCGTCGTCGGGGTCCAGCACAGCCGCGCGGTCGATTACGCGGCCTTCAGCCGGGAAATCGACGACGCCGCAAACCTCCTGGCGGCGACCCGTCCCACGGCGGTCAACCTGTTCTGGGCCCTGGAGCGCATGCGCCGGACCGCCCGGACCGCCCGGACCGCCCGGGAACACCACGGGACTTCCGTGGCGGACGTCAAGGACGCCCTGCTCAGGGAAGCTGAAGCGATACAGGCGGAAGACGAAACCACGTGCCGGTTGATCGGCGAGCATGGCGCCGGCCTGATCCGGTCGGGACAGACCGTGCTCACCCACTGCAACGCCGGCGCACTCGCCACGTCCGGGACGGGTACGGCCCTCGCCGTGGTGTACCAGGCGCACAGCGAAGGGAAGCGGGTCCACGTGTACGCGGACGAAACGAGGCCCGTCCTCCAGGGCGCCAGGCTGACTTCCTGGGAACTGGCCCAGGCGGGCATAGGCGTGACGCTCATCTGCGACAGCATGGCCGCCCAGGTCATGAAGGAAGGCCGGATCGACTGCGTGATCGTGGGCGCGGACCGCGTGGCCGCCAACGGCGACGTCGCCAACAAGATCGGCACCTACGGCGTGGCCGTGCTGGCCGATGCGCACGACGTGCCCCTGTACGTGGCGGCGCCTTTCTCTTCTATCGACCTGTCCATCGAATCGGGCCGTGAGATTCCGATCGAAGAACGCGCGGCCGCCGAAATCAGCCAGGGGCCGGGCGGACGCACCGCACCCGAGGAGGTGGCGGTGTACAATCCCGCGTTCGACGTAACCCCGGCCCGTTACGTTGCCGCGATCATCACCGAACGCGGCGTAGCCAGGCAGCCGTACGCCGAAAGCCTCGCCGCGTTGTCACACCGGGAATGGGAACCGGCCGTCACCGGATAAAGGAGCGTGTACCATCTATGAAGACACCCACGGTTAAGAAGGAAGACCTGAAGCGCGACTGGCACGTCGTGGACGCCGACGGCAAGGTGCTGGGCAGGCTGGCCAGCGAAGTGGCCAAGATCCTGCGGGGCAAGCACAAGCCGATCTACTCGCCGCACCTGGACACCGGCGACCACGTCATCGTCATCAACGCGGAAAAGGTGGTGCTGACCGGCAAGAAGCCACAGAACAAGATCTACTACCGCCACAGCGGCTATCCCGGCGGGCTGAAGGCGATCAGCTACGAACGCATGGCCGCCCGCCATCCCGATCGTGCGCTGCGCATGGCCATCAAGGGCATGTTGCCGCACAACGCCCTCGGCCGCCAGATTTTTCGTAAACTCCGCGTGTACGCCGGCGCGGAACACCCCCACAGCGCCCAGAAGCCGGTCGCGCTGGACATATAAGGAGCGTAACGAAGCATGAATTCGGATACCCATGGACACCACGCAGTGGGCAGGAGGAAGCGCGCGATCGCCAAGGTCTGGCTGCGTGCGAAGAAGGAGGGCGCGAGCCACCAGGTCAACGACAAGCCGCTGCTCGACTACTTCGACCGGCCCGGCCTCGTCGCCGCCATCGAGGAACCCCTGGTGCTCACCGAGATGAACGACCAGGTGGTCGTGTTCGCCCGGACCTTCGGCGGCGGAAAGACCGGCCAGGCCGGGGCGTTGAGGCTCGGTATCGCGAGGGCGCTGAAGGACATGGACGAAAGCCTCCACGCACCGCTGCGCGAAGCGGGCATGCTCACGCGGGACTCACGTATAAAGGAACGCAAGAAGTACGGACTGGCCGGCGCGCGCAAGCGGTTCCAGTTCTCGAAGCGTTAATTCACGGGACGCAGGCCTATCCGCCTGCCAGACAAGGAGATCAAAGCCGCCAATGGGGATTCCTACCATTCAGGATTTGCTGGACGCGGGCGTTCACTTCGGTCACCAGACCCGGCGCTGGAACCCGAAGATGAAACAGTTCATATTCGCTGAGCGTAACAATATATACATCATCGACCTGAAGAAGACGCTCAGCCAGATCGAGATCGCGTACAACGCCGTGCGCGCCGCCGTCGAGAAAGGGCAGTCCGTCCTCTTCGTGGGTACGAAGAAGCAGGCCCGGCCCATCATCATCGAAATGGCGCAGCGGTGCGGCATGTTCTACGTCGCGGAGCGCTGGCTCGGTGGCATGTTGACTAACTTCCAGACGATACAGACCAGCGTCAAGCGACTGGAAGAGCTCGAGAAAATGAAAGAGCACGGCACCATGGATGCGCTCACGAAAAAGGAAGCCGCGAGCCTGGAAAAGGAACGCGAGCGCCTGCAGAAGGTCCTGGGCGGGATCCGTGACATGCGCGACCTGCCCGGCGTAATCTTCGTTGTGGACGCCCGGAAGGAACGCATCGCCGTCGCGGAAGCGAATACCCTGGAGATACCCATCGTAAGCATCCTGGATACGAACTGCGATCCCGACCTGATCGACTATCCCATACCCGGAAACGACGACGCGCTCAGGTCCATCAGTCTCATCACGGAAGTCGTGGCGCGCGCCGTGGAGGAAGGACTGCGCGCCTCGGGCCGGGCCGTTCCGTCGGATGAAGCAGAGGTCGAGGAAGTCGAAGAGGAAGCGTAATCCGGATTCCTGGCCGGAGAAAGGCGGCCGTAGCGGATGATTCATATCCGCTAAGAGCTTCATGTATTCATGACTATATCAGCAAGCGACGTAAAAACACTGAGGAACCAGACCGGCGCCGGAATGATGGACTGCAAGCGGGCCCTCGAAGAGTCCGGAGGCAGTATTGAAGAGGCGGTTACGCTCCTGCGTGAAAAAGGCATCATGGCGGCGTCGAAGAAAAGCGCCCGGGAAGCGAAAGAGGGCGTCATTCATACCTACATTCATCCAGGCAGCCGTATCGCCACCATGGTCGAGATGAACTGCGAGACCGATTTTGTCGCCCGGAACGAGTCTTTTCAAACGCTGGCTCACGATATCGCCATGCAGGTGGCGGCCACCCGTCCCCTCGCCGTGGACCGGGACCAGATCGAAGAGGCCGTCCTGGACAAGGAGCGGGAGATATACCGGAACCAGGCCAGGAACGAGGGCAAGCCCGATCACATCGTCGAACGGATCGTCCAGGGCAGGATCGAGAAATTCAACCAGGAAAACTGCCTGCTGGAACAACCGTTCATCCGGGATACCGACAAGACGGTGCGGGACCTGATCACGGAGGCGGTGGCCATGCTGGGCGAGAACATCATGGTAAGACGATTCGTCCGGTACGAACTGGGCGGAGAATAACACCTGACCCCCTTGCCGGTACGATAGATACCGGTTTTCCGTTGCCAGCGAGGTGTATCGTGGAAGCCAAAGAGATCATCAGAGAAACCAGTCGAAAAATGGATCAGTCGGTCGAAGTGCTTCGCGTGGAGCTCGCCGGCGTCCGGGCAGGCCGGGCCAACCCCGCCCTGCTGGACAACGTCCAGGTCGAAGCCTATGGGACCATGACCCCTGTCAACCAGGTCGCTACGATTAACACGCCGGACGCGCGCACGATTTCGATCCAGCCCTGGGACAAGCAGATGATCCCCGAAATCGTCCGGGCCATCCAGACTTCGGACCTGGGACTCATGCCGAATTCCGACGGGACTGTCATCCATCTGCCGGTTCCCGCGCTGACCGAAGAGCGCAGGCTTGAGTACGTGAAACTGATCAAGAAACTGGGCGAGGAAGGCAAGATAGGCATCCGGAACGTACGCAGGGAAATGAACGAGCGCATCAAGGCCGAAGAAAAGGCCCACCGGCTGTCGGAAGACGAAAGCAAGCGGCACCAGAAGACCATCCAGGATCTCACTGACGAGCATACCTCCTCCATCGACGGCGCCATATCGGTAAAAGAACGGGAAATCCTGGAGATATAGACGGAAGCCGGCCAGCCGGGTCCATACCCGCCAGCGGTATATTCGGGGGTGACGTGGGTCGAGACGCAGAGAAAGAACGGGCGGTCTCAGAAGGACTGGATCCGGAACGCATGCCCCGGCACATCGCGTTCATCATGGACGGCAACGGCCGATGGGCGAGGAAGCGGGGGCTTGCGCGGGACGAGGGGCATTCCGCGGGGGTGGACGCCGTACGCGAGATGATCCGGTGCGCCGGGGAGTTCGGCGTCGGCATACTCACCTTCTTCGGGTTTTCGACCGAGAACTGGAACCGGCCCCGGCGTGAAGTCGCCGCCATCATGCAGCTGATTGTCGAATCGCTGCGCGGCGCCTTCGAGGAAGCCAGTAAGCACGGCATCAGGGTCTCCTTCCTGGGCAGGTGGGACGAACTGCCGGAAACGAACCGCCAGGTCATTCAGCAAATCACGGAGCAGACGGCAGGCAACGACCGCCTGCTGTTGAATTTCGCCCTGAATTACGGCGGGAGACGGGAGATCGTCGAAGCCGCGCAATGTATCGCCATGGACGTCCAGGCCGGCAGGCTGAATCCCGAAGCCATCGACGAATCGCTTTTCGCATCCTACCTGTACACGGAGCACCTGCCCGACCCAGACCTGCTGATCCGTACCAGCGGCGAAATGCGGATCAGCAACTTCCTGCTATATCAACTGGCCTATACGGAAATCCTGGTTTCTCCGGTGCTGTGGCCCGATTTCTCGCGAAGCCATTTCATCGGAGCCGTCAGGGACTACCAGTCCAGGGAGCGCCGATTCGGAAGAACCGGCGAGCAGGTCTCCTCCCACAGCGCGTAACGGAGTGACTCTCCATGGCGGCCTTCGCGGAGACTTGGATCCGCGTCATCGTAGGTGCGGTGTTCCTCCCGTGCATCGCGTACCTCTGCTGGACCGGCGGTGCGGGCCTCTTCGTGTTCGTCACGCTCGTCGTGCTCTTCGGCCTGCGTGAATACCACGGGATCGCCGCGGCCAAGGGCATCGATCCCAACTGGTTCATCGGCGTACCCGCGGCGTTTCTGCTGTGTCTCGACGCCTGGCTTGACGCGGGCGGCCGCGCCCCGCTGATCCTCACGGCCCTGCTGGTCCTGGCCGCTTCCGCGGAGGTGTTCAGAAAAGATGCGGGTTCGCCCTTTCAAAACGTGGCGGCCACGGTATTCGGCGTGATCTATATCGGACTCCTCGGCAGCCACCTGATCCTGCTGGGCAAGTGGCCGGCCGGCGATCCTGCCGTTGTAACGGAGGGAGAGCGGACCATGGCGCCGGCCCTGCTCGCCTTCGCCATACCCTGGTCCTACGACGCCTTCGCCTATTTCGCGGGCAGGCTGCTGGGGCGCCGCAAACTGCTGCCGAGGGTCAGCGCGGGCAAGACCGTTGAAGGCACCCTGGGCGGACTCGTCGGCGCCGTCGCGTTCATGTTCGGACTCCGCTACGCGCTGTTTCCCTTTCTGAGTCCGCTTCACTGCGTCGTACTGGGTGTCGCGGGCAGTATGGCCGCCCAGGTGGGCGACCTCGTGGAATCCCTGGTAAAACGGGACGCGGGGCTGAAAGATTCCTCCCGTATCATCCCGGGCCACGGCGGTATCCTGGACCGGTTCGACAGCGTGTTCTTCGCGGCGCCCTTCGTCTATTACTACCTGGCCTGCATGGCCGGTTGAGCTGGCCTGCATGGCCGGTTGAGCTGGCCTGCACACGGCCGATCGAGGTCCTGACCGGAGCACCAGATACCATGAAGCGCATCGCGATCCTGGGTTCGACCGGTTCCGTCGGTACGCAGACGCTGGATGTCATCGCGGCCTTTCCTGACCGGTATTCGGCCCACAGCCTGACGGCCAATACCCGGGTCGATCTGCTGGAGCGGCAGATCGCACGGTTCCGTCCCCGCGTGATCGCCGTCGCCGACGGGGACAGGGCGGACAGGCTCGTCCGCGGTTCCGGCCCGCCGTCGATCCACACGGGCGTGGAAGGGTTGATCGAAGCAGTCACCCACCCCGACGTGGACATGGTGATCAGCGCCCTGCCGGGGAGCGCGGGGCTCGTACCCACGCTCAGGGCGATCGAAGCGGGCAAGACCATCGGACTGGCCAACAAGGAGATCCTGGTCATGGCCGGGGAAATCGTCATGGAATCGGCGCGGCGGAACGGCGTGGATATCCTGCCCGTGGACAGCGAACACTGCGCGGTGCACCAGTGCCTCGCCGGGCAGGACCCGGAGCGGATCGAGCGCGTGATCCTGACGGCGTCGGGCGGCCCCTTCCGCAACAGCGACCCGGCAGAGCTGGCGCGGATGTCTTCGAAAGACGCGCTGAACCATCCGACCTGGAACATGGGACGCAAGGTCACGATCGATTCCGCGACGCTCATGAACAAGGGATTCGAGGTCATAGAAGCCCACTGGCTCTTCGACCTCCCCGTGTCGAAAATCGACGTGGTGATCCATCCGCAATCCATCATCCACTCCATGGTCGAGATGGTCGACGGGTCTCTGCTGGCGCAGCTGGGCCCCACCGACATGCGCATACCGATCCAGTATGCCCTCTCGTACCCGGAGCGCCTGGAGACCCCCTGGCCCCGGTTCGACATCACGCGGAACTGGTCCCTGACCCTGGACCCGCCCGATGAAGAGACGTTTCCCTGCCTGGGACTCGCATACGAGGCCAGCCGCCGGGGGGCCACCGTGCCCGCCGTGCTGAGTACGGCCGACGAAATGGCCGTGGAGGCCTTTCTCCAGCACCGGATCGGATTTACCGACATACCCGGCATCATCGCCGATGCCATGGACCGGCACGCGGCCGCGCCGGACCGCCCGGACCGCCCGGACCGCCCGGACCGCCCGGACCGCCCGGAGCCCGTCACGCTGGAATCCATCGTGGCGGCGGACCGGTGGACCCGGGCGTACTGCGGAAAAAAGTTGATTGCCGGGTGAAGGCGGCCGCCTGTATATTTCCGTCATGTGATCCGTCGCGCGAAGGGCGCGCCGACTATATGAGAAACGAGTAAGAAACGATAAGAAAGGAACGGAGTACCTGGCATGCTGACCACTGTGCTATCGGCGATTTTCGTCCTCGGGCTGCTGGTCTTCTTCCATGAGCTGGGGCACTTCCTGGCCGCCAAGCGCATGGGTATCCGGGTGGAGCGGTTCTCCCTGGGATTTCCGCCCAAGATGATCGGCAAGACCGTGGGAGACACCGAGTACTGTATCTCCTGGATCCCCCTGGGCGGCTACGTGAAAATGGCCGGAGAGCAACCCGACCGCCAGTCGGAAGAAAACGGCGGCGAACCCTGGGAGTTCCAGTCCAAGTCCGTAGGTGCGCGCGCCTTCGTCATCGCGGCGGGTCCCGGGATGAATTTCGTCCTCGCCTTCATCATATTCTGGCTGTTCTACGTGACCATGGGTGTGATGCTCGTCGACACGACCACCGTCGGCCGGGTGGTAAGCGGAAGCCCTTACGCCGCGGCGGGGTTGCAGGTCGGCGATGAGATACTCGAAATCGACCAGGCGCCCGTCGATACGTGGGAGGATGTTCAGCAAGGGCTCACGTCCGGTACGGCGGCGTCCCTGACGCTGAAGGTGCGCCGGGACGGACGGGACCGCGCGGTTGAAGTGCGGTATGACGGTGTGGACCCGGCGGAAAGGCTGGCCGGCCTGGGATATTTCCGGGCGTCGGCCGTGAGCACGGTCATACCGGATTCTCCCGCGGAAAAGGCCGGTTTGAGGTCCGGGGACGTCATCACTTCGGTAGACGGCGTCCCGGTTACGCAGTGGTACGAGATGGTCGACCTGATTCGCGTCCGACCGGGCATGGAAACCACGGTATCCTGGACCCGGAACGGTCAGCTTCACGAGGTCGGCGTCATCCCCAATACGGCCCAGGACCTGGACCCGGCGACCGGGGACGTCATCGATATCGGCCAGATCGGCATCACCCAGCAGGATCACCTGAAACGCAGTCCGATAGGGTTCGTCTCCTCCGTCGGCCTGGCCGGAACGCAACTGGCCGGCGTCACCTACACCATACTCGGTTTCGTCAAGAAGCTGATCATGGGCCAGGTGTCCACCGACTCGGTGGGCGGTCCCATCGCCATCGCCCAGATGGCGGGAGACAGCGCCCGCCAGGGAGCGAGCAGTCTCTTCAGCTTCATGGCTTTTCTGAGCATAAACCTCGCCATACTCAACCTGCTGCCCATACCCGCACTGGACGGCGGGCAACTGGTCATCCTGGGCGTTGAAAAGCTGATCCGGCGTCCGCTTTCCCTCAGGTACCGGCTGATATGGCAGCAGACGGGCATGGCCCTGCTGCTCTTGCTCATGGTTTTCGTTGTTTTCAACGACGTTACGCGGATATTCCGCTAAACACGTGATGACAGGTGCGAACATGACGGCGGAACGCTGGTCGGCCGCGAAAATCACAGCCTGGGGCATCCTGCTGGTCTGCGTGGTGACGGCCGCCATCCATCCTCCCCGTCACGCTCTCGGCCAGGTGAACCGCGCCAAGGCCCTGGAGTACTATGCCCAGGGCGGCCTCTACGACGCGCAGAACGACCCCGTCAACGCGATCAAGGCCTATCTGCAGGCCCTCGAGCACGATCCGACCTCCGCCGAGATTCACACCGCGCTGGCCGTGGACTACTACCGCGTGAATCAGCGCGACAACGCGCGGCAGCACGCCGGGAAGGCGGTGGAACTGGATTCGACGGCGACGGACGCGTGGTTCGTACTGGGAAGGTACAACGCCGACCTGGGCAGGTACCTGCCGGCCCAAGCCGCCTTCGAGCGGGTCGTCTCGCTGGAACCGGGCAACATCGAAGCGCATATCGCCCTGTCGCAACTGGCGGAACGCCTGAACGACGGAGAGGCCGTCCTGCGCGCGCTGGAAACGGTGAGCCGTCTGGCCCCCCGCAACGCCGAATTCCATTTCAAACTTGCCGACGCCTACCGGAAGAGGGAGATGTACGACAAGGCGGTCGTCGCGTTGCAGAAGGTCCTCGACGACTACCCGGATTCGATCCCCGCGCGGGTGGCCCTGACGGAAATCTACGAATTCAGGCGGCAATGGGACAGGGCCGTGGACATGTACCGGGAGATCATCGCCCTGGGACCCGACCGCGAAGCGGCCCTGAGGCACCGGCTCGCGCGGATCCTGATGTTTCTCGGCAGGCCCGACGAAGCGGCCGCCGAGTACCGGCTGCTGCTCGAGTCCAACCGGACTTCCCCGCCGCTGTGGGCGGAACTGGGCGAGGCTTACCAGGCCGGCGGCCATGCCGGTCAGGCGCTGACGATCCTCCGTGAGGGCCTGGACGTTCATCCCGGCTCGGCGGAACTGCATGGGGCCCTCGGAGAAGTGCTGCTCAACCAGGAAAAGCCGGAAGAGGCCGTCGCCCCGTTGACGAAGGCCGTCTCGTTGAACCGGGAAGAAGCGAAACACTGGATCGACCTCGGCCGGGCATACCGGGGCGCCGGGAATCTCGAACAGGCCGCGAACACGCTGAAAGAAGGCCTGGACGTCATGGGGGAAAACCCCGATCTCTTCATGCACCTCGGATTCGTCTACCAGGAATCCGGCGCGCAGCCCCTTGCCGTCGCCGCGTTCAAATCGGCCATCCGGGTGGATTCCGGGCATGCGCGAAGCCGGATGGCGCTGGGATACGCCCTCATCGAACAGGGCAATTTGCAGGATGGGATCGCCGCCTTGAAAGAAGGCGTGGAGTCGCTGCCGGACGACGTGACCCTCCGCCTGAATCTGGCGAACATCTACCTGGAAAACGCAATGTACAACCAGTCCATCGACCAGGCGCAGAAAAGCATCGGGATAAACCGCCACGATCCCCGGGGATGGATCAGCCTGAGCCTGGCCTATCTGCGGCAGGACAAGCACGAACAGGCGGAGCGCGTGCTCAACCAGGCCCTGTCGTTCCTGCCGGAGATTCCCGAGCTACACCTGTACCTGGGCGTCAGCTACCTGTCCCGCGAGGCATTCGAACAGGCGGGGACGCATTTTAGGAAGGTAACGGACCTCAATCCGGCGGATGGGAGGGGATGGGTAAACCTCGGCCTGGTCCACCTGCGCCAGGAAGACTTCGAAGGCGGTATCCGGATCCTTCGGGACGGCCTCGAAATCGACCCGGAGAACCCCGAACTCTGGTTCTATCTCGGCTACGCCCATACGGAGCAGGAG
This sequence comes from bacterium, assembly GCA_965202605.1. GTDB lineage: Bacteria > JAAXHH01 > JAAXHH01 > JAAXHH01 > JAAXHH01 > JAAXHH01. The sequence continues at coordinate 1,567,589 of OZ241838.1, forward strand.
AAATACGAGAAAGCCATCGAGATCACGGAAGAGGCGGTAGCGCGCTTCCAGGCCAACCATCGCCTCCATTTCCTGCTCGCGCAGAACTACGACCAGTCGGGCCAGTTCGACAAGGCCGTAGCCACTTTCGAGACCGCCCTGGCCATCGATCCCGACGACGTCTACACGCTGAACTACCTGGGATACATCCTGGCCGACCGGGGCCTGAGGCTGGACGAAGCCAAGGTGATGATCGAGAAAGCGCTCGAGCAGAGCCCGGAAAACGGCGCGTTCCTGGATAGCCTGGGATGGGTGTATTTCAGGCTGGGTGACTACCGGAAAGCGCGGTTCTACGTGGAAAAAGCCCTCCAGTTTGAAGATACGAGCGCCACGGTACACGACCACCTCGGGGACATCTACAGCCGGCTCGGCATGACAAGAAGCGCCATCCGCTACTGGGAGCGCGCGCTCGAAATGGAAGACGTGACCCCCGAGGAATCCGAAGAGATTCTGCAGAAACTTCAAGATGCAAGGTAAAAGGTCCGGCCTGTTTCGGTCCGGCCTGTTTCGGTCCGGCCATCGTTGGCGGGTTTGGGTACTCGCCTGCGCCGGTCTTCTGCTGTTCTCCTGCCGGCCTCCACACTCCGAACCGGGCCATCTGCCCGTTGATTTACTGATGCGGCAGATGGATGAGGCCTCGGCGCGCCTGCGGGATTTAAGAGGCAGCGCACGCATCGAGACTTCTTTCGAAGGCCGGCGGGGACGGGCGTCGCTTGGGATCCGGTACCTCAGTCCCGCACGATTCCGCATCGACGTACACGGCCCGTTGTTCCAGGTTCCCGCGGTCCTCCTCGTCCATGACCGCCGGGTAAGGCTCTACCTCCCCCGCGAAAACACGGTATTCGAAGGAACGCCCGGAACACGGGATACCCCCATTCCCGGGCTGGCCCTGACCCTGGAGGACGTCCGATCCGCCGTAACCGGAGTCACCGAACCCGGCAGGTACGCCGGGATGACGGTCGTCGACTACCGCTACGGAGGAGGAACGGCAGCCATTACCCTGCAGGACGGCGATGACAACCTGTCGCTGCAGATCGACACGGAAAAAAAGGCGGTCATCCGGGAGGTCCGGGAATCCCCCGCGAGGCGGGTATCCGTGGTACGGACGTTCGGTCGTTTTCGGAAACGCAACGGGACCTGGCGGCCGGGATCGGTACGCATGACGCGGAACGGCGGCATGTCCGGTACCCTGGAGCTGACGTACAGAACGCAATCGGTCAACCGGGGGCTGAGGCCCGCGGACGTCGACGTGCGCCTGCCCGCGACGGTCATCCGCCGTCCCCTGGAGGAAGCGGCGCCGGTCTTCGAGACCATGGACGAAGCTTCGGCTTCCGGTGCGCCGCAGGAGGGTTTTCCCCCCGAACGGCGGGCGATTTACGGCGGCGGGTCACGGAGCGAAAACCCTTCCCGGAGCCTCGCCGGACGAGCGCCGGATCTCCGACAAATCCCTTGACATCAGGCCGGCGCGGCATCTATATTGCCTGCTCGATTCGTAGTCGATGGTGGGCATAGCTCAGTTGGTTAGAGCGCTAGACTGTGGCTCTGGAGGTCGCGGGTTCGAATCCCGTTGCCCACCCTGCAGGCGGGGATGCTTTCCTCTTGGCTGGACGGGATGACGGCGCGCGTAGCGTCTGAGGACGTGCGCGGCGTACGATGACGCAACGTGCGCGGCGCACGCCGATCAGTCCGGCAACGGGACCGACCGATGCAGCGGGTAAAGGAGACCAGCCGAATCCCATGGTAAACGCGACAGACCTGCGCACGGGAATGACCATCAGGATCGACGGGTCCATATACCTCATCACGGGTTGCGAGCACATAAAGCCCGGCAAGGGAACGGCCTTCTCGCGTACCCGTCTGAAGCATATCCACACCGGGTCCGTGATCGACAAGACGTACAAAGCCTCGGACAAGCTGGAAGACGTGCGGGTGGAACGCCGCAAGGCCCAGTTCCAGTACACCGACGGCGACATGTACTACATGATGGATCTGGAGACCTACGAACAGGTACCCGTCGGCGCGGCGATCATCGGGGACAACAAGGACTACATAAAGGACAGCATGACGCTCGAACTGCTCACCGCGGACCAGGGCGTCGTGGGCATCGAGATGCCGAATTTCATCGAGCTGGAAGTGACGCAGACCGATCCGGGTATCCGCGGCGATACCGCGACGGGCGGCACCAAGCCCGCCACGCTCGAGAGCGGCGCCGTGGTGCAGGTCCCGCTGTTCATCAACCCGGGCGACGTGCTGCGAATTGATACGCGGTCCCGCGAATACGTGGAGCGGGTGTAACCGCCCTCCCGAGGAGCCTTTCATGGGTATCGACGAGGTGCTCAAGCTGATCGAATCGCTGCGGGACACGGACATCCAGGAAGTCGAGGTGGCCGAAGGCGACCGGAAGATCCGGATCGTCCGCATGACGCCCGGCGCGACCGCGACCGCCGTCTCCGTGCCCGTGGCGGACCCGCACGCTTCGGCCGCTACGCCGCCTGTTGAAAACGTGTCGTCGGACAACGGTCCGGCAGCCTCCGCCGACAGTACCTATGTCGAGGTGACCTCGCCCATGGTGGGTACCTTCTACCGGTCACCCGAACCCGACGCCGAGCCCTTCGTTCAGGAGCAGGACCGGATCAGCGCCGGCCAGCAGCTGTGCATCATCGAAGCCATGAAACTGATGAACCCCATCCAGTCCGAATTGAACGGGCGCGTGATGGCCATCCTGGTGGAAGACGCCCAGCCCGTCGAGTACGGCCAACCGTTGTTTCTGATCGAACCGGCATAGGCATCGATGTTCCAGAAGATCCTCATCGCCAACCGCGGCGAGATCGCCCTGCGTGTCATCCGCTCGTGCAAAGAGTTGAACATCGCGACGGTGGCCGTCCACTCCGAATCGGACCAGGACGCCCTCCACGTCCGCTTTGCCGACGAGGCGGTCTGTATCGGAAGCAATTCGCCGAACGACAGCTACCTGAACATACCGCGCATCATCAGCGCGGCGGAAATCATGAACGCCGACGCCGTGCATCCCGGATACGGGTTCCTGTCAGAGAACCCCCACTTCGCCGAAGTCTGCGAATCCTGCGACATCGCCTTCATCGGACCGCCGTCCAGGGCCATCCGCCTCATGGGCGACAAGGCCGAGGCGCGCAAGACGGTGTCGGCGTCTAACGTCCCCACTATTCCCGGCACGGAAGACGTCGTCGCCGACGAGGACGCCGCGGTGGAGGCTTCCCACGAGATCGGGTTTCCCCTGGTGATCAAGGCCTCCGCGGGCGGGGGCGGACGGGGTATCCGCATCGTCCGCGACGCGGGCGAGTTGGGCGAAGCCTTCCGCCTGGCTTCCCGGGAGGCCGAGAACGCCTTCAACAACCCCGCGCTGTACCTGGAAAGGTACATCGAAAAGGCCCGGCATATCGAGGTGCAGGTCCTGGGCGACCGGCACGGCCAGGTCGTTCATCTCGGCGAGCGGGACTGTTCCATACAGCGGCGCCGGCAGAAGCTCATCGAAGAGTCGCCGTCCCCCTTTGTGGACGACGACCTCCGTTCCGGGCTGGGAGAGGCCGCCCTGCGCGCGGCCCGGGCGATCGACTACGAAAACGCGGGAACCGTCGAGTTCCTCGTGACAGAGGACCGCCGGTTCTACTTCATGGAGATGAACACGCGCATCCAGGTGGAACATCCCGTGACGGAAATGGTCGTTTCACAGGACCTCGTAAAGGAACAGATCCGCGTTGCCTCGGGCTGCCCCCTGGGTTTCTCGCAGGAAGAAGTCCAACTGCGCGGCCACGCCATCGAATGCCGGATCAACGCCGAGGACCCGGACCGGAACTTCATGCCCTCCACGGGCGAGATCACCAGTTTTCACACGCCCGGCGGATACGGGGTGCGGGTGGACAGCCACGTGCACGCCGAGTACGTGGTTACCCCGTTCTACGACTCCATGCTGGCGAAGCTGATCGTCTGGGGCAGAGACCGCGAGGAGGCGCTGACACGGACTGAACGGGCCCTGGAGGAGTTCATCGTCGAAGGCATAAACACGACCATACCGTTCCACCGGTTCATGTTGAAGCACCCGACCTTCCGATCGGGGAAGGCGGATACGGATTTCGTTGAATCGATGACCCCGTCAGGTTGAATCGATGACCCCGTCAGGTTGAAGACAGATATGACCGGTTGCGAGGTCCGCAACGGACCGGAACGCCGGAGAAAGGACCGCATGAACACGCCCGAGGATCTCCGCTATTCGACCGAACACGAATGGGTGCGTCTGGAGGGCGACGTCGCCACCGTCGGCATCACGGACTTCGCCCAGTCCGAACTCGGCGACATCGTCTTCGTGGAACTGCCTTCGGAAGGCGACACCGTGGCCGAGATGGGCGTCTTCGGCGCGGTGGAAGCCGTGAAGACCGTGTCGGATCTCTACAGCCCGATGGGCGGCACCGTGACGGAAGTGAACGACGACCTGGAAGACCACCCCGAAGCGGTCAACCAGGACCCCTACGGCGACGGATGGATGATCAGGCTGCAGGTGGACGACGCGGGCGTCTTCACCAGCCTGATGACCGCCGCGGACTACCGCTCCTTCACCGGCGCATGAGGGGCCGCGGACTACCGCTCCTTCACCGGCGCATGAGGGGCCGCGGACTGCCGCTCCTTCACCGGCGCATGAGCGCGCGGCGAACTCAGGGGCCGGCCCCAGCGGAGAACTCATGACGTACATTCCAAACACCGATGCCGACCGTCGGGAGATGATGGCCGCCATCGGCATCGAGTCGGTCGAAGCACTGCTGACCGTCATCCCGGAAGACGTTCGACTCGACGTCCCCCTGGACCTCCCACCTGCCCTTTCGGAACTCGAACTTCACGATACGATGGGCGAGATGGCCGCCCGGAACGCCTCGGCCGACCGGATGGCGTCCTTCGTGGGCGGCGGCATGTACGATCATTTCGTTCCCAGCGCCATTGGCCACCTGGCCGGCCGCTCGGAATTCCTGACTTCCTACACGCCCTACCAGCCGGAAGTGAGCCAGGGGACGCTGCAGGGCGTTTACGAATTCCAGACGATGATCTGCGAACTGACGGGCCTGGACGTGGCCAACGCTTCCATGTATGACGGCGCCTCGGCGACGGCGGAGGCCGCGCTGCTGGCTCGCTCGGCGACGCGGCGCAACCGCGTGCTCCTGGCGGGCGGACTGCACCCCCACTACGTCGAAACGGTATATACTTACGCCCACGGGCCGGGCATCGAGGTGGAGACGCTGCCCTGTACCGGCGGCGCGCTGGACCCTGACCGGCTGGCGTCCGCCCTGTCCGACGACACGGCCTGCGTCATCGTCCAGCATCCCAATTTCTTCGGCTGCCTGGAGTCCATGCGGGACCTGGAACGGGTCGTGCATGGCGCGGGCGCCCTCCTGGTCATGGCCGTGGACCCGATCTCCCTCGGGGTCATCGAATCTCCGGGCGCCTATGGCGCGGACATCGCCGTGGGGGAAGGGCAGTCCATGGGGAATCACGTGAGTTACGGCGGACCGGCCCTGGGTTTCTTCGCGGCGCGGGACCGTTTCGTCCGGCGCATGCCCGGACGCATCGCGGGACAGACCGTCGACCAGGAAAACCGCCGGGGATTCGTCCTGACGCTGCAGGCCCGCGAACAGCACATCCGGCGGGACAAGGCGACGTCGAACATCTGCACGAGCCAGCAGCTCAACGCCCTGATGGCGACGATCTACCTGTCGTTGATCGGTAAAGAGGGGTTGAGGCGGGTATCGGAACTGTGTCTCCACAAGAGCCACTACGCGGCGGAGCGTATCGCGGACCTGCCTGGCTACGAACTCGCCTTCGACCGGCCGTTCTTCAAGGAGTTCGCGGTACGGACCCCGGCTCCTCCCGGCGAGATCGTGACGAGGCTCGCGGAAGAGGGCCTGCTGGCCGGCATCGACCTGGGACGCTTCCCGTCGCTGGGACTGGAAAACGGCCTGCTGATCGCGGTGACGGAACGGCGGACGCGCGCCCAGATCGACCGGCTCGTCGAAGCCCTGGGACGATACAGTTGAACGGTAGAAGGGAACGCGGGGCCGTGGGCGCGGAGCCGCCAACAGGAGCAGACCAAGACGGTGTGTCAGGCGCGGAGCCGCCAACAGGAGCAGACCAAGACGGTGTGTCGGGCGCGGAGCCGCCGGACGCGGACCGGCGAACGCCGAATCGCAAACACGGAACGGACGCATCCGGAGAGGAAACAGATTGTCGGAACCGCTCGTATTTGAACTGAGTTCGCCTGGAAGACGGGGCGTGTCGCTGCCGGATCCGGACGTACCCGCAAGGCCCCTTGCGGCGTACCTGCCCACCGGGGATATTCGCGGCGTACCACCCGATCTGCCGGAGGTCAGCGAGGTCGACGTCGTCCGCCACTACACCCGGCTGTCCACCCTGAACTACCATCCCGACCGGGCCATGTATCCCCTCGGCTCGTGCACCATCAAGCACAACCCCAAGGTCAACGAGGACATGGCGGCCTTGCCGGGATTCGCGCGCCTGCACCCCATGCAGCAGGACGAGACCTGCCAGGGCAGCCTCCGGCTCCTGTACGAACTGTCGCATGACCTGGCGGAAATCGCCGGCCTGGACGGAGTCTCGCTGCAGCCGCCGCCGGGGCGCACGGCGAACTGACCGGCCTGATGATCATGCGGGCCTACCATGAAAGCCTGGGACGTGCCCGTCGCAAGGTCATCATCCCCGATTCGGCCCATGGCACCAACCCGGCCAGCGTCACCCTGGTGGGCTACGAAACGGTTCAGATCCCGACCAATGCCCACGGGCTCGTGGACACCGGCAGGCTGGCGGAGCTGATCGACGGGGAAACGGCCGCCTTCATGCTCACCAATCCGAACACGCTGGGGCTGTTCGAAACGGAGATCCGAACCATTGCGGATATCGTACACGACAAGGGCGCCCTGCTCTACATGGACGGGGCGAACCTCAACGCGGTCCTCGGCATCACACGGCCCGGCGACATGGGGTTCGACGTCGTCCACTTCAACCTCCACAAGACCTTTTCCACGCCCCACGGCGGCGGCGGCCCCGGGGCGGGACCCGTCGGGGTGCGGAGCGACCTGGTCCGGTTCCTGCCGACGCCCGTGCCGGTGAAGGACGGCGACGCGTACCGGTTCGACTACGACCGGCCGGATTCCATCGGACGCGTCCGCAGTTTCGGCGGCAGCTTCGGCATGATGGTCCGGGCCTACGCCTATATCCGCGCCAACGGTCCCGACGGCCTGCGCCAGGTGAGCGAGAACGCCATCCTGAACGCCAACTACATCATGCGTCGCCTGGAGAAACACTACCCCCGCACCGTCCTCGTCCACGGCGCGCAGAAGGAAACCCCCATCCCCGCCGAAGTGCCCTGCCAGCACGAGTTCGTGGCCTCCGGCACCCGGTTCCGCGAGCACGGCGTCAGGATGCTCGACATCGCCAAGCGGCTGCTCGACTACGGTTTCTACGCACCGACGATCTACTTCCCGCTCATCGTCCCCGAGGCCGCCATGGTCGAACCCACGGAAACCGAGAGCAAGGAATCCATCGACCAGTTCATCGACGCCATGACCGCCATTGCCGAGGAAGTGGAAAACGATCCGGAGCTCGTCCGCAACGCCCCCCACACCACGCCGGTCAGCCGCCTCGACGAGGCCCGCGCCGCCCATCCGAAGACCCTGAACCTGCGGTATCGGAAGCCGGAAGCGGAATAGTACCTTTTGGGTTCTTTAGGGACTGGCGTTCCGCTGGCCGCCCCGGCGGCAGATCACCTCGTTGAACGTGGCTCGCGAATTCAGGCCTCCATCATGCGGTCGTACGCCGCTTTCGCGGCGACGGATGTTTCCACCGGGTCCTTTTCCCAGTATTCCTCCCGGAAGATCTCGACGGACAGGGCGCCTTCGTAGCCCTTCGATCTGAGCGCGTCCAGCATTTGCCTCAGCGGGATCACGCCTTCGCCCATGTACACCCGATGCCGGTCGGTCAAATCGGCCGGCGGCAGGTCCTCGCAGTCGTCCACGTGGACGATCAACAGCAACTCGGTGGGGATGGAAAGCACATCCGCGAGGGGGACGCCCGACTTGTAGTAGTGGAAGAAATCCATCATCAGTCCCAGACTGCCGTGTCCGGCCCGTTCGATCACCTCCAGGGCCTCGCGGGGACCCGGGATGAAAGGATGCCGTCCGAGGGGCTCGATGGCGATCTTCACGCCATGGGCGGCAGCCCGTTCCGAGTAGGTCCGGGCCGCGGCGGCCATGGTATCAAAGGCTTCATCCCGGCCCATGCCTTCCGGAGGCGCGTCGGCGCAGACGAGGAGGACGGGACAGTCGATCGCCGCGGCGACCTCAGCCGCGCGTTCGATATCCTGAAGCTGCGTTCGATTGTCGGCGAACCCGACCAGTCCGTAGGGACAGAGCGAGGCCGCGCGCAATCCACAGTCATCCAGGCGCGCCTTCAACTCGGTGGCGTCGTGGTTCTCCAGGTACGCGCTCCCGCCCGCTTACGGTCTTAATTGCATTAGTACCACGTACGAGTCGAATGTCAACCGAGTCTGTTTGACGGTGCGCCGGCGCTGTGACGCCACCCGTTTTCGCATGCTTTTTTTCTTGACCTCCCGCGTCCATACTACATAAAATGAACTGTAAGATCTAATGGTCTCGAGGGCGGGTCTTATGACTCGCCCTTTTGTTGTTTATGGACCCGGATGCCGGTCTGCCGTGACGCGCGGCATCTCTGCCGTGACGCGCGGCATCTCTGCCGTGACGCGCGGCATCGGCTGTCCGGGTATTGCGTCAGGAGCAGAAAGAATCCAATGGCCGTTCGCATTCTCGTAGGCGCAGCCTGGGGCGACGAAGGCAAGGGGAAGATCGTCGATTTCCTGAGTGAGCGGGCCGACATCGTCGTACGGTTCCAGGGCGGGGCCAATGCCGGGCACACCGTCCAGGTGGGAGACCAGGAGTACATCCTGCATCTCATTCCCGTTGGCATCATCCGGCCGGAGAAGACCTGTGTCATCGGCAACGGCACGGTGATCGATCCCGAAGCGCTGATGGAAGAGATCGAGATGCTCGGATCGCACGATATCGACGTGGCGGGACGCCTGTTCATCAGCCACAACGCCCATCTCATCATGCCGTACCACAAGCTGATCGACCGGGTCGGGGAGGAGCGGAGGCAGGAAGAAGAGCGCATCGGCACCACGGGAAGAGGCATCGGCCCGGCTTACGCGGACAAGGCCGCCCGCAAGGGCATACGCATCGTCGACCTGCACGACCACGGGGTGCTCAGGGAGAAGCTGCAGCGAAACATCGAGGACGCCAACCAACTCCTCGACGCCGTCTACCAGACGGAAGCGCTCGACGCGGACCATGTCATCGAGGAATACCTGGCCTTCGCCGAGCAAATCGGTCCATTCGTGACGAACACGTCTGAGTATCTCAACGACGCGATCGACGCCGGCAGGGAGATCCTCTTCGAGGGCAGCCAGGGCACGCTGCTGGACGTGGACCACGGGACCTACCCCTACGTCACGTCCTCCAACACGACTACGGGCGCGGCCTGCATGGGCGCGGGCGTGGGCCCGACGCGCATCGACGAAGTCATCGGCGTGGCCAAGGCGTACACCACCCGGGTGGGGAACGGGCCCTTCCCCACGGAGTTTCCCGCAAGGTGGGGCGACGAGTTCCGGCGCATGGCGGGTGAATTCGGCGCGACGACGGGCCGTCCGCGTCGCTGCGGCTGGTTCGACGCCATGGTCGTCCGCTACGCCGTCATGGTGAACGGCATCGACAGCCTGGCGCTTGCCCGCCTCGACACGCTGGACAGTCTGCAGACGCTGAGGCTGTGCGTGGGCTACCGGCTGAACGGCGAGGTCGTCCGCCACCTGCCCAACGACGCGAACGTCCTCGGCCGGTGCGAACCCGTCTACGAGGAGATGGAGGGCTGGAACCGGCCCACCGGGCACATCCGGACCTGGAGCGATCTCCCGGAAAGAGCCCGGGCCTATATCGCGCGGATCTCGGAACTGGTGAGGACCGAAGTGAATATCGTCTCCGTCGGGTCGCACCGGGACGCGACCATATTCCTGTAGGGTTTTGGCACGGCTGCCGCTGAAGGAGACAGTCACATCTTTCGAGGTTTGGCACTGAGCGAAACCGCGCTGAAATCAGGGCTGGCATACGGACTGATACGACCCTCGGCCAAACGGGAATTAGGTTGACTAAGGTGGCGAAATCGCGTATCTTGCTTCGCCTGCGAGGGCGCGTAGCTCAGTTGGCAGAGCAACAGACTTTTAATCTGTGGGTCGAAGGTTCGATTCCTTCCGCGCTCATGGAATGCACCGCTAGCTCAATTGGCAGAGCAACTGACTCTTAATCAGTGGGTTCGGGGTTCGATTCCCTGGCGGTGCACTGGACGTTCCACGGTAAATCCCCAGCCTTCGCGCACGGGCGCGCAAGGGTGGATTTGACAGGAGCGTCCGAAAGGCCTACCTTCTTTGACATGGGGGTGAAAGGATTCGACGGGAGTGGTTGCGGTGGGAACCGCGTGCCGAGGTCCCCAAAAACCTCGTTAAACCATTGGGAACAAATTTATCTGCAGACGAACCTTCGTATGCAATGGCTGCCTGACATCAGTTAGGACAGCCCGTCTTTGATCAACCCCGCCTGCGGGATGTTCAAAGGCGTCGATAAAGCAGGCTGGCCGGGCGTCGCGCCTCAGGGCGCCAGGCGAGACTCAACTGAGGCTGGTTCCGGTTAAATCCTGCCTGCCGGAGTTCTCCGGAACGAGACCAAACAACAGGCTACGCATGTAGACGTTCCCGCTTAGGCACTTTCGGACGGGGGTTCGATTCCCCCCACCTCCATCAGACTTCAGTTACAGGTACTTACTGCCTTCAGGTCTTTGGATCCATCCCACTGGATTCGAAAAGACCTCTTTATCATACCAGCCAAAGCCTTTCTCCCGTACCTGTGCCTTCATTTCGAATGCAACGCCTCGAACTATCCGGATCAACGGCAACTTCACAGAACAGCGATTTCTGGATGCTGGTCGTTCTCCGATCTGAATTGACTGTCCAAAAGGATGGTATATGGAATACACGGCAGTGATGAAATTCAGCGTTAGTCGAGCGAATTCATCGAGAAAACACGCGTGATCTCGACTGAATGGTTATGAATGTACCCACTGATGAACGTCGGCTCGTTTGAGATAAGGTCATGGCCGGTCCGTCCGTCAATCTGTTTGGGGTTCCTGCCGACAGCGATCATAGGACCGGCACCGTAATGCAGCATGGATGTTTACGCGGTTTTGGCCCTGGTTATTTGAGGGAGTGGATCAATGTCAACAGAAGATAGTTCTTCCACTGGAAAACTACCGAATCAGAAGTCACCGGCAGAGGATGATCAGCTTTTGTTTCAGCGTGTAGCCAGTATTGACAGGGCTATAAATGGTGTTGAAGGGCTGTCCGGTTTAAAGGAAAGAATGGTAGCGGTTGAGACCACAATTCGACATCTTGCGACAAAGAACGATGTGTCTAACGTGAAAATATGGGTGTTGGTTGGTGCCGGCGCCGCCGGGTTCTCATTGATAGGCGCGACTGCCGCATTTGTGGTTGGTCTCTTAAACTACATCAAGTGATTGCCCGACTACCTGAAGTCACGATGCATGGTACATTCTCAGGGACACAACTATCCGAGACGACTCCAGCCATACGAAATCAGGCTGACTCTTTCAGAAAAGTACTGATTCAGGATTATGCCGACGTAGATAGTGGGCTTGTATGGGCCGTCGTAGAGACCAAACTTCCTATCCCAATTTAAGAAAAGGAAGCTCCATTAAACGAGCCTTCCGTGTGAACTGGCCTGCGTTTTCTTAAGAAACATGCTTGGCCCAGAGGGGATAGTTCTGAGGAAATCCTGCCTAGATGCCAAAGGGCCACAAGAAACACACGGCAGTGATAAAACGCAGCGGTGGGTGGTGGATAGGATGGATTGAGGAAGTGACCGGCGTCAACTGCCAGGAACGAACGCGCAAGGCGCTAAGGTAGAGTCTGATCGAAACGCTCCCGGAGGCCTTGGAATTCAATCGAATGCTTTAGCGGCGGCGGGAGATGACTATCAGGAGGAGATTTAGAGGTAGGGTCGGTCAAGTAGTACTTGGGATGTGCCAATGTTCGGGCGATGATTGAGTTTCAACGACGCGGGTTAAGGACCTTCACAAAGTCGATGGGACCGTCACCATGGGGAACCTGATAGCTAACGCACGTTTTGCCATTGGATCGTGTAACGGCGAAGTCGCCAGCTCCGATTATATCCATTCCGATAAGGAAATCCAGGTCCCTCAACTCACCATCGGCGACTTCAAGACCTTCAAAAGTAACACCGTTTTGTAAGTAAATGTTAACCAGATAAAGATTCGTTGTACGTATACCGTTAACCGTGGACATTTGAGCTTTGTTGGTTAACGACAAACCTAATTTACTCACTACGTTGTTCGAAATCACCGTTCTGGTGGCCCCCGTATCCCATACGCCTATAAACTGGTGAACATCTTTCGGTGGAGCGGCTCCGACTCTACTCGATCTCGCCTCGCCAATCAAAGTATCAACATACAACTCATTCACTACCTGATTAAAACGTTGCGTCATTGCCTGGCGTTGCGGCCTTCTTCTTCTGTTCAAGGCGATTCCTCAATCAGAGCACTCGTGAATGGAACACATCGGGTTTTTCTTCGTCGGCGGCAAGGCATTCTCTTATCAAGAAAGTCTCGGGTTGATATTCCTTTTCTTTCGCAACGTTATACGCCGCCAGAGGGGATTCGAAAAAACCGACTACACCGTCGTCTTTCGATATGAGTATGTACTCGCCATGGTGCTCACGAGCGTATTCTGCCTGACGCGCTCTATACGTTTCGAGAAGTTGATCTAATGCAGACATGGTGGCCTCGGCTTGTTTCATCAAGTATGCATCTCCCTTCATGAAAGGAGCCTTTTGGCTCCGCCCTCTATTCGGAGAATGTGACGCAGTACGCCACATTGGTCAACAAAGAAAACAACGGAAATCCACATCATACGTACTGCTCTGTCGTTGACGGCTCACGGCGGAACGTAACGTGGCGGACGGGCTACCGTGGGTCTTTTCGACGACGACCGGACGAGCCAGCGCCAGCCACTCACCGTCCATCTATCCCTTTTTGACGGCATTGCGTACTGCTTTCTCGAATCTATTTTTGAATCGCCAGGGTTGACGGCATCTTCAAATAACCAGATCGCCGACAGACCCGCACCGCGCGGGGCGCGCCTTATCCGAAGCCGACCTGGCTGCGGACCGACCGGCATAATTGGCTTCGACGATTTTGGACTTAGTCTTGCGATTCCCTTGATTCCCTCCTTCGCTCGATCCGATCGGGCTATTAAAAGGGCTCGGTGCTCCGCCATCACTGCCCCGGACCGACCGGGCTATCCACAATAGTGTAGTGCACCCCAAAATGGGACATTCAAGTCAATGACCACCGCCTGAAGGCGGTGGCTTGAGCAGGTCGTCTGAAAGACGACTGCACCGGTTCATGCAGGCTACTCTTCGATGGTCACATCGGCGTCCTGGACTTCGCCACCCTGGTCGTTTATATACGCTTCGATCACTTTGTCGGTCACATTGCCCGATGAGGCTGCGAAGTAACCGCGACCCCAAAGGTGACGACCCCAGAACGCTTTGCGAAGCGGGGCAAACTCGCTCAGCAACTTGTACGAACTCTTACCCTTCACCGCCTGCATGAAACGGCTCGCACTCAAATGAGGCGGAAGGGATACCAGAAGGTGGACATGATCTGAGGACAAGTGCCCTTTGATGATCTCTACATCGTGCCGTTGGCAGACCTCACGGATCAACTCGCGCGTGCGTTCCGCTATCGGACCACGAAGAATGCGTTTGCGGTATTTCACGATCCACACAAAGTGCACTTTCAGATCGTATACACTATGGGAAGTCTTGCGGTATACATCCATACCGTAAACCTTACTCAAGTCTTCGCCTTAAGGCGAGGGATTTTCTCCCATTCCCCGAGAACAGACATTCATCACTTACAAAGCCTATTTTGAAACGGCCTTGCGTACTGGCATTGACCATGCTGCGCAGACGTGCGATTTCGCGGTAACCCCCAATGAAGAACTCAATGGGGACAGGCTGCCCGGGCTGAAGGGACCGGACTCGGGAATCATTTCAATTCTGACTCGTCCAGTGCCGCAATGCCCGTCAGCGCCACCGGCGGCCGGTCTGGAAACACCGCAACCAAACTCAATTTCCCGCCCATCGCCTCTACATAGCCGCTGAGGGTGGAGATCAACAGATCGCTGCGCTGTTCAAGGCGGGACACGTTCTCCTGATTAATCCCGAGCTTCTCGGCGACCCGCAACTGCGTCTGCTTTCGAGCCTTGCGCAAGTCCCGTAGCGACATCTCTTCGGCGCTCAAGGCCCGGGCTCGTTCTTCTACTTTCTTCCGTCGGGACGGGGGCAGTTCGTCCATTCTGTCCGTCAGCGTACTCATCTTCTTGTCCTCCTCTCAGACTTCAACTGATCAAGAAGTAGATCGAAGCGGTGATCCGCCTTCCTGATCAGTTGCTGGTAGAACCGTTGTTCACCGATGCCCGATTTATCGCCAGCGACCAGAAGCAGGACCTTACGCTCGGGGTCGAAAGCAAATGCGATCCGGCAGACTCCGCCTATTCCTTTTAGTCGGCGTTTCGTACCGCCTCTCGAAAGTTTTCCATCTGCGCCGTGCTCGAGTACATCCAAGGTTTCTACTAAACTCATTAACCACGTTTTTCTCTCGACTTTCTTTAATCCATAAATCATGAAAGGAGTTTCAAGGAATACGCCTGAATCCCAAATCGTCAACCGTCCACGAAGAAGAGGAAATTTCAATAAGCGATTCAAGCTGGAACCGTTCTCCGATGTGGCCCTCTCATCCATTCCACCGGTTCCCTGGAGTGAATTCGGTTCGTTCCAGGACTTCCGATTGACGCCGGGGTTCATTCACGCCTAATTTAAGTTTATATAATCGGAACTTCAGACGGTCAGGTTTTCCGACGACCCAGTGTTTCAGAGGGCGCCGGTTCTCACACTCGAAATCCTCGACTGCGTTCAAGCGGGCATGACCACTGAAATCAGCCCCCGGCTTGCACGATCAAATCAGAATACACCAGCCTTAAGGAGCAATGACCCATGACAAACGACAAAAAGATCGACCCGCGCATCTTCGTCCTGTACGACGAATACTGTCACGGTTATATCGACCGGCGCACGTTTTTCAGCCGCGCCGCGGCGATCACGGTAGGCGGCGTCTCCGCGCTGTGGATGGCGGAGGCGCTCCTGCCCCGGTACGCCGAGGCCCAGACGATCTCCTTTATCGACCGGCGCATCAAGGGCAGGTACGTCGAGTACCCTTCGCCTGGCGGCACGTCCGGGACCATGCGCGGCTACCTCGTGCAGCCCACCGGTGACGGGCCCTTTCCGTCGGTAATAATCTTTCACGAGAACCGCGGCCTTAACCCCTACATCGAGGACGTCGCACGGCGGGCGGCCGTGGCCGGGTTCCTGGCGCTGGCCCCGGACGGTTTGGCGCCGATCGGCGGCTATCCCGGAAACGATGATGATGGCCGTACCATGCAGCGAAGCCTCGACCGGGAGAAGCTGGACCAGGACATGATCAACAGCGCGCGATATCTCAAGGCGCACGAACTGTCGAACGGCCGCCTCGGCGCCACGGGATTCTGCTGGGGCGGGGGGATGACCAACCGCCTCGCGGTCGCGCTCGGCAGCGACCTGAACGCCGGTGTGCCGTACTACGGCGCCACGGCCGCGAGCGAGGACGTGCCAAAGATCAGGGCGGCTTTGTTGGTTATCTACGCGGGGACGGATCCACGCATCAACGCCATGTGGCCCGAGTACGAGTCGGCCCTTGAATCGAATGGCGTGACCTACGAAATGGAGATGTACGAGGGGACGCTTCACGGTTTCCACAACAACTCGACGCCCCGGTACAACGAGACCGCGGCTGCGCTGGCGTGGAACCGCACCGTCGGATTCTTTCGCAAACACCTCGCGGAATAAGAAGAGGAAGCCCATGGATATCGCAGGGATACGGGATCAAATGCCGGGCCTGAAATACGGCGTTTACTTCAACACCGGAGGAATCGGTCAGGCGCCGGTCAGCGTGAACGAGGCGGTCGCCGAGGGCTATCATCAGTTGGGCAATGGCAGTGTCAGAACCAATGACTGGTACGCCGCGATGGACGGGGCCGCGTCCGAAATGCCCGCGAAGATCGCCGGCTTCTTCGGTGCCGATGCCGGCGAAATCGCGTTGACGATGAGCACCGGCGAAGGCTACGGCATGGTGCTCGGCGGGCTGCGCTGGCAACCGGGGGACGAGGTGGTCATCACCAATGAGGAACATCCGGTCCCCCTCCAGGCTGCCGAGGGCCTGGCGGACCGGGTAGGGGCGGTCGTCAAGGTGGTCGAGATCGACCAGGACAAAGACCTGTTTATGAATCGGCTGGAACAGATCATCACCCCGCGTACCCGGCTGTTCTGCTTCAGTCACGTCACGACGGACACCGGGACCCGGCTGCCCGCCCGTGAGGTCTGTGCGCTGGCGCGGGCACGCGGCATTCTAACGCTCTGGGACGGTTGCCAGGCCGTCGGACAGTTTCCGATCGATTTGCATGATATGGGCTGCGACTTCTACGCCACGAACTGCTACAAGTGGTTGCTTTCGCCGATGGGCACGGGGTTTCTCTATGTTCGGAAGGACGCGCAGCAGGTCCTGAAACCGTTGCGGCGGCCGCACGCGCCGGATGGTACGGCCCGGCAGTACGAGACGGGTACCCCGGCGAGCGTGCTCTACCGGGGTCTCGACGCCAGTCTCGACTTCATTGCCGGCATCGGCGGACCGGAGGCCATCGCCGCGGAGGCGGGACGAAAAGCGGAATCGCTGCGCACGCGCTTCGACGCCATTCCCGGCGTGCGGGTCATCAGCTCACGCCGCGCCGACACACGGACCGGCATCGTCGCTTTCGCCATCGAGGGCATGGAGGGAAGGGAAGTCTCTGACGCGCTTCTGGACCGCTGGCAGATCACCCAGCGGGCGACCTACATCAACGAACCGACCGGCGTGCGAATTTCGGTGGCGTTCTACACCAGCGATTCGGAGCTGGATACGCTGGTCGAAGCGGTGACGACCCTGGCAGGCGAGACCAGGCAACGGTAACGGTTGCTTAAGTCACTGGTGCACAAGGCCGCCGGCGTGTTCACGCGCACAGGGCCGCCGCCCCGGTCATGCACACAGGGCCGCCGCCCTGGTCATGCACACAAGACCGCCGCCCCGGTCATGCGCAGTACGCTTGAGTAACCTCTGTGAGGACATCGGCACAGAGGTCGATCGACGCCAGATCCACCCATTCGTTGTCCCCGTGGAAGTCGCCTCCTGCCGGACCGTAGATCACGGTCGGGATCGCGCGCTCGCTCAGCAGCGCGGCGTCCATCCAGCCGGCTTTCCCGCAAATGAGCGGCTCTCGCCCGGTTGTCCGCGCGGCGACCGTCTTGACCAGCTCGACGATTTCATGATCGGCATCGATTGAAAAGGCCTGCCGATCGAAGGCCAGATCGATCTCGGCCCGGAAGTCGGGATCGGCCTGGCGGCATCGTTGGGCGATTCCTTCAAGCTCCGCTATAAAACCGCTGGCGGTCTCGCCCGGGATCGTACGCCTTTCCACACCCAGGTGGCAAGTCGCGGGATAACTCGACATTTCACGCCCGCCACTGATCTTCGAAGCATGAACCGATCCGTTCCCGAGCATCGGATCGCCCGTTTGTTTTTCCAGTTCGGCCTGAAGGTTTTCGAGCCCCTGAAGAAACCCGCCCATCTTCGTGATGGCATCGACTCCCTCGGCCGGCAGAGAGCCATGGGCGGCGCGGCCCTGAACGACGACGTCCGCCCACGCGAAGCCCTTGTGCGCGACGACGATATCGCCATTCGTGGGTTCCGTCACGATGGCGGCGTCAGCTGTCACGCCGCTGTCCAGAACGGCCTGGGTACCGACGCTGAAGGCCTCTTCGTCGGCGACGGCCGTCAGGACGACGTCCCCTCTTAACTGCATGCCGCGCGCTCTTGCCAGGGTAACCATCATCGCGGCGATCGACGCTTTCATGTCTATCGTGCCGCGGCCGTACATTCTTCCATCTTCAACCCTCAACCGGAACGGATCGGCCATGCCGTCAACGCCGACCGTATCGAGATGGCCGTTCAGGATGATCGAGCGTCCGCCCCCCGTACCCCGCGCGATCGCAACCACGCTTGGACGTCCATCGGCATCTATGATTCGAACGTCTGGAGTTTTTTCCCGGCACCAGTCGGCAACGAAAGCAGCGATTTCCGCTTCGCCCGCTCCGTTCGAGGACAGGGAGGGGTTCGTCGAGTCAATCGAAACGAGTTTTGCCGTGAGTTCCTGAAGTGGGTTTGTCATATGCCATGCTCCTCGAATTTCGGACTCCGCAGTCGCTGCTAGATCATACCGCACGTTCATGTGTCCTGGCAAGCCACTCGAGGCGGATTCCGCAGGCGCCAGCGCATCATACCACGCGTTCACTAAAGAACTCTGTAAATCACTAAAGAACTCTGTAAATCACTCAATCAGATTGCGGCGATACGAACCGAAACGGCTTCGACCGGTTTCATACCTCGTATGTCGTCCATGAACCCAGGCAGCCGTGCCCGCGGCGCACATGGAACAACCGTTTTTCGGGTTCGGCGATATAACCCGAGATCGAGTGCATCCGGACCGCTCCGTGGCGGCAGATACCGCCTGGGTCGTGCTCGTGATCGGCCAGGATCCGCTTGATCGTATCTACGGTGATGGCCCCCCAGTGTTGCCGCACCAGGACCTGCATCCGATCCAGGCGCGGGCAGGAGTCGGGCAGAAACCCGGTTTCGTGGCCGGCAAAAGCGGGCGTCAGGTAGTGGTTGGCGTGCAGGCAGGCGTCCGGATGCCTGTCCTGGAACCGGGCGATCCCCTCGGGCCGCACCTCCACCGCCCCGATGTTCCCGTGCCCGTCGCACAGCATCACGTTGGCCGCGGAGCAGGTCCGGTGCCTGGCCAGCAACCCGACACAGTCGTCCATCGTCCGTTGCTCGAGCATCAGGCGTTTGAGCGGGTAATGGGGAAGTCCCGGCTTCCAGGTGAAGTCGTACAGCGCGTTGGCGAAATGGGCGACGCCGTATTCGTTCATACCGGTATACCCCAGTTGGCCGGCGAAAGTAAACATCATCGCCTCCGGTCGTCCATCGCCGGGTTTGACACGCAAGAGCATCGCTACATCGGCGTATTCCGGTTCGAGATCCTGGTTCTGGCCGGCCAGCGTTCGCCCATCGGCCGTAGCCGTCCGCGTCAACGTAAAGGCCGTGCAGGCGCCGTCCGGCACCTGCGCCGCCTCGGCGCGCGCCTGGCACAGGACCGCTTCTTCCAGGCTGATATCCGCCCCGGCGGCCAGACCCCTTACTTCTTCGGCAAAATCGGGACTGAGCGCTTCGAACAGGGGCCAGAAATTCATCGCATTGCGGCATAGCACGTCGCGAGACCTGCCCGTCAGTCTTTCGATCCAGAGCAGATAGCGTTGTACCATGCGCGCGGCCTGCGCGCCGTGCTGATAGCCCATGTCATAGGAACTTCCCGCCACTTCAACGAGCGGGAAAGCGTGATCGGTCATCGTGTTCTACTCCGGCCGGGATGCTGAACAGAACCGGACAATCGAGAGACGCAGAACCGGACAATTCAGGAACAATATGGAACCAGACTGTCGAGGAACAATGCGGACAATGGCGTTACATCGGGTCCCGGGGTGCGACGTAACGGTCACCGCCGAACTCGACGCGGGTACCCATGCCGCGTTCCAGCGCCTGTTGATATATGTAGTGCGCTGCAGCGACGTCTTCGACGGCCAGCCCCAGGGACTTGAACAGGGTGATCTCCCGGGCCCCGGTGCGGCCCGCGTGCCGGCCGAGCAGGATCTCGCCGAGTTCGCCCAGGATGTGGTCGTCGCCAATGGCGCCTTCTTTGCGCGGGATCAGGAAATCTCCCGCTTCGTTTACGGTAGACTCGCGCCGGTCAACGAAGAGCCGGGCGCGCGCCACGGCCTCGGTATCGAGCTCCCTGGTGAAGGCCACGCTGGAGCCGGCCGCGTTGATGTGCGCACCGGCGCCGATCCAGTCGCCCATCAGGACCGGTTCACGCGCCGAGGTCGTGGTACAGATCAGATCGGCCCCTGTCACGGCTTCCCGGGCCGATGCCGCCGCCTCGATCTCCATATCCTGCCGCCCGGATTCCCGTTCCACGAATTTCCGCAAATGATCTGGATTGGGACTGTAGACTCTTACCCGCCTGATCGTACGCGCCACCCGCATGGCGTCCAGATGGGTCTGGGCCTGCACACCCGACCCGAGGATGGCCAGATCGCCGGCCTCTTCGTTGGCCAGCAGTTGTGTGGCTACCCCGCTGACAGCGGCCGTACGGATCGCCGTCACCGAACTGGCGTCGATCACGGCCAGCAGGTTGCCGTACTCCGTTCCGAACAACAGCACCACGCCCTGGTGCGAGTCATATGCGCTGCCGTGGTTGCCGGGATACACGGTGACGATTTTGATGCCCAACGCCTCGGGATCGCCCAGGTATCCCGGCATCATGCCGATCAGGCCGCGGCGGTCAGGCAGCCACATCATGTCCCGCAACGGCTGCACCGCGTCCCCTTGGGCGAGGGTCCTGAGCGCCTCGGCCATCACCTTCATGCAGTCGCGCATGGGAAGCAGCCGGGAGACTTCCCCCTGATTGACGACGAGCGTTTCCATGCGATCGGTCCTCCTGGGACTTTCAGGCCGCGGGAACGGGCAGGATTACTTCGTTTATGGTTTACGCCGATACGCTTCGCCCATCAGCACCGGAACGCTGACGCTCGCGTCCAGGGCCGCGGCGAGCCGCACGTCTTCCTCGAATCCCCTGCCGATCAACTCTCTGCCGGATCCGGATGCATGCAGGAGCGATGCCAGGTTATTCCTGCACGCAACAAAAACCGCGGCCGCGGTTTCGGCTTCCGGCGAGCGGGCGCCTTTCAACGCATGGATGATGGCCCCCGCGCCGACGAGGTCTTCGAACGCGGGCCTGAGGGTCTGCCGCTCCTTCCATCGCTCCCCCGCCGGGATGATGCTGATGCCGGTTTCGTAGTGCTGCAGAACGGTCGCCAGGGCGGAGGCGTTTCTCAGGCAGCCCGCGAACGTGGGCACGTCGCCGGTAGACAGGGAGAGCGTGGAGCCGTTGAGAGAGGGCAGGACCAGGGCGGTGCCGGCGGGTATGTCTACCAGGGAAGATGGGGACAGGGAATAACCTCCACCCTCGAATTCCCGCGTGACATTGGCCAGGAGCGCGTTACGCGACCTGGCATAGTCTGCCGCGGTGTGGTCCCTGTTGCGGTAGGGGTAGACAATCGCGCCATTGCCCACCGCGATGTCCACGCTGGTGGAAAACGACAGGACGTCGACGATGACTACCGCCCTGCTGCCGGGCAAGAGGACCGAAAGTCCCTCGGCCCCCCACTCGCAACGGATATCGAACGCACCCTGGTCATAGTACATTGAAAGCTCGCGGCCACGCTGAATCAACCTCGGACCTTAAGAGACGCTGAGACCAGATAATGTAAGGGATACCGTTGAAAGCGGTCAATGATCATCGTCGATCAAACTTCGGACTCCTTTTCGCCGATGGTTCTCTTCAAATACCTGTTCAGCTTGTGCGTCTCGTATCTGAAGTCGTCAATATGCCGGGCTATTGTCGACAACAGGGTCACAACCTCGCGAAGGTCCCCACGCAGTTCATTCAATAACGCGTTGATCTGCTGCGCCTCAGCGTTTCTCATAAAACTCTCCTGATTCGATATACGGACTGGTCGCCGGTATGAGTGCGTAGAAAAACGAAATGCGGTGCGGAATCCGGACCGCGTGTCCGATTGCCCTGGCAAAACGGACGTATTAAAGCGACCCCGTTCCGGAATCCACCAATATACGAACAATCTACGAAACCCATGATTATCATATAATGAATTTTTATAGTTGTTATAAATATAAGTCAATGTATTTATATTTGATACGTGGATGGTCCCCGAATGGAATCTTTACGAGGTATCGGGCTGGGAGGGTGATGCGAACTGGAAGGGTGATGCGGGCTGCGGGGGTGATGTGGCCCGCCTTCGGTTTCGTCTAGGTCGCCGTCTCCAGCGTGAAGGTCTCGCTGCCGTCCAGACCGGACGCCACGGGGTAGGTTTTCGCGCCCGGGTTGCCATCCTTCGGGACGTAGCGCACGTGGGGCGGGAAATAGGCGTATAGCGCCGTGTTGCGTGGATGGGGGGACTTGTTGGGACCGGATCCGTGTACCATGAGACTGTGGAAAAAGAGCGCGCTTCCCGCCTTCAGCGGCATATCGACCGGCCGCGCCGCTTTCAAGTCGTTTTCGTACACCATTTCCGCGTCCTGGGCCTGCGCGATAAGGCCCCAGTCTTTCAATCCCCACTTGTGGCTGTGCGGAATGACGTTGAAACAGCCGTTCCCGGTCGTGGCCTCGTTCAGGGCGACGCTGACCGTCACGAGCGCGGGAGGATCTATAGGCCAGTAGGCCGAATCCTGGTGCGGCGCGTGTGCGGAGCCATGAAAGGCGGGCTTGAGCATCAGCGTGCTTCGGAACAGCAGCAGGTCGGGGCCAAGCAACCCGCCCAATACCCGAAGCAGGTTCGGATGGACCGAGAGATCACGAAAAAACGGCGAGATTTCCCGTGTATTTTCGATTTTCCTCAGCACGGGCAGGCCGTCCGGCCGGTTGGCGCCCTCGGCGTACGGCTCGCGCTGAAAACGCGCGAAACCCGGGTCTCCGGCGGCCTCGAGTTCTGCCGACAGCCGGTGCAGACGTTCGATTTCCTCGTGGCACTCGGTCAGTTCGTCTTCCGACATCACGTCTTCGACGACCAGATAGCCCTCTTCCTCGAAAAAGGTCTTCTGTTCAGCCAGGCTCGTCATCGCGCATCTCCTGATATATCGCTGCCAATGAATAACTGTCTCGGTTATACCTGAATCAATGTCCCTGATCGTCCCGCCGCCGGTTTTCCGCCATGATGCGTCAGTCGGCACGGCGATGGCCAGGCCGACCATCGCCATGCCGGTTCTGTCCTGAAATCCGCCTCAAATGGACCTTCGCCGATCCGTACGCCCAGTGCGCAAGCGCGCCAAGACCGGCGAGATCGCACAGGAAAACGGGCAATCGGTAGACCGCCACCTCATCGTAACGGAGTACGGCGCCGCTGGCCCCCATGGCGGCTACCAGGAACGAGAAGGCCACGAGCCGCCGCGCGGCCCGGCTTCCCGCCAGCGGGGCGTACAGGATGCCGAGCAGCGCGGTGTGGAAAATGAAGAACCCCGCGTAGCCGTTTCTCGTAGCCTGGGCGATCTCCCATTCGTACCTGAAGTGCCAGACGAGTAATACGTGGGCGAAGACGATAAGCGCGACCGGCGTCATGTATGCCCGTCGGTGGCGGTTTGCCGCGACCAGGACCATATTGGCGGTCAACCCGGCGTAGCCGATGATGGCGGCAAGAAAGGTAATGGTCTGTATATACACGGTTCGCGAGGGGCCTAAAGGGTTCCGGTAACTGAAATACGCATTCGATGACCGATTTAATGCATCTTTTACGAAAGATTGGAGTCTAATAGGGTAACTACAGGCAGGAGTCGAAACACGTGACGAGATCACGGCCACGGTCGATTGCCTGCGATGGTTACAAGATTCGATATGTCTCCGGCGCCCCGCGGGAGCGTATCCAATCATACAGCGACGGCATACCTTACCGCTTCCAACGCGGTCGCCCATATGCCGTCGCTTTCTTTTTGCTAAACCCTGCGCATAGCTGCCGTTCTCGCGCCCGGCAGCGTCAAACCTTCCTGGTCGGCCCACCTGGAAAGCACGTGCCAGCCTTCCTGCGCGCGTCCGCTGTGGGCATCCATGGGCCGGCTGTTGCTGCGTCCACGTACTTGCCGGATGTATCTTTTACTGTTGAATAGCTCGATAGTCAGGACGTGGCGCGTTGTCCCGGAGCCCATGTATTCGACCTTCATGGACCAGATGGACTTGCTGCCGTTGGCACAGGACTGCACGTAGGAGGCCACGCAGTGCTTCATGGCCTTCCCCTCGTAGGACAGATCCCGGCTGTTCAGGACCTCCTCGATCCGCCAGGTACGTATTTCTCCCGCCCGTTCGTCCTCGTCCACCCACGTAAAACCGTTCACGCCGCAGGACGCCCATTTCCTGGGTTCCTTCACCGTACTCTTCGTCAGTGCCCTGTGCCAGGCATCCACGCGTCTCAACAGGGAATCCGGCGTGCGGCCCTTCATGGTGAATCCCGGTTCGGGAGGATCGACCAGGGCGACGCTCCCGTCCGGGTTCCGCCGCTCCTGCCTCGCAAACCGCTGGTGCTGGATGTAGTCTACGATCGGTCCGACGTGGACCACGTCGAGCATGGGATTGTTCACGAAAAAGTGCAGCACGGTCTCCCAGAACGGTCCGTCGTCGAAATGCTCGCCGAGCATCGAATCGCAAACCGCTTCGGCCAGCAGGTCATCGCCGCCCATGCCCACGACCTGCGCCCAGCGCAGCGCCGCGTCCACGGTGTATTCGGGCGGCGCGGAAAACGTGAAAACGTGGGCCATCCGCCTGGTCAAACGCACCGGGATGCCGGCCTTCCGGATGTTCTGGCCCGTGCCTACGTGCACGAACCAGTGCTGCCGCGCCCTGGCCCCGGCGTCCAGGCCCATGAAAAAGGCGGTATCCATGCACGCGGGCACGTCGTATTCCGCCAGAAGATGACGGGCCAGCGCGCCGAACTGCCGGCGACTGTTGTGGCTGTCCGGCTGCCAGTCCGCGACATCGCGCTTCCACCGGTCGCGCCACTTGGCCAGTGCGGCCAGCCCGTCCATGAAGTTGTTCTGGGGCGCCGGTCCGTACCGGGGCACGACGGGTTTCAGGTGAAACAGGCTCCGGTGTCTTTCCACGTGCAGAAGGAGGTCAAGGAAGGCCGAACGGGCGGATGGATCATCCAGCGCGTGGTGAAAAAGATGGTGAACGCGCAGCAGGACGGGACTGGTCAGTTCCTTTTCGTCCGCCTGGCCCGCGGCGATCCGTTGCAGGGTGTCCTTGCGCCTTCTCTTGTGCTGGCTGGCCGTGGACCTGGCGGCGAACCGCCGGTTGCGCAGCTTCTGGTCGAGACGGATCTCCTGCTGCCGCTGCGCCCTGCTCTTCTGCAGGCCGTCCCCGACGCCATGCGCCCGGCACCAGGCCCGGTAAGCCGCTACCGAGGCCAGACCCAGGGCGGCAATATGGGCCTTGAGCTCTGTGTCCTTCTTATGCCGGTCCGAGGTCTTCCGCGCCGTGGCCAGCTCCCGCCGGCGCTGGGCCAGGGTCTTGTTCAGGCGGGCGTTGAACCCGTGCACCCGGCACCAGGACATGTAGGATTCCACCGTGTCCATGCGGAGCGAGCGAATGTGCCGGCGCATGGGCGCACTGAGGCGGGGGTCGGAATGGAGGCTGGCTGCGGACATCTACACCTCGAATGGCTTTCAGCCCTCGGTCGTATACACAATGTATATACGCTACAGTCTTTCCGGTACCCTTTCACCGGGATACGCTGCAGTTTCAGCCCATTCGGGCCTCTCCCTTGACGCCATCGACCGGCGGAGGTATTGGCGCGAGCGCCTGCTCACCGGGGGAGCCGGGCCGAGAGGGCGACCTCTCCGGGTTCCAGGCAGACCGTGTCATTGCAGGCCTGGTAGTACAGGGTCGCGTACAGCCGCGTGTCTTCCGTTGCGGTAGCGGCCTCGACGACGATCCGGGCGCGCAGGCGTATTTCTCCCCGATAGACCGCCAGCGGACCGCCGGCGAAGGAGAACCGGATGGTCTCCCCCTCGGGATACGCGAGCCCGCCAACCTCGATGGGCACGTCCGCGTTGAAGGTCACGGCCGCGGGGATCAGTCCCGGCAAAGAGGCCGGATTGGCGTTGATATGCCAGTCGTCCGCGATGCGAATCGAGATGGTCGCATCGAAGGCGTCCCGGCCGGAGGCAGCCACCTCGAGACGGGCCTCTACCTTCGCGTGATCGTTGAAGTCCGCCCCGGTCCGCGCCGCAACACCTGCCCGCGCCGCAACGCCGGTCCGCGCCGCATCGGTTCCCGGGACCGCCTCCTTCATAAACACATTTGCGGTGGCATCTCGTCCATCGTCGACTCCGGTGGCCTCTCGTCCATCGTCGACTGCGGTGGCTTCTCGTCCATCGTCGACAGTGCTTCGCCGATTGAACTCCCGCTCGCCGTAGAGACGGTTCCGCAGGGCCAGGATCATGGAGGTGAAACGGCCGGGGTGCTCCCGCATCGGAGCGGCGAAGGCTTCGAACAGGCGGGAAGCCCGGGTGCGATAGCGGGATTCTCCCGTGACGCGGGCCAGCGACAGCAATGCATGGGCGGCCATGGCATTGCCTGAGGCCCGGGCGCCATCGTAGGGACTGCGGGTCCGGACGATGAGATCATCGGCGTCGCTCGTGAAATAGTACCCGCCCGCGGCCGGATCCCAGAAGAGCTCGTTCATCCGGTCCACGAGCGACCCGGCTTCGGACAGCCAGCGGACATCCCCCGTGGCCTCGAACAGCCGCGTCAAACCCCGCGCGAGGTAGGCATAATCCTCCTGGAACGCTTCCTGCCGGGTCTCCCCCTGCAGGTAGATACGGCGCAGGCCGCCTTCGCCGTCCCGCGGCCGGTCGAGGGCAAATTCCGCGGCCCGCGCCGCCGTATCGAGGTACTTCCCGTTTCCCGTCACCAGCCACGCATAGGCGTACGCGTCGATCATCTGGCCGTTCCAGGCGGTGATCACCTTGGCGTCCACCATCGGATGCCTGCGTTTTGCCCGTACCGTCCTGAGTTCTGATCGCATTTTCTCCAGGTCGGAGCGGGACCGGGCGGCATCCGCCTCATCCCGGATGTAGAGGACAGCGCCTTCCGCCGCGCCTTTCGCGGAGTCCCCGGACGAGCTCTCCGCGGCGTTCCCGGCAACCACTTCGGGCATGGGCGCCAGTCCGTAGTACGCCAGGAAGAGGTCCGCGTCCACCCCGAGCGCCTTTCTTATTACCTCCCCGGTCCACAGGTAGTACCTGCCCTCCACGGCACCCGTCTCGGAATCCACGGCCGAGTAGAAAGCGCCTTCGGCGCCCGACATATCCCGTTGGACGAAGTCGAGCACGTCCTCGGCCACGGCCCGGTAGGCGTCTTTTCCGGTAACCTCGTAAGCCAGCAGGTAGACGCGGGCGAGATCCGCCTGGTTGTAGAGCATCTTCTCGAAGTGGGGGATGCGCCAGCGGGAATCCGTGGCGTACCGGTGAAATCCGCCGCCGACGTGGTCGTACATGCCGCCGTTCATCATGACGTCCAGGGTGTGGGTGGCCATGGACAGCAAGGGCTCGTCGCCCGTCCGCTCGTATTCGTTCAGCAGGAGTTCGAGGCGCATGGGCGGCGGGAACTTGGGAGCGGGGCCGAATCCTCCGTTTTCGGCGTCGTAGCGGGTCCTCATATGGGTCAGGGCGCCGGCCACGGTTTCCTCGCCCGGGACCGCGGTTTCATCATATGAGGCCAGGTCGTACTGGAGCGTCCTGATCGCCCCGGCGATCCGCCCGGCCTGTTCGACCAGGTCGCCCCGCCTGGTGTCCCAGGCCTCGTTCAGAAGGTTCAGGACGCGCGGAAAACCTGGCCGGCCCGGCAGGTCCCCGGGAGGGAAGTACGTGCCCGCGAAGAAGGGTTCCAGGTCGGGTGTGAGAAACACCGAATTGGGCCACCCGCCGCCGCCCGTGACGAGCTGCGTGGCCGTCATGTAGATCTCGTCGATGTCCGGGCGTTCCTCGCGGTCTACCTTGACGTTCACGAAATGGGCGTTCATGACGGCCGCGATATCCGGGTCGGAGAACACCTCGCGTTCCATGACGTGACACCAGTAGCAGGTCGAGTAGCCGACGGACAGAAAGATGGGTTTTCCCTCCTGCCGCGCGCGGTGGATCGCTTCCCTGCCCCAGGGATACCAGTCCACCGGATTGTGGGCGTGGGCGCGAAGGTAGGGGCTGATCTCGTCGGCCAACCGGTTCCGGGAAGGGTCGGTCCGGGTATCGCAACCCGTTTCCGACAGCCCGGAAAGGAGAACGCACGGGATGAGGAAGGTGCAGGTGGAGAGACGGGAAACACGGCGAACCCAGGCCGCGTATGCCGGTATTCCGAGCATCATGGGTAACCCGCCCTGGTTTACTGAGCACCAATAGCCGGACGACACTGGACTGCGCGCAAGCCCTGGCGCGGGACGCTCCGACGCGCGAACAAACGGGCGTAAACGGACACACGCGCGAACGGACGCTCCTGCGCGCACGCAAGCGGACGGATCGCAGAAGGCCTGCCGAAAAGCGGGAATCCCTAGATGTGTATCGCCGCGCCTTCCATCCCGGCGGCGGCTTCCATGACCAGTTCCGACAGCGTGGGGTGGGCGTGTATGGTCTTGTGCAGCTCCCGGGTGGTCGATTCCAACGTGCGCGCGGTGCAGATCTCCGCGATCAGTTCCGTGGCGTCCGCCCCGATGATGTGCGCCCCGAGTATCTCGCCGTACTTCGCGTCCGCGATCAGCTTGACCATGCCGTCCGTCTGGCCGACGGCCACGGCCTTGCCGCTCGAGCGATAGGGCATCCGGAACACCTGGATTTCACGCCCTTCCGCGGCCTGCGCCTCCGTAAGTCCGACGCTGGCGACCTGGGGCTGGCAATAGGTACACGCGGGGACGTTCTCTCGATCGACGGGCGGCGAAGGATGGCCCGCGAGCCGTTCCACCAGGCCGATCCCTTCCGCGGAGGCCTTGTGGGCGAGGAGGGGCGGCCCCGTGACGTCGCCGATGGCGTAAACCCCGGACACCGTGGTCCGGCACTGTTCGTCCACCTTGATGAAGCCCCGGTCGGTCTCGACGCCAGGTGTTTCCAGGCCGATATCCTCGATGTTCGCGTCGCGTCCGATGGCCAGGAGCGTGACGTCGGCTTTCAGGGTCTCGTCTTCCCCGCCGACGGTTACGGTCACAGCGGTGCCGTCCGAGCTCGATTCAGCCGATTCGACGCGTGCCCCGGTCTTGATCCCGATGCCCAGTTTCGCGAAGCTCTTTTCCAGCGTTTCGCTGATTTCCTCGTCTTCCACGGGCAGCAGGTGAGGCAGCATCTCGACGATGGTGACCTGGGTCCCGTAGGCGGCGTAATAGTAGGCGAACTCGACGCCGATCGCGCCGCCGCCGATAATGGTCATTGATCCGGGCGGTTCTTCGATCAGCATGGCTTCGGTGCTGGTGATGATCCGCTCGCCGTCCACCGGAACGGCCGGTATCGCCTTGGAACGGGAACCCGTCGCGAGAATAATCGAGCGGGCATTAATGGTCTGCGTTTCGCCCTTTTCATTCGTGACGTCGACGGAAGCGGCCGAAGCCAGGCGGCCGTGGCCGCTGACGAGATCCACTTTGTTCTTCTTGAGGAGGAACTTTATGCCGCCGGCAAGCGTGTCGGCGGCCTTGCGGCTTCGTTGCACGGCCTTGCCCATGTCGAACCGGAGGTTGTCGCAGGAGATGCCGTAGTCTTCGCCGTGGCGCATGGTAAAGACGAGTTCGGCGTTCTTGAGCAGTGCCTTGGTGGGGATGCAGCCCCAGTTCAGGCACACGCCGCCGGGTTTGTCTTTTTCGATCACCACCGATTTCAATCCGAGCTGGGCGGCGCGAATCGCCGAAACATACCCGCCGGGACCGCCGCCGACCACTGCCACGTCGTAATGCTCTGATGCCATGTCTTACTCCGGAAAATGAATGGATCCCAACTGCCCTGAAAGCCTGGTATAACTAACGTTTACGACCCTGCATGTCAAGATAATTCTCTTGTCTGCCATGGCTTTACGTTGTATCATGAAAAGGAGCGAAAGACCGATGTAAGCGGGCCTCAGATCACACGGAAAACCGCCGGACCCATGACCCCAGACACCATTCCCACGTCCATTACCCCCGGGCGTATCACCGAACTGATTACAGCCCTGGTTTCCATCCCGTCGGTCACGGGCGGCGAACAGGCCCTGGGCGACATGCTCCACGGACATTTCGAGGAAATCGGTCTTATCGACGTGCGGCGGGTCCCGGTAGAGGATTCGGGTGACAGCCTGGCCGTGCGTATTCCCGGCAGCGGAGATGGCCGCGCGTTCATGCTGAATTTCCACCAGGATACTTTCGATGCGTGTGCCGGGTGGGAGACGGACCCGTGGTCGCCCGTGGTGAGAGATGGATGCGTGTACGGGCTCGGCGCCCACGACATGAAGGCCGGGGCAGCGGCCGTGCTCGCCGCGGTGGAGGCCATTGTCCGGTCCGGCGTGGAACTGGCCGGCGACCTGATCGTCTCCGCCACGACGGACGAAGAGAACTGGTCGCGGGGGGCCCACGCGCTCATGGAAAGCGGCCTGCTCGAGGGATGCGAAGGCTGCCTCATACCCGAACCCACGCCGCCGGGACGCCTGCGTATCGGTTCGCGGGGGCGGCACGTGATCAAGATCGACCTGGCGGGCAGGACGGCCCACGCCGCATACACGGGAGAGGGCGTCAACGCGGTTCATGACGCCGCGAAGATCATTACGGCGCTGGAACGGATCGAACTGGGTTGGAACGAGGAATTCGACCTGGGCGGAACCATATGCGTAATCGAAATACGCGGGGGCAGGAACATCATCCTCGTGCCGGAACACGCGCAGGTTGTCCTCGACAGGCACATTCTGCCCGGGCAGTCGATCGAACAGGCCGTCCGGGATATCGAAGCACTGGTCCGGTCCCTGTCGATCACATCGCAATGGCGCGTCACGTGGGACGACCGGCCCACGCCCGCCCCGGCGCCGTACATCGTGGACCGCGCGTCGAAGTTCGTCCAGTCCACCAGGAAGCGGGTCGAGGAGCAGCTCGGCCGGCCGGTGCGCTACGCCCTGGCCCGGAGCGTGGCGGACACGAATCACTTTGCCGTGACCGGAGGCATCCCGACGCTGGTGTACGGTCCCGAAGGGGGGAATACGTGCCAGGCCAACGAATTTGTCGGCATCGAATCCACCCTCCGCGTCGCACGGGCCTACTGCGGCATCGTCGTTGACATGCTGGGTCTTGCCCGCTAGGACATCATGTTTCAGCGCCTTCTCCTCGTCGCCCTTTTCGTCGTGGTCGCCATCCTGGTCGTGCGATCGATCGCAAACTGGTTCAACCGCGGCGGTTGGATCGGCAGGGGCCGTACGGAGATCCGGGGCAGCTGGGAGGTGGTCGAACCGCTGGGCAGGCTCGGACGGGCCGCCGACAAAGTCATGAGAACCACGCTGCGGCTGGAAGCGGAGGATGAACTGCGAAAGGCGGCGGTGCTGTTCGACGTGGCGCACCGGGCCGTCGGGGAACTTCCTCTGGATCCCGCCGAACTGCGTTCCCTGGCAGACGAAGCCCCGGAGACCATTCGAGCCGGGTTGTACCTGGAAGAGGCCGTTCACGCCCCCGGATGGCTGCTGTTCGCGGCGGACCGCGTCCAGGACGCCCACCCCGACATGTACGCGTACGAGGTCAAGCGGATCACCCTATCGGCCTACCGGGAGATTTTTCCGGCTGACACCGGAACCGACCTGCCCCCGGAAAAGACCCTGGCGCCGGTTTCCTGCGGGACGCCGCCGGAGGTCGACGACCGGTACGGCCACCTGGGCAGCCTGGGAGCGGAATACGTCCATGACGCCGCCTATGCCTCCCTGCTCGCGTGTACGGCCGAATCGCTCCCCGATGGCGCCATGCTGCCCCTGTTGCGGTTACTTTATGAAACGGAACACAAACCTGTGCCTGATCCTGGAAATCCGATTGACGAACTGCTGGCGCGTTACGGTGAACGGCTGTACGCGGCGGCCGTCCACTGCATGATGCGGCCGGAATCGATTAAAATGGCCAGAGCCACCGCCTATTCGGCCGCGTTGTTTCGTCTGATCGGCACCTGGCCGAGGTCATCCGCGGAGCCGCTGTTCCGGGCGGCCCTCGAATCGGGGTGGAACGACTGCGTCCGATTCCTGCCCGACGCGGGATGGGCGCGAGACCTCAGGGCGGTGTTCAGAGACAGTCCCTATGGCGCGCCGGCATAGCCGGACGTGGTCGAGCGCGCCGGCATAGCCGGGCACAGTGAGGACGGCGCCATGAGGTACGGGAGGTGACCCGCATGCGAATTTCCACGAGACCCCTGCCCGGATTCGGCATGGAGATTTCCGGGGTCGACCTGTCCAAACCGCTGGAACCCGCCGTCATGCGGGAAATCCTCCAGGTGTTTCATACCCATGGGCTGATCGTGATCCCCCGCCAGGAAATGACCTTCGATCGCTACGACGCGTTCACCAGGGAATTCGGCAGGCAGAAACCCCATTTTCTGGATCATCTGCGTCACGAAAACCACCCGGCCATTCTCAATCTTTCCAACATTTTCGAAGACGGGCGCCCCATCGGCGTTTACGAGGGCGCGGCCTTCTGGCACACGGACGTGGCCTACCAGGACCCGCCCAACAGCTCCACGGTCGTGTACGGCCGGCAGTGGCCGGAAGGCGGTTGCCCAACCTACTTCGCCGACCAGATGGCCGCCTACGACGACCTGCCCGCGAAGATGAAAGACACCATCGACAACCTGGCCGTCCTGCATCACTACGGCAACCGGGCGGACGTGAACGAAGAATCCACGACCTCGGCGGAGAAACTGACCCTCGATCAGAAGGACCGGGTCGAGAATGTCTACCATCCCCTTGTAAGGCGCCACCCGGTGACCGGACGCAAGGCGCTCTACGGCGTCTGCGGCAGTTCCTTCGGCATCGTCGGCATGCCGGACGACGAGGCCTTCGATCTGCTGGATGAACTGGCCGCCCACGCCATCCGGCCCGATTACGTGACGGAGTACGACTTCAGGGTAGGCGACGCCGGGGCCTGGGATACCTTTTCGACACTGCATAAGGCCACGGTGCTGCAGCCGGCTACCGGTCCCCGGGACAGCCGCCTGCTCTGGCGCATCAGCGTGACCGGACTGCCCTCGATGATCGAAGGGGAGCGGGCGTCACGGAACTGATTATCCCCTGCAAGCGCTGTAACAATCGGTTCGGACGACATGCCGAGGATACGACATGCCGAGGAAAAACAGGCCGGACAGCACCGGGGAGGAACGCAGGCGCAGGACGTCGCGCAGGCGCCGTCACGGGGCATGGCAGGAACAGGCGGACGGGATTCCGGGCGACCTCACGCATGCCGATCCGGTCCCGGGCGCCGGGGGCGGCCAGGCCGCGGAAGGACGGTTGCTCGGAGTCGATTTCGGAGAGCGGCGGGTCGGTCTCGCCCTGAGCGATTCGGCCGGTTTGATCGCCCAGGGGCTGGAAACGATAGAAGTGAAGAGCACCGGCGAATCCCTGGAATCCATCGCGTCGATCGCGGAGGCGGAGCAGGTCCGCGAAATCGTCCTGGGGCTGCCGGTCAACATGGACGGGACGAAAGGGAAAATGGCCGGGAAGGTCGAGGCCTTCGCCAGCCTGTTGCAAGACCGGGTATCCTGCGCGGTACGGACCTGGGATGAACGAATGACCAGCATCTCCGCCCGGCGGGCCATGCACGAAATGGGCATGGAGACGCGGGGGAACAAGGGCAGCCTGGACCGGATCTCCGCTACGCTCCTGTTGCAGAACTACCTGGACTACCGGCGGCGGGCGGCAGACGAAACGGAACCCCTCGATTGAAAAAACTACTTCTCGCCGTGGTCGTCCTGGCCGTTTCAGCCGGGGCGGCCGCACTCTGGACGGCCCACTTGCTCTCCACCCCGGTGGATTCCCGGGACGACGCCTTGCTGTACATCATCGAACCCGGCACGACCCTGGCCGAAGTCGCCGCGCGGCTGGAGGAAGAAGGATTCATCCGGCACGCCGGGCTCTTCAGGTTACGGGCAAGGCTCGAGGGCGCCGATCGCGGGATCAACGCCGGCCGGTACGAGATCGAACCCGGCATGGACGCCGCCGAGATCCTGGACATGCTGGTGTCAGGCAGGATCACAGCGGATCGCGTAACCATTCCCGAAGGCCTGACCATTCAGGAGACGGCCCGGATCATTCAGGCCGGCGTCGGCATCGATTCGACCAACTTCGTCCACCTGGCCGGCGATTCGGCGGTCGCGCATGCGCTGGGCGTCGAGGCGAACACGCTCGAAGGGTACCTGTTCCCGGCAACCTACGACTTCTACCCGGAGATGTCGGCGGAAGAAATCCTCAAGGCAATGACGGATCGTTTCCGAAGTACCATCACGGAAGCCTACCGGACCCGGGCGGAGGAGCTGGGCTACAATATCCACGAGATCATGACGCTGGCCTCCATCGTGGAGCAGGAGGCGCGGATCGCCGCGGAAAGGGACACGATTTCGGGGGTATTCCACAACCGGCTGAAAAGGGGCATGCTCCTGGAGGCCGATCCCACGGTGCAGTTCGGCATTGGCAGGCCGAATATGCGGCTATACGAAAAACACCTCTCCCATCCTTCGCCCTACAACACGTACATGCACGCGGGCCTGCCTCCCGGACCGATCTGCAACCCCGGAGCGGCATCCATCCACGCCGCGTTGTATCCCCGG
This sequence comes from bacterium, assembly GCA_965202605.1. GTDB lineage: Bacteria > JAAXHH01 > JAAXHH01 > JAAXHH01 > JAAXHH01 > JAAXHH01. The sequence continues at coordinate 1,602,470 of OZ241838.1, forward strand.
GAAGTGCCCTACCTCTTCTTCGTGGCCCGGGGAGACGGCAGCCACATCTTTTCCAGAACCAACCGGGAACACAACCGCGCAAGGGCCTGGGTCAAACGTCAGCAGAGATAGCACGGTACTGTACGTCTGGCGTCTGATGGAATGAACCCCATCGTCAGACGGCCGTATATCCACCGTCGACGAGCATGGTGTGGCCGGTGACCATTGCGCTGGCATCGGACGCGAGGTAGATGATCGAGCTGGCGATCTCGTCCGGTTCGGCGAGCCGGCCCAGCAGGATCTTCTTGATATTGGCCCGGAAACCCGGGTTCTCCATGGCCTTTTCCACCATGGGCGTGCGCGTCATGGTCGGTGCAACGGCGTTTACGGTAATGCCGTGCTCCGCCCATTCGGCCGCCATGGACTTGGTCAGCGTGCACACGCCGCCCTTGGCCGCGGTGTAGGCCGCCCGCAGCGGACCGCCAACCACGCCCACCTGCGAAGATACGTTGATGATGCGTCCGCCCTTCCCGCCTTCGATCATGTGACCGGCGAGGGCCTGGCTCAGGAAGAAGACGCTTTTCAGGTTCACGTCGATGATCTCGTCGTACACTTCTTCGGTGACTTCCAGCACGGGCATGATCCGGTTGCATCCGGCGTTGTTGACCAGGATGTCGACGTGCTCCGCCTCGGCCAGGACCTGCGCCACGAACGCGCGGATCGAGTCGACGCTGCCCACGTCCACCGTTTGAACGATACACCGGCGACCAATCGATCGGATTTCAGAAGCCACCAGTTCCAGGTCGGCCCGGGTACGGCTGCCGATCACCAGGTCGGCGCCCGCTCGGGCGCCCGCGAGCGCGACGGCCTTGCCGATGCCCTTGCTCGCACCGGTGACGATCATGGTTCTACCTTCCAGGGAAAACAGGGATGTATCCGGCATAGCGTCCTCCATGACACAGGGATCGACGAGCGTACAAAAGGGGGTCCGGCGAGTGTCCGCGCGATAACGCGCGCACCGCGGTGAAGTGTACATACGGGACAGGATTACGTCAATCGAATTCAGCCGTTCAGGGCGGGCGGCGCGACGCGTTAGCCCTTGCATCCGCCACCCGCGCCGGTTAACTTGAACCGGTGTGGCGGCCATGCCTTCGGATGGCATCGTTTCGGCCTGGTCAGGGCGTGCGGGAAGCTGGCCTTAATACGTTCCGCCACGTTCCGTTCCTCAAGGAACGCGCGATCAACAGGCCGTAGAAGGGGACGTACTGCACAAAGCGGACCCAGGTCTCCTCGTGCCAGCATTCGGTGAGTACGAATCCGATCACGACGTGGTATGACAGGGCGGCCAGGCCCGACAGCAGGATCCACGCCGGATTGGGATACAGGCACAGGAAGGGTACGACCCAGACCAGGTACCAGGGTTGTACCGTGGGCGTGAGCACGAGATAGCCGCCGAGCAGGACGAAGGCGGATCGGAACGGATCCGTTATCCTGACCGCGCAGAACGCGACCAGTCCGGCGAACAGCGTGGCCACGATGATCTTGGACACGTTCAGCGAATCGGTCAGGAAGAAGAGGATCGAGAAGACGCTGTCGTTAAACCGCCACTTGTCGCCGTAGACAAGCAGCCCGCTGAAGAGGTGTGGCCCCGCGTCCATATAGGGCAGGTAGAAGGCCAGCAGCAGGACCGGAAGCAGCCAGAACGGCCTGATGCTGCGAACCCTGCGGTAGAAGGCCGGGACGAGCATGACGGTGAACCACTTGGCGAGCATGGAAAGGGACAGCCACGCTGCCGCACGGGTGGGACGATGGCCGTCGATCGCCAGCAATGCGGCGAGCATGAGCGCCACGGGAAACGAATCGTTGTGTCCGCTGCCGGCGATTTCGACGAGGACCAGTGGATTCCAGGCGTAGATGAGCACCCGCTCCTCCGGAAGGCTTCGGCGGCGGAGCATGAGGACCGCGAGCAGGATAACGCACAGGTCGCACAGGGTAAACAGCAGTTTCATCGAAGCGGGGCTGTACCACAGGTAGGCGGCGGCCGCAAATACCCCCTGCATAAGGGGCGGATAGACCGTGGGGACGTCCTTGTTGTTGACGCCCGCATGGTATTCGTCGCGCAGATGGGCGATCTCCTCGCTGTCCGGGGCGTATACGTAGGGATTGACGCCATGGAACTGCATCCTGGCGTCCCACAGGTACCGGTAGATGTCGTCGGAAAGGGTCGGGGGACTGAACTGCAGGATGACGCGGCAGAAGATGGCCACGGCCAGGATGAACCAGAACAGTCTCCGGTCCGGCCGCGCCCCGGATCGCACCTGGCAGATGGCGGCGACCGCGTAAACGATGAAGGCTGTGGCGAAGGGGATCCAGAAAAGCAGCAAGGCATCGGGCAGCGCCAGCCACGCGGTCAGGAGACCGGGCAGGACCGCGTTGGGGTCGAAGAGGCCGGACCTCAGGTCTCCGATGGAGACTATGCCGATGCAGGCGCCGATAAGCAGGAGTCCCGGAACCGCGATCCGGACGGGGAATCCGGAAGGACGTCTGTAAGCAGAATCGGACATGTATGAGCTATCTTTCGCTGATCTTCATTCTCCTGTATTTCCTCGTCCTGTTCCTGCTCGCGGTCTACGGCGTGCACCGTTACCTGATGGTGTATCTGTACTACAAATATAAGGACCGGGCCCGGCCTGTAAAGCCGGAACCCCCGGGAGACGACCCTCCCGCGGTTACCGTGCAACTGCCCCTCTATAACGAACAATATGTAGTGGAAAGGCTGATCGACGCGGTCTGCCGGATAGAGTATCCCCGCGATTGCCTGGAGATCCAGGTACTGGACGATTCCACCGACGAAACCCGGGGCCTGGCGGCCCGTTGCGTCGAACGCTACCGGGAAGCCGGGTTCGACATTCACTACCTGCACCGGACGGCGCGAACCGGATACAAGGCAGGCGCGTTGCAGGAGGGACTGGACGTGGCCACGGGCGCGTTCATCGCCATTTTCGATGCCGATTTCATACCGCCGCCGGATTTCCTCAAGAACACCATGCACCTTTTCCGCGACGAACGGGTGGGCCTGGTTCAGACCCGGTGGTCCTACCTTAACCGGGGCTACTCGCTCCTGACCCGGGTCCAGGCGATCATGCTGGACGGCCATTTCGTCATGGAACATGGCGCGCGGAACCGGTCGGGCAGGTTTTTCAACTTCAACGGAACGGCGGGCATCTGGCGCCGCGAAAGCATCGAGGCCGCGGGCGGCTGGCAGCATGACACCCTGACCGAGGACCTCGACCTGAGCTACCGGGCGCAGCTCCAGGGCCAGTACTTCGTATTCCTGGAAGACGTTACCACGCCCTCCGAACTCCCTGTCGAAATGAACGCCTTCAAGACCCAGCAGCACCGTTGGTCCAAGGGGTCGGTTCAGACCGCGAAGAAGATGCTTCCGAGGGTATGGCGCAGTGCGCTGCCCTTCCGCTACAAGCTCGAAGCGACGTACCATCTCACCAACAACATGGCCTATATGCTCATGCTGCTCCTTTCGGTGCTGATTTTCCCGGCCATCGTGATCCGGGTGCAGGCCGGCTGGATCAATTCCTTCTGGATAGACCTGCCCTTTCTCTGCGCGGCCACGGTTTCCGTGTCTCTCTTCTACCTGTTCGCGCAGTTCGAGATCAACCGGGACCGGTGGCAGCGGTGCCTCCTTTTCCTGCCGGCGCTCATGTCCATAGGCATCGGCATCTGCCTGAACAACACGCGGGCCGTCCTGGAGGCGCTGCTGGGCCTCAAGTCGGGTTTCCAGCGTACGCCCAAATACGGAATCCTCGGCAGGGCGGACGAGGCGGGCGAGACAGACCGGGCAGGCCAGGCGGACCGGGCGGACCGGGCGGGCCAGGCGGACCGGGCGGACCGGGCGGGCCAGGCGGACCAGTGGCGCCGGTTGCGCTACAGGGGTATTCGAAACTGGCTCCCGGCGCTGGAACTGCTGTTCGCCCTGCACTTCGGCCTGTTGATCTACTACACGGCCATCAACGGGGTCTACCCTTCCATTCCCTTCCTCTGCCTGTTTTTCGCCGGTTATCTGTACGTCGGCCTGGCCTCCCTGTGGCCGCGGACGGCCAGTCAGGGATAACCCGGGGATTGCCCATGGAACGTGTGATCGGACTCTTCGGGTTGTTTGTGCTCCTGGCCATCGCCTGGACGCTGTCGGAGAACCGGCGGCGGTTGAACTGGAGACTCATCGGAAGCGGCCTGGGCCTGCAGGCCCTGCTGGCCCTGCTGTTGCTGCACACCTCGCCGGGCGAGGCGGTATTCGACCTGGCCCGGCTGGCCATCAACAAGGTGATCGCCTTTTCCAACGAAGGTGCGCGGTTCGTCTTCGGCGACCTGGTCGAGGCCGCGCTGTTCGGGTTTTCCGTGCTTCCGATGATCATCTTCGTATCTTCCATCACTTCGATCCTGTTCTACCTGGGCTGCATCCAGTGGATCGTCCGGCAGATGGCCAGGGTCATGGTACGCGTCATGGGCGCATCGGGATCGGAATCCATGGCCGCGGCGGCGAACGTCTATCTCGGGGCTTCGACGGCGCCGCTTGTCATCCTGCCCTACCTGAAGACCATGACCCGTTCGGAGATCATGGCCATGATGACTTCCGGCATGGCTACCGTGGCCGGCTCCGTGCTGGCCGCCTACGTGGCCCTGGGCGCCGACGCCGGCCATCTCCTGGCCGCGTCGCTCATGTCGGCGCCCGCGGCGCTGGTCGTCGCCAAGATCATGACACCCGAAACCGAAACCTCCCGCACCCTGGGCGTGGTGACCGTGGACGTTCCGAAACCGGGCGTCAATTTCATCGACGCGGCCTGCAGCGGCGCGTCGGACGGTTTGAGACTGGCCTTGAACGTGGCGGCCATGCTCATCGTGGCGATCGCCTTCGTCAGCCTGTTCAACTGGGCCGTGGGCCTTGCCCCCCACGCGGGCGGCGAGCCGCTTTCCCTCGAGCGCATCCTGGGATGGGCCTGTGCGCCGCTGGCCCTGCTGATGGGCGTGTCCTGGGAAGACGCCCAGGCGGTGGGCATGCTGATCGGCAAGAAGACCATCCTGAACGAATTCCTGGCCTACCAGGACCTGAGCACGATGCAGGATCAGCTGTCGGAGCGCTCGTTCATCATCGCAACCTACGCGCTGTGCAGCTTCGCGAACTTCGGGACCATCGCGATCATGATCGGGGGTATCGGCGGCCTGGTGCCGGAACGTCGCCGGGACATCGCCCGGTTCGGCATACGGTCCATGATCGGGGGCGCCCTTGCCGCCAACATGACCGCCACCGTGGCGGGCCTGCTGATGTAACGAACCTTCTCCGTTGAACTTTCATGGACGATAAGCATACCGAAACCCGAAAGCCCTCGGCGGACCGGCAGCTGGCGGCCGATCTCAGGACCCTCCTGCCGCGCTGCACGCTGAAGGACAGGCGCGACATCCAGCGCCGGTTGAAGAAGTTACGCGTTGCGGGGCGAGGGGACCGCGGCCGGCTTAAGAGGCTGATGGCGCAGGCGGCCGCATCGGCAGCGCTCGTGGAGCGGCGCCTCGGGTCCGTCACATCGATCGCCATTGACAGCCAGTTGCCCATTTCGGCTCGGAAGAAGGAGATATTCGAAACCCTGCGCGACCATCCGGTTGTGATCGTGACGGGGGAGACCGGTTCGGGCAAGACGACGCAGTTGCCCAAAATCTGCCTGGAAGCGGGCAGGGGCGTGTACGGCCGGATCGCGTGTACACAGCCCCGGCGTGTCGCGGCGCTGTCGGTCTCACGCCGCATCGCCGAGGAACTCGACGCAACCTGGGGCCGGGAAATCGGATGCAAGATACGCTTCACGGACGAGACCGTGCCCGAGACCCGCGTCAAGATGATGACCGACGGCATGCTGCTTGCCGAGATACAGAACGATCCGGACCTGCTTGAATACGACACGGTCATCATCGACGAAGCCCACGAACGCAGCCTGAATATCGATTTCCTGCTTGGATACTTCCGGTTGCTGATCAGGCGGCGTACAGACCTGAAAGTCGTGATTACCTCGGCGACCATCGATACCGCCGCCTTCTCTGACGCTTTCGACGACGCGCCGGTGATCGAGGTGTCGGGACGCCTGCACCCGGTGGAGATCCGCTACCTGCCCCTCGAAGAAACGCGGGGCGACGCCGAGGACTACACCTACGTCGACGGGGCCGTCGACGCGGTCGACCGGATCATGGCAGAACCCGGCCGGGGCGATATCCTGGTATTCCTCCCTTCGGAGAAGGACATCCACGAGACGCGCAGGCGACTGGATGGAAGGTCCTACCGGCACACCGACGTCCTTCCGCTCTTCGGCCGCCTGACCAGCGCGGATCAGCAGCGGGTCTTCCAGCCGCGGGACAACCGCCGCATCGTCGTGGCCACGAACGTCGCCGAGACTTCACTGACCATTCCGCGAATCAAGTACGTTGTCGATACCGGTTTCGCCCGGATCAGCCGCTACGCACCGAGGACCCGAACCCAGCGACTGCCTATCGAACCCATCGCGCAGAGCAGCGCCAGACAGCGGGCCGGACGCTGCGGACGGGTGTCAGGGGGCGTTTGTCTTCGGCTCTATGGCGAGTCCGACCTCATGAACCGGCCGGAGTTTACCACGCCCGAGCTGCAACGCGCCAATCTCGCCGAGGTCATTTTGCGCATGCTGGCGCTGAAACTGGGCGATGTCCACGCCTTCCCCTTTCTCGATCGGCCCACGCCCCAGGCTATACGGGACGGGTTCCAGCTGCTCGCCGAACTGGGGGCCATCGACCGGGAACGGCGTCTGACCGACCGGGGCCGGGCCATGGCGAGGCTGCCGGTATCGCCCACGGTGTCGCGCATGCTCCTGCAGGCCCGGCAGGAAGGCGCCCTGCAGGAAGTCCTCGTCATCGCGTCGGCCATCAGCATTCAGGACCCCCGCGTCAGGCCCCTTGATCAGCAGGACCAGGCGGACCAGGAGCACCGGAAATTCCGGAACGAGTCCTCGGATTTCCTGACCCTGCTCAACATCTGGGAGGCTTTCCACAATACCTTCGAACACCTGAAAACCCAGGGTGCCATGCGCAGGTTCTGCCGGAGACACTACCTTTCCTACAACCGCATGCGCGAATGGCGCGACATCTATGTGCAGCTCCGCCGCGCGCTCCGGGAGTCCGGCGGCTTTCGCGGCCGCGGAGGCGGTGCGGAAAACACGAACGGCTCAGGCCGGGCGGGCAACGCAGATAACACGAACGGCCCAGGCAGGGCGGGCGGCGCAGATAACACGAACGGCTCAGGCAGGGCGGGCGGCGGCGCCAGGCCGGAGCGTACGCACGGTACGCACTACGACGCTGTCCACCGGTCGATCCTGAGTGGCCTGCTGAGCCACGTCGCGGAACACCGGGAAGGCAATCTCTATACCGGGTCCAGAAACCGGTCCGCCATGATCTTCCCCGGATCCGGCCTTTTTCAAAGGAGACCCGGCAAAGATCCCGGCAAGGACAACAGGGATGGAAAGCGGGACGACGGGGCCGGGAAGGAAGACAGGGGCGGACAACGAGGCGGAACGGGGCCGGCTCCGTGGATCGTGGCCGCGGAGATGGTCGAAACCAACCGACTTTATGCGCGCACGGTGGCGCGGATTCAACCCGGGTGGGCCGCGGAACTGGGCCGACACCTTTGCCGGGCTACCTGTTCAAATCCCAGATGGGACACGACGGCCGGGCGTGTGACCGCCGACGAGACGCTGCTCCTGCACGGCCTCGTGGTTTCCCATCGGACCATCGATTACGGAAAGGCCGACCCGGCAGAGGCGACGCGGATTTTCATCCGCGACGCGCTCGTAAACGACGACCTGCGGACCCGGTACGCTTTCATCGATCACAACCGGAGGATCAGGCGGGATGCAGAGACCTGGCTGTTGCAACACCGAAACGCGTACCGCGTCGATCTCGACGAAACCGCCTTTCGATTCTATGCAGAACGGATTTCCCAGGTATCTTCGGTGCACGACCTGAATCGGCTCATCAAAGCGGAAGGGACGGGGAACGGTCTTTTCCTGCACATGGAAACCAGGGACCTCACGGGGGCCGACGAAGCGCAGCGCCGTCCGGAGGATTTCCCGGCGAATTTCACCCTGGAAGGCGAACTGCTGCCTCTGCAGTACGCCTGCCGGCCAGGCCGGGAAGAGGATGGGGTCACCCTTTCGATGCCCCGCGGCAAGGTGCATCAGCTTCCGCTCGAATCGCTGGACTGGCTCGTCCCCGGCCTGTTATGCGAGAAGGTAGAAGCGTTGCTCAGGGGGCTGCCGGGCAGGAAACGCAAGCGGCTCGTACCCATACCGGAAACGGCGCGGAAGGTCGTGGATGAACTGGAACCTTCCGGCGCCTCCCTGACCGATGCACTCGCAGAATACATCACAAGGCGGCATGGAATCGAGATCGATCCGTCGGAATGGTCGGCCGAATCCGTTCCCGATCACCTGAAAATGCGTGTCCTTTTGACTGATGAGGACGGTAACGCCGAGCTCTCGACACGCGACCCGGAACGTATCCGCGCCGAAATCGCGGACCGCACCGTCGCCGTCGAATCGGAGAGCTGGCGCAGGGCGGTGGAGCGATGGGAACGGTACGACCTGCGGGACTGGTCGATCGGCGACCTGCCGGAACGGATCGAAATCGGCCTGTCGGGAACCGTGCCCACGTACGCCTGGCCCGGTCTGCAGGCGGACGATGACGTGGTTGACCTGCGTCTGTTCCGGGACCGGTACGAAGCGCATCGGGTGACCCGGAAGGGGCTTGCCCGGCTGCTCGAACGACGGATGAGCGATGAAATGGCCTGGCTGCGGCGCGACCTGTCGTTTCTGGACGGACTTCCCGCCCTGGCGGACCACGCCGGTGGACCCGAAGCACTCCAGGATGCTGCTTACAATCATCTCCTGGACGCCTTGTTCAACCGAGAACCACTGTATCCCCTGGCGGCCGGGCGTTTCGAGGAAGACGTGGAAATGGCGCGCGGGCTGTTGAAGAAGCTCCCCGGATGGTTCGAGCAGCAGATGCGGGCATTGGAGCGGGTTGTCGGTGGGGCTCTACGAACGTCCGATGCCTATCCTGGAATGGAAGACGACCTTCAACGGTTGTTTCCACAGGATTTCCTGCGAAGCACGCCGGCCGTCGAACTGCCCAACCTGGTCCGATACCTGAAGGCCATAGAAACCCGGTCCCGCCGGGCACGGGAAGATCGGACGAGGGACCTGAAGAAGGCGGAACGGGTCAAACCCTTCGATACCGCGCTAAGGGCGTTGAGCGAGAGGGACGACGTGAATCCTGCCCTGGTGAACGAATTCAGGTGGATGCTCGAAGAGTACCGTGTGTCGGTGTTCGCCCAGGAACTCGGGACCGTGCGGACCGTTTCTCCGAAACGACTGCGGGGACTGCTGGATCAGATTGAAGCAGATTCCCGCGAACCGGGATCTTCATGAGACGTACCGCGTCGGATCGGGAATCCCGGCTTTTTCGAAACCCATTCGACGCAGGATGCAGGCGTCGCATCCGCCGCAGGCCGCTCCGTCGTCCGTCGTATCGTAACAACTGGTCGTGAGGGCGTAGTCCACGCCGAGCCGGACGCCGGTCTGCAGTATTTGAGCCTTGGACATTTCGATGAGCGGCGCGTGGATGTTGAACCTGCCCCGGCCGGTCACGCCAGCCCGTGTGGCCAGGTTAGCCATGTTTTCGTAAGCCGCGATGTACTCGGGGCGGCAGTCGGGGTAACCGCTGTAATCGATGGCGTTCGCCCCGATGTACAGGTCGAATGCTCCAAGCACCTCGGCCCAGCCCAGGGCGAAGGAAAGGAATATGGTGTTGCGGGCCGGTACGTAGGTAACCGGTATCTGATCGCCCATGGAATCCGGATCCTGGTCCCTGGGCACGGGGATGTCGTCCGTCAGCGCGGACCCGCCGATGGCCCGCAGGTCAAAGGGGATGGTTACGTGGCGGCCGACCCCCATGGATTCGGCGACCCTTCTCGCCGATTCGAGCTCGAACCGGTGGCGCTGGCCGTAGTCGAAGGTGATGGCGTGGCACTCGAAACCCTCGCCCCTGGCGATGGCGAGCGTGGTCGCCGAGTCGACTCCACCGCTGAGTAGTACGACGGCAGCCTTCATAGAGGTTGCATCCGTCAGGAAGTGTAAAGCAGACTGGCGATAATCGATCCTGCGATAACGACCAGCGCCAGCAGGAGCTTGTTAGCGGCGGCGGAAATACGCGAATCGATCTTGTCATCCATCGCGGAAAAACGGGATTCGATTGCGGCAAAACGCGCGTCCATCGTGTCGAACCGTGCGTCCATAAGTTCCTTCAGGGAGGTAATCGCGGCGTCCAGGTCGGGCTTTGTCACGAATTGACGTTGGGGATTGGTCGTGTCAGGCGATGGCATTTTAAAACCTCCCAGGTTCACAGATTGCGATCTTTCAGACGAAATTGATGGTCGATAGGGCTGACGAAATGTCCCTCGATTTATTCAAAGATCCGGGGCCCGTCATGCCGTCGTTGCGCGATTGTGAACGGCGGCAATATATTCCTTTAGTCGTAAATCCACAATGTTTCTGGCACTTTTATTCAAAAGCACTCATCTGAAGATACTCGGATCTGATTACGCGTGGCGGCAAGCGGCAGCCAGGCCCGCACGGAACCATGCAGGACATTCTGGAGGCGAACCATGTTTCGCGATGTACGCGTGGCGGCAATCTCGTTCAAACCCGTTAAACTGGACCTGGAAGGGAACGCGGACCGACTGGAAAAGATGTTCCGACAGGCCGCGGCGGATGGGGCCGAACTGGCCGTCGCGCCGGAAGGCGTGCTGGAAGGGTACGTAGTCAACGAGATCATCGACGGCGAAATCCCGCCGGAGGAAATGAACCGGGTATCTCTCACCATGCGCAGCCCGGCCATCAGGCGGTTCCGTGAACTCGCGAGGACGTTGAACATGTGCCTCGTGTTCGGCCTGGCGGAACGGATCGACGGCGAGGTCTACAACTGCGCCGTGTTCCTCGATCACCGGGGGCGCCTTCGCGGCAAGTACCACAAAATGCAACTGGCCGAGGGCCAGCACCGTTCCTGGTGGTTCAACCGCCTGGGCAAGCAAAGCCGCGCCTTCGACACGCCTTTCGGCCGCGCGGGCATGGTGATCTGCAACGACCGGTGGAATCCGGATATCGCCCGCATTCCGGTACTCGACGGCGCCCGCTATCTGCTCATTCCTTCCTTCGGGTCAAGAGCCCCGGCGCAGGACCGGGCGGTGCTCGCACGGGCGAGGGAGAACGGCGTGCCCATCGTGGAAGCCAACGTGGGCGTCACCCTGATCGTGAACAAAGGCGAAGTCGTTGCGTTGTCCCGCAAGATGACCGCTATAACCCACGGAACCGTCTCCGTACCGGCGCCTCCATCGCTAAAGAACAGGGACCGGCACGAACGGGGATTCCTTTCCTGGCGCAGCCGCGAAATGCCTGAGCGGTACCGCGACCGGATGCGGAGAAAACAGCGGGGCCGCGATACCGTGGAAGTCGGTCATGACTCGAAGGGCCGGCTGATCGAGGCGGACTGACCGCACCGAACCCGTTGGCGCGCGGGAAATTGCGTCTTGCCTGTCCAATCGCCTTTCCCTTATCTTTGCGGTGACGTCGTCCTGCCTGCAATTCGCAGCCGACAATTTGCAGCCGGCATATGGATAGACGTTGAAGACACCGGATCGAAACGGTGCGTCGTTCGTCGTACCGGAGTTCAGAGACCATGGACCCGACATGCCCGCCCGACCAGTTCCTCGACGTGCGCAGCCACGGCTTCGTGCGGCTGGCCATCGCCGTACCGCGGATACGCGTGGGTGATCCCGCCGCGAACGTGACCCATCACCTGGAACAGATTGAAGCGGCCGACGGGCGGGGCGCTTCCTATGCGCTCTTCCCCGAATTGAGCCTTACGGGCTATACCTGCGCCGATCTTTTTCACTCCCAGGCGCTGCTCAATGGCGCGCTGGATTCCCTTGAGGAGCTGCTGGGCAGGACCCGGGAACTCGGTATGGCCTTCAGTTTCGGCATGCCCCTGCGGATCGATCACGCGGTCTTCAACGTCGCGGTGACCTGCAGCCGCGGGCGTGTCCTGTCGGTTACGCCCAAGACCTACCTGCCGCAATACCGCGAGTTCTACGAGACCCGGTACTTCGCCCGGGCCGCCGAAGCCCAGGCGGATGCCGTTACCCTGTGCGGACAGGACGCGCCGTTCGGAACGGACGTGCTGCTGCGCACCGACGATCCCCGGGTCGTGATTTATCCCACCATCTGTGAGGACGACTGGGTACCGGTGCCGCCAAGCAGCAGGGCGGCGCTGGCAGGCGCGACCATACTCGCGAACCTGTCGGCATCCAATATCGTCATCGGCAAGGCGCAGTACCGGGAGGAGCTCATCCTGTCGTCCTCCGGCCGGAACGAGGCCGTACACATGTACGCCGCGGCGGGTTTCGGGGAATCGACCATGGACGTGGTCTGGGACGGACACGGGTTCATCGCCGAACGGGGGTACATGCTGGCAAGGACGGAACGCTTTCAACTCGACGGCGCCTGCATTGCGACGGACGTGGACGTGGAGGCGCTGGCGCTGGAGCGCGGCGTGCAGGGCTCGTTCCGGCAGAACGCCATGGACCATAGATCTTCCTGGCGGTCCGTGTCGCTGCCGGGATTCCGGCCCGAGCCGGCCGGGGAGAACGGTTCGAATGCTTCCGGCCAGCCGGGGAAAGAGGCGCATCAGCACTTCCTGCGGAACATACCCTCCCATCCCTTCGTTCCCCAGAACCCGGCGGAACGCAGCCAGCGGTGCCGCGAAGTATTCATGATCCAGGCCACCGGACTGGCGACCAAGCTGAAGTCGTTGCCCGAGGATGCCCGAAGGGTCGTCGTGGCGGTCTCGGGCGGCCAGGATTCGACCCATGCCCTGAACGTGGCGGTGCATACCATGGACCTGCTGGGACTTCCAAGATCCCGCATCGTAGCCCTGACCATGCCCGGGTTGGGCACCACGGAGCGAACTTACGGGAACGCCTGCGCGCTGATCCGGGCCGTCGGCGCCACCTTCCGGGAGATCGACATCAAACCCGCCGTGCGTCAGTTCTTCGGGGACATCGAGCATTCGGAAGACAAGAAGGATCTCGTCTACGAAAACACCCAGGCATGGACCCGGAAACTGGAAGAGCTTGCCACCGCCGCCCAGGTCAGGGGCATCGTGCTCGGCACGGGCGACCTCTCCGAACTGGCGCTGGGGTGGTGCACCATGTTCGGCGACCATGCCAGCCACTACGGCGTCAACGCCGGCATTCCCAAGACGCTCATATCCTACCTGATCCGCTGGACGGCCGACGAAGTCTTCGCGCGGGAGAAGGCGGTTCGCGACGTGCTGCTGGATATTCTCGACACGCCGATTTCACCCGAACTGCTGCCGCCGCACGAGGCGGAAATCGCCCAGAAGACCGAAGAAAAGATCGGTCCCTACGAACTGCATGACTTTTTCATCTACTACTTCATGCGTTTCGGCTTCTCACCCTCCCGGATCGCCCGGATGGCGCTGCATGCTTTCGAGGACAAGTACGAACTCCAGGAGATCAAGACCTGGCTTCACGTGTTCATCGTCCGGTTCTTCCAGAACCAGTTCAAGCGGAACTGCCTGCCGGAAGGGCCCAAGGTCGGCATGACCTGCATTTCCCCCCGCGGCGACTGGCGGATGCCTTCCGATGCTTCTCCGGCGGTCTGGCTGGCGGACCTGGAACGCATCCCCGATGAGCTTTAAACCACCCGGCGGCGTACCAACCCACTTCAGGCCCGAATCCGTGGGGACCTTCTGGCGCGTACCCTACGGAGAAAGGGCGGCGGATGCCCGGGCATGGGCGGAAGCCCACGGCATTCGTCCCTCCGACGACGATGGTTTCCGCACCGCCCTGCTGCTCGTGGACTGCCAGAACACCTTCTGCCTCCCGGAATTCGAGCTCTTCGTGGGCGGCCGGAGCGGACGGGGCGCCGTGGAGGACAACATCCGCCTCTGTACCTTCATCTACCGCAATCTCCATTCCATCACGGAAGTCATCGCCACGATGGATACCCACACGGCCCAGCAGATCTTCCACCCCATGTTCTGGGTCGACGGAACAGGCCGGCATCCCACCGGCGGCGAAACGGTCATCACCCCGGAGGACGTTGAACAGGGAAACTGGCGCGTCAATCCGGCTGTGCGGGCCTTTTACAGCGACCGGGTAGATCTTGCCGCCTACGCGCTGCACTATGTCCGGCGCCTCACGCGGGACGGCAAGTATCCCCTCATGATCTGGCCGTACCACGCGATGCTGGGCGGGATCGGACACGCTCTTGTATCAGCAATCGAGGAAGCGGTCTTCTTTCACGGCATAGCCCGGGTCCGGCAGGCGCGCTTCGAGATCAAGGGCGACCATGCCCTCACCGAGAATTACTCCGTGTTACGCCCCGAGGTCATGGAAGATCCCGACGGCCAACCGGTCGGTGAGGAGAACACGTCGCTGATCGACCACCTGCTTACCTTCGACGCCGTCATCGTGGCCGGGCAGGCCAAGAGTCACTGCGTGGCGTGGACGGTGGACGATCTCCGGACGGAGATCCAGGTACGGGACCCGTCCCTGGCCGGCCGGATCCTGCTGCTGGAGGACTGTACATCGCCGGTCGTCGTTCCCGGCGTGATCGATTTTACCGAAGCGGCGGAGGAAGCCTTCCGGCGGTTCGCCGATGCGGGCATGCACCGGGTGCGTTCCACCGAGCCCATGGAGCGGTGGGATATCGGAGGCTGAAGAGGGCCGGCTCGTTCCCGTCGTCCTACCTGCCTGAAGGACAACAGTCGAGGGAGCAGTGGTCGGGCCAGGGTGCCAGGGCCCCCGCGACCGGCCGGTCCGTCGACGCGGACAGGCGCTCCTCCACGAGGTCCCCGATCATCGCCACGAAGCGGGGATGGATTCCCGCCGTTTCCGCCCGGACCATGCGCACCCCGAGTTCGTCGCAGCACGCCCGCGCTTCAACGTCCAGGTCGTAAACCACCTCCATGTGGTCCGAGATGAATCCCACGGGAATTACCACGATATCCCGGACAGCCTGGTCAGCCTGGTCAGACCGATCAAACCGGTCAGACCGGTTCCCGCCCGAGGCGTGAAACGATCTGATGTAATCACAGACATCGGGCTCGAGCCAGGGCTGCGCGGGTGGTCCGCTGCGGCTTTGAAAGGCCAGCGCCCACGAGGGTACGCCCGCGCGTTCGCTGATCAGCCGGGACACTTCCCGGAGTTGCGCTTCGTAGGCGCATACCCTGGCCATGGCCAGGGGTATGCTGTGGGCAGTATACACAAGGTGGGCCGATGCGCGCCGTTCATCCGGCAGGCGGTCCAGGGCGTCGCGAACACGGTCCGTCATCGTTTCAATGAATCCCGGATGATGGAAAAAGGGCCTGATCTTGTCGATCGCCGGTGCGCCGCCGTCCGCCGCCCGCCGGGCATCCTCGATGTTTTCCAGGTATTGCCTGCAGTTCGAATAGGAGCTGTACGCGGAAGTGACGAGGGCCAGCGCCCGACCTATCCCGTCCCGGGTCATCTGCCGGACCGTATCCGGCAAAAGGGGATGCCAGTTGCGGTTCCCCCAATAGACCGGCAACGACAGGTTGCGGGTTTTCAACTCCTTTTCCAGGGCCGCGATCAGCACCCGGTTCTGCCCGTTGATCGGGCTGACGCCGCCGAAATGATGATAGTGTTCCGCGACCTCCATCATGCGCTCCCTGGGAACACGCCGGCCCCTGAGCACGCGCTCGAGAAAGGGGATGACATCGGCGGTCCCTTCGGGACCTCCAAAGGATACCAGGAGCAAAGCGTCGTAGTTCAACGGCCATTCCTTCCATGCGGCCTTGCGCCCTTGTATTTGCTTGCCATGCCGTACCTTCCTCCGTAATATAGCACGTTGGACCGCAGAATCCGTCGCGCGGAATCATCGGGAACGAAACAGGGAAACGACGTGAACGAAGACACCGGCAGGATCCCCGATATACTCGAACACGGAGCGCCCGTGGACGGGCAGCCTCAGACCAGCGAAGAGCGGCTTTACATGCAGCTCAACGTGTTCAAGGTTCGGAAGGACGATTTCATCCTTTTCGACGAGGACGGCGGCGTGCTCGAAGCGCCGTCCCTGCCGGACATAACCGCGGACGTCGTCGCCGCGTTGCGGGAAGCCGGGCCGGAGTCCGCGGTCTACCTGGATGTCAACGATCCCGCGGGCGTCGGCGTGCTGTTTCTCGCCGAAAACCCCGATACCTTCGTAACCGACGTGAGGAACCTGCTGACCGGAAGCCCCTTCGACGCCCTGGAGCGCCGCGAGCACATGACGATGCTCGGCAGGACCTATTCCCTGGGTTACGAACCGGATCTGCGGGAATCGCTTATCAGCAGGCCGCGCCGCACGGTGCTCAATCCCGACTGGCCCTGGGCCATCTGGTATCCGCTGCGGCGCAACGGCGCCTTTGCCCGCCTCGAACACAAGGAACAGCGCCAGATCCTGATGGAGCACGCCCACATCGGACGGGCCTACGGACGGGCCGACTTCGCCCACGACATCCGCCTGGCCTGCTACGGCCTCGACGAGGCGGACAACGATTTCGTCATCGGGCTGCTCGGCAAGGCGCTCTACCCGCTTTCCCGGGTCGTCCAGGACATGAGAAAGACCCAGCAGACCGCGTTGTACATCGATTCGCTGGGGCCGTTCTTCGTCGGCAAGAAAATCTGGTCGAGCGATCCGTAACGGCCGACCGTTTTCATCCGCCCTGACCAATCCCCGTTTTCACTCCTTCGTATCACCTCAGGCTCCCGCCATTTCCTCCAGCGCCTTGAATCCGAGGACGGCACAGGCGGACGCCACGTTGAGGGAATTCTTGTATCCACGCGTGGGGATCTCGACCAGACCGTCGCAACGATCCAGCACGCCGCGGCTTACCCCCAGCGCCTCGTTGCCGAGTACGATCGCCAGTTCGTCCGGATATACCGCCTCGCCGTACGGAACCGAACCCGAAGTCGTTTCGGCGGCCCAAACCGCTATGCCCTGATCCCGCAGGTACTCGACCGCATCGGCGGCCGTTTCAAAATACCGCCACGGGACGTAATCCACGGTGCCCAAAGCGGTCTTTTCCAGCTTCGCGTGGGGCGGGCAGGCGGTGTATCCGCACAGGAACAAACCCTTCACACGCAAGATGTCGCAGGTCCGGAAAATGGATCCCACGTTGAAGGCGCTGCGCAAGTTGTCCAGGACGAAATACAGCGGCAGCTTGGGCAGCCTGTCGTACGCTTCCTTCGTGATCTCCGCGTCGAAACTTCGGACCTCGAAGTTCGTTTCCACGTCTCCGGTGCGGTTCGGCATCGGACAATGGCCCTCAGAAAATGGAAACTTCACCCGCACCGGCGCCGCGGATTGCGCGAATCGGTAACATCTCCGACGCGGACGGAAACAGGCTGCGGGGAAAGCTCAGGGAAGCAGGGCGTTTATCTCATCCCTGAGCTGTATCGTCGCCGCCCGGGCAGCCTCGGCGTAATCCGTTGCGCCGGAGGCGTACAGGATGCCGCGGGAAGAGTTGATGAGCAGGCCGGCGCCGTGGGTGTCGGCCCCCTCGCGGACGACCGTTTCCAGATCGCCGCCCTGCGCTCCGATGCCCGGTATCAGCAGGGGCATTTCAGGGGCGATGCCGCGGATTCCCGCCAGGGACTCCGCCTGTGTCGCGCCTACGACCAGTCCGGCGTTTCGCGCGGTGTTCCAGGACTGGGCGACACTGGCCACTTCCAGATAGAGCGGATGTCCGTTGACGGGCAGATACTGGAATTCGCGCGCGCTCTCGTTGGAGGTGAGGCAGAGAATGAAAACCCCCCGATCGGTATAGTCCAGGAAGGGCTGAACGGCATCCCTTCCCTGGTACGGATTGACGGTCACCGCGTCGAAGTCGAAGTGCTCGAACAGCGCACGGGCGTACATGCGCGCGCTGTTCCCCATGTCGCCCCGCTTGCAGTCGCATATGGCCACTATCCCCTTCGGGATGATCTCGAGCGTGCGTTCGAGTATTTCGTATCCCCTGGAACCCATGACCTCGAAAAACGCGATATTCAGCTTGTAGGCCGATACGAGATCCGAGGTATGCTCGATGATCGTCCTGTTAAACTCGTATACCGCGTCGCACCCGGTTTTCAGGTGCTCCGGGAATCGATCCGGGTCCGGGTCGAGTCCGACGCAGACCAGGCTGTTCGTCGCTGCGCGTGCTCGGTTGAGACTATCTACGAAGGGTGACATGGCGCATCCTCTTGTGCGGGGATTCGTATGCTTCCGATCAGGTCGCGGACCGAGCGCACGTCCGACTCGGCACACCAGCCGGCCATCTCCTGAGCGACCGAAGCGCCCGCGCCGGGCTCGACGAAGCTGGCCGTTCCGACCTGGACGGCGGTGGCGCCGGCCACGAGGAACTCCACGGCGTCTTCGCCGCTCATGATGCCGCCGATTCCAATGACCGGAATGCCCACCTGGCGGGCGATCCGGTAAACGGCCGCCACAGCCACGGGCTTGATGGCCGGACCTGAAAGACCGCCCGTGACAGCCCCGAGCACGGGACGGCGCGTGCGGACGTCCACCGCCATGCCTCGAAGGGTGTTGATGGCGGAAACCGCGTCGGCGCCGGCATCTTCCACGCTGCGGGCGATTTGCGCGATATCCGTGACGTTCGGAGTAAGCTTCGCGATAATCGGCAGGTCCGTGATCCCGCGGAGCGCGGAAACGAGCCCGGCCGCGCGCCGGGGATCGGTACTGAAGTCCATGCCGCCCGAAACGTTCGGGCAGGACATGTTGATCTCCAGGGCATCAATGCCTTCACAGTCCGCCAGGCGTTCGGTCACTCGGACGAACTCCTTGACGGGGCCTCCTCCCACGTTCACGATCAACGCGGTATCTATTTCTCTCAGGTACGGCATCTTGTCCCGGATGAAGGCATCCACGCCCACGTTCTGCAACCCAATGGAATTGAGCATGCCGGCGGCCGTTTCGGCGGCCCGGGGCGGAGGATTGCCGGGCCATGGTTCCGGCGTGAGCGTTTTCGTGACGATGCCGCCGAAATCGGAAAGATCCACGAACCGGCCGTACTCGGATCCGTATCCGAAGGTGCCCGAGGCGGCGAGGACCGGGTTTTTCAGTTCGCACGATCCAAGGCTTACGGTCAAGTCGGGCGGTGTCTTCACAACACCACCTCCTGCATGTCGAACACCGGACCGGTGTCGCACACCCGCTCGTAGCGGCGGGGAGCCGATCGATCTCCTGGTTCGACGCACGGTACGACACAGGCCATGCAAACGCCCACGCCACAGGGCATGATCCCCTCCAGGGAGACCTGCCCGACTATACCCTCGTCCCGGGCGATTTCCTGGCAGCGCCGCATCATGGGCGTCGGTCCGCAGGCATAGAGGTAGGCGCAACGGTCGGGCGACAGGGCCAGTTCCCCCTCCAGCAGGCTCGTCACAAGGCCGTGATAGCCGGCGGAGCCGTCATCGGTCGCCAGTTTGACGTTGAGACCCAGCTTGCGGAACTTCTTCTCCCCGTTCAGCAGGCCGGCCGTCGCCGCGCCGAACAACACGGTCATCTCCTCCGGGTTAGCCCGGCCGTCCCTTACCGTCTCCTGTGCCAGAGAAAGAAAGGGGGCCACGCCGACGCCCCCCGCCACCATGATCGCGGGCCGCCCGGGCCGCACCGGCTCCAGCGGCCGTCCCAGGGGGCCGAGCACGTTGACCCGTTCTCCGCTGCGCCGCATCGCAAGTATCTCGGTTCCGCCGCCGACGATCCGGTAGATGAGCCCGAAAACGCCTTTTGCCGGATCCCTTTCGGCGATGCTGAATGGACGCCTGAGCAGGGGGGAGTGACGGAGCCAGGTCTGCCGGCTGCTGTCCTCCGAAACGTCGGAAACGACCAGGTGTACGAAATGTCCGGGCAGGGCGTGGCGGGTGATATCGGGCGCCAGCAGGTCGATCCAGTAAAGGCCGGGACCGATTTCATGGTTGGACAGGACCTCGGCGTCACACTGGCAGATGGGGATGGTCGACATGCTCGCTGCTGTGAGGCGGACGGGATTCGGTTTACATCCGGAAACCGCGGGCCGGTCAGTCCCGGCAGTCGCGACGTTCCGGGTCGCATGGCCTTCCAGCTTTCGCTCATCTACGATACAGCTAACGCGGTCGAAAGTCAACGCATCATTTGTCGGGCTCCGTGCCCTGACGCAGTGCTTCCATGAAGCGAATCTTGTCGCGGACCGACTTCGCCTGGTCCGACTCGGGATAACTGGCGACGATGTCACGGTAGCGTTCGAGGGCCGTCTCCGGTTCGCCGAAACGCGTCTCGGCGAGCCAGCCCAGGGCGTAGAGCGCCCTCGGCGCGTACTCCCCGTCCGGATAGCGGCTGACGACCAGTTCGTATAGTCCGCGCGCGGAGTCGGGCTCGTCCGCTTCGAACAGCAACGTTTCCGCCTTGGAAAACAACCGCTCCTCGGGAAGTTCGCCCTCGATCGGTTTTGACAGCACGATAGCCGCTTCCACTGCGTGGTCCGTCCCGGTATACTGCTCCGTAATGGTATCGTAAACGGCGTTTGCCCGCGCCGGGTCATCTACCACTTCGTCGAGAATCCAGGCTCTCGCGAAGGCTGCCTTGGCGGCCAGGGAGGGGTCATCCGATTCGTTTTCGATGGAACGATACTGACTCAAAGCGGAATCGGCCATCTCCAGCTGGAACAGGTAGTGCTCGGCCAGTTGAAAACGAATCGCGATCACGTTTTCCATAAACCTCGCCGCGTTCGAAGCGTCGCCCGGACCGCCACGTTCGCGCGCCTTCGTCGATGCCAGCGCGCTCAACATATCCTCCAGACTACCGTTTAAGCGGAGCAGTTCGCGTATGGCGCGGTTTTTTCTCTCCGCTTCTCTACCGACCCAGTATTGCCGGGGACTCTTGCGGAGCGCGTCCACGTAATGCTGCTCCGCGAACTCCAGCCTGCCGGTGATCCTGTACAGTTCGGCGAGTTCGTACATGGCCTGCGACACTTCCTCGTCGTAATCACGATCGTTTTCGAATTCGGACACGATGGTTACGTAGCGGGATACGGCCGCTTCGACCCCGCCCAGGTCGGCCTGGCACGCGGCCATGGCCAGCATGACTTCGGGGCGGTAACGCGCGTAATCGCGCTGTGCCAGCAACGATTCGAACACCTCGAGCGCGGCGCCATGTTCGCCCTCGCGACGAAGGCTTTCACCCACCATGAATCCCGCCTGGTACCTCAACGTCTTCGTCCGGGCCCGCGCGATGACCTGCCCGAAAAGGTCCCGCGCCCCGTCGAAGCGATTCAGTTCGAGGCTGGACCGCGCGATGTAGTGCAGGGCCTCCGCCTGGCGGTCGTCGCCCGGATGAGTCGCGAGGAAGGCTTCGAAACGCGTGACGGCTTCCTCGTACAGTCCGTTGTCGAAGGCGATCTCGCCTCTGAGCATATAGGCCTCGGGAGCCCGATCGCTGCCGGGGTATTCCCGTATGAAACGGTCCAGCAGTTCATCGGCAAGAACGGGATCGCCCGCGTCGAAGCGGCTTCTGCCCAGCGCAAAAAGACAGTACGAAACGAACTCGCTGTCGGGGAACAGTCTGAGCACTTGCTCATACCGTTTGATGGCCTGGAGGTGCTGTCCCTGGATCGCCTGGGCGTCGCCGATCAGGACTAGTGCGTCGTCGACCAGGGAGCTTCCGGGATGATCCCGCAGGACAAGGCCGGCGTTTTCGATCGCGAGTTCGTAGGAGGCGACGGCCAAGGGGGGTATGCCGCCATCTGGTGTCCGCTGGTTGAGACGTATACGTTCCCCTTCCTTGAACGCCTTCTTGGCGTTGTAAAAGGTATTGTAGTACGCGCAACCGAAGAACACGCACGCGGAAGCGAATAGGATCAAAGCGGTTTTACGCATGTCAATCGCCGAACTTGTATCCGACCCCCCGGACGGTCGTGATGATATGCACGCCGTGGCGCTCGATCTTCATCCGCAGCCGCCTCACGTGCACGTCCACGGTCCTCGTACCGCTGAAATAATCGTATCCCCAGACGGCAGTCAGCAATTCATCCCGGGTGAACACCCGCCCCCTGTGCCTGGCCAGGTGTTTGAGCAGTTCGTATTCCTTGAGCGTCAGGTCGATCGCCTTGCCCCTGATCGTTACTTCGTAGTTGCCCAGGTTGATCAGCAGGTCGCCCCAGACGATCATATCCTGGATCTGCACGCTGTGGCGGCGCCAGAGGACGTTCTTGAGGCGCAGGCCGAACTCGCGGGCATTGTACGGCGCGCAGATGAAATCGTCGATTCCCCGTGTGACGTCGAGATCACCGATGGCGTCGCAGCCGGTCAGGACGATTACCGCGGGGGCCTGTCGGAACTGTCTCGACTGCAATTCATCCATCACAAAGGGGAGGTCCGATCCTGGACGGTCCGTATGGATGAGCAGGACGTCCGATTCGGGAATACGGGCGTGGAGGTCTTCAACGACGGTGTAATGCAGTTCCGTCAACGGATAACCCGCGCCGCTCAACCACCTGATCAGCGGCGCGACGGGTTCCTGCCGGGCAATGAGCATCGCTATTCGAGGAAGTCCGTTGCCGCTGAGTCTAACGGTCATGGGTTCTCACTACGGGCCCACGATGGAAGGAGCAACCGGCCGCGGAAACGGACTATCCCTCGAATGGCGTCAAAACGGCAGGTCGTCGTCGACCCCGGGATCAGGCGTGGAAGGCGGCGCTTCCGGCGCTTTGCTGCCTATTCCTCCGGGCGCGTCCGATGCAACCTCGCTCTGCTGGCGGGCACTCAGCATCTGCATCTCGTTCGCCACGATCTCGGTCGTATATCGTTTCATCCCGCTCTGATCCTCCCAGGAACGGGTCTGCAGCCGTCCTTCAACATACACCGGGGCGCCTTTCTTGAGATACTGGCCGCAGATCTCCGCCAGTTTCGAAAAGGCCACGATCCGGTGCCATTCGGTTTCTTCCCGCCGCTCTCCGTCCTGCGTATTCCACTGGCGCGTGGTGGCCATGCGGAAATTGACCACGGCCCGGCCGGAAGGCGTGTACCTCATTTCGGGATCCGCGCCGAGATTGCCGATCAGAATGACTTTGTTTAGACTGGCCATCGAGGATGCTCCTTATCTTGAAAATGAATGAGATGAGTATAGCGCGATACGTACGGCAAGTCAAGCGAATTTCCCTGTAAATACGGACCCTCGCGCAGGATAAAACAGCTTGCTTCTCCCCGGTGCCGCGCGGTATATTCATTCAGTCGAGGGGTCCAGAAAAACATCGTAACTATTGTCGACGGAACTCGACATCGGACTCGCCGGAACGCCCTGCCCCGGTCCGTCATCCGCCGGATTGCCCATGACCCTCCCGGTTCATCTCTACCGATACGTTTTCAAAGCGCACGTAGGGCCTTTTCTGTTCTCCTTCGTGATCATCACGTTCATCCTCGTGATGGACATCATATTTCAGATCGCCGACCTCATCATCGGGAAGAACCTCGACCTGTTCATCGTGCTCGAGGTGTTTTTCCTCAACCTGGCCTGGATCGTCGCCGTTTCGATCCCCATGTCCGTCCTGGTCGCCACGCTCATGGCCTTTGGCCGGCTCTCGGCCGACAACGAAGTCACGGCGTTCAAGGCGGGAGGCGTCAGCTTCTTCCAGATGGTCTCGCCGGTCCTGGTATCGGGAATCCTCCTGGGGACCGGCCACCTTTACTTCATGGACGTCATTCTGCCCGAGGCCAATTACCGGGCGCGGTCACTCATGAACGATATCCACCGTGCGCGTCCCACGCTGCTCTTCACCGAAGGCATATTCATGAAGGAAATTCCGGGGTACAGCATATTGATCGACCGGGTCAATCCGAGGAACAACGAGATCTACAGTATCACCATCTACGAGACGGCGAACATGCGCTATCCGCGTCTCATGACGGCAAGGTCCGGTGAATTCAACGTCAACGAGACGGGCAGCCGGATCGACCTCATGCTCTACGACGGGGAACTGCTTCAGCAGGACGAATCTTCGGGGCGTTATTTCAAAGAGGTCTTCGAGCGGCAGCGGTTTGCGATTCACACCGAACCAAGCGGCGTTCAGCGGTCGGAAGCGGGTACCCGGGGCGACCGCGAGCTGAACATCGAAATGATGCGCGACAGGATCGAAGACTGGCAGCGGGATATCGACGAGGTATCGGTGCATCTCGAACCCGGTCCGATCCCGTCGGAGGCAAAGACGGATTCCATAGAAGCGGCCAGGGCCAGGGCGGAGCGGACCATCTCGTTGAGACAGCGGCAGAAGAACAGCTACATCGTGGAAATACACAAGAAGTATGCCATTTCAGCGGCTTGTCTCGTCTTCGTGCTGATCGGCGCGCCGCTGGGGGTACGTCTCCGCCGCGGCAGCATAGGCGTGAGCGTCGGCGTCAGTCTGTGTTTCTTTCTGCTTTACTGGGCTTGTCTGCTCGGCGGTGAAGAACTGGCGGACCGCGGCCTTTTCGATCCGGTCTGGGCGATGTGGGCGGCGAATATCGTCATAGGCGTACCCGGCGCCTTCCTGGTCTGGTTTACCGGAAGGGACCGCATCTGACCGGTATGTGTCGTGCTCACCAAAGGAACGCTGTTTCATGTCCCTGATCACCCGGTACGTGCTCCGTCTGTTCGTGACCGCTATCGCCGTAAGCCTGGTCGCCTTCGTGAGCATCTTCTTTGTCGTCGATCTCATCGAACAGCTGGACCGTTTCCTTGACCGCAACGTGGCGCCGGTATACATCGCGCTCTATTACGTCTATTACCTGCCCTATATCTTCGTACTCACGATCCCCGTCAGTCTGCTGCTCGCCAGCCTCTATACCTTCGGCCAACTGACCCGGCTGGGCGAATTGACGGCCATGAAAGCGTCGGGGCTGAGTCTGTACCGGCTGCTGCGGCCCCTTCTTCTCGTGAGCGCGGTGGTATGCGCAGGGCTGTTCTGGGCCGGTGAATGGCTTGTGCCCCATACGAGTATGAAAAGGGCGGAAATCAAATCGGAACACGTGGACATGCAGGGAGGCGAAGGGCTGCACGTCCGGCACGAAGTGTATTTAAGGGGAGAGGGCGGACGCCAGATCTATATGCGCGTATTCGACGGACGCAGTGCGAAAGGCTCGGGAATATGCGTCACCGAGTTCCGCGACGACGGCTCCGTTTCCAGCGTGCTCACCGCGGACAGCGCCGTCTGGAATGATGGGCAATGGCTGCTTTCCAACGGGGTCGAACGACGGTTTCAGATTGGTGGCGGCCTGTCCGAGTTCATCGCCTTCGCCGCGTTGGAACCCGAGGGATGGTCGGAAACGCCGGAGGACTTCCTGCGAGGGCAGAAACGACCAGAAGAGATGAGCTACGGCGAACTCGCCCACTTGATACAGAACGTGCGGCGCGGTGGCGGAGACGTGCAGGGCTACCTGGTGGACCTCAACCTGAAGATCGCATTCCCGTCGGCGGGCCTGATCATCGTGCTCCTTGGAGGCGCGCTGGCCTCCCACCTGAGACGCGGCGGCGTGGCGGTGGGATTCGCCCTGAGCATTGGGATCTGCTTCGTCTACTGGGGGGTGCTGCGCTTTGCTCAGGCCTTCGGGCACGCCGGCATACTGCCGCCCATGGAGGCGGCATGGGGCGCCAACGCCCTCTTCGGATTACTGGCCCTGGTCCTGCTGGTCAGGGCGCCGAAATGAGACCGGGGCCGCCCCAGATGCGATCACCGGTCAGCCCCATTGGGCTCAGGCGTGGTTCCGGAGGTCCTCCGCCTTGTCGCAGTGCTCCCAGGTGAAGCCCGCTTCGTTCCGGCCGAAGTGGCCGTAGGACGCCGTGGGACCGTAAATCGGCCGGCGCAGGTCGAGGCTCTCGATGATGCCCTGGGGCGTCAGGTCGAAGTGCTTGCGGATGAGGCGCGTAATCTCCAGGTCTTCGACGGTGCCGGTGCCGAAGGTATTGACGTTGACCGAAACGGGTTCTGCCACGCCGATGACGTAGGCGAGCTGGATCTCGCACTTCCCGGCCAGCCCCGCGGCCACGACGTTCTTGGCCACGTAGCGCGCGGCGTAGGAAGCCGAACGGTCGACCTTGGTCGGGTCCTTGCCCGAATAGGCCCCGCCGCCGTGGCGGCAGTATCCGCCGTAGGTGTCCACGATGATCTTCCGGCCCGTCAGGCCGGCGTCTCCCTGCGGCCCCCCGGTGACAAATCGCCCGGTCGCGTTGACGTGATACTTGATCCGTCCCGGATCGATCAACTCCGCCGGCAGCGAGGGGGCGATCACCTCGTTGACGATGTCCTCCCTGATCCGGTCGTTGTCAACGTCCGGGTCGTGCTGTGCGGCGATCACCACCGTGTCTATCCGCTGTGGACGACCATCCGCGTATTCCACCGTGACCTGCGATTTGCCGTCCGGGCGCAGGTAGGGTGCCACCCCGTTCTTCCGGACCGCCGCGAGGTTCCTGGTCAGCCGGTGGGCCAGGGTGATGGGCAAGGGCATCATTTCAGGGGTCTCGTCGGTCGCGTAGCCGAACATCATGCCCTGGTCGCCCGCACCCTGCCGGTCCACCCCCATGGCGATGTCGTCCGACTGCCGGTCGAGGGAAACAACCACTCCGCACGACTCCCAGTCCAGCCCGAAACCGGCGTCGGTATACCCAATCGACTTGACGGTCTCCCGCGCCACGCGCTGAACGTCCAGGTAGCCTGCTGTCGTGATTTCGCCGCCAACGACCACCAGGCCCGTGGTGACAAAGGTTTCGCAGGCCACGCGGGAATAGGGGTCCTGTTCGATGACGGCGTCCAGCACCGCGTCGGAAATCTGGTCGGCGACCTTGTCGGGATGGCCTTCGGTAACGGATTCGGAAGTAAAGAGGTAACCAGGTGTCATGCGTCATGCTCCTAACGAACTACCTGCGGATCGGGAACGGTCTACTGGAAAACGATCTGTTGGATATTGAATTCAGACGAAAACCTCGCAGTGCGCGCCGGCCGGCTTCCGTTCCACTTTGTCGGCCAGGACGGCGTGCGGCGTCACGATGGACCTCCTGAGGTCGCAGTTTTCGACCCGGGCCCGTGCTCCGATGGTGGCGTCCCGGACGATGGTGCGGGCGACGGAGGCCCGGGACGAGATGGCGACGTGGGGACCGACGACGGACCGGTCGACCCGGGCGTCGGACGCGATGTCGACGGGCGGAATGATCACGCTGCCGGGGATGCTGCGGGTCCCGCCATGCAGGTCGAGAAGCCGCCTGTTGGCCTCCAGCAGCCGGTCCGGCGTGCCGCAGTCATACCAGTCGTCCACTTCGAAGGGCGCCAGGTGCTCGCCCTGTTCCACCATCCACTGCAGCGCGTCCGTAAGCTGATACTCGCCGCGGGTCTTCCGACCGGACCGAACGAGACTTTCGAGTCCCGCCATAAGTGGTTCGGTCCGGGAGAAATAGTATATCCCCGCGATGGCGAGATCCGATACGGGGCGTTCGGGTTTCTCCACCAGCCGGGTGATCCGGCCGGACGCGACTTCCACCAGTCCGTAACGGCTCAGGTCACCCGTTACGCGCCTGACGCCGATTGCGTTGCCCGGTGGTCCTTTCCCCAGGCAGGAGAAATCCGACAGATAGATGACATCGCCCAGCACGATCAGGACGGGCCCGTCGTCCAGGAGGGACCGGCACTGGTACACGGCGTGACCGATTCCGATAGGCTCCCGTTGCACGACGTACCGGGCTTCGAGGTCATCCCGCTGATCGACGAAGTCGCGGATGGCGTCTCCCGAGGGGGAGATGACCAGCACGACCTCGCGAATGCCCAGGCCGGCGACCTGGTCGAGGATGTATTCGAGTACCGGCTTCCCCGCGACGGGGACCATCGCCTTGGGGGTTTCGAGCGTGACGGGGCGCAATCGGCTGCCGCTGCCGGCGACGGGAATAATGGCTTTCATGGGACTCCCTTGCGCGTGTGCGCCCTCTCCCCGGCGGCTCGCGCCGGGCCCGAAAATAACGGTTTGTAAGAAACAGCGGCGCAGGGTCGTGCGCAACAGAAATCATGGGGGTCGGCCCCGGTCCAGTGCAGGCGGGGACCCAGGGCGCGCCGCGGTTCGATCCGAACGCGCTAGAAGATCGTGGCGAGCCAGGCGCCCAGCGCTTCCATTCTGCCGGTCAGGAGAGAGATCCGCGCCATGACGGTGTACCCGAAGGCGGCGCCGAAGGTCACCATCAAAACCCAGATTCCCACACGGGACACGTGACCCAGCGCCCCCTTGTGTTCCACGGAGAAGAAGAAGTACACCAGCCCGCAGATCACGCCCAGGACGAGCACGATATGGGAAAAGCTGGCGCCCCAGAGCAGGTTGCCCGCCTGGTCGAGCACCACGAGGGGAATCATGGTGCTCTGGACCTGGATGATGAAGTCCGAATCGAGGAAGCGGGGCAGGTTGAATCCCGCCGACCCGCCGACGATGAAGGCCAGCGCCCAGCGGCTGAGCCAGGCCCAGCGGTCGACCAGGCGGGTGAGCAGCAGCAGGCCGAAGACGGCGGGGATGATGTAGTAGTAGTCCGGCGACCGGCCCACGGCGCCGGGCACGACCCCCGACATGAGCGACGGGAACAGTTTGCCCAGCAGGTTCGGCACCAGGTGGTCCCAGAAGCCGATCGCCATCAGGTACGCGGCGGACACGCCGACGAACAGATGCTCGGCGAACTTGTAGAAGGGATTGTCCCGGTACAGGAAGCTGAGGATCATCAGCGTAAGGGCCGCATCGATCCAGAGTTGCAGTGTAACGTCCATACGCGGTTCCTCTAACGCCTGCGGCCCGCCTGGCCCGCCCGGCCCGACCGGCCGAGGAAGTAGGCCAGATTACCCAGCAGGACCAGCAGGACGATCAGCACGTGGGTCACGACCTGGGGTCCCATGCGCATGGTGGCCTCCATGGTGGCGTTCCGGTAGGCCGGATACCGGTCCACGAGGGCGGACTCGTACTCGGACGCCCCCTTGAGGCCGCCCATCAGGCCGACCAGCTGCTGGGGATAGTAGGGATAAAGCTCCGGCGCCACCACGGCCGTGCCCCCGCCCATGACGGGAATCTCCGCGATGTCGCCGGCGAACTGGATCCACTCCTTCAATCCCGGATCGCCCGCGGTCAGACTGAGGATGATTGCGTAGTCCACCATCTCGTCCACGTCCGCGGTGATGGGCAGGTCGTCGAGCGGGGTGCCTTCCGCGTCGGCGTTGACCAGGGTCCGGAAGTTGACGACCATCGTGTTGATCGCGCCGCCCAGGCCGGCCTTGTACCCCAGGTTGACGAAGTCCCTGCCGTAGGCTTTCTGCGGAAACTCAATGGGCAACAGGCTGTCCGTGATCTTCTTGATCTGTCCCACCCCTTCGGGGAACAGGGTAAAGAAGGAAACCTCGTGGTCCCGGGCCATCGCGTGCCGCACGAGGGCCTTTGCCATGGGGTCCAGTTCGGGCGCCGTGTCCGGACCGTAATCGAAGGAAAGGAAGATCCGCGAGCCGGCCGGCAGCCGCTCCACGGTGTCGAAGATGGACTGGACGATCGGCGTGGGGCTGTCCTGGAAGCGGGGCTTCAGGAGCAGGGGGATGCAGACGGCCGCCCCGATGAGCAGGAAGATGATCCGCCGGTCTATCTGCAGAATGGAATCGGGAATCCGCATGCTCACTCTCCCCGGCCCAGGTAGTTGCGTTCGATTCCCAGGATGATGCGTAGCGAGGTCGCGATGACGCCCAGGGCAATGCCGATCATGATGGCCCGCTGGCCGGCCGTATTGGGCCAGGCCATGATCCAGTTGGCCAGGTTCGGCAGTTCGAGGAATCCCAGGCTTTCTGGCATCCAGGCCGTCAGCCAGGCGCCCACGGGAGTCCTGCCCAGCAGGATGACCATGGCGGCCGACAGGAGGATCGTGGCTTCCTTCGTGCGTGCCCTGAATGCCCTGTAGGACGCCGAGGCGACGAAGAAGGCCAGCAGGGAGAACATGGTCGCCGACAGCGGGTTGTATACCCCGTCGAATACGAAACGCAGCCAGGAACCCCCGGCCAGGATCTCCCCGCCCATCCCGGCCGGGTTGCCCACCTTGAACAGCCCGATCACCAGCGTGACGGCGAAACCGGCCAGGGTCACCAGGCTGTAGGGCCAGTCCGTGGACCGGTTCGACACGCGCTTCAGGTGGATTTTGAGCAGGCTGCCGCCGCCGAGGATGAAGGCGAAGACCGTGATGATGGCGAAGTAGTCGGAAAAACTCTCGTAGAGCGTGTTGAAGGGCCCGCGCGTCACGAAATACCCCGTGACCAGGACCACGCCGATTATGAAGGTGATGATGAGGGGTATTCGACGGCGCATGGGATCTACCTGAAGAGCCAGAGCACGACTTCCGAAACTTCGCGGACGGTTTCGCTTCCGGTAATGGATTCCAGGGTGGCCAGCGCGCTGCCGGCCAGGATGAACACGATGGCGATGCCCTTGCCGGCGTCCTGGCCCTTCAGGCTGCCCAGCATGCGCGGCTCCTTGGACAGGTACGCGCTGGCGGCAAACAGTTCCTCGCCGATCAGCGTATAGTCGCAGGCTGCCACGAAGAAAGGCAGTTGAGGAGGTCTCGCCGTTCCCGCGATCTGTATGGCCCCGATGGAGTTGCCCGTTTCCGCCAGGATCAGGGACTCGGCGTAGAACCCGCCCAGGTAGAAGCAGGCGGCCGGCCGTTCGCGCACGATGATGCCGTCGACAGCCGCCGCGTAAGCGAACTGGGCGTCCGATACGTAGTGTATGTCGTCCTCCTGGTACGCGTCGGGACGCCCCGCGGACAGATAGGACTGCTGCACGGTCTCGCGCGCCACGCTCATGACGAGGGACTTGCGAACGGGCACGTGCAGCCTGGAATCGTATCCCGCGATGATGGTGGCGAGATGGCCCAGCAGGTTCATGGACGCGATGGTCTGCACCTCGTCCATGTCATTCAGGCCGGGGACGTAGAGGATGGGCTTGCCCATCTCCGTCGCCCTGCCCACGGCTTCCTCCACCGTTTCCAGGCCGGCGATCTTACGAATAAAAAGGGGCCGGCCCGAGGAGGCCAGTACGACGTAAAGCAGAATGACGCCCGTCAGGATGATGCCGAGGACCAGGGCCTGGGTCCGGTCCGCGTTGAACCAGCCGGATTCGGAAGCGGCCTGGGCGAAGACGGGGTCTACCTGCAGCGTGGAGACGACCGCCGTGTACGCGAGCACCGCGCGCAAAAGCGCAATCGAAGGGGAAACGGCCCGCGGATTGCAGGAGTTTCGGGGGAAGTGCATCAGGCCTCCACGATCTCCACGTTGGCTCGGGGCACCGTCACGATCTCGCCGTTCTTCCTGCGGGCTTCCAGCACCCGGGCGAGGGCGCCCGTGGGAAGCCTCACGGGCCGTTCGGGCAACGACGCCACCGTGGCGATTTCTCCGAACCAGGGCTTGCGGATCAGGCGCACCAGGGAACCGGATTCCAGGCCCCGGCCTGCCGAGCCTGATCGTTCCGACGGTTCTTCCACGGTGTCGGACCTGATGATGATTTCGGGGCGTATCACGCCCGCCCGGACCTGCGTGGCGCCGCTCATGGAGGCTTCCCGACCCTCCAGGGAATGAAGCAATTCGAAGGTGCGCTCGGCCATGGGCAACCGCCCGAAGCCTTCGGTGACGACCACGGTCAGGCCCACGTCTTCTCCCCCGGTTACCGCCACGCCGATCTGATATCCCAGGAGGGCTCCGATATCGTGGTACCGCATGCCGCCCACCACCACGCCGGATGCGCCGATCTCTATCAACTTACGCAACGCGTCAAGGGTGATCATGGATCCGCCGCAGACGATCTGTCCCGCGCAGCGTTCATCGACCATGTCCCCGGTGATCTCGTCACCGGGCGATTGGACGGTCTGGCGTATGGGCGCGTGAACTTCACCCCCTACGCCAAAGATCCCCTGAATGCAGGCGCCGGCCGTTTCCACCACCACGCCCTCCCCGGGCAGGAGTTCGGTGACCCGGCCGTCAAGGTACGCGTTGATCCTGACCGGGGTCGACGGTTCCCGGATGAGCACCTGGCCGGTCACTTCCGAAACCATTTCTATCGTTCCGCTTTCGGGGCACCGGACGCTGGATTTGAACAGTCCGAAAATCCCCTTTGATTCCGCGATCAACTCGCCTTTCGACACCGGTTCGTTCCGTTGTTTCAGCATGCAGCCCGGCACGTCCTCGGGCGCAATGGCCAGGGCATTGGCGACATTGACGTTGTGCACCGGGCCGGGCAGGTAGGTTTCGGCGACCACCGTATCGGGCCGTACCCGGTCACCGACCTGCACCACCACCTGTCCACTCAGGGGCAGGCGGCGCGTCCTGGAGACAACGGTCCGGGGCGATACGCGCAGGCCCGATGTATAGGCGTGAGCCATCAGACGGACTCCGGATAGATGTCGAGCGCGTGGTAGCCCTTCCGCAGCGCCGCCACCCGCTCGGCCGCGTCCGCCGCCAGATGAAGCGGTCTTCCGCGCGTATCGATGATTACGCCCACCGGGCCATTCCGCACGGTCCGGGTGACCGGCGCGCCCCTGCCGGCGCCGACGTCGAAACCGCGGGACGGCGCGACCTCCAGGATGACCTCGTCCGCCTCCCCGGCCGGGATTGCGGCCAGATCGCCCACGGGGGCCTCGTACACCGCTTCCCTGTCCCCTGCCGTTGCCTTCACCTTCACGCAGGGCGCCCCCGCCGAACCCGTGCCGACGGGGGCGACGCACGGTCCCAGATGAACGAGGCAGTCCCGGTCGAACACCTCCAGCGCGGCGGTCTCATGCACGGTGGAAAGCACGCCCAGATGCGGCATCATGAAGATGCTGTCGACCGCCAGGTTCGTGATGCCTTCCGGCTGGAAGGCGTCCACCATCATCAGCGCGGCCTGCGACCGTCGCGGCGCGTGGGAAAGCACCCCCCCGCTGCCGATGATCAGGTCCAGGTTCATCAGGTCGACCAGGGTCCGGCCGCCCGTTTGTTGCTCGAAAGTGTCCGATATCGTTCGATGCTGCTGAACGCCTTTCAACTCCACGGCGAAGTTCCTGTGCTGCTCGAAGGCCAGTCGCAGCGCCTCCCGGGCCACGGCCTGCTCGATGATCAGCTCCTCCATGGTCTGGGGAATGCTGGTGGGTCGGATCATCTTGTTGCCCAGACGGTCCTTCAGGTCGGCGTCCGACATGTCAAAGGGAAGCCACCGTCCGATCGCTTCCAGTCCCGCCTCGGTCAACACGTTGGAAATGCTGTAGCTCATGCCGAGATTCGCGCTGACGGTCCGGTTGAAGGCGCCGCCAAAGACCGAAAACACATCGGTGGTCGCCCCGCCGATGTCCACGCCGACCACGTCGATGTCACCGCGGTCCGCGACGACCCGCACCATCCTTCCCACGGCGCCGGGCGTGGGCATGATCGGCACGTGGGTCCATTCCATCAGGTCGCGGTACCCCGGCGCCTGGGCCATCACGTGTTCCATGAACAGGGTATGGATCCGCTCCCGGGCGGGGCCCAGGTTCTCCGCCTCGAGCACGGGCCGCAGATTATCGACCTGGCTGAGTTCCGTCCCGTCGTCCAGGATCCGTGCGACGTCCTCCCGGGCATCGGCGTTCCCGGCGTAGATGACCGGCAGATTGTAGCCGCTTCCCAGCCGGGGTCTCGGGTCCGCGGCGGAGATCAGTTCGGCCATCTCGACCACGTGGGACTTCGTACCCCCGTCCACGCCGCCGGACAGCAGGATCATGTCCGGCCGAAGCTGGCGAATGCGTTCGATGCGTTCGTGGGGAAGGCGTCCATCGTTGGAAGCCAGCGCCTCCATGACGATGGCGCCCGCGCCCAGGGCCGCCCGTTCGGCGCTTTCCGCGGTCATGCTCTTGACCACGCCGGCCACCATCATCTGGAGTCCGCCGCCGGCACTGCTCGTCGAGACGTAGACGTCCACTCCGCGGCCGCCGTCCGCCGGTGAGACGATCCGGTCCCCGTCGATGATCTCGCGGCCGGACTGCTCCTCCACCTCGCGCACCGCGTTGAGCACGCCCCGCGTGACGTCCTCGAAGGGCGCTTCCACTGTGGTGGGCGCCTCGCCGCGAACGACGAGACGGTAGGCGCCAGATCGATGCTCGATCAGGATGGCCTTGGTGGTCGTGCTGCCGCAGTCCGTGGCCAGAATAACCCTGACTTCTGATGGATCGATCATGGAAAATCGTCCCGCGTTGCGCGGATCCCCCCGACCCGGGATACCGGGCCGTACCGGGCACCTGTCAGTCCGCCTCGGAAGCGTGGTGTTCGATGCGCCGGATCAGGAACTCCACGTTCTCCCGACGCTCGATGGCCTCGGCGATCCGGTCGTACTCCGACGCATCCACCACCATGTGAATGAAAGGGCTCAAGAATGCCATGAACTGGCCGCCCAGGAACGAGAGGGGTTTCATGGATTCCAGGAAGAGTACCGCGGGCGCGGTGAGCTCGCGCGCGACCACGGCCTCGGCGATCCGGTCGAGCAGGGCCTGCTGTTCCGCCAGGTTTCCGGTTGAGTCACTCATGCCCATTCGCCTGGTCCGCCTGGTCCGCCTGGTCCGCCTGGTCCGCCTGGTCCGCCTGGTCCGTCCGGTCCGCCTGGTCCATCCGGTCCGCCTGGTAGACCCGGACCTGCCACGGGCTGTCCGGGCGTATCACTGCCTCAGCTTATCACGAATTCCCGGCCCGCGTGCTTGCCGATCCATGCGCGCAGGGGTATGTCTTCAGGCAGGGGCGAGGTATAGCCATGGCCCCCCGATGGCCCGGCGCCCAGGAGCTGCCTGCGGATGGGATCGCTGCGGCTCATGTAGTGATCCACCGTCATGTCGTCCCGGGGACGCAGCCAGCGGTAGCTGTAGCCGTAGAACAGCACCTTGCGGGTGATTTCGGAATAATTGATTCCAGAGGCGTGCCAGAGACGGCGATCGAAAAACACGGCGTCGCCGGCCGCGGCCTGGATCGGCACCGCGCCTTCCGGATCCAACGCCTCGTTCTCGGGAAACTCGATCTCTTCTCTCCGATGGCTGCCGGGTATGGCGTGGAAATTGCCCCGGTCGGTCGCCGTGCAGTCGCTCAGGAAGAAGGCCACTTTCAGCGACACCCGTGGTCGGGGCGTGGTCTCCAGGTCGATGTTCAGTCTGCCGCTGTCCTGGTGCCAGCCCAGGCGTCTCTTTTTGGGTTTCTGGTCCGCCGGCCATGGCGGCGACACGATCAAATGGGAATGGTACAACTGTATGTGCCAGCCGAGGATGCCCCAGACCTTGGGGAACGTCTTCGGCCAGTCGAGCAGTTCCAGCAGCGTATCATCCCGGCCGATGATGTCGAAGTGGTTCAGGACACTGCAGGCGCCTTTCCCCTCTTTCGGCCGGCTTTCCTCGTCGATGCCGTCGGCGATGCGGTTCAGTGCTTCGACCATGTCGCCCGGCAGGACGTTCTCCACGATGAAATAGCCCTGTTCATCGAAGAGACGCCGCTCATCGTCCGTCAGGCAGTAGGCAAGGCAGGAAGGGTCCACGGCAGTCCTCCCGGTTCGGAAACGCGGAAAGCACGATTCGTACCTGTGTTTCTTAACGATTCACAATCCGTCGGTCAACCCATTTGAAGACCGGACCGAGTACACCATTGTACGGAATCGCGGTACGCCGCCGCACCGGTCACGCTGCCCGCACCTCGAATCGCGCCTGGATCTCGGGACTTTCCGCGTACCCGATGCGAATCGCCCGCGCCCGTACCCGGTGCTCGCCGGCCTCCAGGCGAAGCGGTTCGGTGTACAACAGCCAGTGGGGGTTTACCCCCGTGTCGAAGGTATAAGCGATGGATGCGCCCTGCGTCGCGCAGTGGAGCTGCAGCAGCACGGGGCCCTGGAACGAACCGCCTTCCAGTGCCGGTTCCATCCCGGGGCTTTCCGTGCATATGGGTACGCACACCACCGGAGCGGTCTCGGGCTGGCGGCCCTCGGGATACCAGTTCCCGACCATTTCGCTTTCGGGGATGCGGCCCATGTCACCCACCTCTTCGAGCCATTCATCGAGGGCCGCCCGCATCCGCTCCAGTTCGCACCTCACCCGGGGTTCCCCGGCCAGGTTGTTTACTTCATGGGGGTCTTCAACCGTGTCGTAGAATTCCTCGACGGGCCTGGGGTACCGGAACAGGGCCGACTGCGCCTCGTCCAGGCCGCCTTCCAGGTGCAGCCGCCATATTTCCTGCATGATCGGGTGCTTGTTCCGATAGGGTATCCAGGAAAGATACGGGAGGTCCGGCCGGTAGTTCCGGATATACTTGTACCGCCCGTCCCGTACGGCCCTGACCATGTCGTAGGACACGTCGTGGCGGTCCCGGCTGGCGAAGACGTAGCTTCTCGGGGGCCGGGCCTGCTCCCCGAGAAACGCGCGGCCCTGGACGTGGCCGGGGATCTCGACGCCCGCCAGGGACAGCATCGTGGGCCCGAGGTCGATCGTACTGACCAGGTCGCCGCGCACCTGTCCCCCGCCCAGGTCCGGCCCCCTCGCGATCAGCGGCACGTGAATCCCCGCGTCGTAAGGCCAGCGCTTGCCGCGGGGCAGAGGACCGTGGTCGCTCCAGTTGAACACATACGTGTTGTCCGCGAGCCCGTCCTCTTCCAACTGCTCGAGCATGGCACCGAACTCCCGGTCGTTATGAGCGATATGCGTATACATGCGGGCCAGGGCCGTCCTGACCTTCGGCGTGTCGGGCAGGTGGGGCGGAGGCTCGATGTCCCCGGGATCGAATTCCGGCGCCGGGCACTTCTCCGGCCACATCCCGCTTTCGTGGCTGCGCATGAGGTTGAAGACCGCGAAGAAGGGCTGGGCCGGATCCGGCCGGTTGCGCCAGTGGGCGTTCTCTCCGAGGTCGTCCCAGGCCGTCAGCGGCGGCTCGAACTGGTAGTCGGTCTTGAAGTTGTTCGTGCAGTAGTAGCCCGCCCCCCGCAGGTATTCGGTGAAGCACTTGACGTAATGAGGCGGGACCGCGGAATAGGGCGTGGGCATTTCCGGGGTATCGGCGTGTACGTGGGTGGTCCGCATGTGGTGCGTACCGATGGAAATGGCGTACATCCCGGTGATGATCGCCGAACGGGCCGGTGCGCAGACTCCCGACGTGGAATAGCATTGCGTCCACCGGCAGCCCTGGGCCGCGAAGCGGTCCACGTTCGGCGTGCGGGCTACAGGATCGCCGTAGCAGCCGTAGTTAGGACCGGTGTCTTCGAAGGAAATCCACAGGATGTTCGGTCTGGACCGGGAAGGCACGCGGGCTCTTGTTCCCTCAAGGAGAAGTGGTAATTGTTGAGTTAACGATGTATTCTACGTAGTACCCCAAACTATCATTCTGAATCCTGAATCGAAAGAACAAGAGTCGCTTGGAATTGATTGCTAAATCCATCGACATCATCCTTGGACCAGAGAATGGTGGTACAATGGTTAGTGTCGAAATGTGTTTGTTTAGTCTTAAACTTGGTTTTTTCACACAGGTATATTACTGGTTTTCCAAGGCCCTCTGCATATCCAGCTTCCCAATAAGCACCATTATTGTCATGTGTCAGATCTACAATTACAAATCTCGCATTTCTAATCTCGCTTCGTATGATGTTATCAATAACTCCAGCTCTCGAAACGTCTCGAACGTCTATTAGGTTATATCCTGTTGACTCCTTTACCAAAGGTTTGACTGTATCCCTTACGAATTTCTCGAGATCGCTATCATTAAACTGCATAGCAATGAAACCGAAATCACTAGTCAACCTACCGTGTTTTTGTGATTCGTAAATCTCCCAGCCACCAAGACTAAGATTGGTATCTTTGTATAGACCTCCCAAGATCTTATGACCAATTATGATTTCACCGCGTTCTTCTAATTCACTCAGTAATTGGAAAGACATGCTCCTGTTTGCATTACCATTTAAATCTGCAATCGATTCTAATGTGAGTTCGATTGGGCTACCTTCATTCGTAACACGATCTCCAATATATCGTATTACATTAAGTCTTTGTTGTAGTGGATTTATAAATCTCATTCCAAATTTCCTATAAAGGCAGTACGGTTTAGAGGATTTTGTGAGACAGACACATAGTTTGCACGTAGGATTTTATGTAGAATCAGACCTGTAGTTGATTGTCTGATCACAGGCCCGTCACCGTTTCCTCCGCAAGTTGATCCACGACCGCTTTCAGATCGCTGGTTTGAGCATGGGTCATGAGCTGGCGGTCCGCGCTGCTTCCCTCCGCGAGCATGACGCGGACATGCTCGATCTCCTCGCGGACGCCGAGCGGGTCCACCACGTCGTCCAGGATCTCCATTAGTTCCTTGATGAGATCCCGGACGGGCACTTCCTCTTCCTTGCCGAAATCGACCAGGTTTCCGTCCAGTCCGTCCTTGATCGCGCGCCACTTGTTTTCGGCCACCAGATCGCGCCGGTAGTAGCGCCACGCCTGGTTCTCGCGGCGCAACGTGATGAGCTTGGCCACGACCGCCCGGACCAGGGCCACGATGGCCACCACTTCGTCGATTTTCGTAATGCAGTCACAGATGCGCAGTTCGATCGTGGGGAAACGGGGATGGGGCCGCACGTCCCACCAGATCTTCGTGGGTTCGTCCATGCAGCCGGTCTTGATCATGGTCTGGATGAAATGGTCGTACTCGGCTGCCGAATTGAAACGGTCGGGGATGCCGGTCCTAGGCAACTCCGAGAACACGACGCTCCGGTAGGACTTGAGCCCGGTATTGTCGCCCATCCAGAAGGGGGATGACGAAGAGAGGGCCAGGATGTGGGGCATGAAATAGCTGATCTGGTTCATAGTGTCTATACGCAACTCCCGGTCTGGTATGCCGACGTGGATATGCATGCCGAAGATCAGCAGCCTGCGGGCGACGTACTGCAGGTCCGCGACCAGGCTATTGTACCGGTCCTTTTCCGTGACTTCCTGTTCTTGCCAGCGGGAAAAGGGATGGGTGCCGGCCGCCACGATCCGGTGGCCGCTCTTTTCCGCGATCTCGCAGACCATGCTTCTGAGCCTGGTCACCTCGCGGCGCACTTCCTTGATGTCCCGGCACACTTCCGTACCCATCTCCACCTGGGACTGGAGGAATTCCGGCTTGACCTGGTCGCGAAAGACCCGCTTCCCCTTTTCAAGAAACTCGGAGATGTAGGAAGTCAGTTCCCGCGATTCGGGGTCGATGATCTGGTACTCTTCTTCAACGCCGAGAGTCATTTCTTCAAGGTTCATGGCAAGAGTCGTTCCAGGTGTCCGGGTCCTGTGGATTGACCGTGGTTATTCTTTCAACAAAATACGAAAATCCGAAAATCGAGCTTGATCATCCCGTTATCTGTAAAAAAAGAACGGAATTACATGCTTTAGGCTTTGAGGATTATCAACGCCTCGTGCATTTGAAAACATCGCTCGGTTTTGCCAATCCGTCGTTCGAACCTCGGAAATTATAGAATTTGCCCGTTCCGTCGGCACTGACCACAATGGCGTAGTTATAAGTACCGTCTGTACCCAATCCCCAATCCCAACGGCGTCCAATTCCCTCAATTGCAAACTGCGTGCTTGCGACGATTCCATCGAAATCAACCGTACCGCTTGCGCCATATCGGTCGGCGGTCAATGTTCCCAACTTCCTTGACCTGAAGTAGTCGTAGCATTCCCACCGTTCGGACCACGTGTTGGGGACCGGAGAGACCGGTGGTTGCTCGCGCTTCGGCGGGTTGTTCGCGGACTGCGATAGTAAGGACGCACAACTGCACACGACAACGAGAATCACGAACCCAACCCCCCAAATGGTCGAACGGACCATATTTAACATCCTCTCCTAGTGTGACCATAGGAAAACGGCCGGTGATACATCAAGACCTTTTCATCATATCTTCCATATCCGAAACAGTCCGGAGCGCAGCCTTCGAGCGCCCGATCGATTCCCACTGCCAGGAACCATCAGCGGAACGTGACGGGCCCGAAAACCGGCAGCCCAGAAGTGGACTGCTACGCGCGCGACTTACGCGATCCGAACCAGACGCCCGTGGCCCCGATCAGCGGGTTGAGCCAGTCGAACCATGCCGGATGGCGGGCGCCCTCGGTCGCCTCCATCATCGACAGATCGTCGGGACGCGGTCCCACCGGCATCTCCACCGGCAACAGTGTCCTCACCACCCCGAGCACGATCACGATGGCGATCAGAATCGTGGCGGCCCTGGCATCGTGCCCCACCCTGGCGCAGACTTGTCCGGCGATGTACGCCGCCGCGAACCCGAGCACGAGCGAGCCGAGTGCCCAGCCGCCGGATACCTCCCACGAACCCGGGTGGAAGCCGTGCGAGGGCCCCAGCATCAGCCACAGAATCGAGAAGAGTACGAAGAGCACGGCGGCCATGGCAATATACCCGACGATGGCCGCGAGGATGTTCCTGAGCATCATGTTCCTCCCTGAAAATGAGTCGTGTTGTCCAAACAGGTATGAGCCTGAAGGGGATACGGGTTTTCTACGAAATATGAGTCTGGGGGACTAGCCGGGATTTAAAACCACGGGCTGTCCCGAGTCGATGGACGCGTGCACAGCGTCGATCACCCGCATGTTGCCCAGGCTGTTCTCAGCGGGAATCCGGTGAGGCCTTCCCGTTTCGAGACGGTCGCAAAGGTGCCTCAACTGATCGGTAAATTGAAACACCGGAGCGAACCGGATGGTCCTTTCTTCACCGTCGTTTTTTCTTATTTCCAGCGTGACCGGGTGATCTTCGTTGTTCCAGGCCATGTCCATACGCATGTAGCCGCCGGTCCCGAATACCTCGAATTCCTGGGAGCTGTAATACCTGAAGGAAAAGACGCACTGGGCAGTGATCTCGTCGGGAAACTCTAGCTGCGCCGCCACCGTTTCCGGCACCCCGGATCGCTGACCGTATTGGCCCCGGGCATGGACCCGGATCGGATCGCTTCCCGCGATGAACCGGGCGTGATGTATGCAGTAGCATCCCAGGTCGTAGGTGGCGCCGCCTCGCTTGTCCCGGTTGAACCGCCAGTTGTAGTCTGGCCTCAGGTTCTGCGGATCGACGGCGGCGGTAAAGGTGCTTCGGATCAACGTGACCTCGCCGATCTCGCCGGCTACGATGAGGTCCTTCGCCTTCAGATGGCACGGATGGTGGCGAAATTTGAAAGCCTCAGCGAGCAGGACGCCGTGTTCCCGTGCCGCTTCGATCATGTCCTCGCATTCGGCAGCCGTCGAACTGATGGGCTTCTCGCATAAAATCGCCTTGACCCTACCCGACCGCGCGGCCCGGATGCTGATATCCGCGTGCGAGTTGCCCCAGGTACAGACAGAGAGGATGTCGATCTCTTCCTCGTGCAACATACGCTCCAGGTCGGTGTAGCGACCGGATACGCCGAAGGTCCCGCCGAACCTGTCCAGTGCGTCCTCGGAGACATCGCAGATCGCGGCGAGATCCGCTTCGGGAGCCTCCCGGGCCGCCCTGCCGTGACAGTGCGCGATGCCGCCTGCGCCGACGATGCCTACCTTGAGGGCCATGGTCTTGTTCCCCTCGGTCTTGTGCGTTCAACCTTAAAACTAAACCCGCCACTTGCCACCTCTACAAGCGGCAACATGGCGAGTTGATCGAAGCCTTACGACAGCGAATCAAGCGGTATGACGCCGAGAGCGAATTTTTGCGGCAGCAGTTCGATCGGCTCGATCTGCCACTGACACGCATGATCCTTGACTACAGGACTCTTGCCGTCATATTGTGCGGGCGCTGAACGTCCGCTCGGACCCTTGTGGGACAATTTCCGAGCAACTGAAAATTCTCGGTTGCGCTTAGTGTTCCGAACCTACTTGGAGTTGCAGCATTCCGAAAGAAGCGGCGGCACGTACTCCACCGCCCAATGTACCCCGGACCTCACACAGACAGGTGACGAAGCGAAAGTACCTCCTGGTACTCCCGGAATGTGATCTAACTCGGCAGTCACTTGTGCGCCGGTATGATCCGAATGTGCTCATTTGTTGGATTTTGTACGATTGCAGCCTTTGCACAGCATCTGACAGTTCTCTACGATTGTCTTGCCACCCTCCACCCAAGGGGTGATGTGGTCGCCTTCCATGTCCGATATTTCGAATGCCTTTCCGCACAGATTGCAGATGCCCCCTTGGCTCTCGTAAGCACTCAGCTTCATGGCGTCGGAGAAAGTCCGAATGTTTAAAAGTTTTTCCTCGCCGGTAAGGATATACGGGTAGATCCCGGCCTGCTTCGTCACATCGTCGTCCACTATCAAGCGAGCAACGTCGGCCTCAAGCACTTCGGGGTCCAAGCTCTCGTCTTTGAGTTGCTCGTAAAGTCCACCCCAATCCACGCCTTTCATTGGCTTACGGTAGTTCGGGAAAACGGCTTTAACCCTATTGATTACTGCCTGAAAGTGACTCCACAAAGCCGTTGCGGTCTTGTCGTGCTGATGCGCGGCCATGTATTCCTCGACCGTCTGGTCCTCGTCCCTGATCCAATGGATTGCGGTTTCGAGGAACTCTTGGCGTTCTGCCCTTCCATTCACATACTGGTTGCCGATTGCATAAGCTGGGCAAACGGCCCCCTTCCGGCTGAAATAGCGTTTTGCATCGGACACCCAAGGACCAGCATAGACCGCATTCCGCAACTCCTGATCGGTTAGCTTTTCGCCCGCGATGTTGATGATCCTGAACCAATCCAACTTCTCGCTAGCGGTCCCCTCGCACACATAAACCTGTAATTGGTAATTGAGAATCCGCTCCTGCTCGTCGTCTTGCAGGTTGTGGAAATACCGCCCGTCAAGGGAGAAGTCGCCTTCCACATACTGCGCTGCTGAGATCGTGCGCTGCTGCCCGTCGATAACCTCATACGATCCGTCATCGCGCACAGCCCAATACATCACATTGAGCGGAAAACCATTGTTTATCGTCTCGATCACCGCATCGCGCTGCTTGTCCTTATAGACGAACTCGCGCTGAAACGGCGGGCGGATGTCAAGCTTGCCGCCTAAGCCTCGCACACCGCCTTCGCCGTCGTCATGGTAGTTCTCCACAAGGTCGCGGACTGTAATTTCATTCAGGTCGATTTTCATTGCGGCGACACTCTCCTAACCAGAAGTCGTACATACGTGGACTTATGCTCGCCACCGACCTTAATTACACCCCTTCTATTCAGATCACCCGGGTTTGGCGCATCTGCCGACGTGTATTCTTTTGTCTTCAGGCCGGAGTTGTTGTCCCTGTCTGTTATCCCCACGACCTCAAACTGCTCTGGATTGTACTTGTCCAGAAACGTGACCGGCACCCCAATAGCCCCGTTCCAATCCATTGGTATTTCGGCAATCTTGTCCACGTTGATCGCATCGTAATTGTCGAAGGTCGGATATTCCTCTGGCGAGTAGTGCTTGTAGAGGATCAATTCCTCGTGAC
Source organism: bacterium (assembly GCA_965202605.1). GTDB lineage: Bacteria > JAAXHH01 > JAAXHH01 > JAAXHH01 > JAAXHH01 > JAAXHH01. The sequence goes on from OZ241838.1 coordinate 1,646,089, forward strand.
GCTTCTTATGATCGAGATTGGTGAACCAGGCCGCGTTACCCAAACGTCCTTTGATAACCCCCTCAACGACTCTATAGGCGCTTCCCTCCTTTGCGGTCGCCTTCAATTCCCGCGCGTAACTTTCTGGCACATCAAACAGCATATCTTGGCCTTTAGGGGTGACACCAAGCCAAATTTTGTTGTCCTTGATTAGGGGGAAGATCTCCTTATAGGTAGCGGCGTTCTGACTCCCGACGATTAGGAACTTCTTACCGTACTGCACCAGTTGGGCGACGTATTCGCGGAACAGCGAGAACGGTGGATTGGTCACTACAATGTCCGCTTGCTTCAGAAGCTCAGTGCATTCGGCGTTTCGGAAATCCCCGTCCCCTTCAAACTCACAGATTCCAATGTCCCCGACATCGGGTACCCTTCCGCCTTTCGCGTTCCCATTGTATTCGAGCCAAATAGCCCGCTCCGAATCGTGACGGCTGAACAGGTCGCGTTGTTGATTCCTGTAGCAGGCAGTAATGAGTCGCTTCAGACCCAAACGCTCGAAGTTGTACGAGAAGTAGTGGAAAAAGTTAGAGATGCGGGGATCGTCGCAATTGCAGTACACAACGCTGCCGGAGAAGTGTCCGGTGTAGTGGCGCAGCTCGTTCTCGATGTCGGAAAGCTGCGTGTAGAACTCGTCGTTCTTTTGCCGCCTGGCTATTCGCAGGTTTTCATTCAAAGACATGGGTTCTCTGCCGAATCAATGGCCTATGAGGACATAAAGTGAGAGCGGCGAAGTCCTGGCTATAACTGCCGAAAAAAGAGCGAGATACTTCTTGGCTACTTCCTTCTCTTCCGAACACGGTCGTACCACCAGCCTTCCCATTTCGAGATTGGCCGATACCACACAATCGCATTCCGAATGATAGAGTAATGGCTTCTACATGGGAACTTTACCCCAATCGATGGTATTAGGGTTAAATGCTTACCATCATAGGTCATACTTCGAGCCATAGGGCCCAGCGTCAAGTCGACCAAACGACCACATCCGCATGGACACAAATGGGAAAGGATGGCGAACCTCATGCTGACGTAAAGAGTTCCTTCTTCCATTTCTGGTAATTGCGGGATTGCCTCAACAAACATTAGCTTCAGTAACATTGGTTCTCGATTCCCAACATTATAGTTAGGATGAGAATCACGAGCCCTCCGCTTCCTCCGTCTCCAGAAATGCACTATCTACCTCTCTCACTATGAGCGACTGCTCACTAGCACGATAAACTAGACACTCTTCCCTTTTCTCCTGCCAGAATTGACCACGCATCTTTCGCCAAGACTGAATCGCCCAGCCGGCAGCCATTGAATAGACTTCGGGTAGGTCAAGGCTTCCGTAGTCGTCCTGTCCCGCACGGCCAACTTGAGGGATAGCCTCCTTCCAAGACGGCACACCGACATGGGCAGTCACTATACGCATGGAAACATTGACTCGCTTGTCCTTACGCACTGGTGAGAGTCCTACCACGACGAACGGGATTCCCGCGTTGGCCAGCGTGTCACACACCATTATCTGGTCGTCAGCGTCGTCCACAGCTACGAAAGCGAAAGTCGTTTTTTCAATGACCTCCTGCACGTTTTCGAGGAGCACCTTATCATTGTAGCCATGCACGTTCGTGTGGATGAGGGAGTAAGTCTCCCGGAACCAGTCGGCCTTTGGTTTGCCGATCCAGACCTTCGGATCGAGTCCACCGGGCATACGAAGTATGTTCTTGGGTTCAATGCAGTCGTAATCCCAACCATGAACCTCTCCAGGATCGGCCTTGACAACAAAGTCCGCTATCCATGCGCCGACACCACCAAGTCCGACAATCGCCACACGCTCTTGAGCTACCAGACTCCTCCACTCCACTGCTTCTGGCAGTTGGTCACCAAGCACATCGAAAGTATAAGGGCGCGGAGCCGATTCCCTACTCGTTGCGGATCGGCCAAGGAACAGCGCGTATATATGCTTGACGTAATTGTTTAATGCTTCCCAAGCATTCTCATATTCGCGGTCTTTCAACTTGACCGACAGTACAAGACTGTAATGATTTCGCCCAATCACGCCGTTTGTCAACTCATTGCCAGAACCGTCGAACAATCTTCCGTCGGAGAGACCTCGTATATTGGCCGCGTGTGAAGCGTTTTTCTGCCATTTGTGGTTTACTTCGAGTTCATCCGAGTTAGATGCGGTCCCTACCCAGATGTGACACTCGCCTACGACATTCGGTGCGAGAAAACATGGTACACCTAATGCACCTATTTCTATGTCTTGACGCTCGATTTTCCACCCGCGTCGCTCCGCTTCATGACGAGCACGTGACTCATGTTCTGACACAGTTTTCCCTAAGCGAGATACGAGTCGTCAATCTTGAACGACAGTTCATCACCCACAGCCAACGGTTTATCCGACGGATAGAGAATCCCCTTTGTTCCGTCCTTAGCCTCCCAGTCGATGCCTGGAAGATTACCTGTCACACGTCTTTCCGGATCAAGTTTATTCCACTGTTCGACCACTTGCGCGAAGCTGATGGTCGGCTTGTCCCACAGCACCGACCGAGCATTGATGTAAATGGTCAACTCCTTGACAATCCCCGTCGGTCCATTGGGTCCATCGCCGTTTCCAGGTTCTTGTACCAATTTGGATTCCTCCTTGATGTCTAACTAAGTGTCTGTTTCGCTTTCCAGTGTACTGCACGTAGGGCAGAGAGCGACCCGGGTGACCAGTTATGTTGCTCAAGAAAGTTCGTCTTGCCCACCCAGAGCACGTCTCAACTCAATGAACCAACTGCCCCGCTTAGGTCAACACACTCCGTCCTGCGGGTGTCTGAACTAGATGGCCAACCTGTCGAATGGCGTACCTGATGATCCCGGCGCAAAAGGTCGTAATGCCCTTACCAGACACTTTTCGCTCCCGCATCGCGCAATCAAGCAATGTAACACTTTGCGAGCAACTACGCAACTGTTTAGTACTGCAGCGGTACGTGGCATACGGTGTATCGCAGACGCGATCTGAGTAGAATCCAGCTCGCTGTGGTGTTATGGTCATGAGCACACCCGGGAAGCACAATCGCGACGAGATGTAGCCACGGCAAGTTAATTATTGACAAGACACCCACAATCATACATATAATACTAAAAGGAATTATTTAAGTAAAAGTTATTTCTTCTATAAAAACGAACCCCCGAAGCTGCCACCTCGGGGGTTCAGGGTCGGCGGTGATGAGTCGCCGCTAACGATGAGGTGTCATCATGAGTAAAAATAACCAAACGTCTGATGAGTATCAAGATGAAAATGAACAACGCGAAGAATTAACTCGGAGGTTAAGGATGTATTTCTCAGACCAAAACTGGCTTCCAGTTTCAAGGTCGTGGTGGTGTATATTTATCTCGTACGATGCCGCCGACCGCGATATAGTGCTTGAGCTAGCTCGGAAATTCGATCTCCTGCCCAGACCAGACCGTGACACTCGCAACTTCGACTACGATTCATGGCAGGAAGGAGTGGAGGACTAATTGATAAGGGCTAGTCCGTTAGTACCGACACCTCACGCTCTTGGGTCCGGCGACGACCGTCTGAAGAATCTGATAAAATAATGAAACTCAAAAGATGTAGGTAACTATGTGAATTCGCGGGAGAGGTGTAGTTAAGAAATCAATTGCTAATACTGAGTAAAGACAACATAAATGGCTTACATTGATATAGAAACGGCTCTTCGGTCCGTCATGCATACCCAGCATACAAACCTTTCGGTCAATCAGCCCGACCTCTTCAGATCCACGAATTTCGCCGCCGGTCCCACCAGAAACAAAGCGTAGAGCGGCGCGTTCACGACTTCAAGCAACCGCAACGCCATCTCGGCCAGCGCCACCAAAAAGGCGACCCCGATCCGTCCGCCACGCGAGGAGACCGAGGTGGCGGGGTCCGTGACCATGAAGAAGGCCATGAGCTGATACATGGGTCCGGTGATAGGCGCGACTTCAGACAGGAAAGGCGTCCCGGTCATCAGAGACCGTACGTAGGCAAGCGCGACAAAGGACACGGCGTAGGTGAAGGTAACGTGGAAGCGTTTCGCCCGCCAGAGGATGGCCGAACCCAGCACCCAGATCACGGCCATGGCCCAGAGATCGTTTCCCCACTGCTCGCTCAGGGCGGCCACGGTCCCGGGCGCCGCGAAGAGCACCACGCAGATACCCAGATTGGATGGATTCCACAGATGGCGTCCCCGGTAGCGCAGGACGTATTTCGACATGATGGAAAGCAGGCTGGCGATGGCGAAGGGCCACAGGTAAAGCGACCTCAGCAGTATGCCGCAGCTGATCCCGGTGATGTACGCGCTGGCGGGATTGAGCCACCTCCCCGTCAACAGACGGCCCAGGGCCAGTTCCGCCACCAGGGCCGCGACGATCGCCGTAAAGAGCTGCGACAGGTCGTGGAGGAAACCCACGTACATCTGGCCGAAGACCAGGATCAGGGTGATCAGGCCGGAGGACAGGTACCGCGGGTCGATCTGGTATCTCGTCCCACCCGGCGGCCCCGGCGGCGGTCCCGGCGATGATTGAGCCGCCGCGGTCTTAGATTCGCTCATCATTTCTCCGGTTCCGTTACCACGTGCAGCCGGTTCAAATCAGGATCTTCCAGCGTCTGCACGATGCCGCTCGGCCAGCGGATTTCCGCGCGCTCGACCGCTTCGGCAAGCCCCAGCCCGAAATGCCGCCTGCGCTGGCTCTGGGCGGCGAATCCCGCCCCGGCCGTCACGACCTGGAGCTGTTGCCGGCCGTCCCAGAATATCCGTACCTCCGCGCCGATGGCGCTGGCGTTGCTGCGAGCGCCCCTCAGTTCGAAGGAAATCCACGCGTGCGCGCGCTCGACCTCGTTCCGGTACAGGATCAGGGGGCCGTCCTGGTTGGCCACGACCACGTCCAGAACGCCCCGGTTGAACAGGTCGGCCAGGGCGACGCCCCTGCCGTCATACCGGTCGTTCACGCCGACGGATTCCGCCACGTCGTAGAAGCGCGCGGATCCGTCGTTCAGGTAGAGCCTGGACCGCTCGAAACCCGACAGACTCTGATCGCCCATGGGCGCCCAGTTCCGTACGTCCTGGAAGATGTTGTTGTTGCCCATGGCGACCCGCGACATTTCGTACCAGTAATCCTTTTCCGGGTCGGCGGACACAAATCCGTTGGCCACGAAAAGGTCCACGAAACCATCGTTGTTCAGGTCGCCGAACTGGGCGCCCCAGGCCCACCCCGCGTCGGCGATTTCCCCCTCGGCGATATTGATCATCCGGCCGTTCTCGGCGATCAGGTTGCGGCGGAGATTGTTGCCCTGGAAAAGATACCCGCGCTTCGAGATATTGGTTACGTAGACGTCCGAGCGGCCGTCATTGTACAGATCGCCGAAGGCCACGTTCATGCCGCTCTTGGAGGTCTCCTCCAGCGTGGCGCCGGCGAGCTGCTCGAACCCTTTCCCTTCGAGGTTGATGAAGAGGACCTCGGGGCCGTAGTCGTTGGCCAGGTAGAGATCGGGCCAGCCATCGCCGTTCAGGTCCGCCGCGCCGACGGACATGGTCCACCGCGTGCAGTCCGCCTCGTACTCCTCCGTGACCTCCTCGAAACGCCCGCCGCCCCGGTTCAGGAAGAGGTAGTTGCGCCCGCCGTTGTTCGCGTACTCGAAACTCTCCTGCATGATGCGCGTCGTCGTAACCTGCCACAAATCATGAACTTCCGAGAAATAACCGCCAACGTAGAGATCAATCAGGCCATCCCGGTCGACGTCCGTCCACACCGCGCTGTTGGCATTCATCCACCGGTCGAGGCCGGCGTCGGCGGTCACGTCCGTGAACACGGTGCCGCCCTGGTTTCTGAACAGGCGCTGCCGGCCCCACCGGTAGATGAACACGTCCTCGAAACCGTCGTTGTCGTAGTCCCCCCACACCGATCCCATGGATACGCCGCCGGGCCCGTTCACATCGGCCAGACCGATCTTTCCGGCAACCTCCACGAAGCTTCCGTCACCCGAGTTCCGGTACAACGCGTTCGGCGTACCCTTCCGGCTGCTGGTCACGTACAGGTCCTGCCACCCGTCGTTGTCGTAGTCCACGACCGAGACGGACGCCCCCAGCGCCGAGATGTGGGGCATGATGGGGTCGAGCTCCGGGTCGAGCTCCGGCCTGGCATGGACGAAGTCTATGCCGGCTTCCGCGGTCGCGTCGGTCAGATAGAATCCGTACTGTCCTGCTTTTGGCTCGGCCCGGTCGCGCGAAAGCCACCAGGAGAAGAAGAAGGGCGTGGCAAGCAGTATGACGAATAGCGTGGTTACGACGGGACGGCGCTTAGTAGACGAGGCTGGTGACATGGCCTGTAGGGATCTGAACAGAACCGACGGGCCGGACAGATCCGGTTCGTCCGATCAGACCGGTCAGTCCGGTCAGTCCGGAATATCCAGCGGAAGGACAAAGGGTATGGCACGGGTATCCCGTGTGCTCGAAATGCGATTTCAAGGTAGAAGGCAAAACAAGGACTGTCAAGATGGATTGACAAGGGGGCCGCAAGCGGTATAGAATCAACCTTGCCTCCACCGACGGCCACTTCTGCGATCCACGGGATTCCATCAACGATCTGGAGTTTATATGACGACCCACCGAATTCGTACCTTCCAGGCGGTACTGCTGTTCCTGTGCGCGAGTACCGCTTCAGCGGATTTACACGCGCAGACCTCCCTCCTGGACCGTATACTGGAACGGGGCGAAATCCGAATCGGCACCACGGGCGACTACAAGCCTTTCACGTACCTGAACCCCGAGACGGGCGGCTACGAAGGCATGGACATCGACGCGGCCCATATGCTGGGAGAAGCGCTTGGCGTACGCGTCCGGTTCGTGCCCACGACCTGGAGCAACCTGTCCGACGATGCCCTGAACGACCGCTTCGACCTGGCCATGGGCGGCATTACCCGGACGCTCAAACGGCAGCGCATCCTGGCGCTCACCGATCCTTATGTCACCATAGGGAAATCGCCGCTCATCAGGAAGTCGGACAAGGACCGCTTCAGGAGTCTGCAGGACATCGACGCGCCAGGAGTACGGATCGGCGCGAATTTCGGAGGCACGAACGAGGCCTTTGTCCGAGCCAGCATCCAGCAGGCCACGATCGTCATGTTCGAGAACAACCTCGACGTACAGCCCGCCGTGGCGTCGGGGGAGGTGGACGTGATGTTCACCGACAACGTCGAGGCGGTAATCTACGCGAGACAGAATCCCGCGCTCTACGCCGTGAATCCGGACGAGCCGCTGACCCGTGAAGATATCGGCTACATGACGGTCCGAAACGATCAGCCCTTCATCAACTGGCTGAACCTGTGGCTGTACCAGCTGCGGCAGAAGGGAACGCTTGATGAACTGAGGGGCAAATGGATCGGGGCGTTCTGATACAGGCGTTCTGATATAATTGTATTGCGAAGACACCCGCCCTTCCCTATCTTAGGTGCGGCCGCAACCAATACGGAATCTTGTAAAGGAGCGAGTCTTTGGCCGGTGCCCCGGACTATAGCGACGATGTGTTTTTCGACGACGTCGACCTGGACGCCCACAGCGCCAGGACGGTAGATTCCGAAGCCATCGAGTTCTTCCCCACCGACTACCGCATCGGCCGGACCAAGTACATCTTCGTCACCGGCGGCGTCATGTCCGGCGTGGGCAAGGGCGTCTTCAGCGCCTCCCTCGGACACCTGCTCAAGCATTACGGATTCACGGTTTCCCAGATCAAGATCGACGGCTACCTGAACCAGGACGCCGGCACCATCAACCCCTATCGCCACGGGGAGGTGTTCGTGCTCGAGGACGGTACCGAGTGCGACATGGACCTGGGCACCTACGAACGTTTCCTCGACGACAATCTGAACCGGAACAACTACATCACCTCGGGCAGGGTGTACCGGATCATCCTCGACAAGGAACGCCGCGGCGAGTACCTGGGACGCGACGTGCAGGTCGTGCCCCACGTGACCGGCGAGATCAAGAACCTGATCCGGACCAAGGCGCATGAAGGGCCTTACGACATCCTGGTCGTCGAAATCGGCGGCACCGTCGGGGATATCGAGAACATCCATTTCATCGAAGCCGCCCGCGAGATGCTCTACGACGAGGGACGGGACAATGTCATGTCGGCCCACGTCACGCAGGTACCCTATAACGAGTCCGCGGGGGAACTGAAGACCAAACCCACGCAGCACAGCGTCAAGGCACTCCTGCAACTGGGCATTCAGCCCGATATCGTGGTATGCCGTTCGGCCATACCGCTGAACAAGAGCGTCCGCCAGAAGATCAGCCTCTTCTGCAACATCGCGGAGGATCGCGTGGTCAGCAGCCCGGATACGGATTCCATCTACCGCGTGCCCACGCTGCTCGACCGCCAGCAGACGGTTCAGATCGTCGCCGAGAAGCTCAACGTAAATCTCCCGCAGCGTACCGATCAGCGGCCCCAGATTTTCGACATCTACCTCAAATACCTGTCCAGAAGCCACCCGGAAGTCCGCATTGCCATCACGGGAAAGTATACGGCCCTGCACGATTCATACGTGAGTATCCTGAACGCCCTGGACCACAGCGAGGTCAGCGTGGGCGTGGATATCGCCACGGAGTGGATCGATACGACGGATATTTCGGCGGACGAGCCGCTGGACGCCGGAATTCTGGACGGCATATCCGGCATCATCGTGCCTGGCGGCTTCGGCGAGCGGGGCGCCGAGGGGAAGATCCGGTTCATACAGTATGCCAGAGAGAACGGTCTGCCGTTCCTTGGCTTGTGCTATGGGTTCCAGCTGGCCGTCGTGGAGTTCGCGCGAAACCAGTGCGGACTGCTGAACGCGGCCCATGCCGAGTTCGACGCGGAGGCCGAATCGCCGGTCATCTACCTGCTGCCCGGCCAGCGCAAACTGGCTGAAATGGGGGGCACGATGCGGCTGGGCGGACACGAGGTGAAGCTGAAAGACGGCACGGAAGCCCACCGCTGCTACGGATCGGATTCGGCCATGGAACGATTCCGCCACCGGTACGAGTTCAACAACCAGTACAGGGAACTCATCGAGCACAAGGGCATGGTGTTCTCCGGCATGACACCCGACGAGCAGATTATGCAGATCCTGGAAATCCCCACGCATCCCTTCTTCGTAGGAACCCAGTTCCACCCCGAGTTGACCAGCCGTCCATACAGGCCCCACCCCTTGTTCAGGGGACTGGTACAGGCAGCGCTGGATTACGTGGAATCAGAGGAAAACCGGCAGATGGCCTTGCAGGCCGGACAGGTGGAATAAAAGGCTATGAGGCGCCCGACCGGCACGGCCAGGCACTGCCGGTACCGGGAACGTGCTCAGTTGCCCTGCTTCGCCAGCCTGGACTTGATGCGGTCGGCGGTCCGCCGGTGCATCACGCCGCGCTTGACGGCTTTATCCAACCTGGAATGGGCCTGGCTCAGGAGCCCGGACGCCGCGTCGGCGTCCGTATTTCCGCGCAGGCGTTTGATGGCGGTTCGGAGGGCGGATTTTACCGTGGCGTTGCGCCGCTGACGGGTGCTTTCCTGACGTAGACGCTTTTTGGATGATACGAGAGTCGGCAAATTTTGCTCCCTTTAAGCTCCAGATTGCTGCAACACCGCATGGCGCGCCGGCCAATTGCGGTCCGTTTGACGGTTTACTCAAAACCAGCATCATATTACCTGGCGGGTTCCCGAATGTCAAGGTTAAATTGACCGCCAGGGCCTGATCGCCCCTGCCGGTTGTCCACCCGGAGAAGAGAGAGCAGGCGAGCCATCCATGGCTGTCCAGCAAACGGAAATAGAAGAAAAGCTCAAGGCGCTGCCGGGCAAGCCGGGCGTGTACCTGATGAAAGACGCCCGGTCACGCATCATCTACGTGGGCAAGACCCGGGCGCTGCGCCAGCGTATCCGCTCGTACTTTCAGAAAAACCGGCGTACGGAGCCGAAGGCGGTCGCCCTGGCCAGCCGGATCCGCGACTTCGACTACGTGGCCACCGAATCGGAAGCCGACGCGCTCCTCCTCGAAGATCATCTCATCAAGGAACACAGGCCCCGGTACAACGTGATGCTGCGCGACGACAAATCCTTTCCCTTCATCATGTTGACCAACGAGGCCTTCCCCCGGGTCGTGGTCACACGCAACGTCAGGCAGGACGGGGCCCGGTACTTCGGACCTTACACCAACGTGAAGTCCATGCGGAGGACCATCGACCTGGTCCGTAAAGTGTTCCCGTTGCGCACCTGCCCGAGCGCAGGGGCCTGGCCGTCCATGGACCGGCCCTGCCTCGACTACTACATAGACCGCTGCCCCGGGCCGTGCAAAGGCCATATCGACGAGGAAGGCTACGGCGAGATCATCGACCAGGTATGCCAGTTTCTCTCCGGCAGGACGAAGGATCTGCTGAAGCAACTGAAGGAACGCATGGCGCAGGCCTCGGAGCATCTGCAGTTCGAGCTGGCGGGACGCATACGCGACCAGATCGTCGCCATCGAGAACACGACGGTCCGCCAGCGGGCCTTTACCAGCAGGGAAGTGGACCGTGACATCATCGGACTCGCACGAAACGGAAACGATGTGTGCGGGGCGGTACTCCAGGTAAGGGAGGGCAAGCTGCTGGGCAAGGAGCACTTCTTCCTGACGGCGCCCGAAGAGGCCACGGAACCGGAGACGCTGGGAGCCTTTCTGACCCAGTACTACCTCGCCGCGCAACTGTGGCCCGACGAGATCCTCCTCACCGGCGAACCGGAGGGCATCGAAGCGTTCAGGGAATGGACGGCCCGGAAGCGCGGTTCAAAAGTGAACGTCGCCGTGCCCCGGCGGGGTGACAAGGCGGCCATGGTCCGGCTGGCCGTCCAGAACGCGGAACTGCAGTTGAATACCCACGCGCTGAAACGGGCCGAAGCCAGGGTTCGCCGCAGCATGCCCGCCTCGGTCGCCTCGCTGCAGGAAGTCCTCGGGCTCGCCGTGCCGCCGAGACGCATCGAAACATTCGACATATCCAACATACAGGGCTCGGACCCGGTGGCCTCCATGGTCTGCTTCGTGGACGGACGGCCCCGCAAGACGGACTACCGGAAGTTCAAGGTCAAAGACGTGATCGGCCCCAATGATTTCGCCATGATGCAGGAAGTGGTCGGCCGGCGCTACCGTCGCCTGCTCGACGAGAGCAAGCTCCTCCCCGATCTCGTGCTCATCGACGGAGGCAAGGGCCAGCTGTCCAGCGTCCGGCAGGTCCTGAACGAGCTGGGCCTTGTCGACCTGCCCGTCATCGGCCTGGCGAAGCGACTGGAGGAGGTATTTCGTCCGGGACAGTCCGAACCGATCGTCATCCCGCGGTCTTCCCCGGCCCTGAAAATGCTGATGCAGGCCAGGGACGAAGCCCACCGGTTCGCCGTCACCTTTCACCGGCAGCGACGGGGAAGCCGCATGATCCGGTCCGAACTGGACAACATCCCCGGCGTCGGGCCGAAGCGCAAGCAACAGTTGATCATGGCGCTCGGATCGGTAGACAGGATCAGAAAATGCACCGAGGAGGAACTGACCGGGGTAAAGGGGCTGGGCAAAGAAGCGGCGCGGAAGGTGTATCGATACTTCCATCCGGAGTGACTGCGTAGCGTTTGTATGAATAAACGGGGTAACGCCCGCCGATTCGCTTCTAACGATCTCCCGTTGCGGAGAATCGGATTGCGCGGGAGGAGAATTCAGATTCGCGGCAGTAGAATCAGATTGCGCGGGGCCGTTACGTGCCTTAGTATGCCTGTATACGCGCGGGACTTAAGGGAGCATAAGTTTGAATAATCCCGGCGCGAGTTTGAATACTCAATAGGTTCGGATCAGCTGATCGGAAACCTGGTCGACAACCCATGACATTCTGGTAGCGACACGGGTAAATCACAGGCGTTATATCGCACGGGCGCGGGATTTCGAAGGAGATATTCGTGGGTAAGGTTCTTAGGTCATACGAGTTGCTTGAAGAACGCATGAAGGAAATCTACTTCGATTTCTACCGGGAGACGTACCGGGAGGGCACCGCGCTGGACAACAAGACCAAGGAGTTGATCGCCATAGCCGCCTCGTTGAGCGCGGGATGCCAGAACTGCCTGGAAGGTCACCTGAAGAAAGCCATGAAGTACGGCGCCGACGGCGCGGAGATCCGGGAAGCCGTGGCTATCGCCGTGGGCGTGGCGGCCGCTACGATCGTGGACCGCAGCGACCTGGCGAATTTCGAGATGAATTTCAACGAATTGCTTAACAAGACATCAAAGGCGGAGAAGGCGGGAGGCAAGTCGTGAAAAACCGAGGCGCTGGAGATTCAGAGGCATTGAAATGCCGAGGCCTTTAAGAAACTGGGCCCGGGTGGGTCGATATGACAATTCCGGGATGAGCAATAGCCACGAATCATCGAAGATCGGGATATACCGTACTGGAGGAAAGCGTGAGAAGCGTATCCACGACACTTTTATGCGCATTGTTTGCCACGGCCTCCGTCCTGTCCAACGTACAGGCACAGTCCGCGGCCCAGGGGGAACAGCCCCTGACCGACGACGAGCAGAAGATCGTCGCCTACATCATGAAGCAGGTCGCGGAGTCCAAGGCCGGCAAGCCGAATTTCGGGCCGGAAACGGCCATGGCCGTATACAATGAACTCGGGATCCAGGTCACCCCGAACATGGTCCCTCGCGTCCGCGCAGCCGTCGTCGCCGAGTTGAAAGCCATCGAGGCCCGGCTCATGCTGAAGGAAGGAAGCACCGCGCCGGATTTCACGCTGCCTGTCCTCGGCGGGGGCGAGGCCAGCCTGTCCGCCCTGAAGGGCAAGGTGGTCGTGGTCAATTTCTGGGCTACCTGGTGTCCGCCCTGCCTCGTGGAAATGCCGGTGTTGAACGAACTCTACGCTGCCTACCGGGAACAGGGTGTGGAGGTGCTTGGACTGTCCCTGGACGAGGAGGGACTTCCCGTTACGAAGCCTTTCGTGGAGAAGCTCGGGGTCACCTACCCCATCGTGGAAGCGGACCGCAAGACCTATCAGGCGTACGGCAACGTCCTGACCATACCCCACACCTTCGTGATCGACCGCGCCGGCGTGGTCGCGAAGCGGTTCGTAAACAACCAGTCGAAGGAAGCGTTCGAGACGGCAATCAAGGCGGCCGTCGCGGGCGAATAGTCCTTACTTCCGGCTGCGGCTTACCAGTCCGCCCGGTCCGCCTGGTCCGTCCGGTCCACCCGGTCTGCCGGGTCCGTCTGGGCTGCCCGGTGCGTCTCAATGGCGTCCATGTTCAGCGAAACACCCAGGCCGGGCCGGTCTGAGACCCGGATTCTTCCGCCGATAATCCTTTCCGCCGGTTCGATCAGTTCGTGCCTCCAGGGCACTTCCCCCCAGGCGTATTCCAGGATCTGGAACCCGGGATGGGCGGCCATGGCCTGGACGCCCGCCGCGATGGTCAACGGTCCGAAGGGTCCGTGCGGCGCGGTGGGTATCCCCCGGCCCTCCGCCATGGCGGCGACCTTCTTCAACTCCCACAATCCGCCTACGATCGTCACGTCCGGCATGATGACGTCCACCAGTCCCTGGTCCAGGACGGGCCAGAACCCCTCCCTGTACATCAGGCTTTCGCCACCGGCCAGCGGTACGTCGATGTGATCCCGGATGATCCGGTATCCCTCGTGATCTTCATCGGGCACGGGTTCCTCGTACCAGTACAGGTCCAGGTCCCGCAGGGCATCGAAGACCTCGCACCCGCCCCGGGCGGTGAAGTGGCTGTGGCAGTCGATCAACAGGGAGACGTCCGGACCGATCGCGGCGCGCACCGCTTCCATGCAGGCAATGCCCTCCCGCGCATCGGAAGCCCGGTCGATCCCGCCCGCCATCCCGTCGAAGGGGGCCAGTTTCACGGCGTCGAAACCGTCCGAAACCGCGGCCTCGGCGTTCCGAGCGAATCCAGCCGGCGTCCGGTCCGTGGTGGCCCGGTTGATGTTGGCGTAAAGGGGTATCTCATCGCGGCAGCGCCCCCCGATGATGTCGGCCACGGGGACGCCCAGGGCCTTTCCCTTGATGTCCCACAGGGCCTGGTCGAGGGCACTCAGGGCCATCACTTTCGACCGGTCTGCGGGAGAAGGAAGGAGTTCGGCCAGGATGAGTTCGATGCGTCCGGGATCGCGCCCCGCCAGTGCGGGCTCCACCGCTCGCAGGAAGTCCAGGCTGCCTGACTTCGCGCCACCGGGATTCACTTCGCCGAATCCGGTTATCCCTGCGTCGGTATGCACCGCCAGGAAGGTCCAGTCGCCCCGGTGGTTCACGTGGACGGAGTGGGTCTTCATTCCGGTTATCTTCATGGGCTGCCCCCTGGTTTAACGCTATATTCTGTCATTGATAACCGCAACGCATTTGTTTATATAACGCCATGCTCTGGACGGGTGTCCAGACCAACGGGCCCCGCCAGCGCATCGGTTAAAAATGGATATCGGTACCGCGAAAATGGATATCGGTACCGCGGGGGTTACGCGGCGGACAATCGACCGATTCGTCGAAGGGAGAGGCATGAGTACGCAAAAAGTAGCCGTTATCACGGGGGCGGGACGCGGGATGGGCGCGGCCATCGCCCGGAACCTCGCCGGCCAGGGGTGGGCCGTCGCGTTGCTGTCTCCCTCCGGAGCGGCGGAATCGCTCGCCGGGGAACTGGGCGGCATCGGCGTGACGGGGTCCGTCACGGACGAGGCCGACCTGCGGAAGTTGGTGGGCCTGACCATGGATGCCCACGGACGCATCGACGGCCTGGTAAACAGCACGGGACATCCTCCCAAGGGCAGCCTGCTGGACATACCGGACGAGGACTGGCACGAGGGACTGGACATCGTGTTCCTCAACGTGGTCCGCATGGCGCGCCTCGTTACGCCGATCATGGTGGAGCACGGCGGCGGATCGATCGTGAACATCTCAACCTACGCCGCCTTCGAACCGGAGCATTACTTCCCGGTTTCCACGCCGTTCCGGGCGGCTCTGGCGAGTTTCACGAAGATCTACGCCGACAACCACGCCGGCGACAACATCCGGATGAACAACATCCTGCCGGGTTTCATCAACAGCCTGCCGGAATCGGAGGCGTTCCGGTCGCGTATTCCCATGGGACGCTACGGAACCGTGGAAGAGATCGCGGAAACGGCCGCCTTCCTGCTGTCCCCCGGTTCAGGATATATCACCGGACAGAACCTGCGGGTCGACGGCGGCATAACGCGGTCGGTGTGACCGGTTCGGACAACGGTTTACGCTTGAAACACCGGAGTCGGTAAGGTAGTGCCAGGGCACGTTGGAAGAACGACGGACCAGGATGCGTAACCTTCGTACAGGGGAGATCATGAAAGAGGCGGACCTGGCGTTTTTCTGTCAGAACGGGTTCATCAACCTGGGCAAGGTGCTTTCTGACGAAGAGGTGGACCGTTTTCGCGGTCTCTTTGATGAAGACCGCCGCCGGTTCCCCTATTTCTGGCACCCTTACGGCCACCACCAGGAGGCCAACTACGACGCTCTCGTCACCACGCCGGCCTTCGACGATTTGATTCGCCATCCTGATATTTACAGAACTATTGAGGAGCTGATGGGCGGACCGCTCTGCTTCGGGGAGATCGGACTGCGGTCCATGGGGCCGTACAAGGGTGATTTCCACCAGCGCTGGCACCGCGACAAGGCCCACTGGTTCGACCATCCCCTGCGCATGGACTACATCCAGCTCATGGTGTATTTCACCGACGTGGACGAGGGCACGCACTGCTTTTCCATTTCGCCCGAGGGGATTGATCAGCCCGTCCTGAAGGAGAACAGCGCGCAACTCGAGCGGGGCGTCTATGATCTCCACGGACCTGCGGGCACCTGCGCCCTGTTCAACGTATCCGTGCTGCACACGGCGACCCCCCGCCCCACGCGTGCCGTGCGGAAGACCGCGCAGATTTACTACGGCCACCGGGACCGGGACCCGCTGGCCAACGATTCGGGGATTCCCGCCACCTTCTGGCGGGACAGCGAAGACCCGGAGACCCGCGCCTTCTATGGCGTCCTGAACGAGCGAACAAAGATCTACATGGCGGCGTTCGGGGGTAAGCCGGTTATTGGAGATATCAATTCATGAGCTTTTTAATTACTACCACCTAAACCCCTATTTCAGTAAATCTTGAGGTTTAGTACACTACGAATACATTGTAAAATTAGGTAGCCAGTATACTGAATCGGACAGTAAATGAGATGAGTTAAGAAACGGTTCTAGTTCATGATGACCCTAGTTAAGGGTAGGAGTTAAACAGGAGAATCCCAACATGAAGCATTACAATCTGTTCATTAGCCACTCTTGGTCGTACGGCGACTCATACAAGAACCTTGTCGGTCTACTCAATTCAAGATCATACTTTACATTCAGCAACTATTCTGTACCTAGATATGATCCGGTGCATACTAGCGGCACCGATAGGGAGCTCTATAGTGCTATCAAGAACCAAATGAGCCCGTGCAGCGTAGTTCTGATTTTAGCGGGGATGTATGCCAGCTATAGTAAATGGATGGAAAAGGAAATCAACATCGCCAAAAAAGAGTTCTCTAGCGCTAAACCTATAGTTGCCATTGAACCTTGGGGAAGCGATCGGACTTCCACACTTGTGAAATTGAATGCAGACAGAATCGTCAAGTGGAATACAGACAGCATTGTTGCCGCTATACGGGGAGTAGCATGACAATGGACGAAAAAAAAGAGCTGCTGGAAATCTATAAACTGCACGCGGGACTTGCCGACAGTGTTAGCAGACAGAGAGGTACAACCAATCGTTCTTATTTGTTGCTAATGTCAGGACTATCCGTGCTCTTTTCTGCACTCCTGCAACTTCGAAATGGAGTACATATAGGCTTTCTCATGTTGGGGTTCGGGATTTTGGGATCATTGTTGTCTATAGCTTGGTACATTCACATTCGTTCCTACCGCCAGCTAAATTCAGGTAAATTTAAGCCACTACACGAGTTAGAAGTCAAATTAGCCTACCCTTTTTTCAAACGAGAATGGGAACTCTTGGGTGAAGGAGAAAAGCGCAGTAAGTACTGGAAACTGACAGTTGTTGAGACATTCGTCCCTGCTGTTTTTTTCGTGCTTTTCACCACAGTGGCATTGATAGGAATCTATCTGCTCCTATGTTGAACATCATCTTTAGAGGTATGCTCGAAATCTTATAAAGCAATCGACGTGATCATAATTCGCACAGTGTGACATTGCGAAGTAGCCTGTTGATCGAAACACAAAAGCTCTCCAAGCTAACAGTCAAAATAGAGGCGTTAGGGGGTATGCAAGGCTGCATACTGCTTGTCGACTATTTTGGACCATACTCCAAAAAAGTAGGATATTTTTGGAGGGATGTTCAAATCAGTAACATGTCGCTGGCCCTGAATGAGCAGGTCAGACGAACTCCAGTTCCCCGGACGGTTTCATGCGGCGGTAATAGCAACCTGTGCGGTAACGGCCGTCGCTGTCCTTCGTGTGACATACCCCGGAACCCAGGGGCGTTACGAGGAATACTACCGAGTTCTGCTCGCAGTTGACGCGGATTTCATCGATGCGCAAGGCGTTTCCCGACGTGGCGCCCTTTACCCATAGTTCGTTCCGCGAAGTGCTCCAGAACGTGGCGATCCCGGTCTTCAGGGATTCATCCAGGGCCTGGCGGTTGATATAAGCCACGATCAATACTTCCTTCGTTGCCGAATCCTGCACGACGACAGGCAGGACCTCTTCTTCGATACCGGCGATCTGCCGGAGCTTCGAGAAATCCAGGACCTCCTTCTTTCCTTCCTCCAGTTGATTCGATGCTGATGTGTTCGCCATGACTGCTCCGTATATACAAGGTATCTACAACTTGATCACTTTATAGCGTCGGGAAACATGGGGCAGAACCAGGTGGATCACCGATCCTTTACAGTAGATGGTCATCCGCCGCGTGGCGCGCGCCGACCCCCTTCTGCATGCGCATGAGCTGCTTCTGCCGGGGAGACAGCCCCTCGTACCATTCTTCCCGAAATCCGTCGTGCGGATCGAGTTGGAAGAGGAGCATGGACTTGCGGTAGTGCCCGAACAGGGCGTGGCGGTTTCGGCCGGTGGCATTGGCGCCGCCGCCGTGCCAGCACTGTCCATTGAAGATCAGCACGCTGCCCGATGCAGCTTCCGGCTGGTACACGTGCGGCACCTCCATGCCCTCCGGCGGACCGGACCATCCGCTCTTGTGCGAACCCGGCACGATGCGCGTGCCGCCGATCTCCGCGTTGAAATCATCCAGCATCCAGATGGTGTTCATCATCACGGGGGAGACCGGGTTCAGCATGTGCTGCGGTATGTCGCTGTGGAAGTCCTGGTAACCGTCGCCCGGCCGCACGATGCGGGAACTCAGGCTGCCCAGCACTAGGGTCCTGTCCAGCACCCGTTCCAGGATGGGCAGGACGACCGGGTGGTCTACGACCTGGAGAAACACGGGGTCCAGGGTGGGCAGGTTGCGCACCAGCAGCGACGTGCCCCCGCGGTTCTCGTAACCGGCCTCGCCATGCGCTTGCGCGACACGGATCAGCGCCTCACGAAGCGCGCGTACCTGGGACGCCGTCAGCACTTCCGATATCAGGGTAAAACCGAAGGTTTCGATTTCGGCAACGGCCTGTTCAAAAAGCGTCAAGTATACACCTTACCTTGATTGAGTATTTCTAAAAAACTCTTTAACCATTACGATCGCAGTTTCTGGTTTCTTAACAACTCTAAGATTTGCAGCAAAAGGTCGCCCAGGATGGAGTGTGTCCCACCAACTTTTCTCTCCTTGCTGCCTGCCTTTTCCAGGATCGTGAATACCAAAACCTTCAATGCAGCGATTCCAAACTGGCATATAGTGATCTATTAAGAACCTCTCTGCCAACGTAATCCATACTGGCTCAACAGCGAGATATCTGAAAGTGAAATGAGACGCTTCGAGGTCATTAGTCTGGTTTATGGATTTCATATGTTCGCGTATGCGGCTACGCAAACTGGGATTGAATATGTCAATTTTATCGCCCTTCCTTGAACCTGGAGGTACGGCTTTTCCAACATATATTGGTCTGTTGCTCGAATCCTTGATAGGTTTGTAGATTGTTAACTCGCCTGTATAGTATAAAGAATATATACCTGGTCCATTTATGTTACGAATGGAGTCTTCATTAAGTGGTAGGGTTCCTTGTTTTTCATAACTTACCACCAAGCCCATCATGAGATTCTCATATGTCAAAGGATCATACAATTCAATGTTCATGGTTTACGTAACTCCACAATGGACTCATACAACCGCGATCCTTTAGTCGTTTTGCCGGCTCGAACTGAGGAATCGACAATACTGCTTCCGACCCTAGATTTACGAGGAGTATGTATTTCAACTGTATCCATGCCCCTGGATTCTGCTATTTTAGATAAGAACCTGTCAGTAGGAATTGTAACTCCCTGCAATATGCTGTTTCCAATTACAACTAGTGCAGTTGTTCCTCGGCGCAGGCACCAGTTCGCACCGTCGATAAATCTAACGCAGTCGTTGAAATACCTTGTAGCATAATTCGCCCAGCCCGCACCTCCATATACACCTTTATCAGGATTCATGTTTCTCACCTCTTCAATTGTTTCTTTGATATCCGCATCCTGAATCGTCGAATCGAGTTCGATTTGTGATCGATCTCTAGCATTCTGCCAATAAGAACCAAAGTTCAAGTGCTCAAGTTTTTTTAGATCCCCAGGACTATGACATAGTTCCAGCCAGTAGAGATGCGGCCTAGTATTACGATTGTAGTGATAGTTATTGAGATACGGTGGTGAAGTGATGAGAAGATCTATACTCTCCGGTTCAATTTGTTTAAACTCTTCAAAGAACGAGCTATTAATGACAGTGCCGTCACTCCTATTTGAGCGATTGCGAGACTTACTATACCAATGGGAATCCTCGGCTATTTGCGAGATCTTCCGAGCTATAGTTTCCAAAACTGGAAAATCACAAACATCTGGACGGCCCGCTGCTCTTTTTCGTCCCAAGCTAGGCTCGTAGGAGTAATTTGAATAGTCGACCATCGTAGCAGCGAAAGCGACTCTAAAAAAATCAAAAAACTCTGTGTATTTTTGTTGCTTGATAAAATCCTGGTACAGCAAAACCTTTCGTAGGACATTCGGGCTAAAAAAAGGTACTCTTGTACGAAATCCTTTTGGAGCCGAAGCCTTGGGCTGCCAATTGCCGGATTCAGCATCTTTGGAGTATTCCTTGAAATCGGAGATTGCGCCTTGCAGTTTTTGTTGGTTAGTGTGATGCGACTCAAGTTTGGTTCTACAAACCATTGCAGCATATGGATTTATTTCAAACCCTATGGAGTCGTGTCCAGATATATCAGCCTCGACAAGGGTCGTCCCGACACCAGCAAACGGGTCTAATACTTTGCCAAAATCTGGTAGGTGTCTTCTAATTGCATCTTCAACAAATTGGTACGAATAGCCTGCAATCCATGGTACCCAGCGATGTATAGGTGCATCCCTATTCGCCATGAATGCAGGATCGCTGAAACCCGTACTGTTTTTCTTTAAAGGTGTTTTTCCCATAACAAGTTATAAACTACGTTGCGCACTCTAACACTTGACTTGTTCAATTAGTGGTGTGTCACCATCAATCGCTTCCTATGGTCCTTTCAAGATAGGCCTTCAGCCGCTCCCATGCGTCCAGGGCGGGTTCCTCGTTCTTCGGGTCGCGATCCACGTACAGCCAGAACCCGTGATTGACGTCGTCGTATATATGCACGTCGTTCTCCACGCCGGCCTCGCGTAGCGCGGCGACGAAGCGTTCCACCTGTTCGGGGGACGGACCGCGGTCGAGCCCGGCAAATGTGCCGTAGACCTCGTGGTGTATGGACTTCAACCGCTCGGGATCGTCGAGCAGGCGTCCATAGAAGATGGCCGTGGCGTCGTGGTTTTCACCGCCCAGGGCGTAGCTCAGGGCGACCCCGCCGCCATAGCACCAGCCCATGGCCCCGATCTTGCCGTTCACGTCCGGGCGTCCCCGCAGATAGGCCGCGGCTGCGTCCAGGTTGCGGATGATCTTGTCCATGTCGTCCAGCGTTTCCCGTACGAGGGCCATGTTCTCGTCCCGGTTGCTCCCCGTTCGGCCGGAATACAGGTCGGCCGCCAGCGCGACGTAGCCCTCTGCCGCCAGGGCGTCGGCCACCTGCCTGACGCGGTCCACGAGACCGTTCCATTCATGAATGAGAATTACGGCGCCCCGGGGACCCGGACCTTCCGGTTCGGCCAGATAACCTCTCGTGGCCGGGTCTTCTTCGAAATAGGCCAGGTCGCTGCCGAGAGGCGCGCCGGCCTTTCCGACTATGGCGTCCGGAATCCGGCCACCGGGCGTCGGTTCGAAGGGGATCTGCTGCCCATGGACCGGCAGCCCCGCGCCGGCGAGAACGACCGCTCCCGCGGCCAGGATCATGACTTTCATCGAAGGAATGAACATGTGTTTTATCATTTGCCCGCACTCCTTGGAAAGACGGTAACAGGCCGCACCGCAGCCGCCGACGTCGAACCATGCTGCCCATTTAGAGGTTTCCATCCAAATCGGCCTGCAATATACTTATAGCACGCGCGCTAATCAATCGTGAAATCTGCCGCCGCGTCAACTGTCCCCACCTACTGACTCCCATCCAGGAGACCGCATGAAGAACCGCCTGAAGGAGAAACTGCGCAACGGCGAAGTGACCTATGGCGTATCTGTCGGAACCCCCTGTAACGACATCGTGGAACTGGTATCGAACCTGCCCTTCGACTGGATCTGGTTCGACGCCGAGCACGGTCCCACGAACACGGAAATGCTCCATCCCATGATCCAGGCAACCCGGGGCCGGGACGTCACCCCGCTCGTCCGCGTGCCCTGGAACGACCTGGTGCATATCAAGAAGGCGCTGGATATCGGCGCGGAAGGCCTGATCATTCCCTGGGTCAACAACCGGGAACAGGCCGAATACGCCGTCCGCGCGGCCAAGTATCCGCCCATGGGTATCCGCGGCATGGGCGCCCGTTTCCTCAACATTTCCGGGGACGACGTGGCGGAATACATCCGCACCGCCAACGAGGAAACTTTCATCATGGTCCAGATCGAGACCGTCGAGGCCGTGGAGAACCTGGATGAGATCCTTACCACCCCCGGCGTGGACGCCTTCCTGGTGGGTCCGAACGATCTCGCGGCCTCCCATGGCTACGTGGGCCAGCCGGTCCATCCCGAGATGGAAAAGGTGGTCGAGGGGATTATAACCCGGGCGAAGGAACTCGGCGTGCCAGGCGGATACGCTTACATCTCTATGGACGCCAACAGGCAGCGTATCGCGCAGGGCTTTCAGTGGATCACGCTGGGAAGCGATATGGGCTTCCTGGCCCAGGCGGCCCGGGCGGCATTCGCTGAAGTTGGAAGGTAGCGGACGGGCACTTGATCAGGACCGCTAGACCAGGACCGCTAGACCAGGACCGCTAGGCCAGGACCGCTAGGCCAGGACCACTCCACCGGGACTGAATGAAGCGACTTTGACGGGTCAGGACGGTACCAGACGCCCCGGGGTTTCTGACCCGCCGGGCTGGTCCGGTGAAGGGAAACTGTCAGTCGTTGCTCCGGTCGCTGGAGAGTCGTCTTCTGATGGCCATGGCGTGGGCCGACAGGCCTTCCGCGTCCGCGAGCCTGATCGCGGCCGGGCCCAGCCGTTTCTCGGCCTGCTCGTTGACCGCGAAGAGGCTGGTTACTTTAAGGAAATCCCTGGTGCTCAAGGGGGAGAAGAACCGGGCGCTGCCCCCGGTGGGCATGATGTGGCTGGGACCGGTGACGTAGTCGCCGAGGGCTTCCGAGGAATGTTCGCCCACGAAGATCCCTCCCGCGTGCCGGATCCTTTCCACCAGCGGCCAGGGGTCCGCAACCAAGAGGCACAGGTGCTCCGGCGCGTAGGCGTTCGCCAGTTCGACCGCCTCGTCCAGGCTCGAAACGAGCACGATCCCTCCGTTCTGGTCCAGGGAAGACCGGATTGTATCCGCCCTGTCCAGTTCAGACAGTTGCCCGTCCACCGCGTGCTGAACCGCCAGGGCCAGCGTGGACGACGGCGTGATCAGTATGGCACTCGCCATGGGGTCGTGTTCGGCCTGCGCCAGCAGGTCGGCCGCGGCGTAAGCCGGATTGGCCGCCTGGTCGGCGATGAGCAGCGTCTCCGTGGGGCCGGCGAGCTGGTCGATGTCCACGATCCCGTACACCTGGCGCTTGGCCAGGGTCACGAAGATGTTCCCCGGTCCCACGATCTTGTCCACCCGGGATATGGATGCGGTGCCGTATGCCACAGCGGCGATGGCCTGGGCTCCGCCCATCCGGTAGACTGTGGCGGCGCCCGCCACGGAAGCAGCGGCAAGGACAACCGGCGCCACCGCGCCGTTCCTGCCGGGAGGTGTGGCCACGACGACCTCGCCGACGCCGGCGACGCGGGCGGGAATCACGGCCATCAGCAGCGAAGAAGGATAGGCGGCCCCTCCGCCGGGTACGTAGACGCCCACCCGGTCCAGCGGCCGTACGATCTGCCCGGTACCGCCCGCTTCATCCCAGTGCGTCCAGGATTCCGAAGGCTGTCTTTCATGAAAGGAACGGATGCGGCCGGCCGCTGTTTCCAGGGCATCTCGCAACCCTGCGGGCAGCGATTCCAGCGCCTCGTCGATCTCGCATCCAGGAACTTCGAAGGCGTCCGGGGCGCTTCCGTCCAATAGCCGGGCATAATGCCTTACCGAAGCGTCCCCGTTTTCCCGGACGTCATCGATGATTTTCGCAACCGCCTGTTCCGCGGTCAGGGCCTCGCCGAACAGTTCCCGGTTCCGTTCTTCGATAGCGGGACCCGATATCGCCTCGCTCACCGGCCGCCGCTTCAGGATGCTGGATCCGGCCTCGTCGGGGGTCAGTATCCGGATGTTCATTTGTTCCACTCCACTCATATCAAGCCTGCTAAGCCGACGCGGGCCTCAGCGGCTTAAGCGCTTCGAGAACGGGACCGCAGCCGAATTTCACGCAGTCCGTCGCTGGAAGGCCGGTCTCCTGTTCGACGCGGTCCACCTCGCGCCGGGCATCGCCCATGGACATGCCGATACAATTAAGCGATACCGCAACGACCCGGCAGGGAAAGAGCGGCCGGGCAATGGCCTCGTGGACGCGGATCATCTCCTCGTAGGTCGGAACCTTCACGGGCAGGTTGCGCATCACGTCCCTCCCCGGCTGGTGGCACAGCACCAAGGCCTGCGGCGCCGCGCCGTGAAGCAGGCCCAGCGATACGCCCGAATAGGAAGGATGCAGGATCGTGCCCTGGCCTTCGATGACCAGCAGTTCCCGGTGCTTTCGTTCCAGCACGAGCCGTTCCACCGCACCGGAGATATAGTCCCCCGCCACGGTATCCACCGCGATGCCGGACCCCGCGATCATGATCCCGGTCTGGCCGGTTGCCACGAATTCGGCGTCCCAGCCGGACTCGCGGGCCGCCCTGCCGATCTCTATCGCGGCTATCTTCTTGCCGATGCTGGAATCGGCGCCGACGGTCAGCACACGCAGGTTGGGGAGGCCGTGGACCAGGTGCCGCCCCACGTCCAAATCGTCGGGCGGCTGCCGCACGTCCCACAGGCGCACGCCTTTCTGTTCGGCGTGCCGGGCGAATGCCTCGTCTTCGTTCAAAAAAGTGTGGAGCCCGTTTATCACCTCGAGTCCGTGCTCGATCGCCTCGTGGATGACCGCCCGCCAATCTTCAGGCAGGACGCCGCCCGGCGTCGCGATGCCGATGACCAGCGAGGTCGGGTCAAACGCAAGCGCGTCCCGCAACGTCGCCACGACCGGGATGCCCTGCCCGATTTCGAGCAGGTCTTCCAGCTTCATGCCGGCGTGCACGCTGTCGAGTACCGCCACGGTTTCCTCGGGCTTGTAGCGGATAAGCGACGCGGCCGTCTTGGAGGAGAACGTGCCCAGCAGCCCCTCCGTGAGAATGACCATTCTCCTGGGTTCCATGTTCCGGCGGCCCTCAGTTCAGCGATACCACGCGCCCGGATTCCTGGGATTCCGTGGCGGCGTCCAGCACTTTCATCAGTTCCAGCATTTCCACGGGCTTGACGGCGAGTTCCTCCCCGCGGCGCAGCGCGGCCGCGATGTTCCGGTAGTAGTCCACCCAGCTGCCCCTCACCGGGTCCAGGGTCATTTCCACCGCCTCGCCGTCCCGTTCCGCGGCGACCCGGACGCGGTCTTCCGGCGCTTCCTCGGCGGACTCGATCATCCCCTTCTTCATCCAATCTTCCTGGGGGTCCAGGCCGGTCTTGACGAGGGAGCCCCGGGTGCCCAGCACGTACCAGTGGGGCTTGGAAATATGGGACAGATTGCTGATTTCCATGCGATATTCGGCACCGTCTTCGAAGTACAGAGCGCAGGTGACATGGTCCTCGATGTCCCCCTCCCACCGGTATTTGTGTCCCTTGCAGTGCACCGCCGCGGGGCGGGAGGACAGCAGTTGCAGCCCCTGGTCGATCAGATGGGCGCCCCAGTCGTAGAGCAGGCCGCCGCTTTCCGCCCTATTCGTCCGCCAGCCCCTGGAAGCCCGGAATCGATGTACCGCCCTTTCTACCAGGAAGGGATCGCCCAGCAGGCCGTCTTCCACCGCCTTGCGCACAGTCAGATAGCCCCAGTCCCAGCGGCGGTTGTGGAAAACGCTCAGCATGACCCCGCACCGCTGGCTGACCGCGATCATGGTCTCGGCTTCGGCGGCCGACATGCACATGACCTTGTCGACGACCACGTGTCTCCCGGCCTCCATGGCCTCGATGGCCAGGGACGCGTGGGTATGATGGGGCGTGGCCAGGATGACCAGTTGGATATCGTCGTCCGCCAGGAGATCGGTCAGGGTTTCAAAGGTGTCCACGGACCAGTCCCGCCGCGCCTGCGCGCGTCGTTCCGGGTCCCGGCTGGCAACGGCAGCCAGTTTCAACCCGTCGGTCCGCGAGACCAGGTAGGCATGGAAGAATCGACCCGCCAGTCCGTAGCCCACGATGGCCGTTCGTATCATGACGCCAATCCCGTACCCGCGTCTGTGGACACGGGTCTTTTCATTGCAAGTTGCGCTGAACCAGAAGCTACGCCGAACCGGTTCGTTTTTCGTCAATTTACTCCGCCCGATACACGGGTTGGTCACGCCCCGGCGCGCAGGCGGTCACACCTGACGTCGCGCCGATGCACGTCTCGGTCACACCAGACGTCGGGCCGATGCATGTGGCGGTCACCCCAGACGTCCCGCCGATGCAGCGGGAACAATATACGGGATGGACCGGATGCATGGCAAACGCCAATTGGGCCGGGAGGGCGGGGCAGAATATGCGTGACAATCCGTCTGCGGGACGCTAAGTTGCCAGTTCGTTCGACCCTTTCCCATCCGATGAAACGCGTACGGGCTAACCCCCCGAACTCCGGACCTGGCCATGGCAACACCGAGACCGAACGTCCTCTGCGTACTTACCGACGACCAGGGCGTCTGGGCGGCGGGCTGCTATGGCAACGGGGAAATCCGTACCCCGAACATCGACCGGATCGCGGATACCGGGGTACGGTTCGACCGGTTCTTCGTGGCCACGCCGGTATGTTCGCCCAGCCGCGCGACGCTGCTCACCGGGCGGATCGCCTCCCAACACGGCGTGCACGACTGGATCCGGGGAGGCAATGTCGGAGACGGCGCGGCATCTTACCTGGAAGGCGAAACCACCTACACCGACGTGCTGGCGGCCCACGGATGGAGATGCGGTCTCAGCGGCAAGTGGCATCTGGGCAACAGCACGTTGCCCCAACACGGATTCTCCCACTGGTTCACCCACCAGTTCGGCGGCGGCCCCTACAATAACGCCCCTATGGTCAGGAACGGCGTCCCGGTGACCGAACCGGGATACGTCACGAACGTCATTACCGACGACGCGCTGGCCTTTATCGACCGACACGCCAACCGCGATGACCCCTTCTACCTGGGCGTTCACTACACCGCGCCGCACAGCCCGTGGACGGGCCATCCCCAGGAGATCGTCGATTCCTACGACGATTGCCCCTTCGAATCCTGTCCCCAGGAACCCGTTCATCCCTGGGCGGGCGGCCTGACCCGCGAGAACGTGGGAGACAGGGAAAGCCTGAAGGGCTACTTCGCGGCCGTTACGGCCATGGATCTCGATGTCGGCCGCCTGCTGGACCGGCTCGATCATCACGGTATCCGGGAGAACACCCTGGTGATCTTCCTGAGCGACAACGGTTTCAGCCTGGGACACCACGGGTTCTGGGGCAAAGGCAACGGGACGAATCCGCTGAACATGTACGAGAACTCCATACGGGTTCCCGCGCTGATCAGCCAGCCGGGGCGCCTGCCCCGGGGCACCGTGCAGCCGGCGATGATCAGCGCCTACGACTTCATGCCCACGCTGCTGTCGTACCTGGACCTTCCCGTACCCCGGGACCGTGACCTGCCGGGACGCGACGCCGTGGACACCTGGACGGGGCAGGCCGGACAGCCGGATGCCGGCCGTGACCATGTCGTGGTATTCGACGAATACGGCGGCACGCGCATGATCCGCACCGAAACGTGGAAATACGTGCACAGGTATCCCGGCGGACCAAACGAACTGTACGACCTGGAGAACGATCCGGACGAGCGCGCCAACCTTGCGGACGATGCGGGTTATGCCGACAGGCGAAGATCGCTGCACGGCGAATTGGAAGGCTGGTTCGATCGATATGCCGACCCGGAGCGTGACGGGCGAACCCGGCCGGTCACCGGGCTCGGGCAATTGCGCCCCGTCGGCGGGGCATGGGATGACGGATCGCCGGCCTTTGAACCCCTGGACACGTGAAGGAGGGCGGGATGGCAGAGAGCAAAATCGCCGTAACACTA
This sequence comes from bacterium, assembly GCA_965202605.1. Taxonomy (GTDB): domain Bacteria; phylum JAAXHH01; class JAAXHH01; order JAAXHH01; family JAAXHH01; genus JAAXHH01. The sequence continues at coordinate 1,674,096 of OZ241838.1, forward strand.
TATACCCTGCGCGACTTCGTGCAGACGCCGGCCGGCATCGCGGACACCTTGAAAAAGGTCAAGGCGATCGGCTACAATCACATCCAGCTTTCGGCCCTGGGACCGGTAGACCCCGCGGAACTCGGCGCCATGATCCGGGACGCCGGCCTGCGCGTCTGTGCCACGCACGTGTCCTTCGAACGGCTGCAGGATGAACTCGATGCGGTCATCGGGGAGCACCGCCTCTGGGGATGTGAGCAAATCGCCGTCGGTTCCATGCCGAGGTCCTACTGGGACGATCCGGACGGGTTCTCACGGTTCGCCGAGGACGCGTCGGTCGTGGCGATCAGACTGAAGAAAGCCGGCATGTCCTTCAGCTACCACAACCACCATACGGAGCTCGTGCGGGTAGGCGACCGGACCGGCCTGGCTATTCTCATCGAGGACAGCGACCCCGCCCTGTGCTTTGAAATCGACACCTACTGGATCCAGCACGGCGGGGGCGATCCGATCCACTGGATCGAACGGGTCGGAAACCGGTGCCCGGTCATCCACTTCAAGGACCTGGGCGTGTCGGGACGGGAACAGGTCATGGCCGAGGTCGGCGAGGGCAATATGAACTGGCCCGGCATCGTCGCCGCCTGCGAGGCCGCGGGCAGCCGGTGGTACGTGGTCGAACAGGACACCTGCGCCGGAGATCCCTTCGACAGCATTGCCATCAGCTACCGCAACATGACCGCCATGGGACTTTGAAACCGGTCCCGGTCGTTTTGTCGTTCCAGATATTCGTTCCCGTATTCGTACCTGCGGCCACGTAATTCGATTCGAGGGAAAGATGATCGACCTGACAGGCAAGACAGCGCTGATCAGTGGTTCGTCCCGCGGCATCGGCAAGGGCATCGCCCTCGAAATGGCCCGCGCCGGGGCGGACGTCACCGTCAACTACTTCCGCCACCGGGAAGACGCCGAGGGGGTTGCGGACGAAATCAGGGGCATGGGACGGCGGGCGACCGTCGTCGGCGCGGACGCGTCGGACCGTACCGCGGTGGACGAAATGGTGGATCAGACGGCGAAGGAACTCGGCGGTCCCGATATCGTCGTGGCCAACGCGTACTATTCCACGCGGGAGCCCTTTCTCGAGATGGACGTGGACGAAATGCGGAAGACCTACGAAGTCAGCCTGTTCGGCGCCTTTCACGTCGCGCAGGCCGGCGCCCGGAAGATGGCGGCGGGGAGAAAGGGCGGCAGCATCCTGTTCATCAGTTCGGTCATGTCCTTCCTGCCTTTTCCCACGTCCCTCGCCTACTCTTCGGCCAAGGCCGGCATGAATCACATGGCCGCCATCATCGCCCTCGAGCTGCTGGAACATCGCATCCGCGTGAACGTGATCGAACCCGGATGGACCGACACGCCGGGCGAACGCCAGTACTCGACGGAGCAGGAACTGGAGGAAGGCGGCAGGAGACTGCCCTGGGGACGACTGGGCACGATCGAAGACCTGGGCAGGGCCGCCACCTTCCTGTGTTCCGACGCGGCGGACTACATCACCGGGGAAGTCCTGCGCGTCGACGGCGGGTTCTGGCTCAAGCGCGGCACGGCCTCCATCCAGGAGTGATTCCCGGCGCCACAAGGCACGCCCAGGCATGACCAGACATGACCAGACGTGACCAGACGTGACCAAGCATGACCAAGCTGACCAAGCATGGCCGCGAAACCCATCTCCCTTAAAACCTCCATCCTGGGCCTGGCCTTCGCCTGCTGCGTCGCCTTCTGGGGACAGTACGCCTCCGCACAGCTGAACTACAACTACCTGACGTTTCCCCAGATGCCGCTGTGCCTGCTCATTCCCTTCCTGGTCCTGGTGCTGCTCCCGAACGTGCTGGTCCGCTCCGTGTCGCAGGACGCCGCGCTGACGCGATCGGAACTCCTGGTCATCTTCGCCATGGGATTGATCGCGGCCATGGTACCCGACTGGGGCATGGTCCGGTATCTCATCAGCGTGATCACCGCACCCCACTACTTCGCGAGCCCGGAAAACCAGTGGGAAGCCCACTTCTTCGCCTATCTGCCGGACTGGACGGTCATCCCCAACGACCAGGGGCAGGTTTCGGACTTCTATGCGGGGCTGCCTTCCGGCGCTCCGGTCCCCTGGCAGGACTGGGTCGTTCCCCTCTTCTGGTGGATGTCGGCCCTGGGTACTTTGCTTTTCATCGGCGCCTGCCTGGTCGTGATTTTCCGGAAACAGTGGGTGGAACACGAGCGGCTCCGGTTTCCCATGGGCGAGGTGATCGTCCGCCTGCTCGAAACCGAAGGGAACGCCCCCGGACGGTGGCCGGCGCTCTTTAGCAACCGGCTGTTCCAGGTAGGGTTCCTGGCCAGCCTGTCCATCATGGCGTGGAACATCATCGGTTTCTGGGACGTGCTTCCCCACATCCCGCTGCCCGGCCCGGTATTCAACGTGGTCATCGATCCTTCCTTCCCGCCGATCGCCATCCGGCTCGTGCCCTATGTCCTGTGCTTCGCCTTCTTCGTCAACGTCGAGATCCTGTTCAGCGTCTGGTTCTTCCAGGTGCTCGGCATCCTGGAGACCGGCCTCCTCAACCGCTTCGGCGTGATCTCGCCCGCCGAGACGATCGTACCCCGCGGACTGGTGTCCATCCAGTTCTGCGGCGGCCTGATCATGTTCGCCCTGATAGGGGGCTGGATGGCTCGGGATCACATCCGCAACGTCCTGCGAAAAACGCTGGGAAGAAAGAGCGATCTGCGGGACGAAAACGAACTGTTCTCCTATCGGACTGCGGTCATCGGCCTGCTCCTGGGCGTGGTCTTCATGACCGCCTGGCTGAACGCCATCGGTTTCTCCATTCCGGTCGCCCTGCTTTTCCTGTTCTTCCTCCTGGTGTTCTATTTCGGAATCGCGCGCGTCCTCGCCGAAGCGGGCCTGATCAACCTCGACCTGCCGATCAACGCCCACGCCTTCACGGTAGGGATGGTGGGCTCGGCCAACCTGTCCGGGTCCACGCTCACCGGCCTCGGACTGACCAACGCTTTCGCCCGGAACTGGCGGACCTTCACCATGGTCGGTCTCTCGCACGTCGCCTGGTGGCGGGACTATCTCGGTGAGAACCGGGGCAGGCTGTTCCTCCTGGTCTGCCTTGCTTTTGTCGCCGGGACGGCGATCTCGACGGGATACGTCGTCTATTCCGGTTACGCGGAAGGGGCGGACAACCTGCACATCAACCTGCGCAACACCGGGAACCTCTTCTTCGACCTGGTGGTCAAGTGGATGAAGAACGCCACGCAGGTCACCTCGCTTGAAGTCCTTTTTCTCGCGGCCGGCATGGCGGTGAGCCTGGTGCTGGCGGTGGGCAGGTTCCTCTTCTACTGGTGGCCGCTCAATCCCATCGGTTTCGCCATTGGGGCTTCAGCCCCTATACGGGGCCTTGCGTTCACCCTGTTCGTCGCGTGGCTCGTACAGGTGATCCTCCTCCGCATCGGCGGCGTCGGACTCTACCGTAAAGCCCAGCCCCTGTTCCTGGGAATACTGGTCGGATACGTGATCGGGGTCCTGGCGGCCTATATCGTCGACACCCTGTATTTCCCGGACACCCCGCACATCGCCGAGATTTTCTAATCCGTCCTACCAGTTGTGCACCTGATGGCCCTGGCCGGGGAACCAGATGACGTCGACGGCCAGGGAGAGCGTCACGCCCGCCGCGTACCCCAGCAGCACGCCGATCACGGCCGGCTGCATCCTCCGGTACATGTCGAAACCGCCCAGCCTCAGCAGCAGGACCTTGATCAGCCAGATCATGAAGATCGACACGATTTCAATGTTGATGATGTCCGCGTATGCCACGACGTAACCGATGGGATGGAAGGGCCAGCCGGGGAAATGGTATTGCATGAACAGGAGGCCGCAGGTAATGCCCGCGCCCAGGATCAGGAAATAGATCTCCTCGTAGGACAGGGTGTAGGGGTTATTGAACCACGTGGCCAGCTGGTCGTAGAATCCACCGGCCCGCAGCGGCGCGAAATCATGGGCCCCCGTGCCGGTCGCCCCCGCGTAGATCGTATAGCCGTTCGTGACGATGAAGGTGAGCGCGAGCAGAACGCACACCGCGGCGAACAGGCCCTTCCTGGACCGGGCGAAGCCTTCGGAGGCCTTCACGCCGTGAATCAGCGACGACAGGCCGATGCCCCGATGGTTGTGGGAGATGGCGTGGGTGAGTCCCAGGGCGGTGAGGTTCGAAGGAGAAAGGTTGGTCGACCCGATGACCGACACCGTCATTTCGTTCGAATTGACCGGCAGGTCGAGAAAGACGAGCCCGGTCTCGGCGACGATGCGGGTTACGCCGACGTAAAGGGCCAGGGTGATGAGGAGGAAGAGGGCGGCCACGTCGACCGACATGCCCATGCGGTTGAGCCAGAACAGCAGGTAGCACAGGCCGCCGGCCAGTCCCGCCACCGCCGTGCGGTAGGACAGCAACTCCATGGAATCGTCGAGCTCCGGCGACCTTCCCAGGGCCTTGCGCCAGACCGCCTTCAGGTGGTTTCTTCCGATCCACAGCCCCCACAGCACGAACACCCAGAACCCGCCGAAGTGCTGCGTCTTTACGATGACGTTGGATCCGCCCGCCACCCCGGACGCCGAAACGCCCAACTGGTTGAGCAAGCCGATCTCCATCAATGCCAGGAGGTGAAAGAACCATATGCTGAACAGGACCTTCAGATCGGCGAAGTAGGCGAAGCACATCATGAAGAGATTGAACTGGACTTCGGTGGGAGGCACGGAAGGCGCCAGTTGGATCTGCGTCCGGAAAGGCGCGCCGATGGGTATGGCCGGCAGGACGCCGAAATAGGCGACGCTGTTCCACGCCAGCAGGGCGAAGGTGATCCCGAATCCCACCTGGAAGTACCGGTTCGCCATGAATCCCGGCACCAGGCCTCCCCGGGTCGTCCCCGCGATCAGCATCGTGGGGATCTGGACCGCGGGGAAGGACAACCGCTCGTGCTCGACCCACTGTTTGCGGAAGATCACGGCGATGCAGGCCATGACCACGAACAGGGCCGCCAGCATGCACATCCACCAGAACAGGGGAATGATCCAGTCGACCCACAGGAATATGCTCTGGCCGGCGCCTTCGTAGAACCCGGTGGCCGCGCCCAGGTCGTCCCGGACCACCAGCCATCCCGGCAGGTGGGGGAAGAAGGTGTCCGCCCACCGGTTCTCCGGCGTGGCGTAGTAGAACGGGGATGCGAGTATTCCGATAAAGTAGTCCACGAAGGCCTTGCCCGGAATCGTGGAAGAGACGAGGCAGAAGACGAAGAGCACGGCCAGTTCGCTCGCGGACAGCGCCCGGCCGGGCCGCCACCTGCGCAGCGGGACCTGCACACAGAAGATCACCAGGAGAAAGGAAACGAGGGCCGCGATGGAGAGGTGGCTCAGGGTGAGCCTGGGCCCGTGCATCACGTAATTGGTATGAGGCGTCCATACCGCGATGAACACGGCCAGGACGGCCCCCAGGATGAGCACCCGGGGGGTCAGGCCGGTCGCGGCGCGGCGGGAGGGTGTTTCAAGGGTCGAATCGGTCGACATTTACGAGTTGGATTCCCTATCGGTGCGTGTACCGGGCAGCCTTGCTCTTACGTGTTGCGTCTCGAAATCGGATTTCCAATATATCGCGGCACCACGGGTTTCGGCTATGGTTTTATCCCTTCCGAAACCTCGTGGATGCGACCGTCAGCCCTTCCGCGTGCGCGACTTTTTTCTATTGCCTTGCGGCCCTTGCCCGTCTATTTTGCGCTAATGTGTTTTGCCTGTGAAACGCAGCCGATTCACTGTCTGGATTCAAGAGGATAACTCATGTCGACAACCGGTGTTACGCTGAAGACGAGCGGTTTCGGTCAAACGCAACGAAAAGACGCATGGTGGGTGCAGCAAGTCATAACACTCGGCGTATTCTCCGCCTTTGTCGTCTATTCCACGTGGGCGGCCTTTCAGGGAGAGTTCTACGCCTGGGGCCCCTATCTTTCGCCTTTTTATTCTCCCGAGATTTTCGGCAGTACGTCCCATGCCCTGTTCGGTCCCAAACCCGAATGGTGGCCTGCCCTGCTCCCCTTCTCACCGGCCTTCCTGATCCTGTGGGCACCGGCCGGTTTCCGGATTACCTGCTACTACTACCGCGGCGCGTACTACAAGGCGTTCTGGGCCGATCCCCCGTCATGCAGCGTTTCCGAACCGAGGAAGAAGTACCGGGGAGAACAGTCCTTCCCGCTGATACTGCAGAACGTGCACCGTTACTTCCTCTACCTGGTGTTCATCATCTGGATCTTCCTGTGCCAGGATGCCTGGAAGGCCATGTGGTTCACCGATGCGGCGACCGGTGAAACGACTTTCGGCATCGGTATCGGAACCCTCGTGTTGACTCTGAACGTCATCCTGCTGGGCGGCTACCAGTTCGGCTGCCATTCCCTGCGCCACCTGATCGGCGGGAACCTGGACCTGCTTTCGAAAGCGCCTGTGCGGCACGCGGGTTACAACTGCGTTTCGTGCCTGAACAGAAAACACATGACATGGGCCTGGCTCAGCCTGGTCTGGGTCGGTTTCTCGGACATTTACGTGCGCCTCGTGGCCATGGGCGTTTGGACAGATTGGAGAATCCTTTGATGATCGATTGGAGCATCCTTTAATGGCGGAATATCAGCAACACGAACATGATGTCCTCGTAATCGGCGCCGGCGGCGCCGGACTCCGGGCCGCGATCGAGGCCTCGGCGGCCGGGGTTTCGGTGGGACTCGTCTGCAAGTCCCTGCTGGGCAAGGCCCACACGGTCATGGCCGAAGGCGGCGTGGCCGCGGCGCTGGCCAACGTGGACGACAGGGACGGCTGGAGCGTTCATTTCGCCGACACGATGCGGGGCGGCCAGTACCTGAGCAACTGGCGCATGGCCGAATTGCACGCCAGGGAGGCGCCGGACCGCGTACGGGAGCTGGAAGCCTGGGGCGCGCTGTTCGACCGGACAACCGACGGCCGCATCCTGCAGCGCAACTTCGGCGGCCACAAGTATCCCCGTCTCGCCCACGTGGGCGACCGGACCGGCCTGGAGATGATCCGTACCCTGCAGGACTACGGGATCCACCAGGGCATGGAAGTGTACATGGAACACGCCATCGTGGCCCTTTTGAAGGACGGCGACCGGGTCGTGGGCGCCTTCGGCTACGACCGGGAGCGCGGACGCTTCCGGGTGTTCCGCGCCAGGGCGGTCATCCTCGCCACGGGCGGCATCGGCCGGGCTTTCAAGATCACGAGCAACAGCTGGGAATATACGGGAGACGGGCACGGGCTGGCCTACGACGCCGGGGCCGCGCTGCTGGACATGGAATTCGTCCAGTTCCACCCGACGGGCATGGTCTGGCCGCCGAGTGTGCGGGGCATCCTGGTCACGGAAGGCGTCCGCGGCGAGGGCGGCGTCCTGACGAACAGCGAAGGCAACCGGTTCATGTTCGACGACATCCCCGACCTCTACAAGAACTCGACTGCGGACAGCCCCGAAGAGGGCTGGATTTACACGCAAGGCGACAAGAACGCCCGGCGTCCGCCGGAACTGCTGACGCGCGACCACGTGGCGCGGTGCATCGTCCGGGAGATCCGGGAAGGCCGCGGATCGCCCCACGACGGCGTATACCTGGACATTGCGTGGATAAAGGAGAAGCTCTCCAACGCGGAAGAACATATCAAGCGCAAGCTGCCCAGCATGTACCACCAATTCAAGCAGCTGGCCGACATCGACATCACGAAGGAGGCCATGGAAGTGGGGCCCACCACCCATTACGTGATGGGCGGCGTGCTCGTGGACGCCGACACGCAGATGTCGACTGTACCCGGCCTCTTCGCAGCCGGAGAATGCGCCGCGGGACTGCACGGCGCCAACCGGCTGGGAGGCAACTCCCTCTCCGATCTGCTGGTCTTCGGACAGCGCGCCGGCCTGTATGCCGCCGAGTTCGCCCGCGAGAACGAGAACGGAACCATTGACGACGGCCAGGTCGAAGCGGCCGTCAGTGAGACGCTGGCGCCTTTCGACCGGGAAAACAGCGGCGAGAATCCCTTCGACATTCAGTACGAGCTGCAGGACCGGATGCAGGAGCTCGTCGGCATCGTGCGCAACGAAGGGGACATGAAGAAAGCGTTGGAAGTTATCGACGAACTGCGGCAACGGGCGGAGAAAGTCTCCGTCATCGGCAACCGGGAGTACAACCCCGGCTGGCACACCGCGCTGGATCTGAAGTTCCTGATGATCGTGTCGGAGGCGGTGGCCCGGGCCGCGCTGGAACGGAAAGAAAGCCGGGGCGCCCATTTCCGCGAGGACTTCGAGGACAAGGACGAGGCGTTCGGCAGCGTGAACATCACCCAGCACAAGAACGCCGACGGCGAAATGGTGATCAATCGCGTTCCGGTCAAGCCGCTCCGAGAGGACCTGGCCGCGATCATCGAGGAGAACAGATAATGGCGACAGCCAACTTCCGCATCTGGCGGGGCGACGGCGAAAGCGGTGGATTCGAGGACTATTCCACCGAAATCGACGAAGGCATGGTCGTGCTGGACGCGGTGCACCAGATACAGGCCGAGTCGGCCCCGGACCTGGCAGTCCGCTGGAACTGCAAGGCCGGCAAGTGCGGCTCATGCTCCGCCGAGGTCAACGGAAACCCGAAGCTGATGTGCATGACGCGGATGAGCGATCTGCCCGAGGACGAGACCATCACCATCGAACCGATGAAGGCCTTCAAGACCATCCGCGACCTCGTCACGGACGTATCTTGGAATTTCCGCGCCAAAATGAAGATCAAGCCCTTCAAGCCCCGCAGGCCGGACGCCGAGGACGGTACCTGGCGCATGGACCAGGACGACATCGAGCGGGTGCAGGAATTCCGCAAGTGCATCGAGTGCTTTCTCTGCCAGGACGTCTGCCACGTGCTGCGTGAGCATGACCTGCACGAGGAGTTCATCGGCCCGCGCCTCATGGTGCACAACGCCGCCCTGGAGATGCATCCCCTCGACACCGAGGACCGGCTCGGCGACCTCAAGGACGACCAGGGCATCGGCTACTGCAACATCACCAAGTGCTGCACCAACGTCTGCCCCGAGGAAATCACCATCACGGACAACGCCATCATTCCCCTGAAGGAACGGGTCGTCGGCGAGTTTTACGATCCCCTCAACCGGCTGCTCCGCATCTTCAAGTCGAAGGACAGCACGGAAGCGGTGTGAGTGGGACTGGAAATCACGCAGACCAGACTACTGAAGCGCCCTCCTGGTCTTGCAACAACGTTTCCTGAAGCGATCGCGCCATCCACCGCTGGTAAAGCCTATTCGGTGCCCGTCGTGTTAACGCGTTGCAAGGCCAGGCCTTCCAGAATACCCTCCAGTCTTGCCATCCGTTCTCTGAGGTCCGACTGTCCCTGCTCCAAGGATATAAGACGAACGGCTATGTCCCGCTTAGACGCCAGTATAAGACCACCCAGGGCAACGCCTACACCGGCCAGGGCAACGCCTACACTGATTATGCCTATCAATTCCACGCTCATTACACGATTCCCTGGCGCAAAGACGTATTTAACATACAGAAGTAACTTTGACGGCTTTCATAGTGCGATTTTAAGTCCGCATCTGAACAGATTACTCCAATAGTCGATATCACTGCGAATTTCTCGAATGCTGGAATAGACTCGATGCGAGAATGGGGATTGAGCCCGTCTCACTTCGAACCTTTCGAAATGACCCCTATGCACTCTGTCTGCACCTGAGGCCTGTTTCAACCCACCTAGGCCCACGCCCCCCGGGCCATCAAACCCCCGTCCACGTTCACGTATTCACCCGTGATGAATGAAGCCCGGTCGCTTGCAAGAAAGAGGACGGCGTTGGCGATGTCCTCCGGACTGCCCAGGCGGTTCACCGCGTGCCGCGAGGCCATGTCCGTCCGTATTTCGTCTTCGTCGCCGCCGATCGAATCGATCGCCTCCTGCAGCAGGGGCGTTTCGATCGTGCCGGGATTTACAGCCACTACGCGGATGTTGTCTTCGGCATAATCCAGGGCCAGTTGACGCACCAGTGACAGGTCGCCTCCCTTGCTCGCCGCGTAGGCGGAGATGCCCTTGGCCGACTGGAGTCCCTGGACGCTCGCCGTGTTGATGATCACCCCGCCCCCTCTTTCTTTCATGACGGGCACACAGTACTTCACCATCAGGAAGCGGCTCTTCAGGTTCACGTCGATGATCCGGTCCCACTGTTCTTCGGACATCTCGTGGGCGGGCAGATAGCTCGACGTCGGCTGTATACCCACGTTGTTGCACAGGATATCCACCCCACCCCAGGACTCCGCCGCGGTCTCCACCAGGGCTCGGCACACCTGGCTCGTGGTCACGTCGGCGTGGACGTAGCGGATCTTGTCGCTTGCAGCGGCGATCGCCGAACCGGCCTCGTCGTCGATGTCGGCGCACAGGACTCGGGCCCCCGCGCCGGCGAAGGCGCGGACAATGCCCCCTCCGATGCCCTTTGCGCCCCCTGTTACGATGACCACTTTACCTTCGAACTCTGACATTTGATTCTCCCCTCATCATCGTCGTTATTTACCTGATGGCGATCGGCCGCGCCGGCGACCCCGTCGCCCCCTTGAAACGAATGGGCGTGTGAATGAAGAGGAACTCGTAGACGCCGTCCCCCGAAAGTTCGTCCAGGTTCATGTTCTCGAGGTTCCAGACGCCGTTCCGGGTAATCAGTTCCTGGTGAACCGGGAAGGCCTGGCTTAAATCGGGATTGGGCACCACTTCGGTGGTCCACTGGTCCGAGCCAATCATGGATGCCTTCTTCTCGACTACCCACCGGGCGACGGCCATCCCGATGCCGGGCGGGGCGGCGTTGTACTTGCCGGGGTCGCTCCAGTGCCGCGCCCAACCGTAGCGGAAGAAATAGGCGTCTCCGGGTTCGAGACTGTCCTCCGCGATACCCTGCCGCGTGAGGGCACCCCGGACGTCCTCCACCGTTACCTCGTAGCTGTGGTCTAGAGACTCCACGCCTTTGTACGCGGCCACGTCCACGAGGATGCCGCGGGTCAAGAAGGGCTTGACGTGCTCTACGCCCAGCTGTACGAGGCCGTAGGGTCCCTTGATCTCCTCATTAGTAAACCCGTTGTAGAAGACGTCCTTCTCCGAGCCGTCCGCCATCTTGAGCCGCTCTCCGATGTGACCGGGCCCGTCAAACTGGGTGCCCACCTGGCCGATCTCGGCGACCAGGAACTCGTCGTAATAGATCAGGTTGTTGGATCCCATGGGCGCTCCTGAGGGAGAACCGGGGATGACCATGGAATAGGTCCGCTGCCCGAATAGGGGCATGTCCGCGGTGTACACCTGGCCGATTTCGTAGATCTGGCCCGTCTTGACCAGCGTAAGCGACTTCAACACTTTCTCGGGCGTAATCCAGTTGGAGCCTCCGGCCTGGTCGTCCTTGCCCCAGATGGGATGAGGCCACCACGGACCTTCTTCACGCGTCTGCGAGGCGGCCGGGAGTGCGAAAACGGCGGCGAGCAAGAATATGGGGGCGAACCTGGCGATTCTCATTTGAGTACCTCCTGAATGGTTTGGCGGGTTGGGCTTATCCCAGGGAAGCCAACTATGATTGTCGCGGGTAGTTTCCAGAATATCAGTCGTAATTACTCTGTACATGCTCGCCCAATAGCCGGCGCTGTCGGTCCGTGGCACGCGACAGAATAGCCGGGTCGAACCGGAACCGGTTCAGGTAGGGCGGAAACTTCTGGGTGATCATGCGCTGGGCATAGTGGACCTGGAGCAGGTAGCGCACCTGGTCGCTCGTGTTCGCCGTCCCGCGGTGCCAGACTTCGCAACGGAACAGGACCGCGTCCCCGGCCGAACAGAGTATGCTCCGGGGTTCGACGCCCCGCCAGGTGGACTCCCCACTGACGGGACGCCGGCCGGCGCGGTGGCTGCCGGGTATGAACTGCGTGGGCCCCAGGGCCTCGCACAGGTCGTCGAGATAGTAGTGGGCCGTGGTGATGTACACCGGCACCTTGACCCGCGGATCGTCCATGACGTCCTCCGGCAGTTCCAGCGGCTGCCAGTCCACGTGGATGCCCTGGTCCGGCCGGCCCGGTCCCGTCATCCACGCCGTCATGCCGATGACGTGACAGTCCGCACCATGAGCGGCTTCGACTACATCGATGACGTCCGGGCGGTCCAGGCAGGACAGGAACACCGGGTCCCGGTTGAACACGTTGTTGATGGACTTGTTGAGAAAACCTTGAGACTCGGGTACAGTGTGCCGGTCGAATTCATCGGGACGGGCTTCCAGCCGGTCCATGGCGGCGCGCAGTGTCCCGATTTCCTCCTCCGAAAGCGCGCCCTGGAAATAGACGAATCCTTCGTCTTCCAGGGCTTCGACCCGCTGTTCCAGCGTATCTCGCGCGACCAGTTCCAGTTCCTCCGACACGGTCGAACCCCTCAGGAACGCTCGAATTCGGGCAGTTCCGACAGAAAGTGGAATCCACCGCCGGCCCTGTGTTCACAGCAGAAGTGCGTCCTGCCGTTGGTAGCCACCAGATACCGGGCCTGGATGACCGAATTGTATCGGGCCAATTGCTCGAAGACGGCTTCCGTCACGCGGACCTCCGGCGCCTTGCATTCGCCCATCAGGACCGGCCGCCCTTGCAGGTCGTGCATGATTACATCGGCGCGAACGGCCGTGCCGGCATACTGGAAACCCTTTTCAACCGCCGCGTATCCGGCCGGGAATCCCCGGTCTTCGACCAGGTAGCGCACCAGGTGCTGACGGACCCATTCTTCGGGCGTAAGTCGGACGAAACGGCGCCGGATCCCGTCGAAAATGACCCTGCGCCCCGCGTCGTCCGAATCGATTTCGAAAGCGTATTCCGGGAAATTCAGCCGTTGCATGATGCAGACGCTCGGGACTCGAAGACCGCGTTCACTGGCAGCGGGACCTGGCCAGGGCGGCGCCTAATCGGGACAGTGCCCCGTTTCGATCCAGTCCACCAGCCTGATGGTATGTATGACGTCGCGCAGATCGCTGACGGGGACGGTCCGGTTACGGATGGAATCCACGAAATGCTCGTGCATGGCGAGCGTGCCTTCGTAGGTGGGCGTATCTTCCGCGTCGTCGCCGTCGATCTCCCATCCCTGCATTACGGTCCGCTGGTCGTCCTCGTGGATGTCGACTTCCTCGGGCAGTTTCATGTAGCAGCCGATGCCCACGCCGTGCAGCTCCGCGCTCAACACCCGGCCGCCGGAGGCGCGGTTTCCGAATACGACACCCGTGGCCCCGCCGGCGAAACGGACCAGCGCCGTGTAGTGATTCCAATCGACCGAATCGAATTTGTCGCGGTAGCGGGTGACCTCGACGGGCTCGCCGCCCACCATGTAACGCAGCAGGTCCACCACGTGGGTCACGTCGTCCCACAGGGTCGTGGAGTACCCGGGCTTGTCGAACAGCATTTTCTTGTTGAAGGTGGTCACGGCGAGGGAGACCGGCCCTCTTGCGCGCACGCGCCGCATGGCTTCACGGACGACCGAAGTAAAACGTCGCTGGTATCCCACCATGGCGTACACGTCGTGTTCCACGGCCGCGTCCAGCAGCTGCCGCGTCTCCCCGCTGTCCTTCCCGGGGGGTTTCTCGATAAACACGTGCTTGCCCGCGCGCAGACAGTCGAGAGCGGGCTGGAGCAGCCATTTCTCGTGCATTACGCAGTAGACCACGTCCAGTTCCACCTCGGACAGCATGGCGCGGTGGTTTGTATAGACGTGGGGGAAGTCGTAGCGCTCGGTAACCTGCTTCAGGCGCGTCTCGTCCAGTTCGCACACGGCCGTCATTTCGACGTCCGGCAACCGTTCGACCGCCGGATAGTGGGCGCTCTGGGAACGGCCTCCGGCACCTATGAAGCCTGCACGCAACATGAAGACCTCCTGTTGGATACCTGCCCGGCTACGCAGTCGGGCTTTCCGAATCAGTGTATCGCCAGGTCAATCGATCCGACCCGTCCGTCTATTTCAAATACTGGTTCATGGCGCCCCGCCGGTGGTCGAACCCGGGGGCGTGACTCCACGTGTGTCCGTGCCTGGTCATGTTATCCCGGATCAGACGCCGCCGGTACAGGCTGGCCAGGTTTTCATCCGCGATGGCATCCGGGTCGAACCGGTCGAGGATCCGGTCGCGAAGACGCGCTTCCACCTGCCCGTACGCGCCGTCGCCGGAGAGATTATGCCATTCGCCCGGATCGTTGTCCAGATCAAAAAGACGGGGCTCGAAACCGTGCATGTAATGGTACTTGTACCGGCCCTGCCTCGCCATGATGCAGGGCATGCCCACGGCTTCGTGCGCCTGAGCGAACACCACGCGGTCCGCATCGTCCAAGGAGGCGGCCGACACGAGGCTGCCGCCGTCGTGGGGAAGCCGGTCGTCAACGCCCGCGAGGTCGCAGAAAGTAGGCAGAAGATCGATCAGCGACACGGGATGGGGACAGGCCGTACCCGCCCTCCATCCATCCGGGAAGCGAACGATGAGAGGCACGCGGCAGGACCACTCGTAGAAACACCGTTTCTGTACCATGCCCCGTTCGCACAGCATATCGCCGTGGTCGCTGGCGAAGACCACCACGGTGTTTTCCGCCAGTCCGGTTTCGTCGAGCACGTCCAGCAGGCCGCCGACTTTCTCGTCCATGTAGCTCACCAGCGCGTAGTAGGCGCGGCGAAGCCGGTAGAGACCCTCTTCGTTCCGCAGGTCGTAACGCCCTGTACCGTGGTAGGCGTTCAGGTTCAGGTCCATCATGGAGTAGGTTTCATCCAGGTCGCCGGGGAAGGTGGGCAGGTCGATCTCGGCGCCTTCGTACAGGTTCCAGTACGCCTCGGGCGGCCAGAACGGTTCGTGGGGATGATGGTAGGACGCGCAGAGCAGGAAAGGGCCGTCCTCCCCGCCGGACTTCCTGGCCCGCAGGTATTCGATGGCGCGGAAATGGGTCTCCTCGTCGTAGCTCAGGGCGTCGTGCCAGACACCGATGCGCACGCCGTCGCCCGTATATCCGGCCGCATTGTAGGCGGGCCGGTTGGCCATTACCTGCTCGCAGTCTCTCCCTCCGGTCTCTTTCAGGCGGATCCATTCCGGCTTAACCCAGTTGAAATCAGAAGAGTAGATATCGGTAGTCAGCCGTTTTCTGAAGCCGTGCAGTTGATCCGGACCGATGAAGTGCATCTTGCCGGACAGCACCGTATCGTAACCCGCCTCGGACAGGTAATGTGCGAAGGTCGGCTGGTCCGCGGCAAGCAGCGCGCCGTTGTCCCAGGCACCGATTTCAGAGGCGTGCCGCCCCGTCATCAGACAGGCCCGGCCGGGTGCGCAGAGCGGAAAGGCGGTGTAGGCGGCATCGTATCGTATGCCCGTCTCAACCAGCCTGTCCAGGTGCGGCGTCCGTACCACGGGATGGCCGTAGGCCCCGGTCAATGCGGCGACCATCTGGTCGGAAATGATCAGGAGGATGTTGGGCTGGTCGGCCATGACGCTCCCGAGTGGCCGTGCGGGTGGGTCCACAACGGGATTACCGCTGTCGGCGGCCTCCGCGCCGGGCGGACGCCCCGGTTTCGAACGACACGTTTTGCGTCATGGAGACGAGCGGTACCACGGACATCAACGCGGCTAGGGCGCCGATCGGCCCGCCGATCATCAGCAGCAGGCCGAAATCCCGGGGGGGACCACTGGCGACGGCGGCCAGCGGAACAGAGATCAAGAGGGTGGCAAGACCGGCCAGAAGCAAGAAGGGCAGGGCCCGCGACATCCCGGTCCGCACCGAGTGGACGACGGATTCCCGCCGCGCGGCTTCCATCTGAAGCCGAACCTGGCTGTAGCCCAGAAAGGCCATCACGACCGCCACGGCCCCGACCGCCATGAGCGCAAGGATACTCGAAACCGAAATCCGATCGACCAGGCCAAAGGTTATTCCCGCCGTGACGATCATGGCGTACAGCGCGCTGCCCATGGCTGTAACGGCGAATCGGGCGCCCACGCGCAACGACAGGTAGAGCGTGATGATCATGATGCCGAGCATCATCCCGTTCCATTCTCCCAGCCAGTCAATCGACCGGGCAAAAGGGAGCAGCAGCCGCACGATACTTCCGGCCGCCAGTACCCCCAGGGTCAGCGCGATGCTCTTGCCGGGCCGGTCGTCGACCCGCGCGCCGACGATGACCAGAACGATCAGCATGATCAGGAAAAGTCCGTAGAGCAAATCGCCGGACAACAACAGCGTCACCAGACCGTCGGTAACGGTATGTTCCGCCTTCATCGCGGTGGCGGCGATCCCCGCCGCGGCCAGCAACACGGCGACGGCGTAGACCAGCCCGGGCCTGTCGATCAGGTTTCCATACCATGCGGCCAGTTTGTTTGCCATCACACACTCAACTTCCTGATCTGCCAGTCCGTCACCAGGGAGGACAGGAGCATGTTCGTCCAGAGGAAAGAGGTCAGCAGGCTGCCGGCCGCGCCGGAAAACAGCACGAGGCCGAAATTGACGAGTCCGTCGGTGCCGACCGCGACCAGGCTCACCGAAACGAGCAGCAGCATGACGTGGACCCAGACGAGGACCGGTCTGCACTTCTCGAGCGCCATCATTACACCCTGCCGGACCGAGGACTCCGCACCGGACTCCGCCCGCAGGTATTCGAACATCCAGAGATGGACCGTGGTGAAAACGAGAAACGCGCCGAGGAAACCTGCCGCGCCGGCGAGCGTGAAGTACGGCGCGATTCCGGCAATGTTCCAAAGCCTGAGCACGGCGCCCGTCACGATCAGATGGTACAGTATGCCCACCAGGAATACCACACCGGCGGCCCGGTACCGGATCAGCACCATGGCGCCGAGCAGTCCCAGGCTGATCGCCGCGGCGGCGGCCGCGCCGTCCACGACATCCTCGCCGTAGGGCGACGGCGAAGCCACTGCCGCCTGATCCAGGAGCGTCACGGCCACGGGAGGCGACTCGGATTCCAGGATGGCCGCCAGGGCGCGCGCCTCTTCAAGGGTGTCGCCGCCCGGTATCTCTATGCGTCCGTCGGGTATCCTGCCCTGGATGTTCAGCGTCACGTAAACCTGCCCGTTCATTTTGATGGCCAGGCGGTTGCCCGCATTGGCGCTGGACAGGTTGGCCAGGCTTTCGCGGCCCTCGTCCTCCAGGAAAAGGCGTACTGCGTAGGCGCCCCGGTCAGCCGTAACCGATGCGTCACTGATTACGGCCGAAGCCAGGGGCTGTACGTTCAGGTCGACATCCTGGTTGATAAAGTAAAGCGGATAGTATGCGCTACCGCCGCGTTCCACCGGCTCGGAAGCCCAGGCGAAGGCACCGGCGGGGGGATTCGCCAGGTTGAAGGCCCTTATGGCGGCCCGCACCGTAGAATCGGCCAGTATGGCCCGTACGGCTTCTACGTTGTCTTCCCTTACGGCGATGTCCCCTATCCCTTCTTCCACCGTGATACTGGCGAGCAACGCGCTCAGTCCAGCCGGTCCGTCCGATCCAGCCGGTCCGCCCGATCCAGCCGGTTCCGGTACGTCCGGTTCCGGCCCGTCCGATCCAGCCGGTTCCGGCCCGTCCGATCCAGCCGGTTCCGGTCCGTCCCGTCCGACCGTTTCCGAACCGCCCGAACCGCCGGACGCTGGCGATGCCCTTTCAAGCACGGCATCGTCTATACGCTGTCGTAACGCCTGTACTTCCGCGCCGTCCTTAAACAGATGCAGCGTAATCTCCCCGGAATCCTGAATCATGCCGCCTACGAGACCGGTATCCGCGCTCAACGGCACGACGATATCGAAGGTGTCCTCTGACCGCGCGGTAACAACGGATTCCGAAATCCCGAAGGCGTTCAGGCGCCGGCGCCAGGTCTCGACCAGGCTCGCCACCGCCCGCATCCTGCCCCTTTCCGTGTACCGGGAGACATCCACGCCGGCGGCAAGCCGGTACCCGCCCGCCAGATCGATGCCCGGGACGGTGGACCGGCTGTACAACGCTTTCCGTTCGGCTGGCGAGAGCTTTTCGAGGGTTTCGGAAGACGACACCCACAACCTGACGGTAGGGAAGACAAGCATTCCGCCCAGCAGGGTTACGGCGAGAAAAACCAGGAAAGAAATACGTTTGTGGATGGCAGTTTCCTTTCGATACCACGGCCGGTGTGGCGTGCGACGCCGGTGGCCGGTCTACCGGTCTGATTCAATGCCGCGACCGACGGCTCCGTCAGGAGCCCTGTGGCGTGCGATGCCGACGGCCGGCCTACCAGTCCATCGGTGGACGGGGCACGTGGCGGATGATGTCGACCAGGTCCCGGACGGACCGTTCAAACCCGATGGTCATCGCCCGCACGGCAACGGCATAACCCACGACCATTTCCTCCACGTCCCCTATGCCCGCCAGATCCGCCGCCGTCAGGTAATCGATACCCCGGCCGACGGAGACACCCATGTTCAGCCGCGCCGCCGTCTTTGCCGCGCCGGCCATTTCTTCGAATACCCGGCTTTTCTCCTCGGTGTCGGCGGCCTGAACGTATCGGCTCGCGTCAATATGCACGTAATCCGTCTTGATCTCGGCGCATTGCCGGACGTGCGTCGCAGTGGGCCTGATCAATATGTTCGTCAGGATCCGGTTTTCCTGCAGCGCCCTGGTCATGCGTTCGACCGGCCGTTCCAGGGAATCGGCTTCGGGCCAGGGTGAATCGAACCATTCGTTGTTCAGGCCCGTATGCCCGTAGCCCAACGGAACAAGAGTAACCATATCGGGCGAAATCGTCAAGATACTCTGCAGCAGTTCCAGGTCCGGGGGAGCGATGACGTTCAGGTGGGTGTGCACGAGCCGCCGGATGATGTCGTACTCCCCGCCCAGGTAGAGCGAAGCGTCGGAGGCCCACGAAATCGTTACGGCGTCCGCCCCGCTCACCTGCGACATCATGACCGCGGTCATGGGATCGGGCTCTCCGCGTTTCGTCATGTTTCGCAGGGCGGCGACCTGGTCTACGCATACACTCAGTTTTATCATGTGTGAAGCTCCGGTGTCAGTTGTCCAAAAGGTCGGAAACCCGGACGAATTCGATGCCCCTCGTTTCAAGGTGGGCCATCTGGGTCGTCAGAACCTGAAACGTATGGGGCCGTGCATCGGCGATGACGATCGCGTGGGCGTTTTCCAGGGCCGAAAGCGACGCGCGGTCCAGGTTCATGGATATGATCACGGGATTGTAAACGGGATCGAGGACGCCCCAGGCACGAAGCCGGCCGTGTCCGTCGTCCGGATTCTCCGGACCGGCGGACGATTCCTCTGCTCCCCGGGCGTCCAGGAAGTACTTGCCCCGCTCGCCCAACTCGTCCAGTACGGGGGCCAGTGCTTCGGCTGCATTGTCCATGCGGCCGCCACGGTATCCCAACACCCCACCGGCCATGGAAAGCGATGCGAGGGCATCTTCCACGATGCGGCGGTTGGTCTGTTCCGAATGGGTAGCCAGCACGGATCTCCGGCGGGTGATGGCGCGTGTGAAGGACTTCGGTTGCACGGGGAGCAACGCAATCACCTCGTGGTCGCCGCGGTCGCCGCGGTCTCCGCGGTTTCCGCGGGTGATGTCCCTGGCTATATCGTCCACACCGGATGCCCAGGGCAACAGGGCGAAAGTGATGGGGCGGGTGGATTCCGCCAGTTTTTCGACCACGCCGCGGTGATTCCCGTCCGTATAGGCGATCACTACCGCCAGACGGGCTGTTTTTCTCTGAAGGGCGGCAGCGCGGGTTATGTAGAGGTGATGCGTAACCTTGCCGTTGTGGGCGATTTCGAGCAATAACTCCCGGGTCCTGCTCCGTTCCGCCGCCTGGACGACTGTGCCGCCCGCCCGCGCGACCGCCCTGGCGATCTCGAGATTGCATTCCGTGAGCGAATAGGCGCCCGAAACGATGATACGACGCTCAACAGGCGTCCACTGCCCCTCACGGGTCATCGCGCGCGGCTTCGTTTCTCGTATTCTGCCGGGCGGCACCTGCAGATTGATCAGCGCGGCGTAAAGGGCCGAATCCAGCGCGTAATATGCCTGCTGATCGGACTTGAAGGCGGCAGTTCTCGTAAATTCCGGAAAGGAAACGGGCCGGGGCCGGTCCAGCGCCCAGTCCACGACCGCCCGCGCCTGGTGCTCAAACAGCGATATCCACAGCGCGAAGCCCAGGAGGACCACTACGGCCGCTCCCAGACCCGCGTACTGGAAATAGCGCCGCCGTTGGTTCTTTTCGTTCATCAACCGCAGCCTGGCCGAATGTGAGTATCGAAAGCGCATGGTGCCGTCTGTCAGGATTGATCTTTACGGTTGGCCCTGTATTCCCGGAGCGCGTCGGCCAGCGCGGCGAACTCGACCAGGTCCAGGGTCTCTCCGCGTCGTTTCAGATTGATCCCGGTACGATCCGAAAGATGGCCGGCGGAACCGGGAGCCAGGCGATTCACCGCGTGGTGCAGCATCTTGCGGCGATGTTGAAAGGCCGACTTGATGAGCACCGTCAACAGGGCGGCGTCACGGACGTCGACGGGCGGACGATCGTGGGGGCTCAACCGGAGGACGACCGAATCCACGGCCGGGCGGGGAACGAATCGGTCACTGCCCACCCGAAAAAGGGATACCACGTCGTAGTGATAAGCCATGATAGCGGTTATCGCCCCGTAGGCTTTCGTACCCGGAGAGGCGGTCAGACGTCCACCCACTTCGTGCTGTACCATGATGACCGCGCGCGTGATCCCGCCATGATGGGTGATCAGGCGGTCAAGGACAGGTCCCGTGATGCCGTAGGGCAGATTGGCCACGAGCACGAGCCCCGCTTCGCCGGAAGCTTCGACCAGATCGGACAGATCCAGGTCGAGTACGTCCCGGTGCAGGACGGCCAGGTGATCGTAGCGCCCGTAAGCTTCCTGAAGCGCCCGTGCCAGCCTGGCATCGATTTCCACCGCGGTTATGCTGCCGGAGCGGGCGACGAGGTGCCGGGTGAGCGCACCGGTCCCCGGACCGATTTCAAGGACGTGCGTATGCTTCGCGACACCCGCCGCCTCGACGATCCGGCGGGCTGTCGACGGATCGTTCAGGAAATGCTGACCCCGCGTCCTGGATGGACGGAACGCCGATCTGCGCAGACTGGCCAGCAGGTCTTCGGGAGGCTCGGGCACTGTGCTCATTGGATTCGAAACACGCTCTTCGCGTTCTGGGTTGTGGTCCGCGCCAGTTCTTCCGTGGACACGGCCCGGTGACGGGCGACCGCTTCGGCCGTATTTACAAGGTAGGCCGGTTCGTTCCGGCGGCCGCGGTGGGGGACAGGCGCCAGGTAAGGCGCGTCCGTTTCAACCAGGATGCGATCTCGCGGCACCCTGGAGATCACTTCGTGGACCGTCGAGTTCCTGAACGTGGCGATGCCGCCAAACCCCAGGAAGCATCCCATGGAAACGGCCCTTTCAGCCATGGGGACATTCCCGGTAAAGCAGTGCAGGATGGCGGTCGTTTCTCCTTCGGGAAACTCGTCCAGCAGGGCCATGACTTCGACGTGGGCGTCCCGGTCGTGCACGATGACCGGCAGTCCCGTGCTCCGGCCCCACTCCAGGTGTCTTCTGAACGACGTCTGCTGGAGGGGACAGGTGGACCGGTCGTGGAACAGGTCGATGCCCGTTTCGCCCACGCCGACTACGGACGGATGATTGAGCAGTTTCTCGATTTCCCGGAAATCCGCGTCGCGCGCTTCGTGAACGTGACAGGGATGGATGCCCGCGGCGGCGTACACGGCTTCGCAGCGCTCGGCAAGCGCGACGGCGGCCAGGCTGCTTTCGAGATCATACCCTATGGCGATCATGCGCTCCACCCCCGCCTCGAGGGCCCGTTGGATCACGTCGCCGCGGTCATGATCGAATGCCGCATCCGTAAGATGGGTATGGGTGTCGAACAGCAAAAGCAGCGCTTGGGTGCAGGATGATTGGGTGATGCACGGTCCGCGCCGGCGGCCGCATCGAGCGTACCGGCCAGCATGGCCAGCATGGCCAGCATGGTCGACCGGCCGCGCCGGCCATGCTGACCGTCAGGTCACCGATGAACCCGATTGTACCCGGACGTCCGGGCCGAGGAGTACGGGCGCGCCGCCGTCATCTGCGGCCGCGAGCAGCATGCCCCTGGATTCCACGCCCCGGATTTTCGCCGGTTCCAGGTTCACCACCACCACGATCTGGCGCCCGACCAGTCTGTCCGGGGTATAACCCGGCGCTATGCCGGACACGATCTGCCGGTCTTCCTCCCCGATACGCAGTTGCAACTTGAGCAACCGGTCCGTTCCGGGTACCGGTTCCGCCGCCACGACATCGGCGACGCGCAGATCGATCTGCCGGAACGCGTCGATCGATACGAGGTCGTTTCTCTCCGCCCCGGCGGGTCCGGTTTTGCCGGAATCGGCCTTGCCGTCTCCCCGGGCGACGGTCTCGCCCAGCTTTTCGATCTGCGCGTCGATCGTATCGTCATCGATCTTGTGAAACAGGATTTCGATTTTGCCTATGGAGCGTCCGGACAGCGACGCGTCTATCTTGACCTCGTCCCATTTCTGCTCGTCGACACGGCCTTCCAGCCCCGCCATCCTCCACAGTCTTTCGGCGCTGAAGGGCACGATGGGCGACATGACCAGGGCCAGGGTCCTGACCGCCTGCGCGCACACGTAGAGGGTGGTAGCGCAACGCACCCGGTCGGTTTTGCGCGTGTTCCAGGGCGCCTGGTCGTTGAAGTACCGGTTGCATCCATTGCCGAGGGCGATCAGTTCCCGGACGGCACGCCTTACCTGGAAGGCTTCGAAGCACGCGCCGACACGGTCCGGGGCGCCGGCGACAGTCTCCAGCATGTCCCGGTCCTCCGGCGTAAGCGGCCCCGGTTCCGGGATCACGCCGTCGAAATACCGGTCGATGAAAGTCAGCGTGCGGTTTACGAAATTCCCGAAAATGTCGGCCAGTTCATTGTTGTTCCGCGCCTGGAAGTCCTTCCAGGTGAAATCGGCATCCTTCGTCTCGGGCGAAATCGATGCGAGACAGTATCGCATGGGATCGGGCGGAAAACGCTCCAGGTATTCATCCAGCCAGACCGCCCAGTTCCGGCTGGTGGACAACTTCTGGCCCTCGATGTTGAGAAACTCGTTGGCGGGAATCTCGGAAGGCAGGATGAAATCCCCGTGTTCCATGATCATGGCCGGCCACAGAATCGCGTGAAAGACGATGTTGTCCTTGCCGAGGAAATTGACAAGTTTGCAGTCCGGATTCAGCCAGTAGTCCTTCCACCGGTCGGGTTCGCCCTGCGCCGCCGCCCATTCCCGGGTGGACGACACGTAGCCCAGCGTGTTTTCGAACCAGACGTACATGACCTTGCCCACGGCGTCCTTCGTCGGCAGCGCCACGCCCCAGTCCAGGTCGCGCGAGATCGGGCGGTCGGACAGCCCCTCGTTGAACCAGCCCCGGCAGTAATTGCGTACGTTATCCTTCCAGTGCTTTTTCGTATCGATCCACGCCTGCAGCCTGGACGACACGCGGGCGAGCTTGAAATACCAGTGATCGACCGGCCGGACCTCGAGCGGGCCTTTACAGAATTCGCTGCGCGGATCAATCAGTTGCGTGGCGTCGAGAATGGTGCCGCAGGCCTCGCACTGGTCTCCCCGGGCGCGGTCGGAACCGCAATGGGGGCACGTGCCCTCCACGTAACGATCAGGCAGAAAGCGGCCGCTGGCCGGACAGTAGATCTGGTTGACTTCCCGTACGTCGAAACAGCCCTTTTCTTCCAGGCGGCGGAAGTAGGCCCGGGCCGTCTCGTGGTGGATGGGCCGGGAGGTCTGGGAAAAATTGTCGTAGACGATTCCGAAGTCTTCCAGGGCACCCCTGATGACGGGGTAGTACTTGTCCACGAGTTCCTTGGGCGTTATGCCCTCCTTCTCGGCCGCCAGGGTGATGGCCACGCCGTGGTCGTCCGACCCGCTGACGTGGACGACGTCCCGGCCTTTCAGCCGCTGATAGCGGACATAGATGTTCCCAGGCAAATGGACGCCGGCGATATGGCCGATGTGCAACTTGCCGTTCGCGTAGGGCAACGCGTCGGTTACGAGTATTTTCTCCGCCACGGCTTCCTCACGGGCGCTGGTGGTCTGTCCCGGCGTGAACCTCGTTCAATTCCAGCATCACGATAGCGTGTGGAAGGCGGTTTGTCAACGGATCAATCCGGGGCGGGCGGGGTATGGGAGGGCGCCGCCCGGGAACGCGTCCCTCGCGCACCCGGCGATCCCCGATTCAATCTGAGTCTGAGCACAAGCACGAGCAGGGCGAGCTGGACGTGAGCGTTCAGGGCGATGCCCCGCCTGGCTTCCTCTATGGCGGCGATGCCCTGCTCGATAGCCAGGACGTTCATCCCGGAAGCCAGCGCCTGCAAGGCGACCTGGCGTTCCGGGCTGGAGAGGGTGGAGGATTCGCCCGTGGTGGAGAGAATGAACAGGTCGCGGTAAAGTTCAAGCAGGTGGTCCAGGATCTGCTCCACGACCGGTTCTTCCCGGTGCGCCGCGGCCAGGGATTCCACCTGCTCGAACAAACGCAGGGGAGACGCGTCGTGGATACACTCCAGCAGGGCGAAGGCTTCTTCCCGAAGCCGCAGGCCCCCTTCCGACATGGCCGACAGCGCTTCGTCCAGGCGGCCTTCAGATCTGCGGGCAAGCAGAGCGGCCTCATCGGGTTCCACGTCGTACCTCCCGGTCAGCGCCGTCTTCACGTCGGCTTCAGGGAGGCGCGGGAGGGAAACGGGCTGGCAACGGGACAGGATGGTAGGCAGCAGCAGCCGGGAACGTGTTGCGGTCAGGATGAGCATCAGGGTGCCCGGAGGCTCCTCCAGCGTTTTGAGCAGCGCGTTTGCGGCCGCGGTGTTCATCCGGTCCGCCGAGACGATGATCGCGACTTTCTTCCGTCCTTCGTACGGCTTGACGGACGCATCTCTTCTGAGCGACCTGATGTCGTCCACGGAGAGGATGTCGTTCTTTCCCAGCGGCAGGGCGGCGTAGGGATCGCCGGCCAAAAGGAAGGACAACCCCTGCCTGCGTTCTTCCCGGGCGTTCCCACGGCCCGGGGACTCCCTGTTCCGGGTGGGCGGTGCGGGCGGTCCGGGCGGTGCGGGCGGTCCCTCCGGAGGCGGTGCGGACGAAGCGGGGACCAGTAGGTGCACGTCGGGGTGCTGCAGCGCACGTATCCGCCGGCAGTGCCGGCACTGTCCGCAGGGTTCTCCCGGCCCGCTTTCGCAGTTGACCGCGCAGGCCAGTTCAATGGCCAGCGCCTCGGCGCCCACGCCGGGCGGTCCGCAGAACAGGTACCCATGCGCCAGGCGGTCCTGCCTTACGGCGTCCATGAGTCTCTGACGCTGTTTGTGGTGGCCGATGATCCGGTCGAATGCCATGATACCCGCTCAGGGGACGGGGCGGACTACGTAGTGAACCCGATTGGACTGCTCAGACGCCTCTTCAAAGGTGAAACCGTCGAAGGCGCCAAGTACGTGGTAACCCGCTTCGCGGCAGACCTGCGCGAGTCTGGCCACGGGGTAGATCCGTTGCTCGTGGCGCTCCCGGGTGGAGTGCCGTTTGCCTTCGCGGTTAAAGATGAACTGAAATTCATTGACCTGTACGCACGTATCGGGGACATACTCGCAACGCCGGATGTAGGAGAAATCCCCGTTGCTTTCCCGGTCGACCTGGTTATGGAAGTACCTGCGCGAATTTCGCTCCGTACAGACGTCGAATACGAACAGGCCGCCGGGCTTTATTACAGCACGCAGTCCGTTCAACATGGCAAGGATGTCCGCCTCTTCCATGACGTAGTTGATGCTGTCGTACAGGCACAACACCGCGTCAAAAGGTTCGGATATCGGCAAACGAACCATGTCGCCCGCCTGAAAGCGAATGGTCCGGCGGGCATCCAGGGCTTTCTGTCTCGCCACGGCGATCATGCTTTCCGACCGGTCGATGCCTGTCATACGGTATCCCCGGTCGTCGAGGATGCACGCCATGGCGCCGGTTCCGCAGGCCAGCTCGAGTATGTCATCCGGCGTCGCTTCGAACCGTGTGAATACCGACTGTATATAGTTGGCCCACCGCGTGTAGTCCACGTGACGCATCACGTGATCATATATCCGGGCCAGATGGCTGTAGGGAGGCTCGAAATCGGCTGAGGGTGGGTTCCTGTGGCGCATGCTCGCCGGGTTTCCCTTCTCGGCGGGAATTCATCCTTCTGCAAACCCCGACGATTCGTTGCTTAGCTGCTCGTCGCTCAGTACGGCGTACAGGGATTGCGCCCGGTCTTTCGAAACGTTGCCCGCCGGGACGTCCAACACTTCGAACTCCAGCCGCCTGTGGGGCCACTCCACGACGACGATGTCCCTTGCGCCGACCTGGTGTCCGGGTTTCGCGGGTCTGCCTGAAATGGAAACCATACCCCGGTCGCAGGCCTTTTTGGCGGCATCCCGCTGCTTGATGATGCGGGACCGTTTCAAAAACAGGTCTATTCTCATTTCAACGGTATTGGCGTGGGGCGGTTCACCGTTCAGGGCGTGGAGTCCAGGCCCCGCTCGTCGATGTACAACTCGCGGCGCAGATCCTTGAGCCACCGTTCCCGTTCCGTGTTCCACTTGGCCTGTTTGGCCAGATACGTGATCTGCTGGAAATGGTCGTCCAGGGAAAGCTTGTCGCCGCCGGTTCTGCCGTTCAACCTCATGATGTGGTAGGAGGTGGCGTTCTGGTCCACCACCTTGATGGGTTCGGTCATCTGGTTGACGGATATGGTGTCCAGGGCGGCCTGGTATTGGGGCAGCAACTGATCGAGCATGAACTCTCCGATATGACCGCCGTCCGAAGCGGAGGCCAGGTCTTCCGAGTATTTCCTGGCGGCCTCGGCGAATGACTCGTCGCCGTCGAGAATCCGCTGGCGCAGCATGGAAATCGTCTCCAGCGCGCGATGATCGTCTTCATCCGTTTTGGAAACCTGGACCAGAATGTGACGCACCCGGATCTCGTCGCCCTTCCGTTCTTCCAGCTTGATGATATGCAGGCCTACGTCCGTCTGTACCGTGGGGCTGATCTCGCCCGGTTCGAGGGAGAAAGCCGCGGCTTCGAAATCGGCCATGAACGTCCCCCGGGCGAAGAATCCCAGGTCTCCGCCGTTCCGGGCGCTGTTCAGATCTTCCGAATACCGCCGCGCCATGTCGCCGAAGTCCTCCCCATCGGCGATGCGGCGCCTGATCTCATCGATCCGTGCGTTCATCGCGGCCACGATTTGCGGGTCCGGGCGGGCGGAGACCATGATGTGGCTCAAGTCCAGCTTGACGGGATTCGAAGGAATGCTGTCGTAGTGGTTCTCATAGTACTGGGCCACTTCCAGGCCGGTAACCCGTACTTCGCCGAAGCGATCTTCCTCGAGCCTTCGCTGGAGCAGTTCCTCTTCCTTCTGCCGCCTGAGCAGCCGGTTCCAGTCTCTCATGGTCATGCCGGAATTCATCACCAGTTGTTCCAGGGCTTCTTCGGAACCGAGGCGTTCCGTGTATTGGTCGATGATCTGCTGTACGGCGCCGTTTACCTGTTCGGCGGGCACCCGCACGCTGTCCCTTCGCGCGTACGCAAGTACGATGCGTGTATCGATCATATCGTCCAGCAACCGGTTCGGGAGATCCTCCGGTTCCTCCTCGGCCGGCTGCATGCGATACATCTTTACTGCTTCAACCACGTCGGAATAGAGGATGATCTCGTTGTCCACGACGGCCACGACGTAGTCCAACAACTGCTGGCCGTGTGCCGGGCGGCTTGTCAGGGCCACGGCAAGACCCAGAATCAGCCAGATATGGCGGGTAATCGAGCGCACAGACATGCCCTCCGGTTCCAGCCTACGGTGCGAAGGGTTCCGACCGTATCAGGTTTTCGTTATGGATTTCCACGTCGGCCCCTTGCCGGAGCCCATCCACGAACCGCCTGACCAGTTCGCGGCGCCGGTCCCGCAGCATCCTGTTGACGATCTCGCCACGGACTTCATCCAGCGGCGGCAGGGTGCCCGCCTCGCGACGGTCCACGACCCTGAATATGAACGACCCGGATTCGGAAAGGACCGGCCGGGAAATCTGGCCGGGTTGCAGGGAAAACACGATTTCCTGCACCGACACGTCGCTGATATCCGCCCTTTTCAGGTAACCCAGGTCTCCTCCGTTGGCCGAGGAGGGATGAAGGGATCGCGTACGGGCCAGTTCCTCGAAGGTTCCGCGGCCGCGCGCCAGCTGGTTGCGGACCTGCCGAGCCGCGGTCTCGTCCGGTAGAACGATCACGGACAGTCTGAGTTCCGGCTCGTGGTAGATGAATTCCTGCCCATGGGTCTCGAAGTATACCGCCACCTCTTCGTCGGTGACCGCCATCGACGGGTCGACGGCAATATCATCCAGCACGACATTGGCGAGATGGTCCCTGCGCATCCTTTCCAATTCCCGTGCCGTCGCGCCGTCGCGGTCCAGGTCCCGCCTGAGGGCTTCCTGGTAGAGGAGTTCGGTCCGGATCCAGTCAGATACCCAGTCCTTTCTCATTTGCAGCGTGGCGCCGGACAGTGCCGCGCCTTCCATTTCGGCTTCCAGCTCATCGGCCGTCAGCGTGGACTGATTCACCCGGGCGACGACGGTATCGGCGTCTTCCTCCGCTGAGAAAAACCGGCACTGCGTAAAGAGAAGGGCCACGTTCAGAAGAACGGCGCAATAGACCGCGGATTTCATGCTGATTTCATACTCCAGCGGGCGGGCCTTTTCGAATAACCGGGCTCGTATCATTAACAAATCACAGCAGTTTAAGCAACAGGTTTTTGGCCAGGCCGACCCTTTCGGCTTCCGATTTCCCGGTCAGTCCCGCCCTGATCCGGAAGTCGTCCCCGTGAGGAAATTCAATGTCCAGCGCGGGATCGTCCGTTACGCGCGCTATCCTGTCTCGCGAAGGATAAAGACCGTTCCGGTAGGTCATGGTCATTTGACTGCCGCTGACCGTGAGTTGTTTCAATCCGATTTTATCCGCGATCTGCCGAATGGAAACCAGGTCGAACAGGATGTGCGCCGGATCGGGCAGCCGGCCGAACCGGTCCTTCATCTCTTCGCGCAACGAGACGACGTCCCGTTCGTCTTCCACCCGGGAAAGCCGCTGGTAAAAACCGACCTTGAGCTTTCGGTCCGCGATGTAGTCGTCGGGGATGAAGGCACCCACCCGCAGGTCTATATCGGCTTCGTGGGACTGTTCGCGCGTCTCACCCTTCAGGTCCTGCATGGCCTCCTTCAACAGCCGGCAGTACAGATCGAATCCTATGGCGGAAATGAAACCGTGCTGCTCGGTGCCCAGCAGGTTCCCGGCGCCCCTGATCTCCAAGTCCCGCATGGCGATATGAAATCCCGAGCCGAGCGCGGTATACTCGGAGATCACGGCCAGCCGCTTGCGGGCGTCGGGGGTAACCGCACCGGCGGCGGGGATCATCAGGTAGGCGTAGGCCCGGTGATTGGATCTCCCCACGCGGCCCCGGAGCTGGTACAGCTGGGCGAGTCCGAAACGGTCCGCGCGATTGACCAGGATGGTGTTCACGCTGGGGATATCCAGCCCGGATTCGATGATCATCGTGGACACGAGGCAGTCGTACTTGCGGTCCAGGAAATCGATCATCACCCGTTCCAGTTCCCGCTCCTGCATCTGTCCGTGGCCCACGACGAAAGAGACCTGGGGCAGGAGGCGCCGCAGGAATTCGGCGACCGCCTCTATGGACTGGACCCGGTTGTGGACGAAAAAGACCTGTCCCCCCCGGTCCACCTCCCGCATGATCGCCTCGCAGATCACTTCTTCGTTGAAACGCACCACCTCGGTATGCACCGGCAGCCGGTCCCTGGGAGGCGTGGTGATGAGGGACATGTCCCGCGCGGAGACCAGGGACATGTGAAGCGTCCGCGGAATGGGCGTGGCGGTCATGGTCATGACGTCCACGGAAGTCTTCAGCTGCTTGAGCCGTTCCTTGTGGGCGACGCCGAACCGCTGCTCTTCATCGACCACGAGCAGGCCCATGTCGTGAAAGTCGATGTCGCCGGAGATGAGACGGTGCGTGCCTATGACGATGTCGACCTCGCCGCTCTGAAGGCCGGCGACGACGGCTTTCTGCTCCCGGGAAGGGACGAAACGGCTCAGCATCCGGATGTTGACGGGGTAGTCCGCGAGCCGCTCGGAGAAGGTGGTCATGTGCTGTTGCACCAGGATGGTGGTCGGGGCCAGTATCGCCACCTGTTTCCCGTCCAGCACCGCCTTGAAAGCGGCGCGGATCGCCACTTCCGTCTTCCCGTACCCCACGTCCCCGCAGATCAGCCGGTCCATGGGCACCGCCTTCTCCATGTCCGACTTCACGTCCGAGGACGCCTGCTCCTGATCCGGTGTATCTTCGTAGATAAAGGAATCTTCCATTTCCCGCTGCCAGGGGGTGTCGGCCGAGAAGGCGAATCCCGGACTGGCCTGCCGGGCCGCGTAGAGCTTGACCAGGTCCTCGGCGATATCCCGGACGGCCTTTCGCGTACGCTTCTTGGCCTGCTCCCAGGCTCTTCCGCCCAGCTTCGACAACGCGGGCGCCTCGCCATCGGAACCGATGTACTTCTGCACCCGGTGCAACTGCTCGATGGGTATGAAGACCCGGTCGTCTCCGGCGTAGATCAGCGTCAGGCAGTCCCGCTCCCGGTCGTCCACGGCAATGCGCTTCAACCCTATGTACCGGCCGATGCCGTGGTCGATATGGACGACGTAGTCCCCTTCCTTCAGGCTGGTGAAATCCTCGATCACCACGCCTTCCTTGAAGGCTTTCCGCCGGCGTCGCCGGTACCGGTTGAAGATCTCCGCGTCGGTCAGCACGACCAGGGGCAGATCGGGCAGAATGAACCCGTCGTGCATCGCGCCGACCGCCATTTCGATCTCCGGGGCGTCCGTGCCCAGGATCTCCCGCAGTCTTTCCGCCTGCCCTTCGTTATCGCAAACCACCACGACCCGTGCCCCGTCCGCTCTCCATTCCTCCAGGCGGGACTTCAGCACGTCCATCGCGCCCTGGTACACACCGGACGCCTCGGTCCCCACGGCGAGCCACCCATCGGCCGCCCGCGCCCCGCGCACCACGTCCATCGTGCCGTAGTAGGTCGACTCCTCCGTTATATCGCGCCAGGACCCGATCGCTTCGCCGGGTTCGGGAACCAGGTCGCCCGCCTCTGTTCTCCGCAAGTGGTTGTTTTCGTATTCCTCTGCGAACGACTCCGCTTCACGCGCCAGTTCGTCGGGCTCGCACCGGACGATCAGCGTGTGGTCCGGCAGGTAGCTCATGATGGTGGCGGCGGAGGGATGGAACCAGGGCAGGTAGCGTTCACTGCCTTCGAACAGGCCGCCGTCCTCGAAGTGAGAAATCGGCTCGGACGCGTCGATCGACAGCGATTCGCCCGCCCGCCTTGCCCGCCGGACCACTTCGTCGCGCTTTTCGGGGTCGTCGATCATTTCCCTGTTCGGGAGCACCGTCAGTCCGCGGATGTGCTCCGACGACCGCTGGGAGTAGATCTCAAAGAGCCGGATCGATTCCACTTCGTCTCCGAAGAACTCGATTCTGCACGGCTGGTCCGACCCGTGGGGATAGACATCCACGATTCCGCCCCGCACGCTGTAGTGGCCCGGGGCCTGAACCATGTCAGTCCGCTCGTAGCCCAGCCGGTCGCATCGCTCGGTGAGTTCGCTCAAAGGGATGGCCGCGCCTGACGCGACCTGCAGAACGGAGCCCTGGAGTACGGTTGGCGGCATGGTGCGCTGCATGACGGCCCTGACCGTCGCCACGACGAACAGCGGCCTGTTCTTCATCAGGCCGTGAAGCGCGTCCAGACGCCGTCCCGACAAGTCGGCGGGCGGGGACACCTGGTCGTAGGGCAGCACTTCCCAGGGGGGGAACAGCGCCACGTCCGCGGGATCCAGCAGACTGGAGACATCCTCGAACATCTCCTCGGCGGTGGCCGTGTCCTCCACGATGACCAGCGTCGCGCCGCCCCGTTTCCTGTGTGCGTGCGCGAGCAGCAGGGACCGCGACGAGCCGGCAAGCCCCGATACCCGCGCGGAGCAGGCGGCGTCGGCAACCATCGCGAGATAGCGCTGCACGACGGCGGATTTTTCCGAGATATCCAGGAGATTTGGCAGGCGCATACGAGAGCGGTTCGGCTACATGGGGTTCCGCAGCCGGTGGGTGATCCGCTGCAACACGTCCTCGTTCCGGGCTTCGAAAGACCTGGCGGTGATCATCTCGTAGGCCGTAATGTAACGGCGGGCGGCTTCTATCCTGACCTCGTCCGGGATGGCCGGTACGGGACCGTCACCGCGAAAGCCCCGGTCTGCAAGCCATTCGCGGACATATTCCTTGTCCAGCTTGTCCGGTTCTTCACCGCGACCGAAACGATCTTCGTACGTGTTCCTGACCCAGAACCGGGAAGAGTCGGGGGTATGGATTTCGTCGATCAGCACGAGCCGGTCCCCGAGCAGGCCGAATTCGTACTTGGTATCCACCAGGATCAGGTTGTTGGCGGCCGCCAGATCCGTTCCGTACGCGAAGAGCGCCAGGGCCGCCCTTTCCATTTCACGGTACACGCCTTCGTCCACCAAGCCGCTCCGCAGGATCTCGTCGGCGGAGACGGACTCGTCGTGGCTGCCCTTCTCCGGCTTTGTAGACGGCGTGATGATGGGC
Source organism: bacterium (assembly GCA_965202605.1). GTDB lineage: Bacteria > JAAXHH01 > JAAXHH01 > JAAXHH01 > JAAXHH01 > JAAXHH01. The sequence goes on from OZ241838.1 coordinate 1,706,918, forward strand.
CGTTCGAAAGCCTGGTTTTTCTTCATGCCTTCCGGCAGCACGTGGCCGCAGAATTCGCGATGCCCCCGGTCATAGTGGTACCAGGCCGACGTCGTGGTCACGCCGGTCAGATAACCCCGGACGACCATCTCGACCGGTATCAACCTGCAATCCCTGGCGACGAGGACGTTCGGATCGGGCACGTCGATCAGGTGGTTTTCTATAATATGCCGGGTCCGTTCGAACCAGAAGGCCGCGGTCTGGTTGATGACCTGGCCCTTGAAGGGCAGCGCGCACAGCACCCGGTCGAAGGCGGAGATGCGATCGGTGGTCACGATGATCCGTTTCCCGTTGAGCCGGTAGTTGTCCCTGACCTTGCCCTCGTACTTCTCGCCCAGGTCGAAGCTGGTATCATGCAGAACGTAATCCAACTGCTTCCTGAGGACGTCTTCAGAGACCATGCGTCGCGGTGGTCCTTTCGGTGTATGGAGGCTGTGGGACAGTCCGGCCGCAGGCGACGGAACCGTTCTTGCAATAACGGCGGAACCGCTCCTGAATCGAGCCCTTCACACTAAAGCGGGGGCGCTGGATTGTCAAGCGGATGTTTTTTCCCTCAAACTCGTTTTTTACTGGACACCTGTTCGAACCCCTCTATTATAATTGAAATGCAGCGCTAGAAAATCGCCTTCCGTTGATACGGTACAGATTTAATCGAATCGAAATTTGTCATTTTCCGGTTTTTCAGGAGGTTTTATCATGTCCAAGCAGGCCGTCCTGAGCTGTCTGAGCATCGTCTCGTGCCTTTTGATGGTCGCCGCGTGCGCGGGACCGCCCAATGAGGCCATGACCGCGGCAGAGCAGGCTGTTTCCGATGCAATGGAAGCCGAAGTCGACAAGTATGCCCCGGCTGAATACGGAACCGCCGCCGCCGAACTCGAAAAAGCCAGGGGGCACATGGCCGCCGAGGAATACAGCGACGCGAAAGCCGCCGCCGAGAATACCATAGCGCTCGTAGAGGCGGCCAATCAGGAGATGCTGGTCCAGAAAGAGTTGACCAAGCGCGAGGTCGACGAAGCCCTGCCGGCTTTCCTCGAACGCTGGGGTGAGATTTCCGGCAGCATTGAGCAGGGCCGCGGCAGAGCCGCCCGTGCGCTCGCCCAGGAAGCATCGGCCTTCGCCGATTCTTTGACAATGCAAATCAACGAGTTGAATTCGAACGAGAAATGGCATGACCTTAAAATGCTGCTTGAATCGGCCAACATGACAGCCGATGGTTTCGCGGAACGGGCCGGCGGCTGACCGGGTTGCGTTCGCCAGCGACAAGAAGGTATTTTAAAGCCGTCTGACGTTAACGCGTCAGACGGCTTTTCTTATTGCCCGCCATCGGCCGGCCCGTACCACCATCCAAATCGTTGTTGACATTTCCGGGGTGGATACATAGAATCACACAGGTTTTGAACTGAATTCGGATATCAGGCAGGATCAGGATACGGGAGCATCGCATGAGCTTGACAGAACTGTTGGATGAAAACGCTATCCTGGTCAATCTCAAGGCCACGCAGAAACAGGAAGTGATCGAGGAACTGGCGGCGGCGCTGACGGCGTCCGGAAGGATCAGCGACAACCGGGAAGTACTCCAGGCCGTCCTGGAACGCGAAAAGATCATGAGCACCGGGATCGGCAAGGGGGTCGCCATTCCCCACGGCAAGTGCAAAGCCGTGGATAAGCTGGTCGGGGTGCTCGGGATCAAGAAGGAGGGCGTCGATTTCCAGTCCCTCGACGAACAGCCGGTCTATCTCTTCTTCCTGCTCGTCTCCCCTCTGAATGTCTCCGGTCCCCACATCCGGGCGCTCGCCCACATTTCCCGCCTGCTGAGACACGACAACCTGCGAAAACGGCTGATCGCCACGGAAACCTCCCGCGAGGCCCTGGAACTCATCGCCGAAGAAGAAGAGAACATGTAAGGAGGTCCCGGACCCGGGATCGTCTGTAATCTCACGCGATAAGCAAAGGATGAAGCAGTGGCACCTGTGTCCAGGATCGATGGCCGGGAGACCGGTCAGTTGCGTCCTGTCGAGATTCGGCGCAACTACCTCCGGCACGCGGAAGGCTCCGCGTTGATCGTCATGGGCGGCACGACCGTGCTCTGTTCGGCGAGCGTGGACGAGGGCGTACCGCCTTTTCTGAAAGGGCGCGGAAAGGGCTGGGTGACGGCGGAATACGGCATGTTGCCGCGCAGCACGAACACGCGGGTATCCCGCGACGGCCGGCGCGGCGGCGTTTCCGGGCGAACACAGGAAATCCAGCGGCTCATCGGGCGGTCGCTCCGCGCCGTCTTCGACCTGGACAGTCTGGGCGAACGGTCCATCCTCATCGACTGCGACGTCATCGAAGCCGACGGGGGTACGCGCACCGCGTCGATCACGGGAAGTTTCGTGGCGCTGTGCGACGCGGTGACGTGGCTGTCCGACCGGGGATTGCTCGACAAGAACCCCATACGGGACGCGGTAGCCGCCATCAGCGTGGGGGTCATCGGGGGCGCGCCCATGCTCGATCTCTGCTATGACGAGGATTCCAGGGCGGACGTCGACATGAATCTCGTCATGACGGGCGGCGGCGACCTGGTCGAAATCCAGGGCACCGCCGAACACCACCCTTTCTCCACGGATCAACTGTCCGCCATGCTCGATCTCGGCAGACAGGGTGTAAACCAGTTGATCGACCTGCAGAAACAGGTGCTGGAACGGGACCAGGCACGTACATGACCCTTGTCCTGGCCACGCGCAACCCGGGTAAAATCGCCGAGATCAAGGCGCTGCTTCCTGGTGTGCGGGTCCGGCCGGCCGCGTCTTTCCCCGACTGCCCCGAACCGGAAGAAACAGGCCGGACTTTTGTGGAGAACGCCCTCATCAAGGCGCGGACCGTCGCGCGATTCACGGAAAGGACCACGCTGGCGGACGACTCGGGACTCGAGGTGGATGCCCTGGACGGGGCGCCCGGCGTCCACTCGGCAAGATACGCGGGCGAAGACGCCACCGACCAGGAGAACATCCATCGTCTGCTCGACGCCCTGTCCGGGATCCCCGACGCGGACCGCACCGCCCGGTTTCGATGCGTCATGGCGGTCGTCGTTCCCGACGGACGCGCCTGGACCGAAGAAGGCGTCTGCGAAGGGCGGATTATACGGGAACCTTTTGGGGAATCGGGATTCGGCTACGATCCGCTGTTCGTTCCCGCGGGCTATGCAAACACCTTCGGCGAACTGGACGCTACGATAAAGAACCGGATCAGTCACCGGTCGAAGGCGCTTCGCCGGATCGCCAAAGTGCTGCAGGCGTTACCAGGTGTACCCGGATGAGGCGGGAAGAAATGCCATGACCAGATGGACCAAAGAAAAAGCCCACGCATGGTACCGCGACGCGGGCGTCATACGCGGCTGCAACTACCTGCCGCGCACGGCCGTGAACATGACCGAAATGTGGCAGGCGCCCACCTTCGACCCGGAAACCATCGACCAGGAACTGGGATGGGCGGCCCAAGCCGGGTATAACAGCGTGCGGATCTTCGTGCAGTACCTGGTCTGGGAAGACGACCCGGCGGGCTTGAAGGAACGGATCGACCGGTTCCTGGCCATCGCGGCGCGGCGTGGCATCAGCGCCATGGTCATCCTCTTCTGCGATTGTTTCTTCGGGGGACGCGACCCCTACCTGGGTCCCCAGGATGAGCCGGTGCCCGGTGTGCACAACAGCCAGTGGGTGCCGAGTCCGGGTTTCGAGCGTCTCGCCGACCGGGCCGCCTGGCCGGGCCTGGAGCGCTACGTGAAGGACATCGTCGGCAGTTTCGGATCGGACCCGCGCGTACTGGCCTGGGACCTGTACAACGAACCGGACGACGACCTCAGAAGCCAGCCGCTCGTCGAGGACACCTTCGCCTGGGCGCGTTCCGCCTGTCCCGTGCAGCCCCTCACCACGGGACCGTGGACCTGGAACGCCTTTGAAGACGACCTCTCCGCGCTGCTGTTCGACTTATCCGACATCATCACCTTCCACTACTACGAGTCCGCGGAAAAGATCGGACCCAGCCTCGCCCGGTGCAATGCCCACGGCCGGCCCGTGATCTGCACCGAATGGCTGCGCCGGCATCACGGCAACACCTTCGCGGACATGCTGCCCGTGTTCGCGGAACACAGGATAGGGTGGTACAACTGGGGACTCGTAGCGGGGCGGACGCAGACCTATCTGGCCTGGGAGTCCAAAAAGGGAGACCCCACCCCGCCGGTCTGGCAGCACGACATGATGCATCCCGACGGAACCCCGCTCGATCCGGCGGAGCTGGACCTCATCCGGCGATTCGCATTCGACGGATGACTGTCGATTCCGACGGACGGCGCAACTCACCGTTCACCGCGCGGCGCGTTACTACACCCTTCATCTGCGCGGCGCGTTCTTCACCCCTTCATCGAATACACCAACCGGGACGGTCAGGCGCCGGGACGGTCAGGCGGAAACGTAGCGCGGCGGGTTGACGTACCGGGCCATCCCCAGGTCCAGGCGGATCCGGGTAGCCGGCGGCAGCGTCACGAGCAGGCGGGAATCGTCGACCGGCATGGACTCGGTACGCTCCGCGGCACGTGGCGCGGCGTAGGCACCTGTGGCGCCGGGATAAGACGTGTCGGTCGTGTCGTAGGAGACGCCGCGGAAAGCGTGCTCGGCCAGCGCGCCCGCCTGCACGACAACCCGTCTGGCTTCCGTGTGGTGCAGATTGACCAGGCGCACGCCCACGCGGGACGGTTCGATCCGGTCGACGAGGGCGGCCGTGTCATCCGGCAGGCCGGGGCGCTTGCGGTCGGCGTCGAAGTAACGCAGGCGCGCGTTGGGGATGCCGCCGTAGTAGATGACCTGGGGACAACCCATGGTGAGCTGCACGAGGGCCTCGGTGGTCACGGGCTGAACCTCCTGCCACAGGTGTATGTGCGGTCCTGCTTCCAGGTCCGAATCGTCGGCGCGGATCTGCGCCAGCCGGTGGCACACCTGGGCGTGCGCCGCACCCAGCATCCGTTCCGGGTAATCCGGGTTTTCTCCCCTTAGATAGAGCAGCCAGGGTTCGTCGTGGTGCATGTCACCCTTGTCCCTGAAGGGCACCACGGCGGACCAGTCGTACCCGCTGCGCTCGCGCAGGTAGTCCATGCGCGCACGGTCCTCATCGGCCTCCGAGACGTTCCACACGTTCAGGGGATAGGTCACGGACATGGGCTGGTAATCCGTCCAGCCCTGGTCGCCGTACCGGTACGGCGTGAGAAACGTCCGCCGGTCGGACCCGAGGCTCCGGTCCACGCCGATGAAGTGATCCCGTATGCTCATCTGGGGCGCCATTTCGTCGAAATGACCGTCGATCCCTTCCTCCAGTACGCGATCGATCATGCCCCTGGGCAGGTCTAAAAATCCCGGGTCCCCGGAGAGCAGATAGGCGTTGTTGGCCGCGGTGATGGCGGCGAAGCCCAGGCTGTAGAACCCGTGGGGCCAGGTCCAGCCGTAGAGACCGCCGTACCATTTCCCGTTGTGGCGGGCGCCCACGCGCCCGTCCAGCCCCACGTTGTCCGGCATGAGCCCGCCGTTTTCCCTGGCGCGGTCTAGCCAGGCCCCGGTATACTCCAGCAGCCAGTCCCGGTACTTGTCGTCGCCGGTCATCAGAAAGGCGTTCATGACGAGACCGTTGACGTTCAGGTTGTTCCCCACGTCGCCCTCGCGGAACCGCTCGGCCATGGCGCGGCCCATGGCCCGCGCCTTCGCGGGGTCCTGGAGATCGTCCACGTGCGTGATTCCCGGGACGTCGCTCAGCGGCAGACCGTAGACCCGCATGCCGCCGGAACCGGGATTGTACGACAATTGGCTGTCGTCCTCGCTCATTCCCCAGGCGGGGCCGCCGCTGCCGGTGTGGGGCGCGCGGATGATGCGATGGACAGGGTCGTAGTTTGGCGCGTCGGGGAACTCGTTCAGGTAGAAGCCGGCGAATCGCCGGGCGCGGTCTTGCAGCTTGGAATTGGCGGGGTCGGCGAGGCAGAGATGGTAGAAGTAGATGTAGCTCTCGCTCTGGTGAAACTGGTCGTATCCCCGTTCAAACTCCCGGTAGATCCGGCCGAAACGGGTCAATTGCCGGGTGATCGCGTCCCAGTGCCGGTCCGCCGCCTCCAGCAGATGATCGCCGCCGCCCAGGCTGTAGAACTGGGCGAAGTTGGTGAACGCCTCGTAGAAATCGTCCATCCCGTCCCGGCTGCCCGACCACGCGTCCGCCCAGATCAGCGACCCGTCCGCGCGGGTGTATTTCTCGATGTAGGGATGTACCGCTTCGTTTATCGTGTCGATGAGCTTCCGCTCGAGAATCGCCCAGGAGGGCGTAATCTCGTAATGGATGCGGGCCGTTATGGTCTTCATCAATGGTTCCGTTCGTCCTCGGGGAGACAACTGTCCGGCATGGATAGATCTTGTGTAATCCCCGCGCCGGATGATCAGGGCGAATCAGACTCCATCGGCCCCGCCACGCCTACCTGCACGATACGCGCCTGGTCCACCCCCGCCGCGGCTACGTACTTGAAGACCATGCCATCCAGGGTGCGGGGCATGAAGTCCTGGTCGACAATACCCTGATCTCCGGACAGCAGCACCGCGAAAGGCGCCGCTTGGGAATCGGCCTCCGGGTCGGTGGGGAATGCGAATTCCACCCCGGGCATATTCGTGTAAACCACCGCGCCGTTCTCATCGCTGATCCAGAACTCACTGATGGCGGATCCATCGGCGACCGAGGCCAGCACGCCGTTTATCTCTTCTGTAGTCATACCCGCCTTTACCGCGGCTGCGATGAAATGCGCCGTCAGCAGGGCTTCGGCGGCCATGTGTTCCGACAGCATGGCGTCCGCCGCCGCGCCGCTTGCCGCGGTCGCGTCCGTGCTCGAAGCCGGAGCCGCCTCTTCTTCAGGAGGGACGTTTTCCGTACAGCCCACGGCGAAAATGGCTATGAACATGCCCAGTAGCCACGTCAGGTGAGATCTTTTCATGTCAAATCTGCTCCTTTCTAAAGTGGATTTTATAAGCAGGTTACCCGGCAAACGCCGCGTACATCTTCGATTTCACCCGGCAACCCTGGTTTCCTGCTGGTTGACTGGCAGTCACACTTCAAGGCCTATCACCCGGTCCGACAACTCCCTCAAGTCGGAGACGACCAGGTCGCACAGGGATTCGTCCATTTCCAACACTCCGTTCCGGTTGAGAAACACCGTCATCATACCGGCGTTCCTGGCGCCGACCATATCGTGCTCCAGGCTGTCTCCGACAAAGACGGACCGTTCCGGCGCGGCGTTCAGCCGGGACATCGCCTGCCTGAATATAACGGGATCCGGCTTGGCGGTCCCCACTTCCTCAGAGATCAGCACCGCGTCGAAATACACCGACGCTCTATGGATGGCGTCGATCTTGTCTCTCTGGGATTTCGAGCCATTGGTGACCAGGGCCATGGGGTGGTGTCTGGCACGAAGGCACTTCAACAAGGACTCTGCGCCATCCGACCACGAAGCGCAGGACGCCAGTTTATTGTGCATAAGTTCCACGAACGATGCCGGCGACATGCCCGGAATATCGCGGAAGCTGTGATCGTAGATCGCCGTCTTGCTGCCCCGGCCCCCCTGGTCCAGTGCGCGCAGCGTCTCCATGCGATCATTCCACTCGGCCCCTTCTGGCGCCAGGTGCGGGAAACAGGTATTCAACAGAAAGGAAAAGAACCTGTCGCGCGCCTGGTCGCGGTCGATCAGGGTGTTGTCGAGATCAAAAAGAACCGCTGTTCCCACTTCGAAAATCGAGCCGACCGGGCGTGCCATCCCTATTGCCCATCCCGACGCAGACAGTCTTCAACAGCCATCCGGGCCTTTTCGGCCAGCCCGCGCCGGTCCTTTGTGGTGTATCCGTTGGTTTTAATGGGCGCGCCGATGCGCACGGCGACCTGTGCGTCCGGCCGTATTTTCATGCTGCCGCGAACGAGGATGTCAAAGCTGCCGGATATCCCCACCGGCACGACGGGCACGCCCGATTCTATCGCGAGGAGAAAGGCCCCGGCCTTGAAGGGCTGCAGTTCACCGGTCCTCGATCTCGTGCCTTCCGGGAAGACCACGGCGGGAAATCCCTCCCTGATCTGCCGTGCCGCTTTTCGCAGACTCCGCATGGCTTTCTTCGGATTAGTGCGGTTGATGCTGATGTACCCGGCCAACCGCATGCACCATCCAAGGACGGGTATGTGGAACAGGGAATCCTTGGCGATGATCCTGAACTGTATGGGCAGAAAACCGAACAGGATGGGTATGTCCGCCGCGCTGGCATGATTGGCGACCAGCACGCAGGGTTGTCCCCGGGGGATGTGATCCAGCCCATCGAGGCGGACCGGCACGCGGGCCACCCATAGCAGGGTACGCGCCCACCAGCGGGCGAACCAGTGGACCAGCCTGCCGGAGGGATTGAATGGAGACAGCACCATGGCCGTCACGCCGAACACCAGCGTGAAGACCGCCACGCTGATGATCTGGAGGATGGAATAGACTGCGGACACGCGAGCACCCGACTCGTGGAAATCAGATTAACGTGGGTACCTCTCCGGTTTACATCCGATTATAACCCAATCGCGAAAAAACACCAGCGTCATTTCTTCCAGGTCCGGCGAACAGCCAAACGTCCGCGCGGCGTCTCCGCCGTTCGAGATCACGGGGCGTCTTCCGACCAATCTGGACATAGACCCGGCCTGAACGAACGGTTTGAAAACGTAACATGCTTCAAATTGCGGATTCGGATATCGCGGAAGCGCTCATCTGGCGCCTCTGGCAGGAGGGACTGCCGCGGTCGGGAAGGCTCCGGTTGACCGACGGCAGGACGCTCAGGCTATATCATCCCGGTACGCTGAATCCCGACAGCGGACCGGACTTCCTCCAGGCGGTTCTGTCCTTCGGACCCGGGAAACGCCTTCGCGGCGACGTGGAAATCCACGTCAGACCAGCCGACTGGCAGCGGCACGGTCATACCCGGGACCCACGGTACAACAACGTGGTACTTCACGTCGTCATGTGGCACGACGAGAAGATACCGGTAGTTCAGAAGGAGAACGGACAGTACGTACCCACGCTGGTGTTGTCCGAGCACCTTCAGCACGGTCTGGACCGGATACGCAGACAGTACCGGCAAAAGCTCGAGGTTCCGGCGCCCGCCGGCTACCCCTGTCAAAGCCTGATGAAGCGGCTGTCCGTCGAGCGCGTGCACGCCTTGCTCGACCGCAAGGGATCCGACAGGTTCCGGCAGAAAGCCGCTGCCATATCGCGCAGGCTGAAACAGGTTTCGGCGGAACAGGCACTCTATGAATCTGCCATGCGGGCCGCGGGTTACGTCAAGAACGCCGATGCCTGCCAGGCACTCGCCCGCCGCCTGCCCCTGGCGATGATACGTACCCTGGTCGGCACGGGCGGCGGTCATCGAATCGTCGACCTGCAGGCCTTGTTGTTCGGGGCGGCCGGGCTGTTGCCCTCCCAGCGGCTCGCCTACTGCGGGGAAGTCCCGAACGACCCTTACGTCAGCGAAATCGAAGCGCGCTGGAAAGCCTTCAGGCGGTCCGTCCCCGTCCGGTCCATGCGGGAACACGACTGGTTGTTTTTTCGATTGAGACCGCTTAACTTCCCTACGGTCCGGCTTGCCGCCATGAGTTACTTTATCGCGGCGGGCCTGCGGGATGGCCTGGACACGCTCATCGCCGGCCCGATGAACTCCGGCACCGAACGGGGGCCTGTAGCGTTGCTGCGGCAGATCGCGCGTCAGTTTGAGGAAATGACCAGCCCGCTGCCCGGCGACTACTGGTTGAAGCATACCGTCTTCGGGGAGCCATCGCGAACGGCCCGCACGGCCCTGATCGGTCGTGACCGCCAGCGGGGGATGATGGTCGACGTGGTCCTTCCGTTCATCTACGCCCTCGCCGACCGGGACAGCCGATCAGACCGGATGCGGCTCGTTCGGGAAATGTACACCGGATACGGCAGACAGGCCAGCAACAGCGTGATCCAGTCGATGACGAACCTGCTTTTTCAAGATACGCCGGAGAAGAAGGCAACCATCGACCGGGCCATCCTGCAGCAAGGCATGCTGCAGATAGACCGGGAGACCTGCCGGAACAAGGCCTGCGGCCAATGCGTGATGAACGGCTCGGCACACCAGACGCGGAGTTAAATGAACAAGGCGAACCCGGACGGCGTTGCGTGCAGGACCGTATTCAAAGGCCATGAGATCCGGGTGTTCAGCACCTGGACCCAGGACGCGCGCCTGTATATCGACGGCGTCTGCAGGGACCGGAGCATCCGTCGCGTATCCCTGCAAAAAACACGCATATTGAGCACGAATCTGCAGATCGGCGCCGACGTGCATCGCGTGGAAGTATTTGCAAAAGCGTTGTTGAGCATTAGATTGCAGTTGCGAATAGACGGAAGGCAGGTGGCCGGAGAAGTTTTCTAGACCGGGACGGACGATCCGGACTGAGGACCGGCCGGACCACGGGCGTACAGACGGCGAACACAAGAGCGCAGGAGGAGAAGATGCCGGAAACGCAGTGGATGACCTTGCTGGAAACCGCGGATATCATGAAGAGGTTGCCCATCCAGGTCACGAGAATGTGCGAAGACGGTAAACTGGAGTACTACATGGAAGACGGCAGGTATTTCGTGTCCAGGGAATCCATCGATCTGTTCATGCATCCCCGGACCGGTGGCGCGGCGCCGTCGAATACGGACACCAATGGCACATTGCGCCGGAAGTACGGCCGGGCGCCGGACGATTTCGAGCCTTCCTCGGCGTCTGCCGCCGAATCGGAAACCGTAACCGGACGGGATGAGGCGGACGCCGAAGAAGAAACCGGAAGTATCGTGGAAGAAGCGTCCGGGGCCGACGACGAAAACGCAGTAGCGCGGGAAGACGTGGAAACGCCGGAGACTGCAAACGAGCCCGTGGACGTGGAGGCGCGGGAGGACGTGGAAACGCCGGAGACTGCAAACGAGCCCGCGGACGTGGTGGCGCGGGAAGACGTGGAAACGCCGGAGACTGCAAACGAGCCCGCGGACGTGGTGGCGCGGGAAGACGTGGAAACGCCGGAGACTGCAAACGAGCCCGCGGACGTGGTGGCGCAGGAGGATGAGGAGAAATCGCAGGCCTCCGCGGTGAATCCCGATGATCCTAATGTGAGGGCGGTTGAAATCCTCGCGGACCTGCGCGCCGCCATTACGCGACACGCCATGGAGCACAAGGCTTTCTGCGATGAGATAGCCGGCCTGACGGACGCCCTCGAAAGCACGCTTTCGCGGGACGGAGACAAGACGAGCGAACTGACCCGGGAAATATCCAGTCTCCTGGCCCGGTACGCCCGGCGCTAGCACGGCTGTTCAGTCGCAGGAAATGGCCAGGTTTTCGAGGGCCTTCCGCAGCGCTTCCCGGTGCGCCGCGTCCCGTCGCAGGGGATTATCGGGCAGTACGTAATCCGTGGGGTACCAGCCGCGCATCTTTTTCACCATGGCCGCGCTGTGCTTGTAGGCCGGCACAGGCGGCTGGAACGCCACCCGCCCCAGGAATTCCATCCTGCTCCCCAGGTCGAGGTATCGCGCAAGGTCGCCGTCCCTCAAGGCGTCCGCGAGTTCACGGAACTTGTCGGGCATGAAAGTCGCGATACCCAGCAGCGCGTCGCTTCCATTGAAGATCATGGAGGCGAAATCGTAGTCGTTCCCCGTGTACAGCTTCTTTCCGATTCGATGGATCTTCCGGAGCAGCACCCATTCCATGGACGGATCGAGGGACGAGTGTTTCGCGCCCGCCCACTTGTCCCCGGCCAGGATTTCGACCAGTGCGTCCTCCGGAAACATCCAGCCGTTCGGCGCGAACACCGGGCTGAGTTCGAAGGCCTTCAGACCGCCTCTCGAGGCTTCGGCCAGCCCCTCGTAGACGCGAACTACGGTGGCGGCGTCCGCGTCTTTCAGCCGCTCGGTCTGAAAGACGATCGGACTGGCGCCGTATCGCTGTTCCAGTTGCTCGATTTTGTCCCGGTACGCGCGGATGATGTCCTCGATGCCGTCGCCACCGATTTCGTCCTCGACGTACACGCCGGCCGTAAAGGTCCGTCCGTCCATGACTTCCCGGGCGATTTCCAGCCCCCTGACCTGTTGATCCAGCGTGCAGTGGTTGATCTGGTACGTGTCCATGAGCACCGCGGGTTCAATTCCGTACCCCGCGGTTCTCTCCAGGTCCCGGGCGAAGACTTCGAAATCTATCTCGCCCGCTTCGTCGACCGGTACGGACAGGGCCGCGATGATATGGGGAGCGCGGCCGAGTCCCCTGGGCAAATTCAGTACTTCTTCCATTAAAGCAGTTCCTCCATGTGACCGGATATGCTAATGCTACTCCTCAATGCGACTAGATTCGCGGCTTCCGCCGTCATCTGTGTTTCCCCACGCCGACCCGGTCACAGAAGGATGACAGGCGACAGCGGCTGCAGAAGGGCGAAACGGGTTTGCACAGGTTCTGTCCATACATGACAAGCAGATCATTATACCGGATCCAGTAAGCCGAAGGCAACTTCTCTCTTAACGCGAATTCCGACTGGTCCGGGTTTTTAGTGGCGATGTATCCCCAGCGGTTGGAGATGCGGTGCACGTGGGTGTCGACGCAGATGCCCGGCTTGCCGTAGCCGATCGTGACCACGAGGTTGGCGGTCTTCCTGCCCACGCCGGGCAGCGTGACCAGCGTGTCTATATCGTCGGGTACGATGCCCCGGTAATCATCCACGAGGATCCGGCAGATTTCCAGGATGTTGCGCGCCTTCGTGGCATGGAATCCCACGGGATAGATGGCGCGGTCCACCGTTTCCTCCGGCAGGCCCGCCATGGCGGCGGGCTCTGCGGCCAGCCCGAAGAGCCGCTCGCAGGCCGCCGCGGTCGTCTCGTCCTTCGTCCTGAGGCTGAGCACGGTGCCGATCAGTATGCGAAACGGATCGCGCCGGGTCTGTTCAGCCACCGCCGTCAACGCCGTTTCGGTCCACCTTGACGTCTCTGCTTCCAGGATGGAAATCACCTCGTGGATATCCCGGTCTTTCATCCAGTGGACTCCTCTCCCCGGGATTGCCCTTCCCAGGGCGTAAAGAGGCTCTGTTCGATACCGAGCAGGTTCAGCACCCGGCCCGCGATGAAATCGGCCAGGTCATCGAAGGAGGACGGCTTCTGGTAGAAGGCCGGCATGGCCGGCACGATACGGGCTCCCGCCTCGGCGGCGGCGAGCAGGTTGCGCAGGTGGACGATGTTCAACGGCGTTTCCCTGGGTACCAGCACGAGGGGACGGTCCTCCTTGAGCGTGACGTCCGCGGCCCGCTCTATCAGGGAGGAGGACGTGCCGTGGGCGATGGCGGACAGCGTTTTCATCGAACAGGGTATGACGACCATCCCGTCGGTGCGCGCGGAACCGCTTGCGATCGAAGCCGCCAGATCGCCGATCTTGTACTCCGTGAGCGTCCCCTTCCCCACCTGATCGCCATAGAGGCCGACCAGCCCGTCCTGCAGGTTATCGCCCGTTCCCAGGCCGGTCTCTTCTCTGAGTACGTACCGGCCGAAACCGGACAGCACGACGCTTACCCGGTGACCGCCGGCCAGAAGCGCGCGCAGAAGCCGCAGGGCGTACAGCCCGCCGCTTGCGCCGGTGACGGCGACGATGACATGCTTCATGACCGCTTGTCTCCCCAGTAAATGGTAGCCACGCCCAGTGACAGGTCGCGCCAGCCCGTATCCGCGAATCCGGCGCCCTCCATGAGCGATCGGAAGCGCTCGCGCTCCGGGAACGCCGCCACCGAACGCTGAAGGTACCGGTAGGCGTCCGCATCTCCCGATATCACCCCGCCGATCCACGGCATCACGTACACAGCGTATAGACGATACAGCGTGCGTACTACCGGATACCGGGGAAGGGAAAGTTCCAGCACCACCAGCCTGCCACCGGGTTTCAATACGCGCCACATGCGTTGCAGTCCCGCGACGCGGTCGGTGAAATTCCGCACGCCGAAGGCCACCATGACCCCGTCGAAGACCCCGGATCGAAAGGGAAGCGACTCAGCGCGGCCGCCGACGAATCGTATTGCGGGACCTGTGCGGCCTGTGTGATCCACGCGGTCACTGCGGCCTGTGTGATCCACGCGGTCCACGCGGTCACTGCGGCCTGCGCGTCCCATGCGGCCCGCGGGATCATCCGTTTTCTTTCGGCCGATCCGCATCATCTCCAGGGCCACGTCCACCCCGATGACCAGCGCCGGCTTCTGCTTGCCCTTCAGCGCTTCCAGCGCCAGGTCGCCCGTGCCGATGCCCACGTCGAGCAGCAGGTCGCCCGCGGACGCGTTCAGTGCGCGAAGAGCCGAGCGGCGCCACAGGATGTCGCTGTATCCGCTCAACAGGTGGTTGAGCAGGTCGTACCTTTGCCCGATGCGGTCGAACATGCGGCGGATGCGCCGGGCCTCTTCGTCTGCTGGACTCATATCGGCCACAGGATATCGCCCAGTATGAACGCGAAATAGACGACGCTGACGAGACCGTTCGCGTTGAAGAAAGCAGCATCTGTTTTCGACAGGTCGTCCGCCCTGACGAGCGTGTGTTCGTATATCAGGAGCCCCGTGACCAGGGCCGTGCCGCAAAGATAAAGCGTATGCAGTTCGAAAACCTGGTAGACGGCCAGCAGGGCCAGGACGGTGGCCGCGTGGAGCAGGCGGGCCGTCAGAAGCGCCGAACGGACCCCCAGGCGCCGGGGTATCGAATGCACGCCGTGCGACACGTCGAAAGCGTAGTCCTGGCAGGCGTATATTATATCAAAACCCGCCACCCAGGTCAACACGGCCGCGGAGAGCCAGAGCGGCGCCGGGTCGAAGGTGCCGGTCACGGCAATCCACGCCCCCACGGGCGCAATGCCAAGGGCAAGGCCCAGGACCAGGTGGGTGGCCCAGGTGAAACGCTTGAACAAGGAGTACGACAGGATCACCAGCAGGGCGAGGGGCGACAGTTTCAGGCACAGTGGGTTGAGCTGGTAGGCGGAAAACACAAAGAGCGCGCAACAGGCCGCCACGATGACGGCGACGGCGCGGGGCGTGATCCATCCCCTCGGCAACGCGCGGTCCCTTGTGCGGGGGTTCTTTGCGTCCATCTCCCGATCGGCGAGCCGATTGAACCCCATGGCCGCGCTCCGCGCCGACACCATGGCGATGACGATCCACGCCACCTGCTGCCATTCGATCCCGTGACTCCTGGCGGCCAGCGCGGCGCCGGCCAGTGCGAAAGGCAGGGCGAAGACGCTGTGCGAGAGCTTGATCATCCGGCCGAACGCGGCAACAGAGCCGATCACCGACGTGGAATGTGCATTCCTCTGATCCAAAGATCGCCTTCCCTCGATTTAAAGATCATCGATCATGATATGGCGGCGGGGCGGAGTTTTCCCACCGGTCTTCACCTGCCGGGCTGCGGCCGGTCTTCACCTGCCGGGCTGCGGCCGATCTTCACATGACCGGGTTCCCGCCGGTCTTCCGTTTTTCACGTGCCCGGAACCAGTAGGACACCCCTTCCACCAGCGCGTCGGCATCGGGGTAGATCTCCGATCTCGCGGGAAGGGCGTGCAGGAACTCGTGTCCGTACGCGGTGCTGATCACGCGCTGGTCCAGTATCGTAACGACGCCGTAGTCGCGCGTCGACCGGATCAGCCGGCCAAAGCCCTGCCTGAACTTGATGACCGCCTCCGGCACCTGGTATTCCATGAAACTGTTGCGGCCGGCTTCTTCAAACCGCTCCACCCGGGCCTGTACCAGCGGTTCGGTCGGTACGGCGAAGGGTAGTTTGACCAGTATGACCACCTCGAGCGCCTTGCCGGGCACGTCGACCCCTTCCCAGAAGCTGTCGGTGCCCAGCAGTACGGCGGCGGCGGTCCGCCTGAAACGGTCCAGCAACGTGGTCCGAGGTCCCGACGCGCCCTGCGCCAATACGACGACTCCGTGCTCCGCCAGGGGCGATTCGATGTCTTTAAAAGTGCGGTTCAACTGGCTGTAGGAGGTAAACAGGACCAGCGTATTGCGCCTTGTGGCGATGACCAGGTCCAGGATAAGCCGGCTGATCGCCTCCTGAAAAGCTCCGGACCGGGGAGATGGAAAGGCCGAGGGCACACCGATCAGTACCTGGTCCTCGTAGTCGAAGGGCGAACCGATACCCCGGACCTGCATGCGCCCGTCCGGGACCCGGTCGAGCCCCAGTCTTTCCATATAGTAGTCGAACCGCTCGCCGACCGCCAGTGTCGCCGACGTGAGCACGACGGTTCGCATCTGGCTGAAGAGATCGTCGTGCAGCCGGTCCGCAACGCTGAGCGGAGCGCCCGTCAGGACGCAGGACAGGGGATCATTGCGCGAGGCTTCCACCCAGTAGACCCGTTCCGCGTCCTCCGCTTCGGTGAGCAGAAAAAGGCGCTCTTCCGTCTCCCGGCAGAAGTCCGCGGCGGCCTGAATCGCATTCATGCGGGTTTCGCGGTCTTCGAGCCAGGAATCGGGTACGTTTCCCAGCGCATCGTGCAGCAGGCCAAGGGCTTCGCGCAGACTCGCGCAACTGCCGACGAGGTCCGGCGCCGAGGACCTGAGGACCCTGGCGTAGTCGTCGTCGGCCCGGTATCTGAGCTTTGTCTTATGGCCCGGCCGGCCGGAGGACGTGCCCTGCGCCGCTTCACCGGCGACACGGAAGAACACCTCGGTCCTCCTGTTTACCTCCAGAAGACGGTCGATGGCCAAACGGGTGCCGGAAGCCAGCGCGGTCTTCCATTCCTGGTTGTCCGCGGCCCGGTTGGCGAGCCTGTCCAGTCCGGCCAGCAATCCGGTGCCGCCGAGTTCGGCGGCGTACAGCCTGCGCAGCGTGTTGCGCATGCGCCAGCCACCGACTTCCAGGGTCAGGTGTTGCACGGCCGCCCGTTCCAGGTTGTGGGCTTCGTCGATAATGAGATGGGCGTACCTGGACAGCACGGCGTGATCTGCCTCAAGATCGGAAAACAGGAGCGCATGATTGACGATGACGACATGGGACGACAGGGCAGCCGACCGCACTCGATTGACGAAGCACTCCGCCTTGAACACGCACCGGGGACAGGCGCTTCCTTCCCCGTTGATTTTCTCCCACAATCCGCGGTTCGTTCCCGAGTTGAATCCCCCGTGTTCGGCAAGGTCCCCCGTCTTCGTCTCCCGCGCCCAAACCACCAGGGGGATCGCGGCCTCCCGTTCTTCCGGGGTCAGATGGTCCTCGGGCCGCCGGGTGACCTGCCGCCAGCGGTCGAGGCACAGGTAATTCGACCGGCCCTTGAGCAGGGTGGCGCTGAACGCAAGCCCCAGATTGTCCAGCAGGAACGGCAGGTCCTTGTAAAACAGCTGTTCCTGCAGATTCCGCGTGTTGGTGGATACGATCACGCGCATATCGTTCCGCACGGCCCACAGCAGAGCCGGCGTCAGGTAGGAGAGCGATTTACCCGTGCCCGTGCCCGCTTCGACCAGCAACACTTCGCCTTCGTTGAACGCCCGGGCGACTCCCCGGACCATGGACGTCTGCTGCGGCCGTTGCTCGTAGCCCGCCATGCGGCTTTCAAAGCGCCCTCCGGTTTCGAACAGGCCGGCCAACTCCTCCGGGTCGAGCAGGTTCGGGTGGTCGAAATCCTCGCCGGGGTCGCAGGCCGCGTCTCCAATGGTATGCGCTCCGAGTTCGAAGGACGTGTCAAGTTGGCTGTCCTGTGCCTCCCGGTCGGACTGCCCGGGGGGTGCGGCCCGCTGCATCGCCGCCTGCGACCACCCGGATTCGGCGAACACCCGTTCTATTCCGGTTCCCCCGCCTTCCGCCAGGCGGACGAGGGTCGCCATCGTGTCCGGGGGAAGGTTCGAAAGGGTTTCCAGCAGCGCCAGGCAGACCTGTGCCGTCCTACGTCCAGCGCCGGCCGCGTCCCGGCCGCGCGAAATCGCCGGACCGAAGCGTTCCGCGACTGTATCCAGTTCGTAATCGCTCAGTCCGGGCAGAAGGACCCGGGCGAGCAGGCGTACGTCCAGCACGAACGTGTCGATACCGGCCGCGATCTGCCAGAGTTGCTCGGTCCCGCGCCGCCCGGCAAGGTCGTCGCGCGGACCATAGACCGCGAAAAAGACGTCGGCCGTTCTGGCACGGGCCAGGTCCCGGATCCCTGCCAGATCGAGTCCGGCGTGTACTTCCTGGACCTCGCCCCGCAGTACGGGCACCACGGAAAACGACTCGGGATCCGATCCGGCGTGCGTTTCGGGTCGGATCGCGAAAAAGGAGCGTGGAAAGGATGAAGGGTCGGGCGCTGGAGTGGAATTTGATGAGGGAAGAGACATGAAGCCACACGATTCGCGATAATGCCGGCATGCCGGGCAGTTTTGCGCATCCGGAAGATAGGCGCGAAAGGAGGCGTTGTCAAAGAACGGTTCCGTCGCCTGACCGAGTCGCACGCTTATCCGCTTCGATCTTCAGGAAGGACGACGAAGCCGAAGGTATCCACGGAGGCCGAGCCGAATACGCCGATTCCGCCGTCGAGATTGAAAACCGGGCGTTCGAAGGTATCACCCGCCAGGCTGCCGAACCCGAAGGCGTTCTGGCCCGACGCTTCTACGCTTCGAAGGAAATCGAACAGGTTCCGATCGAGGGCGTATACCTCGACCTGGTGTGCTCCGGAGGAGCCAATGGCAAACCAGGGCAGCAGCAGGCGGCCGTCCCGCGCTTCCAGCGGGGGCGAACCGCCCTCGTCGTCTTGTTCCCCTTCCAGCACGACGACCTGGTACGCCTCCACGTCGAGGGGATCGAACCGGATCTCGATGAGCCCCTCCCTGTACGTCACCTGGTTCCGGCGGGTGGATTCAGGCTCGAAGCGTCTGATCACCTCCATGGACGTCTCTTCGACGATGGCAATCTCGTCGAGGGAAATGCGCCCTGGCGTTACCGTGGCGCCTCGAACCTCCCTGCCCAGGGCGCGGACGCGAAGGCGGTATTCCGTGTTGGGCCGTACTTTCGGCGAACCCGGCGTCGGAAGATACCGGCCCAGGTGACCGGCGCTTTCGTACCGGTACTCCGCAAGCCCCTGGAGTACGGTGACTTCGGCGTCGTTCACCGCGACAGCCTCTTCGGCAAACGCGATGTTCGCGGCGCGGGTCCGGGTGACGATGATCTCCGGCAGGGTACGATCGACGTACAGCACGGCGTCCACGACGACGGTTACGCGCTCGGCCGGACCGAAGAGGGACGCGGGGTCCCGCTCTCCGGTACAACCCGGATGGACGGCGAGACCGGCCAGGACGGCGGCCGTTAAAATCGGCGAGATGAAGCGGGCATTCCCCTTCCGGTCATTCATCCTGTCGTTCATGGTCTTGTCGTTCATGGTCAGAAATCGTAGTTCAGCCCGAACGTGGGTACGATAGGCAGCATCTTCACCACTTCCGCGGTGGTAACCCGGTCATCCTCCGTGTCGTACTGGACGAACCACTCGTTACGATGATTGTAGGCGTTGAACACCTGCAGATACCACTGCAGGTCTCTGCCGAAAAGGCGGAAATCCCGCTTGACGCTCAGGTCCATCCTGTGGTACGGGAGCAGGCGCGCGGTATTGCGGCCGGTGGGCAGGAAATAGTCCTCCCGTGTGCCGGTTCGCGCCGATTCTCTCAGTTCGTACCGGGCGGAGGCCGGCGTGAAGGCCTGCCCGGTAGCGAAGATTACGTTGCAACCGAACGACCAGCGGCCCGCCCGGTAGTTCGCCGAAACCACGAGATCGTGGCGGCGGTCGTACTTCGGAGGATACCAGGCCCCCTGGTTCAGCTCCGGGAATCGCCGGCGCGTCCACCCGAGCGTATAACCGATCCATCCGGTCAATCTGCCCGACGGGCGCTCCACGAACGCCTCCACACCCGTCGCGTAGCCCCTGCCTCCCGTGATGAACACGTCCTCCGACCGGGTTTCATCACTGCCCACCGCCCGCGTGTTGTCGACGACCACGAGGTTGCCCAGCCGCTGGTAGTAGGATTCGAGCGAGAGCCGGTAGCCTGGCGACGGGTCCCAGCTCGCGCCCAGGACGAAATGCCAGGCCTGCCCAGGGGTCACGCTGCCGTCGAGCGGCACCCAGAAATCACCGCCGCTGAATCCCTCTGTCGTAATCAGCTGCAGGTACTGGTGATACCGCCCGCCGCCGGCTTTCAGGCGCAAACCGTCGGACAACCGGTGGCTCAGGGAGATACGGGGTTCCAGGTCGATCTTTTCGCGTTCGCTGTAGTAGTTCGCGCGCAGACCCAGGCGAATCGAAGTCGAAGACCGCGCCTGCCACTGGTCCTGGGCATATATCGAAATCACATAGGGCCTCAGCCTGAGGTCGAGCTGATCATCCTGGTTGAAGCTTCTCGTGAATCTGAACCGGTATCCCGTTGCGCGGAAACCGCCCTTTATCGCGTGTTCGCCATCGGCGACGTAATCCAGGTCGCCCTTGACGCTGATGTCGCGAATGCTGTTCCTGAACAGAATCTCCGTTCCGTCGAAATTGGCCGAAAGCCGGCTCGCGTAGTCGCTGCCCGATACGACGAAATTGCCGAAAAGCGTCGGCGAGAACAGGTGCGTCCACTTGCCGGTCACGGCCGAGTTGCCCCAGCGCACGTTGAAGAGGTCGTCCTCGCTGGTTTCGAGGTTGAGATCGTCCCGGCCGAAGTATCCGCTCAGCACCAGGTTGTCGTCGGTGGACAGATTCTGGTTGATTTTCGCGTTCATATCATAGAAATAGTATCCGGGGATATCCTCTTCGCGGGCCCGGATGTAGGCCAGAATCGGTTCCAGGTACGTCCGCCTTCCCGAGACCATGAAGGACCCGCGCGCTAGAGGGCCTTCTATCATGGTGCGCATCGAGATGAGGCTGATTCCGCCGGAACCGCGCAGTTCGTTGCGGTTTCCGTCGCGGTTCGTCACGTCGAGTACCGCGCCGAGGTTCCCGCCGTAGGGGGCGGGATAGGCGCTCTTGTGCAGCCGCATGTCCTTGATGGCTTCCGGATTGAAAATGGAAAAGAAACCAAATGCGTGGGAGGGGTTGTAGAGGGGGATCTGGTCGAGCAGAATCTGGGTCTGGTCGGGGCCGCCGCCCCGTACGTACAGGCCGCTGCTGATGTCCGAGGAGGCCTGGATGCCCGGAAGCAGCTGAAGGCTGCGCAACAGGTCGGTTTCTCCGATGGCAGGCAACTCCTTCAGCACCGCGGCCTGAAGGGCGACGAAACCGGGTTGCGCAAGCCGCTCGTCCCGGTTTCTGTCTGCCTCGACGACGGCCGCCTCGCCGATCAGCAGGGCCGGTTCGAGTGCCACGTCCCTACGAAGATACGCTTCGGCGCCCAGACTCAGCGTGTCCCGGTAGGTCTCGTATCCGACGTAGGACACGACGAGAACGTAGGAACCCGCGGGTATTCCGGTGACCGCATAGTACCCGTTTTCGTTGCTTAACGCGCCGAGCGACGTGCCGCTCAGAAACACATTCGCGGAAAGCAGCGATTCGCCGCTGGAACGATCCGTAACGAATCCGCTTATCGTGGCGGCTTGCGCCGAGGCGGAGATCAACAGCAGGGAAAGCAGTACCGCGCTGGACTTCATAGTTGCCGAATAGAAAACCGCACTGAGTTCATCGATTCACCGAACTCGTCTACTAAAACACCCACAGGCGGGCCCCAGACATGACGCGAGACACGTTCGAAAGAAACCTAAGCCATCTTCGTCTCGAAGTCAACGAAGGAAAAGGCTTCGAAATCTACGCGGAACGCCAGTTGCTCGCCCGGTACAACACCGCGATCGGCCAGGTACCGAGGGAAGAGTCGCCCAAACCCTGTTTTCATCCCGTCTACACGCCCTCCGGCGGTCTGATCAGCGAATACCGTCCCGACGACCACACCTGGCACACGGGACTGTATTTCGGCTGGGTGCACGTCAACGACACGAATTTCTGGGGAGGTTCCTGGTACCTGCCCGAGCAAGGAAAGTACGTACCCGTTCCGGACAGCCACGGCATACAGCGCCACGATGAGTTCACCTCGGCATCGGATCCCGAAAACGGCGTCGGCATTGAAGAAAGACTCACCTGGCTGGACCGCGGCGACCACCCGGTAATCAGAGAAGTACGTCGATTCGACTTCCTTGAGACGGCCACTGCCCGGGGCTGCCTCTGGCTCATCGACTCGGTGATGACGCCCATCGCGGGAACAATCTCTTTAGGGGCCTCGCGTGCCGCGCGGTACAGTGGAATGGTCCTGCGGATGGGGCCGCCGTTTGCCGATGCGTATCACACCAGCGGCAGCGGCCGCGGCGGACACGAAGCCATCATGGGGACGCGGGACCGGTGGGTTGCCGCGGCGGGCGCGCGTGGCGGCATGGTCGTCATGATGGATCATCCGCGAAACCTTCGCCACCCCGTACACTGGTTCACCCGCCGCAACCTGCTCGGTACGGGGCCGCTCATGGAGGAAGACCTGTTTCTCCGCGCTTCGGACCGTCTTCATCTCCGTTACGGATTCCTGGTCCTTGACGACGTGCTCGATCAAAAGGGAATCGAAGACCTCTACCGGGCCTACGTGGCTGAGTCGGGCGAGCGTTCTCCAACGTAACGCCGGTCCACGAATCGCCGCGCGGACGGAGCCGGATTCGCACAACCCGTTCGTTCTTGCTTGACATATGGTCGAAACCGGCTGATTTTCCGTATCACGTCAGTTACCCCGCGCAGCCTGAAATCACGTCCGTTGCGCGACGTCACGTCAACTGCGCGGTGCGGTCTGACGTTGCAAAAGTTCGCTTGAAACCCTATCTTTCCAGTACCATTACCGGCCGTCTTCGTTTCCCGGTGGCAATCTGTCCGCGGGGAGGGTATTTCGGCGGCGGTAAAGTCTATGCCTTGCCCTGACACCCGGCCACCTGACTGGAGCATCATGAACAGAGAAGCGTTGGCAAGAGAAGCGGCCTCCAAAACCCAGATGTCCAGGCGCAGGGTGTCCGCCGTGCTGAACGAGTTCCTATCCGAAGTCACCGAGGCGTTGTCCCGGGACGAAAGGGTGATGTTGCGGGATTTCGGCTCGTTCACCGTGAAGAGCAGGAAAGCGCGCATGGCCCGCGATCTGAATTCCAACGTGGAAATGCCCCTGAGCGGCCGCGATATACCCCATTTCGTCCCCTTCGGCACGCTGAAGGACACCGTCGCGCAACAGTCGCCGGGCGCCGTGGAGCATATTCTGAAAGAGCCGGCCGACCAGGTGAGCAGGCCCGTCGGTGAAACGCGCGTCGATGAAACGCGCAAAGACATCTCCGCAATGCTGTCCAGGGCGGAAATCCTCGCGGACAAAGGCAAATTCGAACAGGCGATTCAGCAGTACAGGCGCATACTCGAACAGAACCCCGGTCACACCACCGCCATAGGCGGCCTGGGTAAGATGTTCTATTGTACCGGAGACCGGGAAACCGCTCTGCAGCAATACAACCGCGCGCTGAAGAACGATCCCGGCCATACGGACACGCTGGTCGCCCGGGCGGTACTGTTCGCCGAGACGGGAAAGTACGAAGAGGCCAAGGCAGACCTGCTCCGCGCCCTGGAATACGAACCGCCTTCTTTCGAGGCCTGCTACCAGCTCGGTGTACTCTACATCACCGTTGGATCTTACGACGCCGCGATCAGGATGCTCACGCGCGCGCTGGAAACGGACCGCTCGCGGCCCGAGGTACACCTCGAGCTGGGCAAGGCGTACTGCCACGTCGAACGACACGCGGAAGCGATCGGGCACTTCGAAACCTTGCTTCGTCATGAACCGGACAATGGCCAGGCATACCGGTACCTCGGACTGATTTACGATAAAGACAGACAGATCGACAAGGCGCTCGAAATGTACCGAAAATCCAATGAAATCAGTCTGTCGTAGTCTTCAATACGGTTTTCAGGCTGTTTCTCCACCTGAATTGTGAAGACAAAGGGCGTATAAGATGTATACGGGTTTAAATTCGGGGCGTGGTAAAAAGGACCAGGAGGGGCTGTAACCGGATGAACACCGTGAACCAAGTGCATTCGGTAGAGGGGGGAAAAACTGCCGCGCGCGGCGCCGGCGAAGACCGGCGCGAGGAAGAACGCGGGTTGATGGAACGAGCCAAAGCGGGAGATGGCCGGGCCTTCGACGAAATGACGCGGCGCTACAGCGAGAAAGCGTATTCCGTGGCGTACCAGATGCTCGCGAGCCACGACGACGCGCGAGATCTCGTCCAGGACGCGTTCTTCGAAGTGTTTCGCACCCTGGAACGGTTCAATACGCAGTACAGGTTTTCGACCTGGCTCTACCGGATACTGATCAACAAGTGCATCAACTATCGCAAGCGGGAAGCCCGTCGCCGCATGTTCTCCTTTTCGGATTACGGCACGCGGAACGGCGGCGCCGGACAACAGTTTCTGGTCTCCAATCTGGCGTCTTCCGAAAAAAACCCCCATGAAGTGCTCGAGAGCGACGAATTGAGGCGGTCCATCATGGCCGCGCTGGATACCCTGTCGGAACGGCACAGGACCGTTGTCGTCCTGTTCGACCTGGAAGGCCTCTCGCATAAGGAGATCGCGGAAATCCTCCAGTGCCCCGAAGGCACGGTAATGTCCCGGCTTCATCACGGACGGCTCAAGTTGAAGCGCGTGCTGTCCAAACGACTGACCGGATACCTGCTTGACCTTTAGGAACAGGCCATGAACTGCACCCATGTAAAGAAGAGGCTTACACGCTACCTGGAGCGCATGTGCGGCAACGATGAAGTCGCCGAAATCGCGCGGCACATCGAATCCTGCCCCAGCTGCGCCCGGGAGTTGCGCGAATTGCAGTCTGTCCGGGGCATGCTGCGGTGTTGCCGTCGCGGGAGACCTGCGGCGGTCGCGGTGGCGGAAGTACAGACGGCGATTCTGGAAGGCACGACCCATGCCCACATGGTGCCGGGCCTGAAGAGAAGGGATTCGGCGCATCGAAAGCAGTCCCGGCAATACATCGCGGTGGCGGCCACGCTGCTGCTCGCGGCCGGAGGCCTGATCTGGGAGTCGACAAGACCGGTCGAAGTGCCGGCCGTCCAGCGAACGATTTCGAACGACGATATGTTCTTTATCCTGCAGGAACACGCCCTGATCGAGGATCAGAGCGTTTTCACCAGCGGCACCCTGGGTTCCGTCATGGTCAACTACAAGGAATAGGCGATACGAGATGCGGTTTCGACCTGTATTCCTGTGCGTCGTTGCGACGGCCTGTCTCACGAGTCCCGCCCCCGTCCGCGGTGTCGATCCGGATGTTACCTATCAGAAGATCATGGAAGCTCCGGCCCGGGTGAGTTACCGCGCCACCATGACGAAACAGCGGTTCAACGCGGCGGGCGACACCACCCGCTACGTCCAGAAGATAACCCATCAGCGTCCCGACCGGGACCGTATCGACATCCCCGATTCGGAAGGCCGGATCCGCGAAGTCATCATCCGCGTGGACGACGACATCTACCGGCGGAAGGCCGCGGGGGACTCGCTCTTCTATTCGCACCGGCGCCAGTCGAACTCCAACGTGCTTGACATGAACCTGGAGTTCAGCAGTCTGGATCTGCTTCAAACCAACTACGAACTCGAGATCACCGGGGGCGACCGGCTTCTCGACCGTCCGGTGGCCGTCCTGGCTTTCAAGCCCCGTCATCCCGGGAGAATGACCATGACGGCATGGATCGACGAGGAGACGGGCCTGGTGATGCGAACGGAAGAACGCAACGAAGCCGGGGTGCTCGTCGAGGAACTTTTCCTGACGGAATTCGAAAAGGATCCACTGATCCCGCCGGACATCTTCGCTACGGAGGAGTGGACAGGCAAGTCCGTCGAAATCAACCAGGTCATTGCCTGCGGTTCCATCAGCGAGGTGCAGCAGGAGGCGGATTTCAGGCTGAACGCCCCGGTCTACATACCTCCGGGATTCACCCTGCAGCAACGCCGCGTCATTCAGCACCACGGCCAGCCGCTGGTGCATTTCATGTACAGCGACGGCCTTTCGCGCATCTCGCTCTTCCAGCGGATCGCTTCTTCCGAAACGTCTCACAGGTCTCCCCGGGGCACGCCCGAATTGTACGGCGACGTGCGCGTTTGGGAGCGCGGCCCCTACTCCATTCTACGTCGCTACTACGACGGAAAGCTCTTCACCGTGATCGGCGACGTGGCCGTCCGTGAATCGGTCGAACTGCTCACCTCGCTCTGCACGATCAAGCCAGCGGTCACGGCCTCCCCCTCTCCTCCGGGTTATTCCTCGTGGGTCGGCGCGGGCGCCGGTGTGGGCGTTCTTGCTGTCGGCCTGTGGATGCTCTGGCGACGCCGAGCGTGACGGATGTCTGCCCACTTCCCTCTTTCTCAGTTAATCGGAAACCTTCCATTCTGTCCGGGGTCTAACAGATAAATCGATCTGTTGCGCGGGAATTCGGCTGCATATCCGTCTAATTCTTGAAAGGGTCTTTCGTTTACCATCGAAACAAGGAGATGAGCAATGATGATGCGGAATACGATATGCGCGGCCGTCCTGATCGTATCTGGCCTGTTGTGCCCGGCAGAGAGGGCGCACGGGCAGAACACCGGGTCCGATCCCGACCAGGGCGCTCTGTACACGCTGGACCGGTGCATTCGGATCGCGATGGAGAACAATCCCCAGATCGGGATTGCCCGGAAGCAGGTGGAGGTCCGGCAGGCCGCCGTCCTCGGTTCTTATACGGGTGTCATGCCCCAGTTGAGCGCCAACATAGTGAACGCAAACCGGACGACTTCAGGCGATACCCCGGTCATCGTCGAGGGCGTCGTGCTCCGCGAAGCGCCGGGCAGCACCCGAACGAACTACAGCAACAACGTCTTCCTGCGCATGAATCTGTACGATGGCGGCAGGAACTGGAACACGATCCGGCGCGACCGGCAACTGGTAGACAACGGCAAATTGGACCAGGTAAATACCGAAAACCAGGTCGCCGTGGATGTGAAGACCCGGTACTACGGCCTGCTGCGCGCCATGCGGCTCAGGGAAGTGGCGGAAGAAAACGTCCGTCTGAACGAGGAGCAGCTTCGACGGTCCCAGAGTATGTACGAGATCGGTTCCGTTGCCCGGGTCGACGTACTGCAGGCCAGGGCGAACCTCGGCGGCGCACGGATCAATCTGCAAAACCAGGAGAACGCGGTATTGCAGGCCCGGGCCGAACTGGCCAACGTCATGGGCATCGGTTCCAGCGAGGCGTTCCGGATCGCAGATCCCCTGGAAGGCGGGTCGCTCGACACGACACCGCCCATGGCCTTGCAGGACGCCCTTCGGCTGGCCGACCTGACCAATCCCGCCATCCAGCGGGACGAGGGCGGCATCCGTTCCGCGCTGCTTCAGACGAGGATGGCCCGGGGTGGACTCTGGCCGACGGTATCCGGCTCCATAGGCTACAGCCGGTCGGGCGTTCGCTTCCAGGACGTCTACGGCACCTATGACAAGAACTGGCGACTGTCCTTCAATCTGAATCTCAGCATGCCGATTCTGAATGGCACGCAGACCTATGCCGATATTTCGCAGGCGCAGACGCAGCAACTGATCGCGGAGGAGACGCTGCGGCAGACCCGCAGGGCCACGTCGCTGACGATCAGACGCGCGTTGCTCGATCTGGATACGGCCCGGGAAGTCATCGCGCTCAGCGGCGACAACATCGCGGCGTCGGAAGAAAGCCTGCGACTGGCGGAGGAACGATACCGGGTGGGTTCCGGTACCTTGCTCGACGTATTTAACGCGCAGGAAATCCTGGTGCGGGCGAAATCCGACCTGGCCGGCGCGCAGTACGACTACCTGATCGCCCAGGCTACGCTGGACGGCGCCCTGGGAAAGCAGAACTGACCCGCTCGTCGACATCGTAAGCGGAACGGGCCGGCCGAACTGGATCGGCAAAGTGGCGTGGATGCCAGGTTTTAATGCTTGAATTGCGTACGCGAAAGCTATAAGAAGGGGTGTCAACTGATTCCGTCCGGTTCGTCGAATTTGCCTGACTAGCCTGGACCAGCCTGGATCAGCCCGGCCAGCCGGATCAGCCCGGCCAGCCGGACCAGCCACCGGAACCCCTGCATGTCCCTGGATTTCCAAGCGGATTCCCTCACCTGGATCCTCGTCGCTTTCATCCTCGCCTGTATCCTGATCTACGGGATTTCCCGGCGGCTCTTCACCCTGGTACCGCCGGCCGCTGCCTGGGGGCTTGTCGGTCTTCGGGTCGCCGCCGCCGCCGTGCTGCTGGCGATGCTCAGCGAACCTGCGTCGCGCATGCTGCTGGACAGAACCGAATCCCCAGGCGTGGCCGTCCTCGTCGACACCTCGGCGAGCATGGGGCTTTCGGACGGTCTGGGGAGTCGGAACGAAATCCTGGCCGACGTACTGTCCAGTGACGCGCTGAATGCCATAAAAACCCGCTACCGGGTCCACGACTACCGATTCGCCGAGGACCTGTCCCCCTTGCCCGAGGGCGGAGCCGATTCCCTGGCGACCGACGGCGCGGGCACCGACATCGGCGCCGCGCTCTCCTTTCTCAAAGACGGTGCCCGCACGGGCCGTTTCTCCGCCGCCATCCTGGTCTCCGATGGAAACTTCACTGTCGGACGCGATCCCCTCCGGGCCGCCGACGACCTCGGTATGCCGCTGTACACGGTGGGGATCGGCGATACGCTGGGCGTGCGGGATGTCAGCATTTCCCATCTCACGGTCAACGAAGTGGTGTACGCCGGGAGCAACGTACCCGTCGAAGTCGTCGTAGGCGGACGAGGATACGGCCGGGTGCGCGTGCCCGTGACGCTGCGGGAAGAGGGCCGGATACTGCGGAGCGAGGAAGTCGCGCTGGACGCACGTGAGGGGGATCGGACCGTGGTTTTCCACGTCCTTCCCGAGACGGTCGGCATACATCGATACCAGGTCGAAGTTCCCGAACTGGATGGAGAGATCACCGCGAGAAACAACCGCCGCGTCTTTACGATCAAGGTATTGAAATCCGGGTTGCGCGTACTGTACGTCGAGGGCGCCCCCCGCGCCGACATGGGATTCCTGAGACGCACGTTGGAAAAGGACGCCAGCCTGGAGGTGACCAGCATCGTGTTCCGGCCCGACGGCGCAACCTATCCCGAGCCGATGCCCGCTTCACGGACGGACTGGTTTGCTTACGACCTCGTAATACTGGGCAGCGTGGACTATGAACGCATCCGGCCATGGGCCCACTTTCTCGTGTCCTTTGTCGAGGAAAGAGGCGGTGGACTGATCGCCTTCGGCGGTCCGCGCAGCTTTGAAATGGGGGGTTATGCCGGAACGCCCGTCGGGAACATGATGCCCTTCGGTATCGCCTCGACGGCAAGAGGCATGACCGGGAAAACCTTCGTCCCGGTCCTGACGGCGGACGGCAGCGCGCATCCGATCACCCGCCTGGACGACGATCCTGCCGAAGCGAAACGGCGCTGGACCGAACTGCCGCCCCTGCCCGGAATGAACCAGGTCGGGCGCGCGAAACCCGGGGCAACGGTGCTTGCCGGGAATCCGACGTGGCGAACCGGAAACGAGGATACGCCGGTCATCGCCGAGCATCGCTACGGCCGGGGCAGAGTGCTCGGCATTGCCGCCCAGGGTCTGTGGCGCTGGGACCTCATGATGTGGGGAAGCGGCGGCACCAACGCCGCGTACGAAAGATTCTGGAACAATGCCGTCAGGTGGATCACCGTGCGGGAGGCCAGCCGCAGAATCCGGGTCGCCCCGGACAAGCTTCAGTACCGGGGCGGTGAATCGATTCGCTTCGACGGACAGATCTACGATGAAAACTACCGGCCGGTCGAACAGGCCGACCTGTCCGTCACGGTTCGATCTGAACAGGAAGGCGCGGACGCGCTCCAGCTGGATCTCTCTTCGACGGGGCAGGGGCGGTACACGGGACGCCTTCAGTTTCTGCCCGCGGGCGCGTACTCCTTCGAAGCGTCCGCCGCTTTGAACGGCATGCCGCTGGGCATGGACAGGGGGGGATTCGTCGTGGGCGAGGCCGGCGCAGAATTCGAGAGAACCCGTATGAACCGGGAACTTCTCGTCCAACTGGCCGACATGACGGGCGGGAAGTTCTACCTCCCATCGGAAACCGAACGCATGGCCAATGATGTCGACCTGGACGAAATAACCGTACAGGAGACGCGCAACTTCACGTTATGGGACCATCCCGCCGTGTTGATTCTGCTCGTTGGCCTGCTCGCGGCGGAATGGCTGGTGCGCCGGTACACCGGGATGGTCTGATTGTCCGGACCGCCTCGAAAGCCCAAAAGCACGTCGGCGGATCGTCCGCCGCCACGGTAAACCGGGCGACGGACCACGCGGCGGCGGCTTGCGTCCGGGGAAGATTTCGTTGACACGCCCGTCCGCTTTCCTTAAACTCTCTGTTACCGTTAGGGGCGGCTCCCCGCGAGCCTGAGAATCACGACCCTTTGAACCTGACCTGGGTTATGCCAGCGTAGGGAAACGGCTGAACGCGGCCGTTTCGAGAGAAGCGGCTTTTTCTTTACCGGCGAGGAAGTGGCGGGATCCCGTGGCGCAGCGATCGGACATCGTGGTCATCGGCGGCGGGATCATTGGCCTGGCCGTGGCGAGACGGCTGTGTCTTGCCGGTTGCGCCGTCACGGTACTCGAGCAGCACCGGACCGGCCGCGGGGCGTCCTGGGCCGCCGCGGGCATGCTGGCGCCCTACTGCGAATTCGATGAACCCGATCCCTGTTTCATCCTGTGCAGGACCGGACTGGAGCGCTATGCCGGTTTCGTCGAAACGCTCAGCGAAGAAACCGGTTGCCCGATCGATTACAACGCGACAGGGATGATCTATCCGGCGTTGAGCGACAGGGGACAGGCCCGGCTGGAGACCCGATATGAACGGCATCGCCGGGAGGGCGTACCCGTAGAGCGGCTGACAGTCCGGGAAGCGAGGCGCCTCGAGCCGGATCTTTCGAACCAGGTCCGCATGGCCCTGCGCTACCCGGCCGATCACCAGGTAGAGAACCGGGACGTCGTTACGGCCCTGGCGAAGTCGGTGCGCCTGCACGGCGGCGCAGTCCGGGAAGGCGTCACCGCACGGAGCATCGTGCTGGACGGCCTCCGCGTTGCGGGGGTGGATACGACGGACGGCCTTTGGAACGCGCCGAAGGTGGTGATCGCCATGGGCTGCCGGTCGCGCTACCTCGATGGCGTCTCACCCGCGCATCGAGTCCCCGTCCGCCCGGTGCGCGGGCAGATACTCGCGCTGCGGGCCGGCGCGGTCCCGCCGTTCAGGCATACGATCTTCACCCGTGAAGTCTACCTGGTTCCCCGTTCGGACGGACGGCTGATCGTCGGCGCTACCGTCGAGGAAGCGGGATTTCGAGACGAAGTCACGGTGGGCGGCGTCATGCAGTTGTTCCGGGGAGCGCTCGAACTTGCGCCCGGGCTGAAATCCTGGCCGCTGGAATCCACCTGGTCGGGACTGCGGCCGGTGGCGCGGGACGGATGGCCCGTGCTCGGGGAAACGGGGACGCCCGGCCTGTTCGCGGCCTCGGGGCACGGGCGAAACGGCATCCTGCTGGCGCCGCTGACCGGAGACCTGATGGCCGAAGCGATCCTGCACGGCAGAGTCCCCTCTATCATGAGACCCTTTCTGCCCGACCGGTTTTACCCGGCTGCAACGGGAGAGGCGAACGATGACCGTAACCGTTAACGGGACGTCCCGGAAATCGCCCCGCGACATGAGCATCGCCGCCTTGCTGAAGGATCTGGGCGTCCCTTCCGAAGGGACCGCCGTCGCGCTGAACGGGGCGGTTGTCCCAAGAAAGGAACACGAGAAGACTGTGCTTCGCGACGGTGACGCGGTCGAGGTGATTCGCGCGGTGGCAGGCGGGTGACCGCCGAAACCGGCCCCCGCGGAACGCTGCGCGGCAAAGACGGTCTATCGCGACCGAGGCGGTCTCTCTCGGGCGAGATGGTCCAATATGAAACCCGGTCTGTGATGATACGTGGAACCTGATACGCACTGCAACCCTGGACAGCACAGGTAAAGGAGCAAGTGATCATGGGCGCCCTGAAAATAGGCGGAGTGGAGTTGGCATCCCGGCTGATACTCGGTACGGGCAAATACGCAAGTTTCGAACTGATGCGCGAGTCGTTCGAAGCGAGCGGCACGGGAATGGTCACCGTGGCCATTCGCCGGATCGATCTGGATGATCCCTCGGGAAAATCGCTGCTCGACTATATCGACCGCGAGCGGTACGAACTCCTGCCCAACACGGCGGGATGCTATACGGCGAGCGACGCCGTGCTGACCTGTGAACTGGCGCGGGAGGCCCTGGGCACCGATACGGTAAAGCTCGAAGTCATCGGAGACGAAAAGACGCTGTTTCCCGATAACGAGGCCACGTTGGAAGCCGCGCGCATCCTGGTCGACCGGGGCTTCAACGTCATGCCCTATACCATCGACGATCCCATCGTCTGCAGGAAACTCGAAGAGGCCGGGTGCGTCGCGGTCATGCCCCTCGCCGCGCCTATCGGTTCCGGGCTGGGCATACGCAACCCCCACAACATCGCCATCATCGTCGAGAACAGCCAGGTTCCCGTCATCGTAGACGCGGGGGTCGGTACGGCTTCCGACGCATCCGTCGCCATGGAACTGGGCTGCGACGGCATATTGATGAATACCGGCGTGGCCGGAGCGGGGGATCCGGTTAAAATGGCCGTCGCCATGCGCAAAGCGGTAGAAGCCGGACGCCTTGCCTATGAAGCGGGCCGTATACCCATGAAGGCCTACGCGTCCGCTTCCAGTCCCCTGAGCGGCGTGATCCATTCGTCCCCGGAATAGGCGGCATGGAAGACTTCAGGTTCTATCTGATCAGCGATCGGACCCGGTGTGCCGGGCGACCGCTCGCCTCGGCGTTGCGCCAGGCCTGCCGCGCGGGTGTCCGCGCCGTCCAGATCAGGGAGAAGGACCTGGATACGCCCGACCTGCTGGCGTTGACCCGGAAGGTCCAGGAGGAACTCGGCGCATGCCGCCCCCTGGTGATGGTCAACAGCAACCTGGAGGTCGTACTCGCCTGCGGCGTCCAGGGCGTTCATCTGCCCGAACGGAGTATGCCGGTCCGCATGGACAGCATGGTCCGCATGGACAGCACGGTACGGACGGTGCGCGACCATCTGCCGGCAGGCACTCTGATCGCCCGATCGACACACAGCGTGAAAGCAGCGCGGGAGGCGGAAGCGGAAGGGGTCGACTTCATCACCTTCGGCCCGGTATACGATACGCCGTCCAAGGCTGCCTATGGTCCGGCCAAAGGACTGCGGGCCCTGGCGGAAACGATCCGCGCGGTGACGATCCCCGTGTTTGCCCTGGGCGGCGTGACCCCCGGGCGCGCGGGTCAGTGCCTTGAAGCGGGCGCCCAGGGCGTTGCGGCGATTTCGGCCGTGCTGTCCCAGCCGGATATACCCATGGCCGTCGGAGCATTCGAAAAGGCGCTGGGCGGCCTGTGACCGTCCGCGCCCTTCAAAATAGTTGTTGACAATTCCGGTAAACTTACCGAAGTTACACTCGAATCATCGACATTCCGGATAGCTCGACAGCCTTTTGCCTGCTTTATCCCAAAGTGAGGTAACGTATGCGGCGCATATGGACAGAAACGGTACAAACACTACTGATGGCGGGCCTGCTTGCCGGAATGATCGGAATCGCATGCAGCGGGACGCCCGGCGGAAACGAAAGCGAGCCTGAGACGACGATCGGGACGGAGATCGGCCAGACGGCGCCAAACTTCGAAGTATATACCATGGATGGAACGAAGGTAACCCTGGAGGACTACAGGGGCCGGCCCCTGTTCGTAAACTTCTGGGCCTGGTGGTGCCCGCCCTGCATCAGGGATGCGGAACCCCTGATGAACATCGCGAGCAAGTACGAGGGACGGATCGACTTCCTGTTTGTCGGCGTGAACAAGTTCTACAAGGACGAACAACCCCTCGACCCGAAGGAATTCGCGGATGGATTCGGTCCCGGCCTGGAAAGCTACAAAGAAGGTCTCCTGGCGAAGAACCTGGTACGTCCCGCCGACGAGGCAGAAAAGAACGATCCGGATAAAATGGCCGAGATCGCGGCGCGGAACGAGAAAGTCATCGCATACTATATGACCAGCGAGACCTCCCTTTTCGACTTCCGCGGCTACTGGGAACGCCAGTTTCGGGCCAAGACCAACCAACGCTACGGAATTCCCGTCACCTACCTGATCGACAGCGAGGGGCGCATCGCGCTGGACATCCACCCCAACGATCAGCACTGGGACAAGAACGACGATATCCTGGAAGACCTGATCGCGGGGAAGGATCTGTCCCACTATGCGGAGCGCTTCCCCATTCCGCCGAAACACCAGCGCGAGGAGGCGATGAGCAACTGACCAACGTTACACTGGAGCAGAAGACAAAATCTGACGATAGTTGCTACGATTCGCTGAAGATAGCGTTGTGCGCTGATTTGGACTTCCACGGAAAGGTCAGCCGGAACACAAGACACACTTGGCATCCATTTCCAGCTAAATTCCCCCCTCAGCTCCCGCAGTTCTTCATCAGGAATTTCACAGACAAAAACGCCCTCGTGTTGGACCCTATGTTTGGCTCCGGGACTACTCTGGTGGAGGCCTTACAACTAGGCCGTCGTGCTGTCGGTTGCGATATTGATCCGTTATCACGGTTGATTATGTCTGCCAAGCTCAATCATCACAACGCGGTAGATGCGTTATCAACGGGAAACCAAATTGTTGAAGGAGCAAAGCGCTTTCTTTGGGAACAGCCAAACGAGCTGGAGCGAGCGTCAAGTCCGGTGGCGTCTCATTGGCCCGTGATCTGGCGCATACAAGACCTCACAGGGACAAGAAGAAAAGGCCCAATTCCGCTTTTGTAGAATTTACTAAACGGCTAAAAAACAACGTGGTCGCATTCACAGGCGATTCGCAGATCCAAAGCAACGCCGAAATCCGATCCGCGAGCGCCAACAAAACCGGTTTGCCAACGTCAAGCGTCGATCTGATTGTAACTTCCCCCCGTACGCGAACAACGCGATTGATTACAGGCGGGCGCATAAATTTGCACTTGTCTGGTTTGGCTGGAGAATAGATGAACTTGCCGGGATTCGGGCTCAATACCTTGGACATGACACTACTCGTGGAGTAGCGGATAATCGTCTGCCGCATCAATGCGAAAGAGTACTTGGAAAGCTGGCCGAGCTCGACACCAGGAAAGCCACGGCGTTACGCCGGTATTTCAACGATATGTCCGCGGTGATTGGCGAAATGTACCGGGTATTGAAGGCGGGAAAGCCCGCTATCGTTGTGGTAGGGACATCTCAACTTCAAGGTATTGACGTCGAAA
The DNA here is from genome assembly GCA_965202605.1 of bacterium. Taxonomy (GTDB): domain Bacteria; phylum JAAXHH01; class JAAXHH01; order JAAXHH01; family JAAXHH01; genus JAAXHH01. Next base: position 1,742,420 of record OZ241838.1, read on the forward strand.
CTCAGAAAGGACTGGCCGCAATCGGAGAAGATGCTGGATTCAAACTTGCGGGAATCGGTGTTCGCAGACTTGATCGTAAACACCGAAAGGCTTGCCGGTCAAACTGCAGGCAAGCGATTCGAAGCAATAACCAAAAACTTCCTGCAAGAAGCGTTCACGCTCTTATGCCATTTGCGTCCCGGTGAATGGGAGTTTTCTTTAGGAGGCAACATCCGGAACTACGAACAGTATCGCCATTTGTCCGAGGTGTCAAAAGCAGTCGAAGAAAACAGGGAACTACAAATAGTATTCGGAGATTACATCGTCACTCCGGATATCGTTGTGTGCCGCAAGCCGGTAAATGACGAGAAAATCAATGAGGATCGGGACCTGTTGGGTAATGATGAAATCGCCCTCCATACCCCGTTCCGTTACAAGAACTCGCAGTGGGATATTCTTCACGCGAGCGTTTCCTGCAAATGGACCATTCGTAGTGATCGTTCGCAAAATGCGCGCACGGAAGGATTGAATCTGGTTCGTAACCGGAAGGGGAAAACGCCTCATATCGTTGTTGTCGTCGGTGAGCCCCTGCCCGGTCGAATCGCCTCTCTCGCCTATGGTACAGGCGATATCGACTGCGTCTATCACTTCGCATTGCGGGAAATGGTCGATTCGACTACGGAAGCGGATAACGATTCAGAGACGGATTTGCTAAATACGTTGATTGCGGGCAGACGTCTGCGTGACATCAGCGATTTGCCTTTCGACCTGGCGACGTGATGTCGACAATAAAATCGAACGGGACAAATATCCCGACGTTCTCCCGAATACTGGCCAGCCTAGTCGTACTGCTTTCGGCTCCGTGCGTTTTCGCCCAGGTACCCCCTACCCAACGGTGCGGCACGCTGCACGTCCATCCTTTCGCCCATGCTCAGGCGGGCGGGCTTTCGATTTCCGCCAGGCCCCACCGTCCGGACCAGGTGACGGTGGGCCGGCCCACCCTGCCCGGTGAAGGGAATCGTACGAACGAGCTGGGTCATTCCTACACGACCGAGCCCGAGTACTATATCAGCCCCGGTGGACATTTCAAGATCTGGTACGTCACCACGACGGAAGACCGGCCCGGTGCAGGCTGGCCGGAACTGGATGACGCGAGCACCGGCGCCGTTCCCGAATATGTCCGGCATTGCGCGACCTACCTGGAAGAGTCCCGCCGCGTCATCGTGGAAGAACTGGGTTACCGTCCGCCGCCCGTGGACTATCAGTATCACGATCGATACGAGGCCATGGGTTCGGACGATGGCGGAGACAGGCTATACGACGTCTATATCTCCGATCTTCCAAGTCAGTTCAGTGGATATACCCGCCCCGAGACGGTCACGGACGGCACGGCGCTTCCTTCGTATATCGTCGTAGATAACGATTTCGTCGAGTCCCGGAAGACGCCGGAGGCCGCACTTGATCTACTGAAGATCACGATCGCCCACGAGTACTTCCACGCCGTGCAGTTTGGCTACGACTCCGGGGAGGAGGCCTTCTGGCTGGAGCAAAGCGCCGTGTGGATCGAAGAACAGGTCTACGACGAGGTCAACGACTACCTGACCTACCTGCCGTCGTTCAGCGGTTTCCTGACGGAGCCGTGGATTGCGCTGGATACCGCGAACGGTGAGCATGAATACGCCGGAGTGCTCTGGCCGCTGTTCCTGGAGAAGCGGCACGGAAGGGACCTGATTCGAAAAATCTGGGAAAGGACCGGGACGAACCGGGCGCTGGAAGCCATCGACGAAGGGTTGCGCAGCGTCGGCAGCGACCTGGCGTCCGCCTTCCAGGAATTCACCAGCTGGAACGTCTTTACAGAAAAGCGGGCCAACGCGGACCGGTTCTACGAAGAGGGCGCGCTCTATCCTCCGGTCGAATTGACCGCCGTGCACGAACCCGTTCTCCAGGGTGACGCTGTCCCGTACCGGTATGATGGACCCGATATCCCCGCCGCCCGTTATCCGGCCCACCTCGCGGCAAACTATGTACGGTTAGTCCCGGATCCCTCCCTTCACGGAGGGTTGCGCATCGAGTTCACGGGGATAACCGGGGAGTGGGGTGTTTCCGTGGTAGGCAGCGGCGCAGTGGACACGGTCATGACGGTCCCCGCGACCAGGGGAAGCGTCACTATCGAAGTACCCGACTGGACGCGATACGAAACCGTCATGCTCGTGGCCGCTTCCCTCGAACGCTCCGGCGCCGGATTCGAATACGCGTATACGGCAACCTACGATCCCGGCCTCACAGGGAGCGGCCGCCCGATCGCAGCGTCCCTCACCACGTTTCCGAATCCCTTTTACATGAGCAACGGACCCGCCGCCGTCCGGTACGAAGTGGAGCGGCCGGGGGAAGTGTCCCTCATCCTGTACAATGTACTAGGCCGGAAGGTCCGCACCCTGGTGGACGGCACCCATTCGCAAGGTACGTTCAACACCACGTGGGACGGCAGGGACGATGCGGGCGGCCGAGTAGCCAGCGGGGTCTATTTCTGCCGAATGACGACCGGGGGATCGCCGGACGGGCCCGGAGTAACCCGGAAGCTGCTGTTGCTAAAGTAGCAGGCGTGGACACGTTTCAAGAATCTTCTCGCAGATATCTTCGGAACCTTCCCCTTCGGCGACCGAGATCCACCGGATGTCCGGTGTCTGCCTGAACCAGGTCAACTGGCGTTTCGCGTACTGCCTCGACCGTCGCCGGATGATCGAAACGGCGGCGTCTCCAGCCAGTTCGCCGCGGATGTACCTGAGCATTTCCGCGTAGCCGAACGTCGTCAGGCCATGGGTGCCGGCGCCATACCCCCGCTCCATCAGGCCGCGGACCTCCTCCTCGAAACCCGATTCCATCATTTGGTCCACCCGGTCGTCGATCCTCGCGTACAGGGCAGCGCGTTCCCGCCGCAGTCCGATCAGGCGTATCCTGAGACGCCGGGACTGAACGGGCCTGGCGAACCAGGAAGTCAGGGTCGCGCCCGTCGCGTCGTAGACTTCCAGCGCCCTTTCGATTCGTTGCCGGTCGTTCGCATGTATACGCGCGGCTGACGCCGGATCAATGGCGCTCAGCCGTCCATGCAGCGCAGCCGTGGACGCCGACCGGTATCCGGCCGCCAGGCGTTGCCTGAACTCCCGCGGTATCGCGGGCGCGTCGAACAGTCCGCCGGCAAGGGCCCTTATGTACAGCCCCGCGCCGCCGACCACGAGGACCGGTATGTCTCGACCGGCAAGTTCATGGATCGCTTCCCGGGCCCGGCGTCCGTATTCGCCGGCGCTGAATCGCACGTCCGGATCGACAACGTCGATGAGGTGATGGGGCGCCGCGGCCTGTTCATCCGCCGTGGGCTTGGCCGTACCGATATCCATGTACCGGTATATCTGGCGGGAATCCGCCGAAATGATTTCCGCACCGAACCGCCGGGCAAGCTCGATACCCACTGCGGTCTTCCCGACGCCGGTGGGACCCACAAGGGCCGGTATGGGATGGTTGGAGGAAGATTCGGAATGCATAGGACGGGCGGTCGACCGGGCGGTCACGGTTCGTTCCGCGCGCCCGCCGCGGTATCGTCGGATCGGTTCGGCTCGGCGGACCGCCAGGCGCGGATCGCCCCGGCAACGGCGATGACCGGCGCGGTCCAAATCCGATCGCGATGTTCCCCGAGATAGGCGCAGAGTCCGCCGAAATCGGATTCGGTCACGGAAAGGTGCCCTTCCGATATGCCGTGGAAGGTCAACACGGTCCACCGTCCCTCATTCGTCGATTCCTCGACCAGGCCGATCATCTCGGAGAGGGCGCAGCGCTCCACGGGGAAGGAGTAGAGGTGGTGCAGGTCTGTAGTCAAAGGGTGATTGGCGAAGTCCCCCTTGCCGCGTCCGGCGACATGGTGGCGGGCGACGACGGGCACGTAACTCTTCCGGTCCGGCCCCTCGCCCACGTGGGCATGGTAGCAGGGATAGCAGAAGGTGAAGTCCACCCGCCCCGGGACAGCTTCGGATATCCGTCGCCTGCCTTCGCCGATCTCCCACTCCATGTCGTCGAGGGTCATGGTCTCCAGGCAGTCGGCGCGGGACTCCTTGAACGCGCAGGAGCAAGGATGGTTCACGGTGTGGTTGCCCACCTCGTGTCCCGCTTCCGCCACGGCTCTCCAGGGTGCCAGAAGTCCGCGCCAGTCGGGTCCCCGGGGGTTGACGTAGAACGTGCCCTGAAGACCGTGTTCGGCCAGCATCGGCACGGCCCGGTCCAGCTGGGACCGCATGCCGTCGTCGAAGGTAAGGGACACGGCGCCTTCGTAGCCGTCGCGCCAGGGATCAGGGTGCCCGCCGGACATGGGCTTTGCCTTTCATTCATCTTGATTGTGTGCCATGCTCTCCGTATAATATACCATAACCGGTGCCCGGCACCCTGTCAATTTTCCATTAACCGCCCTCCCGACACACATACGAAAGAAAGTACCGCGCGATGACCTACGGCGACCGTGAACAATTGCTGAGGGACGACGCCTACCTGATCCATCCGCTGCAACACCGCGACGATCACGACGAGCCCCTTGTCTGCGTCCGCGCCGAGGGGTCCACGCTGACCGACATCGAGGGCAACCGGTTCATCGACGGGCTCTCGAGCCTCTGGAACGTGAACGTCGGCCACGGGCGCCGCGAGCTCGCGGCGGCGGCCGCGGACCAGATCGCCGAGCTCGGGTTCTTTTCCTGCTACGCGGGGGCGACGAATGTCCCGTCCGTTCGCCTGGCGAACCGCCTGCGGGAGCTGGCGCCGGGATCGCTGAACTACACCTTCTTCACTTCCGGCGGGGCGGTGTCCAACGACAGCGCGATCAAGACGGCCCGCTATTTCTGGCAGCGCGCCGGCCGGCCGGAAAAGACCGGGATCATATCCAGAACGCACGCCTACCACGGCGTGACCATAGGCGCCATGAACGCCACCGGCCTGGAAGCCTACTGGGCGGACTTCGGATCAAGCCTTCCGGATTACGTCCATATCGACGCGCCCTATCCCTATCACTACCGGCCGGAGGAACCCGGCGTGGGATGCGGCGAGGCGGCCGCCCGGGCGTTCGAGGAAGCGATCCTGCGGGAAGGTCCCGACACCGTGGCCGCCTTCATCGGCGAACCCGTACAGGGCGCGGCGGGAGTCATCGTGCCCCCGGCGGACTACTGGCCCAGGATCCGGGAAATCTGCACGAAATACGATGTACTCCTGATCGCCGACGAAGTGATCACCGGGTTCGGGCGCATCGGCCACTGGTTCGGCGTGTCCCAATGGGACGTCGTGCCGGACATCATCACCTTCGCCAAAGGCATCACCAGCGGGTACATGCCTCTCGGGGGCATCATCGTAACGGACGAGATACACGACTGCATCCAGAACGCCCCCGGGGACCGGAAATGGAACCATTCCTTCACCTACTCCGGGCACCCGACCTGCTGCGCCGTCGGGCTGGCGAATCTCGATATCCTGGAAAAGGAGGGCCTCATTGAACGAAGCAGGGTCATGGGCGAAAAGCTAATGGACGGCCTGCGGACGTTGCGGACGCTGCCGCACGTGGGCGACATCCGCGGCATCGGACTGATGGCCGCCGTGGAGGTGGTGGAAGACCCCCCATCCCGGAAACCCTACGATCCGGCGTTGAAAACCGGCGGACGCATCGTGAAGCAGATGCTCGAAAACGGCGTCTATACCCGTTGCCGGGGAGACAGCGTCAACTTCGCTCCCCCTTTTGTCGTCACCGCCGAAGAGCTGGACCGGATGATTAACGTAGCCGGAGACGCCATCGAATCGGTTACGGCGTGAAAAGGACTGAGGAGGACACAGGGACCAGGAGGCGCGTCATGAAACTCCTTATCGCAATCGTCAACAAAAGGGATATCCGGCATCTTTCCGATGCACTGATCGACAACGATTTCCGGTTTACCGAAATCGGCAGCACGGGCGGTTTCCTGCGCGCCGGCAACGTCACCCTGTTGATCGGGGTGGACGACGAGCGCGTTCCTCCCGTGCTCGAACTCATCCAGAACCACTGCCACGCCCGGGAAGAAGCCATCGACGTCGCGCAGATCGGAACCCATCTCGACGCGCTCGGGCTGGGCGAGGCGGTAACGACCATGGTGGGCGGCGCGCAGGTGTTCATCATCCAGGCCGAACGCATGGTCGTCGTCTGATCGCGGACCCTTCCCCTTACCGGGATGAGGCGGAACAGGAGCACGGCATTGAAAATCGGCATCATCGGACATACGGGCTGCGGCGACTACGGGCATTCCCTTGACCAGGCCTTCGTGGGCGTGGAGGGCGCGGAGATCGCCGCCCTGGCCGATCCGGACGAAGAGGGACGGAAGGCCGCGTTACAGCGCACCGGCGCGCGCAAGGGATATGCCCGGTACACGGAAATGCTGGAGCAGGACGAGTTGGACATCGTCGTCCTGGCCACCCACGAGATGAGCAACCATCTCGCCATGGTGCTGGCCGCCGCCGAGCGGGGCGTCCACGTGTACGCGGAAAAACCGCTGGCCCGTACGCCCGCTGAAGTGGACGCCATGGTGGCAGCCTGCGACCGGGCCGGCGTCCTGTTGATCATGGCCCACCCCTGGCGGGGGCGGCCGGAAATCCAGCGCCAGGCCATCCCGATGATCCGGGAGGGCGGGATCGGGGAGCCGCGCTGGGCCCGCATGTACGGTTTCGGCGGCGAAAACGGGGGAGACCAGTGGTTCATCGATCTCTATCCCCATTTCTTCGATTTCCTTTGGCAGCTCTTCGGCGAACCGGCATGGTGCCAGGCGGTCATCACCCAGGACGGCCGCCCGGCCGCCCCGTCGGACCGGAAGGAAGGGCTGTTCGGCATGGGGACCTCCGCGGGAAACGGCATGTGGGCCCATTACCAGTTCGACGGGTTCAACGCCGAATTCGAGTCCTTCGCGGGCGACGGCCTCGAGAACCCTTACCGCATCGACATCCACGGGACCGCCGGGACGCTGGTGCTGCCCGGCCCCACGCAGGACGGGCCGGACATCTACTTTCATCCTCATTCGAACCCGAAGCCCTTCGACGACGACCGCTGGGAAGTGCTTGCCCACGAACGGGTGCCGGGCGGGCAGAAGTGGATCAACGCCCACCACCGCATGGCCCGGTCCATGATGGACCTCATCAAGGGCAGGGAACCAGAGTACGAACTCTGTCACGCACGCACGGCCCGCCGGCACATCGAAATGGCCATGGGGGCGCACCGCGCCCACATCTCGGGTGCGCGGGTGAGCTTTCCTTTCGCCGAGACCGACAATCCCTTCGACACCTGGACGGAAGAAGGGCGGGCATAGATGGACATCGACCGCTTCAGACACCACCTGGCTGGTCCCGTCGCCTCGATCAACACGCCCTTTCTCGAAAATGACGGCATCGATTACGACGGGTTGCGCCGGTTCGTCGACTTCTGCATCGAAGCCGGGGCCGGCACCGTGCTGTTCACCCCCGGGGACAGCCTCTATTCGCTGCTGACCGAGGCGGAGGTCGCCGAGATGACGGCCTTTACCGCCGGCATCGTGAACAAGCGGGCGCTGTTCATCGCGAGCGCGGGATTCTGGTCCACGCCGCAGACCGCCGCCTTCGCGGAGTACGCCCGGGACCGCGGGGCGGACGCGGTGATCGTGGCGCCTCCCGACCGCGGGATGACGGTGGACGGGCTCGTGGCGTACTACGACGCGGTATCGAAGTCCCTGCCGGCGTTCATCCTGAGCGCCGGACTGGTGAGCGTGGGGGTCAGGGGCGCGCTCGAAACGGTCGAACGGCTCGTGGACGAGGTGCCCGGCGTCGTGGGCTTCAAAGAAGACTTCGGCCCCGATTTCGCCCGGGGGGCCTGCGCGAAAGCCCACGAAAAGTGGGTGATCTTCGCCGGCGGCCAGAAACAGACCCACATGGACATGCTGCCCTATGGGTGCGACGGATACATGTCGACCTTCATCAAGTTCAAGCCCGACGTGGCCCACGCCTACTGGTCCGCCATCGAGAAGGGAGACCTCCATTCGGCCGTGGACGTCATCGCCCGGTACGACATGCCGCTGTTCGATTACCTGTACAACACCTTTCCGGCCGGCGGCGACGCGGCCCAGCACGCCGTCCTGGAACTGGCCGGGATCTGCGGCCGCTGGCGGAGAAGTCCCCTGCCGGATCTCTCGGACGAGGAGATGGAACGGCTGAAGGCATTCCTGGCGGACGGCGACATGCTTTAGCGGATCCGGCCCGCCGATACCGATCGTGGGACGAACCGGAACCCGGTCCATACGGTTCATTCCATGTATGCATCACCGGACCATGGATAACTGAATCGATCATGCAAATCGGCTATACGACCTGGGGGATGCCACGAGTCCCCGTGGACCGGGCCCTGTCTTTTCTGAGCGATCAGGGCTTCGACGCGGTCGAATTGACCGTCCTGCCGAACTATACGACGGCCGTGGACGGGCTCGACGCCGCCGAACGGCGCCGCATCAAGGCGCTCTGTGGCGGATACGGCCTTTCCATGCCGGCCGTCGCCGCCCACCGCTCCCTCCTCGACGAGGACCCCGACGCGCACCGCGAGAACATGCGCGTACTGAAGCGGGCCGTCGACCTGTGCGCGGAGTGGAGCGACGGCCGCGGCGCCCCGGCCCTGGACACCGTGCTGGGCGGCGTGCCGGAAGACTGGGAACCCAGGCTGGACTTCATCTTCGAACGGGTCGGCGAACTGGTGGATTACGCCGCGGCACGGAACGTGGTGATCGGGATGGAAGCCCACGTGGGATCCGCCCTGGATACCGCGGAGAAGTCCGTCCAGCTCGTGGAGGCCATGGACTCGCCCTTCCTGGGACTCAATTTCGACATCAGCCACTTCGACGTCCTGGGCATGCCCATCGAGGAAGCCGTCCGGCTCATGGCGCCCCACGCGGTCCATACCCATGTCAAGGACCAGCGCGGCCGCGTGCCCGATTACGAGTTTCTCGTGCCGGGGGAGGGCGACTTCGACTTCACGACCTACCTCCGCGCCATGCACGCCGCCGGATACGAGGGATCCATCACGGCCGAGGTCAGTCACATGGTGCAAAGACGTCCCGACTACGATCCCTTCGAGGCGGCCGCCCTGTGTTACCGGACCCTTGAGCAGGCCTTCGCCGAAGCCGAGGTGCTCCGGACGTGAGGAACGCCTTCGCGCCCGATTGCAGGCATCTGCCCGGTTTTTCGACACGCTTTTCACAGCGGGCCGCTTGAACGCCCGATTTCGAGAGGATGATCATGGAATACCGTTATCTGGGCAAGACCGGACTGCAGGTTTCGCCGATCTGCCTCGGCACCGCCTTTCGGGGCGAGATCGACGAGCATGCCGGCATCCGGGTCATCGAAACGGCCCTCGACCTGGGATGCAACTTCATCGACTCGGCGTTCTACGGGGAGGGGAGGTCGGAGAAGATCATCGGGAAAGCGCTCAAGGGCCGGCGCGAGCACGTGGTGCTCTGCACCAAGATCTTCGGCACCGCGGGCCAGGGGCCCAACTACACGGGGCTGTCCCGGTTCAACCTGATGCAGGGCGTGGAAAAGAGCCTGAAACGGCTGCAGACCGACTACATCGACCTCTATCTGGCACACAGTTTCGACCCTGTTACCCCCCTCGAGGAAACCCTGTCGACCTTCAACGACCTCGTCCGCCAGGGCAAGGTCCGGTACATCGGCTGCAGCAACTGGCCGGTGTACAAGGTGATGGAAGCCCTCTGGACCAGCGACCGGCGAAACCTCGAACCCTTCGTCTGTCTGCAGTACAACTACAGCCTCCTGGCGCGTTGGGAAACGGAACTCGAACTCATGCCCATGGCCAGGGACCACGGACTGGGCCTCATGTGCTACAGTCCGCTCGCCATCGGCCTGCTGACCGGCCAGTTCCGCCGCGGGGCCAGACCGCCTGAAAACAGTCCCTGGGGAAAGGACCCCAGGCCGGGACTGAGCCGACAGTTCTATCCCTTCGACGAGGCCATGACGGAAAAGCTGGATGGCATCGTCCAGACGCTGATTAATGTAGGCGAAAAGTACGGGAGGACGCCGTCCCAGGTGGCGCTGGCCTGGATCCTGGACCACGAAGAGGTCACGGCGCCGATCATCGGTCCCGACTTCCCCGGGCAGGTCGAGGAATCCCTTGGCGCCGTGGGTTGGTCTCTCGAACCGGAAGACCGTGCCCTCCTGGACGAGATCTCGGCTCCGGAACTTCCGGGGAAATACGCCTGACGGCGCAGAGGAATCTCGGTAGCTGATTCGCGCCGGGCCACGAGGTCCCGGATTTCAGAAGCCGGTGACGTGACGGGCCAGGGGCGGGCAAGACACCGGATTCGCACCCGAACGTCAACCGAAGGGATCGTCTGATTTTCCGGCAGTCGGCCTGCGTTTCCTGGCTTCCACTTTGGACGCGTTGTAGATGGTCCGTATCCGGCGGAATTTCTGCACGACGAGCACGATGAACACGACCAGGATCACGCCCAGGACGACCTGATAAACCGGGTTTTCCCAACCCAGGATGACCGGCCAGAGCGCGAGGATGGCAAGGATGGTGAACCCTGCCTCCAGTTTTTCTTTCGTAGTCATTTCCGAGGCATCTCTTCTGAGTTCAGTTCAAATCAGAAATCGAATTCCACTTCTACCAGACGGTTTTCTCTCGAGGCCGTTTCACACCCTTCAATCAGCTGTATCGGTCCCTTTGCCCATGCCCCGGTGATCTCAAGGGGCAGACCGGCGAGCAGGTGATCGGCCACGTTCTTGTAAAAGCCTCGCCAGTTAGGTCCACGGTCATACGGTTTGACGTCCACGGTCCGGTGGCGTCCGTCCGCGCTGGCTATGATCACCGTCGCCGCGCCGTCCCCGCCCTCCATGACAATGGATCCGCCGGTACCCTGGACGGTCCACATCGGCCGCCGGGAGGCGTGTATCGACGAGGTCATGAACTGCGCCTCGACGCCCGAATCGAACCGGGCGTAGGCCCGGCAGTAGTCCTCGTTGGTGCTGCTGTGCCAGACCCGCTTCATGTAGTTTCCGTAGAGCGTCGCCCGCTTGTTGATCCGGTTGCCCCGTCCGTCGTACCGCGGCACCAGTTGCAGGATCTTCTCGAAGTTGTGGGCGCCCCAGTCATACATCGCCCCGCCGGATACCGCCTTGTGAGATCGCCAGGCCTGTCCCGGCAGGCCGTAACCCACCAGTGCGCTCTCGATGGAGTACACCTCGCCGATGTCGCCCCGATCGACGATCTCCCTCATGGACAGGATGTCCGGGTCCCAATGCCGGTTGTGGTACACCGAGATCATGACGCCCCGCTCCTTCGCCAGGGCGATCAGTTCGTCCGCCTCGGATACCCTGACCGTGAAGGGCTTTTCCGTAATCACGTGCAGGCCCGCTTCGAGCAACGGTTTCGCGACCGGCGCATGGTAGGCGTGGGGCACGATGACGATGGCGAGGTCGATGAGTCCGCTCCCGGCCATTTCCGCCGAATCCAGGAACATGGGCACGTCGTCACCCTGTTCCTCCCGGGCTGCTTCGAGCCGGGCGGGGTCCCGGTCGCAGACCGCTCCCAGCTCGAACCCCCGTGTCGCGGCGATCTGATCGCTGTGGTGTTTCCCCATCCCGAAAAGCGGCCCGTACCCCACCAGGCCGATGCGGACAGGCGATCCGTCCGTCATCCCGCACACGTAACGAAGTCCCTTGATCAACTGGTCCTGGAAGTCGGGATGCACGAAGGTGCGGTTGTCATGGCCGAGGGCGGTATAAAACAACCGTCCCCGCCCATAGTCTCGCACGTAACCCAGGGGCTTGCGTTCGAGTTTCCATATCCCGTGCTGGAACCACCTGAGCTCCGCCTCCGTCTTGATGTCCATGTTGTAACATTCGTCTTCCACCCGGAAACTCGGACTCAGGCGCGGCAGGATATCGTCGAAGGCCGGATCGACCTCCACGTCGAAGTCGCCCAGCGGATCGTGGCCGATAAACTCCGTACCGATCATCTCGGTATATTCGTCGTATTGCGCCAGCCCCGCGTTCGCGGTATGTACGGCCAGCAGCCCGCCCCCGTTCCGCACGTAGCCGGTGATGCCCTGTTCCTGCTCCCGGCTCAGTTCTCCGGACGCGATATAGAGCGCCACGGCGTCGTAGTCCGACGGGTCGCACAGCGCGTTCCGGTCATCGGTCACTTCCAGCTTAAACGAAGAAGCGCCGTTCACCAACCCTTCGAACATGGCGGCGAACTGGCTGAATGGCGGCCTGTGTTCGTTGATCAACAACAGTATGCGTTTCACGGTGCTCCCTTTATCTGCGGGTTATGTGGTGACGACGATAACCTGTAAGGACGATTCCTTCAATCCGCTGCCTGCCGTTCGGATTCCAGCGTGACCCGGATGCCGAACCGGAGATACCCCAGGGAGAGCAGTACGCACGCCGGCCACCAGAACCAGTCCGGCAGGGGCGATTCCATGAGCATGTGTACGGTGTCCAGCACCACGGCCGGCGTAATGGCGATAATCGCCAGGTTCAGGAGCGTCCGGTACGGTAGATTCCCCCCGGCGGACGAGGTGAAAAAGGAGGCCACCCAGGCGTAGAGCAGCGACTGCAGCGTCCGGTACGCGTAGGACAGTACGAGCAGGACGGGGAAGAGCAGCGTATTGACCAGGGAGCGGGTCCAGTCGGCGATCACGTACAGGTCTTCCCGGGTCAGCGTCTCCGGTGGCCCGTCGGGCAGGGAACTCACATCGACCTGGTCGCCCTCGCCCCGGATGAAGATCTGGGTCCGCGTTACCAGCACGGTCGCCTCGGTGTCGTCCAGGCTGGTATACCGGCCGGTGGGGTCGATGACGGCCAGGACCGTCCCGTCGCGGTCCCGCAGGAGCGTCGGCGCGGAGGAGGAAGAGGACAGTTCACCATTGGACAGGCTCAGGTCGGGGAACTGGTCGATATAAAAAGGGGCTTCCCGGCCGACCCACTCATCCACCTCGTTCTGAGTCTGGATGGTGAAGGGGATCCAGACAAGGGCCAGCAGCAGAAGGAGGTACAGGAAGGTGCGGTTTCGCCAGTGCCGGGCCACGTCCTCGTAAATCGCCCCGTCATAGAAGGCCATCCAGAGCGGGTGCAGTATACTGAATCGGCGCATGTGCCCTCTCATCCTCCCGGCGTTCCGCCTCGGCGCGAAATCCTAGACCGAGTTGGCCACCGAACCGTCCGACCTGAGCAACGTATTCGCGGTATTCATCGGAGTAAAAGCCGCTCCGGCCAGTAGCTCATCGTCGAGTTCCACGCCCAGGCCCGGGTCCCGGGGAATCGGAATGTGGCCGCCTTCCCGCCGTATATTGGTCCGGTACACCCTGCCGGCTTCCGATTCGTCCACCATGCTGTACTCCTGCGTCACGAAATTGGGGATGCTGGTGTCCAGGTGAACGGATGCGGCGGTGATGAGGGGCGTCAGGAAATTGTGGGTGACCACGGCGCAGTGGTGGGCCTCGGCAATGGCGGCGATCTTCTTGCAATGGGTCAGACCGCCGGCGAGGGCCACGTCCGGTCGCACGTACTGCGGCCCGCCGTGGGCCAGGAGTTCCTGGAATTCCCAGATGGTGTTCAGGCGTTCCCCGTTGCCGACGGGTATCCCGATCCGCCGGGCGATTTCGCCCTGGGCCATGATGCTGTCGATCTGGATGGGGTCCTCGATGAAATAGAGGTTGAATTCGGTCAGGGCGTTGGCCAGGGGCACGGCGGTCAACGGGGTCAGCTTGCGGTGGACCTCCACGATGAGGTCCATGTCGGGACCGCCGCCGTCGCGCGCGGCCGCCACGAGGTCCCGGGCGGTACGTATCATCCGGTCCAGGGCCATGTCCTGGTATCCGCCCGGCAGGGGGTCGAACTTGAGCGCCGTGAAGCCCTCCGACGCGGCGTTGCGCGCGGATTCGTACATGGCCTCCGGGGTGCCGCCGCCGCCCAGCAGGTGCAGCCTGACCCGGTCCCGGCAGTTTCCGCCTAGCAGTTCCCAGACCGGAACGCCGAAGTGCTTTCCCTTGATGTCCCACAGGGCGATGTCTACGGCGCTGACCGCCCCGGACAGGGCGCTTCCCCGGAAGGGCGACATGCGGTAGAGATACTGCCAGTGATGTTCGATGCGGAACGGGTCCTGGCCCACCAGGTAGTCTTTGAACCGCTCCACGATCTGGTGTACGGCTTCGGGATAGCCCCAGCAGGCCGTCTGTCCCACCCCGGTGATCCCGCTGTCGGTCCGGATGCGGATGACGTACCCGCCCCCGATGAAGTACGAGGCGATGTCTTCGATTTTCACGTCGGATACCTTTCTCTGCGCAACGGTGGACGTCGGCCGCCAGCGCCTGACAGTCGCCCCAGAACTCTATGCGGTTGCCTTCCGGGTCTGAGATGTCGGATAGACAGTTATCAAGTAAGCGGTGTTTTTTCCACCCCGCAACCAGAAATCGGCACCTTTGCCCGCAATTCCGGCCAAATGCAGTTTTTACTTGAAGACCGCCCTGGCTGCCATGTATACTCTGTTTATAGATTCTCATCACGATTCGCTGTTTTTCCAGACCCCTGGTACGGTCCGGCGCGGTGGTTTCCACCGTTTAATCCGCCGGTATGCGTCGACGGTACCAGCCAGGAGATTCCCCATGATTACAGAAGAGACCGGTTTGAATTTCGATCCGAAATACGAGGACCCGGAAAAGCTGAACGCGTTGTCGCGGCGTGGTTTCATTGGACGGATCGCGGGCGGTCTCGCCGCGGGTACGGCCCTGCTGTCCATGACCGGCAAGGCCAGGGCGACGCCGCCGATGCCTGAAGACCATCTCCCGGAACCCGACGACGTCGCGTACTGGAACTGGGTGGCCGACCAGTTCATCGTCCGCGACGGCGTTTCCTACATGAACACCGGGACGCGCGGTCCGTCCCCGGCCCCGGTGCACCGGGCGCAGATCGACGCGCTGAAAGGCGCGAACTCGGATTACAAGAGCTACACCAGCTACGTCTACAACAGCGATTTCCGGGCGAATATGCGGGAGAAGATGGCGAAGTACATCGGTTGCAAGTCGAACGAGGTGGCCTTCACCAACAACACGACCGAAGGCATGGTCTTCGGCACCTTCGGCGTAGACATGGAGCCGGGCGACGAGATCGTGACGACCAATCACGATCACTCCAGCGGGGTGCAGCCCATCAACCTCCGGGCCGTCCGCCAGGGGACGAAGACCGTCATGATCGACCTCTCGTCCCCCGAGTACCATCCGCCCGACAGTCCCGACGCGCTGCTCAAGGCCTTCGAGGCCGCCATCACGCCGCGCACGAAGATGCTGAGCTTCTGCCACGTCAACTACGGCGACGGACTCGTCCTTCCCGTGAAGGAAATCTGCGAGATGGCCCGGTCGAAGGGCATCATCACCCTGGTCGACGGGGCGCAGCCTCCGGGCATGCTCGACCTCGACATGCACGACCTGGGTTGCGACATGTACGCGGGGCCCTGCCACAAGTGGATGATGGCTTCCATGTACACGGGCTTCTTCTACGTGAAAGAGGACATCGTGGACCGCGTCTGGCCCACCCTCTACTCCGGTCCCGTGAACGGCCTGACCATGTACGGGCAGGAACCCACGGGCTTTGCCAAGGTGTATTACGAAGAGTTCCTGGCGGGGGCCGCCAAGTTCGAACTGAGGGGTTCATCCAACGCGCCGGCCCGCGTCGCCATCGACGCGGCGCTGGATTTTCACAACATGATCGGCCCGGCCGCCGTCGAGAGCCGGAACCGCTACCAGGCCGTGCGCGTGGCCAACGCGCTGCGCAATATGGACGGCGTGGACGTGTACAGTTCGCCCGATCCCCGCATGAGCGCTGCGCTCGTCTCGTTCAAGGTCAACGGCGTCGCGACCCGCGATCTCAACAACATGCTGTGGGACCGCCACAGGATCTATATCCGGAACGTCACGCACGACGAGATCAACTGGGACGCCAACCGGACTTCGATGCATATCATGGTAACCGATGCACAGACCGACCAGTTCATCGGGGCCATCGAGGAGATCGCCAAGGAGAAGAGACTGTAACCCGTTGCGGGCTTTCAGATGGAACGGGATTGAGCGATAAGCTCCGGAGGGATGCAAAATGGCGTTTCTGCGTCACCTGGCGTTGCGTTGCCGGGACGTGGCGATCTCGCGGCGTTTCTACGAGGAAGTGATCGGCTTCGACTTTATCGGCCGCCGGGGCAACGGCGAAGCGGTCGACCTCAGCGACGGAACCTGCAACATCACCCTGCTGCCCCATGACGATCCGTCGAGGCCGACGCTCGAGGAAGGCGAGGAGTATATCCATTTCGGCGTACTGGTGGATGACCTCAAGACCGCCTGGCACAGGGTGCGGAACTGGGGGGCGGAAGCGCCGAAGACCGTGAAGGGCCGGGACGCCATCTCCTCTGAGACGCCGCCGGAAATTGCCTTCAAGGCCATTGATCCCGATGGCAACATTGTCGATATTTCCGGTGACAGGGACGAATGGCGCGGCGCCAGGATATGACCAAGGGTTGATTCCCCGGTACCGATCAACCTCCTATGCGTATACTCAGATCGGCTGCCCTTTCGATTGACAAAACCGTCGCGAGAGCAGCCGAATTGTTTGATTTCTCTCGCGGACGCATCCCTCCCGGCACCCTCACCGCCGCCGCGTGGCCCGGCCTGGCCCGATCCCTGGTACGACAGTTCAAACAAGGCGTCGCCGGTGTAACCGGTACGAACGGCAAGCACACGACCTGTCGTATCCTGGCCGCGATGCTCCGGCAGGCCGATGCCCGCACGCTCTATCCCGAAGATATAGCCCCTTCCATCGACGAGGTTGTCTCCACCCTGGTTCAGGCGGCGGACAGACGCGGCATGATCCGGGCGGACTACGGCGTTTTCGGCTTTGAAACCGGCGCGCTCGATCGAGCGATCAGGATATGCAGTCCGCGGACGCTCGTGCTGAACAACCTGTACGACGATGAGTTGGACCAGGGGGTCGATCCCGTCGTCCTGGCCGGGAAATGGTGCGAGTGGTTCGGCAACATGGCCGCGGGGAGCAACATCCTCGTGAACGCGGACGATCCCATTCTCTGCGGCGGCTTCACGCGCGGCGTACCGCCCCGGCTGACCTACTTCGGCGTGGAGGACGAGCGTCTGAATCTGGCGCACGCACCCACGCCGGAGGTGCCATGCCAGCGGTGCGGCGCCCCCCTCGCCTACCGTATCGCCTGTCTGGGTCACCTGGGCGACTACGCCTGCGAAAGCTGCGGCTGGGAACGGCCGTTGCCCACGGTCTACGCCATCGACGTGGACCTCGGAACGGAAGCGTCCCGTTTCCGCCTCATCACGCCGCGGGGACCCCTGGACGTGTGCCTCCAGCTGACGGGACTTCACAACGTGTATAACGCGGTGGCCGCGGCCGCCGCGGCCGTCACCCTCGGACTGAGTCCCGTGACGATACGCAAGGGACTCGACTCGGTGACGTCGACTGGAGGCCGGGACGAACGGGTGGTGATTCATGAGCGGGAAGCGCGCCTGATGACCATCAAGAACAGGACGTCGCTGCATGAAGCGCTCAGAACGTGCCTGTTGGACCGCAGCCGCGGTCATTTCCTGTTTCTCCTGGACGAGGCCGTGCATGACGGACGAAACGGGCCCTGGATCGTGGACGGCGACCTGGAAGGCATGGCGGACCGGTCGAGATCCTTGCACGTGGCCGGAGCGGGCGGCGCGCACCTGGCCCTGATGGACGAGCAGATGGACGCGGAAGAGATGGCGGCGGCCTCGGACGTCAGCGACGTATTCCACGATCTCATGCGCCGGCTCACCCCGGGAGACCGGCTGTGGGTCCTCGCCACCGAAAGCGCCATGTACGCGGTCAGGCAGGAATTGAAGGATATGGAGGTGCTTTGAGGGATCGTGCCGGAGATTCCACGGAGGCCGTCAGATCCACGGAGGCCGTCAGATCCACGGAGGCCGGTCGCACCCTTCGAAGGGATAGTGGTCGCCGGGCCGGTACCGGGGAAGGGGCGGATAGTGGTTTACGCCGTCCACGGCCTTGCCGCGGCACAGGTAGGCGGGGAAGTTTTCGCGCTTTATGCGCGTGGTCGTGGGGATATACCGGAGAGTCAACCCGCACCGGCGCCGGTCGGACAGGTTGGCCTCCGACCCGTGAATCAGATAGGGATCGTGCAGGGATACGCCGCCCGCCGGCACGATGACGTCCACCGCCCTGGTTTCATCCACCTTCACGTCCAGTTCCGAACGCAGCACGTTCTCTCCGTCCGATACGCGGTGCCGGTACAGCTTCTGTTCCCGGTGGCTGCCTGGGACGACCCGCATGCACCCGTTCTCCGGGGTGGAATCGTCCACTGCCAGCCAGATCGTGATGACCTCCATGGGTTCCAGCGGCCAGTAGTTCCCGTCCTGGTGCCACAGCACCGGCTGCCCGTCCCCGGGAGGCTTGCTGATGTAGTGGGCGGCGAAAAGCGCGATGTCGGGCCCCAGAAAGGGTTCGATGACGTCGATAAGCCGCGGGTCGGTGCAGAGGCGGACCCAGAACGGATCGTCCACGATCAGGTGGTGGTGGTACTGCTCGGGCCGGACGTCGGGATACTTCCGTCCCATCCACTCGACATGTCCCTGGGCCTCGGCGGTCAGGCCGCTGTCGATGACCCCGGGCAGGACGACGTAGCCGTCTTCTTCGTATCGCCGTACGATTTCCGTGCCGTTCATGAGGCAAATCCCGCTATTCGTGTTCGAGGTGCTTGCGCAGGGCGCGGCCCACGACGCCGATCTGGTGTTTGAAATCCTGGAACGTATAGCTCTGGTGGAAGTCCCAGTAGCTGTTCCAGACCGCGTCCCGCTTATCCTTTATCTCCGCGAACCGGATCAGTCCGCGTCCGACCTCCGAACGAGCCAGGTTGCCGTGGGTTTCGCGCGTGAGGTAGTAGCCGTACCGGGGATCCGCGATCTCATAGCCGTACTTGATCATGGATCTCGATCGTTCGGAAAAATGGGCCGCCCTGGCATGGAGGATGGAAGGAAAGGTAATGGCCAGCGAACCCGCCTTGACCGTGAGCTTCTCCTGGCCCCGGATCCAGCCCAGCTTGCGGGTCTGGCTCGGCGTGTACAGCCTCCGGTGGCTGCCGGGCAGCAACATGGTCGGTCCCATGTCTTCGGCGACGTCCTGCGGGTAGTACATGCAGAGGAGCTCCGTCAGGGGACGGTCCGCCATCCACGTGTCGTCCACGTGCCAGCCTCCCCCGTCGCTCGTGCCGCCGGGCGTCAGGTGGTTCCAGAACCGGAAGGGACTGATGGCGATATCGGGCGATTCGAGCAGATAGGCCACGAAGTCCACGACCCGGGGATGGGCGAGCAGGTCCCCGACACTCTCCCGTTCGAACACGGATATGCCTTTGTATGCCAGGCTGTCCCCGCTGATCCGTTCCACCAGATCCGCTTCGATCCAGTCTTCGAGCAGGACGTAACCCGTATCCATAAACTGTTTTTTCAGTGCCCTGTAGTCATCGGCCATCCTCGGCTCCCTGTCCCGCGTCCTGCTTTCTGGCCCCGTGGGGCGTATGAGGCAGGCCGCCTCCCGGAGGGAAGAAACGCTCCAGGACAAACTCGTGGCCCAGCTGGTTGTGGCTGTTTTCCAGGGGATACTCGACCGCCGGAAAGGAGATGATCCGCCAGCGGTCCGCCATGGCCTCCCTGACGTTCCCGTAGGGACATTCGTGGCGGGGGTCGAACTGGTATTCGGCGTCGAAGGGTCCGAAATAGTTCCAGGATATCACGTCGGCCGTGATCAGGTCCGCGTTTGCCCAGATATAGAGCAGATGCTGCCGGGGTTCGACCGTCATCGCCTTCAACTCGTCGAGGTCCTCCAGCGATACGCCCACGCCGGCAGTGATCTTCCTTTCGGCGCGGTCTACCCATCCTTCAATCGTTCCGGCCATTCGTCCTCCCGCTGATTCGACTGCCGATGCTCCTCGGAGTTCACCAGTCGGCTTCATACATCTGCTGCTTATTGTAATTATCCTGCAATTGCGGCGGCGTCAACCGGTCTTTTCCGGGCATCAGGAATCCGGGGGTCGGGTCTGTCGCCGGAGCGGTTTGACCAAAAAGCACAGAACCCCGGCCGGAACCGGGGTTCTGAAAAAAAACAAAAAGGCGAAGAACAGGAAACCGGTTAACGAATGCCGACTCGAAGCACGAAGCCAACCGCGAGCCGTTTCCTTGTTCCTCACGTTACAGGTACATCATTATCGTCGCGGCGTCAAGCATCAAATCCCGTGTCATCGTCATGGCGTCAACCGTCAAATCCCGACTAGAATGGTTGACATCCCCGGGCAGGCTGTTTATTTTGTAAGTTCCCACTGCATCAATCACCATCTGACGAAAATGCTCATTCCCGACCAGCAGAACCGGGTTGTCAACGACGGTCAGACAGGAGAAACCGATGAGTTCAGACAGATTCGACTTTGCCATTGCCATAGGCGGCGCCGCGGGCCAGGGAATCGCCACGCCGGGCAACGTGCTGGCCCGGATATTCATCCGCCGCGGACTGCACCTTAACGCCTACAATGCCTACCAGTCGATCATCCGGGGCGGTCACATATTTCTCACGATGAGGATCGGCGATCAACCGGTCCACAACCATGGCGACAAACTCGACCTGCTGGTCTGCCTGAACCAGGATACGATGGACCGGCACCTGGGTCTCATGGGACCCGGCACGCGGGTCATCTACAATAGCGACACCATCACGCCAGGCAGCCCGGGAGACGGCGTGCACCTGTGTCCGCTTCCCATCGGCGAACTGACCGACAACAACCGCAACAAGCTCGTGCAGAACACCGTTGCGCTCGGAACGATTCTCAGTCTGCTCGACATGGACTTCCAGATCCTTGATGAGATCATCACCATGCAGTTCCAGCGAAAGGGACAGGAAGTCGTCGACGAGAACGTGGGCGTGGCCCGCGCGGGATACGACTACGCCGCGGCGCATTTCGAACATTTCAATCTTACCGTCCCCTCCGGCGGCAAGCCGCTGGCGGTGTGGAACGGCAACGATGCGATCGCCATGGGCGGCGCGGCGGCGGGTGTCAAGTTCTACTGTGCCTACCCCATGAGTCCGTCCACGGGCGTCCTCCACTGGATGGCGAAGAACGCGCGGGAACTGGGCATCATGGTGCGGCAGGTCGAGGACGAAATCGGCGTGGCCAACATGGCGATCGGCGCTGCCCACGTGGGTTGCCGGTCCATGTGCGCGACGTCGGGCGGCGGTTTCGCCCTGATGACCGAGGCGGTCGGCAGCGCGGCGATGATGGAGATTCCCGTCGTCTTCATCGACGTACAGCGGGCGGGGCCGTCCACGGGTGTTCCCACCAAGACGGAACAGGGCGATCTCTGGCAGGTTCTCGGTGCGAGCCAGGGGGATTTCGAGCGGTTTGTCGTGGCGCCGACCGACGCGCTGGACGCCTTCAACACCATGCCCGAACTGTTCAACCTGGTCGATCGTTTCCAGTGCCCGGGCATCATGATTTCGGATCTGCTGATTTCCGAAGGCACCTTCAGCGTCGACCCGGACGCCATCGATATGCAGCCGCACATTGACCGGGGCGCCGTGATTACCGAATCCCGTACGGACGTGAGCGATATACCGACGGGTTCGCAGGAAGCGAACGGTCACGGGCTCATCGGAGCGCCGAGCAACGGTTACCTGCGGTACGAGAATACCGAAAGCGGCATCTCGCCCCGCGCGCTTCCCGGCGTGCAGGGATACGCCCACGTGGTGGCCACGGACGAACACGACGAGGACGGCGTCCTGGTCAGCGACGAGTTCACCAATCCCCACAAGCGCCGCAAGATGGTGGAAAAGCGGGCCCGGAAGTTCAAGGGCGCGGCGGGCCACATCGACCCGCCCGGCCTTTCGGGCGCCGCCGACGCCGAAGTCACGCTCATCGGATGGGGTTCGACCCGGGGTGTGATCAGCGAGGCGGTGGAGATGCTGAACAAAGAAGGCATTGCGGTTAATCACCTGCCCGTAAAATGGATCGTCCCGCTTCACGCGGAAGCGATCGCGGACGTGTTTGCGAACGCGAAGCGGACCGTAATCGTGGAGAACAACTATTCCGGCCAGTTCCATCGCTATCTGCGCAGCGAGACCGGGCTGACGGCAGACGGCCATATCCGCAAATACGACGGAGAACCCTTCATGCCCCACCATATCGTGGAGGGCGTCAAGGAGCTGCTGGCCGAAACGACAGACATCTACGTGCCCTATCAGGAAGTCATCGTCTAAGGAGCCCCATCATGTCAGTGGAAACACTAACACGTGACGAAGTACAGGAAAAACCGGCAGTCCCCTTAAAAGCGAAGGACTACAAGGGCAAGGTGGATCCGGACTGGTGTCCGGGATGCGGCGATTTCGGCGTGTTGAGCAGTCTGCAACGGGCCTGCGCCAACCTCGGACTCCTGCCCCACGAGATTCTCACGATCAGCGGGATCGGCTGTTCCTCCAATTTCCCGGGCTTCTTCAATTCCTACGGCATGCACACCCTGCACGGCCGCGCACTGGCCGTGGCGACGGGCGCGCAAATGGCGAACCACGAACTCACCGTGTTCGTCACGGGGGGAGACGGCGACGGATACGGTATCGGCGGAAACCACTTCACCCACACGGCGCGGCGGAACGTGGACCTGACCTACATCGTCATGGACAACCAGATCTATGGGCTGACCACGGGGCAGGTATCCCCCACCAGCAGCATCGACATGCGGACCAAGAGCACGCCCTTCGGCAGCGTGGAAGCACCGATCAATCCCATCACGGCGGCGATCATGAACGGCGCGACCTTCGTGGCCAGGGCCTTCAGCGGCGACGCACGCCACCTGACCGGACTCATCGAACTGGCCGTCCAGCACAGGGGCTTTGCCCTGATCGACGTATTCAGCCCCTGCGTCACCTTCAACAAGGACAACGACTACCCCTTCTTCAAGCAGCGCGTCAAGAAGCTGGAAGACGAAGGCCACGATCCGAGCGACTGGAAGGCGGCCTGCGAGAAGGCCATGATCTGGGGGGACGAGATCTACACCGGCCTGTTCTTTCAGAAGACAGGCGCACCCACGCTGGGCGACCAGGAACCGGTGCTGGACGAAGGCGGCGCGATAGCCCGTCGCGAACTGGGGATAACCCGGGAGCAGTCCGGCCGGATTATCAAGCGCATGATGTAGGCGATGATGCGTCGCGGGCAGGTCCGCGTTTCAGATGAACGGGATTTCCTGCAGTTCCCGGTGCACTGCGCGGTAGACGGGGACCGGTGGGGCGCTGTCTTCTTCGCGTTCTTCGCCGGTGGCTTCAATCATGTTCAGCGACAGGACCTTGTCGCTGAAACTCCGGGTTTCCAGCCTTTCACCAAGCCCCTGTTCATATACGCGTTGCAGTTCCGCCATGGTAAACTCGTTGGGCAACAACAGCAGGGCGATATTCGTGTAATTCAGTTTTGCCGCGATCCTCTCCGTGCACACCTTCAGGATCTCATTGTGATCGTACGCCAGCGACGGGGTGTCGTTGACGTAGAACCATTCCCCCGTGCGGTACTTGTCCACGGGCACGAAGGGAACTTCCGGGCTGTCGGGAAACCCCATGTAGGCCGTCGAGATCGTACGTCGTTTGGGATCGCGGTCGATGGCGGAAAAGGTGTATACCTGCTCGAAATAGGCGTCGACCCGGCCCGTAGCCTCGCGATAGGCGCGGCGAACAGCCGCCTCGAGGTCCTCTGTTTCGAGTACCAGCGTACCGGGCAGTGAGAATCGGCCCACGAAGGGTTCGATCTTCAACTCGACCAGGTAGACCAGCAACTTGCCATCGAGAAACCGGAAGATGCCCAGGTCCGTGGCCGCGTATGGTTTGGTCGGGATCATCGCAAGGTCATGTTTGCATCGTTTTGACAGGCGTGGCAAGTAAAAAATGGGCGGACGCGCCGGTGGTCAGGAGCCGGTTCGGTCCGGGCACAGGGAGCCCTTTCGCATTCTATGGACGTGAATATCCTGACAACCGTCGTGCAACTCGTGTCCGGCGCGCTGATCGGCGCCTGCATCGGTATGACCGGCATAGGCGGCGGGGTCCTCATACTGCCGGTTCTGACGCTCGGGTTCGGCCTTCCTTCCACGGTGGCGGTCGGCACCGCCCACCTCTATTCCTGCCTCTGCAAGCTCCCGGCCGTCTTCTTTCATTTCAGACAGGGCACTATCCGGTTCCGGACTTCGGCGTACTTTCTCGTGGGGGCGGTACCCTCGACTGTGGCCGTGGCGTTGTGGATCACGGGTTACGCCGGCGCCATGGACCAGGCGGATCCCGCCTGGCAGGAACTCCAGGCGAACCTCCGCAGGTTCATCGCGGCAGTCGTCATACTGTCGGGCCTGCTGATCCTGTGGCACATGTTCATGCGACCGGGTTCCCACGCACCGGCGGACCAGGCGGGCCAGGCGGGTAAGCAGATCTCCGCCCGGGTGACGGGCACGAAGGTCATGCTCGTGGCGGCGCTGGGCGCCATCATTGGCGGACTGATCGCCTCCACCTCCGTGGGCAGTGGCATTCTGATCGTTCCCTTGATGATCATCATTTTCCGCCTGACCGCAGTGGACACGGTGGGATCGTCCATTTTCATCGCCTTGACGCTGACCCTCACAAGTTCGATCATCTATGCCGGCAGCAGCCAGCTTGATCTCGCCATCGCCGTGACCATGGCGGCCGGTTCGCTGGTGGGCGTGCCCGTGGGCGTGCGGATGTCCCGCAGGATCCCGGAACGCTACCTGCAGACTACCATCACGGGCCTCGTGCTGGTAGCGGGCGTGGTCATGCTCGCTGGGGGATGACAAGGTTGATCAGTCAGTCACGGGGCGCGAAAATATCGTTCAGCATTCCGCTCAGCCGGATGCCGGCCTGCAGCAGCCGCTTCTTGACGCCGTCGTGGTGCTTGAAGATGTAAGCGTATCCCAGGTACGGCGTCTTGGCGGAACGGGATCCGCCGTAATCGTACACGGCCGGGAGCATGCTTCGCGACTCCCTGGCCCAGTCCCACACCGTCGAGCGGCGCCACGCGGCGATCTCGCCGGGTTCCGCGTGGCCGAAGAACCTCACCCATTCCGTGAAGCTCAACCGCTGGTGCTCGACGAGGTGCTCGTCCCATACGGCGTGAAGGTTCGTGCTCTCGCCGAACCAGCGGACCCGGATATCGTTGCCGCCACGGTCGCTGGCGTAACCCACGTGAAGCGGCTGATGTACGTCGGCCACAAAGTGCACCAGGAACCTGAGGGCGTCGATTCTCTCCTTCCGCCCCGCCTCCTGGTCCCTCAAGACCCGCTCAAACCGCAGAATGGCCTCGATCACATCGCCTCGCGGACTTTTGCTCGCCTTTTCAATGTCCTGACCCGGCGGCGCATTGACGTAGTGCCAGGGCGAGGCGTAGCGCCAGGCGGGGTCGGACTTGATTTCATCGGCCCAGGTGCCGATCTGGGCCAGCGAAGCGCGTCCAACTAGTTCCGCGATGCCCTTGCGGGCCGCGTCCGTGAGGTGATTTTCGGCGATCTGGCCCACAATGCGGTGGCCGTTCGGTCCCCATGCCGCAACGGGCGGAGCCCAGCACAACAGGAAGACCGACGCGATCAGGATTCGCATAGCGTGCATGAGTAGCTCTCCGGGATGCATTCAGGGTACGTAGGATGAACCGGGATCCGTGGGCGGAGGCGGCCAGTGCAGTCCCCGCTGGCCGGACAGGCCCCGGTTGGGCGGCAGCGTATATTCGCGGTCGGGCAGTCCGGTCAGTGCTCC
The DNA here is from genome assembly GCA_965202605.1 of bacterium. Lineage (GTDB taxonomy): Bacteria > JAAXHH01 > JAAXHH01 > JAAXHH01 > JAAXHH01 > JAAXHH01. The sequence continues at coordinate 1,768,301 of OZ241838.1, forward strand.
ATTTTGGAACCACGCCGGGTCCAGATCGGCCATCTCCTCCACCAGCCGATCCTTCAGCCGGCGCATAATCCCTCCGTGTTCCGGCGAATCCGATAAATCGCGGCATTCTTCCGGGTCTTCCTCGAGGTCGAACAGCTGAGACCGGTTGCCCACCGGGTAGTAGATCAGCTTGTACCGGCCGTCGTGCATCATGCGCGTGGCCTGGGCGTCTTCGCCGCATTCGCCGTAAAGGTATTCCCGTTTCTCGTCGCCCGCCATGGAGATGCCGTCGACCGTATCCGGCACTTCGATCCCCGCGAGATCCAGCAGTGTGGGCATCACGTCCTGCCAGCCCACGAGCCTGCCGTCCACACGGTTGTGACCGACGCTTTTGTCGCCGGCCCGGCCCACGAGGATCATGGGCACGTTCGCCGACTGTTCGTAGTACAGCCGCTTCGCCCAGAGGCCGTGATCGCCCAGCATGTCGCCGTGATCGGCCGTGAAGAGCACGATCGTGTCGTCGATCAGGCCTTCCTCCCGCAACGTGCCGATCACCACGCGCAACTGGTGGTCGATATGGGTGCACAGGGCGTAGAAGGCCCGTCTCGCCCAGGCAATCCGGCTGTCGCTCATGCCCCCGAATCTTCCGCGCACCGCCTTCAGCGCGTAGGGCAGGCTGTCGGGATCCTGAGCCCAGTCGCCGAGATACGGCTCGCCGGGGTCTTCGTCGCGGTACAGGTCCAGGTAACACTGGAGCGGGGTCAGCGGGGGATGGGGATGGCAGTAGGACAGGTACCAGAATCCCGGACGCGTGGGGTCTCGCCTGCGGATCATGCGGGCCATCTGGCGCGTGGTCCAGTTGGTCACGTGCATGGCCTCGGACAGGTGCCAGGGACGCTGGCCGTATTCATTGTTGCTCATGCCGTGGGTGAATCCTTCCCCGGCGTGGCCGTTCTCGCCCAGAAACACCTCGTAATCGTCCACGGCGCCGAGATGCGGACGGCCCTCTTCGGCCAGGATGACGTCATCGAACCCGATCCGGTCCCGCTGCGGGTATACGTGCAGTTTGCCCACCGCGCAGGCCTGGTATCCGTTGTCCCGGAAAGTCTGCGCCATAGTGGGGACCGGTGGCATGGGATTGTCGACCATGAACGCCCTGTCGCCATGGGTGGCCGTGGTCGTGCCGGTCATGAGCGTCCTGCGGGCGGGAATGCACACCGGACATTCGCTATAGGCCCGAATGTAGCGGACACCGCTGCGGGCCAACGTGTCCAGGGTCGGCGTCTGGATCACGGGGTGGCCCGCGTGGCCGAAGAGCGTGCCCGGCCAGTGATCTGTACAGACGAGCAGGACGTGGGGACGGGGCTGCGGCGGTCCGGTCGGCATGTTACTCCCGGATGGCGAGTTCTGCATTAGACAATCTACGCATGGACAATCCAAATATACTACACTTTCTTCCCGGTGTCCACCGATACAGGCGAATCCGGATGACATCGTTTCCCTTGACAAATCGATCCATATCCTTATATTCGTTTATTAGGATATAGTAACGCCTTCAAAAGAGGATATACCGGTTTGGACAAGGATCTGGCCGTATTCAAAGCCTGTTCGGACGCCACGCGCCTCCGCATCCTGTTCCTGTTGACCGAGCGGGAACTGTGCGTATGCGAGATCATGGCGGTCCTGGACATGCCCCAGGGCAAAATCTCCCGGCACCTGGCCGTTCTGAAGCAGTACGGTCTGCTCACAGGCCGCCGCGACGGGGTCTGGATCTACTACGCGTTGGCCACCGACTCCTCGATCGCCCTGAAATACGTGTCGGTTTACCTGGTCTCGGCCCGTCAGGTCCACGAACGGGTCCTGGCGGACCTGGACCGATTGCACGGACTGGCCGGCCAGGGTAAGATCTGCGTGCCCCAGCCCTCCATGGCCGCGCTCCAGGCCGACGATCGCGAAGATCCGGTTTTGCACGGCCAGGCATTGCTACCGGGGGACGGGCGGTGATGCCGGCCAGCCACAATACCGCTTTCTACCCGGCCCTCGATCGCTATTTCAAGGCGCGTCTGGCCGAATCCTGCCTGATTCCCCCGGACCGCAGGAAGACACTGGAATCCATCTCGGCATACATCGCGGAGCGGGTCGGAAACGGCGAATCGGCCCGGCTCACCTTTATCTGCACCCACAACGCCCGCAGGAGCCAGATGGCCCAGATCTGGGCACAGACCGCTGCGCGTTTTTTCGGTGTGCCGCGGGTATCCGCTTTCTCGGGCGGCACGGAGGTCAGCGCGTTCGCCCCCCCGGCCGTATCGGCGATAGTGCGGGCGGGTTTCTGGATAGACAGGCACTCCCAGGCGGACAACCCGGTCTACGTCGTGCACGCCGGGAACGAAATCCCGCCGATACGCGCGTTCTCCAAGACCTTCCTGGACCCCGCGAACCGAGGTGACGGATACTGCGCGGTCATGACCTGTTCGAGCGCGGACCGCGACTGTCCCGTGATTTCCGGCGCCGACAAGCGTGTACTCCTGCCCTACGAGGATCCGGGGTCCTCCGATGGAACAGACACGGAGCCGGATGTTTATGACGAGAGATGCCGGGAGATCTGCCGGGAGTTGAGCTGGCTGTTCGCCAGGATCGACACTGCGTGACGACTTTGCGGTTCGACGCATACAACCGTTGAAAAACCACGATGAACACCACCGGAGAGGAAGCAATGGATTCAACGACGAAAGGGCTGTCGGTGCGCGACCGGTACCTGACCCTGTGGATATTCCTGGCCATGGGCCTGGGTGTCGTCCTCGGCGTCTGGGCGCCGGCCGTTCCGGCCCTGATCCAGCTGGGGCAGGTGGGTACGACCAATCTGCCCATCGCCATCGGGCTCATCCTTATGATGTATCCCCCGCTCGCCAAGGTGAAGTACGAGGAACTTGGGGACGTGTTCCGAAACGTGCGGATACTCGGCGCGTCCCTGTTCCTGAACTGGGTCGTCGGCCCCATCCTGATGTTCGGGCTCGCCGCGCTCTTCCTGGCGGGGCATCCCGAGTACATGACGGGGCTGATCCTCATCGGCCTGGCCCGGTGCATCGCCATGGTCATCGTGTGGAACGAACTGGCGCAGGGAAACACGGAGTACGCCGCCGGTCTCGTGGCCTTCAACAGCCTTTTCCAGGTGTTTTTCTACAGCGTGTACGCCTACGTCTTCATCACGGTGCTTCCGCCCTGGTTCGGCCTGGAAGGCAGCGTCGTACCGGTTACGATCGTGCAAATCGCGGAGAGCGTGCTCATCTACCTGGGCATCCCCTTCTTCGGCGGCATGGCGACCCGCCTGGTCCTGTTGCGGCTCAAGGGACGGCACTGGTACGAATCGACCTTCATTCCCCGCATCAGCCCCATTACGCTGGCCGCGTTGCTGTTCACCATCGTGGTCATGTTCAGCCTCAAAGGCGACACGATCGTGGCCATCCCCCTGGACGTGGTCCGCATCGCCCTTCCCCTCCTGGTCTACTTCGTGCTCATGTTCCTGATTACCTTCTGGATGGGACGAAAGATCGGCGCGGACTATTCCCGGAACGCCACGCTTTCCTTCACCGCCGCGAGCAACAACTTCGAACTGGCCATCGCCGTGGCGGTGGCGGTCTTCGGCATCGGATCCGGCGTGGCCTTCGCGGCGGTCATCGGTCCACTCGTCGAAGTGCCGGTCATGATCGCGCTGGTCAACGTGGCCCTGCGGTTCCAGGCCATGTACAACAGATAAGCCGGCACGGCGCCCGCGCCCGGCCCTGAACTTTAACATTGCCCCGGGGTGTTTCGAGGCGGTATAATCTCGCCCTGCCGTTTCCTCTTGTTGCCTCCGTCCCGCAAAAGGCTGGCCAGGGTGAGCCACATCGATGAAAACCAGCCGCTGACGACCCGGTCCGTCCTCCTCGTACTGATGTTGTGCACGCTGTGGGGCGGCCTGGTCGTATCGGTCAAGGTGGGCCTGGAGGGGATACCGCCGATCCTCCTGGCGGTCCTGCGTTTCGGCGTCGCCCTGGTGTGCGTCTATACCTGGACGCGTCTGGCCGGCGTCTCGCTGCACGTGGCGCGGGGCGACCGCCTGATCATCGCCGTGCCCGCCCTCGTCATGGCCGCGCAGATCCTCTTCCTGAACATCGGCGCCGAGCGTACCTCGGGCAGCCACGCCGTGCTGTTCATGCAGACCTACCCCTTCGTCGTCGCCGCCATCTCCCACTATATCATCCCGGGCGACCGCCTCACGCTGATGAAAAACGTCGGTCTGGTCCTGGCCGGCGCCGGCATGGGGCTGACCATCTACGACGAAGCGGGAGGCCCGTCGACGCCCCTGGGCGACGCGCTGGTCCTGTTCAGTTCCATCTCCCTGGCCATCCAGATCATGATCAACAAGATCCTGGTCAGGCGCATCTCCCCCGTGGCGGTGATCTTCTGGCAGCAGGTCGTCGTCTTCCCGATTTTCACCCTCCTCTGGGCGATGACCGAATGGAACCTCCCCGTAACGGTCAACCCGGCCGTCATCGCCGCGATCCTGTACCAGGGCGCCATCGTGGCCGGGTTCTGCTTTCTTGTATGGATACGGCTGCTGCAGCGGCACAGCGCCACACAGATCAGCGCCTTTTTCTTCACGACACCGCTTTTCGGCGTCCTGCTGAGCTGGCTGATCCTCGGCGACCAGGTGACCACCTACCTCACGGGCGGGCTGGTGCTGCTGGCTGCCGGACTCTGGGTGGTCAACCGGTATTGACGGCGAAAACCGCGTTGGATCAGAGGTGTGAACCGCGTATTTGAACGAATGCATAGGAAGCCGTAACCAGACAAAGGAGCATAAACGATGATCATCGATTGCCATGCCCACGCATGGGACTACTGGCCCTACGAGCCCGAAGTCCCGGATCCGGAAAACCGGGGCCGCGCGGAAATGCTGCTTTACGAAATGGATTCGGCGGGGGTGGACAAGGCGGTGCTGGTCTGCGCCCGGATCGAACACAATCCCGGGAACAACGACTACGGGGCCGAATGCGTCCGCCGGTACCCGGACCGTTTCGTCCAGTTCGCCGACGTGGACTGCTCGTGGGCCGACACCTACCACATGCCGGGCGGCGCCGACAGGCTGGCCGAGGCCGTGGAAAAGTACCGGTTGAAAGGGTTCACCCACTATCTCAAGGGCGATACGGACTGGTTCGAATCGAGGGAGGGCCTCGGGTTCTTCGAGAAAGCGGCCGAACTGAACCAGATCGCTTCCCTGGCTCTCAGTCCGGCCTGGATGCCCGCGCTGCGAAAGCTCGCGCTACGGTTCCCGGACACGCCCTTCCTATGCCATCACATGGCCGGCGTCAAAGTGGGCGAGCCGCCGCCCCGGCCCATGCTCCGGGAGGTGCTGGAGTCGGCGGACGTTCCCAACATCCACATCAAGCTTTCAGGATTCCAGTACACCTCGGAGGTCGCCTGGGAATACCCCTATTCGGACTGCATGTGGATCGTCCGCAAGCTTTACGAATACTACGGAGCGGACCGTCTCTGCTGGGCGTCCAACTATCCCCCCGTTGCCCGGGCGAGTACCTACCAGCATTCGCTGGAAGCCGTTCGAACCCACTGTTCCTTCATCGCGAAGGCGGACATGGACCTCGTCCTGGGGGACAACATGGAACGGCTGCTGGCGGCGGCGGGATGAGACCGGATGGTGTTTCGCCTGCGCCTTGCGGATGAACACAAGCCGCACTGGTTACGCCCCGCGCAGAGGTATAACGCCCCACGCGGAAGAACGCCGGATCCTGGAATCCCGCTATCCCATATCGATTCGAAGAAACCTTATCGCAATTCCCGCCGTCTAATTGGGCAGATGGACGGGAACTTATCGTGAATAAGGGCTGTTATAAGATGTATATTCATAGTTAGTGTCGTTTTGATAGGAAAAGCCGGCATGAGACGCTCAACAGACAGGACTAAGGGAGCAGGCATGAGCCGTCACCGCGTTCCACACCTCATGGGACTTCTTTCCTGGTCATTCGTCACCGTGGCTTTCGCGGCGCTCATCGCGGCCGGTTGCGGAGACGCCAGTTCAGATACCGCCGACGGTGAAACCGACGGCAAGAAGGTAGTCGGCAAGGATGGCGAAGCCGAAGTCGACACCACGGAGGTGCCGCCGGTCCCGGTAAACGTGATCGAGGCTTCCCTTGGCACCATTTCCGATGTAATCCTGACGACGGCCACGGTCGAGGCGGACCGCGATGCCCAGATCTTCCCGCGGACGACCGCCATGATCGAAGAGATGCGGGTGGAGGAAGGCGCTTACGTGAATCGGGGCGATGTCCTTGCCGTACTGGAAAACGACGAGGAAGAAGTCGCCCTGGGCCGCGCGGAAGCCATCCGGGAAGCCCGGAAACAGGAATTCGAACGTTCCGAGGCCATGCTGAAGGGACAGCTCATCAGCGAAGTGGACCACGAGGTCAAGGAGCGGGAGTATATCATGGCCAGGGCGGACTGGGAGTCGGCCAGGGTCGCCTATGACAAGACCACCATCCGCGCGCCTTTCAGCGGAACCATCACGGAACGCCACCAGAACGTCGGAAACATGGCCCGGCCGGGGGACGCGCTTTTCACGCTGGTCGACCTGAACACGCTGCTGATCTACACCCATCTCCCCGAATTGGAGTGGTCGCACGTGGCCGTGGACCAGCAGGTCATCCTGGAAACGGAGACCCTGCCGGACGGCACGTTCAATGGCACGGTACACCGCGTGAGTTCCATCATAAACCCACAGAACGGCACCTTCAAGGTCACGATAAAGATCGACGACCCCGGCTGGCGTCTCAAGCCCGGCATGTTCGTCCGGGTGAAAATCCTCGCCGACCAGCACGAAGACGTACTGTTGATCCCCAAGATCGCCCTGCTGGAAGACGACGAAGTCTTTACCGTGCAGGACAGCGTCGCGACCCGCGTCGCCCTCACCCTGGGCCTGCAGGATGCCGATTTCACCGAGATCCGGGACGGGCTCACTCCCGGGGACCTGGTCGTGATCGCCGGTCATCGCAGCATGAAAGACAGTACCCGCGTAAAGATCGTCGCTCCTGACGCGCCGGAGTAACCTCCATGAACATCGTTGACTTCGCCATTCGCAAGCCCGTCACCATCACGATGCTGGTGCTGGCCGCGTTGATCTTCGGATACGTGTCCTTTGAGCGCCTGGCGGTCAATCTCCTGCCTGACATCTCCTACCCTTCGCTCACGGTCCGCACGGAGTACGAAGGCGCCGCACCCCAGGAGGTCGAAAACCTCATATCCCGCAGAATAGAAGAGGACGTGGGGGTCATTACCGGCCTGGTGGAAGTCAGTTCAATCTCCCGGGCGGGCGTCTCCGACGTGGTGCTCGAGTTCGACTGGGACACGGACATGAACCTGGCCATCATGGACGTGCGGGAACGGGTGGACCGCGTCTTCCTGCCCGAGCACGCCGAGCGTCCGATTCTCCTGCGGTACAACCCGGAACTCGATCCCATCATGCGCCTGGGGCTGTCCGGTGAAGACCTGATCATGCTGCGCAACCTGGCGGACTGGGAGATCAGGCGGCAGCTGGAAACGGTGCCGGGCGTCGCTTCGGTACGCATCAAGGGCGGACTGGTCGAAGAGATCCAGGTGGAAATCAACGAAGCCCAGCTGACCAGGCTGGGCCTCACCTTCGGTCAGATCAACCAGCGCCTCGCCGCGGAGAACATCAACCAGGCCGGCGGCCAGCTCCAGGAAGGCGACGAAGAACTGATCGTCCGGGCGGTCAACGAATTCCGGACCGTCGAGGAAATCGGCGAAATCATCATCTCGAGCCGGGGGGAGGTGCCGGTACGGCTACACGACGTGGCCACGGTGCGGAGACACTTCAAGGAACGGAAGACCCTCACGAGGATCAATGGCCGCGAGAGCGTGGAAATCGCGCTGTTCAAGGAAGCGGACGCGAACACGGTGACCGTCGCCCGCGCGATCCGGGAACGCCTCGGCGACGTCGAGACCGGGGACGCGGCGGTGGAAGTTCCCGAAGTAGTGGAAGAAGAAACAAAGACATCGGAAGAAACGGCCGCCGAGGCGGGCACGGAAGCGGCGGCCGCCGGTCCCGGCGGGGTCGTGATGGGGGTCGAGACGGCCACCATCGTTTCCACGCTGCCCGAAGGCGTGACCCTGCACCTCGTTTCGGATCAGTCGCGCTTCATTGAAAACGCCATCGACGAAGTCATAAAGACGGCTCAGTGGGGCGGCGCGCTGGCGATCCTCGTCCTCTTCCTGTTCCTGCGCAATCTCCGCAGCACCCTCATCGTGGGCGTGGCCATCCCGGTATCCGTGCTGATCACCTTCATCCTGATGTTCTTCAGCCAGACCTCGCTCAACATCATGTCGCTCGGCGGACTGGCTCTCGGTATCGGCATGCTGGTGGACAACGCCATCGTCGTGCTGGAGAGCATCTTCCGGTGCCGCGAGGAAGGCGACGACATGGTGGAAGCCGCCCGGCGCGGCGCGTCCGAGGTGGGCATGGCCGTAACCGCGTCGACCCTCACCACCATCGCCGTGTTCTTTCCCATCGTGTTCATCGAAGGCATCGCCGGCCAGATCTTCACCGACCAGGCCCTGACCGTCACCTTCGCCCTGCTGGCCTCACTGGCCGTGGCGCTTACGTTCATCCCCATGATGGCTTCGCGGGAGGGCAGTCTGGCCGGCGCGGCGGGACAGGGGCTATGGGTTCAGGCGGCCTGGCGGGACTTCAGGCGGACGGCGGCGGTGGAGCGCGGCGGAGCGATCAGGTGGTTCGCCGGCAGGTTCCGGAGCGACTCGGCAAGCTGGTTCGGCAGCACCTTCCCCGGGTTGGGCTGGTTCCGCGAAATCGTGCGGAGATTTCAATCGCGCGGCGGAGACCAATCTCCGTCCGTGGCGGCCTGGATCGGGTTCTTCCCCTTGTACCTGACCGGACGGTTCTTCGTGCTTGCGTGGCACTGGCTGCGGGGATGCGTGCGGCAGGGCCGGGCAGGCGCAGGTCCGGGCGATGGGAATCGATGGCTGCGTGCGGGCGCCGGGATTCCACGGTGGTTTTTCGTGTTTTTCTTCCGGCTTGTACTGCCTTTCTACCGGCTCGTCCGATTCCTGATCGGCAGCGTTTTCAAGATCCTGATTACGCTGGTTCCCAACCTGCTCCTGGTGGCCCTGGTTCCCGTGTGGTTCATCCTGCGCGGGATCTTCTGGGTACTCGGCAAGGTATTTCAACCGGTACTGTACGTATTCAACAGGGGACTCGAAGCACTCCAGTCGGCATACGTGTCCCTGCTCACCCGGGCGCTCCATCAAAGGGTTGTGACGCTGCTCGCGGTAGCCGCCGTCGTCGGGACATCCGCGGTGCTCATTCCTCGCCTGGGAACGGAACTGATCCCCGAGATGGAGCAGGGAGAATTCGCGGTGGATCTCATCCTCCCGACCGGCACGCCCCTGGCGGATACGGACGAAACGGCGTCGATGATCGAATCCCTGATCCGGGAGGATTCGGACGTCAAGCAGGTCTACGTGGTGGTCGGCGCCATGGAGTCCAGCGGATCGCTCATGGATGAAGAGCGCGAGAACGTGGCCCGTGTCGGCGTCATGCTCGACGTGGATGCCATTCGGGAACGAGGCAGTGATCCCGTCATGGACCGGCTGCGGCACCGCCTGGCCGACATACCCGATGCCCGGGTCGAATTCGTCCGGCCGGCCCTGTTCAGTTTCAAGGCCCCGCTGGAGGTCGAGATACGGGGATACAACCTCAAGGATCTGCGCGGCGTCAGCGGCGAGGTGGTCGAAGTCTTAGGCGACCTGGATGGACTCAGGGACGTCCGTTCCCTGATGGAAGCCGGGTACCCCGAAGCCGTGATCGTATTCGACCGGGACCGGATGGCGGCCCTGGGGGTGGACATCGGCCAGGCGGCGGACGCGATCCGGAACAAGGTCCGCGGCAGCGTGGCCACCCGGTTCTCCGCCGGAGAGCGAAAAATCGATATCCGGGTGCGGGCGCGGGAGGAGGACCGGACGCAGATCGCCCAGCTGAAGGCCATGGCCGTGAACACGGTCGAGCGAAGGAATACCAGGCAGAACGGTCCAGCGGACTGGAATAACGACGGCGAGGACCCGGCATCCTCTTCAGCCACCTCGGCCTCGTTCTCCCGCATGCAGGACATCGGTCCCATACAGCTCAACGCCGTGGCCCGTGTACACCTGGACGAGGGTCCGAGCGAGATCCGGCGAATCGACCAGCAGCGCGTGGCCCTCGTGACGGCCAATCTGACCGGCGTCGACCTGGGCAGCGTGGCCGGCGACATGCAGGAGAGGCTGGCCGGGATGGATCTCCCCGACGATTTCAATATCGACCTGGGCGGCCAGTACCGGGAGATGACCATCGCTTCGCGAAGCCTGCTGCTGGCCATCGCCATGGCCGTCTTCCTGGTCTACCTGGTCATGGCCTCCCAGTTCGAGTCGCTGATCCATCCGTTCATCATCATGATCTCCTTTCTGCTTGCCCTGGCGGGGGTGTTGCTTACCCTGTATATACTGGATATCTCGATCAGCGTCATCGTCCTGATCGGCATCATCATGCTGGCGGGGATCGTGGTCAACAACGCCATCGTGCTGGTGGACTATATCAACCGGCTGCGGCGGCGCGGCATAGACCGGATCGAAGCCGTCATCACGGCAGGACGGGTCAGGCTTCGTCCGATTCTGATGACCACGGCCACGACGATCCTGGGGCTGCTGCCCCTCGCGCTGGGCCTGGGCGAAGGCGCCGAGATCCGCACGCCCCTGGCCATAACCGTGATCGCGGGATTGATTGCTTCGACCTTTCTGACGCTTGTCGTGATACCGGTGATCTACACGCTGGTGGACCGTGACCAGCATTTCACACCAGCCAGGGCGTCGTGACGAACGCTGACTTGCGTACGACGAACCTGGCCGCGGGTTAACGAGGCCGACATGTTAAAATTCCTCTCACCCTACAACTGGACCGCCTTCGCGTTCCGCAGGCCTGTCACCGTGTTCATGGTCCTCGTCAGCGCGATCCTGTTCGGGGCGGTTTCGTTCCAGCTACTCCCGCTGGAACTGATCCCGGCGCGGGACGGGATCTGGATGAACGTCTGGGTGCCCTATCCGAACTCCACGCCGGAGGACAACGTCCAGCTAATCGCCCGGCCGCTCGAAGGCGAGATGAAGACCCTGCGCGGCCTGCGCCGGGTGGAATCCAATTCGAGTACCAACGGGGTGAACGTAAACCTCGTCTTCGAACCGGATACGGACATGAAACTGGCCTACGTGGAGGTCCGGGACCGCGTTGAACGGGTACGGCCGTCTCTCCCGGAGGAAATCGACCGGATATGGGTGAGGAAGTTCTCCAGCACGGACATCCCCATCATGTACCTCTCCCTGTCCTGGCACGGCGACCGGGACGCGTTGTTCCAGGTCGTCGACGAGCAGTTGATACCCCGTATCGAACGCATCGACGGCATTGCGGGGATCGACGCATGGGGTTCCCGGGCCAGGCAGGTGATCATCGACCTGGACGAGGACCTGCTGAAGGCGTACCGGGTGAACGTGGAACAGTTCGTCCGCGCCATGGAATGGGCCAATGTGGACTCGCCCGGCGGATACGTGGAAGACGGCGGATTCCGCTACATCGTCCGGCTCACCGGGTCCTTCGAAACCGTGGAGGACATCCAGTCCTTCCCGATCAACGACCGGGGCCTGAAACTCAGCGACGTGGGCCGGGTGGAATACCGGAAACCCACCTCCTATCGCCGATTCCGCCTGAACGGCCAGGACGCCGTGGGCATGGTCATCAGAAAGGAATCGAATGCCAACACGGTGGACGTCACGGCGGCCGTGAAAGAGACCCTGAACGAACTGACTTACGATCCGCGCTGGCCCGGCCTGTCCTACTACATCTATTTCGAGCAATCCGCCTGGATCCTGAAATCGCTCAGGGCGCTCGGCACCGCCGGCATGTGGGGCGGCCTGTTCGCCCTGGGCGTGCTGTTTTTCTTCCTGCGAAGATACCGTACGACCTTCATCATCGCCGCATCCATACCCGCGTCCATCCTGGTGACGTTCACGGTCATGTATTTCGTGAATTCAAGCTATGGCATCCTGTCGCTGAATCTCATTTCGCTCATGGGACTGATGCTCGGAATCGGCATGCTGGTGGATAACGCCGTCGTGGTGCTGGAGAACATCGTGCGGCTGCGGCGAATGGGCATGGAACCCACGAAGGCGGCGATCCAGGGCGCCCGCGAAGTATCCGTAGCCGTAAGCGCGGCCACGCTGACGACCGCCATCGTCTTCCTGCCTCTGCTGTTCATCGGCGGAGGGAACGCGCAGACGGAGATGCGGGAATTCGGACTCGTCATCACCATTTCCCTGATCTCCTCCCTCGTGATGTCGCTCAGCTTCATTCCGCTGCTGGCCTCCCAGTTGCTGAAAGAAGGGCGCCTGCCGAACGTCGGCCTGCTCGAAGCCCTCGAAAACCGGTATGCCGCCGTGATCGGATGGGTGCTGAATCACCGCTTCGACATGGCGCTCATCCTTGCGGGTTTCGTCACCCTCACCTTTCTCCTGCCCATGAACCGGGTAGTCATGGACAATTCGTCCTCGGATCCACGGAGGGTGTGGATGTACATCGAACCCGGAGAGTTCGCCGGCCTGGAATACACCGAGCGCTTTGTGACCAACCTGGAAAACCAGTGGATGGCCGCGGCCGATTCGCTGAACATCAAGGCCATACGATCGGATTTCCGGCCCGGACGAATCACTTTTCAGGTTTTCCTGCAGGACGGGGCGGACGACTCGGCCTGGGAAGGCCTGGTGCAAAACGCGAAGAAGCCGTGGATCTGGGGATCGCTCGCCCTGTGCGCCGTCGTGCTTGCACTGGTACGCAGAAAACCCAATGCGCTGCAGATTGTCGCTGTAATTACGGCGTTGTACGTGGCGATTCTGGTTATTCTCGGCAGCCAGGGCGGTTCGCAGACTTACCGTTCGTCCGAGGACGTCGCAAGGACCTTGCGGGAGACCATACCCGAAGTAGCGGGACTCGTCGTAAAGTGGAGATGGGGCGAGGGCGGCCAGGAAGATCCGAGGGTGAGTGTCGCCTTGCATGGAGAGAATCCGCGCCAGCTCGAGCAGATCGCGGATGACGTGAACGCGCGACTGAGCCAGTTGCCCGAGATCACGGCGATTACCACCGACCTGGACAACGAGGAAACACAGGATGAAGTCCAGGTCACCGTGAACCGCGAGATCTCCGGTAAATTCGGCCTGACCCCCCAGCGTATCGCCGAAATGACCCTTTCAGGCCTCCGCGGCAGGGAAATGAGGCGATTGAAGACCGAAGACCGTGAAATCCGGGTCTGGATGCAGTCGGAGGTGGAAGACCGGGAGACCGTCCACCAGCTCCGCGACCAGGCGGTATATCTGGACGACGGCACCCCGTTGCCGCTGGCCACCATGGCGAGTTTCGTCCAGGCGCCGGCATTCAGATCCGTATTCCGGCGTGACAGCGAGACCATACTGATGGTCCGCGCCAACACCACCGAAGAGGGCATTGAAACACTGGGCGGAAAGATCGGCAGCAGCCTGGAAGACCTGTCCCTGCCCCGGGGCTACTCCTGGAGGCTGGGGGACCGATGGGAGCAGCTGGACGAAGATACGGCGGCCTTGTGGACCGCCATCCTGCTTGCGCTCGTTGCGGTGCTTCTGCTGCTGGGATCCCTTTTCGAGTCCTACATCGATCCCCTGATCATCATCCTCGTATCCATTCCCTTCGCCTATTTCGGATGCTACTGGATGCTCTGGGCCACCGGCACCAACATGACGGTGCTCGCCATGATCGGGCTGGTCATTCTGATCGGGGTCGTGGTCAACAACGCCATCGTCTTCATCGACCACATCAAGCACCTGGAACGGGAGGGCAGCCTGAAAGGCAAAGAACTGATCATCCAGGCCGGACGGGACCGCCTGCGGCCGATCCTGATGACCGCGTTCACCACCATGCTCGGCCTGCTGCCCATGGCGATCGGAACCGCTACCCTCGGTGACCAGCCCTACTACCCCATGGGCCGGTCCGTGATGGGGGGCCTGATCTTCTCCACCATCGGCGCCATGATCGCGCTGCCCCTGGTCTACAGCGCCTTCGAAGACCTGAGAACATGGTGGCGGGGCATCCTGGTCCGGATCAGGCAACCGGTCTGACGGCCGGGCCTGACAGGCTGGTCCTGGACGTGCTTCGGCATGGTCCGGATCAGGACAACTGTTCCGCCTGCTACGCGAGTTCCGCGAGTCCTTCGACCAGATTCCGAATGCGGGGACGCCTGCTGTCCCGGAAGGACGGGTGGGGCGTGAATATGGATGGCGCGCCTTCCCGCAGCATGGCCAGGTGGGCTTCCGTGCGCGGCCGGGGGCCGAACTTGAGGATGATGACCCGCCGTTTCCCCTCCTTGCCGTACACCGCGTGATACAGCCACTGGTTGAAGAAGACGACGTCGCCCGGGTCGGTCTCGACGACGCAGGCGGGGACCTGCGGCCCCTCGACGCCGTAAGGGCAGGGGTCGCCGCCCAGGTGGGCGTCCTGGAGGGGGAACAGCGTTTTGTGCAGCGGGTCCCGGTGGGATCCGGGGATGACGCGCAGCGCGCCGGTATCCCGCCGCTGGGGATCGAGGTACAGCATGACTTTGGTCCGGGGATAATCGAGATGACGCGCCGACTTGTGGCCGTCGAAATGCCAGGTGTGGTCGGCCAGCTTCGGGTCGATCCCCCACATGATTTCGGACCCGATCCAGATGAAATCCCCGCCCAGGAGATCCTCCATGGCCAGGTAGATCCGGTCGTCTTCCACCAGTTTCGTCAGGGCCGGCTGCGCCTCCACGCACCCCGAAGCCCACATCGAAGTCGATCCGTCGTTTTCGCGGGCCGTCTTCTCCGCGTAGGCTCCGTCGGCCTCCCGTGCCGTCTTCTCCGCGTAGGCCCCGTCGGCCTCCCGCGCCGTCTTCTCCGCGTAGGCCCCGTCGGCTTCCCGGACCAGGGCCTCCACTTCCTCCCCCGTGAAAGCGTGGCGAATGACCAGGAATCCGAAGGTCCGGAAATGGGCGATCTGTTCGTTAGACGGCATAAAACGCGCCTTCCTTGATTTCGGCGGGCGGCAGAACCTCAGGGTCAGGGTCACACGATCGTGCTTGGCGACAACATGGCCCTGCCGCGATCCGAAAGCTTCGCGTATTCCGCTTCGGTCATCTCGATCGTGGACCTGTGGAACCACGGCCTGGAATAGCAGACCACCAGCTCTCCGCGGACGTGGTCCGAGCGGTTCGGCGTGCCCCGGTGAAGTGCCCTCGGGTCCTGGACCCAGAAAGTGCCTTTTTTGAGGTTCAGGCGATGGGCGGGCGGAAAATCTCCCCGAAGCAGCACGTCATTGTACGTCTTCTCCATGTCCGGGTCCGCCAGGTACTGCGTGCCGGGCATGACCTCGAAGCTGCCGTTTTCTTCGTTCGTGTCGACGAGCGGAAACTTGACGCCGAAATGGGGGCAGGTGGGCAGGCCGACGTGGGGCGTTACCAGGTGCATGTCCCGGTGCCAGGGCTGGTACTCGCTGCCTGGATACGGGTTGTTGGAGTGATAGCAGGTGATCTGGAAATCGCCGGTGCCCCAGTAACGTTCGAGGAACGCCAGTACGACGGGGTTCTCATAGATCTCCGGATCGGAGAAGGGCGGTTCCCACGGGATGTGCATGGTGTAGCGGTTGACGAACTGCTGACGCCCTTTGCCCGTGCGGACCTCGCCCCGTTCCTTCGGATGGATCTCGTGCGACTCCCGGGCCTTGAGCCGGTCCAGTTTTGGCATGAAGGCCTCCCGCACGCGGTCGATCTTCTCAGGGGCGACGAGGTCTTCGAAGACCGTGAATCCGCTGATCCTGAGTTCCGCCACCTTCAGGTCGAGATCGTAGTCTCCTGGCGCGATGGTCATGGGTCGTTGCGCGGTGGTCATGAGCTGTCGCCTCGTGAGGAATACCGGGAGTGTGCGTGAGCGGAAGACATGATACCGGCGCCGCGTGGGGGTGTCAAAGGTAAACATCATGGTACAATGGTATCTGTCGTGATGGGCGATTTCTGTTTTTAAATTCAGTGTACGAGATGTACCGATTCTTTCCGACTAATCGGTTCAGATAACCGTTTTAAAATCAACCCTATCTTGCCATACCGAAAGGCTGCCGTGATGGACCACAAGACGTGGATGGATACGACAATTAAGGCGGCCCTGATTGGGGCGGCCGTCCTGATGTATCTGGACTTGAAAGCCGAGATACGAGCCGAGATACGGGAACTGGGAAATAAAATCGACAGAGTGGAAACGAAGGTGGATGAAGTCCGGGGACATCTCAAGCTCAGTACTTCTTCACCAGACAACGCGTTTCCCGCCGCAGACCCTGAGAAGTAGCCTTATGCCGGCTACCCGCAACACGCTCGGTGAAGTCATTTTGCGAGGTGAAGCGATCTACGCTTGTAAGATTCGCGACAACCGGAATGACCCGCAACGCGCCGATGTCCTCCTTCGGCGGATCAAGGTACAGCATGACCATGATCCTCAGGTAATCGAGATGCTGAGACGTCTGTATCCATCGAGACGCCAACTTTGATCGGCCAGTTTCGGAGTGAACCCCACATGCCCTCCGATCAGATGAGGTCTTTGTCCAAGAGATACATCATAGGCCGTTAGACCCGGCCGTCCTCCACCAGCTTCTAAAAAAGCACCGGGCTTTCCTTGATGAACCCCGGCTCCCACAGCCGCACCTCTTCGCCGATGTCTTGATCGAGTTTCTTCGCGCACACCGCGTCCGACCCTGAAGGGTGTCAACAGCAGGTCACGTTTCCTACTCGCCGGAAAGCCCTGCCATTGCTTGTGATTGACACATCTTGATGCACAGAACCGTGGAACTGATAACTGATCTTGTTTCGCCGGCTGGTTTGCCGGCTAAAATTAAAGTCCTTGACAAATTCCCGTTGTTAACTACATTAAACGTCAATATGGCTATACAGCATTTGGATTTTGAACTGGAAATAAATGGGCTGGCGGATACTCAAGTTGCGGCGTGGGGGTTCCGTCGGGGAGCCAAGGGCACCCACAGTAGTCGCACGATTATGCTTGAGGAGTTGACTTTGCTATTTGATGCTGTTCCAGGCAACGCCGGCCGTGCGGAATACACGGTTGCGGTCATCCAGGACAACTGCCTGGGCAAGCGTACAGCCGCAAACCGCAAACACTCGCTTCAACGCCTAGTCGAGCTTTACGCCCTTGACTCAAAGGTATTTCTGTTTCGAATTCTGAAAGACCTGTGGCGAAATCACAATAGTAGTCGTCCACTAATGGCCTTGCTACTGGCCCTCGCCCGAGATCCTCTTCTGCGTTCGACTGCATCGGCCGTCATTAATACACCCTACAATCACGAGTTTGCTCGACAGTCAATGCTGGACGCCGTTTCCGCAACAGTCGGTGATCGCTTCGGCGTTGCAACACTGGACAAGATAGTACGCAACGCTTCTTCCTCGTGGACACAATCCGGCCATTTGCGCGGAAGGGGCCGCAAGACACGACAGCCGGTGGAAACAACGCCGGCAACAACTGCCTACGCCTTGATGATGGGGTTTGCCTTAGGCCGCCGGGGTCGCCGTCTTCTTGAGTCTCCCTGGGTGACCATTCTTGATACGGAGTCGAACAGACTTCTTGAGTCCGCCTCCGCTGCCAAGAGCCGGGGACTACTCGAACTCAAGCAAGCGGGATCGATTATCGAAGTCTCTTTCCCGGCGTTTTTTGCCAACTTAACTCAGCACGAACGGAAGGTGATACGTGAATCGCATTGATACCCTTGTCGAACGATACAAGCACTATATTGTACTACCGTGGCAAAAGCACTTGTCCGGCACTCAACGGGTGATCTTCATCGTTTACGACAAGACCGATGAAAGACGACTAAGGGCCCGTAAAGCACTATTCGAGATGGAGACAAAAGATGCAGGGCATGGTTGGGTTGAATGCGATCTTACCGACGTCTTCGCCCAATGGATGGCCGACACCGAGTATCGTGAAAGCTACTTCGAATCACCTGAGGATCTTGAGCTCAAACTGGAATCCGATTTTTTGGAGCATGTAGCCGGCCGAGTTAAGGAAGTCTTGAAAACCCCCGAAGCCGACGAAAACGCGGTAGTCAGTATCTACGGAGTGGCTTCGCTATTCGGCTTTGTTCGCGTATCGGAACTCATGGAGGAAATCGAGCGGTACATCCGAGGACGTGTCGTGGTGTTTTTTCCCGGAGAATACGAAAACAGCAACTATCGATTGATGGATGCACGGGATGGGTGGAACTACCTCGCGGTTCCAATCACGATACATGAGGATAGAAGGGAATACACGGTATGAAAAACCGCGAAATCTACCAAAGGGACCCCGACAAGATCACGTTGTTGAATAATGGCGTTGCCTCGATGACAGACGCCTTGGACGAGGACGAACGACGTACCTTGCGTTTCGAGCTTGAGCACTTTGTCTGCGAAGGGGAATATCAGAGTGGTCTCGTCCGCATCCTAGATTCCTACCTCAGCAACCAGGGGCAACCCGAACAGCCGGCGGCATGGATAAGTGGATTCTTTGGCAGCGGCAAATCGCACTTGGCGAAGATGCTGCGCTTTCTGTGGATCGACTACAAATTCCCGGAAGACGATGCCAGTGCCCGGGGTCTTGCACGGATGCCGGACGACGTGACTGAATTGTTTGCTGAGCTCACGACTCTCGGTCGGCGCTCCAACGGCCTGCGCGCCGCGGCGGGGACGCTCGGTGCTGGAGCAGGCGACAGTGTACGGCTCGCGTTACTCGGCATCGTATTCAAATCGGTGGGCCTTCCAGAGCCCTTCCCGCAAGCGCGATTCTGCTTGTGGCTCAGGAAAAACGACATTTATAACTCGGTCCGCGACATGATAAAGGCGGAAGGCCGTGACTTTCGGCGCGAACTGAACGATCTCTATGTCAGCCCGCTTATTGCCAGGGCTTTACTTACGGCTGATTCTGATTTTGCGAGTAACGAGAAGGACGCCAGGGCGGCGCTACGTGCCCAGTTTCCGAAACCGGAGGACATCACTACCGACGAATTCGTAACCGCTTTGCAGGACACCCTGGCGCCCAATGGCGAGTTACCCTGCACCGTCATGATCCTCGACGAGGTACAACAATACATCGGAGAGGACAGTAACCGTTCCTATGCAGTGCAGGAGGTGGTGGAGGCTTGTAGTAAACGCTTCGGTGACCGGCTGTTGCTACTCGGCACCGGGCAGACGGCACTCTCTAGTACGCCAGCCCTGCAACGTCTACAGGGCCGTTTCACGGTTAACGTAGAGCTCTCAGACGCGGACGTCGAAGCAGTTACTAGGCGAGTCGTACTGGCGAAACGCCCTGACCGCACAAATAACGTAAAATCGACGCTCGACGACAACACAGGCGAAATCAACCGCCATTTGGTCAACACGCGGATCGGCCCCCGTAGCGAGGACGATGCGGTAATTGTGGATGATTACCCACTGCTTCCAGTACGGCGACGCTTCTGGGAATATACGCTCCGTGCTGTTGATCGAGCAGGGACCGCCGGACAGCTTCGCACACAACTACGCATCGTATATGACGCGATTCGACACTCGGCCGACGATCCGGTCGGTACAGTCGTACCGGCCGACTTCCTGTTCGAAGAAATCTCACCCAACCTGCTGCAAAGCGGCGTACTGCTTCGTGAGATGCACAAAACTATCGTCGAGCAGGACAACGGCACCTCAGACGGGCGTCTCAAGTCACGTCTCTGCGCCCTGGTTTTTCTCATCCGCAAGTTGCCTATAGAAGTCGGTATCGACATCGGTGTTCGAGCAAACGAGGAAACCCTGGCAGATCTGATGGTCACGGATCTGGCTCAGGATGGAGCGATGTTACGGGGTCGGCTGCCGATGTTACTGGAAGAACTGACCACCGCCGGTACATTGATGAAACTCGACGACGGATACAGTTTGCAGACGCGGGAGAGCAGCGAGTGGGAAAACGAATTTCGTAGTCGGCAAACAAGACTCGTAAACGACCTCACGCAAATGAGCAGTAAGCGCACCCAGTTGCTGGGAGCGGCAGTTCAAGAAATGATTGGAACGATAAGGCTACTGCACGGAAAGTGCAAGGAACCCAGAAAGCTCATCTTACACTACGGTGCGGAGCCACCAAAGGGCGAAACCCATGAGATACCCATCTGGATCCGCGATGGTTGGGGGACAGACGAAAAGAACGTCGTGGATGATGCACGTGCATACGGTTCCACCAGTGCAGTCATCCATGTTTTCCTTCCCAAGACTCACGCCGATGACCTAGCACGCGTGGTCGCCGCTCAAGCCGCTGCGAATGAGACGCTTGAATACATGGGTGTACCTTCGACTCCGGAAGGTATTGAGGCTCGCCAGGGTATGGAAACACGGCGGACTGAGGCGACTAACAACCAGCGGAGTTTAGTAGCTGCAGTCGTCAGCAATGCGAAGGTCTATCAGGGAGGTGGCTCCGAACGATTGGATGAATCCTTGCAGGCCAGAATCAAGTGGGCAGCCGACGCCTCCCTAGACCGTCTTTTCCACGACTTTGGTGATGCCGATGATAATCGCTGGGTTAACGTGATCGAGCGCGCTAGGAAGGGTGACGGGCACCCTCTGGAAGCACTGGATTACAACGGAAAGACCGAAGAGCATCAGGTCTGTTCAGCACTTCTGTCTTTTGTGAGTTCTGGCAAGAAAGGCAAACAGGTACGCGACCACTTCTCGGCCCCGCCATACGGCTGGCCCCGCGATGCTATCGATGCGGCCCTCATAAGCCTCTTTGGCGCCGGTCACTTACGCGCGACCACCACCGGGTCGCCGCTCAAACCGGGGGAGCTCGATCAGTCGAAAGTGCCGGTAACCGACTTTCGAGTCGAAAGCGCAATCATCAGTACCCAGCAACGCATCAAGATACGCAGTTTGTTCCAAGGCGCTGGGGTCACCTGCAAGCCCAATGAAGAAACCTCGGCTGCTGCAGAATTCTTGGCCGAACTCGACAGACTCGCCCAGGATGCCGGCGGCGCGGCGCCATTGCCTGAGTGCCCTGACACCAGCCATCTGCAAGATCTTCAATCCCTTGCCGGCAACGAGCAACTGGGCGGCATATTCAATCGATATGACGAACTACTGCAAAACACCGAAGACTGGACCCGGACAGCGATTCTGGCCGAGAAACGCGTTCCCGCGTATGAACGCCTGCGGTCCTTAGCCACCCACGCAAAAGAGTTGAATGTAGCAACAGTGACGGAGCCGCAGATCGAAGCCATTTCAGCCAACCGCAGTTTGCTAGACGATTCGGATCCTGTACCTGATCTCGCTAAACTGCTGACGGACGCGCTACGTACTGCACTATCGGAGGCGGAGGCACATTACTCCGCAACCTATGACGAGGAGTTGGCACGACTGGAAGCAGTTGAGAGTTGGCAGGAGATTGGGCAGGCCAAGCGTAATCAAATCCTTGCGGAATTGCATATAGAGAAGGAATCAAAGGGCGCAACCGGCACCGAACAGGAAGTGCTGGAATCTCTCAGGTGTATCTCACTCAATGATTGGCGAACCCGCACAGCGGCATTACCGCAGCTTTTTGCGGAGGCTCGCATCAGAGCTGACAAACTTGTCGAGCCGAAGACCTATCATGTCAAGCTTCGAAGCACCACGCTGCGCACAGCAGAGGACGTAAAAAAATGGCTCGGAGAGACTGAACGGGAGTTGCTCGAACAGGTTGAGCAAGGCCCCATCGTGATAAGCTAAGGAGAATAGACCTATTCCATGCAAACACTTCCCACAGACCTTCGGCAACAACTCGAACGCGCAGTGATTGAGGCTCGTAACGTGGCGGAGACCGGTGCCCTAGCAGCATTGGAGGAACTTGCCGTGCATCACCACGAGCCTTATGGGCACATGGACCCGGATCAGCGAACGTTGCGGCGCCGGCTGCGAGCACACGCTCGCCAGCTTGGGGATCGTCTCCAGACACGCAGGGGAGAGCATTCTATTGAGCATTTGGTACAGGAGACGGCGTATGAACACTGGCACAGTATGTTGTTTGCCCGTTACCTCTCCGAGAATGGCCTGCTGATTGAGCCAGAAAACGATGTCGCAGTTACACTCGATGAATGCGAGGATTTAGCCAGAGAGAAAGGAAGCAACAAGTGGGTGTTGGCGTCGCAGTATGCTCACTTAATGTTACCACAAGTGTTCAGGCCGGAACAACCGGGTTTGGAGGTCCGGTTTGCGCGGGAATACCAGTTGAAGTTGGAGAGTCTGGTTGAAGGTCTGCCGACGGCGGTGTTCACGGCGACCGATTCGCTCGGGTGGGTGTATCAGTTTTGGCAGACGGAGAGGAAGAATGAGGTCAACGACTCTGAAGTTAAAATCGGGGCGAACGAATTGCCGGCCGTGACCCAGCTCTTCACCGAGCCTTACATGGTGCAGTTTCTGCTACATAACTCGCTCGGTGCCTGGTGGCAGATTCGTTATCCTGGCAAGCGGTGTCCCGTTGATCTCACCTACCTGCGCCAGAAAGAGGACGGCGCACCTGTCGTAGGCGGTTTCGAGGGTTGGCCCGATAATCTCTCGGAATTTAAGCTGCTAGACCCGTGCTGCGGTTCTGGGCACTTTCTGGTAGCGGCGTTTCTGATGCTTGTGCCGATGCGGATGGTATTGGAAAACTTAGGGGCGGCAGAGGCTACAGGAGCTGTGTTACGGGACAACCTGCACGGACTGGAGCTAGATCAGCGCTGTGTGGCTATTGCCGCCTTCGCAATGGCGATGGAAGCATGGCGTTATCCAAGTGCGGGGGGTCACCGGTCGCTGCCACGATTTAACTTAGCCTGGTGTGGCCAACCGGTCGTTGGTAAGCGGGATCAATGGATGGTGCTGGCCGGAGGCGATAGTCGGAATGAATCCGGGATGGGGGTGCTCTACGACACCTTTCAGGACGCACCTCTTCTCGGCAGCCTTATCGAGCCCTCTTCCGTGTCCGAGAATTTGCTGACGGCCGGATACAGCGAGTTACAGCCATCGCTTGAGCGAGCGCTGAGTAAACACGCCGGCGAGGAGGAATGGGAAGAGGCAGCCATCGCGGCCTTGGGACTAACCGAGGCGACCCGGCTGATGAGCCAGAAATATCACCTTGTCATCACTAACGTGCCTTATCTCTCTCGAAGCAAGCAGAATGAGCGTCTGCGAAATTATGTAGATAAACACTATGTGAGAGCGAAGAACGACCTTGCGAATGTGTTTTTGGAACGATGTCTGGAACTTTGCCGGAAAGATGGCGAAGGGATCACTCAGATTGTAATGCCTCAGAATTGGCTGTTCCTTGCCAGTTATAAGGCTCAGCGCGAACAACTTTTGAAGCAGGTTCGTTGGAATCTAGTTGTTCGCCTCGGATCAAAGGCTTTTCAGACTCCAATGTGGGATTTCAATGTACTACTCCTCACCCTGACACGTACACGTCCGCATACCGAAGATCAACTATTCGGTATTTGTGTGAGCACTCCACGCACAGCGATGGAAAAGGCAGGTGTTTTACCGAGTGCAGATGTCATTTCTGTTCGCCAACAGGGGCAACTAAGGAATCCGGATGCGCGGGTGACTTTCGAGGAGGCGGCGGATGTAACGCAACTGGCGATGTATGCAAGTGCGCTTCAGGGAGTGTCTCCTGCAGATGCTCCTCATTACGGCAGAGTTCACTGGGAAATATCCGAGCCCGCCTCTGATTGGATCAATTGGCAAAGTTCGATAGATACAACAACTCCGTTTGGTGGCAAAGAACTGGTTCTTTGGTACGGAGAGGATCTAAAAAAAGCAATCGCGAATGGACAGGCTTATCTTCGTGGAACCGATGTAATTGGGAAGAATGGAGTGGTAGTTCACCATATGGGTGAATTACACTGTGCTCTTCATACAGGCGCTATTCACGATACGAATTGTTCAATTATTCTTCCATTTAATGAAAACCATCTTCCCGCCATCTGGTGTTTCTGCTCCTCACCCGAATATAACAAGTCGGTGCGACAGATTGATCAGAAACTAAACGTCACAAATGCAACGCTTGTCAAAGTTCCTTTCGAACTCGAACGCTGGACCCTGGTCGCTCAGAAACGCTATCCCAACGGTATACCCAAGCCTTATTCTGACGATCCCACTCAATGGACCTTCCACGGCCATCCCTGCGGCTCTGTGATCTGGGACGAACATACAAAGCGGACTGCTCATGGTCCACGCCGCACAGACCCAACCGTCCTGCAAGTGGCCGTCGCCCGCCTTCTCGGTTACCGCTGGCCAGCGGAGAACGACTCAGACATGGAACTCGCCGACGAAGCTTATGCTTGGGTTGAGGAGACTACGGCACTACACCAAATCGAGGATGGAGATGGTATCGTATGCATCCCCTCCGTGCGGGGCGAGCGCCCCGCTCATGAACACCTGTTGCAACTGTTGAAGACCGCCTGGGGCAATGAATGGAGCGATGGCATCCTTGCAAAGTTGCTAACCACAGCCGAGAGTCCCAGCCTAGACGACTGGCTGCGCAACCGATTTTTTGAGGAACACTGCAAGCTTTTCCATAAGCGTCCCTTCCAGCGACCCTACCTCTGGCATATCTGGGACGGTCGCAGTCGTGACGGCTTCCACGCTTTGGTCAACTATCACAAACTGGCCGCCGGTGGTGGGAAGGGGCGTCGTCTGTTGGAATCGCTGACCTACAGCTACCTCGGAGATTGGATCGCCCGCCAGCAAGATGACGTAAGGCGCGGCGAGGACGGTGCCGAAGGCCGATTGGCTGCAGCTTTAGAGTTAAGGAAACGACTGGAAGCCATACTCATAGGCGAGCCGCCCTTTGATCTTTTCATCCGCTGGAAGCCAATCGATGAACAGCCCATAGGCTGGGAGCCGGACATCAACGACGGCGTGCGCCTCAATATCCGTCCCTTCATGGCTGAGGACCTCCCTAACGGTAAGAAAGGTGCTGGCATCCTCCGTTCGAAACCGAAAATCCATTGGGGCAAGGACCGCGGCAAGGAACCGATGCGTGATAAGGATCAGTTCCCATGGTTCTGGAAAAACGGAGATTTCACCGGAGACCGAATAAACGACGTGCATTGGACCAAAGCAGAAAAACACGCAGCGCGAATGGAGGATGTGTAATGATGTCACCACCACATCAAGAATGGCCCTACCCCGGGTCGCGCTGGTGGAAGTTCGAATTCCACACCCATACGCCAGCTTCCGCCGATACCTACTGGGCTAGACAGGGCATTGATCTGTCCCCCAGAGAGTGGCTACTGCGATTCATGGACGCTGAGATCGATTGTGTGGCAATCACCGACCATAACAGCGGCGCCTGGGTTGATGACCTAAGGGCCGCATACGAGGAGATGGAAAGGCAAGTCGAAGCGGGATCGCCATTGAAGAGATTTCGAGAACTGACGCTGTTCCCGGGAGTCGAAATCTCGGTACAGGGAGGATTCCACCTGCTCGCCATCCTCGACCCTGAGACTACTACCGGTGACATCGATACCCTGTTGGGGCAGGTGGATTACGACGGAACCAAAGGAGTCAGCGACGGGGTAACGCGCGAGGGCGCAGCCGAAGTGGTTTGTGCAATCAGGGACGCCGGAGGTATTCCGATTCCGGCCCATGCCGACCGGCAAAGTGATAGTGGCAACGGCAAGGGCCTTCTCGCCGTTCGTACAGGCACCCGCGGACTCCAACTTGACGCCAACACTGTTCGCCAGGTGCTCGACACCGAATGTCTACTAGCGATGGAGTGGGAGGACCCGGGGAATCCTCTTCCGATTTATGTCGAGAAACAAGCCAGGAAACTGACTCGTGTATTAGGTAGCGACTGTCACAGCTTCCAGGGTGTGAGGATTCCCGGCTCGCGATACACCTGGGTAAAAATGGCAGAGCCTACATTGGAAGGGCTGCGTCTCGCGCTCCTTGACGGCAATGGGATTTCCATCCGACGGAGCGATGAAGATGGACTGTTTGATCCATTTCGAAAGCCTACTCACTTCATCACCGGTATCGAGGTTGAGTCTGCTAGATTCATGGGTGTAGGCACCACAACACGGCTTGCCGCCACCCCATACTTTAACGCACTGATTGGCGGGCGTGGCACCGGCAAGTCCACGATTGTTCATACATTACGACTCGCGTATCGACGTGACAGAGAGTTACAGCATTTGGGCAAGGCAACAGAACCTCATCGCCAGTTTGATCGTTTTATCCAACCCGTCAAGGGGCGTAATGGCGAAGGGGGGGTCCGTGATGCCACTGAGATCCGCGTAGAGTTGATGCGACACGGTGTAGCGCACCTCTTGCGTTGGCGACAAGATGGTAAGGGAAATGTTGTTGAAGAGCGTGACTCGGACGGCCGGTGGCAGCCCACTACGAGCCAGGAAGTGAACCCAGAGCGTTTTCCGATCCGGCTGCTTTCGCAGGGCCAGATCGCAGCCATGGCCGGCGAAAGTCGGCAAGCATTGCTTGACGTCATTGACGATGCGGCCAACATCGCCGAGTTGTATCGTACCTTTGAAGAGATAAAGAGCACATATCTGACACAACGAGCCAGACTACGCGAGATAGCCAGGAAATTAGACGGACGCCCGGAGGTGGAACGTAAGCTCGAAGACTCGAAACGCAAGCTAGAAGCATTCACAACAGATCACCCTGATGTCCTGAAAGCTCATCAACAGGCGTTGCGTCAACGTCGAGAGATCAATGTGATTTTGGATCAATTGGAAGAAATGCCCGACCAAATCTCCGCAACAGCAGAGGATCTACTGCTCGACGACTGGCCGGATGGCGTCTTCGATGCCTCACAGGATGGCGACGTTCTTGCCTTGCGGCGCGAAGCGGTTCGGCTCGTGGAGGAAACGCAGGCGGAACTCGCCCGTAGTGCAGAATCGTTAAAGGAAAAAGTGCAGCAGTTGCGAAGGGACGAGAGGCTTAACCAGTGGCGGCGGCGTGTCGAGAAGGCCGGGGAGAACTACGAGGCTCTTCAAACTCAACTCGCCGATCAGGGACTGTCCGATCCGCAAGACTTTGGACGTTTGGAACAAGAACGCCAGAATCTCGAAATACAACTGAAGCAACTCGATCAATTGCAAATGGATCGGGATGGCCTCGACAAAGAAAACATAAAACAGTGGCAACGAGTACTTGTAGCGCGCAAGGCCATCACACAAGCACGCGCTGAGTTTGTTGCCAAAACACTCGAGGTCAACATGTTCGTAAGAATAAAGGTTGCTGGTTTTGGCTTTGAGTCTCGTCATATCGAGCACAGCCTGCGTGAGATGATCGAAGTGATGGATGATCGTTTCGAACACGACATTCTGCGAGAGGAAGGTGGTACACCGACTGGCGGACTGGCCTTTGACATCGCGCAGGACGAAAATCGCGAAGCAGCCTTGGATGCTGCGAAACAGCGACTCATAGAGAACTGCACTGACTTCCGTGGCCAATTCCGCAACTATCTCGAACGTAAGCACGAGAAACCGGAGTTCGTTGATCACATCCAGTGTTGGTTTCCAGAAGACGATCTTCAAATTGAGTATAGTCGTCAGGGGGACGGCAGCGACTGGGCGTCCATAACCCAGGGCTCGCAAGGACAACGGTCGGCCGCATTGCTGGCGTTCTTGCTCGCATTCGGGGATGAACCCCTTGTTCTGGACCAGCCCGAGGACGATCTGGACAACCATCTGATTTACGACTTGGTCGTACGACAGATCCGCGAGAACAAATTGCGGCGACAACTGATCATAGTCACTCACAACGCCAATGTGCTGATTAACGGGGACGCTGAAATGGTCCATGCTTTCGACTTCAGGGACGGTCAATGCAAAGTCACTGTGCCCGGTGCTCTGCAGCAAATAAACGTCCGCGATGAAGTCTGCCGGGTCATGGAGGGCGGACGAGAGGCGTTTGCTCGGCGCTGGGAACGTCTGGGAAGAGAGATCTGAGATGTTTGATTCAAAGGAAGAACTGCTGGAAAAGATTAGCCTGGTCGAGTGTACTTTCCTCGAACTGAAGGAGGTACGTTTCGCCGGCAGCAAGATACGTGGTCCTAAACGAGACGAACTCGCCGATGAGTTGGCATCGTTCGCCAACAGCCACGGCGGCGTACTCGTACTCGGCGTGCATGACGATACACATGAGATTCTGGGAATCCCTGAACAGCATCTCAAAGTGGTAGAACGTTTCGTCCACGAGATTTGCTACGACTCCATTAAACCGCCCATAGCCCCCATCGTCGATCCACTGCGATTGCCTTCGGCGACCGGTGAGGACGTAGCCGTTATCAAGATTGATGTGCTTCGCAGTCTCTTCGTACACCAAAGTCCCGGAGGTTGTTTTTACCGTGTCAGCAGTACCAAACGTGTCATGTCATCCGAATATCAAGCTCGTTTGACTCAGCAGCGCAGTCAGACCGGGATCATTCGGTTCGACGAGCAAATCATTCCTCAAGCCGGACTGAACGATTTGACGCCAGACCTTTGGGAGCGATTCCTGACTCCCCGATCCCGAGATGATCGAGAGGGTTTCCTTTCCAAACTCCACATGGTACGCGCTGATGACGACGGTACGCCGAGACCAACGGTTGCCGGTGTTTTAATGGCCTCTGAAGATTCCCGAGAATGGCTCCCCAATGCCTATATACAAGCTGTTTCCTATCGGGGAATCGATATTCGAACCGACGAATCCACCGACCCTTATCAACTCGACGCTGCCGACATCTCGGGTCCACTCGATCTTCAGGTCGTGGAGGCCTGTCGGTTCGTAGCAGGTAACATGAAGACGGCCGCGCTTAAGGACCAGGGCCGTCTGGATCGACCGCAGTTTGACATGACGGCAGTCTTCGAAGCCATGGTCAACGCGGTCGCGCACCGGGACTATTCCATTCACGGCGCGAAAATCAGATTAAGGCTGTTCAGCGATCGTTTGGAACTCTACTCCCCGGGTTCGATTCCGAATACCATGACGGTCGAGGATCTTGCCTACCTGCAATCGGCTCGTAATGAAACCATCACCAGTCTGCTCGCCAAGTGTCCGGTTCCGACTGACAAGGCGTGGCTGACGACGGATCGTCGAACTATGATGGACAGGCGTGGAGAAGGCGTTCGAATCATCATGGAAAACAGCGAGAGACTGTCCGGTAAGTTGCCAGAGTACCGTCTGATCGGCGAGTCGGAACTCATGCTGACGATCTGGGCCGCAGATGTATCATGAACACCATGTCAGTTCGAGCCAAACACTCGAGATCAACCGTAGCCGAGGCATTGATTCGTTCCCTTGAGGATGCGGTCAAGTTTAATCCCAATGATGCCGTGCGTCCATGCGCTGTCCTGTGGACGGATCAAGATGCTCAGTGGCAACCGGTTATTCCTCGACTTCGACAAATGTTGCCGCACCTCTTGACGCTCGGGGAGTACCAGCCTGATCAGCGCACTGGCCCGGCGATCTGGCTAAGAAGCGCCGTGGATCGGTTACTTCCGAACACGGACTGGGCCGATGAGAACCCTCCAATACTATACCTCCCTCATGTCAGTCGGCAGAATCTCCGGGCGGTCGAAGAATGCCCAGACTATCTGAAGCCGTTAGTCGAGCTTCAATATCGTGGGGTCTGCTGGACTCAGAAGAATGGCAGGGACTGGACGGTAGAGGCATTTCTCGTGTCCTACGACGGAGGGCTCGGTCTGGATCTTGCTCACGATGAAGCCACCCGACAGGCAATGCACGGCTCGTTAGAGGAACTGGCTGAGACAGCCGTAGAGCATCTGACCGACAAGCGTCTTGAGGCGGAGGATTTTAATCGACTCTTTTCCGAGGACATAGTCAGGGATCTGCTTCGTTGGCTTAGTGAGCCGGAATCGGTCAAGTCTCACTGGAGTGAGGGTCGTTGGGTCGCCTTCAAGTCGCGTTGCCATGATGACTATAAGTTCGATCCGGACCGGGACGGTATATTGGTCGGTATTGAGTTGTTGGGCAGAAGGGAAGGCACATGGGCAGCGGTGTGGAGACGGTTTGCGGAGTCTCCTGTGCTCTATCCGGGAATTCCCGAACTCTTGAGAAATGCTATGCCGAGCGAACTGTTCTTGGAACGTTCTTCCTGGCCCCAGGAGAACGATAAGGACGAGAAAGAACTACGGCAAGCCTTAGTCGCGTTGGAACATTCGGTGCCTGGAGAAGCGCGCGACATGATAAGGAAACTTGAGATACGACATGGTCCTAGACGAGATTGGGTCTGGGCCGAGTTAGATCAAGCACCGCTGGCCCGTGCGCTCACACATCTGACGGTATTGGCCGAACACACGGCTACGGGACTTGGCGGCGCATCTACAGCAGAGATGGCGGCGGGATACGTCGATTCAGCTTGGAAGGTCGATGCTGCCGCGCTGTCTGCGATGGCCACGGTAAAGACGGCGGCCGACATACAGGCCGTGGGCAAGGTCTTGGATGTTATCTACAAGCCCTGGCTGGAGTCTGCCGCCGAACACCTACAGAAACTGGCCGAAGGAGATCCTTTACCTGGCCAGGACGCGCAGGAACGAAAAGATATTGAGATAGAGTCAGGCGGAGTCTTTCTATTCGCGGATGGTCTTCGATTCGACATCTCCCAACAGCTTGTAGAACGGATGCGCGACAAAGGATGGCTGGTGAATCTGCGAACCAGGTGGGCTGGGCTGCCGAGCGTGACCGCGACTGCCAAGCCGGCAGTTTCGCCGGTCTCGCAGCATGTCTGTGGTCTCTCGCCCGGAGAGGACTTTTCTCCCGCGACCATGGATACCGGGCAACCCTTGACTACGCATCGGTTCCGCAAGCTATTGGCCGCCAATGACTATCATTACCTGGACATAGATGAAACAGGCGATCCATCAGGCCGTGGTTGGACCGAGAGCGGCAATCTGGACAAGCAGGGGCATTCGCTGCAAGACAAACTTGCGGGACAAGTTCAGGATCAGATCGAGTTGCTTCTTGATCGTATCGAGACACTGTTTAAAGCAGGCTGGGACGAGGTTCGGGTTATAACGGATCATGGTTGGCTCTGGTTGCCCGGCGGATTGCCAAAGGTCGCTCTACCAAGCTATCTAACCGCGAGTCGCTGGGCTCGGTGCGCAGTCATAAAAGAGGGATCCAATGTTGAGGTTCCTACAGTTCACTGGAATTGGAATGCCGAAGAACGGATCGCGATTGCGCCTGGCATTGCTTGCTTCTCTGAAGGCCACAAATACGCACACGGTGGCTTGAGTATTCAAGAGTGTCTGATTCCGGTCATCAGCGTTGTCGACAGAACGGTACCGGACGCAGTGGCTCCACGATTCACAGATGTGTCATGGGTCGGATTCCGCTGTCGCGTACAGATTGAGCGGGTTCAGCCAGGTTGGTTCGTTGATTTACGCACCGAGGTTAACAATGCTGATTCTACAATAAGTAGTGCGCGTCCGGTAGATTCCGAAGGGCCGACAAGCCTTCTAGTGGAAGATGACGACATGGAAGGCAAACCGGCTGTGATCGTTGTATTGGATACAGATGGCAAAGTGTTGGTAAAACAAGCTGTAATGGTGGGAGAAAATCCATGAATGTAGAACTCGACAATGTGGATCGATTGGCGGCATCTGTGTTTGACGGGTACTTAGTCCGCAAGGATCTAGTACGCAAGTACAGCCG
Source organism: bacterium (assembly GCA_965202605.1). Taxonomy (GTDB): domain Bacteria; phylum JAAXHH01; class JAAXHH01; order JAAXHH01; family JAAXHH01; genus JAAXHH01. The sequence goes on from OZ241838.1 coordinate 1,800,112, forward strand.
CCAATATCCGATACCGACCTATGTGGTCGAGTTTCTTCTAGGGCGATACTGTGCCAGTACGGACGAGCAGGAGATCTCGGAGGGATTGGAGATCGTCGAACGCCAGTTGGCAGATCGAACCGTTAGAACGGGCGAAGAAGAACTATTCAAAGCAAAGTCTCGGGAGCGCGGATCCATCAAGCTAATCGATATTGTCAAAGCGAAGCTAGACGCCAAAACGGATTCGTTCATCGCAGAACTGCCAAGCCTGGCTATTGGGAACGTACGGATAGATGACGCCTTGGTCAAGCAGCATGAGCGCATGTTAACCGACGGTTTCTATGCGGAAGTGACGTTGAGCTACGACGCGGTGATTGCGCAGGAACAGAGTGGTCGTCCATTTGCCATCGACGGCCTTCGAGCAATTCAGTTGTCGAAACCGGATGTGCTTGATGCGCTTCAACGTGGTAGACACGATTTTACCAAGGAGGAATGGAAAGGTCTGTTGCTTCGTAGTATCGGCTTGGAGCCAGCCTCGTTGTCAGATCGCGCTCAATTGGTTGCTCTGATACGAATGGTTCCATTCGTCGAGCGCAACTACAATCTCGTCGAGTTAGGGCCGCGCGGTACCGGTAAAAGTCATCTCTTCCAGCAGATTTCCCCATACGCACACCTGGTTTCCGGCGGCAAAGCGACCGTCGCCAAGATGTTTGTTAACAATGCTTCCGGCCAACGCGGTCTGCTTTGTCAATACGACGTGGTCTGTTTTGATGAGATATCAGGCGTCTCCTTCGACCAGAAGGATGGTGTGAACATTCTGAAAGGCTATATGGAGTCTGGTGAGTTTTCTCGCGGTAAGGAGAGTATACGCGCAGATGGCGGCGTCGTGATGGTCGGTAACCTGAATGTCGATGTCGAACATCAACAGCGCGTCGGTCATCTCTTGAGTCCTCTGCCGCCCGATATGAAAGAAGACACCGCGTTTATGGATCGCATCCATGCCTATGTGCCAGGATGGGATTTCCCGAAACTCAACCCGAATGATCATTTCACGAATCATTTTGGATTAGTCTCCGACTTTCTTTCGGAATGCTGGAGTCGACTCCGTGTTGGTAGTCGCATATCTCTGCTGCAAGGGCGCGTTAATTACGGTGGTGCCCTTAGTGGAAGAGACATTACCGCTGTCAATAAAACTGTAAGCGGACTATTGAAACTTCTCTATCCAGATCCGGAAATGGAGGTGCCGGACGATGATCTGGAAGAAATGGTTCGGATGGCTCTGGAAGCCCGTCGTCGAGTCAAGGAACAACAGAAACGTGTGTTCAAAAGCGAGTTCCGGAATACACATTTCAGTTACTCGATGGGTGAAGACGGCGTAGAACAGTTTGTCTCGACGCCGGAACTCCACAGCGACGAAGCCATTGACTTGGACCCCTTGCCGCCTGGGCAAGTCTGGGGTATCAGCCCCGGTGGGCCTGAAACAGGTCCAAGTCTCTATCGTATTGAAGTAACTGTTGGGAAAGGGGGGGGCGTTAAGTTACTGAACACCCCTGCTCCACCGGCCTTCCGTGAGAGTGTTAAGTATGCGGAACAAAACTTGTATACTCGGACTTCCGAACTCGTAGGAGACAGAGACCCGCATCTACACGAATTTTCGGTGCAGCTACGTCCAATGGATAACGATCATAGAGGCGTTGCGCTGGGACTACCTGCACTTTTGGCGCTTTGTAGTGGATTGATTGAAAAGAGCACGAAGGGCGGCCTAGTTGTTGTTGGTGCTCTCAATCTTGGAGGATCGGTAGAACCATTGGTCAATGCGGTCAGCATCGTGGATGTCGCCGTTGAACGAAGTGTAGATACTCTGTTGATGCCAGTCATGGCGCGCAAGCAACTATTCGACCTATCCGATGATATGGCAACGAGAATCAACATTCTTTTTTACTCCGACGTCACGGATGCGTTGCTCAAAGCACTATTGGAGTAGACTTAATCCATGTGCATAATCACAACGGATGGATATTGGGGCCTGTATTCGTGGCCGTGTGCCTACAGGAGTCGGTCGAATCCCGGTCGGTTGAAACATCAATCAACGGCTTAGAGGAGACACGCACTACCTACTTAATGGGGAAGTTCATCTGAGCGTCCTTTAAAGGGCCTTCGCACGGACTTCGGTCTAGGATTTCTCCACCACCAGAGAAGCCACGTCCAGATCCGTCCCGCTGTCGAACCACACCTTGTACGCCGTACCTCCGGCGCTGAAGGTAAACACCGCGACGTTGTGGCCGTCCGAGGGGGCGGGTTCGTCCTGGTGGCGCGTCAACAGGATCGTCGGCGGCACGGTCACCTGGTACAGGGCGATCTCGCCCCGGGCGATGTTGTATTCCCTGCGTACCTCGCGCACCGCGACGAGCTCGCGGAGTTCCGGCGGGACGACGACCCGTTCCACGAAACCGGGGATGTTGAATCCCTCGATCGTTTCGCCCGGTACCCCGTGCAATACCAGCCGGTTGCCCGGCGGTGCGTAGTCTTTCTCCGCGAGGATCTCCTCGATGTCCCCGGGGGGCGGGAAGGCGTCCAGCATCTCCCGGACGAGGGTATCCAGCGGCCCCTCGAAGAATTCGTACCGGCCGCTTGCCGACCCGGCCTTGATGAGCCGGAGGGCCAGGGCCTCGTCCTCGCCGGTCAACTCCGGCTCGCAGGTGTCACCGTAGGGCGACCAGGGCACGTTGCCCTGGGGCGTCGACCAGTTCGCCACGCGGGACGGCAGATCCACGTCCGAGTCCCGGTCCACCAGCCGCTCCGAAATGTCCTCGCCCCGGTCCATCATCGTCCGCATCCGATCCATGTATTGCCGCACGCGGGGAAGGAAGTAGTGGACGATCATCTCGGCGAAATCCTCCGGAAGGTAGTCCAGGAGCACCTGCCAGTTCCCGATTGAAATCAGCGCGGTGAAGGTGATCCAGTTGCTCTCGCTGTTGGCGTGGCCCGGCACGATCTGGGGCCACCGCGCCGCCCAGTCGTCGTGGGTCTTCAGCCTGAACTGCTCATGGGCGCTGCAGTACCGGGCCATGGCGAGCATCACGCACTCCGTCTCCGCCGCCAAGCGCTCGAACCGTTCCCTGTCCCCGGCGCGGAAGGCCTTGCGTCCGTCGGCCAGGCGATGGTTGAAGATACCTGCCAGGTAGGTCCGGCCGATATCCACCAGGTCGAAGCGGTACATGGGGGAATCCTCGAGTTCAGGGTACCGGGAAAGCAGGATCTCGAGCATCTCGTGGAGGGCCGGCAGAAACCCGATGAGCCGTTTGACGGACCCGGAGGTGAGACCGGGCAGCAGGGTGCCGTCCCAGTTCCGGTAGAGCGGACCGTTGTGGGTACACGGATCGAAGTAGGCCATGATCGTTTCGGCGAAAAGCCGGACGGCGGGGCGGGTGCCTGCGGACGACGGGCCGTACCGCCTGCGGTTCCACCGCTCGACGTAACCGTCCGGGTCCAGGTCCGCGGGGTTCCACGACAGCTCCGCGTACAGATCCATGGTCATCACGTTCCGGTGGTTGGTTTCAGTGGACACCATGAAGCCCTGGAGGTTCCGCGCCCGGGGATGATCCGCCAGCGACCGTGCGTTGTCGATCGCCGTTTTGATGTCTCCGTTGGGATTGGTCTCCCGGCCGCACTGGCCGCACATGCCCGTGGACCAGGGCAGCCCCCAGTAGTAATCGCACCGCAGGAAATCGTACATGCGGCCGCCGTGGTTGAGGAACATGTTGCCGATCACGGGCAGACCGGCGTCCCGGACCGCCCGCGCCTGGGCGGCCGCCGTGGGGTTGTCCGTGCACACCCGGGGGCTGAACAGCACCGCGTCCGGATCGCCGTCCCGTATGGCCCGGATCATGCCGTCGACCGAAGCGTGGGTGAGTTCCGCGGCACGTTCCGGGTCTTCCTCCACCCAGGTCTCCTCGGTGGGCAGCCACAGGCTGTAGAGATGGTCCGTGCCGAGCGCCTCCGCGTAGGATGCCACCACGGCGGTGGTGTACCGCCGGGTCACCGGGTCCCTCGGGTCGAGGACGATCTCGGACTCGCCGCACCATTCCAGTGGCGCCACGTTGATCTTCACGCCAGTCATGGCCTCGTACCCGTCCACGAATTCCTGGAGCTGGCGGCCGTCCGCATAGGGAGAAAAACCGGGATTCACCGCGGGCGTGCCAACGTGGAGCTGCATGCGGTACCGGATCCGGATACCGGCTTCCCGCGCATAGTCGAAGACGCGGCGCAGCAGCGCGATGCGCTCCTTCTGCCAGTCGGTCAGCTCCACCGGGACGCCCAGCCGGTTGGCCGCCAGCGCGCCGATGCCGCAACAGTCCGCGATGTTGCCGCTCTCCAGGATGTTGAAGCGTTTCTTGACCAGGTAGTCGACCCAGGGTTTGAACTCCTCCCACGTCCACCAGCGCATGCCGCTGTAGGCGTCCTGCATGTTCGCGAAGTACATCCGCCACTTGAAGCGGGGCTTGCGGTGATCTACCACTTCGCCGATCGTAACGGTTTCCCTTCGTGGGATCTGCTCGCCTTCTTCAAAGAAACCGCAGCCCAGGTGTTCTTCGAAAAGGCGGTACACGCCATAGAGCGCGGAGTAGGGCCGGCGGCCGGCGAGCACCAGGCTGTTGCCGGTGCACTGGATGACATAGCCATCGTATCCCAGGGTGGCTTCGGAGAGATCGATAGCGAGATCCGCGGGCGACCAGCCGATATAGACCCGGCCGGCGGCGTCCTCGAGGCGGAGGTGCGATCCACCGTCGCCGACGGCGTCCCCCGGGCCTGGATGCGATCCATCGGCACCGGACGGCGATTCATCGGCACTGGACGGCGACGGCCCTCCCGATTCCTGAAGTATGGGCAGTTCGACCCCGCCCATGTGCCTCGAGATACGCTGGAACTCGCGGGCGGCACGCCGTTCGGCAGGTCCGGCGGCGGACGACAGCACGATTTGTGCCGATGGTATTCCGTTCTCGAACAATTTGATCATGGGGGCGTCGCCATTTTGTAGAATCTGCTCATCTGAGTCTGTTCATTGGTGGTTGTATCGATGTGCGGCAATGGAAAGGCCGGTCATTCAGGCGGGACGGCAACAACAGGTCCGCACGCCGCCTTGACCCGTACGCTTCGCGATGTATCTTCGGAAGACCGGGCACTTGCCATCTCCACTTGCCACCTCAACCAGTTTACATCATGAACCCAACCGGATTCCAGACCTTCGGGACGCCGCACCTCGTCGTGATGGGCCTGACCCTGATCCTCGCCGTCGTACTTTCGATGCTGGCGCGAAGAAACCAGGACGGCCGTACGGCCGCCGCCATCGGTTACCTGCTCGCCGCCATGCTGCTGGTCAACGAAGTCTCGGCCGGGGGAGGCCGCCTCCTGCAATACGGTCTGGATTACTTCATCCGGAACCACCTGCCGCTGCATATCTGCGGCGTCGCGAACCTGGTCACGGCCGCGACGCTGTTGTTCCGGAACCGGCGGACCTACGAGATCGCCTACTTCTGGGGGCTCGTCGGTTCCGCCAATGCCGTAATCACCCCGGGCGCCATCGAAACCGGCTTTCCATCGTGGCGCTTTTTCCAGTTTTTCATCGCCCATTCCGGTATCGTGGTGGGTGCGCTGTACGCCACCTGGGGCCTGGGCATGCGGCCTACGCCGGGCGGGCTCTTCCGCGCCTTCATCACTCTGAACGTTTTCGCCCTGGCCGTGGGAATCATCAACCTGCTCCTGGGGTCGAATTACATGTACCTTTCGAGGCCGCCCTGGGGTACGGTTTCGCCCTTCTTCTTCGCGCCGTGGCCATGGTACATCCCCATCCTCGACGCCGTGGCCCTGGCCATGTTCTTCGTAGTGTATCTGCCGGTGCATCTTGCAAACCGCCGCAAGACACGTCCGGCCCAACAGGACGGGCGGCCGAAACCCGGCTAGACGATCCGAAATGTCTCTCCGCCCTCGGTTTCCCAGTCCGTCAGCTGGCGGACCGGTATCGTCCTCAGGCCGACCTGGGCGTTACCGGTGTAAAACACGTATCCCACGTCGTCCTTTACGACCATGCGGGGCCAGCCGGTCCAGGTGTTGTCGAATCGCTCCACGCCGATGCCCAGTGCCGGCAGCGCCGGATTCCGGGGGTAGTACGACCAGTTTTTCAAGTCCGGCGAACGGGCGAGGCCCACCGAATCGCACCACTGCTCCCGCCCGCTCCACTGCTCCCGTCCGGTCGAGCCGGGCGGCGTCCACGCGTTGCACCCTTCATACCAGAGATACCACGTGCCGCCGATACGGTTGAGGGACCGCGGCCGGACGTGCACGGCGTCCCAGTCGTTCTCCGTCTGGGGACCGAAAACGGGATTGTCCCCGTCCGCGCGCCAGACCACGAGATCGTCGCTGTAGAGCAGGTAGCCCCGGTCTCCCCCAGGCCAGCCTCCCGACGGCCGCGGCGTGTATCCCGCGTAGCACATGATGTACCTGTAATCGGGATGATCCACGCGCTGCAGGTCGAATTCGTGGGCGGCGTCATTGAAATGACGGTAGACGGGATGCCCGGAATGGGGTATGAAGGGACCCATCGGGTCGTCGGCCGCGGCGGTCATGAATCCGAGCCAGGACGGATACTGCTGGACGGCGTACATGATGACGATACGGCCTTCTGGCGTAACGACCGCGCCGTTCACGTAGATGTTGTCGCCCGGTGCGTCCGTATGGGACAGAACCGGCGCCGGATGCACACGCCAGTTCACAAGGTCCGCGCTTTCCGCCACGGCAATGGTACGCCGCGAGGACCCCTCCTGGTCGCCTGCCATGCCCGCCATGCAGTACATGTAGTAGCGTCCGTCGATTTCGATAATCGCGCCCGGTATGATCTGCTTCTCGTAATGGCTGCCGGCCGGTCCCCGTGCGATGACCGGTTCCGTTCTCCGGTCCAGCCAGGGCAGTGTCGTGACCGTGCAGGATTCGAATCCGCATCCCCCGGTTCCCTCCAGGGCGAGCGTGTTCTCCCACGGATCGTGCGTTCCTTCCCACTCGCCCGACGGGCCCCGGATCCAGCCCGTCTTTCCGTTTACGCGGAACCGGAAGAAGTTGCCCTTCTTCAGCACGCGGATGTCCCATGGAGGCCGCCCCCCGCCGGGGTAGTCCTTCAGTACGGCGCGTTCTCCCCCGGCCCGCCGGACCACGCGAAAGCCGTGGCCGTCGATGTCCAGGGAAACGCTTGCCTGTTCTCCGCCGGAAAACCGGATACCCGCCGCCGGCGCCGAACCCGTCCCGGTAATGCTCGCGTGGAGTTCGTAGTTGCCCGTTACATGCCGAGTATTCATCGGTCGAAATCCGGCGTTCGTGCTGTGCATGAACATCGTAGCTGGAGAAGGGAAATACCGATTTCTCTCATGGAAGATAAGTCCTATATTCCAGATAGACCACAACGAAACGGGGAGACCGCCGGACCCGTTTCGAGTGGGGCGGCAGAGGCTTACTGGATGAACCGTGCCGGTAGTTTGATCAGGAGATGGCGGTCATGGCTGCTTCCGATTCGTATCCGGGTACGGCCGTAGTGCTCAACGGTGCGCCCAGATCCGGGAAATCCAGTATCGCGTCCGCCATCCAGCAGATGTCGCAGGGGCCGTGGTTGAATCTCGGCGCCGATCGATTCATAGAAATCACGCCGCCGCGGTTCCGGCCAGGGATCGGGCTGCGTCCCGCCGGCATCGCGGACCGGCCGGGCGGTGAAAGGCCCGACCTCGAACCGTTTATACCTTTGATGTACGAAGCACTTTACGATTCCATCGCCGTTCACCTTCGCAAGGGCCTGAACGTGGTAACCGACGTCGCCCATCACGATGATTACGCAACGCTGAGCGGTATCCTCTACGACTGCGCAAGGCGCATGGACGGACTGAAAGCGTATTTCGTGGGCGTGCGGTGTCCTGCCGACGTCGTGTGGCGCCGCCGCAGGGAAACCTGGCTAAGGGAAGAAGACATACCGGCCGACGCACCCATACCCGAACCGGTGCGGATCTGGGACCAGGAGGTGCATAGGCCCGGCATTTACGACCTGGAAGTCGATACATCCAAGTTGAGTTCAGAGACCTGCGCCCGGTTGATCCTGGAGCATATCCAAACCGGACGCGGGCGGGACGCGTTCATGCGGCTTGCCTCGATGTCCACGCAGGCCTGAACGACCATCCCGGATTGCAGGACGCCTGGCCATATTTCCATTTGCCGGGAAGGATGCGCCGGTGTATTGTTGAATCCATCTTACTTAATGCCGTTTATCGAAAGCGCGTGCATTTTCGGTACCGAAATCCGGGAGGCTGAGTCCACATGGGCTGGCGCGTAGCGGACCACATTACGATCTACCGCGAAGCGGGCTGGTACGGCGCCCATCCGAACATCGTCCGGACGCCCGGAGGGGACCTGCTGACGTTGTTCCACCGGTCGCCCGCCACGGGATTCAGCCATCACAGCCACCCCCTCTTCGACGTACGGGCCTGCCGCTCAGGCGACGAGGGGCGGTCCTGGAGCCCGACTGAACTGGTCACAACCTACCCGTACGGCGGCGTAATCGATTTCGGGACTCATACGCTCTCCAGCGGCGAGATCTTCCTGCACGCCAGCACGGTGGACCTGGAACTCGCCCATGCGCCGGAAGTCTCCAGGCATACCTGGATTTCCCGTCCGGGCATGGGATTCCACGTACGATCGACGGACGATGGGACGACCTGGTCTCACCCCGAACGCTTTCCGCCGCTCCCGGATGCGGTGAACGGCCGTCCCGCCTCGCACACGGGGGTCTGCCGGAGCGGACTGCTCGAGATGCCGGACGGGCGCTTGCTGCTTCCCGGCAAGGCGACGGATCATCCGGAAGGCAGGCCGCCGTTTTTCGGGATGATGCAATCGTCGACGGATGGCGGGCATGCCTGGACGTACGCCGGCCGCATCGCCGAGGACGACGTCGCCCATTTCAGCGAACCGGCGACCTGCTTGACGCCGTCCGGAAGAATCCTGGTGCTCTTCCGCTGTCATCCGAACCAGCCGCCCGGACAGGACGTGCACCTGGTGGAAGTGCACTCTGACGACGGCGGAGAGACCTGGTCCCCCTGGCGGTCGACGACCATGCGGGGATGTCCCGGACACCTGCTGATGTTGCGGGACGGCCGCGTCCTGGCCACGGTGGGCACCCGGTGGGAGGGACAGATGGGCTGCCTGGCGCGGGTGCTCGATCCGGAGGCCCGGGACCTGGATACCGCGCCGGACATCGTCGTGCGCGCCGATTCCCTGGAGTCGGACTGCGGGTATCCGTGGTCGCTCGAATTGAGGGATGGACGGATACTGGTCGTTTACTATTATGTGTACGGAGACGGAACGCGGGGCATAGAAGGATCGGTGCTCGAGGAATACTGAGAGATTTCGACTGAAGGGCATTCGGGGAGCTTCGATGTTTCAACTTGAACCACACCGGAAGGAATTCATGGACACCTTCGGGTTTCTGCACTTTCCCGGCCTGCTCAACGACAGGATCGGCGAGATTTCAGAGGCTTTCGATGAACTACTGAACAAGAACGGCGGCGACGACCACGAAGGCGTGGAGCGGCTGGCCGTCGTGCCCTTCATCAACCATGACCCGTACCTGTGCACCCTGCTGGACGATCCCCGCATCCACGGCATCGCCGCCGGCCTGCTGGGCGAGCAGTACCAGTACTGGAACAGCGACGGCAACCTTTACGTGGGCGACACGAGATGGCACTCCGACACCCAGTGGCCCGAGCCCATCCGGTTTTTCAAGATGGCCATATATCTGGATCCCATGACGAAGGATACGGGGGCGCTCCGGGTCATTCCCGGCAGCCACCGGTTCGGCGAAGGATACGCGGAAACGGTCCACGAACACCTTTCGGGCAAGAAGGGAGGCTGGGGGGGACTACACGGCAGCGAGGTGCCGGCGGTCGCCGTCGAGACCCGGCCCGGAGACCTCGCCGTCTTCAACCATTCCACCAAGCACAGCGCGTGGGGCGGCGGCAAAAGGCGGCGCATGTTCACGATGGTGTTTACCGGACATCATACGGAAGGCCCTGCTCTCGAGGCCTTCAAGAAGATCATACGGCAACACGGCTACACGACGCGGGAAGTATTCGGCAGGGAGGAGGGTCCGCTGCTTGCCACGGCCACGCCCGAAAGACTGCGGCACCTGCAGAACCTGATCACGCACATTCCGAAAGCGGCTTGAAGAAACGGCGGAGGCTTGAAGCTGTGGCACCGTCTTTAGGGTACGGCACCGGCTTGAAGCTGCGGCACCGGAAGGGAAAATCCACCACCATGGCACTCACGCAGGATCAATTTCAGCATTTCGTGGACGAAGGCTACGTCATCGTTGAAGGCGCGCTGACAGCAGCCGACCTGGATCCCGTCGTCGCCGGGATCGAAGCCTTTGTCGACGAACGGGCCCGCAGCCTTCATGCGGATGGACAAATTACCGACCTGCACGAAGGCGAGTCCTTCGAGCGGCGCCTGGCCCTGGTCACCCGGGAAAACACTTCGATCTACGACGACATAGACATCATGAACATGCGCGCCGAAGCAGTATTCCGGTTTCTCGGGAACGCCCGGTTGCTGGATCTCGTGGAATCCCTCGTGGGACCTGAAATCACGTGCAGCCCCATCCAGCATCTGCGCGCCAAGCTGCCGGACAACGTGGTCCACGGTGGGAACGGGGATGAGGGCGACCTGGCCCGCGAAGGAGACGGCGACGTGGACGATCCGGCCGCGCGCAATGAAGACCTGGCCGCGCGGGTCAAAGAAAACGTGGCGCCCTGGCACCAGGACGCGCAGGTGCACCACGAAGACGCGGACCCGGTGTTCATTCTTACCGTGTGGCTGCCCCTGTGCGACACCGACGAAGAGAACGGGTGCCTGCAGATCATACCCCGCGTGCATCACCAGCGGATGGTGTACTGGAGCGAGGGGTTCGGCATCGAAGACGGCGGATTGCCCGAAGGCGACGTCCTGTCCCTGCCGATGAAGAAGGGCGACGTGCTGCTCATGCACAAGCTGATCCCGCACCGGTCCATTCCCAACCGTTCGGGATCGATCCGGTGGAGCCTCGACCTGCGGTACCAGCAGACCGGCCTGCCCACGGGCCGCTCCTTCTACCCCAACTTCATCGTCCGCAGCCGGCGCCATCCCGAATTCGTGCTCACCGATTACAATACGTGGCGCCGCGGCTGGGAGGAGGCCCTGAAGGTCACCGCGCAGCGTCCTCCCCGCAAGAACCGACCGACCGGGCCGACTCCGATTCGGATGTACGGGTAATCCGACGGACACCGATCCGGGGTGCGGCCAGAACCAACCGCCCGGTCGTTCACCCTGGATCGTTTGTTCCCATCAGGCTTACAGCACTAACCGGTTGTTCCCTCAGGACTTCAGCTGGAACCGGTAAATCCGGTAATACCCGACCAGGTTGCTGACCAGGAACGTGGTTTCCATGAGGACGGCGACCGGGCTGCCGGCGATGTAGTTGTGGATCATCCAGGTCACCGCGCAGGCCATGTAGATCAGACGTATCTTGCGGACGGATTTCTGGAAGTTTCCGTAGGTCGGCAGCAGCGATCCGAACAGCGCCAGTATGTCCAGGGGCCTTTCGTAGGATCCGAAGAATCCCGCCAGGATCAGCGCCATGAACACGTACATCAGGCGCCGGTCGGTCGTGAAGGCCGCCGTGAAGACGCGTACGCCCATGACGACGTACAATGTCCCGGCGCCGTTTCTTCCGAGCACGAAGAAGTGGAAGGCGTTCGTCAGGGCCGACGCGCACAGCCAGAGCAATACGTTGCGCCGCTCTTTGCATTGGAAGGAGACCACGCCGCAGGTGAAGGCGACGGCGGCGAGCGCCTGAGACAGGAGGAAGGAATCCATGGGGTGATTCACCCGGGCGGTTGGTGTCCACGTGCAAAATACAGACCGCCCTTACCGGGTCAAGCCGAATCGCCGTCCTTCTCTTGACGCGGCGCCTGAAAGGGGATATGGTACGCTACGCCCCTTCCATCTTTGACTATGGTGACCCGTGTGACCATAGTAGCACACGGACGGTCCCTCCATGATCACAACCACCCGCGCAATTGCGATCACCGTGGTATTCGGCGCGGCCGCAACCGGGATCCTGCACGTCCTGGCCGGCGATCAACCGGGAGGGCGGCCCGGACCGCCCGGGCCGCCCTCCCGGTACGTCAACTCCGCCGGCGTCGAACTGCCGCCCGACGCGGCGCCGCCCTCGGAGCAGTACGTCCGCACGTTTCAGCTGGACAACACCTACATGGAGTGGTTCCGCACGATCTACAAGGGGACCTACGGCCACCGGATCATCGCCGAACCCCTGATCCGTTTCGACAAGGACTTCAACCTGATTCCGGCGGCGGCGAACAGCTGGGAACCCGCCGACGACGGGCTGGGCTGGTATTTCTACCTGCGAGACGACCTGGAGTTCTCCGACGGCAAGCCCCTGACCGCCCACGATTACGTGTTCACCCTGCGGCGGGGGGCTGACCCGGACAACGCCTACGACGTGGAGTGGTACTACCGGCCCATCAGGAACTGGAGCGAGGTCGTGGGTGGAAGGCTTCCCCTCGATTCTCTGGGCGTCCACGCGGTCGACGACTACACGCTGCTGGTCGAGACCGACGAACCCTGCGCCTACATGCCGGACCTGATGGTCGACAGCTGGGTCTCCCCGCGCCAGGCGGTGGAGAAGCACGGCGACGCCTGGTCCACGAGCCCGGAGACCTCCATCGCCAGCGGACCCTTCTATCTCGCGGAGTGGACCAAGGCGGACCGGGTCGTGCTCAAGGCCAATCCCCGTTACCACGGCGCCGCGCGACCCTACCTGGAAACGCTGATCGCCAAGCTTCACAACGCGTCGACGCCGCCGCCCCTGCTCGCCTCCTACGAAGCCGACGAGGTGGACTTCGGCCTCGTGACCAATCACGCCGAACTCGCCCGGATCAAGACCGACCCGCAGCTGAGCCGGGAGCTCCATTCCTACACCGACTTCGCGACTTACTACCTCACGATGGACACGTACAACCCGCCCTTCGACAACCTGAAGGTCCGCCAGGCCTTCAGCCACGCCATCGACCGGGACGCCGTGTGCGCCACGGCGCTCCAGGGCTTCGCGATCCCCGCCTATTCCATGCTGCCACCCGGTTTCCCGGCGGAAGCCACCGAAGCGCTGAAACCCGTTCAGCGGTACGATCCCGCCCTGGGACGCAAGCTGCTGGCCGAGGCGGGTTATCCGGACGGCAAAGGGTTCCCGCGAGTGGAGATGTGGGTCCGGCGCGACGTCCGGCCGGTGCACGAAGCGGGGGAGGCGATCCACGCCATGATCAAGCAGAACCTCGGGATCGATCTTGAGGTGCGCAACATGGAGGTCAAGATCTTCATGGACGCGATCAACAGCCACCAGCTTCCCCTGGGACTCGTCCGTTTCGGGGCCGACTTCATCGATCCCAGCAGCCTGATGAACCTCTGGCTTTCCTCCGGACGCCACGCCTGGAAACACGACCGTTTCGACCAGTTGGTGGTCCGTGCTGGCGGAGTCGTCGGCGACTACCAGACGCGGATGGACGTGTACCGGCAGGCCGAACGCATCCTGGTGGAGGAAGTAGGCGGCCTTTTCGTCTGGTACCCGACGATGAACCAGATATGGAAGCCGGACATCCGGGGGGACGCACTCGAACCGAACCGGCGCGGCTTCCGTTCCTGGCGGGGTGAGCAGATCGGGAACACGGCCTTCACGATCTATATCGCCGAAGACGGGGAGCGGGACTCCGAGCCAAAGGGATTCTGGGAAAGGGTGCTGGGGGGTGGGAGTTAGGTGCGGGTCGAGATATCAGACGATGTCCAGCATCTTGTTGGCGTAATCTTTTCCCGCGGTAGGTGAAGGAAGGGACCGGCCTTCACGTCTATACAAAGCGATGGTTTCTTCGACAATCCGGCATAACTCGGAGAACACTTCCTTTTCCTGATCACCATGACATCCACCGTAAAACAGGCCGGGACAGCTGCCAACGAAACACTGATCTTCTTCTGACCATTCCACTATTTTCACATATCGAGCACTCGTCTTCATTTCTGTGATTCCTTGATTGCTACGCGAATGGCCTGTTCCTGGTAGTTTCGGGCATCGTCTCCGAGGTGCAAGGAAGGTATTGGGGAAAACGCTGTCAAGCGAGATACAGGATATCATTTTTCCCCGAACGAAACACCGATACGCGGTGTTATAGTACTGAAGCCGGCGACGAATTAAGGAGTGCAGCAATCCATATGAGTGCAGTAAATGAAAAATGTATCGCGCTGGAAATCCATCGCGGCAACAGGGAGGCGGTGGCGGACCTGGTGGCGGCGTACAAGGACAGACTTTTCACCTACACTTTCCATATGCTCGGCGGTTCGGACGACGCCCTCGACGTTACGCAAGAAGCCTTCGTCAAGGCCTATGTCACACTCACCGGAAAGTACGACGCGGAGCGATGCATGACGCTCGAAATCCGTCCCTGGCTGTACCGCATCGTGCGGAACCTGGCGTTGAACCGGCTGAGGTCGCGCAAACGCATGGCAGGTGCAGTGGACAAAATGAAAGAGGAAGTCCAGTCCTTCGTCCCCCGGAACGACCTGGCAAGATCGATCCGGTCGGCTCTCGACAAACTGGGCAGAGAGAGCCGGGAACTGATCATCCTGCGATTCATCGAGCAATACTCCTACGCGGAAATCGCGACGGTCACCGGTTCGTCGGAATCGGCGCTGCGGGGCAAAGTGTACCGGGCGCTGCGCAGACTTCGAAAAATCATGGAGGACGGCCCCAGTGGATTGTAACGAATCGACACAGAACCTGAACCAAATCAGAACAGGCGAGGCGGACGAGGAAGCGAGCCGGTCCGTGGCGGAACAACTGGCAGCCAGCGCCGACAGCCCCGAAGAAGCCGCTTTCATGAAAAGTTTAGCCGTGGCATCACCCAAACTGAAAATGACCGCTCCGGCCGGGATCGAGGAGGAAGTGATGATCAGGATTGCAGACCGATATGATGTCATCGATACGGATTTCGGGCCGGCGCACGTGGGATTCACGCCCAAAGGCATATCGGCGGTAAAACTCGACGTGGAGGAGGACGGCGCCTTCGAATCCTACTACGAAGAAAGGCTGGGGCGGGCCACAGTCAGAGGTTCGCTGCCCGAAGCGTTTGCAGAAGCAGTCAGGCGGGCCATAAAAGGAGAGAAGATCGCCAAACCGCCAGTCATCCTCGAGGGGTTGACCGAGTTCGAAAAGACCGTGTTGGAGCACCTGGCCAGGATACCAACGGGCGAGGTGCGTCCCTATGCCTGGCTGGCCCGGGAAGTGGGCAGGCCGAAGGCGATCCGTGCCGTCGGAACGGTCATGGCCCGCAATCCCGTGCCCTTCCTGATGCCCTGCCACCGGCTCGTACCCTCGACCGGGGGCGTGGGGAACTATTACTACGGGCCGGAAATGAAATGGACCCTGCTGGAACGGGAAGGGATCGCCAGGGAGGACCTCGCGGGCTGGAAGCAGCGCGGCGTGCGTTTCATCGGCAGCCGCACGACGGGCATCTACTGTTATCCGACCTGCCGCAATGCCCGGCGGATCCAAAGTCAGCACCGCATGGAATTCAGCGGTCCCGGCGAGGCGGCGGAAAACGGTTGTCGCCCGTGCAAGTACTGCAGGCCGTTGTCGCTGTAGTTTCTACCTCGAAATCAGCGATAGATAGTTGAATCCCGTGCTGTAGATACAATGTAGTGGCTGGATCAACGTAGGTGCTGAACGGTAGATACTAGCGGTTTCGCGGAGGGATATTGTCGCCAACAGGTCGGGGTATGGGTCTCCAGTAGCCCGAGGGATCGCTGCCCCGGCAGATCACGGCGCGGTGGTATTCCGGATAACGGCCCCGCACGTCAGGCGGCAGGTACCGTATCGTCAGGCCGCAACGCCGGCGGTCGGATACGTTCGGCTCGGACCCGTGCAGCAGCAGGTCGGTGTGCATGGAAATCTGGCCCGCCTTCATGACGAAGGGCACGGGATCGCCGCCCCACTTGAGCGGGTCGTGGACGGTCTGTCCCAGTACGTTCTTCTCGGCTTTCGTGCTGTTCTCGAAGGGGATCTGCCCGTGGAGGTGGGAACCGGGGATGACCGTCATCGGTCCGTTCTCCTCGTCTACGTCATCGATGGCCAGCCAGATGGTTACCACCTTGCTCGGGGTCAAGGGCCAGTAGGACGCGTCCTGGTGCCAGCTCACCCGCTGCACGTCGCCCGGCATCTTGCAGAAATAGTGGGTCATCTCGCAGATCAGCGTTTCTCCGACCAGGTCTTCCGCGTAGTCCAGAATCCGCTCGTTCATGGCCAGGTTGAAGATGCCCTCGCAGTGCCGTTGCCAGCCGTTGATAGAGTAGCTGTTGTACCCTTCCTTCTCGGCGCGGGCCATCAGGTCTTCGAAATACAATCGGTTCTCTTCGGCCTCCTGTGGCGTAAAGACGTCCAGGGGGCAAAGATATCCGTTTGCATTGAAATAATTGACCTGTTCGCGGGAAAGTGCTTTGGGATGCTCAGTTGACGCAGGGGAAAAACGCAGTTCCCGCTTCATTTCAGGCAGGGCGTCGGTGATGGGCATGTTCAGTCCCCGTTTGGAAGTACGAATAATGGATCGCAGACAGGCAAACCGGTCAGGAATATCTATGCAGTGAATATACCAGCACAAATCCCTTGAGACAACCCTTTGCATGGCTTAAATAACCATGTATGGACGACAGGACACATAAGGCGCTTCATTCGCTCGACCTCGCTCCGGGCGCGTCTATTGACGACGTGAAGAAATCGTACCGCGAACTCGCCCTGATCTGGCATCCGGACAAGGTGCCGGACCGGGTGAAAGACAGAGCCACGGCCAAGTTCACGGAGATCAACGAGGCCTACCAGTGGCTCGTCCGGCATCCGGAAAAACTGCGGGTGTCCTCATCTTCCGGATCATCATCCCAACGGCAATCTCCGCCTGGTTATCGCACTTCCTCGCAGACGCGCCAATCCCAGTCGGAGCGGCCCCGATCGGAGTATGCCCGACCCGGCGCCTCCGACCGTACGGGGACCGGTGCCTCCAGTCGAACGGGATCCGGTGCCTCCGGTCGCACGGGTTCCGGATCGGCAGCCGACCCTGCTGTTGAGCGGATTCACCGGGCAGTCCGAGGAACCTGGACCGATGTCCGTTCGGGCCTGTACATCTTCCCGGACATCGACGCCGACAGGGCAGCGAATTTCGTCGTTTCGCTGCAGCAGAATAGCCGCTTCAGAGGTGTGGTCTCGACGGTGAACGACCTGCTTGTATTCTACGATATCGACGGTTCCGGCGAGGAAGGCATGGCCATCACCCGGTCGAACCACCTGGCCAACAACAACGCCTCGACGCTGTACGACATCGGCGGCCTGGAGGAAGTTCGTTTGAAAGAGGGATTCTTCTTCTGGAGCGAAATCTTAGTGCGGAAGAGGGGAACGCGTCAGTTCGAACTGGCGGGTTACGCGGAGAAGGCGCCAGGCAGAGCGCTGGTGAACATCTTGAGGAACCTGGTAGGCGACGCCTGAATCAATGAAGCGGAATTCACTGATCATCCTTGTTGATCGTAGGCGAATGTAAGTTTTCCCGGCTTGGCCTCATCGTACCACTGCTGCACGCCGCGTGACGGACCATCGGGAACTGAACGGCTTTGACGGTGAGTTCAGGCACGATCGGCTTCAAACCACGCTTTTCTGAAAGATGCTTCGGATACAAGGTTTATAAGCTCGTCGGTAATGGAACAGTCGGCGGGCGTTTTGCCGCGCGCATGAATCTCCTGACTCCGATTGGCTCCCATAACGCCCCTATAACGCCCCTATAACGCCCCTATACGCCCCCAGGGGGCTGGCTTATCCATGCCGCTGCGCCCGTTTCCACCTTCCCGACCGTCCACGACCCGGGGAAATTACCAGTACTTTGGCTTTTAACTCCTCCAGTGCCCTTCGCACTTGACGCTCACTTACGCCAGGACCCAAATGGACGCGAATCTCGTGGCGCGTCAAACCATCTTCCGCGCTGTCCAGCAGGGCAAGGATAGTCTCCTGTCGTTCAGTGGAACTAGATTTGCCGCTCCGCCGGTTCGGCACGAACTGTCCGTGACGGAACCGCACCGTCACGCACCAGCCGTCATCTTCGATTTCCAGCATGGGGAGGCCCGCTTCACTGGTCAGGTCCGTCATCTTCAGCGTACCGTGCCCCCACTCCTCGATGATCCCGCGTCGATGGAACGCGCGGGCGATCAACGGATTCCACGGACGTGATTCGTGCGGGACGAACAGCTTTTACGGGGTCAGGCCGAAGTGCAGCGATCCGGCAGAGGTGATTTCCAGGCGGTCATCGTAGATCGCCACGCCGATGGAACCGCCGCCAATGGAGTAGTCGCGATGGCACAACGCATTCGCGAGCGCCTCGCGCGTCGCCAGTGGTGGATAAAGCGGTTCGTCGATTCGGTCGAAGCGATCCTCTTCGAATCGAGCGGCGATGGGCAGGCTGTCGCGCAGGAAACGTTCCGCGTTCGCGAGGAGCGTAAAGGCATTGCCGTTGAATTGGCGGTTGTCCAGAAACTGCATCTTGTCGGTTCCCCGGAAGCGGGCTACGCGGAGCAGGCATTGCGGCATGTCGACCTCCAGCCGTTCCCTGTTGCCGAACAGTACGGCTGCCGCCCGAAGCAACACGCCGTCGCGCAACACACCGAGTCCTCGCAACAGGTCGGCCGGCTCCCTGCTCGGCGGCTCATCCATGCGGCCGCGGCGAACGCCCTCCGCGACGACCCGTCGAATCTCCGCGAAGTCGAGATCGCTGATCGACCATCCGCCGGCAGGCTGGTTTTCCCAGCGCTACTCGCTGTGCATCCGTTCAAACAGGACCCGGTTGTACTCGTCCGGAGACATTGCCAGCGTGGTGTTCCCGACCCGGCGGTAGGCACTGCCACGGAAAATGTACGGCCGCGTCGGTCCACGCACCGTGCCAACCATGATTACTTCACGGCCACCATCCACGGGGACTCGCTCGACCGTCGGAAACGCCGGTGGATCGATTTGCCTAAGCTCGGCGCTCAGTTCCTCGATGGTACGCTCGCCAACCTGCTGCCCCACGACATCCCCGTCCCGGTCTTCGGCGGCTTCCTCGCCATACTCTGCAAACGCCTCGGCGTGACGCTCCTCGAAGGCGTCGGAGATGTACTTGAGGAAGATCAGGCCGAGAACGACGTGCTTGTACTCGGCGGCGTCCATGCTGCCCCGCAGGGCGTCGGCCATGCGCCAGTATCCAGACTCGTGGTTCGTCATCGAATGTGCCGTTCGCCCTCCAGGATTTTAGCTTCTCAGGGATATGGCAAGTTGAATCTTGGCAATTTAGAGATCGGTAAACTCGTTACGACTCAGTCCGGCTTGCTTCAGAATTTTATGCAACGTCCCGGTTGGTACCGTGCCATGGTGCATGGACAGATAGGTCTGCCTTCCATCGGGATGGCGAAGCACTTTGTGGGAACCGGATTGGCGAACCTCGACGAACCCTGCGCGGCGCAGTTTCCTGAGGACTTCACGAACCGAGAACTGCATCGGATACCTCAATACGGGCAATGACCGCACCCGACTCCCGGGGCACCGATTCCCCTCGGGCGCGCTTCTCGGCGATCCATACCTCCGCGAGCTCTTTGGCAGCCGCCAACGCGCCGTCTATCCCCTTCCCATGTGTCGTCAGTTCCAATACCGGAATATGAGCATAGTAACAGCCCTCGAATCCTGGCTCGTCAATTACATCGAGCATCACCGAGTATTCCATAGCTCATCCTCCTTTCGCCGGATATGAACATCACACCGGCCACTGCTCCTTCCTGTACCCCATGTTCCAGAACATCCACTCGTACCGGCTGGTCGTGACGTAGTGGTTCAGCATGGCCTCGCGGTCCTCGTTGGGAAGCCCTTCTGAGACGCGGTTCGTGATCTCGAGGACGGCCACGACGCACTCGGCGAACTGCTCGCCGGCGTAGGTGTCGATCCACTGCTGGTACATGGGATCGGGCGAGCCCTTCTCGGCCAGTGCCTTGCCTATTTCCCAGTAGATCCAGTAGCACGGCAGCACGACGGCCACGACCTCGTGGTAGGGACGGCCGTAGGCCACAGACAGCAGGTAACTCGTGTACGCCTGGCACACGGGCGCCTTGGGGGTCGCCCAGACCTGTTCCGCCGACAGGCCGAAGACGTCAAAGAAGTGCTCCTGCATGGCCCGTTCTTCAACCAGACATCCCTTGGCATGCTCGTTGAAGAGGATGATGCTGTCCTCGTCCGGCGCCTTGGCGGCGGCGAGGCTGAGGGCCCGGGCGTAGTCCTTGAGATACAGCGCGTCCTGGACGGTGTAGAATTCGAATGCCGACCGATCGAGGTCGCCGGAGGTGAGTCCCTTGATGAAGGGATGGGCGAGGATCGCGTCGTAGATCGATGCCGTCTCCGACCACATGAGATCGGTAATGGTACTTGTCGCCGATGCGGTCGTCATCTCTCCATTCCCCCTGGCGGCGCCCATCAGGACACGGTCTTCCGGTCTGCGGTCCCGATATGAACCGCACCGTCCTTCTTCTGGTCTCCCGCCCGGTCCGCGGCGCGGACGTGCTCGGCGTAGTCTTCCCGCCGGAAATAGGCGCCGTCCAGGTTGTCCGTCTCCGTGGTCACTCTGGCGGTGGCCCAGTGCGTCGCGTAGCCGCGCCGCCAGCGGTCCGACGTATTGCGGCGCGACGAGTGGAGGGTTTCCGAGTGGTGCAGCACCACGCCGCCCTTGCGCACCGGCGCCGCGGCCTCGTGCTCCCATTCGATCAGGTCGTCCGGCGGCGCCAGGTTGTACGGCTGGCCGGGGACCTCCACGTGGTCGATGATCCCCTTCCTGTGCGAGCCGGAGATGTACCGGAGGCAGCCGTTGTCCTCGTCCACGTCGTCGAGGGCGATCCAGGCCGTGATCACGTGGCCGCCCGGCGTGCACCGGAAGTAGAAATTGTCCTGGTGGTAGGGTTTCTCCGAGCCGAACCGCGGCGGCTTCATGAAGAGCTGGTCGCTCTTGAGCAGGGGTTCTTCACCGGTTATCCGCCGGAGCATGTCCCTAAGCCGGCCGTCCAGGGCGAAGTCGCGGAACACCGGGTGGCGAAGGTAGGGACTGTCGATCTTGCGCGGCGCGGTCTCGCCCGACTCGGACCGGTCAAGCAGATAGCCCGCCATGGATTCCTCCACGTCTAGGGCATCCGCCGTTTCCAGGGCCAGCCGGGCGACTTCGTCCACTTCTTCCGGCGCGAACACCCCTTCGACCACGAGCCATCCGTTCCGATGGAATGTACCGACCTGCGCTTCACTGATCATATCGCTCATCCGTCCTGGACTTGCAGGTTACCCCAAGAGCCGGTCTGGCCTTCGCTCATCGTCCCAGGTTCCGTCTTCGTCTTCGTCGGTCAACCGGACATCCATCCTGGTCCGCGCCGGTCGTCCCGCTATCCATTTCGCAACGTGTCCAGGTGCTCCTGCAGCACCTGCATGCCGTACCCCATGGGCGTGCCGACGTTGATGTACCGGTAGCCCCAGTCGATTTTCTCCCGGATCTCATCCATGCCGGCCAGCGTCGTGCCCGCCATGATCCCCGTGCCCTCCAGGCGCTTCGGAACATCACGCATGATCGCCTGCACTTCCTTCGAATCAGTCTGGGTGATCACGCCCAGGGTGGCGGACAGGTCCGTGGGCCCGACGAAGAGCACGTCGATGCCCTCGACCTGCATGATCTCGTCGAGGTTCTCATAGGCTTCCAGGCTTTCGATCTGGAGCACGAGGACGGTCTCGTCATTGGCGGTCCTGACCACGTGATTGAAATCCAGGCCCGCCAGCATGGCCCAGTAGGGCGAAATGCCCCGGTTTCCCTCCGGCGCGTACCGGGCGTACTGTACGGCGCGCTCCGCCTCTTCAGCGGTGTTGACCTGGGGAATCATGACAGCCACGGAGCCGATGTCGTAGGCTTTCTTGACGAGGGCGGGATCGTTCCAGGCGATGCGGATCATGGGCGCCACGTCGTTCCGGCGCGCGATCACCGGGACCATGTCCAGCCCCTCGATCCATATGGAGGAATGTTCCGCGTCGATCCAGAGAAAGTCGATGTCTGAATTGCACACCTGGGATGCCATGAACGAGGTGGGGGCGGGGAGCACCGTGCCCAGCAGCAGTTCACCGCCGCGAATGCGTTGTTTCAGCGGATTGGGATACTTCATCTACAATGCGCTCCGTTCCCGCTTGAAGGCGGAGATGAAGGCCTCGTTCTCGCGCGGCAGGCCGACGGAAATCCGCATGAATCCTTCCATGTCGAAGGCCTGCCGGACCTGTACCTTCTTCTCCCACAGGCGGTCGATCAGCGTATTCACGTTGGGGCCGACTTCGACCGTGACGAAGATCGTCTGGGTGCGTATGGGGCTGTACCCCATGGCCTCCAGCTCTTCGTAGAGAAAGGCCTTCCCCTGGCGCGTCATTTCCACGGTGCGGCGCACGTGTTCCTGGTCGCCCAGCGCAGCCAGCGCGGCCACGGTCGACAGGGTGTTCTTGTTGAGCAGGCCGATGCTGAACCGCTGCATGCGTTCCAGGAGGGCGGGGTGGGCGACGCCGTAGCCGACGCGCATGCCGCCGAGTCCGTAGGCCTTCGAGAAGGTCCTTGACACGAGCAGGTTCTCCACGTCCTTCGTCAACGGGATCATGGACGGATAATCGGGATCGTCGACGAACTGGATGTACGCTTCGTCGACGCACACGATGCCGTCCTTCGGTATGGCCCGGATCGTCCGTTCCAGTTCGCCGGCGTCGAGGATCTGCCCGGTGGGGTTGTTCGGATTGCAGATGCTGACGATCCGCGTGTTTTCGTCCACGGCCGCCAGCATGGCCGGCAGATCCATCTGCCAGTTCCCGGTCAGCGGTACCCTTTTGACAGTCTGCCCTAGTTCCTCGGCGGTCCTCGGGATGGACCGGTAGGATGGAAAAGCCGTGACCGCGTTTCCCGGCCGGTCCCAGAAAGCGGCCAGCGTCGCCGTCAGCAGGATTTCCGAAGACCCTACGCCCGTGAAGACCGTCTCGGGGTCGACGCCGTGATGGGCTCCAAGGGCTTCCTCCAGCCGGTCGTGCATGGTATACCGGTTCATGCCGAACATCTTGCTGGCCACGGCCTCGATGGCCCGGTGCGAAGCGCCCAGCGGGTTTTCGTTGATGCTGAGTTGCACCAGCAGCGGATCGTCGAGTCCGACGCCGTTCACGGGGCTGGCCGCGCTTCCGCTGACCATCTGGGCGGCCGCCTCCCACACCGGCGTGCCGATCAGCGAAACGCCCGCGCCGCCCATCACAGTGTTGCGCAGGAAACTGCGCCTGTTCATGCCCTGTCCGTCAGCCATGATATCCTCCGAATTCGATGGCGATCTGTATGGATGCATTCACGAGGGAAATGTGCGTCCGGCGTGATGGAATGTCAAAGTATCTTTTGACCTTGAAAACCTCCGGGAAACCGGGTAGACTGATCCCGTCACGCAGCAGACTGATCCCGTCACGCAGCAGACTGATCCCGTCGCACCGTAGACTGATCCCGCCGCGCAGCAGGTACGGGACATGGTTGCGACTTCCGAGGCAGGAATGACAAATCGCAAAGCACGGCCGACCACAACGCCACGCACCAAACGCCAACAACACGGGGAGCGCACATGAACACGCCGGACTACCAGGATTTCGACCGGGGCATATGGGACGAGGAACTGGCCGACTACGTGCCGGAAACCGTCTACGACATGCACGTCCACATGTGGTCGGAACGGCATCGGGGCAAGCTTCCCCCGGACCCCTCGGGGCTCCGGCTGGAGATCGACTACCAGGACCACCTGGCCTGGGCGGAGAAGCTCTATCCGGGCCGCGAGATGCACTACCTGGTCCTTGGCACGCCGATCCCGGGGGGGATCGACACGGAAGGCCATAACGACTGGATGGCCTCGGAGATGAAGCAGGACCCCGAATCGGGGATCAACATGATGGTCACGCCCGACATGAGCCCGGACCACGTGGCCGCGCAGGTGAAAAGACACGGCTTCCTGGGCCTGAAGCCCTACCGGACCTTCGCCCCGGATCCGACGCACTGCCGGATCTGCGACTTCCTGCCCGAGTCCTTCATCGAGGTGGCCCACGATCTCGGGCTCGCTATCACCATGCACATGTCCAAGCCCGAAGGCCCGGCGGACGCGGACAACCAGAAGGACCTGGCCTACTACACGAAGCAATATCCCCGCGCCCAGTGGATCCTCGCCCACTGCGCCCGGGCCTTCAACTGCTTCATGATGGAACGGGCCATCCATTTCCTCACGGACCTGCCCAACGTCTGGTACGACACCTCGGCGGTGAACGACCTCTACACCCAATACCTCCTGATGAAGCACGAAGACCGCTCGCGGGTCATGTTCGGTTCGGACAACGTGGTGGCGGGCTGCGCACGGGGCAAGTACGTCACCTACGGGCGGGCGTGGACCTACTACGAGGGCACGACGGAGACGACGCCCCACTGCGATTCCAGGGCGACGCTGGTCATCTACGAACAGCTGCGGCAGGAAAAACAGGTGGCGGACATGCTGGGGCTGACGTCGCAGGAGATCGAGGACCACTTCTCCGGCAACGCCCGGCGGTTCCTGCGGGAAGTCCGCGGCCGGCAGGACTGGCGTTAACCCCGCGACGGCTCCGTCATGCGCGCCCTGGCCTTGCGGACCTCTTCGGCCAGGTGATCCTGGTGCGCCAGGGGCTGCTCCAGGTGCTTCATGCGCGCCGGACCGGCCGTCTCCAGCATGGCCTCGCCGTAGACGCTGTCCAACCAGAACCGGGCGCCCGCGGCGATCTCGTTCTTCAGTAGCTGCATGTCCTTCTCGGCGAAACGGGCCGTGCAGTTGATCGTGAACATCCGGCGCCGGTCGCCCCCGCCCCAGGCGCTGTGCTTGGTGTTCTGGTTGAACACGACGATGTCGCCGGGCCGCGTCTCCAGCGCCACGGCGGGCACCTCCCAGCCTTCGACGCCCCAGTTTTCCCCCGACTTCCGGATATGGGATTCCAGCGAATCCGCATAATCGTCGCCCCACCGGTGACTACCGGGGATCACGCGCAGCGCGCCCGATTCCCGCGTCAGGGGATCCAGGTAAAATGCCATCTTGAAGTAGATGCGGGGCGGGGCGCCGCGCATCTTGCCCGACCAGTCCGTGTCGGAATGCCAGTTCGTATCGCTGACGTAGAAATTGCCGTCGCTGCCCAGGTACACGAAATCATCGCCAAGCAGGCTGCTGAAGATGCCGTTGACGCGGGGGTCGTCGATGAGCGAGGAAAGCACCGGATGCTGATCGATGAAGGGTACGATGCAGGACCGGGCCGTTCCGTCGTGGGGCTTGCCGTCGTGCCCGCCGCCGCGCTCGACCCACACGGTCTCGAAGGCGTCTACGATCTCGTCGATCCGGTCCTTCAGCAGTCCCGGGAAACCGAGGTAGCCGAAGGTGTCCATGAACGCCAGTTGTTCCTTCGTCAGTCGCATGGCCTGTTCTCCGCAATGGGTCGCTGGATGGGTCGCTGGATGGGTCGCCGGATGGGTCGCCGGATGGGTCGCCGGATGGGTGTGCTTTCAGGGCCTGTTTTTATGGCTTGTTAGGCGCCCAGGGAACAAATACAATCCAGAATATAATGCACCGATGCCGCAAGGTGACAAAAAACACATTCTGAGAACAAACAAAACGCGCGATTCACTTGAATCGATTGCCCAGCAGGGAGGAGCAACCCGATGCGCCGGTTTACCCGAACCCCATACCTGTCCGGCCCGGACGACCCGGCATACCGTGAGATCCGGGGCGTGCTCGAGCCTGGAGAGACGGTCCAGGTCGAGACCTACGGCGGCCACGACCAGGACTATCTCGCCAAGAAGGACCTGCGGGCCGGGGCGGTCATGGACGTGGACCCCTACCGCCACTCCCGTCCATGCGGTCCCTTCCGTATCGAGGGGATCGAGGCCGGCGACTGGGTGTCCGTGGAGATCCTCGACATGGAAGTCGGTGCCTACGGCTTCTACCGGAACGGCGGCCCCCACTGGGGCAGCCTGCGCCTGATCGCGCCGGTGCGGGACGGCCTCGTCCATTTCCCGCCCGATTTCGTGGTCCCGGTCCGGCCCATGATCGGCGTCGTCATGTTGGAGTCCGTGGCGCCCCACCAGATCGACACGGGTGGCAACATGGATTTCAACGCGATCCAGCCAGGGAGCACGGTGCATATCAAGGCGCAGAAGCCGGGGGGACTGCTGACCCTGGGCGACGTGCACGCGCGGATGGGGGACGGCGAGCTTACGGGTACGGGCGTGGAGATCGATTCGACCATCACGATGCGGGTGGACAAGTCGCCCGGGTTTCCGTGCGGCGCGCCGGTGGTGGAGAAGACCCGGATCGTGGAGTCGCAGGAGGAGTATCTGACCAGCGGACAGGGCTACAACTGGGAAGAGGCCGTCAAGATCGCCTGGAGTGAAATGAACGCCTTGATCGCGGACCGGTACGACACCACCGTGGAATACGCCAACCTCATCGTCGGCACCATCGCCGACGCCCGCCCGGGCTACGCCGCCGGCCTGCTGAACCGCCGGGGCAACGCGGACGAAAACGCGTACGTGACCTGCCAGATGGCGGTGACGAAGGAGCTGAGGAGAACGGGAACGCCCTACGTGTCTTAGGCGGGGTATTTTCGCCTCAAGGCGGCCAGCGCCGCGGGCTCGCCGATCACGGTCAGCAAATCTCCGTGCTGGAGCGCGGTATCCCCCTGGGGCACCAGGACCTCGTCGAAGTGTCGGATCCACAGGATACGGCAGCCGTCGGGAAAGTCGACTTCCGCCAGCCTCCTGCCGATCATGGCCGCCGTGGGGGATTCATTGAGAACCGGCACGGTGAGATACCGGTCGTGGCGGAGGAAGAGGTCCCGCAGGGCGTGTGCGTCCACGGCGGCCTCCCAGACCAGGCTGAAGTTGTCGCTGTCGGCCCGTTCGGCGAGCCGGGCGAGGATGCGCAGGTGGATGGCCGGGTTCTCAACTGGACTCGCCAGGACGAAGACGGCATGCACCACGATATCTTCCCGGGACTCTGACACCGGGTCCCGGAAGGATACGTGGATGCCCCCGAATCCGCGGATCAGGATCAGTTCCGGCCAGGCCAGGCCGGGGACGCGGAAGTGGGGCAGCGCCACGTCCCCCGATACGGGTGTAGCGCCTACCCGGCTTCCCTTGTGCAGTTCGTCGACGATTTCGTCGAACGGCATGGACAGGCGGGGCGCGAGGTGTTCGGCCGACATGCTGACCAGCCGGTCGTAACTGATTTCCTCTTCAAGGTCGATTACCTGGGATCGCGCAATGACATCCTCGAAAGGATCTTCGTCCCGAAGCCCCTTTTCCTTCAGGATCCCCCGCAACTCCCGGTCCAGCCCCTGGTACCGCAACCGGCCGAGACGCTCGAAGATGTGGTAGATCGCGCCGTTGCGGTCGGCCCTGAACCGCGCGTAGTAGAAATACCACAGGGTCCCGGCAACCATGAATCCCGCAATGAACAATATGGCGGGCCAGCCCATCTGCCAGATCACGAAGAAGGGCAGGACCATACCTGCGATTTGCAACCACGGATACCAGGGCGAGCGGTAGCCCGGGTCGTACTCGACGATCCTGCTTTCCCGCATGACGACGACCGCGAGGCACACGAAGGCGAAGACGACCAGTTGAAAGGCGCTCGCCAGCTTGGCGATGCCCACAGGGTCCAGCACAACCAGGATGACGAGGATGCTTCCCACGGTAAGCAGCAGCGAGAAGATCGGCACGCCCTCGGACGTTATGCGGCTGATTCCGACGGGCAGCAGGTGGTCCCGGCTCATCGCCAGCGGATAGCGGGAAGCGCTCAGGATGCCTGCGTTCGCTACGGAGACGAAGGCGAGAATGGCCGCCACCGAAAGAAGCACGCTTCCCCACCAGCCGAAGAGGATTCCAGCCGCCGTCGCCGCCGGCGTGAGGTCGCCGGAAAGGCGTTCGATGGGAATGACGCCCACCATTACCGCCGTTCCGAGACCGTATACGACGACGGCGGTGGCCAGGGCCAGGAACACGCCCCGGGGAAGGGTCTTTTCCGGTTTTTCGATTTCTTCTGACAGACTTGCGACCTTGGTCACGCCCACGTAGCTGATATAGACCAGTCCGGCCGTCCCCATGAGCGTGGTGAACTCGACGTCGAAGAGTCCCTCGAAGGTCGCGGTGTTGAGTTCGGGTACTCCGCCGCCGATAAAGCCGGCCAGGAGGAGGAGCAGGCTCATGACCAGGTAGATCTGCAGGCGGCCGCTCTTCCGAACTCCGAAGTAGTTCACCGCGCCGAGTCCCGCCGCCAGCGCCAGGGCCACGGGTTTCTGCGGAAGCCCGGGAAAGAAAAGGGAGATATAGGCGCCCATACCCACGAGGGCGAAGGTGACCTTGAGGATAAGCGCCAGCCAGGTCCCGATTCCCGTGATCAGTCCGGCGTACGGTCCAAGTGACCGGTCGACGAAGTAGTACACGCCGCCCGCGCGCGGCATAGCCGTTGCGAGTTCCACGATGCACAGCATGGCCGGGATGAGGGGGAGGGTCGCCAGGAGATAGGCGAGCACGAGAGACGAACCGACTTCAATCGCGGCCAGGCCGGGCAGAAGGAAGAATCCCGCGCTCAACGTCGTGCCCGTCGCGACGGCGTAAACTTCGAAGAACCGCAGTTCCTTCCTCAAGCGTTGTGGTTTCGCCATGTCTGAGTCGTTCTACTGCAGGGGAGAAAAGGGAACCGGCGCGAGGATCCGGTTGGCCACCTCCGCCACCAGCACGCCGTCCGTTTCGCTGTCGGCCTTGGCCTTGATCCAGGCGGGATCCGCCATAAACGCCGCCCAGGCCCGGTCGCGGTGGTTCGCGTCTTCGAAGGCCAGCAGGTAGGTGAGTTCGTGGTTGCTCGGGCCCACCACGGTCTGCCAGAAGCCGACCAGCTTCATACCGTGTTTCTCGAAGAGGGGCACGGCGTGGTTGATGAAACGGTCCAGGATATCCGGCACGCGGCCGGGCATGATTTTGTAGATGCGTTCTTCGTAGATCATTATCGGTTTCTCCTGAAGTCAGTTCGTTGGGCGATCCGTTAAGGAGCGGTTCGCCGGGTAGCCGGTCCGTCAGGGTCGGTCCGCTGTGAGATCAGTCCAGGCCGGCCAGGCACGCGCCGCGCGCCACGTCGAATCCCTGGCGGCGCAGATACTGCTCCAGGCCGACGAGGAAGGGCGTAACGGCCTCCAGATTGGCGTTGTGCGCCATGTGGCCCACGCGTATCGACCGGTTTACGTAATCCCCCAGGCCCAGGCCGACGTGCATGCCGTACTCGGCCTTCATGAAATCGGAAAAGGCGACGGGCTTGAACCGGTCCTCCGACAGGATGACCGTCATGTTGACGCAGGCGGCCCGTTCCTCGGCCATGACCGAAAGCCCCATCGCCCGGACGCCTTCCCGCACCACGCGGGCGACCTTGCGGTGCCTGGTCCAGGTGGCTTCGAGACCTTCCTCCAGGATGGCGGCGGTGCTTTTTTCCAGGGCGACGAAGTTGTTGACGGGCATGGTGCCGGGATGGGGATGGACGTCGGCCTGCGTCTCGGCGAAGTGACGCAGGTTCTGCAGGTCGGCCATGAATCCGCGGGGCTCCCGCCGGTCTTTCATGACGTCCCAGGCCCGGTCGCTCACGGCCACCAGGGCCAGGCCGGGCGGCGCACCGAGGGCCTTCTGGGAGGCGCATGCCGTGATATCGATGTCCCAGGCATCCATCAGGTACTGCTCGCCGCCCAGCGACGCGATCGAATCCACCAGAACGAGCATGCCGTGCTCCCGCGCGGCGGCGGCCAGTTCGCGTACAGGGTTGGCCACGCCGGTCGACGTCTCCCCGTGTACCATGAAGACGGCCTTCAGACCGGGGTTGCCGGCGGCGGCCTCGTGTATGTCCGACGCGTCAAACGGCACGCCCCAGGGTTTTCTCGACACCACCGAGTCCAGCCCGAAAGCCCGGGCGAGATCGTCCAGCCGCCGGCCGAAGAGGCCATTGTCCAGGGTCAGGATCCGGTCGCCGGGATTGAACAGGCTGTTCATGACCACGTCATTGGCGGTATGGCCCGAACCCACGAGCACGAAGACCTCGCCCTCCGTCCCGATCACGCGCTGGAGATTGGACAGGGTCTTCCGCCAGATCTCCACCCATCGTTCGCCGTAGTGGGCGGTGAGCGGATCGCTCATGTGGGCCAGCACGCCGGGACTGACTTCAATGGGGCCGGGAATCATAAGACGGTAGTGTTTACGCATGGAGGGTACCTGTGGATGGGTGTTGCGGGTGAGTTCAGCCGTCAAATTTGCGCATTCCAAACATCGTTCGAATGTTTTTCGATCTGTCCCATATGCCCATGGGACGCGAGTTTACAGTCGTTCCCTGCCTTTATCGGATGAATATCAACCCTGACGTATTCAGTGTCCAAAATATCGCCCTTGCAACCACCGGTCAACAGGGGATTTTCCCGGCAATTCTGCCAGTATTCACCTATCGTCCCGTCTTTGCGAAATCATGCATGCCTGCAGCAGTCCCTGTCGATTCATGGGAGAGATTCGGATGTTTTGTCCTGTTTTGTTCAAACAATGGTATTACATTGTAAGACCCAAATCCCATTGTAAGGGGCTATGCGCTTTTCTACGAACTGCGAACAGGCGTGGATCAACAGAGAAAAACTGAAGACCGGGAGGCGGGACAGCGTATCTGTATCGAGGCTTTTCTGATGGCTTAGAGGACATATAGCCCTTGACTTGACCGGAAGTCCCGCCTTTATTGTCTGTGCGCGGTATCTACGCGAAAGCGGTGCGCAATCATGGTATCCGGTTGGCTATGAGGATATACCCCGATACGCATTCGTTTCATGAATAGTCCCGGTATTTCAAGTACCGGAAAGAGGATACGGTAAATGATACATCGATTCAGGATTCTGATCGCGGTCTGCGGCCTGCTCATCTCGACCACCGCGGTTCACGATGCGACTGCGGCGTCCCGCAAGCCGGTCGTCGGCAAGAAAGGCATGGCGGTGGCCGTGGAACCCCTGGCCACGCAGGTCGCCGCGGACATCCTGAAGAAGGGCGGCAACGCCGTCGACGCCGCCGTGGGGCTGGGGCTGGCCCTTGCGGTGACCCATCCTTCCGCCGGCAACATCGGCGGCGGCGGGTTCATGGTCATTCGACTGGCCGACGGAACGGCCGTGGCCATCGATTACCGCGAGAAAGCGCCGGGCAAGGCCCATGCCCGGATGTACCTGGACGAAGACGGGAACCGGGCCGTCAATCCGGCCATTTCCTTCACCCGGCCGGACGGTTCGACCTTTCATCCCAACACCAACCGTATTCATCACCTGGCGATCGGCGTCCCGGGCACCCCGGCCGGATTCGCGCTGGCCCTGGAGAAATACGGTACCATGAACATGGCGGAAGTCATTCAGTACGCCATCGATCTCGCCGAGAACGGTTTCATTCTCACCGACCGGATCGCAAGGGGCCTTAACAGCCGAAGAACGATTTTCTCCCAGATACCCGCCAGCAAAAAGGCCATGATGCGGGCGGACGGGAAGGAATGGCAGGAAGGCGACCGGTGGATACAGAAGGACCTGGCGGAGACCCTGAAGCGCATCGCCATGGACGGCCATGACGGGTTCTACAAAGGGAAAACCGCAGAATTGATTGAAAAGGACATGAAGGCGGGGGGCGGGATGATCGACCGCACCGACCTGGCGAACTACCAGGCGGTCATCCGCGAGCCCGTCCGCAATGTCTACCGGGGGATTTACGAGACCTTCACCATGCCGCTGCCGAGTTCGGGCGGAATAACGATGGCCATGATGCTCAATATCCTCGAAGGGTATGATCTTGGCCGCATGGGGCACAATTCATCCAGTACCATACACGTGATGGCCGAGGCCATGCGCCTCGCGTACGCCGACCGGGCCCGGTATCTCGGCGACGCGGATTTCGTGGAAATCCCAGGCCATCTCACCTCTAAGGACTACGCGGCCGCCCAGCGGTCGAAAGTCGACCCCTTCTTCGCTACGCCGAGCGAAGAGGTGGGGCCGGAGCTAACGCTGGCCACGGAACCGGATGAGACGACACACTATTCCGTGGTGGATCAGTGGGGGAACGCCGTTTCGAACACCTACACGCTGGAAGGCGGGTACGGCTCCCACATCGTGATCGCGGGCACCGGCATGTTGACCAACAACGAGATGGGCGACTTCAATCCGGACCCGGGGATCACCCGGCCAACCGGCCAGATCGGCACGCCGCCCAATCTCATCGAACCGAACAAGCGCATGTTAAGCTCTATGTCCCCGACCATCGTCACGCGGAACGGCGAACTGTACCTGGTGGTGGGCAGCCCGGGGGGACGCACGATCATCAATACGACCATGCAGTTGATCCTGAATGTCATCGACCATGGCATGAATATGCAGGAAGCGGTGAACGCGCCGCGCATCCATCACCAGTGGTTTCCGGACCGCCTCCGCATCGAAGGCGGTGTGGGACGCGAAGTACTGGACGCCTTGAAGGCGATGGGGCATGACATCAGCAGCCGGGGTTTCGGGGGCGGGTCCTACCGCCAGGGGGACGGCCACAGCATCATGGTGGACCCCGACACCGGCTACCGCCTGGGGGCACCGGACCCCCGGATCGAGGGCGCTGCATTCGGTCATTAGGCGAACGCGCCGGATGATTCCCGCGGGGAACCCGGCCTCTCGTCTGCTGGAGCAGCCATATTGAAGTTGTACGACCGTGACGCCGCGCAGGAACTGCGTCACCTCCTGGGCAGGTTCACCCGAGCGCCGGTGGCCCACCTGCCCACGCCGCTACAGGACTGTCCTCGCCTCGGGGAAGCCCTCGGGGGCCCCCGGATCCTCATTAAACGCGACGACATGACCGGACTGGCCATGGGCGGAAACAAGGCCCGCCAGTTCACCTACTCCCTGGGTCCCGCCCTGGAAAACGGGTGCGACTACCTGGTCCACGGCTCCGATTCCCAGTCCAACCAGTCCGCGCAGACCGCAGCCGCAGCCGCGCAACTCGGCATGAAGTCCATCGTGGTCATCCCGCGGGACCACCGATCCTACCCCGTTTCCGGCAACCTGCTGCTCAACCATCTCATGGCGGACCAGATCAAGTACGTCTTTCCCCTGACCGTGAAGGACGAGTTGAAAAAGCAGGTGGAGGAGCTGGAAGCAAAGGGATCGAAGCCTTACGACACGAGCAACGACGGCGCGATCCTGCGCGCCGTGGCCTACGTGGACGCCGTCCTCGAGCTTTGCGAACAACTGGCGCGGCGGGGCATCACGCCAAGGGCCATCTATACGAGTTCCATGACCTATACCATCGTCGGGCTGGTGGTCGGACTGCGCGCCGTCTCCGCCGGATTCAAGGCCGTCGGGCTGAACTACTGGGTGGGGGACGACCGGGAGATGCAGGAACGTCTCGCGCCCGTGGCCAACGAATGCGCCTCGGTCATCGGGCTCAGACACACTTTCACACCGGACGACTTCGATGTGACGTGCGATTTCGCGAAACCGGATTTCGGCGAACCGTCGCGCACCAGCCTCGAAACCATGCGCCTGGTGGCGCAGACCGAGGGCATCGTACTCGACCCGGTATACACGGCCAAGGCCATGGACGGCCTGGCCGGCCACATCAGGGAAGGGCGATTCCAGGGAGAGGACGCCGTCGTCTTCCTGCACACGGGAGGAACGCCCGCCATATTCGCCTATGGAGACGAGCTCTTCGGTTGAGCCGCTCCGGTTGTATTCACCAACCCATTCAAGAGAGGAAACAGCTATTTTGTTTCGCAGATCATCCAAGACGGCCAGAACGGCCAAGACAGACAAGACAGGCGGTCCGGGCGGACCAGGCGGTCCGGGCGGACCAGGCGGACCGGGCGGACCAGGCGGACCGGGCGGACCAGGCGGACCGGATAACGCAGGACTGACCAGACGGGTGTCCAGGGACCGGGTTCAACAGGTATTCAGCCCGAACGTCTCTCCGGCCATAACCGTCAACCGCGGCGAGACGATTGTCGTGGAAACACAGGACTGCTATCAGGGACTTCTCGCGGAAGTAGCCGATACCCATCGTGACGCCGACGGATCAGACGGGTCCGATCAGTCCGACCGGTCCAGTCAGTCCGCCGGAATACCGGTAACCGGTCCCATCTACGTGGAAGAAGCCCACATCGGCGATGTACTGTCGATACACGTGAAACAGATCAAGACGGCCGGAACCGGTGTGTTCGCCGTGCGGCCGGAGACGGGCGTCCCGGGGCAGGATATCCAGAAACCGGAGGTGCGCGTCCTTGAAGTTGCCGAAAACCACGTCCAGCTGGACGAAAAGCTCAAACTGCCGCTTCACCCGGTGATCGGAAGCATGGGCGTGGCCGCGAAGCACGGGGAAATCGACTCCGCCTACCCGGGCAGGCACGGCGGAAACATGGACACCATGGAAATCACGACCGGGTCCCGGGTCTACCTCCCCGTCCAGGTCAATGGCGCCCTGCTGTCACTGGGCGACGTCAAGGCCTGCGTGGGCGATGGGCAGATCGCCGGTTCGGGCGTGGAAGTCGAGGCGGAGGTCACCCTCCGGGTGGACACGCTGCCGGGCGGACGGTTTTCCTGGCCCCGGGTCGAATCGAAGGGAGAATGGATCACCATCACGTCCGCGTCCACGGTCGACCAGGCGGCGCGTCTGGCGATCACCGAGATGGTAAAATGGATTACGCAGGACAAGGGGCTCGACTTCAATACGGCCTACGCGCTGGTGAGCCTGGGAGGCAGTCTCCGCGTCAGCCAGTGGGGGAATCCGCTGACAACCGCGCGCATGGTCTTTCCCAAGCGGCTGATCAACAAGCTTCGGTCAGTACCAATTGCTTCCGGCCGGCTCAACTATCGTGCCCTGCCTCCCGCGGCCAATGGCGGCACGGGTGGGGAGACGGTGGCTGCCGAAGCGGAACAACCCGCTTCCCGCTCATCCCGAAGATCCGGCTCAGGCCGTTCGCAACGCGCTTCGGGAAGGTCTCGGCAGTCCGGAAGCCGGCGCGGTACACGGCAGAAGTCGAACGGCGCCTCTTCATCCGCGAGCGCCGAAAACACCCGGGCCGAGAACATCCAGACCGAAGCAATGGAACAACAGGACCCGGTCAGCCGGCAGGATGCGGCCGTTGAGAAAACCGACGAAAAGGCCAATCAGCAGGATGCGGCCGTTGAGAAAACCGACGAAAAGACCAGCCGGCAGGATGTGGCCGCTGAGCACAACCAGACGGAAGCAATGGAACAACAGGATGAGGCCGGCCGGCAGGATGCGGCCACGATGGACGCCGACGAACAGTCCAGTCAGGCAGCCGTGAAGGGCAACGGTCACGGGGACAAGCCACGCCGATCCGGAAGGACCGGCAGGACCCGCAGGACCGGGAGGAGAAAAGACCCGGCCGCGAAAAAGGACGCGGCGCCTGGGCAGGCGGAAGCATCTGCCGTGGCGGCAGATGCCGTTTCCGAGTCCGGTGGCGAGCCTGAAGCCAAAGTCAGGCGGGCGTCGTCCGGCGCTGACCGGGAAGAAACCCGGGAACCTGCTGTTGCAAACAGGAGGAAAAAGCCCAAAGCCGAAGCCGAGCCGGAAGCCAGCAAAAAACCCAGCGCCGAAGCTCAGCCAGCGACCGGCGAAGAACCCAAAGCCGTGACAGAACAGCCGGAGCGTCCGGCAGCAGGCAAGGGTCCGGGGAACGAAGAACTAAAGACCGGAAGCGGAGCCGGACAGGGAGACACCGGACAGAAGGCGAAGGCCGCAGGAAAAGGAGACACCGGCCGCAAGCCCACCTTCGGAAGAAGGCAGCGTACGGTCCGCAGGGCATAAGGATTGCGGCCGTCGTGAAGCGCGCGCCAGGGTGCGCGCTTCAGCTTCCCTTCGGCTCCACATCGATCTCGTATTCGACCTCAAACGCGGTGGTGAAATCAAAGACTTCGTCGAAATCCTCGATGGCGTCCTCTTCGGTTTTCCGCAACAGTCCCTCGTTGACGAGGTTGAAGACGATATCACCGAATTGGCGGGTTTTGGTGATATTCCACTCCTCGAAAACCAGTTTCGCCGCGATACCGAACCGTTCGATGGCTAAATCACGGATGCCCTGGGATAGCTCCTTGCCCGTGATGTGTCTGCGGACGGTCAGTTTCTCCACCGTGTACGAAACCGCCTCCATGACGAAGAGATAGGCCCGCCGGGGATAGCGGCCGTCGCCTTCCAGGATACGGTCCAGTACTTCCTGGGGGTCCTGATCTTCCGACATTTCACGCTCCCGCGAATTGGACTGCATTCAACAGCGGACGGTCACCAGTTCTGGACGGGATGGCCGGCTCGTGGAAACCAGATGACGTCCGCTACGTAGGACAGAAACACGCCCAGCACGAAGGCAACCAGCATGCCCAGGACGGCCGGGATGGCCTTGCGGTACAGCTGGATGCCGCCCACCTTCAGCAACAGGGCCTTCACGCACCAGACCACAAACAGAGAGAAAGCCGAACTGGCCATGCCCGGTGTCAGGACCACGGTGAATCCGATGGGGTGCAGCGACCACCAGGTAAACCGGTGATGAGCCTGGATCAGCAGGGCGGTAATCGCACCTCCGAAGACCATGAACCAGAACTCGGTACCGGTGATCGCCTCCCGGTTGTTGATCCATTTGACGAGGTTGTCATAGGGCAGCTTGGTCCCATTCGTGAAAGCGGGTTCAAAAAACTGGGAAGCCCCGCCGTGGTTGTATCCCAGGTAAAGCGTGAAGGTCAGCGCCACGATGATACTCATGGCGAGCACGGCGGTGATCGTCCTGAAGGAACCTTTCCCCGTACCGCCCATCTCGTCGTCTACCTTGGCGATGTGCCCCATGGAGCACATGCCGAGCGTCCGCCAGTTCCGGGCGTAGGAATTGGCTATGGCGAGGTTTGTAAGATCCCTGGTACTGATACTCCCGGAACCAATGACGGCAACGGTGAAGTCGTGCGTCTCGAAGGGCAGGTCCAGGAACACGATGCCCGTTTCGGCCACGATGCGGGTCACGCCCACGAACATGATCAGCAGAGAGCCCATCATGAAGGCGATGATACCGAGGGACATGCCCGACGCATACAGCCAGCACACGATGTAGGTAATGCCTCCCAGGACGCCGAATACGGCCATTCGGTAGGAGAAGAACTCCTTCGAGTCATCCACGTGGGGCGCCTTGCCCAACGCCTTCATCACGACGTCCTTCAGGTGTCGGCGCGCGGCCCACAGCGCGTACAGGGCGAACACGAGAAAACCGCCGGAATGCTGAGACTTGACGACCGCGAAGGCACCGGGCACGCCGAGACGGGTCATGATGCCCTGCTGAATGGTCATGATGACGAAGAAAACCCAGATGCTGAACAGGACGTTCAGGTTGGTGAAATACCCGACGCCCGCAACCAGGAAATTGAACTTCACGGGTATGGCGGGAAACGACCGGGCCAGCACGACGGGGAAGTTGTGCAGCGGGCCTATCGGAATGGGACTGACCCAGTTGAAGAAGCCGACGATGTTCCAGAGGAAGATAAACAGCGTAACGCCGAAGGCGTACCAGAACAGCTTCGACTGCATCACCGCGGGCAACGCGCGACCCTTCTCCTCCTCGATCAGGATCAGCGGGATCTGGGCCAGCGGAAAGGGCAGACGCTCGTGTTCCACCCACTGCTTCCGCAGCATGACCATGGCCGATGCGCCGACCACGAAGATCGCGAGGAAGAAGGTGACCCACCAGATCATCGGTATCGTCCAGGCATTGCGAATGATGCCGAGGACCGGGGGGAGGCTGTCCGGCCTGCCTTCAAAAAACCACGAAACGGCCAGTTCGTCGTTCTGAACAATCAGCCAGGAAGGCAGGTACTGGAAGAAAAGCTCTGCCCACTGGTTCTCCGTGGTGGCGTTGTAATACGGTCCCGTGATACCCGATATCCAGTAGGAACTGAAGGGCCACGCGGGAATGGTCGACGCGGTGAACACGAGGAAGAATACGATAATCAGTTCGTTGCGGTGCAGCACCCTGGATGGCCAAAAGACTTTCAGGAGGGGATTCAGCAACAGCAGCACCAGCAGGAAGGGAAACAGGGCGGATACCGGCAGGTGAGTCAGGCTGATGAACGACGACTGCGAAATGTATCCCGCGTGGATCGTCCAGATATTCAGCAGAACCGACAGTACGACACCGATCAACAGCGCCCTGCGGGTGAGTCCCGAGGTCAGCGTGACTGCCGGGCCTCCACGCCCGGACTCGCCGGTTTGCGGAATGGTCTTGCTAGTTTGGGACATGGGACCTTCGTCTTCCTTTGGTATTCAGGCGCTGCCGCGGACGGATCCGATGCTCCGCCGCTGGTGGTGCTCCGCCGCTGGAGGACCGCGCCGGTCAGATAAGCCGCCGCCGGAGGACCGCGCCGGTCAGATAAGCCGCCGCCGGAGGACCGCGCCGGTCAATCCCAGGTATTCAAACCCTCCCGGCCGAATGCCGGAAGGAGTACGAAATGGTCGTCCGTTTCCTTCATCCTGTTGAGGAGGAGGTCGTGGTGCCGTGCGATCTCTCCCCGGTACGCCGGATCGTCCAGGAGATTCCGCTGTTCCCACGGATCGTTTTCCAGGTCGAAGAACTGCCAGGGGCCGCCGCCGTGGTTGTCCCCGCGGACGGTGTACTTGTACCGGGCGGACCGGAAACCCCGCCAGACCCAGTCGTGGAAGGCCACTCCCTGGCGCTGTTCGGCAATGAACTCGAGCATGACGCCGTCCCTTTCCAGGCGGCTGACATTGCCGTGGATCAACGGCGCCAGATTCTCGCCGGGAAGGGCGTCCCCTGGCTTCAGTCCGGCCAGACCCAGTATGGTGGGGAACAGGTCTTCAGTGGAGACCGGGTCCTCGATGACGGCGCCGGCGCGGTCCGGGTGACGGGGGTCCGCCACGATGAGCGGGATCCCCGTGGATTCCTCGTAGGGCCACTGCTTCCCCCGAAGGCCATGGGCGCCGCCGAGTTCCCCGTGGTCCGAAAGAAAAAGGACAACGGTCCCGCCGTGTAATCCGGTACGCAACAGGAAGGCGCCCAGGCGGCCCATGTTCCAGTCCAGGTTCTCGACCATGGCGTAATACCGCTTCCGATTGAGCATGATCCGTTCCATGGCCTCGGCGTCGCCCGCGTCGACGTTGGGCGGCAGCACGATGTCCATCGCCTCCCAGGTACGCTGTAGCGTCTCCGGCGCCTCGAAGGGATCGTGGGGCGGTTCGACGGAGAGCACCATGCAAAAGGGGCGGGACGGGTCGCGGTGCTCGAGGTAGTCCATGGCGAGGTCGAAGAGCCCATCGGTCTGGTATCCTTCGACCGGCTTTGGCGTCGGATCGTCGTCCTCGAAGTAGTACGTATCGAAGGGGCCGTTTCTAAGCTCGAAACCCAGCCATTTCTGCCAGCGGCCCCGGTACACCTTCTTCACGGGTGTCCTTCCGCACTGGACGGCGGACCCCATGCGTCCGTGCCCCCCGTCGAGATGCCATTTCCCGGTGTAGATCGTCTCGTAGCCCGCCTCGTTGAATTCGTCGGCCAGGGTCCGTTCCGCCGGAGACATCCTGTACTCGATCCCGGGGACCTTCCGGTCGTGGGCGTACAGTCCCGTCATAAACGTAAAGCGGAAAGGGACGCAGATGGGACAGGTCGAGCTGGCGTTTTCGAAGCGCACGCCCCGGCCGGCCAGAGCGTCGACGTGGGGCGTGACGATGTTCGGATCGCCGTAGGTGGACAGGGCCTGCCGCCGCAGTTGATCACTCAGCACGATCAGCACATTGGGCGGTGAAGCGGCCTTCATTCAGGTTACCTCGTCCCGTCTCCGCGGGCGTTTCGGGATGGATTGGACCCGGCTGGCGACAGCCCGACGACCGGGTTTATTGGGTTGTGGACCGGTGGTGGGCGTACTATATTCCCGATCAAGAGAGTAACAAATCGAGCAGGACAAATCAACAGGATTTACCGGCACGGAAGGCACGGTCTCATGAGCAAACCCGACGACCTGGATGTCTATCTCTTCGACCTGCAGGGCTTTATTCATTTGAAGCAGGCCCTCTCCGGCTCGGAGGTGGCGGAACTGAACGCCTGCCTGGACGAAATCCCGTCCCTGTCACCGGGCGAATGGCACGGCTACGTCCACGCCCATACCTATGGCACGGTCGATGGGCTCAACCTGCAGCAGATCTACGAGGCGGGCGCTCCTTTCGAGGCCCTGATCGACCATCCATCCTGGATCGATCGGCTCAAGCATTTCGTGGGCGGAGAGGGCACCTTCGACTACGCCCACGGCCCGCTGTTCATCGACGAGAACTTCGCCAATTTCCGGGAGCCCGGTGAGGCGATCGGCCTGCATTCCGGGGGATTTCCGCCCATCATGCGCAACGGATTCCGCTACCACGGCGGCCGGTTCATGTGCGGGCAGATCAACGTGCTGATGGCCCTGACCGACATCGGCCCGGGGGACGGCGGGACCATGGTCATCCCCGGCAGCCACAAGTCCAACTTCACCCATCCCGATTTCGCCCGGCATGCCATGAAACCAAAGGGCGCCTCGGTGGAAGGGATCACCGGTTCCGTGGAACTGTTCATGGCGGCCGGGGACGCCCTGCTGTTCGTGGACGGCATCTCCCACGGTTCCGCCATGCGGCGCAATGCGGGCACGCGGCGCATCGTGGTCTACCGGTACGGTCCGTCCTGGGGCAACTTCCGCCACGGGTACCAGCCATCCCCCGAACTGCTGAACCGCCTGACGCCCGAACGCCGCCAGATCGTGTGGCCGCAACACGCCTCGCCCGAGGGAGCGCCCTACCGCCAGCCCGGTCAGGGCGGAAAGTGAAAACGCTCGCGCAGCCGCCTCGCCCGAGGGAGCGCCCTACCGCCAGCCCGGTCAGGGCGGAAAGTGAAAACGCTCGCGCAGCCGCCTGCCCATCGTCCGCACTATGTCCGGCCGTTCGGCGGCCACGTTCTTCCGCTCGTCGGGATCGTCCTCCAGGTCGTATAGCTCAGTCTCGCCCGTGTGGTGCTTGACCAGCTTGTGGTCCGTCGTGCGCACCAGCCTGAACTCCCGCAGCGCACTCGCTCCCTCCTCCCGGTGAGTCGAACGTTCGCCGGCCAGCACGGCGCCGAAGTCCCTAGCGTCGATCCCCTCCTGGGTGGGCAGACCCGCCAGGGCGCATAACGTGGGGTTTACGTCGATCAGTTCCACGAGGGCGTCGGAAGTCCGACCGCCGGTTATGCCCGGTCCGGCGGCAACGAGGGGTACCCGCAGGGCCGCCTCGTAGGGCACGGACTTGGTATACAGGCCGTGGTCGCCCAGCATTTCGCCGTGGTCGCTGGCGAAAACTACGATGGTGTCGTCGGACATGCCCCGCCGTTCCACGGCCTCGGTGATCTGTCCCACCTGGTCGTCGATCACATCGACAGCCGCGCAGTACTGCCTGCGCGTGACGGCCACTTCATCATCGGAGAGGTCACGCCGCCGGGCGTTGACCCAGCCCGGCTTCCCGTCATGCCCGCTGCGCACGGCGGGCGGCACAGCCGCGTCACGGTACCGGTCGGCGTATGCCGTGGGCGGATCGAAGGGGTCGTGGGGGCCCACGAAGCTCACGAAGAGATGCCAGGGATAATCGTCGGGCACGGCGTCGATCCATTCGACCGCGCGGAGACCGATATAGACGTCCTCGAAAGCCCCGGCGGGCAGCACCGAGTCGTGGGACGCGCCCTCTATCCAGCCCCGCGCTCCCCGGTCTGCGTAGTCCGCCCGGAAGCGTTCGAAGAGTCCCTGCTCCTCCAGCCAGAACCCGTAAGGTCCCCGAGGTCGGTCCGCCATGCCCGCGTGCATCTTGCCCTCGCATTCCACGGGATGGGTGAATCCCCAGCCGAACACCCGGGGCCGGTCGCCGCGGCGGCCGTTGTAGGGATCCGGCTTGGCCAGGTCGAGTTTCCCCACACAGCCGACCCGGTACCCGGCGTCCCGCAGGCGGACGTAATAGGGCGTGACGTGCCGGGGCAGATAGCAGTTGTTGTCCAGGCACCCCAGCCGGGCGGGCTGGTAGCCGCTGGCCAGGCCGATGCGCGCGGGGGCGCAGACCGGAGCGTTGGTGATGCACTGCGTGAAGCGGATCCCGCGCTTTGACAGCCGGTCCAGGTTCGGCGTTTGTACGAAGGACGCCCCCGCTGCGGACAGGTAGTCGTGGCGGTGCTGGTCGTCCATGATGAACAACAGATTAGGGCGTGTGGGTTTTGCCATGATTATGTCCTGGTAGGGTTCGGATCGGTCCCGATCACTATGTTAACACACTTGATTACGAACGCGCTGAATGTGAACGTGTTAAATCGTGAACGCACTGATTTATGAACGCGCTTGAATGTGAACGTATTAAATCGTGAACGCGCCGGATGTGATCCCGGACACGGCTCAGTTGATGAAAGACTCGAACTGGTGCGGCGCCGCCGGAAACCACAGGCTGTCCACCAGGAACGAAAGGGCCATCCCGAGGACATACCCCACAAGGATGCCGAGAAACAGTGGCTGTGCTCTGCGGTAAAGGGCGCCGCCACCCAGGCGCAGCAGGATCACCTGGACGAGCCAGGCCAGCAGGAAGGGCAGGAACATGAACCGCACGGTGTCCGCGGCCACGGCGACCAGGCCGATGGGATGCAACGGCCACCAGAGGAACAGGAAGCGCCCGAGGATCATCAGCATGTACAGGACGATGCCGTTCCCGAAGAAGATCAGCTCCAGGTCGGAGACACTGCTTACGCTGCTGTTCCACGTCATGATGGTGTTGTAGAAGAAGGGCACCAGGTCCCCGGGCTTGGAAAGGAGATTGTCGGCGCCGACGGCATAGCCCGCGCTGATGTAATAGTAGAGGGAGGCGACGACGC
Source organism: bacterium (assembly GCA_965202605.1). Lineage (GTDB taxonomy): Bacteria > JAAXHH01 > JAAXHH01 > JAAXHH01 > JAAXHH01 > JAAXHH01. The sequence goes on from OZ241838.1 coordinate 1,843,285, forward strand.
TGGCGGTGAAGGCCAGGCAGATCCAGAGGAAGAGGTGCCGGGTGGACGGCCCCATCCAGCGCTGCAGGTAGGCGGCGTGTGACAGCCCGATCATCGTAAAGGTTCGCCAGTTTCGGGCGAAGGCGTTGGTCATGCCCAGGGCGGTGATGGTGGACGGGTTCATGTTCTCGGGACCGATGATGCCCCCGGTGAAGATATTGGGGTTTACCGGCAGGTCCATGGCGACGAGACCCGCCTCGGCGACCATGCGGGCCATGCCGAGATAAACGGTGAAGAGGACGGCCAGCAGGGCCACGCTGACCGGCAGCGACATGCCGATGCTGTAGAGCCACGCCAGCATATAGAGCATGCCGAAAATGAACCCGAACACCGCCACCCGGTAGGAGAAGAACTCCTCCCGGTCATCGACCGTCGGATCCCGCCTGAACGCCCGCCGGGCCACCGCGGCCAGGTGGCGCCGCGCCATCCAGAGTCCCCAGGCCACCAGGGCGATCAGGGCGCCGATGGACTGCGTGCCCACGAGTCCGGTGGGCGACATGGTCGTCGCCGCCGAGACGCCGATCATATTCAGCACCCCCCGCTGCAGCGTGGTGAACAGCAGGAAGAAGCACAGGCTGAAGAGGATCTCGGCATTGATGAAGAAGGCGAAGCAGAGCACAAAGACGTTCAGCCTGATCGGCAGATCCGGGATCGAGGGGTGCACTTTGATGTACGCAAGATCGGGTCCCATGACGGGTATAGGCGTTACAATATCCCAGTAGGAAACGATATTCCAGAGCACGACGGCCAGCGACAGGCCGAGGCCGATCCTGAAGGCCGTCGTGCGGACCATGGGTGGTTCGTCCTCGTCCTTCCGCACCCCCATCAGGTTGAGCGCGACCTCCCCCAGGGGGAAACGCAGCCGCTCGTGGCTGACCCACTGCTTCCGCAGGATGACCACGGTGCACGCGCCCGTCCACATCAGGGCCGCGAAGCACGACATCCACCACAGCAGGGGCGAGATCCAGGCCATCCACGGGATCTGGTAACCCGGCACGGCCCCCTCGTAGAAAACCCGCACCGCGTCGGTCTTGCCGCTGATCACGAGCCACGCGGGCAGGGTATCGAAAAACGTCTCCGCCCAGCGGTTTTCGGGACTGGCGTGGTAGAAGGGACCCGTGATGATGGAGACCAGGTACCGCGTCATGCCCCAGTCGGGCACCATCGAACCGATCAGGCCCATGGCGAAAACCACGACCAGCTCGGAAGTCGCCAGGGCGTACCTGGGCGCCAGGATCTTGAGCAGAATGTGAGGGCCGAGGATCAGCAGGAGGAACGGAATCAGCAGCGCCGAGGGCAGATGGGCGTAGGTGACGTAGTTGTACCCGGCGTGGTCGGCTGCGAACTGTCCCCAGACAGCCACGACCGCGGAAAGCGCGAGCCCGATGATCCCGGCCCGCAGGGTTACGGCCGAAGAACCACGGGGCCGCGATGTCTCTGGGGGCATGGCTTTCGCCTGTTCCGGGTTAGACACGGGCGTCTACTCGATCCAGGGGTCCAGGCGGAACAGTTTGCGTCCCAGGGGAGTAAGCGCCGCCTGGGCCTCCGGACTCAAAGGGCGGTCGGGACCGGGGGCCAGCCGGGCCTCTTCTTCCGACAGGGGCTGCAGGCGGGTGAACTGGGCGATCCTCGGCGAGCTGTTGTGATTGGCGCTGGCGGAGTGAGGCATCAGGTGGTGCATGAGCACGTAGTCGCCGGCTTCGCCCGTGACCTCCATGGACGACGGAAAATCGACGATTTTCCCCCAGCCGTTGTTGCGCGTCAGCCCGTCCGGCTCGTTGAGCATGATCTCCCGCACCCGGTTCGGAGCGCCCGGTACCACGTGAATACCGCCGCCCTCGCTTTCCACCGGGTTCAGGTAATAACAACCGCCGATGCCTATACCCGTGCGCAGGAAACCCTCGTTCAGTTCCTCGGGACCCTTCGGTACGGCGTCGAGGTGGAGGTTCTGAAGCCGACCCTCCATGGCGCGGTTCCGGAGGGTAATCCCCGCCGAACCGTCCCACACCTGGATGTATTCCGTCTCCAGGATATCCACGGCGGCGCCGTACAGTCCTTCATTCTGCATCAGGGGCAGCATCGCAGGCTCGAAAAAGCTGCCGTTCCCATCGGGGTGATGGGGTTTGAACCGGCCGTGGTTCGCGTGATAGTGGTCCGGGATGACCAGGTCGCGGGGGATCAGGTCCAGCAGGAATCCGCGGGCCTTTTGGACGACGTCGTCATCCAGCGTCCCCTTAAGGACGAGGTAGCCTTCGGACCAGAACTGCTCCAGTTGTTCGGCGGTGAGGTAGTGGGGGTGGGTGGGCATGGTATCAGTTCAGGAGTCGATGATTCGCTGTCAAAATCGGAATCCCCGCACCTCTGAAATCAGCGTCATGTGTAATCAGGGTTAATTCCTCTCTTTTACAGAGTCGCATGATGACCTGATCGTTGAAATCACACTTTCCGACGACAAACTCATTGAGCAATTCAGTCGTTTCCATGCTCGCGAATCCACTTTCCACTCGCAAACAGTGGGTCATGACCCGTTCGACATCACTTGATACTGACTTGGCAACCGAATTGAAAGATGGCGAATTCCGAAATACTTTGAAACGTATTTCCTTTTTTGTTGCAATTTGCCATTTCAATCTGGCGCATGTGTTGATGAACTCTGAAACGACCAGAACGTCAATATAGATCCTGCTCCCCGCATCCAGAATCCGCTTCAGCATTCTCGAATAAGCGTCGATCACTCTTGCTTTGCGTCTTTGCGGACCGTAGAGATACAACCAGATATTAGTATCCAGAAACAACTTATCTTTACAATTGAATTCGTGGTCTTTTACCGCGAGAGGTTTAGGATCAGTCGTCATAACCATCCATTTCTTCACGAAAGGCCTGTTCAAATCTTTGCGGGTCTTCGAAGTACTGTCTCGCGGTGTCGACCACACGCTCGAGCAATACCAAATCATCCAGGGACATTCCCTCGACCCTCAGCAGCGTACGGATCTGATCATCGCTGAAGGTACCATACAATTGGCCGACCGCAGTATTAAGGAAAGCTGGAGTAAGCGTCGTCACGTTGCGAAAGGAGAGAGCCACGTTCCGGTTATCTTTCAACGCAGTAGAAAGGCGGTCGTGAACTCTCTGACCATCGTCAGAGGCAACGCAAAGCGCATTGCCAACGACCTCGAAGACGGATATTCTCGCGGCGTCATTCATGATCTTCTTCAATAGAATTTCCTCTGGGTGCGGTTCCGGGCATTGAACTCATTTCCAATACGGTCGGCAAACGACGTTTATTCTCGATATCAATCATCGACAGGAGATAGCAAACCAACGATCGTAGGGAATCTCCGTACGTATCTTCATCCTTTCGGTCTGCCCAGTCTGCTCAATTTTTGGTTCTCCCCTTCACACCGCCCAGTACTTCCACAGATCTTTGGGGATCTCGTACCGGAAGGACTGGTCCAGGTGTCTTTCGTGGTTCCAGCGGGCGAAGAGGGCAAAGCGCGGCGAGTGGCTGGTGTTTTCCGATCCATTGTGGGTCAGGTAGGCATGCCAGAGCACCACGTCGCCGGCCCGGGCGGCAAACTCCCGACCGCCGGTCTCCGGGTTGTCGCAGAATACGTCCCACGAAAACCCCTCGATCTCCAGGAAGCTGCCGTCCACATGAGATGGATGCTTGAGAAAATACCGGTGTGCGGCGTGGTGGCTGCCGGGCCAGTAGATGAAGGCGCCGCCGCCAGGGTCCACGTCGTACAGGTAGGTCGTCGCGCCGATCATGAAGGGCAGCCAGCGGCCCCCGTAGGCGTCGATATGGCCCGTTTTGGGCATTTGCCATGAATCCCCGGGATCGGGCCATCGAACGATCGGAATGCCGTCGCCGGCGACGAACGTGCCGCCGCTGAGTTGGTCAATGATCGCCATCATCCGCGGATGGTGCACGAGGGCCGATTCGGGCGGATCGTACTCGTACCCGTCGAGGCCGCTCGTCTCCCTGGGCCAGGTCGCGGGGTCCTCCAGGGTGCCGCCAAGCGCCCGCCAGATCTGACGCCGCCATCTCTCGAGGGTCTCTTCGTCAAACACGTCCTTCAAAACCAGATAGCCGTTCAGCTTGAAGTGGTTGATCTGCTGGGTATTCAGGGGTTGTGAAATGGACATCTGTATTCCTTGAAGACTGAGAACAGGTTGTGGAAACGACAAAGCGGCGGCGCGGGGAGTACCTGCCCCGTCGAACGCTACGTTCTCGTAGCCGGAAAGACCTGGAAGACCGTATGGCGGTGGTCGGCAAAAGGAAACTTAAGGGGCGAACAGGACACTGTCAAGACCCGCGGCGTACGTTGCGGAACCGGCGCTATATAAGACGGTTCGTTCCTGCTTGACACGATGCACGTAACCCGTATACCATTGCAGAGAGCCAGGCGCAACCCAGGCATTGAAAATCAGTACTCATTTCAATTTACAACTGTATTGTCCGCGGCGACTGCGCGGCAAAAGGGACTTCACGCAAGCGGCAAAGGGACTTCACGCAAGCGGCAAAACGGACATCACGCAAGCGGCAAAGGAACGACACACAAGCGGAGAAAGGTACTTCACGCAATGCAATCGGAAATCAGGCAGTGGATCGCCGAAAGCCGGAAAAAACTGGAGGGGAATGGGCTGGATGACGGGGACCTGGACCGGTTGGAAGCGGTCCTTGAAAATCCGCCTCCCCCGAAGATCATGTACCTGACCGCACGGTCTACCAATATGCGATCGGGGATCGTCGGGTGGGTGGAGTTCGTACCGGGCGAGAAACCGAAACTGAAGCTTCCGGGCGACGAGCCGCCTTACGACTCCGTGCTGGAGGCCGTGGCCGACGGGTGGCGCGTGGTGCAGTACCCTATCCCCAAGCTTTACGAATACAAGGACCTTGAAAACGACTACGTGGGTTTCGATTTCATACTCGAGAAGTGAAACTTACTCGAGAAGTGAACCTGAGGAGGCGCTTAAGATGGCTGAGATCAGACCGACGATGACCGATGACGACGTGATGGATTTCGTGGCCAAGGGATACGCGGTGCTCGACACCATGGTGGATCCCGATTTCAATGAGCGGTGCCGCAACCAGGAGCCAGGACGCGCGAAGGACCTGGTCGGATCGCCCGAATTCATCCGCGAGGTCCTGCTCCATCCCCGGCTGGCGGGCGTGATCCGTTCGCTGCTCGGTCCGAATTTCCTTATGCCGACTGGAGGCCACCATCACCTGATAAGCGAGCCGGTCGCGGGACAGGACTGGCATTCGGACGGCATTTCCGGCCTTGGCTACGAGATCAACGAGCTCCAGTGCTACTACTATCCGCAGGACGTGAACATCGAAGACGGCCCGACCATGATCCTGCCCGGTTCCCAATGCCGGGCGGTCAACCGCGACGCCCTGGCCCACTACGGCGATCTCACCGGCCAGCTTTCGCTTGTCGTGAAGGCCGGCACCGTGGCCATTACCCGGTACGGCATCTGGCACCGGGCCGGTCCGAAGCTCAATCACAAGCCCCGCAGCATGATCAAGTTCTCCTACTTCCGCAACGCGTCGCCGCGGCGCGACTGGGTGATCGATTCGCAAGAAATCCCCGAGTACCGGGATCGTCCGGCCGCGCCATACACAAGCGGGGTGGAATCGTACCGCGATCTGAGGCGGCGCATCCACACCTGGAACTGGCTGTGCGGGCTCAGCGAGGAAGAATCCATGACCCACGACCGTTGGCGGCCCGCCTACGAGACCGGCACGCAGCCCGTCGAGGAAGTCGCCCTTTAGCGTTTGTACAGACTCACGCCCCGGCTGATGTCATCGTCGGGGGAAATGGCGCGCTCGTTGGGCGCGATCGGCGGGAGCGGTCGGCGGGAACGATCGGTGGGAGCGATCGACCGGAGCGGTCGGCGGGAACGGTCCAGCATGCGTATATCGCATACCAGGCGCGAAGAAATGCACCTCGGGGTCAGCCACGGCGGCGCCGCGGCAAGCTATTTCAATCCCGGGTTCGACGCGACGGCATTCAAGTCACCCTGGGGGTTCATCCACTCGGTGATCTTCCCACCCGGCAGCGGCATCGGCCAACACAGCCACACCCACGCGGAAGAGATCTTCGTCACAATAGACAACGCCATGCAGTTCACCCACAACGGCCGCACAGCCCAGGTCGACGGCGGCGCCGCTGTGCCCCTGCGTTCGGGTGAATCCCACGGGATCTACAACCACACGGATCAGGATACCTGGTTCTTCAATTTCCACTGCGTGGATACGGTCCGCGAACCGAAGCACGAGGACTTCGACGACCCGCGCATCGAGGTCGAGCTGGAGTCCACGGACCGGTTGCCCGTGGGACGGTTCGACCGCACACTGCTCAAGCCCAGACGGCACCACGGCGGACGGGGAGAAGTGTTTTTCCGGGAGGTGTGGGGAAGCCGGGATTTCACGACCAACTTCGAATACCTCTGCCACGTCCTGCTGCCGCCGGCCACCTCCGTGGGCTATCACCGGCACGAGATCGTGGACGAGGCCTACATGATCATGAATGGCAGCGGCCGGATGACGGTGAATGACGAGACCGAAGAGGTCGTCCGCGGGGACGCCATCCCGAACAACATGGGCGGCGCCCACGGCATATTCAACCACACGGACGAAGACCTCGAACTCTTCGTCGTCGGCGTGAGCTTGGAGAAGGGCAAGGTGGACGCGACCGACCTGGGCGACGATCTGGCCGGGCGCTGATCCGCCAGGAATCCATGGAACCCGAGATCAACCCATGACAGAAGAGTCCTTTCAAGCCCACGTACTGGACCTGAAGGTCGAGGGATATACGATCCTGACGGACCAGTTGATGCCGGCCGAGTGCGCCGAAGCGCGCAAGGAACTGGAAGCCCGCTATCCCGACAGGGACCGGGGCGGCTTAGAGTGGCTTTTCAACAAGGCGAGGGTCTTCGAGCGGTTCTACCAGCTTCCCGATCTGTTGCGGCTGATCAGGCACTTTCTCGGACCCGACGCGCTCCTGAGCGCGGTGTACGGTTCGGTGGTCATGCCCGGCGAAGGCGGGCGTGGCCTGCATTCCGACAGCGGCATCACCGGACACAACCGCGAGGCGTCCATGGCGGCGGCCGACGGGGGCCGGCGGATCACGAGCCATCCCATCGCCTTCAACGTGATCTTCTGCCTGAGTCCCTTCACCGAGATCAACGGCGCCACCGAACTCGTCCCGGGCAGCCACCGGTTCGAGTACCTGGACGTGCCCGACTCGGCCTACGACAACGCCCGGACCGCCGTCGCCCCGGAGGGATCGCTGGTGCTCTTCGACGTCAACACCTGGCACGGCACGACGAAGAACCAGACCGACGAGCCGCGCTACGCGGTGCTCAGTCCATGGCGCCGGCGCTGGACCAAGTGCGAGTACGAGATGGCCCGCGTGGTACGGCCCGACGTGCTCGAACGGGCTGGCGAAGACGGACCCGTCATCTTCGGTTTCCAGGCCCAGTCACCCTACACGGAACTCTGGCAGTGGGACCGTGAAGAGGGCGGTCCGAAACCGGAATTCAGCCACCTGCGGCGGGACTGACTTCCGGCGGGCCAATGGCGGAACCGCCGGATAAGCGGACCAATGGCGGAACCGCCGGATAGCGCGATGGTGGCATCACCAGACTGGTGGGACGACATTGTGGCAAGCAGTGAATGACCCGGGCGCAGCACTACAGACCGGAGAAAATCCGTGAAGATCACCGACGTGAAAGTGCACCTGGTGGAGTCCTGGCGAAAATCGACGGACATCGGCTCGCCGTGGATCTTCGTCCAGGTCCATACCGACGAGGGCGTCGTGGGCCTGGGGGACGCCACGAACTGGCCGGGAGGCACGATCATCGCCCAGGCCGTGGAGGAACTGGGCAAGCTCATCATCGGAGAGAATCCCTTCCACGTCGAGTACCTGTACCACCGCATGTACTACGCCCTGGAGCAGATCGGGCAGACCGGCGCGGTCATCGCGGCCGTCAGCGGGATCGAGATCGCCCTTTGGGACATCGTGGGCAAGGTCACCGGCCAGCCCATCTACAACCTCATCGGCGGACCGTGCCGCGACCGCATCCGGTTCTACAGCCATGCGTCCGATCCGGAGGAATGCGCACAACTGGCCGAAAAAGGCGTCACCGCCATCAAGGCGTACTTCCCCGCCGACCCATTGGTCAGGGGGGAGCGCATCGACTCGCCTCGCTCCGTCACGCTGCGGGAAGAGAAGATGGCCCTGGAACACATGCGCCGGTGCCGCGAGGCCGTGGGCGACGAGGTGGACCTCTGCACCGACGTGGGATGCCGGTACACCACCAGCGCCGCGATTCGCATCGGCAACCGGCTGGAGGAAATCGGCCTGCTGTTCTACGAGGAGCCGGTGCACCCGGAGAACATCGACGCCCTGGCCCGGGTGACGGCGTCCGTCAACGTGCCCGTGTGCGTGGGCGAGCGCCGGTACACGCGCTTCGGCTTCAGGGACCTGATCGCCGCCCAGGCGGTGGACATGATCATGCCCGACGTGGTGCGCACGGGCGGCATCATGGAGACCAAGAAGATCGCCGCCATGGCCGAGAGCTACTACATGCAGGTCTCGCCCCACAATCCGAACAGCGCTCTTTCGACGACGGCGAGCCTTCACGTCATGGCCAACATCCCGAATGCCCTGGTGCTTGAATTCGTGGACGAAAAATGGGACGCCCCCTGGCGCGACGACCTGCTGACCGATCCGCCGGTCGTGGATAGCGGCTATTTCCGGCTTCCCGAAAAACCCGGGCTGGGGACGGAGCTGAACATGGACGTCGTAGAGAAATACCGGTTCACCGGCTAAGGAGGCAGAGGCCAGTATGCAACTGCATGACGACAAGCAGACCAACCGCGCGGACAATATCCAGGGCGCCGAGATCCGGCTGCCGACCTCCGACCTGACCGCCGACCTGGCCTTCTTCATGAAGACCCTCGGGTTCCGCATGGACAAGATCTACCCGGCGGACTACCCCACGGTCTCCGTGCTCTCCGGCCACGGACTGACGATCCGGCTGGAGCAGGGCGCGGCCGAACCGCCCGGCACGCTCCGTATCCTGTGCCGTGATCCGGCGGCCCTGGCGGGCGGCCAGACCGAACTCACCGCGCCGAACGGCACCCGGGTCGAGATCGCGCAGGCCGAACCGCCGCTCGAAATCCCGCCGACGCAGCACGCCTTTCTCGTGCGAAGGCTCAAGGACAACACGCCCTGGGTGATCGGCCGCGCCGGCATGCACTACCGCGACCTGGTGCCCGGCCGCCTCGGCGGGAGCATCATCGCCTCTCACATCCGCATTCCCGATGCCGGACCCGTACCCGACGTCGTGCACTACCACACCGTGGGATTCCAGTTGATTTTCGCGTATAGGGGCGAGGTGAAGCTCGTCTACGAAGATCAGGGGCCGCCCTTCATGCTGAAGGCCGGGGACTGTGTGATCCAGCCTCCTGAAATCCGGCACCGCGTGCTCGAATCGTCCGAAAACCTGCAGGTGATCGAGATCGGCGTGCCGGCGGACCACGTGACCACCATCGATCACGAGGTGGAGCTGCCGACCGGGGTGCTGAACCCCGACCGCGTCTTCGGCGGTCAGACGTTCTGCCGCCACCAGTTCAAGGACGCGGTCTGGGAGCCATGGAGAATCGCGGGTTTCGAGGCAAGGGAAACGGGCATCGGCGAGGCGACAGGCGGCGTGGCCTCGGTGCAGGTCGCGCGGGTGACAGGCGGATCGAGCGGGGCTGCGTTGGGTAACCCGATGGGCAGCGCCAGGGGCGATACGAACGGCGGCGCAAAAGGCGGCTCGCCCGGCGGCGGAAACGGCGGTCCGAACGGCGGCGGCGAACAGGTCACGAGCCACACGGGCGACATCCTCTTCACCTTCGTCATGGAGGGGGAATGTACGCTAAGCGGAGAAAACCAGGGCGCGCACCGGCTGGAGGCGGGGGACGCCTACGTCATTCCGCCCCATACGCAAACATCCCTCACGGAACGCTCCGACGACCTCGAACTCCTCGAGGTGGCGCTTCCCGCGCGGTTCGAGACCATCGTGCACGAAGATGTAAACTTGGGTTAGTAGGCGGCGATCCCCGCGGTACTTCACTGAGGAGCAGTCCCGCGCCTGTCCTCGCGTTCAACGGCTTGACGCAAGTCTACGCACCGATCCAGACAACCCGCCTGAATCGACACACGCCCAGCACCCCGCGCAATACACGAATCAACCGCTTCATCGCTTCCGAATAGTCACACGCCCAATACGCCGCGCAATCGGTCGGACGCCCGGCTCAGTACCGTGGGCGGCACGGGTACGTGGTTGTACTCGGAAAACCGCCTGTAGGCCCAGTGGGCGGCGTACTGGGACTGAAAAACGTAGCGCATCCGGTCGGATGTGACGGGCGCGCCCCGGTGCCAGCACTGGTTGTTCTGCAGATAGACGTCCCCCTCCTTGCAGAAGGCCGAGACCGGACCTCTGCCTTCAAACTCCGGTTTTTCCTGGCTGTTGGGATCCCTGCCTGAATACTGGCTGCCGGGGACAAACTGCGTCGGGCCGTCCTCGACCGTGTCGATGTCGGTAAGCGCCATCTGGATGGTGAACCACTGCACCGGCATGCGGACGCGTGGGTCGTGGCGAGCCACGTCGTCCGGCAGCGGGAACTCCACCCGGTCGTCCACGTGCCACCGATCGATCGCCTGCCCTCGCGCGTTGCGGATCACGTTCTGGCCGCAGAACTTGCAGTCCTCGCCCACGACGGCTTCGGCCAGGCTCAGGATCGGTTCCCGGATCAGCATGTCCACGAACACCGCATCCAGTTCCAGCGTGTTCCGCAATACGAAGCCGTCCCCCCGTCCGCTCACGTAATCGGTGCCGGCCAGCACGGGATCGTTGAAACACCGGTCCGTAACCTCGCGTAGGGCGTCGATTTCATCCCGGGTCAGCACCCCGGGGATAAGGGCGAACCCGTCCCGGTGGAAATCCGTGAGGATGGCCTCCATCTGGGCGTCGTCGAGGCGCTCGCCTGGAAGTATGCGATTGGAAATCACGGTTATCTCCTGTCGGCTGGCGCGTACACGGGACACGTCAGGCAAACGCCGCCGGCAACTCTGGCGGCAGGTGCGGTAGGCAGTCGCGACTGGCAGGCGCATTGGATTGCTTGACATCTCGCGCCTTCCTGCTATTATGGCATGATCACAGACTATGGCTTCGACGTTGAATATTCAACTGTTTTCCCGATTGCACCGGGCGCGTGCGCAGGATTTCCGGCAAAAATGAATGCCCGCCCGTATGGAGCGGGAAAAGGCCCGTCAGCTCAACCACGCTTATCCTGGCCACCCGCGACAGTCCTGCCTTATTCCCATGAGCAGCACCAGCTATTACGACCTCAACACCGACGCCCTCATAGCCCGGTATGACGGAGTCGACCCTGCCGCCGTCCACGCGGACTGGGCGCCGGCGCACCTGCGTGAAGAACCGGGATTCGCCTGCGACATCGGCGCCGGTTCCGGACGCGATGCCAATTGGCTTGCGGCCAGGGGATGGGAAGTCGTGGCGGTGGAACCGAGCGCGTTGCGGAACCTCGCCGCGGAACGCTCCCATCCACGCGTGGTCTGGATGAACGACGCGCTGCCGGATCTGCGGATTCTGCGCACACTCGGTCGACGGTTCGACCTGATTCTGCTGAGCGCCGTGTGGATGCACGTGGCGCCGAGGGTCCGGGAACGGGCTTTCCGCATTCTTACCGAGCTGCTCAATCCATCCGGACTGCTGGTAATCACGCTGCGACGGGGCGGAGACGCCGCGGAAAACGCCGCCCGGGGATTTCATGACACTTCGGCAGAGGAACTTGTCGGTTTCGCCAACCGCCGGGCCGTCGCGCTGCGCAGCCGCTCGACGCAGCCGGACCTGACGCGCCCGGGCATACATTGGGAATCGCTGGTCTTCGCCATACCGGACGATGGCACCGGCAGCCTGCCGCTGCTGCGCCACGTGATCGTGAACGACAACAAGTCTTCGACCTACAAGCTGGGGCTGCTTCGGACCCTGGTGCGGCTCGCAGAAACGGCGCCGGGGCTGGTCATAAGTCGCACGGACGACTACGTGGAAATCCCCTTCGGCGCCGTCGGCCTGTACTGGCTGAAGCAATACCTGCCCCTGGTCCTTCATCATCGACTGCCGCAACGCCCTTCGGGAGCGGGCGGATACGGCTGGGCGAAGGACGCGTTCTACCGGCTTCGGGAAGTCTCGCCTTCCGACCTTCGGCTCGGCGCCCGGTTTGATTCGGACCGGGCCGCCATCCTTACCCGCGCCATAAACGACGCCTGCGAGAATATCGAGCGGATGCCGGTACACTACATCACGTATCCCGCTTCCGGCAACCGGCAATTATTCGAATCCGGGTTTACCAGAACGCGTGCGGCCGCCCGGCCCATCGTGCTGTCGCGCGAATACCTGGCGCGGTTCGGCCGATTCAGGATTCCCGCATTGCTATGGCAGGCACTCGGTCAGTTCGCCTGCTGGCTGGATCCGGTCATCGTACGGGAATGGCGGCAACTGACGTTGAACTGGGATGGCCCGGCAAGCCCGGGCAGCGCTGCGCGGTGGGCGGCCGACACCGACCAGCCTGCCGCCCTGGTCCGGGAAGGCGGGGCCGAAACGACACCTGACGACCCGTTCGATTGGACCGAAAGCCGCTACGACACCGGCATTGCCCTCGAACGGGCGAAGCAGTTGCGCGACGACGGATTCGCGCTCACCTGCGTCTGGTCCGCGGCGCGTATTCGAACCGTTCCGCACATCGACCACTGTTTTCCGTGGGCGCGCTGGCGCAACAACGATCTCTGGAACCTGATGCCGGCCCGCGGCATCATCAACCTCAGCAAGAGCGACCGGCTGCCCTCCTCCAGCGCCATGGCCGACGCGCGAGACCGCATGCTGGAATGGTGGCGGCACGCATGGGTCCAATCGCCGCGGGAAGACCGGTTCTTCATGGAAGCGCGGTACTCCCTGCCCGGGCTCGAAGACGACACGCCCAGGTTGGAAGACATCTTCATCGCCGCCCAGCACCAGCGCGCGCGGCTGAAACAGGACCAGCAACTGATCGAGTGGCAGACTTGACCGCGACATGACGAAGACGGGACCGCCAGCCCTGCCCACTCGTGGCAGAGCATACCCCTACACCCGGTTCAATACCAGGAGCGATCACCAGCTATGGAACTCTCAGAACGGATAAAGCGGCTATACACCGAAGCGACCGGGGCCGACCGGGAAGAAGCCCGCGCAGCTTTCGCGGAACTCCGAACCGAACTCTCCCGTGGGCGGGTGCGCGCGGCCGAGCCCGACCCTTCGTCTCCGACAGGCTGGCGCGTCAACCCCTGGGTCAAGGAGGGCATCCTGGTGGGATTCCGCTGCGGCGACGTGGTTGCCTTCGAATCTCCAAGCAGCGAATCGCCCTGGCTCGACAAGGACACGCTTCCGCTTCGCCCGCTTTCCACCGGGTCGAACGTCAGGATCGTACCGGGCGGCTCGTCGGTGCGTGACGGGGCTTACCTGGGAGCAGGCGTCATCTGCATGCCGCCTATGTATATCAATATCGGCGCTTACATCGGGGACGGAAGCATGATCGACTCGAATGTGCTGGTGGGGTCCTGCGCCCAGGTCGGCAAGAACGTCCACGTTAGCGCCGGGGCCCAAATCGGCGGGGTGCTCGAACCGGTTGGCGCCCTGCCGGTGATCGTCGAGGACGAAGCGCTTGTCGGCGGCAACACGGGGATTTACGAGGGCGCGGTTGTCAAGCGGCGGGCGGTCATCGGCGCCGGTACCATACTGACCGGGTCCACTCCGATCTACGACCTGCCCCGCAGAAGCATCATACGGCCAGCCGCGGGTGAGCAGACCGTAGTACCGGTGGACGCGGTCGTCGTCCCCGGCGCGCGCGCCGTCACGAGCGGCGCGGGACCCCAGTGGGGTTTGTCGCTCGCCACGCCGGTAATCGTCAAATACCGCGACGACCGTACGGACACCCGCACGGAACTCGAGGAATGGATCCGTTAGCTGATCCGTGCATTGACCTCGTCCCGGTCTCGGCCGGACCCGGATCGTCGTCCCGGCGAGTCGGAAAACCGGCAAGCCAAGCGTAATCACAGTTCGTGCGGGGCATCAATGACGACTAACCCTCGTCCATCACCGCCTGGATCATGGCCTGGATGTACCCGAACTCGTAGGCGAAACCCTGCCGGTAGCTGTCCGGGTCCCGGTGCCCCGGCGCGTGGTCCGGCACGCACATGTGCGGATAGCCGACCTCCTTGAGCGCCAGCATGTTGCGGTGCATGTTCATCACGCCCTCGTCCGGCCATACCTCCTGGAACTTGTTGCGTCCCCCGACTATGTTGCGGAAGTGGCAGAGGAAGATCTTGTTGCGCGAGCCCAGGTAGCGAATGATGTCCGGCACCTCGTTGAGGGGATCGAGCGAACTCTCCGCCATGCAGCCCAGGCAGAGGTTGACGCCGTGATAGGGACTGGGGCAGATCTCGATGAACTGCCTGAACCCTTCGAAGCCGCCGAGTACGCGGTCCACGCAACGGTATCCGGGCGGCAGCCACGGGTCGCAGGGATGGCAGGCCATGCGGACCTTGTGTTCGGTCGCCACGGGGATCACCCGTTCCAGGAAGTAGGTGATGCGGGCCCAGTTCATCTCGGCCGTCACGGGTTCGTCGTACCGCGGCGGCCGCTCCTTCGCCTTCTCCAGGTCCCAGGTGCTGTAGATCGAGCCGCCCCGTCCGGGCGGATCGCTCTCGGTGCGCTGGTTCTCCATCTCGCACAGGTAGTATTTGATCGCGGGGATGCCCGCTTCCGAGGCCTGGCGCACCATGTTGCAGACCAGTTCGATCTCCTTGTCGCCTTCCTCGTACTTGCCCAGCATGTAATTGGGCACCTGGCCGCCGTCCACGTTCAGGTCGGCGATGGGCAGGGCCACCATCTCCATTTCGATCCCGAAACGGGCGCACTTCTCCTTCTTCGCCGCCAGTTCCTCCCCGTCCCAGCCGAATTCCCTGTGGAAGGTGATGTTGAGCTCGCTCTTGTTGAAGACGCCGTGGCGGGCCAGGTATTCAAGGTCTTCGTCCGCCGTGCTGAACTGCTGCGTGCCGACGTGCATTTGATCCTCCGGGTTATGTAAACTTGATACCAAGGATGCGCGCGGCCGTGCCGCCCATGATCGCGGCCAGGTCCGCCTCGCTCAGATAATCGGCGTACTTCTCTATCCAGTCCCGGGATTGGCGGTAGGTGCAGAACCGGTTCTGGAAGGGCATGTCCGTGCCCCAAAGCAGCCGGCCCGCGCCGATCCGCTCGACCATCTCCTCCAGTGCCGGCAGGGCCTCCCTGTAGGGAAAATCGAAGAGGTCGCCGATCCGAACGGGGAAGCATACCTCCAGACTCAGATTGGGGTTCTCGAAGGGTTTCCACAGGTCCTCCGGCAGCACGATGCGATCGCCTTCGATAAACATGCGCCAGGGGAAGCCGTGGGTAATGCTGCAGACCGTGTCCGGGTACCGGTCCATCCAGTCCATGAGCACGCCGAGTTCGTCGAGGTACCCTTGCACGAGATCCGAATGGTAGCCGAGCACGGGGCCGGCGCCCAGGGTGAAGAATACGGGCACGTCCAGGGCGGTCACGGCGTCCCAGAACGGGCGGCAGGCACCGCCGCTCCAGCGCTCGCCGCCGTCGCTCCCTCGTTTGACGCCGCCACGATATGACAGCGTGGCGTTGAACTTGACGGCGTGCAGTCCGTGAACGCGGACGGCCCGTTCGATTTCTTCGATTACCCGGTCCGTCTCCGAGGCGACGCGCCACTCGTCCACGGGCGCCATGGAGTACAGCCTGCCCGGAAAGGCGGCGACGCATTCGGCCTGGAAGGCGCTGTCGCGGTTCAACATGGGATTGGTATGGAGCAGGGCGGCGTCCACGCCCGCGTAGTCCATCTCCGCGATCAGGCCGTCGGGCGTGTATTCCAGGTTGCGCAGGTGGGGCGGGTAGAACTGCTTGGTACAGTCTTCGCCGTCGATCGTCCACACGACCCGTCCGTGGGTGCGGTCGACGCGGAAGTCCACGTCGGGCAGCGTGGACCAGTCTCCAGGCGACGCGGGAGCGATGGCCTCCGACGAGGCGGGAGCCCGGTCCCGCACCCGCCAGGCCGGCTGGTGGTGGACCGCGTGCTCGGCCTGCATCCACCGGAGGTGTTCGCGGGCGTCAGCGTACCCGGCCTTCGCGTCTCCCGGGGGAAAACAGTACGCGTGGGAATCGATGAACATGGATCGGGGAGTCGTTTCCCTAGCTTTCGAAGGTCCGGATGGTGCGTGTCACCTGGCCGTTGCTCTCCCAGTAGGTCTTCTTGCCCGCCAGGTAGGGGTCGTCCGGCGCCGGCTGCATCGTGCCGGCCATCGTTACGCCACGGGACGTGATCGTGTGCTCGCCGGGGGACGGGCGGTCCCAGTCCAGCCGCCAGAACTTCCAGGCGTACTCGGCGTCCTCGCCCTCGATGATCTCGGCAGTCTGCCACGGACCGTCGTCGATGCGCACCTGCACCTCCCTGAGCGGTTCGCCCCAAACCGCGCCGTATATCCGGTGCAGGGGGCCGACCCGGGTGACCCGCGCCGTGACGGAATTGATGCGGCCCTTGCCCACGGACTCCTGGCGCCACACGGTCTCCCCGTTGTGGGTCTCCTCTCGGACCGTGACGTAATCCCGCGAGATGAACCGCCCCATGTACCGGGTCGTACGCACTTCGATGCGCTTCAGCCATTTCACCTGGGTGATGCCGTACCAGCCGGGCACGATGAGACGCAGAGGGTATCCATGCTTTGCCGGCAGCGTCTGCCCGTTCACCTCGTAGCACAGCAGGAGGTCCGGGTCCATGGCCTGCGCCATGGTCAGCGACCGGGCGAAGTTCTGCTTCATGGTCACCGGTTCGCTGCGCCGGGGCGTGATGATCTCCTCTCCTTCGTCATGACCGAAGAAAACCACCTCGATACCGTTGTCCCACACGCCCGCCCGTTCCAGGATCGGCGCCAGCGGCGTGCCGGTCCACCGGGCGTTGAACACGCCGCCACGGAACACGGGGACGCCCCGGTTGCCCGAGCACTCGAGGGTGAAGTCGAGCTCTCTGCGCGGCAGGGACTTGATCTCGTCCAGGCTAAGGTTGAGCTTCTGCCTCACCGCGCCCGAAACCTCGAGGCTGTAGTTCTCCCCGTCCACCGTCGGCTCGGGATAGTGGCTGGCCGAAAAGAACTGGTCCACGGGCGTAATCCACGACTCCAGGCCGTTCCAGTCCAGCAGGACGAAATCGGGCGTGCGCGGCGGACCGAACTCGTCGATCCAGTTGACGGGCGTTTCGTCCCGGGCCAGTTGAGCCAGCTGGGCCAGTACGTGGGAAGGCAGCAGCGTCATGCCGGCCGCTGCGATCCCTCCCCTGATCAGCACGTCTCTGCGGGACAGGTTGAGGTTGGTTTTCCCGGCCATAAGCTTATCCTCCCGGCGGTCCCGGTTTGCTCCGGCGGCCCCGGTGTGCTCCGGCGGCCCCGGTTTGCTCCGGCGGTCCCGGTGTGCTCCGGCGGTCCCGGTTTGCTCCGGCGGCCCCGGTTCACTGGTGTCAAATCGGTTTACTTCATTCGATTTGAGACGGGGATATCGGTGATCGGTTCTATGATACTGCGAGCGGACCGTTCAGATCAAGGGCAATATAGCGCTTCCAACAAAGAATCAGGCGACGGTTTCGTTGTTCCGATGCGCTGGATTCAGGGATGACCCAGGCGCTTGATTTCGGGATGATCTAGACGTCACGCCTTCCGGTTGACAAGCCCTTCCCTTCCGAGTAGAATCGCTTATCCATCCCAACACCCGGAGGTCCCGAAAATGAACCGCATGCTATCCGAAGATCACCTTGTACTGGCCTCGTCCTCCGACCCGGAAAACGTGTACGCCGGGTCGCCCTCGGTCGCGCGCATGCGCTCCGGACGCCTGCTGGCCAGCTACGAGTGGTTTCGTCCCAATCCCATGAAGGAGGCGGTGCCCAATCAGACCGAGGTGCTGGTCAGCGACGACGACGGCGCCACGTGGACCAAGACGGCCTGCCAGGATTTCATCTGGGCGACCATCTGGGCTCACGAAGACGACGCCTACTTGATCGGCAATCGGCGCAAAAGCCGGGACATCATCATCGGTCGTTCCAGGGACGGCGGCTCAACCTGGGAAGGACCGGTCACGCTCTTCGAGGGCAGGCATCACTGCGCGCCGACGCCGGTACTGATCCACAACGGCCACGCCTATCGCGCCTTTGAGACCTGCGACGCGCCGAGCCGCTTCGACTGGAAATCGCTGGTGGTGGCCGGCGACCTGTCCATGGACCTGCTGGACCCGGCGGCCTGGCGCATGTCCAACCACGTCCGGTTTCCCGGCGTTCCCGACGTGCTATCACAACGGATGTACCCGGAGAGCCTCACAGACAAAGTGCCGGCCGACAGTTTCCTTGAAGGCAACATCGTGCTGGTGGACGGCGAGATCCGTATGATCATGCGCACGATCGTCGACGGCCACTCCACGTCGAGCCTGGCCTCAGTCGGACGAATCACGGACGACGGCAGGAACCTCGACTACCGGTTCCTGCAGTTCCACCCCATGCCCGGCGCCCAGTGCAAGTTTCAGATCGTCCACGACGAAGTGAGCGGCCTGTACTGGACCACGGTGACCCTGTCCACGAACCCCTGGCAGGACCGTGAGCCCCTCCGGCGCGTCGGTTTCAGCGGTCCGCCCGGCAACGAGCGGCGCATCCTGATGCTCATGTACAGCCTCGACGCCCTCAACTGGTTCCAGGCGGGCTGCGTCGCCATGAGCAGGAGTATCATGGAATCCTTCAGCTACGCCTCGCAGGTCATCTCCGGAGACGACCTCCTGGTCGTCGCACGCACCGCCCATGGCGGCAAGAACCAGCACGATACCAACCTGATCACGCTCCACCGGGTACGGGGATTCCGCGATCTCGCACTGGACTTGCGGCCGGTGGACGTGAAGTAGTTATTTGGTATTGTCAACTCGAGTACTGTCCGAGTATGTTCTTATATGCTTGAATTGCCGTATTACAACCTTTGGGTAACTTGTGAAACATCCTGAAGACGATCCTATCCAACAGCCCAGAAACGCAGTCGTACGAGATTTATTTAATCCTGACTTGGATCTTCCCTACGAACTTCGCCGAATGGATTTTGAGTCTGCGATGCAGGATGTTTACGATTTCTTCCACGATGTCAATTCTCATCTGGTTGCACGTGGTCTGGAACGCCTTGACGATATGTTGCGACCTGCCATCATGTCTGGTGTCTTGTCAGACATGCTTACGGCAAGCCTTGCCAAACACTCACGAGTACTGACAGAGAACAACTACTTCAATGGGCATCCGGATTTAGTTGTTCAGGGAGTATACGCTGAAAACTCGGTAAAATCCGGAGATCAAGGCTTGGAGATAAAAACCACGAGGAAACGAGGCGGCGCAGTCGATACCCACGGCGCCAGAGATCAGTGGATGTGTGTGTTCGTTTACGAGGTGGACAATGAAACTGAACCAGCTTTAGCAAGACGGCCGATGGTTTTTAAGGAAGTCTACGTATCGCATGTAACCGTAGAGGATTTTCGCCGTAACCCTCGTGGAGAATTAGGCACGCGGACTGCAACGCTCGACCGACATGGTGTAGCTAAACTACGTGAGAACTGGGTATACAAAGACATTCAGACTCGCTAAATCCGGCTCGCAATCAAATTTCGGAAAGTGGTTGTATTGCTTCCTTGGCCATATTGAAATAGAGCGGATCCTTCTCTACACCAACTGACTCGTATCCTACCGCTTCAGCTGCCGCCAGCGTAGAACCAGCGCCCGCAAAAGTGTCAACGATTATACCCTCACCGAGAGGAAGAACTCCTCTCACCAGCATACGCATAAAGGACTGCGGCTTCAGGCTTGGATGCGGCGCGATAGCCCTTTCATTCTTCCTGGTCGGAGCAGATCGAATTACGTCTCCAAATGGCTTTAGATCATCCGGTCGGCGAAACCCTCCTGTTCGCCATTTCCGCAGGTTGTCCTGAACCCTTCCCTCGATAGGCCTGCGAAACAGCAACCAAGGCTCCCACATAGACCTTGGGAGTACGCTGACACCTCCGAATTCATCGTGCGCCGCCTTTGGTCGGTCACCTCCGCGCATGGTCATGACCAACCTGACGATTTCACCCCGCCTTTCAAGACCCGCATCTGCGATAGCACCAGCGACGATATGGGAAAGCAGAGGATTAGAGGCGACAACTACATTGGCACCTGGGACCAGTTTAGGTATCAGGAGCCGTGTCCAGATAAAGAAAAACTCCCGAAGATACAACTTTTGTCCGTCCGTCAATGTGGTGAATCTGGGTAATGGGGACCGGACATGTCCGTCGAATGAAGGGGGCAATCTCCAAACGCCACCTTTCTTTTTTCTGAGTTTTGACTGTTCTTTTTGTGTGTATTCTTGCAATCCATAGGGCGGATCGGTGACAATAGCATGAATAGAACGATCTTCCAATGTATCCAACCAGTCCAAACAGTCACTATGTACTAAAGTTGCCTTTCCAATCTTGAAAGGTTCCTCCCAGGCAATGTCCACTGGTATCGTCCGTTGCAGACCACTGTCATAATCGTCCCTGAGTCGGTAGATCCCTCTCCTCTCCCTAACAAACACGGCCGGCGTATTGAGCCTCAGATAGGATCTTATCGAGGACTCCGGCATGTGGCCTTCTATCTTTGCAACCTTCTCGGCAACCTGCTTGGCCGACAGAGATTCTGACGAAAGCCTCATTACTCTTATTATGGCGTCCCTTACTCGACCAGGAGCAAATCGATCATGATCATTTCCCATGGTACCAATATAGACGTCGGGACGTCGAATGTCAACAGGTCAACTGGAAGAAGTCTTTATTTTTCGGTATCACATCAACGTCATTACAAGGATTCGGCCTACTGCGATTATGGTATTGCTGGACACGGCGACGCTCGTATTCTGGACGCTGGATCCTGAACGACTGACGCAGACTGCGGCCAACGCCATTGAGAAAGCCGACCGCGTTTGTTTTAGTTCAATTTCGATCTGGGTGATTGGCGTCAAGGTGAAGAGGGAGAAACTGGTGCTTCCCCTGACTGTAGGAGAGTTCGTAGAAAAGTTGGACCGGACCGACCGGGTAGAATTGCTCCCCGTGGACGTACGGACCTGGATCGACAGCCTCGAACTCGCCTGGAATCACCGTGATCCCGCCGATCGCACGATCGTAGCCACGGCCGGTCTGCACGCCTGTCCGCTCGTAACGCCGAACACAGTCATTCGTAACTTCTATTCGCAGGCAGTCTGGTAAGTTCGAGCCGCTCTCCACTTAGATGAAGCAGGCAGTTTCCTCGAAGTCAGTCGTTAGGTCCGGACGGATCCGGCTCAAAATGAAACGTCACCCGGACGAATCTGTCGCGTTCGAAGTTCTCGAGCGTCGGCTTCGTCCCGTTGAAGTTACGCATGGCGTGGCGCATGGCAAGCCAGCCCCTGCCGCGACGTTCCATGAGCCCTCGCACGACCATGGCGTTCGCCATCATCTCGCTGCGGGATCGAGGTGCGCCACCCATCTGCGCCTGTTCGACCGTCATGTGGTTCGGCAGCGCGCCAGGGCTGGTCACCACGATGCGGTCGTCGAAGACCTCCAGCATCACCTGGGAACCTGCGATAGCGTAGTCCCGGTGAATGACCGCGTTCACCAGCGCCTCGCGGAGCACCTCTTCCGGGATGAGGGGGACGTCCTCGCGGTGGAGTCCCCGATAGATTTCCTTTCTACCCAGACTGCGGAACCACCCCATGGACCGCTGAATCTGCTCGTCAAGCCGTCCGCGACTCTCGCCCGCGCTCAGTACGTCCGATGCCTGGTTGCCGCCTCCGTACCTGGCACATTGGATGAACATGCTCGTGGTGTGCGGAAACCCCTGGGGATCCTTGCCGAAGACCATCAGGCCGTAAAGGGTTGGGCGGAGTGTGCCGTTCAACCGGTCGCATACCGAGGCGTTGCACAAATCGCTCTCCACGTCCGGCTGCGGTCCATCCTCCATCCGCATGCCCTGCGCCTGCATGTACGAGCGAAATGCGTTCATGTCGATGTCATCTGCGGTCGCGGAAGCGACGACCTGCTTCTCGGTGAGGACCAGGCCGAAGACGTTGAGCAGTTCCTGCAACTCCGACGGTGAAGGCGCCGCGGTGGCGCGCCTCCGACGGATCCAGAAGCGCCCGCCATAACTGAACGGCTCGTATCCCCGCCGCTGGCGAGGAACGTCGACCCAGTGCACCCAACCGGCATCCGTGAGATACCGGTCGCACTCGGCGGCGACCGGTCTGCCGCAGCCGTTTTGCAAGAAACTTGTCAGTCGTACCTGCGTACTTTCCGGATCTTCCTGCGTTCCTGCTATGACGCCGGAGCTGTCTACGCCGATCACGAGCAGTCCCCCGTCACCATTGGCAAATGCGCACAGCGTCCCGCCGAGGGAACTGAAGTCGCCGAGTTCCCGCTTGAATTCAGTATGGCTGTTTTCTCCGCCTTCGATGCGCCGAAGCACTTCCGGCCATTCCATGTACGCCTCTCAGCATCCGAAATGTTGCCGCCACAGTCGGAAGATTTCCTTGCCGCCGTCCACGGTGCGGATGATTGTTTCTCGAACGGATGATGACTTTCTGGCAGACCGGCTCTCCGGGCAGTCGATCGTCTGAAAGCTGGTCAGCCTTCGTGTTCGCAATGGTAATGATAAATGTATTCGGCGGGTGCGGCAATTAAGCAAGATCGACAGACGCTCAGGTCCCCGGTAAGGCGGATTGACGATCGTCCGATCAAAGGCACTGTGGCTTTCTACTTTTTCTCCGATGTTTGATCCGTATCAGTAGGGATTACCGATTCAAGCAAACGGATCAGTTCCGGCAAATCGTCCTCCACCGTTTTCCAGACTGTTTCGAGATTAATGTCGAAATAGGCATGTACGAGTCGATTGCGCATTCCGATGATCCGCTGCCACGGTATATCCGACAAACGGCGACGCGTGGGTTCTGTTATCTGTGTCGCCGCCTCGCCGACAATCTCGATATCCTTGATCAACGCGAGGACGAGTTGGCGATCGTTGTCCAAGTCGCTACGCGTCTGTCCCTGGACGAAGGAAACTGCTTCCCGCGCGGCGTCCAACATGTGCCGTAATCGGATTTCGTCATCCCTGCGCATATTGAACCTCCGCAGTGTCGATGACCTCCTGGCGGAAGTAACGACTCAAATCCTCCGGAGTTCGCAGGTCCACCTTCCGACCGCCAAACAGTTCGGATAGCTCAATCTCCAATCCGGCCATGCCCAGCAGACCGGGAGTGTGGCCCGGTGCGAACTCAACCAGCACGTCGATATCGCTCTCCGGGCCAAAATCGGTCCGCAGCGCCGATCCGAAAATAGCAAATCGCCGGATACCGTGACCTTGACAAAAAGCTGCCAATTCGGTTTTTGAGATCGACCACTGTGCGTTCATGGCTGCAAAACCCGGTTAGCGTCGATGTCGAAGCCGGCGTCCTTCAATTCCCGAGCGAGTGCCATCTTCCATGCGCCCGGCTCGTCAAGGACGATATAGACAACCCCATCGAAGTCAGAAGGAGTTTCGACGTCATGCGCCTTCAGAGCACAGACACTCTTGCGGCCCAACTTCCCGATGAAGAATCCGAGTTCGAGAATCACGTTCTGACGGGCTCGGGGCTTTATTTTGTCCTTGTCCTGAATGGCCGCACCTATGTCGTCCGGCGTCAGCAGAACCACGGCGAAACCCGCTTTCGGACTTCCTGAGAGCTATCATCCTCCATATCCAACTCTGAAGCCTCATCCACCAACCTCTGTAATCGTTCAATTGCAATTGACTTTCGGACTCTCGTCATCACGTCAACTCCATGATCCTCATACGACCGGGTTTTCCGATCAACGTTATCCTGCCCGCGCGGACCGAGTTTACCCGGTGCATTTAAAATCAGGATCACCAACTTGTAGACTGAAAAGCGTTTCTTGAGTTTGTGTCGTACACTCCTTGTCGTAAAAGATACATGCGCGCTAAACGGGGTCAACTCAGTTTCTGGGATATGTCAAATCCTACAATCGCACGCTATTGCACCGTGTCGTCGACTCCGTAATGCTCTCGGGAAGTTATGCTTTCCGAATCGACAGCGTAGCCTCCGTAAGTCCGTCAGTTATCGCCCGGCGGCGCCGCAACGTGATCGAGCCCGAACTCATCCCGCAGGCGGGCCATTTCCGCCTGTAACGCCTCAGGATCACACGTGTCGGCGGGCATGCGCCGCAACAGCCGGTCGGAAGCTTCGAAGAACCGGTCCAGCCCCGCGGGCGTGCAGATCAGCATGATCCGGGCCGGCTCGTCGCCATCGTTCCAGAAGGAATGAGGCCGGAAACTCGGCACCGTGACCATCTGGCCGGATTCGAGCACGAAGGCGCTTTCGTGGAGGAACTGGAAGGTCAGGGCGCCCTCGACGACCAGGAACATCTCGATGAAGGCGTGCCGGGTGTATACGGGCGGCGGACTGTGGGGTGGTTCGACGGCTTCGATGACCGTCACGCGGTCCTCCGTGGCGGAACCCGGCGTCTTGATCCGTACGTTCTGGCCCATGAGCGTGTTGAGCCACGGTCTTTCGTTGATTTCACCAGACAAATGTTTCTGCTCCATCGCCCTTCCCGACCGGTCCGACCTCAAGCCGTTCAGCGTTCGGCCTGTTTCCCTCAACTAAGTCCGCTTCTCGCACGTAATCTCTTTCTTGTCCGCTCAATCGCCTCACGATTCTTGTGCAATGATCTCACGCCTGCCCCCGACCGTGATCATATCCCGCCCTTCGTCGGCATAGACCTGCTTGACCTCCTGGTCCACGGTGCGCCAGACGAGGAACTGCTTGCGCAGTACATTAAGGAAGCGCCGGTTCAGCCGCTGCCAGGAGTCCACGTCGCCGCTTTCCCGGTGTATATCCACCCATACCGCGTACAGATCGTGTTCCTGCTCCGCGGGCGCCGCGCTCAGGGCCACGCGCTGGCTGACGCCCGTGTCGTAGGGCGCCAGCCAGGTCTTCATCGCGATCATGTACGTGACCACGGTCTCCTCGCCGGTGCCCGTCAGGACCACCTCGTCTGTCATGAAGTTTCCCAGCGTGCTCTCGCCGTATGACTCGAAGAACCGCGTCAGGTAGGCGTAGAGGCCCAGCGTTTCCGTGCGGCTGATCGTAAAGGGAAACTCGAAACTCCAGTCGTCGCCGTCGGGTTCGGGGAAGGACCACTGCCGTTTCACATCCGGCACGGCCATCTGGGACGCCTTGCCGGCCGGGTAGATCGTCGAGAGCATCACCACCGCCATGACCATGGCCGTGGAGGCCACGGCGGAAAGAGAGGAGTAGTTCAGGGTCAGTCCCGCCAGCAGCTGATATTCCGTGATGCCCCGGGCCACGGTCTGGCCGATGAGGTAACCGGACATGCCTCCGATGACGGCGTACATGGCCGCCTCCGCCATGAAGAGGGCGCCGATATGGGCCGGCGCCAGGCCCACGGCGCTGTACACCCCGATCTCGCTGAAGCGTTCGTAGACGGCGTTCATCATGGTGTTCAGGATGATGAGGGCGGCCACGACCATGGGGATGAACAGGTTGCCCAGGCCCGACAGGGAACTCAGGGACATGGCGCTGTACACGGCGACCTCGCCGCCGACGGACGCCACCACGGGAATGCCCAGGCGCTGCATGAAGCGCTCGATCCGGTTCAGGGCGGCTTCGTCGGAGGGGAAACGGACCGCGACGGAACGGAGCGTGCCGCCGAGGTCGTTCACGAAGGCCTGCGGCGCCAGGATGATATTGGCGGCCGGCATGTGTTCGAATCGGGCCATCTGAACCGGTTCCTCGTCGTAGTCCATGAGGGCGAGTTCCGTGAGCAGATCGTGGCCCGTCGCCGTGTAGTCGACCGGCGTAAGCGGCTCGCCGTCCAGGTCGGTGATCCCTTCCATGACGGCCGCGTCGAACATGCCGATCACGCGGTAGGGCTTGCCGAAGATCAGGATCTCCGACCGGCCCGTGTCTTCTTCGGTCATGCCCAGGAGTTCGGCCATATCCGTCGGGATGATGCACACGTCCCTTTCATCCGCGGAGAACCATCTGCCCGACGTCAGCGCCCGGTCCAGGCCGCTCACCTCACCTTCATCGGGAAGCAGGCCCAGCATGGCCGAGGCATAGGTGGACCTGGGCGTTCCGTCCGCGCCCGTCCGGTCGACCTTGACGAAGGTCTGGTCTCCGGGAAGGTTTCCGGAATACCACGTCCGGGAAACGATCTGGATGCCCTGGTCTTCGGCTTCCGAAGATCCGAACTCGGAGAGCACGTACTCGTGGGTCTGCTTCTGCAGCGGCGCCCAGTTGGGATTCCGTACGAGCATTCCGGTATAGGCGGCCTCCGCGTCCTGGCTCACCTTCTGCAACCGGAGGTAGGTCTGCACGGACGTGAAGGACAGCACGGTAAACACCAGGAGCACCAGGGTGGCGCAGGTAAGCAGGGTCCGGGCCTTGCGCTTGCGCATGTTGCCGATACCGAGGGCGAAGGCCGTGGCCAGGGCGCTCGAACGCCGCACGTCGGTGGCCTGCACCGTACGGGCGTCCTGTCTGACCTCGCGCATGGTCTGGGTGAACCGGCCCGATATGAGCCAGATGACCACGGCCGCCAGGGCGAAGGTGGTGAAGGCGAGGAGTACGATATCGGGCGCCGTGGTGATCTGGAAGGCCGGATGGGTGAAGCGCAGCACGCCAAAGGCGGCCAGGAAGATGCCGAAGGTGGCGGCGATGCGCTTGTACACGTTGGCGAAACCGAAGAGCAGCCGTTCCAGGGCGTAGGCGAAAGGGATCACCAGCACCATGTAGAACAGCACGCCCTTCACGACGTCGTTGGCCGTTCCGGTCGCGTCGGGATAGGCCCGCGACTCGTATCCCCAGGCGGCCCGGGCATGCTTGATGAAGCGGTCCCACTGCAGGTTCTGCCGGGCCGTCTCCGCCAGGTCAAGCAGGCGTCCCGCCTCCCGGTGGAAATCGTCCAGCCGGGTATTGCTCACGCCGACGGACCTGAGCGCGCCGATCCGCGCCTCGTCCAGGTGCCACATGTCCTTCGCGACCTGGTAGGACGTCAGCGGAACGGAGCCGATCCCCGCGTCGAATCCGATGCCCTCCGGGTTCTGCTCGTCCGCGTTGGTCAGTATCAGGCGGCGGCCGAAGAGGCCGGTCGACATGGTGACCTTGAACCGGCTCTCCGGCGGCATGAAGACCACGGCCGTGTCTTCCTCGTAGGAAAACCCCGTCGTCCATCCTCCTTCCTGGAACGTCATGCCCCATTCCAGGGGCGGATTGCCCGATTCGTCCAGTACCACGGCCTCGTTGAGCCGCGTCAGGAAGCGCGGGTCCACCAGGTCGTAGAGGTTCGTGGCATCGGACCGGAAGACCACTGTGGGTTTCTCCTTGTCCACCCAGTCCATCGTGATCTCGAGCGGGTAGGCGCCTTCCCCGTAGGGACCCCGGTCCGGCGCGTAGATGATCTCCCCCGTTTCGGGGTCCATGACGTAGCCTTCGGTCGGGTACGTACGCCCCGCCTCCAGTTCGGTGCATTCGGCCACGCCCGCGCTGTCGGCCACCACGAAGATCTCGTTCTTCACCCCGCTGATGGTCTTGTTGTAGCGGCGGAAACGGACCACGGCGCCGGGCTTCGGCTTGCTCGGGATGTAGTCTTCCCGGGGGTCGAATTCCACGACCCGGATGCGGCCGTTCACGAAGCGGTCTTCGAGCTGCATCTTGAAATCCGGAAACAGGCGGGGATCGTTGACCCCGCGGCCGAACAGCTCGGTCAACAGGACGGCCTGGGTGTACACGTTGTGGAAGTTGACCCGGTCGAGGTCGTCGATGGGCGTGTCCACGAACTCGCGGACGTCGAACACCGTGGCGAAGGACAGGGCGGGAAGCCCCATCCAGAAGACCAGCTCGGCGTCCAGGGCGATGTTGCCCGCCGGAAAGAACCCGGCGGTCCGGTGCCCCTGCGACGGAGAGATCACGTTCACCAGGGCGCCGGACGGGAAGGCGCCCCGCCGTATGACTTCGTTCGCGTAGCCCATGAAGGTGCGGCCGAAGGGCGTGAAGAACCGCTGTTTTTCAAAGGAATCGCCTCCGAAGAGGACGCCGGAGTAGATCACCCCGACCTGGTCCCGCGCGCTGGACAGGTCGATACCCGCGAAGAGCTTGATGTTGATGGGATCTTCGAGTTGGTCCGCGAAGTGGCTTGAAATGCGCGCGTGGCGGTACGAGAAGTCGTTTATCCCGCTGAGCGACATGAAGTGCCCCGAGGTCGCCAGGATCAGCACCGTTCGCGCGGGAGGATGGGCGGCGAAGTATCGGGCCATTTCCAGGAGCGCGGCCACGCCCGACGCCTGGTTCGCGCCGGGAGAAACGGCCGGAACGGAGGAAATGGAATCGTAGTAGGATTCCAGTACGATGACCTCCTCCTTCAGCGCCGGGTGCGTCCCGGTGATCCTGCCGAAGACATTGTAGGCCGGAAGCCGTTTCCAGGTCATGCGTCCTCTTGCCCGGACGGTTACGGGGCCGTTGGCTTCGAGGTATTCGATCAGGGGCCGGGCCGGACCCTTTTTCATCCAGAACCGGGGGAAGTCGAGAGGAACCTGGAGGTGCTTCTCCTCCCCGTCGACGCGCGTGGTGTGGTCGGGCTCCGCGAAGATCACGGCGCCGGCGCCGAGCATGGCGGCACGCTGCCAGTTCACGCCGGAATTGAAGTCCATCAGGAAGACGGCGCCGGCCGGATCGATGCCGTTGAAATCCTCCCATTCGCCGTTGCCCACGTAGTGGAGCTTGCCCGTGATGCCTCCGGGAGGCGTCGTGGACGTGCGGACGAGGTTGGGCCACAGGGCATAGAGGGGGATCGACCGGCTTTCCAGGGTCGTGGCGTCGAGGAGGGTCAGTTCACCGCCCTCGTCCAGGGGGACGGAAGAGACGAACTCCTCCATCTCCACGTCCTCGAGGCCGATTTCCCGCATGCGGTCGGCCAGGTAGTACGCCGCCCTGGTGGCCCCGGGATAGCCGGCCACGCGGGAACCGAAGGACACCAGGTCGGTGATGGTCTTCCTGATCCGCACGGAGTCGACCACCGCGGCCACCTGGCCGTCGCCGATCGGCTCCGCCAGGAACTCCACGCGCTCACGGACCCCCGTCGTCTGGCAGGCGGAGATCCCGCCCAGCAGCGCGAGGCCGGCTAACAGACTGGGAAAAAATCGCTTCGAACACACGTCGCGTTCCCCTAGACCTTCCACTTCCGCCGCATCTCCTCCATGGACACCGTCTTCCCCTCGGTCCACGCGTAATGGGCGACGGGGTTCTCGCCGACCCACCGGTGGTCGACGGGTTCGCTGGCCAGCTGGTAGCGGGTGTCGGTACTGATGCGGTACCGGTTCGACGCATTGTTGACGGACCCGTGCATGGTGTACATGCCGAGGACGATCACGTCGCCCATCCGGAATTCGCTCGTCTGCCACTGGCCCCCGTACCGGTCGACCATCTCGATGGGCTCGTTGGTGAAGTGGCCCGTCACGTGGTCCCGGTCCACGTCCATCTTGCCGTAGGTCTCCTTGACGGCCTCGAACTGGTGGGAACCCGCCAGGATGACGAGGGGGCCCATGTCGTAGGTGACGTCGTCCAGGGGCGTCCAGACCGTGTACAGGTTCGGGGTGCCCCGGCCCATGTAGACCATGTCGTAGTGCGCCCCGGTGTTGTCGCCCGGGCCCACGGCCCGCAGCCACTTGTAGTCGAAAGTGAGGACGGGGCCTCCCAGGAACCCTTCGAAGAACCCCATGATTTCGGGTGAATTGACCACGGCGAGGAACTCGTCCGTATGGGTCACCCGCTTGGCGCCGCCGAAAAAGGCGCCCCGCTTGCCCGGGGCCGCGACGCCCAGGTCAAGGGGATAGTCCGCATCGATCTGGCCGTTGGCCTGGAGGTTCTCCAGGACGACCCGGCGCGCTTCCCCGACCTTTTCCGGATCATGCAGACCGCGGATGAGCAGGTAGCCGTCTTCTACCATGCGTTCTTTCAGCGCATCCGCGTCGTCCAGCAGTTCGTTGGCTTCCCGGAGCGTGGACAGGTATTTCCCGCCCATCTCCAACTCGTCCTTGCCCATGACCAGGCGTATCGATTCCCGGGGGATCATTGGTCCCTCCATGGTTTGTCCTTCACTTCAGATGTTCGATCCCGGACCACTTACGTGTTTTGCTTTGATCTGCGGGTGTTGTGCTTTGATCTGCGCCGGAAAACCGCGATGAAGTCGCTGATGCCTCACGGCACCCGGACGGCCGAGGCCTCGATGGCGGCGCGCACCCGGTCCCCGACGGTCAGACCCATCCCGGCGAAGGTTTCCCGTGTCACGTGGACGGTCAGCCTGAGCCCGGCGTCCACGTCCAGGCGAATGAGGTCTCCGTCCACCGCCGCGGCGGACAAGACGCCCTCGAGCGTATTCGAGGCGCGGGTGGAAGCATTCACCGCGCCCGGGGACGCGTTCGCTACACCCGGGGACGCGTTCGCCGGGGCCAACCGGATTTCGTGCGGCGCAATGGCGACGTGGGCCGTTCCCCGCGCGGCCGCATCCGTACGCAGCGTCACGCCGTTCTCCAGCCTGACGACCGTACCCTGGCCACTGTCTTCTATGCATCCCTTGAAAACGTTCTCCGGACCGGCCTCCAGCATGCGCCCGTCGCGCATGATCAGTACCTCGTCGGCAATGCGATGAGCCTGTTCGTACTGGTGCGTCGAGAGTACCACGGTCATCCGGCGTTGTCTGCAGGTTTCCCGGAGGATCTCTTCGATCTGCTGCCCATGCGCCGCGTCCACGCTGGCCGTGGGCTCGTCGAGGAGCAAGACGTCGGGTTCCGTGACCAGGGCCCGGGCCAGGCCGGCGCGCTGGGCTTCCCCGCCCGACAGGCTGTGGGCCGGCCGGTGGGCGAACTCCACCAGGCCCACCCTCTTCAGTATGCCCTTCACGCGCGCATCGATGACCTCTTTCGCCACGCCGCGGAAACGCAGGCCGGACGCCACGTTCTCGAACACGGTGGACCGGAACAGGTAGACGTGCTGCATGAGCAGCGTGACGCGGCGGCGGTACCGGCGGACGCGGGCGGGATCCGCCCCGTTCACGGGCCGTCCTTCGAAGAGGAGCCGGCCTTCCTGCGGCAGGGTCAGCAGGGCGAGGATGTTCAGGAGCGTCGTCTTGCCCGACCCGTTCGCGCCGTAGAAGGCATAGGTCCTCCCAGTGGACAGGGCGAGGCGGCCGACCCGCAAATGAAACCCGGTACCGTAACGGTGCGCCAGGTCCTCGACCACGATGATCGGATCGGCCATCAGTCGTCGAACCCCTGCAGCCAGTGAAAGAGTATGTTCGCGCCGAAGGCGGTCAGCAGCAGGATTATGCCGAGGGCGATGGCCAGGCCGAACTCCCCCTTGCTGCTCTCGAGGGCGATCGCCGTCGTCATCGTCCGCGTGCTTCCCTTGATGTTGCCGCCCAGCATCATGGCCGCGCCCACCTCGGCGATGACGCGCCCGAAGGCGGCGACCACGGCGGCCATGATCCCGAACCGGGCCTCCGAAATCAGCGTGCGGGCCGTCTGGGCCGTCGTGGCGCCCAGCGTCAGGGCCGTCTCCGTGATCCGGGAATCGACGGCGCGGAAGGCCGAAAGGGTGAAGGCGGCCACGATAGGCAGGGCGAGGATGGTCTCTCCGATGATCATGGCCTTCGGTGTATACAGCAGTTCAAGAAACCCCAGGGGGCCGCGCCGGGAGATCAGGGCATAGACGAAGAGGCCGATCACCACGGTCGGCATGGCGAGCAATGTATTGAGTACCGTGGTAACCAGCCGCTGGCCCCGAAACCGGTGGGTCGCGAGGAAATAGCCCGCGGGCAGTCCCATCAGGGAAGCCAGCAGGATCGCGGAAACTGCGACGAAAACGGAAACGCCGACGATGCCATACACGCCGGACTCGCCCGTGAGCAGCAATCGGATCGCTTCCTGAAAACCACTGAGCAGGTAGTCCATGTTCCCTATGAAACAACAAAACGGCCCATCGGATCAACAGGTTTTTGCCCTGCTGAAAACACCGAAATACGTTGACAGAATCACCACGGGACTTTAGGTTGTCAGGCGGTCGACGGAGCCGTACTCCGTTGGCGCCGCGATTTGCGGGCGGGCTCGCCCCTGCAGGCGGCTTCCTCATCCTTCGGACCGCGGTTTCCCATGTAATCACCCCATTCAAGCAAAGGATTCGATGATCGGATGCCCGCAATAGGGATCATTGGCGTCCTGTGGCTGCTGCTCGTCCTGGCCGCCGGTTACTGGGGTAACCGGCGCAAGCTTGACGCGACCTTCATCACGGGCGTCCAGACGCTGATCACCATCGTCGCCCTGGCCGTCGCGGCGCCGCAGCTTGGCGTGTTCAGCACCGCCCTCGCGGCGCTCTGGCTTCTCCTGTTCGTCGCCGCTTCCACCCTGTTGCGCCGTTTCCGCGTGCCGAACCTGGCCGCGCGGGCCATCGCCCTGGCCGCCGTGGGCCTGGCGCTGTGGGGCACCGACTCCCGGAACGTCATGCTGATCCGCACGCTGATCATGCTTGCGGTCACCAGCATCTTTCTCCTCGGGCTGAACCTGGGCTTCCGGTACCTGATCCGCCGCATACTCTGGATCTTCCCCGTACTCTTCGCCGTCTCGGTCATCACCTTCTCCATCATGCACGCCGTGCCCGGCGGCCCGTTCGACGCGGGCGGCGAGACCGGCGGCATACCCCTGACGCCCGAGGTGCGGGCCAACCTGATGCGGAAGTACAATCTCGACCAGCCGCTGCACATCCAGTACATCTCCTGGGTGAGCAACGTCGTCCGGGGCGACTTCGGCTACTCCTTCCAGCACCAGAGCAAAACCTGCCAGGAGCTCATCGCCCAGGCCTGGCCCGTGTCCGTCCACCTCGGCAGCATGGCCCTGGTCGTGGCCCTGTCCGGGGGATTGCTGCTGGGCATTCTCGCGGCGGTGTACCAGAACACGTGGATCGACTACGTCGCCTCGCTCACGGCGGTATTCAGCATCGTGACGCCCAGTTTCGTCGTGGCCGTGGGCCTGACCGTCGTCTTTTCTCTCTGGCTGCACCTGTTTGAGACGGGAGGCTGGAATTCGCCCAAGGACTGGGTCATGCCGGTGATCGCCATGTCACTCGGCGATATGGCCGTGGTGGCGAGATACACCCGGTCGAACATGATCGAGGCCATCCGGGCCGACTACGTGCGAACCGCCCGCGCAAAGGGCCTGACCGAGTTCTCCGTCGTGGTGGTGCACGTGTTCAAGAACGCCCTGATCCCCCTGCTGACCATCGCGGGACCGATGATGGCCAACCTGATCACCGGGTCCTTCTTCATCGAGACGATCTTCCGCATACCCGGACTGGGACGTTATTTCACCACGAGCGTATTTGCCAGGGACTACCCCATGATCATGTCCACGGCCCTGCTCTGGTCGTCGCTCATCGTCGTGATCTACGTCATAACGGATCTCATGTACGCCCTGGTAGACCCCCGCATACGGTATCGGAAGGACTAGCATGGAATCGATCGGTACATCGGGCGAAGCGGGTCTCGTCTGGGTCCTCGGCGCCGTACTGGGATGGAGCTGGGACACCATGGTCCTCGAGGTGGGGAGGATCGCCCTGGCGATCCAGCTGGTGCTGTATCTGCCTCGCATGTACCGCCTGGGCCGGAAGAACGAAACGGGACGCTGGGCGTCCTTCTGTCACCGGGCGGTCCGGCAGAAATCCCTCTTCGCCGCCGTGGGCGCCGGCGTCCTGCTGGCGGCGTGGTGGCTGCTCGGCCCCTGGATGGACCAGTACCCCTACGGCACCGAGGACATCCCCGAAAGCCTTTCGGAATCCCTGAGCTGGGAAGGCCTCGAACCCTTCTTCTCCTGGGCGGGACAGATCTTCCGTATCACGCTGGCCACGGAGTTCACCCTGCTCTGGCCCCGGGCCTACCGGTATTTCAAGAAACATGACAGCGGGCTCTGGGCGGACGCCACCCGGCGGTTTTCCCGCAACAAGCTCTCCCTGGTGGGCCTCTTCCTGGTCCTGCTGCTGAGCAACACGGCCCTGCTCGCGCCCTGGATCGCGCCCCTGCACTATACCAAGCAGAACTTCCTGGTCGCCTGGCAGGAACCGTCCTGGATGTTCCCCTTCGGCACGGACGGCCTGGGCCGCGACCTCTTCAGCCGGGTCATCTACGGCGCCGAGATCTCCATGACGGTGGGCGTCCTCGTGCAGGCCATCATCTTTGCCATCGGGGTCCCCCTGGGTGCCCTGGCCGGGTACGCGGGGGGCCGCGTGGACAGCGTCATCATGCGGGGGGTCGACATCATGTCGGCCTTTCCGGGCCTGCTCTTCATCATCCTGATCATGTCGTGGCTGGGGGCCGGGCTGTTCAATATCTTCGTCGCCATCGGAGTGACCGGATGGGTAGGGGTATGCCGTCTCCTGCGAGGGCAGATTCTGTCTCTGAAGGAAAAGGAGTTCGTCCGGGCGGCCAAGGCCATGGGCGGCAGCCACCTGCGCATCGTCGTCACCCATATCCTGCCGAACAGCCTGACGCCGCTGATCGTGGCCCTCGCCCTGGGCATCCCGTCCGCCATCTTCGCGGAGGCCGGGCTGAGCTTCATCGGCATCGGCATCAGCCCGCCTACGCCGAGCTGGGGGCAGATGGTCGGGGAAAACGCCAACTACATCCGGTCATACTGGCACCTGGCGACCTTTCCCGCCATCATGATCGCCCTCACCATGCTTGGATTCCAGTTGATGGGCGACGGACTCCGGGACGCCCTCGACCCCAAGATGAACGAGTAAACCGCTCCGCGGCGGACCGTGCGGCGCACGCTTCCGCGAAAAAAAGTGGCCTTGGGGCTTGACATGGCGGCATAAACCCGTATATTAACCCGTGTCGCCGACGCGGCGGCAACCCGATACCTTGCAAGTTCCCCTGATTGATTCCTCAATGGAAAGCCGAATCTTCCTTAGAACAGATTCATGACGGCCGGTACCGCATGCTGCGGGAATACTCCATCACCAACGTAAGTTACGTTTGCCCGTATCCCTGATGGCATAACCAGAACAGAACAACCGCGCGTCTCCAGACACGGCACGCCAGGCCCGACTACCGGGAACGATTCGTCCGCTGTCCGTCGTTTCCGCCGCTCATAATGTTCACAACCCAGTCTGTCACAAATAACACTCCCCACGACACGTCCCGGGAATCGATTCCACAGGAACGCCCCGGACGGCGGGAGTTCACCGTACCTTTCACAAAGGGAAGAAAGCATGCACATCCTGGAATTAAAGACCAAGACCCTGCCTGACCTGTATTCCATCGCCCAGGAGCTCGACCTGCAGAGCTACACGGGCTTGAGGAAACAGGAACTGATCTTCAGCATTCTCCAGGCGCAGACGGAGAAGGAGGGGGTCATCTTCGGCGAGGGCGTACTCGAAGTGCTGCCGGACAACCGCTGCGGTTTTCTCCGGTCGCCGGACTACAGCTACCTGCACGGCCCCGACGACATCTACGTGGCGCCGTCGCAGGTCAAGCGCTTCGACCTGCGCACCGGGGACACCATATCGGGTCAGATCCGCCCGCCGAAGGACGGGGAACGCTTCTTCGCGCTCCTGAGGGTGGATACGGTCAATTACGAGAACCCCGAGGCGAGCAAGGAAAGGACGCTCTTCGACAACCTGACGCCCATCTACCCGCTGGAACGGTTTGTTCTCGAATATCAGAAAGACAAGCTGCCAACGCGGGTCATGGACCTGCTGACCCCCATAGGCAAGGGGCAGCGCGGGCTGATCGTCTCGCCGCCGAAGGCCGGCAAGACCATGCTGCTGCAGGAGATCGCCAACGCCATCACGGACAATCACCCCGAGGTGGTGCTCATGGTCCTGCTCATCGACGAACGGCCCGAAGAGGTGACCGACATGGCACGTTCGGTCCAGGGCGAGGTGATCAGTTCGACCTTCGACGAGCCGCCGGAGCGCCACGTGGCGGTCTCGGACATGGTCCTGGAGAAGGCCAAGCGGCTGGTGGAACACGGCCGGGACGTGGTCATCCTGCTCGACAGCATCACGCGCCTGGCGCGGGCCCACAACGCGGTGACGCCCCAC
This sequence comes from bacterium, assembly GCA_965202605.1. Lineage (GTDB taxonomy): Bacteria > JAAXHH01 > JAAXHH01 > JAAXHH01 > JAAXHH01 > JAAXHH01. The sequence continues at coordinate 1,879,704 of OZ241838.1, forward strand.
AGCGGCAAGATCCTGTCCGGCGGTATCGACGCCAACGCGCTACAGAAGCCGCGGCGCTTCTTCGGCGCGGCGCGCAACATCGAGGAAGGCGGGAGCCTGACCATCGTGGCCACGGCGCTGATCGAGACGGGCAGCCGCATGGACGAAGGCATCTTCGAGGAATTCAAGGGCACGGGCAACATGGAGCTGGAGCTCAGCCGCAAGCTGGCGAACCGGTGGATCTTCCCGGCCATCGACCTGAGCGCGTCCTCCACCCGGAAGGCGGAGCTGCTGCTGGAACCCGATATCCTGGGCAAGGTGAAGATCCTGCGGAAGTTCCTGGACGGCCTCGGTCCGGTCGAAGCCATGGAACTGATGACCGAGCGCCTCTCACGGACTACGACGAACGTGGATTTCCTCAAGTCCATGAACGAGTAGCCGCGCACGCCCGGTTTCGACCCAACCTGCCCGCGCCTGACAGCGGCGGTTGCTTCGACGTCGGCTTTCCGGGCCTGTACACGCCCGATTCCGCCTCCAACTCACTTGAGCCGCTTGTAGAACTCCCTGAACTTGCGTTCCGATTCCTTCTTCTGCACCGGGGTCATGGCCCGGTAGAACCCGCATTCGTTCGCGAAGGCGGGAGACAGGGAACTCCGCCTCGGCACCTTGTAGGCCTGGTGCTTGAAGGTGTAGATCTCGCAGGTCACTTCGTCGCCATGCATGCCGGGCATGACGTGGACGCAGTCGGAGCAGCTGCGCCGCGTTTCCCCCAGGTGACCGTGCGTCCGGTTGTGCATGATGGACTTCAGCTTGCTCATCCCGCGTCTCCTGATTCATTTCCAGCCGCCTGTTCCGGCGAGTCATATAAAAGAAGGGTAACCGCGCCGTCCGTCCTTGTCAAGCACGCGGAAGTACCGGTCTTCCCTGCTCGGCCCGTCCCGCTTGACATCCGCCCACCCCGCCTGTAATTAGAAGGCCGTACAGCGGTCACTCGTTCCCCAACCCACAGGTGCGGCATTGTCGACAGGCACAGGTTCGGCCCTCTCATACACCCGGCTGCTCAGAGAGAACCGGACCTATCGCTTTGTTTGGCTGTCGCAGGTGGTGTCAAACGCCGGGGACTGGTTCAACACGATCGCCGTACTGGGCCTTACCCTGGCCCTTACGGGCTCCGGTCTCGCCCTCGGCATCGTCACGATCTGCCAGATGCTGCCGCCCTTCCTGATGACGCCGCTGGCCGGCGTGGTCGCCGAGCGGTACGACCGCAAGCGGGTGATGATCATCGCCGACGTTTTCCGGGCCGCCGTGGCCCTTGGATTCCTGCTGGTCGAAACGGCGGACGACGTCTGGATGCTGTACCTCTTCATGGCCCTGCTGTCCGGCCTGGGGCCCTTCTTCGACGTCACGCGCACGGCCTCGCTGCCGAGCATCGCCCGGGGCAAGGCGCTGCTGGCGGCCAACGCGCTGTCCAGCACGACCTGGGCGGCCATGCTGGCCATCGGCTCCGCCCTCGGTGGACTGGTGGCCGATCACCTGGGCCGGTCCGCCGCCTTTCAACTGAATGCCCTCAGCTTCCTGGTATCGGCGGTTTTCGTGGCCCGGATCGCCATACCCGCCGCGGCGGGCGCGGGACAGCCGGCACGGTTCCTTTCGGATTTCATCGAGGGATTGAAGTACATCGGGCGCGACCGGCCGACGCGGGTCTACCTGCCGGGCAAGGCGACCTGGGGCCTCGCCGGCGGCGGCGCCGTGCTGCTCTACGCCGTGTTCGGCGGACAGGTCTACCGCGCGGGCGACACGGGCATCGCCATCCTGTACACGGCCAGGGGCCTGGGTACGCTCCTGGGCGCCGTGTTCATCAAGTTCTTCGACACCATCCGGCTCGGCCAGTTGAGGACGGGCATCCTGATCGGCCTGATCGGCTACGGCGCCTTCTTCATCCTGTTTTCCCTGGCCCCGTCCATCTGGCTGGCGGCGTCATGCATCATCCTGGCCGCCGCGGGCAGCATGGTGATGTGGGTCTATTCTTCCCTCGGGCTCCAGCTCGTTGTAGACGAAGATTACCGCGGCCGCGTATTCGCCGCGGACCAGGGCCTCTTCACCCTGGCTTTCTCCATTTCGACCCTGGGGACGGGCCTGTTGCTGGACGCCCTGGCGGCACGCCTCGTGGCCTTTATGGCAGGCGTGGCCGGCATACTGATCGTAGTCGTCTGGTTCCTGTTCGCCCGGCGTATTCCGCTTGGCGGGCACCGTGCCGAAGGCGGGCAGCATGCCGAAGGCGGGAAACATGCTGCGCAGGACCGCTAGCGGGTGATCTGCCGGGGGCACCCGGCGCGGGCTTATTCAACCCGCTCAATGGTCAGTTTTTCGAGGACGACGTCGAAAACAGGACGGTCGGAGCGCGTCTGCACCCGGCCGATGGCGTTTACGACTTCCTGCCCCTTCATGACCTGGCCGAAGATGGTGTAGCCCCCATTCAGGTAGGATTTCGGACCGTGGGTAATGAAGAACTGGCTGCCGGCGGTATCCGGAGATCCGGCGTTGGCCATCGCCAGGCGGCCCGGCCGGTCGAATTTCAGCGAGCCCCTGATTTCACCCTTGATATTGTATCCCGGTCCGCCCTGACCCGTACCCGTCGGGTCGCCGCCCTGGATCATGAAGTTGGGGATGACGCGATGAAAAAGGGTCCCGTCGTAGTACGGGCGTTTTGTCTCCTGTCCGTTCCGTGGGTCCCTGAACGTCCGGGTGCCTTCGGCGAGGCCGATGAAGTTGTCGACCGTGGCGGGGGCCAGCTTGTCGAACAGCTTGCAGATGATATCGCCCATGTTGGTCTTGAACACCGCGTAGGTGCCGGGTCCCAGGGACTGGGCGGCCAACTCGCCGGATGACGACTGTGCGCTCTCACCTGACTGAAGGGGCGTACCGGCCGGGACCGCGGGGGGCAGGGCAACCAGGACCGCCAGCATGGCGGTCACCGCCGTGTTGCGGATCAGTTCCCTCAATTTACTCGCCCTCCCCTCTGACCACGGTCACTTTGATGATGCTGACCTCTTCAATGGGCCGCGACTGGTTTGCGGGCACCTCAGAAATGGCGTCAGCCACTTCCTGACCTTCCACGACCTGACCGAAGATGGTATGAACCATGTTGAGGTGGGGCGTGGGCGCCACCGTGATGAAGATCTGTCCGCCGTTGGTGTTGGGGCCGCGGTGGGCCATGGCCAGGCGGCCGGGCTGATCGAACAGCAGTTCCTCGTGTAACTCATCATCGAACATGAACCCGGGACTGCCCATGCCGGTACCGATCGGATCACCGGTCTGGATCATGAAATCCGGGATGACCCGGTGAAAGATCAAGCCATCGTAATAGGGCGTGCCGGTCATGGCCGCGCCGGACTCCGGATGGGTCCACTCCCGGGTACCTTCGGCCAGACTCGAGATGATGTCCACGGTCCTGGGCGTCTTGTCGGGATACAGTTCGCACTTTATGGTGCCCAGACTGGTTTCGATAATCATCATGTTTGCGGGTTCTCCACTGCTTTGGGGTGTTTCAGTCGACTCACCGCAGGACGCGGCCAGGAACACCATAGAAAAAACGACCGTCAACAGGCCCGGTTTCAACATCTTTTACCTCCGCTCACCTGGATTGATGATTAGATTCCAACGGACTACACGCCGCGTACAAGAATCAGACCGCGGAATGCGCGATATCAGTCGCGGAATGCGCGACATCCGTCCGGCTTGCGCGGGACGCTGGCTGCCTTTTGCGATAGGGCAGGTTGTGACTCTTCCGATACTCCCACTGAAGCCGGTGATGTTCCTTTTCCGTGGATATGAAATCCCAGGGCAGCGACTTCAGGTCGGTCATGTCCCCGAGATAACGCGAGGTATCCATCCCCAGTTCCGCCGCGGCGCGTTTCCAGTCGCCGTCCTGCCGCACGGTTTCCGTCAGGAAAGCGCTTAATTCCCGGCCCCCGCGGGACAGAATGGCCTCGAAGCAGGCGGATTTGAGGCTCTCATGCTTGACTTCCACCCCGGGCGTGCCGCGCAGGCCCTTCCGGATACGGTTCAGCTTGCGCCTGACCTCCCGCGGAGACGCCATGGGACTCCACTGATAGGGCGTCAACGCTTTCGGCACGAAGGGGTTTATACTTAACCTGAGCCGCCCGCCCGGCTCTCCGTACTCCCGCTGCAACCCGGCCAGTTGCCGGGTCATCTCGATGAGTTCCTCGACGTCTGCGTCGGTTTCCGTCGGCAGCCCGACCATGTAGTACACTTTGAGATGCCTGATGCCCTTTTCGAGAATCCGCCGGGCGCCGGCCAGGATCTCTTCCGAAGAGATGGGCTTGTTGATCGCCTTGCGGAGCCGCTCGGAACCGGCTTCCGGCGCGATCGTCATGGTCCGCAGCCCCGTCTTCAGCATTAGTCGGAGCAAGCTGTCCGGCACCAGGTCGACCCGGACCGATGAAACTCCCACGCGGAGCCCGGTTTCTTCCAGGCCTTCGCAGAGTTCGTCCAGGTAGGGATAGTCGCACATGGCGGAACTCACCAGGCCCACGGCCTTCAGCCCCTCCCTGCCCTCCCGCGCCAGGGATGCGTTCTTCGACCGGATCACGTCGAGTATGGTGACGGGCTTCAAGGCGCGGAACTTGGGATAGACATAGCTCACGGCGCAGAAACGGCACCGGCGGGGACACCCCCGGGAGATCTCGATCAGGAGCATGTCGCCGAACTCGGTGTCGGGCGTAAGGACGGCGGAATGGGCGGGATAGTCCTCGAAGACGCCCACCTGCTGCTTGGCGATCCGGCCAGGAGGCACGCTTGCCGCGTCCGCCGTTTCAGCATCGCATCCGGCCTTCGCTGCCGGCTCATCGGCCAGCGCTGCCGGCTCATCGGCCAGCGGGACCCCGCGGTCACCCGGGGCAGCATCGGCCAGCGGGACCCCGCGGTCACCCGGGGCAGCATCGGCCAGCGGGACCCCGCGGTCACCCGGGGCAGCCCCTTGCAGGGACGGAACGTACGTGCCGTCCAGCGCCACGGCGCGGGCGAGGTGGCCCTCCCGGTCCAGATCCCGGTCCGCGATGTAGCGGTCGATATAGGCGTAGGCCGCCTCTTCGCCGTCGCCTATGATCATCGCGTCGGCGAAATCAGCCAGCGGCTCGGGGTTGATGTAGGTAATCGCGCCGCCGATCAGCACGATCGGATCGAAGGGTGTCCGGTCTACCGCGAGAACGGGGACACGGGCAAGTTCCAGGATGCGGATCAGGTTCGGATAATCGTTCTCAAAGGAAATGGAGAAAGCCACGATGTCGCACGAACTGAGCGGCTGTCCGGACTCCAGGGTAACCAGTTGCTTGCGGGACCTGGACAGGTCGTCCAGGTCGGCAGGTTCCGGTAGAAACGCCCGCTCGCAGACAACGTCGTCCCGTTCGTTCAGGTGCCGGTAGATGGTCTGAAATCCCAGGTTGGACATGCCCAGGTAGTAGGTATTGGGATACACCAGGGCGATCCGGACGGCCTTGCCGCCGGGGTTCTTGTATATGGTCCCGCGTTCGCGGGCGAGGGTCTGCGCCATGGATTGCACGAACATGTCCCTGTCCACTGCCTGTCCAAAAAACAATGAGCGGCTGCGTGGTCCGGCCAGTCCGGCCGCCGCCCGGCACCGGATTGCTCAACCGGACCAACTCGATCGGGCCAACGTGCGCTATGGACGGCCAAAATACAGCCCGGGAATCCGGGTGTCAAGGCTCGCGACGAGGGCGGCACCGGGGTTGCGGCCGCGCGGGATGGGCTTGACATGCCGCTTTCCCGCGATTAGCTTTCCGACGGAAGACGACCGAAAGGGAATTACCGAACGGGAATCCCGCTCACGGGAGCACGCCCATGGATTCGATGCTACACCGGAAAAACCGGAAACTCACCTGGAGGCCGGCCGGCCTGCTGGCGCTCTGCCTGCTGGCGCTTCCGCCGCAGGACGCCTGCGGGCAGCAGGTGAAAGCCGAGATCACGGTGCACCTGGAAGCCCTGCCCATCCTGCACCGCGAACAGATGGCGGACTTCGCCCTGACGCTCGCCGACTACATCGAGGAATGGGACTGGCTGGAGGAAGACCTGCCCGAGCCGGTACACGTGGGGTTCGAAGCGATACTGGCCTTTCTGGGCAGCCGGGTCAAGACCCAGTACGGCTCGCGCCTGACCGTGTACAGCGGCACGGACCTGAAATACCTGGACCGGTGGTGGTTGTTCGAGTACGAACGGGAAGATCTGCTCCAGCACGACGAGCAGCAGTTTAACGGTCTGACGTGGCTGATCGACTATTACGTTCATATCATGATCGGGCACGAATTGGACAAGTACACGGAATTCGGCGGCGACGGCCATTTCCAGCGTGCCAATGCCATCGCCCTGGACGGCCGTTTCAGCCGCGAATTTCAGCGGGGGTGGGACGAACGGCTGGACCTGATCGACGGTATTCTGGCCGATGAATACAAGCCCCACCGCCGGATCAGGAACCGATACTACCGGGGATTGGCGGCACAGAAGGAAAACAAGCCGGTGGAGGCCCGGACGCTCTGCCGCCAGGCCGTGGATTTCATGGCGGAACTGCACGAAAAGAACCCGCGGGACGAGCGTCTGAAGGAATTCCTGAACGCCCATTACCTGCAACTGGCGGATGTATTCAGTTCGGAATCATCCACGGAAGTCCCTGATGCGGTCTCTTCCAGGGAAGTCTACGACGTGCTCATGAAGATCGATCCCGCGCACAGGTCGACTTACGAAAAGCATGCGGAGCGTTTGAGCAGATGACCGGAAACCTGATCAAGTGGCTCCCGATCGTACTGGCGGGACTCTTCACGGCCGCCGAGGTCCACGGATCCGAAGGCGGCCCGGCCATCTGGCGTAAAATGGTCCGGGCATCAACCACCGTGCACGAGGTTTTCCTTTCCCGCACGCCGCAGATCGTGATCTACCGCGACGGTCTCATCGTATTCCGGGACGACGATTTCAAGACGCTCCACCGGCAGGTCCGGTTGGGGGAAGAGGAAACCTCCTTGTTGTATCTGATGATGCAGAACAGCTTCGGCCTGTCGAGCCTGACCAACGAATGGCTCGATAACGAATTGCCCTACGCCAGGAGCATACAGGAGCCTTTTCGCGAAAACAACGACAGGGTGACCATCTGGATCGGACTGCACGCCCCGCCAAGCCAGCACACTTACTCTCCCGCGCTGCTCAAGGCCCGTTCCGTCAACGACGTCCTCGCCCCGGCCTGGAACGCCATGTACAAATTCAACAACTTCCTCTCCGGGTTCTCCCACTCCGGGGCCCGACCCTTCGTCCCGGACCGCGTCGAGATCGCCGTGCAGAAGCTGCCCGGGTACATGGAGGACCTGTCCGACGATGCCGTGGACTGGCCCCTGGATCCGATCGGCCTGGCCGAGGTAAAGGGAAAGCGCCCCCGCGGATACCGGCAGCTCAAGGGGGCAAACGCCCGCGAAGCCTACCGGCTGCTGACCGAACACCAGGCGATTCGTTCCGGCGGCCAGGTATACCTCGTATGGGTGCGCCCGCTCCTCCTGCCCTGATCTGACGCGCAACAACCCGCGGATAATCCTTCCGCCCGCCCCCTAACCCTTCACGGCGCCTAAAGCCAGTCCCCGCACCATGTATCGCTGGACAAAGGCGAACACGGCCAGCGCGGGAAGCAGCGCCAGGGTGGCGCCGGCCATCATGCGTCCCCAGTGGACGTCGTATTTGCTGATGAAGTTGTACAGGCCGACGGGCAGGGTGAAGGTGGATTCCGAGTTCAGGAACATCACCGCGAACAGCAATTCGTTCCAGGCGCCGATGAAGGCGAACAGAAAGGTCGCGATCAGGCCGGGACGGGCCAGCGGCACGGCCACGCGCAGGATGGCCCCCATCCGGTTGCACCCGTCCACCATGGCGGCCTCCTCCAGTTCCGACGGCACGCCCGCGAAGAATCCCTGCATCATGAGCGTGCAGAAGGGGATGTTCAGGACCGTGTACACGATCATCAGGCTGTAGAGGGTGTTGAGCAGGCCGAGCATGCGGAAGATGATGAAGAGGGGGACGATGAGCACCACCACGGGCATCATCTGGGTCGCCAGGAAGACCAGGAGCGTGGCCTGCCGGCCCCGGAAGCGATAGCGCGCGAGGGCGTAGCCTCCGAGGACGGACACCGTCAGCGTGCAGGCCGAGGCCAGGCTGGCGACCGTGAGGCTGTTGGAGAAGAACCGGGGGATGTCGGTCCGCAGGAAGGCCGCGGCGTAATGTTCCAGCGTGGGCGCCGACGGAAAATACCGCAAGGGCCAGACGAAGAGATCCCGCTCCGGCGTCAGGGAAGTGACCACCATCCAGTACACGGGAAAAACCGCGAAGAGAAAAAACGCGCTCAGTCCGGTTGCGTGAAGCAGACGGCTCAATGGATGCGGCCGGATCATTTTCCCGTCCTCATATCGAGGCCTCGTCGCCATAGAAGCGTGTAACCCGCAGGAACACCGCGGTAAAGACCAGGGAAACCGCAGTCAGCGCGACGCCCAGAGCGGCCGAATACCCGAAATCCAGCCCGAGGAAGGCCTTCTGGAACACGTAGAGCGCCAGCGTGCGGGACGCACCGGCCGGACCGCCCCCGGTCATGACCCAGATCAGATCCGCCCAGTTGAATATCCAGATCGCCCGAAGAAGAACGGTGATGACGATGGCCGGCTTCACCATGGGCGCGGTGACGCGCCAGAAGGACTGCCACGCCGTGGCGCCGTCCATGTCGGCCGCTTCGTACAGGCTCGGCGGTATGGCCTGCAGCGCGGCGAAGAGCATGACGGCGAAGAAGGTGACGCCGAACCAGATATTGGCCAGCACGCAGGAGAGGAGGGCCGTCTCCCCGCGGGAAAGGAATCCGACTTTCTGATCCAGCAACCCGGCCCGTATGAGCAGGTCGTTGACCAGTCCGAATTCCCCGTTGAGCAGCCAGGCCCAGATGATGGCGATCAGGAAGCCCGATACCGCCCAGGGCGCGAAGACGATGGCCTGGAAGAGTCCCCTGCCCCGGAACCGTGTGCTGTTGAGCAGCAGTGCCAGGCAGAAACCGAGCAGGAACTGGAAGAACAGCGATACGACCACCCAGACCACGGAATTCCAGAGACTCCGCCAGAAATACTCGTCCCCCAGCATGGTGGCGTATTGGCCCAGGCCGACGAAGGGGGTGTTGAGGGGGTCCATGAGCTGATATTCCCGCAGCGAAAGCAGGAATACGGTGGCCATGGGGTAGAACAGGAATCCCGCAATGAGCAGGTAGGCGGGCGTCAGCAGCAGGTAGGGTTCGGCTCTTTTCATGGCGCGGCCAGGTTACGAGGCGGCCGGCGGCCGGGGCGTATCGGGACCGTGGCGGTCCACGTAACGCTTCTGGGCCCGGTCCAGGAAGTCCGCCAGCCGGTCCAGCGTTTCCCGGGGCGACTGCCTGCCGAGGAGCATCTTCTGTTGTTCCTCGGTGACCAGTACCTCGATGAATTCACCCATTTCGGGCAGGTAGCTCGGGTACCAGTTCTGCAGGAGTTTCGTATCGGTGGCCATATCCATGAAAGGCCTCAGGAAGCCCTGGCCGAAATAGGGGTCGTCCATGCCCTGCTTCACCGTCGGCAGCACGCTCGCGTCCTTGCTGTAGGCGATGAGTTGTTCCGGCGCCATCATCCACTCGTAAAATGCCCGCGCCCCGTCCGGGTTCTTCGAGCCGCTCGAAATCGAAAGGATCCAGATGTCGTTGGACGCCACGTGGGCCCGGGGGCCGGCGGGCATGAGGGCGGTGGCCAGGGACGATTCGTCCATGCCGTGTTCAAGGCAGGTGCGCACAACCTCGGGGTCCTGCTCGATGCACCCGCAGATACCGGACCAGAACCCCTGCACCAGTTCGTTGTATCCCCAGTTCACCGAGTCCGCCGGCGCCAGGCCGTCCCGGTAGATGTCGTTCCAGAAAGTCAGTCCTTCCACGTGCGCCGGGCTGCTTATAATGCAGTTGTGGTCCCCGTCGAACCATTCATTCGTGCCGGAGAACTCCTCCAGGATGGGCCACCAGGTCCAGAAACCTCCGCGGGCGCCGCGCAGGGCGTAGCCGTAACGGTCCCGGTCCGTCATCCGCTCCAGCAGCACGCGCCACCCGGCCCGGGTCGCCGCGGGCTCCAATCCCCGCTCGTCCAGCCACCGCTTTCGGTAGAACATGGCCCGCGTCGTCAGCTCCAGAGGCAGGCCGTAAACCCGTCCGTCCTCGATGGCCGTGCTGCTTTCGCACCGGAGCAGGGCCGTCCTGGTGAAGGCGTCGCGATGGGGCCACGACGCGTACCAGTGGCTCAGGTCCTCGATAGCGCCCATGGCCCGGAACCCGGCCATCCACTGGCCCGTCGCCGTGATTACGTCGGGCGGGTTTCCGCCGGCGATCATGGTCAGCAGCTTGGCGTGGCCCTGGTCCCACGGAACGGGGATCACTTCCACGCGCAAGTCATCCCGAAGGGCCATGAAACGGTCGACCTGCCGGACAAGGGCCTGATTCTTCACCTCGCCCATGGGGCTGAAGACCGTGACGGTCCGGCGGCCGTCCCCGCCGCCGCAGCCCAGCACGGCCGCGCCCGCGACGGCCGTGCCACCGAGCCGCAGCACGTCGCGGCGGGTAAGGTGCCGGGGTTTCATGACGGGTTTTGCGTGATGGCGCATCGCGATAGGTTTCGTAACGGAGGTCCGTGCCGCATGCCTGTTCCGCCGTCCTGTCATGTCATATCGTGCCAAACAGTCTGCTGACGCGCTACACCGGCGGCCGGGGCGTATCCGGGCCGTGCCGGTCCACGTACTTCTGCTGCGCCTGTGTCAGGAAATCGGCCAGCCGGTCGAGGGCCTCCTGCGGCGACTGTCTCTTCAGCAGCATTTTCTGGTGCTCCTCGGTTACCCGCACCTCGAGAAACTCTCCCATCTCCGGCAGGTAGTTGGGATACCAGTTCTGTACGATGGCCGGATCGCTCACCATTTCCACGAAGGACCGGTAGAGGCCGCGGCCGAAGGCGGGGTCCTTCATGGCCTCGGCGAAAGGCGGGATCATGTTGACGTCCCGGCAGTACCGAAGCCGCTGTTCGGGCGCCATCAGCCAGCTGAGAAAGGTCCAGGCTTCGTCCTTGTGCCGGGAAGCCGAGGACATGGACGTATACCCCCCGTCGGAAAGGGCCACGCGGGCCCTGGGACCGGCGGGCATGACCGTAATGGCGAGGGTGTCTTCGTCCAGGCCGTGCTCCAGGCAGGTCCGGACCACCTCCGGGTCCTGCTCCATCGTACCGCAGAGTCCCGACCAGAACCCCTGCACCAGTTCGTTGAAACCCCAGTTCAGCGAGTCGGGCGGCGCGAGGCCGTCCTGGTAGAGGTCGTTCCAGTAGGACAGTCCCGCCACGTGGTCCGGACCGTTGATGACGCACCTGTGGTCCTCGTCGAACCACGCGTTGCTTCCGGCGAATTCCTGGGCAATGGGCCACCACGACCAGAATCCGCCCCGTGCGCCGCGAAGCGCGTATCCGTAGCGCTGGCGGGCCGGGTCCGTGATCCGCTCGAGCAGCGCGCGCCATTCCTCCCGTGTTTCAGCCGGCGCCAGGCCGTGTTCATCGAGCCATTCGGTACGGTAGAACATGGAACGGACGGCCACTTCCGTGGGCAGACCGAACACCTGGTCGCCGTCGAAGGCCATGGTCGCCCGGGTCAGCCTCTTCACCTGCTCCGTGTAACCTTGCAGATGGGGCCAGTCCCGCACCCACGGCCCGAGGTCCTCGAGGGCGCCCATGGCGCGGAACTCGGTCACCCACCAGCTGGGGATGGTCATGACGTCGGGCGGCGCGCCGCCCAGGATGGCCGTGAGATACTTGGAATGGGCCTGGTCCCAGGGCACTTTGACGTGCTCGATCCGGATGCCGGGATGGATCTCCATGAACTCGGCGATGAGCGGCTCGAGGGACCGGTGCTTCTCACGGGTCTGGGCCGTCATGAACTGCACGGCCGTCCGGTCGTCGCTGCCGCCGCCGCAACCGAGTACGGCCGCACCGAGCAGGGCGCCGCCACCGACTTTCAGGGCGTCTCTGCGGGAAAGTTTACGGGGGGCTGGGTTTTCGGGCATGAAAGGATGCGACTTTTTTGCGGCAGTCAGCCGGGACGTGACGCCGGACGTTGAAGACAGATTACGCCGCGGCCTACCATTTCTCGAGTTCGAAGGTCATCGCCGCGAAGGCGAGCGGTGGGAGAAAGCACTGCACCCTGCCTCCGGCGACCTTGATCTCCTTGAATGGCTTTTTGCCGACCAGGCCGGGCCGCTCGAATGTATTGGCCGCCTTTGGATCGCCGCCTCCGGTGAGGATCTCGGCGCTGACCAGGGACTCGATCGGCCGGTCTTCGAGGACGATGCGCAGCGGTACGGCGGCGTCCGTGTTCCGGTTTGCGGCGAAGACGTGCAGTTTACGGTCGTCCTGGATCATGGCGGCGTCCACGTGGTTCACCCGTCCATAGCTTTCGCTCTTATACCCCGTACCGTCCACGAAGGTCCGGAGCGCCGTGCCTTCGCGGCGCCCCGCGTACATCGTGAAAGGATAGTAAATGGACTGAACGAGCAACTCGTCGCCGCGGGTCATCAGCGGGGCGATGACGTTGACGATCTGGGCGATGTTCGCGATGCGGACCGAATCGGCGTGGCGGACGAAACTGTTCAGGAAACCGGCGACCACGAGCGCGTCTTCGAGATTATACACCTCTTCCACCAGGTGCGGCGCGAATTTGCCCTCCCCGTCGGTTTCGCGGTTCTTGTACCAGACATTCCATTCGTCGAAGCACAGGTACGTGCGCTTCGGGCTTCTGCGCCTGGCCTGGATGAAACGGCACACCGCGTCCATTTCCTCGATCTGCCGGTCGATGGAATTCGTGACCGCCAGGTAGTCGGGCGTATCGTCCTTCGGGTTGCCCACGTAACGATGCAGGCTGATAAAGTCGGCGTAGTCGCCCAGGTAGTCGAGGACCTGGCGGTCCCATTCCATGTAGGTGTCGAACATGTCCACGGAGCAGGAACCACAGGCGACCAGTTCGATCCGCCGGTCCACGTCCTTCATCATCTTCGCGGCCTGCTGGGCCCGGATCGCGTACTGGTCCGCCGGCACGTGGCCAAGCTGCCAGGAGCCGTCCATCTCGTTGCCCAGGCACCACAGGACGACGTCGTAGGGCATCTCCTCCCCGTTGCCCAGCCGCATGTCGGCGAAGCTGGTGCCCGCGGGACAATTGCAGTACTCGACCCAGTTTCGGGCTTCCTCGGGCGACCCCGTGCCGAGGTTTACCGTGAGCATGGGCTGCCAGTCCATCTTACGGCAAAGCCGGATGAATTCGTCGGTTCCGAAAGCGTTCGGCTCCACGCTCTGCCAGGCGAGTTCGCGCACGGTGGGACGCAGCGTCTGCGGGCCCACGCCGTCCATCCAGTGGTAGCCGGAGGCGAAGTTGCCCCCGGGATACCGCATGACGGTCATGGCTTGACGTTTCATCGCATCCATGACGTCCGCGCGGAATCCGTCCTCGTCCGCATGCCCGCAGTCCGGGTCGTATACGCCTTCGTACACGGCCCGGCCTATATGTTCCAGGAATCCTCCGAAGATCCTCGGATCGACTGGCGCAATCTGAAATCTCGTATGGGCGTAAACCGTCGTCGGTCGCATTCGGTGCGGACTCCCTCAACTGCCGTTTGCGAATCCAATGATGCACTCGTAATGATTGTACTAAATCAGGTGGAGTTACACAACCTGGACCGTAGTCTTGTAATGCAACTTGGCCACGCGGGACAGTTTATCCGCCCCATGCCGCCCGACGTATTCCCTGGCGGCGGAAACGACCGGCGGACCGGCGCCCTTGGGCAGCGCAAGGCCGGCCTCGTCGGAAAGCCTGCCCAGGTACTCCAGGAACCGGTCCCGGGCAAGTATGGATGCCGCGGCCACGGCCAGGTACCGTTCTCCCCTGTGTTCCTGGATCAACTCGATCTCCCGGCCCTTGTTCATGAGACGGGATCGAATGTAGCGTTCGTTACCGAACTGATCCGCAACGGCCAGTCGACACGAGGCGCATTCCAGCAGGCTCTCGATTGCCCGGGCGTGGGCCCAGGCCAGGAGATGGTTGAGATTCCTGCCTTCCTTCCGGAATTCCTCGTACAGCGTGTTATACCGCTCCGGAGGAATGATCACCTCGCGGTATCGTTCGACGCAGATCCGCCGGATCCCGGCGGCCAGCCCGCGGCACCTTGCATCGCCCAGTTTCTTGGAATCCCGGACGCCCAGGGCCGCGAGTTTCTCCCGGGTCCCGGTCTCGACCAGGACGCCGCCGACCACCAGGGGACCGAAATAGTCGCCCTTGCCGGACTCGTCCGTTCCGATGTGAGGCAGAGGGAGCTTCCGCGTCTCGGTCCGCGTCTTCCCGCCACCGGAATCTCCCGACGCCGTTTCCCCGGCCCCGTCCAGAAAGGGTGCAAGGACGTGCAGGATCACCCGGAGCAGGTGTCCCGCCCTGCCCTGGATCATCAGGGTGCCCTTCTGGTACTGCTTGAGGACCAGTTTTTCCCCTTTTTCCCCGTCCTCTGTGAATTCCAACACCCAGTCGCACCAGGCTTCGGTCCTGCGCTCAGACGGCCCGAGCTGTTCCAGGGCCTCGCGGATCCCGGCCCGGACGCCGGTGTCGGGGACGTCGTACCGTTGGGATACGGGCTCCGGTTTGCCTCGACTCATCGGTCACCACATCGGGGGGTTGCGTCCGGCCGCCGGTCCTGTCCCGTTCTGCCGCTTCTGCCGCGCGCCAGGGGATGCCCCATTGCGCACCCGGAGACGCGCAGCCGCGCGCCCGAGACGCTAGGCGGTATCGTCGGCGGACCGCCACGGGACCGGTATGTTCAGCTTGCGCAGCTTGGCTTCGAGTTCGTTGCGCTCCCGGCTGCGGCGCAGCGTCCCGGACTTCGAAGCGAACCGGTACTTCACCAGCAGATCTTCCACTTCCGTGCCGTCTCCAGCCTGAATCGCCCGGATGATTTCCCAGTCCGGGTGCGTCAGTTGCATGGCGTTTACGCTGTAGTCCAGAAAGGCCTGCCACGCCATGGGACACCAGGCGGACACGATCTGGTGCCCGATCAGATGGGCGTACTGCCGGATCTCCCACTGGGCGTGATCATCCATGCGCAGCAAAAGAAACCGGAGGAGATTCAGGAGGTTTACCTTCCAGTAGGCTTCGGTGTACGTGGACAGGGGCAGGTCCTTGCGGGCCTGCTCCCGGGCGATGCCGGCCTCGATGCGTTCTTCGTAGCGGGCCCGGGCGGCCTCCTGGAGTTCCCTTTCCTTTTTCGTAAAATGCGTACCCTGTTCCGCGTCGACGAAACCACCGCTGCCCTGGCGGTTGCCCTGTGCCTGAAACCGCCACGCGTCGGGCGACGTGGTCTGCGCCGCGTCGATCGCCAGCGAATAGCGGGTGCTGTACTCGTTGACAGAGGCCGTCCGGTGCCGGATCCACTGCCGCCAGCAGTCCATGGGCACCCGGAGATGGAACTTGATGTCGCACATCTCGAAGGGCGTGGTGTGCTGATGCCGCATGAGATAGCGGATCAGCCCCCGGTCCTGGTGGACCTGCCGGGTTCCGGCGCCGTAGGATACGCGGGCGGCCTGCACGATGGAATGATCGCTGCCCATGTAGTCCACGACGCGGACGAACCCGTCGTCGAGCACCTTGAAGGGAACGCCGAGGATCTCGTCCAGTTCGGGCACGGTCGGACGGTCGAGATGTTGCGCTTCGATCTGCTCGGGTACTTCGGGTTCTTCGGACACGGCATCCCGGATTCAAGGCGGTGTTTTTTGAGGTAAGGTAACGATGTCCGTACCTAGAAACGGACTCCGAGAGGTTAACCGGGACAAACCCGGGTGTCAAGGCATTTTGTGGATCGTTTCGAAGGGTTTCGGATCGTCGTTTTTATCGTTGCGCGCGTCACGCGTCAGGCTATCTTCTGATGCGTACACACCCGTTGTTCCAACGGAGGTTCACGGTAGCCGGGGAGGCTTCTCCATGGCTGATACGCCGTCCTTTTCGACCATGAGCGAAGAGGAACAGTACCTGTACGACCTGCAGGGGTTTCTTCACGTCCGGGGTTTCCTGAACGGGGACGAAGTCGGTGCGCTGAACGAAGCGCTTGACGCCAATCCGGCCCGGCTCGGTTCCTACGACGGTCCCAACGAACTCAGCGGCGACTGGCGGGGCAGGCCCTTCGAAGGCAAATGCGCCCCTTTTCGCCACTACGAGGGCATGCTGACCTGGCCGCAGCCGTGGTGCCAGCCCTTCCGCGATCTCCTGGCCCATCCGAAGATCATTCCCTATCTCAACACCCTGTTCGGTCGCGGCTGGAAGCTCGACCACGGAGTCGACGTACTGATCGCCGAGGCAGGTTGCGAGGGGCTCAAGATCCACGGGTCCGGAAACGCGGCCTTTAACGGGTCCCGCTACTACCACTATCACAACGGGCGCATGCGTTCCGGCCTCATCGTCTGCCAGTTCGCCCTGGCGGACGTGGACCCCGGCGCGGGCGGACTCTGTGTCATCCCGGGCAGCCACAAGGCCAACCTGCCCTGCCCCGAGAACATCCTGACCTGGGAAGCCAACCAGGACCTGGTCTATCATATCGTCCAAAAGGCGGGCGACCTGGTGATCTTCAACGAGGCCACCGCCCACGGCACTTTGCCCTGGCGCGGCAGGCATGAGCGGCGGGTCGCCCTGTACCGGTACACGCCCAAGTACCTCCACTACGCCGGCGGTATCTACGAAGCCACCCTGCCCGAATGGACTTCGGAACTGACCGAGGCGCAGCGGGCCGTGCTGGAACCGCCCTACATCTATCACCACCCCCTGGTGGAAGACGACGGCGAGACCGTGGTGCGGCCGCGCAGGGAGGGTGAGTGATGTACAACCTTCACGGCAAGACCGCCCTCGTCACCGGCGCGGGCGGGGAACGGGGCATCGGCCGGGCCGTCGCAACGCGGCTGGCGCGGGAAGGCGCCGACGTGATCGTCAGCGACCGGGTCGCCAATCCCTATCCGGACGATTCCAAGGACTGGGATGGCCTGTCCTCGGTGGTTCGTGAGATCGAGGAGACGGGGCGTAAAGCCAAGTCCATTCTGGCCGACGTCTCTAAGGCGGACCAGGTAGAAAACCTCGTATCAAGGGGTATCAACCGATTCGGGCACATCGACATCCTCGTGAACGGCGCGGGCTCCCTGCCGGGCAAGGACCGGGTCCTCGTCGTCGATATGGAGGAAGAAGCCTGGGACAAGGAGATGAACGTCAACGCCAGGGGCGTTTTCCTCATGTGCCGGGCCGCGGCGCGCCACATGATCGAACGGGGCAGCGGCGGCAAGATCATCAATATCGCCTCCACGTCGGGCAAAATCGGGCGCAAGAGGTTTTCCGCCTACTGCGCTTCCAAGGCCGCCATCATCCGGTTCACCCAGGCCCTGGCGCAAGAGCTCGGTCCCCATGGGATCAACGTCAATTCCGTGTCGCCCACCGCGGTAGATACCGAACGCTTGGGATTCATCGCCGAGGCCGTATCCGATGGCGCCGTCCTGGGCAGATCGTGGAAAAACAGCGAAGCCCACCGGGAGTTCATCCAGGAAAAGACCGATATCTCTCCCCTGGGACGGGTAGCCCGGGGCGACGACGTGGCCCGGACGGTTGCTTTCCTGGCCTCACCGGAATCGGACTACCTCACGGCCGTGGACCTGGTGGTGGCGGGCGGCGCCGAGATCTTCTGAGACAGGGCGTTTTGATGACGACTCGAAAGCCCCGGCTGGACGGCAAGGTGGCCGTCGTGACGGGCGCGGGCACGCAAAGCGACGTGGCGGGCACCGGGCAGGCGACCGCCGTACTCCTCGCCCGGGAAGGCGCGAAGGTGCTGCTTGCGGACCGAAGCGAGGAGAACGCCGGAAAGACCCTGGCCGTCATCGGGGAGGAAGGGGGGACGGCGTCGGTCTTCACCGGGGACGTGACCCGGTCGGCGGACTGCCGGGCCATGACCGAGACCGCGGTAGAGCGGTACGGCGGGCTTCACATCCTCTTCAACAACGTGGGGCTCAGCTATCCCGGCACGGTGGTGGACGTGCGCGAGGAGCACTGGGACGAGATCATGGAAGTAAACGTCAAGGCCATGATGCTCGCGAGCCGGCATGCCATACCGGCTATGATGGATTCCGGGGGCGGTTCCATCATCAACGTGGCGTCCATCGACGGTTTCCGGAGCGGGTGGTCATACAATGTCGCCTACGAAACGTCCAAGGGCGGGGTCATCGCCCTGACCGTCAACATGGCCGTACAGCACGGCAGGGACGGGGTCCGCGTGAATTGCATTGCCCCGGGACACCTGCACGCGTCCTTCACCGCCGGTCTCTCGGACGCCCACCGGGCACTCAGGCGGCGCTCCACGCCGCTGGGTACCGAGGGCACGGCCTGGGACGTGGCCCACGCGGCCGTCTTCCTGGCCGGCGAAGAGTCCCGCTGGATCACGGGAGTCACGCTCCCGGTGGACGCGGGTTCCTCCATCGCGTTGCCCCTTTCGGTCCTGCCCAGGGACGAGGGCGGGATCCTGCCGGACGCCGAAAACACCAGGTTCTTACCTTAGATACTTCCGTTACAACGCAAAGCCGATCCTCCCTGCCCAGGTACCGAACGGGGAGAACCGGCCGCAATACAGAAAGACTTCCTCTTTCTTTACCTCCGCCTTGACGATGAGCAACCTGCGCAGATCAGGGCAGTCGAATACCTCACTCCGGCACGTAGGCCGTCGGCGCCATGGCGTCGATGTCGCTGGCCACGTCGACGACGACGGGTCCGTTCGCCGCTAACGCCCGTTCCAGCGCGGGTCGGATTCCTGACGGATCTTCCACGCGTATCCCTGTGCAACCCATGGACTTTGCCACATCGGCGAAGTTCACGTCCTCGAATACCCACAGGTCGTCCGACCCCTGGTCCCGCCCGCCCCGGGCTCCTTCGAACCCGTCCCGGCACTGGTTGAAGGACCGGTTGTTGTTGATCACCGTGACGGTGTGAATCCCGAATCGCGCGGCCGTTTCCAGTTCCCCCAGGTGGTACCAGAATCCGCCGTCGCCCGTGAAGCAGATGACCGGCCGTTCCGGCGCGGCGCACTTCGCCCCCATGGCCGCGGGAAAAGCCCAGCCCAGCGACCCGGCACAACGGAGATAGGTCTGTCCGGGCTGCGTGATTTCGATCATGGTCCCTGTCCAGATGCCGGCGTGGCCCGTATCCGAGACGAGGATGGCGTCTGATGGCAGGAAACCGGTGATTTCGCGGCACAGGCGCTCCGGACGGATCGGTACGGCGTCGGACCGAAGCAGACCATCGAATTCGGCGCGCCAGCCGTCCACGTATTCCCGCACCTTCCCCGTCCATGCCGGCCTTTGCGGCACGGCCTCCACGGCCTCGATCAGACGCTCCAATGTCACCTTGGCATCGCCCTGGATGGCGACTTCGGCCGGATAGTTGCGGCCTATCTGGGCAGGGTCCGCGTCGATCTGAATAACCGGCGTGCCCGGGCGGGGTATCTGCCAGAAGTGGGTGACCTGGCCGCCGGTGTGACTTCCGATGAAGACCACCAGGTCCGCCTCGCTGACGACTTCGTTGGCGCATTTGCGCGAATAGGTGCCCACCACCCCGGCCGAGAGGGGATGGTGCTCGGGGATCGCACCCTTGGCATTCAGCGAGGTCGCCACCGGGACCGACAGCTTCTCCGCCAGGCGGACCACCTCGGCCTGCGCGCCGGACGCTGTTACCCCGCCCCCGACGACCAGGACGGGCCGCTCGGCCCGCGAAATGCGTTTCGCCGCCTCCCTTACGCGGCCCGGCCCGGGCTCGGGACGGAAGGCCGGGTAATTGCGGAATGACGGCTCTACGGTCACCTCGGTATCGAACTCCGACCCGGCGGCGAGATCGCCGGACAGGCCCAGGAAGTCCAGGTGGACGGGACGGGGCGCACCCGTGGTGGCTTCGCGAAAAGCCTGGCGCAACAGGAAGGGAATCTGTTCCACGTCGTCTACGTAGGCGTTGAACTTGGTCACCGGATCGTAGAGGGGACGATGATCGATCTCCTGGTAGGCCTGGCGGTAGAGGTAATGCGGCATCCAGCGGCCCGTGACGGCGATGACCGGCGAGCAGGCGAGCCAGGCGTCCTGGAGCCCGGCGGCGAGATTGGCCGCGCCGACGGACTGCGCCATCGCGATGCCGGGGCCGCGGGCGACCCGCGCGTAGCCGTCCGCCATGTACGCCGCTGCTTTCTCCGAATGGCACCGTACCCGTTGAATGCCCAGTCTCTCCATTTCCACGAGGGCGCCGTCCAGGACATAGGGTACGTGAAAGACGCTCCTGACCCCGTAGCCGCGCAGCAGCTCCGCGATGAGCCGGAAACCGGTCATTTCAGCCATCAGTCATTCCTTTGACTGTTGTTCTACGCACTGATCCGTCTCCAGGCGCCTTACCGTGGCAGAGCTGCCGGGTGGCAGGCCTGACCGGAGGGGCATAAACCAGACAGGGGCGGTTCGAGAACCGCCCCTGATCGATCGGAAAAGGGAGGATTCGAACCTGGCGAGTCAACCCATATATTACCTTGCATCCGGTTTTATGCCAACAGGTAAGGTAATATGCCATGGAAACGAGCGGCGCCGTCAGTTCGTGGCTCACCATGCCCGGGAACTCGATGCGCTGCCGCTCCTGCTCTTCGATAGTTTATACGCCATCATCTTCAGAAAAGATACGTTAGATTTAAACATATTCTGGTTAACTGGTTTTACGGAAGTTTTGACACACTTAACTTACATATCAATGTCGCGGCAGCTGATTACAGTGTAAATTACATTGGAGGAACGAGAGGTTAGTATTACGCGGTCTTTTCACAACGAGGAGCAAGGTCATGTTACGAATTCTATTGTCAGTACTCATACTGAGCTTTTCGGCATCAGCTGTCGCTCAAAACAACGGACCGGCCACCGAGTTCGGGATAATGACGGGGTTTCAAAGGTCTTCGAACGACGACAACACCGTAACCAGGATTTCACTGCCGGCCGGTACGGCTGGCAGCTATCTGCCTGCTTTCTACGTCGCGGTCATGCCGAACGAAAACGTATCCATCGGAAGCGAGTTCGGCCTTGGGTATTTTTCTGCTGATGATTTTTCCGTAACGCGATATACTATAGGAGGCCAGGTGTCCTACATCTTCGGCGAGCAGGGATACGGGCCTTACCTGTCTGGAATAGGGACATTGACGGGGTGGAGCTTTGAAGACGAATCCGATAGGGACCTTGGCGTCGGCGGCGGCCTTGGAATGATGTTCAGATTGGGCGAAACGAACATGGTCGGGAAAATTGAAGCGCGATACAGAAGGTACTTCGATGATTCAATAAACCAGATATCCTTGCTCATTGGTTTTGGTGGTCGGTTCTAACATGGAAAAGGGTCATCAGGTTGGAAGCGTTAGGCGCCGCGTGATTTCGACTGCCACAGGAGACTACACCCATGCGAAACTTGAGGACGCACAACTGGTCTACGCCGGCAACTATCGGCGCAGGGCTGTTCGTTGCAACCACTGGTCTGTTCATGTTCTTCATCGCGGAACAACCCGTCAAGTTCGCCCACGAGATCGCCGGGATCGCGTTTTCCGCCGCCGTCGTTCTGCACGTGCTTTCCAACTGGCGGGCTTTCCGGGGTTACTTCACTCGCGGTCGCGCAGTCGGCATCGTGGCGACCGCCTGGCTGATCGGCGCGGGCCTGGTCGTTACCTCGGCCGTACTCGATACCGGCGAAGCAGAGCAACTGGTCGCGGACCGGATCGCCCTCGTGCCGATTGCATCCCTTGCGCCGGTCGCGGACAAGGACGTGCAGGACCTGGTCGACCGGCTCCGGAGCGATGGATTCAATATCGAGGATCCCGGGATCTCCGCGCAGCAACTGGCGGATCAGATCGGCGCGGACGTGGACGACATTCTGCTTTCACTGTTTCGTTAGACCGGGTTGCGGGCGTCATCAATAACGATCTGCAGGCAAGCAGGGGCAAGAAGGGTCTGGTCCCGAATCAAGGATATCATGACCAGTTTTCCGCGGTAGCAGCGTATAGACGGAGGAAACGTACAATGAAAGAACGCAGGATCAATGATGTAACGGTAATCGAACTGCCCGGCAGTTTCCTGGGCGATCCCGAGGTCTCCGCCTTTCACGAACATATCAGGTTATTGGGGTCTGATGGTGAGGCCGAGATCGTGGCCGACCTGGGCAAGGTACACCTCATCAGCAGTTCGGGCGTTGGCGCCCTGGTCCGCGGCGCCGCTACGCTCCGCTCGACCGGAGGCGACCTGAAGCTGGCCAACCTGAGCGAACGCACACACAACGTGCTGGTCGTCATTACCCGTCTCGGATCCGTTTTCAATATATACGATTCGGCAGAGGACGCCGCGGCGAGTTATTAGACCGGGTCGGTGAGGTTGGCCGGGCACAGCCAGGAAGACAAATCGCGGCGTGTACCGGCCCTCCATGTCAGCGTAGCGTGCCGTGATACCTGCGTCCGGCCCGTGATCAGGGGGCTACAATAGCCAACAGACCGGCGGCGGCCGGCGGGTTACCAATCGACCACCCTCACAACGGGAGAGTATATGCGTGATTATTTGATCGTGATAGCCTGTCTCTGCTTCGTCTCTTGCAAGGGCGACGCAGGCAATCCCGGATCGCAGGGTCCCCAGGGCGTTGTCGGTCCCGTTGGGCCACAAGGACTGCCGGGCGACACGGGTCCGGCGGGTCCGAAGGGGATCCAGGGCCTACCCGGACCTGCAGGGGATCCGCTCAACTGGGCGGACGTGATCGAGGACGGCAATCTGTATGACAGTGTCTACATCGTGGGATTTGAATTGCCTTCGACATTCGGGGGCTCGTTATCTGATGGCGGCACTGTGCCAGGAGGTGGCGATGCTGTAAACAACCGCGCACGGAGCGGCGATGTCGACAGAACGCTGATCGGAACGGCGTTCGCCATGCACTATACGGACATGCTATGGACCAACGCCCACGTGGCCGGGGTCGCGGCGGACCTCGTATCTATTGGTCCGGAAGGACCCCAGCGCGAGGAACCGGTTCCAGACATGCGCTTCTTCGTCACGAGAACAGGAACGCCGATCGGCGGCGAAGGGACCTACTACTGGTCGGATTACATCGTCCACGAAGATTTCAACGGAACCACCGAAAGTCCGGATGTGGCGCTCATCGTTCTCGAAGACGAGTTGACGTACCCGCTGCCTTCGATACTGCCCAGGGAACACGGGGACGATCTGCGCATCGGTCAGCCGCTCGGGACTTTGGGTTTCCCTGGAGGGCTCGGCGAAGTGGATGCACTTCTGCCGCTGGCCACGTTCAAAGACGGGGTCCTGTCATCCTTGAGGCCTTTCTACCCCGACGAAAACACGGTCGGAGAAGAAATCCGCGTATTGCATCACAACCTGCTTATCGAAGGGGGAACCAGTGGGAGTCCGGTATTCGACCACAACGGATACATCGTCGCCCTGAACCACGCGGGGATCGATTACGTTGTGGAAGACGATCTCGATCTGATCGTGATACCATCGAGTCACGGATTCGGGCTTCACGTGGAGAACATGTGGGAAATGATCGACCAGGTGAATCGCGGTGCGGCTACGGAACCCGGCATTGCCGCGCGCCGGGCATATTCCCATGACAGATACCGCCCGTTCCCCGAGGGTTGGTCCGGAGAGACCATTGCGCCGTAGAGGGTAACGCCATGAGATGACGCTGACCGAACCTGAGCGGCGGGGATTCAAGCTTGGCGGATCGGAGTAAAGGTCCGGACACAGCCAGAGTCCGGAAGACAAATGAAGATCGTATCACAAGCCTTGCAGGTAGAACGCTGAACGTTGAGCACAGGATGGCAACCATCTCGCGGCGGCCCGATGGGTTAGACGCGGGGATCATCGATCTTAACGCGAAGATCGACAGAATCGTTGATTTACTGGACCAAGCTGTAGACGGCGATACGTAATGCCTTGCAAGCAAGCCCATGACGACTTATTCCAAAAAGAAAACCCCGCCGAGCCCTGGTTCAGGGGCCTGGCGGGGGTTTTACTTGAAATGAACGGCCTGTAAAAGAACCGCTTATATGTATAGCGGGGGGAGGATTTGAACCTCCGACCTTTGGGTTATGAGCCCAACGAGCTACCAGACTGCTCCACCCCGCGTCGTCTGTCTTTATAATATACGAATCTCGCAGTTCCTGTCAACTGCTTTTTGCCGAATGGGGCGCGTCGGTCATCGCCGAACCGTCCGTAATGCCGCATCCTTCGAACAGGACGCGATGTACCGTCATATCGTGGCCCGGGCTGTAGTCCGGCTCCTTCGCGCCGGATATACAGGCCGCGAGTTCGGTCAGCAGCGAAGGCGGTCCGGGAGGCGTGGGAACGGTCACCTCCTGCCATCCCGCGCCATATTGCCCGAAGGGCTGCCTGAGGGACAGCGCCAGGCTGTTCGATCCGGTAGGGGTATGGATGGCCGTTCCCCCGGTACCGTAGAGCTCGATCCGGCGGGTAAGGCCGCTCTCCACGTGCATGGACGCGGTGTCGATCGTGCCCAGGCCGTCGTCTTCGAAGACGTGGACGACCACCGCGTTGTCCACGTGCTTTTGCTCGCCGTAATACCGGGCGTGCGTCGCATGCACCGCCTTCGGCCTGCCCATCAGTGCGACCATGATGTCCACGAGGTGGCCGGCCATTTCGAAGTACAGCGAACCCTTGTACCAGTCGAGTTCCTCCACCAGCCGGGCGTGATAGGCCATGGGCTTCGGGATGTGGCCCCGGAAATAGAAGGGACCGCCCAGCGCCCCGGCCCTGCGCAACCGGATCATTTCCGCGATCGCCGGGTTGTACCGCCACATGTAGGCCATCTGGAGATGCAGGTTCTTGCGCCGCGCCGTGTCGTGAAGCCGTTCGAGCCGGGTCATGTCCACGCCCGCCGGCTTCTCCAGCAGGACGTGCTTGTCCGCCTCCAGCGCCCACTCGGCGTAATCGAGGTTTTCCGAGACGCGGCCCTCGCAGATGATCGCTTCCGCGTCGCTGTCCAATGCCTGTTCCACTGACTCGAAAACGGGGACGTCCGGAAGGTCTGCCGACCACTCGCCCAGTTTCGCATCCCTGATCGCGGGATCCGGCTCGTAAGCGCCGACGAGCTGAAATTCACCGGGCCGGCTCGCGGCGTCGCGGATGTGCATGACGGTGTGGCTGTGCCACAGGCCCAGGCAGGCGAATTTCAGGGGCATGATAGTTCCTTTCGGCGGGCCGTGGACCATTGCTGAACGTTCTGGATCACTTCGACCGGCTTCATGCCGGCGGTCTTGAGCGTTTCACGCGTTACCATGGTACAGGTCAGAACATAAACGGCGAGCACGGGCAGGGCAACCAGTAACGGGTATACCTCCGCGCGGTACGCGTACTGGGCGACCCAGAGACCGTAGACCCAGTAGACGACGGGAAGCGCGATGACCAGAGACAGGGCGACGGACCTGGAGATTGCCGCGACGTTCATCCGGACGATGTCACCGACAGAGGCGCCGCGGATCTTTCGGTTTCTGTTCCCCTGATTCTCCTGGGGACCCGCATTACGGAAAAGAACCCCGGATATCCTCTGGAGGATCCGACACTGACCACGTGGGGACTTCTGCTGAAACCCTCCGCAAGCCGCTGGTGCCGGCCGGCCGACGCGGCCAGTGGAACAACAATCTTGTTCTCCTTTTCATATCCCAACGGCTTGGCGGTCATGTAGGACACCTGGTTGTAGAGCAGTGAGGTGAGCAACAGCAGGGCCACGGAAATGGCAAGCTGGAAGAACAGCAGTCCCTTGCGCAGCGAACTGGCGGTACAGTTTCCTTGTATCGAGAAGATGTGCCGTGAGATGATAGCTGATCAAGGTACGTTACGGGGGCGGCCGCACCAAGCGGAATTTAACATCACCCGGTCCACGCAGGGATTATCCCGTTGACACACCCGCGGATTACAACCATATAGGAATCGGTCCGTCCGGGACCGCCTACCGTTCCTGCTTCCGTGATCGGTCCGCCAGGCATACGGCGTGCCGTTTCGCGGCCCGGGGGATAACCCTTTCCAGATTGCTCCCATGTCCACCGAACTCTTCGTCTTCGTCCTGCTCTCCGCCGTACTGCACGCCACCTGGAACTTCGTAGCCCGCCGAAACGCCGGGGACCTCACCGTGTTCTGGTGGTCCCTGTGGATCAGCGGCCTCGTGCTGCTGCCCTTCGTGGCGGGCGTGACCGTTTCCCGAGGTACGGCGGGATTCCTGGCGATGATGGCGGACGGCTGGTTGTACGTGGTGGCCACGGGGATCATCCATACCTTTTATTTCCTGCTGCTGGCCAGGGCCTACCAACACGGCGAGATCTCCCTGGTATACCCCATCGCCCGCGGATCCGGCATCGGTCTTACGGGTTTCCTGGGATGGCTTCTGCTCGGTGAATCGCTGACGCCGTTCGGGGTGTCCGGAATCGCCTTGGTCTGCATCGGCATACTCTCCATGGGGGTCTCGATCGTCGGGCGCGCGAGGGACGCGAGACGCGGTTTCGTTTCGGCGCTGGGGGTAGGCGCGACGATCGTCAGCTACTCCCTCGTGGACAAGGTGGGCGTGAGCATCGTCCATCCCGTCGTCTACATCTTCGGCATGTTCATGCTGAGCGCCGCGCTGGTCACGCCGATGGTCGCGGTCCGAGACCGCGGCCGCCTCTGGCGTAAGCTGGCGCAGACCTGGCGTTCCGCGACCCTGATCGGCGTCGGATCCACCGCCGCCTATCTCATGATCCTGTTTGCCATGACCGTGGGGCAGGTGGGCTACATCGTCGCGCTGCGTGAGTTCGCCGTGGTCCTCGGCGCCGTGCTGGGTTTCGTCTTTCTGAAAGAACGCGTCACCCCGATGAAGGTGGGTGCCGTGCTTGTGATCGTCGCCGGTCTGGTATGCATCAAATTGGGATGAAAACTGATGCAGAATATCATGTAACACACCTTGATTTTGTGGATCGGCTTGACTACATTACCATTTGATTCCCATCGTGATTCGTCTTCGCTTCGCTGCTGTCGCGGGGCCATATTAAAGGAGATCTGCGAACGTGTCCCGTCTAAGCCGACGTTCCTTCATTCGAAACACCGCCGTATCCATTGGAGCGCTGACCGTCGGCGCTTCGGCCCTTCAGGGACTGGTCGCCCGCCGGGCGCGCGCCCTGGTCGACGGGCACGCCCACCTTACGGCGGCCCGGGGTGAAGGCGGATACGGTCCGCTCGCCCCCTTGCCGTCCCGAAACACCGGCGAGACCCTGCTCGAACTGCCGCCGGGGTTCACCTACACCGCCTTCGGGAAGAAAGGCGGCCTCATGTCCGACGGCCATCCCACGCCGGGCGACCACGACGGTATGGCGGCTTTTCCCGTGGACGGCATGGTCCGGCTCCTGCGGAACCACGAGGTTTCCTCAGTCACTCCGGACGAAGCCTTCGGCAACCGGTCGACGGCCTACGATCCCACCGCTCCCGGCGGGGTCACGACGCTGATCGTCGACCCGAAGACGCGCGAACCGGTCCGCGATTTCGTGAGCGTGAGCGGGACGCTGTTCAACTGCGCCGGCGGGCCTACGCCCTGGGGTTCCTGGATCACCTGCGAAGAGTCCACCCTGGGCGCGGTTCGGTACTTCAGAGCAAGCGAGATGCGGTACCGGGGCGGATACGACAAGGAGCATGGTTACTGCTTCGAAGTGCCGGCGGATGCCGAGGAGACCGTGGCCGCCGAGCCTCTGACCGCGATGGGACGGTTCGTCCACGAGGCCGTGGCCGTCGATCCCGCAACAGGTATCGTGTACGAGACCGAAGACAACAATCCGAGCGGACTCTACCAGTACATTCCCGACTATCCGGGTGAGCTTGCCCGTGGCGGCCGCCTGCGCATGCTCGCCGTCAAGGACCGGCCGGGGTACGACACTCGCGAGGGGCAGACCATGGGCGCTTCCCTGCCCGTTACCTGGGTGGAGATCGAGGACCCCGATCCGGCGGAGGCCGGGGTGGACGAGAACCTGGTACACAAGGAGGGGGCCGACAAGGGCGGCGCCGCCTTCAACCGCCTGGAAGGCTGCTGGTACGGCAACGGCCGCATCTTCTTCACGGCGACTACGGGGGGCGACGAAGGTCTGGGACAGGTCTGGGAGTACCGCCCCGACGGCGTGGACGATGGCGTGTTGACCCTCCTGTTCGAATCGCCCGACGCCTCGCTCATGGCTGCGCCGGACAACGTCTGCGTGAGTCCCCGAGGCGGCCTGATCGTGTGCGAAGACAACCGGAACGGCATACCGTACATCCGGGGCCTGACGAAGGACGGGCGCGTGTTCGACGTGGCCAAGGACGTGGCCGGCATCGCCTACCGGGGCGAGTTCGCCGGGGCGACCTTCAGCCCGGACGGGGAGACCCTCTTCGTCAACATGCAGCGGCCCGGGCTGACCTACGCCATCTGGGGGCCGTGGAGTGAAGGCGCGGTCTAGGCGGTCCAGGCGGTCCAGGCAGCCCAGGCGGTCCAGGCGGTCCAGGCGGCTCAGGCGGCCCAGGAGGAGCAACGGTTGTTTTCAAATGAGATAGGGGCGTTCCGCGCGCGCCTTGCCGCGGGTGAACTTTGCCTGGGCGCCAGCGTGACTTTCACTGATCCGGCCGTGACCGAGGCCCTGTGCGATTCGGCCGATTTCATCTGGATCGACACCGAGCACCGGGCGATGAACCTCGAGTCGGTGACCGGACACCTCATGGCCGCCCGGGCGGGCCGCACCGCCGCCCTGGTCCGGGTGCCGTCGAGCGCCATCGGGCACGTGAAACCCGTGCTGGACGCGGGCGCGCCGGGAATCATCGTCCCGCAGGTCCGCTCCGCCGCCGAAGTGCGCCGCGTGGTGGACGCCTGCCGCTACCCGCCCATGGGAGACCGGGGATTCGGTCCCCATCGCCCCTCGAATTACGGCCGGGCCTTCTCGGATATCGGTTCCTTCGTGGACGAAATGAACCGGGACCTGTTCGTTTCCGTCCAGATCGAGCACGTCGAAGCCTGCCGGGAACTGGACGACATCGCGGCCATACCGGGACTGGACAGCCTGGTCATCGGCCCCGTCGACCTGAGCGGTTCCATGGGCGTGCTCGGGCAACTCGACGACGCCGGGGTCGTGGCCGCCATGGAACGCATCATCGACGTGGGACACGAAGCGGGCCTGTCCATCGGCATGGGCATGGGATCGCAGTACGCCTTCGGCCGGCGCTGGAGCAGCCGGGGCGTCGACTGGATCCAGGTCGACTGCGACTACAGCTACATGATCGGCGGTTTCGAGCGCGTTACCGCCGGAGTCCGCGGCGACTGACCTGGCGACTGACTTCATGACCACCGGCGGACTCGCGCGCCGGCCGGAAAGGGAAACACGCTGGACACCGACGCCAACCAGGCACAATCGACGGACCGGCTATACGTATTGCGTACGCCGCCTGAACCGCTCGCGGGATTCTGTACCGGGGCGATGGTCGAGGCGGGACTCTCGGACGCGGACGCGAGGCTGACGGCGGACGTTCTGATCCGCACCGACATGCGGGGGATCTTCACCCACGGCACGGTGGCCCTGAGACGCTACGTGCAGTTGATGCGCGACGGCGGTATCGACGTGGGCGCCATTCCCGAGATCACGGCCGAGGGTCCGGCCTGGGCACGGATCGACGCCCGGCAGGCCGTGGGCATGGCGGCTTCGCACTACGGCATGACGGTGGCCATGGACAAGGCCGCGCACTGTGGAATCGGCATGGCCACGGTACGCCGAAGCAACCATTTCGGCGCGGCTTCGGCCTATACGATCATGGCCGTGGAAAACGCGGACCGGCCCATGATCGGCGTCGCCATGAGCAATACCGACGTGGTCATGAACATCCCC
Source organism: bacterium (assembly GCA_965202605.1). Lineage (GTDB taxonomy): Bacteria > JAAXHH01 > JAAXHH01 > JAAXHH01 > JAAXHH01 > JAAXHH01. The sequence continues at coordinate 1,909,762 of OZ241838.1, forward strand.
GGCGGCCGGGGCGCGGCGATCGGAAACAACCCATTGTCCTATGGCGTTCCGGCCCGTTCCCAGCCGCCCATCGTCCTGGACATCGCCATGAGTACGGTGGCGGGGGGCAAGGTGGCCTCGTACCAGGATCGCGGCGAACCGCTGCCGGATGGATGGCTCACCGACGCGGACGGTCTTCCCACGACGGATCCCGGCGTATTCACCGTCACCGGCGCCCTGACGCCCTTCAGCGCGCACAAGGGCTATGGGCTGGCGTTGCTGGTGGAATCCCTGGCCGGCGTCCTGGCCGGCGCGGGGGTCACGACGGACATCCTTTCCTGGGCGAAAGTCTCGGACGACACCTGCGACGAAGGACACACTTTCATGGCCGTCGACGTGGGCGCGATGATGCCGCTGGACAGTTTCTACGATCGCATCGACGAACTCATCCGCCGCATGCGGGAAGCGCCGAAAGCCAGCGGGGTGGCGCGCACCTATGTTCCGGGCGAAATGGAATACGACAGCGAAGCGGTCTCCCGGCGCGAGGGCGTCCCGCTCACGCGAATGGCGGTGGAGAACCTTGCCGGCCTCGCCGAAGACACGGGCCTGTCGGACCGGCTGCCCTTCGACCGCTCCTGACGCAACCCGCCCGTTTACACAAAGCCGCCGGTCTCGGTAACGGCCGGAGAGTCAGCAGGAGCAGGAAATGTCCAGAATCAACCGCGCGGTGGAACTGCTCGAACGGGGCCAGCCGATCTATTACGGCGGCGCCGGCGAACTGAGCTACGACCGCGGCGTCGAAGCCTCGGGGGCGTGGGAGGACTATCTGATCGTCGAAATGGAGCACGGCCTTTTCGACCTGTCCCTCCTCAAGGCTTTCATGGCCGGGCTCGTGGCCGCCGGTCCCACGTCCGGCGGCCACCTGACGCCCTGCGTCATCGTCACGCTGCCCACGAACGGGACCAGCGAAGCGGTCATGCGGGCGAACGCCTGGATGGTCAAGCAGGTCCTGGCGCTGGGCGTTCACGGGATCCTGCTGTGCCACGCGGAGACGCCCGGCGCCGTGCGGGCCTTTGTGGAGGCGGCCCGTTATCCCTTCCAGACCCACCGCGTGGGCGATGGCCTCGAAGCGGGCCAGCGGGGCTCGGGGGGCCAGGGCTTCGCCGCGCGCACCTGGGGACTCGCCGTGCCGGATTACGTGAAGAAGGCCGATCCCTGGCCCCTGAACCCTGAAGGTGAGCTGATGCTCGGCCTCAAGATCGAAAACCGGCGCGCCCTGGCCAACGTGGACGAGAGCCTGCGCGTGCCAGGCATCGCCTTCGCGGAGTGGGGACCGGGCGATATGGGGATGTCCTTCGGGTATCCGGACCGCCACGACCCGCCTTACCCGCCCGAGATGATCGCCGCGCGGGCCGCGGTGCTCAAGGCCTGCAAGGCCAACGGCGTCGCCTTCCTGAACGGAGTGACACCCGACAACGTGACCGACATGATCGACGAAGGCGTGATGGTCGCCAACGCGACCCCTGAGGCGGCCGAAATCGGAAAACGCCATACCGGGCGCGACGCGGAAGACCCGCCGGACGGCAATGGCGCATGACCACCTGCACCGTGTATTTCGCCGGCGACCTCTTCGACCACAAGCACCTGGCCGGGAACGAACTCCTGGCCGGAGCCATCCATCGCCGGTCGGGCGGCCGTTACGCCTGCGTCGTGCCCCAGGACCTCGAGCAGGCCACGGACCGGATGGTCGATATACGAAACCAGGACCTCAGGCAGGTGATGGCCTGCGACCTGGGCCTGTTCAACTTCGACGGGACGGACCTGGACTCGGGCACGGTGGTGGAGTTCATGATGGCCAAGATGCTCGACATACCCGCCGTCCTTCTCAGGTCCGACTTCAGGGCCTCCGGAGACCAGGAGAGAGAAGGCGACGACTGGAACCTGATGTGCTCCTTCTATCCCCGGGTCCGGAAAGTCCAGTTCAACGCCATGGCCTGGTACCAGCAGGCGCGCCAATCGGGAGACAGGTCCGGAGGGTCGGCTTCGACGGACTGGTCCGACCGGCTGTACGCCCGGATCGCGGACGCCGTCATCGAGCAACTCGACACCGTCCGCGCTGAACCCTCCTTGTTCGGCGGCGACGAAGCGCGGATCAGGACGGTTTATGCATGGGCGGCGCGGTTTCCGGGGAGTGGATTCGACGGGGTGTGCGGACCCGAATTCGTAGAGAAGACCATTGAGAACAAGCGCCGCAAGGGACTGTTGTAGACGCGGTTGCCTGGCAAAAACCCGGTCGGCGCGCGGATTTGAGCGTGGGTCAGGCGGTGATCTGATTAGGAGACAAACATGATCGACTATGGCGTGTTCCTGATGCCCGTGCACGATCCGACGAAGCCTCCGGGACAGTGCTACGACGAGGACATGGAAATGCTGGTGCGTTCGGAGGAACTCGGCTTCAGCGAGTTCTGGGTTGGCGAGCATCACTCCTCGAGCTACGAGAACATCGTCATGCCCGAGATCTTCCTCGGCAAGGCGCTGGGTCTCACCAATCGCATGCGGCTCGGCGCCGCGCCCGTGTGCCTGCCATACCACCATCCCGCCCACGTGGCCGGCCGCCTGGCCTTCCTCGATCATCTCTCGCACGGCAGGCTGAACATCTGTTTCGGACCCGGCGCCATACCGACCGACATGGAGATGTACGGGATCCGGCCCGAGGACTCCGGCGCCATGGTGGGCGAGGCGATCCAGATGATCATGACCCTGTGGACGACCGATCCGCCCTATCACATCGACGGCCGCTTCTGGCAGGTGCACGTGGACAGCGAGGTCCGCGGGGACCTGGGCATAGGCGTCTATCTGAAACCTCTGCAGAAACCCCATCCACCCCTGTCCGTCCCGGTGATCATGCGGGACTCGGCGGGCACCCGCATCGCGGGACAGAAGGGGTATTCGCCCTTCAGCCACCACATGGTCGCGGCCAACGTGCTCGTGAACCACTGGGAGACCTACGTCGAAGGCGCGCGGTCCGCCGGACAGGAGCCGGACCGGCGCAGGTGGAAGATCTCGCGGAACATCTTCGTGGCGGAAAGTACGGCGGAGGCCCGGGAGAGGGCCCGGAATTCCTCCCTGGGAAATTGCCTGGAATACATCATGAAACTGACCGACCTGGGGCCCGGGAGAGGGCTGTGGAAGCGGGATCCGGACATGCCCGATTCCGGCTGCACCCTGGACTACATGATGGACGAGCAGGTCATCGCGGGCGATCCGGATGAATGCGTGCGGCAGCTGCACCGGATGATGGAGGAGACCGGGGAATTCGGCACGCTCATCTTTACCGCCCACGACTGGGACGACCGGGAGGCGTGGATCGACTGTCTCGAGCTATTCGCCCGGGAGGTCATGCCCCGGTTGAACAAGTCGCTGGGATACGCCTGACCAAGCAGGCCGGCGCATGCCGCGCCTCGCAGGATCATAAACCAGGATCAGACCGACCTTAGACACGCGCAAAGCCAGGAGCACAAAATGAACTACGGGATGTTCATCATGCCCTTCCACGACCCGGTCAAGCCGCCGGCCCAGTGCTACGACGAGGATCTCGAACTGATCGTGCGCTGCGAGGAACTGGGCTTCACCGAGTTCTGGATCGGCGAACACCACACCATGAAGTACGAAAACATCGTGCTGCCCGAAGCCTTCATCGGCAAGGCGCTCGCCATGACCCACACCATCCGGCTCGGCACCGCGCCCACCTGCCTGCCCTATCACCATCCCGCCCACGTGGCGACGCGCCTGGCCTTCATGGACCATCTCTCTCACGGGCGGCTCAACCTCTGCTTCGGCCCGGGCAGCGTTACGGCGGACCTGGAGCTGCACAAGATCGATCCGAAGCTCAATGGCGCCATGGCGGCCGAATCGGCGGAGATGATCCTGCAGTTGTGGAGCCAGGAACCGCCCTATCACCTGCACGGCCGTTTCTGGCAGATCGATCTCGAGGAAAACGTGGACCACGACACGCTGATCGGTTACATCCACAAGCCCCTGCAACAGCCCCATCCGCCCATCTGCGCGCCGGGGATGAGCATGAACTCGCACACCATGAAGACCGCCGGCGCGAAGGGCTGGTCGCCCATCAGCGCGAACATCTCCCCGGTCAACGTCGTGGCGGACAACTGGCGGGTGTACGAAAATGCCGCCCTCGACGCCGGGCGGACGCCGGACCGCGACGACTGGCGCATCTGCCGCAGCATCTTCATCGCCGACAGCAAGGAGGAAGCGGCGGAGAAGGTACGCACCAATTCCCTGGGCCGGGGTTTCGAATACATCGGCGGCCTCTTCGACCAGGGACTGGGCAGGAAGATGCTCAAACGGGACCCGGACATGCCGGATTCGGAATGCAACCTGGACTACATGATGTGGGAGCAGATCATCCACGGGGACGTGGACGAGGTAGTCCGCCGGCTGAACCTGATGCGGGAGGAGACCGGCGATTTCGGCACGCTGATTCTCATGGGTTACGACTGGGACGACAAGGAAGCCTGGCTCCGCAGCATGGACCTCTTCGTCCACGAAGTCATGCCGCGCATGAGCAACTGAAAGGACGACGCGGGACGAATCCGGACGACGTGAACGCGCGGCCGTTCCGCTACGGCTGCGGATCATCCCGCTCCTGATTCGTACGGCCGGCCGACGAACGGAAGGAGCATCCATGAAGGGCCCACGCCTTCCCTACCGTTACGACCACTACACCTGGGTCGAACTGAAGGAAAAAGTCAGGGAACAGCCCGCCGTCATCCTGCCCGTCGGGTCCACGGAAGACCACGGCTACCATATGCCCCTGGACGTGGACACCTTCCTGGTGAGCAGCGTGTGCGAAGGCGCCGCGAAGCTCATCCCGGACGATGTACTGATCCTGCCGGCCCTGCCCTATGGATTCGAAGATCATCACATGGATTTCCCGGGGACGATCACCGTGCGGGACGACCACCTGCGGGACTTCGTGGTGGACATCGCCCGGAGCGTGGCCCACCACGGCTTCCGGAAGATCCTCATCGTCAACGGACACGGATCCAACGCCGCCATCCTGGAAACGGCCTCGCGGCGGACGGTCATCGAGACGGACGCCCACTGCGGTACGCTCAACTGGTGGAGCATGGCCCAGTCCACGCTCTGGGAGATCGGCGACTCCGAGCTGCAGTCCCACGCGGACGAGATCGAGACCTCGGTCTACCGCTACCTCAACGACGACGCGATCCAGATGGACAAGGCCGTGCGCGAGGTGAAAATCCCCGTGGCGAAATACTACTGGCGCGGCTGGATCCGCGGCAAGGGCGCCTCGCCCCTGCGCATGATGGACCAGTGGTCCCGGATATCCGAGTCCGGCGTCATCGGCGACGCCACCGTCGCCACGGTGGAGAAGGGTGAAAAACTCTACCGTGCGGCCTCGGAGGAACTGGCTGGCCTGATCCGGGAGTTCCGCGAACTGCCCATCGAGCCCCGGGTGGACCAGCACTGACGCATCGCCGTCGAGCTTGCCATGTAGGGACCGGCGTCGAGCTCGCCATGAACCATGAAGGACCCGGCGTCGCTTTCAGGCCTCGAGAAGAGACAGGCGCCATCCCATCTCCCGGGAGTACCTGCTCATGAACGGCGCAACACGCAAAAACGCGCGATCTGTTCGTATCATCCGCCGGACGCTGGAGTTGCTGACCCCGGATACCTGGATGAAGCGCTGTACCTATGCGGGGCTGGTCATGGCGGGTGTCTCCTTCCTGGCCCCGTGGCTCGTCATGCCGGCGATCGTCCTGCTGACCGCCAGCATCTTCTACTACGCCTGGAAGACGCTCTCGTGGCTCCGGAACCGTCTGCTTTGGAAAGTCCGGAACCGTATTCTCGTGTCGTTCCTCTTCGCCGGTATCGCGCCCCTTTGCATCGCCGCTTCGATCAGTCTTCTCGTCGGATGGCTCTGGATCGGAACCCTGGGGACCAATCTGGTCACCCGCCATATCGAAGAGACGACCGATCGGATCGCTCATCTGCCGCTCGAAATACAACTGGCCCTTGTGAGGACGGCCGCGGACGACAACCTGCCGTTCGCCAGGGTCGTGGACGAGATCGTGCGGGACAATCCGAACCTTTCCGGCCTGTCGGTCAGCGTATTCGAGAATGGCCGTCCGGTGAACGCAACGCCGCCTTTCGACACGCTGGAACCGCTCCCGGACTGGTTAAGCCGGGAAGGCCGTTTCGCGGCCGTGGTGTACGATAGCCTGTCCGACGGCCTTTCCACGCTGTCCTTTCGCGCCGGCGACGCGATCGAGTTCCGCGAAAGGAACCTGTACATCCTCGCTTCCATGCCCCTGGGGGAAGCCTACCGGACGAAGATATGGGAGGACCTCGGCGCGCAGGTCTCTTATCAGGCGGGAGCGGGTAATGAGGATATCCCCTTCTACGAACTTCCTCCTTCGGAAGTGGCATGGCGCCAGTTGCCGCTTCTGGGGACGCTTCAGATGCCGTGGGTCGTTACCTTCGCCGCCAGGTCCTGGAAGCATGGGGTGAACAACGTGGCAATACTGGGCCTGGACCTGGACCCGCTACACATACTCGACGCCACCGTCAGCGCAGACATGGCACTGTCCGGGTTCCCGCTGGCGGACATACTCATCGTCTTATGCGCGGTACTCGTTTGCTTCGAACTGGGATCCTTCATGATCGGGCTGCTTGTTTCACGACGGATTACCACGGCGGTGCGAGGGCTGTACGAGGGAACGGAGGCCATTCGCTCCGGCAGGACGGACTTTCGCGTGGAAGAAAAAACGCGGGATCAACTTGGCGAACTCAGCCGCTCCTTCAACACCATGGCGCAAAGCATTGAAGTGCTGATGAATGAAGAAAGAGAAAAGGAGCGTATCGAAACGGAACTGTCCATGGCCCATGAGGTGCAGGCCCGTTTCATTCCGGGCATGCCGCCGCAGCGGGGCCCTCTCGAACTGGCCGGAGCCTGGATACCCGCCCGCACGGTCAGCGGCGACTACTATGATTTCATCCAGCACCAGAACCGAATGCTGGATATCGTGGTCGGCGATATCTCGGGCAAGGGCATATCGGCGGCGCTCATGATGGCCGGACTGCAGGCGTCCCTGCGGTCTCAGGCACTTGACCCCGCGCTGGAAGGCAGCACGGACCGGTTGTCCAGGCTGATGTCCCGCCTCAACGTCTACCTGTGCCACAGCACGGCGCCGGAGCGATTCGCCACGCTTTTCATCTGCACTTTCCACATGGAGACGTCCCGATTGAATTACTGCTGCGCCGGGCATAATCCGCCCCTGCTTCTTCGCAAAGGCAGCGATGACATCGCGCTGCTCGAAAGCGGCGGTTACCCAATAGGGTTGTTTCCGGAAGCGGAGTTCGAAGAATCCGATGTCAAAGTCGATTCGGGAGATCTCTTAGCGGTCTATACCGACGGCATTACGGATGCGCTCAATTCAGAGGATGAAGACTTCGGTGAAGCGCGCCTTCGGCGAGTCCTGTCGCGAAACCGAAACAGGCCCAGCGAGGATATCCTGGAGCAGATCCTTGCTTCTGTACGGGACTTCTCTCAAGGCGTGGAACAGTTCGACGACCAGACCGCCGTGATCGGCCGTGTGCGCTGAGTGTGCGCTGAGGCGCCGGCGACCCGGTTCAACGGACCCGGCCTGCCGCGCCGGAGAAGGTTACGCCCCCCTTTGCCGCGGCAATCCCCGCAATCACATAGCAAACCGCCGCCGCCGTTACCGTCAGGACAAATCCCCACTGCATGGCGATGATCATGGCCAGCGGCGAAGCCAGGACGGAGGCGCACCCGTTGACGCCCCAGGCCCAGGGGACCAGGGCGGCGGAACGCTTCCCGAACCGCCGCAGTCCGAGGGGGAAAGGCAGGCCCATGGCAAAGGCCAGGGGCGCGATGAGGACCAGTACCGCGCCGAGGCGCAGTCCCAGCGGCCAGGTGGCGCCGTACAGGTTGAGCAGGATCAGGCCCGTGAACACCGGAACTGCCAGGACCGCCGGCACCAGCGCCAGTCCGGCCAGGGAGGTCCCGGGCAGCGCGGCGATGCGATTTGCCGCCAGGCTGCCCAGGCCCGAGCAGAACAGAAAGCCTCCCACGGTGGCCGCGCCACCCGTCACGGGGTCGCCCAGCAGACGCTGAATACCCGGTAGAAATGCGATTTCCAGCACCAGGTAGGCCAGCCCGATGGCGAAGAAGTACGCCGCGGCGATCGACCGGTCCGGCGCGCTTCGAATGTCGGAATGAAAGGCGAAGGGCAGGAGGATCAGGACAACGCCCGCACAAGTCACGAGGGCCGCGGCCGACAGGACGAAGAGGAAGGCCAGTTCAGATCGCAACAACCAGCCGGCCCCGTAAACCCGCCTGAATTCGGGCAGCGCGCCCAGCTTTCCGAAATTACCGAAGAACGGGCGGTCGTCGGTGGCTGGACGAACGTCAAAGGGCCACTCGTCAAAAAACCGTGCGGTATCGTCCGGGTCCCCGGACAGCAGAGAAAGCACCACATGGTACAGGTAGCCGCCTTCCCCGCCCGGGGGACCGGGGAGTTCGTCGGGCCGGTTCAGTTCCCCTTCCCTTATGCCTTCAAAATAGACCGGGGTCAGGTTCCGCTCCGCGCACAGGTCCCGTAGACGACGGATCTCCCCTTCCCTCCAGGGCCTGGGCCTGACCATGGTGCAGACGCCCAGGTAATCCCGGACCATGGCGACGTGCGCCCCGGGCCAGGCGGACCGCGCGATCCCCGACTGTCCCAGGGCCGCGACGATCGTCGCCGCGATCTTCGCGTTGTCCCTGGGAGGCAGTTGTATGCCGCGTGATACGTGGAGGATGCCATCCGGAGACAACCTGCGCAGGGCGGCCGCCACGCCCTCCACGGTCATGAGATGGTCCCGGTTCAGTCCTTCAAGTCCGCCCGCGGCCGCCGACCAGGATTCCATGCCGGCCAGCTGTATCAGGTCGAAGCGGTCCTCGGTCCCCTCGATGAAGGCCCGCGGCTCCAGGGGATGGAGCGAAACTTCCGGGAGGTTGAAAACCGCGCCGCCTTCATGCTCCAGCGGACCGGCCATGAGGTCCAGCAGTACCCGGTTCGACTGCACGGCATCCACTGAGGCCGCCCCGTTGCGGCGGGCGAGCCAGATGTTGCCGCCGCCAGCCTCGTCCAGCAGCAGTACCCGGGGGGTTGGCGGGGCCAGTGCGTAGGGCAGGGCCATCAGCGTCCCGTCCAGGGCTTCCCCCTGGTCCGCTCCTTCGATCCGCAACAGGGAACCCGCGCGATGGCCGTCCACCACGATGGACGCCATGGACGGAGGCACGCGCTCATCGGTGAGAAAGGCCATGTCGTGGAAAGTACCGCTGCGGAAGACTTCCACGACGCCGGCCGGTCCCCGCGCGCCGGCCAGCCGTTCGGCCTGTCCACCCGCGACCAGGCGGTTCACGTAGGCAAGGTACTTGTCGTCGTCGACGCGGACAGACGGCGGAACGAGTAACGCCGACAGCAAGCCGGCCAGCACGCCCGCGGAAACCATGACCGCGCTCCATGCCGGGCGTTCAGGACGGATGACCGCGGCCAGGACCACGGCCCCGGTCACGTATCCCAACCAGGCGGGTTCAACGATGTACATGACCAACGTCACGCCGATCGCGCCAACCGCGCTTCCGATGAGATTCGACGCGTAGACCGCGGAAAGCCGTTCACCCGCCGACATCAGGACGAGACCGATGGCCGTGGCGCCCAGTGCGAAGGGGACGGTCAACAGGACCCAGTACCCCGTCCACCAGGCCAGCTGCTCGAAAACCAGGCCGGGGACGAAACGTCCGGACACAGGCAGAAGCTGCGCAGCCTGAAGCATGAGGGGAATGGAGATCGCCGTAAGCAGGATGAGGAGCGGGATGGCCTTTTGCCGGTGACGCAGCAGATAACCTCGCCACAGCGACAGGAACGTGCCGCTCATGCCGAATCCGAGGAGGGCGATGGTGATGACGAGGAAGGCGAAATGGTACCAGCTTGCGTACTGCAGCACGCGGATCAGCCCGATTTCGAAGGCGATGACGCCGCAGGACACCAGGCCGGCGGTACGGACCAGGCAATGCTTCGGGAGTTCCCCCGGGGAATCCGGGGTTTCGGTTCGCGACGTCACTGTTCGACCCGCCCGGTCATGGGCACGAAACGCACGGGCATGACGGTGCGTGAGGTCCGTTCCCCCTCCGCGGTTCTGGTCACGACGACGAGCCGCTGAACGCCGGTCACTTCACCGACTGGAATGACGATGCGGCCGCCGGGTCTGAGCTGGGACCACAGGGGCGGGGGCAGATGACCGGCCGCGCAGGTAACGATGATGGCGTCGAAGGGTCCCGCTTCGGACCATCCGTAGTAGCCGTCGCCATGGCGCGTACGGACCGTATCGTATCCTTCGTCTATCAGCAGGGCCCGCGCCCGTTCCAGCAGGGGTTCGATGATCTCCACGGTGTACACGTGAGGGGTCAGGTGGGCGAGGACGGCGGCCTGATAGCCCGATCCGGTGCCGATCTCGAGCACTTTCGAAGCCGGACCGAGTTCGAGCAATTCGGTCATGTACGCTACGATGTAGGGCTGGGAAATGGTCTGTCCGAGCCCGATGGGCAAGGGCGTATCCTCGTAGGCGATGCGCCGCGTCTGCTCGTGAACGAATACGTGGCGGGGCGCATCCCGCATGGCCCGAAGCACGGCCGCGTCCGTTACCATGGGAGACTTGACCAGGATCTCCTCGACCATGCGTTCCCGCTCATCCCGCCGCTCCCGGATGGATCGGGGCCGCGGCGGCGTCCAGGACGTGTCGGAGGCGGCGGCACCGGCCGAAGCTCCGGACGCCGCGGCGAGCGCATCCGATTCTCTGGCGGCAGGAGCCCCCGTTGACGCCGAGGGATCCGTCTCCGACGCACAGCCGAAAACCACGATCCCCCAGAGGAGCACGGCGCCGCATATGCGGGCGGCGGCACGTCCGTGCAAGGGCCTGGTGCGGGTGTTGGCGTTCGCCATGATGCGTGCTTTCCTCGTTCAGATACCGGAGCAGGACTGGTCGTCCGGGTCGCGCCGCATGTTTCGCCGGCATGGATCGCATCAACCACCGCTACGGACCGCATTACGCCGTCTACGCCGGCCGCCTGAAGAACCGTTGTGGGTCGGTCCGGGGTTCGTATCCGAGGATGCGCCGGGCCTTGTCGATGGTGTACTTGCCCTGCTGCAGGTAGCTGCCCATGTTGAAGGCCTGGAAATAGTCCGGCACTTCCTCGATTTCCAGGGCCAGCCGGCAGGCTTCCACCAGGTCGTCGTAGACGATGGTGAAAGGCGGGTGGTCCGTCTTCTTCACCGCCTTCTCGGGCATGGGCCCCAGTCCGTTGAACTGGTAGCATACGGTGTGTATACGGTATTTGCGCGCATAGATCCGGCAGATCTCCATGGCAAGGTGCTTGGTCACCATGTAATAGCCCGTGCCCGGGGCCTGGGGCACGTCGCCGATGTCGTGGTCGTGGAGGTATCCGGGGATGATGATCTCCGGCCCGGTGTGGAGGATCTTCGTAATGCCGAGCTCCGCCGCCGCCTTCATCACGTGCCAGGCACCCCGGACGGACACGGCGAAACTCGCCACCGGATCCTGGCGGACGACGGTCCAGTTCATGATCGCGTCCACGCCCCGGGCCGCTTCGAGCACCTGCCCGTAGTCGCCCATGTCCACGTGCATCGTGGGCTTTCCGCCGGGATGGGGACGTATGTCGGCCAGGCGCAGGTTGTAGTGCCGCTCCAGGCCGGGGATAATATGAGGCGCGATGTTGCCGGAGGCGCCCAGGAGGAGGACGTTCTTCATGGCTTTGCTCCCTCTATGATCGTGCTTGATTCGCGCCGCCGCACCATGTTTCGGCCGGCCGCGTCTTCGCCGGTTCAATCCATTTTCGCGATCACGTCCCGCAACACTTCTTCGGCCGTCTCGAGGAGCCGGTCGACGTGGCCGTCCGTGTGGGCGAGGGACAGATAGATCTTCTCGTAGGGACTGACGAAGAGTCCCCGCTTGATCAGCTCGACGCCGAAAACGTAGGCTTTCTGCTTGTCGGCTCGGAACATGGAACCGTAGTCGACGATTTTCTTTTCGCCGGTAAACAGCACCTGGAGCACGGGTCCTTCGCCGCCAACGAGCAGGGGGATCGAATACCGCGCTCCCATGGCCGTGATCTCCCGGGTGACGCGGCCGCCCATGGCGAACAGCCGCTCGTAGGTACCGGGCTGCTCCAGCACGTCGAGGGTGGCCAACCCGGCTACGGCGCCCACGGGATAGCCGTTGAAGGTGCCCGATGCGATGACCCGCTTCGGATCGTCCGCCGGGCGCCAGCCGTTCATGACGTCCATCACGTCCGCCCGTCCGCACATGGCGGCCAGGGGATAGCCGCCGCTGATCGTCTTTCCGTAGGCCGCCAGGTCGGCGGTCACGCCGTAGCGTTCCTGCGCCCCGCCCCAGGCCATGCGGAACCCCGTGACGATCTCGTCGAAGATGAGGACGATGCCGTACCGGTCGCACAACGCCCGCATCGCCTCGAAGAAACCCGGCCGGGGCAGGATGCACCGCTGGAGGGGCTCGATGACGATCGCGGCGAGTTCCCCGTGGTGGCGTTCCACGATTTCAGTGGCCCGTTCCACGTCGTTGAAGGGCACGGCGAGCATGTCCGCCGACCAGCTTCGGGGAATGCCGCCGCCGTCCGGCAGGGTGTCGGGATAATCGCCTGGCGCCAGCGTCCGCGCACCGTGCAGCGCCGAATCGCTCACGCCGTGCCAGCCCCCCTCGAAGCGCAGGCAGCGGTCCCGGCCCGTGAAGGCCCGGGCGGCCCGCAGGGCGAACTGGATCGATTCGGACCCGGTGATCACCAGGCGGACCTTCTCCCCGCAGGGCGAGGCGTCGACCACCCGTTCGGCCAGCCGGATGGCCGGTTCGTTGAGGGCCATGAAGGTGGTGCCCCGCGAAACCTGCCGGGTCACTGCCTCCACCACGTCGGGATGGCCGTGGCCGAGGATCATCGGGCCGGACCCCAGGAGGAAGTCGACGTATTCGCGTCCGGAGGCGTCGTAGATCATGGCGCCTTCGCCGTGGGTCACCACCAGGCTGGCTTCCGGCGGAAGGCGGAATTCGCCGTTGGAGCCGCCAACGAAAACCCGTTCAGCCCGTTCCAGCATTGCTGCCTGTGACATGTGTTTCCCTTCGTACCGAGATTCGGGTTACTGCTCGGTGATATCTGACTGCGGCAGTCGCCGACTGGAAGTCAGCGGCAGTCGCCGACCGGAAGTCAGCGGCGGCCGGTCTTCACGTTCTGACTGTCGTCCTTCAGAATACCCTCCAGCGCCGATACGAAGGCCTGGTTCGCCTCCGGGAGTCCGACGCTGACCCGGATGCTGTGCTTCAGGCCGAAACGACTGCCCGAGCCCACAAGAATGCCCCGGTCGGCCATACGCGCCGTAAGATCGTCGGCAAGGACCGGCGTGCGGAAGAGCATGAAGTTGCCTTCACTCGGCCAGTAGGTGAGTTTCAGCCGATCGAAGGCGGCATAGAGCCGCTTCTTGCCCCGCTCCGCCAGCGCCACGGATTCCGCTACGTGGGCCTGGTCGCCGATCGCCGCGATGGCCGCTTCCATCTCCAGCGAACCCAGGTGAAAGGTCCTGCGGAGTCTAACCAGGCGTTCGATGATATCGGGGCGGGATATGGCCACGCCCACGCGAAGCCCCGCCAGTCCATAGACCTTCGAAAACGAGTGCAGCACGATCACGTTTCGCCCGGAGGCGGCATCGGCAAGCGTGTCCGGATAGTCCGGATGGGTCACGAAGTGGTGGTATACCTCGTCGGATACCACGGTCACGTCGCGCGGCAGACTCGAATGGAGCAGATCCATGTCGTCCCGGGTAACGATAGATCCCGTCGGGTTGTTGGGGTTGCCCAGATACACCAGGCGCGTCCTGGCCGTCACGGCCCCCAGGACCGCTTCGACCCTGAGACTGAAATCTTCGGCATCGAGGGGTACGTCGACGACCTTCGCGCCCTGCCATTCCGCCGTCCGGGCATATACGTGGAAGGTCGGTCCGCAGACGATGACCTCGTCGCCGGGCGCCAGGAAAACCCGGGCGACGAGATCCAGGGCCTCGGAGCCGCTGTAGGCCGTAAAGATATGCCCGCCGGTCAGACCCCGGCCGTAGAAGTCCGCGAGGCGGATTCTCACCGCTTCGTCGTCCCTGGGCGGGTACAGGCTGAGTCCGGCCAGGTGCGACTTGATCCGGTCCGTGACCTCCGGAGAGGGACCGAGGGGGTTCTCGTTGTAATGCAGGCGGTAAGGCGTATTCGACATGATCGACAGGGAAAGTGAACTTCGCGTTGCAGCGGCCGTTCAGGACCGGCCCTCAGTCCGGGAAACGACCGAATGACCCGGTGACCGGCACGCGGCGGTACCCGGCTACGAAATCAACCCGTAATCCGCCAGGATCCCGCGCAGCTTTTCCCGGTTCAGGTCCGACAACGGGGCGAGGGGCAGCCTGACCTCCGGGCTGATTTTTCCCATCATGCCCAGGGCCGTCTTGACCGGCACGGGGTTGATTTCCATGAACACGGCGTCGTTGAGCGTCATCATGTGGTAGTGGAGTTCGCGCGCCTCCAGCCACTGGCCTTCCTGGACCAGGTCGTACAACCGCGCCACCTCCGCCGGCATCAGGTTCCCCGTTGCGCTCACGAACCCGGCTCCGCCTATGGCGAGAATGGGATAGCAGAGCAGTTCTATCCCCGAGTACACGAGGAAACCCCGGCCCATGCGGTGCAGGAGGCGGTTGATGTGCTCGAAGTCCTTGTTCGATTCCTTGACGCCGATGAGATTGTCGTTGGCCTCCTTCAGCCGCGCAACGGTATCGATCTCGATGTTGACGGCCGTGCGCCCGGGGATATTGTACAGGATCACCGGAAGGTCGACGCACTTGGCCAGCGCGTCGAAATGCCGGAATATGCCTTCCTGTCCCGGCCGGCTGTAGTAGGGCGCGATGAAGAGCAGCGCGGCGGCGCCCATGGACTGGGCGAAGCGGGAGAGTTCGATGGACTCTTCGTGATTGGTGGAAGCGCTGCCGGGCACGAAAGGCACCCTGCCGTCCACCGCACCGGCCGCGGCGCGGATCACCTCCTTGCGCTCTTCCAGCGTCAGTGATCCCGGCTCGCCGGTCGTTCCCTGGACCGAAACGCCGTGAGATCCGCTTTGGATCTGCCATTCGACCAGTCCGGCCAGGCCGTCCAGGTCCAGCTTACCGTCCTTGAAGGGTGTGACTACCGGCACGATCGACCCGCGCATTTTTCCTCCTTGTCCGATATCCGCGGCGTTTGCCGGCCGCGTCGTTTGCCGGCCGCGTCGTTTGCCGGCCGCGGCGTTTGCCGGCCGCGCTGATTTCAAACAAACGTGGCGATGTCTTCCAGTGGCTTCTTCGTGATCACCGGAACCTCTGCGTCTTCCGCTGGATGTCCCACGACCAGGAGCAGGAAGGGCCGTTCGTTGGCCGGCCTGTCCAGCAGCCGGTTCAGAAACCCCATGGGACTCGGCGTATGGGTAAGCGACGCCAGTCCGGCATGGTGCACCGCGGAGATCAGCATGCCCGTGGCGATGCCCACGGATTCCATGGCATAGTAGTGCTTGACGCTGCGGCCGTCTTCCAGTACGCCGTGTCGCTGGACGAAGATCGCGATCAGCCAGGGCGCGGTCTCCAGGAAGGGCTTGTGCTCGTCGGTGCCCAGGGGCGCCAGGGCGTCGAGCCACTCCTGCGGCGCCTTCTCCCGATAGAACTGGCGTTCCTCCTCCTCGGCGGCGACACGTATCTTCGCCTTGATCTCCGGGTCGGACACCGCGGCGAAATGCCACGGCTGCATGTTGGCGCCGCTTGGCGCAGTGCCGGCCGCGAGGAGGCAGTGATCGATGATCGACTTCGGCACGGGGCGATCGGAGAAATCGCGTACTGTCCGGCGCCGTCCGAGCTCCAGGCAGAACTGTCTGGCCCGCCGTTCCATTTCGCCGGCCGGGTATTCCCGGTAGTCCGACAGGGGTTGAAACACAGGTTCCTTCTTCACGCCCGTTCTTCCTTTGCTACTGGGTTTCTTCGGCAGGATTATCTCCAGCCGGTGGCTGCGGGCCATCGAGGAAGCCGGTCGCTGCCAGGAAGGCCAGGACTTTTTCGCCGTACGCTTCCCGGCCCATTTCCCAGATATCTCCATGGGTCGCGCCGTCCACGACGAGCATTTCTTTGTTCGCGCCGGGTATCTGCTCGTATAGCCGCTCATTGTTCGACAGCGGCATGCGCCGGTCCGCCGTGCCGCCCACCAGCAGCACGGAGACGTCTTGCAGGCCGGATACCGCCCGGCCGATGTCCAGGGAATCGATTTTGATCCCCACGCGCAGCTCCGTAATGATGCCCGTCAGAAACCCGTAGGGCACCGTGGGCAGGCCGAACATCCTCTTCAGGTCGCTGCGCAGCGTCTCGGATGCCGCGTAGAAACTGCTTTCGGCGATTACGGCGTCGACCCCGGGTTCCTCGGCCGCCGCGAGCAAGGCGGTGGCGGCGCCCATGGAAATGCCCCAAAGGATGACCGGTTCCCCTTCGCTCCGCTTGTCGACCGCGTATGTCAGGGCCGCCTGCACGTCGCGCCATTCATGGTAACCGAATGTGGTCAGGTCACCTTCACTTTCCCCGTGGCGGCGGAAGTCGAACAGGACCCCTCCGAACCCGTTTTCATGCAGAAAGGCGGCCTGGTCGAGCATCTGGCCCCGGTGGTTGAGATGGCCGTGGCAGTAGATGACCGTGCCCCGGCCGGTCTCGTGCGGGAGGTACCAGGCGGCCAGGTTCAGACCGTCGGACGTGGCCAGCGTTACTTCTTCGTAGGCCAGCCCGTAGTCCGCGGGGGTGTTCTGCGCCTTGCGACGCGGTCCCACGCTGCCGGTGTACAGGGTCGATATGAAGTAGGGCAGGGCGATGAAGACGAGAAGGAGAATGACCACAACGCCCATGGCGGCGCCTCGATATGAGACCTGTCCGCGGCGCAGGGCCAGGGCCAGTACCGGCCAGATCAGCGTGCCCGCGATGAAGGTGACGACCGGCCACAGTACGGCGTGGGGAATGATCAGGCCGAAGAGGGCGCTGCGTCCCCAGGTGAAATACTCGCCTTCGAGCCCCGTCATCTTGCCCAGAACGGACAGGAGCACAATCAGCAGACGGACGCCCGCCGTATAGAGCAGCGCCGCGTAAAGAAACCCGCCGTACCCTCTGCCCGCGCGGAGACAGATGACCGAGAGCCAGACGGCGGCGGCCGGAATGGTCCAGTTGATGCTGAAGGGGCCGCCCGCCACGAGGTTCGTGACGTCCAGCAGGTACCACAGGACGACCAGGCCCCAGGTAACGGACAGGGGCAGGCGGATGAGCGACAGCGACATGGACGGCCCCGTGCTGCTAGCTGGTCTTGCCCAGGACTTCTTTCAGCACGTTGAGGAAGACTTCCGTTTCCCGCTCGTCGCCGGAGGACACGCGGATCCACGTGGGCATCTGCTGCCTGCGCCGGTTCGTCACCATGACGCCCTTCTGGAACATCTCCCGCATGATGTTCATGGACGGCTTGCCCAGGTCGACCATCATGAAATTGCTTTCGGACGGGATGTATTCCAGCCCCATCTTCGTGAATTCGTCTTCCAGGCGGTCCCGGAAATGCCGGACGACCGCCCTGGAACGGTTGTAGTGGTTCCTGTCCTTGAGGGACGCTTCGCCCGCGGCCATGGCCAGGGCGTTGGCGCGGCCCGTGCTGTAGAACCGGAGCTTCTCCTGGACGGCCTGGCTGCAGATCCCGTATCCGAGACGCATGGCGGGCATGCCGAAGACCTTGGAAAAGGTCCGGGTTACGATCACGTTGTCGTGACGGGTGGCCAGCGACACCGCGGTCCTGTATTCCGGATCCCTGACGAAGTGAATGTAGGCCTCGTCGATGACCACGAGTACGTTTTCCGGCACGGCGGCAACGAACTTCTCCTGCTCCTCGAAGGAGAGCAACGTGCCCGTCGGGTTGTTCGGATTGGTGATGACCACCACGGAAGTCTTCGGCGTGATCGCCGCGAGCATGGCGTCCAGGTCGTGCTTGTAGTCCTTTACGGGTACGCGGATGATATTGACGTCGAGACCCGCCTCCTGGTAGTTCTCGGCTTCACCCGAAACGTCGCCGTACCCCATGTCGGCCTCGATGACCTCGGTGCCTCCCTTGCTCAAATAGGCCAGGGAGATCTGCGAAAGCAGCGCGCCGGATCCCGCCGTAATGAAGAAGGGCACCCGGCGTCTGAAAAACCCGCCCATCCGGCCCGTACCGCCGAACCTGGGCGGTGGCGGCAGTTCGATGCCGTCGAATTCGGCCAGCGCGCCGTAGATGTCGCCGCCGCCGAAGGAATACCGGTTGATCTTAAACATGTTCTCGGCGATGGCCTGCAGCGCCCGCGGGGACGGTCCGATCGGGTTTTCATTCAGCGCCATGCGGACGAGACCCGGTTCGACGCCGATCCCGTGTATGTCCCTGGCGGTAAGACCGCCTGACGCCATGGTCTGGGCCAGGGCAAGGCGATCGGCCAGCGTCAGCGCGGCGCCGGCCGCCAGCGCGCCGGTGAGAAACCGGCGACGGGAGAGACCGGTATCGACTGTCTCCTTCATACTGTACGACATGAATGTGCTCCCTGGAATGTATGGACGCGGCCGCAAGGAACCGACCGCAGCAGTCGAAATCGGACGCCTCGCACACATGAAGATCCGTTTCGAAGTCGTTGACGAATATACCCGAACCTGAACTGCAAGACAACCTTAATCGCCTACCGATTCAGAATATCGACCAGAACAGATCGTGTATACAATTGGGATACATTCAACCGGTCTGCTTCCTTCTAACATTATGCCTCGAAACGGACATTCCCCGACAATTCGATTCCTGCCTGATCGGGTTGAAAACGAAGGGATCCACCCGGTCCGGCGCACCCCGAAACCCTTCGATATTGCTTGACACACTTCTACGCCGATCATACTATGCCTTGTTCAGGAACCAACTTCGTTCAACTGGATCGTTACCAGCGTATTTTGGCGAAGCCGGCCCGGAGCGCAGGGAACCGGTTGGGACCAGTACACTGGAGGGGATTGACCCATGCGGACCAGATATATCCTGTTGTGTGCCAGTACGATTGCCGTGCTATTCAACGTCGCCCCCGCGGCCGGCCAGGAAGATGGCCGTTTCTCCTGGAGCGGCATGATCAGATCGCGGCTGCAGGGCGACTACCAGGACGGCAGCCGGGCAGTCAACCGCTTCATGTACGGGGCCTTCCTGAATGCTACGCTGCGTGTGACGGACCGCATTGACGTGACCGGCAAGGTCATGACGGGCAATCCCAAGGCCATCACCGTTGCCGACTGGATGAGTTACGGCGACCTGTTTGTACGTGAGAACCCCCATATCTCCTGGATGTACGCGCGCATCAGGCCCAATCCCTCGCTTACCCTGACCGCGGGCAAGTTCCCCCTGCCTTTCTTCCGTCCGACCCAGGTCGTCCTGGACAGCGATCTCTCGCCGGAGGGGCTGGCCCAGCAGATCACCAAGAAGAGCGCTGACGGCTCCGCGACCTTCGGCCTGAATCTCGGCCAGTTCATGATCAACCAGCTGGCCTCACCGGTGAAGGACCTCGACCGTACCTATTTCCTGGGCGGTCAGGCCATGGCCCGTTTCACCCAGTCCGGAAAGTCCCAGACACTTGCCGTCGCCTACTATACCGTGGGGGGCGCGGACTCCCTCTTCGCCGCGCAGAACCTGAGGTCTCCCGCACTGATCGTTGCGGCGAATTCCAACCGGCCCAACGCGGACCGCACCGGATACCTGTCCGAATTCCGGATGATCAACTTCAGCGGCCAGTACACCCAGACCGTGAACGGACAGCCGCTGGCGCTGAACGCCGACTACGTGCTCAACACCGGAGCCGACGACATGCGGCACGGCATCACGGGTTCGGTGATGTACGGCAGCACGGGGAAGGTCGGCGGCACCCGGACCGGATTCCAGCTATACTTGATGCAGCAGGACGCTACGCTGGCGCCGTTCAGCAACATCGATTACACCCAGACCAATACAAAGGGCGCCGCGCTCTTTTTCGGTCACCATCTGATCGAGAAGCTGACGGTCGATATCCACCTGTACACCCGCAAGTACGATTCCCCCGAGACACTCGTCTCTCCCTCGGCCAACAACGCCTGGCGAACGCGGCTTCGCGTCATGTTCATGCTTCGGCTCAACTGACGGGCCCGCCCGCGAAGTACCGCCCATGGATCGGTCCACAGCATGCGCCTTCGCCACCTTTTTGACCTGCTCTTCCTCGCGGTTATCGCATCTGTCGCGACAACCGCATCCGTCGCGGAAGCTCAGCTCCGCCTGAAACTGGCGACGACCACCAGCACCTACGATTCGGGACTGCTCGACATCCTCCTGCCGCCATTTGAACAGCAACGGGACCGCGGAATCAGGGTGGACGTCATCGCCGTGGGAACGGGCAAGGCGCTGAAGCTGGCCGAGAACGGCGACGTGGACGCGGTGCTCGTGCATGCGCCGAAGCTGGAGGAGTCCTTCGTCGCCGCCGGATTCGGCGTCGACCGCCGCGGCGTGATGTACAACGACTTCGTCGTCGTCGGCCCGTCCGCCGACCAGGCCGGGATCGCCGGTACGGAGAAAGTCGCCGACGCCTTCGCCGTCATTGCGCGCGAGGAAGCGTTGTTCTTCTCACGGGGCGATCTTTCCGGAACCCACCAGAAGGAACGGGCGATCTGGACCATCGCCGGGATCGATCCCGCCGGGAAGTGGTACGTCGAAGTGGGCCAGGGCATGGCGGCCACGTTGCGCATGGCGGACGAGAAGAGGGGTTACGTGCTGATCGACCGGGGCACCTACCTGGCGCTGCGGGAAACGGTGAACCTGCGGGTCCTGGTGGAATACGATCCTCCTTTGCACAATCCCTACAGCATCATCGCCGTCAACCCGAAGCGCTGGCCGCACGTGAAGCACGGGCACGCGCGCGCGCTCATCGACTACGTGACCTCGCCGGAAGCCCAGGCCCTCATCGGCGGTTACCGGAAATACGGACAGCAACTGTTCACGCCGTCGGCGGTTGACTGAGCCCGGGCGGCGGGACGAGGCGTTGACGGCGGACGATAAACCGCGCGGCGCCAGGGAGGGAACGACTTGATACGGATCGGCATACTGGGCATCGGGTTCATGGGAACGACCCACTTCATGGCCGTCAGGAACCTGGCCAACGCGGAAGTGGGGGCCGTTTGCACCCGGGACGAGCGGAAGCTGAGCGGCGACTGGCGGCACATCCAGGGCAACTTCGGCGGGGGCGGCGGCGTGCAGGACCTGACCGGGGTCCGTACCTGTACCGATATAGACGAGGTGCTGAGCGACCCGGATATCGACCTGGTCGACGTGTGCCTGCCCACGGCCCTGCACCACGACGTCGTCCTGCGCGCGCTGGACGCCGGCAAGCACGTGATCGTCGAGAAGCCTATCGCCCTGCGCCTCGACGAGGCGGACGGCATGATCCGCAAGGCCGGGGAAGCCGGCAGGTCGTTGATGGTCGCCCACGTGCTGAAGTTCTTCCCGGAATTCGCCTTTCTGGCGCAGGCCATCGACGACGGGCGCTACGGGCGCCTCCTGGGACTGCATCTCAAAAGGGTCATCTCCAAGCCCCTCTGGGGCGAAGGGAACTGGTTCGGCGACTACGAGCGGACCGGGGCGGCGGGCATCGACCTGCACATACACGACACCGACTACCTGCGCTATCTCTTCGGCATGCCCGACAGCGTACACGCCGACGGCATGACCAGCCCGAACGGTTACGTGCTCTACCTGAACACGCAGTATGGTTACGATAACCGGGACATCACCGTGTCGTCCCAGTGCGGGGCGATCAGCTCGGCCGCCTTCGAACACGGCTACGACGCGTATTTCGAGGAAGGCACGCTCTGGTACAATGTCCTGTCGGACCGGCCGATCACGCTCTACACCGCAGACGGCGGGAGGTCGGAACCGGAAATCGATTTCCCCGAGGCCTTCGAAGCCCAGCTGGGATACGCCGTCACCGCCCTGGAGAACGGCACGGAACCCGCCCTGGTTTCGGCTTCGGCGGCCCGCGACGCCCTTCGGATCTGCCACGGAGAGGCCGAATCGGTGAAGACGGGGAAGACCGTGCGGTTCACCGATTGAACTGACTCGATGCGCCTGAAAGGTCCGCCGCCCAACGGCTGATGCGGCGATTTTCCACGGGCTTTCCGGGACGAAATCGACCGCTTTCCGTTTTCCCGGTTGCCGCTTACCCGCTTACGACTATGTCCCAGCTACACTTCGGCACCGGCCGTACCGTCATCACGCCGCCCACAGGGGTCGAGCTCTGCGGCTACGGACCCTATATCGGGCGCCGGGCCACGGCGGTACACCAGGACCTCCACTCCACGGCCCTGGCACTGTCCGACGGGGACCGGACCTTCGTATGGGTATCGAACGACCTGGTCTGGACCGACCGCTCCCTGGCTGACGAGACCCACCGAATCGTCCGGGACCGGTACGGCCTCGACCCGGCCCGCGTGGTCATCGCCAACACCCATACCCATTCCGGTCCGGCCGCCATGAAGACCGTGGCCTGGGGGAAATGGGACGAAGAATACACGGCAGGATTGCCGGAGCGGTTCGCCGACGCCATAGGACAGGCCGTTTCGAACCTCGAACCCGGGCGCGCCGGGTTCGGGAAGACATCCGTACCGGACCTTTCGGTCAACCGGGTCGACGAAGGGGGCGAGGCCGACGATGAAGCGCGGCTGATGCGTATCGACGATATCCGCGGTCGGATGCGCGCCGCCGCGATCAACCTCGGCGCCCATCCCGTTACACTCGGGGCCGACACCGTGATTTGCGGCGACTATCCGGCCGATGCCATCGAGAAGATGGAAGAAAAAAGGGAAGGATTCCGGGCGCTCTTCTTCCAGGGCAGTTGCGGCGACCTCAACTGCCGGGGATTCGGCGAGGGCATGGATATGATGAAGGCGAACGGTTCACTCCTCGCCGACCACGTCGTGCCGGCCCTGGACAGCATCGAGACGACCGGCGACGTGGAGTTGGACGGCGACACCTACGTGGTTGCACTGCCCACGGAAGTCCCGGACCGGACCGGGCTGGAAACGGAACTGGCCGAATACCGTGATCGTCTCAAGGCTTCAAATGCTGACGCGGACCCTGGAGAAAACCGCAAGTTACGCTTCGAAGTAGACTGGCGCGTCCAACGTCTGGAACTGCTCGACGGCCCTCATCCGCAGCGGCTGGAGTTCCGCGTATCGTGGATGCGTATCAACGATACCGTGCTGCTCGCCCATCCGCTGGAATTGTTTCTGACCTACGGCAAACAGGTCCAGTCGGCTTCTCCCTTTCCGAACACCCTGGTCATCGGGTACGCCAACGAGACCGTCGGTTACCTGGCACGGCCGCAGGACTTCGAACAGGAAGGATTCGGCTGGTACGCCGCGGTATTCGCCCCTCGTATCTGCCGCCATCTGCCCTTCGAACCGGAAGCCGGCAGTGTATTTCGTGATCACCTCATCGCGATGCTGCACCGGATCAGGCAGAACGCGCCGACTTCCTGACTACCGCAGTCATTGAGTTCCCCCGTAACTTTTAGTAGTGGAGATGCCCATATGGCCTTCTACCCGGCCGAGGCGGCCGTTCATATCATGCATCTCCAGACGCAGTTCTTTTATTTCGCCGAAGATGGCCGCACGGTCCTCGCGCATCTCCTCGCGAAGCGCATCATGGCCAGTACGCATCTCCTCGCGAAGGTTCTTTATTTCGCCGAAGATGGCCGCACGGTCCTCGCGCATCTCCTCGCGAAGGTTCTTTATTTCGCCGAAGATGGCCGCACGGTCCTCGCGCATCTCCTCGCGAAGGTTCTTTATTTCGCCGAAGATGGCCGCACGGTCCTCGCGCATCTCCTCGCGAAGCGCATCATGGCCAGTACGCATCTCCTCGCGAAGGTTCTTTATTTCGCCGAAGATGGCCGCACGGTCCTCGCGCATCTCCTCGCGAAGCGCATCATGGCCAGCACGCATCTCCTCGCGAAGCGCCTTCGCGAATCGTCCCGTAAGGGTCAGCGCCGAGAGGAAAAACACCCCGGCCGCACTGATCACCTGGATGGCCACCATCATGGAATCCGTCATTGGTTCTACGGCCTCCTCACCGTCTCTTCGCCGCATCCTGATCCGTGCTGATCGTTGCGTGTTAAAGAGATAGTCGGAAAACCCCTGTAGCATCTCGCACAAAAAAAACATTCAACTGATTCGACCTTATGATTCGGCCCGGGAAAGGACCGGTCAGGTCCATATCCGGACTCATCAGGACGGGTTAGATCCTGTCGATGCTGTCGAAGCGACGGCGGGCGAAGTCGAAGCGACGGCGGGCGAAGCGGTCGTCGCGCACCCGGCCGTCTGGCGGACCTACACGCGGTATCGCGGAATGTAAACCCGGCGGCAGGCAAGGGCGGTCGATTTCAAGTCAATACACTTCGGGTATGAAACGCTGGTCGTCCATGGGCGGGCGGACGTACCCGGAATCGGTGTCCCGATCGGGCAGTTCGATGCCCGACGTCGGGGGATCCGTGTCGTAGGGGAAGAGGCTGAGTAGGTGGGTGATGCAGTTCAGCCGGGCGCGGCGCTTGTTGTCCGACGGCACGACGTACCAGGGCGCCTGGTTGATGTCCGTGTAGTTCATCATGTCGTCCTTGGCGAGCGAGTACTCGTCCCATTTCATGTAGGACTGCAGGTCCATTTCGCTGAACTTCCAACTCTTGAGCGGATCCTTGATCCGGTTCTTGAACCGCCGTTCCTGTTCCTTCGCGCTCACGGAGAACCAGTACTTGATCAGCTTGATGCCGGACCGCACGAGCATGCGCTCGAACTGGGGACAGGTCCGGAGGAATTCCCGGTACTCCTCTTCGGTGCAGAACCCCATCACCCGGTCGACGCCGGCCCGGTTGTACCAGCTCCGGTCGAAGAGCACGATCTCGCCCGCCGAGGGCAGGTGGGCCACGTAACGCTGGAAGTACCACTGCGTCTGCTCCCGGTCCGTGGGCTTGGCCAGCGCGGCCACGCGGCAGACGCGGTGATTGAGCCGCGCGGTGATTCGGGAGATGGTGCCGCCCTTGCCCGCCGCGTCGCGGCCCTCGAAGATGACCACCACCTTCTCGCCCTGGTCGACCACCCATTCCTGGAGCTTGGACAGCTCGGCCTGCAGACGGGCCAGTTCCGCCTCGTAGGCCTCGCGGCTCAGCTTTTTCTTCTTTTTCTTGCTTATGGCCGCCGGTTGCTTTTCGCCGGTACTTTTCACCCGTGTTCCTCCCGCCGCCAGTCCGGTCCGACACCAGTCCGTTTACGCATCGAATCCGGCCGCGGACGCCTCAGTTCCCGCTTATCCTGAGCCGCACGCCCATCCTGTCGAGTTCGCCGATCAATGTATCGAAACAATCACCGTAAATCGCCTGCTCGGGGGTCACGAAGGGCTGGCCGGGATGGGGCAGGCCGCCCCGGGCCGCCATGCGCGCGGCAATGGCCGCGGTGAAGGCCGTGGTACGCGCCATCGACGTGAAACCCGTCTCTTCGTCGTACCGGTCGATCATCTCCGCCGTTCTCGTGGCGGGCCGTCCGCCCTTTTCTCCGGTCACCGTGACCCGGTAGGCCGTGATGTCCCGCTCCTCCGGCGCCATCTTCACGCTGGGGTAGAGCACGGCGTCCACCACGTGCTTCGGAATCACGGAAACGCCGTCCACGTCCAGCGGAACCTCGCTGAGCAGCCCGAGTTCCCGCAGTACGGTGACCTTTTCGGAGTAGCCCGGCCAGCGGACGGTCTTCTGCGTCCCGCTGCGGAGATCCTTCAAGGCGTCCAGTTCCAGGAGCCAGGGCATGAAACCCTCGTGCCAGGCCTCGCATTCCCCCACGCCTTCGAAGACGGCGGGTTCCGGCTCGGAGTACCGCGGGACGTCCACGAGGCGCCCGTCGATGACGGCGCGGGCCGTGGAATCGCGCAGGGGCAGCCGCCTGCCGCCGAAGACGATCTTGTACCCCAGGGGCGGCGAAGGTGCTTCCGGAATGCCGCCGCACAGTATGTGCAGTTCGTCGGTACGGTCCAGCTGTTCGGCCAGGTGGCGCGCCATGATCTCGGTCAGCCCCGGCTCCAGTCCGCAGCCCAGGATGACGAAACCGTCGGAACCGGCATAAGTCGACGCCCATGCTTCGAGGTCCTCGTCGGCCACGCGGGTGAGGTCCATGTAGGGCATCCCCGCCTCGAGGGCCAGGGGGATGGCCGCCATGCTCGCCGCGCGGGGCAGGGCCGCCACGCCGGCGCCGTGTTCCTTCATCACGGCGACGGCCTCCGCGGCGTCGTTCATGTCCAACTGCCGGTAGGCGACCTTGCCCGACCCCGGCAGGTCCCGCAACCGGTCGCGGCAGCTCTCCAGCTGTTCCTCGCTGAGATCGCAGACGGTCACCTCTTCCACCGCGTCGTCCACCATGGCGTTGTACGCCGCCGCCGGTCCCATCAGGCCGCTGCCGATCACGAGTATGCGCACGAGCGCCTCCGAATTCGAGATTTAACTCCGGATCCCTTGCCGCCCCGAGGTTTCATCCTTAAGTGATCTGACCCTTGCACGGGGCGTCCCGTCACGATAAAATGTACCCGGTCAACGCTAACAGGTCAAGCGGGCATCCCAGGCGCGTGTCGATCCGTGGAACAGACGCGCAAAGTGCGGGTCGGAGCGAACGGTTCCGTCAGGTACGGTTTTTATCGACTTTGGGATAGATGGCAGGTGAAGGCGAGTAGTTGCAGCACCTGACCTGTCAGATCAGGTCAAGAACGTTTGGCTACATTGCGAGACAGAATCCGGTCGTTGCATGACAGTCTCAGGCGGCTCTTGCTTCCGGGTCCTGTAATTCCGAATCTTCTCTATCGAGATGGTCGTTATTGACGAGTAGTGTGGCTACAGTATGTGACGATACATTGAAATACTCGGCCGCATCTTGCTGCTTCTCGTCCGAAAAATCTTCGTTCAGAAAACCTAGCAGAGATTCAACGGGGCACAGAAACTCACCGGCAAAGGCACGCTGCATTTTCTGACGGTACGTGTATGCGCGTGTTGCCGGATGAAGTAATTCGCCTTTTTCGTCCATAAGACGATCGGCGAGGAGGCGGGCAATTTCAAATCGACGTCCCTGTTCCCAGGCGGACCGCAGAACAACACTACCCTTTCCGGTGTTCTCGTTATCGAGTGCAAAGGCAAGTGTGACATTCCCTGCTGTTTCTTGCCTAGATAGAACTTGTTTATCGATACCACATAATTCAGCCAGTCTGCCATTTGGGATCGGCTCATCGCCCAGATCTTCCTGCCCGCGCAGTTGACGTGCAACGTCCACGCCCACCTTCCAAGCGGGCACTTTACTTCGATCAACGGTCGGCAATGCCGAGTCGCGTTGCACGCCATCGCCGGGACGCGTGTCAAATCCGAACTCTCGCGCAGTTTCACGCACTCCCAACGCGCTTTGACGGTCGTCGGCTGCAACTTCCGACATGGCGTCCAGCCCAACGGTCGCGCCGTCTTCGATCAGACGCTCAATCAATTTTGGATCGGCTTCGTCCGGGTCAAAGCCCAAAAAGGCTTCAAACCTTCGATAGAGTGATAAATCCTTATCCTGCCGTTCGAAACTCAACTCACTCCAAATCGAGTGAAGGTCCGTATCCCGGCAGGTACATGCTTCAAGGCGAGTCAGGACACTCGCCACAAAATCGTCAACGCCTTCCTCGAAGGTCGCGGCTGAAATGAATCTAATCGCGTCCGTAGTATAACGCAGCGGTTCAGTTTGTACTTCCCTGGACGATCTTGCGTGGAGAACGATACGCACCCCATCCGACTTGATGGTGATGTTCGGCCAGAGCCATCCTCCTCCAATACAGGACAGGTCGTGCGCAGCGCTCCAATCCACGTCGCGAGGCCGTTGTCGTGCGGGCTCCCAGCGCAGGCGCCACCAGTGCCACGCCAGCCATTCGGCCAACCTGTATGCCGAAAGGTTGGCACCGTTTCGCGGTTTATTCGTTTCGCTGTCCACGGCCTGGGTAAGGCATATCTGGCCAACATGGATACCGAGTTCACCCAGAGTCGCTTCGTCCTCGGCCGAATGCAACGTGGGCTCGGCCGATTGCAGCGTAGGCTCAACAATCCGGTCTACTTCCATTGACCACTGCGATTCTATCTGCAATGTCATTGGTTCCTTCTTTCCCATTCGTTCCGCACGGTTTCGGCAAATCTATCGCCATCCTTCATGGGATACCCGTGATACTCACCAGTTCCACGATTAGAAAGTTGCGCCTCGTATACGTAACCTTTGGCGTCAACCGCCCACACGTTCTGGGGCCAAATGCCGCGTTTTTGTTCACTGACCATTCCACAGCGAATACCCGATTTGAGTAGCTCAATCGCTTCACGACCACAAGTGATCCCGGATCCCTCGCAGATGGTCTTGTCGGGACGACGATGTGATGGTTCGGTTATTCCCCAAGCCACTGGATTGGATTTATGGTATGGACTAGGTCTGTATCTGGCGTTTTGAGCCATCCGTTCGGGTGTTTCTGTGTCATATTCATCAGCCGACGCTATCGCGGACTTCTTCTTTGTCTTGCTACGTTTTTGGGGAAGCCTCATTGCCTCCAGAGCCTCTGGGCAGTAATTCGACCATCGCAAAAGACTAAGGAAAATTCCATGTTCAATATCATTCCTGGACGTTTATTCGCCATTGATTAAGAGCGACCCGTCAGTCTTCGTTTCGGCTGTTTTATTCAGCAGACCACCCGGCACGTAAGACTGCATCGTCCTCAACGATAGGTAGAATACATGTATGTTGGTAAAAAGTCAACCTGTTGTATTTCATATAGTTGGTGGATGCCATCCACGTAATTGTGGATTAAGCGTCAGGCTTAAAAAAACGTACTTTAACCACTTACAGTTTGATACACCACCTATATTGCGAATGCGATTTACCTGTTTAAGCCCCTTAGGTGTTCGTATCGGACCTTCAAGGTAAAACGTCATCTCGTCCTGCAATTCCACACCCGTAAACTCTTGATCCCCATTAGCCTGTCCGGTATCTTGACACGATACTCCGCCACATGAAACCGGATTTGATCCCGACTTCCGTGCAGTTCTGAGGACGGATCAAGTCCTGATCGAAAGCACCGCCATGCTCCGCACGCGCCCCCTGTTCACGGTCGTCCTCCTCGGCGCCGGCCTGCTCTGCGTCCTCGCCGCCGGCACCGTCCGGGCGCAGGACCTCCCTTTCGCCATGGACGTCCGCGTGCCCGGCGTCGACGCCTACGATGCGGCCATCCCCCGTCCCGAAACGGTCATCGGCCACGTGGTGGGCGCGAGACACACGCGTTCCCACCTGGTGGCCGCCTACTACCGGGCCGTGGCCGCAGTCTCGGACCGCGTCGTCGTGAACCGCCACGGCACTACCTACGAGGGGCGCCACCTGCTTCACGCCGTCGTGACGTCGCCAGAGAACCACGGCCGGCTGGAGGAGATCCGGCTGGCAAACCACCAGCTGTCCGACGCGCCCGGCGAGGTGACGGGCGCCATGATAGAGACCATGCCCGTCGTCGTCCACATGGGCTACGCGGTACACGGCAACGAGGCGAGCACTTCCGAGGCGGCCATACTGGTGCTCTACCACCTGGCCGCGGGCAGCGGACCGGCCGTGGACGACCTGCTGGACAACGCCGTGATCATCATGGATCCCAACTACAACCCGGACGGGCGGGACCGTTTCGTCAACTGGGTCAACGCCAACCGGGGCCGCGTCGCCACGCGGGACGGGCAGGACCGGGAGCACGTGGAACCGTGGCCGGGCGGGCGGACCAACCACTACTGGTTCGATCTGAACCGGGACTGGCTCGTGGCGCAGCACCCCGAATCACAGTCCCGGCTGGGGCTCTTCCATCACTGGCGCGCCCAGGTGCTGACCGATTTCCACGAAATGGGCAGCAATGCCACCTATTTCTTCCAGCCCGGGATCCCGAGCCGTAACAACCCGAACACGCCGGTACGGACCTTCGAATTGACCAGGGCGCTGGCGGAGCACCACGCCGAGTGGCACGACCGGCAGGGGACGCTGTACTACTCGGAAGAGACCTTCGACGACTTCTTCTACGGCAAGGGTTCCACCTATCCGGACGTGAACGGCGCCATCGGCATCCTCTTCGAGCAGGCCTCGGCCCGGGCGCTGGAACGGATGACGAACGACGGGGTCCTGACCTACCCCTTCACGATCCGCAACCAGTTCGCCACCTCCATGTCGACGCTGGCCGGCAGCCTGGCCCTGCGGACCGAATTGCTGTCCAATCAGCGCGACTTCTACGCGTCGGCGGCCGAGGCGGCCCGGGACAACCCCGTAAAGGCCTACGTCCTCGACCTGGCCGGCTCACGCACGCGCGCGCAGGCCCTCCTGCAGATGCTGCTCCGCCACCGCGTCCGGGTGTACGAACTCGCCCGGTCCGTGGAAGCGGGCGGGCGGTCCTTCCACGCCGGCGAGGCGGTCGTCATCCCCATGGATCAGCCCCAGACGCGGCTGATCAAGGCCGCCATGGAGCGGGTCACCACCTTCGCGGACTCCCTCTTCTACGACGTATCGGCCTGGACCCTGCCCCTGGCCATGGGCGTCGCGAGCGGTGAACTGCAGCGCTACACCGATGACCTGGCCGGAACGGAAATCACCGGGGCCGCTTACGACGGCGGACGGCTGATCGGCGGCCACGGCCCGTACGCCTACCTGATGGAATGGAACCGCTACTTCGCGCCGCGCGCGCTCTACCGGATCCAGGACGCGGGCCTCCGGACCCGGGTGGCCAGGAAACCCTTTACGCTGACCACAGGGGGCACGGAGCGGACTTTCGACCGGGGTACGATCATCATCCCCGTCGCCCAGCGCGACGCCGCTTCCACGGTGACGCCCGGACAGGTCAGGGCATTGATCGATCGTATCGTCGCGGAAGACCACGTAATCGTGCACGGCGCGGACACGGGCCTGACGCCCTCGGGCGGCGACCTGGGCGGCCCGAGCTCCTCCGTGCTGGTCAAGCCGAAAGTAGCGCTGCTCTCCGGCCCCGGTACCCGGGCGTACGAGGTCGGCGAGACCTGGCACCTGCTCAACGAGCGCTTCGGCATCCCCGTCTCCCTGGTCGACGCGGACGGGTTCTCCGGGCTTGACCTGAATCGCTATACGACCCTGGTCATGGCCATGGGCAGCTACGACCTGGACACCGAAGACGTGAACCGTCTGAAGTGGTGGGTGCGCGAGGGAGGCACGCTTATCGCCTGGAAGAACGCCGCAAGGTGGCTCATCAGCAGGGAACTGATCGACGAAAGCCTGAGACTCACTCCGCCCGATACGACCGATATCCCCTACGAGGACATTTCGGCCACGCGG
Organism: bacterium; assembly: GCA_965202605.1. GTDB lineage: Bacteria > JAAXHH01 > JAAXHH01 > JAAXHH01 > JAAXHH01 > JAAXHH01. Next base: position 1,941,372 of record OZ241838.1, read on the forward strand.
GGCGCGCAGCGCATAGGCGGCGCCATATTCGCGGCCAGGCTGGATACCACCCACCCGCTGGCCTTCGGCTACGACCGCGTCACGCCCCTGTTCCGGAACCACGAGATCTTCTTCGAACCGTCCGCGACACCCGGGGCGACGGTGGCCAGGTACACGGAGTCGCCGCTGCTGAGCGGCTACATCTCGCCGAAGCGCCACGCCGAACTGGCGAATACCGCCGCGCTGATCGCCCGGCGGCAGGGGGACGGCGCCGTCGTGCTCTTCGCCGACAACCCCAATTTCCGGGCCTTCTGGTACGGCACGAACGGCCTGTTCCTCAACGCGGTCTTCTTCGGAGGCGCGTTCTAGGTAAACAACCATGCCCGTGACCATCACTGACGTGAAGACCATCCTGACCCAGCCCGCCGGCTCGCGCCTGATCGTCGTCAAGATCCTCACCTCCGAACCCGGCCTGTACGGCCTGGGCTGCGCCACCTTCACCCAGCGGTTCCACGCCGTCCACGCGGCCATCGAACGCCACCTGCGCCCCTTCCTCGTCGGAAAGGAAGCGGACGCCATCGAGGACCTGTGGCAGACGGCCGCGGTGAACGGTTACTGGCGCAACGGACCAGTCCTGAACAACGCGATTTCCGGCATGGACATGGCCCTGTGGGACATCAAGGGCAAGCAGGCCGGCATGCCCGTGTACCAACTGCTTGGCGGAAAGTGCCGGGAGGCGGCGGACACCTATGTCCACGCCGACGGCGCATCGCCCGAAGAAGTGGCGGAAAACGTCCAGCGGTACATGGAACAGGATTACCGGCACGTCCGCTGCCAGATCGGCGGATACGGGGGCAGGAAGCCGCGTGTCACGCCGCCCGAAGGAGCGAAACCCGGCGACTATTTCGACCCGCGGAGCTACATGCGCCGCACGCTCCAGATGTTCGAGCACCTGCGCACGGCCGTGGGCGACGAGGTTGAACTGCTCCACGACGTCCACGAGCGGCTCAACCCCGCCGACGCCATCGTCTTCGCGAAGCAGCTCGAACCCTTCAACCTGTTCTTCCTCGAAGACGCCCTGGCGCCCGAAGACAACGAATGGTTCCACCGCATGCGGCGGACCTCGACCACGCCCCTGGCCATGGGGGAACTCTTCAACAATCCCGCGGAATGGCTGCCCCTGATCGAGGGGCGGCTCATCGACTTCCTGCGCATGCACATCAGCCAGATGGGCGGCATCACCCCGGCCCGCAACGTCGCGGCCATGGCCGCCATGTACGGCATCCGCACGGCGTGGCACGGGCCGGGCGACGTCTCCCCGGTGGGTCACGCCGCCAACCTGCACCTCGACCTGTGGTCGCCGAATTTCGGCATTCAGGAATGGTGCCGTTTCAACGAACCGGTCTACGAGGTTTTCCCCGGCACACCCGAGGTGCGCGGCGGCTACATGTATCCCAACGACCGCCCGGGTCTGGGCATCGACGTGGACGAGAAGCTGGCCGCCCGCTATCCCTGCGAGGACGAAATCATCAACTGGACACAGGCCCGGACGCCCGACGGAGGACCCGCCAGGCCGTGACCTTCATCTCCGGATACTCCCTGTCCGAAGACTACGCCGGCCATCTGCAGCGGATCGGCGCTTTCGCCATCGACGTGGCGCTCATCACCGCCGCTACCTGGGCGATTGCGCTGGCGGTCGAATACACGGGCGTCCTTGCGGACCCGGCGGCATCCCTGCCCCTGATGAGCGCGACCCAGTTGCTTATGCCGTGGTTCTACTACGCGGCCATGGAGAGTTCGCCCAGAGGCGCCACGATCGGCAAATCGATCCTCGGCATCCGGGTCGTAGACGCCGATGGATACACGCCCGCTTTCGGCCGCGCCGCGCTCCGGGCCATACCCAAGTGCCTGCCCGTCCTCTGGCCGGGCTATCTCGCCGCGGTCTTCACCCGTCGGAGACAGGCCTTCCACGACCTGATCGCGCGGACGCTGGTGGTGCGGGCCGGGGAAACAGATCCTACTTCCTGAATTCAGCCGGCGGACTTTCCTTTCTGTTTACGTCGGCATTGTATTTGAGGAATCCTATTACTTCGTCGATCTTGGTCTCTACACGGTCGATTCTGGTTTCCACGCGATCAATCCTGGTTTCCACGCGATCAATCCTGGTTTTCACCGCGAGGATGCGCACTTCAAGCCTGTCTTCCACCGCGAGGATGCGCGCTTCAAGCCTGTCTTCCACCGCGAGGATGCGCGCTTCAAGCCTGTCTTCCATGCTTGACAATTGATCTCGTGTTCCAGTCTCCACGAAAATGTACAGCGCAACCGCGCCTGTAATCAGAGCAGCCTTAATGGTTACATTCATCCATGTCCTGTCAGTCAATCCCGTCCCCCTTTACTGCGTTGTCCAGCCGGGCCTCGTTGTTGCCCGGAAACAATCGGCCGCCGATCTCCTTCTACTCGCTACCGGACACACGCAGGTAACCTTCTACTCGACCGAGGCGTGTGTTCATATCGTGAATTTCGGAACGAATCGAGGCGAGTTCCGTCCGCAACCCGGTCAATTCGGTCCGAATCTCATCCCGGAATTCCTTATTGGATTGATTGATGAAGGTGACGACCGCGATAACGAGGATGCCTATGGCTGATACGATCTGCGCTCCGAAGGCCCAGTTTTCGCGGGACATGGCAGTCATCGTCTGCCTCCTGGCAAAGATCAAGTTGAAACGTTCGACGAACTCGTTTACGTTTCGTATTGGCGGCGGAATCCTTCAAGACCTCTGCAGCATCTGAAGGAAGAAAGTCTGACCGTTTCAACTCTTTAGTCGAAGATCACCTTGTGATCTCGTGTTTTTCTTAGAAAAAGTCAGAGAGAATCGAAAGGAAAAGGCGGCTCAGCCCCTGTTCAGTTCTTTAGTCGAAGATCACCTTGTGATCTCGTGTTTTTCTTAGAAAAAGTCAGAGAGAATCGAAAGGAAAAGGCGGCTCAGCCCCTGCTCAGCCCCGCGGCTCAGCCCCTGCTCAGTCCCGCAGGGCCAGGCTCTCTCCGGCCAGCGTCACGCCCGGCGGATCGATGACCACCTGGCGGGGGCCGTCTTCCACTACGCCGGCGACCCAGGCGCGGACGCCTTTAGCCTCGGCGCAGGCCACCGCCGCGTCCCCTTCGTCCGGGCGGACGAAGAGGGCGAAGCCGGCGCCCATGTTGAGGCTGCCGTAGGCTTCTTCCGCCGTCTGCCGGGTCTCATCCACCATGAACTTCAGGACCTCGGGTACGGGGGGCACTTCGGTAATGCGGTAGGTGAAGCGGCCGGGGTGGCGCATGATCTTCCGCCAACCGTGGCCGGTGATGTTGGCGATGTAGCGCAGGTCTACACCGGCCTCGAAGACCGCCTCGGTAACGGGCGGATAGAGCGCAGTCGGGTCGAGCAGCGCTTCGCCGTACGTCCGGCCGCCGGGCAGGGGGGTGCCAAAGCCCTCAGGCAGACGTTCGGCCAGCTTGCGCGCGAGGGTTAGGCCGTTGGCGTGGATGCCGCTGCTTTCCAGGAGGATGATCGCGTCCCCGGCTTGCAGGTCCTCGCCCAGGGTGAGGCGCGATTTCGGCCGGATGATGCCCACGCAGGAGGCGGCCAGGTCGATGGCGCCTTCCTCCACCACCCCGGCCAGGCAAGGCGTCTCGCCGCCGCCCCAGGCCACGCCCAGAACGTCGCAGGCCGCCTTCCAGCCCTCGACCAGGTCGTTCATGCGTTCCACGTCGTCGAACCAGTCCGACGAACCGGCGGCCCAGTATGCGTGGATGCTCAGGGGCCGGGCGCCCACGGTTACGATGTCGTTGACGGCCGTGGCGATGGTGTCCTGCGCGATGTGGTCGTACCAGGTCCTTCCCGACGCCTCCCGCACCGCGTCCGCCACCAGGGCCTTGGTACCCAGGCATTCGGTAATGGACGCGAGGTAGGCGTCGCCGATGTCCACCACGTAGGCCGACTCCCCGCGGCTGGCGGCCACCTCGCGGGGGCCCGCGCCATCGAGGTTTGCCCCCGTGGTCCGCGCCGCACGCTGGGCGAGGACCTTCAGGGGATCTATCCGGTCGTAGTCCACGCCGGATTCCTCGTAGGTCAGCCGGTCATCGACGTGCCTGTCGTCCTGCACTTCCCTACCGAAACGCCGATCGTCCGCCGCGCCCTTGCCATTCGGCTTCTCGTCGGCCATGCCTGCCCTTTCAGCTTCCCGTGGTGAACAGCTCCCGCAGCCTGCGGGCCACGAGTTCCACCTCGCCCGCCTCGAGCTGCAGCGTACGCGGCCCCGGACCGTCGTAGATGATCCGCGGGTCGCCCGCGCGCAACAGCCGGCCTACGTCGTCTTCGGACAGCGGAATGACCGCCTCGTCCCAGACCAGCTCCACGTCGCAGTATCCGTGGGTATTGAGTTCGTAGCGGGCCTCCAGTCCGTCGATGCCCTGCAACCGGTCGGCCAGCCGGCGGGCCTTCGCGTTCCAGGCCGCGATCTCTTCGTCCTCGTCGAGGGCCACGTACCGCTCCAGCGCGGCCACCAGGCCGACGATCTCTTCCTTGCCGACCTTCAGCCCCCTTCCGATGCCGTTGACCGGCGCGTTCTGCATCCGGGCGGCGTGGATCAGGTCGGCGCGGCCCGCGAGGATCCCCGTCGAATTCGGGCCGCGAATCCCCTTGCCCCCGCTGACCACGACCAGGTCCGCGCCGGCTTCCAGGTATTTCGTCAGGTTCTCTTTGGGCGGCAGGTTGGACGCCAGGTCGATCATCACCGGCACACCCTTCCGCTTGCCGATCTCGATGATTTCCAGGGGCATGAGCGTCTCGGGATCGTGTTCCTGGCGGTGGCGCACGGGAAAGGGCGGCACGCCCCGCGTCTGGCGCTCGACATAGGCCAGGCCGACGAGCAGGGCCGTCCGGTCCGTGACGGCCGCCTCGTATTCCGCCCGGCTGCCCGCCTCCACCAGTTTCATGCCCGCGAATCCGAACACGTTGTCGTAGAAGAAGCGATGGGCCGCCTGGAACAGGCACTCCACCTTCGGCCAGGTCGGGTTGGGCAGGAGCCTCATCCGGTCCTGGTCGGACCCGGTCAGCACGCCCGCCGCGCCCACCAGCATCGCCGCGAAGGCGCCGGACGAGACCAGGGCGGCTTCCGCCCCCATGATCTCGGCGATGCGCCGTCCCGCCGCGTCATGCAGTTCCGCCATGTCCACGAAGTAATGGTTGGCCTCGGCCATGGCCTCCATCACCTCGGGCGGCATGCGCGATCCCCCCATGCTCGAGAGGTGCTCGTGGGCGCCGACGTGCGGCCGCACGCCCAGCAACCGGGTATAGACGTTGTCCTTCAAAGCGGCCGCCAGGGCTTCCGGGTCGCCGCCCGGGGCTTCCGGGTCGCCGCCCGGGGCTTCCGGGTCGCCGCCCGGGACTTCCGGGACATCGCCGGCGCCACCCGAGTTGCCCGAGCCGCCTGAATCACCAGCACTACCGCAGCCGGGCGCCGCGACGCTCGCCGCGACGGCCACGCCTGCCGCGCCGGCCAGGGCGCTCACCCGGATGAACGTGCGCCGGTCCAGCCGGCCTTCCACCGGCGCCGACTCAACCACGCGCGTTGCTTCCCCTGCATCCTCGCACGGTACCACCTCATCCACGCGCTTCGCTTCCCGCCTGTCCTTATCCATGCGTCAAAACCTCGTCGAGGGTCAGCGCCCCACCTGCTTTCCGGCGACTGGCCTACGCCCGCTTCTTCGCTTCCATCACGTTCGTCGACCGGCTCGCCACCTGCGCCTCGATCTCCTTGCGCGTCCAGTGCTTTCCCCTGTTCATGCCTCCGCACGTCTCCGCTTCCCGTTCCCACCGGCGTTTCGACTTCAGGTTGTCCTGCCAGAAGGGATAGCTGCTGCACTGGGACGGACGTACCGGATAGATAGAACATCCCCGGTCATAGAAGACGCAGGGACCGCCATCCGGAGAAACCAGGGAGACGCAGCCGTCGATTTCCTCCGTGTATCTTTCCAGGAAGGTCTCGAAAGGCAGGTCCAGGTACTCGGCGATGCGCCGGAACTCCTTCTCGCTGCCGTAAACGAATCCGCCCGGGAAGGTGCAGCAGTGGCCGCACCCGTGACAGGAGAAACTCAGTCCGTCGTGCCAGAACTTGCCTTTAGCCATGGTTATGGTCAAACCTCATCATTATCTGATTTCAATGGACAAGAAACAACGCCACACGGTATTGTCCGTAGCATCGAAGAGCAGGCTCAGGCCGCCGTTTACAGGATCGTGTACAACAACGCCAGCATCACGATTCAGCCATGCGTGAAGGATCGTCAGTATCGTTCCGGCGAATCCACCGAGCATTACCCGATCCTTACGTTCCATTGCGTCCCTTCCAGGATTGATGTCCGACAATGAACGCGAGACCGGATTGAGTGCGATTACCTGCTGTGCAAATAGAGTACAGGAGTGTCATGTCATTGTCAACGGCCGTACCGTACATCGCAGAGACCCGCCGGAAGGTGAACAGGACCCCCTCTTCTTTTTCCGCATCCATGCCCCATTAGTCGGCGCATCGACGGATTTCTCGAAAAAAAAGTTTGTTTTTTGCAATCATAGACCCGAGTCCATCGATACGAAGCCCGCCGGTTCCAACCCCGCTACTCTCCCACCGTGGCGATCACCTCGACTTCGCAACGCGCGCCGAAGGCCAGTCCGCTGCCGGCGAAGGCGCTGCGGGCCGGCTTGTCGCCGGGGAAGTACGTGACGTACACCTCGTTGAAGGCGGGCCACTCGGCGATGTCCGCCAGCATGACCGTGGCCTTGATCACCCGGTCCATGGAGGATCCGTTGGCTTCCAGGACCGTCTTGATGTTCTCCATGGTCTGCCGGGCCTCGCCCTGGATACCGCCTGGCGCCAGGTCCGTCGTCCCGGGGATGTTTCCGATCTGACCGGAGAGGAACAGCAGATGCCCCACGCGCACGGCATCCGAAAAGGGCAGGTTCATGCGCGCCGTGGTCTCCGAGACGAGGTAGACCGGTTCGTGCGAAGCCGTCGAGGCGTCCCGTGCCGGTCCCGTACAACCGGCCGCCATCAACGGCAAAGCGACCAGCAGCGGCAAAGCCGCCGCCAGCAGTGGCAAAGCGGCGAGCCGCGACGGCGCGGAGGGTGTCAATAACTGCGCAAAGACGGTACGTAGTTTTCCGGTCATGCTTAACCTCGATTCGAGAAAAAACGGGCTACCGCGCGTCTTCGGATTTAAGCGCGTCTTTGGGTTTAAGCGCTCCATCGGGTCTGGCCATGCGGTAACCGACGCGAGATTCCGTAAAGATGTACCTGGGCTTCTTTACGTCGTCGCCCAGCTTGCGGCGCAGTTTCTTCACGATGGCGCGCACCACCCTGGCGTCGCCTGAATTACGCGACTGCCAGACCTTTCTCAGCAACTGGTCATGGGTTACCGCCTTGCCGGCGTTGGCCGATAGGACCCGGAGCAGATCGTACTCGGTGGCCGTCAGTTTCAACTGCCTGCCTTTGAACGTCACGCGTCTTTCGTCGTGGTCAATGGCCAGTTCGCCGATCTTGAAAGGTTCGGGCGGCCCGGCGTCCTTGCGCAGGGCGGCGCGGATCCTCGCGATCAGTTCCGTGGGCGAGAACGGCTTGACAACGTAATCCGCCGCTCCGTTTTCCAGGGCCCTGGCGATCGTCTCGTCTCTTCCGTACGCGGACAGGAAGATGACCGGCCGTTCAGACAGCGCCGGCATGCTCTGCATCATCTCGATTCCATCTGTCCCGGGCAGCAGCAGATCAAGCAGGACGAGATCGGGCCGGCGAGCCTCGATGAGGTGCTGGACCTTATCCGGATCGCCGGTCACAAGCGGTTGGTATCCCGCGTCCTCCAGTACGCCCCGTGTGTATGCCAACGCCTGGGGATCGTCGTCCACCACGAGGATGAGCCGCTGCCGAGCGCCTGAGCGTCCTGGCGGGTCGGCCTGCCTCCACCCTGTAACCCGCCCCCCGGGTTCGGCCTCCTCGGCCACCGGGATCGAAAAGGTGAACCGCGTGCCCGGTCCCCCTTCCACGCTATCGGCCCAGATGCGGCCGCCATGGGCCTCCACCAGGCCCTTGCAGATGGCCAGACCCAGGCCGGTCCCGACCCTGCGGTCGTCGCGGTCGCTCCGGGCGTACTTCCTGAACAGGTGCGGCAGGCGCTCGGTCGGTATGCCCGACCCCTCGTCCACGACCGATACCTCCACAAGGAGGTCCTTCAGCGCCGCCTCCACCCTTATGGTGGACGATTCGGGCGAGTGCCGCGCGGCGTTGGACAGCAGGTTGCCGACAACCTGGACGATGCGCTGCTGATCCGCCCGCACCCTGGGGAGACCGGCGGGCAGGTCGATCTGGACGGGATTCATGTGCCCCACGCCTGTGAACATGTTCCTCGCCTGATCCAACACGACGGCCAGATCCACCGGCTCGGGAGACACCGAAAGCGCGCCGGTTTCGATGTGCGCCGCGTCCATCAGGTCATTGATCAACGCGCTCACGTGATCGGCCTGCGCGTCGATGATGCGAAAGAACTGCTGCGATTCGGCCGGGTGCAGCACGGACGAGGATGCCAACGCGGTGGCGGCGCAGCCCTTGATGGTGGCAAGCGGCGCCCGCATCTCGTGGTTCACCATGCCCAGGAATTCAGCCCGCTGACGTTCCTGCTCTTCGATCGGCGTCATATCCTGTATGGTGACCACGACCGACAGGACCTCGTCCCGCTCGGACACGATGGGCGTGGCGTTGATCAGCGTCGTGACCTTTCTCCCGTCCGGAATCTCGAATACGATCTCTTCCGCCCGCACCGTCCTGGCCTCGTGCAATATGCCCACCAGTTCGGGATATTCCTGCGGTTCGATCCTGCGTCCGTCCGCCCGCCGCAGGGTTGCGGCGTCAAGCAATTGAGCGATCGTGCGGCCCGGCGTGAACAATCCGCCGGCGATGCGACGCACTTCCTGGTTGTACGACACGATCTCCCCGCTTCCGGCGTCGAACACCACCACCCCCACCGGCGAGGTGTCGACGAGCGCCGCCAGATCCGCTTTCGCCTGTACTTCATCCTGATGCTTGCGGGCGTTGGCTATCGCCGCCCCGGCCAGAGACGCGAACAGCGCCAGGACCCCTTCGTCCTCTCTGGTGAACTCCTGCCCGGACTCCTTGTCGCGGAGATAGAAGTTTCCGATATGCGCGCCGTGGTGGCGGACGGGCATGCCAAGGAAGGGGCCCGCCATCATCGGATCCTCGGGAAAGCCGAGCGAGACGAAATGGGCCGAAAGGTCTTTGAACCTGAGCGGCGCGGAGACCTCGCGCAAGTACGCCCACAGGTCCGCTCCGTACGGCAGTTCCAGAAACTTCTGGTGGGTCTCGTCACTCACGCCGTGCGTGACGAAATCCCGCAGCCGTCCCGAATCGTCCCAGATGGTGATCCCGCCATAGACCGCGCTTGCCAATGCGCAGGCGCTTGCCACGATTTCTCGCAGGACGGTATCGACGTCGAGGCTCTGGCTGATACGCAGGCTGGCTTCGCTCAATCCGGAAAGCCGTTCCTGCATCATTTTGAACTGATCCTCCAGTCCGTTCGAGTTCGGCATTTTTCTCCTCTATTCGTGTCTGCCGTCTTTCGTTTCCGCGCCTGACCGATCAAACCATAAAGCACGCGCGATTTCAATATCTGCTCATCTTGAAGTTACTGGACGTACCCTGAATAAGCAATGATCACAATAAATTCATATTCAATGCCAGGTAAAGCGCATTTGTATCATGAAGTCCCGGTGGTTTCTCTTAGAGTGGACCCGGACCTGCCCGTCGTTTTCTCGGATTTCACGGCCGGGGGGCATAGCGAGATGAAACCGGATCGGGAACCTGGACGGCGTCGGGCGACACCATCACCATCATTCAGGGCGGACGGCAATTCGTCGCGAAATGGAGCCTTGTCTCGGGCGGCCTGCGGTTGATCTGGACGACCGACGCGGGTACGTGGACCGCCAGGTACCGGCGTGGCTGATCCTCTCACCGCGTGGCCAATCGCGCGGGGACGGGAAACTCAGCCATCCGGGAAGGGCGTGTAGGAAGCGTGCGGATAGTCCTGCTCGGGCGCCGGCACGATCGGCACGTCCGCGCTTCGTCCCGACACCGTGCGCCGCCCCGACACGGCGGGCACGACGCTGCGCCCGCTTGCGCTTGCCACGTCGTAGAGGCGCCACAGCTCGTCTGCGCGGATGGCCAGTCCGGGGTTTTCCGACGGGACGCGCGTGGGCCTGCCGGTCCGGTCGTCGTAGACGACCCGGTAGATCCCGGCGAAGTTCATCCCTGCGATATATCCCGAGCGATCGAAAACGAGACTGCCGCTCGTACGGCCGGAAAGGTCCAGGTCATGCTGGATGATCCGGCCGTTCTCCGGCGTGGCGACCTCGTCTGCGAAGGGCCTCAGCGCGCCGATCGTGCCGCCTTTGAACGTGGCGATGGGGACCGTGACGGACTCGCCCGATTCTTCCTCCGGAAACCCGATCGTGCCGACCGGCTGTCCCGCGCGCAGGCCCTGGACCTGGTCCCTGGGCAGGAAGGACGGAAGGTCCGTCAGATTCGCGTCGATGATCAGCAGGGCCGCGTCGGGCGAGCCGGCGGTGCCATTGTAATCGGGATGAACCAGGAGGTTCTGCAACCAGTACGTGTCGGCGCCGCCGATCTCCGTACCCGACTTGACGGCGAAGGGCCTCGGGTTGAGGTGTTCGATGAACGCGGTGGTGCGGAGGACGGCCCTCACAACGGTGGCGTTGGTCCAGACGGCGTTCCGGAAGTGCGCGGCGAACCCCGACCCCAGCACGTAGTTCTTCCCCTGGACCTGCACCCCGATCGCATAGACCGCGTCTCCCAGGCTTTCAGTCTCCATGACGTCCGACCAGTCCAGCGTTTCCCCGGGTTCGCCCTGCGGACCCGCAGGACCCGCGGGACCCTGGATGCCCTGCGGACCCGCGTCGCCGGTCTCCCCCGCCGCTCCGGCGGGCCCCTGCGGACCGGTCGGACCCTCGCAGCCGAGAAACACAAGAAAGAACAACAACCTGGCGGGGTGACGTAACACGATTGAGACCTCCCGGATGACACCTGAATCGGTTCAGGTCAAAACATGTCAGCGATGAATTCCGGCGCGCCAACGGTAAGTTCCTGGAATCAAAAAACCCCGGATGAAGAAAGTACCCTTCAACCGGGGCTTAGTCAAGGCGCACAGGCAGGGGTTACTTCGGCTGTGGCGTCCCTGGGCGGGCGCAGTTGGCTTTGCATAAAAAAACCGTCCGCCCTGTTCGGTCGCTAAAGCTCCTACTAAGGACGGACGGGAAGATACACGGTTCAGCTGTGTATTCTGTATTTGATACTGCTAACGACTATGCTGCCTTACTCCGGCTTCTTGATCACAACCGGGGGCAGCGGCAGATCGTCAGCACCAGGCAAGGAAACGACCAGATACGCCGTTCCAAGACCCTTAATTGCTTCGCCTTCGGCACGAGGGATGGTTACAATCCCCACACCAGCGTCAGAGCTGTCTAGCGCAACTGTGACGTCGTTTGTATCGTCCGCGTTGCCGTCAATCGCGATCACATCTTCGTTCTGGCTTCGGACGGTCAGACCGGACAGCGTGGCGTCTTCGTTAGCCGTCGTCTTGCCGTCATGAGCGACATCGAAGATAAGGAATCTTATCGTAATGTCGGTGTCTGGAGTCACCGCGTAAGTAACCGCTTCAATGTTATTATCGGGATCCGCAGCTACCGTAAAGGCCACGGCCCTGGTGCGAGATGCGACGGTTGACGTGGTGTTCGACAACATATGCGTGATGACGCCGGAAACGTCGCGGACGGTAACCGAGATCTTGGCCTTGGACGTGACTCCACCGCCCTGGGCTGTGATCTCGGCCTTTCCCGGACCCTCAGCGGTAATCGTGTTGCCGCTTACGCTTACCACGTCGGTGTCGGAACTCACCCACATAACCTCAGCGCCCTCGATTGCTACGCCACCTTCAGCCTTATTGTAGGCTATGGGGGCCATCAAGTCGATCTTACCGCCGGTCGGCAGAACATAACTCGTCGCCTGATCTGCGGCGAATTCAATCCGCTTGATATCATCGAGCACCATGACCGTCAAGTCGATGTCGATGCCTCTGCCAATAGCCGTGATGGTAATCTTGGCGCCGGTGGTTGACCTCACCGCCGTGATCATCCCTCCATCGACTGTAACCTCTTCAGAGTCGGAAGCCCAGTCGAATCCGACGTTAAGGGCCTCGCCGTCCTGGCTGGCGGCCTTCGCGGTGATCGTGGTCGTTTCACCCGAGGCCATGGTCAGATCCAGCGCGCCCTTCTTATCTACCGCCATGGCCTCGTCAAACTCGGGCGGATGATACGTCACTGCATTATCACTGCCCTGGCTCAAGAGGATGTGGTGCACGTCAGCCAACACACCACCAGCGATGACACCGTCAATGACGCCCTGGATAGAAGCCGGATCGGTTCCGGCGCCAGGATCGCCCTTGTCGCCCTTGTCGCCCTTGGCGCCATCAGCACCCGCCGGGCCGGCCGGGCCGGCCGCGCCATCTTTGCCATCTTCGCCCGCCGGGCCAGGAGGACCAGGATCACCCTTAACGCCAGGAGCACCCGCCGGGCCGGCCGCGCCAGGCTGGCCAGGCGCACCCGGATCACCCTTGGGACCTGCGGCCCCGGGCGGACCCGTCGGACCTGTCTTACCTTCGCATCCATACATACTGAGAGCGAACGCAATCAGTACTACTATGAAGTAATGCATCTGTATCTCCCGTAGAATGAGAACTGCACTTTACACTCTGCTTTTGTACAAAAGTATGCAATCTATATGCTCTCCTTTCCCATATGCCCTCATCGTGGCATGGACACTAGAAACCAAGTGGTATCCTCAAGAATGTACGGACTGAAGCCCAACTCCACTTGCCGCGTGACACATTGTACTCCACAACCGCGCCCAGCCTGTTCCACACCGTGCCTATGCCGGCGTTCACTACCCAGGCCGTCTCATTGTCTTCCTCGCCCATGACCCTGTACGAACTTCCTCCCGTAGCCTGAACGAAACAGAACATGTCGTCATCCGAAGTGGTGGACACCCGCAACCCGGCCATGACCGGGAGGGACGAATAATCCTTATTGTGTCTGTCAAGCGACAAGTTGCCGATAAATTGAAACCGGTCGTTCAAATCTCCCGCCAATTCAACCCGGACGCCGTACCCTATTCCCGAATCGGTGAAATCTGCAAGGCAGGAATAGGACCTGCTGCCGGACACGCCCAGGTTGAGATCCAACTGGGCATATGCATCATGGCATACAAGCGTGGCAATCAAAAGAAATACTGCTCTTGCCATCTCTCCTCCGCCAAAGTACGGGTTTTCACCCCATATAATATGGTTTATTCCGATAACGCAAGGAAAAAATGAATCTTTTTACTGCCTTGCAACACGATTCATTACATCCCCGCTGCAACCATAACCCTTGCTGACCGTATAAGTTTTCAAAGAACCGGTTTCACGGTCCGGACCGGATGGCGACCGTTCATCTGCCATGTTTCGGGGACGGACAGCGAAGTATGATGAGGTCAGTACGGCAGGCCGGAAGCGCGTCCGGCCATGCTCGGGAGAAGCCCCCACGTCCACGGGGATTCCGTCCGAAAAGCCCATACTAATTGCAAGTATAGTGTCGGCCATCCGGCGTGTCAACCGATTTTCTTCATAAATTCTTTTATCCACCGGGCTTCCGCCGCGTTCGGGCGACGAAACGAAACGCTTTCGCCGCGTACCCGTTTCCCTTAGATTGTGCGGGGACGTGAAGAAACCGTCCCGAATCAGCGATCCTGAACGGTCCGCGACCACTGGTCGACACGGTTCTCAGATCAACGAGGTTCATTATTAACATTCATTATAATAAAAGTAAAGTTGAATATGGGTTGACCGGTGTCACGCGGTTTCTGCCTGTCTGCCTTCTGCTGGCCTGCCTCCCCGGGTCGGCCTTCTCCCAGGGTCCTTCCGGCGGGACCGGCGCGGCCGGCGCCGCGGACGATACGACCGGCCTGCCGGAGATCGAATACAACGCGAAATCCATCGAGTACGTGTTCGGCGACACCACGCTGGTGATGACCGGAAGCGCCCTGCTGAAGTACGGCGACGTCGAGCTGACGGCCGGCCGGCTGAGGTACCAGACCCATACCGAGGTGCTGACCGCGGACTTCCTGCCCCCTTCTCCGGACATAGATCCCGAGACCAATACCTTCCCCCGGTTGGATGACGGCACGAACATCGTGGTCGGGGACCGCATGCGGTACGACATGAATACGCGCGAAGGGCAGATATGGAAGGGCCGCACCCGGTACGATCAGGGGTTCTTCAACGGCGACGTCATGCGGCTCAACTCCGACGGGACCTTCGAACTCGAGGACGGCACCTACACCACCTGCGACAATCCGAACCACCTGCACTACTACCTCAAGATCGACGAGGCGAAGGTCGTCCCCGACGACAAGGCGGTCGTACGGAACGCGACGGGCTACATCCTCGGCATCCCGGTATTCTACCTCCCCGTATACGTCTTCTCAGTGAAGAGAGGCCGGCATTCCGGCTTTACGATTCCGAATTACGGCAGCGGCGTGGAGGAAGGCCGGTACCTGCGCAACCTCGGCTACTACTGGGCGCCGAACGACTACTTCGACCTGAAGGTCACCGGCGATATCGAGGCCAGGACAGGGTTCCTGCTGAAACCGCGGTTCCAGTACCGGCAGGACACCCGGCTGACGGGCAGGGCGAACGGCTCCTGGCGGACCGACTTCAGCGGGAAGACGACCGGCTGGGACGTCGCCGGCCAGCACCGGCAGGAGCTGCTGCCCGGGCTGACGGTCCGCGGGCAGGCCAACTTCGCCCAGTCGCTGCAGTACCTGCATTCGACGACGCGGGGGACGGACCCCGGACGCCTGAGGTCCAACACGCGTTCCAGCTTCTCGGTGGACAAGAAGTTCGGCCGGAACAGCCTCAATCTGAGCACGTCCACGTCCAGCACGACGGGCAGGCCGAGCAGGCCGACCACCACGCTGCGGTTCCGGTTCGCCACGCGGCCGGTCATCCAGCCGCCCAGAAGGCAGACCCGGCGGGGCAGCATGCCCGACTTCAGCCGGCCCCGCGCGCAGATCGAGAACCGCTGGTACCACGCCATCCTGTTCGGCTTCAACAACACGCTGAGAAACCGCAGGAACAACGTGCGGACCGGCCGGGACACGACCTATACGGGCCCGGATACCCGGTACCTGTACCGCCACGACACCATACGGACCTTCTCCAACGCCTTCAGCCTGAGCGCGCCGCAGAAGATCGGCGGCTGGCTGAAGCTGCGCCCGCAGGCCCGGTACACCCGGACCTGGGAGCAGGAAAGGGGCGAAGAGTCCGACGGGAAGATCGAAACGACGGAAGACCATTCGGTGGGCATGTCGGCCACCACGACGCTGTACGGCCTCTTCCAGCCGAAGATCGGCCGGCTGAACGCGCTGCGCCACGTGGTCACGCCGCAGGTCTCCTTCACCCAGAGCGGAGGGCGAAGCGTCCGGAAGTCGATGCGTTTCTCCCTGGACAACATCCTGCAGGCCAGGACGGAACACGAGAACCGGGAGAAGAAGTACAACCTGGTGTACGTCAAGGCCTCGACCTCCTACAACTTCCAGGCCGATACGAAGAAGTTCTCGGACCTTACGACCAGCGTGCGCATTCCGAGCCGCCGGCTGAACCTGGACCTGAAGCTGTACCACGATTTCTACGACCCGGAAACCGACGCCTTCCGCCGGCCCTGGCTGCAGCGCATGACGTTCAGCGGGTCCCTCAACCTCGTGGGTCCCCGCAGGGACCTCCGCCAGGGTTTCGGAGACGACGAGTTCGGCGACGGTTTTTCCGGCGGAGGGTTCTCCGGCGGAGGGTTCTCCGGCGGGTCCGGATTCGGGTCGGGCGGGTTCGGCAACGACTTCGGCGGGTACGGCGGGTACGGCGACGACCGGTTCGACCAGGGGCTCCGCCAGGTGAAGGGTCCCTGGACGGTGAGACTCTCGCACCGCTACTCCATCCGGCGCACCGGGTACGACGACGATTTCAGCACGAGCAGTCACGAGATCCGGGCCACGAACCGGTTCGGCCTGGCCGACGTCACCAACCCGCTCCGGCTGTCCAATCGCGAGACCGACAAGTGGCGCGTCCAGCACTCGATCAGCTACGACTACCGGCGAAAAGAGATCGTCTCCCACAGCCTGGACCTGTACCGGCAGCTCCACTGCTGGGAGTTCACCTTCCGCTGGGTGCCGAACGGCCTCAACAAGGGGTTTTACTTCCGGCTCAACCTCGTGGCCCATCCGGACGTGAAGATCGAGCAGGAACGGCGGAGCGGGGGTTGAGCGCGTCTAACGCTCCAGCAGGAACGCGCCGGCCATGGCGCCCGCGGCGCAGATGCTGACCAGCCCGTAGCGGGCGTCGCGCCTTTTCATCTCGTTGGCCAGGGTCGTCAGGATGCGCGTGCCCGTGGCCGCCCAGGGATGGCCCACGGCGATGGAACTGCCGTTGACGTTCACGCGGGTCCAGTCGACCGGGCCCGTCGGCGCGCCCCTCCAGCCCCGTTCCCACGCGGCCGCGCTGGCCAGGACCTGGGCCGCGAAGGCCTCGTGGATCTCGACGAGATCGACGTCGGCCAGGGACACGCCGCTGCTCTCCAGGAGCCGGGGTACGGCGATGGCCGGCGCCATGAGCAGGCCGTCGGAAGGGTCGAGAGCGGCGTAGGCCATGCCCGCGATGTACGCCAGCGGCTCCAGGCCGCATTCGGCGGCTTTCTCCTCGCTCATCAGCAGCACCGCCGCGGCGCCGTCGGTCACGGGCGACGAGTTGCCCGCCGTGAGCGTGCCGTGCTCCGGGTCGAAGACGGACTTCAGCGCGGCCAGGGCCTCGAGGGAGGTGTCGGCCCTCGGCCCGGAGTCGGCTTCCTCGTCCAGCAACGGATGGATCTCCCCGGCCAGTTTTTCACGCGCGGCCACGGCGTTGCGATGGCTGGCCAGGGCCACCTCGTCCTGCCTTTCCCGCGATATATCCCATTCCTTGCACGTCAACTCCATGTGCTGGCCCATGGTCAGGCCCGTGGACGGCTCGCGGAAAAGATCCATGGAGGCCCGGGTCAGCGAGTCGACCCCGCCGGCCAGGCCCGCGTCGATGCGGCCGCCGGCAATGGCGTCGGCGACGGCCGTGGCCGCCCGCAGCCCGGTGATGCAGTAGGAGGCCACGGTATGGGCCTCGGCGCGGATCGGCAGCCCCGCCTCGAAGACGAGCTCGCGGGCCAGGTTGGGCTTCAGGGGATCGGCCGTCATCGTGCCGAAGACGACGGATTCGATCAGTTCCGGGTCGATCCCGCTCCGGCCCAGCATGCCGCGCACGGCGTGGGAGGCCAGGCCAAGGGAATCGACCCCGGCGAAGGCCTTTCCCGACTTGACGAAGGGCGTTCGGCCGCCCGCGACGATGGCGACGCGCCTATGGCTCATGTCGGATACCTTTCGATGACTATTGGATCTCGTGTGCAGATTGGATCTCGAGCGCAGATTGGATCTCGAGCGCCGAGTTGGATGAGCGCGGGTGTGGATTCGATGAGCCCGCGCATGGATTCGATGAGCCCGCGCATGGATTTGATGAGCGCGCGCAGGACGTAAGCACGCACGGTTTCGATCTCCGCCGACCTTATAAATTACCGGATGCATCCTAATCGGTCAATGGTCACATAAATATCATATTAAAAGTATAATAAATCACTTTTAAGACATATTTGAACTGCAAAATCTCTTTGTTTACGATCAGTAATCACTATTTTAAACTCGTTCAGTTTTCGAACTTTCCAAAACAAACCGCCGCAAGACAGGCGCCACGGTTGGATTATGAAAGACGCCACGGTTGAACCATGAAAGGAGTTTCAGGAATCCCACGCTGCAATCTGTCCACGAAAACGGAGTGATGCAATTCTTCAGAAAGGCGCACCATGTTTCGCATATTGAAATCGATTTTCGGATACTGCCCACGTCTTCTTGTCTTAACGAGCCTGTTGACGGCAGGCGTGTTGGCTTGGGGAACTGTCGCTAAAGCGCAGGACGATACCGATGAAACGGATGAGACGGACGAGACGGAGTACGAACTGGTAGTGACTATAGCGGCCACGAAACCGGACTCTTTTGTTGTAAAAGTAACTACGAACCCGGAAGCCAAGGAGCTCAAGAAGGTCCTATCCGTTCTGGGGATTTATACGAACACTATAGGCAACGATGATTACATGTTGTTTGATTTTGACGGCAGCAGTGTTGCCGAAAGCTCAATCAGTACCAGAGGAGGCAATTCGCCCCTTCGCTATAAAGTCGATGCCACGGCTAAGGAGGCGGTTTTTACCTTTACTGAATTTCCGTGTAAATGGCTGTATCCGAAGAACGACGGGATCGACGTTCGTGCTTTCTATGTCGACGATCCGATGTCCAGTGCTACAGACTTCGATTATCTTGACATCGTAGCGCCTCCGAAGGTTACCGGACTTGATGGATTGGTTGAAACCGCAAGCATAGACGAACTTGAGATGTCCGTCGAATGGGACCCCAGCTACGGAGCAGAAGGTTACATAGTAGAAAGAAGGTTATCCACGCAGACCGATTGGGAGACACTGCTTGATGAAGACAATCAGCCAGATACGGACGTTAACAAATGTCCGAGCACGGGATTGATCGACAGATGCGCAAACACGGCCGCGGTTTACTATTATCGGGTACGGGCCTATACCGACGATCGGCTGGCAGCATGGTCGGATACCGTAAAGGTCGTTACTCCCGGCATAGCGATACCTGTCGCCCCGGCGCGGCTGAACGCCAACGTAAGGAACATAAAGACGGTACGGCTGTCATGGATACATAACACCGATGGCGAAGCCGGGTTCAAGATAGAAAGGAGAAAGAAAGAAGATACGGCATGGGAAGTGGTCGAGAAAGTCTATAATCCATGTGATCACGTTGATTCTATCGAGGTGTTGCACACTGCCGGCAAGAACAGTACCGGTTACACTGATGGGAGTGTAACTTTATCTACTCTCCTCCCCGGTGTGGAATACGAGTATCGGGTACGGGCTTACAACAGAGGAGGATTCTCGGCGTATTCGAATATCGCGACGGCAAGACCCTATTACGTCAATACGCCCAGTCCGCCCACCAACCTGAAGGTCAGAGCCGCCGGATCCGCACCGAAAATCAGACTGGCGTGGAGGGATGCGTCTTACAACGAAACCGGTTTCAAAATAGTGCGCAGGGAATCAACTGAAGCCGTCTTCGATTCCATAGCCGTCGTAGGCGCCGACGTCACGTCGTACGTGGATGCCGACGTTGATCCGGGAAAGACCTATTACTACCAGGTTCAGGCATACAACCCCAGAGGTGCCTCGGATTACACGAATCCGAAAAGCGCCATGGTCCGGCCGGTCAAGCCGGAACCCCCCTTCAGTTTTGTCGCGGAGGTCCAGTCGTCGTCCGAGATCCATCTGCGTTGGAAGGACGCTTCTGAGAACGAAGACGGCTTCAGTATTGAACGAGGGTTGACCCCCCGCAAAAACTCCTTCAGCTTTCTGGCCACGGTAGGCCCCGATACGGAATCGTACGCGGATACCGGTTTGCTTCCCGGCACGACCTACTACTATCGCATACGGTCGTACATTTCCGACGTTTTCTCGGACTACGCGACTGACGTTCCAAGTGCAAGGACCGCCGCTCCTTCCGCTCCCGCGAATCTGCGCGGCAGCGCGTCATCAGAGGGCGTCGCCCTCCGCTGGAAGGACAAGTCGGATTATGAAGCCGGGTTCGGGATAGGTCGCAAACTGTCGACGGACTCCAACTATGCGGTAATAGATTCCGTCGACGCCAATACCACGGCTTATACGGACGACGACATCCTGCCGAGAACGACCTACCACTATCGCGTATGGGCCCACAACGCCGCTGGTATCTCCAGCTATTCGAATACTGCCGAGGTACGTACTCGACGTCTTCCCGTACCCGAGAAGCCGTCTTCGCTGACTGCGCAGGCCACGTCGTCATCGCAGATCCGCCTGCGCTGGACGGACAACGCGGACGATGAACTCGGCTTCAAGATTCAGCGGCGGAGGCCGCGGGACTCCGCCTTTACGGTGATAGATTCCGTTGGCGCCAACGTGACCGAGTACACGGATAGCGGCCTCCGTCCGGGTCAGCGTTACCTCTATCGGATCCGCGCCTATAATCGGAACGGTTCCTCAGGCATTTCGAATCGTGCCGAGGCGACGACCCACGCCCCGCCGCCGCCGCCCTCCGCGCCGTCGTCGCTGTCGTCGACCGCTGCGTCGGCGTCCCGGATCGACCTGGGCTGGAAGGACAACTCGGACGACGAGACGGGCTTCAAGATCGAGCGCAAGCTGTCGACGGAAGCCGACAACGCCTTCAGCCAGATCGGCAAGGCGAGCGAGAACGCCACGTCGTATTCCGACACCGGTCTGTCCCCGTCGACGGCCTACGTGTACCGCGTCCGCGCGTACAATGACAACGGCAACTCGAGCTACTCGGGCACGGCAAGCGCGACGACCAGCGCCCCGCCGCCGCCCTCCGCGCCGTCGTCGCTGTCGGCGACCGCCGCGTCGTCGTCCCGGATCGACCTGAGCTGGACGGACAACGCGGACGACGAGACGGGCTTCAAGATCGAGCGCAGGCTGTCGACGGAAGCCGACAACGCCTTCAGCCAGATCGGCAAGGCGAGCGAGAACGCCACGTCGTATTCCGACACCGGTCTGTCCCCGTCGACGGCCTACGTGTACCGCGTCCGCGCGTACAATGACAACGGCGACTCGGGTTATTCGGGCACGGCAAGCGCGACGACCAGCGACACGTCTCCGACGGCGCCCGCCGCGCCGTCGTCGCTGTCGGCGACTGCCGCGTCGGCGTCCCGGATCAACCTGACCTGGACGGACAACTCGGACGACGAGACCGGTTTCAAGATCGAGCGCAGGCTCACGTCGGAGGCCGACAACGCCTTCAGCCAGATCGACACGGCGAGCGCCAACGCGGAATCGTACACCGACGGCAGTCTGTCGGCGAGTACGGACTACACCTATCGCGTCCGCGCGTACAACGCGCTGGGCAACTCGAGCTACTCGGGCAAGGCGAGCGCGACGACCCACGCCCCGCCGCCGCCGCCCGCCGCGCCGTCGTCGCTGTCGGCGACTGCCGCGTCGGCGTCCCGGATCGACCTGGGCTGGAAGGACAACTCGGACGACGAGACGGGCTTCAAGATCGAGCGCAAGCTGTCGACGGAAGCCGACGCGTCCTTCAGCCAGATCGGCAAGGCGAGCGCCAACGATACCACGTACGCCGACAGCGGTCTGTCCTCGTCGACGGCCTACGTGTACCGCGTCCGCGCGTACAATGACAACGGCGACTCGGGTTATTCGGGCAAGGCGAGCGCGACGACCAGCGACACGCCTCCGGCCGCGCCGTCCAGCCTGACCGCCACGGCGAAGTCGGCGTCCCGGATCGACCTGGGCTGGAAGGATGCTTCGAACAACGAGACCGGTTTCAAGATCGAGCGCAGGCTCACGTCGGAGGCCGACAACGCCTTCAGCCAGATCGACACGGCGAGCGCCAACGCGACATCGTACACCGACGGCAGTCTGTCGGCAAGCACGGACTACACCTATCGCGTCCGCGCGTACAACGCGCTGGGCAACTCGAGCTACTCGGGCACGGCAAGCGCGACGACCCACGCCCCGCCGCCGCCGCCCGCCGCGCCGTCGTCGCTGTCGGCGACCGCCGCGTCGGCGTCCCGGATCGACCTGGGCTGGACGGACAACTCCGACGACGAGACGGGCTTCAAGATCGAGCGCAAGCTGTCGACGGAAGCCGACAACGCCTTCAGCCAGATCGGCAAGGCGAGCGCCAACGATACCACGTACGCCGACAGCGGTCTGTCCCCGTCGACGGCCTACGTGTACCGCGTCCGCGCGTACAATGACAACGGCGACTCGGGTTATTCGGGCACGGCCCGGGCAACCACGCCTTCAAACCTTCCCGCCGCGCCGTCGTCGCTGTCGGCGAGCGCCACGTCGGCGTCGAAGATCAACCTGACCTGGACGGACAACGCGGACAACGAGACGGGCTTCAAGATCGAGCGCAAGCTCACGTCGGAGGCCGACAACGCCTTCAGCCAGATCGGCACGACGAGCGTCGACGATACCACGTACACCGACAGCGGTCTGGAAGAAAGCACGGGCTACACCTACCGGGTGCGCGCGTACAACGACGCGGGCAACTCGAGCTACTCGGGCACGGCGAGCGCGACGACCCATGCGACCATTCCGTCCGCGCCGTCGTCGCTGTCGGCGACCGCCGCGTCGGCGTCGAAGATCAACCTGACCTGGACGGACAACGCGGACAACGAGACGGGCTTCAAGATCGAGCGCAGGCTGTCGACGGAAGCCGACAACGCCTTCAGCCAGGTCGGCACGGCGAGCGAGAACGCCACGTCGTATTCCGACACCGGTCTGTCGGCGAGTACGGGATACACCTATCGCGTACGCGCGTACAACGCGGCCGGCAATTCGGGCTACTCGGGCAAGGCGAGCGCGACGACCAGCGACACGCCTCCGGCCGCGCCGTCCAGCCTGACCGCCACGGCGAAGTCGTCGTCCCGGATCGACCTGGGCTGGAAGGATGCTTCGAGCAACGAGACCGGTTTCAAGATCGAGCGCAGGCTGTCCAGTCAGACCGACGCATCCTTCAGCCAGATCGGCACGGCGAGCGCCAACGCGGAATCGTACACCGACGGCAGTCTGTCGGCGAGTACGGGATACACCTATCGCGTACGCGCGTACAACGCGCTGGGCAACTCGAGCTACTCGGGCACGGCAAGCGCGACGACCCACGCTCCGCCGCCGCCTCCGGCCGCGCCGTCGTCGCTGTCGGCGACCGCCGCGTCGTCGTCGAAGATCAACCTGAGCTGGACGGACAACTCCGACGACGAGACGGGCTTCAAGATCGAGCGCAAGCTGTCGACTGAAGCCGACGCTTCCTTCAGCCAGATCGGCACGGCGAGCGCCAACGCCACGTCGTATTCCAACACCGGTCTGTCTCCGTCGACGGCCTATGTGTACCGCGTCCGCGCGTACAACGCCAACGGCAATTCGGGTTATTCGGGCACGGCGAAGGCAACGACTCGCGCGTCCCTTCCCTCCGCGCCGTCGTCGCTGTCGGCGAGCGCCACGTCGTCGTCGAAGATAAAGCTGACCTGGACGGACAACGCGGACAACGAGACGGGCTTCAAGATCGAACGCAGGCTGTCCAGTCAGACCGACGCTTCCTTCAGCCAGATCGGTACGGCGAGCGCCAACGCCACGTCGTACACCAACAGCGGCCTCTCGGCAAATACGGGCTACACGTATCGCGTACGTGCGTACAACTCGGGGGGCAACTCGGGCTACTCGGGCAAAGCGAGCGCCACGACCGACATGACCCTTCCCTCCACGCCGTCGTCGCTGTCGGCGAGCGCTACGTCGTCGTCGAAGATAAAGCTGACCTGGACGGACAACGCGGACAACGAGACCGGTTTCAAGATCGAGCGCAGGCTGTCCAGCCAGTCCAACGCTTCCTTCAGCCAGATCGGTACGGCGAGCGCCAACGCCACATCGTACACCGACAGCGGTCTCTCGGCGAGTACGGGATACACCTATCGCGTACGCGCGTACAACTCGGCGGGCAACTCGAGCTACTCGGGCACGGCCTCGGCCACGACCAAGACTGTGGCTCCGTCCGCGCCGTCCAGCCTGACCGCCACGGCGAAGTCGGCGTCGTCGATCAGCCTGAGCTGGAAGGACACTTCGAACAACGAGACGGGCTTCAAGATCGAGCGCAGGCTGTCCAGCCAGTCCAACGCTTCCTTCAGCCAGATCGGTACGGCGAGCGCCAACGCGGAGTCGTACACCGACAGCGGTCGGTCGGCGAGCACGCGCTATACCTATCGCGTCCGCGCGTACAACTCCGCGGGCAACTCGGGCTATTCGGGCACGGCGAGCGCGACGACCCACGCCCCGCCGCCGCCGCCGTCCGCGCCGTCGTCGCTGTCGGCGACCGCCGCGTCGTCGTCGAAAATCAACCTGAGCTGGACGGACAACTCCGACGACGAGACGGGCTTCAAGATCGAGCGCAGGTTGTCCACGTCCTCCAGCTACAGCCAGATCGGCACGACCAGTGCGAACGATACCGACTACAGCGACACCGGCCTGTCGCCGTCGACGACTTACGTGTATCGTGTGCGCGCGTACAACCGCAACGGCAACTCTAGTTATTCGGGCACGGCCCGGGCAACCACGCATTCCAACCTGCCGAAGGCGCCGTCGTCGCTGTCGGCGACCGCCGCGTCGTCGTCGAAAATCAACCTGAGCTGGTCGGACAATTCGGACAACGAGAGCGGCTTCAAGATCGAGCGCAAGCTTTCTTCGGCTTCCAGCTACAGCCAGATCGGCACGGCGAGCGCCAACGCGGAGGCGTATTCCGACACCGGTCTCGACGAAGGCACGGGCTACACGTATCGGGTCCGCGCGTACAACTCGGCGGGCAACTCGAGCTACTCGGCCACGGCTTCGGCCACGACCAGGGTGACCCCTCCGTCCGCGCCGTCGGGCCTGTCGGCGACCGCTACGTCGTCGTCGCAGATAAAGCTGACCTGGACGGACAACGCGGACAACGAGAGCGGCTTCAAGATCGAGCGCAAGCCGTCTTCGGGGGCCGACAGTTCCTTCCGCCAGGTCGGCACGGCGAGCGCCAACGCCACGTCGTACACCAACGGCAGTCTGTCGGCGAGCACGGGATACACCTACCGGGTCCGCGCGTACAACTCGGCCGGCAACTCGAGCTACTCGGGCACGGCCTCGGCCACGACCAAGACTGTGGCTCCGTCCGCGCCGTCCAGCCTGACCGCCACGGCGAAGTCGGCGTCGTCGATCAGCCTGAGCTGGAAGGATACTTCGAACAACGAGACCGGCTTCAAGATCGAGCGCAAGCCGTCCACGTCCTCCACCTACAAGCAGATCGGCACGGCAAGCGCGAACGCGGAGTCGTACACCGACAGCGGTCTGTCGGCGAGTACAAAATACACCTATCGCGTACGCTCGTACAACTCGGCGGGCAACTCGGGCTATTCGGGCACGGCGAGCGCGACGACGAAGGCGCCTTCTCCTCCGGCCGCGCCGTCGGGTCTGTACGCGGAGATCCTGTCTTCGACGAGCGTTCGCCTGAGCTGGATAGACAACTCGAACGACGAGAGCGGTTTCAAGATCGAGCGGAGGTTGTCGACCGAGAGCGACAGCGACTTCAGCCAGATCGGCACGACCAGCGCGAACGATACCGAGTATGACGACACCGGCCTGTCGTCTTCGACGACCTACATCTATCGGGTGCGGGCGTACAACGCCGGCGGCAACTCGAGTTATTCGGGCACCGACCGGGCCGTCACGTCGGCCAGAGCGGTGGCGGTCGTCTACGAGTATGCCCTCGAGGGCAGCCACCCGAACCCCTTCCGGGAACACGCGAAGATAGTGTACGCCCTGCCCGAGGTGGCCGACGTTCGCCTGGAGATCTTCAATATCCTCGGCCAACGGGTGCGGACGCTGATCGACGCGCAGCGGCCGCCGGGCCGGCACGAGATACCCTGGGACGGGCGCGATGACAACGGCCGGATGATATCGAGCGGCGTCTACATCTGCCGAATGACGGCGGGCGACTTCATCGGATACAGGAAGATGACGTTCCTGAAATAGAGAAACCGGGCCGGCCGTCTGGGGCGGCGGACCAGCTTGCCCGAGAAGGCGGTAAAGGACGCGTTGCTTGACAACTAAAACAAAACGCGCGAAATAGCAAACGGATCAGGGACTCACAATCCCTGATCCGTTCTCCAGCAACCCGGTGCATTCGGTCACCGGATATCTGTTCATCCTGGAGTAGCCGGTAGTGGCAGGATTACAGGCTGGCCTTGCTTCATGCTATTTGAAATCATTGACAGCCTGACGTTTTTCAACTATATAGTGCTCGAATTCAGTTCGTTGAAACCTGCGTATTGTCATATTTCAAATACATAAGGAACACAAACGTTGGTAGAAGGGAAGTTTAATGAGTAACGTGTTTATTTACTGGGATAATTCGAATATCTTTCACAGCGCACAGGAGTTAGCTGAAGATCGAAATGGAGAAAGGGATTCGTATTACAGGTTGCGGATAAACTTCCGAAATTTGTTTAAATTAGCCGCGGCAGACAGGCCTGTAGTGAAAGCTTTCGCCGCGGGTTCAATTCCTCCAGCTCTGACCGCCTTATGGAACGTGTTGGAAGGCCAAGGTGTAAAAGTAGACTTGTTCCAGCGTGGAGAGGATACCCCGTCTGAGCAAGACGTACCTGATGAGAGACTACAACTTGCGATGATGCGCGATGCCCTGAAGTACAAACATGAACCTGGCACAGTCGTCTTGTTAACTGGCGATGGCCGTGGATACGACGAGGAAAAGGGCTTCTTCAAAACAATCGAAGATGTACATTCTTTGGGTTGGCGCATAGAACTTTTATCATGGAACCATTCATGTTACCAACGCATGAAAGAATGGGTGCAGGATCACGGCACGTATATAGCATTAGACGATTATTACGATTCTGTTACATTCCTCAAACGCGAGGAAGACGACCCTTCCGATTTGAAACTGCGAGATAGAGCATCCCCACTTGATTTGTCCTCTCGGCCATTACAATAGCTGGTTTTCAACTCCCTAAGTACCCTGCCTCTGTATGTCTTCTGTACTGCACCCTTGACCGGGACACAGAGTCAGGCTTCCTTCTGATTGGGGCGGTCGAATTGAGAGACGCGTTGATACGACTTCTGAGTCTCGATGTTTCCAATTAAGCGCACACGCATTCCATGAACGCGTCCCACGGGCGCGCCGACAGGGCCTTAAGTACCAGATCTCATCTCGTCTCTGAGCGCACGGCGGACCAGCTTGCCTGAAGCCGTGTGAGGAAGTTCGTCCACGATGACGACCCGGTAGATTTTGAACAGCGGGTTGAGTCCGGAGGAAACCAGGGACTGGAGTTCCGATTTAAGGGAATCGGGGTCGGGATCGGACTTTGGCGCATCGGCGTCGCGCTTGGCGTCTGCGGCGCCACCGCCCGGATCGGGGACGATGAAGACCACCAGTTTTTCCGCTCCTTCTCCCTCGGGCTGCACCGCCACGGCCGCGCTTTCGTAGACGGCGGGATGTCCGTCCACGACCCGCTCCAGTTCCAGGGGGCTGACCTTGATGCCGCCCAGGTTCATCCCGTCGTCGGCCCGTCCCTGGGCGCGGTAACAGCCGCGGTGAAGCCGCCGGGTGTTGTCCCCGTGCCGGCGCAGGACCGTGCCTTCAGGTCCGGCCGGACAGCCTGCATAGTAGACTTCGTCGTGGTCTCCGTTGAGCAGCCGCTGGGACATGCCCAGGGCGGGCGGCACGAGGAAAAGCTCGCCGGTATCCCCCGCTCCGACCTCTTCACCCGTCTCGTCCAGGATAACGAAATCCACGCCGAGATTCGCCGTGGTGAACGTCGCGGGCGAGCAGGGCTGGAGGACCGTGCAGGCCAGGTGGCCGCCGCCGATTTCCGTGCCGCCGAGGTATTCGATCACGGGCGCCCGGTACCCGGCCCGGCTCATGAGCCACAGGTAGTCGGTCCGGCTGGCGGGTTCGCCCGTCGAGCTGAAGACGCGGATGGCCGGCCAGTCGATCCCGTCGGTCGCGCCGCCGCGCCGCCAGGTCCGCACCAGGGAAGGGATGACCCCCAGCATGGTGACTCCGGCGCGCCGGATGAAACGCGGGTATTCCGGGGTATTCGTCGCGCCGGGGAACAGGGCCATGCACGCGCTGTTGATCAGGGTGGCGTAGATGAGCCACGGCCCCATCATCCAGCCGATGTTGGTCGGCCAGGCCGTCACGTCGTCTCCATGGACGTCCTGGTGATAGTATCCGTCCATGGCGCTCTTGATGGGCGTCAGGTGGTTCCACGGGACGGCCTTCGGCTCGCCGGTGGTCCCCGAGGAGAACAGGATGTTCGTCGTGCGGTAGGGGTCGCCGGTCACGGATTCGAAGGCGTCGTCGGAGGAGAGCAGGTCGGGCCAGGGGACGTCGCCGGTGCGCAATCGGCGCAAGTACTGCCTGGATCCGGACGCGTCGGCATCAGATGCGGCAACACCGGACGCGTCGAAATCGGATGCGGCGTCACCAGACGCGTCGAAATCGGATGCGGCGTCACCAGACGCGGAGGCGCCCGGCGGTTCGACGCTCGGCGATTCGACACCCGGCGGTTCGACACCCGGCGGTTCGGCGCCCGGCGGTTCGGCGCCCGGCGATTCGACACCGTCCGTCGGCGCGGAGCCGCCCGACGGCACGACGATGACCGTGGACGCGCCTGCCTCGATCACCGTGTCGTAGAGCGGTATGGTTTTGCCCGCGCGGACGTAGCGGTCCATGGTTACGACGCAGCTTGCGCCGGCAATGGCCATGCGGCGGCGCACTTCCAACGCCGGGAAGCTGTCGGCGATGGAGACGACCCGCGAACCCGCGCGGATGACGGCCAGATAGGCGATCACGCATTCCAGGTTCAGGGGCATGTAGAGCGCGATGGCCCGGCCGGGCGCCAGGCCCCGGTCGCGCAGGCCGTTGGCGACGCGGTTGACAAGACGTTCGAGTTCGCCGTAGGTCGTCGTGGAGCGCGGCTGGCCGTCCGGTCCGGGCGTGATCACGGCGGGACGGCCGGGATCGGCGGTGAAGCAGCTGTCGACGATGTTGAGTTCCGCGCCCGGCAGCCATCGGGGATCGCGGACGCCCCCGCCCAGGTCGAGGACGGCCTCCGGCGGTCTTGTGAATACGATGCCGAGCCGCTCGAGGGTGTGGGTCCAGAAGGCGGAGGGATCGCGGACGGACCAGGCATGGAAATCGGCGTAGTCGTCCATGCCCAGGACTGCCATGCCGGCCTGGAGATTGGACCGCCGGCGTACCGCTTCGTCAGGCGCCCAGGCCACGGGCGGTCCGTCCTCCGGGCGGCGCCCCGCGAATATGCGCGTGAAGGCCGCCAGGTGGGCGTCGAAGGACATGGGCTCGCGCCGGGACCGGTCGACGAAATCCCGCCAGGCCTGGTCCTGTCGGGCGGGATCCGGCACACCGGTCCCGCTGCCTGGCAGATCCCCGCCCCGGGTGGGACTGCCGGTTCCTCCTGAGCGGCTGCCAGTGGTGCCGGACGGACCGCCGGACTCGGGTTTTCGATCTTGCGCGCACATGGGCCGGGCTCAGTCCACCAGGATCATCTTCAGGCACACCGCCATGGGGATTTCAGCCACGATGCCCGAGAGATGGAGCAGGCCCGTGTCCGGGTCGAGACGGTGGCAGGTGACCGTATCCGAGCTCTGGTTGCCGACGAGGACGAAGCGGTTGGTCGGATCGATCCCGAAGTTCCGCGGGTTCTCGCCGCCCGTGGGCACGATGCCGAGCAGCGAAAGACGGCCGGAATCCCCGTCCACGGCGTACATGGCGAGGCTGTCGTGACCCCGGTTGGAGCCGTAGAGGTACCTGCCGTCGTCGGTGACGTGGATGTCCGCCGTGTGGCTGACCTCGTCGTAGCCGTCGGGCAGCGTCGTCACCGTTTCGATCGCGGTGAGCGTGCCGGCCGATCCGTCGTAGGCGAAGGCCGTGATCGTGTTGCCCATCTCGTTGATCACGTAGGCGAAACTGCGGTTGGGATGGAACTCGATGTGCCGGGGCCCCGAGCCGGGCGGTACGGAAGCCTCCCCGTGGGGGGTCAGCACGGCCGTGTCCGGGTCGAGGGCGTAGATCATCACCTTGTCCGTGCCCAGGTCCGGCGAGAAGACGAAGTTGTAGTCCAGGTCGTGGCGGATCATGTGGGCGTGGGGTTCCTGCTGGCGGCTCTGGTTGACGCTCGAACCGGTATGCCGGATCACCGACGCCGCCTCGCCCAGGGAGCCGTCGTCGTTCACGGGAAAGGAGGATACGGACCCGCCGCCGTAGTTGGCCGCGAGGACGGCCCTGCCGCCGCGGTGCACGTCGATGGAACACGGCCCGGCGCCGCCGGACGACTGGCTGTTCAGGGGCGTGAGCGCACCGGACGCGTCCACGGCATAGGCGAAGACGCCGCCGTGCGGATCGCCCGTCTCGCCGACGGCGTAGAGGAAGCGGGCGTCCGGCGTGAGGACCAGGAAGGACGGGTTCGTGATGCCGCCCACGTGGCTGACGTACTCCATGACGCCCGTGTCGGGGTCGACGTCGTATACGTAGATGCCCTTGCTGGTGGTCTGGGTATAGGTGCCGACGAAAACGCGTACGGTACGGTTGGTACTGGACATGTAGCAATTCTCCTTGATTGGCTGGAACGTACCTGTTACAAGTTGCCGTTCTCATTGCAAACGTTTACATTCATCTTATAGCTTTATGTCTTACATCTTAAAACCGATCCGAGATTTTCCATTTTACCTCGACTGTAGGGAAAAGACTGAACGATCGAGTCAGAATACGGAATACCTTTGACAATCATCAGGCTCCCCTGTGGCCTGCAAGGGAAGATCAAATTACCGAAAGGAATCGAACATACACATGAACGCGGACAAATCCCTGCGAGACACCGAAGAACTGATGGAAGAAGTGTACTTCAAGGACCATTGCTTCAAGAGCCGTCTGGCCGGTCTTGAAACATCGGAAGACGGCATGCGGGAACTCATAGAATACAACGCCGAACGGCTGAAGAACATGGAAAGAGATGCGCGGTGGTGGAGGAATATCCTGCTTACATGCGTTCTTGCGATGATTGGTCTCCAGGTCACAATTACGCTCCAACTGCTACAACTGCTACTGGATTGATCGAAGGGAGACGGGCATGTCTGGGAAGAAAGGCCGGGTGCTGACCCACGAGGTTGTTGAACTCATAAAAAACACACTGCTGG
Source organism: bacterium (assembly GCA_965202605.1). Classification (GTDB taxonomy): domain Bacteria; phylum JAAXHH01; class JAAXHH01; order JAAXHH01; family JAAXHH01; genus JAAXHH01. Next base: position 1,972,454 of record OZ241838.1, read on the forward strand.
ATAAGTTGAACGACGAACAGATCCTTACCCTGGGCATTGAGATAGATATAAAGCTCGCCAGCGGATATCGGGACAAGATCTGGCGAGGCTGGAAGCACCCGAAACCTTCCAAAGGACCACCTCCGCAGGTCGACTGACCAACTCCCGGATCGACCGACCTGCTCTTCAGTTCGACTGACCTCCGTCGATTCTGCCGCTATCCCGTAGCTTCCCGACCGGCCGCCGCCAGTCCACCGGCCGCCGCTGCCAGTCCCACCACGCCTCCCGCGGGGCGTACCCCAGGATGCGTTCGGCCTTCTCGAGACTGTATTTGCCCGGTCCGTAGTGGCTGTGCAGGTTGAAGGCCTGGTAGAAGCCGGGCACCGAGGGGAGCTCGAGGCCCTGCCGGCAGACGGCGAGATCGTCGTAGATGATGAGGAAGTCCCGCGTCGACGTCTTGTCGGCGGGCTCCGTCGGCCGGGGCGCCAGGCCCTGGAAGAGGTAGCAGACCGTGTGGATCTCGTGGCGCCGGGCGAAGCTCCTGACGATCTCGTTGCTCATGTGCTTGGTGATGAAGTAATAGTCGGAAGACGGGGCGTCGGGCGCGTCGACGGGAATGTCCGTGTCATGGGCGTAGGCGAGGAGCGTCTGGGCCGGCCCCGTGTGAATCACCTTCCTGATCCCGGCGTCGGCGGCAGCCTTCATCACGTTCCAGGCCCCGACGGTATTGACCTGGAAGCTGAGGACGGCGTCGTGGCGCAGTACCGTGAAGTTCATGACGGCGTCCACGCCCTCCACGGCCTCGCGTACCCGGTCGTATTCGCGGACGTCCACGTTGAGGACGGGCTTCCCGTCCGGATGGTCCTTGATGTCGGCCAGCCTCAGGTCGTAATCCCGCTCGAGCGCGGGAATGATGTGGGGCGCGATGAGCCCGGATGCGCCGAGTAGCAGGACTTTCTTCATGGGGCGCCTCAATCCTGCCAGTTGGCGGCGAAGTTGTGGGCCGGCGCGTAGCCCAGCCCGCGGGCCTGGTTGATAAGGTACTTCGGGTTTTCCAGGTCGGCGCAGATATGGTACATGGCGTACCGGCTCGTCCACCAGACCTGGTCCGAGGCGTCGCGCTCCAGGGCAAGCCGGAAGGCCTGGGCGGCGTCGCGGTAATCCAGCCACAGCAGGTCGGGCGCCTGCCCTTCCACTTCTTCTTCGCAGACCAGGGTACCGAGTCGGAGGCCCGTGACCGTCACCATGTAGTCCCGGGCGAACTCCCGGGCCGTGTGCTCGCCGAGATAGCGCGACATCTCGGGCATGTCGGGCTCGGGCAGCGGCTTCCAGAGTTCGCTGATGTACACGTCGTCGGGATACGTCCTGAAGAGGTCGAGGGTGCCGCCGTATACGAAGCGCTTTACCCCGGCTTCCACGCCGGCCTTGAAGAGCTGGTGGGTACCCCGGGTGGCCAGTTCCAGGAGATGCTTCTCGCGTTCCACGTCGGATTCCGGGAGCTTCTGCGGCGGCTCGCCCGTGTGGACGACGGCGTCCATCCCCCGGACCGCCCGCCAGACGGCGTCCCGGTCAAGCAGGCTGCCCTCGAAGGTGTCTCCCTCCCCGGGCGCTTCGACGGAAGACTCGTCCATGAGGCGAAGCCGGTGGTCCTTCAGGGCTTCGGTGACGGCCTGGCCCAGGCGGCTTGCGGCGCCGGTGATGAGGATTTCCATGGTCGCTCCTTTGTGTTTCAAACTTTATCTACGAGTTTTCCGGCTGTATTCCGACCAATCTTGATAAGGTCACACTCACGACCTTCCCGCGTGCGTCCGGTGGTGCGGTCCCGGCCGGTAACCACTTCAGGCCCTGGAGCCTTCGAAAGTCCACAGGTCCAGGGCCGTGCCGCCCAGCACGCTGGGCACGTCTTCGGGCGCGATGAACGTCATTTCATCGCGGACTACCGTTAGGGTCTGGCCGTACGTGGCGTTCGCCAGGCAGACGGGCCAGTCGGTCCCCCACATGATGCGGCGCCCTCCGAAGGCCTGGTAGACCGCCTTCACCATGTCATGGGTATCCGGCCAGGGATAGCCCTGATTCGAAATGGACCAGGTATGGCTGATCTTCACGTATACCCGGGGGTACCGGGCCAGGTCGAGGACGGCCTGGATATCCCCCGGCCGGTCGGGCCGCGCGTCGGCCATGTGATCCACGACGACGTTCAGGTCCGGAAAGCGGTCCAGGAGCCGGGCCAGATCAGGAAGGCGGCCCGGCCGCGTGAGCATGAGCAGGGGGACCTTGAGTTCCTCGGCGCGCCGGAAGACAGGCGGCATAAGGTGACCACGGAACCAGTCGCCCGCCGGTCCTTCGGAGGGGCTCAGGCGCACGCCCTGGAAACCGTGCTCTTCCACCCAGTGGCCAAGGTGGTCCGGCGCGGCGGGGTCTTCGGGATTGACGCGGCAGACCCCGGCAAACTTGCCCGGGTACGTGCGCAGGACGTGGGATACGTATGCATTGTCCCAACGGTAGCCGATATACTGCACCAGGACGGTCTTTTCCACGCCGTGCCGGTCCATCAGGGCCAGGAGCATTTCGGCCGTCCGGTCCTCGGCGGGCGGAACGTCGTTTTCCGCGGGCCAGGGGAAGGCGGGGTCGTTGATCCAGACGTGGGTATGGGGGTCGATGATGCGCATGGATGGGTATTTCGAAATCTGTAACTGACAGTCTAATCAAACATCGCCGTATGAGATGATATTATGTTCACACGGCCTACAGATTAACAAGGAGAAAGTGAGTATACTGATATGGAAAAACAAAAACTGATCCTGGGCCTGCAGGCTATATCGGCAACAGGTATTCTGGTTTTAGGTTTGTTGTCCTATTTCGGGCAATCAACCAGGGATCTGCGCGTAGAAATAAAGGACGAGTTCGTCATTGTCAGGGAGGAATTCGCCGCGGTCAGGAAGGAAATGAAGGAGGAATTCGCCGCGGTCAGGAAGGAGATAAAGGAGGAGTTCGCCGCGGTCAGGAAGGAAATGAAGGAGGAGTTTGCCGCGGTCAGAAAGGAAATGAGGGAGGAGTTCGCCGCGGTCAGAAAGGAAATGAGGGATACCAACACGCGCCTGGGCCGCGTAGAAGGTCACCTGGGGATTTTGCCGGTGCAGAAACCGGTCCCCTGATTACAACGGAATACACGGGCTCAGCGTGTCCGTACGAACTTCTGCAACCGGGCGTCGGCCTGGACTTCCCCCACGTAGAGATCGCCGCGCGAATCCATCCAGATGCCATGGGGGCAGCCGGCAAACTCGCCGGGCCGGTCGCTTCGCCGTCCCCCGCCCCAGCTGCTGACCAGGTCGCCGTCCAGGGTGTAGATACCGACCTGCTGTTCGAGTTCGGCCACGTAGGCGATGTCTTCCGCCGGATCGAAATAGATGGTATCGGGCTTGCCGGGAACGTGGCGTTCCTCGATAAAACCGCCTTCAAGGTCGAATAGCTGAATGCGCTGGTTTTCGCGGTCGCACACCCACAGCCGGTCATGGCGGTCGACGCGGACGCAGTGGCTCAGAGAGAACTGGGAAGGGCCGTCCCCCCAGCTGCCCCAGGAGTGGATGTGGTTCCCTTCGGCGTCGTACCGGTGGACCCGGGCGTTGTCGTAGCCGTCTGACACGTAGATATCGCCGTTTGGCGCGACGACCGCGTCCGTCGGCTTGCGAAAAGGATCCCCGTCGCTGGCGCTCGGAACACCGGGTGTGCCGATGGTGAGCACCAGGTTGCCGTCCCTGTCGAACTTGCGGACGCAGTGGTCCAGCCAGTCGATGAGGAAAAGGTTGTCCTCGGCGTCGATGTAGATACCGTGGGCGTCCTTGAGCAGGCCGTCCCCGATGGTCTTGACGAAACTGCCGTAGCGGTCGAAGACGACCAGGGGATGCTCGCTCCGGGAGTATACGTACACCCGGTCCCTGGAATCGCACGCCACGCCCGTGATCCAGCCGAAGGTCCAGCCTTCGGGCAGGGTCCACCAGTTCTCCTGCACCTCGTACGTATAGGCTCCGTCACCGAAGCTCATGAGCATACCTCTTCCTGTTGAATGTGGTTCTCCGGTCCCGAGGTCCCTGCCTGGCCGGCCTGTGCCGTTGCTGCCATCGAAGTCTGGAATGTGGGGTTTACGCGCCGCAACTCTTGCCATCCATCTTCTGCAGGGCCGCCTCGACAGCCGAATACAGATGCACGATCCAGCCATAGCCCAACAGCCAGAGCAGGACCGCGAGGACAAAGTGCACGACCGCGGCGGGCCTGCGGCCCTGGTACAACTGTCCCAGTCCGGGTATGATCAGACTGCCCAGGAACGCGCCGAACCTGGCGCCCGAGGTCAGGCCTCAAAGCATGGTATGCCTCCCGGTTTCAGCGCGCCTTGATGGGTGACGCGCCGGCGACGGGCCGCCTGCCTGGGCAAGTCGATCCGCATATGGTTCTGGCGGCCTCATGGTTCCTGCGCTACCCTGTGGGCCTGCTTCGGATTGCGGCTCTGTTCCTCCAGGGCCGCGATCCAGCTGTCGGCCCACGCCTGGTGATCGGTCAGCACCAGCTCTGGATGAGCGCGGCTTCGCGCGCAGAAATCGGGGAAGAAGGGCCTGCCGGTCGGCTCTCCGTACGCCACGTACCGCAGGTCCAGGCTCCAACGCACGTCCCACTCCGTGACGTTCGGCGTGGACCGGTGGGGCGTATACTGGCTCAGGAAGACGACCCCGCCCTTGCGCACTTCGGCCGGTTCCGCTTCGGTCTCGGGCATGAGGTCCGGTTTTATGCGCGTGCCCGCGTCCGACACGTGGTCGAGATGGCCGGTGTGGATCACGTTCGGGATCACCTCCAGGCATCCCCGTTCCACCGTGGCGTCCACCAGGGGCAGCCAGCAGGTGAGCGCGAGGGTGCGGTCCGATTCCGCCCAGCTCACCCCCGAGTCCTGGTGCCAGGGCACGTTGTACGACGGACTGCCGTCCAGGCGGGACGGCGGTTTGGCCCGCAGGTGCTGGATTGGCGAGCAGGAGATGTCGGGGCCGACGAAGGACTCCACGGCGTCGAGCAGGTTGTCGTTCCTTAAGAAGTCGAAGACCGGCTTCGCCCGCAGGTCGTAAATGTCCATGCCGCTTCCGATCTCCGCGCTCTGGGCGAAAATCCGGGCGTAGCGCGTCAGGAAGGGCTCGTCCTCGAAGAGATCGGCGATCTTGCCGTCGGCGTGCAATCTACGTGCCTGCCGGTCGACAAAAGCAGTCATGGTATCGATCACGGGATCCAGGTCGGCGTCGGTCAGCACGTCCTCGACGACCAGCAGCCCGCGGTCGTGGAACGCTGCAAGTTGCTCATTGGTGAGCGCCATGGGCAGTTTCTCCTTCCGCAGAATCGACAGGTTTTCAAGCTTTACCCGGGTCTTTTAAGCCTTGACGGGTCTTTGAAACCTTAATGATCCGATCTGTCGCGGCGACCCCTGTAACATAAACGCAGCAGCGTCTGTTGGCAACTTTGGAAAAGCAGTCCAGGCCGATCTGTGGTTCGCTGCCACTGGTTGCCGCGGGACCTGGCAGTTCAATCCTGGTGAAAGACCTCTTCCATCTCCGCCCACCACTCGCCTTCCTTCCGCGTCGGCAGCGGGTCCTGCATGGGCATCATGACGTCCCACCACTCCTGGGTGACCGGGTCGGCGGCCATCTTCGCCATGTCGGCCTCGAAGTCGTCGCCCACGTATTCGAAATAGGAGAAGAGGTAATCGTCTTTCAGGTAGATGGAGTAGTTCGTAATGTTGCAGTCGGTGATCATCTTCGCCACGCCGGGCCAGACCTCGGCGTGGTATGCCTTGTATTCCTTGATCCTTTCGGGTCTGACCTTGAGGACCATGCCGCAGCGTTGGGGGGTGGCCATTGGAAACTCCTTGTGATTTGGGATCCGTCACGCCGGTGTCGGCGCCTTGTCCGGAATCAGTCCCTCGTCTCGTAATTCGGTCCAGAAGTCCGCGGGAATCTCGAACTCGAACATCCCCGCGTTTTCGTCCACTTCCTCCGGGGAACGCGCGCCCGGAATGACGGCGGCCACCGCGGGGTGGCCCAGCGGGAACTGCAGCGCCGCCGCCTTCAAAGGCGTGCCGTGGCGCGCGCAGACCTCCTCCACGCGGCGGACCCTGTCCACGATATGCGCGGGCGCTTTCCGGTAGTCGAATGTAGCCCCTTCCACGGCGCCCTGGGCCAGGATGCCGCTGTTGTAGGGACCCCCGATAATGAGGCTGATGTTCCGTTCTTCGCACAGGGGCAGCAGCCGCTTAAGCGCCGTGTGATCCACCAGGGTGTATCTGCCCGCGCAGAGGAAGCAGTCGAAGTCGCCTTCGACGGCGAAACGGGCCAGCATCTTCGCCTGGTTCATGCCGACGCCGACGGCCCGGATCACCTTCTCTTCGCGGAGCCGCAGCAGGGCCCGGTAGCTGCCCTTCATTGCTTCCTCGTAGTGATTGTCGGGATCGTGAATATGGAGGATATCCACCCGGTCCAGGCCCAGGCGGCCGAGGCTTTCCTCCAGGGAACGCAGGGTCCCGTCGTAGCTGTAGTCGAAGACCGGACCGACCGGCGGGAGGTCGTCGGACCAGACGTCCTGGTCACGCGCCGGATCGGGCACGAGGAGGCGGCCCGCCTTGGTGGCAAGGACGAAGGAACCGCGGGCGGCGCTACGCGAACGGGCTGTCACCAAGGTGTCGCGGACGGTGGGATCGCCGCCGTCTCCGGCATCGCGCACCCGTGTCGACAGCACCGCGCCAAGCCTGGTCTCGCTCACGCCGCTGCCGTACAGCGGAGCCGTGTCGAAGAATCCCAGGCCGTGGCCGAGATAGGTGTTCACGGTCCGGGCGGCCTGCTCGTCGGAAACCCCCTGGTACAGACCGGCCAGGGGCGCGCCGCCGAGCCCCAGGCGGCTGACCGTCAGCCCCGTGCGGCCGATCTCCGCCCGGTCATCCTTCCTCATCGTTTTCGCCCGGCGTTTCGCCCTGCATGGACTCCCCGCGCAGGAGGAAGGCCCGGATATCGTAACGGCCGGGGCGCTCCACGGGCAGGTCGCCTGCCTCGATCATCTCCTCGATGGGCGAACTGTGGGTGCGCACGGGCATCCGGACGACCTCGTGGAGGCGGGCCGACTCGTAGATACCCATGATGATCTCCACGGCGGCCCGGCCGTTCGAGGCCTCGCCGCGGTGTTCCGACTTGCCTTCGATCCAGTCCGCCAGTTCCACGGCCTGGCCCACGCTCGGGTCCTCGCCGGTGGATGGCCGTTCTTCCCAGCCGCCGGTCTTCGAGTTGATAAGCAGGACCCGCTGTTCGTTCACGTCCATCATGCCGTCCGTGCCGTAGAGGTACCCGCCCTGCCGCCGTTCGGGGTGCATCTCCTGAAGAAGCTGCCCCACGGCGCCGTTGTCGAAGCCCACGATACCCGCGCTGCGGTCCTCGATCCGTATGTCGCGTTCGTACCGGTCCGTCTTGCGTTCGATGTTGCCGATCACCCACTCGGGCGCCGGATCGCTCATGACGTAGCGCATGAAATCGAACATGTGGGAGCAGTCGTTGAGCAGGCCCTGGCTCCCGCTGCAGTGGACGTGCCGCACGTCGCCGATGGCGCCTTCCGCCACCAGGTTCCGGGCGTCGGTCCAGACCGGGTTGAAGCGCCGCTGATGGGCGATGGCAAGCTTCACGTCGTTCCGCCGCGCGGCGATCATCATCTCGTCGCATTCCCCCATGTTGACGGCCATGGGCTTCTCGCAGAGGATGGCCCTGGGGCGACGCGCGCAGGCGGCGATGGTCAGAGGGGCGTGCAGCTTGTGCCAGGTACAGATGCTGACGACGTCCAGGGCTTCCTCGTCCAGCATCTCCCGGGCGTCGGCATAGCGTTTCTCAATCCCGTAACGGTCGCCGAAATCCCGCCTGGCTTCAGCCACCGGGTCCGAGAGCGCGACGACCTCGAACCGCGGCTCACCCAGGTATCCAACCATGTGAAGATGCGAAATGCTGCCGCATCCGATTATGCCGACGCGAAAGACCGTGGACATCAAATACTCCTCCCGGAGAAGGTTACGTGTGGTGACGCATTACGTTCTGGAGACGCACAACGTCACGTGCGCAGATGCGTTACGCCAGGCTGCATGAATGGCAATTCGGAAATCGAATAGGAGAACCCGGAAATCGAATAACGGAATATAGACGGCGGCATGGGCCGTGTCAACGATCCCGGAGCAAGGCCTTGCGCGCTGCTTTCGATCCCGGACCGGAAGCACTTTCGATCCCGGACCGGTCACGGGAAACGGCCGTAGTGCGACGCCTGGCTCGAAGCCGGTAGACAACTTGACACAAATCCTCTTTATGACATAGTATGCAGTACCATGGAACTGCTGATCGTATTCAACATATTGCTGCTCCTGTTCCTCATCGGGACGTACCTGTCCCTCTCGGGGCGCGTCAGGCACCTCGAGAAAGCCATCAGGCGGCGCTTCCAGGAAACAAATGAGCCGGCGGCCGGGATACCCGGCGGTGACGGACCGGCAGCGGAAGACGGCGGCGCGGTGAACCCGGCCGAGGAAAAGGCGTTCGCCGGACCCGGCCGGATATCCAGCATGTTCCGGCCGCGCACCCGCGAAGAGTGGGAGACCCTGATCGGCGGCAAGCTGCTGAATCGCGTGGGCGCCCTCGCCCTCATACTCGGCGTGGGGTTCTTTCTGAAGTACGCCTTCGACAACGACTGGTTGAACGAAACGGCGCGCGTGATCCTGGGTGGAGCGGCCGGCCTGCTGCTGATTGGAAGCGGCCACAGATTCCACCGGCGCCGATTGGGCGTTTTCGCGCAGGGGCTGACCGGGGCGGGCGCGGCGATCCTCTACCTGTCCATCTACGCCGCCTACGACTTCTACCATCTCATTCCGCAGCCCGTCGCCTTTTTGCTGATGGCCCTCGTGACCGCCGCGGCCCTGCTCCTTTCCCTGTGTTATGACGCGCGGGCCATTGCCCTGCTGGGATGGGCCGGCGGGTTCCTGACGCCCTTCCTGCTCGTCACCGCCGATCTGAACACCTTCGGGCTATTCGTGTACATCACGCTCCTCGACGCCGGCCTGATCGCCATACTCCTGAAACGGGGCCGCTGGAGACTGCTCGAGCCGCTGGGCATCGCGGCGACCTACGGGACGTACCTGACCTGGTCGTTCCGGGCCGACCTGCCCGACGGATTCGCAACGGCCCTGCTCTTCCTTGCCCTGTGGTGGGCGATGTTCGCCGGTATGGATCTGTACAGGTCCTTTGCGGGCGATCCAGGCAGAAGACTCTGGCGATGGGCGGCCGTGACCGTCAACGCGGTCGGCCTGTACGTAATGCTCATGCGTCTTTCGCAGTACCCGGAAGGCCTTTGGTCTTTTCTTGGCATACAGTTTCTGTCCCCGCAAAGCGCTTCGGTTTACTTCCAGGGCGTCGTCTCGGCCGTGTTTGCGCTCGTCTTATTTGCGCTGACGGCGTGGACCATGCGGCGAACGGACGATCCGACCGCACCCGCGATCTACGCAACGGGAGCCATATTACTCGCCGTACGGGTGCCTATGAGTTTCTTTAACGGAATCGGCGTCATCATCGCCTGGGGCCTCGAAGCCCTCGCCGTGTTCTGGTTCGGCACCCATTTCGGACGGCGCGCCGTCCGTCACGCCGGGACGGCCCTGCTCGCCTTCTCGTTCGTGATGATCTTTCTCATGGGCGGCGTTTATGTTAGCAACCTCGTTTCCACTTACGTACCGGTCCTCTCGTTGCGTACCGGCGCGTACCTGGTTGTAGGCGGATCGCTGCTCGCCTGTGCCGGCATGTTGCGCAACCGCATCGAGCCCCAGGACCGAACCGACTCGAAGCGTGACCACCTGCTGAGTACGGTACTCCACCTGGCCTGGACGTTCCTCTTCCTCGTCTGGGGTACGGTAGAAGTCCTCAATTACTTCCAGTACCTTCTCGTCACGATGGAAAGCGGTTCTCCGGAGCAATTGCAGAACCTGCGGCAACTGGCCGTTTCAGGCGTCTGGCTGATCAGCGCGTTGCTGGTCCTGATCATGGGGAGGTGGATGGACATTCGCGCGCTGCGCGCCGCGGCCATCGTCTACTTCGGCTGTTCCGTGGTCAAGGTATTCATCTTCGATCTCGTGTTCCTGGACACCCTCTACCGCATCGTCGCCTTCCTGGGGCTGAGCGCCATACTCATCGCCGTATCCTACCTCTATTACCGGAACCGCCCGGCTTCCTGAACTGATTGGCTTGCGGACCCGAACGTCTTCCTGATCAGATCGTTTACCAGATCCGAGCACTTGCCAGATCCGAGCACTTGCCAGATCCGAGCACTTGCCAGATCCGAGCACTTGCCAGATCGGATCGCAATCCCGGCTCCAGCTTTTATCCTGGTCACCACGATCACTTTTTTTACGAGAAACTCGAGGGTTCTCCGACTGAACTGGAAGAATCACAACCAGCCCACTCATCCTTCGGGGGGTAAAATCATGGGAGACGACAAGGTCAAAGAATCGCCCAGCGAGGTCTTCGCCACGGTGGCGGACGTGAACTCCGCCATTCATTCGCTGGACGATGTGTTCGGAGTCCGGTTCGAGGCCGTCGATGTGCGATTTCAGGCCGTCGAAGAAAAACTCGCAGCGATGGACATCAAGAACGAAAGCCGGTTCGAAGCGCTCGAAGAAAAACTCGCAGCGATGGACATCAAGAACGAAAGCCGGTTCGAAGCCGCCGATTCGCGATTCGAGGCGCTCGAAGAAAAACTCGCAGCGATGGACATCAAGAACGAAAGCCGGTTCGAAGCCGTCGATTCGCGATTCGAGACGCTCAATTCGCGATTCGAGGCACTTGAAGCGCGATTTCAGGCTGTCGATGTGCGATTTCAGGCTGTCGAGGAAAAACTCGCGTCGATGGACATCAGGAACGAAAGGCAGTTCGAGGCTATCGATGCGCATTTCCAGGCTGTCGATGCGCAATTCCAGACTGTCGATGCGCAATTCCGGGATATCAAAGAAAAACTGGCAGCGACGGACATCGATAACGAAAAGAGGTTCGCCAGCCTGGAAAAAGAGATAGCCGAGTTGAATGCCAGGGTAGAAGGCGGATTCGGTCTCGTGGTAGAAAAGATAAACGCACAGGACCTCAAGGTAGCGCGCTCCGTGACCGCGGCGGCCAACAAACAGTTGGTAATGATGCTCGTGATTGCCGGGTCGATCATCGCCAGCCTGCTTTACGTCGGCTAGGCCTTGCCCATAGCTACTTGGACCGATTGAGCGATATTTGCCCGGTCTCCCCGCGCGACGTGGCCCGCAGGGCGAACTCCGTCAACTCAACCGTCATGGGATAACGGTTGAAGGGCGTAATCAGGTAGAGGCCGTTGAAGTGCGTCAGGACGGACTCGATGATTTCCCGTGCGATGGCGATGCCCTCTCGCCGGGCCCTTCGTCCCCTGCCCACGCGGGCCATGCGGGCGCGGACTTCATCGGGCACCACGAATCCGGGCACCTCGTTGTGGAGGAACTCCGTGTTTCCGTCGCTGACCAGGGGCATGACGCCCGGCAGTACGGGTACGCCGGCATCCCGGGTCGCTTCGTAGAGCGCCTTGGCCTGGCGCCGGTCGAAGAGGGGCTGTGTCATGATCATGTCCGCGCCGGCCTCGACCTTCCTTTCCAGCCTCCTGATCCTTCTTTCCAGGTTGGGTCCGTTGGGATCGAAGGCGGCCGCCACGGTGAATCCGGTTCTGCCGTTCAGGGGCCGACCCGAAAAACCCACGCCCTCGTTCATTTGCTTGATCAACCGGATCAGTTCGAAAGAGGACACGTCGTAGACGTTGCTCGCCCCCGGCTGATCGCCGAATTTCACGGGATCGCCCGTGACGGCGAGGACATGGTCGATGCCAAGGACGTGCAGGCCGAGTACCTGGGACTGCAGGCTGGCCAGGTTCCGGTCACGGCAGGTGATGTGCAGGAGCGGGCGGATACCGGCCTCTTCCTTGACGATCTGGCCCATCGCCATATTGCTGATCCGCGTGACGGCCAGGGAATTATCTGCCATGGTTATTGCGTCGGCGCCTGCCGCCTTCAAGGCCCTGGCGCCCCGCACGATGGGTCCGTGATCCAGGTCCCGGGGCGGATCGAGTTCGACAATGACGGTCACCCGCTTGCGGACCAGTTCCACGATCGCCGGTTCGGCCGCCGGGGGTTTGCGCGGCGATAGGGCGAGGAGGTCCGGGCGCGGGGGGACCTGTACCGTTACGGGGACGGCCATTTTGCGGGTGACGATTTCCAGGCCTTCGAGCGCCTGTGCCATGGCCCGCACGTGGTCGGGCATGGTCCCGCAGCACCCACCGAACAGCCGGACCCCCTGCTCACGCAGCCGGAGCGCGCTCGTAGCGAAGTATTCGGGGGTTGCTTCGTAGATGAATCGGCCATCCACGTAGATCGGGGAACCGGCGTTGGGGAAGGCCGACAGGATCAGGCCGTCTGCAAGGGGGACCTGTGCGAGCGCGTCCAGCAGGCCCTTGGGGCCGCTCCGGCAGTTCACGCCCACCACGTCGGCGCCGGCCGCGCGCAGCTGGTCGAAGGCTTTCGCGACGCCGCACCCGTCGTCGGTCTGTCCCGACTGGTCCACCGCGAGTTGACAGATTACCGGGAGGTCGCAGACATCGCGGCTGACCGCCAGCGCCCTGGTAATTTCGTCGAGCCGCAGAAAGGTCTCAAGGAGGATCGCGTCCGCGCCGCCGCCCGCCAGGGCCGAGATTTGCTCACGGTAGACCCGGTCGTGGTCCGCTTCGGTATATTCGAGGTGGGGGAGACCGCGGGCCGGTCCGACGGCGCCCGCCACGTAGGCCCGGGACCCCGCCGCCTGGCGGGCGATCTCGACGCCGCGGGCGTTCAGAGATTCCGCCTGGTCCTCCAGGTTGTACTTGGTCAGGGACAGGGCGTTGGCCCCGTATGTATTGGTCTCGATCAGGCCGGCTCCCGCGTCCACGTATTCCTCGTGGATACGCCGGATCAGGTCGGGCCGGCTCTGGTTGATCTCGTCGAAACATACCTCGATGGGCACGCCGCGGGCGTACAGCATGGTGCCTATGGCGCCATCCGCCACCAGCAGGGAAGAACGGAGATGATCGAGGAGGGAAGTGGTCATGGGTGAGAACTCGTTCAACGACCGTTTCTCAACGCGTACCGGCGCACCGCCCAGGCAAAGCCGTTTTCATGGTTCGCCGGAGCGATGACCAGGCCCTGCGCCCGGCCTGCTTTCTTGACCGCGTCCTGGGCGTTGTCCATGATCACCCCGAGACCCGCGTTGAAAAGCATGGGCAGGTCGTTGTCGCCGTCCCCGACGGCCATCACGTGGTTCATGGATATCCCGTGCTCGCCCGCGATGAACTCCACGGCGATTTTCTTGTTTACGTCGGCGTGCATGGCTTCGATCCGGTCCGGGTTCGTCTTGACAAGGTAGAGGCGGGAATCGAAACGGGCCTTCAGTTCTTCCAGTACCGCCTCGCGCCGGTCCAGGCCGGGCAGAACCAGCATCTTGGGCGGTGGCGGGTACTCGCCCTGTCTCAGTTTCGCCAGCAGGTCGTCGTCCCGGTCGACGGCGGCGCGGCTTTGCTCCTCTATGGCCGCGATGGACGAGGTATGCCGGTCGGTGATCACGCTGTCCACGGGGCCGGCTTCCGTTACGCGCAGCCAGCTGTATACGAAGTTGAAGTCGTTTTCTTCGATGAAATCGAGCAGGTCCAGGAAGGCGTCCCGTTCTATGCGCTTCTCGAAAAGCAATGGCCTTTGTCCCTGGCGGACCGGCCCGAGTATGATCCCGCCGTTGTTGGCGATCAGGTAGAGCCGGTCGAACAGCGGCCGGGCGGCGCTGAAGGGCTCGCTGCTGCGGTCGATGTTCCGTCCGCTCACGGAGCTCACGATCAGTCCCCGGTCGAGGGCGGCTTCGATGGCGCCCAGTCCCTCGGGGGAGGGTTTCCCGTCGGGCAGCAGGGCCGTGTCGTCCTGGTCGAAGGCGATCAGCCTGATTTCAGGTGTTCCGGTGCCGGCTTGCGCTGTTTCGGCGGTCATGGCGATCCTTCCCGAACCTTCGGTGCTCTTTTGCGCGATCTTCAGATGCTCTTCTGCTTGATTCCGTGCGATCTTCAGGTGCTCTTCTGCGCGATCTTCAGATGCTCTTCTGCTTGATTCCGTGCGATCTTCAGATGCTCTTCTGCTTTCTGATGCGCGATCCTTCAACGCTCTTCTGCGACCTTTCTGTACTCTTCCGCCCTGTCCTTCAGCGCTCTTCCGCCCTGTCCCGCAGTCGCTTTCCGCCCTGTCCTTCAGCGCTCTTCCGCCCTGTCCCGCAGTCGCTTTCCAATGCTGCCGCCGGGATGGTACCGGGCGAAATCTTCCCGGGTAAACCCGCGGACGGCCTTCAGGGCCATGGCGAGGCCATCGGCAACGGCGAGCTGACAGGACGTGCTCGCCGTCGGCGCAAGACCAAGGGGGCCTGCCTCGCCCGTCACGGGCACGTGCAGGGCCGCAACGCTCGACCGGGCCAGACTGGATTCGGCGTTTCCCGTGATTGCGACGATCCTCGCACCATTCGCGGCGAGGGTCTGGACCGCGGCTAACAATTCCTCCGTCTCCCCGCTGTGGGACAGGGCGACGACCACGTCCCCCTCCGCCACCTGGCCGCTGTCGCCGTGATTGCAGTCGGCCGGATCGAGGAAATACGCCTTCGTCCCTGTACTCTGCAGCGTGGCCGTCAGTTTGCGGCCGATATGGCGGGACTTTCCCACGCCGGTGACGTGCACGCGCCCGCCCGCCGTTTCCGATGATCGGATGACCGCAATGGCTTCGTCGAAGTACGTGGCGGACAGATTCTCCTGTAGTCTGGCGAGTGCCTCGGCGGTCCGCCGCACCGCATTCAGTCCGGCCGCGCCGGGGGTTGTTTCAGCGGAATCGTTTCCCTCGGCGTCCAGCGTTTCTGTACCCGTTACTGTTTTCGCGGCGGCAACGGCTTCCGGTGCGTTCCGGGCAGGAATCGGAGCACCTTCGTACAGGGCAAAAACGTCATCCCGACTCGAGCCCAGTTGCGGGAAAGCCCCTGGAATGCGGCAACATACGGCGCCGCAGGCATTGGCCAGCGATGCGGTATCCTTTAACGCAAGCCCGTGGAAAAGCCCCGAAATCAGGCCGCCCAGAAAGGCATCCCCGGCGCCGGTGGTATCCCGGGCTTCCACGGGTTTCGCAGGCGTGCGAATCGTCTGCTTCCCGTCGGTGACGACCGAGCCCTGCGCCCCCTCGGTGATGGCTACCAGCCGGGCGCCGTACCGGTTGAAAATACCCTCGGCCCGTTCCTCGGAACTGCCGGCGGCTATGATCTGCAACGCGGCGGCCTTGGCGGGTTTCACGACGTCGGCGAGACTCAGGGCCTCTTCGAAATCCCCGGCGGAACCGAGTCCCGCCACGTCGATGGCGAAATCCGGGGGCACGTCCACGTCCAGCACGGTGGGTACGCCAGCCCCGCGGGCAATGCGCAATACCGCGATGACGGCGTCCAGCGGGAGCTGGGATATCTCCGTCGTCACCATGGCGGCCGAACGAATACAGTCGGCGAAATGCGTCTCCACGTCCGCGGCCGTGGTCTCCGCCGTCAGGGCGCGGGCCATGTAGATCGCCCGGTCCGCGTCGGCCGCCACGTTGACGACGGAGAAACCGGAGGCGCGGCCCTCGAGGACCCGGACAGCCGACCGGTCGATTCCGTGGCGGTCCATCTCGTCCCGGATCATCGCGCCGTACCGGTCGTCTCCCTGAAATCCGAAGAGACCGGCGGGGACGCCCATCTGGGCCGACCAGGCCAGGTGGTTCAGCGTCACGCCACCCGCAATCTCGGTCACGACCGCGCCTTCGTCGTCCGGCAGGATATAGGTTTTCTCCTCCGGTCCCGCGATCCGGTTCACCCGGTAGATCACGTCCACGACGTTGCTGCCGATGCCCACTACCCGGCGGGACCGATCGATCTCATTGAACACGAAACTCAACTCCTGAAATCGAGATACAGACGACTGGGTTGAATACCCGTGTTGTTTTGATACTTCCCACTCTCGTAGGTCTCGAAATCGCCGTCCAGCGTGTGATAGTAAACCTGGCAGATTTCCACGTTCGGATAGATTCTGATAGGCCGGACGCAGAACATCTCCAGAGTCCAGTAGCCAGCGAATCCCACGTCGCCGAAACCTGCGGTAACATGTACAAAAAGTCCCAATCTACCCACTGATGACCGTCCCTCGAGCATGGGGACGTATTTATCCGTCCTGGTAAACTCCACTGTCCTGCCGAGATAAAGCCTACGGGGTTGCAACTCGTACCCGTCGTCCGGGATCTGAATGGTTCTCACACGGTTTCTCTTCTTCATATCGAGCACGTCATCCTCGTATATCATAAGCTCATTGGCGAGAGACAGATTGTAACTATTGGGATTGAGCCTGGCAGGATCGAACGGCTCGATGATGATATCATTTCCAATGCGCTCGTGGATCTTTTTTCCCGATAAGATCATTATGATGTTCCTTGCCTATTGAATACGCGGGTTGCAAAACGGTTTCAGCCGCTGTTCACCAGGACGACCGCGACCAGGGTCAGGCCGATGCCGACAAATGCCAGTCGGCGCACCTGCTCTTTCCAGTACAATATAGCCACGAGCGTGGTGATGACAAGGCCGACCGCGCTGACGAAGGGAAAGACGACGGTGCCGGGAAGGAACTTGAGCGTGAGGACCAGGAGCCAGGTCCCCGAGACGTTGACCGCGCCCAGCAGGACGCTCCAGCGCACTTCCGGCAGACGGGCCCGGATCGGTTTGTACCGGAGGTAGCACAGTCCCATGATCCCGGATACGGCGAAGAGCGAGAAGAGATAGAGCGGCATCTGGCTCTGGGGCGCGAGTTCGCTGAAGACCTTCGGGGACAGGTGGCAGAATCCCGTCGTGATGAAGAGGGCGCCGACGAGCCAGGCTACCCCGCGAAGCGAAAGATCGGACTGCCTGCCCACGCCAAGCGTCAGGAGCGGCAGAGCAATGCATACCGTGATGATGCCCGCGGTCTGCGACAGGCTGGGGACTTCGTACCAGATGAAGATGGAGCAAAGAATGGGGATAAGGACGGACAGGCGGACGATCGCCAGGGTCACGGCGACGCCGCCCTGCAGGAGCGCCTGGATGAGAAAATAGAAGGCTACGAAATAGAAGAACCCGCTGGCCGCGCCGATCAGCACGGTGGTCCCGTGCCAGACCCAGCCCGGGTCTGCGAGCATCAGCAGGCCGGAGATCACGGCGCCCGCGCCATAATTGAGACTGCCCACCGCAAGGGCATTGCGTCCGTTGTGGTGGGCAGACTTCAGAATCAGGCCGAAGCACGACGTTACGACGGTCGCCGTGATCAGCAGGAGGAGTCCGAGCGCCGTGGTCTGCTCTCCGTCCGTTGGTCAGGTTACGGCGTGAAGGCGAAAGTTCCCACGTACGCGCTGCGCTTGTTCGGTATGCTCCACGTGGCGATCAGGTCCGAACCGCTGTACGTGTGGGCGGCGGTCTGGACCAGCGTGGCCGACGCGTCCTTCGTGAACGGATCGTACCACACCATGCGGTCGCAGTTGGGCTCGTGGTCGGTCGCCAGCATGGTCCGGGTGGCCACGCGAACCTGGCCGTCCACCGTCACGGCATACCCGTCTCCGCCATCGTGGCGGAAGGAAATGTCGGCAGGCTTCACCGTCTTCACCGTGCCGAAGAGGTCGCCGTACTGAACCGAAAAAGTGTCCTTCAGGGTCTGGCGATGGGTCGGCGTGGCCTTGTGGTCGATCATCAGCACGGTTTCGCGGGCGTGATGGCCGAGTTGCAGGTTGCCTTCCCCGAGGATGACGGCGACGACGGACAGACCGGCCAGCGCGCCATCCCGGACGCGCCACGCC
The DNA here is from genome assembly GCA_965202605.1 of bacterium. Lineage (GTDB taxonomy): Bacteria > JAAXHH01 > JAAXHH01 > JAAXHH01 > JAAXHH01 > JAAXHH01. Next base: position 1,990,410 of record OZ241838.1, read on the forward strand.
ACCACGGCCTGGTTGGCATCGCCCCCCGCCTCCGCCGAGTAGGTGCAGCCGCCGCCCAGGATGTGGTTGGAGCGCACTTCCACGTAATCGCCGGTAACCGTCGGGGAGCCCGCCAGCGCCGGGGATGCCGCGAGGACGATCGCGGCCATGAGCGAGAATCCGGTTTTCAACATGTTTACCTCCCTGCCTTGTAATTCATGGGGTCGCTGCCCCTTTCCCGGTCATTATAGATTGAACCTGAAAAGTTTCGCGGTATATTCTACCGTACCGGAAACAACCCGGTATATTCAATATATGTTCTCCCCGCCCTCCAAGTCAATCGCAAATCGAATCGATCACGGGTTGTCATTCGGTTTTGCCAGGGAGCCGAATCTGCGCGGAACTATCGGCAAATAGCACAACAAAATCACAACATAAAGGACGCTGCAATATGGAATACAGACCACTTGGTGAATCGGGCCTGACGGTATCGGTCATCGGCATGGGCTGCTGGCCCATGGCCGGCGTAGGGTGGACCGGCATCGACGACGAAGCGTCCCTGGCCGCGCTCGAGGCGGCCATGGACGGCGGCGTCACCCTCATCGACACCGCCTACATGTACGGGCGGAACGGCGAATCGGAACGGCTGGTGGGACGGGCCATCGCGGGCCGGCGCGACGAGATCGTCCTGGCAACGAAGTGCGGGTTGTACTGGGACGGCACGACGCTGCTGAAAGACAGCTCGCGGAAACGCATCCTGGAGCAGGTGGAAGAGAGCCTGCGGCGGCTGAATACCGACTACATCGACCTGTACCAGGTACACGCGCCGGACGAGGACACGCCTTTCGAGGAAACGGCCGAAACCCTGGCCGAACTCAAGGAACAGGGCAAGATCCGGGCGATCGGCGTGAGCAATTACGACGCGGCGCAGATGAAGAGCTTCGCGGAACACGCGCCGCTTCATTCGGACCAGCCGCCTTACAACCCGCTCATCCGGGGCATCGAGGCGGAAGTCCTGCCCCACTGCCGCGACAACAACATCGCCGTGATCTCCTACTGGCCCCTGTACAAGGGCCTGCTGACCGGGAAGTACGGCCGGGGGCACACCTTTCCGGAAGGCGACAACAGAAACGATGATCCCCGGTTCCAGGGAGAAGAGCTGGCACACACGCTCGATACGCTCGACCGGTTGAAACCCGTTGGGGAAGCATACGGAAAATCCCTCGCCCAGCTCGTCATCCACTGGATCGCCCGCCAACCCGGTATCACGTCGGTCCTGTGCGGAGCGACGCGGCCGTCCCAGGTCGAGCAGAACATCGAAGCCGTGGGCTGGGAACTGTCCGGCGAGCACCAGCGGCAGGTCGACGAGATTCTGGCCGATCTGGGGGATTAGGTCGGGCCGGGGTGGTCTGGGGCGGTCATGCACGGCACGAGGGGCGGCAGGAAGTCAATTGGCCAGCGCGCCGCCTGCGATCGAGCGGATCTTCTTGACCATGGAACGGAAACCGTTGCTTCGGCTCGGACTGAGGTGGGAAGCCAGGTCCAGCCGGTCGAAGATGCCCTCGATGTCGGCGTCCAGGATCTGCTGCGGCGTCTTGTCGGAATAGACCATGAGCAGGATGGCCACGAGGCCGCGGACGATGTGGGCGTCGCTGTCCGCGTCGAATGAGATGGTCGGCGGCAGGGTCTCGGCGACGTGAGGCACGAGCCAGACCTGGCTCACGCATCCCTTGACCCGGTACGCCTCCGTCTTGTAGGCGTCGTCCAGGGACGGGAGCTTCTTGCCCAGGTCGATGATCTCCTGGTAGCGCTCCTCCCAGTCGTCCAGGTATTCGAAGTCTTCCAGCACTTCTTCTATGGTCGTATCAAGCGTCACGATAGCTCGTTCTCCATTTCAACCCGCGCCTACTCGCGGTGGCGATTTCAACCCGCTCCCATCAGCAACATGGCCGAAACGCCGGCAGCCGCGCCCGATACGAAGAGGTTCCACTGGCGGTGCGGCGTGCCCAGAAGCCGCAGGAAAACGAAGGCCGCGGCAGCGAAGATGGCCACGATCATCAACTGACCCAGTTCCAGTCCGATGTTGAAGGACAGAAGCGGCACGACGATCGATTCTTCCATGCCGAGCAGCGCCCGCAGGTAGTTCGAGAAACCCAGGCCGTGGATCAGGCCGAAGAACAGGGCCAGTCCGTAGCTCGTCTTACGGCCGATTTTACCTTCCAGCGGCCTGAAAACGTTCATCAGGCAGGTCGCCAGGATCGTCAGGAGGATGAGCGTCTCGACCAGGTCCGTCGGGACCAGTATGATCCGCAGCGTGGCCAGCGCCAGAGTGACCGAGTGCCCGATCGTGAAGGCCGTGACGAGCACGAGCACCGAACGCCACCGGTTCAGCGGATAGGCGGCGCACAGGGCGATGATGAAGACGATGTGGTCGTAGGCGTTCAGGTCCGAAATATGGTCGAAACCGAGTTGCAGATAGACCTGGAATTCGGACATCGTCCCGCCACATTTGAGCAGACCCGCGACCTCGGCCGCCGACACCGCTTCGCCGCGTCTTCAGGAACCGAATTTGACCGTCCCCCTGACGGTTCCCTTGCCCAGGTTGACGAACTTCTTCTCGCCGCCGACTTCGAACCGCATCACGTTGGCCTGCGTGTCGAACATTTCGATCAGGATCCGGTTCTCGACCTCGATCGATTCCACGCGGTCCACGTTCGTAATCTGCACCAGACAGGACGTGGCGTCAAGCGCGTCCTCCATGCCGTCCCAGGCCAGTTCGCGCTCCTGGCCGTTGACGCGGAAGGCCAGCCTGGAAAGCAGGTAGGCCGACACGTGACTGTCCCGGTCCTCCCGGGCCTGGCCGGTCCAGAGCCTCAGCCGGGGTCCGCCCTCCGCCATGATGGCCTCTTCCAGGTCGTCCGTGAAGATCCTGACGGACACGTCGAGACGCGCTTCCTCCGCGTTCCACTTGACCCGGGTGATGCTCACGTAGAACACGTGCGCCGGGGCCACGATCGCACCCGCAACCGGTTCGATCGCGGGAACGAACAGGAGGCAGAGGAGGAACCTGAGTGTCTTCATCGCCCCTTCCTACTGGGCCATCTCGTCCCTCAGGCCGTACTTGTCGATCAGGTAGATCAGCGTGGCGATGGACGCGCCGCCCAGTTCCAACTCCCGCCGGTTCACCACTTCGAAGACGTCGGTCGGCGCATGGTGGTAGTCGAACGCCCGCTGCGAATCGGGGATGAACCCTATCGTCGGCGTGCCCGTCTCCCGCCGGAGCGGACCGATATCGGCGCCGCCGCCGCCCTTGTTGATGTAGGAGATGGTGGCCTGGGGAAACAGGGGCAGCCACGAGCGGAAACGCTCGATGACGTCGTCGTCCGCGGTCACGCCGAATCCCCGGGGGCTGAAGCCGCCCGCGTCGCTCTCGAGGGCGATCAGGTGGTTCTCGCCCGTTTCCTTCGCCACCTCGGCGTACTTGAGGCCGCCGCGCAGGCCGTTTTCCTCGTTCATGAACAGGACGGCCCGGATGGTATGCCGGGGCCGGATGCCGAGTTTCTGGAAGGTCCGCAGCACGCCGATGGAATGGACAACGCCCGCGCCGTCGTCATGGGCGCCTTCGGACACGTCCCACGAATCGAGGTGGCCGCCTACCAGGATGATCTCGTCCGGCCGTTCGCTGCCCGTGATTTCGCCGATCACGTTATGGGACAGGGCGTCGGGATGCCACCTGGTGGAAAGGTGCATGAAGAGCCGGGCGTCGGGCTGCGCCTCGAGGGCCTGGGCCAGCCGGTCGGCGGACTGGTACCCCAGGGCCGCGGCCGGGATGCGTTCCACGTCATCGAGGTATCTCAGGCCGCCGGTGTGGGGCGCGTCGCCGAAGTCGGATCCGGCCGAACGGATCACCACGCCCACCGCGCCGAACTTCGCCGCCTGGGAGGGACCGGCGAACCGCTGGTCCACCGCCCCGCCGTAACCGGGTCCCGTGGCGATTACGGTCTGGTCGAAGGCACGGTTGTAGAAGACGATCTTGCCTTCGACGGCCTCGCGGCCGATCTCCTCCACTTCTTCAATGGAGTGTACCACCACCACCGGCGCCGTGATCCCCGCCGGCGCGGTCGGCACCGATCCGCCGATGGCCAGGGCGTTCAGTTCGATCATCCCGCCATCGACGCCGAGGATCCGCACCTGCTCGGGATCGCCCCGTTCCCAGTGAGGCACCATGACTTCCTGGAGGTAGACCCGGTCGAAACCGTAGCCTTCCATCACCTCTTTGCCCCATGCCACGGCCCGCTCGGCGCCTTCCGAGCCGCTCAGCCGGGGCCCGATGTTCTTGCACAGGTCTTCGAGGAGGTGGTACATCTCGCCCGTCGTCAACCGTTCATTGAAGATGGCGGTGACGGTCCGCTCGTCCTCGGTCTGCACGTCCTCGGCCTGGGCGTCCTCGGCCTGGGCGCGGACTTCGAGGGGGACGGCCAGGGTAAAAACCAGCGAAATCGCCAATGAAAGCGGCAGGACGATGCATAGGGCGTGGCACGTAGACAGGATCGCGCGGCGCGCGGCTCCGGATAGGGCGCCAGGGTGCGTGGACAGCATGAAGACCTCCGTGGACAGAGTTGGATTGCGGAATGTCGCGTGATCGTAATGCGCTGCGGGTTCGTTCACGAAACGCGTCGTGTATCGGATCGGCGCCCGGTACGTGCATCTCACCAGGCCAGCGCCCGGCACGCAATACCGGCCAGCATGGTGTAACGGGCCGTCGCCCGGACCGCGTCAGACTCCGCGGAATTTACCGGGTCAGCTCCCAGCCCATGTGGGCGATCTCGGTGGCGATCAGTTTCTCCCACGCGAGTTTCACCGCGGCGGGGGAGCCGGGCGTGGAGATGACCACCGTGTTCCGGTAGACCCCCGCGGTGGCGCGGGAGAGCATGGCCGCCGAGCCGACCTGGTCATAGCTGAGCATGCGGAAAAGTTCGCCGAACCCGGTCAGGTGCTTTTCCAGTTTTCGGTTCAGCACGTCGAAGGTCCGGTCCCGTTGCGAGATGCCGGTACCCCCGTTGAATATGACGACCTGGACGTCTTCTCCGGTGCTGTCTTCCAGGGCGGCTTCCACCTGGTCGGGTTCGTCCGGGATCAGCCGGTAGCCGGCGACCCGGTGGCCCGCTTCCTCGATGGACGCTTTGAGGAAGTTTCCGTTGACGTCCGTTTCCGGAGTCCGGGAATCGCTCACCGTAACGACGGCGACGCCCAGGGGTCCGCCCTCGGCCGCGCTGGATCTGTGGTCTGAAGTGCTTTTGGATGACATGAGACCGAATTCTACAGCACGTCCTGCAGCCGCAGTCCCTGTTTCTTCAGGAAAGGCATCAGCCCGATCTTCGTGACCGTCCGCAGGGCGCTGACGGACATCTTGATGCGCACCGTGCGGCCCAGTTCGGGCACGTAGATACGCTTCAGCTGGAGATTGGGATACTGACGCCGCTTGGTCTTGTTATGGGCGTGGGATATGTTGAAGCCGACCAGGGGTCCTTTTCCGGTCAACTTGCATTTTCTCGACATGGGACAAACCTCCAGGAACGCCGCTACCGCGTCTCCCGGTACATGACGTGCCGCCGCAGCGTGGGATCGTACTTCTTGAGCTCGACGCGGGCGGTCGTGTTACGCCGGTTCTTCTTGGTGTAGTAGCAGTGCGCGCTTTCCGTGCTCTTCAGTTTTACCAGGTCTCGGTTCTTGCTCTTGGCCATGCGGTACTCCCAGACGAACGAACCTTCCGAATGCCGGTTTTGCCGATCAGGAGATGAAATCTAATGGGCATGCGCAGGAAAATCAAGAAAATAAAACGCGGGCCCTATTGCGCCTCGTCCAGGGCGCAGGCCTTCAGTTCGTCCAGCGTCACGAACTCCAGGGCCATGATGTGGGTCGCGCTCAGCACGACCGGCGGCGCCGCGCCCGCGTCGTAGGCCTCTTTCCAGCGGTTCACGCACACGCACCAGCGGTCGCCGGGCTTGAGGCCCTGGAAGCCGAAGGCGGGCACGGGGGTGCTCAGATCGTTGCCCGCCGCCCTGGAAAAGACCAGGAATTCCTCGGTCATCTCCGCGCAGACGGCGTGGACGCCCGCGTCGCCCGAACCGGTATTGCACGCCCCGTCGCGGTAGAACCCGGTCAGGGGATCCGTCGAACAGCCAGTCAGTGTTTCGCCGAGTACGTTCATAGTCTCCTACAGGTCGAAAAGGTAGGCCAGCTTGACCACCAGCGTACGGTCCAGCGGATCGCCCAGCAGCGTATCCGTCGCGTCCCCGTTGTCCCGCCGCTCGTTGTACACGACGTAGATATTGCTGCCCGGGTTGATGATGTAGTTGAACCGGAAATTCGACACGAACCGGTCCCGGTTGGTATCCCATTGCACCAGCGCGTTGAGCGATACGTCGGGCGAAAAGGAATAGCTGGTCCTGACGCCGAAGAGGTGGGCGGTGATGTCCTGCTCCGTGTCCGTGGCATCGGTGAGGGTTACGTCGTTCAACTCGTACCGGGGCCCGAAGGTGAACTTCGAACCGGTCCGCACGCCGCCCTCGAGATTCAGCGAAATCCGGTTCCCGTTGATATACTGGCCCACGATAAGCTGGGCATCGGCGAACAGGGGCTTGCTCAGGTTGGTGGTATAGTGCATGCGCGAGGTCGCGTCCGTGTAGTTTCCCGGGGCGAGCTTGACGCCCAGGATGGGCCGGGTGTCTTCGGTGACGCGCGTGTAGGCCCGGTCCAGCGTGATCCCGGCCCGTTCACCCCCGGTGAGGAAAAACTCGAAATGATAGTGCTCCATCCGGGTCAGCTGCGTACCGTCGTCCCCGAACGTGGCAGCCACTACGATATGGGGGAACCACCGGCGGACGACGCTGTTGTCGGGTTCGGGCGTGTAGAACACGCGGCCCGAGACCTCGTGGAACCCGCCGAAATTCCGCGCGAGGCTCCGTCGGCTGAAGAACCCCATGCCGGGATCGAAAAACTCGGACACGCCCATGTAGAGTCCCTCGAGCTGCCAGAGCGGGCCGTTCCATCGCGACCACAGGCGGCCCACGAAACCGGATTCGCTGTTTTCTCCCGCCTGGTACGTCGTCCCGGCCAGGAACCCCGTGACGGCGAACTTGGGACCGATGGCCAGGTTGAAGTCGGCGCCGGCCGACCGGTTGTAGTCCCCTCCGCCGACCCGCTGGTTGGTCAGGATGAAGCCGACGTTGGATTTCTCGCCCACGTCCTGGCTGATCCGCGCCACGGCGTAGATGTTGTCCTCTATCTTGAAATCACCGAACCGCTGGTCGCCGGTCCGCATGAGCAGCAGGCCCAGGTTCGTGCGGTCGGCCTTGCCCGTCAGGCGGCCGCCGGCGGTTATCGGCACCTGTTTCAGCGCGCCGGACTGATCGCGCGCCAGGCCGATGTTCCGGCTGTAGAACAGCTCCGTCTCCCGGGCCACTCCGAAGCGGAACAGGCCGGCGTTCTCCAGGAAAAACGTCCGTTTCTCGGGGAAGAACAGGTTGAACTGCGTAAGGTTGACCTGCGCGTCGTCCACTTCCACCTGGGAGAAGTCCGTGTTGTAGGTCAGGTCGACGGACAGGTTGTTGGTCAGGCCGTACTTGACGTCCACGCCGCCGTCGAAGTCGTCGTCCCGCCGGGTCGTGCCCGGGTCGAAGGTCCACGTGGCGCCGCCCAGGGAATAGGGCGTGACCTGCAGGTAACGCTGGTCGTGCCGCGTCAGGTTCATGCCCGACAGGGTCCCGGCCACCGACACCTGGGAGATGCTGAAGGGCCGGATGACCGGCGCCCAGAAGGCCTGTTCGTTCCGGCGGCGGATCTGGCGCTCCAGGTTGACTCCGAAATCGACGTCGTCGCCGGTTTCGAAGCGCAGCGTGCTCCACGGAATGGCCATCTCGGCGTACCATCCCTCTTCGTTCCGGGAGGTATACACGTCCCACACGCCGTTCCAGTCCGTCAGGACGTTGGTATTGAAACGGCCCTCGGACCGGCCCTCGTTGCGCACCTGGGCGTCGTACCGCGCTCCGTCCGGATTGGTCGCGAAAAGTACGCCGTTCTGGCGGTCCATGAACGTATCCAGGATGATCTGGAAGTAGTCGTCGTCCGCCAGGTCTCCGTCCCGGGCCATCTGGGTGGCGATGATCTGCGAAGGGTTCGAGTCGTAGGCCCAGACGCCGATGTAAAGGGTCTGCTCGTCGTAGAGTATTCGCACCTCGGTCCGCTCCGACGCCGGCTGGCCCTCGTCGGGACGTTGCTGGGTGAAGCCGCTGGCCGCCAGGGCGTTCTGCCATATGCCCTCGTCCAGTACGCCATCCATGTGCAACGCTTCCAGGATGCGCAACGGGACGATCTCCCGCTCCTGTGCCGACGCGGAGCCGGCGGTCTGCATAGCCAGGAGGGCGGCCAGCAAGACCGTGAAGGAGAAGGTGGTCAGGGCGCGCGGGGATGTACGAATACTGTACATCTTTCTATTCCTCCATAGGCTGTCCGAACGGCACCGACAGGCTGATCGTGATATTACGACCCGGATCGTCGGTAAAATAGCGGAACCGGCTCAGGTAGTCCCGGTAGCGCTTGTTGAACAGGTTGTGCACGCCGAACTGCATGCGCACCGGTTGGTCGGCCACGGCCAGCTCCGCGTGCATCGTCACGTCGAAGAGGTTGTAGCCGGCGGGCGGGTCCGCGAAGTCGATGCCTTCGGGGAAATCCTCCTGCCGCAAAACGAAGCGGCCTTCGAACCCGATCCCGGCGTCCAGCAGTCGCCCGGCGGCGGGCAGGTGGAAATCCAGGCCGGCGATCAACCGGGTGGGCGGCATCTGGTACAGGGGCTGGTTTTCTTCCGTGTTCCGCCCGCGGACGATCGAGGCGGAGAGATGGGCGCCCATGTACCGGGTCAGGTCGTACTCCAGGTATCCGTCCAGTCCCTGAATCACCGCGTCAGCCTGGACATAGGTGAATTTGGGGAACGCACCCCGGATTGTCAATATAAGATCGCCCCCCGGCAGCAGCGAGATGAAGTTGCGGTAACTCGACCTGAACAGCCCCAGTTCGCCGCGGCCCCGATCCCCCCGGTACCGCAGGGTGAGATCCGTGGTCAGGCTCGATTCCGTGTCCAGTTCCTTGTCTCCGATCTCGAACTGGGCCGTGCCGTGATGGACGCCGTAGCTGTACAGCTCGTTCACCCCGGGCGGCCGCCAGGCCCGGCCGACGTTGGCGGCGACGGCGAGGGTCGGGGTCATCTCGTAGATCAGGCCGAGAACCCCCGTCATGTTGCGATAGGTGAAAATACCCCCCTCGACGATCTCGGTGGCGCGCCGGCCTTCGTTCGAGTAGATCTCCGTCCAGCGGTAGTCGTACCGCAGACCTGTTTCAAACGTGGTCCTGCCCTTCGTCCAGGATTCCAGGGCGAACACGCCGAAGCTGTAGGCCTGGAAGTCGGGAATGAGGAACCCCGTGCTGAACCGCTCGTTTCGCTGACGCATGCCGCTGACGCCGACCTTTCCGTACCAGTTTCCGTAGTTCCGGTGGTGGAAGATCGCTTCGCCGCTGTGCGTCTGCAATCCAAGGTCGAATCCGGGCCTTGTCGGCGGGTTGCCGCTCCGGGTGGCGTCCCACTCCTCCCGCCGGTTGTACTGCTGTCCGTACCGCAATTCGAGATTGCCCGTCTTCTCGAAACGTACCAGCGATCGTACGGAAAGGAGATCGTGGTCCACCCGCTGACGCGGATTGCCGATATCGTAGGTGAAGGAGCCCGATATCCACGGGTCGCCCCGCTCGATGGCCCGTTTCAGGTCCGTGGTGTTGCCGATGTGGGCGCCTTTGTAAATCCCCAACCAGGTACCGAAATGACTGAAATAGGCCTCCGTATCAACCCGGTCCGTCGTATAACCCAGTGCCACGGAGTAATTTCGTTCGTCGAATCCGGAATTCCGTATGACGTGCTTCGGCGCCCGGGCGTCGCCGGCCCGGCGCAGACTCCCCTGCACCCGCCACTTGAGTCCCGGCAGGCGGCGGAGCGCCCCCTGCACGAGGAGGGAAGCCGCCCCCTGTTTGTTGTTGGAAAAGAGATTCGTGTTGAATCTGCCGCCCACGCCCGGTTTCTCGGGCAGCTCCGGCGGTTCGATACGGATTACGCCCCCGATGGCGCCGGCGCCGTACTGCACGCCGGCGGCGCCCTTGAGCACCTCGATGCGGGCCGGGGCGAAGGGGTCGATCTCCGGTGCGTGGTCCCCGCCCCACTGCTGTCCCTCCTGGGTAACGCCGGCGTTGAGTACCAGCACCCGGGCGCTGTGGACTCCACGCACCACGGGCTTCGAAATGGCCGGTCCCGTGGTCAGGGTGGATACGCCCGGGAGGGATTCCAGCGTCTCGCCCAGCGTCTGGCCCCGGCGTTCTTCCAGGGCGGACGGGGGCAGGACGAGCACGGACTGGCTGGACCCGGTGAGCTCGCCAGCCAGGTCCCGGTCGCCCGTGACGGTGACTCCATCACCGATCAGAATCGCCGGCTCCATGCTGATTTCGAGCACGGGAGACCTGTTCTCGGTAACGAGTATCTCGCTTTGGATCGTCCGGTAGCCGATAAACCGGAATTCGATCGTATGGCTGCCCCGTGGTACGTTTTCCAGACGGAATACGCCCTTTTCGTCTGTAAACGCACCGATCTCGAGCGCGGGCAACACGACGGTCACCGCCGGCAACGGCTCGCCGCGCTCGTTCAGCACCTTGCCGCTCACCGTGGCGGCCCGCGCCGCTGCCGGAAGTACGAGGCAGGACACGGCGACCGCCAGGATGACGCACATGACTTTCGCTGCTTTCATCTGGAAATACTCCAGGCTCGCGTCTACAAGGAACAGGCCATCGCCGTGTCCGCGCTACGACCGCGCTCGCGCTACGACCGTACTACGGCCGCACTTCGACGTCGAAGGTCACCTCGATGTCCGTCTCGTCGCTCCGCGTCACGCCGTCCTTGTTCCCGGAATCGTAGTGGCTCTGAATGACCTTGAAATGACCGTCTCCCGCAGTGGCCGGAACCGTAAGCGTGAACTTGAGTCCGACGGGATGATCGACGCCGGTGTTCGTCACGTAGTCGGATTCCTTGTCCGCGTATTCAACGGTGGCCGATGCAAAACCTTCGCTTGTTTCGAAGAACAACTGGTGGGCCTCGGCTTCCTCCCTTATCTCCTCGGTGATATCCTCCGGCGGGCTTTCCGTCTCGTTCAACTCCTGTATCGAGCCGTCATAAACCGTACCCGCGTTCACGACCATTTTGTCTATGACCGGCTCGTTGCCGCCTTCGCCGTCCAGGTCCTTGAACTGCGCGGTGACCGGCGAACCCTCGCCCTGGGGCGTAAGCGTAACCTTGAGCGTCGTGATGAGCTCTACTTCACCCGGTCCATGGTCATGGTCGTCGTCATCGTCGTGGTCATCATGGTCGTCCGCGGCGGCGACCGGATTGTTATCGTCGGCGCAGGAGAACGTCACCGCGGCGGCGAACACCGCGACAATCATAAAGGGCAGTAAGTTCAAGCGGTACTTCGACATATTGGGCTTCTCTCTCTTTGTTGTGCTGCGTTGAGTGGAGTGCGCTGCCTTTGTTGCGTGAGCTGAACTGCTTCAGCTATCGTGAACTGAACTTCCCATGCTCTGGCAGCCGATTTCGACAGAAGGGCTTGCGCGGTCATCGTACCCCGTGCATCAGCCCGACCGGACCGGTACCGCTCATGGGTAAACGCGGGATCAGAAAACGCGATCCGGGCATCTGCGCCGGTCAGGACAACCCCGTCGGGAAACTGCAGGTTCCGTTACTGATTTCGGGGATGACCGGTGCAGGTGAACCCTGAGCCGTTGATTGAAACCGGCTCTTGACCATCTGTAAATGGAATCATCCGGGCAATATCGGTACACCCGGCGATTCGAACGGTCCGGAGGTATGAATCAGGGAAGAGGCGGCGCACGGTTTCGGTGCTGCTCGATTTGAATTCGAGGGTAACCGGGCTGCGATGCACAGGCCGCGGGGCCGACAACGTCGTTTTCCGGGAGGGGAGAAAATGATTGCTCAATCACCGCGGAGGACACGGTGGCGAAAAGGCAAATCTGGCAGTGGTCCGCATGTCCGGCGTCGGTCTCCAACTCGTCGCAGTCGTGCGGGGGACTGGTGAAAAACAAGGCAAACACGACGGCGCAGGAAAGCGTGAGGAGTTTCATGGAAGACCCGTCGCCAGATGGCTTGACCTATCAAAGAAATGGAGCAGTTTCGTTTAAATCCCAGTTACGGGAATTTGAACGATAAGTGCTGATTTGTCAAGCGATTTCTTCCCTGCCGCAATCCGGACTTGACACGGTTGGAGGCCGTGTTTATTATTCGACGCCGCAGAAACAAAACGACGCGAAAAGAACGCGGACATCTGCTTATGACACAAGCAAAGGAGCGAGAACAGGGGTGTCCGGAAGAGTAATGATCGAAGCAAAGGGGCTATGCAAGTACTACGGCTCCTTTGTCGCCGTGCAAGACATCTCCTTCCAAATACCCGATGGCCAGATCGTGGCGTTCCTGGGTCCCAACGGCGCGGGAAAGTCCACGACGATGAAGATCCTCAGCGGTTATTTGGGCGCCAGCGCGGGAAGCGCGGCCATCGCCGGACTGGATGTCAGGCGGGACCGATTGGCCATGTCGCGCCACCTGGGTTACCTGCCCGAAAACGGCCCGTTGTACCAGAACATGACCCCGCTGGAACTCCTGCGGTTCTTCGGCGAGGGCCGGGGACTGGATTCCGGCCTTCTTGCGAACAGACTGGACTACGTCATAGACCGGTGCAGCCTGGACCAGGCCCTCGAGAAACCCATCGACAAGCTGTCCCGGGGCAACAAGCAGCGGGTCGGCCTGGCGCAGGCCCTGCTTCACGACCCGGACGTGCTCGTCATGGACGAGCCGACCGCCGGCCTCGACCCCAATCAGATCCGGGATTTCCGGCGGGACATCCGGTTGCTCGGGCAGACCAAGACCGTACTCCTTTCCACCCATATTCTCCAGGAAGTGGACGTCATCGCCGACCGCGTACTGCTGATCCACGAGGGACGGCTGGTCTTCGACGGCACGCCGGAGGAACTGCGCCGGGACGGCACGCTGGAGGAGTCCTTCTACGCGTTGACCGGGAACGGGCGGGCGGCGGACGATGAAGCGGCGCCGGAAAGGCCGGTCGCCGTCGAACTCGCGGGCACGGACGCAACGGATGGGGACGCGACGCGCGGGGAGGCTGCGGAGGGGGACGCGTCGGGTGGAGACGCGGGCGCGAACTCGACGCGCGGGGAGGCCGACGAATGAACCTCGGTCAGATCAGCCGGCTCAACGGTAAGGTGATCGCGGCCATCGTCCGCCGGGACATGCGCCTGGCCTTCAGCAGTCCCACGGGATACGTCTTCGTCACCCTGTTCATCTTCCTCAGCGCGGCCGCCGCTTTCTGGCAGGTCCAGTTCTTCCTGAACAACCTGGCTAACCTCGACCAGTTGAACGCCGTGTTCCCCTACCTGCTGCTCTTCTTCGTACCGGCGCTGACCATGGGCGTGTGGGCCGAGGAGGCCCGGCAGGGAACGGACGAGCTGCTGCTTACGCTTCCGGCGACGGACCTGGAAATCGTCCTGGGCAAGTACCTCGCGGTACTGGGCGTCTACACGGCCGCGCTGGTGCTCTCGCTGACCCACGTGCTGGTCCTGATGTTTCTGGGGAGTCCCGATCTCGGGCTCATGATCGGCAACTACCTGGGATACTGGCTCGCCGGCGCCGCCCTCATTTCCGTCGGCATGCTGGCGTCCCTGCTGACCTCTCACGTAACTATCGCCTTCATCTTGGGCGCCCTGTTCTGCGGCGCCTTCGTGCTTATCGGGCCCATCGCGGGCGGCATCAGCGAGAGCCTGCGGAATCTGCTCTCGCCCCTGGGCCTCTTCAACGCCTTCGACGACTTCGCCCGCGGCGTCGTCAGCTTCTCCGGCCTGGTCCACTTCGTTTCCGTGGCGGGCCTCATGCTGTATCTCAACGTGGTGCTGATCGGCCGCCGCCACTGGCCCATGCAGGCCGGCGGCTACCGGATGGGGATCCATCACGGCGTGCGCGCGGCGGCCCTCGTCGTGGCCGTCGTCGGGCTGAACGTCATCCTGGGCCGGGCGGGCGTCCGCCTCGACGTGACCGCCGAAGGGCTCCATTCCCTTTCCGACGAGACCGTGCAGATGCTGGCGGAACTGGATCCCGGGCGTCCCGTGTTCATCCAGGCCTTCGTGAGTCCCGAGGTGCCGGAATCCTACGTGCAGACCCGATCGAACCTGGTGGACGTCCTCAAGGAGCTGGACGCCGCGGGAGGCTCCCGGGTCCAGGTGCGGATCGCAGAAACCGAGATGTACTCCCCCGAGGCCCGCGAAGCCCGGGAAAGGTTCGGCATCACGCCCCGCGAACTGCCGGACCTCCGGAGCGCCCGGTCGGGGTTTACGAACGTCTTCGCCGGGGTCGCCGTCACCTGTGGTCCGGAGGAACAGATAATCGGATTTCTGGATACCGGGCTTCCAGTGGAGTACGAACTGGTACGCAGCCTGCGCGTGGCGGCCCGGGCGGACCGCGCGAAGCTCGGCATCCTTTCCACGGACGTGCGGCTCTTCGGGGGATTCGATTTCAATACCATGCAGAGCCGGCAGCCCTGGGCCATGACCGAGGAACTGCGCAAGCAGTACGACGTGGTGGAGGTCCAGTCCCAGGAGGACTACCCCGATGACCTGGACGTACTGCTGGCCGCCCTGCCCAACACGCTGACCCAGCCCGAAATGGACCGGCTTTCAGATTACATCGCGGCTGGACGCCCCACGCTGCTCCTGGTGGATCCCCTGCCGTCCTTCAACCTGTCCCTTTCCCCCTCGGAGCAGAAAGGCGCCGGCGCGAATCCCTTCGCGGGTAACCAGCAGCCGACCCCGACCCCGAAGGGCGACGTCCAGGGCATGCTTCGCCGCTTCGGCGTGGAATGGCATTCCGGCCTGATCGTATGGGACCGCTACAATCCCCACCCGGGCATGGCCCATCTTCCGCCGGAAGTGGTCTTCGCTTCACCGGGCAACGAGAACGCGGACACGTTCAACAGGGAAGCCGTCGGCACCGCTTCACTGCAGGAACTGGTCTTCATCTTCCCCGGCCGGCTGCAGCCCTCGGGACAGGGAGACTTCATCTTTAACTCCCTGGTGCAGAGCGGAGCGGTTTCGGGACTGACCGCCTACTCCCAGCTGGTTCAGCGCAACTTCTTCGGCGGCTCGCAACTGGTCCTGTCCAACGTGCCCCGGCGGGCAAGCCGGAACGTCTACACGATCGCCGCCCACGTCACGGGTTTCGCGGACGCGGCCGGCGCTGCCGGAGACACGCCCGTGAACCTGATCGTCGTGGCCGACGTGGATTTCGCGTCACAGCAGTTCTTCGATATCCGCCGCGTGGGTGCCGGGGGGCTCAATTTCGACAACGTGACCTTCTTCCTGAACGTCATGGACGTACTGGTGGGCGACGAGTCCTTCATCGCGCTGCGCAGCAAGCGGGTGCGGTACCGGACGCTGGAGACCGTCGAACAGCAGACGCTGGCATACACCCAGCAGCGCGTCAGGGACGAGGACGAAGCCGAACAGGAAGCGCAGGCGGCACTGGACCAGGCCCGCCGCCGGCTCACGGCCCGCGTGGACGAGGTCCGGCAGCGGACGGACCTGGACGAGCAGACCCGCCGGATCATGGTCCGAAACCTGGAGGAAGTGGAGAACCGGCGGTTCGAGACGCTGCAGACCAACATCGAGGCCGAAAAGGAAGCCAGGATCCAGGACAGCAAGGAGATGATGGAAAGCCAGATCCTCCTGATCCAGAATACCATCAAGAACCTCGCCGCCCTGCTTCCGCCCGTGCCGGTCTTCCTCCTGGGCGTGTTCATCTTCGTCCGGCGCAGGCGTCGGGAGAACGAGGCGGCCGCGGCCGCGCGAAGGTTGAGGAACTGACCATGGACGAGACCCGCAAGACGCTGGCCTTCGCCGGCGCGGCGCTGCTGGTGACCGTCGCCGCCTATCTCGTGGCGCCGGCCGATCCGACGCCGGAGGCCTTCTCCGACAGGGGCGAGGTCTTTTTCTCCGAATTTACCGATCCCAACGATGCGGCCTCGCTGGAGGTCATCGATTTCGACGAGGTGACCGGGGGCGTTGCCGCCTTCAACGTGGTGTTCAAGGGCACGCGCTGGCGCATTCCTTCCCATCACAACTACCCGGCCGATGACAGGGACCGCCTGGCACGCACCGCCGCGGGACTCATCGAGGTCCGCAAGGACGACGTGGTCGCGGAGGTCGCCGCGGACCACGAGGCGCTGGGCGTGGTGGACCCGCTGGACGAATCCGTCGCCTCCCTGGCCGGACGGGGCAAGCGCGTCACGATCAAGGACGGGAACGACAACCTGCTCGCCGACCTCATCATAGGCGAAAGCGTACCCGGACGGGAGGGCAGGTACCGCTACCTCAGGGTCCCGGGACAGAAACGGACTTACGCGGCGCGCTTCGACGTGGACGTGTCGTCCCGGTTCGGCGACTGGATCGAGAAGGACCTGCTGGAAGTGGACCAGAATCGGATCGAGCAGGTCATCCTGAAGGACTACTCCATCGACGAACGAACCCGGGTCCTGAATCAGCGCGACACGATCATCCTGACGCGGGGCGACCCCGACTGGACGGCCAACCGCATGCGAAGCGGGCAGAAAGTAGACGGGGCGAAGATGGAAGACCTGCTCAAGGCCCTGGACGAGCTGACCATCGTGGGGGTCCGTCCCAAGCCGGCCGGCCTTTCCAGGAGCCTGGAGGACAACGACGAAGGCATCAACGTCACGCGCGGCGACCTGGCCTCCCTGCAGGAGAAAGGCTACTTCTTCACCGGGGACGGCCAGCTGGTTTCCAACGAAGGGGAGACCCAGGTCCGCACGAAGGACGGGGTCGTATACACGCTGCGCTTCGGGGAAATCGTGTACGGGGCCGGAGACGCGGTTACTGCCGGTACGGGCGCCGCCGGGGTCGGAAGTTCGGGCGGGCCCGGGGAGAACCGGTACCTGTTCATCACGTCCGGGTTCGACGGGGGTATGTTCCCGGAACCGCGCAGACCCGACGACGTGACTTTCCAGACGCGGGCGGATTCGCTCTGGACCGACGCCGACCGGGTCAATGCCGACCTGCAGGAAAAACACGAGACCTGGCAGAGAAACGTGGATACCGGACAACGCACTTCCGCGGACCTGAACGCCCGTTTCGCCCAGTGGTACTACGTGATCTCCGCGGACAGCTTCGACCGGATCCATCTCAGGCGCGGGGACCTGGTCACCACCGAGTGAGCGCTTCGTACGGCACTGCCGCGCATCGCGGGGGCACCATGGCCTGTCCCGTGCCCCCCTGATACGTGCTTCCGGTTCGAAGAACCCCCACCAAGGATGACCGATTGAACCAGGATCAGACCTGTGCGGCGGTCATCGCGCGCACCCTGCATGACGCCGGCGTCCGCTTTGCCTTCGGCCATCCCGGCGGCGAGGTGCTGGAACTGATCGACGCACTCGAACGCACGGGCATCCGGTTCGTCCTGACCGGCCACGAATCCACGGCGGCGTTCATGGCCGCCGCCGCCGGACGGCTGACCGGGATTCCCGGTGTGTGCGTCGCGACCCTGGGGCCGGGTGCGTGCAACCTCGTCCTCGGCGTCGGCACCGCCTTCCTGGACCGCGATCCGGTCCTGGCCATTTCCGCGCGGACGTCGACGGAGCGCCATCACCGGAGCAACAAGCAGAACCTGCCCCTGGTCGATCTGTTCAGGCCCATCACCCGCTGGTCCGCCGACCTGGAAGACGCCGCGGTCGAAGATGCCGTGAAAAAGGCCCTGTCCGTCGCCACGGGTCCACCGCGGGGTCCGGCGTACCTTGCCCTGCCGTCCGACGTGGCCGGGAAGCCTGCCGTCGATGGCGATTTCACGCCCCGGGAGGCTGGCGGCGGACCTGTACACCGCGTCGCCGCGGGGCAGATCGCGCCAGGGCATCCGCCTCTTGCGGCTTCCGCGGACGAATCCGATCTCCCCCGCATCCTGGCCAGCCTGAAGGGCGCCGACCGGCCCGTCGCCGTGGTCGGCATTGCCATGGACGCGACGCGGGACGCACCGGCTGTACGGCGCTTCCTGCGGGACACCGGCATACCCTATACCACGACCGTCCAGGCAAAGGGGATCGCCGACGAGCGTGGAACCGGATTCCTGGGCGCGATCGCGCCGGCCGCCGGCGAAGACCGGATCATCGAATGGCTGCGGCAAAGCGACTGCGTCCTGGGCATCGGCTTCGATCCCGTGGAGATCTCCCGGCTCTGGCACTTCGACGCGCCGCTGCACGTGGTCGCCAACGCCTCCGTGGGCTTCGGCGCCTACAGCCCGCCCGCTTCCTGCGTGGGCGACGTGCCCTCCCTGCTCGATCGAATCGCGGCGGGTTACACCGGAAAAAGCGCGTGGACGGACGATGACATCCGATACCTGAGGGCACGGGTCGACGCGGTCTACCATCCGCCGGCGGCGTCGGGGCAGGAGGGCATGTCGCCCTATCACCTCATCGGCGTCCTGCGGGACGCCCTGCCGGAAGACACCATCGTCTCGTCAGACGTGGGCGCCCACAAGAACGTCATGGGACAGCGGTGGCTGGCGCCGGAACCGGATACCTTTCTCATGTCCAACGGCCTTTCTTCCATGGGTTACGGCGTGGGCGCGGCCATGGGCGCCGCGACGGTCCGCCCCGGGCGGCCGGTCGCGGCCGTGACGGGCGACGGCGCCTTCGCCATGATGGTGCAGGAACTCGAGACCATCAGACGGACTGGCATCTCGCCCCTGGTCATCGTCCTGTACGACGCTTCGCTGGCGGTCATCAAGATCGCCCAGCAGGCCCGGGGACTGCCCGAGACGGGGGTCGGCTTCGCGCCGGTGGACTGGGTGAAGGTCGCCGAGGGATTCGGGGTCGGCGCAGAGGCCGTGGGCACCCTGGAAGAAGCCCGCGACGCCGTTGCGCGCTGGGTGCGCCGCCGCGAGGCACGGGTCCTGGTCGCCGCCGTGGATGAGACGCTGTACACCGGGTTGAAGTACTGAGCGGCGGGATACGGGAAACGATTTACAGGCCAGATCCGTCCCCTTTCCGATCAAGATCCAGGCTTATCCGGCAGGACGAGACCGATCACTTTAAATGCTCACTTTGGATACAAAATAAACGTGGCGTTCGCGGGCGCGCACCGTATATTATGCGCGCCCGCAGGGGTGATGCGCGCCCGCAGGGGTTGCGTTCCCGATCGACCGGAACTCCACCTCGACGACGAGCGAAAACAAGGAGAACAAGAGGGACCATGGGAGCCGAATTTTCGTTCACGCTCGTACTGGCCGTCGTACTGGGCCTTTACATGGCCTTTTCCATCGGCGCCAACGACGTGGCCAACGCCATGGGCACCTCCGTGGGCTCCAGGGCACTCACCATCAAGCAGGCCATCCTCATCGCCGCGGTGCTCGAATTCCTGGGCGCTTTCCTGGTAGGGGGACAGGTCACGAAGACGGTCCGGGGCGGCATCCTGGATCCCCAGATCTCCGCGGCCGCACCGGAACTCATCATATACGGCATGCTTGCGGCGCTCATGGCCGCGGGAACCTGGCTCGTGGTCGCTTCCCGGCTGGGCTGGCCCGTGTCCACCACCCATTCGATCGTGGGCGCCATCGCCGGTTTCGGCATCGTCGCCTTCGGCGTAAGCGTCGTGCAGTGGGACCAGCTGTTTCAGATCGTCGCTTCCTGGATCGTCTCGCCCCTGCTGTCGGGCGTCCTGGCCTACTTGCTTTTCACCATGATCAAATGGACGATCCTCCGCCATCCCGATCCCGTGCGCAAGACACGCAAATGGGCGCCGCTGTACATATTCAGCGTCGTCATCGTCATTTCGCTGGTCACCCTGTTCAAGGGACTCAAGAATATCGACCTGGATCTCACCCTTGCGGAATCCCTGCTCTGGTCCGGCATCCTGGGCATCTTCGCGGTGATCGCGGGTCACTTTCTATTGAATATGATCGGAAACCGGTCGGACTCCGGCGCCGTGGACACTTCGTCCGGCGACGCCCAGATGGCCATAGTGGAGAAAATGTTCGGCGTGCTTCAGATCATGAGCGCCTGCGCCGTCGCCTTCGCCCACGGTTCGAACGACGTGGCGAACGCCATCGGACCGCTGGCGGCCGTGGTGAACATCAGCCAGTCCGGCGTGGTCAATCCAGAGTCTCCGGTGCCCGCCTGGCTCCTGCTGATCGGCGGTATCGGCATCGTCATCGGACTGGCGACCATGGGCTACCGCGTCATGGCGACCATCGGAACCAAGATCACGGAACTGACGCCTACCCGGGGATACGCGGCCGAGTTCGCCGCGGCCATAACCATCGTCCTGGCCAGCCGGCTGGGCCTGCCCATCTCCACCACCCAGACCCTGGTAGGCGGCGTCATGGGCGTGGGACTGGCCCAGGGTATCAAGGCCCTCGACCTGAGCATCCTGGGCAGGATCGCGGCCTCCTGGGTCGTCACCGTACCCGTCGGCGCTCTGCTGGCGATCATCTTCTTCTACCTGTTCCGCGCAGTTCTTTGATCCGGCGGCAAGGCACAGCCCGCCGGGCCGCAATGCTCTGCATCCCCCGGTACGTGCGGCGGTCCTCATGAACGAAACACCTCTGCCCGCGCTTGAGCCGGAAAACACACCATCACCGCCGCGTCTCAGGTTCACCCTCGTATCCGGCGCGCTGATCCTGGGCGCCTACCTGTTCCTGCAGTTCGCCGCCACCATCGCCGCGGTGGTCCTGCTGGGCCTGGACCCCGCGGAACGCACGGGCGACCTGGTCGCCCTGGGCGTGATCTGCTCCGCCGTACCCTGTACGTTCCTGGTGCTGGGCATCCTCGGACGCGAGCGGGGCATCGATCCGATATCCTGGCTGGCTCTCTCTCCTGTCCGGACCACGACCCTGCTCGGGTGGGTGGTGCTTGCCTGTGTACTGCTGCAACTCGCCGACCTGGCTACGGTCGAGTTCGGACGCTCACCCGTGCCGCCGGTCATGGAAACGATCATCGAAACCACGCGATACACCGCGCTGCTCTGGTTCGCGCTCGTGATCGCCGCGCCGGTTTTCGAAGAGGTGCTGTTCAGAGGGTTTCTCTACGAGGGACTGCGCCGGACGGCGATAGGCGCCGGGGGGACGATCGTCGTCACGACGCTGCTCTGGACGCTGTTGCACGTCGCCCAGTACGACCTGTATTTCCTCACGCTGATCGCCCTGATCGGGATCCTGCTCGGGATCGCCCGGGAGCGCACCGGTTCGCTATACGTCCCCCTCGCCATCCACGCGGTGAACAACCTGCTCGGCACACTGCAGATGACGGAAGAAAGAGACGCGCTCGTCAACGCGCTGTTTCAATGAGGTGAATCCGGGCGGGGCCGACGCGGGGACGGGCTGGCTTCAGACGCCCAGCGCCTTCTTGTTCTCGGGGGTCAGCCTGGCCAGCGTGCGCTTGAACTTGTAGTGCCCTTCCTCGGACTTGACGGGCTTGACCAGCAGTACGGTCTGGACCTGCTCATCCTGCCCCTTGTCGGCCCCCTTCGCCATCTTGGCCGCAAAGCTTCTGTCCTTAGCCATCTCGGTTTCCTCCCAACAGGATTTCTTCAGCGTGGTTCGTCAAGACTTCGTACGTGTCGAACTCCTCGACTTACGTGTAAGACTCCAGTATGTATTTTCGGACTCCTGGACGCGTCCAATCTAATGTTTTTTCTGTCAGATGCAAATAAAACCCTCGCCGCAACGGATTCTTCATGGCCCGGTGCAGAACCCGCAATTCACAAACAACTCACAAGTAACTCACGAATAACTCAAGTAAAATCTCCATTACTCCTGTTTATTAAAATATCAACAATAGCATGTACATATTATTTTATGTATGTATTATTGAATATATTGAATACAAAAACATGTTCGGTGATCCATCAAAATCAGGCGGCGTTTAGTGCCGTCAGCGAAAGCCACTCCACTTACCTGGGGAGGGAGTATATCATGATGCGGTATGCAAGGACCACGTCGAGTTGCCCACAGCTCTTGGCCATCCTGGCACTGCTCTTCCTGATGATCGCCTCACCGGCGGTCCTCGCGCAGGAAGGCCCTGCGGGAACCGTTCCTGCAGAAGAGCAGGAGACGCAGGACCAGGAAGCGCCGGTCGTTCTGGAGACGCCCTTACAAGAAGTCGTGGTGACCGGTTCCCGCGCACAGCCGCGCTCTCTGACCGAATCCACCGTGCCCATCGACGTGATTCCCGTTGAGGAATTCGTCCAGCAGGGCGGATCCGATCTGGCCGACCTGATGCGCAACGTCGTACCGTCCTACAACGTCAACACCCAGCCGATCAGCGACGCGGGCACGATCGTCCGGCCCGCCAATCTGCGTAGCCTGGCGCCCGACCAGGTGCTGGTCCTGGTCAACGGCAAGCGCCGCCACCGCGGCGCCGTGATCAACTGGTACGCAAACGCCGTGGCCGAAGGTTCGCAGGGGCCCGATCTGGCCGCGATTCCGGCGATTGCGCTCGAAAGGGTGGAAGTCCTGCGCGACGGCGCCTCGGCGCAGTACGGATCCGATGCCATCGCCGGGGTGCTGAACTTTCAACTGAAAGACAACTGGCAGGGATTTTCCGTAGAGTCCAAGGTCGGCAGTTTTCAGGACGGCTCCGGCCGGTTCCTCGGCGACGGAGAGTTGTTTTTCATTGCGGGGAACGTCGGCGTGGGCACCGAAAGCGCGTGGGCCAACCTCAGCGTGGAGTACGGCAACTCCAGCGAAACGATCCGTTCGGTGCAGACGAACTCCGGAGCGGCCCTGATCGCGGCCGGCAATCTCGACATAGCCAATCCCGAGACTTTCTGGGGCCAGCCCTTTATCCGGGACGACCTCAAGTTTTTCGCCAACTACGGCGCTGAGATCGGCGATGGACTCGAGTTCTTCGGCCATGCCAATTATGCCAGCAAAGAAGTCGACGGCGGGTTTTACTTTCGTAATCCCCATACACGCGGCGGCGTGTACCAGGGACCCGAGGTGCAAGTAGGCGGAGCGATGCTGCCTTCGCTGCTGGTCGGCGACCTGGACGGCGTGGGGCAGGGCAGCGAATGCGCGCCGGTGCCCATCATCAACGACAGGCCGGACCAGGAAGCCTGGCTGCGGATCCGCGACGATCCCAACTGCTTCTCGTTCCTGAAGATGTTTCCCGGGGGGTTCACGCCCCGGTTCGGCGCGTTCGCGTCGGATGAATCCGTGGTCCTCGGCCTGAGAGGACGCGCGGATTTGATGCGCTGGGAACTGAGCGCATCGTACGGACGCAACGAGGCCGACTTCTTCATTTACAATACGGTAAACGCCTCCATGGGTCCCGACACCCCGACCTATTTCGATCCGGGCTCCTATGTCCAGTCCGACGTCAACCTGAACTTCGACGTAACCTACCCGGTCGGCCAGAAGCTGGTCCTGGCGGCCGGCCTCGAACGCCGGACCGAGACCTTCGAGATCGTCGAAGGCCAGATCGAGTCCTACCTGATTGGCCAGCCCCTCGCCAGCCAGGGCTTCGCACCGGCTACCAATGGATTCGCGGGGTTCAGCAAGGTCGCCTCGGGAGAATGGGACCGTTCCAACTCCGCGATATACGTGGAGGGCGGCATCACGCCCGCGGACCGGTGGTTGCTCGACGTGGCCGTGCGCAGCGAGCGATTCGACGATTTCGGTACAACCACAAACTACAAAGTGGCCACGAACGTGGGGCTGAACGACGAGGTTAAGCTGCGCGGCAGTTACAGCACGGGTTTCAGGGCGCCGACGCCCGGCCAGCAGAACGCTTTCAACATCACGACGGAGTTCGATCTGGCGTTGAACGACCTGGTGAATAACGGAACGGTGCCTTCCAACAGCCGCGCGGCCGAGTTGAAAGGCGGCAAACCGCTCGACGCGGAGAAGTCCGTGAACATTTCGGCGGGCCTCGTCTTCAGTCTGGGCACCGTGAGCGCCACGATCGATTATTTCGACATCAGGGTGCGGGACCGGCTGACGGTCTCCCAGAATTTCGAGCTCACCGACCAGGAGAGAGCCCAGTTGATCGCCGAGGGCATCACCAGCGCGGCCGGGTTGCAGGGGTTCCAGTTCTTCACCAACGATTTCGACTCCGCGAACCGGGGAATCGACGTCGTTGTTTCGGCGCCTGCGGGGACGGGTACGCTGAGCCTGGCCTACAACTACACGGCGTCCGAAGTCACCGATCACAATCCGGAAATCCTGGATGACGTACAGATCAGAGCGCTGGAGGAGGGACTCCCCAGACAACGCGGCAACTTGACCCTGACCCAGGCCCTGGCCGATAACTGGAACGCCCTGGGACGGGCCAGTTACTACGGTTCCTTTTTCGATTTTCGCGATGGCGAGACCTATGACGGCAAGGTCCTGCTGGATCTGGAGAGTACCATCACGTTCAACGACGAACGGTCCAGGATAACCATTGGCGGGCAGAATATCCTGAATACCTATCCGGACGAGAATCCCCATGCCGCCGGAGGCCCCTCGGGAGGCCCGGGCAACAAGTACAGCCAGTACAGTCCATTCGGTTTCAGCGGCGCGTTCTGGTACGTCAAGTATGGCTTCTCGCTCTGAGATCATCCGGCCGGTCAGAGGATCGCGCCGGCGCCATTGACTTGCAGAAAACCGCATTTGACTTCAAAGTCGCCTACCGGGCCCCGGAACCGCGAAGTTCCGGGGCTTTTCCATTTTCAGCCCTGACGGACGCCCATGCTTTTCCATAGACAGCGCGGGCTTTCCACCCTATCTTGGTCCGGTTCACATACGATAACCGATGCGGCTGCCTGAATACGCAAATGATACGGGAAAACACAAAAAAACAGGCCGATCGGCGGACTGCGGGAGGGAAGCCCGATGCAGGAGGGAAGCCCGACCTCAGGGGGCTCACGCTGCCCGAGATTTCGCGGATCGTCGCCGAGATGGACGAACCGGCCTACCGGACCGGGCAGATCGCCTCGTGGGTGTACGAGAAAGCCGTGGGTTCCTTCGACGAAATGACCAACCTGTCCCGGTCATTCCGGGCCGAGTTGTCCAACCGTGTGTGTCTGAATCCGCTTACCTCGGTCAGCCGGTCGAAATCCCGCCACGGCCCGACCGCGAAGTACCTCTTCGAACTCGGGGACGGCCAGCGGGTGGAGACCGTGTTGATCGGGGGGTCGCGGCGCAATACGCTCTGCATCTCGACGCAGGTGGGATGCGCGATCGGCTGCCGCTTCTGCGCGAGCGGGCTGGAGGGCCTGGTGCGCAACCTGACGTCGGCCGAAATCGTCGACCAGGTCGTGCAGGTCAGGAAGCTGGCCAGGCTGGCCGGCGAAGTCCGTCCCATAAACAACGTCGTCGTCATGGGCATGGGGGAGCCGCTGGCCAACTACCGCCAGGTGCTCAGGGCCGTACGGATCATCAACGCCGACTGGGGGCTGGGCATCGGCGCACGGAAAATCACGCTGTCCACCAGCGGACTGGTTCCGAAGATCTACCAGCTGGCCGAAGAGAAGATCCAGTTCGAACTGTCCGTTTCCCTCCATGCCGCCGACGACCGGACCCGTTCGCTGATCGTCCCGGTCAACAAGCGCTATCCCCTCAGGCAGCTGATGAAGGCATGCCGCCATTACACCGGGGTGACCGACCGGATCATTACCTACGAATACGTCCTGCTCAAGGGCGTGAACGACCGGTTCCAGGACGCGGAAAACCTCGTAAAACTGTTGAAAAAAGACAAGTGCAAGCTGAACCTCATTCCCTATAACCCGGTGCGCGGCCTGCCCTACGAAAGGCCCGACGAACACCGGCAGGCGGCTTTCGTGGAAGCCCTGCGGAAGGGCGGACTGCAACTGACCACGCGCCGGGAGCGCGGACGGGACATCGAGGCGGCGTGCGGACAACTGCGCCTTGCCGAATCCCGGACAGCCCCGGACGGATGACAGGCGGCGGGAGGGAAGGCGGACCGGAGGATCGCCCTTGGAACAGGCAACGTCACCGCGGATCCTCGTGGTAAGACCCGACCGGATCGGAGACGTGGTGCTGTCCCTGCCGGTGCTGGACGCCCTCCGGCACCGCTGGCCTCAAGCCTATCTCGCCATGATGGTGCGCCCCTATACCAGGAGCGTACCCGATAGAAACCCCTGTATCGACACCGTGATCGAGGACGACCCGGACGCAGGCCACCGCGGCGTGGCGGGACTCCTCGCACAGGCGCGGCGCCTGAGGACCCATCGCTTCGACACAGCCCTGATGCTCATGCCGACCATGCGACACGCCTGGATGCTCTTCCTGGCCGGTATCCCCCGCCGTATCGGCGTGGGTCGGACGATCTACCAGGCGCTTACATTCACCCGGTCGATCAGCCGCGGCGGCTACGTGCCGCTTCGCCACGAATCAGATTACTGCCTGGACCTGGCCCGCGCCCTCGACGCCCGGGAACCGGGGGGGCGGCCGCTAATCGAGGTGGGCGAGACGGAGAAGCTGGAAGCCCGCAGGGTCCTGGAGCAGGCGGAGGGGGTACCGGTCATCGGCATTCATCCCGGCAACGGCCGGAACGCCCCGAACTGGACGGCCGAGCGATACGGTGCGCTGGCGAAGCGCTTGCAGGAGGGGCACGGTGCGAAGATCGTCGTCACCGGGAGCGCGGAGGAAGAACATCTCGCCCGGTCGATCGTGTCTGTTCTGGACGGGCCCGCGCTTTCCCTGGCCGGACGGCTTTCGCTGGACGAGCTGATCGCGGTGATCGGCGAAATGGATCTCCTGATGAGCAGCAGCACGGGGCCCATGCACCTGGCGGGAGCGCTGGGCGTCCCCACGGTATCCATCTTCTGTCCGCTGCCCGCGCGGTCGCCGCAACGGTGGCGGCCCCTGGGCGGCCGGGACCTTAATCTGCTGCCCCCCGATGGGCAGTGTCCGACCTGCGACCGCGGCCCCCTCTGCGACCTTTCCGGGATCTCCGTGGATATGGTCCGGGACGCCGTGGAGCAGCAACTGGGATAACCGGCGCACCTGGACGAACCTTGCCTGTAGACCCATACCCTTCGGGGTCCGAGGCCATGGCCCTTTCTTCCGAAACACCATCCCGCATCCTGGTCATCCGGTTCAGTTCGATGGGCGATATCGTGCTGACCTCGCCGGTTACCCGGCAACTGGGCAGGATCTGCCCCGACGCGGAAATCGATTTTCTCACGCGAGACGAATACGCCCCCCTGGGTTGGGCACTTCCTGGTATCACCCGGGTGCAGCGCTTCGAGCCCGAACAGGGATTGTGGCGGGTCGTCGCCCGCTTGCGCCGGATGCGTTACGACCTGGTGTTCGACCTGCATGGGAATATCCGCAGCAGGCTCGTCGGGCTGGCGGGCGCCGCGCGGCGGGTCGTCCGGTACGACAAGCGAAGGTTCGCCCGCATGGCCCTGATTGCCAGGCCCGGGGGGCCCGCGGCCGTATCCCACACGGTCGATCGATACCTGGAGGTGCTCGGTGCGCTCGACGGGAAGACGGTGCATGACAAGACGCCCGGCGACGGCGCGCCTGACGAGAGCGCAAGCAAAATACCTGAACTGATCGTGGAAGACTCCGCAGCGGCGGAAGTGGCGAGTCGCCTGGCCGGCGCGGGCATTGGACCGGAAGACCCGGTACTCGGTCTGGCGCCCGGCGCCTCTCACGGACCCAAGCGGTGGCCCCCGGACCGGTTCGCCCGGGTTGCCGACCAACTGGCCGCAGTCCACGGCATGAGGGTGCTGTTGCTGGGAAGCGAAGGCGACCGTCCCGTGGCCGCGGAGGTGGCCGGCACCATGAAGAAACCCGCCCTGGACTGGACCGGGGTGACGGATCTCGCACTGCTGCCCGCGGCGGTGAAGCGATGCCGGCATCTGGTCTGCAACGATTCCGGCCCCATGCACGTGGCCACGGCGGTAGGCACGCCGGTTACCGGTGTGTTCGGGGCGACTCATCCCCGCCTGGGATTCGCTCCGCTGGGCCCGGAAGACGCCGCCGTGTCGCTCGACCTGCCGTGCAGTCCATGCAGCCTGCACGGGGACCGCGCCTGCCGCTTCGGCACCCATGCGTGCATGGAAGATCTGCCGCCCCAACGAGTGATCGCCGAGGCGGAACGCAGACTTCAGGCGTGAAGGAAAGGCCAGTCCTTCACAGCTAATCCGAGTCGTATTCCAGGAGGGAGAAGACGGGGCGGTCATCCAGTCGCCTGCGGCCATCCAGGAAGGACAGCTCGATCAGGAACCCCACGCCGGCCACGACCCCGCCTGCTTCCTCGATGAGTTGACACGCTGCCGTGGCAGTGCCTCCCGTGGCCAGCAGGTCGTCCACGACGAGCACGCGGTCTCCGGGTTGCACGGCATCCAGATGCATTTCCAGCGCGTCCGTACCGTATTCCAGTTCGAATTCGATCCGCCGTGTTTCCGCCGGAAGCTTGCCGGGCTTGCGAAGAGGAACGATGCCCTTGCCCATATGGTAGGCCAGCACCGGCGCCAGGATGAACCCCCGGGCCTCGATGCCTGCCACGAGATCGATTGCCTTGTCCGCGTACTCTTTGACAAAGCGGTCCACGGCCATGCGGAAGGCGGCGGGATCCTTGAACAGCGTGGTTACGTCCTTGAAGTTGATCCCGGGAATGGGAAAGTCCGGCACGTTGCGGATCTTCTGCTTGAGTGCTTCCAAGTCACACCTCGTTTCTTAGTCGTGGACAACCGGTTACCGGTCGAATTCGCCCCGCCAGTTCTCGATGATGGTCAACACGGGCCGCGCAGATTCCGCGTTGGCCGGCAGGATGAACTTCTGCCCATCCCCGGTCACGTCGAAGCCGGAAAAACGCAGGTAGTCGGCGCCGCCCTGGATACGATCGAAGAGGACCCGCGGCGGTCCGAATCGGAAACCCTGGCCCTCCAGGAGAGGAACGGACATCATCCGGCTGTCGTCCACGTAGAACAGCTCATTACCGATCGGACTCCATTCCGGCGACCAGCCCTCATTGATGGACACGCGCCATCGACCCGAGCCCGTGGGAAACCGGGTCACGTACACCTCGGGAGAACCGTCCTGGATCGAGACATAGGCCAGATATCGATTGTCCGGTGACAGGGCCGTCTGAACTACCCGGCGCTGGTTCCCGACGATCACCTGCGCCTTTCCGTCAGGTTCCATGGAGACATACTGTATGCTCTGACGCCTGAAAAAGACCAGGTGGCGTCCGTCACCCGACATTATGGGTTCCCAGCCGGAAAGGGAATCCGGGGAGAAAACCATCATTCCGTCCATTGCGTCGAGGTCCATCCGCATAAGCGGTCCGTCGCGCCCGAAACGCCCCGGTGTCAGAGGTTGTGAAACCGCGAAAACAATGGATCCGCCATCAGGTGTAAAGGTCGGTTTGCTGTAGTCCAGGTCGTCGAAGGTAAGCTGGTTGCCAGCGCCGGTTTCGAGGTCGTACAACCAGAGCCCCTCGCGATTTCCTTCCTCGCGGTCCACGATGATCCTCGTCCCGTCGGGTGACAGCACAGGATCGCCAATCCATTCCTGCGGGCTGCCGATGATCCGTTCGATTCGCCCGCGGCGGTTGACCACGGCAAGCTGCTGCCTGGGGCGGAATGCCGGCCGGTACACCATGGTACCATCTGTCGAGAGGCTGACGGTATTCACGTCCCGCACTACCGGAAAGGCTTCACCCGTCAGTTCCCCCAGCTCGGGCGAAAACGGCACGGCCCACAAGTCGCCTTCGGCCTGGACGGTCTCCCGGTAGTAGACCAGGTGGCCGGACGCGAATCCCGCTACGGTGACAAAATCGCCTTCCAGGGGCAGCGTGCGCCGGCCGTCACCGGGAGATTCCACGACAATGCGAGACGCCGAGATACGGCCCATCGTAATCGCCAGGCTCAACTCCGCGTTCCCCCGGTACTTTTCGCTCAGATTGGCGATCACTTCCGAATCGTCCTCGGTCAGCACGACCGAGAACAGGCGGAGATTGTGATCGGACAGACTCAAGGGGGTGACCAGGGCCCGTTCGGATTTCGTTTCGTCCGGCTCCGCCAACAGCACCGGGACACCGCCGTGCTCGGACACCGAGTACAGCCCTCCACCGGTCCTCGGGCTGCTCATGCCGAAGAGGATTCGTCCGTCGCCGCCCCACGATATACCCACCAACCGGAGGTCCGGCAAATCGCACAGATGGACCTGTCCACCGCCGTCCGCGACGACCTTCCATATCGACCGCCCGGACAGGTAGCCGATGTAACGGCTGTCGGGAGACCAGAATACCTGATCGACGTCCTCCGTACCGGGTATCTCCCTGCCCTCTACCTGGTCCAGGGGCCGCACCCGCAACCGTTCGTCGCGGGTAAAGGCGAGCATGGTCCCGTCCGGAGAAATGGCCACGTTGTCCTGTTCCAGATTGTCCAGCGTTACCTGGAACTTGCGGACGGGCAGAGGGGTATCCACCTGCAGCAACCCTGAAAGGCCCGTTATGCCGAGAACCAACCCGATAATCCCTGCGGCGCAGGCCGCGAGCACGCCCGGATTCCGGATGAGGGAAACAGACCGTCCCGCCTTCGATGGGCCGGTCATTCCGGTCGGAGGTCCCGCCCCGTATTCATCCCGGCTGTCGGACAGGTCATGGCCCGCGTCGAGCACGGATTGATAGCGGGACCTGGGCTCCTTGGCGAGACAGCGCCGGACGATCCGGTTCAGCGAGGGCGGCAGGTCATCGTTGTACGCTCCCACGGGTTCAGGGTCGTCCTTCAGCGTGCTGCTGACAACGGATACGTAGTTGTCTCCGGTGAAAGGCCGGCTGCCCGCAAGCGCCTCGTACATCATGACGCCCAGGCTGAAAACGTCGCTTCGGTGATCGCCCCGGTTCCCCATGGCCTGTTCCGGCGACATGTACGCAGGGGTGCCCAGCACGGCGCCGGCCTGCGTAAGGCTCAGCGTCGCCTCGCCGCCAGCGGTCTCGCCCGGGCCATCCGCGGCGATCCTGGCCAGTCCGAAATCCAGGATCTTCGGGACGCCTTCGTCCGAAATCATGACGTTCGCCGGTTTCAGGTCCCGGTGCACGACGCCCCGGTCGTGCGCGTGGTCCAGGGCGTCCACTACAGGCATGAACCAGTCGTAGAAGGATTCCAGCGGGAGGCGCGTACCGGACAGGTGCTCATGGAGTGGACGGCCGGGCACGTATTCCATGGTGATGAAGTATACCCTGCCCGGATCATTCCGGCTGCCTGGACCATGCTGGCCCGGCCCATCCAGGCCGTCTTCTCCAGCGCCTGCCGGGGACGCCTCTTCGATGGCGTATACCTGGGCGATGTTGGGGTGGTTCAGCTTGGCGACGGCCTCGGCCTCAACCCGGAACCGCTGGAGCAGTACGGGGTCGCCGGCCAGGTCCTCCGGCAGCACCTTGAGGGCGACCCGCCGCTTGAGGCGGGTATCCTCTGCCAGGTATACCTCGCCCATGCCTCCTCGTCCGAGGACGCTTACGATGCGGTAGTGGAGAACGACGTCGTCCTTCCGCATGTCCCTTTGCTCCGTCCGGGTTTCTAGTCGAGTTCGTCCACACGCACGGGCCGGCCCTCCGCCGCGGAACGGTCGGCGGCGAAGACGACGCGGTGGGACTCGCAGGCGGTTTGCATGTCCGTGTGCGGCATCGGCGCGCCCTGGTGGACACTGTCGACGAAAGCCTGGAACTGCGGTTCGTAGGGATGATCCTGCACGTCGCCCGAATCGATCAAAGAGGTCTCGAGCGTACTCCACCGGCTCCGGTCCAGTCCATCGAGCTTTTCCGAGTAGAACCGATTGTCCAGGAGGCTGCCTTCGCTGCCCACCAGGTGCACGTGGAAATAGTAGGGCTGCAGGCAGTCGATGCACGAGGTCACCTTGGCGATCCGGCTACCGCCTTCGAATTTCAGGATGGAAACGCTGGTCGTGTCGTACTCGTAAGGCGCGAAGTGGGAACTCGAAGATTTCGTGTTGTAGCCGGTGACTTCCTCCACCTTGCCGTCCATGAAGAAGAGCAGGGCGTCCAGGGCGTGGCATCCGGCGGTCAGCAGGCTCGTCCCGCCGAAATCCTTCTTCACGTTCCAGTCGTACTGGCCGTACCACGGTCCGATGCCGTGGTAGTAGTCGACTTCGGCATAGTGGAGGTCACCGAGCAGTCCCTGGTCGATGACGGACCGGATCAGGGTGAAGTGGGCGCTGTAACGGCATTCGAAACAGACGCAGACCGACACGCCGGTCCGGTCCACGGCGGACTGGATGCGCGCGGTGTCGGCGGGGGTCAGGGCGATCGGCTTCTCGATGATGAGATGTTTGCCGGCCTCCGCGGCGGCCACGGCCTGGTCGGCGTGAAAGGGATGGGGCGTGCAGATATCGACGACGTGGATATCGGGATCGGCGAGCATCTCTTCGTAGTCGACAAAGGACTTCAGCGGCGTTCCGAACTGCGCCGACAGGGCCGCGTCGTCGTGGGTCCTGCGGGAGCAGACGGCGGTGACCTCGGCGCCGGTCACCGCCTTGAACGCGTCGATGTGCGCTCCGGCCACCCAGCCGAGACCGACGATGCCGACGTTCAGGTTGTTCACGATCAGCCTCCGGATCTTTACAACGTGTTCAACATGGCGGTCCAACGGCCATGGTCGGTTTCCAGCCGGCCGAGGGACGTCCGTTCGAAGACAAAAGGATAGTGGGCCATCGCCGCGGCGTGTTTGGCCGGGTCGTCGGCGCAACAGTCCTCGACGACAGCGGCCAGGAAACCGCGCTGCACCGCCGAAGCCGCCGTGAAAAGCACGCAGACGGAGGTCTCCAGTCCCGCAACCAGTATAAAGGATTTCCGCGCGCGCTGTAAACGGGTTAATAAGTCCCGCTGATGGAAAGCGTCGAAGGTCCGCTTCTGAATAACGGGCTCGCCGCTGCGTTCCGCGGCGCAGGGCAGCACGTCGGCGCCGGCCGTTTCCCTGACACAGGGTGTCTCCCCCCTGATCCGGTACGGCGCCATCCAGTCCGTTCCGTCAGGTTCGAATCCCGCGCGCACATGCACGACGTCCAGGCGCGACGTCCGGCAGTATTCCAGCAGCCGTTCGACGTTCGACGGAAAATCCGGAAAGGCCTTCGCGGTTTTTTCCGGCCAGAAGTCCCGCTGGACGTCAATGAGCAGCAGAACGAACCGGTGCCAGTCTATCGGGTCAGCCATGGGCACGCTTCCGACTGAAGGCGAACGATGTACGTGGATACGGTCCGGGCGGCGGTCAAGCGTGTAGCACAAGCCGGTAATCTAATTTCGCGGCGGACTCCGGGCAAGACGAAATCCCCGTCCGGCGCGGCGGACTCCGGGCAAGACGAAATCCCGTCCGGCGCGGTGGCAACGGGATATCTGAAATCAAAGAACGACGAACGTCGACCTTATGCCTTCCCACCCTTGACATTCCCGTGGGCCGGTATAGATTGGACATTATCCCGGTTATACGGCGCGGGCATCGTTCCGCGTCGAATCGTTTTATGGTAACCCTTACATGCATTTCGATCCTCGGCAACTGTTCGAAGACGGCTTCATTGTGCTTCGTGGGGTGGTTCCCCCTGACTGGCTCGATCCCCTGAGGGACAGCTTCGAGCGCATGGTGGAGCGGCAGAAGGAGATCTGGGCCCGGGAAAGAAAACCGGACGAACCACCCGGAGGCGAGTGGGAAACCAGCCCCCAGCCCAGGCTTCATTTCGAAACACTCGTGGACGGGGAGACGGCCAATACGATGGCCTTCTGTCTGCACGAGAACACCATGGG
This sequence comes from bacterium, assembly GCA_965202605.1. GTDB lineage: Bacteria > JAAXHH01 > JAAXHH01 > JAAXHH01 > JAAXHH01 > JAAXHH01. Next base: position 2,024,327 of record OZ241838.1, read on the forward strand.
CGTAAGCCGGCGTATAATGAGGGCGGAAGCCGCGGGAAACACGGGGTTCATGTTCATGTGCAACCCGGTGGAGGACCGCGGACCGGCGGCGTGGCACCGGGACATCCACCCCATCGACCAGGCCCCGTTGCGGGGCCTGCAGACCGACCTGCTGGACAACGCGCCCGGTTACCTGCAGTGGAACATCCCCCTCTACGAAGACAACGTGCTCTGGGTCGTGCCGAAAAGTCACCTCAGGGGCAATACCGAGGAAGAAAACCGTCGCCTGGAACGGAATCCCCGCGAACTGCTGCCGGACGGCGTCCGGGTCGGGTTGAACGCGGGCGACGGGGTGGTCTATACCAATACGATCCTGCACTGGGGGAGCAACTACAGCGCCAGGACGCGGCGTACCATCCACCTGGGTTACCGGTCCTACGGCGGGCCGATCTTCCCCTATGTCAACAGGACCTTCAGGGACCTCGGCTTTATCGACTGCCTGCCCGCCGAACTGCAGGCCGTTTTCCGGGACGTCCGGCGCAGGTATGACGACGAATCCAACCTGATCGAGTCCATCTTCCGCGCCGCCATCGACCGTGACGAGGGCGCTTTCCAGGAAGGCGTGGCCGCGTTGCATCCCGGCGAGGCCTGCCGAATCGTATGCGTCGTGCTCCTGTCCAAGATCGTCTACAAGATGAAGTTCGCCACCCATCCGGTCCGGAAGCACTACGGCAGCGACATCTCCCACGATGAAGAACTGAAGTCCCGGTTCACCGCCGGTGAGCTGGACACGCTCTGGCGCCGCTTCGCGCCGCTTGACGAGAAGATAAAATCCGAATCCCTGCAGTACGTGCCGGGCTTTCAGTCGGGCCCCATGCACTACAATTTCGAGGAAATGCCGTCCGACCTGAACATGGACGCATTCGTGGCAGAATGGCGGAACAACTGATCGTCTCGATCATCGCGATCGTTGCGATTCAGCACAACCCGGGAGACCATGATGAAAATCACATCCGTCAACGTGTGGACCGTCGTCGTGCCCATCATACCGGGCCGCGTGCACAGTCCGATATACACCGACAAGTCCGGATGGGACCTGGTGCCCAAGCACCTCATCCGGATCGATACGGACACCGAGTTCTCCGGCATCGGGGAGACCTGGCGGGGCATGGCCATCGAGGAGGTCAGGGAAGGCGCTAGGCTGCTGATCGGCCGCGACCCCGAGGCCATCGCGCCCCAGGATATCTTCGGGCGGCAGGCCGAAAAGGCGGACGACGACGTCACGGTGGGCGCCGGTCCGGCCTACGACGCCTGCGAGATGGCCGTGCTGGACCTGGTGGGACGTGTGAGGGGCGTGCCCGTGCACACACTCCTGGGCGGCGCCGTTCGGGACCGCGTCCGGGCCGACTACTGGATGGGACATCAGACGCCCGAGGACGGCCGCAGGGCCGTGGAACGGGCACTGCGGCACGGGTTCAGAGGCGTGAAGATCAAGTGCCGGATCGAGGAACCCATGTACGAGCGGCTGAAGGCCATGCACGACGTGGGCGGTTCCGAATTCAAGGTTACCGTGGACCCCAACGAGCGGTTCCACACCGCGGAGCAGACCATCGAACTGGCCGAGCGCCTCGAGCCGCTCGGGAACGTGGAGGTCTTCGAGGATCCTATTCCGAAAACGGATATCGAGGGATACGAAGAGATCCACCGGGCTATCCCCTTCCCCCTGGCCATGCACCTGGGGGACGGTCCCGGCGTGGTCCGGGCCCTGCAGGCCGACGGGGGCCGGGGCGTGGTGGACTGCGTGAACCTGGGCGGCAGCATGTTCGGCTTTCAGCGCAACGCGGCCACGGCCGCCGCCGCCGGGCTGCCCTGCTGGCACGGATCGGGCAACGACCTGGGCATCGCCGATACCTCCTACGTCCACGCCGCGGCCGCGGCGCCCAACTGCACCATGGCTTCCGACTTCGTGGGCGGCTGGACCCGGGAGGACGATCTCATCGTCGAGCCCATAGTCTACGAAAACGGTTACGTCCCCACGCCGATGAAGCTTGGACTGGGCTGCGACCTTGATTACGACGCACTGCAGCGGTACACGCAAAGTCACGAGGAACTGAACTGAATCACAGAACGGAACCAAGAAAGGAGCGTCCATGCGCTTAATCGCCGTGGGCTGCGAATACTCGGGCGTCTCGACGCTGATCGACGGTCTCTACGCCTGGGGCAACGAACGGGGCGTGCACCACCACCTCGACGACCACTTCACCATTCCGGACGCCTATCACCTCGACGAGGAGGAGCAGCAGGGATTCATCGATATGCTGCCGGCCATCAAGGAACGGTTTCAACGGTTTCAGATCGTGTACCACGTCCGCCTGATGCACAAGTTCGATCACATCCTCCTCGGCGGGTTTCACATCGAGGAAATGGTCTACGGACCCCGGTACTATTACCCGGGGATCAACATCGCGGTGCGCGAGTACGAGCCGGACATGCCCGGCGACGCGATCCTGGTTCACCTGCACGCCCGTCCTGAAGTCATCCGGCGTCGCATGGAGACGGCTCCCCATCCCCGCCAGCTGGTGCCGGCGGAGGACGTCCCGCTCGTCCTGGAAAGGTTCGAAGAGGAGGCCGCGCAGTCGTGGATACACCGGAAGTTCGCCATAGACACGTCCGATTTGACGCCCGGGGAACTGCTGGACACGTTCCTGGCGCGGTCCGTCCCCTACCTGAACGCCCGGGACGCGCTGACCAGGATGCAGTGACGCGCCGTTTCGCATACTACTACGCACATGGGGAGAACCGGCGCGCCGCATACCTGGAAAGCCGGCGCGTCCCGCATGGAGAGAACAAATGTAAGGAGCCGAAATGAAAATAACGCATGTGGGCGCGGCACTGCTCGAACCTATACCCTGGGTGCTGGTCAAGGTGAAGACCGACGAGGGACTGGTCGGTATCGGCGAGGCCTATCACGGCGCGGGGGTCCACCAGATCGCCACCGACCCGAGGCTGGTCGAACGGGCGCTCATTGGCAAGGACCCGCGTAACGTGGACAGGCTGTTTCACGACATGATGGGTTCCATGTCCGCTTCCGGTTTCTACCAGGGCGCGGTCATGAGTGCCATCAGCGGGATCGAAATGGCGCTCTGGGACATCACGGGACAGGCCTGCGGCGTACCCATCTGGCAACTGCTCGGCGGCAAGTTCAGGGACCGCATTCGTATCTACAACGACTGCCACGCGGGGGACGAAGAAACGCCGGAAGCCTACGCGGAGAAGGCCAGGACCGTGGAAGCCCGGGGCTTCGACGCCATCAAGTTCGACATCGATCCCCAGCCTTCCCGGCGGGACCGGTACAACAGGACCATCAGCAACCACGATGTCGCCTATTTCGTCGATGTCATCACCGCCTTGCGGGAGGTCCTGGATCCCAATACGGACCTGCTGATCGACGCCCACTGGAACTACGCGCCGGTGGATATACTCAAAGTGGCCTACGCCATCGAGGACCTCAACCTGATGTGGCTGGAAGACCCGGTGCCGCCGGAGAACATCGAGGCCATGGCAAAGGTTACCCAGGCCACGCGCGTTCCCATCTGCACCGGGGAGAACTTCTATACGCGCCACGGATTCAGGGAACTCATCGAAGCCCAGGCGGCGGACATCATCTCACCCGATCACGCGAAGGCGGGAGGACTGCTCGAAGGGCGGAAGATCGCCGATCTGGCCGACATGTACTACATTCCCCTTTCGCCGCACAACATCTGCGGACCCATCGGTACGGTGGCCGTCTGCCACCTGTGCGCGGCGGCGCCCAACTTCCAGGTGCTGGAATTCCATCACCTGGACGACGAAGTATGGAATACGCTGACGGTGGAAAGAGACCTGATCCGGAACGGGTACATCGACCTGCCCACGAAGCCGGGCCTGGGCGTGACGCTGGACGAGGAGACGGCCCGGCGCGCAGCCCGAGAAGACCGGGGCTTCTTTTAACAGGCGCGATGAGCACGGACGTATCATGAGCGAAACAGTATTCAGCGGAGCTCCCGAGAACGACGCACCTCTGATGGACATCCAGCGGGCCGAACTGCCCGTACGCATCGGCATCTCGTCCTGCCTGCTCGGTGAGCGGGTCCGCTACGACGGCGGCCACAAGCGCGACGATTACCTGGTGGACGTGGTCGGCCGTTACGTGGAATGGGTCCCGGTCTGTCCGGAAGTGGAGGCGGGCATGGGTACCCCGCGGGAGACCGTGCAACTGACGCGGGTCGACGGCGATATCCGGATGCTGACGAAAGCAGGCGTAGACCACACCGGCATGGTGGACTGGTTCGCCCGGCAACGGGTGCAGTCCCTGGAGCAGGCGAAGCTGAGCGGATACATCCTGAAAAGCCGGTCCCCCTCCTGCGGCATGGAACGGGTACCCGTGGTCCAGCCCGAGGGCGGCGCCCTCAGGAACGGGCGCGGCCTGTTCGCCCGGCGGTTGATGGAAGCCCTGCCCCATCTGCCCGTGGAGGAAGAGCAACGGCTGCACAACCCCCGGGTCCGGGAGAACTTCATCGGCCGGGTCTTCGCCTGCTATCGCTGGCTGCAACTGGCCGCCACGGGCCTGACTCTGCAATCTCTGATGGGCTACCACCGGGCCTACAAGTACCTTCTCATGGCCCACAGCCAGGAGGGCACGCGCCGTCTCGGACGGTTGCTTGCAAAACCGGAACGCTACGCCACCACCGACGAACTGGCGGACGCCTACCTGGACGAATTCAACCGGGTCATGAAACGTACGCCTTCCCGGCGGAACCACACCAATGTACTGCAGCACATGGCAGGCTATGTCTCGGACAGGCTCGATAGCAAGACCCGGCGCGAGCTGACCCGCATGATTCAGAAATACCACGAAGAACTCCTGCCCCTGATCGTGCCCGTCGTCATGCTGCGGCACTACGTCCGGGAGTTCGACATCACCTACCTGAAGGACCAGACCTACCTCCATCCCTTTCCCGGCGAACTGATGCTGCTCAACCAGTTGTAGGGCTCAATTTCCAAGCAAAGACTATCTCATGACTCTAGCGTTATCCGGCCGATGTGAGTAATCTTTCGAGTTCCGCGACTATGCTAATGGTCGTACGAGCCAATGGGGATGGAATGTCGGTAGTTTGCTCTACTCTTAGCTTCAACCGTTCCAAAGCCACACGTGCCTGGTCGTCAGTCGTATTCTCTTGGAACGTCTTCAGGAATTCTCGCCAATAAACTGTCTTTATACCGCACAGTTGTACGTCATTGAGTTTCTCCATGTAATCATCCATCATTCCGGTGCGTGCCAGCCGTCCGAAGTTTCCTCCGCCATCTGATGCTGGTTTGTCAAGAACGGGATCGGACTTATTCGGATAAGGACTTATTCCATCTGGAATCGTTATGCCCTTGCTCTGTTGTGATTTACGAACATGTTGCCAGTGGTAATTACGGTATTCGGCAGCGTATTTCGCCGATTCGACAAATGGTTCAAACAGAACAGGAGACCCACTAATCACGTTGCCCAAAACCCATGGAACGACGACAATCAAGTCCTGAAGGGAGCAGGCTGCCGAAGTAGTTTGAAACCTCAAACTGGGCTCCGCTTCTTTCGCCAATAAATACCAGCCCTTCAGTTCTACTCCCATAAGAATCTCGCCACTCGATGTCTTACGTAGAAGAACATCGGGGAAGGTCTGCGCTTGCCTGACAAAGCTGTATAGTGGGTATTTCTCCTCGGGATCCCAAGTACTCCGCATAAGATTCAACGTGCTTACGACCTGCTCCTCGATAGTCGCGCCCAGTACAGTGTTGAGAGTATGCAGATCGGTAGCCATAATCCCAGATATCTGCGTCTCGGTACGGAAATACACGGGCAGACTCGCTATGGCTTCGCAAACGCTTCTGTAGAGAGGGTAGTGTTACCAGTCGCTGACAGGCAGGTTCTTAATGGGAACAATTGAGTTGTGAGGATTGTCCTGATTCGTCATTGTGCGGCCAATCTCTCCACGGCGGCCAGATAGAACTCTGGAATAATCTCTGCGGCATAATAATGGCGGCCACTATGATAGGATACTACCGCGCCCGGACATAACCCACCGAAGGGTTCCCAAACGACGTCGCCACGGTCGGTCGTCGATCGAATTATACGATCAATGAATTTAAGGGGTTTCTGACTCCCATGAAGGCTACGGTATTTATACTTCATTTCATTGCGGGACCCACTGATACGTTCAGAACCGCCGACCTGCGGTGAGCGCCATACGTTAGTGACTCCAATTTCACACTTGAATCCTGCTCGCATCTTAGCCCATTGCGTTTCGGTCAAGGGCCGTTTCCCATCCAGGCTGAAATACGGACGCCCGTCGGGGTCGCCGCGCCGATTCGCAAATTCCACCATTTTGCCGAATGCATCTGCCGGTGGAAAATACCAAAGATGATCGGCTGTCAGGTACTTACGAGTCGCGGCGTTGAGTACCCCGCACGCTTCGTTGGCTAAGCGCAACGGCAGACCTGTGCGTTTCCACTCATACCGAAGCCATTCCCGCATGCTTAAAGATCGATCGTCAATTTGAAAACTGGCCACTTTGACGTAATGGGCGCACACCTCTGTTACGACAGGAAATTTCCGAAGCGTTTGCGTGTTTGCGTTTCCGGCGATATGTCCAATCCCCTTGTCCCATATGTTACAACATCGGTACTCCCACCCGTGATCGACGAGAACCGGATGTACCGTAGCCCACCCAACCTCTGTATTCCAGAACCATAAAGTCGTCGCAGGAGTCGAATATGTGCTCCAAGCTTCGATGTGTGGTTCGTACCATTCTGCCAGCGTTCCAGTTGAGTGGCTATCCCCGGGAAAACCACCGATACCGTAGGGACCATCAGAAATAACGCACGTCGGCGTCGGCCAATCCATGTAGTGGTTCTCGGCTCGATCGAATAGGACAAACACCTTATCGCGTGAGTAGCGCTGACCGATAACGGGTTCACGCTTACTCAACAGTTGCTCTGCTTCAAATAGATGAGTCTGGGCCACGATTCTAGTGATTAGATATTCAAAGTGATTTGTCGATTGCGATGAAACGATTTCTCGAAGAGAGATGATCCTCTTGGCTAAATAAACATCGGAATCCGGATAGTACGATTGACTCCACTAGTGTTAGTCGTATAAGACGATGATACATGGACTGTGTCAAGAGGATTTAGTCTACGCTGAATCAGGAATGTAAAAACGGTGCTCGACCAATACAAGTAATTGGCTTTAAATCATACTCCTTGACCGAAAACCACAGGTACTTTTTTTTAGTATGGCTGTTTTCCAACTCAAGTTAAGGCTGAGTCCTGCGATCACCTGTTGACGTGATTCCCACCCAAGGCCTGCCGGATATGACGCAGAACGCACGCTCCATACAGCTTACCGGCGCACAGATCGACCGGTTCCACGCGGAGGGCTATCTCGTCGTCCCCGACCTGCTGAACGAGGACGAGGTGGAAGCGTTCCTGCGGCACCAGGCAGACCCGGAAGCCGAGACGCTGCGGCAGGGACTCCGCACCCACCTGTCCGACCCCTACTGGCGCGATCTGGCCCACCATCCCAACGTCGCCGGCGTCGCGGCCCAGATCCTGGGCGGCCGGCCCTGCATCGTGCAGACCATGTACATGGCAAAGGAACCGGCCGGGCCGGACGAGGAATTGGGCGGGGCCGGCATCTCGCTTCACCAGGACGCTCATTACCTGCCCAACGAGCCCGACACGCTGATGGCCTGCTGGATCGCCATGAGCGATACGGATCCGGAGAACGGGGGACTGTGCGTGGCGCCGGGCAGCCATAAGGACGACCTGCGGGAAACGACCCTGAACACCAATCCGGAGCACACCAGCTGGGTAAGCGAATACGGCATGCGGTCGCCCGACGGCCGCGAATGGACCGAGGAACTCTACTCCTTCGACGTGGTGGGCATCGGGGAAGAGGACCTCGTCCGGCTGACGGTTCCGTGCGGGAGCGGCGTGTTCTTTACCAGCAGGACCGTGCACGGGTCCTATGCCAACAGGTCCCATACCCGGGCACGCCTGGCCTTCGCCGTCCACTACGTGAAGGAAGGCACCTGGGTATTCCGCACCGACGTGCAGGACACGACACCGGTGAATCTTCAACAGCCTGACCCCGAACGAGGCCGGCTGGCCCAGGGATTCTCATGGAAAGACTGAACGTCATCCTGTTGCCCATGCGCCGCCTGTACACCCCCTGGTGCGACAACATCAAGGCGGCCGTCGGGGACCGGCACGACCTGGCCGAACTCGACGACGACCGGCCCCTGGCGCCTCAGTTCGCCGGCATGGACGTGGTGATCGACCAGGGCGGCAGCGTGGGCACGCGGGAGATGATGGACGCGGCGACCGACTGCCGCCTGTGGCAGATCGTGGGGACGGGCTTCGACCACTTCGACCTGGCCTATATCAAGACGAAGGGCATCCCTACGGCCAATACGCCCGGACAGTTCAGCGACGTCGCCCTGGCGGAGACGGCCATGATGTTCATCATCATGCTGTCGCGGCGCTACCAGGAGGCGGCGGACAACTTCGCCGATGGACGTTTCTACGATCCGATCGGTTACGAACTGGAGAACCGGACGCTGGGCATCGTCGGGTTCGGCGCGAGCGGCCAGGCCCTGGCCCGGCGGGCGAAGCCCTTCGGCATGCGGATCATGGGCATCGACGTCCGTGAGATCGAGTCCGAGGTGCTGGGCGACATCCAGCCGGTATTCATGGGAACTCCGGACGACCTGGACCGGGTCGTGGCGGAGAGCGACTTCCTCTCCCTGCACTTGCACCTGAACGACGAGACCCGCCATATCATCGACGCCCGGCAACTGGCGCGCATGAAGCCGACGGCGAGCGTTATCAACGTGGCGCGGGGCGCCCTGGTGGACGAGGAGGCCCTGTACGGGGCGCTCGTCGAAGGCCGCATCGGCGGCGCAGGCCTGGACGCCTACGCCCAGGAGCCGCCCGACCCGACGCTGCCCGTCTACCAGCTGCCCAACGTGGTGGCCACGCCGCACATCGCGGGCGTAACGGACGGCACCGCCCGGCGCAGGGCCGCCGCGGCAGCGGAGAACACCGACCGGATCGCCCGGGGACTCGAACCCCTGTACCGGATCGACCTGTGACCGCCCGCGCCGCCTCGTCCGCTCCTTCCTCCTCGCCGGAAGAAATGACCACCGCCGAAGCGATCGTCCGGACCCTGGTCTCGCACGGTATCGATACGGTCTTCGGCCTCCCCGGCGTGCAGAACGACGCGCTGTACAACGCCTTCCACGACCATCGCGGCCGGATCAGGGTCATCCACACCCGGCACGAACAGGGCGCGGCCTACATGGCCCTCGGTTACGCCCTGTCCACGGACCGGGCCGGCGTCTACAACGTGGTCCCCGGACCCGGGTTTCTCAACAGTACCGGCGCCCTTTGCACGGCCTATGCCACCAACGCGAAGGTCCTGTGCCTGACCGGCGAGATCCCTTCGAAGTTCATCGGCCGCGGCATCGGCCAGTTGCACGAAATCAACGACCAGTTGCGGGTGCTCCGTTCTCTGACCAAGTGGTCCGCCCGCATCACGGGACCGTCCGAAGCGCCGGGCAGGACGGCAGAGGCCCTGCGGCAGCTGCATGGGGGCAGGCCCCGCCCCGTGGGCCTGGAATGCCCCTGGGACGTGCTCGCGTCCGAAGGCCCGGTGGATCGCATTCCCGGTCCACTGCCCATCGCGCCTGATCCCGTCGACACGGATGCTCTTGAAGAGGCTGCGCGCATCCTCGGACGGGCGGAGCACCCCATGATCTTTGTGGGCCGCGGCGCCATGAACGTGTCCGAGGAAGTGCGGCAACTCGCCGAACTGCTCCAGGCGCCGGTCATCAGCTACCGGACCGGCCGGGGCGTGCTGGACAGCCGCCACTATCTCAGTCTCACCAACCCGTCGGGACACAGGCTGTGGCCGAAGGTGGACGTCGCCCTGGCCGTGGGCTCCCGACTGGAGATACCCCAGCTCAACTGGGGTGTGGACGAGAACCTGACCATCGTCCGCATTGATGCGGACCGGGCGGCTCACGACCGGATCGCCATGCCGGACCTGCCCATCACGGCACGGACCGAAGACGCGCTGCCCTTGCTGGTCCCCCTGGTCGAAAGACACAACCGGCCGCGCCCGTCCCGGAAATCCGAAATGCGGACGCTGAAGGAAGAAACGGCGGCCAGGCTCGCATCCGCCCTGGAACCCCAGGCCGCCTTTCTACGGGTCATCCGCGAAGAACTGGGCGAGGACGGCATCTTCGTGGAAGAACTGACCCAGGTGGGCTACGCCAGCCGGCAGGTGATGCCGGTGTACAGGCCCTACACGTTCATTTCCACGGGCTATCAGGGTACCCTGGGCTGGGGCTTTCCCACGGCGCTGGGCGTCAAGGCCGCCCATCCCGGCCGGCGCGTCCTCTCCATAGCGGGCGACGGCGGGTTCATGTTCGCCGTGCAGGAACTGGCCACCGCGGTGCAGCACGGCATCGGCCTGGTCACGCTCGTGTTCAACGACAATGCCTACGGCAACGTGAAGCGGATGCAGAAGGAACTGTACGGCAACCGGGTCATCGCCTCCGACCTGCGGAACCCCGATTTCGTCGGACTGGCCGAATCGTTCGGCGCCAGGGGCCTGCGCGCACGCACGCCGGACGAGCTGCGCGGGGCGATCCGGGAAGGGTTCGCTGAAGACGGTCCTTCCGTGGTGGAGATACCCGTGGGCGAGATGCCGGACGCGGACCGGTTCAAGCGGGGTCCAAGGGTGAGAGGAGGGGGCCGGGACGCCTAACGGACGGACCGATTGCGCCATGCTCCTGATCCCCGAAGAAAGCGGGCTGTACCAGACCCTCCTTCATCTGGTGAAAACCCGGAAGATGGTCTTCCTCGCCGGATTGCCGGGCACCGGGAAGAGCCTGCTGCTGCAACAACTGGCCATTCTGGCTCACGGTCTCGGACGGACGCCCCACCTGCTCCAGTGGGATGTCTGCCGGCTGCCCTTCTTGACAAACGACCGTGTGAAGGAACATTATCATGAAGTGGATGGAATCACCCACGCCGGCGTGCGCAAGGCGGCCGGCATGTGGTCCCGGCGCGCCGTGGGCAACTGGGCGGAGAAGCACCTCGGCCTGCCGGACATCCTCATCGGCGAGGTGCCGATCATCGGCAACCGGCTGGTCGAGCTGGTACGGACGGAGGCAGACCCGGTCGAACCGCTGCTTGCCGACGGGGAGTCCGCCTACTTCGCCATTCCCACGCCGTCGCTGCGGGTAAGGCGACTCATCGAAGCGCAGCGCAGGGAACGGAGCGTCCGGCCCCTGCACGAACGGGAGAAGGGCGATGCGCGGCCCGACATCATGTACGCCCTGTGGGCGGATCTGTGCGCGGTGGCGTTGCGGTTCGGGCTGATCGATGGAGAAGCACGGGAAGACCGGACGTGTGACTACGATCCGGACCTGTACTGCGACACCTACTCCGCCCTGCTCAAGCGCCGGCCCGCGGGCCGGCTAGACCTGGACATCCTGCTTTCCACGGAAGGCCGGTCGGTCTATGACCTGTCCGCAGGCCAGCGGGACCTCGTACCGACAGTGGCGGAGGTGGAGGCCGCGATCACGGAAATGGAAGACCGGTATCCCCGTCCGGGGGAACTGGAACGCGTCGTGGAACAATGGTATGAAGTGTAACGGAGAAGATCTATGAAAACAGCGCGGTTCGCCTGTAACGGCCAGGTCCTTGAAGCCGTCTATGAAGACGGCCAGCTCATGGTGGGCACGGTGGCCTACGATCCGGAGGACGTCATGTTCCTGCCTCCCGTGGCCCATACGAGCAAGGCCATCGGGGTCGCCCTGGGGTACACGGAGCACGCGAAGGAACTGAACCTGGACCTGCCCGAAGAGCCCATCCTCTTCAACAAGATGCCCCAGACCTTTATCGGACACCGGGCGAAGATCGTCGTGCCCCCGGAATTCGACTACCTGCACTACGAATGCGAACTGGTGGCCGTGATCGGCCGGCCGGCCCGGAAGGTGAAGGCCGGACAGGCGCTGGACTACGTGGGCGGCTACACCATCGGGAACGACCTGACGATACGGGACTTCGTGAGCAACTACTTCAGGCCGCCGATCAAGGCGAAGGGATTCGATACCTTCGGCCCCCTCGGTCCCTTCCTGACCACCGCGGACGAAATCGATCCCGCGGACGTGCGCCTGCGTACGTACGTCAACGGGGAGCTCCGCCAGGAGGGCTGGTCCGGCGATCTGCGCCACAGCGTGGCCGAACTCATCGAGTACATTACCGCCTACATGACCCTGAACCCCGGGGACATGATCTGGTCGGGCACGCCGGAGGGCATTTCGCACATCCACGCGGGCGACCGGCTCCGGCTGGAGGTGGACGGTCTGGGCGCACTGGAGAACGACGTGGTGGACCGTCTCAAGGAGGACGTATCATAACCATCCAGGCTCATCCGAACGAGGCAAAGGCACAACAGCACATCGCCCGGTTCCGCGAGCAGGGCATCGGCCATCTCATCGGCGGCTCATCCGTCGCGTCCGCCAGCGGCGAAACGTTCGAGAACGCCTCGCCCGTCGACAATGCCGTGCTCTGCGCCGTCGCGAACGGCGGGGCGGAGGAGATCGATGGCGCGGCGCGCGCGGCAAAGGCCGCCTTCGGGGACTGGCGGGATACGGCCGGTACCGAAAGAAAAACACTGCTGCACCGGGTCGCCGACCTGATCGAAGCCCATGGCGAGGAGATCGCCCTGCTGGAGACCTGCGACACGGGCCAGCCCATCCGGTTCATGTCCAAGGCCGCGGCGCGCGGCGCAGAGAATTTCCGGTTCTTCGCGGACCGTGCCGAGAGCGCATCGGACGGGCTGACCCTGCCGACGGCAGGGCACCTGAACTACACCCTGAGGCAGCCGATCGGGCCGGTGGGTATCATCACGCCCTGGAACACGCCCTTCATGCTCAGCACGTGGAAGATGGCGCCCGCGCTGGCGGCGGGTTGCACCGTGGTGCACAAACCCGCCGAATGGAGCCCGGTCACGGCCATGCGCCTGGCCGAGCTGGTCCACGAGGCCGGCGTGCCGCCGGGCGTGGTCAACGTGGTCAACGGCATCGGCGAGACCACGGGGCGGGCGCTCACCGAGCATCCCGACGTCAAGGCCATCGGCTTCGTGGGCGACACGCGGACGGGCCGCGCCATCATGCGCCAGGGCGCCGAGACCCTCAAGCGCGTGCATTTCGAACTGGGCGGCAAGAACCCGGTGGTCGTCTTCGCCGACGCGGACCTGGACCGGGCCCTGGACGCCACGGTGTTCATGATCTACAGCCTCAACGGCGAACGGTGCACCTCCGGCAGCCGGGTGCTGGTGGAACGGACGGTCTACGATGATTTCGTCGGCCGGCTCGCGGAACGGGTGAAGCGCATCCGTCCGGGAAATCCCTTCGATCCGGCCGCCGAACTGGGCCCCCTGATCCACCCGCTGCACCTCGAGAAGGTCCGGGGCTACGTGGCCGCGGGACGGGAAGAAGGCGCCACGCTGGTGGCCGGCGGCGCATGCCCGGAAGACGCGGCGGACGGGAACTACTTCGAGGCCACGCTTTTCGGGGACGCGGACCGGTCCATGCGCATCGCCCGGGAGGAGGTTTTCGGCCCCTTCCTCACCGCCATACCCTTCGACACGGAGGAGGAAGCGCTGGAAGTCGCCAACGACGTGGACTACGGCCTGGCCGCCTACCTGTGGACCAGCGACGTCACCCGCGCCCATGCCTTCGCCCGGCGGCTTGACGCCGGCATGGTCTGGGTGAACTCGGAGAACGTGCGCCATCTGCCCACGCCCTTCGGCGGCATGAAGGCGAGCGGCATCGGCCGGGACGGGGGCGATTACAGCTTCGACTTCTACATGGAAACGAAGAACATCGACATCGCCCTTGAACACCACCCGGTGCCGAAACTGGGCAAGGGATGACGCGCGCCTGAACCCATGCCGCAGCGCGCCTGAACCCATGCCGCGGCGCGCCTGAAACCCATGCCGCGGCGCGCCTTAGACCCATACCGCGGAAGAACCGCACGAGAGGACATGCCGTGCCCGTACCCGTTGCAAATCCGTCCCCGCCCTTCAACATCGTCCGCGCCAGCCACGCGGAGTGGGGCGTGACCGACCTGGACTACGCGCGGGACTTCTATGTCGACCTGCTCGGATACGTCTGCGAGGACGATACCGGCGACACACTCTACCTGCGCGGCATGGAGGAGCGCAACCACCATTCGCTGGTCCTGACGAAGGCGGACGAACCGGTCGTGTACCGGATCGCATTCAAAGTCGCAGCCGAAGCCGACCTCGACCGGGCCGAGGCTTTCTACGGCAGGGCCGGCTGCCGGACGGCCTTCGTCGACCGGTACGCCCAGGGCCGCACGCTGCACGTGGACGATCCCTTCGGCATCCCCCTGGAATTCTACTACGAAATGGAGCGGCGGGACCTGCTGCTGCAGGAGTACAACCGGTACCGGGGCGCCCATATCCAGCGGATCGACCATTTCAACCTGTTTTCCAACGACGTCAACGGGATGACGGCCTTCTACGCGGGGTCGCTGGGATTCCGGCCGACCGAAGTGACCGTGGCCGACATCGAGGACGCGAATTCGGACCTGTGGGCCACGTGGCTGCACCGCCGGGGCGGCGTCCACGACATCGCCTTCACCAACGGCCTGGGGCCCCGCCTGCATCACATCGGCGTCTACGTGCCCACGGCCATGGACATCATCCACTTCTGCGACCGCCTGGCCAGTTCGGAGCACCGCGACGCCTTCGAGCGGGGTCCGGGACGCCACGGCATCTCGAACGCCTTCTTCCTGTACCTGTTCGACCGGGACGGCCACCGGATCGAGCTGTTCACGGGGGACTACGTCACGGTCGACCCGGATCACCCCCCGCGGATATGGGACCTGAAGGACACCCGGCGGCAGACCCTGTGGGGACAGGCCGCTCCCCGGTCCTGGTTCGAGCACGGCACCCCTTTTCAGGGAGTCGATCCGGTTCCTTCACAACTGGAAGCCGCACCGGTCATCGCGCCGGAATAGGAAAGGAATCGCCATGTCAATTTCCACGGAAACAGGATTGGCCGAAGACTCCGTCCCACCGGGGCAGCCCAGGCTGCTGCGGGCGCTGAGCGCGAGAACGGGCACGGCGCTGATCATCGGAGCGATCATCGGTTCGGGCATCTTCATGGTGCCGAGTTCGGTGGCGTCCCAGGTGGGATCGCCCACCTTGAGCCTCCTCGTCTGGATCGCGGGCGGGGTACTCTCCCTGGCCGGCGCCCTGTGCTACGCCGAACTCGGTTCGGCCATTCCGAGGAGCGGGGGCACCTATGCCTTCCTGAAACGGGCCTATAACACGGACCTGATCTCCTTTCTCTTCGGCTGGGCCTTCCTTTTCATCATCATCACCGGCGCCATGGGCGCGGTGGCTTCCGTATTCGCCCGTTACGCCGGCGGGCTTTTCGGCATCGAGGACCCGTGGACCGAGCGCTGGATGGCCGTGGGCTGCATCCTCTTCCTGACGTTCATGAACAGCCTGGGCATCAAGGTCGGCGGCATGCTGCAGAACGTCTTCGCCTTCATCAAGGTCGGCGCCGTTCTCGCCGTCATCCTGCTCGGATTCTTCCTCGCGTCGGGCTCGGATGTTGCCTGGACGCCGCTGGTGCAGGAACAGGCCGGCACCTCCCTGCTGGGTGGACTCAGCCTGGCCATGCTGGGGGTGTTGTTCGCTTACAACGGATGGTTTTTCGTTACCTTCGTCGCGTCCGAAGTCAAAAACCCGGAGCGGAGTATTCCCCGGGCCATCTTCTTCGGTCTCGCCATCGTGGCCACGGTCTACATCCTGGCCAACGTCGTGTATCTTTCGGTCCTGTCCTTCGAAGAACTGCAGACGTCCCGCCGGGTGGCCGCCGATACCCTGCAGGTCCTGGTCGGTCCTTCCGGCGCGATGCTCATCTCGGCGGCGATCATGCTGACCTCCTTCGGCACGGTCAACGCGCAGTTGATGGTCGCGCCCAGGGTCTACCACGCCATGGCCAACCACGGCGTATTCTTCAAGGCCTGCCAGTACGTACATCCCCGGTTCCGCACGCCGGTCGTTTCCATCGTCATGCAGGGGGTATGGGCGTCGATGTTCGCCCTCACCGGCACCTTCGTCCAGATCATCGGCTTCGCCATATTCTTCAATTACGTGTTCCTGAGCCTCGCGGTGATCGGTCTCATCATACTCCGCTTCAAGGAACCGGGACTGCACCGGCCGTACCGGGTCTGGGGCTATCCCGTAACGCCCGTCCTGTTCCTGCTGATCTCCCTGGGCGTCCTGGTCAACGCCTTCATTACAGACTACACGCGTCCGTTGCTGGGCCTCCTCATCCTGGCCATCGGGCTTCCCTTTTACTTTCACTGGAAGAAACGCCAGGCGGCCGACGCGCCTGTCGTGGAATGAAACGGGGCCATGTCCAGACCCCACGTCATCTACATCCTGTCCGACGAGCACGCGGGCCAGGCCATGGGCCACGCGGGGGACCCCAACCTGCGGACCCCCCACATGGACCGCATGGCCGCGGAGGGCGCGAGCTTCGTGCGAGCCCGGGCCAACTGTCCCGTGTGCACCCCGTCGCGGGGCACCATATTCTCGGGCCGCCACGCCCACGCCGGACCGGTGCAGGGGTTCCACGACGTGTACAAGCCGGCGGCGCCGAGCACGGCCACCGCGTTGCGTGAAGCCGGCTACCATACGGCCTATTTCGGCAAGTGGCACTGCGGGACGGTGCGCGACCAGATCCCCCCCGCGGTGCGGAGCGATCCGGACTACTACGACCTGGAAGCGGCGCCGCGCACGCCGGAATTCCACCGGGGCGGCTTCCAGGACTGGTACGGCTTCGAGATGAACAACGCGCCGTTCAGGGGTTTCTACTACCGGGACGGCGACGTCGATCCGACGCGCATGCCGGGCTACCAGACCGACGCGCTGACCGACATGGCCATGGCGTACCTGCGGGACTACGACCGGGAACAGCCGCTCTTTCTCGTCCTCAGCGTGGAGCCGCCCCACTGGCCCCTCGAAGCGCCGGACGCGTTTATGCGGTTCGATCCGGCATCGCTGAAGACCCGCCCGAATTTCGGCGGTAAACCCGATCTCCGCGACCGGCTTGCGGCCTACTACGCCATGATCGAGAACCTGGACTGGAACATCGGCCGCCTGATCGACGCGGTGGGCGGGATCGATGGTTTCCGGGAGCATACGGTCACGGTCTACTTCTCGGATCACGGCGACTTCATGGGAAGCCACGACCAGATGGAGGACAAGGGGCATCCCCACGAAGAGTCCGTGCGCGTGCCGGTAGTCTTCCACGCCGCGGGGACCCTCGCACCCCAGGGCGCGCGGACGGACCTGTTCAGCCTGGTGGACGTGGCGCCCACGACCCTGGGCCTGGCCGGCGTGCCCGTGCCCGATCACATGCAGGGTACCGATTTCTCTCCGGCCTTAAGGGGAGAGGAATTCGAAGGACCGCAAGAGGTACTGCTCGAAATGGTGGGGGCGCCGAGGGTGCATTTCGACTACGCCGACTGGCGGGGACTGGCCACGGGCCGGTGGAAGTACGCCTTCTACGAGACGGGCCACGAAGTGCTCTTCGACCTGTGGGAAGACCCATATGAAATGAACAACCTGGCGGACGCGAAACCGGACGTTCTCCGTGATCTGCGCGCTCGTCTGCTCGAACTGCTGGATGGCGCGCGGGAGCCCTATTTCGACGTGATCATACGCCACGGCGTCCGTCCCGACGGACCCGCCCCGAACGTATCCCGGCGCAGGCGCGGCGGCATCGCGCCGTCGTGGGACGACCTGATACGCAACGCGTGACGCGGAGGAAGCCTGACCATCCGGACGAAGCCTGACCATCCGGACGAAACCCGACCCATCGGACGAAACCCGACCCATCGGACGAAACCCGACCCATCGGACGAAACCCGACCCATCCAGGGAGAAAACCATGCTGGAACAGTTTCAACGCGACGGTTACATCTTCGTTCCCGACGTCTTCAGCGCCGAAGAAATGGACGCCGCGCTGGATGCCATGGAGCGCAATTTCTACGGCAAACCCTATGCGTCGTGGCTCGAGGACTTCGAACGAGGCGAACAGGGGGCCGTGGGAGACGGGTTCACCACGAAACAGGACGAGGTGATGGGACGGTCCCAGTTTCCCGTGGGCGATCCGGCCCTGGACCGGCTCATCGAGAACGAGCGGTATCTCGACCTGTACGAACTGTTCCTGGGCGACCGGCCAAGCTATTGCAACGCCCACCTCTTCATGCGGACGGGACCGGTGGACGAACGGTATCCCGACGAGTCCTGGAGCGGATACCACGTGGACCACAACACCAACTGCGTCCTCCCGCCGTCCGCGGACGCGGGACGCTTCTCCTACGTCAACTCCGGCGTATACCTCCATGACGTCACCGCCGACGGGGCGCCCATGCTGCTCGTGCCCGGTTCCCACGCCCGCGCGGCCGAGGTGTTCGGCGAGGGATGGGAAAAGGGCAACATGGCCGGCGTCAGCCACGTCCGCGACATCCGAAAGGCCGGCCTCGCGGCGCCCGTCCCGGCCGTGGGCCCTCGGGGAAGCGCGCTCTTCTATTCCTCCTACCTGCTCCATTCGGCGCAGCCCTTCGCGAACCGCAAGAAACAGCGGGCCTTCTGGACGCTGTCCATGTGCCGCCGCGACGCCGACCGGTGGACCCGGTTCGCGAATCCATTCATCTACGGCGAACGGGAATACATGCTCCCCTTCATCACCCGGACGACCCCGCGCGTCCGGTCGCTGTTCGGCTGGCCCGAGCCCGGCCACCCCTACTACACGGAACAGACCCTCGGCCTGCTCGCGCGGGCCTTTCCGGGGATCGATACGGGCCCTTACCGCGACGCGTTGTCCCGCGCATCATAACCTTGACAATGACGCGCTTCGGGCCTTATCCTGATTGTGCATGATCCGGTCCCCTTCAGGCTCCGGGGACGCGTCGCCGCCGAGCGTTTCGGGAAGGCGGATCAAAGCCCTTTCCCGCCGCGCCAACCCCCCCTTGAACCATGTGCTACTACACCGGCCCCCATCCCATCCCCAAGATCGACATCCACACCCACATCCTGCCCGAAAACTGGCCCGACCTGCACAAGCGGTACGGGTACGGCGGATTCGTGGAACTGGACCACTACCGGCCGGGCTGCGCGCGCATGATGATCGACGGCAAGCAGTTCCGCGAGATTCAGGCCAACTCGTGGGACCCGCCGACCCGGATCGGGGAATGCGACGACGCCGGCGTACACGTCCAGGTCCTTTCCACCGTCCCGGTGATGTTCAGCTACTGGGCGCAGCCGGCGGACGCGCTGGACCTGTCCCGCATGCTCAACGACCACATCGCCGGGGTGACCCACGCGTGGCCCCGGCGGTTCATCGGCCTGGGCACGGTGCCGATGCAGGCGCCCGACCTGGCCATCCGGGAAATGGAGCGGTGCGTCCGGGAACTGGGGTTGTCCGGCATCGAGATCGGGACCCACATCAACGGGAACAACCTGAGCGAACCCCACCTGTTCCCGGTGTTCGAAGCGGCGGCCGAACTCGGCGCCGCGGTGTTCATCCATCCCTGGGACATCATGGGGCAGGAGACCATGGAGAAGTACTGGCTGCCCTGGCTGGTGGGCATGCCGGCCGAGACCTCCCGGGCGATCTGTTCCATGATCTTCGGCGGCGTTTTCGAACGCCTTCCGAAGCTGCGCGTGGCCTTTGCCCACGGCGGGGGGTCCTTTCCCGCGACCATCGGACGGATCGATAATGGCTTTCAGACCCGTCCCGACCTGTGCGCGGTAGACAACGACGTGCTGCCCAGCCACTACCTGGGCAGGTTCTACCTGGATTCCATCGTCCACGACACCCGTATCCTGGACTACCTGATCGACCTCATCGGGCCGGACCACATCGCCCTGGGGTCGGACTATCCCTTCCCCCTGGGCGAAGCCGTGCCGGGCAGCATGATCGAATCCATGAGCCACCTGGACGATGACGTCAAATCCAGGCTGCTGTACCGCTCCGCCCTTGCCTGGCTCGACCTGGAGGCGGACCGGTTCTTCGATGGGAACAATTAGCCCATGGATGCCCTGATCGACCCGCGACGGAGCCCCGCCGAGCTGGACGCCAGGGACGATTTATCGGCCTTCCGGTCGCGCTTTCACTTCCCCGGAACCGAAAACGGAGCGGAAACGGTCTACCTGGTGGGCCATTCGCTCGGACTCCAGCCGAAATCCGCCCGGGACTACGTGGACCGGGAGCTCGATGACTGGCGCAGGCTGGGCGTCGAGGGCCACTTCGAGGGGGAAAACCCCTGGATGCCCTACCACGAAGCGCTGACGGGACCCCTGGCCCGCCTGGCCGGCGCCCTGCCCGGCGAGGTCGTGGCCATGAACTCCCTCACCGTGAACCTGCACCTGATGATGGTCTCCTTCTACCGTCCCACCCCGGAGAGAAACCGCATCCTCGTCGAGGGTTCCGCGTTCCCGTCGGACCAGTACGCCGTCGCCTCGCAGGCCGCCTGGCACGGTTACGACCCCGCCGGGAGCGTGATCGAACTGCGGCCCGCCGAGGGTGAGGAAACCGTCCGCACCGAGGACGTCGTGGACCTGCTCGAACGGGAGGGAAAGACCATCGCCCTGGTCTTGCTCGGCGGGGTGAACTACCTGACCGGCCAGGCCTTCGACATGGAACGGATCACCCGGGCGGCCCGCCGGCAGGGATGCGTCGTCGGGTTCGACCTTGCCCACGCCATAGGCAACCTGGAACTGCGTCTTCACGACTGGGACGTCGACTTCGCCGTCTGGTGTTCCTACAAGTACCTGAACGGCGGACCCGGCTGCGTGGGCGGGTGCTTCGTCCATGAACGGCACGGCCGGAGAGACGACCTGCCCCGGTTCGCCGGGTGGTGGGGGCACGACAAGTCCACCCGGTTCCGGATGCCACCGGCTTTCGAGGCGATCCCGGGGGCGGAAGGCTGGCAGCTCAGCAACCCGCCCATCCTCCCCCTGGCGGCCCTGCGCGCCTCGCTGGAACTCTTCGACGAGGCGGGCATGGACCGGCTGCGCGCGAAAAGCCGGGCGCTGACCGGGTACCTGGCACACCTGCTCCGGACCCGCCTGGCGGACAGGCTGTCCATCATCTCGCCGGCGGACCCGGAACAGCGCGGGTGCCAGCTTTCACTGAGGACAGGGCCGGAAGGACGGGACGTGCACAGGCATTTGTCGGAACGCGGCATCTGGTGCGACTGGCGGGAGCCCGACGTGATCCGCGTCGCCCCCGTGCCGCTGTACAACCGTTTTGCGGACGTCCATCGTTTCGTGGAGGTCATGGCGGAGGGGATGGGACCGGCCGGCTGACCCGTTTTATTCCGGGTTTATTCCCGTCCCGAACCGTTAGAGGGTGCCCATGCGTGTAAAGCGCGAGACCATAACCCTGGTAGGCGCGGGCCTTGCCGGATCCCTGCTGGCGGTCTTTCTCGCCCGCCGGGGATTCCGGGTCGAAGTGTACGAAAAGCGGCCCGACATCCGACGGGAATCGGCCGGAGCGGGCAGCGCCGGCCGGTCCATCAATCTGGCCATGTCCGTCCGCGGACTCCATGCCCTGCACCAGGTGGGCCTGAAGGACGAAGTGCTGGGCATGGCGATACCCATGGCGGGGCGGCTGATCCACCCCGTGGAAGGCGAACAGGTCCTCCAGCCCTACGGCCAGCGGGACGAAGAGGTCATCTATTCCGTCTCCCGGGGTGAACTGAACCGGGTCCTGGTGAGCGCGGCGGAGCGGCAGGACGGCGTCCGGTTTCATTTCAACGCCCGGTGCACCGGGGTGGAGTTCCGGACCGGCGTGCTGTACATCCGCGACGACGCGACCAACCACGTCCACTCGCTCCGCCCGCGGCGGATCATAGGCGTGGACGGCTCCGCGTCGGCGATCCGGACCGCCATGATGAACGCGGGACGGTTCGACCTCTCCCAGCAGTACCTGACCCACGGATACAAGGAACTGACCATTCCCGCCGGACCGGACGGCGCATACAGGATGGCGCCCAACGCCCTGCACATCTGGCCGCGGGGGCTGTACATGCTGATCGCGCTGCCCAACCTGGACGGCAGTTTTACGTGCACCCTCTTCTTCCCCCACGAAGGCGAATACAGTTTCGACAGCCTCCTGGAGCCGGAGCAGGTGCTCGACTTCTTCGGCCGGCAGTTCCCCGACGCGACCGCCTTGATGCCCGACCTGGCCACCCTGTACCGCGGCAATCCCACGGGCTCCCTGGTCACGCTCAAGTGCTTCCCCTGGCACTACCGCGACCGGGTCCTGCTCCTCGGCGACGCCGCCCACGCCATCGTGCCCTTCTTCGGCCAGGGCATGAACTGCGCGTTCGAAGACTGCACCGTCCTCGACGAATGTATCGAGGCGTTCTGGCCGGACTGGGGGAAGGTGTTCGAGGCCTTCGGGCAGCGCAGGAAGGAGAACACGGATGCCATAGCCGACATGGCGCTGGCCAATTACGTCGAGATGCGCGACCTCGTGAGCGATCCCGGGTTTCAGCTGCGGCAGAAGGTAGGCTTCCTGCTGGAACAGAAGTTCCCCGAAGTGTTCATCCCGCGGTATTCCATGGTGTCGTTCCACCGGTTCCCCTACAGTGAGGCCCTGCATCGCGGCGAGATCCAGGACGGCATCCTGCGGGAGCTCTGCGCGTCCGTCTCCTCGGCGGACCAGGTCGACTGGAACCGGGCGGGCCGCCTGATCAGAGAGCGGCTCGGCGCCCACTGACCCAGGCATGGCAGTACGCGGAAAGCGGCCTTTGTGAGCAGTGCCCGCCGGCTTGACAGGCCATCCGGGCTGGTCTACATTGTATATTACCTTACGCGGCTCTTCAGGCCGCGCGTCTCCAATGCCGCAATTCCGACTGTTATCAGAGCAAAATGCACGTACTAAACTACATCGGCGGCAAACTGCGCGAGCCCGAAGGCGGCGGCTACCTGGACAATGTGGATCCCGCCACGGCCGCCGTGCTGGGCCGGATCCCGGACTCGGACGCCCGGGACGTGGAAGAAGCCGTGAACGCGGCGGAAGACGCCTTCCCCGCGTGGTCGTCGCTGTCCGCGCAGGAACGTTCCCGGCATCTCCTCCGCATCGCCGGCCTGATCGAGGAAAGGCGGGATGAACTGGCCCTGGCGGAATCGGACGATACGGGGAAGCCGGTGACCCTGGCGGAGACGGTGGACATTCCGCGCGCCGCGAGCAACTTCCGTTTCTACGCCACGGCCGTCGAGCACTTCGCCAGCGAAGCCCACGCCATGGGGAAAGCCGCTATCAATTACACCCTGCGCGCACCCATCGGCACCGCCGGGTGCATTTCACCCTGGAACCTGCCCCTCTACCTGCTGACGTGGAAGATCGCGCCGGCGCTGGCCGCCGGAAACTGCGTGATCGGCAAGCCCTCGGAACTGACTCCCACGACCGCGTTCCTGCTGTCCGGAATCTGCATGGAGGCGGGACTGCCGGCCGGGGTGCTGAACATCGTGCACGGCTACGGGCACAGGGCGGGATCGGCGGTGGCGGAGCATCCGCGAATCCCGGT
Source organism: bacterium (assembly GCA_965202605.1). Lineage (GTDB taxonomy): Bacteria > JAAXHH01 > JAAXHH01 > JAAXHH01 > JAAXHH01 > JAAXHH01. The sequence continues at coordinate 2,048,060 of OZ241838.1, forward strand.
CGTGTCCTTCACCGGCGGGACGGAAACGGGCAGGAAGATCGCAGCCGCGGCGGCCCCGCACTTCAAGCGGGTATCCCTCGAACTGGGCGGAAAGAACCCGAACATCGTCTTCGCGGACTGTCCCTACGAGGATGCGCTGCAGACCGCCCTGCAGTCCTCGTTCTCCAACCAGGGCGAAATCTGCCTGTGCGGTCCCCGCATCTTCATCGAACGTCCCCTCTACGAAACCTTTCGCGACGATTTCGTCGAGCGGACCCGGCAACTGGCCGTCGGCGACCCCCGGTCCGCCGGCAACCGGCTCGGAGCCGTCGTGTCGGAGGGCCACATGGACAAGATCCTGTCCTACGTCGAACTGGCCGGAAAAGAAGGCGGACGGATCCTCTGCGGAGGTCACCGGGTGCGGGAAAACGGGCGCTGCCGGGACGGGTGGTTCGTGGCGCCCACGGTGATCGAAGGCCTGCCGCCGGACTGCCGGACCAACCAGGAGGAGATCTTCGGCCCCGTCGTATCGCTCCTGCCCTTCGATACCGAGGAAGAGGTTGTCGCCCAGGCCAACGGCACGCCGTACGGTCTCGCCGCCATGCTGTGGACCGGCAACCTCGGCCGGGCTCATCGCGTCGCGGAGCGACTGCACGCCGGCATCATCTGGATCAACTGCTGGATGCTGCGGGACCTCCGCACGCCCTTTGGCGGCATGAAGCAATCGGGGGTGGGCCGCGAAGGGGGATTCGAGGCCCTGCGGTTCTTCACGGAATCCAAGAACGTGTGTATCAAGATGTAGCGGCCAGCTTGGACGGTCGCAGACAATACGGTAAACGCACGCGCAACACAAAACGCACACGCAACACGGAGACCGGCATTGCAACAGCAATATGATTCCGACCGCGCACCCGAACCGGTGGGACCCTATCCCCATGCCCGCCGCGCGGGCAACCTGCTGTTCCTCTCGGGCATCGGTCCCCGCGCCAGGGGTCAGCGGTCCATTCCGGGCGTGACCCTGGGACCGGACGGCGAGGTCGCGTCCTACGATATCGAGGAACAGTGCCGCTCGGTCTTCCATAACGTCCGCTGCATCCTCGAGGACGCGGGCAGCGCCTGGGAGAACCTGGTGGACATCACCGTGTACCTCACCGACATGGAAAAGGACTTCGCGGCGTTCAACCGGGTCTACCGCGAGTATTTCAGGGAGAACCGGCCCTGCCGCACCACGGTCGGCGTTTCGCGGCTCCCCACCCCGATCGCCATCGAACTCAAATGCATCGCCACCATCTGAACCAGGAGGTACGACCATGGCGGTAACGGCTCCCTTCAATTTCAAGGCCTGGATCGACGAGCACAGGCACCTGCTCAAGCCTCCGGTCGGCAACCAGTGCGTATATACCGAGGCGGAGGACTTCATCGTCATGGTCGTCGGCGGGCCGAACGCCCGCAAGGACTACCACTACAACGAGGGCGAGGAGTTCTTCTACCAGGTGGAAGGCGACATCGTACTGAAGATCATCGACGACGGAAAGCCGGTGGACGTCACGATCCGGGAAGGCGAGATCTTCCTGCTGCCGGCCGGCGTGCCCCATTCGCCCCAGCGGCCGGCGGACACCGTGGGCCTGGTCATGGAGACCAGGCGGAGGCGCGGGGAGATCGACGGGTTCATGTGGTACTGCGAAAGCTGCGGGGAAAAACTCTACGAGGAACGCTTCGAACTGGAAGACATCGTCAGCCAGTTGCCGCCCGTCATGAACCGGTTCTTCGGCAGCGATAAGAACCGTACCTGCAGGATCTGCGGCGCGGTCATGCCGAAACCGGAAGGCGGGTGACTAAAGGACAAACGCGGTACGAGGCCGGATATCTGTGTTTTCCACGGCTTTTCGGGCCCTTTTCCGACTAAAAGGTTGAATAGCATCGAGAAACGCGTTTATACGGGGATTCAGCGTTTATTACGCTCCGGTTTCCCCTGCAAGTAAGGGAAATCCTCCAATAATCGCGGCGATAGACCGGATTTTCTGAGCATAAAAACCGACAAAGAGTTGACAAGGCGCCGGTTTGTGCTTATCTTATGTTTAGTAATTCGGTGATGCTTTCGGAAAGGGGTAGAGTATGGTTCTCATTTACCGCGGATTCGAAGGCAACAGGGTGTTCAAGTGGAGCCGGGGAAACTCGGACCGGGTTACCGTGATGTTTCCGGCGAAGCCGTTCTTCAACCGGTGCATCAGCCGCGTGCTGGACCAGACACGCGCCGGAAAATCGGTTCTGGCCTGGGGAGACCCCGAAGGCCTGTCTCGTCTGGGGCTTGCGCTTAACGAGCGTCATATTCCAACCACGCCCTTTGGCGATAGCGTCGTCGGCCGGTAGCCTGTACCGAACGGCTGGCCGGAAAGCACGTAGCGGCGATGATCAGAACTCCAGGCCCAGTTGAACAGTGTACTTGTTCGTGTGCCCGCCGCTTCCGCCCCTGGCTGGTCCGTATTCCCTGTCGTGAATCCATTCGATCGTACCAAAGAGCGTGTCCTTCCAGAGGTCGACGGTGACCACGGAGAGGTAGCGAAGCGCCGGTATGCCGAGTCCTGCCGCCTCGGATGTACCCTGATACCCCAGCGTGATATCTCCGTCCCTTCCTGCCAGTTCAAATCCATAACCGGCCTCAAGAGACCAGGCCGCCGGTCGGGCGCCCCGGCCAGCGAACGTCAACACGCCGGGCGCGAATCGATCCTGGGAGATCATGTATTCGGCGGCGAATGCAACCCCACCGTAGTGCATGGCAGTAGCCGCTGACCATCCAGGCATCCGTTCATCGCCACCGGCAAGCGGCCCGCCGTGGCTCGCGTCGTCCATCTCGCCTTCGTGCCCGAACACCTCTTCCTGAAAACTGGCCAGTGTGCCCAAATCGTCGATAAAGGACAGATTGAAGGCGATTTCGTCTTCTTCGTCCATGTGTTTTTTGTAACCCACCACGGCGCCGAAACCGGACCGGGATTCATCCGAGCGCGCATCGTCTCCATAGTACCCGTAAACGCTACCCAGGAACTGGCCAACGGATACGCCCAGCATCAGGGACTTTTCCCTTCTGGATCCAAACTCGAACGACAGCGGATCGACAATCGCGCCGGTCTCGAGGGGACCGATGCCGGCATCGTGCACCACGTGCACTGCGGCCACCTCGAACATGGTGAAGGGCAGGTACTGTACGCCGCCCCTCAACCACCATGTACCGCCGGGTGGTCCGACGATTATCGTACCCGTAAAGATGCCCAGGTCGTGACCCGATTCTTCATCGTGCTCTTCTTCGTGCTCGCGAACCCATCCAAACTCCGATCCTAACCATTCGTGGGGCTCGATGCCAATGCCCAATTCCAGCTGTTCGGCTACCATGGACGTGGAGCTTTCTCCCTCGGACGACTGTTTGCGCGATACGGTAAACTCCGCCACACCTCCGATTTCTATATGCCTGAGCAATGATTCCGCACTGGGATTGTCGTTGGCTTCCTGCCCGAACACGGAGTCTATGCAGAACTCAGCCGCGAACACCATGGAGAGGGCAACAAAGAACCGCGATGCGCTTTTCAATAGATGAATCCCTTCATGCGTTCTTCTGCTCTCTTTCGGCGACCAGAAAACAAAGTCCTATCGATGGTTCGATTGGGATTGGAGAACCCCGGACACGGATGTTTCGTGTCCCGGCCAAGATGGTTGCGGCATCCTGCGCGAGCGGGTTGCCGCATCCTGCGCGGAAGACAAACAACTTGCGACCGGGCCGGATTCCGCCTTAACTTCAGCGCGGGCAACGGATCATGCCGCGAATCTGTCAGTACATTTCGCCGTTGCCAACTTTGAGCGGCGCGTGAAGTGAACCGACGTGATTTTTAGACCTGACTAAATATATAATTATTCAATATATATGTCAATATTTAGATAAAGAAAATAATATGAGCCGATCTGGATTGAAACCGGAAAAACCAGCTATAGCGGACGATCTGCTCTACTTGTCTGAAACTGGAGAAATCATGCCTGCGAAAACCCGTGGAGCCAAATCAGCCCATGACCCATGAAATCGCCATAGGCCCGCACCGCATAACGTCGCTCAGGCCGGGCATGCCGATCCTCACGCTGGCGCCCATGGCGGGCATCAGCAACTGGCCCTTCCGTCTGATCTGCGCGAGAATGGGCGCGCAGATGGTCGGCGTGGAGTTCATCAACTGCAACGCCATTCTCCACAAGAACCCGAAGACCCTGCAGATGATGAACTTCTGCGACGCCGACATCTACCGTGATACCGGGATGTCCCTGCTCGCCGCCCAGATCTACGGGAACGACATCGGCCGCATGGTGGAAGGCGCGCTGGTCCTGGAGGAAAAAGGCGCTCAGATCATGGACATCAACTTCGGCTGCTCCGTACCAAAGATCCTGCGTTCCGACTCCGGCGCCGCCTTCCTAAAGGATATCGACCGCATGATGAACGCGGTGCGCAGCGTGGCCGACGCCGTATCGATCCCCGTCATCATCAAGACGCGGCTGGGCTGGGACCACGACAACATCAGCATCCTGGAGGTGGTGAAACGCGCCGCGGATTCCGGCGCCCACGCCGTGGCGGTGCACGCCCGCACCGTGGCCCAGAAGTTCAACGGGACCGCGGACTGGTCCTGGATCGCCCGGGCCGTGGAGGTCTCGCCCGTGCCGATCTTCGGCAACGGGGACGTATTCACCTTCCGGGACGCGGTTCGCATGGTGGAGGAGACCGGGTGCTCCGGCGTGATGATCGCCCGGGCGGCCCGGGACAATCCCTACATCTTCTCCGGCGAAGTGACGCCCACGTTCTCCGACCGGGTCAGGCTCGCCCGGGACCACCTGGGCATGATGGTGGAGTACAAGGGGGAGAAGGTCGGCGTGATGGAGATGCGCAAGTTCTTCGCCTCCTACTTCAAGGGCTTCCCCAACGCGTCTCATCTGAGGACCAGCCTCGTCCAGGTGGATACGGTCACGCAGGCCCACCGGATTCTGGACGAGTGGGTGGCTGATTCGGATCGTCGGTCGCATGATGCTTGATCACGCGGCCTTCTGAGAAATACACCACGCCTTCGGCGATGTTCGTGGCGTGATCGCCGAGGCGCTCGATGTGGCGGGATATGAAGACCAACTGGAGGGCCTGGGGCACCGACCCGGAATCCTCCATCATGCAGGCCACCAGTTCCTGAAACATCTGGTCCTGCAATTGATTGACCTCTTCGTCCCTGGCGCAGACGTCCATCGCCAGTTGCTCGTCTCCGCGGACGAAGGCGTTGAGGCTGTCCTTGACCATGGACTGGGACAGGTCCGCCAAACGCGGCAGGTCGACGAGCGGTTTCAGGTGTGGCATCCCGGAGAGCTTCTTCGTTTTTTTGGCGATGTTGACCGCGATGTCGCCCATCCTTTCCAGGTCGATCGTGATCTTCATGCTCGCGGCGACGAAGCGAAGATCCCGCGCGATGGGATGCTGAAGCGCCAGCAGCCGGATACACTGGTCGTCGATCTCCAGTTCCATGGCGTCGATGGGGCCGTCACTCCGAATGACCTGCTCGCACAATTCGAAATCTCGCTCCACCAGCGCCGCGATCGCCCGGGCGATCTGTTCCTCCACGAGCGCAGCCATGCGCAGCAGGGCGGATTTCAGGCTTTCCAGCTGCTGTTGAAGATGGGTTTCCATGGAATCGGCCGATTCGGTCCGTTGCCAGGCCCTGGCGGCGCTATCCCGCCCGGCCCGTGATGTAGTCTTCCGTGCGGCGGTCCCGGGGCGTGGTGAACAGCACGTCGGTTACGCCCGTTTCCACCAGTTCACCCTGGAGCATGAATCCGGTGAAGTCCGATACGCGGGCCGCCTGCTGCATGTTGTGCGTCACGATAACAATGGTGTAATCGTTCTTCAGATCAAGCATTAATTCCTCGATCCGGGACGTGGCGACCGGGTCGAGCGACGAACAGGGTTCGTCCATGAGCAGGACTTCCGGTTCGACAGCGACCGCCCGCGCGATGCAGAGCCGCTGTTGCTGTCCGGCGGAGAGATGGAAGGCGCTTACCTCGAGCTGATCCTGGACCTCGTCCCACAACACGGCCCTGCGCAGGCACCGTTCCACGATCTCATCGAGGAATTCCCCGGACTTTACGCCATGGATGCGGGGACCGTAGGCCACGTTCTCGTAGATCGACTTGGGGAAGGGGTTCGGCTGCTGGAATACCATGCCGACGCGGCGGCGCAGCCGCGTCACGTCCACTTCCGGACCGTAGATATCTTCCCCGTTCATCCGGATCGATCCCGTCATGCGGGTCTGTGGAACCAGGTCGTTCATGCGGTTCATCAGCCGCAGCAGCGTCGTCTTGCCGCATCCTGACGGGCCTATATACGCCGTGATGCCGTGCCGGTCTATGGACATGGAGACGTTTCGCAACGCGGCGTTTTCGCCGTACCAGAAGGAAACGTCCGCGATGTCGATTACCGGGAGATCCTGCACGATCTTCGGCGTGGACGGCCCGTGTGCTGTCGTCATGGACTGAAATCCCTTTGAGACGTGCGGCCCGAAGCCGGCCCGGTCAGGTCTGAAGCCGGCAAGGTCAGGCCTGGGCCGCGGACAGTGAATACCGCCTTCTCAGTCGCGCGCGCAGTCCGATCGCCGCCGCGTTCAATACAACCACGATCACCAGCAGGAGCAGCGTGGCAGTATAAGCCATCGGCAGCGCGGCCTCCCCGCCGGCCGGACGAAAACCGGTATCGAATATATGATAGCCCAGGTGCATGAATTCCCGTTCCAGGTGAACGAAGGGCCATACGCCGTCCACGGGCAGTTCAGGCGCAAAGGCGACCGCCCCGATGATCATCAACGGCGCCACGGTACCGGCCGCCCGCGCCACGGACAGGATCAGGCCCGTGAGGATGGACGGCAGCACCACCGGCACAACCACGCGCCAGAGCGTTTCGAACCGCGTCGCGCCCAGGGCGTGGGACGCTTCGCGGAGTTCCGGGGGCACTCCGGCCAGGCCTTCCTCCACGGCCACGATGACGACGGGCAGCGTGAGCAGGGCCAGGGTCAGCGAGCACCACAGGATGCCGCCCTGGCCGAAAGTCGGTGCCGGGAGATCCTCCGGGTAGAACAAACGGTCCAGGGTGCCCCCCAGAAAATACACGAAGAAACCGAGCCCGAAAACCCCGAATACGATGGAAGGGACCCCGGCCAGGCTGTTTACGGCGATACGTACCGCGTTCAGAAACGGACCCGGACTGCCGTATTCTCTCAGGTAGAAGGCCGCGAGAATGCCGAAGGGCATGACGACGACCGACATGAGGACGACCATCGCCGCGGTTCCGAATATCGCCGGGAAGACCCCGCCATGCCGGTTTTCGTCCCTCGGCGGCGTCCACAGAAACGACCACGCGCCGGCGGCGTAATGCCGGACCCTGTTCCACGCGGTCATGGCATTCGGGGCGTAGATGTGCCGGACGTTCGCAAGGGAAATGGTGTACCGTCGGCCGTCGGCCGAAGACAGGACGATGGACAGCGCCCGCTGCCGGCGCAGGCGTTCCAGTTCCGGATACTGCTCCTGGTAGTGCGCCCGGACGGCATCGTAACCCCGGGCGACGACCGCGCCGTCGTCCACGAAGGAATCCAGGAATCCGAAAATCTCTCCGGACCGAACCTGTTCCACGACAACGGCCTCCCGGGGGGTGTCCCGCCCGGCGATCCGGCCCTCCTCAAGCCAGACGTACCCTTGCGGATACCGTTCCCTGTTTCCGGTCCGGACTCTTAATCGATACGCCACGGATCGCTCACCCGCGGCGCCGGTGGTACGGACGCCTTCGCGGGAGGTCTCGTGGCCCAGGATGATGCTGCCGTCGCGCAGCACGTACCGTGTCAGCTCCTGGGTCCAGAACCGGTCCAGGCCTTGCACGGCGATCACCAAGACCAGTCCCGCGACCATCAGGAAGCAGAGTACCAGGCCGACCCCGGACAGCCAGATCAGGGCGTCATCTTTTGACCACTTCGAACTCATCGGGTCTCCTCGAGCGCGGACGGTACAACCGGTATTCAGGCATACCGCCGTCTCAGCCTGCGTCGAACGAGTTCGGCCAGGGTGTTAATCGTAAAGGTCGAAACGAGCAGGAGAAAGGCCACTAAAAACAGGATCCGGTAAAGACCGTCGTCCCGCGCAGCGTACGGCAGTTCGAGGGCCACGCCCGCGGACAGTGCCCTGAACCCCGAGAAGGCGGACCAGTCCAGGCCCGGGACATTGCCCGAGATAAACACCACGATCATGGTCTCCCCGACGGCCCTGCTGAAAGCCAGCAGGACGGCGGCCAGAATGCCGGCGCCCGCGGCGGGAAGGACGATGCGAACGGCGGTCTGCCAGCGCGTGGCCCCCAGTGACAGGGACCCTTCCGAAAACGAACGGGGCACGACAGAAAGCGCCTCTTCGGAAATGGTGAATATGATCGGTGTCACGGCCAGGCCCATGACCATGCCCACTACGACTGCGTTTCGCTGTTCGTATGTGATTCCCAGGGTTTCTTTAAACCAGGTATCGTAGCCGGCATGCAGATAGGCGGCCTCCAGCAACGCCCCGCATTCCAGGGCCAGCCATCCCCCGGCCAGGACGGCGACCAGGAGCAGCCAGATCTCCCGGCCCGGATGTCTAAACACCCGGAACAGGGCCGGTGCCTGGTGCCTGAGCACAAAAACCGCCACTACGGCGCCTGATATGAACACCGGCGCCAGGAAGAGGGCGAAGACGTGAGACGCCAGGAACGGCGCGAGCCAGACGCCGCCGATAAATCCGAGCACGACAGTCGGTACCGCGGCCATGATTTCCACAAGCGGCTTCAGGTTTTCCTTCAGTGCCCGCGGCAGGAACTGCGACGCGTAGAGCGCCGCGAGCACCGAAACGGGCACCGCGAAAAGCAAGGTGTACACCGCGCCTTTCACGGTCCCGAAGATCAGCGGCAGGAGGCCGTACCCCGGTTCGGTTCCATCAGGGCCGGAGATTCCCCAGCGGTATTCCTCGGGCGACGAGAACAAAGGGTAAATCACCCACAGTAAAACGGCAAAGACCGACAGGATGGTCAGTATCAACACCATGCCGCCAAGCGCGGCGAATCGACCAACCAGTGAGTCCAGCAGACGGCGCCGGTCAATCCGGCGATGGCGGGCGCGATCGGTCATCCGGGTGTCCTGGTTCGGGATTTAACCGGACTTTATTCGACGAGGACAACGAGTGGATAATAAGGCGTGGACCCGTACCGCGTCAACCCTGGAGGAAGGCCGTATATACCAAAGAGCCCCGCATAAATGCAACTGCGAGGCTCTTATCGTCTCTGTTAAACGATCCGCATTGGCGAAGTATACCGCCTGCGGCCCTGGAACGGCAGCTTCCGGATTACTTCAGAAGCGTCATCTTCCGGTTGAAAACGTGGGCGGTCCGCCCATCCGCGGTTGCCTCGAAGCGGTAGAAATACACGCCGCTTGAAAGATGCTGCGCGTCCCAGTGCTCCGTGTAGTACCCCGGAAGCCGGATATCGTTCACTACCGTAGCTACCCGCTGGCCTAGGAGGTTATACACCTCGATCTTGACGTGACTGGCGGAGGACACCGCGTAATCGATGTTCGTAGTCACATCGAAGGGGTTTGGACTGTTCTGCGCCAGGCTGAACGTGTCGGGAACCACTATACCCGGCTCTTCGGGCGGAGTCGGCACGGGCGGGGGCGCGGTGCTGAAATAACCCAGGTCCGCAAGGGCCGACCAGTTCGCCGCCCAGTTTTCCGTACCGAAGGCACCCGCGTAATCGACATCCGTAAAGAAGCCGCTGCTCCGGGACTCTTCCATGAGCTTGCTCGCGTCCCAGGCGGGACTGGTATTGCCGGGACGCGGATCGAGTCCCCGGTTCCGGTTCCAGCTGATGCCCTGGAGCATCGGGTCCGCGATGCGGATCACGTTCGACGCGTCGGCCAGAAGCGCATCGGTGTGGGCATCGCCGCCCAGGTCGGCCGGCGTGCTCCCTGCGCCGAAAGCGCCCAGGATGTTATACTGGAAGGCCAGGTCGCCCGCGTCCAGCCGCGCCTTGCTGTCCTGCGCGCTGCGCGTCGGGTCCAGGTCCTCGATGGACAGCATGCGGCCTTTGAACTCGGTGAAGATGCTGTTGTAATACATCCCCCCGGCATTGTCCCGGAAGATAATCCCGTTGTTGTCCTTGCCGCCCATGGCACCCGCGCCGCGGCCGATGTAGGTCGCGTTCACGATCACCGGACGGGCGTAGGGCGTGCCGTCCTCGGGGTCCGTGCCGCCGTCGTGCTCGCCGGCGTGGTCGCCGATGGCAGGATCCTGGATCGAGAACCAGAACTGGTGCTCGCCCCGGAAGCCTTCGTCGTAATCAAAGCTGTCGTCGCCCGCGAAAGCGGAGACCAGGTAGCGGGTGTTGACCGTGCCGCCGAACCACTCAAAGCCATCGTCCTGATTGTAGAACACTTCCACGTGCTCGATGGTCGTGCCGCGGCCCACGCCGCCCATGGTCAACCCGTTGATCTCGTTGTCGGCGCCGATGACCGCGCCGCCGTGGCGGATCGATACGTAGCGGAAGACGCCCGAATTGTCGTCATCGTCCGGGTTGCTGCCGCCGCCGTAGATACCGCGCGGTTCGGTCGTCGCGTCTATACCCTCGATGTTTCCCTCGCCCGTGGCCGTGTTGATGGACGCCTTGCCCAGGATGATGACGCCGCCCCACAGACCGCGCGATGCCGTCGGAGAGGAGAGCAGGATGTCGTTGGGATCGTCCACATCGTCGGCTTCGGCCGTGAAGATGATGGGGTTCTCGGCCGTGCCGTTGGCGAAGATCTTGCCGCCCCGGGCCACGATGAGGGCCGTGTCCTCGCCCTCGGCGCTCGTGGACTTGCCCTTGATGACCGTGCCCGCCTCGATTGTCAGCGTCTCGCCGTCTTCGACGAATACCAGGCCGGACAGCACGTACTCCGTGTCGGAGGTGAAGGTCACATTGCCATCGATGTCGGCATCGGTGATCAGACGCCTTCCGTCATCGACCAGTTCGGTCTCGCCCACGTAGCCCATCTGCGACAGGGCCGTCCATCCGGCAAGCCACAGGTCCTGGCGGCTGAATGCGCCGGTGTAACTCGTCTGCGTCAGTCTACCGTCGGCATTGGGATTGAACGTGGCCGGGATCAGCCACACCTTGCTGCCGTCCAGGGCCGGACTCGTGCTTGTGGGCCGCGGATCCAGGCCCGCGTCCCGGCTCCAGCTGATGCCCTGGAGCATAGGGTCCGTGATCCGGATCACGTTCGACGCGTCGGCCAGAAGTTCAGCAGTATGCGCATCGCCGCCCAGGTCGGCCGGCGTGCTGCCTGCGCCGAAAGCGCCCAGGATGTTGTACTGGAAGGCCAGGTCGCCCGCGTCCAGCCGCGCCTTGCTGTCCTGCGCGCCACGGGACGGGTCCAGGTCCTCGATCGACAGCATGCGGCCCTTGAACTCGGTGAAGATGCTGTTGTAATACATCCCGCCTGCGTTGTCCCGGAAGATGATGCCGTTGTTGTCCTTGCCGCCCATGGCGCCCGCACCACGGCCTATATAGGTCGCGTTTACGATCACCGGACGTGCGTAGGGCGTGCCGTCCTCGGGGTCCGTGCCGCCGTCGTGCTCGCCGGCGTGGTCGCCGATGGCAGGATCCTGGATCGAGAACCAGAACTGGTGCTCGCCCCGGAAGCCCTCGTCGTAGTCATAGGCGTCATCGCCCGCGAAAGCGGAGACCAGGTAGCGGGTGTTGACCGTGCCGCCGAACCACTCGAAGCCGTCGTCCTGGTTGTAGAACACCTCCACGTGCTCGATGGTCGTGCCGCGGCCCACGCCGCCCATGGTCAACCCGTTGATCTCGTTGTCGGCGCCGATGACCGCGCCGCCGTGGCGGATCGATACGTAGCGGAAGACGCCCGAGTTGTCGTCGTCATTGGGATTCGCGCCACCGCCGTAGATACCGCGCGGTTCGGTCGTCGCGTCTATACCTTCTATGTTGTTCTCGCCCGTGGCCGTATTGATGGACGCCTTGCCCAGGATGATGACGCCGCCCCACAGGCCGCGCGATGCCGTCGGAGAGGAGAGCAGGATGTCGTTTGGATCGTCCACATCGTCGGCTTCTGCCGTGAAGATGATGGGATTTTCGGCCGTGCCGTTGGCGAAGATCTTGCCGCCCCGGGCCACGATGAGGGCCGTGTCCTCACCCTCGGCGCTCGTGGGCTTGCCCTTGATGACCGTGCCCGCTTCGATCGTCAGCGTCTCGCCGTCTTCGACGAATACCAGGCCGGACAGCAGGTAGGTGTTGTTTGAGGTAAAGGTTACGTTACCGATGATATCGGCGTCAGTGATGGTTACGGGATCGGTGGGTGACTGTGCTTCTGCGAGGACTGGAACAATGAACGGAACAGCAACTAAGGCGATGGAAATCCACCGAAACATACCTTCTCCTTATAGGTCTTGCGGTGATATGGTGATGATGAAAGCATAAAGCAATCTCGCAGGTCGACCGGATGGCCGGATGGCCGTGGCTATATCCCGTACGAGAAACCAATGGAGTACGTACGTCCTCTCTTGTAAAGACTGCGGATGAACTCCTCGTTGTTGAAGGGATGCACTTTCTTGATGTCCGGATCCAGCAGGTTCTTGGCGGAGAACTTCAGGGTTACCCGGTCCCAAAGCCGCTGCGATCCCGTGATATCGAGCATGCCCGCGGGCTGCTCGAAGGCGTTGGGCGTCCCCCCCGTACTCACTTCGGAGAGCCGTTCGCCGAAGACATTGTAATGGACGCTGACCAGGGTGCCCGTATCCGTGTTGTCGTACATGGCGTCGATATTGATCACGTAGGGAGACTGGCCCTGCAACTCGCGGGTATCCGCCGCGTCGGGATCGAGCGCCCGTATGACGGCGAGTTCCGACGGCGCGATATCCACCTGGGACCTGACCAGGGACAGGTTGCCGCCGATCTGGAAGTTGCTCAGGGACGGATGGAGCTGGTCCAGGCGCTTCCGGTACTCCAGTTCCACCCCGGTGACAAAGGCCGCGTCGACATTCTGAAACTGGATTTCGCCGTTCGTCGTCACGATCACGCGCTCAATCGGATTTTCGAACTTCTTGTAGAAATAGCTGAGCGCATAGATCTCGCCGGGACGGGTGAACCACTCCCAGCGCAAGTCGTAGTTATCGATCAACGTCCGTTTCAATTCGCTGTTGCCGACGAAAATATAGTCGCCGACGAAGAGAAAGGAGGCAAACGGCGCGAGTTCCCGGAAGGAAGGCCGTGCCAGGGTCCGGCTGTATGCGCCCCGGACGTTCATGTTATCCACGACCTGGTACACTGTGTTGACCGAGGGCAGCCAGTCCTTCTCGTCCAGTTTGCCCGGCGAAAGCGAAGCCTCGTGGCTGGCCACGTCCAGCAGGGTGGACTCGTACCGCGCGCCGCCCGTGACCTTGAACCGCCTGGAGAAGGGCAGGTCCAGCATCACGTAACCGGCCCTGATCTCCTGTTCGCCGTCATAGTTGTTCTTCAGGTCGGAATCCTCGGATACGAAGTTCCCGAACCGGGTGAACCCCGGCGTGTCCTGCAATTCATCGGGCAGAATGCCGGTGCGCGCAGAGGAGAAGAAGACCACCGGATCGTTCCGGTACTGCAGGTTGTCCTGGCGGAAGGAGAAACGCCGTTCCCTGAAGGTGTGATCCTTGTCCAGGTAGGCGCCGCCGAGTTTCAGGCGGGCCGTCAGTCCGGACCACGGCGAGAAGGGCAATGTGACATCCAGCTTGAAATCCCGGTTTGATTCTTCCAGGTTCCGGAAGTAACGGGTAGGCGCCGCGTAGTTGGACAGGGCGATCGTGTAGCTGTCCAGATCCGGCGCGCCGGCGCCCTCCGCGTCGACCGTCTGGAATTCGTTGGTGAAGTAACGAAGGTCCGGCTCGTCCTGGGTGGACCTGATGAAGGCGCCGGTCCACTCGATTTCCATGTTGGATACGGACGGCAGGACGTGTTTGCCGCGGAACTGCAGGGAACGCATCTCGCGCTCGATGAAGGACAAAACGCGCGTCTCGTACCGCACGTTGTCGCCGGGCAGGGAAGAAGGCCATGCGCCGGTCTGGAACCTGGACAGTTTCTCGCCGCTGCGGTTGTAGAGCAGGTTGGCGCCGATTTCATGGGTGATGCTCGGACGGTAGGTGGCGTTCACCAGTCCGCCCCAGAGCACCTCCTCGGAACCGCTCGCGTCCGTCGCGAAACGCTCCCTGTTCAGCCCTTCGGATTCCCGGGACACGCGCTTCCAGATCCCGGAGGCGCCATTGTCGTAGGCCGAGATGTTCCGGCTGTAGCTCACGCTGCCCAGCATCCCGAAGGGGCGGTCGAAAACCGTCGTCTGGTTGCCCATGGAAAAGGAGTAGCTCTGGCCCAACGCGCCTTCTGTCGTGGTCGGCGTCATCGTCTTGTCGCCAAACGACTTGGAATACAGGTCCAGCAACTGGGCGGCTTCCGGGTCCCGCAACGCGCTGGTTATGCTGGGTATCTCCACGTCGGGATCCCGCAGGGGCAGGGGAATGTCCCGGGTGCCGTCGTCGAAGCCCAGGAAATCGTATTCGCCGCCGTCGTAGCTCAGCACGTCCTTGAAGGAAGACTGGGAGTTGTACTTCGTGGACGTGGAGAAGGACATGGTGAAGGATTCGGGCAGCGACTTGGTCTTCACGTTGACGCTGCCGCCGGTGAAGTTGCCGGGCTTGTCCGGCGTGAAGGTCTTTTCCGTGGTGATGTTGTCCAGCAGGTTCGTCGCGAAGATATCCATCTGGACCGACTTGCTGTTGGGATCGGTATTCGGCAGGGAGGTGCCGTTGAGCTGCGCGGTACTGTACCGTTCGCCCAATCCGCGAATGTAGACGTACTTGCCGTCCACCACCGATGCGCCGGTGACGCGGGTCATGGCCGCGGCCACGTCGCCCTGGGCGCCCCTGGATATATCCTCGGCGCTGATGGCGTCGCTGATGGAGAGGGCGTTCTGGCGGCGCTTCAGAAGCGCTGCTTCCGTGTTTTCCAGGGCCCGGGCCGTCACTTCCACCACGTCCGCCACGAGAAGTTCCTGTTCGACGACAATATCTATTCTGCTCACCTGGCCGGGATTGACCTGGATCTCGGTGACCCGTTTCTGCGCGTACCCGATCATGGACACCATGACCGTGTGCTGGCCCGCGGGCACGTTGCGGATCAGGAAGGTGCCTTCAAGGTCGGCTATCGCGCCAAGCTCGAGTCCCACCATCCTCACCGTGGCCCCGATCAGGGGATCGCCCGTCTCCGCGTCGACGACCGTACCCGATATGCGGCCGGCCGCCGGTTGCGCGCCGGCCTCCGTGGCCGTGCCGAGCAGAACCGCGGCCGCGACCAACACGGCGAACATCGAACTTACCAGCCGTCCCGGCTTGATCTTCGGGCACTGTAGCATTGAAAACCGGGTTACTGACTTCATTCAGAAACTCCCTTCCCAATTTGCTGATGTACTTGCTTTAGAGGTGCGTCTTGCGCAGTGCATGACAGGTTTAGCCTAATGACCGCCAGCATTATAAAGAGGTTGTTTGACGATTCTGTTACGAACAATACACAAGGCCATGACAACGACGTTTTTTTCATGCAGCAGAAACATACCTGTGGTCCTTTACGGCCTGCTCCTCCTCATACGGCGTTTCTTTTCAAGGCTTCGAACCGCTCGCTCAGTATCCCGCCGATCATGGACAGGCACCGGTTCTGGCGCTCGATGAGCCGGTCGACCTTCTCGATGACGACCCCTTCCTCCATCCCGTCCGGGGCATCCTCGTTCCAGTTTTTGCCTGCCAGGTCTTCGAGCAGAAGCAGCGTAATGCGCCGGTTGCCGAGGAACCGGTTGAAAATGCCGTGCCGGCTGTCGTTTTTCTTCCAGTATCGATTTCGTTCGCGGAGACGATGTTGAAAGATTCGGCGCTGACTGGATTCCAGGCACCCAGGCAACAGGACGGACCAGAGCTGCTGTTCCGCGTCGATCATCTCCTCCAGCAATGCCTGGACTGAATGGGCGTTCGGCGCCATGCGCCAGATCAGGTCCTCGTAGTCCAGCAGGAACTTCATGCCGTCCACCTTGGCCAGGCTTCCCTTCAGTACGTTGATTACTTCGTTCTTATTCATGACTTCCCCGCAATGCTTCGACAGGTTTACGCGCCTTTGCGGCTTATGATAACGATTCCGGGTGACAAAACCATGACGGCGCCATGACAATATGATTAATGCGCATTTTTCCTGCCTGGCATGATCGACAGGGTAAAGACGGCTTGACAAAATCGCCTGGCGTCCCGTTTTATTGTTACTTGGACCGGAGCGCGTTCCCTGTTTGTCCGGTTCAGCCCGGTCCAGTCCGGTTCATAGACATCTGAATCAGCTATCGTGGTGCGGGACTGCGCGTGCCAGCCTGTTACGTGCCGCAGGGCCGCCTGTCATTCCGGTGACTTGATTATGCCTGCCGAAAACGGAAACAACGCCCGGACCGCCACGGTCCGAACCATCGCTTCGAGGAGGGCCGGCCGCCGGTTCACCCGCAAGCCCCGGCCCCCCGTGGCGCCGCTGGTGACGAACTACTGGCGTCCGGAGCACTTCTTCAACCGGGAACTGAGTTGGCTGGAATTCAACGCGCGGGTGCTGGAGGAAGCGCTCGATCCGACGGTCCCCCTGCTGGAAAGGGTGAAGTTTCTCGCCATATTCAGCACCAACCTGGACGAGTTCTTCATGATCCGCGTCGCCGGCGTGAAAAGACAGATCGACGCGCAGATCCAGTCGACCCGGACGGCGGACGGATTGAGTCCCAGAGAAGTGATGACCGCGCTCTCGGCCCGGATGCACGAACTGGTCAACAAGCAGCACGGCCTGTTCATCAACGAGATCTTCCCGCAACTCGCGGAACAGGGCATCGACATACTCAAGCCGGAGCAACTGAGCGCCGCGCAGAAGGAGTATCTCGACGAGTACTTCCGGAAAACCATCCTGCCCGTGGTGACCCCCCTGGCGGTGGACCCGGGCCATCCATTCCCGTACCTGGCCAACGGCACGCTGTGCCTGGTAGCCGAAATCCGGAAGATTCAGAAGTCCATTTTCCCCCATACCAATCTCTCCGTAATCCACCTGCCCACCTCGGTCATGCCGCGGTTCCTCGAACTTCCTTCGGAGAACGGCCGGCAGGCGTTCTTCATGCTGGAGGACGTCATCCAAATGAACCTCGACCTGTTCTACAACGGCTACGAGGTGCTGAACTGCGCGTCGATCCGCGTGACGCGGGACGCCGACGTGGATTACGAAGAGGAAGGTGCGGAAGATCTGCTGACGGTCATCGAGGAGGGCATAAGGAACCGGCGCAACGGCGCCGCCGTCCGGCTGCAGTACGATCCGGAGTTATCCACGCGCATACTGGACATCCTGGTGGATGAGCTGGAACTGGAACCGGAGGATCTCTACCCCACGGAGGGCTTCACCGCCTTTTCCGACCTCATCGAGTTCTACGATGCCATCGACCGGCCCGACCTGCTGGACGAGCCCTTTCCGCCCCAGCCGGTGACCTCCTTCGAGGGCGGCGCATCGCTGTGGGAAGCGATAAAGAAGGAAGACGTCCTGCTGCACCATCCCTTCCATCAGTTCAACGCGGTGGTCCGTTTCGTTTCGGAAGCGGCGGAAGACCCCCAGGTACTCGCCATAAAGATGACGCTGTACCGTGTCAGCGCCAACTCGCCCATCACCCGGGCGCTGACCCGGGCGGCGGAAAACGGCAAGGAAGTATCGGTGCTGCTGGAACTGAAGGCCCGGTTCGACGAGGCGGCGAACATCCAGTGGGCGAGGCAGCTGGAGGAGGCGGGGGCCCACGTCATCTACGGCATACCGGGCATAAAGGTCCACTGCAAGGCCTGCCTGGTCGTGCGCCGCGAAGGAGAAGGGATTCACCGCTACTGTCACCTGGGCACGGGGAATTACAACGACAAGACGGCGCGTATCTACGCCGATTTCGGCCTGTTCACGGACAAAGAGGAATTCGGCGAGGACGTTACGCAACTGTTCAACCTGCTGACCGGCTACGCGCTGCCCACGCGCTTTCACCATCTCATCCTTTCACCCACTTCGATGCGGGAGGACATGGTGAAACGGCTGCGGCGGGAAAGCGAACGGGCCCGCGGCGGACATCCCGCCCTGGTGATCGCGAAGATCAACTCCCTTGTCGACCCGGACATGATCGTGGAACTGTACCAGGCTTCACAGGCCGGCGTGCAGATTCAACTGATCATCCGGGGCATATGCTGCCTGAGGCCGGGCGTTCCGGGCCTGAGCGAGAACATCAGCGTCGTCAGCATCGTCGACCGGTTTCTCGAACACGTTCGTCTCTTTTATTTCTATAACGATGGAGACCCGGAATACCTGCTGTCCAGCGCGGACTGGATGGACCGGAATCTCAACAGGCGGGTCGAGATATCCTTCCCGGTCATCGACCGGGCGCTTCAGGCGGAGCTTTGGGCGTATTTGAAGATACAGCTGAAGGACAACGTGAAAGCGCGGGAATTGTATTCGGATGGAACGTACAGGTATGTGAAGAAGGCAGGAAGGCGTTTACAGTCTCAGCGGGAATTGTACGAACTGGCCTGCGAAACGGTGCGGGTGAACGCGGATATGAAGCGCGCCGCGCCCATTCCCGAAGGAGCCGGGACATTGTTACAGGCCATGCGGTCTGGAAAAACCGGAAGGGTTTGAAAACAGGCGGACCCAGACGAACCAGGCGGACCGGGAGGATAGGACTTCCCCGATCCGCCTGTATCTGTGTTACCCTCCGATGCGGGCGGCCGTTCGCTTGATGAGAACGGTCACCACGCCGGCGTAGAGTACCGTGCTGACTGGATCCAAGATCGCATCCAGGGTGCCTCCGATGGCCGGGATATTGCCCAGCACGTCCATGCCCGCGGTGGCGCCGACGGCGATCGTAACCGCCAGGTAGCCCGTCGCGTCTTCCGCGTCAACCGACAGGTGGGCGTAGAGCAGGCCGAGGATCACCAGGGCCAGCGAAACCAACGTCGATGGAAGCAGCATGCCGGCGACCAGGCCTTCGTGTAAGGCGAGGAGGACCGTAAGGATAATGACTATCCGTGATGCCATAAATCTAACCTCCTGAATCTTTTGGTCGACTCAATACATGGTATTCCGGTCGGGGACGCGGCGGAAGCACGACCGCCGGCCCACCGAGTCTCATGGGTACGTCAGCCTTTGATCCGGTTTACCGTACGCACGATCAGAATGGAAACGACGCTGGCATACAGGGCTGAACTGGCCGGATCGAGCATGGCGTCCAGATTCGCGCCAATTGCCGGTATGTTGCTCAGCACGTCCGCGCCGGCAGCGGCGCCGACCGCTATGGTTACGACGAGGTAATCCGTCGCGTTCTCCGCGTCGACTCCCGTGAAACCGTAAATGATGCCCAGGAGGACAATCAGGAGCATCATGACCCCGCCATCATCCATCATGCCACCCGCTATTCCCTGAATAATCGCCAGCAGGGCGATCAATATGACAATTACTCTGGTCAGCATGTCTACCTCCTAATGAGGAGTAATGTTTTGTCACGGGCCGCACGCACGCACCTGTGACGGGAAACGACGGCGGGACGGACCTGCGTCGCGTACGCACAGTAAACCCCACCTGTCGCTAACTTCCTTACGAAACGATCCAGTCAGACGTGCGCGTCCGCACGTCATCGACTGCCTTCAGAAGCCTGGTCGGAGTCCTGCGGGATCGGGTATGTTTACCCGATGGTTCTATTGCGTTTTGTTGGTTATGTAATCAATAAATATCGGTAGTACGGGACTGTCAAGGGTAATTGTGTTATTTACACCAAAAAACGACCCCGCCGGGTCCTGGCCGGAAGTGGAGCCGAGGAAGAAAGCGTCGTTTAAGTTGTTCCACCCGTTGAAGTTCCGACGACTGACTCACGTTCCGAGCGTGGAAGGGACGCCGATTCGGCGGTCGTCTCGTCTTCCGGCCAGGCGGGGAGCGAAAGGAAGAAGCGCGCGCCTTCGCCGACCCGGCTCTCGACCCAGGCCCGTCCATTCAGCAGTTCCATGGTGTGGCGGACGATCGCAAGACCGAGGCCGGTTCCCCCCAGCGCCCTCGATCGCGCCCGGTCCACCCGGAAAAACCGTTCGAAGATCCGCGGCAGGGCATCAGACGGAATACCAGGTCCCGTATCGGCCACGGACAGGACGATCTCCTCCCCCTGTTCCGCAATGGTTACGGTGATCGATCCGCCGTCCTGGGTATACTTGACGGCGTTGTCTACCAGGTTGGAGAGTGCCCGCTCCATCAACGCGGCGTTGCCGCGCGCCGGCTTTTCCGTTTCGAACCTGAGCGCGAACCTCAGATGCTTGCGGGCGATCTGTTCCGCGAATCCCTCCGCGACCCGTTCGGATACGCGGCCGAGGTGACAGGCCGCGATCTCGACCTCGTACTGTCCGGATTCGATCCGGGAGAGTTGAAGGAGGTCCTCGACCAGCGCCTGCAATCGGTCGGCATGGTGCAGTATGGAGTTGACGAAACGGCGCAACGCCGTCGTATCGTCCATGGCGCCGTCCAGAAGCGTCTCGACGTAACCCTTGATGGAGGTCAGGGGAGTCCTGAGCTCGTGGGACACGTTGGCCACGAAGTCCTTCCGAACCTGCTCGAGGCGCCGCAGTTCGGTCATGTCGTGGAACACGGCGACCACGCCGTGAAGCCGCTCGCCGATGCGTATGGGCGTCAGATGCACCTGAAAGACGCGCTGGCTCCACTCCAGCGTCAGGTCGAACACGGTGTCCTCGTTCAGGGAGGGCGCGGAGTCGATCGCGGCGTCCACCGCGCTCTGCAGGTCATGGTTGCGCACCACCTCGATCGGCCGCTTGTTCAGACACCAGGCATCCACCTCCATCATGCGCTTGAAAGCGGGGTTGACCATCAGGATCCGGCCATCCGCGGAGGTGACCATGACGCCTTCGGCCATGCCTGAGAGCACGGCTTCGAGCTGGGCGTTCTCTTCCCGGATCTGCGAAATCCTGGCCTTTGACTGTTCGGCCATCTCGTTCAGGGCGGCGGCGAGAGAGGCCAGCTCGGCGTGGGCGGGCGCGGAAGCCGTGACCTCGAGATCACCGGCGGCCTGCCGGAGGGCGACTTCCGTCATGCGTTCGATAGGACGGGATACCAGCCTTTCCGTGGCCCAGCTCAGCACGACGCTCAGCAAGAGCCCGATGCAAAGGGCGGCAAGCACGATCTTCCATATGTGAGACTCGATCCACTGGAACTGCTGAAGCGGCAGCGCGACGCGCACGACACCCCGAGTTCCCTCAGTCCGGAAAGGCACCGCCACGTAAGCCATGTCGGTTTCCAGGGTATTGCTGTAGCGGATGCTGTTGCCGACACCCGACGCGACGGCCTCGATGATTTCGGGCCGGTCGCCGTGGTTTTCCATGAAAGGAACGCCGGAAAGGGGGATGGATGAATCACCGGCCACGACACCGTCTTCCGCGACCACGGTTACCCGGGCGCCGCACTGCTCCGCCAGGCGGTCCGCGATCGGATCGACCGTCCCGGGGGAGAGCGAAGGGAGCGGGGTGTTTTCGAGGTAGGACTGGATCAGGCGTGCGTCATTGAGCAACTGCTGGCGGGTGTGGCCGCTGACGTCCCCGCGCAGGGACGTGTTCAGATAGATGTACACCGCGCCCGCCACCACGAGGGTGAAGGCGACGTAGCCGACCAGTATCTTGGTTTGGAGCGAAAACCGCATGACCTGGCCTACCTGGTGAAGCGGTAGCCTACCCCGCGCACCGTTTCCACCATGCCGCTGGCCTCGCCGAGTTTCTCTCTCAGACGCTTGACGTGGGCGTCCACGGTGCGGCCGTACCCCATGTAGTCATAGCCCCACACCACGTCGAGCAGTTCTTCCCGCGTCTGCACCCGGCCGCGGCGCTGATAGAGGATGACCAGCAGCTTGAATTCGGTGGCCGTCAGGGATACGGTGCGGCCCGTGACGGACACGTGGTGACCTTCGACGTCAATGACCAGGGGGCCGACCCGGACCGGACCCGGGGCTTCAGGTACGGTACGCCGCCGCAGTATGTTTCGGATGCGCAGGGCGATCTCCCGGGGACTGAAGGGCTTGACCACGTAGTCGTCGGCACCCAGTTCGAGACCGATGATCCGGTCGATTTCCTCGCTTTTGGCGGTCAGCATCAGGATGGGAATGGACCTGGTGCGTTCGTCCTGCTTCAGAATGCGGCAGACCTCGGTGCCTTCGAGCCCGGGCAGCATCAGGTCGAGCACGATGAGGTCGGGGGTATCGTCACGGGCTTTCTCGAGGGCGGCAGGGCCGTCCCCCGCCACGATGACATCAAAACCCGACTTCTCCAGGTTGTACTGGATGATTTCCACGATATCCGGTTCGTCGTCGACGACCAGTATCGTCTGTCGCATGTTCACTCCCCGTCTCTTGCGGCCGGGTCTTCCGCCGTACGCGGCCGAACCTTTTGCCGCGCATGGCCGGGTCTTCCGCCGTACGCGGCCGAACCTTTTGCCGCGCATGGCATCGAAGCCGCCCCATGCCGGCTGAGCTCGCCTGAAGTACCGTAAATATAGCCGGAGCGGGACCTGCTGAAAACATAAAACACGTGCGAATCGGCGGCCGCGCTTACTTCGCCGATGGACAAAGGTCGCTCAGCACGCATTCGCCGCACTTCGGCCGCCGGGCGACACAGGTCTTCCTCCCGTGGTTCGCAAAGAGATGTCCCAGACCCGTCCAGTCCGATTCCGGCACGATCTTCGCCAGGTCGGATTCGATTCGATCCGGTTCGGTCCGTTTCGTGAAGCCGAGGAGAGCGGACAGTCTTTTTACGTGAGTGTCCACGGCAATGCCCGGCATGCCGAAAGCGTTCCCGCGCACCACGTTGGCCGTTTTCCGGCCCACGCCGGCCAGGCTGGTGAGATCCTCCATGGGCGTGGGAACCTCGCCGCCGTGGAGGTCGATCAACGCCTGGCAGCACTTCCGGATATTGGCCGCCTTACTGCGGTAGAATCCGGTGGTAAATATATCCGCTTCAAGCACTTCGGCGGGCGCGTCCAGGTAGTGTCCGGGGGTCGGGTACTTTTTGAAGAGGGATTCCGTGACGATGTTTACGCGGTGGTCCGTGCACTGCGCCGAAAGGATGGTCGCGATAAGCAGTTCGAAGGGTGTGGTGAAGTTGAGCGCCGGCCCCACGTCGGGGTAGGTCTCCTTCAGGCGGTCCAGCACCTTCCCCATCCGCTCCCGCTGCGCTTTCCTGCTCGGCATGCTTCAGGTTCTCCCCGCGGAAACCGATCGCGGACCGTTCAACTCGCCGCCGCGGAAACCGATCGCGGACCGTTCAACTCGCCGCCGCGGGAACCGATCGCGGACCGTTCAACTCGCCGCCGTGCGATGTTTTCCGGTCTTCAGCCGGATCAGCTCTTCCGCGGCCAGGTGGTTCAGGAGACGGTCCGCCGTCACCCCGCCTTTGCGGACCATGGAAAGCCCGTAGTCCACGTAGTCCAGCTCGTCCACGTGATGGGCGTCGGGCCCGATGCTGAACCGGGCGCCCCGGGCCATGCCGTAATCGAGATGACGCCAGTCCAGGTCGAGACGGTGGGGATTCGCGTTGACCTCGATGGCGACGTCGTGGGCGACCGCTTCATCGATGAGGCGGGCCACGTCCACGGGATAGCCGTCCCGGGCCAGCAGCAGGCGGCCCGTGGGGTGTCCCAGAATGGTGGTGTACGGGTTCCTGATCGCCTTGACCATACGTTCGGTCATGTCCGCTTCGGACATGTTGAACACGGAATGCACGGAGGCCACGACCAGGTCGAAAGCAGCCAGGACTTCGTCGGGGTAGTCCAGGCTTCCATCGGGAAGGATGTCGGACTCGATGCCCTTGAGTATGCGGAAATCGTCGTACCGGGCGTTCAGGACGTCGATTTCCCGCTGCTGTTCCATTACCCGTTCGATGCTCAGTCCATGGGCATAAGCCGCGGTGCGGCTGTGATCGCAGACCGCGATGTAGCCGAATCCTCTCGCCCGGGCGCCCTCGGCCATTTCATGGAGACTGTGCATCCCGTCGCTGTAGGACGTGTGGTTGTGGATCACGCCCTGGATATCTGCCCTGGCCGGCAGTTCCGGCAGACGGTTTCCCGCGGCCCTGGCAACCTCTTCGCCGCCTTCCCGCAGTTCCGGCGGAACGAACTGGAGACCGAGGATATCATAGATCACGGGTTCGTCGGGACAGGGTATCACGGCGTGATCGCGTATGACGTGCCGGTCGGTAATGGTGATCCCCCGGTCGTCGGCGTGCCGGGCGACGCGGGTGCGATGGTCATCGCTGCCCGTCCAGTGATACAGCGTGGCGGCAAAGGTGTCGTCCGGAACGCAATGGACGCGAACGGGCAGTCCGGAAGGTCCGGTGACGGTCAGGTACTGGCCGTCCTCCTCGTGGACCTGGCCGAAACGATGCAGAATGCCCCGGACCCCTTCCCGGTCGGGATGGCCTGCGACGAGGTCTATTTCGCGGATCACTTCCATCCTGCGCCTGATGTCTCCCGCGATCTCCACGCGCCATACGTCCGGGTGGCGCAGCAGGTCGTCCGCCAGGGATTTCGCCTCGTTCAACGCGCGGTCCAGGAGGTGGAGCCCGCGGGACCGCTTGATCAGGTCGATGCCCTTCAGCACGCGTTCCTGGGTCTTGGCGCCGAATCCGTCCAGCTTGACGAGCCGGTTTTCACGGCAGGCGTATTCCAGTTCCCCCACGGTGTCGATACCCAGGTGGTCGTAAATCGTCCGGATCTTCTTCGCGCCGAGTCCCGATATGGTGAGCATTTCCTGGAACCCGGCCGGCACCGCCTGAACCAGGTCCTGGTGATAACTCGACTGTCCGTCCCGGACGAGTTCGGTGATATGACGCACCATGGAAGCGCCCAGGCCGGGAACCTTGCCCAGCCGGTCTTCGTTCACCATGTCTTCCACGGGTTCGGAGAGGGTTTCCACCCGGCGCGCGGCATTCGCGTAGGCGCGGGTCTTGAAGGTGTTCTCACCCTGCAGGACCAGGAGCGATCCGATCTGGTTGAGGACCTTGCCGATCTGTTTGTTGGTCATGCCTGGATTCCGTCCTGGCGCGTGCCTGGATCCCGTCCTGGCGCGTGCTCGACGCGCGGTCCTGATTCAACCCCCGGTTCGGGCGGTCTGCAAACAGGCTTCAATGAACTCCGGCAGTCTTTTTACGAACTCCGACCTGGGCACGGCCCGTTCGCACCCCGCCGTCCGGGCACGCGCGAAGGCTTCGGGCCGCGTATGCCTGCCGTAGGCCATCATCGGTGTATCTCCGGTCGCTTCGCCGGCCTTCAGGTGCGAAATCAAACCCACGGCGTCCGTACGCGACAGATCGAGATCCACGATGATCGCGGCCGGTGGACTGTAGTCGGCATCGTCCGGTATCTCGCCCGCTTCCGCCGCGAAGAGCGGGTTGCCGCCCAGCTGCCGAACGGTCTCCCCGATTTTCGAAGAGAAAAACAGGTCGTCCACCACCACGAGTACGGTATGGTCGGTCATCACGGCTCCAGGGTCATTCCACGCGGGCTGACGGCGCTTCGGCATTTCGAATATAAGGGCGGGATTCTACCGGAAACAAGCGTATTGTTCAGCCCTGCGGCGCGTATCACAGATGGATCTGCCGGTTTCAGTTCGGATCGGTTCGGGATTTTCTACATCTAACTATTGACACATATATCATATAACTATATATTTAGTCTTGTCTAAAAATCATGGCGGCTCCATCACGCGGCATGCGGCCGCCGAAATCGGTCTACGGAAGTTTCTCATGCCCACGCCAGCCACCGAAGATTACCTGAAGGCCATCTACAAGCTGCAGGAAAACGCGGAAGCCGCGTCGACCAACGCCATCGCGGACCGGATGGGGGTCTCTGCCGCCTCTGTCACCAACATGATGAAGAGACTGTCGGAGACCGGCCTGGTCGAGCACCGGCCCTACCAGGCGATCAGGCTGACGGACGCGGGGAGAAAGATCGCCCTGGAAATAATCCGCCACCACCGGTTGCTGGAGGTGTACATGGCGGAAGCGCTCGGGTTTACGTGGGACCAGGTGGACGCGGAGGCGGAACGGCTCGAGCACGTGATCTCCGAAGAGTTCGAGGACAAAATCGATGCCATGCTGGGATACCCGACGACGGATCCCCACGGATCGCCCATACCGTCGAAGGACGGCTCCATAGCCAGCACGAACCACGACAGGCTGTCCGACGTGGAACCCGGCCGTACCGTGGTCATTCGCCGGGTGACGGACACGGATCCCGCTTTGCTCCGTTACCTGGGGAAACTCGGTCTCCGGCCGGACAGCGTCGTGGGCGTATTGAGCAAAGAACCCTTTGAAGGGCCCATGCTTCTGCGCGTGGATGGCGAGGAGCACCACGTGGGGCACCAGGTCGCCTCCAGTGTCCTGGTTGAATGTGTGACGGCAGGGCAGGGGGAAAAAGACCGGCAGGCAAGATCATGACGGAAATCATCGTAACCATTGCCGCGGGCGCGATTTTCCTGCCTCAATATGGCCTGTACTGGCGCCTGCGGCGCAGGCGCTGGCTGCATTCGAGGCAGGCCGTCGATGACGCCCTGGCCCATCTGCACCAGTTTCAGCACGACGGCCGGCAGGCCTCCGTGGAGTCCCTTTCAAACACGCTGGGCACACCGACGAAGCACACCCTGATCCTGGTCGACCGCATGGCGCGGCTGGACCTGGTAGTCATGACGGGACAGGGCATGCGGCTTACGGCGGAGGGCCACCGCTGGGCGCTCCAGATCATCCGGGCCCATCGGCTGTTCGAGCGGTATCTCGCCGACGAGACCTCTGTGCCCCGGGAAGATATCCACGCCCGTGCCCACCAGCTGGAACACACGGTGACCGAAGCGCAGGTCGACAAGATGGATGCCGATATGGGGCATCCCACCTTCGATCCCCAGGGAGATCCGATCCCGAACGCCGCCGGCGACATGAAGGAGATCGAAAGCCAGAAACTCGTCGACTGGCCGGCAGGCAAACCGGCGCAGATCGTGCATATCGAGGACGAACCCCCGGAAGTGTACGCCCAGATCATCGCCGAGGACCTCCATCCCGGCATGGTCATCACGATCGTGGACATGTCGCCCGTACGGGTCGTCATCGGCACGCCGGACGCCGAACACGTACTGGCCCCGGTGGTCGCGGCGAACATTTCCGTGCGGGAGGCGTCCACTGACCGCGTCGAACCGGCGGACGTCCCGCTCACGACGCTGCAACACGGCGAAACGGGCCGCGTCGTCGGACTGTCAGCGGCCTGCCAGGGCTTGACCCGGCGGAGGTTCCTCGACCTGGGCCTGACGCCCGGCGCCCGCATCGAACGGGTGATGCAGAGCGCCTTCAGCGATCCCACGGCCTACCGGGTCCGGAATACCCTGATCGCCCTCCGCCGCGAACAGTCCGATATGGTCAGGATCGAACGGTCCGCACGGTCCGCACGGTCCGCACGGTCCGCACGGTCCGGGCAGACTGGACGGACCGAACCGACCGGGCAGAATGAACGGAACGAAAGGAAGATCGAAGCATGAGTACGGAATCCACGCCGCCTGGACCGCCTCCAACGCCCGGACCATCTGCGCCGAACGCGCCGCCGGGACATGACTGCGCGTCCTGTGCATTGCAGGAAAACCTGGTTCAGATGGGGATCTCGCTGGACCGGTGGGACTATGTCATCGCCCTGGCGGGTAATCCGAACGTGGGGAAGAGCACGGTATTCAACGCGTTGACCGGATTGAAGCAGCATACCGGGAACTGGCCGGGGAAGACGGTGATTCGGGCCGAGGGCGGTTTCGAGTTTAATGGCAGAAGGTACAAGATGATCGATCTGCCCGGCACCTATTCCCTCCTTTCGGCCTCCGTGGACGAGGAGATCGCCCGGGACTTCATCCTCTTCGGACGCCCGGACTGCACCTTGATCATCGTCGACGCCACCATGCTCGAGCGCAACCTCAACCTGGTGCTCCAGGTGCTGGAGATTACGGACAAGGCGGTGGTCTGTCTGAACCTGATGGACGAGGCCGAACACAAGGGCATCTCGGTGGATCACCGCGCGCTGTCGCGCGAACTGGGCGTGCCGGTCGTACCGGTAACGGCAAGGAAGAAGGAAGGACTCGGCCTCCTGATGCGCACGGTCGCCGACGTGATCCAGGGAACGATCCGCAATGCGCCGCGGCGCATCAGGGGCAACGGGGACCTCGACCGGACCGTGGATACGATTACGGGCATGCTGCACGCATCTTACCCGGACCTGCCGAACCCCCGCTGGATCGCCTTTCGGCTCCTCGACGGCGACTACCGGGTGCGCCAGGCCCTGGAGCTGGGAGATTTCAGCCGGATGGGCGCCCAGACGGAATTACAGACACGGGAATGAGGAATATGAGCAATACCACGACGAAATCCCGTACCGGGGAGGACATTCTCGGCCGGGTCGAAGAAATGCAACGGGGGCTGGAAGGGTCGTACCGGGACGAGATCGTCGAAGCCATCTACCAGGATGCCGAAACCATTACCCGGAAGGTGGTCCGCACCGACGAAAAGACTTCCTATCCCTGGGACCAGAAGCTGGATCGTATCGTGACCTCGAAGGTCTGGGGCCTCCCCTTCATGGCCCTGCTCCTGGGCGTCGTCTTCTGGGTCACGATTTCGGGGGCGAACGTGCCCTCCGCCATGCTGGCCGAAGGGCTGTTCTGGCTGGGCGCGCGGGGCGTCGAGCTATTCGAGGCCCTGGGCATGCCCTGGTGGGTCACGGGGTTCATCTGGCACGGGGTCTACCGGGGACTGGCCTGGGTGGTCTCCGTCATGCTTCCCCCCATGGCGATTTTCTTCCCGATTTTCACCATACTGGAAGACCTGGGCTACCTGCCCCGCGTGGCGTTCAACGTCGATTCGCTGTTCAAGAAGGCGGGCGCCCACGGCAAGCAGGCGCTCACCATGAGCATGGGCCTGGGCTGCAACGCGGCGGGCGTCGTGGCCTGCCGGATCATCGATTCGCCCCGGGAGCGGTTGATTGCCATCCTCACCAATAACTTCATGCCCTGCAACGGCAGGTGGCCCACGCTGATCATACTCGCGACCCTGTTCGTGGCGGCCTCGTTCCCGCCGGCCTTCGCGGCCATGGCCGCGGCCGGTTCCCTCGTACTCATCGTCCTGATCGGCGCCGCGACGACCCTGCTGGTATCGGCCATTCTGTCCCGGTCCTTCCTGCGCGGCGAGGCCAGCAGCTTCACGCTGGAACTCCCGCCCTACCGGCGTCCCAGCATCCTGCGCGTGCTGTACACCTCGCTCATCGACCGGACGATCTTCGTATTGTGGCGCGCGGTGGTCATGGCTGTACCGGCGGGCGGCGTGATCTGGCTGCTGAGCAACATCTACGCCGGGGGACAGAGCCTGACGGTATGGGTCTCGCAGTGGCTGGAGCCCGTGGGGCGCGCCATCGGCCTCGACGGCGTGATCCTGCTGGCCTACGTCATCGCCATCCCCGCCAACGAAATCGTGGTCCCGACCATCATCATGGCCTATACGGGCGCCGGCATGATGATCGAACTGGACACGATGGAAGAATTGCGGCAACTCCTGGTGGACCAGCAGGGATGGACCCTCCTCACCGCTGTCTGCCTGATGCTCTTTTCCCTGCTGCACAATCCCTGTTCCACGACCATGTGGACGGTATACAGGGAGACCAAGAGCGTCAAATGGACCGTCGTAAGCGGTCTCATGCCCCTGGTCATCGCCTTCATCCTGCTGTTTATCGTCGCCCAGACCGCCTATTGGATCATGGGCCTGACGGGATGGTGACGCCCGGGGCCTGAAGCTCCCGCGACGACTCGTGGAGGCAACCGATCCCGCTGCACCGGGCTACTGCCTGGGAAGCAGGTAGCCTCTTTCTTTCAACACCTCTACGATGCGTGTAACGGACCGATCGACCGGGTCGGTCTCCGATGAAACGGTCACCGCCGGATCGCGGGGCATTTCGTAGGGGTAGTCCACGCCGGCAAGGTTGCGCAGCGCGCCCCGGTCCGACTTCTCGTAACATCCCGTGGTATCGTGCTTCCGGCACCAGGCCAGCGATGCGTCGACGAAGACCTCCACGTACCGGCCGGTTCCGATCCGGTCGGCAACCTGGCGGCGGCCTTCCTCGCTCGGCGAGATGAACGAGGCGATGACGATGAGTCCCGAGTCGTTCATCACGGCCGCGCATTCGGCCACGCGCCTGAGGTTCTCCGCCTGGTCCGCCGCCGAGAAGCCCAGGTCGCGGCTGAGCCCGCTGCGGACGACCGAACTGTCCAGCACCACCACCGAGTATCCCTCCTCATACAACGCATTTTCCAGGGCATAGGTGACGGACGACTTCCCCGAGCCCACCAGTCCCGTGATCCAGATCGTGCAGGGCTTCTGTCCATACCGCGCAACGCGCCGGTCCGGTTCCACCATGCTGGACCGCTTCGACGTCGAGGCCCTCGGTTCGGAATCGGCGTCCACGTCCATGGGCACGCGGTCCTCAGGCAGGCGGTCGATGATCATGCCCGCGGCCACGGTATTGTTGGTCAGATAATCCACCAGGATGAAACTCCCGGTCAGCCGGTTGTTCTGGTACGCGTCGTGAAAGAGGGGGCGGCTCGAAGTCAGGGCCACCCGGCCGATTTCGTTGAGCGCGAGCCGGGACACGTCGACTTTGTGCAGGGTGTCTACGTCGATCCGGTAGTCCACGTGGTCGATGCTCACGCGGGCGGTCTGCGTGGTCTGCTTGATCAGGTAGTGACGGGCCGGATCCATGGGCGCCTCGTCCATCCAGACCATCATGGCCTCGAACCGCCGTTCCACGTGGGGCAGGTTCCTCGGATGAACGATCATGTCGCCCCGGCTCACATCCACCTCGTCCTCGAGCCGCAGCGAAACGGACATGGGCGGATAGGCTTCGTCCAGGTCGCCGTCATAGCTTGAGACGGACGTCACACGGGTCCGGTTCTGCCCCGGCAGGATCAGCACTTCGTCCCCGGGCCGGACCACGCCGGACAACACCGACCCCGCGTAGTACCGCGCGTCCTGGTCCGGGCGGATGACGTACTGCACGGGAAAGCGCAAGTCCACCAGGTTGCGGTCGGTCAGGAACTGTACGTCCTCCAGGATATCCAGCACGGTCTGGCCGTGGTACCAGGGCATTCGGCCGCTCTGCTCCACCACGTTGTCGCCGAGCAGGGCGCTGACGGGAACGAGGCGGATGTCGCTCACGTTCAGCTTGGCGGCATAGTCCAGAAACTCGCGGCGGATGTCTTCGAAGATCCGCTCGCTGAAATCCACCATGTCCATCTTGTTCACGGCCACCACGAGATGCTGGATGCCGAGAAGGGACGTGATGAAGGCGTGGCGGCGGGTCTGCGTCAGCACGCCGTTGCGCGCGTCTACCAGCACGATCGCCAAGTTGGCGCTGGACGCGCCGGTCGCCATGTTCCGGGTGTACTGTTCGTGGCCCGGCGTGTCGGCGATGATGAATTTACGCCTGGGCGTCGAGAAATACCGGTAGGCCACGTCGATGGTGATGCCCTGCTCCCTTTCGGCTTTGAGGCCGTCCAGCAACAGGGCCAGGTCGGGCGCTTCGTCCTTGTGCGCCAGCTGCTTAAGCGAGGCGAGGTGGTCCTCGTAGATGTTCTTCGAGTCGGCCAGGAGCCGGCCGATGAGCGTGGATTTGCCGTCGTCCACGCTGCCCGCCGTGCTGAAGCGCAGCAGTTCCTTTTCTTCGTTCCGGGTCAGAAAGGTCTGGATGTCGGTCATTTTAAGATGCGCTGACGGTCGAATGGCCGAAACGCCGCTTCGGCGGCCGAATCGACGTTAGAAATAGCCTTCCCGCTTCTTGATTTCCATCGATCCTTCCTGGTCGTGGTCGATGATGCGGGTGGACCGCTCGGAGATGCGTTCCACCATCATTTCCTCGATGATTTCTTCTACGGAAGCGGCGGTGGACCGCACGGCGCCGGTGCAGGGCGAACAGCCCAGCGTACGGAAACGGCAGACCATCGAACGGGGCGTCTCGCCGGGCAGAATACGGGCCTGTCCCTCCACCGGGATCAGCTGTTCCCCGCGGACCACGACCGAACGCTCCCTGGCGAAGTACAGGGGCACGACCGGGATGTTCTCCCGGTGTATGTACATCCAGACGTCCAGTTCGGTCCAGTTGGAGAGGGGAAACACCCGGATGGATTCCTCCTGGCCGACGCGGCAGTTGTACAGGTTCCACAGTTCGGGCCGCTGGTTCTTCGGATCCCACTGCCCGTACCGGTCCCGGAAGGAAAAGAACCGTTCCTTGGCCCGCGACTTTTCCTCCTCGCGGCGGGCGCCGCCCAGCGCGGCGTCGAAACGCCCCGACTTGAGTCCATCGAGCAGGGCCTGGGTCTTCAGCAGGCCGCAACAGCGCTGTGTGCCCAGGTCGTAGGGGTTGGCGCCGTCAGAAATGGCGTCCTCGTTGCGGTAGACGATCAGGTCCGCGTCGTATTCTTCCGCCATGCGCGCTCGAAAGCCGTACATTTCCTCGAACTTGTACCCCGTATCCACGTGCATGAGCGGGAAGGGCAGTTTCTGCGGATAGAAGGCCTTGCGCGCGAGGTGCAGCATGACCGAGGAATCCTTGCCGACCGAATAGAGCATCACCGGCCGCTCGAATTCGGCGACGACTTCCCGCATGACGTGGATGCTCTCGGCTTCGAGCTGCATCAGGTGCGATATGGAATACTGGGGCATGGATCAGTCAACACCTGTTCGGGATCAGTTAAGGGATGGGAATGAATCGGGAACTGTTCGTCATCCCGCTGACACGATGGGTGCACATGGTTGTTATGCTATGGTTGCCGATCATACATAAGGCGCTATATGCTCCAGGGCCGCCGACACGGATTCCGCGACGGACTGGCGCGACGTGTCGATCACCAGATCAGGCCGCTCCGGGTCTTCGTAGGGATCGTCTATACCCGTAAATCCCCGGACTTCACCCCGGCGGGCCTTCGCGTAGAGTCCCTTTACGTCCCGCGATTCGCACACGGCCAACGGGGTGGACACGTGTACTTCGATGAACCGGCGGCACAACTCCCGGACGCGGTCGCGGGCTTCCCTGTAGGGTGAAATCAGAGACACGACCGAGCTGACGCCGTTGCGCTCGAGGACCGCGGCGAGGTATCCCACGCGCACAATATGGGCCACGCGTTCTTCCCGGTCGAAACCGGTGTCGGGGAAGATGGCCCTGATTTCATCTCCATCCAGCCGTTCGACCTTGACGTTCCTGCCTTTCAATTCCCTGTAGACCTGATCCGCGATGGTACTCTTTCCCGACCCGGACAACCCGGTGAACCAAAGGACGAAGGGATTTTGCGCCTCGAGCGGTTTGCCGGTCACGCGTAGTTCCCCTTGATTGGTATCTGCGCCGGATTCAACCCACTTCCCATTCAGCGCAAACCATATTATGAATCTTGTCGCGAATAGCAACAGATATATGGCTTGCCCTGCCCGGTAAGCTGTCGGTGCGTGCCGCGGTTTGGAGTCCGAAAGCCGGGTGATGGCCGATCCGAATGCGCCCGGCGCCTGTACCGCCTGTGAAATACCTTGACCGTGCCCTGTGAAATTCCGAGTTTTTCCACAGGACGTGCAATCTTACTTGCCCGTTGCGGGATTGACGGTTCGAGGCGCGTAGGCGCGGCGGCCGAATCCGCACAGGGTTACTTGATATGGATTGTCAAAACACATATTGTCTGTCAAAAACACGTAACGTGATCGCCGTTCGACCGCCTGGCGGGCTGGAGAGAACCGGCGCCACCGCCAGACTGGGAGTATACTTGAGATCGGGTTGTTCCATCCTCTTGTCCGCGGCGCTGGTCATGAGTTGCGCTTCGGCCCCTGAGCTCCAGCATCCGTCCATAGACGCCGACGTCCCCTCGAAGTGGACGGCCGGAGCGTCGGAGGACGGCCGCTTCACGGCGCATTGGTGGGTCGATTTCGGTGACCCGCGGCTGGATGGGCTCGTTGACGAAGCCCTGGCGCACAACTACGACCTGAAGGCCGCCTCCGGACGCATGCAGGCCGCGCGGGCCCAGGCACGCATCGTCGGCGCCCCCCTGTTTCCCCAGGTAAGCCTGGACTTCAACCGTTCGCGGCAGCGCCGGAACTTCATCGGGTTCCCCATACCGGGCGGCAACGGCGGCGTGCTGAGTACCACGTCGACGAATTACGGCGTGTCCACCAACATTAACTGGGAGATCGATCTGTGGGGACGCCTGAGCGACGACAAGGCGGCCGCGCTCGCCGACCTCCAGGGCACGGAGGCCGACCTCTACGGCGCACGGTCGTCCGTCGCGGCACAGACCGCCAAGGCATGGTTCGCAGCCATAGAGGCCCGTCGCCAGCTCGAACTGGCCCGGGCGACCAGGGACAATTTCAAGGTCGTCAACGAACGGATCGACAACCGGTATCGCAGAGGACTCAGGCCCGCGCTCGACCTGCGCCTGTCGCTTTCCAACGTGGCCGCTGCGGAGGCCGTCGTCCTGCAGAGGACGCAGCAGTTCGACGGGGTCGTCCGCCAGCTCGAGATCCTGCTGGGCAGGTATCCGGCGGCTGAAATGACGATCGGTGCAGACCTTCCCCCGGTACCGGGCACCGTGCCGGCCGGACTGCCCGCCGATCTCGTCGCGAGGCGGCCGGACCTGATGCTTGCCGAACGGCAGCTTGCCGCCGCGGGCGCCCGGATCGGCATCGCCAAAAAGGCGAGGTACCCGGCGATCCGGTTGACGGGGTCGGGCGGGACGGCGTCGTCCACGCTGACCGACCTGCTCGACGGCGATTTCATCGTATGGAGTCTCGCCTCCAGCCTCCTCCAGCCCCTGTTCCAGGGTGGACGGCTCCAGGCGGGCGTGGCGCTGGCCGAAGCCAACCGGGACCAGGTCCTTGCGAATTTCGCGGGTCAGGCCCTGCGCGCATACGGGGAAGTGGAATCAGCCCTTGCGGCCGACACGCTGCTCAGACGACGGGAGGCCGCGCTGCTGGAAGCCGCCACGCAGGCCACGGCTGCTCGGGAACTCGCGGAATCGCGGTACCACAGCGGACTCAGCGACGTGATCACCATGCTGGACGCCCAGCGGCGCGCCTTCGATTCCGAAGGACAGTACCTGGCCGTTCGGAGGCAGAGGCTGGACGCCCGGGTCGACCTCTACCTGGCACTGGGCGGCGGTTTTGAGCGAATGGCGCCGGAAACAGGCGAAACGCAGGAGTAACGGATGAACAAGTGGGTTAAGAGGTTATTGCCGCTGGCCATAGTCCTTGGCGCGTTGCTGATCCTGGTATTCCTGGTGCGCAGCCGGCCCGTGGTGGAAAGTAAACCGCCGGTTGTGCCGCCGCCCCTGGTTCGCGTGACGATCGCGGTTCTGGACACGGTTCAGCTTACCGTACGCTCCCAGGGCGCCGTAATGCCGCGGACCGAAAGCACGCTTTCGGCGGAAACGGACGGACAGATCGTCTACGTTTCCCCGTCTTTCGTACCGGGCGGTTTCTTCGAAAAAGACGAGCTGCTGGTGCGCCTCGACCCGCGCGACGCGGAACTGGCGGTTACGCGGGCCGCCGCGGATACGGCGCGGTTCGCCACGGCGCTGCAGATCGAACAGGAAGAAGCCCGCCTGGCCCAGGAGGAATGGCGTCAACTGGGTTCGGGCGCTCCGATGCCGCTGGTCCTGAGGGAACCGCAACTGGCCCAGTCCCGCGCGAATCTCGAAGCGTCCGTCGCGGCGCTTCAACAGGCGAAACTCAACCTGGAACGGACGGAAATCCGAGCGCCTTACGCGGGCAGGATGCGGAAGAAGAACGTGGACGTGGGTCAGTTCCTCCGGCGAGGCGAACCCCTGGCGACCATATACGCGATCAACTATGCCGAAATACGGCTGCCTATTCCCGATGAAGAGCTGGCGTACTTCGACACGCCCATGCAATTCCGTGGCGAGACGGTCCGGGCCGAGGGCCCTCCGGTCGTCATCAGCGCCGAATTCGCCGGCCGCCGGCACCGGTGGGAAGGGCGGGTGGTCCGCATGGAAGGTGAGATCGACCCCATGAGCCGGATGGTCTACGCGGTGGCCCGGGTACAGAATCCCTACGGCCGCGGCACGAATCCGGACCGGCCGCCCCTGGGCATCGGCATGTTCGTCGAGGCCGGGATCCTGGGAAGAAGCTATCCGGGCGTGGCCGTACTGCCCCGGACGGCCATGCGTGGCGAAAACCGAATCGCCGTGATCGATGAGGAGAACAGGCTCCGGTTCCGCAACGTGGACGTACTGCGGATAGAATCGGACCGGGTGTTCATCCTGAGCGGAGTCGAATCGGGCGAACGCGTCTGCCTGTCCGCCCTCGAAACCCAGGTGGAAGGCATGGAAGTGCGCATGCTCGAACCGAGTTCGTCCGGACCCGTCGTACAGGAAGAGGAAGGTACGGGCAGATGAACTATGTACTGGCCTGGTTCGCCCGGAACAACGTGGCGGCCAACCTGCTCATGATGACGATCATCGTGGGCGGACTGCTGATGATCTCCCGGATCAAGGTCGAGATCTTTCCCGAATTCGAGACCGACCTCATCATCATCACGGTCCCCTACCTCGGGGCGGCCCCGGCCGAAGTCGAAGAAGCGGTATGTGTCCGGGTGGAAGAAGCCATCCAGGACCTGGACGGCATAAAGAAGCTCAGCTCCACCGCGTCGGAAGGCGCCGGCAGGATCCAGGTCGAAGTGGATCCCGACGCCGACGCCCGCACGCTGCTCCATGACTTGAAGTCACGCGTGGACGCCATCGACACCTTTCCCGAGGAAACGGAAAAACCGGTGATCCAGGAGATCCTCTTCAGGCGCCAGGTCATCGACGTCGCCGTGGCCGGGAACCTGGAAGAGTCTTCCATGAAACGGCTCGCCGAAGAGATCCGGGAAGACCTGCTGGTCCAGCCGGAAATCAGCCAGGTGCAGCTGTCGAGCGTACGGCCGTACGAGATCTCCATAGAGGTTTCGGAAGCCGCGCTGCGCCGTTACGGATTGACGTTCTCCGAGGTCGTCAGCGCCGTGCGCAATTCCTCGCTCGACCTGCCCGGCGGCTCGGTGAAGACCCCCGGCGGCGAGATCCTGCTTCGTTCGAAGGGACAGGCCCTGGTCGGTTCCGAATTCGACCGGATCGTGCTGCGGTCCCGGTCCGACGGTACGCGTCTCCTCCTCGGCCACGTGGCGCGGGTCGTCGACGGATTCGCCGAAACGGACGTATTCTCCCGTTTCGACGGAGAACCGGCCGCCCTGGTCAAGGTGTTCCGGGTAGGCAACGAGAACATTCTGGATGTTTCCGGCGCCGTACACAGGTACGTGGAACAAAAAGGAGCCGCCCTGCCGGACGGCGTGGAACTGATCACGTGGCAGGATCAGTCACGGCTCCTGGAAAGCCGCCTGAACCTGATGGTCAACAACGGCCAGATCGGCTTCCTGCTCGTCTTCCTGTGCCTGGCGCTGTTCCTGCGCATCCGCCTGGCGTTCTGGGTCGCCCTGGGCATCGTCATCTGCTTTCTCGGCACCTTCTGGATGATGCCGCTGCTGGACGCTTCGATCAACATGCTTTCCCTGTTCGCCTTCATCATGGTGCTCGGCATCGTCGTGGACGACGCCATCATAGCCGGTGAGAACATCTACGCGCACCAGGAGAGGGGCGTGGAACCCGCGACGGCCGCGCGGATGGGGGTCCAGGAAATCGCCAAGCCGATCACTTTCGCCGTCCTGACGACCATCGTCGCCTTCTCTCCCATGTTTTTCGTGGAAGGGCTCATGGGGAAGTTCTTCGAGGTTTTTCCCATCGTAATCATTCTCATGCTGCTCTTCTCCCTGGTAGAATCGCTGCTCATCCTGCCGACTCACCTGCGGCACGGGCAGCCGAAGCGCAGAGACAGTCCGCTGCCCCGTACGTTCCTTCCCGTGAGGCCCTTCTACCTTGCGCTTTTTTACGCCGACAGGTGGCTGCATGATCTTCAGGATACCGTGGCACATTACCTCCGGCGATTCGTGGACGGCGTCTATGTCCCGCTGTTGAAGAAGGCCCTGGCCTGGCGGTACGTCACCCTTTCCATCGGCGTCGGCGCGATCATCCTTACCATCGGGCTTGTTGCCGGCGGCATCCTGCGGTTCGTGTTTTTTCCTTCGATAGAAAACGAATTCGTCTCGGCGCACCTTACCCTGGCCGAGGGGACGCCCGCGGAGGTCACCGACCGGTACATATCGGTCATCGAGGACAGTGCCATTCAACTGCGGAGCCAGCTCGGTGGGGAGGCCTCCCCGGATGAACCCGAGAACGATAACGGGATCATAGTGAACATCATGTCGGCGATCGGCGAACAACCGAACGCCGCCCGGGCGCAGCAGAACGCGGGGAGCGTTATCGGGTCGGACCGGTCGTCCCACATCGGGGAAGTCGTACTTGGCCTGTCTCCGTCGGAAACCCGGAACATAAGCGGCGAGGAAATCGTGAACCGCTGGCGGGAGCTCATCGGACCGATCCCCGACGTCGTGGAACTCTCGTTCACCTCCTCCCTGTTCAACGCGGGCGAGGCGATCAACATCGAACTGTCCAGTCCCGATCCCGACGACCTGCTCATGGCGACTTCGGAACTGAAGCGGACGGTGGCCAATTACGAAGGCGTCATGGACGTGGCCGACGATTTCCGGCCCGGGAAGCAGGAAATCAGGTTGAACGTCACCCCGGAGGGCGAGGCCCTCGGCATAACCATGGCGGGCTTGTCACGGCAGGTACGGCAGGCCTTTTACGGGGAAGAAGCGCAGCGGATCCAACGTGGCCGCGACGACGTCCGCGTCATGGTGCGTTATCCCGAATCGGAAAGACGGTCCCTGGGCGACATGGAGAACATGCGGATTCGGACCCCTGCCGGTATAGAGGTGCCTTTTTCGCTCGCGGCCCGCGCGGAGATGGGACGGGGCTATTCCAGTATCCGCCGCACCGACCGGAAACGCGTCATCACCATCACCGCCGATGTGAACGATGCCGTCGCCAACTCCAATGATATACTGAACGACCTCACCTCTTCATATCTGCCCGCGCTGATGGCGAAATACCCCAACCTGACCTACACGCTCGAAGGCCAGCAGCGCAACCAGCAGGAATCCGTCGAGAGCCTGAGCGTAGGATTCCTGATCGCCCTCCTCGTGATCTACGGACTGCTGGCCATCCCCTTCAAGTCCTACGTGCAGCCCATGATCATCATGAGCGTCATTCCCTTCGGCATCGTGGGCGCCGTGATGGGCCACCTCATCATGGGATTCGCCATCTCGCTCCTGTCCCTGTTCGGCATCGTCGCGCTCTCCGGCGTCGTGGTGAACGACAGTCTCGTGCTGGTGGACTTCATCAACCGCGGACGGGACCGCGCGGAACCCGACGCGGACCTGCACGAAATCATCCGCAACGCGGGGGTGGCCCGGTTCCGGCCCGTGCTGCTGACCTCGCTTACGACCTTCGCCGGACTGACGCCCATACTGCTGGAAAGAAGCCTCCAGGCGCAGTTCCTCATACCCATGGCCATATCCCTGGGGTTCGGCGTGCTCTTCGCCACGGCCATCACGCTGGTCCTGGTCCCCATCTGCTACTATATCCTGGAAGACGCCCTCGCCGTACTGGCCCGCATCCGGGACAGGTTGAAGGGACAGGTCCTGGAACCGGGCGAAGCGGTCGAAGCGCCGGCTTCCTGACCGCGGGCTCCCGGCCGGCCGGCCCATACAAACCTCTTGCCCGCGCCCGTGCATTCCCCCATCTTTCCAACAGGTGCGGTATATCCTGAAAGCACGCTGGACCGGACGATTCAGGCCGAGGGAAACCGCGGCGGGTCAACGTACGGGGGCCTACTTGCCATTTCACGCCGATCTGCATCTCCACTCCCATTACTCCCGGGCGACCAGCAGGAACCTGAACCTGGAGCACCTGTACAAGTGGGCCCAGTTGAAGGGCATCCGGGTGGTGGGTACCGGAGATTTCGTCCATCCGGGATGGATGGATGAACTCGAAGAAAAACTCCAACCGGCCGAGGAGGGGCTGTTCCGGCTGAAACCGGATCTCGAAAAGACGATGCGGGACCAGGTGCCCGCGGCCTGCAGGGCGCCGGTCCGCTTCATGCTGACGGTCGAGATCTCGAATATCTACAAACGGCTCGGCCGTGTGCGGAAGGTACACAACATCATCCTGGCCCCGGGATTCGAAGCCGCGAAGACCATACAGGCCCGGCTCGGGGCCATCGGCAATATCCATTCGGACGGACGGCCCATCCTGGGACTGGACTCACGGGACCTCCTGGAGATCACCCTCGAGGCCCACCCGATGGCCTGTCTCATCCCCGCCCACGTCTGGACACCCTGGTTCTCGGCCCTGGGGTCCAGGGGCGGATTCGACCTCATTTCGGACTGTTACGGTGACCTCACGGACCACATCTTCGCCGTGGAAACCGGTCTTTCCTCCGACCCGCTCATGAACTGGCGGCTGGAACAGCTCGACCCCTACGTGCTGGTCTCGAACTCCGACGCCCATTCGCCCGGAAAGCTCGGCCGGGAAACCACGCTGTTCGATACGTCCTGCAGCTATCCCGCGATCTACAGCGCCCTCTCCGACCCGGAAGACGACGGGTTGACAGGGACGGTGGAGTTCTACCCCGAAGAGGGCAAGTACCACTATGACGGGCACAGGAAGTGCGGGAGAAGGATGCATCCCAGGGAGACCATTGCCGGAAATGGGAAATGCCCCGACTGTGGCAAGCCGGTTACCGTGGGCGTCATGGCCCGCGTGGAAGCGCTTGCGGACCGCGAAGAGGGCAGAAAGCCCGCCCGGTGGCGCCATTTCTTCAGCGTGATCCCCCTGCCCGAGATCATTGGCGAGGCGAAGCAGGTCGGGCCCGGGACCAAAACGGTGGATACGATTTACCAGGCCATGGTCTCGCGTCTCGGCAGCGAGCTCGACATTCTCCTGGAAACACCCGAAGACGACATCGCGCAGGTGGCCGGGCCATTGATCGCCGAAGGCATTCGACGCATGCGGGTCGGAGAGGTGGATATCCTCCCGGGCTATGACGGGGAGTACGGAGTGATCAAGTTGTTCAACCCGGCGGACCGCCTGGGCGGCGACACGCAGATCGCGTTGCTGGACGAACTGCCCGTGGAGCCGAAAACGCCGTTACGAAAGGAACCGGTGCGGGAAGATGCGCCGGAGATGGAAGAAGAGGCGCCGATCCGCACCAGCGGCACGGTCGAAGTCGCAGAATCCCCGCCGTTCGTACCGGAGATGCCGGATTCCTTGGGCGAGGCTGTGGTGGATTCTTCGCCGGAGCCGCGCGAGTCCGCACCCGCCACGACCGTGGTCGAAGCGCCTGAACCGCGCGAAGAAGCGCCTGAACCGCGCGAAGAAGCGCCTGAACCGCGCGAAGACGCGTTTTTGATGGACGTTCCCTTGAACGAAGATCAGAGAATGGCCGTATGTCATCGCAAGGGCCATCTTCTGATCGTGGCTGGACCCGGCACTGGAAAGACCCACACGCTGACCCACCGCATGGCCTACCTGGCCCGCCAGGACACCACGCCCGGCCGGATGCTGGCCGTGACCTTCACCAACAAGGCCGCCGGGGAGCTGAAGTCTCGACTGGGAGAGTTGCTCGACGGGCAGGCGCGGCACGTCATGGTCGGCACGTTCCACGGAATCTGCCTTGCCCTGATGCGCCAGTGGTCCCGCCACGTGAGCATCCCGTTCAGCTTGAGCGTGGCAACGCCCGACGACCAGGACCGGTTGGCCCGCGCACAGTGGCCGCTGGACAGTACCGCGCAACGGCGCCGGCGGCTGGAGGAGGTCGCCAGATGGAAGGCGTCGGGCCGAAGCGGTGAAATGCCGGAAGCGGTTTCAGCCTACACGCGCCTTCTGCGCAGACATGGGTTGCTGGATTTCGACGATGTCATCCTGGAGACCACGAAGCTGCTGCAATCGGACGAGCGGTTCAGGCAGAACGTACACGAGCGGTTCCGCTACGTTTTCGTGGACGAGTACCAGGACATCAACCCGGCCCAGCACGACCTGCTGAAGATCCTCGTGGAAGGCGGCGCACGGATTACGGCCATCGGCGATCCCAACCAGGCCATTTATGGTTTTCGCGGAGCGGACACCCGTTACTTT
This sequence comes from bacterium, assembly GCA_965202605.1. Classification (GTDB taxonomy): domain Bacteria; phylum JAAXHH01; class JAAXHH01; order JAAXHH01; family JAAXHH01; genus JAAXHH01. Next base: position 2,090,428 of record OZ241838.1, read on the forward strand.
TACTCCTTCGAGGAGGATTTCCCCGGCGCAAAGGTACAGTATCTGAAGGAGAACTACCGTTCAGCGGCTTCTCTGCTCGACGCCTCGTCGCAGGTCATGGGCGCTTCAAGCGCCGCCACTGCGCCGCCGCTGGTCGCCGCGCTCTATGTCCAGGGGCACCTGGTCATTCGGGAGACCCGGTCGGACAGGGCCGAAGCCGAATACGTCGTGCACCAGATCGAACGAATGGTGGGTGGTACCAGCCATTTCTCCCAGGATTCAGGGCGGATGGAAGACGGGGCGGATCCGGGCGAGGAACGGTCCTTCGGAGACATCGCCGTACTTTACCGCATGAACAGCCAGAATACGTCCCTTGTGGAAGCCCTCGATCGCAGCGGCATTCCGTACCAGGTCGCGGGAGATACGTCCCTCATCAACAGACCGGGCGTGCAGGAGATGGTTACCCTGCTTCAGCTGGGCGATGGCCGGACCGTCACCACCGGTTCGGCGCTCCGGTGCCTCTCGTCCACGATAGACGGGCTGGGAGACCGGACCCTGGAACTCGTCGAAGCGCTGTGGAAACAGCGCACGCAGATCACGATCGACCACGTGGGGGCGTTGATGGATCGCCCGCGCTTGCTCATGAAGCGGTCCAGGATCGGCCTGGAAGCCCTGATGAGTGACCTGAGGACGATCAATACCGACCTGGAGAAACGCACGGCGGCCGACGTCTTGAAAAACCTGGCGCGCACATCCATCTGGGACAAACTGAAGTGGCGCTATCCCAGGGCGGATGAAAGCCTGCGCGAGTTGACCCGGTACGCCCGAATAGAAACGGATCTGCCGGTACTGCTCGACAGACTGCTGCTCAGCCAGGAATACGACGCCTACGGCCAGGCGTCGGAACAGGTGAATCTCATGACCCTGCACGCGGCCAAGGGACTCGAATTCCCGGTCGTCTTCGTCGTGGGTTGTGAAGACGGCCTGGTGCCCTTGCGACACGACGGCATGGAGTGCGACCTGGACGAAGAACGCCGCCTGTTTTACGTGGCCATGACCCGGGCGAGGGAACGGCTCTACCTGGTACGATCCAAAAAGCGCATGCTGTTCGGCGAGGTGCGCTCGACCCGGCCCTCGCCCTTCCTGACCGATATCGAAGAACAGTTGAAGCAGTATGACGGCCCGCGTGGACCGGACAGGCGCCGGCGGAAAAAACCGAGACCGTCGAACCAGTTGGGCCTGTTCGGATAAGACCGGACTCCCAGAGAAACCGGGCGGACCCGTTCATTGAGAAAGGAGAACCCATGTTCAATACGAAGTACATCCTGCCGATCGCGCTCATCGCTGGACTGCTCGCGATCACCGTGTACATCACGGCCGGGCCCTCGGGCGAACCGCCGCAAGCCGGCGAGTCCGGGCAGGCCGATGGGACCGGGCAATACGCGGTGGCGACCTTCGCCGGTGGCTGTTTCTGGTGCATGGAGCCGCCCTATGACGAACTGGACGGGGTCATTTCCACCATCGTGGGATACACCGGCGGGAGTCTGCGCAATCCGACCTACGGGGAGGTGTCCGCGGGCAATACCGGGCACACGGAAGCCATGGAGGTTCGCTACGATCCCTCGAAGATAACCTACCAGGAACTGCTGGACGTCTTCTGGGTCAACATCGATCCCACGGTGGACGACCGCCAGTTCTGCGACAGGGGCAGCCAGTACCGCGCCGGGATATTCTATCACGACGACGAACAGAAAGCGCTGGCCGAGGCGTCGAAGCAGAACGTGATAGATTCCGGTCGTTTCGATCGTGTGTTGACCGAGGTGACCCCGGCGTCGACCTTTTACGAGGCGGAAGAGTACCACCAGGACTATTACAAGAAAAACCCTTTGCGATACAAGTTCTACCGTTACAATTGCGGTCGGGACCGGCGTCTTGAAGAACTCTGGGGCGACTGACCGTACCTTCGCCTTAACTCACAGGAGATTGGCATGGCTGAACTGGAGGACCTGGTCAAAACCACCCTGGGCGAGCTCAGGGAGGTGGCCAAAGCGCAGTCCGTTGTCGGCGATCCCGTCGAAATGGGAAATACGAAGGTCATCCCCCTGGTCAAATTGGGTTTTGGCTTCGGCGGCGGCGGGACGTCGGGAAAGGACGGATCACGGAGCGGCAGTGGCGGAGGCGGTGGTGTCCAACCGGTCGCCGTGCTGGTCGTGAGGGATGGAGAAGTCCGGCTGGAGCGGATGTCGGGACAATCCGGATTCTCATCGGCCGCGAACACGGTGGCTGACCTTGTGAAATCCGCGCTGGACCGGTGGATCAAGCCCAAATCGAAAGAAGAAGGATAGACCGTGACCCCGACTCCGGAACCGGTCCTTCTCATACCTGCCGTCGTTCTGCTCGCCGTCCTGTTGCTTTTTGCCATTCCCGTGACGATCTCCTTCTCTATCGTCCGCCGGGAAACATGCACGGGCAGCATCACGTTCGGGTGGTTGTTCGGACTGCTCCGATTCACCCCTTCCAAACCAGGACGCACCGTTCGGACAAAGAAGAAGCGCAGGCCGTCCGCCGATCGGACTGAACCGGATGATTCGCCGGGAGAAACGCCGTCCGCGGCGCCGCGCGCCGCGGGGAAACGTCTCACCGCGATGCTTAAGAGCAGGGGGTTCATGCGGGGCGTGTTGAAATGCACGCATGGCATGGCGACGCGCGTGCGGTTCGTATCTCTGCGGATCGCCGGCCGGTTCGGGTTCGAGAATCCTTATGACACGGGCCGCCTCTGGGGCTATATCTGCGCATTCACCGGGTTTCTTCATGGCTCGGAGCGTGTCAGGCTTCTTGTCGAACCTGAATTCGATGAAGCCATATTCGAATTCGATGGAGAAGGCGAGTTTCGCGTCGTTCCCGTCGCCCTGCTTTTGCCTGCCGCGCGGTTCGTGCTTTCTCCCGCCACGCTTCGCGCGGCCTGGACGGCAGCGAGGCGCCGGTAAACCGAGGACCGTCCACGGATTTCAGGAGCATACATGTCATCACCCCTTCGCAGCGCCCGTTGGTTCGGCCCCAAAGACAAAGTGGGATTCATCCATCGAAGCTGGATGAAGAACCAGGGGCTTCCGGATCACGTCTTCGACGGCCGGCCCGTCATCGGTATCTGCAACACCTGGTCGGAACTGACGCCGTGCAACGCCCATTTCCGGACTATCGCGGAGCGGGTACGGCGGGGGGTCTACGAGGCAGGCGGGTTCCCGGTGGAATTCCCCGTCATGTCGCTGGGCGAACCCCTCATGCGGCCCACCACCATGCTCTTCCGAAACCTGGTCAGCATGGACGTGGAGGAGACCATCCGGGCAAATCCCCTCGACGGGGTCATATTGCTCGTCGGTTGCGACAAGACGACACCGGCCCTGCTCATGGGCGCGGCGAGCTGCGATCTGCCCACCCTGGCGATTTCAGGCGGCCCCATGCTCAACGGCCGGTTCAGGGGACGGAGTATCGGGTCCGGCACGGACGTATACAAATTCAGCGACGAGGTGCGCGCCGGGACGATGAGCGAAGAGGAGTTCCTCGAAGCGGAATCCTGCATGAACCGGTCCGCGGGCCACTGCATGACCATGGGCACGGCCTCCACCATGGCCAGCGTCGTGGAAGCGCTGGGCCTGGGCATGCCCGGAAACGCCGCCATACCCGCGGCCGACGCCCGGCGGATGAAGCTCTCCCACGAGGCGGGCCGGCGCGTGGTGGAGATGGTCCGCGAAGACCTCCGCATGTCCACGATCGTCACGCGCAAGGCCCTTGAAAACGCCATCCGGGTGGTCGGGGCCATCGGCGGTTCCACCAACTCCGTCGTGCACCTGCTGGCCATCGCGGGCCGCCTCGGCGTCGATCTGTCACTGGAGGACTGGGATCGCCTCGGTTGCGACATCCCGTGTATCGTGAACCTGATGCCGTCGGGTCAGTATCTGATGGAGGATTTCTACTACGCGGGCGGTCTGCCCGCCGTGATCCGGGAACTAGGCGGCCTGATCCATCGCGACGCCCTGACCGTGAACGGCAGGACCATCGGTGAAAATTCGGCTCACGCGCCTTGCCACGACAGGGACGTGATCCGTACCCTTGAAGCCCCGCTGACCCCGACCGGCGGACTCGCCGTGCTCAAAGGCAACCTGTGTCCCGACGGTGCCATCATCAAGCCCTCGGCGGCTTCGCCCGAACTGATGCGGCACCGGGGCCGCGCCGTGGTATTCGAAAACATCGAAGACCTCCACGACCGTATCGACGATCCGGACCTGGACGTGGAAGCGGACAGCGTCCTGGTGCTGAAAAACTGCGGGCCGAAGGGTTATCCCGGCATGGCCGAAGTGGGGAACATGCCCCTGCCGTCGAAACTGCTCCAGCAGGGTGTCACCGACATGGTCCGCGTCTCCGACGCGCGCATGAGCGGCACGGCCTTCGGCACGGTCGTGCTTCACACGGCACCGGAAGCCGCGGCGGGGGGCACGCTGGCCCTCGTGCAGGACGGCGACATGATCGAACTTGACGTAGGCGAACGCCGTCTCGAGCTCGATGTGCCCGGAGATGAGCTCGCCCGGAGACGGGCCCGCTGGACACCGGCCGAACCGGCGACAGACCGGGGATACTGCCGGCTGTACGTGGACCACGTGCTCCAGGCCGACCGGGGCGTGGACTTCGACTTCCTGGTCGGCGGCAGCGGCGCGCCGGTGGCGAGAGATTCGCACTAGCTTCCCGGAGGCGGCAATGCGTAAAGTGCCGGACGACGCACCTTCGTCCTTCGCGGAGAACGGCTTTCTCATGTCCGAAACCGTTTTCACGACGGAGGAAATGGCGGCGTGCAAGAGCGCCGCGAAAGATCTCGTGGAAAACACCTCCGGCCCGTCGGGTGTGCAGGTCTGGATGTGCGACACCATCCCGCCCCTCTTCGAATCGATCTCGTGCGACCCCCGGATGGCGGCCATCCTGCGGCCACTGATCGGTCCCCGCATCGAATTCCTCAGCGCGAAGCCCGTATTCAAATCCTCCCGTATCCACTTCGCCTCGCCCTGGCACCAGGACCAGGCTTACTGGGGCGGCGCGACCAAGTTCTCCGGCTGGATCGCGCTTGAGGACGCGACGCCGGAAAACGGCTGCCTGCGGGTCATCCCCGGGTCCCACCGGCGGACGCGGGATCATGCGTCTGTGCGGGACGCCAGGGGGTTCGCCAACCGCATTTCAGACGAGGAGCTCAGGGGTGAGCGGATGGTGGACGTGGAAATGAAATGCGGGGACGTGCTGGTGTTTCACGACCGGTTGCTGCACAGTTCCCATCCGAACCGGTCCGGCCGGGACCGCTGGTCCTTCATTCCCACCTACAGAAACGCGGATGTGCCCGACGCCTCGACGGTCTGGTCCACGTCGAAACGCATCGACGACGCAGACTGACAACGACGCCGTTTGACGCAAACCAAGGAGACGAAATGAAAATCGCCCTGCAGGAAGGCCTGCTCCCCGGGCGCACACTCGACGAAAAACTCGATTTCGCCGAATCCCTGAACGTGGAAGGACTCGAGATATCCGGGCGGGGACCGGCCCGGCGGATCGAGGAACTGGAGTCCGCGCTTCGGGACCGCACCATTCGGCTGGTCTCGCTGTGCGGCCAGGGCACCTTCGACTTCCTGGATCCCGATCTCGACAAGCGGAACCACAGCATCGCCGAGGCGAAGGAAAACCTGGGGGTATGCGGCCATTTCGGGGCCGTCGGCCTGATCCTTCCACCCATATTCGGACCGCCGCGCATCCCGGATCTCACGCCGCTGGCCGACGCCATCACCCTGGAAATGCAGCTGCTGACGGAGATCGTCCGGGACCTGGCCAAATGCGCCGAGGAGCAGAACACGAAGGTTCTGCTTGAACCGTTGAACCGTTACGAGGAGCACCTGTTGAGACAGCAGGAACGGGGGATCGAGGTCATCAAGGGGGCCGGCGACCCCCCGTCCGCCAGCCTGCTGTGCGACTTCTTCCACATGCACATCGAAGAGACGGACACGCCCGCCACGTTGCGAAGAGCGGGACGGCGGTACGTGGGACACGTCCACGTGGCCGACAACACCCGCCAGGAACCGGGTTCAGGGGACATCGACTGGAGGGCGGGGCTTTCAGCCCTCGGGGACATCGGGTTCGACGGGTATCTGGCCTATGAATGCGGCATTACGGGAGACGGCGAAGCGGAGAGGCGGGAGAACCTGGCGCGGTCCGTGCGGTTCATCCAGGGTATCATCGGGGATCTGTCCTGACCGGGCAGGCCGGATCAGCGACGCCCGCCGATCCCCGAACTTCCAGCCGACGAACTTCCGCCAGTGCACCCGTCACGGCAGGATGATGTCCCGGTTCTCGAAACGCAGCCGCATCAGGAACTCGGGACCGAGGGTCTTCCAGATACGTGCGACCGAGGCCCGGGCCTCGAGATGGAGGGGATCCAGGGCGATCGACTCCATGTAGGCGTCGTGGGCTTCTTCCGGTCTATCCAGTTTCTCCAGGGTTCGGCCCAGATCGAAGTAGCTTTCAACGGCCCATAACCGGTCTTTGTCCCGGGAGATCGCCTCCCGGAACTCGTTTACCGCCGCTTCGTACTGTCCGGCGGCGGCGTACAGGCGGGCGGCCATCAGCCAGCAGGGCACATAGTCGACGTCCCGCATCCTGGCCAACTGTACGTAACGGATCGCTTCCTTCACATCCCCCCGTTCGAAGAAGAGACGGCTCATTCCCACGTAGGCCGGCGCGTAACGGTCATCGAGCCGCATCGTGCTGCGCAACGCCGCTTCCGCCTGGTCAAGCGCGCCCGATTCCAGCAGACCAAGCGCCTTCGCATACTCGGCCTCGGGGGTATTGAGCGAATCCGAAAACTGCATGGTCTTCACACCGCACCGGGCGAACACCAGCATCGCGATGACCAGACCGAGGCAGACCACCACGCTCCGCACGAACACCTCCCTCATAAGAAAACGCCCCGCGGATGGACGAACCGCGGGGCTGCCAGGCGGGAAACGGGGCTCGAACCCGCGACCCTCAGCTTGGGAAGCTGATGCTCTGCCAACTGAGCTATTCCCGCGGGATAAGCAGAAACCTCGGACGGTCGCCGCTTACCGTATTCTATCCCGTCACCCGGCGTCGTGTCAAGCGAAATCCGGTGCGGTCCGTACCCCGGGTTCCCGGCCTGGCCCAGTCCGTCCAGCCGGCCTCCTCCGGCCCAGGCCAGGCCACCCCATTCAGGGGTTACGTTTCAAGCGATTTCTCTTCGTCGAATCTTTCCAGCGCGAGCTGGATCAACCGGTCGATCAGGTCGCCGTAGGAGACTCCGGCGACCTCCCAGAGCTTGGGAAACATGCTGATCCGGGTGAAACCGGGGATGGTATTGAGCTCGTTTACCAGGACTTCACCGTCTTCCTTGAGGAAAAAATCGACCCGGGACATGCCCTCGCAGGCCAGCACCAGGTGGGCCTCCACGGCAGTCGCGCGGATCTGCTCCGTCAGTTCGGGCGGCAGCGCAGCCGGAATCTCCAGTTCGGCGCCGTGCTCGTCGATGTACTTTGCCTCGTAGGAATAGAATTCGTGGGTGGGCCGGACTTCACCCAGGCCGGATGCTTCGGGCCGGGCGTTTCCCAGCACGGCGCATTCGATTTCGCGGCCGTTTACGTATTCCTCGACCAGGACCTTCCGGTCATATCGAAAAGCCTCCCGGACCCCCGCTTCGAATTCCCCGGCATCATGGGCCTTGGTGATGCCGACGGATGAACCCAGGTTGGCGGGCTTGACGAAACACGGCATGCCCAGGCGGCCGCGGACGGTATTGAAAGCGATTTTGTCCCTGTCGGAGGACGTGAACGTCATGAAATCGGGCGTGGCGATGCCGGCCTCCCGCAACAGGCGCTTCATCACGTCCTTGTCCATGGATACCGCCGAACCCAGGACGCCGGAGCCCACAAAGGGCAGATTGGCCAGCTTCAGCAGGCCCTGAACCGTGCCGTCCTCGCCAAAGGGTCCATGGAGAACAGGGAATATGACGTCGATATTTCCGGCCGGCCGGTGTGTGATCCGGGTCGCCACCTGGTCGACGGGCGCCCCGGGCGCGAGGGTTACCGTTTCACTCAGGCGGTTCAGGGCGATCAGCTTGGGATCGTGGGCGTCGAGCAGGAATTCCGCCGAATCGCCCAGGTGCCACTGTCCGGTACGGGCGATGCCGATCAGGACAACCTCGTACCGGTCCCGGTCGATGGCGTCGACGATGTTCCGGGCCGACTGAAGCGAGACCTGGTGTTCCGCCGATCGTCCCCCGCACAGGACCCCTACCCTGATTTTCTTCATGATGCCGTCTCTTTCGGTTCGCGCATCGGCCTGGCGGCCGGCCACATGAGGTACGCGCAGACGCTGTCTGCCAGGGTCAGCCCCTTTCGAGTCAGGCAAATCCGTGATCCGTGCTCCGCCAGCAGCCCTTCCTCGGCCAGGGTATGGACCGCCGGGTCCCGTTTGCCCATGGCGTCGTCCCCGAATCGGTCCCGGAAGGCCCCGGTATCCATGCCCTCGACGGATCGCAGGCGCAACAGGATATACTCGTGTATACGCTCGTCCACCGTGAGCGTTTCATCCAGGTCTATGGCCTCTCCCCGCTCCTCCATGGCCGACAGGTAATCGGCGAGGCCCCGCGTGTTGGCCAGTCTCCGTCCGGCCACGTGCGAGTGGGCCGACGGCCCCAGTCCCAGGTAGTCGCCGCCCTTCCAGCAGGAAACATTGTGCCTGCACGCGAAGCCGGGCTTCGACAGGTTGGAGACCTCGTAGTGCCGGTACCCCGCGGTGGAGAGCCGGTCGAGGGCCTGATAGTAGCAGGCCACGTGACGCGCTTCGTCCGGCAGGTCCAGCAGGCCCTCCTTCTCCATCCGGTCAAACTCTGTGCCCGGTTCGATCGTCAGCCCGTACACCGACACGTGTTCCGGATCCAGGGAAACCGCGCGTTCCAGCGTATCCGCCCAGTCCGGCGCCGCCTGGCCGGGCACACCGAACATCAGATCGAGGTTGACGTTTTCGAAACCGGCTTCTCTTGCGAGCATGATCGCCCGTACGGCCTGGGCCGCCGTGTGACGACGCCCGAGACGTCGCAGGAGTACATCGGAAAAGGACTGAACGCCGATGCTGAGCCGGTTGACGCCCAGGGCGCGAAGGCGTTGCAGTTTGGAAATCCTGACGGTTTCCGGATTGGCTTCTACCGTGATTTCGGCGCCAGGGTCGACGCGGAAGAAATCATGGATCAGCCTGAAGACGAGGTCCAGCTGACGATCCGTGAGGCAGGTGGGGGTACCGCCTCCCAGGAAGACCGTGTCGACGCCGGTGTCCGGCCAGGGGGATTGGCGGCCACGATATTCAGCCTCGGTTTCCAGGGCTGCCAGCAACCGGTCCACCCGGCCGTCCCTAAGCAGCTCAAAGGAAAAATCGCAATAAGGGCAGGCGTGGGTGCAGAAGGGAATGTGAATGTATAGACCGGCCAAAACGTATGCGTCCCGGTGCGCACCCGGCGCATCCGCCGGGGAAACCGAAGGGTATCTGGGATTCAAGGGGCGCCGGCGGCCCGCCTCGGGACAAACCGGCTCCCGTACACCGCCCGGGCCGCCCGGCACGCCCGGGCCGCCCGGCACGCCCGGGCCGCCCGGTCCGGGGCCGCTTCGGGGCTGCTGGTCTAATTGACGATTCTGCCGATGCGGTTCCAGCGAACCCGCCACGGAACGTGCGCGATGTTGTAACCCAGCACGTAGACTAGCGAGGCGACGCTCTCCAGGGGCCTGGACGACTGCCACGTCAGTTCAGGGTCGTCCCGGTGCCGTTCCCAGGACCAGTAGATGACGAAGGCGTTGCCCACAACGTGCTTCGTGTCTACGAAACCCCAGTACCTGCTGTCCGAACTGTAGTCCCGGTTGTCCCCCATGACGAACAGGGCGCCCGCCGGAACGATCTTGGGTCCCCAGTTATCCCGCGTACTTCGGGGGGCCGCCCTTACCGTGGGATCGTCGAACTTGACGTGCGGGGGGTTCTCCAACAGCACGTCGTCCACGTATACGCGCTTGTCCCGGATCTCCACCTTCTGCCCGGCGACCGCGATACATCGCTTGATAAACATCTGCGCCGGGTTCCGGGGATAGGGAAACACCAGGATATCGCCGGGTTCCGGATCGCGCCAGGCGGGCAGACGTATATCCGTGAAAGGAATGCCGGGGCCATAGATAAACTTGTTGACCAGGAGGAAATCGCCCACCTGGAGGGTGGCTTCCATGGATTCCGACGGAATGCGGAAAGCCTGAACGACCTCCGCCCGGATGACGAGAAAGAGCAACACGGTGAACAGTACGATTTCCGCGTACTCTCGAAGCAGTGACTTGTTTTTCGCCAAGGATGGATATCCTCAGAGGTGCTGAACTGTCCGGCATGAAATCGGTTTCCGGCGTCTATCCTCCGACGGCCGCGCCCTCGCCCCGGATATCGAGCACCGCCAGAAAGGCCTCCTGCGGCAATTCGACGTTCCCGACCTGCTTCATGCGCCGTTTGCCTTCCTTCTGCCTTTCCAGGAGCTTCCGCTTCCGGGTGATGTCGCCCCCGTAACACTTGGCCGTGACGTTCTTGCGCAGAGGACGGATCGATTCCCGCGCGATGACCCTGCCGCCGATGGCGGCCTGGACGGCGACCTCGAACATCTGCCGCGGTATGATCTTGCGCAGCCGCTGGCAGAGCTCGCGGCCCCACTCGTAGGCCTTGTCCTTGTGGATGATGATCGAAAGGGCGTCCACCAGGTCGCCGTTGAGGAGCAGGTTCAGCCTGACCAGGGGCGAGGCGCGGTATTCCAGGAAGTCGTAGTCGAAAGAGGCATACCCGCGGCTGATCGACTTCAACCGGTCGTAGAAATCGAACACGATCTCCGACAGCGGCAGTTCATACTGCAGGGCGACCCGGGTCGGGTCGAGGTACTCCATGGCCTTGTAAACGCCTCGCCGGTCCCGGGTCAGCTTCATGATATTGCCGATATAGTCGTGCGGCACCACGATCTGGGCCTGGATGAACGGCTCTTCCACGCAGGCGATGAGCGAGGCGTCGGGCATGTCGGCGGGATTGTCCACCATGAGCGTCTCATCCGCGGTGGTCGTGATCCGGTACTCCACGCTGGGCATGGTGGCCAGGATCGTAAGGCCGTATTCCCGCTCGAGGCGCTCCTGTACGACTTCCATGTGCAGGAGTCCCAGGAAACCGCAGCGAAAACCGAATCCGAGCGCGATTGAAGTCTCGGGTTCGTATACCAGGGCCGCATCGTTCAACTGGTACTTTTCCAGGGCTTCTTTGAGCGGTTCGTAGTCTTCAGAAGAGGCCGGGTACAGTCCGCTGAACACCATGGACTTGGCCTCCCGGTAACCGGGAAGGGGGGCGTCGCAGGGACGGGAGGCCTCGGTGACCGTGTCGCCCACACTGGCGTCCGCCACGTTTCGGATGTTCCCGATCAGATAGCCGACCTCCCCGGCCGTGAGCGCGTCCACGGGCGCCTTGTCGAAACGGAGGATACCGGTCTCCGCCACTTCGAATCGCTGGCCGTTGGAACACATCACGATGTCCATGCCCGGCCGTATTTCGCCGCTCATGACCCGCACGTAGGGCACCGCGCCGCGGTACTGATCGAAAATCGAATCGAAGATGAGGGCCCGCAACGGACCGTCGTCGGGCTCCGGGGGCGGGATGCGGTCCAGGATGGCCTGCAGCACCAGTTCGACTCCGATACCGTCCCGGGCGCTGGTCAGTATGACGTCGTCGGGCTCGACGCCCAGGAGGTCCACGATCTGACCGGTAACGACGTCGGTCCGGGCATTGGGAAGATCGATCTTGTTGATCACCGGGATGATGGTCAGGTCGTTCTCCAGGGCCAGGTACAGATTGCTGATCGTCTGCGCCTCGATACCCTGGACCGCGTCGACGACCAGGAGCGCGCCTTCACAGGCGGCGAGGCTGCGGGAGACCTCGTAGGAGAAATCGACGTGACCCGGGGTATCGATCAAATTGAGCGCATAGGCCCGTCCGTCCGGCGATTGGTAGGACATGCGGATCGCGTGGGCCTTGATCGTGATGCCCCGCTCCCTCTCCAGGTCGAGGTCGTCCAGCATCTGGGCGCGCATCTTCAGGGGCGACACGGTGCCCGTCAACTCCAGCAGGCGATCCGCCAGCGTGGACTTGCCGTGATCGATATGGGCGATTATGGAAAAGTTTCGAATATGTTCCGTGGACATGAAATCCCCGTGCGGCCATCCGGAAAACCGTCTCAATGCAAGTCGTATGCAACGGGGTGAAATAAAACGATGAACGGGCGGAATGTCAACAAGTATGCGGGTTGCCGAGGACCCGTCTCAAAGGCGGGAACCTTTGTGTATTCGGGTTCGGAGAGCGGCTGCGATCCGGTGCGGACGAGTCGGGAGTCAGGACCGCCTGCCGACCTGAATGTTCGGGTTTCCGACGCCCATCGTCTCGGCCGTACGCACCAGGACGTAACCGACCACCAGCGTGGTGACCACCAGCAACAGGGAACCCCAGTCGATAGAGGTGGATACCTGTTCGGGCAGGCTGTCCGCCACCGCACCGACCTGTGTCTGGACGTAAGCCTGGAGGTTACGAATCACAGACGCCGCCGGCTCGACCAGATCCCGGACAGGGAACAGACTCCCCACAAACTCGGTGACCGTCGCGCGGTACAGCCAGATCAGCGCCGCGGCCACCAGCGTTGCGGCAAAGGCCACGCGGGGAAAGACCACGGACGGCGCGAACCGCGGCGACGGCTCAGGCGCGGGAAGGCGCGCCATCACGTTGGCTACGAAGGCGTCGGAGGGTTCCGCAGGTGGGGTCGTCTCGACCGTCTCGATCAGGGCGTCGAGCACGGCCATCTCCGCCCTGCAACGTGCGCACCCGGTCAGATGGGTATCTACCAGACGGCGCTCGTCCGGGGCAAGCGTCCGGTCGACGGCTTCATACATCAGTCGTTGTATGGATTCGCAGTTCATAATCGATCGACTTCGGGACCCCGTGACCGTATCAACCCGGCGAATCGGGCTCCATGGATCGGAAAACCAGGTTCCTCAAAGCGGCGCGGGCTCGGAAAAGCCGGGCCTTGACGGTGCCTATCGGCAGTTCCAGCGCTTCCGCGATCTCGTCATATGACAGGCTTTGTATATGATACATCGAGATCACCGCGCTGTAAATAGGCGGAAGTGACGACACCAGGTTCCTGACCTGTTCCCTGAATTCAGCCTGCTCGAACCGCTCCGCGGGATTCGCCGACGTATCGGGAATCTGCATCGGCAATCCGTCGTCGTCATCTTCCGGCTCCGAAAGCGAAGTGGTGGACAGGTCCCGCCGGGAACGTCGTACCGAGCTCAGGCTTACATTCACGGCGATCCGGTAAAGCCACGTGGCAAACCGGGCATCTCCACGGAACCTGTCCAGGCTCCGGTAAGCCCGGACGAACACGTCCTGCGCCGCCTCTTCGGCGTCTTCCCGGTTTCCAACGATCCTGAGGGTCAGGTTGTACACGGAAACCCTGTGCCGGTCGACAAGACGGGCGAATGCCGGCCGGTCGCCCTTCCGGGCTTTTGCGACGAGTTCCTCATCGCTCAATTCCATGGGTCGCCGCATCCTGTCTCAAGCGAGTCTCAGCTGCTTACAGGGCCGTTTCGCCGGACAGATTCGACCCCTTGAAGAATCCCGACAGATTCGACCCCTTGAAGAATCCCGGTCGGTTCCCTTCTTAAGTAAGACTACCGGGAATCTACTAATGTTTCAATACATGAGTATACGCTTTCAGTGGCAATACCTGTAAATTTCCGTGGCAATAGCTGCAAATCGGTTTAATTTTCCATTTCCGAAACAATATGGCGGGATTCTGTGTCAAAAACTTGAGCGGCATTGCCAAACAGACGATGCGACCGAGAAAGCGGGATCCATTTGGAGGCAGGTTATGGACAGCTGGAAAGCCTGGGTGGTTTTTTTCCTGAGCGTATGCGTCATGGTTGTGTTCCTCGCCGATCAGGATTACGAGGAAGCCGCCATACTGGCGGTTGCCATTTCCTTCGGACTTGGCATCGTCTTCGCATTACTGGGATATCTGAATAGAGGACGGGATATCAGGCACCGGGAACGTCTGGCGATGATCGAGAAGGGGATCTATATCGAAGCCAGGCGGCACGAGTCCGGCGTGCCTTCTCTCATCGTGGTGCTCCTGGTCGGTATCGGCCTGGCCACGGTCATCGCCAGCGACGTGGAGTTCTTCGGCTTCGTGCTGCTGTTCGTGGGCATCGGACTGATTGTGCGCTCCCGGCTGCAGCGAAACAGGAACCAGGCGCAGGCCGGCATTCAGCAGGTCCAACCCGGTCCCGATGCCGGATCTGGCGCGACCGGTCCCGATGCCGGATCTGGCGCGACCGGTCCCGATGCCGGCCCATCTGGTCCCAGTCCGGATCCCGGTCCCGGCGCCGAAGAGCAGACGACGACCGGGAGAGACGGAGGGTAACGCATCCGTGCCTGATAAAATCCTCTACAGATCCACTTCCAACAGAATGATCAGCGGCATATGCGGCGGCCTGGCCGAGTACTTCGACGTGGATTCCTCCGTGATCCGGATCGCTCTTGTCGCCTTCACGGTCATTACTCTGCCCGCTTTCGGCCCGTTCGTCTTCCTGGCCTACCTGGTGTGCGTTTTCATCATACCCCGGAATCCCGACCCGACGCCCGCGAATGCGGCCGGTACGCCGGCGGCTTCCGGGGAATCTGGCCGGGCGGGACAGGCGATCCAGGCGGACCAGGCCGGCCAGCAAATCCAGGGCTACCCGAGCACATCCCAGAACAACAACACGGTCTGGGGCATCCTGCTGGTCCTGCTGGCCGTGATCGTGCTGACCTATTCATACGCTCCGGACTTCGGGCGATTCTCCTTCTTCCTTCCGCTGGTTCCGGTCCTGGCAATCGCCGCCGCGGTCTTTATCCTGTTTGTTTACAGAGGGCAGATTATGGAGTTCTTCAGACATCGACGACTGTACAGGCTGAATGAAGGCAAGAAGATCTTCGGCGTGTGCAACGGCCTTGCGGATGCTTTCGACCTGGACCCGACCCTGGTGCGCATCGGGTTCTTCATCGCCTTTCTGTTTTCCGTGGGAACGGTAACCCTGCTCTATCTCTTCATGGCTTTCGTCATGCCCGTGGGTCGTCCCGCAAGTCCCGTTGAGAACGCGTGATGCGTGATCCCTGTCGATGATGGCCCGCACGCCCCTCCGGCTTCGGTTCAAGTCCCCCGAATGGACTTGACAACCGGTATTCGGACGCCTAGAATATACCGCGATCAGTCAGCACCCGGGACCGGTCGCTTTTTACATTCCACATCGGCGACATTGGGTATGAGAAGAAAGCACAATCTGCGTCTGGCTCGCATGATACAGTGGATCAGCGGCGGGCTTGCCATCATCGTCATCTATCCTGTATTCCGCCTGATCTATCCCTGCTGGCGCAGGATAAAAGGTGCAGGCTACCTCCGGGAAGCGGGTGTCCCGCGCCCGTCTGCTTCATCCCATTCATCTCAGACACGCTTCAACCCATCCGGAAAACCCGTTCCCCAGGACAAATAGCCCGCGGTGAAACTGATTTTGACCAACGACGACGGCATTGAGGCGCAGGGCCTGCTGACGCTCGCCGGCCTGGCGTCGCACTGGGGCGACGTGGTCGTAGTCGCGCCGGCGGAATTGCAGTCCGGCGCCAGCCACCAGTTGACCAACAACAGCCCGATTCGCGTGGACGAACTCTCCGGCGACCGGTACAGAGTATGGGGTACGCCGGCCGACTGCGCGCGCCTGGCGCTCAACCTGTTCGCGACCGACGGGGACTGGGTGCTGTCCGGCATCAACCACGGGGCCAACCTCGGGGTGGACGTCTACGAATCCGGCACCGTGGCCGCCGCCAGGGAGGCCGCTATCCACGGATGCAAGGCCATGGCGCTGTCGCATTACACGGTGGACGGACGGGAGATCGACTGGCCGCTGGCCGCGGAACGGCTGAGGCCGGTCCTGGAACGCCTGCTGAGCGAGAACCTGGATCCCGGGTTTTTCTTCAACGTCAACCTCCCCCACCCGGAACACGACGAAACCCGCCTGGAAACGAAAACCGCCCCGGTGGACCCCAGTCCTTTCAGAAACACGTTCACCCCCACCCGGAACGGGTATCAACATACCGGGATCTACCACGATCGCCACCGGAAGTCCGGCAGCGATATCGACCAGTGCTTCAGCGGGCACATCTCCCTTTCGAAGATCAGGATCTGAGCGGTGTCGACGCGACACCTTGACATGCGGACGTTACCGGCGTGACACGCGTCACTGCTGCTGCCGGCAGCCCGACGCCGGTTAAACCGGCTGACAAGCATCATGCCCATCATCACCATAATCGGCCGTGGCCACTCCGGAACGCGGGCCGTGTCGCACACGCTTTATACCAGCGGCGTGTTCATGGGCCGGACGATCAATCCATCGGGCGACAAGGTGCCGCCTGGCGACCTATACGACGCCTGCAGCGTCTTCGCGAAACATGTCGATTGGACGGGAGGCCTGAACTGGGACTTCTCGCGTGCATTGGAAATGGACATCGACCCGGAATTCGTGGCGAAGGTGGAAACCTACCTGGCCGATGTGCTGGAAAACGGGAACCCGTATCGCGGTTGGAAACTGCCGGAAACGACGCTCATCTATCCCTGGATCGTCCGCATGTATCCCGACATCCGGTACATACACTGGGTCCGGGACCCCAGGGACGGCATCCTCGCCGATCACAAGACAGACGATCTCGGGAAGTTCGGGATCGAGTATCCCGCCACAGAGGATATCCGGAGGCAGCGGGCCATTTCCTGGCTGTACCAGTACAAGCTCATGAAGGCGACGCCAAAACCCGCCAACGTGCTGTCCGTCAGATTCGAAGACTTCGTGTTGAACCAGGAAGAGACCCTGCGACGCCTGGAAGACTACCTCGGCATACCCCTGAGCAGAATAGTCGTTCGGCCCGAGGCGGTCGGGCGCTGGCGGAAAGCGGGAGGAGACCTCCAGCTGGACCTGCTGGAGGAAGCGCTGGCGGAACTGGGTTACGAAATCTGATCCTGGCGCCCGCGTGGGGACATCTACCCTTCCCGCCGCACCATTTCCCTTAACTTGTCCACGCACCGATCGATCTCGTCCGTCGTGACGTAATAGTGGGTGGAGATACGCAGGCCCTGGTGGCCGTCCCGGTCATGATCGTCGACGTGCAGGAACGATTCAGCTTCCATGGGACCGCGCCATCGCGCCGCGTTGATCCCCTCGAATTCGAAGATGGTGGAACCGGGCGAAGAGATGTCGTGGGCCCGGCTGGTGAGAAGCTTAAGCCGGGGGACATCCAGGAGGGCTTGTCGCAGGTAATCCGACAGCATGCGAAGACGATTCTCTATATTGCCAATTCCGATGCGGTTCAGGAAATCGAGGGCGGTGCCGAGTGCCGCGCGCACGGGAAGATCGTAGGTCCCCTGGGTCTCGAAACGGCGGGCATCGTCCCCGGGATCATCCGCGGGGGCGTACAGGGAAGTGAAGGACGGCTGCATGGCGTGGTTGACGTAGAGGAAACCCGTACCGGCCGGGCCGAGAAACCATTTATGCAGGCTGTTGGTGTACAGGTCGCACTCGATTCCGGCCACGTCGACGTCCAGCATCCCCACCGCCTGGGCGCCGTCGACAGCGGATATCAGCCCCCGCTTCCGGGCCAGAGCGCTCAGCCGCTTCACGGGATACAGATATCCGCCGCGGGTGACGTGGCAGAAGAACAGGACTTTGGTGCGTTCTTCGATCGCCGCGGATATGCGTTCAACGACATCGTCTTCACTGACGAGCGGGCTGGGAATACGGACTTCCTTGATCTCGATCCCGTCCCGTTCCGCTCTGACTCGCCAGGGCCGCACCGCGCTGGGATGCTCCTGGGTCGTCATCAGTATCTGGTCGCCTGACGACAGAGCCAGTCCGTTGATGATGTGATAGAGCCCCTCCGTCGCGTTCCGCGCCAGGGCGATCTCTCCGGCCTGCACACCGAGGAAGGCCGCCAGGGACGGTCTGAGTTCGTCCTCTATATAGTCGTGAAAGATCCTCTTGGCCTTCGAAGGGTTCTCCGACATCAGGCGAAAACCCTCGGCGACGGCGTCGCCAACCGGTTTGGGCGGCATGCCGATCGCGGCGTTGTTGAGATAGGCGTGTCCCTTTTCGAGCATGAAGTGGGATCGGACCTGGGACCAGTACGCATGATCGCAGGGGTCTATCTGCCGGGATTGGGGCGCGGAGATGGAGGTAAGCATGTGTGGTCTCGATTTCCCGGTTCGGGTTTGACGTACCTGACAGGCGCCGGGTTTCCCGTGACGGAAATGGATATCCGCTTGACGCGGGGTCAGATCCGTTCGAATTCGTCCAGGGAGAGCCAGCCGTTCTTGCCATCCGGCAGCCTGATTCTCATCCAGCCCCCGCGGCGTTCGACCAGTTGAACCCTGGCCCCCTCGTGCAGCGTGAATACCGGATCGGAACCCTCGTCAGGGCTCGTCCTGACCGCGGCTGTCCGGCTCAGGACGATCCCCTCCTCGTTTGCCACGCCGTCATAGATCTTGATACCCGCAAATCCGATGGCGGCCAAAGAAACAAGGCAGGCGGCCAAAAGCGCGTAACCTGCGAGGGTACGCGTGTTTGTCCGTCTGGCAAGCAGGTAGCATACCAGCGCTAAAGAAGCGATGAACGCGGTGGTCGTGGCGGCGATCGTGACTTCGTTCACCGTCACTCCGTCCAGCGCCTGCCTGCCGAACCATGGCACGTCGCCCGTGATCTGGTCTGCCGTCCTTTCTTTCGCCAGGTCAAGGTTGGTGTGCAGGTCCCCGTCCCTGGGCATCAGGCGGGAAGCTCTTTCGTAGGCCAGGATGGCCCGGCCGATCCGGTCCTGCTTGTAATACGCGTTGCCCAGGTTATAGTACACGTGCCCGTTACGTACGCCACGCTCAATAATGCGTTCGTAGGCCCGGCTCGCTTCGGCGTATTTCCCTCCTTCGTATAACTGGTTGCCTTGGCGGTACAACTCCCGGGTCTGCCGGTCCGCCGGGTCGTCGGCGCAACCGGCGGCCAGAAACCCGATGGCCATTACGACAAGAATCAGCCGCGGGGCGGGGCGACGGCCATGGGCTTCCGGGTCGCCCTTCGCTATCGAAGCGGCCCCGGGAATGCGTTCTGCGCGCAGGATGCGTGTAGCGGTGGCAGTCAACGTTCTTTCGTAATCTGCGTTTCGATGGATTCGATTGCCTTCAGGGCCTTGACCAGCACGTCCTCCGTGTGGTCCGCGGTGAGTGCCGTCGGGGCAAACCGGGCCACGTCGCAGGCTTCCAGGCAGTCTTTGACAAGGCCCACCGTGACGTCATCAACACCCCGTTCCCCAAGGAGTTCGACGGCGCGGGGCGAAGTCAGACCGGCAGCCGGCTGGTTGCATTTATCGGCGATATAACCGTAAATCGCGCTTGAAATACCGGTAAACGCCTGGTCAAAAGCACGCTGTTCCAGCTTCTGCCTGGACCGCTGCAGTTCACTCCGGGCGTTGCTGGCCGCCCGTCGCCACCGGGCGTATCCGGCGTCGTCTCTCAGACGGCGGGCATGGGACCTGTAAAACACCGTGGCCAGAATCGCCGCAACGGGCAGGATATGCAATAGCAGATACCATGCCGACCGGAACAGGACCTCGCCCTGGTCGCCGAGAAAAACCGTTTCGGGCTTGATGTACTGTATGTCCTGCCTCAGCTGCCGGACAATGGTCTTCCTCGGCATGCCGGCCACGGCTGCCTGTTCCCCGTCTGGTGGCAGGACCCTGATCGTAATCGAATCGGTCGTCGATACCCGGTAGGCATCGACGTCGGGATTGAAATAGGGAAAGGAAAGGGACGCGATGGTATGGTCGCCTGGAATCGTGGGTATCAATACGTGTTCCCAGGTCTTCGTCCCCGACATTCGCCGCCCGCCCGATTCATACTCCGCACTGGTTCCCGACTGGTATGCCTTGAAATAGTTCAGCGGCGGGAGGACGGGGTCTTCCACGGTCTTCAGATTGCCTTCGCCGGACAGCACGATCTTCAGTGTGACGGGCTGGTTGACCTCCGTCGTGTCCAGGTCCATCGTCGCTTTCAGAGAGAAATCACCCACCGCGTTGCTGAAACCGGGTGGACGTCCCTCGGCCGGCAGGGGAAGAACCGTGACGGACCGCCCTTCGGACGCCACCCTGATCTGGCGCGTAGTCGAAAACGCGTCAAAGGGATCGTTCAGGAAACGATCGAAGAGGCTTCGGCGCGATCGTTCGGCCTGTACGTCGCAGATCATGGACAGGGGCTCGATTTTCAGTTCACCCGTCACGGTAGGGAACAAAGCGATCTGCCGCAGTCTCGAGACCGCGTACCGCTTCCCGCCAATGATCTCCTCCGTGAAATCCAGGTGGTGCGCCGCGAAAAGCTCTTCCAGCCAGAAACCCGTATACGAGGGGACGTCATCGTACCGGGCATTGGTCAGTCCCAGGCGCGTGTATAGCGTATAGCCCACCGTGACCTGTTCTCCCAGGTAGACCCGGCTTTTGTCCAGGGTGGTCCGGATGTATACCGCGTCGCCGAGGTCGGGCCGACCTTCGGCGTCCTGTGCCGGACCGGAAGGCGTGGCCGCGGGGCTGCCCGGCGGCGCTATGCGGGATCTGCCCGGAGACGCGGCGGCCGCGGCGCCCGGTGTGACTTCAATCGATATGGGAGACGTTTCATGGGCGACTCCGTCATAATTCACCTGGGACGCGTCGATGACGAAGGAACCCGTGTCCCTGGGTTTCAACTGGTAAATGAAGCGGACGGTCCTGGAAGAGGAAAGTTTGCCGTTGATCAGGTTGAAGCTGGCAGACGAAGAAGACGTACTGCCGATGATGACGAATCCCCGCATGTCCGGCAATACGGGCTCCTCTACGTCGCCGAGGTCGGAACCCGAAACGGTAATGGTCAGAATGAGCGTCTCGTCTATCGTTACCCGGGTGCGATTCACCTCGGCCGTAACGGAGATCTCCTGCGCCGATACGGCCAGCGAGCCTGTGAGTAACAAGACGCCGAGGAATCCGTACATCCACTGTCTCCCGCGTTCAGTCCAGGTACCCCTGGGTGCGTAGCAGTTCCGCGTTCAGGATGGCGGTACCCGCCGCTCCCCGGATCGTGTTATGGGAGAGTACCACGAATTTCATATCGAGCACCGGGCAGGGCCGGATACGCCCCACCGTCACCGCCATGCCGTCTTCCGCGTCGCGGTCGATCCGCGGTTGCGGCCGGTCCGGTTCGTCTCGAACGACCACCGGGCGCCTTGGCGCAAAGGGAAGACCTAGTTCCTGGGGCATGGCCTTATAGGTTCGGAGCGCTTCGGCGAGACCCTCCTCGTCCGTCTTCGTTTCAAGCCCCACGGAAACGCATTCCGTGTGGCCGTCCTGGACGTGGACCCTGTTGCACTGGGCGCTGACGACGGTCTGCGCGTTCCTGATCCGGTTATCCTGAAACGTGCCCAGCAGCTTCAGCGTCTCCCGTTCCATCTTGTCTTCTTCTTCGTTGATGAAGGGAAGCACGTTGTCCAGGATCTCGAGGGAAGAAACGCCGGGGTATCCGGCGCCGGACAGGGCCTGCAGGGTGGTGACCGCGACCTTGCGGACTCCGAAACGGTCCACAATCGGTTTCAGTGCCATCGTCAGGCCAATGGTGGAGCAATTGGGATTGGTCGCTATGAAACCGCGGCCGTATCCACGCCGTTTCCGCTGGTAGTCTATGATCCGGCAATGGTCCGCGTTGACCTCGGGCACGAGCAACGGCACGTCGTCGTCCATGCGGTGGTTCTTCGAATTGCTGACGACGGCGTAATCGGCCGCCGCGAAGGCCGCCTCTATCGGTCCGGCCACCGAGGAATCCAGCCCGGAAAAAACGAGATCGCAGTCCAGCCCCGGTTCGCAACGCGATACCCGGAGGTCCCGCACGGAGGCGGGAATCGGCGTATCCAGCCGCCAGGTAGCGGCCTCTCTATAGGGTTTTCCTGCCGAACGTTCCGATGCTGCAAGGGCGGTCACGCGGAACCACGGATGGTTTTGGAGTAACTGGACAAAGCGCTGCCCCACGGCTCCGGTAGCGCCTAACACACCCACCTTTAGTTCATTCATCGACAAGTCGGATTCCCCCTGGCGTGTGGATTTCCGGCTATTGACCGCCGGACGCCGCTCTCGCCGCCTTGATCAGGTCACCGAAAAGCCCGCCCGCCGTCACTTCCGGTCCCGCGCCCGGTCCACGCACGACCAGTGGATTGTCATGGTATCTCTTCGTCGTGCATACGACGATGTTGTCCGGGCCCGTCAGACTCCCCGCCGGACTCTCCCGGTCCACGCTTTCGAGCCCGACCCGGCAGGTACCCCCGCCCACGACGGCGACATATCGGAGCACCTGTCCCTGTTGCCGGCAGGCTTCGCCCCGCCGCGCGTAGTCCGCGTCCGCCACGGGCAGCATTTCCATGAACGCATCGACGGAAGGAGCATCCAGCAGCGCCGCGGACACCATGCCCTTGACGTCCAGGTCTTCGAGTTCGAGACGATATCCGATCTCCCGGGCCAGAATCAGCGCCTTCCGCGCCACGTCCATGCCGTTCAGATCGTCCCGCGGATCGGGTTCCGTAAACCCCAGTTCCTTCGCTTCCCTCACGATATCCGAGAAAACCCGCCCATCGTCCAGTTGGGAACAGATATAGCCCAGGGTGCCGCTCAGGCATCCGACGATTTCGATCACTTCGTCCCCGGTGTCCATCAGTTCACTTACCGTGCTGACGACGGGCAGGCCGGCTCCCGCGGTCGTTTCGTACCAGTATCGCATCCTGGCGGTCCGTCCCAGCCGCCGGATTTCGTCGTAGGCGGCGCCGTGATCGGTTATGGGTTTCTTGTTGGCCGTCACGACCGGAATACCCCTCCGCAGGCAGGCCAGATGCACTTCCGTCATCTCGGCGGAAGTCGTATCGATCACACACAGATTCTGCGGTGGATCGTTCAGCAGGCGCTCGATCATGGCCACCGAGCCGGGATAATCCTCCCCCGTGGCCGGCTCTTCAAGCATCCGGTCCAGGCTGCCGGGAGACCGCAGGGATGCGTTGAGACCCGAAGGATCATAAACCAGTCTGCGCCGGCCGCAGATACCCACGTATTGGAAGCACTGGCCGCTGGTTTCGGCGAGGCCCGCGGACCTTTCCGCCACCTGCCTGATCAACGCGCCGCCGATGTTGCCCTTTCCGAACTGAAACAGGTTAATGGTGCTCAAATTCCAGACTCCCTCCCAGTTCAAAGGACGCGTGCACGAGCTGAACGGTTCTCTGCAGATCGTTCCGGTCGATGATAAACGATATGTTCAGCTCCGATGATCCCTGGGCGATGGCGATGATGTTTATCTTGTGTTCACCGAGTATGCCGAACGTGCGGGCGGCGATGCCCGGCGTCCCCTTCATACCGCCGCCCACCACGGCGACCACGGCCAGGTCGGGGTGGACCGAGATCTCTTCCAGGCTGCCTTCGGCGATTTCATGGCGGAATTCCTCTTTCAGCGCCTGAACGGTCCCGGCGCCGTCTTTTTCGTCGATCAGCAGACATATGTCGTGTTCCGACGAAGCCTGGGTAATCATGATGACCTGGGTCTGGCGCTCCGCCGTAGTCTTGAACAGGCGGGCGTGGGTGTCCGGCGTTGTGCTTAACATGGTGCCTTCGACCATGATCAGGCACAACCGGTCGATACTCGTCACCGCCTTCACCCCCAGGGGCGCCACGCGGGTGCCTGACGAGATCACCGTCCCATCGATGCCGGGCCTGAAGGTATTCCTGATACGGATGGGGATCTCCTGCTTCACTGCGGGCAGCATGGTCATGGGATGAAGCACCTTGGCGCCGAAATAGGACATTTCCGCGGCTTCCAGATAGGATATCTCATCGAGTACGCGGGCATCCGAAACGATTCTCGGATCAGCCGTCATGGCGCCGTCCACGTCCGTCCATATCCATATTTCCTCCGCCTTCAACGCGCCGGCGACCAGGGAAGCGGTGTAGTCCGAGGCGCCCCGGCCCAGGGTCGTGGTGACGCCTTCGTCCGTCGAGCCGACGAACCCCGTGATGACCGGGATGCGGCCGCTGGATACCATGGTGAGCAGCCCTTCCGAAAGGCGACGGTCCGTTTCCGCGAAGTTCACCTCCGCATCGGTATGGCGTTCGTTGGTTTTGACGTATTCCCGCGCGTCGACGGAGGTGGACGGCAGACCTGCAGACCTTAGCGCGGCGGAGACGACGATCACGGACAGCCGTTCTCCGAAGGAACTCACCAGGTCGACCGAGCGCGGTGACAGTTCCCTGAGCAGTGTGATGCCGTGCAGGATCCCCGAGAGCTCGCCGATCAACCTGCCGCACTCATCCAGGGCCCGTTGCCGTTCATCGCCATCTGCCAAAGCGCGCGCCGTCTCCTCGTGGCGTCGAAGCAGGGCTTCGAGCGCGGCCTCCTGCTCTCTCCCCTCGCTGGCCTCCTCCGCCATGGACCGCAACGAATCGGTCACCTTGCTCATGGCCGAGAGAACGACCAGCAGTTGGCGCTCCCGGTAGGTTCCCACGATTTCAACGACCTGCCGTATCGCCTCTGCGCTGCCCACGGAAGTGCCGCCGAATTTCATGACGATCATAGATGGTTCCGTTTCGAATCTTCGGTCGGCTTACCAGTCTTTTTCCGGGTTGACCCGCGTGGCCTTCTGCCTGCGGAGCCGTTTCTGTATATCCTGTTCATCCCGGTTCAGGGCATTCAACAGCCGCTCCGCCTCTTCCCTGCTCAGTTCACCTTCCTGCGGAGGCCGTTGCTGTTCCCCGTCTTGTTCTTCATCTTGATTTGGCGGCTGGTCGTCTGGCGGATCGTCCCTTTCTTCGTTCTCCGGCTGTTCCCGGTTGTCCTGACTGTTCCGGCCTTCCTGCCGATTCTGCCTTTCCTGAAGTTGCCGGGAGACGAATTCAAGGTTGTACTTCAGGTCTACATCGTCCGATTTGATCCGCAGACCCTCCTTGTAGGCCCCGATGGCTTCTTCCAGGCGACCCATGCGATAGAGGCCGTTCCCCATGTTGTACCAGGCCTGTCCATTGAGCGGCGGATCGCCGTCCAGGGCGTTCGTGAAAGACTGCACGGCCGTGGGATACTGTTCCTTTCGGTACAACGCGTTCCCCCGGTTGTAGTGCAGGGCGGGGTTTTCGCCGTCCTCCGCCAGCGCTTCCTCATAGGCCTTCAGGGCCTCGTCGTATTTCGCCTGGTTATACAACTCGTTGCCGCGCGTGTTCTTCGCGGCCGGCTGCCAGCCCAGAAAGAGTATGATGACCAGTATCGCGCCCATGATTCAGCCTTTCCGTTCCTGCGATTCGACGCGCATCCTGCGCTCCCGGATCAGGGTATTGACGACAAGGAGCAGCAATCCGAAAGACAATATATACTGGTATCGCTCCACGTACTGTGTAAATTCTCGGCTTTCGTACTCGGCCCGCTCCAGCGATGCGAGGGTATCGTATACCAGGTCCATCTCCTCTCCGCCCGGCGAAGCCAGGTAGAATGCGCCGCCGGTCGACTCGGCGATGTGCCGCAGTGCAGACTCGTCCAGCCGGCTCATGACCACCTCCCCGGAACGATCCCGCATGTGCCCTTCTACCCGGCCGTCCTCGCCCTTCACCGGAATGGGAACGCCCAGGGGCGTGCCGATGCCCACGACGTACACGCGAACGCCCTGGGCCGCCAGTTCCGTGGCGGCGGCGACGGGGTCGTCCTGGTGATCTTCGCCGTCGGTGATCAGCACCACGGCCCTGTATCCCTTCTGACTCTGCTGAAAGGAACGGCCTGCGATCCGCAGGGCTCCGGCTATGGCCGTTCCCTGCGTTCCCACCGTCCGGGTATCGATTCCGTCGAGAAAGAGCTCCACGATACTGTAGTCGGAAGTCAGGGGACACTGGAGAAAGGCCGATCCGGCGAATACCACCAGGCCGATCCGGTCGTTCCGCAGTTTCCTCACCAGGGAACGGACGGCGAATTTGGCGCGAACAAGCCGGTTGGGCCGAACGTCCTCGGCCATCATGCTGTTGGAGACATCAAGCGCCACCATCACCGAGAAACCGGTCTGGCTCACCGTTTCGGACCGGGTACCGAATTGCGGCCGGGCAAGGGCCAGAGCGAAGCAGGTCAGCGTCACAAGCGCCAGGGCCGCCTTGACGGATTGCCTGCCCGCGGCGGTGGAACGCGACAGTCTGCCCACCAGTTCAGGTTCCCCCAGTTGCCTGAGTGCTTCGCGCCTGCGTCTGAACTGTACGGCGAAGAACAGGATAAGCAGGGGCGCGATCGCCAGCAGATAGAGGAATTCAGGTTGTGCGAACTGCATAGTTGCTCCGTGGCCAGTACACGTCGATGCCGGACCGGAAGTGCTAGGGCAGCCTTCTGAGGCGGGTGTGCGACAACAGGATTTCGGCCAGCACGAGGAACATGGCCGGCAGCAGGAAATAGCCGAACAGTTCCGTGTACCTCGAATAGGCGATGACCTTCATCTCCGTGCGCTCAAGTGCATCGATACGTTGATAAATATGGGACAGCATCTCGGCATCCGTCGCCTTGAAGTAGAACCCGCCGGTGATGCTTGCGACCCCCCGCAGCGTCTCCTCGTCGATTTCCGTGAGGGCGAGGCTGCCGTCCCGATTGCGCGCATAGGTACGGCCCAGCACGGGATCGTCGACGGGAATGGGCGCGCCGCCTTCTTTTCCGATCCCGATCGAGTAGATCCTGATCCCGAGGGCCTTGGCCGCTTTGGCCGCGGTGATCGGATCGATCGCCCCCGTATTGTTCACCCCGTCGGTCAACAGGATGACCACCTTGCTTTCGGCGCTGCTCTGCCGAAGCCGGTTCACGGAATTGGCGATACCCATTCCGATGGCCGTGCCGTCTTCGGTCAATCCGATCTCCACCTGCTCGAGCAGGCCGAGCAGCACGTCGTAGTCCAGCGTCAGCGGGCACTGCGTGAAACTTCGCCCCGCAAAGACGACCATGCCGATACGGTCGTTTCTTCGTTCCCGGATAAATTCGGAGATCACGGATTTGGCGACATAAAGCCGGTTGCGGGGTTTGTAGTCTTCGGCCCCCATGCTGCCGGAGATGTCGAGTGCCAGCACGATGTCGATACCTTCCGTCAGTACTTCCGCGCCCTCGGTTCCCGTCTGGGGACGGGCCAGGGCCAGAATCGCCAGTCCGATGGCGGCGGCGCGCAGCGCGAAGGGGACGTGGCGGTACTTGAGGATGGCCGCGGGTTTCAGCCGGTTCACGACGGAGACGTCGGAAAACCGCATTCCGCCGCGCCGTCCCTTCACCCGGCGGCGATACCACCACAGGAGCACCGGCAGGATCGCAAGCAGACCGAGCATCATGGGCGTGGAAAAGAACATGGGTACGTCAATCCCTTACCGGCGCCTGCACGGAACCCGCACCGCCGTCCGAAGCCTCGCCGGCGACGGGAGCATCGCCGTCAGCCCGTTTGTCCGGCGCGGCGGCTTCCGAAACCTCTGGCGGACGCGTAAGCTCGACGATCTCCCTTCCGTCCTGCAGGGAAAGATCCTGCCGATGGGATTCCGGCGTATGCTTTGCGAATTTGACCATGTCGCATTCCTCGAACAGCACCCGGACGGCCCGTGTTTCTTCGCCGCCGAGATCGCGTGCGTTCAACGCCGCCATCAGCTCGGAAGTCGTGTATTCCATGGCGGCTATCCCGTAACGGGCGGACAGGTACCGGCGCAGGATTTCCGACAGCGTGGAGTAATGGGCGTTCACGCGTCCCTTGGCCAGCCAGTCCTTGAGGGCCAGTCGATCGAGTTCTTCCAGGGCGATCTCCTCCGGAGGACGCTCAATTGCCGGGGCCGAACCGTTCGGCGCGTCCCGGTTCCGGCGGCGCCTGACGTAGAGCATGACCGCCACCGCGGCGGCGAGCAACGCCAGTCCGCCGATCACCCACAGGTACCATGGCACCCCGCCGGGGATTTCCGCCGGGTCCTTCAGATCGCGTATATCCTCTGCCTCATCGTCTATTACGCTGACGACGGTAACCGGAACGGCATCCGATACGGCGGAAAGCTCGGTGCCATCAGGGAGAATACACTTAAGCGAAAAGGGCGGTATGGAGTATTCGCCCGTCCGATACAGGGTGAGTACGTAGCGGAGGGAATCGACGTTCGCGCCGCCGGGCCCGGACAGGGGCCCCTCGTGCTCGAAGGATACCAGGTCGAAACCTTCCGGGGGGCGGCCGGATTCCGGCCACTCGACCGCGGCGTTGCCGGGACTCTTCACGGTGACCCGGTACAGGAAGGGATCGCCCACGGTGATCCGGTCGCGGTCGACCGAGGCCACGATCGAAAACGCGTTGTCTGCTTCCTGCGGCACCGGGACAACTTCGGCGCTGACCGGATTCGTTGAGACAGCCACCAGGATGGTGGCGAGTAAACAGGAGCACCTCACCGTACGCCGCCTCATATCACGATTTCGGCGTCTGGGCGATCATATTGTTGATTCGGGCGACGAATCCGGCCCTGGCCAGGGACACGACGGGACTGTTTCGTTGCTTGACGTAGACCAGATTCCCGTCCCCGGGAAAGGACTTGCCCACCAGGAGCGATATGCGTTCTTCCGGCACGTCGTTGCGGCCGCCGATCTGCAGCGTAAGCTCCATGATCGGCCTGTCCAGTCCGTAGGATGCCAGGTCCGCGTCAGGGTCCGCCGTTACGAAAGCCTGCGAATAGAGTGAATCCAGTTCGCTGAACGCGTGGCCGACCGAGACCGCGTCCGCGTCGCCCGTTGCGGGCTCTTCCATTTTCCATACGACCCTCTGCTTCTGGTCGCGGCGAACGCGAAGACGTTCGTCGGGGGTGACCACTTCGAACATGTGTACCTGGTAACCCTTGAAACGCAGAATCTTGTCGTCGCGCAGCTCGAGGGCAGTGGTCGGCATTCGCTGCAGGCTGGATGCGTCCACCGCGTAGATCCACTCCTCCGCGGGATCCAGCACGTATCTGTACTTCCCGTCACCGGAGGCCGTTCCGACCAGGATTTCCTGGGGCCTCGCCCGGCCCTCGATGGTAAGCGACAGACTGGCAGCCGGGTTCTCGAAACCGTGCGTCGCCCTGTTCGCTGACGTCGCCGGGACGTGCTCCCGCACACGCGCGATCTCCAGGCTGTCCAGCAGGGCCGTAATGAAACGGTCGTTGGCTCTCAACGCGTAAGGAGCCGTCATCCGCCAGTCCTCGAAGGCATGCTTGACCAGGGTCACGGACTCGTTTCCCAGATCCATCGAGAACGTCGGTACCCTGTAGGATTGAAAATCGAAGGCCGTAAGCCTCCTGTAGAAGTCGGGTTCCCGGTCCAGCTGTTGCGGGATCGAATTCGAAACCGAGTACACGTTGCGTCTTTCGCCCGTCATGGCGTAGACGCGGCCCATTCCTTCATTACCCAGTGAAAGCGTATGCCGGATACTGCCGTCACCGGATTTCACGGTCGCCGTCATCACCGGATTCGCCAGACCGTATCCTTCAAGCGAAGACGGCGCCTCGTCGATGAAGGAAATGGCCGAGGCCTCGAGAATCGTGTTTACGGCGTTGACAACTTCATCGCGCTCTGCCGGCAGTCGATAAGGCTCTTCCACGCGCCAGGTCCCGAAAGGGTCCCGTTTGATGACGACTCTGCGGTCTCCCTTTTCAAGGATGACCTCTTCCACCTTGTCCCGCTCTACCCGTATCAGCCTGCGGTCCCGCAGCGCATCGGTCGACCTGCGCAGATTCCCGTTGGTCTGGGAGGAGACGAGAAACACCCGCCGTGTGCCCTCTTCCGCGGCATAATAGGCCGCACCCGTCGGGTTCACGTCTCCCAGCAGCAACACCATGGGCTTGTCGAGACCGCGGATTACCTCGACGGACGCCGACGGAAACTCGAGGCCGTATTCCGACAGGACTTCCGCCGAATCGGCCACGGTACGGGCAGGGGACAGGGTGGTAAATTCCCGCAGCAACGTGCCCACGATGTTCGGGTCCGCCGGGTATCTGACCGGCCCGGTTATCTCCCAACCCTTCATCGGCAGCTTTTCCATCGTCGTGGCCGCGCCGTCCACGGTAACCCTCACCTCAACGACCTCCTCCGCGTCGATCTCGAACGCGCGCTCGATTTCCGCGATCTGTTCTTCCTCGAAAACGAAAAGGAAGTAACAGGACGCCAGCAATCCCAGAATGACGGCCAGGATGATCGTGTAGCGGCCACCGCTCACGGCGCTTCGTCTCCTATTTCCTTCTCCACCACACCATTACGCCCGCGATCAGGATGCCGATGGGCGACAGTATGCCGGTGATGATAAAGATATCCCGCATCTGGCTCAGCGAAATCTGAATCAGTCTGGTGTCGCTGGACTTGGGCCGGATCGCGAGCAGGTCCTCCTCCTGGGCGAGCCAGTTGAAGATATTCAGGGCCAGGTCTCCGTTGCCCGGCAGCATGACATAGGCGTTGGAGGCAAAAGCCGAGTTGCCGACGACAACGATACGCGTCTTCAACTCGTGCTCCTCCGGCCGCATCGCCATTTCCTGGGGCGTCAGCGTGGCCATGTCCCTGCGCGGCAGGGCTCTCGGGACGGCCGTTATGGCGACGGCGATGGAAATCGGTCCGGGCTCGTCTTCCACCGGGTCCAGTTCGGGCGTGTACGCCATGGCGTCTTCCGGCGTGTCCGGCAGGGTGGATTCCGCCCAGCTGCGGGTGCTGGTCATGGCGATGGTCTGTATTTCAACGGTATCGTCGGACGCCGACGCCGGCTCTATGGACCGCACCAGCGGAAAGAAGCTGACCGTATTGCCGAGGGCCCGCGTGATCGGATGGGCCGGGTACTGCATGACGGCAGGCATGTATTCGTTCATGCCCGGCAGGCGCCCCACGGCGCTCTCATCGATCACTACGTTGTCGCCGATCTCCACCTTCCAGCGGGCAAGCAGCGCCGACAGATCGGCACGCTCCTCGGGATAGTCGGGATTGAGGAGGAAGAGGGCGCGGCCGCCGCGGTCGAGGTAGTGACGAATGGCTTCCTGCTCGTTGCCCACCAGGTTGGTCCTGGGACCGGCTACCACGAGGACGTTACAGTCCGACGGTACTTCCACTTCGCTGAGCAACGAGAAGCTCCTGACGACGTAACTCTGGTTCTCGAGCAACTGCAGAATCCTGTTGTAGCCGACCTGATCGGTCAGGTTGACGTTGTGCTCGCCGTGGCCTTCCAGGAAGTATATGGTCTTCTGCCCTTCGCGCGTGACCTTGACCAGCGCGTTGGTCACGCTTTCCTCCAGGTAACGGTTGATGTGCTCGGTCTTGCCCTCGCTCTCGAACACGACCGTTCCGTAGGAGGTGATGTTGTATTGACGCGCTATGCTGGGCTCGAGATCGGGATCTATGAACTCGTAGGTGATGTGATCGGAGTGGTAACGGAACTGATTCAACATGTCGTCGAGTTGATGCTGAATCGTGGCATCAGAACCGCTGGACCTGAAAAACCCCACGATGTGAACGTCCTGGTCCAGTTCATCCAGCACGCTGACGGACAGGTCCGCGAGACTGAACCGCTGGTTGGACGTCAAATCGAACCGCTGGGTATAACGCGAACCGATCAGGTTCACGAACGCCAGGATGCCGATCGTCAGCAGTACCATGACGACCGTATTGGCTCCGTATCTCGTCGTACGCCTTCCGAGCAGGCTCCCTACCGTGTCCCATTCGAAGACCAGCCATGCCGACCCGAGCGCCAGGCCGGCCAGCAGGACGATCATTGCCGTGCGCGGGGTCGTCGTATCCGAGGCATAGAGATACCCGCTGACCAGGATCAGGACAAGGCCCAGGTAACCGGCGGACGAAACAAGACTTTTCATGTGCGGGTTTCTCTCCCTTGCCCGATGCAGCTATCTAAAATCGAATGCGCGGACTTTCCGCCTGGCGGGCGCAAGCGGTTCAACCCCGCCAGCGCGTCGATTCCACCGACCGGACCGTGATGAACAGGCCCAGGAAGATGAAACTCAGAAAAAACAGACAGTCCGTCGAGTCAATGATCCCCTTCTCGAAGGTATTGTAGTGCCTCAGCACGGACAGGTATCCGACGATCTCGCCCAAGGTACCCGACATCGAATCCGAGGCGAAATCCAGCATCCAGAGTATGAGCGCGGCGCCGAAGCAGATCACGGCGGCCACGATCTGGTTCTCCGTCAACGACGAGGCGAACAACCCGATGGTTATCACGCCGCCCCCGAGGAGCAAAAGGCCCAGGTAGCCGGCCCATATGGGACCCCAGTCGGGGTCGCCGTACACCTGGAGCACCAGCGGATAGATCATCGTCAGCCCGATCATGGCCGTGTACAGGGTAAAGGCCGCCAGGAACTTGCCCAGGATCACGTGCCAGTCCCGGACCGGCGAGGTCAGCAGCAGCTCGATCGTGCCGGATTTCTTTTCCTCCGAAAAGACCCGCATGGTGAGCATGGGCATGAGCGTCAGCACGGCCACGAAACTTATGGTATTGAACAACGGCCGCATGATCATCTCGTTGATGTTGATCTGCTCCATCATGGGGGGATACTGCGCGGCCTGCATGAAATACTGGGTATAGTACTGTAAACTCTGGAAAAACATGAAACTTACGATAAAAATAAAAACAGTCGAAAGAGCGTAGAAAATGGGCGAGATGAAATAGGCCCTCAACTCGCGGCTCCATATGGCCAGTAATCCCTGCATCGTCAGGCGACCTCCTCTTCCTGGGTCGTCAACTCCAGGAATATCTCTTCCAGACTCATGCCGAGGGTGGTCAGTTCCACGAGATCCCAGTTGTTTTCGACCACGGACGAAGCCACCGCGGGACGCAGGTCCTTCCCGGGAACGACGTCGATGTCATACTGCCACAGGCCATCGCCGAGGGAGGACCTCGTCTTCACGTCCACAACGCCGTCCTTCTTCTTCAACAGGTCCATCACTTCCTTGACGGGACCCCGGATCTGAGCCGAGATGGATTGCGAACCCCGCAGCCGCGCGTCCAGGTTGGCCGGCGTGTCTCCGGCCACGATGCGGCCCTGGTCGATAATGACCACCCGCTCGCAGGTTTTGCTCACCTCGGGCAATATATGACTGCTGAGAATGATGGTATGGTCGCCAGCCAGGCCCTTGATGACCTCCCGGACCTCGTTGATCTGCTTGGGATCCAGGCCATTGGTGGGCTCGTCCAGGATCAGCACCTCGGGATCGTGTATCAGCGCCTGCGCCAATCCCACCCGCTGCCGAAACCCCTTGGAGCAATGACCGACGATCCGGTTTTCGACCTCTTCCAGGGCAGTCAGCTCGATAACGCGGTTGACGGCCTTTTTCCGGTCGCGGGAGGGGATGTCCTTGATCCGGGCGATGAAATCCAGGTATGGACGGACCCGCATGTCCAGGTAGAGGGGTACGTTCTCCGGCAGGTATCCCACCCTGCGCCGCACGTCCAGGGACTGGCTGAAGGTGTCGAACCCCGCCACGCGGACGGTGCCTGCCGTCGCGGGCATAAAGCACGTCAACACGCGCATGGTGGTGGTCTTGCCCGCCGCGTTCGGTCCGAGGAATCCGAGGATCTCGCCCTTCTCCACATCGAAACTCACTTCCCGGACCGCGGTGAAGTTACCGTACTTTTTTGTCAGATCCTTTACTTCTATCACCTCAGGCTCCCAGGGCCTCGTGCCGCAAGCTTGGCGCGAAACGGCAACAATTTTCAAAGTAACCTAATGTATCGCACAAAATGATGTAAAGCAAGCCTTTGTTGCGGTCCGATCCGGTCCGATCCCTTCATCGTCCGGCAGAACGATCGTGATTCATCGCGCGAATTTGCGTTCGCGCAGCTTGAAGAACTGCAGCAGCGGATCGATATAGGGCTGGTCCGTGCGGATATGGATGGCGTCCACCCCGGTGACCCTGAACTGATGGTCGCGGTCCTTTCGAATGGTCGTGTTGTATTCCGCGTATTGCCTGCGCCATTCGGCGTCGCCGGTGTCGACCAATACCTCTTCTCCCGACTCCGCGTCCTCCAGTTCGATCAGGCCGACGCCGGGCAGGTCGAGTTCCCTCGGGTCCGTGACCGTCACGGCCACCACGTCGTGCCGCTTGCTGGCCACCCTCAGCGGCTTGACGTAGTCCCGGGTCAGAAAATCGGATATGATGAAGACGATGCTGCGGCGCGTCAACAACCGGTTCAGGTAATCCAGCGCCTGGGCGATGTCGGTGCCGCTGTGTTCCGGCCGCGTATAGAGCACTTCCCGTATTACCCGGAGAATATGGGTTCGGCCCTTCTTCGGCGGGATGAACTTCTCGATCTGGTCGGTAAACATGAGGAGTCCGACGCGGTCGTTGTTCTGGATCGCCGCGTAGGCGAGGAGTGCGCAGATCTCGGCGGTAATCTCCCCTTTCATCTGGTTGACCGTGCCGAAGTTCCCCGACCCGCTTACGTCGGCCATGAGAATGACGGTCAGCTCCCGCTCCTCGGTGTAGCGTTTGATGTAGGGACGGCCCAGGCGGGCCGTGACGTTCCAGTCGATCGACCGGATCTCGTCGCCCGGCTCGTACTCCCGCACCTCGGCGAATTCCATGCCGCGGCCCTTGAAGACGCTGTGGTATTCGCCGCTGAACACGTCGTTCACCAGATGCCTGGTCCGGATCTCGATCTGCCGGATTTTCTGGATGATCTGCCTGGGTATCAAGGGATCTCTACACAGTCGAAGACGCGCTTTAGGATCTGTTCCGAGGTCATGTCCTCCGCCTCCGCCTCGTAGGTGACGATGACGCGGTGCCGCAGCACGTCCATCCCGATCGACTTGACGTCCTCGGGGGTCACGTAACCCCGGCGCCGCATGAAGGCGTGGGCGCGGGCGGCCGTGGCCAGATAGATCGTCGCGCGGGGCGAGGCGCCGTATTCGACCAGGTCGCGGACGTCGGCGAGTTCGCCGTAATCCTCCGGGTTGCGGGTCGCGAAGACCAGGTCCACGATGTACTGCTTGATCTTCTCGTCCATGTAGACCTGGTTGATGATCGATCTCGCCCGGACGATATCCTCCAGCGCCACGACCTGTTCCACTTCCGCCGGCTCGCCGGTCGTCATGCGGTTCAGGATCTCCAGCTCTTCTTCCTTGCGGGGATAGGTCGTGATCAGCTTGAGCATGAAACGGTCGACCTGGGCCTCCGGCAGCGGGTAGGTCCCTTCCTGCTCGATGGGATTCTGCGTGGCGAGCACCAGGAAGGGGTCCTCCAGCGGAAAGGTCTCGTCGCCGATGGTGACCTGGTGCTCCTGCATGGCTTCCAGAAGGGCGCTCTGCACCTTCGCGGGCGCCCGGTTGATTTCGTCCGCCAGGATGAGGTGGGCGAATATCGGGCCCTTCTTGGCGATGAACTCGCCGCTGCGCGCCTCGTAGATCATGGTGCCCGTGAGATCGGCGGGGAGCAGGTCCGGCGTGAACTGGATGCGCTGGAACCGCGCCGAGACCGTCGAGGCCAGGGTGCGCACGGCCAGGGTCTTGGCCAGGCCCGGCACGCCTTCGAGCAGGATGTGCCCGTTGGTCAGCAGGCCGATCAGGAGACGCTCGACCATGTACTGCTGACCGACAATCACTTTACCGATTTCCGAGACCAGCCGGTCGACAAAAACGCTCTGTTCGTAGATCCGGTCGTGGATGGCCTTGATGTCGTCCGGTGGTTTCGCGTTAGCGTTATCTGTGCTCATGTTGGTCCTTCAGTTGGACTCGCCTGTGCCGGAGGACGAATCGACCTTCGAAGAGGCGTCGGTTTTCGACCCGTTCCCCGATCCGGACGCATCGGAAGATCCGCCGCCTTCGGACTTGGAACCGTCGGACTTGGAACCGTCGGTCTTGGGCGACGAGGCATCCCTGTCGGCCTTTTCGGCCTGCTTGTAGCTGTCGCTGCGGTAGTCCGTGACGTAGAAACCGTCGCCCTTGAACAGGAAGCCCGCCCCGCCGCTTATGAGGCGTTGTACCGCGCCGCCGCATTCCGGGCACGCCGACAATGGTTCGGCCGTGATCGACTGGAACTCGGAGAACTCGTGGCTGCATTCGTTGCAACGGTACTGGTAGGTAGGCATGTGTTCCTTCCTAACGAAAACCGGCGCCGACTGCAACAGCCGACGCCGGTCTTCACACACTGGAACTTCCGGCGGGAAGCTTACATCATGCCGCCCATGCCGCCCATGCCGCCACCGCCGTAGCCGCCCGGAGCGGGTGGAGGCTCTTTCTCGGGAATGTCCGTCACCAGGGTCTCGGTGGTCAGCAGAAGGGACGCGATGCTGGAAGCGTTCTGCAACGCGATGCGCGTCACTTTCGCCGGGTCGATCACGCCGGCCGACATGAGATCCTCGTAGTCGCCCGTATTGGCGTTGTAGCCCACGGCGCCTTCCTTCTGCTTCACGTGCTCGATGATGACCGAACCTTCCGCGCCGGCATTGGCCGCGATATGGCGCAGCGGCTCCTCGAGGGCCCGGCGCACGATGGCCACTCCGGTGGCCTCGTCGCCGTTGACCTGCAGTCCGTCCAGCGCGCCGCTTCCCCGCAGGTATACGACGCCGCCGCCGGGTACGATGCCTTCTTCAACGGCGGCACGGGTCGCGTGGAGCGCGTCTTCCACGCGGGCCTTCTTCTCCTTCATCTCCGTTTCGGTCGCCGCGCCCACATTGATCACGGCCACCCCGCCCGCCAGCTTGGCCAGGCGCTCCTGCAGCTTCTCGCGGTCGTAATCGGACGTCGTCTCATCGATCTGGCGGCGGATCTGGCCGATCCGGCCTTCGATCTCGGACTGCGAACCCGCGCCCTCGATGACCGTCGTCTCGTCCTTGTCGATGACCACGCGCTTGGCCTGGCCGAGGTCCTCGAAGGTCACGTTCTCCAGCTTGATGCCGATGTCCTCGGTGATCACCCGGCCGCCGGTCAGGATCGCGATGTCCTCGAGCATGGCCTTGCGGCGGTCGCCGAATCCCGGCGCCTTGACGGCCGAGATACGCATCGTCCCGCGCAGCTTGTTGACCACCAGCGTGGCCAGGGCCTCGCCCTCCACGTCCTCGGCGATGATGATCATGGACTTGCCCTGCTGCACGACCTTCTCGAGGATGGGCAGGAGATCCTTCATCGCGCTGATCTTCTTCTCGTGGATCAGGATGTAGGGATCGTCCAGGCTGCATTCCATGCGTTCGGAGTCCGTAACGAAATACGGGGAAATGTACCCCTTGTCGAACTGCATGCCCTCGACCACGTCGAGCATGGTGTCCATACTCTTGGCTTCTTCCACCGTGATCACCCCGTCCTTGCCCACCTTCTCCATGGCGTTGGCGATCAGGTCGCCGATCTCGGCGTCGTTGTTGGCGGAAATCGTGGCGACCTGGGCGATCTCGGTCTTGCCGGCCGTGGGCTGGCTGATGCCCTCGATCTCGTCCACCACCGCGGCCACGGCCTTCTCGATGCCGCGCTTCAGGGCCATGGGATTGTGACCGGCGGTCACGTTCTTCAGGCCCTCGCGGTAGATGGCCTCTGCCAGCACCGTGGCGGTCGTGGTTCCGTCGCCGGCGATGTCGCTGGTCTTCGAGGCCACTTCCTTGACCATCTGGGCCCCCATGTTCTCGTAGGGGTCCTGCAACTCGATTTCCTTTGCCACCGACACGCCGTCCTTCGTGACCGTCGGCGAACCGAACTTCTTGTCGAGCACCACGTTCCGGCCCTTGGGACCCAGGGTGACCTTCACCGCCCTGGCCAGGGCCTCCACGCCGTTCAGCACGGAGCGTCGTGCATCATCCCTGAATTTCAACTGCTTTGCCACTTGTTAAACCCTCCTTGCATACGCTCAGGTTCGACCGCAACCCTGCCGCGGTTACGGTTCAAGCACGCTGTGATCTACGACACGATACCGAGGATGTCCTCTTCACGCATCATGAGGTATTCGGTATCATCCAGATTGACTTCCGTGCCGGAGTATTTGCCAAAGAGGATCTTGTCGCCGACCTTGACTTCCAGCGCCACGCGGTCGCCGTTGTCGCCGACGCGTCCCGGACCGGCCGCCACGACTTCGCCCTGCTGCGGCTTTTCCTTGGCCGTATCGGGAATGATGATACCGCCGCGCTGTACTTCCTCTTCCTCGAGGCGCTTGACCAGGACCCGGTCGCCCAAAGGTTGTACATTCATTGCTTCCTGCTCCTTTCACTTGTGATAAGGTACGCTGATACTGTCAATCAGCTCGATTGTTGCGTCGCCCCTTTGAGTTGCAATTACCATGCCAGCATGGAGAAAAAACGGCCATATTTCGTTGGCGAGTACTTAACATACTGTAATTCATCATGTTAACTCACCCGAAGGACGAATGGGGCATACAGCAGCATCCGTCCGCCAGGATATGCCAATCTGTCATATGGCGACCATGTGGCCATTTTGGCAATGCCATAACTGCACATTGCGCCAAATTATTCATGCCGGTATGGCTTGTCAAGGTCATTCGCAATTCTGATTGTCATTGCCCGGTGATGCGGTATTTTACTTTTTTGATCCGCTTCTGATCCGTTTTTGAAACGCCGCGGTCTCCATTCCCGTCACAAGCAAGATCACTGAAGATCACAGGAGCCGGTCCATGCCCGTAGTACCTTACGAAACGTTGAACAGCCTGAGCCGGGCGATCTTCGAGGCGACCGGCATCCCCCGGGAAGACGCCCATATCCTCGCCGATCACCTGACGACCGGCAACCTGCTCGGGCACGATTCCCACGGCGTATGGTTCATGCCCCGCTACGTCCCGTCCCTGCAGTCGGATTACAGGCCGTGGGAAAACCATACCGTGGTCGTGGACCGTCCCGGTTTCGCACAGATCGACGGGAACGGCGCCAACGGCATCGTGGCGGTGACGAAGGCGCTCGCCCTGGCGGTGGAGAAGGCACGCGGCGCGACGATCGGCATGGTGGCCCTGCGAAACGTCTCCCACATCGGCCGCCTGGGCGACTTTCCCCCGCGGATCGCCGAACACGGCATGATCGGCATGGTGGGCCTGAACGGCGGCGGCGAATTCGTAGCGCCCTTCGGCAGCGCCGACCGGCGCCTGCGTCCCGAGCCCATCGCCTTCGCCGTGCCCCGCAAGAACGGTCCGCCGCTCATGCTGGACGTGACGCTCAGCGTGGTCGCGGGCGGCAAGGTGGAACAGAAGATCGAACGGGGCGAGCCCATGCCGGACGGCTGGCTGATCGACCAGCAGGGCCGCTACGTGAACGACGGGAGCCGGTATCACGCCGAGCCGGACCAGGTGGCCGTACTGCCCCTGGGCGGCCTGCAGTTCGGCCACAAGGGACACGGGCTGGCCATGATGATCGAGATGATCATCGGTCCCCTTTCGAACGCCGGCTGCACGGGCGGCAAGGGCGGCGGGGGGATCCTGATCGCCGCCGTGGATATCAAAGCCTTCATGGACCTGGAAGCCTACACGGAAGAGATCGAGGCCCACGTGGCCTACGTAGGCTCGGCGAAACCGCTGCCGGGGTTCGAGCAGGTCTACGCCCCGGGAGAGATCGAGGAAGACACCAGACGGAAACGGCTGGCCGAAGGGATATACATACCGGACAAGACGTGGAATACGATCTCGGAAACGGCGGCTGATCTTAGCGTGGACATGCCGGTCATATAGTTCCGGCGGATCGGTATAGGCCGATAGGAAATACAGCGGGCGAACGTGCCGGCCGTCGCACGCCGGACGAAACGCGCAGGCCGTGCACCGCAGACCGCGCCGGCCGCATTGCACCGGCCGCATTGCACCGGCCGCGATAGCAGGAGATTCAGCGACAGCGCCACGCGCCGCCATTCAGGAGACAGGAGCACCCCATGCCCACGGATTCAGTTCGAGTGGCCGTCTACGGCACCGGCCGGTTCGCCCAGGCCACCCACCTGCCCAACCTGAGCCGGATCGACGGCGTCGAGATCGTCGCGCTGTGCGACATCAATGAGAACGCGCTGCGCGAAGCGGCCGCGCAATTCGGGGTTTCGCGAACCTACGCCGACGCCCACGAGATGCTCGAGGCCGAAAAACCCGACGCCCTGTGGTCTATCGTGCCGGCCTTCGCCCGCACCGACGTGGAAATCGCGGCGGCCGAAAAGGGCATCCAGCTCTTCAGCGAGAAACCCCAGGCGATGGACATGGCCCTGGCGAAGCGGATCGACGCGGCCGTGCAAAAAGGCGGCGTGATCAGTACGGTGGGCTTCAGGGAGCGGTACCGTCCGATCTTCCAGGAGGCCCGGCGGCTGCTCCGGGACAAGCGCGTGGTACACGTCCGCTTTCAGCAAATCACCCAGAACAACAAGGTGGACAGATTCGGTCAGGACGACTGGACGAACCTGGTGGAAAAGGGCGGCGTCCGCTTCTTCGACTGGGGCGTGCACGCCACTGACTATTCCCGGTTCATGACCGGGCAGGACGTCCACAGGGCCCAGGCATTCCTGTACCATCCGGACGGATACCATACCCCGCTTTCCTCATCCTTCCATTACCAGCTCTCGGCCGGCGCCACGGCAACGCTGACCTTCATCGAGTGCGATCCGGCCGGGCCGGGCGAAGAACCCTATTTCAAAATCTACTTCGAAGGCGGAAGGCTATCCGTCTTCGGGTACGAACGGATTGAGGTGAACGACGAAGTGGTCTACGAAGCCGACCCCTTCGACCCGTGGCTGGCCCAGGACCAGGCCTTCGTCGAGTCGGTCCGGTCGAACGACCCCGGACTGCTTCAGAGCGACTACCATGACGGACTGCGGTCGCTGGCGCCTATCCTGGCCTGTTGGGATTCGACGCGGAGGGATGGTGTCTGCGTAGACGTGGAGGAGTTTATCGCGGAGGCTTAAATCAGAGGCGGCGTATGGCAGAAGCGGCGTATGGCAGAAACGACATAACTCACCTGAATCGAACGGACGGGATACCTCCGGGGAGACAACTATGTACCCGAAAAGCGCGCGTTATGTCATACTGGCTGTCCTGATGACGGCCGTGGGCTGCGGCGGTCCGAAAGAAGACCTCACCCATCTCCTGGTTGCCGGTGATCCTATCGGGATCGTGGTGGAAAACGAACTGAGCGTTTCGCTTAATTCAAAAGAAAATGAACCGGTCACGTGGGTACTGAGCCGGTTCGGCGGGAAAATCGAGTCATGGGATGCATCCGGCCTGACCGTCGCCGTGGATGAGGCCGACCTGCCGGAAGGCTTACTGGATTCGTTCTCTTCCGACCGCAACCGGCTCGTGCTCGACGTCGCCAGTGCGGGGGGCAGGAACAGGAGTCCGAGTATGTCGTTCGAGCCCATCGGCGAATCCGGGCCCGGCGTAGTCGTCCGGATTGCCACCGGCCTGATAGAAGACGGTCTGCGGCAGACCGGGGATGGTTTGGAATTGAGGATTTAGGGAGCCGGGAAGTATTGTTTGGCCACTGTCCTGTGCCTCGACTGAGAGGAAAACCGGCGTAGTCCGCACGAATCGGACGTTGACGCAAGTACCTTTGTACGGCACGTTGTAACTCAGATGATTCTTCGCGGTTGTAGTTTAATCGACAAAGGATAACCCGACATGGCGACTTCGATACAACTGACTCCCGAGGATGAAAAGCGGCTTGAGTTATTGGTATCCAAGACACGCCGCAGCAAGGACTTCTACTTGCGTGAGATCATTGAGCACGGCCTCGAAGACCTGGAAGACTACTACTGTGCCGCGGACGTACTGAATCGCCTCAGAAGAGGGACGGAAAAAGTCTATACTGCTTCCGAAGTGAGAAAGTCCCTTGCCCTGGACGATTGAATGTTCTGAAACCGTACTGGTCGCACAACCATCTCTTGAATATGTAAATCAGTTTTCCCAAAGTCCTTACAAAAGTTCAGCCAAGCACTCGGTAGGACCAGTAGAGCATGTCTATCTCTAACAAAAATCTTGCTTTAGCAGTCGAAAACTATTTTGCCGATCTGCACCGGATTCGGGCTTCCGGTGCCGCAACCGATGAGCGTTCGAGCTACGGACCCCTCGAAAATCTTCTGAACGCTGTTGGTGCCACACTAAAGCCCAAAGTTTTCTGCGTTGGCGAACTTGCAAACCAAGGCGCGGGACATCCTGATATGGGCGTTTTCAGCGGCTATTCAGGTGCAAAAAGGCAGACCGAACGAGGGGCAGGTTCCGGAACGTTGCGCAGTGGAAGTGAAACCTCTTGGGGATGCTAGAGCAACGGCCGTTGGCGAACAGGTTGCTCGCTACTGGACACGGTATCGACTGGTACTGGTTACTGATACTAACGTGTTCATTCAGTCATTAGGAAATCAGACAATATACCGTTCAGAGGACGAGCCATCGACGCCCGAGACTTATACATCAAGATAACGAGGCCGGATTGCGCAAGTGTCGCCGGGTATGTCGGCTGTAAACGTTGTTATCTGCGTTGAGATTACGGAGATTGATTTCTACAATAGTCGTTTTGGGCAGTCTTTTCTTTGATAGAACTCTACATACTACATTATGGAAACAACCGGACACCCTCGCGCAAAGCCCGCCGCACGAATTCGTTGCCCGTCTCCAGCAACACGTCCAGTTCCTCTCGCGTGTAAGCCACAACATCGACGCCCACGCCGATACCCGTCGTGTGATAACGGGCCGGCCGATCCCGAAACGGCTCGGCGGCGTGACGCACCACGACCAGCAGGTCCGCGTCGCTGCCCGGCCCGGCGTCTCCCCAGGCCAACAAGCCGAACAGATAGATCGATTCGATCTCGGGGTTGTCGGTCACCCAGCGTCCGGGCCGCTCGATTGAGACGCTCCATCAGTCGAGAGCGATCCAGCCAGGATACTTTTACAGAAGTCGATGACTTGCGCGGCGTTCGCCAGTGCGCGTTCCGCCTCCGCCCGGGTGTAGTATTCATAGGGGGCTCCTTGCGGATGCGAGTAGGGGTACCGGGCGGGTATATAGTGTTTGTCCAACGCTTTGGCGGCATCCAGCAACTGCTGGCCGGACCGCAAGGAGTCGGGCAAGGCCTCGAGCAGGGTCGTAACCGAGTTTCCCCACGTCACGCCGCCCGCTTTCTCAATCACCGCTTTGACGGCCTTTTCCGCACCCTGCTGGGCGGCAAAGCAAGCCCACTCATAGTCGCCAGCCTCGAGCGAATGATGTCCGTGTCCCAAATCTCGCCGGCCTTGTTTCATCCAGTCCGCGTGTCGGCTCGCCATAGAAACTGCCACCTCTCTCCAATAACCGCCATGCTCGCGACAGGTATAACAAGATCCGAGGAACGCGGACTGGCGACGATCAGATCGGTGCACCCTAATCTTGATCTCTGACTCTATCATCAAGAAACGGAGGCGGGCTTTGCTTCGGTGTGCCAAGTGTGCCGGCCTCTTGTTCCCTGTTGATCCACTCCCTGTAGACCTGGTCTCTTTCTCTCCGGCCCTCAGCGCGACCTTCTTCTCTGTGCCGTCTTTTAATAGATTCATAGAGCCATCCCATGAAATCCACTCCTTCGATCAAAGTGAACGTGGCGAATACTGATGATCCTCCGACCTTGATGATGTAATCGAAGACGATCTCAATTGACAGCGAGTAACTCCCGAGACTCCAAAAGATGGTATGGCCTACTACGGTGCTGGCCAGAAAGACAACGGTAAACCACCACCGGGTGTCTTCGGGCACTCCCCAAACGGCGACGCGGTTTTGACTCTGGTGTTTAACCATTGAAGATGTCGGGTATGTGGTGCACTCACAATACGCTGCTTGAAACAAACCGGTGATCGCTGATTGAAGCGACGCACAACGCAGGTAGATCGAACGCAATAAGCCGAATGCATCAAACGCATCTCTACCTGGATTCGCTTTCCAGGATTAGTCGATGTCTCAAGCTGAATCTCGAAATCTATTTTGTTTTGTTCCACGAGCAGACGCGCTTCAGATAGCCGTACTCAGCCTTCGGGTAGACGATATACTTCCCGAGATGCGCACAGAACGTTCGATCCTCAACCACGAACATACCGTCAGGCCTTCAGAGGCGGCCAACTCGCCAACTCGTCCCACAAAGCCTCCAGCGCGCCCCATCGCGCCGCCGTATCTTCCCGGTCGTCGAACCCGTCCACCAGCGGGAACAACCTCGTTTCCAGGTCAATCGGCACGACATCAAACGCGGGAATGTCAACGTGGGTCCATCGCGGCGAACTCAGGAACCGGCCGTTCCGGATGTAAAGGGCAATCAGGAAATCGTTCACGGCCTGGCTGGCGAGGCAGTAGAGATGAATTTGGTCATCGCTACCCTTCGCCTTCGGCCATTGCCTTCGAAACCGGGGCAGCCGTCCCTGCGCTTCTTCTAATATCGCCATGACCATCTCGGGCGGAAGTTGTTCCAACACCTTTTTCCACGCACTCACCCGACCGTCCGGATCGACCAGCACATGGCCGTTCTGCAACTCCTCGGCGAGAATCCGCTGCACCGGCTGCTTGGGAAAAGCGGCCAGCATTTCATCCACCGTCTGCACCGTCCAGTACCTGATGTGGACCAT
The DNA here is from genome assembly GCA_965202605.1 of bacterium. Lineage (GTDB taxonomy): Bacteria > JAAXHH01 > JAAXHH01 > JAAXHH01 > JAAXHH01 > JAAXHH01. Next base: position 2,135,162 of record OZ241838.1, read on the forward strand.
CGCCCCGTCGAGCACCACGCTGTCGCACGCCGGTTCGATCAAAGGGCCATGCATAACGTCCGGCCAGGCCGAGATCTGTCGCCAGCGGTCGGCTTCCCCGGGTATGCCCGTGCCGAAAACGAGCAGGTCGATATCAGACTGCCGATCGGCGCAACCCCTTCCCAGGGATCCGCCCAGGGCCACGGAGTTCACGCCGGCCAGGAGCCGAATTCTCTCCGCGATTTCGGCAGCCAGCGCGTATAGTTCACCGCGGTCTCGCGATTGATCCGGCTTGAAAGATCCCTCATCCTTAAAAGACGCTTCATCGAATTCCCGGTCGGCGCCGGTCACCACGCCGGGGTGATTCGTTGTTACCGTCGTATCGTTCAGCAACGCCAGCGTATCCCGCATCAGGCCGGCCGCCGCCGTCCAGGCTTGCTCCGGATCGCGTTCCGTCGCCAGCGTCCACAGGGCATCGCCCGAGTTTTCAGGCGCCCTAGACAACCCGTTCAGGCGGTTACGCGCGCCTTCGAGCCGCGATGGATAGTACATGACATGGGGCAGGCAGTTCATCCCGTAGAGCACGGTAGCGACCTGGTGGATGATCAGGTAGAGGGCGTACCGGAAGCGGACGTGGTCGCCCCGGTCGATGAGGTTGGTCGGGGGGAGCCGGAGCCACCATCTAAGCTGCGTCGCCGCTTCAGTCACGTGGGTCGCCATGGGAAGCCGTCCGGACTCGGTCATTTGCGGCCTTCAAGCGCGTGGCTCGGCATGGGAAACTTTCGAAACAGGTCAATCATGGACGCGTGCGTATGGATCGACACGGGTAGCCGTCCGGACTCGGTCATACATGGTCGCTTAATCTAATGACGCTTAAACCCGGGTCACCGTGGGACGGGAGACGGCATGATCAGGGTGGGGTCCTGCTGCATGGCCGGCAGGGCCGGCGCCGGCGTGCGCTGGTCTTCGGGTATCAGCGTCCGGGCTACGGCGATCTCGTCGCAGTGGGTGAATCGGGCGCAATGGGTGCAATCCTTCCAGACCTTGTGCGGCAGCGTCTCCCGGTCGACCACCTCGAACCCGTGTCGGCCGAAGAAGCTTGTCTCGTAGGTCAGGGCGAAGACCCGGGCGACGCCCAGTTCCTCCGCCTCCGCGATCAGTTCGTCGACAATCTGTCCGCCGACGCCGCCGCCCTGGCACCCTCTCCGCACGGCCAGCGACCGGACCTCGGCCAGGTCGTGCCACACGATGACGAGAGAACCGCAGCCGACCACCCGGCCGTCGCGCTCGGCGACCACGAAATACCGGATGTGCTCGAAGAGGCGGTAGACCGACACCGGAAGAAGGATATCTTCGTCGATGTAGGGCTGGAGGATCTCCATGATCTCGGGTACGTCCCCGATCACCGCCGGGCGGATGACCGTTTCGATGCCGTTCGAATCCGGCGTCCCGGACGTGTCTGATCTGTTCATGGCCGTTCTCCTGCCAATCTTCCCGTGCTTTTTCGCAGAATCTTCCCGCGGCTATGCGCACGCCGTTGTATCGTGGGCCGATACCGGTTGACTATCCGCACGCCACGATTTCGCGGGCCTGCTCCAGTTGCTCACCCGCGCGCAACGATTTCGCGGGCCTGTTCCAGTTGCTCACCCGCGCGCAACGATTTCGCGGGCCTGTTCCAGTTGGCGCAGCACGGAGTCCCGTCCGGTCCCGCCGGGCAGGGCGCGTTTATCGGCGCTGTCGTCGAACCCGAGCTGCCTGATCGACTCTTCGTCGAAATGCTCCGAATGCTGGCGGTACAGGTCAAGCGGCAGGTCCCGCAGGCTGCAGCCGCGGCTTAAGGCCTCGTCCACGAGGGCGGCCACGATGCCGTGTCCTTCGCGGAAGGGCACCCCGCACCCGGTCAGGTAATCCGCCAGGTCCGTGGACAGCATCGCGTCGTCCATGCATTCGTGAACACGGTCGCCTCTTACTTCCAGCGTCTCCCAGATCGCCGTGAACACGGTAAGGGCGACGGTCACCGTGTCGATGGCGTCGAAAAGCGGTTCCTTGTCTTCCTGCATGTCCTTGTTGTAGGCGTGGGGCAGACCCTTGAGCATGGTGACGAGGGAGACCAGGTCGCCCGTGACGCGGCCGGCCTTGCCCCTGAGCAGTTCGGCGGCGTCCGGATTCTTCTTCTGCGGCATGATGCTGCTGCCGGTCGCCAGCCGGGGGTGCTGCGCGACGTAGCCGAACTCCGTGGACGACCAGATGACCAGGTCCTCGCAGGCCCGGCTGACGTGGATCATGAGCATCGTGCAGGCGGCGAGAAACTCGACGATGAAGTCGCGGTCGCTGACCGCGTCGATACTGTTGGGCGACAGGCCGTCGAAACCGAGTTCCTCGGCAAGGAAAGCCCGGTCGATGGGAAAGGCGCTGCCCGCCATCGCCCCCGCGCCGAGCGGCAGGATATTGACGCGCTTCCGGCAATCCGCCAGACGCTCCCTGTCCCGCTGGAGTCCGAACAAGAGGGCAAGAGCATAGTGGGCGAACCGGATCGGCTGCGCCTGCTGCAGGTGGGTATAGCCCGGGAATACGACGTCCACGGTGCGTTCGGCCAGACCCAGCAGGGCTTCCTGGCAGCCCTGTATCCGGTCCGTGACGTCGTCCACCACTTCGCGGAGATAGAGGCGTTCGTCCGTGGCGATCTGGTCGTTGCGGCTCCGGCCCGTGTGCAACTTGCCGCCCACGGGACCCGTCTTCTCGATCAGACGCTTCTCTACCGCCATGTGGATGTCTTCCAGGTCGCGCGTCAGGACGTAGGCGCCGCTTTCGATCTCTCCTTCGATCTCAACGAGCGCTTCTTCGATCGTCCGGACTTCCTCACCCGTGAGCACGCCGATGCGCGCCAGGCCCCGGGCATAGGCGATGCTGCCCCGGATATCCACGCGAAACAGGCGGCGGTCCACGTCGATGGACGCATGGAAATCATCCATTAACTGCTTGAGTACCTCGTCCCGGCTGTCGGTCATGATGGTTCTCGTTCCGTCCTGATTCAAACTACATTCTCACCATTTCGCGGCTGCCTCACCGCGCGTCCAGCACCCCGCCGATGATCCCCAGCGCCTCGTCCACGTGCCGCTGATCGATCACCAGCGGCGGCGCGCAGCGGAGCACGTTCTCGCCGGCCGTACCCACGATCAGGCCCGCCTCCCGGCAGGCGTCCACGACGCCGCCTACCTTATCTTCGAATTCCACGCCGATCAACAGGCCCGCCCCCCGGACTTCCCGGATGTCCCCGTGGGTTTCGGCGAGCGCCTTCAAGCCCTCCGTCAGTTTCCCGCCCGTTTCCAGCGCCCTGTCCGCCAGGCCCTCGTCGATCATCTTGCTGACGACGGCGTGGGCCACGTGACAGGCGACCGGGTTCGCCCCGAAGGTGGAGCCGTGCATGCCCGGCTTGAGGACCCCGGCGACGTGGGACTTCATCATGACGGCGCCGATGGGCAGGCCGCCGGCCAGCGGCTTGGCCAGGGTCATCACGTCCGGTTCGATGCCGTGGTGCTGGTAGGCGAAGAGCTTGCCCGTCCGGCACAGGCCGCACTGGATTTCGTCGAAGATGAGGGCGACCTTGCGTTCGTCGCAGATCCTGCGCAGGTGCGTCAGGAATTCCACGTGCGCGGGATTCACGCCCCCCTCGCCCTGGACGGGTTCCACCATCACGGCCGCGGTCCGCTCCGCCGATACCGCCTCTTCGAGGGGTTCGATCTCGTTCAGGGGCAGGTAGACCATGCCCGGGAGCATGGGCTTGAACCCTTCGTGGTACTTGGGCTGGGCCGTGGCGCTTACGGCGCCGTACGTCCGGCCGTGAAAGGCGTTCTCGAAGGTGACGATCTCGTGCTTGGACTCGCCGCCCGCTTCGGAAGCCCACCGGCGCGTGAACTTCAGGGCCGCCTCGATGGACTCCGATCCGCTGTTGCAGAAGAAGATCCTGGCCGGGAAGGCGTTATCCACCAGCAGCTTCGCGAGTTTCACGTGGGGTTCCGTGTGGTACAGGTTGGAAATGTGCATCAGTTTCGCGGCCTGCTGCGCCACGGCGCCAATGATCTCGGGAACGCCGTGGCCCAGGGAGTTCACCGCGATGCCGCCCAGGAAATCGAGATACCGCCTGCCCTCGAGGTCGTAGACGTAGGCGCCGCTGCCCCGGTCGAACACGACGGGCGGACGCACGTAAGTCGGCGCGATGTACTCTTCCTCCAGGGCGATGATCTCTTCGGTAGTCATGTTTGATCCTTTCATCCAGTGGTTACTACGCTGCGGCCGGCAGTAACGTCGCGTGCTATTCCGTGGTCACTACCGTGCCATAAACACTTTCGTCCGATGCCAGTTCCTTCAGGAGCGTCCCCGGACCCTGCCAGGCGATGATGCGGGCGCGACGGACGCCGTGCGAGAGGCATTCGAGGGCGGAACGTACCTTGGGAATCATCCCGCCCGTGATCTCGCCCGCTTCGATCAGTGTATCGGCGAGTTCCGGGGTCAGCCGCCGCACAGGCCGTCCGTCCGTGCGATAGATGCCGGCCACGTCCGAGATGAAGACGACGTCGTCGCAGGCCACCGCCCGGGCGATGTCCAGCGCGGCGTGGTCCGCGTTGACGTTGTAGGTTTCCCCGTTCGTGCCCCCGGAAATCGGTGATACCACGGGCGTGACGCGGTTCGACGCGCAGAGATCGAACAGGGCCGTATTCACCTCGACGATCTCGCCCACGAAGCCGATGTCGATACCGTCCTCCCGGTACTTCTCCGCCCGCAGCAGGCCCATGTCCTTCCCGCTCACGCCCAGGGCGTTCACCCCGCAGTGCTGGAAGCGCGAGACCAGCTCCTTGTTGACCTTGCCGGACAGGACCATTTCCACGATTTCGACCATGTCGCCGTCCGTGACCCGGAGGCCGTTCACGAAGGTGAACTCCTTTCCGAGCAGTTCCAGGTACCGGCCGATCTCAGAACCGCCGCCGTGGACGACGATCGGAAACACGTCCGGCATGTCCCGCAGGTCGGCGGCCAGTTCCTCGATCACGCCGTCCTGTTCGATGGTCGCGCCGCCCAGTTTTACCACGATGCTGCGGTTCATGATGATTCCATTTGATTCGGCCGTTGTCTTATCCACCGGATATTTCTCTTCGTTTCCAGAACAGGTCTGTCATTGCGACACCCGACCCGAAGTTTCCAGATCTGGCCCTCGATTCTAGACCAGCCCCGTCGTTTCATCCAGTCCGCACATGACGTTCACGTTCTGGAGCGCCTGGCCGGCGGCGCCCTTGACCAGGTTGTCGATGGCGGACGTGACGATGGCCAGGTCCGAACCGTCCACCCGGTCGACGCGCAGGTCGCAGTAGTTCGTCCAGGTCACGAACCGCGTCTCGGGATAGCCGGACCGGGACAGGCGGATAAAAGGCTCATCGCCGTAACGCTTCTCGTACAGGGCGGCCAGGTCTCCGTTGGCCGCGCCGTTCTTAACGCGTACATAGGTCGTCGCAAGGATGCCCCGGCTCATGGGCGTCAGGTGGGGCGAAAAGACGACGTAGGGCCGCTCTTCGGAGTACCTGGACAGTTCCTGTTCGATTTCGCCCACGTGGCGGTGCGTATGGCCGATGTTGTAGGGCGTGATGCTGTCGTTCACCTCCACGTAGAGGTTGCGCAGCTTCAGGCCTCGGCCGGCGCCGCTGACCCCCGACTTGGCGTCCACGATGATCTGCCCGCCGTCTATCACGCCCGTTTCGAGCAGCGGAGCCAGACCGAGAATCACGCCCGTGGGATAGCAGCCCGGATTGCCCACGAGATCGGCGGTCCGTATGCGGTCCCGGTTCAGTTCGGGGATACCGTAGACCGCCGAATCGAGGAGCGAAGAGGCCGTGTGCGGACGGCCGTACCAGGACGTGTACACCGCCGGATCGTCGAACCGGAAATCGGAGCTGACGTCCACGACGCGTACGCCCCGGTCCAGGAAGGCGCCGACTCTATCCATGGCCACCCCGTCCGGCGTGCAGAAACAGACCACGTCCGCGGGTTCTCCGGCGATATCATCCAGGGATCTCAGCGTGATGTCCCGGTCCGGGTCGATCCGGGGAAAGACCTCGCCGAGCGGCTGGCCGCTGTACTGTTCCGACGTGGCGAAAACGACCTCGACGCCGGGATGGCGAGACGCCAGCCGGTACAGCTCCATGCCCGTGTAACCCGTCGCGCCGATGATGCCCAGCCTAATCATGTGCCTTCCCTCTTTTCCTTCATGATGCCCTTGACGCGCCGCAGCGTTTTCCTGGCCTGGGCGGTCGACTTCGTGATCAGGAGAATCGTATTCTCACCCGCGACGCTGCCCACGATCTCCGGCCATTCCGCCTGGTCGATCGCCTCGCACACCCCCGACGCGTGACCCGCGGACGTCTGCAGGACAACCTGGTTCATCGCGTCGTCCGCGCTGACGACGAAATCCCGGATCTCCCGTTCGACCAGTTCGTCCTGCGTCTCCACCGAGTAGTACCTCGGCAGCACGTACTTGTACTGTCCGTCCGAAAGACGCGTCTTGATCACGTGCAGTTCCTTGAAATCCTTGGACAGCGTGCCCTGGTTGATGTCGATCCCCTCCGTGTGCAGGGCCGCGATCACCTCCTTGTGCGTATGGAAGTGACCCCGCTCAATGAGCGATCGTATGGTTCCCTGGCGCTGGTGCTTGGCGTTCATGTTCGGGAAACCTGTAAATGGATCAGAATAAATATTGCCTTTGATGAATTATTATTCCTTCGGTCGAACTGCAATATAGGGACAATTCCAGTCCCGTCAAGAAAAAGTTGCCGAACTGCAGGAAGGATTCACAACATCATGGAACTCAAGGAGTCGATTCTGCGTCTCAACTTCGGTGTCGCGGTATTCGCTTCTTTATCACATGGGGGGAGAATGAAGATTTCCAAACGCGGACAGATTACGATTCCTAAACGGTTTAGAGACCAATACGGAATGAACTGCGGCGACGAGGTAGAGATCACACCCTTGAAGAACGGTGTACTCATTCAGAAACGGGCAGAAGAACAACATCCGGTCGAGCGAGTCTATGGAGTGCTTTGCAGGAAAGAAAACGTGGATGAATACATCGAAGAGATTCGAGAAAGGTGATCGCGGAGATTGCTGCCATTAAATGGGTGTCGTTTCACAAGAAGCCTTACCGCTCTGCGTCAGGTGGCACTCGGTACTGGCTGCAGCCACGGTCGACCGATGACCCAACCCAGGGCCTATTCGAACCGCTCGTCACCAATACACGAAGGCCGCTTGATCTCGAAACTCAAACAGGACCGGTACACGGTGAGCACGGCGTCCGCTTCAGCCTGATCCATGGACAAGCCGTATTTCCGTTTTATTTCCAAGTATTTCCCCACGTACCAGCACCGGTTGTTTTCCGGGAGCCAGTTCGCGGGATCCTTCGCCCTTTTTTCATATCGATTTAATCGCGGCGCCGCCAAGGTCAGGTTATCCAGGTCCGTCGCGTACCGTTGTCGTTCCTCTCGCGACCTCGACCCCATACCACTTTCATGGGCTTCCGAATTGGCCACGATGTGCTCGATGTCCGTTGCCCCCAGATCGCCAAAGCAACGCATAGAATACGGTGAGAAAACACCGCCTTGCCGGATGACGATCCGCTGCTCGATGGAAGCCGGATAGGAGTAATCGCTTCTATCGTAGACCGTATGCCACACTTCCGGCGCGACCGGAACACCGAGTATGGGGTGCATCTTTCCCGGTGCGGTCGGTACTGTCCGGTGAGCGGAACGGTCTCCTTCCGCCAGACTTGCCAGGGCCTTAAGCGCTTCTTCCCTGGAGTCGAAGGTCCTGCCGGCCAACGGTCCGTCATGAAAATGGTAATTGCCCTGAGAGTGGTTATTGTGGCCGCCATGCCTGTCTTTCCGGCCGCCGTGGGCTTCTGCGTCAAGGGCCAGGCAACACTGGCACAGGACCAGGAATAAGCAGGTAACCCGCAAGAACTGCATCCCGCCAACGTCTCGCCGTGCAAAAACAAAGGCGGAAATACGTCCGATATTTCGCAGTAAGGAATACATATGTATACACAATGTATATACATACGTAAACATGGCAACCGTATCGATTCAGCTGCCGGGAAAGGGGTACTACGGATTCGGATGAAAAACCAATGGAGGGTAGGAAATGTCCTGCCAGCAACTACCGGTGGTCGATCCCGACCGAACAAGGGGAACTACCTAGCATTCAGATTTTAACTTTGATCCGATAGAACCGGTGTGATTTCGTCTGTTCAATGTTAGCTGAAGGCCTACCACACCGGTAGATTGTATAGTAACGAACCTGAATTCTACGCATTGCAACAGACCACAATTAGTGAGATGGTTGACTATCGTAGTCAGGACGATTTCTTAATGTCATTTCCAATCACCTTAATATGTTGACCGGTTCGTTTTCTCTATCTTCCCACGAACGGCCACGTACCTGATGCGTACCGAAAAGTTGTTCAAGCACCGTGTCATGTGCTTGCTTCCAGCGCGATTTCGCACCAGGTGAAGTCTCATCCCAAACACGGACGTAGAAGATACACGAATAGCTTCGTATTTCAGATGCTTTCCCCATTTTGTAGATTGGGTACATAAACTCTCGGATATCAGTGTCCGTTAGAGGTACCCCATAAGGAATCGAATTTAGAGGGAGAAGTTTCGCTTCCTCGGAATATAACTCTCCGCCGTCATCATTTGCACTTCCGACTGGAATCGGTAGCCGTTGAACCTCCATATGATTTTCCCTAATGGCTATATCGAACAGATAGTAGGGCTTTTCACGCAGGCTAGCCTTCGTAATTGGATTAGTTTCTTCAATTAGTTGATACCAGCACGGCGGTGTAATACCTTTGCCTAGAATACGGATCCTGTCTCCAAGTGCGTTTACGTTTCGTTTCGCTTCCGCTAATTCCTCCTCACGCTCCTGCAAGGTCTGTTCTGCCTGATCAAGGCGTTCTCCTGTTTCCCCTTCCCTGTCTTCCAAGAGCCGCACTCGCTCCTGCAGTTTTTCCTTCTCCTTCTCCAGTTCTTCAATCTGCTCGTTGAGTTCCTCGATTTCTTGTTTTCGTAACTCGGGATCTTTCAGTGCTGCCTCAACCACCATTGGTGTATTCATCGCCATGATCTCCCGCCAGGGATCAAGTTTAACATTCCAATAGCGGTTTACTCCCATGAGAGCAAGCAGCATAAGAAACACGAGTAAGATGAAAACCTCGGCAACTGTTAATCCCAAGACCGCTCCTCGCCTGTATCCCTCCTCCGATTTCATAAATACGTTAGTTCCTTATCAACGAAATAGCCAGAAAGTACCCTTGGATCGATCGGCACGACTTCTAGCATCTTCGAATGCTGAAACTGCCTCGTTCAGCACTTCAGATAATCTGTTTCCACCATCATGTAATTTCGACCGGACGTTATCGAATTCCATGTTTACGTTTTGAATTGTACGTTCAGTTTCTTTCATTTTCTCGGTATAAGCACCTGCTAACGCTATGACGTCTGCCATTTCAGCTATGGACTCATTCAAGTTATTTCGAATCACAATCTCACGGGCTGTTGCTTCCGACAATTCGGAGAGTTTTGCAGCTGAATCCCCGATTGATTCCTGCTGGTGTTTGAGTGCTTCTACTGATTGCATAAACTGAGTTACCACTTCCTTCGCATTAGTCCCTAAACCAACTATCGCGTTTCTGGTCTCCGTGATTTCGGTCAATTCATCCAACGCCGTACGGGCGTTATGAACACCGTCAGGTAAGCTAGCGAGTTTGGCAGTGGTTCGCTCTGCCTCGTTTCCCAATCTAGTGAGTGTATTATTGGCCTGTTTCATCTCCTCAAGAGCCTCACTTGCTTGCAGCCGTAACTCCGCCCACCCTTGGGTCTGTTTCGTGATCATCTTGATTAACTCGTCCGAATGATGCGTTTGAGCCACTCTGTACGCGTTTTCTGCATCCTTCGCTTCTACTAACACATTCAGGCTTTCTGCAACGGTCTGCTCGCTTTTCGCAAACACGTCAGCACTTGCTTGTGCCTGTGCAGCAATGGACCCCAGGTTTTTTGCCGTTTCGTCGCTATTAATCCGAATCTGCTCGATGCTCTCGTCCAGATCCGATACCTGGGTCTCAAGTTTTTTAAACAGGTTTTGTATTCCTAACCGTTGTACGGAGGCAATCTTTTCTTCTTCCTCCTTCTTCTCTCCAACCGCCCGATAGATTGTACTTAAACTCTCAAGTTCGGCCTTTGCCTTCTGTTCAAGCCCTTCATGAAATGTCTTTATCATTTCATCCATATGGCTATGAATGGTCTTTGCTTGCAATATTGTAGAATTCGTATGGGAAGCAAACGCGTTGGTTGAATTTTGAAGCTGTCTACGCAATTCATACGCATGACGCTCCAGATCCACAGTAACGCCTTTCATATCTGAAGAAATCCTAATCACAGTTTCATGTTCCTCGTCACCGTGTCGTTGGAGGGTCATGCGCATCACAATCCCAGCCATTGTGGTAAGAAGTGCGATTCCAAAGCTGCCGATCATCTCGTCAGTACGATCCTCTAGTGATTTTGTAGAAGAATCCATGAGAAACAAGATCACCAATGCGGCACATAGAGAAGTAAGTGTGTACAAAAGTCCAATGTAGTAAACCTCGTCCCCCACACGTGACTGCTCACTCTCAGGACGGGTTGCCTTTTGCTCACGCAGGTAGAACCACATGACACCAATTCCGAGTGCAGAAGCGACAATCCCTCCCCAGATTGGTTGTTCTTGACCAATCAGCTTTGCCAGACATATCAGTACAAGGCCTATCAAAAACGCCCAAACAAACGCATTCTGAGACCTGAAAATACCTGGGACTTCCTTTACAATGCCTGTTGCCATACAACCTTACCTCCCATTGCCACGACCCAATCTGCCCACCAGTAATAATGCTCAGGCGTTTGGAATTCCCGGTACTTGTCTCGTTCCAAACGAAACAAGCTAACCACAACATTGGATAGATCTGTCGATAGTTCGCCTCTTAATGCGTCCGGCGCTGGATAGGACCTGTATTGTGACATTTTGTCGGTATGCTGCAATAGATCAGAAATGACGATTATGTGTGTTGGCACGACATCGTCTTCGGCTCTGCTACTAGGCGCGTGTCGTGCGGAAACGACCGCGATTGTTTCCAAGATTGGCGATTTAGGGTGCTCATCGCTTTCCTCTTTGGGAAACAATTCTTGGGTCACTTCAACGAATTGTTGCCATCTCCAATTTGAGATTAGTTTGCCTGTTGTAAAGTCGTCGAGAAGAGTCCGATCATGTGGATTACCACCAGGATTACAGATCTCTACGATTGGTGTCGTAGGATCTCCTGTACTGCCTAGTCGGTAGATATTTAACCTCTCACCTTCCTTTACTGCGAGTCTTTCGTGACGACCACTCGCTCCCGGCTCGGTCATCTCGCGCATGATCCTCCCGAGTTCTGCCCTGTGCTTGTTGTTCAACGGGTCTGACGTATCAATGATCAGCACTACTTCTCTAGTGGGGCCTGTCTCCTTTGGACAGCCCTGACTATCTAGTTCCACACCTCTCATGATCCATAATCCGCCCATCAACGCTACAAATATGATAACCGAACTCGTTCCAAACAGAACCGCTCTACGTTTGGCTATACGATTCCGTTCTTTTCGTGTTTTTTGAGTCACTTTGTTATTCCCTCTTCTGAGTAGGGTTTATGCATTAGTTCTTCAAGAGTAGGGTAATTTCCCTGTGCTTGTAGGTATTCTGTCTGAATTTCTACCTCGGCCTGATGAAATTGCTCCCAATCTTCTTTGTAGTCTGTGGGTGGGACATCTTTCCAAGGTGGAGTTGCTAGCATTTCTTGATCAATTACCATTTTTTTCTCAAAGAACACTGGACTTGGTGTGGATCTAGCTTTCTCATTCGTAGACCGATAGGCCGCAATTATGAATTCCAGATCGTCCTGGTATCTGCGAAGTTGCATTGGGAATTGCCTTACGATTTCATTCGCCCTGTCAGATACCAGTGTATGGTTGCTTTTCTTATTTTCAATTTGCTGCCGAAGATCTCGGATTCTGGTCAGGTATCGTTCATAAACTTTCTTCAAATTTGAACTCCTCGCAGTAACCTCATACCGGTATTCAATGCTACGATCAGTGGCAACTCGATGGACAGTTCCATATCCGGGATATACGTCATCACGTTTCAACCATTTGGTCGCACTAAAAATACAACAACCAGTACCGATCACTGCCAAAACCCAGGATAGCATTCCTTCGAGCCCTAATGGGTTGTACAAAAACCTTTCGATCGTGTCGTCAGCCATTAGTTCGGTCAAGGTACTTTCTCCGCTAGCCGCTCTTGTTGCGACGGATCGCATGCTGTCGCGGAAATGCCCTACTAGTAGGTTCCACCCAAACATCATCAGAGTTCCAATTAAGACCAATGACCAACCGGCAGCACTCGGCCATATCTTAACTGAGTTTTTTTGTCGCCAGCCCTCACCAATCATACTTCCCAACACAGCTGTATTCACAACACCTATTGCCATCATGATTATCACGGCACCGAATAGTCCATATTCATTAACGTCCGCGAGCATCATAGCATTTGCTATTGCTTCGAAAACTACAACCCCAACCAACCACCAATACCAAGTACCCCGCTGATCGTACTCAGCAGTCCTTTTCAGTTTTGCTGTATTTATGAACTCCTCAAGTCCGCTGGTCGCTACTTTCGCTTCATGTTCCAAATGGGCAAGGTGGTTCTTATCCTCCCTGCATTGGCCCCTCAACTCTACTATTCCCTGATTTCTGATCCCCTCAATCTGATGGCGAAGAGGCGCAGTTCCCTCTTTGGATTCGAGAGTCAAAGCGTGGCGTTGTAGATTGAGGTAATCACCTACTGCAGCGTGACAGGCCCTACCTCTGTTGTTAATCCAAGCCAATATCTTCGTGTACATTTCATCAGGTTGTACGGCGTCTGGTGGGGGGTATTCCTGTTTGCCGTTTTCCTGACCGGCCTCTCGTATTTTGTTCTCGCGTATCCACCGTTCACAATCAAGCTCGACATATTCATGTTTAGCATCATCCCAACCAGGGACTTTCGTCCATTCGCTATTGTGTATGAATTTTCTGATATTCATGGAGCAACTCTTTTTCTTTCCGAGCACACTGTCTCTTACTCGGATTAAGTGAGCTTCTGTTATCGCCCTTATGATATTACGTGCACGGTTCGTCCAAAATCCGTGTCCACCACGACATCGGACGTCTGTAGTACACCTCCTCATTTGGTAGATGGTAAACAGGGTTTTCCACGTTCGAGCCTGCGGCAGCCGACAACTGGTCAGGGAATAATCTTGGACGCCTCGATAAATTGAAGGATGATGTGCCCAAACGGTTTAGCCTCCCTCGCCTTTAGCTTGTTCCGTTCCTCGCCTGCGTTAGGCGGCTGTGCCCGAGTGCGCGAATCCGAAAACCGCTGTTGTTGGACCTGACTACCTCAAAGATGATTTCTGTCATTACGTTGTCCACCGCTTGCTTTACCCGACTGCCTTAAGCAAAGTCCCACCCTTTTCCTTCTCAGGTGTATTGGATGCGATTCATACATACGTGTTTCTGTTTATGGGTAACCCATCGCTAATCTAAGCTGCAAAGCGTTATCCTATGCGAATATCGAGATGTACATTGTCGATTGAATCATCTCTAGAGGTGAATATCAAGGAATGTTTAGTCCATGCGCGAAGTCCGCTTCTCAGTATATACTCCTTCCGGCGCTGTCATCTCCCTTTTGGAAAACCGCGACGATGAAGTGCAACCTCCTGATCTCGGTTAGGATCTGATCGTCAATCTTGTTAAGGTATTCCTATGTACCAATCCGGACGGGTTTGAATCCAGCCTCTTCGACCATAGGCTTGATGGCGTCGTTCCAAGCTGCGCTTAGAGAATCGTCAAATCACATAGCCACGAACGCTTGCGATGAGTCGATCACTACCTCCTCCAATTCAGCAAGACGACCGTATATCGCGACCTTTATACCAACAAAACGCAAATAACCTGGCGGATGTATGCCACCAGGTTTCCTATCACCCATCCCTGCCGCTCCCAGTAGTTGAGCGGGTGTTGTATTGCTACATGACTAATGCAATTTGCGTAGGCGAGCACTTCCGTTTCATTGCTGGAATCGATTTCCATCCAAAACTCATATGTCTTTCGATTCTCGGAGGAGTTTTGATTGGACCACGACGAGATTCTGAGGTGGGATCTAGGCGAAGGGCTGAAGGCCCATGGGGTTACTTTTTTCCGCCTTTGGGTGGGTTGTTACCGCGTCCACCGCCCGATGGGTTTCGCGTGGTGGACGGCGCGTTGGCGGGTTTGCCGCTTTTGCTCGTACCCGATTTCGCCATGGTCGATCTCTCCTGTACGAGGTGTGGTACATTCTCTTGAATAGGCTACTTTGCCACGGCTGGGTTGTCAATGGGTTTTCAAGCCGGCGGCATGATCCAGCGCGGATTCAATTAGGTGTGTGATGACCAACGTCCCTATCCGCCTATCAATCGACGCTGTACTCTATCTTGACGCTATGGGACGGATCAATTTTAATCGTGAGGGACCCGGCTTCATCATCAAAAATCATGGTCAGGTTTCCATGGACTTCGTCCCATATAAATCCAGCAAAGGAAACGTTAAGGGTTTTCAGTGACTCGATTAGTGTCGGGTCTAAGGGTTTCCCTACTTCGAGTTTCCAGCCACCAAGTTCGTTCTCCACTTTTTGGATTAGCATGTATGCCCCTCAATATCGGTATCGTTTTCTGCCCGGTACACGTCTACTTGGGATTGCCCCACTTGTCCATTCGTCCCTGCGCTGTCTCATATATTGCAAACACCAAAAGAGCGACAATTGGTAATCCAAACCAGATCACTAAGGCCCAAAACCCTCCGACATACTCCGCTGTATGTGCAATCAACAACGCGTAGATGATGAGTCCAAGTATACCAAGAAGGCAGCCGGGTACTTTTCCCCAAATTCCAAGCAATGTAATTAGTATCGCGGCGAGCAAAAGGACGATGATGAGCGTCATGGTGCGCGCCTCTCCTGCCTGTCGAGGCGCCGGCGGGCCTGCTCGATAAAGTCCAGCGCCTTGCCGTATACGAGACTGCCGGCTTCCGCTCGGGCGACGGCATCAGGGCGTACGCGGATGGCTATGGCTGAATTACCTACACCCATTGCGGTCCGGGCCTGCTCGATGAGGTCCAATGACCGGGCGTATTCGCCGTGGGCGGCTTTCAAACGGGCAAGGGCTTGCTCGATGTAGTTCCGCACTTGACCTGTTTCGCCGGGGACATCATCCAGCGCGATCACGGCCTTATCTAGCGCGTTGCGGACGAACCCAATCCCCTTCATGGCTCCGTTTCTTAAATCATAGGCACGGGCGTCCAACTCAAATGAATCTGGACGGGCAAGGAGGTATGGGGGGAGATCTAAAGCATTGGCTAGATTACTATTCAGCACCAATCTACGTTTACCTATCTCATGGGCGGTTTTCAACCAGTGGTGGACCTGATCTATACTCGCTAAGGCGGCTACTTGTTCGATCGTCATCGGCAAGACTGTGCGACCGCGCCTTCGTTCATGCTTTTGGTCTTCCTCGGTTGTACAGCCGACCTGAACCGCGACAGACAATAGTATAATGATCAACAGTGCCATTCCATGTCCTTTCTGTCTACGGTTGTGATTCAAGAAAATGTGATTCACCGTTCCCACTTCGCGTAATAATCGTTATTGATACCCGCGTGGCTCTCTGCTGGACGATCTACCATTTTCGTGCCCAGCTGGGAATCTCCCTCAAATCATCGGATGTTTTCAAACAGGGATCCTTCATCGTCTCCCAGGTTTTCCATTCATAGGGGCACTTATTGCATCGGCGCCTCCTAACCACTACATGACCGTCATACTCGCTGGCAATTGTTCTGAATCTGGTCTTCCAGTGACCACACTTAGGACATTTCATTCTGACTCCCTTAGTCACTTAGTCCAGACGCTATTGATATTACCTACCCCAACTTGGTCTGACTGTCTTAACCTTAATGCGTCAAAACCAGGCCGCTTTTAAAACACCGCAATTTCACGGAAAAAGATAGCGTACAAACGTCCTTTCCTTTGTCGCAACGAATGTGGTCTGTCGAAATGTGTGAAAATTATGTTTGTTACTTATTTCTACCGGTGTGGTATGTCATCAGTCAAATCTGAACAGACAATATCCCGGTTTTGTCGAATCAAGACTGAACTATCCCACACCCGTCCACCCCGACCGCCTGAACGAACCCGACTTGCCGCCCTCCTTCTCCACCAGCAGGATGGCGGCGATCTCCATGGTCCGGTCCACGGCCTTGCACATGTCGTAGATGGTCAGGGCGGCCACGGAGACGGCCGTCAGGGCCTCCATTTCCACGCCGGTCCTGCCGGACGCGACGGCCGTGGCGAGGAGGCCGATCCTGCCCTGGTCCTCGTTCAGGGTGACGTCGATCTCCACGTGGGTCAGCGGGATGGGGTGGCACATGGGGATGAGGTCGTCAGTCTTTTTGGCCGCCGAGATGCCCGCGATCTTCGCCGTGGCAAGCACGTCCCCCTTGCCCATCTCGTCGGCGGCGATCTTCCGGATCGTCTCGGTTGCGGCCCGTACCTCGCCATGGGCCACCGCCCGCCGTTCCGTAACGGGTTTCTCCGTCACGTCCACCATGCGGACGCGTCCCTTTTCATCGAGGTGAGAGAGGTCCATAGTCGCTCCGTTGCAAGGCGTTTCTAAGTATGGCTGACAGGGGAAGGGCTATCACCACTGCCACGCCGGCCTGGGTCAGATTGCCCGGGATCTCCGTCAGCGCGGCGACTCCTCCGAACAGCACCGATCCGGCCAGGTAGTATCCGGTCACCATCCACGCGCCGCCCGCAATGACCGCGAGTAAGGCAAAGATCCGGCGCGGAGCGGTCCCGGCCCGGGCATCACGCGCGCCCCGCGTATCCCCGTCGTCCCGGCCAACCCGGGCGCCCCATGCCGCGATCGTTCCGACCAGCATCCCTTCGATTCCCTTGATGACGAGCGTCCAGGGCGCCCAGATGAAGTAGCCGCCCAGCGCGTCGGCCAGGGCGGAACCGACGCCGCCGGCCAGCGCGCCGATACGCCAGCCGAAGACGAGAGCGATGGTCATAAGCATGGCGTCGCCGAGATTGATGTATCCCTGGGTGGCCGGATTCGGAATCCGGATGATCAGAGTCGCCAGCGTCATGAGCGCGATCATCAGCGCGGCCAGCGTCATGCTCCGGACGGTGACATGGGCCATTTCAGCCGCCTATCCCTGCCAGTGGTACAGCATCAGGTACACCAGCACGCCGGTAACGGACACGTACAGCCAGATCGGCAGCGTCCACCTGGCCAGCGGCGCGTGGCGCTCGAAACGTCCCTTCAGCGCGTGATACAGCGTCAGCACGACCATGGGCACGATGGCCGTGGCCAGGACCGTGTGGCTGATGAGGATGGTGAAATAAACGTAACGCGTCCATCCCTCGCCGCTGAAGGGCGTGCTTCCATGGTAGAAGTGGTAGATCAGATAGGTCGCGAGGAACAGGACCGACGCCGCTACGGCGCCGAGCATGCATGTCCTGTGCGCGGCGATCCTGCGCTTCCTGATGTTTACATAGCCCGCGACCAGGAACGCCGCGCTGGTGGTATTCAGGCAGGCGTTCACCAGGGGCAGATCGGAGAGCTCCAGCATGCTATCCATCACCTCCCGACCGGAAACACCATAAAGGTCGTCCCTGAAACCCGCATAAGAAGCGCCCGGGCCAATGATGGTTCTTTTTTGCATTACACCTTGTCATGACAGGCGCTACACCTTGTCATAAGCCATCACCGAGAACTGGACCAGCAGGAACACGAGCGACGCGAAGAACAGGTTCCGCGCGGAGGCCTGGGTCCGGGTCACGGTCAGGTGGACGGCGAAGGCGAGCAGGCCCAGGCCGGCGGCGAAGGCCGCGTAGAAATACAGGACCCCGGCGATACCGAGCATGGTCGGGACCAGACTGAAGGCGGTCAGGGCCAGGCAGTTGATCAGGATCTGCACGCTCGTGAACCGGCCGTCGGGATCGACGGCGGGCAACAGTTGAAATCCGGCGCGGGCGTAGTCTTCGCGAAAGAGCCACGCCAGCGCGAGGGCGTGGGGCATCTGCCAGAGAAAGAGGATGGCGAACAGGACGCCGGCCTCCAGCCCCAGTTCGTTCCGGGCCGCCGCCCATCCGGTCACCGGGGGCAACGCGCCCGGGACCGCGCCGAACACGGTCGACAGCGTGGTACGGTGCTTGAGCGGCGTGTAGAGAAACAGGTAGGTGGCGGTGATCGCCGCGGTGACCGCGCTGCTGAGCACGTTGACCGCCAGCGCCAGGTAGATCAGTCCCGCCACCGTAATGGCCACGCCGAACCCGAGGGCCTGTCCGGGCCGCAATTTCCCCGCGGGAAGCGGGCGCTTCCGGGTACGCCGCATGAGCGCGTCCCGGTCTCGCTCCATGAACTGGTTGAGGGCGAGCGTTCCCCCGGCCGCCAGGGTGGTACCGACCAGCGTGTGAAGCAACCGCAGCCAGTCCACCGGTCCGTCGGACCCCAGGTAGAACCCGACGCACGTGGTCAGCACCAGCATGACGACCAGGCCGGGCTTGGTCAGCGCGATGAAGTCCTTCATGGACGCAGATTCAGACAGAGACGTTCATGGTCAGCAGCACCAGGCCCAGCAGCACCGCCGCCGCGAAGAGCACGGCGCCCACGATGCCCGACGCCCTGGACTTGAACCCGATACTGCCGTCTTCGAGGACCCGGGGTTCCAGGAGCCTGACCGCGTGGTGTACGATCAATGCGATCACAATCAGGAGCTTGACGGTCATCAGGGCTTCGTACCCCGGGGGAAGCAGCGGGTAGAGTTCCGGCTGGGACGACGTCGCCCGGGCGGCCACTCCATCCATGATCCGGTTATACAGACTGAACGAACCGCTCACGACCAGGATGATGATCGCCGTCCAGGAAACCCGCCGGAAAATGGCGCCGGTCCTGCGCATGATTTCCACGCGTTCCTCCGATGCCCTGCCCGACCGGAGCGCCGGGGTGAGCGCGACCAGGACGTAGAAGAAGCCGCCGGCCCAGAGTATGACGCCCAGTACATGGAGCCACATCCACAGAATCTTGGTATCCAACAACATACGCCGTCCTCCTCCCATTCCCGGGTGGGCCCCAGGTGGACCTTCGACCGGCCGCGGACCCGCGCGCCGAGGTGCAGGGCCGCCCATGCCGGGAAGCGGCCTTCCGACTCCTGCCAAAATGCCCGGACCGGACGGTCGCTGTCAATCAATTTTTGACTGCGCGGAACGGGGTCGCTCTCCGGTTGAAAGCAGTTGACACGGGCCGTCCGCGGGCTATAATAACTGCATGCTTTCCGGAAAGCCGAAAGGTGCCTGCCAAGCCCCGTGATTCATGCGCTGACCCTTAGACTATGCCCCAGCCGGATCGGAACGCCCCGTACCTCTTAGGCCATGACATCGGCGGCACCAAGCTGGCCGTGGTCATCGCCGATTGGAACGGAAACATCCTGCACAAGGTCCGAAGGCCGACAGAGGCCGGACGGGGACCGGAAGCGGTGGTCGCGTCCCTGGCAGACATGTCCCGCGAAGTCATCGCACGCGCTTCGCTCGCCACCGCGGACGTGGCCGGCGTGGGCGTCAGTTGCGGCGGTCCCCTGGACACGAGAACGGGCGTGGTCTACGCGCCGCCCAACCTGCCGGGCTGGGACGAGGTGCCGCTGAAGGCGTGGCTCGAAAGTGCGCTGTCGCTGCCGGCCTTTGTCGAGAACGACGCCAACGCCGGCGCCCTGGCGGAGTGGTCCTTCGGGGCCGGCCGGGGCTTTCGCCACATGGTGTACATGACCATGAGCACCGGTATCGGGGGCGGCATCATACTCGACGGCAGGCTCTACCGCGGTCCGAACGACACGGCCGGCGAGGTGGGGCACATGACCATCGTCAAGGACGGGCCGGCCTGCGGATGCGGCAGGCGCGGCTGCCTGGAATCCCTGTGCTCCGGACCGTCGATCGCCCGGCGGGCCCGGGAAAAGGCGCGCAGGACGCCCGACTCGCTCATGGTCGATCTCTCCGGCGGCGACCCGGGCGCCATCACGGCGGAAACCGTCATGGCGGCAGCCAGGAAAGACGATCCCTGCGCGCGGGAAATCGTGGACGAAACGGCCCGTTACATGGCCGTTGGCCTGGGTAACATCGTGAACGTCCTCAACCCGGAGATCATCGTCATCGGCACCATCCTGGTCAAGGCCGGGGACCTGCTGCTGGCACCCATTCGAAACTATCTCCGGGGCGAGACCTGGTCACGGGTCTACGACACGGTACAGATCGTGCCCGCCGGACTGGGAGACGCCGTGGGCGATCTCGCCGCCATCGCCGTGATCAGGCAGGCGGCTCAAGCCATGCAGGCCGAAGGGAGCACGTAGGTCATTGGACTGGAACGCGTTGGGACGGGAAGCCGTACAGCTGCTGAGCGAATACCTGCGCATCGACACGACGAATCCCCCCGGCAACGAGGATCGCGCGACCGCCTTCCTCAGCCGCATCCTCGCCGAAGAGGGCATCGACAGCCAAGTGTACGAATCCGCCCCGGGGCGCTCCAATCTCTACGCGAGGCTGGAAGGGGACGGTTCAAAGCGGGCCGTGGTGCTGCTGAGTCACAGCGACGTGGTGCCCGCCGACCGCGCTTACTGGACGGTCGACCCATTCGGCGGCGAGGTCCGGGACGGCTACATCTGGGGGCGGGGCGCCCTCGACATGAAGAACCTCGGCATCGCGGAGCTGGTGGTGTTTCTCGCGCTGCACCGGAATCGCTTCCCGCTGAAGCGGGACGTGATCCTGCTCGTCACCGCCGATGAGGAGGCCGGCGGATCGGCCGGAGCCCGCTGGATCACCCATAACCGTCCCGAGCTCGTCTCGGACGCCGAATTCCTGATAAACGAAAGCGGCAAGGGACGCCTGGAGAACGGCAAGGCCGTCTATTCCATCGACATCACCGAGAAATCGCCCTGCTGGATACGCCTGGTCGCCCGCGGCGAACCCGGCCATGGTTCCCGCCCCAAGCCCCATTCCGCCGTGAACCGGCTCATCCGGGCCCTGAACGCGATCATGAAGTACACGCCGCCGGTCAAGGTGACGGACGCGGCCGCGTGCTACTTCGAAGGCATCGCGCATCTGCAGAAAGACGGATTTCGCAAACGCTTCGAACGCATCCGCGAGTCCGTACGGGACAAGAGGTTCCTTGCAGACCTGCTCCGGAATCAGCATCACGCGGCGATGCTCCGGAACACCATCTCTATAACCATGTTGCAGGGCAGCGAGAAAATCAATATCATACCTCAGGCGGCGACGGCCGAGCTGGATTGCAGGCTGCTGCCGGGGGAGAGGCCGGAAGACTTCGTCCGGGAGTTGAAAGGCGTGGTCGACGACGACAGGATCGAGATGGAAACGACGCTGAACTTCGGCAATTCGTCATCGCCCTTCGATTCTCCCCTCGTGGACGCCGTAAGGGAGGTCGTCTCCCGGTACCATGCAAATGTGGAGGTCGTACCGAACATGCTCTCGGGCTTCACGGACAGCCACTACTTCCGCGACCTGGGGATTCATTGCTACGGCTTCATGCCCTTTCTGCTGATCGACGAAGAACTTCGCCGTATCCACGGCAACGACGAGCGCATCTCCGTGGAAAACATGGAACGGGGTCCGCGGATGCTCTACGAAGTGATCGAAAAACTCTGCGGTTGAAGAGGAATACTACGGTTGATTCTGAATTGAGGAGACGTTTATGGAAGCGATTCGAATTCACGAGTTCGGCGAACCGGGCGTAATGAGGCTCGAAACCTGCGCGGATCTCCAGGTAGGCGGCGGGCAGATCCTGGTGGACATACGGGCCGGGGGCGTGAACCCGGTGGACACCTATATCCGCGCGGGGACCTATGCCATGAAACCCGACCTGCCCTACACGCCGGGCATGGACGGCGCCGGTACCGTCGCCGCCGTCGGCGACGAAACGGCCCATGTCTCGGTGGGCGACCGCGTATACCTGGCCGGTACGCTGACCGGCTCATATGCGTCCCAAGCCCTGTGCTCCGCGAGCCAGGTGCAACCGCTGCCTGATAATGTATCCTTCAAGCAAGGGGCGGGAGTATACATCCCTTACGCGACGGCCTGGCGCGGCCTCTTCCAGCGCGCGGAAGGCCGGTCCGGCGAAACGGTGCTCGTTCACGGCGCCAGCGGCGGCGTGGGCATCGCGGCCGTACAGCTCGCGCGGGCCGCCGGGATGGCGGTCATCGGCACCGCCGGTTCGGAACGGGGCGCGGCCCTGGTGGCGGAACAGGGCGCCCATTACGTGGTCAACCATCATGACGCCGACTACACGGAACAGATCATGGATCTCACCGGCGGCCTGGGTGTCGACGTGATCATGGAAATGCTGGCCAACGTCAACCTGGACAAGGACCTGAACATGCTGGCCTATGGCGGACGAGTGGTCGTCATAGGCAACCGGGGCGTCATCGAGATCAATCCCCGGGACGCCATGGCGCGTGATGCCAGCATCCTGGGCATGGTCCTGCTGCTGGCCTCGCCGGAGGACCTGGCCGCCATCCACGCCGGGTTGCACGCCGGACTGGAAAACGGAACGCTCGACCCGGTAGTGGGAACGGAGTTTCCCCTGGCCGACGCGGCAGGGGCCCATGTCGCCGTGATGGCACCGGGCGCATATGGAAAAATCGTCCTGATTCCCTGACTCCCGGCGCATAAAGGAACCCGCCATGGCTAATCCGCTCATCCAGCTCGCACGACACGGCCAGAGTTTCTGGCTGGACAACATCAGCCGCGACCTGATCTCTTCGGGCCGGTTGAGGAGACTGATCGAGGAAGACGGATTGAAAGGAATGACCTCGAATCCGGCCATTTTCGAGAAAGCCATCACCGGCAGCGCGGATTACGACGCCGACATCGGGCTTATGGCGGCGCGGGGCCGGAGCGCCGTGGAGATCTATGAGGCGCTTGCGATTTCGGATATACGGGAGGCCGCCGATCAGCTGGCCGCGGTCTATGACTCCACCGACGGCGCCGACGGTTACGTGAGCCTGGAGGTGTCCCCGGAACTTGCGGACGACACCGACGGCACCATCGCGGAGGCCAGACGGCTGTGGAAGGCCGTGGACCGCGGGAACGTCATGATCAAGGTGCCGGCGACCAGGGCGGGCATTCCGGCCATACGGCAGTTGATCGGCGAGGGACTGAACGTCAACGTGACGCTGCTGTTTTCCGGGGACGTGTACGCCGAGGTGGCCGAAGCCTATATCGGCGGCCTGGAAGACCGGCACGCGGCCGGAGGTCAGATCAGCGGGACCGCCAGCGTGGCCAGTTTCTTTATCAGCAGGATAGACACGCTGGTCGACGCTTTGCTGGCGGAACGTGCGGCGCAATCGGCCGATCCGGCGGAACGTGCCAGGCTCATGGATCTGGTCGGAAAAACCGCCATTGCCAACGGGAAGACGGCCTACCAGCGGTACAAGACGCTGTACGCCACCCCGCGCTGGAAAACGCTGGCCGGCAAGGGCGCCAGGACCCAGCGGCTCCTGTGGGCCAGCACGAGTACCAAGAACCCGGACTACCGGGACGTGTTGTACGTGGAAGGGCTGATCGGCAGGGACACCATCAATACGCTGCCCGATGAAACGCTGAACGCCTTCCGTGATCACGGGCGTCTCTCCGATACGCTGGAGGCGGATATCGGCGAAGCCATGGCGGTCATGGCCAACGTCGAGCAGGCCGGGATTTCGATGGACCGGGTCGCGGACCAGCTTGTCGGAGAAGGGGTGGAGAAATTCGTGGACCCCTTCGTGAAACTGATAGACGCCATCGAACAGAAACGGTTGCAGCCGGCCTAGCTTCCGGCTGGGATCGAGGCATGGGAAACCGGTATCCCCTGGCCGGACGCGCGTTCGCCGGCGTCCGGGGAGGAATGCATGCAGCTGGGCATGGTCGGACTCGGCCGGATGGGCGGCAACATGACCCGGCGGCTGTTGCGGGGCGGCCACGAGGTCATCGTGTACGACCGCGACAGCGAAGCGGTCGGCGAGGCGGTAAAAGCGGGGGCCAGGGGTTCCTCGACCCTGGATGATCTCGTGGCTGGCCTCGAGGCGCCTCGCACGGTCTGGGTCATGGTACCGGCCGGCGACGCCACGGAAAAGGCCATTGGCGAACTGGCCGGCCTGCTGTCTCCGGACGACACCGTCATCGACGGCGGAAACACCTGGTTCAAGGACGACGTCGCCCGCGCGGAGAAGTTGGCCGCCGGGGATCTGCATTACATCGACGTGGGCACCAGCGGCGGCGTATGGGGCCTCGAGAGAGGGTATTGCATGACCATAGGGGGGCCCGCCGAGATCGTCGAACGCCTGGATCCGCTGTTCGATACGCTGGCCCCCGGTCCCGGGAAGGACCGAGCGGTACATGGCGACGACGCGTCAGGTTCGGATGCGCGCGGCCATTCCGATTCGTGCGAAGCGCCCGGTTCGGCGGCGACGAAAGGCTACGTGCACGTGGGTCCGGCAGGCGCGGGACACTTCGTCAAGATGATCCACAACGGGATCGAGTACGGCATGATGCAGGCCTTCGCCGAGGGCCTGGAAATCCTGCGAGAGTCCGGGTCCGACCGCGTGGACCCGCGCCATCGTTACGACCTGGATCTGCACGACATCGCCGAAGTCTGGCGGCACGGAAGCGTGGTCAGTTCCTGGCTGCTGGACCTCCTTGAAATCGCCCTTCGAGAGGACCGGGACCTGTCCGCCTATTCCGGGTACGTCCAGGACTCGGGCGAGGGACGTTGGACGGTGCAGACTGCCATCGAGGAAGACGTGCCCGCCCACGTGCTCACGGCCTCGCTCTTCACGAGGTTTCAGTCGCGGCAGGAAAACTCCTACGCCATGCGGGTGCTTTCGGCCCTGCGCCACCAGTTCGGCGGTCACGTGGAACAGAAGAAAGACGGGGGAGGATCATGATCCAGATCTCGCCATCCATCTTTTCCGCGGACTTCACCCGCCTGGCCGAGGAAGTCCGGGCCGTGGAACGCGCGGGCGCGGACCGGATACATATCGACGTGATGGATGGCCGGTTCGTTCCCAATATATCCATGGGGCCCTTCATCGTCGAGGCCGTCGACTCGCTGACGGACCTGCCGCTGGAAGCCCACCTGATGATCGAGGAGCCGGACCGGTACGCCGAGGCGTTCATGGACGCCGGGGCCGACGTGATCATCGTGCACCAGGAGAACACGGTCCACCTTCACCGCGTGGTAGAGTCCGTCCGGGAGCGGGGAAAGCAGGCCGGGGTCGCCCTGAACCCGGCCACGCCCGTCCAGGTCCTCGACGGGATCATCGACGATCTCGACCTGGTCCTGGTCATGTCCGTCAACCCGGGGTTCTCGGGACAGCGGTTCATCGAATCCGTGCTGCCGAAGATCCGGCGGGTCCGCGAGACCATAACAGACCGGAAAACGTCCTGCGACCTGGAGGTAGACGGCGGCGTGAACGCCGACACCGCGCCGGCCGCCGTGTCGGCGGGCGTGAACATCCTGGTGGCGGCCACGGCCGTGTTCAAGCATCCGGACGGCGTCGCAGAAGGCATCCGGGTACTTCGCAAATCCGCCTGACCCCGGGATTGTCGATGCACGGACCGGCGGCACGCAATCCGGGACCTCCCGGCGTCGCGCAGATCGGAACCTCCCGGGTTGTCTGTCTTTTCCGGACCGCCAGTCCCAGTACCTCCGAATCTCCTGTCCACGTTCCCGGGAATTGCAGTCTCTCCGTCAGACCACCGCTCTTTTCCAGGTTCCCTTGAAGAAGCGTCTCAGGGTGAGCAGGCCCTGCAATACGGCCGCGGCGAGCCACGCGATCCAGATGCCCGTCACGTCCAGCCCGAGGGGAAAGGCAAGGACGTAGGCGAACACCAGCATGATGCCCCACTGGGAGACCAGCGTGTAGTAGAGGGACGGACGGGTCTCGCCGCCACCGGCCAGCACGCCGCTGGCCACGATGGACAGCGCGGAGAAAACCTGGGCGATGGCGAAGAAGCGCAACATGACGGAACTCATGCCGAGGACCGTTTCATCCGCCGTGAAGACGGCCGAGATCGCGTTGGCGAACAGCCAGATCATTGCCGAACCGGCCGCGATCAGGATCATGCAGAGCAGGATGGTCTGTCCCCCGTACTGTTCGGCAGACCGGATCTGGCGGCCGCCCAGCCGCTGCCCGACCAGGGAGGTCGCCGCGACCGAGAAGGCCAGGGCGGGCATGATCGCGAAGAGCCGGATCTGAAACCCCATGGTCAGGGCCGCGATGGCGGCGGTCGGACGGCTTACCCCCGATACCACCCGGTAGAGGAGCACACGCGCGCCGTTGCGGAAGAAGCCGGACGCGCCGGAGGGAAGACCGATATCCAGCATGCGGGACATGATGCTCCAGTCCGGTCTTACGCGCCAGTTGCGGGAAAGACGCACCTGTCCGCGGCCCCGGACCAGGATCGCGAGGCCGATGACGCACCCGGCCAGCCGGGAGACGATCATGCCCACGGCCGCGCCGGCCACGCCCAGCACGGGCAGTCCCCAGGCTCCGAAGATGAGCCCGTAAGAGGTCGCGCACTTCACGATAATGACGATTACGGATATCTTGAGCGGTGTGCGGGTATCGCCGACTCCCCCGAAGATGGCGCTCATGACGTAGTTGAGGATCATGAAGATCATGCCGGCGAAGTAGAGCCTCAGGAAGAGGATGCCATGGGTGAGCACTTCATCCGGAGCGCCGAGAAGGACCAGCGCGGGCCGGGTGAGCACGATACTGACGACTGCGAGACCCAGGGCCAGGTACGTCCCCATCAGGATCGCCTGCTGACCGGTCCGGCTTACGTCGCCGTGTCTGCCCGCCCCGTAGTACTGGGCTACCAGCGTCCGCGTGCCGCCGGTAATCGAAATGGCCATGACCATGACGATGAACACGATCTGCCGGCTCATGCCGATGGCGGAGATCGCCGCGGGGCCGAGGAATCCCACGAAGTATATGTCAACGAGACCTTCGGTGGCGTCGATCAGGGAAGCGACGACGACGGGCCAGGCGATGGCCCAGACGTGACGGAGGACCCGGGAAGGCGGGATCTCTTCATCGGCCGGTTTCGGGGAAACGGCAGCATGGTCGGGCATGGCCTGTAATGTACGTTTGCGGGAGGGGAGCGGCAAGGCAATTCACCCGGAGGCGATGCGCGCCCAAGTTGTTGTCTGCGCGACAGATAAGAAAAGAGATGACAGGACAAACGGTACGCTGTATATCTATTCTGTCACGAATCCGCAGCCCGGATTCGGACCTACTTGACGGGATGGGCCGGTTTGAGCAGGAGGCATGAAGATGCGTGAAAAGCGAGGAACGTTCTTCCCTACGGTACCATGGGCGGCGATCGTCCTGGTACTCCTGGTAGTGATGTCGTGCGGCAAGAAGGACCCGGTAGCTCCGAAGCCGCCGGAACCGATGGAACCAGTGGAAAGACCCGCGCTCAAGATCGGCCTGTTGATCGATCTGTCGGAAGGTGGTTCGGAACACGGCGTACTCATGCGGCGGGGATTCGAAATGGCGATCGCCCATATCAACGAGGAGGGTGTGCACGGCGTGCCGGTCGTGGGCGTGGTGGCCGATACGGAGCTGGACCGGGAAACCGCGGTAGCCGAGGCGATGGACCTCGTCGAAGATGAGGAGGTCCACGGGATCGTGGGCGCATGGGCGAGTTCTTCCACGCTTGCCGTCGTGGAGGACGTGGTCGCGGATGCCGGCATCCCCATGATCTCGCCGGCCTCTTCTTCTCCCATGCTGACGACCGCCATGGACAACGACTTCCTGTTCCGCACCACCCTGTCCGACCAGGACCAGGGTCCGGTCCTGGCGAAGATCACGCTGGAACAGGGTTACGGCAACGTGGGCATGATCTACCGCGACGACGTCTGGGGCCGGGGCATCGCGGACGCTTTCGAGAATGCGTGGGAGGGTAAGCTCATCAGGGTCGCGGCGGATCCCGAAAAGACGACCTTCGTGGATGAACTGAAAGAAAGCAAAGGCGTCCTCGAAGATACGCAGGCGCTGGTCGTCCTCGCTTTTCAGCCCAACCAGGAAACCATCGTGCGCGAAGCGCTGGACCAGGACCTTTACGACGTGTTCGTCTTCGGCCCCACCGGCCGCAGCCTGGACCTGGTTCGTTCAATCGGTCCGGAGCACCTCGCCGGAATGATCGGTACATCGCCCGGCTCCGCGCAAGACACGCCTTCGGCGCTGGCCTGGGAAAACGGGTACGAAACCGCCTACGGCAACCCTCCTCCGTTCCCTTATGTGAAGCAGACGTATGACGCGACCGTAGCCCTGGCCCTCGCGGCCCAGGCGGCGGACAGCCTGGAGGGAGCGGCCATCCGAAACCAGCTTCGAACCATCGGCAGACCCCCCGGCGAACTCGTCATTGCCGAGGCGGGCAGCATCGCGAACGGGTTGCGCATCCTGGCCGAGGGCGGCTCGATCAACTACGAAGGCGCGGCCATGCCGCTGGACTGGGACGAGAACGGCGATCTCGCCACGGGTTTCGTGGCGGTCTGGCAATTCACCCCCGCCGGAACCATAGAAGTCATCCGGACCGTTCCGTTCGTACACTAAGCCGGCCGGTACGTCCGGACGACATGACACGCCTGGACAATAAAAGGGGGTCGCGCGTCCGCGCAACCCCCTGAATCCGCTACGTTCGTGTGGAATGACCCCAACGGGATTTGAACCCGTGTTGCCGCCGTGAAAGGGCGGTGTCCTTGGCCAGGCTAGACGATGGGGTCGCGTGCTTCCAAAGCCGCCCTAAAATACGGGACGGGACCTCGTAACGCAAGCCTTTTTTACCCTTCGTAACCCATATCCTTCCATATGCGCCGGGCATACGGAACGTGCTTCGGATCCGGGTCGCGACGGCCTCGAATACTGGGTGGCGGCTGTCCCGGTCCGGCATGCCCGGGCCAGGGCGACCAGTGGTCGTCTTCCAGGGATTTCCGGGCGGACTCGTCCCTGAAATCGGGCACCTGGAAGGGCCGTCCGTCCTCCAGCGCACTTTTCCACGCCAGAATGCCGACGGAGGACATGGCCACGCCGCGGTACACGTCCAGGAAGGGCTGTTCCCTCGAACGGATGGCCCGGGCGAAATGGAAGCTGGTCCAGAAGTCTCCCCCGCCGTGACCGGCCTGGCGCGCGAGGTCGCCGTGTTCGGGCCAGTCCGGCCTGTAGACCCGTTCCGCCTCCTCGCCGGGTTCCAGGTGCCACGGCTCATGCCACACCCGCACCTCCCCCGGTCCGAAGTAGCCCGGTCCCCGCGTGATCTCCATGGCGCCCCGTTCACCGTGCAGGCGGTACCAGTTGCTGTGGCCGGGCATACTCAGCCCGAAGATGCGAAAGACCGCGCCATTGTCCATGCGGCACAGGATGACGGATCCGGGATCTCCCCTCCTGAGGGTGAGGGTCCGTGCGGGACGGTCGATGGCCAGGGCATTGACGCCGACCGGCCGCGTATCGGTGATATAGACCAGCGGCGCCAGGGCGTGGGTGCAGTAATAGGTGGAAGGAATCCACGACCTCCAGTGGTCGAAACCCGGCGAGAGCCGCAGGCTGGCGTCCCGGGCCATGGGGTGGTTGTACTCGCCCTCGGCGTAGGTCACCTCGCCGATCTCGCCCGCGCGGTAGAGCCGGTGCATCTCCTGGTTGAAGACGGTGTAGGGGTAGTTCTCGGCCAGCATGTAGATCAGGCCGGATTCCTCCACGGCGCGGCAGAGCGCCACCCCCTCGGCCAGGGTGGCGTTCGAGGCCGTCTCGCTCATGACGTGCCTGCCCGCCCGCAGGGCCTTTATGGCGAAGGGCGCGTGTTCGTGGAAGTAGTTGGCCAGGACGACGGCGTCCATGTCGTGGGCGAGGAATTCATCGTAGTCGGTGTACGCGGCGACGGAGAGGTCTCCGGCCAGTTCGCGCAACCGCTCCTCCCAGATGTCGCACAGCGCGACAAGCTGCATGCCCACGGCGCCGGACGCGCTCTGCGCGAAACTCTTTCCGCGCCCTACGCCCACCACGCCTACACGGATCGGCCGGCCGTTCATATAATGCCCCTGATCAGTCGTTTATGATACGTCTCTTATGGCCGACCCGTACTGGTGGACCCAACAGCCGGGACGGCGCTTCCACCGTTCATGCCGCGTCCCGCATGATGCGCCTGCTGTCAGTCGATTATCAAACGTACGTCACGACAGGCCTATGAGTCCCGGGACGTCCGTCAGCCGCCGGATGGAGGGCAGGCGATAGCGCACGTACTTGTCATAGCGGTCGATGAGGAGGGCGTCCAGCCCGACCCGTTCCGCGGGCAGGATGTCCTCCTCCGGGTAGTCGCCGATGTACAGGATCCGCTCGATGGGCGTCTCCGCACGATCTATGGCCATACGAAAGATCTGCTCGTCGGGCTTTTCGCAACCGGCTTCGGCGGAAACGACGAGGAAGGAGAAGTAGCGGTCCAGGTCGAGCCGCTCCAGGACGAGGGAGAGGTGTTCCGACCAGTTCGACAGCACCCCGAGACGCACGCCCCGGGCCTTCAGCGCCTCCAGCGTAGGCCGGACGTCGCCGTACACCTCCAGGTACCTGCCGTCCTGGAACCGGTCGTAGTACTTCTGCAGGCCGGGCATGAGGTCGCCCTCGACCCCCGCGGCGTTCAGCACGCGCGCGTAGAGATCAAGGAAGTACCGCCGCGTCTGCTCCGGCGTGCTCATGCGGCCTTCGCGCTTTCGGAACCGGGGTTCCTCCTCCATGGTCTTCGCCAGGGCCGCCTTTACCCGATCCAGCGTGACCGCGGTCCCGAGCGCCCCGGCCGCGACGACGAAGAACTCCTCGAAGAAATCGGGAGAGTCCCGGCCGACGAGCGTACCCGCCGCATCGAAGATCACGGTGTCGTAGAACATGAAAGAACCTTACCGCCGCCGGTCACCCGTTCATTCCGCGGGCATGCCCCATTTCTCGGCGGCAAGTGCTTTCACGGCGGGGTTAACCAGACCGTCTTCGGGCCATCGGCCGCTGAGAATGGTGACCAGCTGCTGGCCGGCCTTTTTGGCGCGCACGACGCCGCCCCTCACGGACGCGGAAGCGTAATGGGGCGTGAGGACCACCTGTTCCATCGTCCGCAGCGGGTTGTCCGGCGCCGGCGGCTCCTGTTCCTGCACGTCCAGCCCCGCGCCGGCGAGCCAGCCTTCCTGCAGGGCCCTGATGAGCGCTTTCTCGTCCACGACCTTGCCGCGGCCCGTGTTTATGAAATAGGCGGAGGGCTTCATGTTCCTGAAGTCCTTCTCCCCGATGATGCGGTGGGTACCCGGCGTCAGGGGCACGTGGCACGAAACGAAGTCGGATTCCCTGAACAACGTTTCCTGGTCCACCATGGTAACGCCCCAGGGATCGGCGTCGGCCTGGCTGACGAAGGGGTCGCAGGCGATGATGCGCAGATCGAACCCGGCGGCGATCTTCGCCATGGCCCGGCCGATGTTCCCGAAGGAGACCAGGCCGAGCGTCTGCTCGTAGATCGGCTGTATGGTGCCTCGGCTGACGGGCGTGCCCTCGATCATGGACCGGTTGATGGGCATGAGCCGTCGGGCGCACGCGAGCAGCAGCATCATGGCGTGCTGGGCGACTTCCCGTTCGAATACGCCCTGGATGTTGTAGACGATGATGCCCCGTTCCGTGGCCGCTTCCACGTCGATGAAATCCACGCCGATCCCGCCCGCGCCCACGACGCGTATGCGGTCGGGCAGCCGCTCCACGGCTTCCCTGGGAAATACCAGTCCGCCCTGGGTGAAACCGTCCACGTCCTGTGCCTCCACCAGCATTTCCTCGATGGTGCCGAAAGGCCTGATCTTCAGTTCGGCGCCGATGGTTTCCAGTTCGTCCATGATGTACTGGTTTGGACCGGGATTGTCGGGATTGCCGGGCGCGAGAATGGTGAATCGAGCCATGCGGACTCCTTGGATAGGGGTATCGGGGCACTTTCGACCTGTCAAAAGTAACGCGGGATCATGGGAATGGCAACATGAGAATTCGAAGATGATACGATGCCGTTTTGTGCCCTGTTTGAAGGAACCGTCACAAACCTCGGGGATGGCGGGAAACCGGTGATCAAGGTATCCAATAATCCCTTGCCCTGATTGAAATTTCGTTAATTTTAGAGGAGATCGATTATATCGGAGACGGACCAGTTTTGGCAGCCGAATTCTCCTGCGCAGTAGGAGTTCGATCATGCGCGAACCCTAAACGACCAGTGGCTTTGTACCCTACCGGAGGAACCATGCAATCATTCACCCTGTTGCTGACCGGCCTTTGTTTCATCGCGCTGACCGCCGCGTGCGCACCGGCGGAAGAACCCATGCCGGAAGATCCCGTCGAACGCGCCAAAGCACTCCACGCGAAAGTCCCGCTGGTCGACGGACACAACGACCTGCCCTGGCAGATCCGCAGGAAGGCGAACCGGGATGTCTGGGCCATGGACATTGCCGAGCCGCAGCCGGACCTGCACACCGACATTCCCCGACTGCGCGAGGGCATGCTGGGCGGCCAGTTCTGGTCGGTTTACGTACCCGTGTCCATGCAGGGCAAGGAAGCGACGCGGGCCACCCTCGAGCAAATCGATATCGTATACCAGATGATCGCGCGGTACCCGGACACGTTTCAGCTGGCCACAACGGCCGACGAAGTGGAAGCCGCGTTCGCGGCCGGTAGAATCGCGTCCATGATAGGCATAGAGGGAGGCCATTCCATCGATTCCTCCCTTGGTGCGCTCCGCATGTTCTACCGGCTGGGCGTACGCTACATGACCTTGACGCACGGCCGCAACATTCCCTGGTGCGATTCCGCCACGGATACCGCGGCCGTCGACGGCCTGACGAAGTTCGGAGAAGAAGTGATCCGGGAGATGAACCGCCTGGGTATGCTCGCGGACCTGTCCCACGTTTCCGCGGCGGCCATGCGGGACGTCCTGGAGGTATCGGAGGCGCCGGTCATCTTCAGCCATTCCTCGGCCTTCGCCATGTGCAACCACGTGCGCAACGTCCCGGACGACGTCCTGGTACAACTGGCCGAAAACGGCGGAGTAGTCATGGTCACCTTCGTACCGGGTTATATTTCGGAAGAAACCCGTCTGCACGGCGTGAAACGCGGCGAAGAACGTGCGCGGCTCGAGTCGATGCCCGGCAGTACGGATGAATCCGTGGCAGACGGCATTGCCGCCTGGAACGAGGCCAATCCCACACCGCCCGCCACACTCTCCCAGTTGGCCGACCATATCGATCACATCCGGCAGACGATCGGCATCGATTACATCGGCATCGGCGGGGATTACGACGGCATATCCACGGTCATCGTGGGGCTGGAGGACGTATCCACCTATCCCGACCTGACGGCCGAACTGATCCGGCGGGGGTACTCGGACGAGGATATCATGAAGATCCTCGGAGGCAACGTGCTTCGCGTGATGCGCGAAGCCGAGGCGGCGGCCGCCCGGCTGCAGCAGGAGCGCAATCCTTCGGGCGCGCGCATCGAAGTACTGGATGCCGAAGTCATGGACGGGGATGGGGCGGACGGAGCATAGACCAGATTCCCGGATAAACTGGAGATCTATGAACGAATCACAGATAAGGCAACTGCTCGAGCAGATCCGATCGGGCGACCTGTCAGTGGACGAGGCTTCCACGCGGCTGCGGTCCATGCCTTTCGAGGACCTTGGATTCGCGCGGGTGGACCATCACAGGGCGCTGCGGTGCGGATTCCCCGAGGTGATCTTCTGCACGGGGAAGACCGATGACCAGGTGGCCGGGATCGCGGAACGCATCGTCGCGTCGGGCAGTGACCTGCTCGCCACGCGGGCGACCCCGGCCATGTACAAGGCCGTGACGGCCCGGTGTCCCTCCGCGGAGTACCACGAGACGGCCCGGGCGATCGTGATCCAGGAAACCTGGCGGGACCAGGGCATTGGCGAGGTCCTGGTCGTTTCGGCGGGCACGAGCGATATCCCGGTGGCCGAAGAGGCCGCGGTCACCGCCCGGGTACTGGGCAACCGCGTCGAATGCCTCTTCGACGTCGGCGTGGCCGGGATACACCGCCTCCTGTCCCATCGTGACGCCATCATGAACGCGTCGGTGCTCATCGTCGTGGCGGGCATGGAGGGCGCCTTGCCCAGCGTGGTCGGCGGGATGGTCTCCAGGCCGGTGATCGCCGTGCCCACGAGCGTGGGGTACGGCGCCAGCTTCAACGGACTGGCAGCGCTCCTGGCCATGCTGAACAGCTGTGCCTCGGGGGTCACGGTGGTGAACATCGACGGCGGGTTCAACGCCGGTTACGCGGCGGGCCTCATCAACCGGAAGCACGAATAGGGACGGCGGGTCCAATGGCTGTGGCGGGTTATTTCGACCAGTTATCCGGTTTTACCGCGGACATGCTGCTCGGTGCGCTGATCGACGCGGGCGCGGACCGTAACGCGCTTGAAGCGGCCTTGCGAAACCACCATGGCGTGGACTGCGAGATCAACGTCGCGACGGGACGGGTCGGCCGGACGCAGGTGACGTACGCCTCCCTCTCGTACGTCGAGGCGTCCGTACCGGAGACCTACCGGGCCATACCGGGCGGCGGAGCGGACACGCCGGCCGGCGGACTCCTCGGCCAGGTGACCGGCCATCTCGAAGAGAACGTGAACGAGCTTCGGGGGTCAGAAGACCACGCGCAGACAGGGGAAGAGTTGGGCGGACGCCATGGGGCCTTGCGTATCCTCGTCCTCTGCAACGCCTTTCATCTTCACGGCATCGATGCCGTTTACCACGAGGCGCTGCCCTTCGCCGCAGGAATCGACGCCACGCCGCCGCTCCTGGCCGCCCTGATGACAGGCGTCGCCATACGTCCCGTCGACCGCGCCCCCGTCGACCTGCCGGGATGCGCCGTCTTGACCGCGTTATCCGCGGGTTCGATGCACGGGTCCGGCTTTACGCTGCGGACGGTGGGCTATGGGGGCAACGACGCCGGCCGCGATCGTGGGGACGTGGTCCGACTGTGCGTGGGAGAAGTCGCCCAGCCGGCCGATACGGAATCCGTGCGGGTCCTGGAAACGCAGATTGACGACATGAATCCCCAGTTCTACGGCCACGTCCTGGACCTGTTGCTCGATGCCGGTGCGCTGGACGCCTTCCTTACGCCCGTAATCATGAAAAAAAGCAGGCCGGGCGTCCTGCTCACCGTGCTGGCGCCACCCGCCCTGGCCGGCCGGCTGTCCGAGGTGA
This sequence comes from bacterium, assembly GCA_965202605.1. Classification (GTDB taxonomy): domain Bacteria; phylum JAAXHH01; class JAAXHH01; order JAAXHH01; family JAAXHH01; genus JAAXHH01. The sequence continues at coordinate 2,170,647 of OZ241838.1, forward strand.
TATTCAAGGAAACGACCACGATAGGCCTCAGAAGCTACCCCGTAACCAGGAACGTGCTGTCCCGAAGCGAAGCAACGGTCGAAACCCGCTATGGCGCGATCCGGATCAAGATCGCGCGGCACGGGGATTCCCGGCGTTATACCCCGGAGTACGAGGACTGCCGCCAGGCCGCCCGAAAGACCGGGAAACCGCTCGCCGACGTGTACGCGGCCGTCCACCAGGCCGCCGGCCGCCTGGATCCGGGCAGTCTGCCGTGATCGTCGCCGAGGACGTAACCTTCAGCTACCACCTCCAGTCGGGAAAAGAGGTCCCCACGCTGCGAGGCCTTTCCCTCGAGATCGCCGAATCCGAGAGCGTGGCCGTGATCGGTCCCAACGGATCGGGAAAGAGCACCCTCGCCCGCTGTCTCAACGGGTTGATCGTGCCCCAGTCCGGCCGGGTCCTGGTGGACGGCCTGGATACGGCCAGGCCAGGGAACAAGTGGCAGGTCCATCAACGGGCCGGGATGATCTTTCAGAACCCGGACAACCAGCTGGTCTCGACCACGGTGGAACGGGAAGTGGCCTTCGGACTCGAGAACCTCGGCCTGCCTTCCCGGGAGATACACCGGCGCGTCGCGTGGGCGCTCGACCGGTTTCACCTGGCAAAGTACCGTCATAATCCTCCACACAGGTTATCGGGCGGCGAAAAACAACGGCTGGCCATCGCTTCCGTGGCGGCGATGCGCCCCCGGTATCTTATTTGCGACGAGCCCACCTCTTCGCTGGACCCCGGCGACCGGCAGGACATCCTCGACCTCCTCAAGGCCATCGTAAACGAATACCGGTTGAGCGTGGTCTTCATCACGCAGTCCCCCGAGGAAGCCGTCCGAATGGACCGCATCGCACTGGTGGTGGACGGCGACGTCGCCGCGGCAGGTACTCCGGAGGAAGTATACCAGGATGCTGAACGCCTCGCGGCGCATGGACTCGAGGCGCCACTGGCCAAGCGGCTGGCGGACGCCCTGCGGGCCCGCGGCGTTGAAGTGCCCGCCGACACCGTTCATCCCGAAGCCCTGGTCCGGTGGATATCGGAGCGGAAACCGGGGCCGTTAACCGACGGGGAACCGGGCAAATACAGTCAACCGGCCGCGGCCCGTCCCCCGGCGCACGCCGCGACATCCTCCGCAACATCGGGGCGCACCACGGCATCCTCCGCAACATCGGGGCGCACCACGGCATCCTCCGCAACATCGGGGCGCACCGCGGCATCCTCCGCAACATCGGGGCGCACCGCGGCATCCTCCGCAACGCCGGACGGGCTGCCCTCCGGCCGGCAGGCTGCCACACCGCCCATCATCGAATTCGATCGGGTGTGCCATACCTACTCCCCCGGCACTTCCCTGGAGATCCCGGCGTTGCGCGATGTGACCACGCGGGTGTTTTCCGGGGAGTGCGTCGCGTTGACCGGGCCGAACGGTTCCGGAAAGTCCACGATGATTCAGCACCTCAACCGCCTGCTGAAAGCGGATTCGGGTACGGTCCGGGTAGCGGGCGGGGACGTATCCTCGCCGGAGACCGACCAGAGGAAGCTGCGCCAGAAGGTGGGGCTGGTTTTCCAGTTTCCCGAGGCCCAGCTGTTCGAGGAAACCGTCTTCGACGACGTGGCCTTCGGCCCCCGTCAGATGGGCGCTGCGGCGTCGGAGGTTCCCGGCATGGTGAACCGGGCGCTCCTGCGGGTCGGCCTCGATCCGGCCCGCTTTTCACACCGGCATCCCCTGTCGCTGAGCGGCGGGGAAAAACGCCGGGCCGCCCTTGCCGGCATCCTCGTCATGGAGCCTGCCGTACTCGCGCTCGACGAGCCCACTTCCGGGCTCGATCCGCAAAGTGCCGGACAGGTCGAGACGATTTTCAAAGGCTATCTCGATACGGGGGCGACCCTTTTTCTGATCACCCATGACATGGACCTGATCTCCCGCCTTGCCGACCGGATCCTGGTCATGGAGAACGGCGGCATCATTGCGGACACCACGCCGGGACGCCTGTTCGCCACGGAGAACGGCGGCGATACATGGTCGCCGGGACGGCCCGGCCTGTGCAACCTGCTGGCCGCCGTCAACGAAGCCGGGATTCCAGTCGATACCGGCTGTTTCAACCTGGAAGAAGCCGCGGACATGATCCGCGCCTGCGTATGCAACGGCAACAATCACTCCGGCCCGGGGGCAAGCCAGCCATGCTAGTCGACATCCATACCAACCTGATGTGGTACCCGGACCATATGTCCGACGAATTCGTGGAATTCGCCTACGCGGCCAAAAAGGCCAAGATGCGGCTGTCCGATGACGTATACTACGCCGGCCACGAGGATCAGTATAAAAACGCCTTCGATTCCACGCCCGAAACGCTGCTGAAGGCGACAGAAGACTGCGACAGGGTGGTGGTGTTCGGGTTGAAAGCGCCTTACTGCGGGATGGACGTGCCCCAGGAACTCGTCGCCGGATTCGTGGCGAAAAACGCGGACCGGTTCATCGGCTGGTGCTCTGTCGACCCGAACGACGAAGACGCCGTCGAACAGCTCGAATACAACGTAAACGAGCTTGGCCTGCGCGGACTGAAGGTCGCCCCGATCTACCAGCATTTCGACCCGCAGGATCCGGCGTACCTGCCCCTGTTCAAAAAAGCGGAGGCGCTTGACATCCCCGTCATCTGGCACCAGGGCACTTCCTTCGTGCGGCCGGGACCCCTCAAGTGGGCCAATCCGATCCAGCTGGAAGACATCGCGGTAGCCTGCCCGGACCTTCGGATGATGATCGCCCACATGGGACATCCGTGGGAGGACGAATGCGTGGTGCTGATCCGGAAGCATCCGAATCTCTACGCGGACATATCGGCCCTGCACTACCGACCGCTTCGGCACTACATGGCCTTCATGTCCGCCCTGGAGTATGGCGTGGAGCACAAGCTGATCTTCGGCTCCGATTTTCCCTCTGCCACGCCGGCGCAGGTCATCGCGGGGCAATGGAAGGTGAACGACGTCGTACGGAATACGTCCCTGCCCGTGTTCCCGGACGAGGCCATCCACAACATGATCTATGAAAACTGGAAGGCGTTCCTGCCGGAAGCACAATAAACAGGGGCGGCCCAAACAACAAGGCTGCCCCTGTTTATCATTTCGGTACTGCAACGGTACGGGATACGCCGGGAGCGCTTACCTGCGTCTCAGCTCCACGCGCCGGTTCTGCGCCCAGGAGCGTTCGTCGCTGCCCATGACCGCCGGCTGCTCTTCACCCAAACTGACGGTTTCGATCCGGCCTTCCGCCACACCGGCCTCCACGAGGTACGCCTTGACCGCCTCGGCGCGCTGCTCGCCCAGCGCCAGGTTGTATTCTATCGTGCCCCGTTCATCGCTGTGGCCCGCGACAACCACCATGTCTTCGGGCTGGTACTCTCGCAACTTGCGGACATTTTCGTCCATGGCCGAACGCTGGTCTTCCCGGACGTTTGAACTGTCGTAATCAAAGTAGATGGTAGCCAGGGTCGTCATCTCCCGGTGCAGGGCCTCGGCTTCGGCGGCCTTGCGGGCTTCCTCCTCGGCCAGTCGCCGGGCTTCTTCTTCGGCCGCGAGACGGGCTTCCTCCTCGGCCAGTCGCCGGGCTTCTTCCTCGGCCGCGAGACGGGCTTCCTCTTCAGCCCGTACCGCGCTGAGGGAATCCGCTATGGCTTGCTGCCGCGCGGCCTCCATGGCGGCCAGTTCTTCCGCGGAAGGCCCCCGGGTTACGGCGCAGCAGGCGCCCATCCACACGGGAGCGGCTACCAGAACACAGAGCGCCAGGACCGAAGCCGTATTGCTCCATCGTTTCATTAAAAACTCCTTTCGATTTAGCTGGCGTTATTCATCCAGTACTGATCCGGCCAGTCTTGCCGTTCTCCGCTCGTCAGTTGATTCATCCTGCGCGGCAAGTATATGAACACCACCTTCACCTTACAATGGTTTTTTTACAGTCCGCGTGTATAACCTGTAATACGTTCCTGCCCGTTTTGAAGGAAGAGTCCATCCACAACATGATCAGTGAAAACGGAATCCGATGCTCGGAGACAGATAAAAAAGGGGCGACCTTACACGGCCGCCCCTGTCTTGTTACGGTACGGGTGATGCGGAGAGCGCTTACTTGCGTTTCAGCTCCGCGCGCCGGTTCTGCCCCCAGGCGCTTTCGTCGGCACCCATGACCGCCGGCTGTTCTTCACCGAAACTGACGGTTTCGATGCGGCCTTCCGCCACGCCGGCATCCACGAGGTACGTCCTGACCGCCTGGGCACGCCGCTCACCCAGCGCCAGGTTGTATTCTATCGTGCCCCGTTCATCGCAGTGGCCCTCGACAGTCACCATGTCTTCGGGCTGGTACTCTCGCAACTTGCGGGCGTTTTCATCCATGGCCGAAAGCTGGTCTTCCCGGACGTTTGACATGTCGTAATCAAAGTAGATGGTGGCCAGGGTCATCATCTCCCGGTGCAGGGCCTCGGCAGCCTTGCGGGCTTCCTCCTCGGCCAGACGCCGGGCTTCCTCCTCGGCCAGACGCCGGGCTTCCTCCTCGGCCAGACGCCGGGCTTCCTCCTCGGCCGCGAGACGGGCTTCCTCTTCAGCCCGTACCGCTCTGAGCGAATCCGCTATGGCTTGCTGCCGCGCGGCCTCCATGGCGGCCAGCTCCTCCGCGGAAGGCCCCCGGGCGCAACCGGCGCCTGTCCACGCGGGAACGGCTACCATAACGCAAAGCGCCAGGACCGAAGTCGTCTTGCTCCATCTTTTCATTTTATCACTCCTTTTCACTTAGGTGCGTTTCTCATCCAGTACTCATGCCTATAATATATGATGGCCTTCTTCACTTTGCAAAGTGTTTACAACAGGCGTATTTGTCCCGTACATCCAAAAGAAAAGCCGAAAGCGGCCAGGCAGAAAAAACAGTCTTCCGGAACAAGTCAGTCATCCGACATCAGTTCCAGCCTCATCCGCGCGAGCTGGGCCTCTTCGGTATCGGGAAACTCGCCGATCACCCGTTCCAGGTAGGACCTCGCCTCGGGCTGTTCCTTCCTGGCCACCTTGATGAAAGCGATCTTCAACAGCGTGGCCGGCACCTTGTTTCCATCCGGATACGCGTCCAACAGCATCTCGTAGGCATCGAGCGCCTGCGTGTACAGGCTCTGCGTATAGTAGCAGTCTCCGATATAGTACTGGGCGTCGTCCGCCAGGTCCGAGTCCGGGAAGTATTCGATGTACTGGGTAAACTGCCGGACCGCCACGTCGTAATTGCCCCGCTGGTAATCCCTCAACGCGAGGTCGTACAGTTCACCGGGATCGAAGGCCCCGGGCTGCGCTACGGAGGTGTCCGGCCCATCCGGCGCGCTCAACCGGACCTGTATGCTCTCCAGCCTGCGCACCAGGGCCGAGAACTGACGGTCGCTTTCCGTGATGCGCGTGGTAAGGATCTGCAACCGGCTATCCAGGCCGCCGACGCGCTGCCCCATGTCCGCCCGCATGCTCAGCAACTCGTCCATCTGGTCTCGCACGAGGGCTTCCAGCCGCTCGATGTGCACCTTGAGCGAGTCCATGTCCTCCCGATGAGCGACTTCCTCGCGCATGACCTGCATCTGGGCCCGCAGGTGCGTCGTGTCGTTTTTCAGGTTGGTCAAGTCGGACTGGACGCCGCACGCGCTGATGACGACCAGGGCGCAGACCGCCGGCATCACGCCCCGGGTCAGTTGCTTCAGGGTCCGGTCTTTCATCTATGCTCAATCCGTTTCGAATGCCACGGGTTTCGGTCCCCAACTGGGTTGCCGGTTGTTGCCCTCGTTGATGACGGGATGGACGTCTCCTCCGTTCCAGTACATCCGGTAGATACGAAACGCTCCCTTGCGGACGCGGTCGGAACCGAAGAGTATGTGCAGTCCGTCCGGGGACCAGGTCGGGTTCACGTTGTCTCCTTCCGGACCGCGGACCCCCGTGAGTTTCACGAGGTTCCTGCCGTTGACGTCGCAGGTGTAGATGTTGAAGACCCTTCGGGAGCCTCCCCGTCCGCTCGACGCCAGGTCACCGCCTACGAAGGCGATGCGGTCGCCCCGGGGCGACCAGGCGGGTGATCCGTTGTAACCGCCTTCGAAGGTGATGCGCTGGTCGTCCGAACCATCTACATTAATAACGTACAGGTGCTTCTGAGTTAATCGGTCCGACATGTATACCACCTGGTCGCCCCGCGGCGACCAGGACGGTGAAATGTTGATTCCGTATCCGGTCGCCAGCGGGATCAGTCTGCCTCCGTCCAACGTGCTGATGTACAGCTTGGAAACCCCCTCCGTGACCAGGCCCAGGATGAGGTGCCGGCCGTCCGGAGACCAGCGCGGTGAAAGCACCGTCCTCCCTCTGAAGGAAATCTTGCTGGTTTCCCCGCTTCGCAGGTCGAGGAGATACAGCTCGTGGGGCCCGTCCCTGTAGGAGGTGTAAGCGATCCTGGTGCCGTCCGGTGACCAGTTCGGCGAGTATTTCCGCGCACCGTCCCGGGTCAGCTGGCGGACATTGAAACCGTCGTAGTCCGATATGTACAGTTCCGGGGCGCCGCTGCGCCGGGATACGAAGACGACGCGGGTCTGGGCTATACCCCGGTCCCCGGTCAACTGGAACACGATATCGTCTGCCATGAGATGCACGATCCTTCTCAGGGTCAGATCGAAGGCGGCGTATCCCTTTTCCAGGATCGTTCGACGGGTGCCCACGTCGGTAAGACGCACTGTGATTTCCACCCGGGACCCTGAAACTTCGTACGTTCCCGACACCATGACCTGAACGGACAACTTGCGAAGCAGCTCGAGGTCCACTTCGCCCGCGGCGTCCAGGAACACGTAGGCAGTGTCGCCGGCACTGTCCGTCAGAACCGGGGAGCCCTCGTCCGCGCCGACCCGGGCGGGAATGGAAAGGTCCCGCACGGCAAATACGCCGGAGAACGACAGGTCCCGCGTGAGCACCTGGTTGATGGTGTCCTGCACGGCGGCTTTGAAGACCGTTCCATCCCGGGGCAAAAAAGGCTTGAAGGCGATCGGAATGCGGGGGGAGACGCGGGCCTGCACACTGAGATTGACCTCGTCCTGGCCCGACACGGACTTCGCTCCGAGCAGGGGCAGGACGAGTGCCGCCAGCAGGATCCTGAACGGCCGGACACATCTCTGTTTTATCATTTCAGGCTTTCCGTGCCGGTAGCCAATCATGGCCTCCCGGTACTATGTGCGTTCGCGACGGCTTCACAACGCGTATTGGAAGGCGAAATGCACGCCCAGGTACGACTTCCCGTACCCTTCCGGCAGCGGCGGCAGCGGATCGGCCGCGTTTAAGGCCCGTTGCGCCGCCAGGTCGAAGACCGGGTTGGAAGACGAACGCTCCACGACGACGTTGGTAATCCGGCCCGACCGCCTGACGCGAAAATAGATGACGGTTTCAAGCTGCGTTACACCGAGCATCCTGGGTACCACGAAATTGCGTTGTATCTTAAGTTGCATCACGCCGAGGTAATATGGAAACGGGAAGTTACGCTCATCCAGACGTATCGCCGGAGCGTCCGTCTCAAAGGACTGAGGCGTTTCAGGCCCGGGGTCCGGTTCTTCAGAGACCAGGCGCGGCGTCCGTTCAAGCGCCAGGGCCGCCTCCTCCTGCGGCACGGCGGCCTCCTTCTTCGATACGACTTCGTACGCCTCGTCTATCATGGGCGGACGAGGAACCGACGGGCTTTCGGCCAGCGTTACGAGGTCGACCCGGTAGACCTGCCGGTCCTGCGACGACGCCGACGCGGACAACCAGGTATTCAAGCCGATCAACCCGGCGATAACCGCGATATGAAGGAATCCGGAAGCCCAGATCATGCGTGTCATTATCGTGACGGTCTCAGACTGGTCGCCAGTCCTATCTGGTTTACGCCATGCTCCTTGAGCTTATCGAGTACGGCAATGACGGTGCCGTAGGGCACCTGCTGGTCTCCACGGATGAACACCGGTTTATCCTGCCGGTCCCCGAATATCTCCCTGAACACCCCGTCGAACTGGCTGATCGAGAGCAGACGGTCTTCCAGGTACAGCGACCCCTCGCTCGTTATGGTGATGACAAGCCCCTCGGCCAGATCCGGCGCGGCCGCGCTCGCCCTGGGCAGATCCACCTGGACGCCGCTCTGGATCATCGGCGTGGTGATCATGAAGATGATCAGAAGCACGGTCATGACGTCGACCAGCGCCGTTACGTTGATTTCCGAAAGGGCGCGGGGCGAACCCGCGCTGTTGAAATCAAACGAGTTCATGACGTCCCCGCAACTGGAGGATATTCATGACCGCGGTGGCCAGATCTTCGAGTTCCAGGCCCAGCTCTCTCGACCGCTGCACGAAGTAGTTGTACGCCACCATGGCCGGGATGGCGACGGCCAGGCCCGCGATCGTCGTGATCAGGGCTTCCGCGATACCAGGCGCCACGACCACGATGTTGGTGGAGCCCTTGGTACTGATGTCCAGAAAAGCGGTCATGACGCCCCACACCGTTCCGAAGAGGCCGAGAAAGGGGCACACGCTTCCCGCGGTGGCCAGTATGGGCAGTCGTCTTTCGAACCGGGCCAGCTCCCGGTGGGCGGCCAGCCGCAGGTCGCGGTAGACGGATTCCACCAGATCCTGGCCGATTTCCTTCGGCCGGTCTTCTTTGCCGCCTGGAGGGGCGAAGGCCGATTCGTGCTTCTCGTATACCTCGCGGAAGACAACGGCGGCGGGACTGCAGGGCCACTTCGAAGCGAAGGTATAGACCTCGCCGTAATCGCGCCGGGACTGAAAGAAAGCGAGGAAACGCCGGGACTGCGCCTGGGCCCGGCGGAAATACCGCCAACGCTCCGCCATAATCGCCCATGAAACGACGGAGAAGATCAGAAGGACGATGATTACGACCTTGGCGACGGTGCCCGAATCCAGAATCAGATTCAGGATACTGATTTCGGAATACAATGCGCTTTCATTCCCTTTCGATCAGCTCGCGTCCCGTGCCCGGCGGCTTGAAAGTAAGAACCCGGAAGTATCCGTGTCAAGCACTATGGGACCTTGTATAAGGCCGATCCCTATGCCCTTATCAGCGCGACTTCGACGGCCAGGTTCGGATGTCCATCGACCACTTCAAGGGCTTCGGCGATGCGATGCACGGGAAAAACATGGGTCAGCAGAGGACGCAGCCTGACCGCGCCGATGCCGACAAGTTTCAACCCCTGTTCTACCAGGGATGGGGTCTCGAAGGGCTGTTCCCGGCCCATGATCAGTTGCAGCGATCGTTCCGACCATTCCCGCATTTCTACGGATACGGGTTTTGTCACGGGTTTGAGGACGACGAGCGTCCCGCCCGGCCGCAGCGTCGCCGCACATTGGAAAAAGGAAGTTTCGTTACCGGCGCATTCGAGACAGACGTCCACACCCCGGCCGCCGGTCTGGTCCATGACGCGCCGGCGGGCGTCCTCCGTGGAGACGTTGACCACGGTGTCCGCGCCCGCGTCCCGCGCGCGCTGCAGACGCATCGCGTGCAGGTCCGCCGCGATCACCGTCGTCGCGCCCGATATGCGTGCGATCTGCGTACTCAGCAGGCCGGTGGTCCCCGCGCCGCTGATGAAAACCGACCGGCCTTTCACCTGTGCGCGTTCCATCCCGTTCAGGACCGTCGGCATCAGGGCGGCTATGGCGCCCTCTTCAAAACTGATGCCGACCGGCAATTTTACGACGTGGTACGCAGGTACGCTGTGGTATTCGGAAAAACCGCCGCCGGCATGACAGGCAACGACCCGGTCGCCCGGGGCGAGCGCCTCCACGCGCCCCCCGGCTTTCTCGATGATTCCCGTGAAACACCGGCCCAACGATACATGGCGGCCGTTTGCGGCCGATACCGGCGTGGCGTCCGACTCTGCGACGCCACGGTGAGACAGGACACACGCCCGTGCCTTGAGCAGCACTTCCACGTCGCTGCAGGAAGGCACCGGCCCGCTGGATACCTCCGGATTGCCATCCGTATCCAGCGTCAGTTTCTGCATGGCGTCCTCTTCGCCGTACAGGCTGCGACCCGGATCCGGCGCTTTGAATGATCGGGAGACCCGGGAGGCGGGGCGCTGGTTCGCCCATCCCGCCGCAAACCGGCCGGACCTCCGGCTACCAGTATTCCTCGAAGTGTATGTTTCCCTTGTCCCTTCGATGATCCGCCTTGAATCCACGCGATTCGAGCAACTCGACCATGCCGGTGGGCGAGGGGTAGGACTTGTCGCCCTCCCGGGTGTAATTGGGCACGCCGATCATGTCGGGGTTTCCACAGATGTACACGTGGGTCCTGTCCGGGTCCAGGACGATACCGGTCCTTTCTTCCAGCTCCCCGGTCCTTACGAGGTCCTGTATGTACACCTTGCGATCGAGGTTGTACGCCTCCCGGGTGGTCAGCGTGATGTAATGGTAATTCGAATGAAGTCGTGCCAGCCGCTCGTTGGTATCCTGGTAACCCAGGTCCCGGGCGTATCGTACGCAGACCACCGATATGATGTCGGGCTTGTGACCGTTCCGCATCAGATCGGCGATCATGCAGTTGTGAGGCGCCTCTCCGGTCCCGGTCGCGGCGAAGATGGCCTGGTCGTCCGGACCCACGTGTTCCAGGGTGTAATGACCCGTCACCTTGGGCCCCATAAAGAGCCGGTCGCCTTCCTTAAGCATCCACAGCCTGGGCGTGAGGGAAGGATCCTGGCCCTCCTCGCCGTCACGGGCCACGAGCGTAATGTAGAACTCGTAGTAATCCATGTCCCCCGGTTCCAGCAACCGGCCGGGGTCGTCCTCGTACATGGGAAAGGACATGGAATAGGCGCGGCGGATGAGCTTCGTCTTGAGGTTCTCGTTTACATCCTCGTTATGGACCGGATCGTTGGTAGGCTCCCAGTCGCCCAGGCCGAGGGTCGTGTACTGTCCGGGCTTGTACGGCGGGAGTTCGTCGTCCGGTTTCACCCGGATGATCCACAGTTCGGGGTTCAGTTCATGGATTTCAGTCAGCGTGGCGTTATAGTGTCGCTCCCTTAAGGCCTTGATCTCTTCTGACGTATGCATGTATACCTGCCGTGTCTCCGTGTATAGGCGTTGGTGAATCGACGGGGGACACCCCGATCGGCCGGTGTTCGGGGAGTATCCTAGAAATCGGCGCCTATCGTAAAGAAGAACTGGGTATCGTTCAGCGCGTTCCTCAGACGGTACGAACGCGTACCCGGGAACTCGGATTCCAGTCCCCCGGGCACGTTGGGGAGGTTTTCGGCGTTGTACCATGACGGACGCCTTCCCAGGTCAAACTGGCGGGCGACGTCGAACTTCAGGATCAGGAAGCCGACGCGCGCCCGCGCGCCGATACCATAAGCCACGGCGAGCGGCCCTCCCGCCAGTTCTTCCATCGTCCCCGGCCCCAGCCCGTTTGGCCTGACCAGCCTGCCGTCGACGAACTCGCCGACGTTGGGGTAGCCCGCGTACTGATTGGCCTGCACGGCGCTGGTGTTCTGGTCCCACGCGCTTCCCACGTCCACGAACAGCGAGCCCCGAATCTGCTGGAAAGCCAGTGGAAGCGGCCAGCCCATGGCCAGCACTTCGATCAGTGGAAACCGGAACTCCGCGTTGGCCATCGCGACCTTGCTCCCCCAGACGGACCAGTAGTTGGCGCCCCGAAAGTCATAGGGGCCTCCGAAGGGGTAAAGTTCCTGATCGCGGCCTTCGCTCGCCAGCCCGTACAGGCGGAAGGCAAAGGCGTAACGCTGCAACACGTTGAAGTACGTGCGGTAGTCGACGAAGGCCCGTGTAAAATGGAGTTCGCCGAAGGTCGGGGTCACTTCCACGCGGCCCCGGGCGCCGGCGATAGGACCGGTAACGCCATAGAGGGTGTGATCGGTGACCATGGCCACGGTGGGTTGAATGAAATTGACGCTGCCGAGGTTCCCGCGCCTGTTTCGACGGATGCCGAAGTAGTTGAAACTCACATCCACCAGTTCACGTGTCCTGTGCACCCCCTGGACGCCCAGTTCGATGCGGCTGAACTGGCTGAAAGGCCGGCTGACGAAGAAATGAACGCCGCGGTTGATCTGGGTGGTCACCTGGGTAAGGATGGGGCTCTGGTAGTTGTAGAACAGGTCGTAACTGTACTGAAACGCCGCCACACTCCAGTTGATGCGCCGGGTCAGGTTGGTGTATTGGAGCAGCAGGTTCGCATCCGTCAGGGACCCGAAAACGTTGGCGCCGACAAGAATCCTGTGATTGTTCAGGATGTCGCTGAAGGACAGGAGGGAGCTGCCCACCAGGCCGATGTTCGTGGCGTAACCGGCGTTTCCGCCGATATAATCGAGGCCGAAACGGGGGGAGTACTTCTTCTTCTGGAATGTGCCGTCGATCCAGGCGGTCGTGTCCGGCAACTCGCCCCCCGGTCCGATGCCGCCCGCGACGGGTCCGAAAGGAAACACCGGTTCCTGAAGGAGTTCGGTACTTTTCGTCTCATCGGGCGCTTCGTCCGGCGGCGTTGCTTCCTCCGCGGACGTCGTATCGGGAGGCGCCGTAAGCACGGTCTGGACCGCGTTTACTTTTTTCCGCTCCGCGTTCGAGATCGATTGCCCCGTCCCGGACGCGGCGTCCGGCGACGTGGACAGGGTGTCGGCGACCGTCACGGCGGAGTCCGGAGAAGACGCTTCGCCGTCCCCGGCGGCAGTGGTTTCTTCCGGAGGTTCGGTCCTCCGGGGCGGGGCGAGTTGCTGCCCCGACGGCGCCGCGCCGAACATCGCCGCCTCGTCGTGATCATAAGGTTCTTTCATCAACGACACAGGGTCGGCGATGGCGAACAGGTCAAACCCTCCCCAGGAGAGAGAGGAAAAGACCAGGCGGTCTGCCTTCTGGGCCCAGGTGATGGCGGGACCGGCGGCCGTAACGTTGGTCACCCCCGTCAGGATATTGGTAATCTGGTAGGTCTCCCCGGACTTCGAGTCCCAGATGAAAATGTTGGAAATACCGGTGCGGTCCGATATGAAGGCGATCTTCTCGCCATCGGCGGACCACTGCGGCGATATCCCCTTGCCGATCTGGCCGGGTATCTTTTCGACCTTTCCCGTGGCCAGGTCGTAGAGCGCAAGTTGCTGGTACCCGAAGGTGAGTGTCCTGAAATCGGTCACATCGCCCCGGTCCGTGGAGAAGGCGATCTTCTTCCCGTCGGGCGACCATACCGGATCGCGGTCCGTGTACCTGTCCCGGGTCAGGGCCTTCAGATCGCCGCCCGTGGCGTCCACAACGTACAGATCGGACTGACCGCCCTGGAGGCCGACGAAGACCAGCTTGCTGCCATCGGGCGACCAGCTCGGCGACGTGGCGCCGTCCAGGTCGACCTTGATCCGCCTGATCACCCTCTTCTTTCTGACGTCCATGACATACAGGGCGTCCCGGGCCCCCACCTTGGCCGGGAAGGCGATGAACTGCTCATCGGGCGACCAGGAAATGGACGTGGAGAAAAAACGAAGCGACTCGAAATCGGCCGATCGTTCCCCTTCGACGAGTTTCGAGATGACCTCGCCGTTGATGGCGGAAGCGAGATAGATATCGTTGTAGAGGCTTTTGTTCGAGATGAAGACGAGCTTGTCGCCCCGCGGCGAAATCGCCGGAGCGAGGTGCAGGCCCGCCCGGGATTCCCGGACATCGGTCAGCTGCCGTGCAAAGGCCTGGGGCTTGTCGTAATCCCTGATCTGCGGAAGATAGGTTTTGCGCACATGCTCGTTCCACTCGTCGGACAGCTTCTCGATATCCTTGCCAATGGAGGAACGGAAGGCTTCGTTCACATTTCGCATGCGTCCCATCTTGCGGAGTATCTCGCCGATCTTGCGATCTCCGTACCGGTCGCCGATGTAGGAAAACAGGGCCTGGCCGAACCGGTATACGCCGAAGCTGTAGTCCATGGCCGGTATGGTCGGGGGCAGGTAACCCTGTAGCGCGGCGTCCCGAAGCCACATGTGGGTATACGCGTCGATACCGCCCAGGGACAGGTATTCCGCCATGCCCTCCATGAACCAGAGGGGCGCGACGAAGGCCATGGGATTCAGGATGGACACCCCGGGACCGGCGCCGTAGAGTACATCTCCCTGGAAGGCGTGAACGAGCTCGTGGGTGAGCACGTGCTCCAGTTCCGCATATGACCCGGTAAAGGGCAGCAATATGCGGTTCTTGTTGAACTCCGTCACGCCGCCGGTGCCCTCGCTGATGAAACCGGACAGGACATTGGTCTGCTGGAAGTCGGTATGGGAGGCGTAGAAGATGATCGGGACCTTGTCGCTGAACCGGTGCCGGAGTATGCGGCTCAGGCGGTTGTACGACCGCTCGGCCATCCTGGCGGCATCGTAGGCGGCTTCTTCTTCCCCCTGGTAGTAATAGATCTCGAAGTGGGGCGTGGATATGACCTCCCACTTGAAATCCCGGTACTGGACCTTGTTCCGGCCGAAGTAGTCCCCCTGGGCGAGAACCGCGGCCGGCGTGGCCAGCAGGCACAGGACCGCCAGCATAAACCGAAACCGATGTGGCATCTGGAGTCTCCTTGAGATGGACCCATCTTACCGCCGGACGCTCCCCGTGTCAAGCCAATTTGGGTCATTCGCGTACCCACGCCGCGGACTGCATGATGGGCATCCGGGGGCGCGTCTATACTGGATTGCACGAAATACCGCCGACTTGGTTCGATATAATGAAGACCGCGATGTAAAAACCGGGCTGGAAGGCGGCCGGTTTACCGTTAGACCATGGAGGGCGGAAATGCATTCCCGGAAACCGGGCAAATGAAGAAAGCGGGCCCGGGCAGGCCCGCCGTCCTGTCTGACTGCTGACGCGACGCAGTTTGGCGACAAACGTTCCGGGCCGGCGCCGTCAGAACCGGACGGCCACGCCAGCCGAAAGCAAACGACCGATTTCCGGGGCGCCGACGAAGGCGCGGTACTTCGTGTTCAGCAGGTTGCCGGCTTCCACGCTGAAGGTGATCGCGGAAAACTCGTAGGCGGCGTTGGCGTCCAGCACGGCGTAGGAATCAACGGGGCCCGCGTACACGCCGTCCAGCATCGGGAAGGCGCCGCGGTAGCTGACCTTGCCGCCCAGGGTCAGCGGAATCCTTGAGGGGCGGAAGGTAACGCCTCCGCTGAATTTGTGCTTCGGGGAGTTCAAAGGGACGTCGCCCAGGTTCTCCACGTTCTCAAACAGGTTCCGGTGTATATACGAATAACTGCCTGTGATGTGCCAGGACCGGTTCGGGAACCAGGAGAACCCCAGGTCGGCGCCATAGACCGTGACGTCGCCGAAATTCCGGTAGGTCAGCGCCACCGCCGTCGGGTCTGACGCCTGCTCGGGCGTCACGGTACCAAAGGGAATCATCGCGGTGCCTTCCGCCATATCGGCGATGTACCCGTTGACCTCGTCCGTGTGGTCGCCGTTCCCGTTGCCCCCAAAAAGGGGCGTATCGAGCAATCTGATCAGGGAGGCCAATTGCATGTTCTCAGGGTCCGCCAGGTAGTCGGCTATACCCCGGCTCAAGGCGCTTCGGAGGGAACCTTCGTCGATAAACACCGAGGGCGTGAAGATCCAGAGCGGCAGGGTGTAGTCGTTCATCTGCGTACGGTAGAAATCGGCCGCAAAGACCAGCTTGTTCCGGATAATGCCCTTGTATCCGAACTCGAGGGTCTGCGTGATGGTCGGCCGTATCTTGTCGATGTCCTGGACGGCCGAGACGTTATACGGATCGAAATCCTGCGTTTCCGGGTTGAGCAGTTGCAGGGTGTTCGTCAGGCCTTCGAGACGCTCGGGTATCACGCCGGTGAACTGGGCAGCCAGTTCGGGGGTGACCAGGCCGCCGCTGCTGTCGCCCAGTTGCTTGATCAACTCCGCGACCACGAGTTCCCTCGCGGCCCCCCACAGCATGTTGTTGGCCACCGGATCGTCGAGACGGAGGTAGGTATCCCTGGAATGCCCCGCCACGGTGGCGAAGGGCGAACGGTACATGGGCCGGCCGGTCTCGTCGCGGCGGAAGGTAAAGGGATTGCGCGCGCCGTACGACCGGATATCGATCGTGTTGTCCGGCCCCAGGCCCGATCCTCCGAAGAGATCACCGAATCCGAATGCGTCGGTAACCGCCCTGATATCCAGCGACAAGGTGGTCACCGTGGGCGTGTTGAACGCCCTGTTGTAGGTGACCCTGAACGTGTTTTCCGGATTGGGCTTCATAACTACCGCCGCACGCGGCGAGAATACCGGGCTGTCCAGCCGGCTGTGCCGGTCTAGGCGGCCGGCGAGCATCAGGCTCACCCGGTCTGTGAACCGGGTCTCGCTCTGAAGGTAGGCCCCGTATTCGTCGGTGTCGTCATCGTCCTCGTTGTTACCGTGGATGGTCCCTTCCGTACGCGGACGGGTCAGCAGCAGGTCCACGCCGTAAATGAACTGCTGGTGCGCACTGAGATCGGAGGTATTCTGCAGTTGCAGCACGGTCAGCGATGACTTATCCACCACGCCATCGCCGGTGCGAAGCAACTGGGTAGCTCCCGCGTCGCTCTTGTTGTAGAAGAACTGGCCGAACCAGCCCTTGTACAACATCCGGCCCTGGAGGTAACCGTACAGCCAGTCTTTGCCCTGGGCCGAGCCCTGACCCGTCATCTGGATGCTGGAGCTCCTGGAATATCCCGCCGAGGTGATGAACGTCAGGTCTTCCGAAGGGCGGACGTCGACCCTGATCTCCCCGTACTGGCCCTCGACATCGAGATTGCGCGGCACGACCTCGTTGGGATCGTGGTGTTCCCAGTCCCGGGCCTTCAGGTACTTACCCGAAATCTTGAGTCCGATCATGTCGTTTACGCTGCTGGCATGCCGGAAGGACGCCTTCCGCAGGCTGCGTTCCCCCCCGGAGAGGGACACGAAATTGCCTTCCGATCCGAAGGGAGACCGGGAAATGATGTGCATCACGCCGTTGGAGCTGTTGGGGCCGTAAAGCGCCGAACCGGGACCGCGGACGATCTCGATGCGTTCGATGTCCTCGCTGGTGATGGGAATGACATGGAAGGAATTGATACGCAGCGACGGGATCCGCGCGATCCGGTTGTCCACCATCGTGAGCAGGAGGCCCGAGAGCACTTTGTTGAAGCCGCGGATCACCGTGCTGGCCTGTACGATGCCCGTCTTCGCGTGGTCCACGCCGCTGAGGTTCTTGACGTGTTCGTTGACGGACAGCGCCTGGGAATCCCGGATGTCCTTCATCTCGACCACTTCGACGGACGCCGGGGCATCCAGCGCCTTCTCCTGCTTACGGGAAGCGGATACCACGACCTGCTGGCCCACGAGCGTCGTGGCGGCAAGGCTGAAATCCCGTACCGTACGCTCGCCGCCCCTTATGAGGACACGGGTGGCGCTCGCCGCATCGTAACCCAGGAACGAAACGGTGACTTCGTACTCCCCGGCGGGAAGGCCGTCTATGCGGTAGGCTCCCCGGTCATCGCTCGTGGTGCCCCGCAACGCTTCGATCGCGGGGCCATTGACCACGATGTTGGCTCCGAGGAGGACTTCTCCACGATCCGATGCAACCCGGCCGGCCAGGGTGCCCGTTTCCTGCGCCACCGCCGGAGTCGCCGCCATGATTATGGCCAGTAAAACACCTGCCAGTCGCATCTGGGCGGTTCCTTCCCGCATGGGTGAGTCATCAGGAAACAGGGACACGGCGCAGACACGATTTCGATCTCCGGATTCGCGTCGGCGCGGTCGATATGTTCATATAACATAATTGCTTATAGAATATGAACATATGCGGATTTGTCAAGCGTTTTCCATTACCGGCCGTTCCGTCAGAAACGCACCGAGAGACCCGCCATGACAAGGCGTCCGATCATCGGCGCCCCGACGAACGCCTGGTACTCCTTGTTGAGCAGATTGCTGGCCTCCACGCTGAACGTGACCCTGGAGAATTCGTAGGCAGCGCTCACGTCCACGACGGTATGGGATTCCACGTCGCCCGCGTAGACGCCGTCGGCCATTTCGAAATCCCCGCGGTAACGCATGCGGGCGCCGAGGTTGAGCGGCAGGCCGGGCGGTTTCATACCGATCGCCAGGGACAACTTGTGCTTTGGCGCGTTCAGAGGGATGTCGTCGAGGCCGTCCACGTTCTCGAACAGGTTCTCGCTGATGAAGGAATAGCTTCCCGACAGGTTCCAGTTATCGTTGGGATAATAGGAAAACCCGATGTCCGTGCCGTAGTACGAAACTTCTCCGAAGTTGCGGTAAGTCAGCATCACGGCATTCGGATCGGAGGCTTCCTCCGGAGTTACCGTGCCGAAGGGGATCATGGCCGCCGTATTCACGAAGATCCCTGCCAGTTCGTCCACCGGCGATCCATTTCCGTTGCCGCCCAGTCCCAGGGCGGGATCGTCGATCGCCGCGGCGACCTGGGCCAGCTGCGCGTTCTCCGGAAGGGCCAGTTGTTGTGCGATACCCGTTCCCAGGGCCGTGGCCAGCGGACCGGGATCGAGGAACACGTTGGGAGTCACGATGTGTATGGAACTGATGAAGTCGTGGATCTTGTTGCGATAGAAGTCCGCGGTCAGCACCAGCTTGTTTCCTACGACGCCCTTGTAACCCACTTCAATCGTCTCGGTGATGGACGGTCTCATCGGGTCGATTCCCCTGACCCAGGACGGATCGACAGGATTGAACGTACCCGTCCCCGTGTCCAGCACGCCCAGCGAATTCGTGAGCCCCGGCAGCGCGGACGGGATGACGCCCGGGAACGCGGCGGCCAGTTGCGCCGCCTGCTGACCCGCCAGTTGCGCGGCCGTTTCCGCGGGGAGGCCACGCGAAATCAACAGTTGCGTGATGAGGGGGGTCGCCAGCGCCTGCAGCTGCGGCGTAAGCTGCGCGAGTACGGCCCCGCGGGCCACGCCCCAGAGTAGATTGGTACTCGCCGGGTCGTTCATGGGCAGATACGCATCCGCCGGCAGCCCCGCCACGGGAGCGAAGGGCGAACGGTACATGGGCAGGCTGTTGTCTCCGCGCCGGAAGGTGAACTGCGAGTTGACACCCTGCGTGCGCAGATCGATGGTGCGGTCCGGACCCAGGCCCAACGGTGCGAAATTCATGCCCAGGCCGAATGGATCGGAACTCGCTATCAGATCGAGAAAGTAATGCACCGAACTGGGTGTGCCGAACGCCCGGTTGTAGGTAAGCCTGAGCGTACTCTCCGTCGAAGGCCTGATGACCAGGGCCGCCCGGGGCGAGAACACCGGGTCTTCGATCTTGCTGTGCTCGTCCAGCCGGCCGGCCAGCATCAGGCTGACCTGGTCGTTCAGGTTCGTCTCGCTCTGCAGGTACAACCCGTATTCGTCCAGATTGTCGTTGTCTTCAAATCGACCGTGGGTCGTGTTCCCGGTGTTGGGCCGGGTCAGCAACACGTCCGCTCCATAGGTGAACTGCTGCCGGTCGCCCAGCCCGAAGTTGTGCTGAAGCTGCATCACGGTCAATCTCGAGGTATCCACGATCGGCTGGGTGGTCCGGAGGAGCTTTGTATCGCCCGCGTCGTTCATGTTGAGAAAGATCTGCGCGAACCATCCCTTGTACTGCGAGCGGGCCTGAAAGAACCGGGTTGACCAGTCTACGGCCTGGGCTGCGCCCTGCCCGGTCATCTGGATGGCCTTGATCCGGGAATACCCGGCCGATCCGATGATGGAAAGGTCGTCGGTCGGACGAAGGTCGACTCGAATTTCTCCGAGCAGGCGTTCGTTGTCGTTGTCCCGCGGGATGACTTCCGCGGGGTCTTCGAATTCCCACTCGCGGGCCTTCGAGTACTCGCCCGAAACCTTGAAGCCTATTTTACCGTCGACGCTGCTGGCGTGCCGGAAGGTCGCCTTGCGCAGACTGCGTTCACCGCCGAACAGTGAAAACGCGTTGCCCTCCGAACCGATGGGCGAACGGGTCACGATGTGCATGACCCCGTTGGCGCTGTTGGGGCCGTAAAGAGCGGAACCCGGCCCGCGGACGACCTCGATGCGCTGGATGTCCTCGCTCGTGAGGGGAATGGCACTGCCCATGTTGAGCCGGAGCGAGGCGATGCGCGCGATCCGGTTGTCCACCATCTGCAGGAGGGATCCGGTAAACGTGCGGTTGAATCCCCGGATCACGGTGGAGCTCTGAGAAACGCCGACCTTGGCCTGGTCCACGCCGGCCAGGTCCTTGATATAGTCGGTTGCCGACAGGACCGGCCGGTTCATGATCTCGTCCAGCTCGACCACGGATATGGAAGCCGGCGCGTCGAGCAGCTTCTCCTGTTTGCGCGATGCGGAAACCACGACCTGCTGGCCGATCAGCGTCGTAGCCGCAAGGCCGGCGTCCAGCCTCGTGGTCTCGCCGCCCCGGACCGCCACGCCGGCCGAGGTGACCGATTCGTAGCCGAGAAAGGACACGGTGACCTCGTAGACGCCCGGCGGCAGGCCATCGATCCGGTACGCACCATCTCCGTCGGTCGTCGTTCCCCGCAATGCTCCGGTGGCGGTCTCCCTGGCGACGACGTTGGCGCCGAATAACGCCGTTCCGTCTTCGGCGGCCACCCGGCCCGACAGGCCGCCGGTTTCCTGGGCCGCCGCGGGCCACGCGCCGAACAGTACGAGCAGCATTACACTTATGATTCGCATGGTGAACCCCCCTTCAGTACCTGGTGGCGATTAGAGGCCGGTGTTGCGGGCCTGTAGTCGAAAACTCACGTCAAGAATGCGTATCTTGCGATAAAGACAAGGGCCAGCACGTCGACGAGCGGATGCACCTCGCTTCCCCTGCCGCTCAGTCGCTTGATGATCGGATAGGCGACGAATCCGACAGCCAGGCCGTCGGCGATGCTGAAAGTCAGCGGGATCGCGATCAGCGTCAGGAAGACGGGGACCGCCTCCGAGGCGTCGCTCCACTTGACCTGCGCGGCCGAGGCCATCATCAGCACGCCCGTAACGACCAGGGCGGGCGCGGTGGCAAAAACCGGGATCGATTCTACCAGGGGCGTCAGAAACAGGGCGCCGAGGAACAGGACGGCGACGACCAGGCCGGCGAACCCCGTCCGCGCCCCCGATGATATCCCCGTGGCGCTCTCGATATAGGTCGTCACGGTCGACGATCCCAGCACACTGCCGAAAACCGTTCCGACGGAATCAGCAAGCAGCGCTCGGTTGGCCCGGGGCAGTCGGCCCTGGGCGTCCAGGTATCCCGAACGTTCCGAAAGCCCGACCAGCGTGCCCATGGTATCGAAAAGATCGACGAAAAGAAAGGCGAATACGAGATGCAGCATGGCCGATTCCAGCGTCAAAGGCAGGTTGACGACGGCTTCGCCGAAGAGATTTTCGGGCCAGACGGGCAGGCTGACCACGCCGGCCGGCCACGGCGCAACGCCGACGATCATGGCAAGCAGCGCGACGCCGGCGACGCCCAGCAGGATCGCCCCGCGGATACCCCGCGCAAGCATCACGCCGGTGCCCAGCAATCCGGTCAGCGTCAGTCCCGCCGTCCAGGAGCGTACGTCACCCAGGCCGACCAGCGTGGCCGGATTGTCCACGATGATGCCCGCGTTCCTGAGCCCGATAAAGGCGATGAAGAGCCCGATACCCGCGGCCGTCGCGCGTTTCAGTGGTTCCGGGACCGCCGTAATAATCGCTTCCCGCACCCGCAGCACCGTCAGCAAGAGGAACAGGAGTCCCGAGGCCAGCACCACGGCGAGGGCAAGGCGCCATTCCACGCCCATCCCCAGCACGATCGTATAGGTGAAAAAGGCGTTGAGGCCCATGCCGGGCGCCAGGGCAAAGGGATAGTTCGCCAGGAGCGCCATCAACAAGGTGCCGGCCGCCGCGGACACGCACGTCGCGAAGAGCAGCTCCCCGAACAGCGCCTCGCCCATCGCTTCCGAGAGTATGCCCGGATTCACCACCACGATGTAGGCCATCGTCATGAACGTGGTCAGGCCGCCGGTCGTTTCCACGCGCCAGTTCGTGTTCAGTTCGTCAAATCTGAAGTAGGACGCGATCCAGCTCATTGGCAGGTCGTACGGTCTCCGAAATGGTTTTAACTCGACCGATTCCGTAACATGCGGGTCAGGCGGCCCCGTTCGAGCCGCAGAGGCGCGCGCGGGGTTGGACGGAAAGCGACAGGCCGTCCCGTTGTCCCATCCCGAAACGATAGGCCCCGGCCGCGGCGATCATGGCGCCGTTGTCCGTACACAGGATGGGCGGAGGATAGACCACCCCGATACCCAGCTCGGTGCCCTTCTCCGTCATCCGCTCACGCAGGCGGCTGTTGCAGGCCACCCCACCCGTGATCAATATGGTTTCGGCGCCCACGGCCAATGCCGCAGCCGCGGACTTGTCGACCAGGACGTCTACGACGGCTTCCTGGAAGGCGGCGGCGATGTGCGCCCGGTCGCGGTCTATCACGTTCTCGGACCGTTTCGACAGGTACATGCGCACCGCGTTCTTGAGACCGCTGAAGCTGAACTCGAATCCCCGCGGGTCCAGGTACGTCCGGGGAAAGTCCAGAAACCCGGGATCTCCGTTCCGCGACAACCGGTCGATTACCGGGCCGCCTGGATACCCGATCCTCAACAGCCTGGCGACCTTGTCGAAGGCCTCGCCGGCCGCGTCATCGCGGGTATTGCCCAGGATACGGTACCGGCCCCAGCCCGCCACGCGCACAAGCTGAGTGTGGCCGCCGGAAACGACGAGCGCGATGAAAGGCGGGTCAAGGCGGGTGTCCGCCAGGCGTCCCGCGAACACGTGGCCTTCGATGTGGTTCACGCCAACCAGCGGCTTGTCGAGCGCCAGTGCGATGGATTTGACCGTGGATAGTCCGATCAGCAGGCATCCCGAGAGGCCGGGACCATAAGTCACGGCCAGGGCGTCCAGGGCGTCCGGTTCGCAGGAAGCCTGTTGCAGGGCGGATTCGATGGCGGGCAGAAGCAGGGTCAGGTGTGCCCGGGAGGCCAGTTCCGGCACGACGCCACCATACTCCTGGTGTATGCCCTGCGAGGAAATGACGTTGGACAGGACGGTCGTCTCATCGCGCACTACGGCGGCCGCGGTTTCGTCACAGGAAGTATCGATTCCGAGGATGAGCACGGCACCCCCATCTGCTCACTTGTGAGACTGCGCCATGGGTCTTCCGCAACTGATATCTCCGTTGTCGATGCGCATGTTGAAACCGCATTCCGGATTGGTACACGCCCAGGCTTTGTACTCGATCGTCGCGCCGTCCCGGCCATAGTCGGAGAGCGGAATCAACACGGCCACCTCGCATTTCCGACCCCACGAAATGTCGAATCCATTGCGAACGCATCTCCCGTCCGGGGTTGGCTCGACGAATCGAAGGGCATGTACTGCGTTATTGTTTTCAGATTATGATGTAACACCGGCTGCATTGTCAATGATTATACCGCGGATCGTGTCGCACGGGCCGCAATACCGGTCGGGAGCCGGTCTCAGCGCCTGACCAGGTTCCGCAAGACGAACCATACGTTTTCCTTGCGTTCCCGGAGCCGCCGGTAGAAATAGGGCATCCACTCCGTGCCGAAGGGCACGTAGATCCGCATGCGGTAGCCCTGTCTGCGCATTTCCCGCTGGTACCCGGGCCGCAGTCCGTACAGCATCTGGAACTCGAAACCGTCCTTTGGAACCTCCAGACGCTCGGCGTACCTGGCGACGCCCTCGATCAGGTAGTCGTCGTGCGTCGCGAAAGCGGGATAGCGGCCGTCCTGCAGGAGCTGTTCCGCCATCGAAAGAAACGCGCCGCGTATGTTGGGCATCCGCTGCAGGGCCAGGTCGGAGGGTTCCCGGTAGGATCCCTTGCACAGCCGCACGCGGGCGCCGATCTTGTTGAGCACGAAGATGTCGTGGGGACTGCGCAGCAGCATGGCCTGGATCACCACGCCGGTGTTCTTATGGCTGTCGTACAGGTCGTAAAAGAGGTCCAAGGTCTGCTG
Organism: bacterium; assembly: GCA_965202605.1. Classification (GTDB taxonomy): domain Bacteria; phylum JAAXHH01; class JAAXHH01; order JAAXHH01; family JAAXHH01; genus JAAXHH01. The sequence continues at coordinate 2,194,668 of OZ241838.1, forward strand.
CGTATAGGGCGACCCTTCCATATCCAGCCGGATGAAGACGTCCTTCTCCTTCGCGGCTTCCAGGATCCGGTACAGGTTGCCCACGCAGTATGCTTCGTCTATATCCAGCCCCAGGTGGGTGAGTTTGACGGAGATATTGGCCTTCAGCGCGCCGTCCCGGATCAGGTCCAGCATCACGAGATACTGCCTTACGGCGTCTTCCGCCTTTTCCCGCTCCCGGGTTCCTTCACCGAGCATGTTTAACGTGACGTCGAGCCCCGCGTCGTTCAACGTCCGGACGACTTCGGCCGCGGCTTCGAGGGATTCCCCCGCGACAAATCTCCTGGCGAGGAAGAAGAACCGGCTCATTTCGCCTCCGGTACGCCGTGCGGCGGATGAGTTAAGCCACGAAGGGGTTGCGCCCGAACCCGGGACGGCGCTCATAGGTCCACGCGACCCGGCTCACGTCCTCGTTCGACATCCGCCAGTCCAGGAGTCTCACGCGAAGGTCCTGGATCACCGCGGCATAGCGCGGATCGCCGGCCGCGTTTCGAAGCTCTCCGGGGTCCGCATCCAGATCGAACAGCACGTCCGGCATGCCATTGAAATGCCAGTACTTGAACCGGTCGTCCCGTACCATCCAGCCCCGGCACCTCTCCGGCGGGATGCCGAGTTTCTTCGGCGTCCAGTAGAACCGGAAATCCCAGTCCGCGTAGACCTCCGCGCGCCAGTCGTCCGGCCGTTCACCCCGCAGGAGGGGGACGAGGGACCGGCCCTGGAGGACCGCCGGCGCGCCCGGTCCGCCCGGTCCGCCCGGTCCGCCCGGTCCGTTCAGCCCGCACACGTCCATGCAGGTCGGAAGGACGTCGAGGGATTCGACGAAATCGTCCATCGCCGCGCCGCGGGTTCCGTCGGCGCAGGACCGGGGATCGCGGACGATGAAGGGGACGTTGTACGCCTCGTCGTAGAAGAGTTCCTTTTCGAACATCCAGTGGTCGCCCACGTATTCGCCGTGATCGGACGTGAAGATGATCAGCGTGTCCTCCCAGAGCCCGCGGTCCTTCATGAAGCGGAACAGCCTGCCCAGGTGATCGTCGATCTCCGTGATCAGCCCATAGTAAGTGGCCCTTCGCTGGCGCCAGACTTCCTCGTCGTCATATTCCACGCCCTTGCGTTCTATGCGGAAGGGGACGTGAAAGGGATGGGGCCGCGCCAGCTCTTCGGCGGACCGGTTCGGCGCGGGGGAATCGGCGGGATCGTACAGCGCGTTGTAGGGATAGGGCGCCACGATGGGCAGATGGGGCTTGAAATAGGAGAGGTGAAGAAACCAGGGCGTTTCTCCGGCGTCATCCATGAAGGCCATGGCGCGGTCCGTCATGAACGCGGTATCGCTGTCTTCCCTCCTGAAGCGCGTCGGATAGGCCGCGTAATCCCGGTCGGCGTCCGGGGGTACGTCCGCGGAGAACGGGTTGCGTACGACCTCGTCGGGATATCCAACGCTTCTGAGATGGGACAGCCACCCTTCACCCCGGCCGTCGTTCAACTCCCAGGCCTCCAGTCCGGCCAGCGTCGTGCGCCGGATGCCTTCGGCGGGCTGGACCAGCGGATCGTCCAACGGATCGGGGGTGTAGTGCGTCTTGCCGCAAAGGGCCGCCCGGTAACCTCCATCCGAGAAGTAATGTCCCATCGTCTTCTCGTCCGCGGGCAGGGGGACCTCGTTCCAGGACGAGCGGTTGGCGTGGGGGTACCGTCCCGTGTAGAAGCACATGCGGCTCGGGCCGCAGACCGCCGACTGCACGTAGGCCCGCCGGAACAGGACGCCAGAGCCGGCAAGCTCATCCAGGTGGGGCGTTCTGACCACGGGATGGCCGGCGCAGGACATGCAGTCCGCCCGCATCTGGTCGGTCATGATGAAGAGTACGTTCGGTCGACCACCGGGCATGTGGACTCTCCGCGTACTGCGGTGTGCGGGCGCGACGGTCTCTTCCGCCGATGCGCGGTTCGCAGGTCCTGCGTCACAGCGTTAATATGCAGCCGTACTGCCGTTATGGCAAAAGTATATTCGGCGCCGCGCGCGGACCGGGCGGACCGGGCGGACCGGTGCATCCGTCCCGGGGAATAGGCGGACAGGTTTTGTGAATACGGACCTCCCCGAGGATGTATGAAGTAACGCCCGGAGACGAAAGACCCTGGCGGCAGTTCGACGCGACAATTCGGCACGAAAAAACGCAACTATTCGCGCGGGTCTCAAGTCATAGAAGCAACTCGGTTCAGAAAGTTCACGATTGGGCAGGAAGGCAGCAGGAGGCAACACATTGCATATGGCAGGACTGATACGGTGGATCACGGCCCTTTCGATCGTACCCTTACTCGCATCAACGGAATCTGAGGCGCGCGAACCGGCGCCGGAAAAACGGGTCTACAATACACGGCATATCGCGTCGCAGCCCCCTGACATAGACGGCAGGGGCGATGATCCGGCCTGGGACGACGTGGAATGGTCAGGTGACTTTACCCAGTTGGACCCTGACGACGGCGGGGAACCCTCGCAGCAGACCGCCTTCAAGATCCTTTTCGACGATCACAACCTCTACGTGCTGATCCGTGCCTATGATACCGAACCGGACCGGATCACCAGCCGCGTAACCAGGCGAGACGACTGGGACAACGACTGGGTGGAGATCCATTTCGACAGCTATCACGACAAGCGCACGGCGTTTTCCTTTACACTGACCGCCTCCGGCGGCCGGGGCGACGAGGCCATTTCGAACGACGGCGACGACTGGGACCCGAGCTGGGACCCCGTATGGTACGGCGCGTCCACCATCGACGAAGAAGGATGGCTTGCCGAGATGCGCATCCCCCTGAGCCAGCTGCGGTTCTCCGGCGAGGAGGGACAGGTATGGGGCCTCCAGGTTCAAAGAAGGCTGTACCGCCGCGAGGAGCGTTCAGGCTGGCAGCACATCCACAGGAATTCGCCGGGCTGGGTAAGCCTCTTCGGAGAACTGCGCGGACTGGAAGGTATCGAGTCTTCCCACCGGATCGAGGTACTGCCCTACGTGGTAGGTGACCTCAACCGGTTCCAGGCCGAAGCGCGGAATCCCTTCCGCGACGGCCAGAGCGCCGACGGGCGCATCGGACTGGACGGCAAGATCGGGCTCGCCGGCAACCTGACCATGGACCTGGCCGTGAACCCCGACTTCGGCCAGGTCGAGGCGGACCCTTCTCGGGTCAACCTGTCGGCCTTCGAGCTGTTCTTCGAGGAACGCCGGCCCCTTTTCGTCGAAGGGAAGAACATCACCGAGTTCCGCGTCGGCGGCGGAGGTCCTTTCCGGAACGACCAGTTGTTCTACTCGCGGCGTATCGGCCGGTCCCCCCAGCGGAATCCGGATCTATCGGACGGCCAGACCATGGATATGCCCCGGAATACGCCCATACTCGCCGCCGCGAAGATCACCGGCAAGACACCGCGCGGCCTGTCCATCGGCATCGTGGACGCCGTCACCTCGGAAGCCACCGCCCGGATAGACACGGAAGGCGCGCGGAGCGAGGAGTCCGTGGAACCGCTGACCAACTACCTGGTCGCGCGCTTGCAGCAGGACTTCAACGACGGGGGCACGTCACTGGGCACGATGCTCACGGCGACCAACCGCAACAACAGCAGGGCCCACTTCGATTTCCTCAACCGGGCGGCCTACACGGGCGGGATCGATTTCCGCCACCAGTGGAGCGACCGGACCTACTGGCTCAACGCGAGCCTGTCGTTCAGCCACGTCCGGGGCGAACCGGAAGCGATTACCCGCGTACAGCGCAACTCCGCGCGGTACTACCAGCGTCCCGACGCCTCCTACGTAGCGCTGGATTCCACGCTGACCGCCCTGAGCGGCCATGGCGGGAGCTTCGGGATAGGCCGTTCGGGCAACAGCCCGTGGAACCTGGGGATCTCCGGTACCTGGCGCTCTCCGGGCCTCGAACTGAACGACGTGGGATTCCTGCGCCAGGCCGACGTATTCATGCAGAACAGCTGGTTCGGTTACCGGTCGGAAAAACCGAATCGGATCTTCCGCGCGTACAATGTGTTCATAAATCAGTGGCAGGGGTTCAACTTCGGCCGGGAGCGGAAATTCCTGGGCGGCAACTTCAACGGGGGCGGCCAGTTCAACAACTACTGGTGGGTATGGTTCAATATGATGTCGGAGATAACCGGCCTGTCCACCACCGCCCTGCGCGGCGGGCCGGCCCTGAAAACACCGGGCAACGTGGAATTCAACATCGACGTCGACACCGATGGGCGCAAACCGGTCAGTTTCGGCATTGGAGGAGGACACAACCGGCTGCGCGATAACGCGGGGCGCTCGAGCTGGGTGTACCTGTCCATGCGCTACCGGCCGAGTAACGCCATGAACATCCGCATCAACCCCTTTTTCGACGCCAACTGGAACGAGTTGCAGTACGTGTCCAATAAATCCTTCGGCGGCATGGACCGGGCGGACCGGGCAGATCGGGCGGACCAGGCGGACCGTTACCTGCTGGGCCGCGTCGACCAGAAGACGCTGGGGATCGGTATCCGGCTCAACTACAGCATCACCAACAACATGTCCATCCAGTACTATGGCCAGCCCTTCGTATCGGCCGGCCGCTACGCCCGGTTCAAGCGTATAACGGACCCTCGGGCCGACCGGTACGGCGACCGATTCGAAGTGTTTTCAGACGGCCAGTTGGCGTACGACGATTCGGACGGGGCTTACCGCGTGGATGAGAATCGGGACGGGCAGACGGATTATACCTTCGACGATCCCGACTTCAACGTCCGCCAGTTCCGTTCCAACCTGGTTCTTCGGTGGGAGTACACGCCGGGCTCGACCCTGTTTCTCGTATGGCAGCAGCAGCGCAGCCGCTCGGGCGGCACGGGCGCGTTTTCCGCCGGGCAGGACCTGAACGACCTGTTCGACACCTATCCCTCGAACATCTTCCTGCTGAAATTCAACTACTGGTTTTCGCTGTAGGCCGGGCCGGGGAAGGCCGCAGCTTGTTCACCATCTCCAGCATGGCGGTCATGTAGCCGATGGCATAGGCGCGACCGCGGTGGTTCCAGTCGGTATCGTCCACGAAATGGGGTACGTGGTCGGTGATCATGAACCCGGTGAACCCGACCTCCTTCAGCGTCCGCATGACTACGTAGGGATCGACGTTGCCCTCGTTGATGAAGCATTCGTTGAAACAGGGGACGTTGCCCTGAACGTCGCGGAAATGGACGTAGATGATCTTGCCCCGGCCGCCGAAATGGCGCACGGCGTCTATCACGTAGTCATGGCCGCCCATCTCCGACCAGCAGCCCATGCAGAAATCAAGGCCGTGGTACGGACTGTCGAAGGTGTCCATGGCGCGCTTGAAGCCCTCGAAGCTGCTGAAGATCCGGGCCACGCCGCCCAGCATGGGCACGGGTGGGTCGTCGGGATGCAGGGCGAGTCTGACGTTGCTCTCCTCGGCGACCGGCAGGATCCGCGTCATGTAGTATGCGTAATGCTCCCACATCTCATCCGCCGTGAATACCCTGCCGTGCGTGGGCGCCACGTCCCGGTGCGTCTCGAAATCGAACCGCGTGGCCGTCGCCCCGCCCCGGAGTACGGCGGGATCCGGGGTACGCCATACCCCGCTGGGGATCCAGTGGTACCCAAGGATGGGTATGCCGGCTTTCCCCATGTTCCGGATCGTGTACTTCATGTTTTCAATCTGCTCGTCGCGGCCCGGCAGCCCCAGCATGGCCTTGTCGTAGAAGGGGATGGGCACGTTCTCCAGGCACATGAGACGCAGTTCGGCGGTATCCGCCCGCCGTTTCAGGTCGACCAGGTCTTCCAGCTCCCAGCGCTTCTCGCCCGGCAGTTTCGGCGTGTTCATGAGAAAATCGTCGGCGCCGAGCTGCTTGATGTAGGCGAGTTTCTCGTCGGTGAGCACGTTGAACTGTCCGAGACCGATGCGCATCTCCAGGGCCACGTCAGTCCGTTCCTTTCTCGGGATCCCCTGAGGGGCCGGCTTGATCCACACCGTTCGTGATCGACGGGAGGTCCGTCTGGCCGGGCTCTTCCTCTTGTTCCGGCGCGTCCGGCCGGTCGGGTTTCCTGGACAGCTTCACGCCCTTGAGTGCCTTGGGGGCGAGCCGGATGCCCCTGGCCCGGTTTCCCCGCACCGGATAGCGCGAGAGATCGAAGTCTTCCTCGAGTACCCGCATGCGGGGCGTGGGCTTGTAGGTGACGGTCGCCAGGACATCCTCGTCGGTGGTCAGTTGCAGGATCCGGCAGCCTTCCGGGACCAGTTCGTATCCCCGGTTCAGAATGAACTTGTCCAGCTTGCAGCGCTTGACATGGGGATGGGCGTTCTTGTCCCGGTAGACCACGGTGAACACCCGGTCCGGATCGACGAACCCGCAGTACAGCATGCCCTTGTCCACGAAAAGCCGTTCGATCTCGTCGTGAAGCGCGTAGGCGCCTGTCTTGCGGATCACGATCACCCGGTCGTAGGGAGAAACGTTGAAGAGGGTGTCGCCGTTGCCCAGTTCGTACCCCAGGTACCCGGTGTTCCGGTCGTACTTGAGCGCGAGATTCCGCTGCGCCGCCTCCCGGGCGTCCACCCGCTTGAAGGAGGTGATGGTCGTCCGCCGGGGGAAAGTCTTCCGGTACTGCCCGATGAGTCCTTCCAGAAGCGTGACCGCGTAGGTCGAAAGGTTGCCCAGGTGATCCCTGATCTCGCGCAGGCGGTTCCGGATACCCTTCATCTCCTCGTTGGCGCGGTTGATGTCGTACAGGGAAATCCGGCGGATGGGCACCTTGAGCAGGGCATCGATATCCTCGGAAGTCAGGTCCTTCACCCTGGACCCAAAGGGCTCGAATCCCGTCCGGACCGCTTCGTGGATCTTTTCCTGTTCCCGGATCTCCTCGATGCGCTTGTAGATCCGCTCCTTGATGAAGAGCTGTTCCAGCGTCTTCGCGCGCAGCTTAGCGTGCAACTGTTTCCGTTCGATCTTCAGTTCCGCTTCGAGGATCTCCAGAAGCCGCTGCGTATTGTGCCTGAGGACGTCTGACACGGGCAGGATGCATGGATGACCCGTTCGGATGACGAGTATGTTGGTGGAGATGGAAGACTCGCAGTCGGTGAAGGCGTACAGGGCGTCCACGGTTTCGTCGGAATGCACGCCCCGGGCCAGCCGGATCTCGATTTCCACCTCGTCCGCCGTGAAGTCGGATATGCCTGCGATCTTCAGCTTGTTCTTCTTCGCCGCCGACTCGATGGACGCGATGAGGCTCTCGGTGGTCGAACCGAAGGGCAGCTGGCGGATGACGATGCGCTTGGGGTCCCGGACGTCGAGGTGGGCGCGGACCATCACCTTCCCGTTGCCGTCGTTGTATTCCGAGACGTCCACCAGGCCGCCCGTGGGGAAGTCGGGCAGGACCTCGAAGGGCTCGTCCCGGAGGCAGGCTATCTGGGCCTCCATGAGTTCGATGAGATTGTGGGGCAGGATCCGGGTCGCCATGCTCGAGGCGATGCCCTCGGCGCCCATGGCGAGGAGGACCGGTATCTTTGCCGGAAAGGCCACGGGTTCCCGGTTGCGGCCGTCGTAGGAATCCACGTATTCGGTGATTTCCGGGTCGTGCAGCACGTCCCTGGCCAGCGGCGTCAGCCGGCATTCGATGTACCGGGCCGCGGAAGCGGGATCGCCGGTCAGGATCGAACCGAAATTGCCCTGCTTCTCGATGAACATGTCCTTGTTGGCCAGATTGACCAGCGACCCGAAGATGGACTGGTCCCCGTGGGGATGGTACCGCATGGTCTGGCCGACTACGTTGGCGACCTTGTGGTACTTCCCGTCGTCCATCTCGAAGAGGGTATGGAGGATGCGCCGCTGGACGGGCTTGAGTCCGTCGTCGATTTCCGGTATGGCCCGGTCCTTGATGAAATAGGAGGCGTACTTCAGGTAGTAATCGTCGAAGAGGGTATCGGCGTAGGCCATGGGGGTCCTATACTTCGTCCAGCAGGTTTTCCACGATGTATTCTCTGCGCTCGGGCGTGTTCTTGCCCATGTAGAAATTCAGGGTGTCCGGTATGCTGTGGATGGAACGGACGTTGACCTTCACGAGCCGCATGTCGGGACCGATGAACTGGCCGAATTCACCGGGCGAGATCTCGCCCAGCCCCTTGAACCGGGTCACCTCGGCGCCCCGTATCCGGTCGAGCGCCGCATTGCGTTCTTTCTCGCTGTAGCAGTACACGGTCTCTTTCGTATTGCGCACCCGGAAGAGCGGTGTTTCCAGGATGTGGACGTGGCCCGCGAGCACCATGTCCTCGAAATAACTGAGGAAGAAGGTCATCAGGAGGTTGCGTATGTGGTAGCCGTCGTAATCGGCGTCGGTCGCGATGATCACCTTGTTGAACCGCAGGTTGGACATCCCCTCCTCGATGCCGAGGGCCATCATGAGGTTGTACAGCTCCTCGTTCTTGTAGATGGCCGCCCGCGACCGGGAGAACACGTTCAGCGGCACGCCCTTAAGCCCGAAGATCGCCTGGGTCAGCGGGTCCCGCGCCGAGACCATCGAACCGGCTGCCGAGGGCCCTTCGGTGATGAAGATGGAGGACTCCTCCCCGTGTTTGGCGTGGCCGAAGTGGTATTTGCAGTCCTTGAAGTTGGGGATCTTGATGGCGATGCGCCGGGCCGCCTCCCGGGCTTCCTTCTTGACCGCGTTCAGCTCTTTCCTCAGGCGCTCGTTCTGGGTGATCTTCTCCTGGATCTTCTGGGCGGACTCCTGGTTCTTGTGCAGAAAGTCCACCACGGCGCTGCGGATCTCCGAAACGAGCCAGCCCCGGACCTCCGTATTGCCCAGCTTGTTCTTGGTCTGGGACTCGAAAATCGGTTCCTTGAGCTTGATGGCGATGGCGCCCGCGATGGACTCCCGCACGTCCACGCCGCCGTAGCTCTTCTTGAAGTACTCGTTGACGCCCTTGAGAATGCCTTCGCGGAAAGCGCTCTGGTGAGACCCGCCGTCCGCGGTATACTGGCCGTTCACGAAGGAGAAGAGCGTCTCGCCGTAGTTGGTGGTGTGGGTGAAGGAGAACTCGATGTACTGGCTCTTGTGATAAGAGGGCTCGTAGAGGATATGCTCCCCCACCTCGGATTTCAGGAAATCCAGCAGTCCGTACCGGGAAACGAAGCGCTTCTTGTTGTAGATCATGCGGAGGCCGCTGTTCAGGCAGGCATAGTTCCACATGCGGCGTTCCACGTAATCCGGCTGAAAGGCGTATTCCCCGAAGATCTCCTCGTCGGGCAGGAATTCCACATAGGTGCCGTCCGGTTCGTCCGCGGCGCCCTCTTGTTGGCCGAGTAGCCGTCCCCGCTCGTACACCGCCTCCGCATACTGCCCGTTCCGGTACGCCACGACCCGGAAATCGACGGAGAGGGCGTTGACCGCCTTGGCGCCGACGCCGTTCAGTCCAACGCTGAACTGGAAGACCTCGTCGTTGTACTTGGCGCCCGTGTTGATGATGGAGGTGCATTCCACGACCTTGCCGAGGGGAATCCCGCGGCCGAAGTCCCGGACGCGGACCCGGTTGTCCTGGATGGTCACGTCGATCTTCCGGCCGTGGCCCATGATGAATTCGTCCACGGCGTTGTCGATCACTTCCTTCAGGAGGACGTAGATGCCGTCTTCCGGATCGCTGCCGTTCCCGAGTCGGCCGATATACATGCCGGTCCGGAGCCGGATGTGTTCCAGCGAGGAGAGGGTCCTGACCTTGCTTTCGTCGTATACGGCCGCATCCGCCGCGGCCGGGGACCCGTTGCCCTCGTCCGGTCGCGCGCCGTTTTCCGATTCAACCGCGCTTCCGTTTGACGCGGCGCCGCTGCCGTGCGAGCCGTTCCCGTTTCCGGAACCGCTGTTCGCCGTCTCGTCTGACTGCGTAAGCAGGTCGAGCTGGGCGTGGCGGTCCTTACCGTTGCCCGATCCGTTCTGGGTCGCCATAGGTCCTACCCCAGTTGCGCAAGATTACGTCGAACGACATCTTCCATGCCCGTCTGCATTAGAACATGTCGTGCCAGGCCATGCAGTTAGCACAATATATAGCCATTGGCCGCACGTGTCAATATACCCTAGGCAAAACGCTACGCGCACGTGTCAATATACCCTAGGCAAAACGCTACGCGCACGTGTCAATATACCCTACGTTTGTTTGGTAACTTGTCAAGGCAAAACCATGCCCGCACAGGGGTTCCTCCGCGCCGGACGGGAGACAGGACGCCCGGAGGTCTAGGACCCGGCGCCGTCCGACTTCAGGATGTTTCGCGAAATGACGATCTTCTGGGCTTCGGAGGTGCCTTCGTAGAGGGTGGTGATCCGCGCGTCCCGGTAGAAGCGCTCCACGTCGAAGTCGCGGATGTACCCGTAACCGCCGTGGATCTGAATGGCCTCGTTCGTAATCCGTATCGAGGCCTCCGACGCGTATAGCTTGGCCATGGACGACGCCGTGATGTAATCCCGGCCGGCATCCTTGAGCCACGCGGCCCGGTAGGTCATGAGGCGGGCCGCCTCGAGTTCGGTAGCCATCTCGGCCAGCTTGAAGGCGACCGCCTGGAACTCGGCGATGGGCTTGCCGAACTGGGTCCGCTCCTTCGCGTACCGCACGGAGGCGTCATAGGCGCCCTGCGCGATACCCAGGGCCTGCGCCGCGATTCCGATGCGGCCGCCGTTCAGCATGGACAGCGCGATGTTCAGGCCCCGCCCTTCCTCGCCCAACAGATTAGTCTCCGGCACGCGGCAATCCTCGAACAAAAGTTCGCTGGTATCCGATCCCCGGATTCCGAGCTTCTGTTCCTGGCGGCCGACGGCGAATCCCGGCGTGTCCTTCTCCACGAGGAGCATGCTGAGGCCTCGGTGGCCGGTGCCAGGCGCAGTGGTCACCAGGACGAGGAGGTAATCGGCGAAGCCGCCGTTGGTCACGAAGTGCTTCTTGCCGTTGATGACGTAATCCGTTCCGTCCTTCAGCGCCGAGGTGACCGTCGAGCCGACGTCCGTCCCGGCGCCGGGTTCGGTCAGCGCGAGGCAGGCCTGCGCCGCGCCGCGACCCAGGGGCGGCAGGTAGGTCTTCCGCTGGTCTTCGGTCCCGAAGGCGTAGACGCCGTCGGCGAAAAGGGAGTTGTTGACCGAGACGCATACGCCGGTCGACGCGCACACCCGGGAAAACTCCTCCACGGCCAGCACGTAGCTTATCGTGTCCAGTCCCGCGCCGCCGTACTCCTCGGGGACCATCATGGCCATGAAGCCCATCTCGCCGAGCTCCCGGATCGTTTCGTAATGTACGGCCTCGCGTTCGTCGATGTCCCGGGCGTGGGGTTTCAGCTTCTCATCGGCGATCCGGCGGGCGGTGTCCCGCATCATGGCCTGGTCGCTGCTTAAAGCGAATTCCATCGGTTCTCCCTCTTCAGTCCGCACCGAGCAACCGGACGGCGGTGACCGCCATGACCTTGCAGCTCTGCACGAGATGATCGATCTCGCAGTATTCATCGGGCTGGTGGGCGAGATGCAGCAGTCCGGGTCCGTAGGCGATACACTGCCTCACCCGTCCCGTGTTGTGCACGTGCTTGTGGTCGTAGGTGCCCGGGCTGGCCACGTAATCCGCCGGCGCGCCCGTGAGGTCCTCGATCGTCCGGGCCGCCGTCCCGACCAGTTCGGCGTCGGGATCGGTCTCGACCGGATGAACGACCATCAGGTCGGTAAGTTCCGCGTTGAAATCCCGGTCTGCCGCGGCCAGACCGCCGATCAGGGTTTCGATTTCTTTTCTTACGTCCTCAAAGGACTCCTCTTTCAGGTAACGGCGGTCGAAGACGGCGGAGCACCGGTCGGCCACGCACGGCGAACCCACGCCGCCGTCCGTCTGACCCCCCGTAATCCCGTTCACGTTGATCGTCGCGTGGCGGGCGCCCGGGGGATCGACGGGCATGTCCGTGGCGCGCTTGCGAAGCGCCGGCGCAAGGGTTGATTCGATCTGTCGCAGGATCCGCTCCATCTGGCCGATGGCGCTGACGCCCAGAAAGGGCATGCTGCCATGGGCGGTACGGCCGATGGTGTCGATCCGGAACCAGTAGACCCCGCGGTGCCCCAGGCAGATGCGCCCCGGCCCGAAGGGTTCGGGGATGATCACGTAAGACGTCCGTTCCGGGGATATCAGGCCCTCGCGGGCGAGATGGTCCATGCCGGCGAACCCGCCGGTTTCCTCGTCCACCGTCCCACTGAACTCGAGGCTTCCGCGCAGGTAGACGCCGGCCTCGCGCACCGCGGCCGCCGCGAAGAGCGCGGCGGCAATGCCGCCCTTCATGTCGCACGTGCCGCGGCCGTAGATCCTGCCGTCCTTTACCACCCCGCCGAAGGGATCGACCGTCCAGCCTTCGCCCGGCGGTACGACGTCGGTATGGCCGTTGAAATGCAGCGTGGGCATTGGAGACCGGCCTGGAAGGCGGCCCACGACGTTAACGCGGGGATATTCCGCGGAATGGTCCGGGTGATGCTCGGCCGTCACGTAGCGGGTTTCGAATCCCAGCGCCTTCAACCGGTCGTCCACCAGCCGGGCGCAGGACAGGTATCCTTCGCCCGGGGGATTGACGGAGGGAATGCGTATCAGTTCCCGCAAAAACCCCAGCATGTCTTCGCGGAGGACGTCTACCTGTTCCACGATACGCTGTTCCAGCGGGGTGATCATGGGCTCACGGGTGGCTGTGCGGTGCCGGTGCGTGGCGAATAGAAACTGGACCCGGGATAACGTGCCCGCGGATTACAAGGCGCCCTGTACCGGGCTACCCGGCGTCCTCCATCTCGTCGTAGAACCTGGCCATGCTGCCCCTTTCCTTCGCCGCGTTGAACCGCATGCCCGCCCGGGGATGCTGGTTCATCAGGCCCGTGATCATGTAGGGAATGTCGAATCCCCACATCAGTTCGGCCCGCATCGGTTCGACGTCGTACTGGATGCATTCCAGCAAAGGCCGCAGGCGGAATTTCGGGTTGTGAAGAAATCCGACGATCAGCTCCATGGGACAGTTGCCCGCGCCGCGGCCGAGTCCGGCCAGGCTGGCGTCCAGGTAGTTCGCCCCTCGGATCAGCGCCTGGATCGTGTTGGCGAAGGCCAGCTGCTGGTTGTTGTGGGCGTGGATGCCCACCTGCTTGTCGGTGGACTGCAGGGCGTTAAGGAACTTGTCCACCAGCGCTTCGACCTGTTCGCTGTACAGCGCGCCGAAGCTGTCCACCACGTAGACGGCGTCCACATCGGATTCGGCCAGCATGGAAAGCGCCTCGTCCATTTCGCTTTCGGGGACTGTCGAAGCCGCCATGAGGTTCAACGTGGTCTCGTAGCCCTTTTCGTGGGCGTCCCGGATCATGTCCAGCGCCAGCGGGATCTGGTGGATGTAGGTGGCGACCCGGATCATGTCCAGCACGCTTTCATCAGAGGGCAGAATGTCGGTCTTGTAGTCGGATTTCTCCGCGTCGGCCATGGCCGCCAGCTTGAGCGGCGTGCCGTTTTCTCCCACGATGCCGCGGATGTCTTCTTCGGCGCAGAATTTCCACGGTCCGTGCTCATCGGGAGAGAAGATCTGCCGCGAGTTGATATAGCCGATTTCCATGTAGTCGATCCCGCCGGCGACACAGGCCCGGTAGACCGCCCTGACAGTATCCGCCTCGAAACGGTGGTCGTTCATCAGGCCGCCGTCCCGTATCGTACAGTCAATGAGCTTGATCTCCGGACGGTAGGTCAGCCACTTTCGTGCCGGCGCTTCGTTGAGAGCTGATTGGTCCATCATCCTGTTCAGAACGCTCCTGGTGTCTGGTGAATACGCTCAAATGCCTTGACGACCGCAAAAACAGGGCCGTTCCCGCGACAGAACATACACGACGCCCTGACGCGGGACAAGGTATTTCAGGGACCGCGCGACAGACGTCCGCACCAGGAAACGGCGCGTGCTCGGGTTGACTTCGTGCGGGTCGCCTTCGGATGTCCATGGACCTCGCGGGTCCGCCTGCCCGTCGGCTCGACGCGCCGGGCTGAATGCCCTTGACTAAATCCCTTGCCCCTGTATCATGCATGGTGCGTTCCGGGCGCGCCAAACAGGCGCGTACCCGGACGCGCCGGGCATTCGTTGACGCGCCGGGCATTCGTTGACGCGCCGGGCATTCGTTGACGTGCCGGGCATTCGTTGTCTGCGCACTGAATTTCAGGTGATCAAGATCATGGGCATCATACTCAAAACGGAAGAGCAGATCGGGACCATCCGCCGCAGCGGCCAGGCCGCGACCGCGACGCTGCAGCGCATGGGAGAAGCCGTCAAACCGGGCGTCGCGACCTCCGAACTGGACAAAATCGCCCGCAAAATGATCCGGGACTTTGGAGGCACCTCCTCCTTCCTGGGATACAAGCCCACCTTCCATCCGCCCTTTCCCGCCACGATCTGCGCGTCCATCAACGATGAGATCGTACACGGCATCCCCAGCCCTCGGCGCAAGGTCGTGGAAGGGGACATTCTCAGTCTCGACTTCGCCATGATCATCGACGGGTACCACGGCGATACGGCCTTTACCTTTCCCGTCGGCCGCGTTTCACCGGAAGCGCAGCGGCTGATGGACGTCACGCGGACTTCGGTATTCAAGGGGATCGAGGAAGCGAAGGCGGGGAACCGCATCGGCGACATCGGCCACGCGGTGCAGCAACACGCGGAATCCCACGGGTACTCGGTCGTGCGGGACCTGTGCGGACACGGGATCGGCCGGAGTCTCTGGGAGGAGCCGCAGGTCCCCAATCACGGCAGACCGCAACGCGGCATCCGGCTCAGGCCGGGCATGGTCATCGCCATCGAACCCATGGTGTGCGCGGGTGCGCACCGGATCAGGGTCCTCGAAGACGAATGGACGACCTCCACCGCCGACGGACGGCTGTCCGCCCATTTCGAGCATACCGTCGCCATCCTGTCCGACGGTCCCGAGATCCTGACGGAAAACCCCGATCTGTGGGAATCGAACGGCCTGCAGGGATGACGCAATCCGGCTGATCCCCTTTACCGGACGTTCCCGGCGGCCCGAGGGGATCATTGCAGATTCTTCAACACCGCGTACCTTCGTGCTTCTTCCCTGGAATCGGCCAGGACCAGGTAGGCGGCCATCTCCTTCACGCCGTGTGCGGGTACTTCGTGCTTCGTCTTGAGCCTGAGATGTCCTCCGCTGGTACCCCAACCGACCAGTCTGGTTACGTTCCAGGGCGATACGAGCGCGAAAGTCCGTCCGGTTCGCGGATTGGCGGCAGCGCCCCAATGACCGCCATGGTGACGGTAATCCCAGTCGGTCCGCCTCCGTTCGAAGTCCGCCGAGAACAGGACGGTGTCGTGCATCTCGCCATCGGGCTGCAAAAAGAGATGCCATCCGCCGCTCAGCCGGCGAGGCGTGGCCCCTCCGTTCACGAGTCTCCATACCAGCTTGATCACCGGGCTGCCGCCCGGGGTCAGCGTATCGAGTTCCAGGGTCAGCCCGCGGATCTCTTCATGGGATAGCGCGGCCCGCTGACGAACGCCGGCCCATTCGATGCCGCGCCCGTCTTTGCAGGAGACCGTTTCCGCCACAAAGGTCTCGTCTTCCAGGGCGGCCGTCCAGGAAAGCCGGTCCACCTCTACTTCCGGTTGGATGCCACCGTACCAGGGATAATTCGATCCGAAAACACTGGGGTTCGGAAAGGCCGATGCAAGGTGGTTGCATGCGTCCCCGGCGTCCCGGATTGCGCTCACCGAGCCGAGGAAGGAAGGCACCACGTCGATTTCGAGCCGCCGGTTACGTATGGTGAGAATCCTGTGGCCCGCGGACTCGCCTTCTTCCACTTCCACGGCCGATCCGTCTCCCAGACGGACGAGCGGCATTTCGACCTCGACGTTACGCTCCCCGCCTTCAAGTACCATCCGGCCTTCGTAGACTCCCGGTGGTCGGGTCGTGGCCAACCGCACCGAACCGGTGCAGGGATGTTTCCAGTCGATTTCCGAAAATGAAATCCACATGGGATCGCAGCGCCAGCCGTCGGGCATGGCGAAGGTGAGGGTGCCACTGGCCTTCCGGGACTTCCATTGCGAAACACGGAACCGGATCTCGGTCTCTTCCCCGGCGACCACGGCCACCGGAGGATCAGTCGACACCTCGAATTCGCCCAGGACCGGCGGGAGCGGTTCGAGTTCGTCGGCCTGGTGCCCGTTCGTTCGCCGCCATACGCGGCGCACACCCTGCCAGCCGCCGTCGCCGACGACGAGACGAAGGATACCATGAGATACGCGTGACTGTGGCGCGCAGGCCGTCTCCCGGCTCACCGACTGGAATTCGAACCCGTTCCATTCGATTTCGTCCAGGCCGCCGGACCAGAGGACCCCGATCGTCCCGTGAGACATTTCGAAAGCGCCCCAAGTCTCCGGGAACGATTCACCGCGCCTGAAGTCGTAGTCGCCCGGCGCGGGGCGGTCGGCGCATCGCGCCCTCAGCATCCCTTCCCGGAGCGGCAGCGTCAGCGTCGTAAACTCCGAACCCCCGTTCGTCACGAACTGGTAGAGACGAAAGGTACGGGGGTCGAACCCGTTGTTTTCCACCACGTGTTCCACCGAAACAACCGGTCCGGCGTTCATCCGGATGATCCGGCTGAAGACCATGCCCGGGGTTTTTTTAGGTGCGTAGGTCGCCGTGAGGACCACGCCGTGCCCGTCCCGTTCGGCTTTCAGCCTGAAGTCCGACTCGCTGTACTCGCTGGGCCACTTCGGCGGTATGGGGCGCGCGCCTTCCGTGCCGAGATACCTTCCAGTCGCCCGGTCCCTGATCTTCAACTGGCCGCCCCCGGCCTCCAGGGTCGCCCTGAAGATTTCGTTCTCGAACCGCACCGCGCCGTCCTGGTGGTACAGCAGTCCGCCCGGTTCCAACGCGAAGACGGCATGCTTCGCATCCGCGAGGTCGACCGTTCTGTCCTTCCATTGCACGCGACCGGAGAAGGTCAATTCGAAGACGCCCGGGCCGTCCGCCTCGAGGACCGTCTCGAATCCTCCGTATCCCCGGGCGGGCACCGCGACGTCGTGTGCGCTCCGATCCGCCGAGAGGCCGTCTGAAACGGTGATGCGGATCTGCGCATCGACGTCATCGGGCAACTGGCTGTGCAGGATTACACGCACGTGCCGCGGCGTGCCGGGCGCCAGGGTGATCTCCTCGGGATCTATGGAAACAGACATCTCGACCCGCGGGCGAACGCCCGTGGCGAGCTCGATGGGAAGATCGTCCCAACGTATGCTGGTGCGGACCCTCGGCGCGGTTTTTTCCCTGGCCACGGACACGGCCTTTTCCGATACGTTCACCGGCGCCTCGAGGGTAACCGTCTCACCGGGTCCCAACGTCTTCTGATGGTGATAGTCGATGGACAGGTCGCCCGTCTCTTTTGCCGTCAACGCGAAAGCGGCCGGCCGGTCCTTACGGTTCTGCAGCCTCCACCGCATGGTGGTCCTGCCGCCTCGCACCGGCTCGATGTCGTCCACCGTCGCCGATACGGACAACTCCGCCGTCTCCACCGAGGCGACGTGCCGCGCCTCGCGGTCCACCCGGACCGTCAATTCCTCCCGGCCTTCGGCAGTTGCGGACTCATCAGACGCAGGGGACCGGTCGGCAGGTCCGGCGCCGCCCGCGGCGGACTGTGCGCCCCGGGCCGAAAACCGGTAGGTAAAAACCCGCAGCCCTTCCCACTCTTCCTCGTCGGGACGCTGGTCGATCTGCCGCTGGAGGGACCTGTACCAGTCGTGCCGGTCGAAGAAGTACCGCGTGCACGGCATCGCCAGGACCGCGGGCATATAATTGCGCATCAACGGCCAGCCTCCGGCGTCCCAGAAGAAGCCCGTCCGCTTGTACGGCGCCATCGCCTTCACGTTCCCCGACCAGGTATCGAGGTCGAGGTGGTACTTCTTGTCCTCGATGGCCTTCTCCACGGACCGGACGAGCATCCGCCGGCCGATACTCCTGCCCTGGAAACGGGGAGAGACGTTCAGGAGGGCGAGGTACAGGGCCTCGTCGTCGTCCTTGTCGTATACCAGGGAACAGTACCCGCCGATCTTCTCCCCTTCCTCCCACACGAAGACCGCGATGTACTCCTCCCGTTCGTGCCAGTCCCGGATATCCCGCGCCGTCGTGGGCACGCCGGCGTTCCACGTGCCGGGCCACTCGAGGTCGCTCTCGTTCCACATCTCGGCGAGCGCGGCGGCATCCCGCACGGGGTCGATCAGTCGCAGATCGGCTTCTTTCGCCATCTTGTGTCCTCTTTGTCTCAGGTAGTTCCTGTTTTCAAGCAGATCCTGCGGTGGTCCACCTATCCGCGTCGATATCGATCGGGCGGGCGCACCGTGTTGTCGTGGGGGATCGCTCCGGCTTCGTTCACTTCATAGCCGAATCGTTCCAGGTAATAGTCCGCGGGAAGCAGCGCGTCGCCCCGACGGGCCATTTCTTCATTCAGATGATCGTCCAGTCTGCGGCGCAGGCCGGCGTGTTCAGTGCTGCCGGCCAGGTTGCGCATCTGGAGGGGATCTTCCCGGTTGTCGTACAGCAGCCAGGGTCCGTCGAGATTGCGCACGTACGTATGTCGACAGGTCCTGATTCCCCGCCAGGGCTGTCCCCGGTATTCTGAAAAAGGCGCGATGCTCATGATATAGGCGGCTTCGTTGCCCGTAAAGGCCTCGCCGCGTACCGCCGGCGCATGGTCGCGGCCCTCGCAGGTTTCGGGGACGGGAACGCCGGCCAGTCCGAGCAGCGTCGGCATGATGTCCACCACGTTTAAAGGGGTTTCGATACGATGCCCCGCGTACGCCTGGTCCGGACAACGCATGACGAAGGGGACGCGAATGGACTCGTCCCAGGGGTGCTGCTTGCGCTGGCGGCCGTGCGACCCGAGCATGTCGCCGTGGTCCGAGGTATAGACGAAAACCGTGTTGCCCATATGTCCCTGTTCGTCGAGGACGCTTCCGAGCCGCGCCAACTGGTCGTCCAGGGCCGTTACGTGGGCATAGTAGCCCGACAGGTCGTTGCGTTCGGGTTCGGGACAGTTGGGACGAACTTCGATCTCGTCCGGCGGATACAGGTCGAGATAGCGGCCAGGCACGGCATCGTAGGGATTATGCGGCGGTCCCCACGAAATCACCAGTGCGAAGGGACGATCCCCTTTCCTGGCCCGTATGTAATCGATGGCCAGGGACGTCTGGGCCTCCGCGTCATAACCCGTCCAGTAGAGCGGATCCTCCGAATCCCGGTAATACAAAGAGTGCATGTAGTCGTGGGTGCAGTTGCCCACGGCCCAGAAATCGAACCCCTGCCTCCGCGGCCCGGGCGGGGTATATCCACCCCGGGACGGACCGTCGAGATGCCATTTCCCGATGTAGGCCGTGTCATAACCCGCCGCACGGAGGACCGTGCCCAGGGTCGGCCGGTCCACCGGCAACCTGACGTCGTTCATGAACATGCCGGTCGTCAACGGGTACTGACCGGTCAGAAAGGCCGCCCGCCAGGGCGTGCAGACGGGAATGTTGGCGACCGCCAGGTCGAATGCGACGCCTTCGCCGGCCAGGAGGTCCATGTAAGGCGTCTGTACTTGACGGCTCCCGCCGAACCCGGTGCTGCACCACCGATGCTGATCGCCGAAAACGAATACGATGTTGGGCGTTTCGCGCCTGGCCATAGATCCCGGTCTCCGTACAGGTCTTCGTACTTCAAGGTCCAGGCCCGGCTACCCGCGCCGGACCGCCCGGTCCAGCAGCGATTTCAACGCGGGAGACAGCTCGATGTCCAGCGCGGCCTCGCGCCCCCCGTCGGACATCTTCTTCCAGGTCTTTGCCAGGATTTCGACCAGCTTCTCCTCGCTATGCTTCTCCGCGAAGGCGGGCAGGTAATACCGGAGAAACACCAGGCAGGCCACGTCCTCGAGGGTCTGCGCTTCGGGGTCGACCTTGAAGCGCTCTTTTCTGACGAGGGACTGCACGCGGTCTACGAGGGCATCGTCATAGCCGACGTCCCGCAGGATCGAGCCCGCGGTCTGCGCGTGGTACCATGCCAGTTCCGTTCGCCACTGCCGGTAGCCAAGCCGGCCGACGGGGAAATCGCCGCGGGGTATCTTCCATCTTTGAATATGCTGGCATCGCACGGCAAGCCGCAATGCTTCCGACGCATCGGGCGCCAGGTCTTCCAGGAAGGCGGACATCCGCCGGCCGTACAGAAGCGCCTTCGGAACCGGCCGGCCGTCGACTTCTTCGGATTCCGGGTCCGCGCCATTGGCGGCGTCGATACGTTCTATCGCGTCCGCGAATCGGTCAGGATCCATCAAACCCATTGCTTTCATTTAAAAAGCCGCCGGAGTTCGATACCGGCGGCTTTGTTTGCTTTCTCGGACAAAGGACTGCTTCTCAGGCGGATATGGCGAGACGGTCATGACGGTTTCCCGGACCGAAGACCTGCTCTTCCGGCTGAAAGTCTATACCGTGCCGGGCGCACATCTTACGCAGCTTGTTAACCGCGCCGCCGATGTGCTTGCCGTCCCGGCAGATGCCGAACAGGTGCTGGCTGACGACCCTGCGCGAGATGCCCAGGATCTCCGCGACCTCCTGCTGGGTCTTCTGGTAGATGAAGTACAGCACCACGACCTCGCACTGCTTCCGGGTCAGGTACTGGGAGAGGAAATCGTAGACCGCGTCGGCCAGTTCGTCCACTCGATCCTCGCGCTGGTACCGATGCACCCGGTCTTCCCCCGTTTCGTACCAGATATTCGCTTCGTTGGGAAACTGTTCCAAATCAACCTGATCCAATCGTATTTCCCAGAATTCAGGATTATACATGAACTGACTTTACCTCCGGTTCGATACGTTCAAGGACAGAAAAAAACCGCGTGACTCTTGTCTCGCGGCTCCGGAGGACGTGCATAATACCCCTTTTCCAATCCGGGTTCAGGGGCTGCGCCAAAAACACTCCGGAGACGAGCACGGCTTGCCTGCGTCAGAGACGAGGGCCTTCGGCCCGGTGGCGGACCACGTTGCATGGATATCTGTTGCCATCTTCATGCCTCCTTTTGTGTGTATTATCCCGGGGCGGACGCCGGTAACATGTGCCTCTGTGGTACGAGTCGTCCATGGCGAATTGCAAAGGGGATTCCCACGGGTACAAGGACGCTATCTAAATATCTACAATCCGGATGCACTTTTTCTTCGATTCGAGACCAAAAAAGTTGAAAATCCGCCCCTCGATCCATCTAGCGCTGCAGTCCCGACCCGGTTCCCTCGATCTGAGACGCCAGGTCCCGCCTGGTGAACCAGTTCATTGGCCCGGGAACGGAGCAGGCCAGGGCCGCGGCCACGTTGCCGTACTTCAGGGCTGAACCGGTGCATCCCCGCAGGCAGCCGAAGAGGAAACCGGCCGCAAAGGCGCCCAGCGCGCCGTCGGAGTCGATGACCTGCACCTCGGTGGGGCTTTCCCTGTACGATTCTCCGGCATCCGAGACTGCGATGCCGTCCCAGACACCCGGCCGGGAAGCGGAGAAACGGTGTTCCACGATCGCCGTCTTCTTGCCGGCGAACCGGGCCCGCGCCGTATCGGCCGACGATGCCAGCGGGCCGTCGTATCCCCAGATCTCCTCCAGGGCCCGTAGCGTCACCATGAGGATGTCCGCGGTTTCCACGAGTTCGAGCACCCGTTTTCTTACCTCGACGTCGAGGCGCTCCTCGCCCGGCACGTCCAGCAGGATACTGACCTGGCTGTCCGTGGCCCGGGCCGATTCGAGGGCGGCGTCCAGCCGGGCGGCGTTGGCGGGATCGACCATGGGCACCGTGAGATCCAGGTGAAAGACGACCGCTTCACGGGTGGAGGACCAGTCCTCCGTGCCGGGGCGGATTGAACGAAAGGCGGTATGGCCCATGTCGTACCAGGACCGGTCCGGCCTGGGCGCGCTGCCCGTCTCGGTGTAACACAGCCCGGTGCGTCCGTCCGGTATCCGAACCACGTGCTCCGTGTCCACCCCGTGCTCCCGGACCTTGTTGACCAGCTTCATGCCCAGGGGCGTGTCTCCCACAACGGACAGCCATGCCGTCCGGAGGCCAAGCCGCGCGAGTCCCACCGCCGTTTCGAGGGCGCCGCCGGCCACGGATACGCCGAAACCCCCGGCCTGTTCGAATCGTTCCCGGCCACTCGGGGAAAGGCGCAGAAAGCCCTCGCCCCAGGCTGCGACGTCGTACCTGGCTCCGTTTGTCCTCATCGCGGGTTCTCCTTGCCTTCCGCCTCGATCGACTCCAGGAACTTCAGCGACTTCAACTCCCGTCCGTCGTCCATCTGGTACAGATAGAAGGCGCGGATCGCGCGCTGAATCTCCTGCCGGGACGTCCTGACGGCCTTTAGCCTGGGCAGATGCTCCAGCGGCATTTCGCGCACACGGGACAACAGCCGCGTGGTGCCCAGGGAGAGTTGCATCGCTTCGCCGTCCTGGTCAGCCTGGGCCTGGCAGTCGCGGCAGAGAATCCCGCCCAGGGACGGACTGAAACGCACCGACGCTTCCTCCGGGCGCCTCCCGCATCCGATGCAGGAGGAGAACTCCGGTCCCGTGCCGTAAACGTCGGCGAATTCGAGTTGAAACCGCCAGAACAGCATCTCGCACGCTTCCGCGGACAACCGGTCGATCGCGTCCAGCGTACGAATGATCAGCCCGAAGAGCTGTTCGCCGGGCTCTTCGCCGAGGACCAGCCTGTTCACCAGTTCGCACACGGCGCTGGCATAGCCCACCTTCGTAAGGTCTTCACCGATACGTCTGAAGTACGGCCCCGCCTCGACCTTCGAAAGGTTCTGCAGTTCACGGTTTTCGCGGCGGTTGAACGATACCGTGATGACGCAGAACGGCTGCAGGGAGGATGCCATCCTGCTCTTCGGGCGCCGCGCGCCGCGGGCCACGAGCTTGACTTTGCCGAGTGTCCGCGCGTACACCGTGACCAGGAGACTGGTATCCCCCAGCGGGATCCGGTTGAGTACGATGGCTTCCGAGGATTGAATGGCCATGGGGAGGCCCGGAGGTTCAATGGAGCGTTTCGCTTCAGGGGGCGGGATCTGACGGTTTGACTTCGGTCGAATCCTCTTCTTCCGCGGGGAATCGGTAAATCAACTCGTCTTCCCGGGCCATGCCGTGTTCCTCCCGGGCCAGTCTTTCCAGTTCGAAGCGCGTCCGTTCATCGGCCTCGGCATCGCCCTCCAGCAGTTCCAGCTCGCCGGTCAGGTCCCGCTTCCGGGATTCCAGTTCCTTCAACTCGGCCTGCAGCTCGGATCGCTGGTTCCTGAGTTTCCACATGTTGTACCAGCCGTAACTGCCGCCAATGTAAAGGTAGCCGAACACGATGGCGATCACCCCGAGGATAATCCACCTCAGACGGTTCCCCTTACCTGTTCGCCTGTGCCGCCGGGACTGCCGGGACTGCCGGGACTGCCGGGACTGCCGGGACTGCCGGGACTCTGCCCCGGCGGCTCCTGTTCCGGATGGTTTCATTTCGGCCATGGCCGTACTCCGCTATGAGGCACGGCGCAGGACGGACCGCCCCGCGTACCGTGCCCGATCGCCCAGTGATTCCTCTATCCGCAGCAGCTGGTTGTACTTCGCGGTCCGCTCGGAACGGCAAAGAGAACCCGTCTTGATCTGGCCGGCCGATTTCGCGACCGCGATGTCCGCGATCGTCGTGTCTTCCGTTTCCCCGGATCGATGGGAAATCACCGTGGCATATCCCGACGACTGCGCCATGTCGATGGCTTCGAAGGTCTCAGTCAGCGTCCCGATCTGGTTGATCTTGATCAGAATGCTGTTGGCGATGCCGCGCCGGATGCCGCGGGAAAGCCGGCCGGTGTTGGTCACGAAGAGATCGTCGCCCACGAGCTGTACGTCACCGCCGAGGCGCTCCGTCAGCAGTTTCCATCCCGTCCAGTCGTCCTCCGCCACGCCGTCTTCTATGGACATTACGGGATACCTGCCGGCCAGGTCCGCGTAGAAGTCGATCAGCTCCTGTGCGGTTTTTTCGGGCGTGGATTCCGCTTCCAGCCTGTAGCCGTCCTGATGGTGGAATTCGGAGGCCGCGGCGTCGAGGGCGATCACGACGTCGGCGCCCGGGTCATAGCCGGCACGGGAGATACCCGACATCAGCACCTCGATGGCCTCCGCGTTCGACGAGAGATTGGGGGCGAAGCCGCCTTCGTCGCCCACGGAGGTTACGTAGCCGCGCTCCTGGAGCACTGTCTTCAGACTGTGGAAGACCTCGGCGCCCATGCGCAGCGCTTCGGAAAAGGTGGAGGCGCCGACAGGCATGATCATGAACTCCTGCAGATCGACGTTGTTGTCGGCGTGTGATCCCCCGTTCAGGACGTTCATCATGGGCACCGGGAGTACGCAGGCCCCTTCCCCACCCAGATAACGGTACAGCGGCTGGCCTGCCGCCGCCGCCGCCGCGTGGGCCACCGCCAGCGACACGCCGAGGATGGCGTTGGCTCCTATGACGTCCTTGCTGGCCGAGCCGTCGAGTTCGATCATGGCGCGGTCCACGCCGGCCTGGTCGGTCCCGTCCCGGCCGCGCAACGCCGAGGCGATCTCGCCGTTGACGCTGGCAACGGCCCGAAGCACGCCTTTCCCGAGGTAGCGGGAGCCGTCGCCGTCACGGCGCTCGTGCGCCTCGTGCGCGCCGGTCGAAGCGCCCGAAGGCACGATCGCCCGTCCGAAGGCGCCACAGGACAGCCGCACTTCGGCCTCCACGGTAGGGTTTCCCCTGGAATCCAGTATTTCCCGGCCGTGTATTGAAACGATATCCGTCATCCGTTCGCGTCCCCTTCCGCGGTTCATGGCGCCGCCCACGTCTTCCGCCTGCGGTTCATGGCGCCGCCCACGTCTTCCACCTGCGCACATGGCCGCCATGCGTCACGACACCACCTCGGATACCATGGCGCCGTGCGGCCATACCACGCGGCCGCGCGCTTTTTCAGCCGCTCAAGTATGTTAACGGCTCTGATCCATGCGTCAAGGACAAGACGGAACGCGTCACGGTGGATTTTCTTCCAGCGTTCTGAGCTGCCTGCCCACCCGTGCCAGTTCGATCAGCAGGTCCTCCATACGCGCCGCGTATTCCTCCGGGTCCAGTTCGTTCCTCCCGGCTTTGAGCTCGTCGATCAACCACCGCAGTTCCTCCGTCCTCTCCCGCAAGGACCGTTCTCCGGGCGAACCGGTTGTCATGGCAGATATGGGTCTGCGGGCGAAGTACACCCTGCCGGCCAGCGCCCCGTCCGTACCGCCGGGCCCCGGTTCCCGGGTCCCCCTGCCGTCGCCGTTGTCGTCCAGCAGGGGATGTTCCGTGGCCAGCAGCCCCTGGCCGGCGTACCATTCGGCCGTCTTGTTCCTGGCGTAGACGAATGACTCCAGCACGGAGACCCGCCCGTTCTTGTCCAGGTCGCCCGCGTCCTCCTCCAACGACGCGAGCAGGTGCTCCGGGAAGACCGTGGACAGACGTTCGCTGCCGCTTTTGGTCGCCGTTACGATCACGCGTCCCGGCCCGCTGAGGGCTTCGATGAAAGGGGCGCTGGAACTCGCGCCGTTCACCACGACCGTGTACCGCGCCCCGATTTCACCGAGCGCTCCGCCAAGCATGTCCGCCGTCAGATCGGGACCGGGGATATTCAGCCTGGCGCCCGTACCCGCGGCGCTGCCATGGCCGATCAGCAGGATGAACAGATCGTCCCCGGGGCGAACGAGACCTGCCAGGCCGGCCAGGGCGCTTCGAATCTCCTCAAGCGTGGACTTCGCGGCCGGCGAACCGCCCACTGCGGCCGGGTCCTCGACCAGGAGGATCAACCGGTCTTCCGAGAAGCCCCGTACGGATTTCAACACGTCGTAGAAGCCCAGGGCCCAGGCGTGATTCCGGTCCACGTACTTCCGTTCACCTCCGAGCCCCGCGACGATCAATCCGTACTGCACACCGGAAGACGGCGCCGTACCCATTCCGGCCGGCGGGGTGGTCGATCCCTGCGATGAACCGGCCTGCCGCGGGGCGGTGGCCTGCCGTGGCGGACCGGCCGTCTGTGCCGAAGACGGATCGGCCGCCTGCCGCGGCGGACCGGCCGTCTGTGCCGAAGACGGCGCCGAATACAGCAGAAAGCAGACAATCAACCCCGCGGAGATACCCGATCCCCGGCTCATCACGACAGTCCTTTATGGCGTCTCAGAAACCACTCGGCGCCCAGAAAGAGCAGAATGGCCGTGAACAGCAAAGGTGCGTCCCGCAGGTCTCTCTCACGCGTCGAAGTAGCCGTATCCTCCACGGGCCGGATCATTTCCGTCAACCTGTCCGCTTCGGACAGAGGCAGGTACGCGCCGCCCGTTGATCCGGCCAGTCTTTCGAGGTCTTCCACCTGAAGCTCCGCGTTCGTGAATTCGGCGGCCGACGGGGCCACGGTAAAACCCGTCTGGTCGCGCAGCAACCCGTCTTCATCGGACAGGTCGGAACGGACCGACACCTCGACCTTGTGCACACCGCCCAGTTCGGGACGGTACTCGCCACGGTACAGGCCGCCCTTCCCAAGAGACCACTCGAGCGGCACGGCCTGCGACTGGCCGGTGGGCCCGGTAACATGGGCCCAGACGCTGGCGCCGTCTACCGGTTCGAATTCCCGGTCGAACAAGCGGCTTTCGATGATAACCGGCTCATATCCGCTGTAATTCGACCTGTCCGTAGCGACCGTAACCCGTCCGGGGGCATAAAGGGCGACCCAGCGGATCATCTGGCGCCAGAAGCGTTCGTGCGACTGGTCTTCCGATGGAAGATGCATCTGCCAGCGCCACGTGCTGAAGCCGGTGAAGGCCATGGACCGCCCTTTTCCATAACGTTGCACGGCCAGGAGCACGTTCGACCCTTCCAGCACGTCGGCCGCGGGATCGATCGCAAGCACGGAAGCGCCGGGCTTGACCCCTCCGACCCGGTTGTATCCGATCAGTTCCGGCAAGCTGTTCCAGATCGCCGTGTTTTCATCCCGGGTCGACCCGAAACGAAGCAGCGGATGGTCGAGGCCTTCCTCGGCCGGCTCCAGGAGAAAGGCATGGTCGACGATACCCATGGCCCAGTTCCCGCCGGTGAGTCGAACGGGGAGCACGTCCTCTATCGGCGTTCCCGCGTAGCCTCCTTCCCGGAACGAGTTCAGTCCGCCGATCATGAGGAAGCCGCCGCCGCGATCACTTACAAAGGCCTCGGTGAGCCGCAACTGCTCGGGCGTGAACCACGACGCCTCGATATCACCGAACACGACGGCGTCATATGAAAACAATTCCGCGCGGCTTCGGGGGTATCCCGCCGACAGTTCCCGCTCCGGATCCCGGATGCCCTGCCGGTAGATCCTCCCGTCCGGAGAGATCCTGACCATCGAGACCATGTCGATCCGGGGGTCTTCGTCCAGGGCCCGCCTGATGAACTTGAACTCCCTGCGGGGATACCCTTCCACGTACAGGACGCGCCCCGTTTTGGACCGGTTGTCCAGCAGGAAGGCCTGGGCGTTGTTCTCCGCGATCGTCTCCGCGTTCTGCGGGGCGACTTCCGCCGAGTATTCGAGTATGCCCGGCGATTCCGGCGACAGAAACACCCGGACGCGCTGAATATCGCCGTCCCGGCCAAGCCGCACCGGCACCGTCTGTACGACGCGTCCGCCCTCCCTGATGTTCAGGTCGATCGACCGGCCGTCATATCCTGAACTTCGCAGGGTGACCACGAGGTCGGTAATCGTGCCCTCCGTCACCCTGTTCGACGCGGCCACCTTGAGTATCTCGACGTCCCGGGCGATCCGCTTCTCGCCGACACCCACGGTATAGACCGGCGTGTTCTGCGACTCCAGGTACGCGGTCGCGTTCGCCAGCTTGTCCGTTCCCGTGCTTGCGTTGTCCGCGCCGTCCGTTACGAGCACGACGGCGGCCACGGGCAGATCCCGGAACTCGCCGGCGGCCTGGCCGAGGGCGCCCGCGATATCCGTCGCCACCCCCGATGCGTCCAGTTCCCCGATATCTTCAACCCGTTCGGTTCGAGCCGCGAAACGGTATGCCCTTACCCTGAACAGGCTGGAAAGTTCCTCCAGCAGTCCATCATCCCGAAACCGCCGCCTTACCGCTTCCACGCGGGTCAGGCCCCGCCCGCCGTCCTGAATGCCCATGCTGCCGGAGTCGTCGAACAGCAACAACAGGAACCCTTGCCGGGGGGAGACCTCGGACGTTACGATGACGGGTTCCATGAGACAGAAAACGACCAGCAGCAGGGGCAGGATCTTCAGCCCGGTAAACACCGCTTTCATTCCCGGGGAGACTGCTACGGGGATACGGCGGTAGAACAGGATCACGAGCCCGGCCGCGGCCATGGCGAGAAGGACGATGACCCAGAACGGGATCGGGGTTCTGAAAGCCAGGTGCTCAGACGCGCCGATCAATCCGAGCGTGTCTAGAATCGAATCCATCACGGCGGATTCCAGGTGGGGTGCTCAAAAAACCCGAAGCGACGATCCGTCCGGTTCGAGGGCCGGGGAAAGGCCTCCAGGCGGACGTCTTCGGTACCGGACCGGTCATCCGGTATTGAAAGGGTAATCGCGCGGAACTGTCAACACAAATAAGGCGGACGGACGAGCGGAACTGTCAACACAAATAAGGCGGACGGACGAGCGGAACTGTCAACGCAGATGGGGCCGGCGGACGAGCGAGTCCAGGCCGAAAAAAACGCGGGCGGACCGCACTCCCCCAAACCGCCGCTCCCGAGTAAACAGCGCGGATCACGAGGCGCCGCTCCCGAGTAAACAGCGCGGATCACGAGGCGCCGCTCCCGAGTAAACAGCGCGGATCACGAGGCGCCGGGCTACGCTGAAAATGCCTGCCGGCCCCACGGGACGACCGATGTGAAAGGTCTTGACAGCGCGACGGCGCGTACCTTAAGTTTCCCGAACCGCCTGTCGGGCGGATAACAGGCCCGGCGACGCGTCTTAAGCCCCGCATGCCCATGACGAAAGGAGTCGCGATGAAACGGATCATACCGGTGATTGCCGCGTGCTTCGTGATGACGGTCGTGCTCGACGTCGGCGTGGACGCCCAGCGCGCCCCCAAGAACGTTCAGGTCCTGACGGATCTTTCTACCCGGGAAATCCGCGACTACATGAAGTCGGTCAGCAGCGGCATCGGGGAGAAGTGTGATTACTGCCACAATCTGAAGGACTATTCCAGCGACGAAAAGGAAACGAAGCTTATCGGGCGCGAGTTCATCAAACTCGTAGAACAGGTCAACGAGCAGGTTGCGGCCATCAACGAGAACGTCATGAACAAGGAGAACCTGCAACCCGTGACCTGTTACACCTGTCACGCCGGTGAACTCGCCATCATATCCGAGGACTAGGGATCCATGCTCCTCGCAAACCCTGAACCCGCCGGGGTCAAGAGAAAGTGACAAGATACGTAGCGATCTCAGTGCTTCTGGGCGCCGTCCTGGCGCCCTGCGCCCCGGCGTTCCCGGCCGGGAACGCCTTTGAGGGAAGCCTCCATTTCAACGTGGAGTTTGACGGCGGCAACATGCAGGACCGGGCCCGGGTGGCCATGCTGGTGCCGGATTCGTACAGGCTCTACCTGAAGGGCGACCAGACGAAGATCCTCATGCGGGGCGGCATGATAGGCCTGACGATGGGCGAGGTCGTGATTGACGGGTCGACGGGCCGCGGATACGTCATCAGCCACATGAACAGCAAGGCCTACGAGATCGTCGCGGACCTGAATCTCAAAGATCGGGTGGCGCCGGTCATCGTGGACGAAAACGAAACGATCGCCATAGCCGGCTACGAATGCAGGAAACACAAGATCATCCGCAACAATCCGTCCGGTACGATGATTCAGTACATGTGGGTCACCGACGCGATTCAACTGGACCTGGCCACTTCGCTAGGGGGCGCCTTAAAGGACACCATGCCCTTCTGGACCGAGGGCCTGTCCGGCTTTCCACTTAAAATCACCACGTCGTTCCCCGGTACGTCCATGACCATGACCCTTACGGCAACCGAGGTGAAACCCCAGGCCGTCGACCCGTCTATATTCGTCGTCCCGGCCGGATACGCCATTGAATCCATCGATCCGGGGCAGCTCTTCGGCAGATGATCCGATCCTCCCTTCCGGACCCGTCATCCGGGTCAAGGACCGGACCGACGCCGGTCCGACGCCCCGGGCAGGCCCTTAGCGGAGATTAACCCGGTATCCGGGTCGCCATGAAAATCGCTTCCGTCGAACAGTTCTTTCCCCGCCACCGTACCCGGCTTGTCAAGATCACCACGGACACGGGGCTGGACGGCTGGGGTGAAACCACGCTCGAAGGCAAGCCCGAGAGCGTGGAAGGCGCGGTCAGAGAGCTCGCCGACTACCTGGCAGGCAAGGATCCCCTGCGCATCGAGCACCACTGGCAGCACATGTACCGGTCGGCCTTCTTCCGGGGCGGCGCCATCCTCATGACCGCCATATCCGGTGTCGACCAGGCGCTCTGGGACATCGCGGGAAAGCACTACGGCGTCCCGGTCTACAAGCTTCTGGGCGGCGCGGTGCGCGATCGCATCCGCGTTTACGCCCACTGGGGCATCGGGAGTCTCACCGACGAAGGACAGGCCGCCGCCAGGGAGCGGCTGGACATGCTGCGGAAGAGCGGGTACACGGCCTTCAAGACGGGCCCGGGAGGCAAGTGGCGCGGCCATGAGCCTCCGGCCGCCATCGACCACTTCGTGGAATGTGCCTTCCTCATGCGGGAATGGGTCGGACCGGACGTGGAACTGGCCTTCGATTTCCACGGCAAAATGACCCCCGCCCTGGCCATCGAGATCTGCCACGAGATCAAAGACATGCGGCCCATGTTCGTGGAGGAGCCGGTACCGCAGGAGAACGTGGACGCCCTCAAGCTCGTTTCGGATCACGTCACCTTCCCAATCGCCACGGGCGAACGGCTGCTCAGCCGCTGGGAATTCCGCCAGGTCTTCGAGAAACAGGCGGCGGCCTACATCCAGCCGGACGGGTCCCACGCCGGCGGCATCACGGAACTCAAGAAGATCGCCAACATGGCGGAGGTCTATTACATCCACGTCCTCCCCCATTGCGCCATCGGCCCCGTGGCCTTCACGTCCTGCATGCACGTGGACGCCGTGATTCCCAATTTCCTCGCCCAGGAACAGGTCGACTGGGCGCTTGGCGCGGGTATGCTGAAACAAAATTGGCAGGTCGTCGACGGGCATATCGAGTTGCCCGACGCGCCGGGACTCGGTATCGAGATCGACGAGAAGGCCGTAAGCAACCGGGTACCGTACCAGGAAGAACTGGGCGGTGAGCATTTCTATGAAACGGACGGCAGCGTGGCCGACTGGTAACCGACAGGCCGGGAGATCGGTGGACCTCACCGTGGTCGGCGGCCAAATCGCATATGAACGGTGACGGCCCCAGAGACAAAGGGACGTGGCGGGCAGCGCCCTCCGGCGCGGCCTGGCAAGCGGCGCCTTCCGACGCGGCGTGGCAGGCCGAAGCGGCCTGGCGGCTTGCCCCCGGCCAGGTCCACCTCTGGCGGGCTTCCCTCGATCTGCCGCCGGGGCGGGTCCGTGAGCTCGAGCGTTTCCTTTCCCCCGACGAACTGGCCCGGGCAAAACGTTTCGTCGCGCGCGGTGTGCGGGACCGGTACGTCACCGCCCGCGCCGTCCTGCGCAATATCCTGGCGCGGAACCTCTCCGAAGCGCCGGTCGCCCTGCGTTTCAGCTATACCGAGCACGGCAAGCCCGACCTCGTCCGACCCGCGACGTCCCTCCGGTTCAACGTATCCCATTCCCACGATCTCGCCGTTTACGCGCTGACCGCCGGCCAGCCCGTGGGGGTCGACGTGGAATACCTTCACCGGCGCGCGGTCGTCGACCGCCTGAAGATCGCCCACCGCTTTTTTTCAGACCGGGAATACAACGCGCTGGCGTCCATGCCGCTTTACCGCCGCGACCGGGCCTTCCTGGCCTGCTGGACTCGGAAAGAGGCCTTCGTCAAGGCCATCGGCCAGGGCCTGTCCTGTCCCCTCGACCAGTTCGACGTCACCGTCGATCCCAACGAACCGGCCGAATTGCTGGCCACGCACTGGGACGTCTCCGACGCGCAACGATGGTCCATGACAAGCATCGACCCCGGACCGGACTACATCGGAGCGCTTGCGGTGAAGACCAGGGACGTGCGTCTCTCTTTCTGGCAGTGGGACCATGAGCAGTTCGAGTGAACATTGTAACCGTTACCAACGCCGTGGGTCCATGCCGATCCGCTGCTCCCAGCGTGGACAGCGTCAGTCACGCCATGGCGCCAACATACCGGCGTCATTTCAGACCGGCGTCATTCCGACCGGCGTCATTTCAGACCGGCGTCATTCCGACCGGCGTCATTTCAGACCGGCGTCATTTCAGAGGAGCCCCCATGTCCGACAAATTCTGCCCGCTGAACCTGACCCCCGAGGAACTCATCGAATACACGCCGGACTGGGACGGCGAGCGTTTTCCCGACGGCCGGCCGAAGGTGCCGGACGGGATAATCGAGCGGACGAAAAACGTATCCATCACCCAGGCCTGGGGCGTGATGCGCGGCGCGGGCTACGAACACCAGTACGAAGGCGGATGGCAACGCACCCATCCCGGCCAGACCCTCGCCGGAAGGGCGGTGACGGCCATGTACATGCCCCGGCGTCCGGCCATGCGCACGGTGATGGAAGCCAGGGGCGCCGCCCACGGCTGCATCGGCGACCAGATCTCCTGGCCCATCGACATGCTGGTACCCGGCGACGTCTACGTGGCGGACACCTACGGCAAGGTGGACGAGGGGCCCATCATCGGCGACAACCTGGCCACGGCCATCTACGCCAATTCGGGGAACGGGGTGGTCTTCGACGGATCGGTCCGGGACCTGGAAGGCATCGAGGAACTGGCCGACTTCGCCTGCTTCGTCCGGGGCTGGCACCCCTCTTACGCCTCGCCCACGATCATGCTCCTGGGCGTCAACACCGCGGTGCGCATCGGCCAGGCCACGGTCATGCCGGGCGACGTGGTCCTGGGCAAGCGCGAGGGCGTCGTCTTCATTCCGCCCCACCTGGCGGAGACGGTGGTGAAGACCTCGGAACTCGTCCAGCTCAGGGACCTGTTCGGCAAGCAGCGGCTGCGCGAGGGCAAGTACACGCCCGGCCAGATCGACGACCGGTGGTCGGACGAGATGGAGGCGGATTTCTCGGAATGGCTGGAGGGCCGCATGGACGCGTTGCCCGTCCCCAGGGAGGCCATCCAGGAACTGCTCAAGGAGAGGACGTGGTGAGGGAGGGGTTTCAGGCGCGAGGGCTTCAGGCGCCGACTTTCGGCCTGCGTTCGAACGCGAATTCAAGGTGGAAAGAACCGGCACCCGGCGTGACGGTGATCAGATGCTACGCACGCACGAAACCGGCGCCTGCATGCGGTACCCGCGCACCTTAGTGAAATATCCGCATAGTACAGGCAGGCACGACCGGCGGGTCTTACCTCTCGTCCGTGATGCGCTGCGCGTCCGTCTTCTGTGCCGCCATCTCCGACAGTTTCTGAAGACCCGGATCGGAATAGGTGTGACCGCGCAGCCAGCGAATCAGTTCCTCATGGCTCATGTCCGCAATTTCAGCGCTGAGCCGATCCCGGATCCGGCGCATGTCCTGAACGCAGTCATACCTTTGGGGGGCTTGATCGCGCACAGTCTTAAAACTCCCCTGGATTTCCCGAGGCGTTCGAATCTCGAGCTGAGGATATCCCTTCTTGAGATTGACTGAATTATACCCGCGAATACGCCTCAGGTTGACAATATGCTTGAAATTCCAACTTACAAGCACGTCAACTCGAGCGACGCTGGCAAGTCCGATATGCAAGGCGTCAGCACGCATACCGGGTTCGACCATACCTTTCGAAACATACTCGAACGCGAGATCCTCCGCTTCCCGGGACAGCGCGACGGGCTCGATGAACGACAATGGGATTGGGGTGATCACTTCCCTGACGGACGGAGGGGCGCTTTCAAGTTCGCGACGAGTCAGTTCAGAAAGCCCAAGTATCAGTTCGCCCCTGGCAAACCCCTCGATAAGTCGCCTGGAAGGCTCGCGAAACACATCGTCCTCGCATCCGCCCGGGACGGATGTATCGGTGTATATCCTTAGCTTCATGCCTTAATCGATCCCGGGGAATCCGTCTCCAGCCTACGTGGCGATTGCGGGCATTCCGGTGTGTCGGCCGTGCAGGGTCTCCTACTCGGCCCATTGCTATGTCTGCCATTATCTTCCCAACATCCAAAGTTGGTGTCAAGGTCCCGAAGGAGGCCATCCAGGACCTGCTGAAGGAGCGGACGTGGTGAGGGAGGGACTTCAGGCGCCGACTTTCGGCCTTCGCTCGAACGCGAATTCCATGATGTTCGCGTTTTCTTCAGCGTGCTCAATAGTCATAGAGACGAGATTGCCATCTACATCGAGGTCAATGTAGATATTCTCCGACATCTCCTGTGTCTCCGCAACGGCGTTTTCGGTGAACACGATGTGCAGGGTGTCCGTATCTTCAAAATGATTGATCTTCATCATCGAGCCTTGGCGGATAGCCTCGATCGAAGAAGGCGTTGTGTACCGCAACCTCATTTCGACGTAAATTTGATACATATGAGCATATATTTACGCCGAAATGAGGACAAAACAGCTTCTGTTTACGTTTTGAGACGCTTAGGTTCCTCTCTATCTCCTTCGTCCGCTTCTGCCGTATCCGCGCCCTCGACATGGCCGTCCTGGCCGTCCGTCAGCTTCTGAATGGAATGCGGGATGCCTTCCACCGGCGTCACTTCCGGCAAATCGCGAGTGACCGGTACATTTAACTCAGGGAATTTCTGCGCGGATGTGGCCACGCGCGAATCCCACGATCCAACACCTCGATTGTACCGGTCTATGGCCTGACCCAGCGCCTTCCCGACCGCGACATAGTGCCCGGCAAATACGGCCAGCCGCTCATGCATCTCCTTGCCCAGGTCGCTGATTTCCCGCGCCGTTTCGGCGACCCTGATCTGCTGCCAGGACATCTCCACGGCCTTGAGCAGGGCCAACAGGGCGGGCGGTGTCACGATGATTACGTTTTTTTCCAGCGCGCGCTCTGTCAACCCCGGCTCCCGTTCGATGGCGGGCAGGAAGGCGAACTCGGGCAGGACCATTACCACCATGTCCGGCGTCGAAGACAGCACGCTCCAATATTCCTTTTTGGCCAGGGAGTCGATATGGGTCTTGACCTGGGTCACGTGAAGGTCGAGCGCTTGCGCCTTCGCCTCCTCGTCCTTCGATTCGAAGGCGTCCATCAGGGCGGACAGCGAGACCTTCGAGTCGAGAATCACGGTGCGCTCATGGGGCAGATGGACGATCACGTCCGTCCTGAGCCGCTCGCCTTCCGCGTCGAAAGAATCCTGCACGGTGAAATCGATGTCCTTCCGCAGCCCGGAAAGTTCCAGCACCCGTTCGAGCTGCGTCTCGCCCCAGCGACCACGCACGTCGGGCCGCTTGAGCGCGTTCGACAACGTCTGTGCTTCGGTGGCGAGCTCCTTGTTGGTCTGCATGAGGTTCAGCATCTGCGTACGGAATTCACCCGCGTTCTCGGCCCGGGCCTTGTCCAGCGACTCGATCTTCTCCGACAGCGGTTTGACCAGTTTCTCCACCGCCTCCTGCCGGGCTTTCAAGGTTTCTTCGGCGCTCTCCTTGAATGACTCCTGCTGGGACTTCAGCACCTCCGATGAAAGCGCCTTGAAGGAATCTCTGAAACGCTTCTCCACCTCGTCGCGATCGCCGATGCGTTCTTCCGCGTTTGCGAGTTTCTGATGCAATTCTGCCCGTTCGATCTCCAGCTTCCGGACCTCATCCAGTGATTTCTGAGCTTCAGCAAGTTGCTCGTGCACTACAACGAGTTCTTTCTCCATTCCCGCCTTCTCGCCGCTGAGCGTACTTATCCTGTTGCTGTTTTTCAAACTCCAGATCAGCACGCCGATTGCCGTAGCAAGACTGACAAAGAAGGCGATGAGCAGTATGAGGGTCAATGTGTCCATGGGCGCTAACATACCTGAAAAGAAGCAACTGCATCAAGGAGTAATCCGGGGCTCCGCGCTTACTTCAACATCCACTCCGCCGTCACCCTGGCCAGCTCTTCCATGACCGGTTCATCGGTGTTCCGGCGCTTAAGCACCTTGAATCCGTGATCCGCCGTATCGACGACGTGCAGGTGCGCGTTCTCCAGGTCGTCCACAACCGGCTGCAGCAGCGCGAGGTCCGCCATCGCGTCCCGCTGGCCGGACAGGAACAGCATGGGCACCTCCACCGCCTTCAGGTGTTCGGCACGCTCCGTATTCTTCTTGCCCGCGTGCAGCGGGAAGGCGAAGAACACGATGCCGCGCAGCCCATCGATTGGCGCGTTGGCGCAGGCCATTGAGAACATGCGGCCGCTCATGGAGTGTCCGCCTGCGAATACGGGAAGTCCTTCCGCATGCTCCGCAGCCGTCTCGATGGCGGCCCGAACCGTGGCGAGGCGCACCTTCTCGCCGTCCATCCCGCCGCCGCCCTTCTCGGAATAGGGGTAGTTGAAACGGAAGGTGGCGACCCCCGCGTCGTTCAGCGCGTCGCTCAGTTCCTGCATGAAGCGATGGCGCATATTCGTGCCCGATCCGTGTCCGAGCACGAGCAGCGCTTTCGCACCGTCCGGGCTTGCCAGGATGGCCGACACCTCGCCTTTTTCTTCCGTCGCGGTAAACTTCATTTCCTTTGTTTCAACAGACATTGATCCCTCCCGCAAACTTCGTAGAAACTCCCTGGTTCAACTGTCAGTACGCACAGGTCACGAGCGGTCTATGCCGATTTGCTCTTGGGGAAGTCGTACAGCAACTCGTCGCCGGCGACCTGCCCGTCGTCGGTCTGTCCCATCCCTGCCCAGTCATCGATCTCGAAGCGCAGGTGCAGCACGGCGCAGGTGGGCATGTTGAAGATGTCACGAGGTCCGAGCAGGTTCGCCAACTGGGTAAATCCCGGGTTGTGCCCAAACAGCATCAGGGTTTCGACCGACGCATCCACGCCGCGTATCGCTTTGAGCAATTCGTCGACGCGGGCGTGGTAGATACGCTCCTCCACCCGGATACGCTCTCGTGGATAGCCGAGTTTGCCGGCAATGGCTTTTGCCGTCTCCAGCGCCCGGTCCGCGGAACTCGATATGATCAGATCCGGATCATACCCGCGCCGCGCGAACCGGTCGCCCATCTCGGGGGCGTCCCGCTTCCCGCGCCTGTTCAGCGGCCGGCTGTGATCATCGAGCGAGGAGTCCCTCCAGCTCGACTTGGCGTGCCGTACCAGGATAAGGTCTTTCACCGGGAAGCGCTCCCAGGGACGGACAGTGCACAGGGCTCCGCGGCCAGCCGTCTCAAACGAGAGAATGGATCAAAAGACGGCCGCTTCACGCCACCGAACGACGGTCCGTCCCGGACTTTGCCTTCAGGCTGAACGGACGGTCGTGTTGCAGACTCGGTATGCGGCTGCGTGCGCTGGTGACGCTCTCCATGTCCACGTTGGCGACGGTTACACCCACCTCCTCGCCGCCGTCGGCCAGCACCTCGCCCCAGGGCGAAATGACGAGTGAATGGCCGTAAACTTCGCCGCCGCCCGGTATCGAACCGGTGGCGCAGGGAGCCACCAGCACGGCGCCGTTCTCGATGGCCCGGGCGCGGTTCAGCACGTGCCAGTGAGCCTGGCCCGACGTCTTCGTGAACGCCGCCGGCACCGCGAGCATCCCGGCGCCGGCCTGGGCCAGCGCGCGATAAAGGTGGGGGAAGCGCAGGTCGTAACAGGTGGACATGCCCAGGCTGCCCCAGGGGGTGTCGGCGATCACGGCCGACTCGCCGGGAGACACCACGTCCGATTCCCGGTACCGCTCGGCTTTGGAAAAATCGACGTCAAACATGTGTATCTTGTCGTAGCGTGCCCGGATTTCCCCCTGGCCGTCAACCAGGAAACCGCGGTTGATGAGCCGACCGTCCAATCCTTCCACCGCCACGGATCCGATGAGGGTCCACACGCCGGCGTCACGGGCGAACTCCCGCAGGGCCGCGAGCACGGGGTGGCTCGCTTCCGGCGCCGCGGGGGGCGTCAGCGCCCCGCCATCGGTCTTCAGCCCGCCGCAATACTCGGGCAGGCAAACGAACTCGGCGCCGGCGGACACCGCCTCGCCCGCGAGGCGGCAGCCGACCTCGATGGCCTCGTCGAAGGTCTCCGAGGCCGGCGTCTGGACACAACCGATACGTACTTCGCTGTTGGACTTCATGACGTGCTCTCCTGTGATATCCTCATACAAATGGCGATCATTCTCTGATGCGGATCCTATCATTTTCAACGATCCACAACTGACCCTGCAGCGATGTTTCAGGCAACATTTCAATCAACCTTACAGCAACCCCTAGAACGCGTCCGGGGCCGTGCCTGCTTAGCCTGAACACCACCAGCCCAGCATATTCATGCGGTGGATATGCCCTGATATCGGCAAAGTCCATATCCAGGGTCACCAGGATCCGCCCTTCGTTACGGCATGCAGCCGCAATGCGCGGGTCGCTCGCGCCGGTCATTCTCTGATCGGACACCGTTATGGCGTCGTGGCCCGCTTCAACGAACAGACCGACCAGTGCTCCAGGCATGTTCTCATCGAGCTTGAATTGCACATCCTACCCTATTCGCTCAAGGGAACTAAGCGTTCCTTCGCCAACTCGGCTGCGTAAAGAAGAGTAGCCTCCACGGCCTCGCGAGTGACGGACGGGTAACTCTCAACGATCTCCTCCACCCCCATACCTTCTGCAAGGCTGTCCAGGATGACTGTCGCCATGACCCGCGTACCTGTGATGCAGGCCTTTCCGTGGCAGACCTCAGGGTTGCTCGATATATAATCTTGCCATCTCATGCCGGTCCTCCTCCTGCATAAGCGTAGTATGGGTGGGTGTCCGGCGCCCGGTGTGACGTGCCCTGTGCTTTATCTAATCAAGCTTGTTCGACGTTACGAGGATGTATTCACCTGTCGGAGGGGAATCCTTACAGGCGTGAAGCCTTTTATTTTCATAAATCGGGGATGTCACGGCTGATCATTACCGCGTCCGTGTCACAGCAACGGAAGGTCCCGACCAGTGAGAAAAAAACTCATTTGCGGGCACGCGTCAACGACAATCCGGTGTTCGATTTCGCCGCATATAGCCTTACCTCCCATAGATTACGGGAACTGAAGATTCGGTATTTATGCTAGAATGTATGGAGCGGCATGCGTCTGGCAGTCTGACTTTTACTGGCAATGGCGCTAATGCGGAATCCCCAGCTGGTGCATCCTGCGGTGGATCGCCTCCCGGGCCTCGACGAAGGGCCGCTCCAGGTAGGCCAGGTGGTCCTCCTCGCCGTGATGATGGGTCGCCGTGCCGGGCTCGTGCCTCGCCGCGGTGCGGCGGATGTACTGCAGGTCGCCGTCGATGAGGGTGAGCATGTACTGGGCGGCGTCCTTGTCGAACATCCACCAATCGCCGCCGCAGGCGACGTAGATCGGCGAGGTATGGGCGAAGATCCCCCGGCCCCAGCCGTCGTGATGGGGCACGCTCGTATAGTCCGGACCCGCGCATCTCGCAGCCAGCCAGGTATGGCCGTCCACCTTCACCCGCGCCTTCAGCTCCAGCCGGCGGGTGCCCTTGCGGTCCTCCGTGGACGCCACGACCTGGCCGCCCCGGACGATCTCGAGCGTATGGATCGGGAAGATGCTTTCCGACCACGCCTGGACCTCCACCGTGCCGGGACCCGATATCCGCACGGTATCGCCGACGTCGTGCCCGTCCACGGAAAGGTGGATGATGGGACCGCCGCTGTGGAAGGTCCGTCCCTTCGACACGGCGTTGCACCAGTTGTCGTAGGTGAAGTCCTGGTCGGGCATGTAGGCGTAGGTGCGGTACAGGCCCACCGGCACGTCGCTGCTCATCTTGTCCGTCCCGCCCACCAGCGGCAGTTTATACCCGCAGTTGAGATAACGGTAGTACTCGATGTGATTGAAAGGCTGGTGCCGGAGCATCTCCACGCCGTCCACGCGGCCCGTGGCGATCAGGGCCGCGGGCTCGCCGTTCGGGTTCGGCAGATGGGGGATGATGACCGAGCCGCCCTGGGCGTGGCACTGGTCCGCCCAGTCGCTCATGGTGATCTCCAGCGTGCCGCCCAGCTCCGCCTCGCCCGGACCGTCGCTGCACCAGGGCATGACCGGTTCCTTGAGTCCCCACAGGATGAGGTGGCCCAGGAAGTGCTGGCGGTTCTCCTGGCCGACGTAGACGATGTTGTTCCCGTCCTGCGAGACGCTCGGCCGGCCCGTGAAATCCTCCGTGTTCGTGAAGAGATTGCCCCACTGCGACGGCAGCAGGTTCACGATGTTCAGGTCCTCGCCCTGGGACTCGGTGTGGCTGCCCTGGGTGGAGAGGAAATGCACGTGGGAATCCCCGCTGTACCAGCCCCGGGCGTTCATGTTCACCCAGCGCTTGAGCCGCAGGGTCAGCTCCTGCTGCCCCGGCTCGATCTTCACCCGGGTCCGCAGCGGCTCGTACTCGAATCCCCGCGCCACGTCCACGATCACCTCGCCGCGGGGCAGCCATCCCTGGCACCTGCCGTCGATGTACGCGTAGGTGATCTGCCCGAGCCGCAGGTCCCCGCCGATGTCGATATGCCAGGTGTCCAGGTTGGAATTGACCTGGTTGTGGTGCCCGTAAGGCTGGTAGGGTATGCCTTCCGGCGAGCGGAAGTGGACGCGGCACGGCACCGGCCTGTCCGTATCGTCGTCCAGGACCGTGACGTTCACCCAGTTCCGCCCCCTATCCAGGAGCTCGACCCGCACGCGCGGGGTCTCGACGACCTTCTTCTCCTCGACGTCGCCCCACCTGACCTCGCCCACCTTCTCCTCGCCCTGCTTCACCGTCACCGTTGCCGAGGGGACGGCGGCGACCTCGACGTAGGCCGGGCTCGACTTCGGGTTCTGCGTCTCGCCCCATCCGGCGAAGTCGTCGCCGACGAATTCATCGGCCGAAGCTTCGGGCAGCGGATGGACGTAGGAGGCGACGCCCCGGTCCACGTCCACGCTCAGATCGAAGGGCTTTTCGGCGTCTTCCGGATCGGTCAGGGTCAGGCGTGCCTCGCGCTTGCCCTGGCGGACGAAGGGGTGCTCGTTGGCATGGGAAACGGTAAGGCCGGCGATGATGAATGGGGGCCCTGCCGGAATCACCTCCAGCGATTCGATGTCCCGGTCGGGATGGGGGTTCCGCCAGGCCCAGAGGAAGTATCCCCTGGAATAGTCGCCCGTAACTTCGGTCTGACGCCGTCCCATGTTACCCCAGCTCCCGCCGTGGCGCCGCATCTTCACTTGGCCGTGGTCCGGGAGCGCGACGAAAGGCTTGCCGCCCAGGGAAATGTGGGCGATTTCAAAGCGCTCGCGGATGGGCACCCGTATTTCCTCGCCGCCCGCCAGCCGGAACACGTAATCCGCCACGGGTTTCCCCAGCGGGCCGCCTTCCATCAGGTCCGATTCCAGCAGTCGATGAGCCAGGATGACGCCCGTGGCCGGACTGTTGATTGGAATGATGACACTGCCCGAATCGCTCGCGCTGCCCGACCCGCTGTCGCTGCCGGAATCGCTGTCGCTGCCGGATCCGCTGCCGCCGCCGGAGCCACCCGCGCTGGCGCCGCCCGACCCGCTGGCGCTGGCGAGTTCGCTGACGCTACCCGATCCACCCGCGCTGGTGCTGCCGAAATGCGCACCGAACGCGATGAAGCAGTTCGCAGGATCGTCGTTGACCTGGAACGGCAGGCCGCGGAAGGACTGTTCGCCGATTGGGGCGTTGGTCTTTTCGTTCAGGACTTCGAGACCGGCGTTGCACAGGGCGGACAGGTCTACGGGCTGGTAGTCTGGCATGGGAGGCCGCCCTTTCCGTTTCAAATTTCGGTGGTGCTTCTGGCGTTTTGAAACGTACTTTGGTACAAAATCCAAGTTCAACTTGAAAATCGTACCGGGATTTGAGCGAAAACTTCAAGCCAACTCGGTTTTACCGCAACTAC
Source organism: bacterium (assembly GCA_965202605.1). Lineage (GTDB taxonomy): Bacteria > JAAXHH01 > JAAXHH01 > JAAXHH01 > JAAXHH01 > JAAXHH01. The sequence continues at coordinate 2,236,879 of OZ241838.1, forward strand.
TGTCAAACTTACATCGAGCGCGACATCAGACAATGATTAACATCAGGCGGCTGACGGATTTCGAACGTTTCATGCGACGGTTGGCCGGCCGGGTCGGCCAGGTGCTGATTCTCAACGCCCTGGCCGGCGACCTGGGTGTACCAAGCACCACGCTGAAGGAATGGTTAGTTGACCAATACGTATGCGTTTGAAAGGCCACAAAAACCCGGTATATCGTTCAAAATACACCGGGATTTGAGGATACCTATTGATTACTTCACAATCAGAATGAAAACACCACTCGTCATAAACCGGGCGATGTTACCTGATGTTGTCCGGTCCTAATCATCAAGCCGTGTCATGACGCATCATTGCTAATGGTTACCGTACCCTTCTTGCCGTCGTAGGTCAAAGTGAAAGCGTTTAGAAAAGTCCTGCCCATTAGTGCAGTATGCGGTTGGCCTCCAGCTGTAAGATGAACCCCGGCAAACAGGCCGTATGTCGTGTACCGAAATTGAGGTATGGAAATCTGAGCAAGATGGAAATTTACGGCGTTGGGTCCATGTACGCCAGCGACAGTCTGCCGGTCAACTACAGGCAACTCCAAATCCATTGCAAGGGCAGAGTCAATGCAACTTTCCATTGCTCCAGTGTCGACTAACGCCGGATGTGGTCTGTCTGGTAATCGGGGATGTGATTGGCCGGGTTGGCAGTTGGGGTCGAATCCAATCCGTATGAACATTGTCGGACCGTATCTTACCAGCTCATTCCGGTCACTGAACCCGACGTCGATCGATGGCGTATCAAACCCTATACAGCACTGACGCGGGCAACGTCGTAGGAGGAGCACCGACCTGTCTAATCAAGTAAGGCCCACGACCGAATCGCTTAACAGCATCAGAGGCGGCCTCTTCGGATGACAGATACGTCCCCGCCAGTTTCTCATTGCATACTATGACCCATTTACCAAAATGGTCCGTTTCCAGTTGGTCGCGTAGTTTTTCGTAGGCTGCGATTTCTTTACTGAGCGAGGTCATGATGGTCCCCTTTCAGTCAGCGTAACCGTTCAACCGGAACGATTGATACTACACAGGATAACCAGGCCGGGCGTATCAGGTCAACCTGTCATTTGGATGGTTCATTGAACTCGTAAAGACTGATCTTCTGCTTCTGAACCCCGCGATCGAGACCGGCCTCGCCCTTCTATTTTCTTTTACATCTAATCGTTTAAGGTATATCATTGCCTACTCGATGGTATGCACTACGAATACCCACACCAAAGGAGAACCGGTATGGCCCACCACAAGGCCCTTCTGAAAAACGGCTTCCTCCTGCCTACCTGCGAGAAGCACTTCCACGACCACGACGAAACGTGGCTGATCCTGAAAGGAAGCGGGACGGGTTTCTGGATCGACCACGACGGCAACCGGGAGGACTTCATCCTGGAAGCGGGGGACGTATGGATGATCCCCGCGGGTTTCGAGCACGGAAGCGACGGGCGGAACAGCGAAGACTTCACGATCAATGTCGTCGACGGGACGAAGCCGCCGGGATGTCACGAGCACGCCCATTATTACATCGAAAAGGAAGGGTACATCCCCTCCTTGAAACTGGTCAAGACGCCGACGGACCGTTACGGATCGGCTTAGTTGGAGCGACGCGTGGGTGCGATTGGTGCGTGTCAGCAACCGACGGACCGTTACGGATCGGCTTAGACGCGGCGACGCCGCCTCACGCCCTGGTCTTCTTGCTACACGCCCTTATCTACTTTCAGTACGTGCGTATACGAGGACAATTTCCATGGAATTCAGGGACGACTGGGAGCGTGCCGAGTACGATTACGTGCAGTGCCTGAACAAGCTCGAGGCCGCAGAGGCCAGTCTCAAGGAAGCGCGGCGGGTGCTGCTGGACCTCACTCCGGAAGAGGGACGCCGGGGAAAACTGCTCAACGTCCGGTACCGGAAGAACCGGGGCGCCGTGGACTGGAGGGCGGCGCTGGACGCGGTCCTGGACGCGGACGAGGTGGCGCTCCATGATATCGGCGACAGGTTCCGGAAACCGGAGTCGGGCGCCTGGTACGTCCGGATGAACAGGCAGCCGGACAGGTAGCCGGACAAACAGCCTGGTAACGCGTAACAAGCGATTTTGTAACATCTGCTCACCTTCAAACAGGATGGTCATTGGCAATCCATGGACCTCAGCTTTTTCACAAGCGCGGGAGGGGATGCCTGGTCCCTGGAGGAATGCGCCAGGTGGTCAAAGGAGAACGGCTTCGACGCGGTGCGCCTCTCGGCCGCCGGCGCGGTCGATCCGGACCGCATCCTCGCGGACGGACCCGACGAAGTCAACGGCACCCTGAAAGAACACGGCGTCTATCTCGCCGCGCTGTCGGCCCACAACAACCTCCTGGACGACGACGCGGACCAGGCGGACGCCGCGGAAGAACGCCTGCGCAAGGCCATCCTGGCGGCCTCGGCCCTGGGCACGCCGGTAGTCGTCACCCATGCCGGCAGTCCGGTGGGCTGGCATTTCTACGGACAGTTCTCGTCGCCACCGGGCAACCCGGGAGACCGTTCCCGGGAACTGGTCGAACGGTTCAGGAAGCGCTACGAACCCATCGTAAGGCTGGCCGAAGCCCACGGCGTCACCATCGCCCTGGACGGGGCGGTGCGGATGGGCAACATCGCCTGCAACCCGGAGATGTGGGAACGGGTGCTGGACGCGGTCCCTTCCGATCACCTGGGGCTCTCCTGCGACCCCTCCCACTGGCTGTGGATGATGATCCTGCCCGCCGAGGACGCCATCCGCACGTTCGCGGGCAAGTGGGTCTACGCCGACGTCAAGGACGCCGAGGTGAGCAGGCGCATGCTGTTCCGCCAGGGCATCATCGGCAACTCGTGGTGGCAGTACCGCGTCCCGGGACGGGGCCAGCTCAACTGGGGGACGGTCATCGGCGCCCTGGTCGAGTCGGGTTATGACTACGTGCTCTGCGTCGAGAACGAGGACCGCGGCATGCCCGGCCTGGCCGGATTCGCCCTGGGCGGCCGCCATCTCCGCCAGTTCCTGCCGCCCGCCGGCGCGGAATACCAGCGGCCCGCCGGGCCCTGGGACGTATCCTGATCCGGTCGCGCCAATACGCCGCACCGCCTGAGCCGAATCACTACGCCTTGACGCGCCTGCTCCAGATTACGCGCACATGAATCGTTACCCATGTTTCCAACTCTCCGCACCGCTTGAACCGGCATCCCGTCTATCCTTCGGAGCCCGCCATGCACAGCCATGATCCCCTGCCCCCCGTCGATCGCCGCAGGACGGAGATACGCCACCTGAACCTGCCCTGCGAATTCGTCGCGCCGGCCACGAAGGAAGCCTGGGAGAAACGCGTCCGGTCGTTGCGGGAGCATATCCTGGTCAGCATGGGACTCTGGCCGAACCCCGCCAGGAGCCCGTTGAACGCGGAGATCACCCGCCGGGTCGAGCGAGAAGGCTACAGCATCGAGAACGTGCGATTCCAGAGCCTGCCCGGATTCTACGTGACGGGAAACCTGTACCGCCCAGGCGGCGCCGATGGCACGCCCGGTCCCGATGGCACGCCCGGTCCCGATGGCCCCTTCCCGGCCGTACTGAATCCCCACGGCCACTGGAAGGAGGGCCGGCTGAACCACGAGCCCGACGGTTCGATACCGGCGCGGTGCATCAACTTCGCCCGGCAGGGCTACGTGGCCTTCGCCTGGTCCATGGCCGGCTACAACGACAGCACGCAGCTCGCGCACCGGACGTTCGGTGACGATCGGAAGCTGCTCTGGGGGCTCAGCCTCATGGGGCTGCAACTCTGGAACGGCATGCGTTCCATCGATTTCCTCCAGTCGCTGCCGGACGTGGACAACAGCCGCATCGCCTGTACCGGAGCCTCGGGCGGCGGCACGCAGACCTTCATGCTCACAGCGGTCGACGACCGGGTGAAGGCCGCGGCGCCCGTCAACATGGTATCAGCCCACATGCAGGGGGGCTGCGTCTGCGAGAACGGCCCCAATCTGCGCATCGACACGAACAACATGGAAATCGCCGCCCTGGCCGCGCCGCGGCCCCTTCTGCTGGTATCGGCCACCGGAGACTGGACGGTCAACACGCCCGTGGTTGAGTACCCGGCCATCCGGGCCGTCTACGCGCTCTACGATGCCGAGGAATGCCTGGCGGAAGTGCAGATAGACGCGGGACACAACTATAATGCCGCGAGCCGCGAGGCCGTGTACGCCTGGTTGGGCAAGTGGGTGCTGGGAGAAGATGGACGGGAAGATGGCGATCGATTCAAAGACAGGCCCGTCGAGGTGGAACCCCCGGCACAGATGCTGGCGGTCACGCCCGACAACAAACCGGACCTCTGGGTCGACGAGGACGGCCTGACGAGCACCTGGATCGAACGGGTGCGAAAACAGCTCGATACGATGCAGCCTGACGACGCCAGGTCGCTGCGCAGGTTCCGGCAGGTCATGTCGGCCGGATTCCGGTCGATTATCGGGACGCCCGGACAGCCGGGCGAGGACCTCGTGGAAACCTGGCTCGGCCTGCGCAAGACCGACTCCGGTCCAGTCCGGCAGGGCTACATCGGTTGGAAAGACGCGGGCGAACGGATACCCGTCGCCGAGTTTCGCCCGCCAGGCAACGTCCGGGGCGCCGTGCTTGTCGTCCATCCCGACGGACGGACGGCGCTGACCGGGGATGACGGACAGGTACCCGGCCGCCTCATCCGGCAATTGGCAGGCAGGGGCCTGGTGGTCCTCGCGGTGGACGTTTTTCTGACCGGCGAGGCGGAAGGGGAGACGGATACTTCGTCTTTCGCCTACCGCACTACCTACAACCGCACGGTCACCGCGAACCGCGTCAGAGACGTCGTTACGGCGGCAGCCTGCCTCCGGCGGTGTGGCGGGTTTTCCTCGATCAGTCTCGTCGGCATTGGTGCCGCCGGACCGTGGTGCCTGCTGGCCTGCGGGCTCTGTCCGCAGATCACCAGGGCCGTGATCGACGTCGACCGATTCGATACCGAAAGCGATGAGGAGTACGAGGAAAAACTGTTCATACCCGTGTTCCGCCGACTGGGCGGCCTGTCCACGGCCGCGGCGCTCGCCACGCCCGCCGAACTGTATTTGCACAACACGGGCACCGCGCTGGATACCGAGGACACGGTGGCCGCCTACCGCGCGGCCGGCGCGCTGGACGGGCTTCGTACGCAACGCAAACCCGCCGATATCCGGCAGGTCATCGACTGGGTAGTCGAGGGACCGGGGGGATGACGCGGGTGCGACCGGTGATCGGGGATCGGGATGGATGATCGTACAATTGTACAATCGTTGATTTCGCCCGGCACCTCGTTGTCCAGCATCTCATCGACTAACACCTTGTCGGCCAGCACCTTGTCGCCTGACCTCGTTGCCTGGCCTCGTTGCCTGACCTCGTTGTCTAACACCTCGTCGCCCAGCACATCCGTGCGCTTCATCCCCTAGCGCGTTTCCAGCTACGCTTGTCGCTTCCCTGGCGCGACATCATCACATCCACCACATCACCGCATCCGCCACATCCACTACCTCCAAGCGGTCTCCGTAAGAAGTAGTTGAAACCGTGCCCGGGTTTGTTCGGCCACGCCGCCTTCCTCTCATCAGGCGCCAATCCCACGGCCTCGGTGGAGGCCTTCCTCAATGCGGGATCCGATACCGAGAGCGCCGGATTCTACGACTTCGAGGGCAGCCTGTTCTCCGTGGCCGGAACCGACGTGCTGCGCATCCGCGGCGTCCTCGGCACCGATCAGTTGCAGGGCGGAGACAACATGTATGCCGGCGCCACGGTGAATGTCGGCTGGAAGGACGGCGGTTACCGCCCGGCAGCATCGCTGACACATGTTGTGCCTGTAGCCGGCGGGCTGCCCGATCCGAAGGAGGAGTCCTTCGACGTCCTCGTCCCCGTACCATCGAGTACGGACAGCGCCCACGTAAACCTCGCGCTGCACGCCGCCGTATACAAGCCTCGGCAGACCGTGTACCGCAAGATCCGGATATACGCGAAAGACATGACGTTGACCGGCCTTTCCGCCGACGACTCTGAGGACGTGTTCCTGGAGAGCGCCCACATCCTGGACCGTCCCCACGTGGTCACCGTCGAGGACGGCTCGGGGACAAGGCTCCAGTCCACCAGGTACCGCTACGGCCGGTTCAACGTACGCGTCGGCCGCATCGTCATGCCGGACACTACCTCGGTTTGGCTGGACAAGGACTCGGACGGCCAGGTAGACACGGACGAGTGGATCGACCGGCAGGTGGCCACCGGCTACGACGCCTACGGCAACCTTACCGAGGCGCGCGACGCCCATGGCACGGTGACGTCCACGATCATGGGCTATAGAAACATGCGGCCCGTGGCCGCCTTCACCGGCGCGGCGGCGGACCGGGCGGCGGCCGTGGTTTTCGACGACTACGCAGGCTGGAACGATCTCGACAGGTACGCGCCCGGCAACTGGCGCAGGACGGGCAGCGGAACGCCGGTTCTGGCAGACGGCGTACTGTCCGTAAACAACGCGGTGGCGCGCAGGGATCTCCCCGCCAACGCGAGCGGCGTCTTCGAGATCGACGTCATGGCGGACGCCGAAAACGAGCAGACCGCCGTAGCGCTCTCCGGCGGCGGGACGGGGACCGACCGTGTAAGGTGGGTCTTCGACGCGGACGGCACGTTCAAGGCACTGAGCGGCGCGACCCTGACCCATACGGGAGCCTCCTACGCCGCCAACCAGTGGTATCACGTGAAAATACATTGGAGCGGCTCGAAATGGTGGGCGCACGTGGACGGGGTGCGCTATCCCGCCTCGGGCACCTTTGCCATGGGCACGGGCGGCAATATAAACCAGGTGAAACTCTCCAACGGGGCATCGCGTGCAAGCGCGTCCTTCGACAACCTGCGCGCCTGGCCGTTGGATGCCCAACCGGCCGCCATGACCACCTGGGATCCGGTCACGCTGGACGCCGTCGCCGTCACCGATCCGAACGGACACACCACGAGGTTACTCCGGGACGGTCTGCGAAGGGTCGTCCAGACCATAGACGGCGCTGGACGCCTGACCGCCCAGCGGGATCATCGCTTCTCGCGCATAGTCAGCGGCGCCAGCGTGTACAACCGTGCCAGACCGAACCGACAGGCCGACATCGCATATCCCTCCCGGGACGGCCACAAGGACCTGTCCAAAGACGGACACCGGACCGTCACCCGCGGCACGGGCGCCGCCCTTGAGGAGGGCGTCAGCCTGGAGACCGCCGGCACCTACGTCGTCTCATCCGGCGAGACCGTGGATCTGCGCGCCATCGTGCGCATAAGGCTCACCAGGGGGTTCAGAACGGAGAAAGGCGCCGCCTTCCGCGCCGGCCTCGATCCCCAGGCAGGGGCAGGCCAAGTCACCGGCAGCGGCGGTATCGCCTGGAACCAGCAGAAAGCCGCGAAGTGTTCGGCGAAGCTCGGACCCTCCTCCCGGCTGGAGGCGGGCAGGATATCCGGCCGCGTGACGGCCAGGGCCGACTTCCATCCCGCCTCGGCCTCCTCGGGCAGGACCGTCATCATGGCCTTCGAGGACGGGGACGACCACGTCCGCACGGTCTACGAGAACGGCAGCGTCAAGCTGGAAAGCAGCATAGACGGCACTGCCGCCTCCTCGGCCTTCGTGCCCGGATACAACCGCAACTGGCCCTGGGCCCGCGTGGAGATGGAGCTTCTGCCCTCGGGCAAAGTGAACGCCTGGGTCTACGACCATGAAACCACCCGGTTCAAGGGGTCGTCGGCCTCGGTCGCCGTCCCTGAGAACTGGACGCCCGCCTTCACGGCGGCGGGCGAGCGCGGAAGCGGATACCTCGCAGGCCTCTACGTCGGCCCCGCCGAGGTCGTATCGACCTACTACGACGGCCTGGCGCGCCAGATACAGTCGCGCGCGGGGGCAGGCGCAAGCGACGTCGTCACCCGGACGGAATACAACCGTGTAAACAAGCCCGAACGCATCCTCGGTCCCGTGTACCAGGCGCCGTCTTACGGCTACGTCGCTCTGAGCGAGGCCGCCGCGGGTGGCCGTATCACAGAGACCGCCTACGACGACGATCCGCTCCTGAGGGTCTCGAGTGTCATCCCCCCGGGACATGACGACCCCACGGCAGTCGACACCCGCTACGGCTACTGGGGATCCGAATCCGGCCTGGGACGCTCCTTCCAGACCGTCAAGGACGAAAAGGGCATCAGAACCGCCCGAGTCCATGACCCCTACGGACGCATGGTCCATACCATAGCCGATTCGGCGGGCACCAGCGCAGCCACCGGCAACAACAAAACGTCCTTTGCCTACGATACGCTGGACCGGCTCACCTCCAGCGTCATGCCGGGCGGCGGCAGGTCAACCTATGCCTACGACACCCTCGGGCGCTTGACCGGCAAGCAGCAACCCGACGCCGACGGGCCCTCCCGCTACAAGTACGACGACCTCGGAAGATTGCGCTTCTCCCAGGACGCGCGGCAGCGCGCCGTAACCCCCGCCACGGTCACCTTCACCGTGTACGACGACTTCGGGCGCGTGACCCGCGTTGGCGAGGCGGCCGCCGACTTCTCCAGCCTCGATCCGGAGCGCAGCTACCCCTTCGAACGCGACAGCGTATCCTGGCGCAGCCGCATGACCTACGACGACGGCGCCGTTGCTGGTGGCGATGCCGTCTCGGGCGGCGGACCCAACTACGCCCAGGGACGCCCAGTAAAGGTCGAAGAGAACACAGACGCCGACGCGGCGGCCGAGGTCGTCCACCGCTACGCCTACGACCACCTCGGCAACGTGCGCGTCAAGAAGGTTGCCATCGACGATCTGAATGGCGAAAAGACGGTAGAATACGTCCACGACCTGGCCGGCCGCGTCAGCCGCCTGATCTACCCCGACGGCAGCCAGGCGCGCTACGCCTACGACGGCGCCGGGCGCCTGGCCCGCGTGTGGGACGCCAGGGGCGCTACGCTGGCCGCCTACACCCACACCGCCGCGGGCAACATGGAGCGGCACGTCGCAGGTGACGGCATCGCGACCGGAACCTTCACCTACAACCTGCGCGAATGGGTCACCGAAATCGACTACCCCGGCAAGTTCACCGTAGAACAGCAGTATGATGGCGTAGGCAACATAACGAGCCAGCGCTACAAACGCGCCGCCTCCGAATCCAGGAAGGCCGCGGCCTACTCCTACGACCGGCTGCACCGCCTCACAGCCTTCAACCTGTCAGGCGGACAAACACGGTACTACAGATACGATCGCAATGGCAACCTGCTCGATATGCAGACCAACGGCAGCTACACCCTTTACAGATACCCGAACACCTCCACCCCCAACCGGGTGTCGGAGGTATACGGCGGAGGCCTGTACATCCAGACTACCTACAACCCGAACGGATGGATAACGAGCCTGTCGAGGAACGCCCTGACCTACGACTACAGGGGGCTTCTGACCGGACACGGCAGCGCGGCCTATACCATGGACCCGGACCGAAGGCGCGTCAAGAAGACCGCCGGGACGGCCGTCACCTACTACCTGCGCGGCGCCGACGGAAGCGTCCTGGCCGAGTACGACGGCAGCCAGGCATTGACCGCCAGATACGTGTACGCGGGAAGCAGGCGCATCGCCAGGGTGGCGGCAGGCAGCGGCACAAGCTACTACCTGGCCGATCACCTCGGAAGCACCAGGAGCCTGATCGACGAAGCAGGCAACGTCACCGCCGCCTACGACTACTGGCCCTACGGTAAGGTCCTTGCATCGAGCGGCACTGAATCAACGCACTTCAGGTATACCGGCCACGAGCGGGACGAAGAGTCCCGTCTTGACTATATGCTCGAAAGAGCATACGCTTACGATATGGGCCGGTTCCTGCGGCCCGATCCCATGCAGGACGAGTACCCGGGGATCAGCCCTTACGTCTATGCCGCCAACAATCCGCTGAAGTATGTGGATCCGGATGGACGACTACCTACTGCCGTAATCGGCGCCATTTTTGGTGCTGGTTTGGACATTACAATACAGGTAGCAATAGAAGGCCGCTCATTGGAAGAAATCGACCTGGGATCTGTAGCAATCTCAGCCGTTGCAGGCGCTGCTGGTGTAGGGCTCGCAACCAAACTGTCAAAACTAGGCAAGGTCGCCCAGTATGGAACAGAAGGTGTTGTCGATGCTGGATTCAGTGCGGCTCATCAACTGAATGAAACAGGAGAAGTCGATGTCATTGAAACTGGGATCGATGTCGTTGCTGGTGTAATTGGTGGCAAAGCTGGTAATTTCGTTAAAAACAAGAAGGAAGGTTCCTCATATGTTCAGGATTTAAGAAATCAGGCAGACCGCAAACAACGGATTGCAGGAAACGCAACCAATCCAGCATCTGCAAGACGCAGGATTGAAGCAGCGAACAGGTTGAACAACAAGGCCGATAACTCCGTTTGGAGATGGGTGTCGTCCACCACGACAGCTGCTACTCAGACTGTTTCAAAACTCGGGAAATGGTTCTTTTCTGACGAAGATGAGGAACAGGATCGATGAGTAAGACCAGAAGGCGCCGAAAGAAAAGAAGGCACCCGATTTTTAGAAAAGCGAGTGCCTTCTTACGGGCACTAGATCCATACGCTTTTCGTATCGTTTTGGGCATTGTGATCTTGATTACAATAGCCGGAGGGTGGTGGCAACATGGTTGGGAAGGCGCTGTAAAGGGAACCAGGTTTATGTTTTTTTGGGGTTTAGGTGCATGGATTGCATTCAATGTTTATGAGATTATCACTGACGCAGCAGAAGGGTATTTCAATCGAAGGATCACGATCCATGCGGTTATCAAGATGCTTGCAATCGTCATAGGGTTACTTGCATTCGAAAACCACGCAAAAACAAATGCTGGGTTAGCCCTGTTCGGCTTCGGGTTTATAGCTTTCATCATGATCGTTACGCACGTTGGTTCACATTTTTCAAATAGGAGATAATTGCCACCTGTAGTGCACCCCAAAATGGGACAATTCGTTAAACTACAGTATTAAGACGTGTGATCATATGCTTGCACTCGGCCGTTGGCATACAGTTCAAAGCCGAGTGCAAGCGTTTGCGATTGTAGTGTTTGTCGAAAAAGTAGCCAATGCGTGATCGAGTTTCGTAAAGTGATTCTTACTCGTTGAATCAGACTTCCTCGTATTTCCTGATCAAGGTGAAGCGGTCTGCTTTGTCGTTGTCATAGGGGTTGCCGCGCCGACTCATGCTAATCTGTTTGCCGGCCTTCCTGAGGGTGGCGACATAGGTTTTCGAAGCATACTGCACGCCTTGGTTGGAGTGATGCACCAGCCTCCCATGGCGTTGGTTTCGCAACTAGCGCGTAGTCCATGTTAATAAGGACCAGGCCGTCCTCAAGGTCCGATCCTGAACCCAGCCGATACACATTCTGCTGCACACACCGAGCAGGCCCAAACGACATCGTCATCCAGATCAGCTATAACCGGGTCAACAAGCCCGAGCGTCTCCTCGGGCCCGTGCACCTGTCGCCTTCCCATACATGCGTCGACCTTGCAGCCGCCGACGCGGGAACCCGTATCACCTCGACCTCCTATGACGACGATTCTCTCCTGAGGGTCTCCCGCGTCATACCTCAAGGACATGTCAACTCCACTGCCGTAGGCCCCATCCACGTATACTGGTTCTACGACGCCGGCCTGTAGCACTCCTTCAATCCGCTCACCAGCGCTACGCCTACGACGGCGCCGGGCGCCTGGCCCGCGTGTGGGACGCCAGGGGCGCTACGCTGGCCGCCTACACCCACACCGCCGCGGGCAACATGGAGCGGCACGTCGCAGGTGACGGCATCGCGACCGGAACCTTCACCTACAACCTGCGCGAATGGGTCACCGAAATCGACTACCCCGGCAAGTTCACCGTAGAACAGCAGTATGATGGCGTAGGCAACGTAACGAGCCAGCGCTACAAACGCGCCGCCTCCGAATCCAGGAAGGCCGCGGCCTACTCCTACGACCGGCTGCACCGCCTCACAGCCTTCAACCTGTCAGGCGGACAAACACGGTACTACAGATACGATCGCAATGGCAACCTGCTCGATATGCAGACCAACGGCAGCTACACCCTTTACAGATACCCGAACACCTCCACCCCCAACCGGGTGTCGGAGGTATACGGCGGAGGCCTGTACATCCAGACTACCTACAACCCGAACGGATGGATAACGAGCCTGTCGAGGAACGCCCTGACCTACGACTACAGGGGGCTTCTGACCGGACACGGCAGCGCGGCCTATACCATGGACCCGGACCGAAGGCGCGTCAAGAAGACCGCCGGGACGGCCGTCACCTACTACCTGCGCGGCGCCGACGGAAGCGTCCTGGCCGAGTACGACGGCGGCCAGGCGCTGACCGCAAGGTACGTGTACGCCGGCAGCAGGAGGATAGCGAGGGTGGCAGGCAGCGGCACAAGCTACTACCTGGCCGATCACCTCGGAAGCACCAGGAGCCTGATCGACGAAGCAGGCAACGTCACCGCCGCCTACGACTACTGGCCCTACGGCAAGATGCTCGCAACGAGCGGCACCGACGCCACCAGGTTCCGGTTCACCGGGCACGAGCGGGACGACGAGTCCCGTCTTGACTATATGCTCGAAAGGTCGTACGCTTACGATATCGGCCGGTTCCTGCGGCCCGATCCCATGCAGGACGAGTACCCGGGGATCAGCCCTTACGTCTATGCCGCGAATAATCCGCTGAAGTATGTGGATCCGGATGGGAGAAGGATAAGACTCCTTGGTGGGGCATCAGCAAGGACCAAACTGTTTTCTCTAATTGCGAAGAACCTTACACCACAAGAAAAGGAAAACGTGGGTATCAAGTATGATAAAGGTAGAAATGAATACCGTGTGTGGACTATGGCAGGGTATGAAGGAACCAGTAAGGCATTTGGTTATCTTCGTGAAGTAGTCAATCATCCTGCCTATGTTGACATCCGCATGGGTGAAAGCATAGTAAATACAGCTGGACAGTTTGACGTTAGCGATAAATTTAGCGGCGGGGTAACGCAACTAGGCAAGGAAGGATCATCTGTGATAACCATATCTCCCAAGGGAAATCCTACAGATCGTGTGGCTAATCCTGATCATATCGTCCTTGCCCACGAACTGTTTGGACATTCGAGATTGCATCAGAAGGGAGACCCTGAAGCACGATCAGAAACAGTACCCAATGCTGTCGAGACAGAGATAAGGAAGGAACAAGGCCTGGGACCAAAGGTATACCGTGAACACTATGAGGCAGATCCAATTGAAGTGATTGCTCCTAGATATTGAGAGGCTTCTGCATCATGAGAAAACCACTGGTTTTTCTTTTGTTGATATGGATTACCGCGGAAGGTTGTGACGCGAGGGAGTCCAGCGATAGTTTGGAATTAGGGCTTGAATTCCAGATAGACTCTGATGAACACGTACATAGTATACCTGTGCTGCAACTGGTAAACCGAGGTAACGAGACCGTATATGTCTACATCTTGCCCTATGGACACTGGTCAGAAGTGGTTGATTCACTCGCTCAAACAATAGAACTGAATTTCGTTGAGCGTGAACGAAAGTCACCCGAAGGGGATTTACTAACGGTTTATCAGTTCACCTATCCTAAGATTATAGAACTCGATCCGGGATCGGAGGTCAGACTGCACAGCGACGGTATCAATTCATCGACAGTCTGGGAGTTACTCAAGGAAGGGTACAGTGTTTTCGCGACCGTAGGTTATTTCACAGACAAAGAGATGTTCATTGGAAAGGCTGACCATGAGTTGATGTACAGTATACATGAATTCCAGCGTACTGTCTCATCACAAGAGGTTCTCCTAAATGATTTTCGAATAGTGAAGTGAGCTATGGGAAACGGTATAGGATGACCACGGAGATTCCACGACCTTAGCAACTTTTTTCACCATGTTGAGCCTACTACGTATTGTGGGTACAATTGACTTCGGTTCTCTCGACTCCACCGATGTGCAGGCTCCATAAAATGAGACATCCAGATAGGCGAAAGTGAGAACATGTGGCCTCTTTTCTCACATTCGTTTGATGGCAAGTAGTTCAGAAAACGATTGCTGGCGTTTGCCTCGAAACAATGAGAGGCTACTGGATCATGAGAAAACTACTGGTTTTACTCTTGTTGATATGGATTACCTCGGAAGGTTGTGACACGAGGGAGTCCAGCGGTAGTTTGGATTTAAGGCTTGAATTCCAGATAGATTCTGATGGACGTGTACATAGTATACCTGTGCTGCAACTGGTAAATCGAGGTAACGAGACCGTATATGTCTACATCTTGCGCTATGGACACCGGTCAGAAGTGGTTGATTCACTCGCTCAAACGATAGAACTGAATTTCGTTGAGCGTGAACGAAAGTCACCCGAAGGGGATTTTCAAACGGTTTATGAGTTCTATTATCCTAAAATTATTGAACTCGATCCGGGATCAGAGATCAGACTGCACAGCGACTACATAAAATCATCGACAGTCTGGGAGTTACTCAAGGAGGGGTACAGTGTTTTCGCGACCGTAGGTTATTTCACAGACAAAGAGATGTTCATTGGAAAGGCTGACCATGAGTTGATGTACAGTATACATGAATTCCAGCGTACTGTCTCATCACAAGAGGTTCTCCTAAATGATTTTCGTTTAGTGAAGTGAGCTATGGGAATCGGTATAGGATGTCCAAGGAGATTCCACGACCTGAGCTGCTTTTTACTTTAGACCGAAGGATTAGTTATGAGCAGTGAAGCAAAATCACCTCATGTCGCCTTCGCATGTGTTAGTTCACGAAAGTGGATTCGTAAATCAGCCGAGCGACCGAGTGGCCTTCAAACAATGGGTAAACTCCACGGACCTCCGCAGATGCCACGTCCTGCTGTGCCACATGGCTGATTGCCTTAAGAAACAAGTACATGGGCGGATAATCACACTCCCCGTGTGATTATCCGCTCTAATCCACCGTCCTTTTCACCAATCCTACTTACATTTTCCCGAAGATAAGGTCCCCGGCGCTGACGTCCCCGGCGCCGGGCGCCTCGCCCGCGTGTGGGACGCGCAAAGCAACACGCTGGCCTCCTACACCCACACCGCTGCCAGCAACGTCGCCACCCACGTCGTGGGAGAAGGCGCAGGTGACGGCATCGCGACCGGAACCTTCACCTACAACCTGCGCGAATGGGTCACCGAAATCGACTATCCCGGCAAGTTCACCGTAGGACAGCGCTACGACGACGTGGGCAACGTCACCGGCCAGAGCTACAAACGCGCCGCCTCGGAGACCCCAAAGGCCGCGGCCTACTCCTACGACCGGCTGCACCGCCTCACCGCCTTCAACCTGTCAGGCGGACAAAGACGGTACTACAGTTACGATCGCAATGGAAACCTGCTCGAATTGCAGACCAACCGCAGCTACACCTATTACAGATACGAGAACAGCTCCGCCCCCAACCGGGTGTCGTTTGTATACGGCGGAGGCCTGAACATCCGGGCCGCCTACAACCCGAACGGATGGATGACGCGCATGTCGAGGAACGCCCTGACCTACGATTACAGGGGGCTTCTGACCGGACACGGCAGCGCGGCCTATACCATGGACCTGGAGTGGATGCTTTAAAATCCCTCTTGACTTTTATGCCAAACATGTGTATAGTATTACTATCCTGCTCATGCGACTCGCATGGGCGTAAGTAAAACCGAATCAGAGTACCCCGCGTCCCTTGGCGGACCCGCACCCCGCGGACCTTCAGCGTCCCTGTGCTACTTCTGATCAACCACGGCACGGGGTTTTTTCGTGCCTTTATCCGACAGATCAGTGCGCCCGGGGCGCGGGAGGAGCGGATGATGGGTTGTTCGGTCACGAAGCGAGGCCGCTGGGTCGATCTCAAGACAAGCGACGCACGGCGTACGATGTTCCGAAGGGAGTACAAGTACCTGGTGATGGAGGAGTACGTCTTCCAGCTCGAGCATACGTACCCTCCCTTCACCGTGTACAGGCAGAGCAGATTGCAAAGGGAGGCGAGCCCGCTGCCCATGTTCAGGTTTGACGGAAACAGGCTCGTGGTGTATCCCGGGTATTCGTGGGACGGCGCGTCCGGTCCGGCGGTCGACACCAGGTCGTCGATGGCCCCGAGCCTGATGCATGACTGTGCCTACCAGTCGATCCGGATGGGGCGATTGGGCCGGGAATACCGGAAAGCCGCCGACAGCGACTTCCGGGAACTGCTCCGGTTCGAGGGGATGGGCCGGGTGTGGAGCCGTGTCAGGTACTGGGCCTTGCGAGCCTTCGGAAGCCGAGCCGCGAAACCGACGGATTGAAAGGGGTTATCAGCGGGAAGGCCATCTCCCCAACGGCGCTCCTGTCAATTGCGTTTGCCCGTTTGCGCCCCATCGGCTATATTACGGGGGTTCTACCGTTGCGCCAACGCGGTCCGCGCCAGTGCATCGATGCCGGCGTTCGGGGTCGGCAGGCCGGCTTCAGCCCGGACCAGAAGGCTGCCGGGCGATTGAGCTGCTGAACCGCCGAGTTGTCAGGTTGCAGGGTTGCCGAAAGGATCGATCCCGTATGACCAAGACTCCCGACATGGGTGACATTCAGAAGGACTTGAAGGAGTTCTTCTCGAACAAGTACGGCGCGCAGGTGCAGTTCGCCCAGCCGGAAAAGGAGGGTGTGCCCACGGACCCGCCCGCGGAAGAAGTCCCGCTTCCCGAGATCCGCTTCGACATGAAGCCGGAAGAGCTGGAAGCGTTCCTGAACGAGTACGTCATCCGCCAGGACGAGGCGAAGGAGATCCTGGCCACCAAGATCTGCACCCATTTCAACCGCATCCGGCTCCAGGAGGAGAAGGAACCGGTCGGCAACATCAAGAACAACATCATCCTGATCGGCCCGACCGGCGTGGGAAAGACCTACCTCATCAAGCTCATCGCCAGCAAGATCGGCGTGCCCTTCGTCAAGGGCGACGCCACGCGGTTCAGCGAAACGGGCTACGTGGGCGGGGACGTGGACGAACTGGTCCGCTCGCTGGTCCACGAGGCCGACGGCAACATCAAGCTGGCGGAGTACGGCATCATCTACATCGACGAGATCGACAAGATTGCCTCGTCGGGCAACACCGTGGGACCCGACGTGTCGCGGACCGGGGTGCAGCGCACGCTCCTGAAGCTGATGGAGGAGACGGACGTGGACCTGCAGGCGCCCCACGACCTGACCTCCCAGATGGAGAACGCCCTCCAGTTCCAGAAAACGGGCAAGGTGGAAAGAAAGCGCATCAATACGCGCAACATCCTGTTCATCGTCAGCGGGGCCTTCGCCAACCTGGAAGAGATCATCAAGAAGCGCATGAGCGTGCAGGCGATGGGATTCGAACAGGGCGACGGCGCGGAACGGCCCGAGGACGGCGAATGGCTGCCGTACGTGACCGCGGAAGACCTGATCGAGTACGGCTTCGAGTCGGAGTTCATCGGGCGGCTGCCGGTTACCGCCGTGCTCCACAAGCTCAGCGTCGACGACCTGTTCCAGATCCTCAGGAACCCGAACAGTCCGGTAATCATCGCCAAGAAGCTGGACTTCAAGGCCTACGACATCGACGTTGACTTCGACGAGGAATCCCTGCGCCTGATCGCCGAGCGGGCCCACCAGTCGGGAACGGGCGCCCGCGGCCTCATCGGCGTCATGGAGCGGATCCTGATCAAGTTTGAGAAGAAACTGCCTTCCAGCACGGTAAAGGAGTTCGCCGTGACGGCCGCCCTGGTGGAAAGCCCCGACAGCGAGCTCAAACGCATACTCGCGGAAGCGCCGCCCGAACCCGCCGAGCAGGTACGGGTGTATTATGCCGAGCACGACATAACCCTCACGCTGGACGAGGCCGCGGCCGCGGCGCTGGAAAAATTGGCGGAGCAGCAGGGCCGGTCCACGGAAGACATGGGCATGGAGCTATTCAAGGATTACGTCCACGGCCTGAAGCTGATCCAGGCCCGGGAACTGAAGATCACGGAGGAAGCGATCGCAAACCCGGGCGAATACCTGGACCGCCTGATCAAGAAGTTCTACGAAAACCAACCCCAAACGACCTGACGATCTCCCAGCCCATTCACCTCCCATGATCCCGGTAGCGCTCACCATCGCGGGTTCCGACTCCGGCGGCGGCGCCGGCATCCAGGCCGACCTGAAGACCTTCTCGGCCAACGGCGTGTACGGCATGTCCGCCGTGACGTCGGTCACCGCGCAGAACACCCTCGGCGTGCAGGCCGTCCACAACCTGCCGCCCGAATCGGTGGCGGCGCAGATCGACTCCGTCCTGACGGACATCGGCGCCAGCGCCGTCAAGACGGGCATGCTCGCCAACGCGGAGATCATCGCCGCCGTGGCGGACGCGCTGCGGGGGTATCCGGATATCCCGCTCGTGGTGGACCCGGTGATGATCGCCAAGAGCGGCGACACGCTGCTGGAATCCGACGCCGTGTCCACGCTGATCGACCGGCTCGCCCCGCTCGCCGCCTTGATTACGCCGAACCTGGACGAGGCGAAAGCGCTGACGGGCATCGAGGCGTCGGACGTGGAAGGGATGAAGACCATCGCCCGGAGCCTGTTCGAAATGGGTCCGCGCCACGTGGTCGTGAAGGGCGGCCACCTCGAGGGGCCGGCGGTGGACGTGCTTTACGACGGCGCGGGTTTCGAGACGTTCGAGGCGGAACGCGTAGATACCCGGAGCACCCACGGGACCGGCTGCACCTTCGCGTCGGCGATCGCCGCCGGCCTGGCAAAGGGGGCGGGCGTGTCCGAAGCCGTGGGAGACGCCAAGACCTACCTCACCGGAGCCCTGCGCCACGCCGTACCCCTGGGCGGGGGACACGGTCCGGTCCATCATTTCCACGCACTCTACCGCGACGCCGAACGCCTCTCGGTCCTGGACCAGCTGTCCGCCGCGGCGCGGCGTCTCGAACACGCCCACGCGGGAGATCTCGTCCCCGAAGTACAGTGCAACCTGGGCATGGGCCTCGCCGGCGCGCAGGCGGCCGAAGACGTGGCGGCCTTTCCCGGCCGGCTCATCCGCCTGCGCCGCGATATCCGCTCCGTGGCGCCTCCCGAATTCGGCGCGTCTTCCCACGTGGCCCGGATCATCCTGACCGCCATGCGGAGGGACCCGGCCAAAAGATCCGTGATGAACATCCGGTACGATGATTCGATCCTGGACGCCTGCCGGGGGCTGGGCCTGTCCATCGCCTCCTTCGACCGGCACGAGGAGCCGCTCGAATCGAAACGAAAGGAAGGCTCGTCGCTGGAGTGGGGAACGGCCCGGGTCATCAAGGAGCACGGGTTCGTACCGGATATCGTCTACGACCTGGGCGACGAGGGGAAGGAACCCATGATCCGGGTCATCGCCGGCGACCCGGGGCAGGTCGCGGACATTGCGCTTGCGGTGTTGGAAAGGTCCCGGGGAAAGTAGTGGTACTTCAATACCCCAGTTTACGGAGATAGGCCCGCTCCCGCCGCATCTTCTCGAGGTCCGGCAGGTCCGACTGGCTGGGGCAGACGGTCACCCACCGGTCGTAGCCGATCTCCTCCAGCGCCGTCATGGCGGCGCCGAAGTCGAGCAGTCCCCCGTCGCCGAGCTCTACGAAGCGGTAATCCTTGTAGTCCTGCAGGTGCACGTACACCAGCCGGTCCCTGAAGTCCCGGATGGACCGGGCGGGGTCGTAGTGCCAGAAGGCCGAGTGGGATACGTCGATGCAGAGTTGCGACCGCTTCATCAGGCGCATGAGCAGTTCCCACTCTTCGCGGGAATCGACCGTGGTGCTCGTGTGGATGTGGTAGCACACGTCCAGGTCGTACTGCGAAGCGTAGTCGGCGAATTCGTCGGACAGGTCCGCCAGGGCCCGGATGTCGTCCGTCGTCGAGGCGCGTCCGTAGGGACGCCCCGCGCCCATGAACATGAAGGTGTCGGCCTCCACGTCGGCGGCGAAGTCGATGCGGCGCTTGTTCCGCTCCTTCATCTCGTGGTCCCCGTCGAGGGAAATGCCGGTTCCGGTGACCACGGCGACCGCTACGCCCGCACGGTCCGATATGGTCTTCACCCGCCGGGCCGATCCCAGCCAGTCCAGCGACTGCCGGATCTCCCAGCCGTCCCAACCGGTCTCCTTTAGCTGCCCGAGGATCTCATCCAGGTCGGGGGTCTGCCATCTGAGTCCGCTGAATCCCAGTTTGAATGCCAAAGCAAACTCCTTTTCGCGCCACTTCTCTAACCGGCCACCTCACCGGAAATGGCGATCTTCCGCACCTCTTCTCCGTCGAGCCGGTAGTTGGTCGACAGGGCGTCGATGGCCTCGCCGACCCGGCTGAGCGGCAGCGTGTGGGAGACCATTTCCTCGAAGGGATAGCGCCCCGATTCGAGGATGGGCAGGCCGCGGACGAAGTGGGATATGTTGCTGGCCCAGACCCCGACAAGGGTGATGTGGCGGAACACGAAGTGGTTGAAGGGGTTCATGCGGACGTCGCCGGCGTCGGTGAAATGGCCGCCTTCCACGTAGGTCCCGCCCCGCCGCAGCATTTCCACGCCCTCCGGGATGGCCGGCGGCACGCCCGCGCATTCGAAGACCACGTCGGCGCCGTATCCGCCCGGCGTTTCCGCCCTGACCAGCTCGATGCGCTCCCGGGCGTCCGGCACCTCTTCGATATTGATCGTCACGTCGGCGCCGAAGGCCTTGGCCAGTTCGAGCCGGGACGCCGGTGCGCCGACCACGATGGTGCGGTGCGCGCCGGCCTCGATGGCCGCGGCCAGGCTGAACAGGCCGATGGCGCCCGCGCCCTGGATCACCGCCGTGGACCCGAGCTTCATCCGGGCCTTTTCGGCGAAATGGAGGCCGACGGTGAAGGGTTCGAGCAGCACCGCGATTTCGGGCGGACCCTGGACTTTGAGGAACTTGGACCGGGGTATGTTCAGCAGGACGTATTCCGCGTACCCGCCCTGGAAGTGGGGCATGATTTCGGCGTAGGGCCGGAACCCGTAGGCCAGCACGTTGGGACAGAGCCCGGGCTCCCGCACCACCGCGCAGAAGTAGCAGGTTCCGCACTGCTGACCCGGGATGATGGCGATGAGATCGCCTTCCTTTACCGGCTTGTCCATGGCGTCCGAATCGACGCCGGACCCCAGCTTCTCGATCACCCCGACGATTTCGTGGCCCAGGACCAGCGGGAAGGCCTTGCGCCGCATGTGGCCGTTGTAGACGTGCACGTCCGTGCCGCACACGCCGCACATGGTCTGCCGGACGAGGATCTCGCCCGGACCCGGATCAGGGACCACCGCTTCGCCGACGGTAAAGGTCCCCTTTTCCCCGTCCAGGATCGCCGCTCTTCCCGTTCGCGCCATCTTGCCTCCGGGTTGCTTCCGGCCGTTCGCATAATGCCGTCGATGCCGTCAACGGCCGCCCCCTGGCCGGTGCGGCCGTCTTTGATCGGCAGGGCCGGCCGCGATCAGCCGTTGAAGCGGTTTTCCGCCTCCGCCCAGTCCACGACGTTCCACCACGCTTCAATGTAAGCGGGGCGCAGGTTCTGATAATTCAGGTAGTAGGCGTGCTCCCAGACGTCCAGTCCCAGGATGGCCGTCTTGCCTTCCATGATCGGGCTGTCCTGGTTGGCCGTGGAGTAGACTTCGAGATTGCCCGCTCCGTCTTTGGCGAGCCAGGCCCAGCCGGAACCGAAGCGCGTTGCGCCCGCGGCCGCGAACTGCTCTTTCATGGCGTCGAGACTGCCGAACGTGCCGTCGATCGCCGCGGCCAGGTTGCCCGAGGGATTCCCGCCGCCGCTGCCGCTCATGATCGTCCAGAACTGCGTGTGGTTGGCATGGCCGCCGCCGTTGTTGCGCACGGCCGTCTTGATGGCGTCGGGAACGATGGCGCAGTTGTCCGCCAGCAGTTCGTCCAGGCTCTTCCCGGCCAGGTCGCCGTGGTCCGCGAGGGCGTTGTTCAGATTGGTGATGTACGTATTGTGGTGCTTGCCGTGATGGATTTCCATCGTACGCGCATCGATGTGGGGCTCGAGCGCGTCATGGGCATAGGGCAGGTCGGGCAGCGTGAATGACATGGTACTCTCCTTTGGGGATGGATCCGCACAACTGTTGAGAATCGCGGTACCGGCCAATCCGGCCAGGGCACCGCCTGCTAATCGACCGATAAAACTGCGGCGGGACAGGCCGGAACCGGTCCCGTTGCCTTCGGAGCGTAAATCCGCCTGGTGCCCGGCAATTCCGCCGTCAGGTTGTTCTCCGGTGAATCCGCCGTCCGGTTGCTTCGATGGTTTCATGCTATCCGCTTATCCTTTCTCGTCGTCTGCACCCGCTCGCCGCCAGTGCCCGTTCGCCGTGCGTTCCCGCCGACGACTTTCCGGCGTCTGGGCGATCCGGCTACGCTCGCGGCACGACGTCTCCAAACAGGGTAAAGGGCGTGGAACCGTTCACCCGCACGGGAACGATCGCATTGGAAACGATTCCCTCCCGCATGGGGAACACGACGGTCTTGAAGGTGTCCGTTTTACCGAAAAGCCTGTCGGCGTCGCGCCTGGACCGGCCCTCGACGAGCACGTGCACGACCTGTCCCCTGTACGCCCGGTTCCGGACATTGGAAATCGACTTCTGCATTTCGATGACATCCGTCAATCGCCGGGCCTTAACCTCTTCCGGCACGTCGTCGGCCAGCCGTCTGTGGGACGCGGTGCCGGGCCTCGGGGAATACTTGAACATGAAGGCGCTGTCGAACTGCACGGTACGCATCATATCGCGGGTCGCCTCGAATTCTTCTTCCGTCTCGCCGCAGAACCCCACGATGACGTCCGTCGTCAATGTGATCCGGGGTATGCGCTCCCGGAGCCGGCGGACGACGTCCAGGAACGTCTCCGGGGTATAGTCCCGGCGCATGCGGGACAGGGTCGTCGACGCGCCGGACTGAAGCGGCAGGTGCGTATGGGGGCATATTTGGGGGGAAGCCGCCATGACCTCGATCAGCCGGTCGGGGAAGTGCGCCGGGTGGGGCGAGGTAAATCGGATGCGTTCGATGCCGTCGATCTCCGCCGCCCGTGAAAGCAGGTCCGCGAATTCGACATCGCCGTCCCGGTACTTGTTCA
The DNA here is from genome assembly GCA_965202605.1 of bacterium. GTDB lineage: Bacteria > JAAXHH01 > JAAXHH01 > JAAXHH01 > JAAXHH01 > JAAXHH01. Next base: position 2,260,046 of record OZ241838.1, read on the forward strand.
CCGTCTGACCGAGCAGGGTTACTTCCCGGTATCCTTCCGCCGCGAGGCGCTCGATCTGGCGGATCACCTCGCCGTGGGGGGTGCTGCGCTCGCGGCCGCGTACGAAGGGTACGATGCAGAAGGTGCACATCTTGTCGCAGCCCCGCATGATCGTGACCCAGCCGTTCACGCCCGCTTCCCGGACGGGATCGATGTCGAGATAGTGTTCCGCGCGGTCCCAGGCCAGATTCAGCGCCGGTTCGTCTTCCGTGTCCAGGGCGCGGAGCATGGCGGGCAGGCGCCGGTAGCTGTCGGGACCCGCCACCAGGTCGATGTAAGGCGCCTTCTCGATGATCCGGTCGCCGAGGTGCTGGGACATGCACCCGCAGAGCCCCAGGATCAGACCCGGATTGGCCGTCTTGAACCGGTTCAGCTCGGACATGCGCCCGAGCACCCGCTGCTCCGCGTTTTCCCGGATGGCGCAGGTATTCACCAGGATCACGTCGGCCCGGTCGACGCGGTCGGTGACCCGGTATCCCTCCCGGGCGAGCAGACCGGTAATCAGCTCGGAATCCGCCTTGTTCATCTGGCAGCCGTAGGTCTCCACGTACAGCGCGCGGTCCCGTGCTGCCGGTGCCTCCGCCGGCTGTTCGAGCATCGTCTTTTCAGTAACCATCATGTCCTGTCTTTCAAGTGTAATCGAGTCCCGTAAATCTAAAAGCCGGCGCCGTGACAGTCAATCAAAAACATACCCGTACCGGCGTATCCGATCCCTCAGTTGCTCCTGTCCTTCCCGGACCTCATCGCGGGGCAGTCCGCCCTTTTCCAGGCGGTCGTCCGCCATGGATTCCAGCCGCTCGTAGAACCCCAGGCCGAGTTCGGCGATTTCGGGCTCGGCCGGGTTGTCGTCCATTACGTGAAACAGCGTGTCTTCCGCCTTGCCGTACTGGCCATACCGTTCGTAGTAGCTGAACAGCAGCAGCGTTGTACGCATCGGAAGCGCCGTACCGGCCAGGAGCCTGAGCAGTTCTTCGATCGCTTCGCGGGGATCCGTCACGAGACCGGATCGGTCGATTTCTTCGCTGATCCAGCGGAAGTCATCCACGCCGACGGACGGCTCCACGGCGATTTCAAGATAACAGTTCAGCGCCTTCAGGTACAGGCCGCGGCCCTCTTCCTCCTGTCCGTCCGCCATGGCCAGGGCGCCGTCTTCCTTGAACAGTCGCGCGGCCATGAGGGCCGTGTCGACGACCCCTCCGCTGCGCTTCAACAACATGGACAGCAGGGTGCGTTCCGACAGCGCCATGACGGATGCCGTCGAAAGACCGAAGATGTCTTCCCAGGTCTGGGCGATGATCGAGCGGGCGCGGGGATAGTCCTGGTCGCGGCGCGACCGGATCAACAGGATCAGCGCATCGATGAAAACGCGAATGGTTCTCATGATGTAGTCCTGGCGGAACATCGAACGGTCCTCCACCCTTGTACGCGGATCGGGACGGCGCGCACGCGCATTGCGGATCGGGATGCCGCGGCGTGGATCGGGACGGCGCGCACGCGCATTGCGGATCGGGATGCCGCGGCGCGGGTCGGGACGGCGAGGCGCGGATCGGGATGGCGCGAGGCGCGGAAACGACCGGCCCGTCTTCGTTACAGCCGGCCGCCGGCCACGGCGATACGGGACCCGCAAGGTAAGTCCGGGTACTCAGGCGAAAAGGAAGACACCGGAAGACGGCTGCGGCGCGGCGGCGCGGCACAGATAACAAAAAGGCAGGGAACCAGCGGCGCCCCTGCCTCTAATCACACTTCGTGGTCGGTACGGGTCAGCAGTCGTTTTCAGACTGGATGTACTTCATGGGATTGACCCATCTCCGGTCCTTCTGAACCTCGTAGTGCAGGTGGTGCCCGGTGGCTCTTCCCGTCATGCCCACCTGGCCGATGACGTCGCCGCGTTCCAGTACCATGCCCTTCTTCACCAGGATGACGGAAAGATGACCGAATCGGGTCTTGAATCCGTTCTGGTGGTCCACGTCGATGTACAGGCCGTAGCGGGCGTCCACACCGGTCCTGCTCACGACGCCCCTGGCGGGAGCCTTGACCGGCGTGCCGGGGGCCGCGGCGATATCGATGCCGTGGTGCATGGCGTAGAGACCGGTGAAAGGGTCGTTCCGGGGTCCGTACCGACTGGTCACCACGCCGGTCACCGGCGTGATCGAAGGTACGAATTGCCAACGGTCGTCGACTTCCCGGATCTGCCGCTCGATATCCTCCATGCTTTTGAGCGAAAGGCTCGACTTGCGCTTGGAGGTTTCCATCTCGGAGTGCAGTCTGGACGCCCGGTAAAAGGGCGAATCGAGACTGAACCCCGGGTCCGGCGGCCCGGCGCGTCCACCCACGCCCACCTGGCGGACATCCGGATGAATACTTGGCAGCCCGGAAATGAGGCGCGCGGACGCTTCCGACGCGATGAGGGATTCCAGCCTGGCCCTGTTCGCCTGGCTGGACTGTTCCAGGCTCCTGATTTCTTCGTGGATACTGCTATACCTGAACTCTGCCAGCCATGACCTCGCGCCGACGTACACGACGCCGGTCACCATGACCAGCACGCCCAGCATGACCGTAATCAGCAGTCCGGGTATACGTACCGTTCTACCCCCGAAATGCAGGACCATGAGCCTGGTCGGCATCCGGTATTTTATCAAAACCACGCTTCCTGATACAAATTGCCCGACGATTCTTAGTCTTTGCGATTAAGCCAGTTATCGCGACAAATATGACGTATAAGATGAACGGGATGGGGGCGCTTGTCAACTTTTTTTGCATTTTCGCCATCGACCGGCCGGCGGTTTACAGGCCCCGGTCCGGGAAAACCCACGTCGACGGATCGAGTATGCGGCCCTCGCGGTGGATCTCGTAGTGAATATGGTATCCGCTGGTCTTGCCGGTCATTCCGACCAGTCCGATGATCTCCCCGCGTTTCACCCGTTTTCTTCTTTCGACCAGCACTTCAGAGAGGTGGCCGTACCGCGTGACATATCCGTTCTGATGGGTGATGTCCACGTATCGGCCGAGGCTCGCGTCCACTCCGGTTCTCGAAACCACCCCGAAGGCGGTCGCCCGTACCGGATCGTTCCTGTTTGCCGCGATGTCCAGGCCGCCATGCACGCGATGATCGTCGCTCAGCAGGTTGCGCGAGGAGCCAAACGACCTCGAAACGGGACCCTGTACCGGCGACACGATGGGGATGCCGTGCCAGTATGTCTCGTCTTCTCTCGACTTCGCTTCGATGGACTGCAGGCTGGCCAGTTCCGCGCGGGCTTCGATCAGCGCCTGGTCGATCCGTCCGCCGATCCTCCTTGCGGCCGCCTCGGGCGATTCGAACAATTCCACGGATGCCCGGGACGAAGCGGAATCTGCGGCGCCGGCGACTGGATCGGCCGCGTCGGTTCCATGAACGATCTTGCCTATGTCCGCCGCCCGGTCCGACAGGGTCGAGATCTGCGATTCGAGTGTGCCGTCCAGTTCATGCAGCGCCCGCATCTGGTCACGCAACCGGGTGTTTTCCCTTTCCCTTTCCACCAGGGCGCCGTCGTCCAGCAGGGCGGTCACGTAGGGCGCGCCGATATGCCATCCCGCCAGCATCAGGAGCACCAGGACAAAAAGGCCGGCCAGGATCGACCAGACGCCGTATTCCCTGGGATCGTCCTGGGGGTTGGCCGGCATATGTATGAAAGAAATCAATCTGCGTCGCGTCATATCCGACTCCGCGCCCCGGCGGCCGGTGCGTCTGTATTGGAGGCAGATGAACGGCGGGACGCCGGGCGTGGATCCCGCCGCGTCACGGATGGGGACCGATCAGTTCAGATAGGCCCGAAGCTTCTGGCTCCTGGAGACGTGGCGAAGTCTGCGCAGCGCCTTTTCCTTAATCTGGCGCACGCGTTCTCTCGTGAGATTGAACCGGGACCCGATCTCCTCCAGGGTATGGGATCTTTCCATGTTGATGCCGTAGTACAACGCGATCACGGCCGCTTCCCGTTTGGTCAGGGATCCGAGCGCCCTGAAGATCTCCTCTTTCAGCGAATCAACCATGAGGGCTTCGTCAGGCGCATCCTGGTCGTCATCCTCGATGAGATCCAGCAACCGGTTGTCTTCACCCGCCTTGAGCGGGGCATCCAGCGATACGTGGCGGCTTGCGATGCGCATCGTGTCTTTCACGTCGCCGGGATTCATGTCCAGCTCCTGCGCGATTTCCTCGGTGCTGGGTTCCCGCCCGTTTTCCTGTTCGAATTCACTGGACAGCCTGCCGATCTTGTGGAGCGTACCGACGCGGCTCAGGGGCAGCCGGACAATGCGGGACTGCTCGGCGAGCGCCTGGAGAATGGACTGCCTTATCCACCAGACCGCGTACGAGATGAACTTGAAGCCCTTGGTCTCGTCGAATCGCTTGGCCGCCTTGATCAATCCGATATTGCCTTCGTTGATCAGGTCGGACAGGGAGAGGCCCTGGTTCTGGTACTGCTTGGCCACGCTGACCACGAAACGGAGGTTGGACGCCGTAAGCTTCTCCAGCGCCTTCTGGTCGCCGGCCCGGACCGACCGGGCCAGTTCGGTTTCTTCTTCGGCCATTAACAGCGGTACGTTGCCGATCTCCCGAAGGTAGAGATCGAGCGAACGGTCTTCCGACACCGCCGATGGGGTTTTCGTTAAGGTACTCACGCGCTGCGACAACTCCTGTTGAACAGTTTGACCTCGGGGCCTTTTTCGCCCCACTTACCCGGAAATCCCCGCCCGTAAAGGCGTTCCGGTATACGCTGTCGAAAACCGACAAGTTAGTTAATATACGCAACCGGGGGATTTTGTCAACAAAAAACGGTCGGGACACTGTGCGGCGGGCCAGTCCGGCGGGTTGGTGCAGCAGGTCAGACCGGCGGGTCAGTGTGGCGGGTCAGCCCGGCAGGGCGGCCAGGGTACCGTGGCCGTCGAATTCGAGGGGAGCGCGGCGGCCCGTGTATTCGATGTCTTCCCGGTCGGCCAGCTCTTCCATCAGCGCTTCCGATACCGTGATCCGTCCGAGGGACAGCGTGTTTCTGATGCGGACGGCGCGTCCGTCCCCGGGCGGTTTCATCCCGATGGTGGAAAAGGCGGCTTCGATGACTTCGCGGTCCGTGTCGAGAAACACGGGAATGCGGGATTTCTGCGGGCTCATGCCCGTGATGGAGTTCACGTAGGTGTACCGGTGATTGATCTTGTCCACCAGGCGGCGGGTAGTGAAATCCGCCAGCCCGATGCCCACGGCGTTGCCCTCGCTCTCCGGGGTCAGGTCGCGGACGATGATGCGCAGGATCCGCGGGATCGCGGGCTCGGTCTCGAAGTTCTGCATGCGCCGGCCGATGATGTTCGTGTCCATGCCGGTCCCGCTGATGTTCTTGCCCATCTCGTCGACGATCAGGATGTCGATATCGTCGGACGGCAGGCGGGGCATGAGGCGCTGCGCCTCCTGGAAGAGCCGGCGCTCTTCCTGTTGCAGGACATGGGCCGGGACGCCGACGACGTGGGCGGTCTGATCGTAGGCGTTCTCGATGATGGCCAGTCCGAAGGCCACGGGCGCATGCTCGAGCACGTGCTGCGACACGGTCGTGATCATGTGTTCGAATCCGTACTCGAATACCGCGCCGTGGTAGTAACTGGCGCCCTTTTGCTTGCCCAGCCCGATGGCCAGCATCTTCATCAGGCCGCTTCCCACCGACCCCTTGAAGTCCGTATGGGGTTTGACGCGATTGACCACCACGATATGGTCGGCGCCGAGAGCGTTTCGGTCCAGGTACACGGGCAGTCCGTCCGCGGTCTCGCCGAGACTCGCCGGCTCGATGTCGGAGCGTATGGGACACCCGGTCGTCGCTTCGCTGATGCCGTAGTTTTCCAGTACGCGCCGCTGGCCTTCGGAAGTCGCCCCGCCGTGGCTGCCCATGGCCGGGACGACAAAGGGCTTCAGGCCGGCCTTGCCGAGTGCGGAAACGACGTTCCCCACGATGACCGCGATGTTGCCGATCCCCCGGCTGCCGGTCGCTACGGCCACCGTGGATCCAGCACGCAGGCCCGTCTCCTCGATCATGCGGGAGACTTCCTCCCCGGTCGTTCCGGCCAGGTCCTCGACGACGGGCGCAGCGAACCGTTGACGTATCTCCCTGAACTCAGGCAGTTTCATGGTGGTTCCCCCGTTTATCCGCCGGTATGTGTCGTATCCCGGCGCGGCGCAAAGCCGGGCCCATTCAGATTCCGTCGACGAACCGTCCGGGATTCAATGTGTCTTTCGGATCGAAACGGTGTTTCAGCATCTCCATGAGGTGCCGGTTTCCGTGGGACGACCCCCACGCGCCGACCCGCTCCTTCAGGGCGGCCGGGGCGTGTTCCACGACGAAGGCGCCATGGTGTTCCGAAACGGTTCGCAGCGCTTCGATCAGGCCCGCAAGCCCGTCGAAATCCGCCTCCTGGAAGGGCCGTTCCCCGTAGAAGACGAAGGCGACGTGGCCGCTGGCGAAATGGGAGAGCATGGCGCAGCCGACGGAAAGGCGTCTGCAGCGTTCTTCCGCCAGCCGGTACAGCGCTTCCACTTCGCCCGGGGTAACGCTGGCCCGGCAGGTCACGCCGGACTGCATGCCACGGGGCAGGAGCCCGCCCGCGGGAAACGCCCGCATCAATTCCAGCGCCTGCCGGTACGCGTCTCCGTCCAGGCGGATGACGCCGGCCGCTCCAGCCTCCCGCAGGAGCCCTTCGCATTCACCGATCTGCCAGTCAACCGTCTCTTCCGGTCCGAACATGCCCGCGATGAGCGGAAAGCCCCGACCGGTCCGATCATTGCCATGGAGACTATCATCATTGCCAGGGCGGGCCCCGTCGCCCCGCGCGACGCCACTTCCGGCGCCATTGCCCCGGTCTCCGCCCTCCCCCCGTGCCAGCAGGGAAAAGATCACGGGATCGGCCAGCTCCAGGAAGGACGGCATGATGTCCGAGTCCATGACGCGGAAGGCGCATTCGGCCGCCGCCGATATGCCCGGCATGCTTCCGATGATCATCCTTCCCGCCGCCGGAAGAGGCTGGAGCTTGAGGTTCACTTCCGCCAGGATGCCGAGTGTTCCAAGCGAACCGATATACAGCTTGTTCAGGTCATAACCCGCCACGTTCTTGACGACCCGGCCGCCGGATTTGACGATCGTGCCGTCGGCCTGGACCACCCGGACCCCGATAACCATGTCCCGGGCCGTGCCGAAGGAGGTCCGCAGCACGCCGGAGGCGTTGGTGGCGAGCGCCCCTCCGAGGGTGCCCGCGTCGCCGTGGGGCGGATCCAGGGGAAGATACTGGCCCCTTTCGCCGAGGCCGGCCTGCAGCCCGGCCATGGTGATGCCCGCCTCCGCGGTGGCCGTCTGATCCGCGGGTTCGTGGGACACGATCCGGTTCATGCGCGCCAGGGACACCACGATATCGGCCCGGGCAGGCGGATGGCCGAAGTCCATCTTGGTGCCGCCGCCCCGCGGAATCACGGTGTATCCCTGTTCCGAGGCTGTTTTCACGATGGCCGAGAGGGACTCCACGCTGTCCGGGGCTACGACGGCCGAGGGAACGACCCCGTCCACGGCATGGGCGGCCAGCGTCTCGCTGCTCGCGGGCGCATAGCCTTCCACGAGAGAACCGAGTCTGCTGTGCAGCGCCTCATCGGGCATGGATGAACCTGTGTTCCATCGAGGCTAAGCAGCGCCCGGGGCTAAGCGGCGCCCGAGGCTAAAGCAGCGCCGCCTGTCGATTGGTGTACTTAAGTTCCGCCGTACCGCATCCGATGCAGGTGCGGTTCGTGGGAAACATCTTGCCGGGATTGCTGAGGTTGCTCTCGTCGAACACCTCTTTCACCGCTTCCATGGCCTGGATATCCGGTTCGTCGAAAATCAGGGGCATCAGGTCGACCTTTTCGTACCCGATCCCGTGTTCCCCGGTGATGGAACCCCCGAGTTCGACACAGGCCCGAAGGATCTCGTTACTGGCTTCCACGGTCCTCCGCGCCTGTTCCGCGTCCCGGTCGTCATAGGCGATACAGGGATGGATATTGCCGTCGCCGGCGTGGAACACGTTGCCGATCAGCAGCCCGTATTTTTCCGCGGTCGTCTGGATGACCTTCATGATGTCCGGGATCTTCGTCCGGGGGACCACGCCGTCCTGCACGTAGTAGCTGGGACTCAGGCGCCCCATGGCGCCGAAGGCCCGCTTTCGGCTCTTCCACAGCAAGGCCCGTTCCTTCTCGTCTTCCGCGGTGCGGATATCCCGGGCCCGGTTCTCCCTGCAGACCGCGGCGACCGCTTCGGCCTGGTTGTCCAGGCCGGCCTCGTGGCCCTCGAGTTCGATGATCAGCACGGCTTCCGCGTCCTGGGGAAAACCGAAATGATAGGCCGCCTCTATGGCGCCGATGGCGACCTTGTCGATCATTTCGAGGGCCGATGGGACGATCCCGCGGTCCACGACGCCGGCGACCGCGCGGGACGCATCCTCCACCGTGTCGAAAACCACCAGGAAAGTCCGCCAGGCCTGCGGCAGACGGGTGAGTTTGACCCAGGCCCGCGTGACGATGCCCAGCATGCCCTCGGAGCCGATCAGGAGACCGCGCAGGTCGTAGCCCACGGCGTCGTCCGCCTTGCCGCCGAACCAGGTGACCCGCCCGTCCGGCAGGACCACTTCCACCCCCAGGGTGTGGTTGGTGGTCACGCCGTATTTCAGGGTGTGGGGGCCGCCCGAGTTCTCGGCGATGTTGCCGCCGATGGTACAGGCGTACTGACTCGAGGGATCGGGTACGAAATGGTAGCCGCGCCGTCCGACTTCCTTCGACAGGTGCAGGTTGACCACCCCGGCCTCCACGAGCGCCCGCTGGTTCCGGAAGTCGACCTCCACGATGCGGTTCATCTTCGTCAGGGCGATCATGACCCCGCCGTCCGGCGGCAGGCTCCCACCGCTCAGTCCGGTGCCCGCCCCCCGCGCCACGAAGGGAATCCCCGCTTCCTGGAGTATCCGGACCACGGCCGCCACTTCCTCCGTCGTGGTCGGGTAGACCACGGCGTGGGGGGCGTTCCGGTCGATGGTCAGCCCGTCGCATTCGTAGACGATCAACTGGTCCGGGGCGTCGATGACGTTCTCCCGGCCCAGCGCGCCCGCGAGTCGATCCACGAGTTGGTCTTTGTTCATCAGGGCGTCTCCGTCAGTCTGGCGGTCCGGCAGACGCTTCCCGCCGTGCCATGCGCTACCCGCCGTGCTTCGATCTGGTCAGGTCGAGAAATTCCATCCGGGTGCTGCGATCGTCCCGGAACACACCCAGCATGGCGCTCGTCGTTGCCTTGGAGTGCTGTTTTTCCACACCCCGCATCATCATGCAGAGATGGCTCGCTTCCATGACGACGGCCACCCCCAGGGGATCGAGCCAGTTCTGAAGGGTCTGGGCGATCTGGAAGGTCAGGCGCTCCTGCAACTGGAGACGCCGCGCGAATACATCCACGATGCGGGGGATCTTGCCCAGTCCGATGATCTTGCCGTCGGGAATGTATGCTATATGGCACTGGCCGAAAAACGGCAGAATATGATGCTCGCAGAGCGAAAAGAACTCGATGTCCTTTACCAGCACCATCTCATCGTAGTCTTCTTCATAGATAGCGTTATTTATGACGGCTTCAATGCTTTTTTGATAACCCTGGGTCAGAAACCGCAGGGACTGGGCCACGCGGTGGGGGGTCCGCCTGAGGCCGTCCCGCTCCGGGTTCTCGCCGATTTCCGCAAGCAGCGACCTGGTCAATTCCTCAATCGGGTCCATCGTGGTCAGCGCTCCTCTTCGCCAAAGTATTCGAAAGCGTTCTTGGAGGTCTCCACCAGGCGAATCCGGTAAAGCGAAGGGTGCTCGAAAAACGGCAGCAACCGCTTCCAGATCGCCCTGAGCAGCTCCTCCGACGTCGGATTGACCGTCTGGAATTCCTCCAGGTCGTAGTTCAGGTGCCGGTGATCATAGCGGTCCACGACTTCCTTCTGGAGGATCTCATCGAAACGCCCCACGTCGATAACCGTCCCCGTCGCTTCGTCCAACGGTCCGCGGACCGTCACGGCCAGTTCGTAGTTGTGCCCGTGGCCGTGCGGATTGTTGCACTTGCCGAATATACGCACGTTCTCTTCGTCGCTCAACCTTATACTGTGCAGGCGGTGGGCGGCGTTGAACTCGACGCTTCTTGTGACATATACCATGCGGTCGTCTCCGGTGTATTCTATGTTCCTGGTCCGGCTCTCATGAAGCCGGATGCTTGTAAGTCTGCACGGCCCGGTCCCGGTTCCCAGCGCATGCCAGAGATACCGGACCAGTCTTTCGCTGGTGGGCGCCGGGCCTGCCAGGGCCTCGTGGTCATGGTTCAGGTGGCTCAGGTCCAGCGGTTCGATTACGTCGCTCAGCAGGCGCTTGACTTCGGTCAGGTTCAGGACGACGCCGGTCCGGGGGTCGACCGGGCCTCCGAAGGTGAATTCGGCCAGGTAGTCGTGGCCATGGCCGCTGCCGATGGCGCAGGCGCCGTATACCCGCCTGTTCCTGGCGTCCGGCCATTCCGGGTTACGGCACACGTGCGCCGCCGAGAACCGGGCTTTTCGGGTGAGGAGCATCATATTCCGAAGGGTTCGGACGGACGGTAGACCGAGGGAAGGACCTCCGCGCTAGAGTGCGGTGACCGCCGCCGCCGTGACGGTCTCGACGGCCTGCTCGAGCGTGCCGTCGAACACGGCGCCCGCGGCGTTCTTGTGGCCGCCGCCGCCCAGGCCGACGGCGACCTGGTTGACGTCGATTTCCGGGCGGGACCGCAAGCTGATCTGGACCGAGCCGTCTTCGGCCTCCACGAAAATGATCCCGATTTCAACTCCGGCGATGGTCATGGTCACGTCCACGAAACCGCTGGTATCCGACGACAACGCGCCGGTTTCCTCGATCATGGTCCGCGTTACGCTCAGCCAGGCGACGCGGCCGCACCCGGTGAACTGTATGTTGGAAAGCGCACGGCCCATGAGACGGGTACGGGCGCCCGTGTTGTGATTGTATATCTGGTCGTAGACTCGGGACGGATCGACGCCCGATGTAAGGAGCTTGGCCGCGGTGACATGGGCGCACGGCGCGTTCCGGGCGAACCGGAAGGACACGGTGTCGGTCAGGATGCCCGTGTACAGCGCGTCCGCCGCCCGTGCCGTAAGCGGCGCGCCCATCGAGGCGATCAGATCGTAGACGAGCTCGGCCGTCGAAGATGCCTTCGTCTCGATCACCGAGGTCGGCGCGATCAGTTCGCTGTAAGGGTGGTGGTCGATCACGACCTTGGCCGCCGGCGACTCCTCCAGCGGCTTCCGCAGACGCCCCAGCCGGTCCCACCCGTTGGCGTCCACGATGACGACCACGTCCATGGAACCCAGGCGCGCGATGTCCGCCTCCGTGGCGGGCGCAATGATGTCCCCATCAGGGTCCAGCCAGGTATAGGCATCGGGGATGGCGTCGTTCATGGCGACGACGGCGTCCTTCCCCAGGGCTTTCAGGCACTCGTACACCCCCAGGGCCGAACCGACCGAGTCCCCGTCGGGATTGACGTGGCTGGAGATTACGAAGGACTGGTTCGAATCGATGACTGCCTTGACTTCATCCCACATGGCCATATCCCAAGGGTCGGACCGGGCGGCCGGGCGGACCAGACGGACCAGGCGGACCAGGTGGACCAGCGGCTCCGCGCGACGCGTCCTGCCGGCTCCGGTCCGATGTATCGGGGGACCCGGCAGGTCGGTAAGAAACGCCGAAAATAACGCTCAATCGCCCTCCATGTCAAGTTTTAATGTTGATTTGAAGCAGGTCGTGAACAGGGTAAATGGTTGATAAACAAGCGTTTTAATTGACACGCCGCGGCCCACCGGGTAGTATGCGTGGAATCTACGGAAACATATCGTCTCAAGGCCTTGCGGCCCTTCCGTCGGATCCGGCCTTCTCTCTCGTCTCCTGTCTGGAACGTGCCCATGTCGAACGCGCTCGTCCTCTTTATGAAAGCCCCGAGGCCCGGGACGGTGAAAACCCGGCTGACCCCGCGGGTCTCGACCGGCGAGGCGGCGGAACTCTACCGCGCCTTCATCCTGGACACGCTTCATCTTGCGCAAAGGGTATCCGGCGCGTCCCTCTTCGTGGCCTGGACACCCGACGACGGGCTGGCGGAACTCCAGTCCGCCCTTTGCGGTCCGGGCGGTCCGGGCGGTCCGGGCGGTCCGGGCGGTCCGGGCGGTCCCGACGTGGACTGGTTCGTCCAGCGAGGCGGCCATCTCGGCGAAAGGTTGTCGAATGCCTTCGCGGTCTTCCTGGAAGAGGCATGGGACAAAACGGTGGTGCTGGGTGGAGACAGCCCCCTCCTCCCTCCCGCTTTTGTCGAAGAGGCCTTTGACGCGCTGGACCGCCACGACGTCGTGCTGGGGCCCGCCGCCGACGGGGGCTACTACCTGATCGGACTGTGCGGACCGGGCGGGCCGGGTGGACCGGGACGCGGGGGGAGAGCCGCCGGCCACTACGCCAGCCTCTTCGAGTCCATCCACTGGGGCACGGACCGCGTGCTGCGGCAGACCCGAACGGCCATCCGGGCCTGTGGGCTGTCATGCCACGAACTCCCGGCCTGGCACGACGTGGACCGTCCCGGCGACCTGGACCGGATTGCCCACGAAATACGGTCGCTTCGCGCCGGCGGCGACCGGTTGACGGGACGCCACACGGAATCCGCGCTGAATGCCGTAACCCGGGGAAGGCATCCCGAATGAAACCCGGCCGGAAAGACCTGAGGCTTCTGCTCGCCCGCCTGCCTTCCGTGCACGCGCTGCAACACGAGTCCGGCATCCGGGTGCTGCGCCGCCGGTTCGAGGACGGGCGGATCGATACCGCGGTCCGCAAGGTGCTGCGCGACACCCGGGACAGGATCCGGTTCCGTCCGCAAGAGGCGGAACCATCCCGGTCGGCCTGGCTGGCGCCGCGGAACCTCGCCGAGCGGGTCGCCGCGCTCCTGGAGGGCGAGGCCCGTTCAACGGACGGGGACCTGATCAATGCTTCGGGCATACTCTTCCATCCACGGACGCGGGGAAGGTACGCCGGGACGGCCGCCAGGAGGGCCTCGAAGCTGGCGCTCACGCTCGCGGCCTGCGAGGACGACGGCCGCACCGTCAGGCTGCTGCGCGAATTGACCGGCGCCGAAGACGCGCTGGTCGCCCGTTCCGTCTCCGACGCCTTCCTCCTGGCGGTCCGGTCCCTCGCGCAAGGAGAGGAAGTCGTCATCAACCGCGGCCAGTCGGGTCTGATCGACGCGCCTTACGATGAGCGGCCCGTGAATCCGGTGTCGATCTGCAGGCTAGCGGGCGCCAGGGTTGTCGAGACGGGCGCCACCAACAAGACCCGGTTGTCCGACTACCAGTCCGTCATGGGCGACCGGACCGCGCTGATCATCACGGCCCGTCCGTCTACGTACGCCCTTCGGGGTTTCACCGAAGAAGCCGGACAGGAAGAAATCGTCCGGGCCGGAGCGGAAGCCGGCGCCACGGTACTGCACCTGGCAGGCGATACGACGTTGCGCCCGGCCCCTTCCGCCGCGTATCCGTCCGCGTTTTCGGTCGCGGAAGCCGTGCGATGCGGTACGCCGTTGATCGTCGCGGCCGGCGGCGGGCTGATCGGCGGACCGCCCTGCGGCCTGCTGATCGGAAGCCGCTCCGTCATGGCGCGCCTGAGAAGACACGGCCTGTGGCCCGCGGCGCAGGCCGCCAGGCACGTACGGGCAGGACTCCACGCGAGGCTGGCGGAACTGGCCGACAGCCCTTGCGACCTCGAGAGCCATCCGGCGTCCCACGTGCTGACCGCGTCACGTGACGAGGTAGGCGACCGGGTCCGACAACTTCTTGAACTGCTGTCGGAAAACGGCCGGCACCGCGCGGCGTGTTCCGTGATCGAGCGACGGGCGCATCTTACGACCTACCGCCTCCCGGGCGACAGCATGCCCAGCTTCGCGGTTTCAGTCCGGCCGGCGGGCATGAGGTCCGAAGAACTGGCGGGCTGCTGGTTGAAGGGGACCCCGGCCCTGCTTGTCGACTGCTGCCGGGACCGGGTCCTGATCGACCTGCGCGGCGTGGAAAAATGCCGGGTCCCGGACGTGGCGCGCATTGTGACGTCCGGCCTGTGAACCGCGCGCTCCGGTTTATAACTTGTGGAAATAATAATACTTGTACAGGAACGGCGGGCCGGATATATTCGAAGCCGTACCACAGAAGTCTGTAATCTTTTACATGGAATTGAGCTATCTTGCATCCTGAGCAAGTCATCTCCGACGTGATTCACGTTGGCAAGCGGATGTATGAGCGGGGGTACGTTGCGTCGAACGATGGGAACATCAGCGTTCGACTGTCCGAAGACCGCCTGCTGATCACGATGACCGGCGTCAGCAAAGGGTTCCTGACCCCCGAGAAGTTAGTCGTCGTCGACTATGACGGTGGGGTGATTTCCGGAGACTACGCGCCGTCGTCCGAGATGAAAATGCACCTGATGGTGTACCGCGAGCGTCCTGACATACACGCCGTGGCCCATGCCCATCCGCCGACGGCGACGGGGTTTGCCGTGGCTGGTGAGAATCTGCCCGACACCCTGTTGCCCGAAGCGATCGTATCACTGGGGTTCGTACCCATAGCCCCGTACGGGACGCCGGGCACGATGGAACTGGTCGAATCGCTCAGACAATACGTGCGGGATTACGACGCGGTCCTGCTGGAAAACCATGGCGCGCTGACCCTGGGACCGGACATCGTCGCGGCGTATCACAAGATGGAGACCATGGAGCACTGCGCGCGGATCGCCCTCGTGGCGCGCATGCTGGGCCGGGTCAACACCATAGACGAAGAGCGCGTGAACAAACTGCGCCAGCTATACGGCCTGTCGTAATCATCCGCCAGTAAAAAGAGATTCCGGACCGGGGAACATACATGACGACGACGCGCAGAGAACTGGTCAATGAAATCAGCGAGACGCTGGGACTGAAGAAGACGCAAATCTATCCCGTGATCGACGCGCTCTTCGAGATCATGCGGGAAAACCTGGTCGAAGGCAACCGGATCGAGATCAGGGGATTCGGCGCGCTGGAAATCAAGAATACCCGCCCGAAGCCGGCTGCCCGCAATCCGCGGACCGGATATACCATCGAGGTTCCGGCCCGGCGCAAAGCCAGGTTCAAGCCGGGAAAGATATTGAAAGAGGCTTTACGCGCCCAGCGGAAACGGCGGGACTAGACGCCTGAACTCCTATCAGCGAAACATGCCTCCCTACTACCCGGTCGGCAAGCTGCCCGCGGAAGATCTCGACCGCATACTCCGACGCCACGCATCCGGAAGCGACCCGAGGCTGCTCGTGGGCCCGGGTATCGGCCGGGATGCGGCGGTCATCTCATTCGGCTCCAGCGTACTCGTAACGAAAACCGACCCCATCACCTTCGCCACCGAAGAGATCGGCTGGTACGCCGTCAACATAAACGCCAACGACGTCGCCGCCATGGGCGCGGCGCCCCGGTGGTTCCTCACGACCATACTGCTCCCGGAAGCGAAGACGAGCCCCGAACTGGTGGACCGCATATTCTCCGGGCTGTCCAGCGCCTGCGCGGAACTCGGCGTTACGCTCTGCGGCGGACATACCGAAATCACCCACGGACTGGACCGGCCGCTATTGATCGGGCAGATGCTGGGGGAAACGACACCCGACGGCTACGTTTCCGGTTCCGGCGCCAGGCCCGGCGACCTGATCCTCCTGACCAAGGGGATCGCCATCGAGGCGACGGCGCTCATTGCCATGGAAAAGGGAGACGAGGTCAGGGCCCGCTTCTCCGACGAATTCCTGGAGACGTGCCGCCGTTACCTCAGGCGGCCCGGACTCAGCGTGGTCAGAGAAGCCCGCGTCGCGATGGAAACCGGCGGCGTCCACGCCATGCACGACCCGACGGAGGGCGGACTCGCTTCCGGGTTACGGGAAATCGCCGTTGCTTCCGGGGTCGGCATGCTCATCGAGGAGGACCGGGTGCCCCTGCTGCCCGAATCGGATGCCCTGTGCGCGTTCTATGGCCTGGACCCCCTTGGAACCATCGCGTCGGGCGCCCTGCTCATCGTGGTGGATCCGGACCACGCGGCGCCTGTTGCCGCCCGCCTCTCGGAAGCCGGAATCCCGGTCGCCTCGATCGGGTCCGTACGGCCTCCCGATTTCGGAATCCGAATCAGAAGGAAGGGGTCGGTTGTCGATCTCCCGGCCTTCGACCGGGATGAAATCGGCAGGGTATTCGAAGCGTCGTGACCGCGTCCCGGTCCGGGAAAAAGACTTGCATGCAACCCCCTGGAAGATTAGATTTGCAAATCGTAAAGCAGGAAACGCGGCAAGCCGACAGGGGCAGGTTGCGCGACCCGGTCCTGTTACCGTCTTCGCATATCTTCAGGAGGGCATCATGGAAAAAGTGATGGAAATCATCGTTTTCCTCATGAAGCACATGCAGGATGAAAAGGGCCGCTTCAACGACATCGCCGATGTTTCCCAGACACTGGTCGGTCACGGCTATACCCAGCAGGAGGTCAACACGGCCTTTGCCTGGCTGTTCGACCGCCTCCAGGCGCAGGCGGAGGTTATGGTCGATCCGACCAAGCCGCTTCAGCCCAAACCCAACCGGATTCTGCACGCCGTGGAACAGTTGATGATCCAGCCGGACGCGTACGGCTACCTGCTGGAACTCCGCGAGCTGGGCCTGATCAACGATACGCAGACCGAACTGATCATCGAACGGGCCATGCTGACCGGCGCCCGTTCCGTTACCCGGGAAGACATCAAGACCATCGCTGCCCCCATCCTGCTTGAATCGGAATCCGGCCAGGTCATGATCTGGCTGCCCGACGACCTCGAAGACGGCTTGATCGGAAACTGACACCGTCCTTCCTCCATCTCCAGCGCAACTGCACAGCCATGTCCAAATCACTTGTTATCGTGGAATCTCCGGCCAAGGCCCGTACGATAGAAAAGTACCTGGGCAAGGATTTCGAGATCATGGCGTCCGTGGGCCACGTCAGGGACCTGCCGCCCAAGAGCCTGGGCGTCGACGTCCAAAACGGATTCAAGCCCGAGTACGTCACGATCCCGGAGAAGAAGAAGGTCGTGGAGGAACTGCGGCGCGCGGCGCGGTCGGCCGATCAGATCTTCCTGGCGACGGACCCCGACCGGGAAGGCGAAGCCATAGCCTGGCACGTGGCCAGCCAACTGGGCAACAGCAAGAAAGAGGTCGGAAGGGTCCTCTTCCACGAAGTAACTCCCCAGGCCGTGCGGACGGCGATCGACAAGCCCGTCTCCATCGACATGCAGAAAGTCAATGCCCAGCAGGCGCGCCGGGTCATGGACCGTCTCGTCGGATACCAGGTCAGCCCCTTCCTCTGGAAGACGATCACCGGAGGATTGAGCGCGGGACGGGTACAGTCGGTGGCACTGCGGCTGATCTGCGAGCGGGAAACGGAGATCGAGAAGTTCGAGGTCGAAGAGTACTGGTCCATAACGGCCCACCTCCGGTCGGAGCGGGAAGACGTATTCCCGGTGAAACTGATCCGCGTTGACGGGGAGAAGTTCCATATACCCGACGAGAAGTCGGCCCGGGGCCTGATCGAGGACCTGCGCGGGAACGCCTTCGAGATCGAGGGCATCACCAGGAAGCACACGCAGCGCAATCCATATCCGCCCTTCATCACCAGCACCCTGCAGCAGGACGCGGCCAGGCGCCTTCGGTTCACCACCCAGAAGACCATGATGATCGCCCAGCAACTCTACGAAGGCATCGATCTGGGGGACGAGGGGGCCATCGGACTGATCACCTACATGAGGACGGACTCGACCCGTATCGTGGATGAAGCGGTCGAGGCCGTTCGAGGACTGATCGCCGAGGTCTACGGCGCCGAGTACGTACCCGCCAAGCCCCGGAGATACAAGACCAAGGCGGGCGCCCAGGACGCCCATGAAGCGATCCGGCCCACGGCGGCGGACCGCACCCCGAAAAAGATAAAGGCCTTCCTGACGGCGGACCAGTACAGACTCTACGAACTGATCTGGCTGCGCTTCGTGGCCTCCCAGATGCGGCCGGCCCGTTTCGACGTGACCACCGTGGACATCCGGGCCGGGAAGTACCAGTTTCGCGCCACGGGCACCGTGCCGACCTTCGCGGGATTCCTGAAGGCCTACGAAGAACCCGTCGACGAAGACGCTGAACAGAAAGAGGACGAAAAATCGCTGCCGGCGTTACGGAAAGACGAAAAGCTCGCCCTGGAGAAACTCGAGCCCAGGCAGCATTTCACCCAGCCGCCGCCCAGATACACGGAAGCGAGCCTCGTCAAGGAACTCGAAGTCAGGCAGATCGGCCGGCCCAGCACGTACGCCCAGATCATCAGCACGCTGCGCATGCGGAAGTACGCGGCCATGAAGCAGGGCCGGTTCACGCCCACGGACCTGGGCATGGCCGTGAACCGTATCCTGGTCCTGGCGTTCCCGGACCTGTTCGACGTGGCGTTCACGGCCAAAATGGAAGACGCGCTGGACCGCATCGAAACGGGCGAACTGGACTGGACCGGCACACTCGGGGATTTCTACCAGCCATTCAACGAGCGGCTTCAGACCGTAAACGCCCGGCGGGCGGAATTGAAAAGCTCACTGACGGAGGAAACGGACGAGACCTGCGAGAAGTGCGGCAAACCCATGATCATAAGGTGGGGCCGCAACGGCCGTTTCATGGCCTGCGGTGGGTTTCCCGCGTGCAGGAACACCCGGCCGATGAACGGCGACGAGACCGCCGGCCTGAACACCGACGAGGTATGCGACAAATGCGGTGAGAAAATGGTGGTGAAGACCGGACGGTACGGCCCGTTCCTGGCGTGCAGCGGGTATCCGCGCTGCCGGCAGACGCGGCCGGTCAACGTCGGGGTCGACTGCCCGGAAGAGGGTTGCGGGGGGTTCCTGACGGCCCGCCGGTCGCAGAAGGGCCGGAACTTCTACGGTTGCAGCAACTACCCGAAGTGCCGGTTCGTGGTATGGGACACCCCGGTCAATCGCCGCTGTCCCCAATGCGACTATCCCCTCATGGTCGAAAAACAGGAAAGGTCCGGCCGGTCGGCCCTGCAGTGTCCGAACTGCAAGCACCGAATACGTGCCGCCGAGGCGGTACCCGCCGGTTCGGACCATGCGGACCATGCGGAACTGACGGATCAGGCGTTCCAGGAGGTGTGACCGATCATGGAGAAAGAGATCGGCAAGTTCCTCGAGCATCTCGAGATCGAGCGGAATTACTCCCGGCATACCCGGTCCGCCTATGCCGGCGACCTGGCCCGGTTCCAGTCTTTCCTCTCCGACCACACCGGCACCGCCACGCCGGCGCCGGACGCCATCGGCAAGTCCCATGTGCGGGCCTTCCTCCACCACCTGCACGGGGAAGGCCTGAGCAGACGGACCATCGCGCGCCGTTTCGCGGCCGTGCGGTCCTTCTTCCACTTCCTCTGCCGGGAAGGGATCGTCACCTCGAATCCGTGCGTCTATCTGACCACGCCGAAATGGGACCGTCACCTGCCCCGGTTTCTGGACCGGAGCCAGGTGGAAGCGTTGCTCGGGCAGCCTGACCGCGGCCAGGTGCTCGGACTGCGGGACGCGGTCATCCTGGAACTGCTTTACGGGGCGGGCATGCGGCTGTCGGAGCTTGTCGGCCTGGACATAGGCGCGATCGAACTGGCGGAAGAACGGATCCGGGTGATCGGGAAGGGGGACAAGGAACGCATCGTACCGCTGGGCGGGCAGGCGCTGTCCGCGCTGGCCTCCTATATGGACGCCCGCTCCCTGCTGATCCGAACGGAGCGAGACGGCACAACCGCGCTGCTGCTGAATCAACACGGCCGCAGACTGACGGGCCGGGGGGTCCAGTATATCCTGGGAAGATACGGCCTCCGCATAAGCCAGCAGGGGCTGACGCCCCACGTGCTCCGTCATACGACCGCCACGCACCTGCTTGACGCCGGAGCGGATCTGCTGGCCGTCAAAGAGCTGCTCGGCCACGAAAGGCTTTCGACCACGCAGGTCTATACCCACGTCGCCCTCGACCGCCTCAAGAAAACGTACGACGAAGCACATCCTCGCGCCTGATCTATGAACAGGACGCTGGTCATCTTCGCTCTGATGCTCCCGGCAGGTCTGGCCGGCCTGGTCGGCCTGGCCGTCACGTCCTGCGCCCGCGAAGGCCTCCCGCCCGGCGGCCCCCGGGACCGTCTTCCGCCCTACGTGGTAGAAACCGAACCGCCGGCAGGCTCGACCCAAGTGCCGCTGGACGTTTCCCCGAAGCTGACCTTCAACGAACGTATCCAACCCCGTTCCATTGAGGGCAACATTTTTATCGCGCCCATCGTTGAATTCGAAGCCGAGGCGAACTGGCGGGGCAACGAACTCACGGTCCGGTTCGAGGAGCCCATTCTAAGCGATAGAACCTACCTCATCACGGTGGGCACCGGCATCAGGGACATGCGAGGGAATCGCATGGATTCCACCTATGTATATGCGCTGTCGACCGGCCCGAACATCGAAGAGGGAGAGGTCGGCGGCATGGCGGTCCATGACGGCGTTCCC
The DNA here is from genome assembly GCA_965202605.1 of bacterium. Classification (GTDB taxonomy): domain Bacteria; phylum JAAXHH01; class JAAXHH01; order JAAXHH01; family JAAXHH01; genus JAAXHH01. The sequence goes on from OZ241838.1 coordinate 2,280,732, forward strand.
GCCCGGAGCGCCTACATCTGGGCCTACAGCCTCTCCGGGAAGCCCGAACCCGACCCTGCCGATACGCCCCCGGACTATCTGACCCAGGCCGGCAGAGACGGAACCTTTACCTTTACGCATCTCTCGGCCGACCGATACCGTTTCTTCGCCTTTCTGGACCAGGGGAGAGATCGTCTCTACGATGCGGACGTGGACCCCGTCGGGGTGCCCACACGGGACGTCGTCCTCTCGGAAGCGGAAATGGCCGACGGTCCCCTGTGGTTTCGGATGGCCGTGAACGATACCGCCGCCATGCACGTGGTCTCCGCCCGGGCCTCCCACATGCGTGAACTGAGCGTCTTCTTGAGCGAGGCGCCCCGCGGGGCCCTGGTCCAGAACGTGGATTCCTATGTCATAAAGGGCGTGGAGGACGAAGAAAGCCTTGCGGTCGAGTCCGCGTACCAGGACCCGGCCGATTTGGCGACCATCGTGCTGAACACGGCGCCCCAGGTCCGCGGCAAGGAGTATCTTCTGACCGTGACCGGGCTCGAAAACGCCTGGGCGGAGCCTGTCGACTCGACGGAAAATTCCACCGGGTTCACCGGGTCGTCCATCGAGAACCCGCCGCAGCCGAGGCTGCTGGAAGTTCATCCGGACGACCGTTCGCGAGATATCGCGCAGTCTGTCGAAATCCGGCTTTCCTTCAGCGAACCTGTTACCCTCGAGGAGCATGCCGTGGTACTCCGGGACTCCACCGACGTGGTGGTCGGGGGGGATCTTCGATGGATTTCGCCAACGGTCGTCGCTTTGCAGCCCGATTTCTTCCTGCAACCGAATGCCGAGTACGAGATCCTCGTTCTGGCCGGCCTTGTGCGTAACGGGTTCGGCCTGTCGCTGCAGACCACGGGCGACCGTCCCGATACGCTCGCATACGCCTTCTCTACCATCGATCCCGCGGAATACGGTTCGCTGTCGGGACGGTTCGAAGACGAAGACGCGACGATGGAGGGGCCGGTGGAGATCTCCCTCTACCCGGAGCGGGATACGGACGCCGCGGCGGAAATCAGACTGACCGGTCCCGGCGGCTTTCGGTTCGACAATGTCCTGCCCGGCCGATACATCCTGCAGGCCTATCGCGACGCGAACGGAAACAGACGATATGATTTCGGTTCCGCGATGCCATTCATTCCCGCCGAACGGTCCATGGTCCATCCGGATACCCTGGAGATACGATCGGGATGGGAGACGGAAGACGTAACGGTCAGATTGAACCGATAGCACCCCGGCGCCTACGCGTCACGTAAAGGAGCTGCCCGTGAACCACAGAAAAAACGTCCTTTCCTTGCAGGACGCGGTGGATGCCCTGAAGGCCCAAGGCATCGTAACCGTCGAAGGCGTATTCTCGCCGGAAGAGATGGCGGTGTTTCGAAGCCTGCTGGACAAGACCATCGAAGAAGCAAGCCGCGTCGAAACGTACAAGGGGCGTCCGACCGACAAGCTCCTGGGCAGATCAAAGGATACGGTCTGGCTGCTGTGGGAACTCTATGCCGTGTGCGAAGGCGGACTCCGGTTCTCGCGGCATCCCGCCATTGTCAGCGTGCTGGAACGCGCGCTGGGCGAACCGGCCAGGCACGCGAGCATCGGTACGATGTTCGACAAGGTGGCCGGCGGGGACGCCGAGATCGGCTGGCACCAGGATACCTTCTTCATCGTCGACCCGCCGAGGGACCGGGAAGTCGATCTGAGCGGCTACTGGACCCAGTTCGGTCACGTGCACATTCGTCCGGCCGATATCGACTGGAAAGAAGACTACTTTCAGAAAACCATTATCGTCCGCATCAACGTGGACCCGCAGACCATCGAGAACGGCGCCATGAAGGTCCTTCCCGGCTCCTATCTCGAAGGCCCCCTCGAACTTGCGGCCAGCCTGGACGGGCCGGACGGCCCGGGCGGTCCGGGCGGTCTGGCGGAGTATGCCGCCGCCCACGAGCACGAGGCCATCGACTGCACGGCGGGCGAGGGAAGCGTCACGTTCTATTATCCCACCATGCTGCACAGCTCCAGGGTCAGCACGGCACCGCCCGGTGAGCACCGGCGGGCCGCCGCCCATCGTGTCCGGGCCGAAAGCCTCGAGATTCCGGGTTGGGATTGGCCCGTGGACTGGCCGGAAGGCGCGGAGCGGATACGGCCCCACGCCGGATTCGACCTGGATCCCTTTTCCTGATCCTTACCTGCGGCCCGAGCCTTCGCTTGCCCTTACCTGCGGGCCGAGCTTTCCCCGAGGTTTCCGATGTACAGGGTGGCGAAGGCCGGCGCGAAACCGCTCCACCTGCGGTCGCCGTACCGGTTCTCCCCGATGCCCAGGACCCACGGTTTGCTCAACGTGGCGTTGACCATGTTGTGCAGGAACACGCCCGCGGCCTCCTCGGCCAGGATCACCTCGGCGTCCTGGTACATGGCGACCCGCTTCTCGTCGTCGAATTCCCGCGCTGCGGCATCCACCAGGCGGTCGAATCCGCCGTGCTTCCAGTCCTGCCGCCCCGACCCCGCGGGCTGTGAGCGCCAGGGCACGGCGATCATGTCGCTGGGATCCGGGTAGTCCATGTTGAACCAGAGGAACCCCCACGGTATCTCGTGATCGCGCATGAAAGCGTTGAAGGCGTTGGTGGACTGCTGACGCAGGTTCACCTCGATACCCAGGTGATCCTCGAACATCTGCTGCATGGCGACCACCACGTTCCATTCGTCGGGCGTCGGCGGCTGGCCCCGCACCCGGAGTTCGAGCGGAGGCAGGCCCTTGCCCTCCGGATACCCGGCTTCGGCCAACCGTTGCCGGGCCAGGTCCGGGTCGAAGGCCTGGTACTTGCGGATCCGGTCTACCTGGTAACCGGGAAAGCCCTTCGGCAGCATGCCGTAGGCCGGCGTGGCGGCGCCGCCGAGTACGACGTTGCAGATGGATTCACGGTCAATTGCGTGGGCGAGGGCCTGGCGAAGCCGGATGTTGTTGAAGGGCGGCTCGGTGGTCTTGAAGATCGTGTAATACGTCCCGAAGTTCGGGTAAGTGATCAGCTCGCGGCTGAGGACGGGGTCCATGCGCGCGTGGTGATAGTCGGGGCCCATGACGCCGATCCGGTCGAACTCGCCGTTTTCGTAAGCCGGCAGTCCCCGCCAGCCGGGCAGGATGAAGGTGAACTCGATACGTTCCAGGTAACCCTTCCAGGGGCCGTTGTAGTGGGGATTCAACGCGTAGGTCATACCGACGCTCTTGTCCCACGACGCGAGTTGCCAGGTGGAATTTGAAACGCAGTACTCCGGTTCGGACCACTGTATCCCGTATTTCTCCACCTGCCACCGGGGCGCCGGCACGGAAGTGAAGAAGGTGAGAATGTAGGGGAAATACGAGCAGGGTTCTTCGGTTTCGATCACCAGCGTGCGGTCGTCCACCGCCCGGACGCCGACCGTTGACGCATCGTCCGTCCGCCCTGAGTTGAAGGCCCGGGCGCCCTTGATCGGATAGTAGAAGTAGGCGAAGATGTTGGCGTTGGCGGGATCCAGCAGCCGGCGGAAGGACCATTCGAAATCGTGGGCGGTCACCGGCCGTCCGTCGCTCCATTTCGCGCCCGCACGGATCCTGAAGGTCCAGGTCACGTGGTCGTCCGCCACGGACCAGGCTTCGGCCGCCGCACCCCGGATCTCCATGTCTTCGTCGAAGACCAGCAGGGATTCGAAGAGGAAGGCGTTGAACTGGGCGTCGAAGAGGGATATGCCCACGTCCAGGGTGGACGGTTCCAGCATGCTCAGCCTGATGTACTGCTCGCCGAGGGGGGCGGCGTCGGCCGGGAGTTCCCGGCCCACCGAATTGACACGCGAAGCCGGCGTTTCGGCGCCGGACCCGTCACCCGGTGATCCGCAGGCCGCCGCGAACAACGCGACGGCGCAGCTGAAGGCCGGTGTCCAACGTCCCATCGATCCCTCTCGATTACCGCGCGACACTATGCCATGGGTTGCCTTCCGGCCGACCGGTCATTCTTCCGCGAAGGCGGCGTCGAAGGCCACGTCGGAAGGTGGAAAGTCCACCTCCTTCGTGAAAGCGCAGGCTTCCTCGGCGCCATGCTCGCGGTCCATGCCGCTGTCCTCCCACTCGATGGAGAGGGGGCCCCGATAGCCGATCTCGTTGAGTGCGCGGATGATCTCCTCGAAATCGATGCTCCCGCGGCCGAGCGACCGGAAATCCCAGTAGCGGTCGGGATGTCCGAAATTGACGTGGCCGCCGAACACACCGGCCCGGGTCGCCCGCTCCGACCACCAGACGTCCTTCATGTGCACGTGGTAGATCCGGTCTCTGAAGTTCCGGATGAACTCCACGTAGTCCACGCCCTGGTAGCCGAAGTGGCTGGGATCGTAGTTGAAGCCGAAGGCCTCGCGGTTGCCCAGGGCATCCAGCGCCCGCTGGGAGGAGGAGATGTCGAAGGCGATTTCCGTGGGATGTACCTCCAGACCGTACTTCACCCCCACCTCGTCGAACACGTCCAGAATGGGGTTCCAGCGCGCCGCGAAATCGTCGTAGCCGGCGTCTATGGACGATGGGTCCACGGGCGGGAAGGAGTAGAGCAGATGCCAGATCGACGAACCGGTGAATCCGTTGACCACGCCGAGGCCCATGTTGGCGGCCGCCCGGGCAGTCAGCTTCATTTCCTCGGCCGCGCGGCGGCGCACGCCTTCGGGATCTCCGTCGCCCCAGACGCGGGGCGGGAGAATCGCCTCGTGCCGGGCATCGATCAGGTCGCAGACGGCCTGGCCGGCGAGGTGGTTGCTGATGGAGAAGATCTGCAGACCGTGCTTGTCGAGCAGCGCGTGGCGGTCCTCGCAGTACGCCTTGCTCTCGGCGCCCTGTTGCACGTCGAAGTGATCTCCCCAGCAGGCCAGCTCGAGACCGTCGAACCCCCAGCTCGCCGCCTTCTCGGCGAGGGTGTCCAGCGTGAGGTCCGCCCACTGGCCGGTAAAGAGCGTTACGGGACGAGACATGGTAGCTTGCTCCTTTCCTTGTCATCTTCGGCGCGGTATACGCCGGTCTAAGGCTGTCTTCTCCGCGCCGGATTCGTGTTTTACGGGCGGGCGGCCTACAGGTCGGCGACCCTGACCCAGGCACCGTGCTCCGCCGATAGCGAAATGGCTTCCAGCACAGCCTGGTCCCGGACGCCTTCGTCGAAATCCGGATGCAGGTTGTCGTCGGCGCCGGCGATGGCCTGCATGAGATCGTACACCTCGTGGATGAAGGTGTGTTCCCAGCCGATGATATGTCCGGGCGGCCACCACCGGTCCATGTAGGGGTGACCGCCTTCGGTCACGATGATCTCGCGGAAGCCCTGTACGTGGTCCTCGTCATCCCGGTTGTAGTACTGCAGTTCGTTCATCTTCTCCAGGTTGAAGGCGATGGACCCCTTGCTGCCGTTGATTTCGAAACGGTTGCCGTTCCGCCTGCCGCCGGCGAACCGCGTGGCTTCAAAGGAACCCACGGCGCCGTTCTCGAAACGGGCGAGGGCCAGGGTCGTGTCGTCCACGGTCACCGGTCCCCTGCGGGTGGAACCGCCGGCGCTGGCGCCGAGGGCCGCGTCGATCTCTTCCACGATGGGACGTTCCTTGATGAAGGTCTCCTGCATGCCGGTCACTTCGGTGATCTCACCGATCAGATAACGGGCCAGGTCAATGATATGGGCGTTCAGGTCGCCGTGGGGACCCGAACCGGCCTTCTCCTTCTGCAGGCGCCAGACCAGGGGAAAGTCGGGGTCCATGATCCAGTCCTGGAGATAGACGGCGCGCCAGTGGTAAACCTGGCCTATGCGGCCTTCCTCGATGAGCCGCCTGGCCAGCGCGACGGCGGGCACCCGGCGGTAGTTGTAGGCGACCATGCTCTTCACGCCCGCCCTGTTCACGGCATCGGCCATGGCCCGGGCTTCGGCGAGGTTGTTGGCCAGCGGCTTCTCGCAGAATACGTGCTTGCCCGCCTCCGCGGCGGCGATGGCGATCTCCGCGTGGCTGTCGCCCGGGGTCGAGACGTCGACCAGGTCGATGTCGTCGCGGGCGATCAGCGTCTTCCAGTCGGTCTCGTATCCTTCCCAGCCGAACTCGGCGGCCGCGCCCTTTACGTTCTCCTCGTTGCGGCCGCAGATGGCCTTCATGACCGGTACGCCGGCCGCGTCCGGAAAGAAGAAGGACATGTCCTTGAAGGCGTGGCTGTGCGCCTTGCCCATGAACGAATAACCTACCAGGCCCACGTTAACGTTGCGTGCCATGTATCGCTCCTTTTCGTCTCGCGGCCCGCCTGCGCCCGCCGAACGGGCGGTCCGGCTCAAGATGCCAGCTTTTCCACCACGTAATCCTTCAACTCACTGATGGCCACCCGGTCCTGCGCCATGGTATCCCTGTCGCGGACCGTCACCGCCTGGTCGTCGATGGTCTGGAAATCGACCGTGACGCACAGCGGGGTGCCGATTTCGTCCTGGCGCCGGTAAAGCTTGCCGATGGCGCCCGTGTCGTCGTACACCGTGCGTATCCTGCCCCCGGACTGCAGCGACCTGCGGATATCCCGGGCCGTGGAAGCGAGCCGGTCGTCGGTCCGCTTGAGGGGGAAGACCGCCACCTTGACCGGGGCCAGGTGGGGCCTGAGCCGCAACACCGTCCGGTAGTGGTCGCCAATGACCTTCTGCGACAGGTTCCGCAGCGCCTTGCCTTCCTTGATCCGGTCGGCGCCCGGCATGGCCAGGAGCGCATCGATCCGCGGCATGCTCTCCGGCAGCTCGCCCGAGACGGACTCCCCGAAGGTCAGCATGGATTCCCGCGACTCTTCCGGCAGCTTGCTGTTCTTCGCGACAGCCGCGTTGAAGGCCTCCAGGCCGTCCTTCACTCCGGCAAGCCTGTCCTCCGGCGGGGCCTTGACCATGGGTTCGTCATAGGCTTCGCTGAGGACGGCCAGCAGGCAGCGCCCGACGCCCGCCGAGGGTTCGACCACGAAGGGGATCACATGGCGGTTCGTCTGCGGATCGAAATAGGAAAGGCGCGTCGTGCTGGACGGGTTCTCCGCCACCTGCGCCGTGAGTTCGTACTGCTCCTGGTACCGCGTATGGGAGCCCAGATCGAAGTCGGTCCGGCTGGCAATGCCCTCCAGTTCCTCGTAGCCGAGGGTGGGATACCCGTACATGAGGTCGTAGGTCTTCTTGGAGTAATGGGCGAGATCCTCCCGCGGCACGTCAAGGATCCGGATGGAACTACGGCTCACGCCGACGTGTTCCCACCAGGCGAGGCGGTCTTCCAGCCACCGGTCCTGCCATGCGTCCTCCGTGCCGGGGTGGACGAAGAACTCGATCTCCAGCATGTCGAATTCGCGTACGCGGAACAGGAAGTTGCGGGGATTGATCTCGTTGCGGAATCCCTTCCCCACCTGGGCGATGCCAAAGGGCAGCTTGCGCGCCGTGGTAGTCAGCACGTTGTTGAAATTGACGAATATGCCCTGGGCCGTCTCGGGGCGCAGGTACGCGTAGGCGTCTTCTTCCGAGACCGGCCCCACCCGGGTCTTGAACATCAGGTTGAAGGGCCGCGGTTCGGTCAGGTCGGTGGACCCGCACGCGGGGCAGGACGCTCCGACCTGGTCGGCGCGCCACCGGCCCTGGCACTTCCGGCAGTCCACCAGGGGGTCGACGAAGGTCTCCTCGTGACCCGAGTACTTCCAGGTCAGCGGGTTCATCAGGATGGCGCTGTCCAGCCCCTCCATGTCATCCCGCTCATAGACGTTTCTCCGCCACCAGGAGTCCACGATGTTGTTCTTCAGCTCGACGCCCACCGGGCCGTAATCGTACAGCCCCTGCAACCCGCCATAGATTTCGGAGCCCGGGTAGATGATTCCGCGGCGTTTGCAGAGCGATACGAGTTGTTCCAGCGAGACAGCGGGCACCGCGGTCCTTTCCGATTTGAAGGAAGGGGAACGACAGGCAGTACGGCGCGTCCGGCGCGCCGCGCATAACGCGTTCAGCATAACGAAAAACCCGTGGGGTGTCAACCCCAAAGGCCCCTGCCACGGTGAAAATATAGATTGACAGGAGCGGGGGGCCCGCGCATTGATACATAGCGTTTTCAGGGTGAATCCCCATCTTTCCGCAATGTGATTCAACACCTGGTATGCTGATGCATGAAACGGCCATAAGCCACGACGATCTTGGCGCGGTCGCCGGCGACTTCCACGGCCGGCCGGCCGTGCTGCACTACGGAGACGCCGCCGCCGAGTACCAGGCGGTCCGGACCGCCGCCGGCCTGTGCGACCTTTCCCAACGCGGCAAACTGCGCATGACGGGCGCGGACCGGCAACACTTCCTGCACCGCGTGGTGACCAACGACGTGGAGCAACTCGGCCCCGGCGAGGGCGTCTATGCCTGCATGCTGACGCCCCAGGGGAAGATCATCTCGGACATGACGGTCTACGTCCGTGGCGAGGACCTGCTCATCGACGTGGAACAGGGGATGGCAGGCGTCCTGCGGGACACCCTGGACCGCTACGCCCTTATCGACGACGTCGAAATCGAGGAGGTCACCGCACAGTATGGACTGATCGGCGTCTACGGCAGGAATGCGGAGGCCTGTCTCCAGCGCGTGGCCGGCCCCGTGCCCCCGCCGCCGCCCTGCGGACACGTGGAGATCGAATGGAACGGCCTGCCCGTTACCGTGGCGCGGTCCCGTCGTACGGGTGAACGGGACTACGACGTCTACGTCCCCGCCGAAAGCGCGGACGAGATCTGGAAGGCATTTCTCGGCGGCGGGGGAGACGCCTCCTGCGTCCCTATTGGATTCGATACGCTCGAGGTGCTTCGCGTGGAGGCGGGCATCCCCCGCTGCACGGCGGAACTGGACGACCGCATCATTCCCAACGAGGCGGTGAAGGACCGGGCGGTCAGCTTTACCAAGGGGTGCTACATCGGCCAGGAACCGGTCGTAATGATGGAACACCGGGGACGCCCCAACCGGTTGCTGTCGGGCCTCGCCATAGAAGGGGAAACGCTGCCTGGAAGAAATGCCCTGATTCAGCAGAACGGCAAGGACGCCGGCTGGATCACCACGGCAGTCCATGGAAGGGCGGTGCGTGGCATCATCGCGCTGGGATTCGTCCGGCGGCGGTACAGGGAGTCGGCCGGACCGTTGGACGTCGTGATAAATGGCGGCCTGGCCGGCGCCGAAATCGTGGATCTGCCTTTCTTCGATCCCGACCGATAAACATACAGGCACTGTTCCGAGGCCTTCCCATCTCATGTCGAAGCGTTCCTTCTCCCTCCATTCCCCCCTGGACATGCACATCCATTTCCGCGAAGGGGCCATGCTGAGGCGCGTGGCGCCGCTGAGCGCGGAGACCTTCGCCGGCGGCGTGATCATGCCCAACCTGGTGCCTCCGGTGGACAACCTCGACCGGCTGGAACGGTACGAACGGGAAGTCAGGGAGGCCGTGGACGGTCACGCCTTCGAACCCTACATGACCCTGTTCATGCGGCCCTACACCGAAAGCGAACTGGCTTCGATGAAGGACCGGATCATCGGCGTCAAGCTGTACCCGGAGGGCGTCACCACCCACAGCGACGGCGGCGTCGGCAACCTCCGCGACGTGGAGCGCACCCTGGCCCTGATGCAGGACATGGACATCCGGTTGATGGTGCACGGTGAATCCACGGATTTCGTGATGGACCGCGAACGCGCTTTCCTCCCGGTCTACGAAGACCTGGCCGCGCGCTTTCCCAGGCTGGCCATCGTCATGGAACACATCACGACCCGGGAGTCCGCCGCGCTGCTGGACCGCCACGAGAACCTGTCCGCCACCGTCACCCTGCAACACCTGTTGATCACCCTGGACGACGTGGCGGGCGGTCTGCTCAACCCCCACCTCTTCTGCAAACCCATCGCCAAGCGGCCGGAAGACCGCGACGCGCTCCTCGCGCTGGCCCTCGAAGCCCATCCCAGGCTCGCCTTCGGCAGCGACTCCGCGCCCCACCCGGTGGACAAGAAAGAGAGCGCCGGATGCGCCGCGGGCGTCTTCACCGCCCCCATCGCCCTGCAGATGCTCGTCGGACTCTTCGAAGAACACGGCGCACTGGACCGGCTTCAGGCCTTCGTCTCGGACAACGCGAAGCGGATCTACGGGGTCGCGCCGCCCGACAAAAACGTGGTGTTCGAGAAGACCGGAGCGTTTATCCCCGAGCGGTACGGCGACGTCATCCCCATGTATCCCGGGCGGGAACTGGACTGGAAGGTGGCGGAAGTGCGGTAGGCTGGACCGGTCCGCTGCGCCGGGCTGCGGCCTACTCCACCCGGATGGCGTTAGAGATGATCCAGAGTCTTTGACGTTCGCCACGGAGGATGGTGCTGCGCAGTTGGTAAACCTCGGTGTGATAGACCCCCGGGCCGGGGACCTCCACGAACAGTTCATGACCTTCCGTCTCGATCAGCGGCATCTCGTTTCTGTACAACCGTATGCGCACCGGTCCCGATGAAGGCGCGGTCACGTGCAGCCGGCCGCCGTCCTGGAACGCGACACTGGACCCCATGGACCTGGTCTCCGGCCCCGTGATAAGCTCGAAGGAAAAACCGGGGGCCGGTTCGTACCCTTCCAGCACCACGTAGCAGCTACCGCGGCGGATCGCGTCCAACAGGATCCCCTCGTCGACCCCGGCGTCGCCGGTCAGTTCCATACCGGTGATCACGTAGGTCCGGATCAGTCCGAACATGCGTTCATAGGTGGGAAAGGACAGGTGGCGTTCATCCCAGAGCCGTATGCGCTCGTGGGCGTCCAGGCTGCCGATCACGGTCACCGGCTGACGCCGCGCGCGATGCATCCAGAGGCGGATGGCTTCGTCGGGACGGTCGATGAGGCTGTTGAAGACCCCGTCGGGGAGGAAAGGCAGGAAAACCACGGCCCGCAGCAGTTCGAGCACGCCGTCGTCGCGCCAGTCGCTGTTCGCGTTGAGCAGTTCCAGGCCGTCCATCTTTTCAACGGTCCAGTCGGTCCAGGGCCGCCTGCCCGTGGGATGCGCCGCGATGGAGACACCGCCCGCCTCCGAAATCTCGTCAATCAGCGCGGGCAGCCCCAGGGCGCCGTCCTGATCCACGTCCCTGCCCACACCGAGGGCGAGCAGATGGCCCGCGCTGGTGTTGACCTCTTCGCCCACCAGCAGAAGCAGTCCGTCATGATATCCCTGGTGGCCGTCGAACCTGGGCTGCAACGTGTCGTGGTCGGTCAGGATGAGGAAATCCGGTCCCGCTTTCTGTCCCGCCCGGACGATATCCGCCACCGATCCCCCGCCGTCGGAGTAGGTGGAATGGATGTGGATGGCGCCGGAATAACGCGGCGGGAGCTCAGGATCGGGGTCCGGCGCGGGACGGGGATATTCAGACCGCATGAGCAGGCAGCCGTCGACGATCCAGAGCAGGACGCAGGCCGCGGCAAGGACTTTCAACGTGTTCCGTATCATACCGTACTCCAGAACGCGCGCTCTATATGCGTTATCCGGGGCGGGTCCAGCGACAGATCGACCCCGATGACATCGAAGCGGCACGGAAACGCATGCCAGTGGCGTTCCTGCAGGAAACGATGGGCGGCCCGGGTGATATGACGCTGTTTTCGTGCGTCGACCCGGGACTGCGGATCGCCGAACCGCCGGCCGGTAGCGGCCTTGACTTCCACGAAGACGAGTTCTTCGCCGTCCCGGGTGATGAGGTCTATTTCACAACGGGTGACGGAATCCCGGTAGTTTCTGGCCAGAACGGCATGGCCCTTCCGGCACAGGAAGACTTCCGCGATGGACTCGCCTCGTGAACCCCGTGTATGCGTGGATTCTCCCATGATGCCTTCAGGTTGATGCGCCGGGTCAATCCGGGTTGGTGAACCGGAAAACGGACTCGACCCCGGTCGGCGTCAGGCCGTGGCCAGGTGGCGTCTTTTCCGCAGGAAAGAACGACGATGCACGGTTGACGGACCATGGGCCTCGAGGGCGGCCAGGTGCGCCGCCGTACCGTAACCCTTGTGGCGGGCAAACCCGTATTCCGGAAACTCCGGGTCGCAGGCCAACATGATCCGGTCCCGGGTGACCTTCGCGATGATGGACGCGGCCGCGATGGAGAGACTGCGCGCGTCTCCTCCCACCACGGTGGTCTGGGGGCCCTTCCAGTCGATGGTGTCGATCCCGTCGATGAGCAGATGGCCGGGGGCCGGTGAAAGGGCCTCCACGGCTTCCTTCATGGCGAGGAGATTCGCGCGGCGGATGTTCACGGTGTCGATCACGGCGGCGTCGGAACGGCCGACACCGACTGCCGTGGCCAGGTCCGTGATCACCTTGTAGAGCGCATCCCGTCTTGCGGCGGAGAGGCGTTTCGAATCGTCCAGGCCGGCAATCATGGCGTCATCCGGCAGAATCACGGCCGCCGCGATCACGGGACCGGCCAGGGCGCCCCTGCCCGCTTCGTCGACACCGGCTGCGTACCGCACGCCGCGGTCCCGGAGAGATCGTTCCAGGACGGCCATGGACCGGAGTCTGGCCCGCTCCGCTTCGCCCACGGTCGTGTTCAATTACGCCGCTCGGCGATACGCGCGGCCTTGCCCCTCAGCTTTCTCAGGTAGTAGATCCGCGACTGCCGTACCTTGCCCCGGCGCAATACCTGGATTTTTCCCATCGACGGCGAATGCAGCGGGAAGATACGCTCGACGCCTATACCCTGCGAGATCTTGCGTACCGTGACTGTTTCGCCGACGCCGTGGCCGGACCGCTGGATGACCACACCCTGGAAGAGCTGTACGCGTTCCTTGTCGCCTTCGCGGACCTTGGCCTCCACCCGAATGGTGTCTCCGGCGCGGAATTCCGGCAGGTCGGTCCGCAACTGGTCCTGGGTAACCGTGTCTAGTGCGTTCATGTTTCTGCTTCCGTCCTTTCGAACGATCGCGGGCCTCGGTGCTACCCGTTCCCGTTCCGTTGAAGGGTTTTAAGAAAAGTCCTGTCTTCTCCGGTCAATTCCGCGGTTTCCAGCAGGTCGGGCCGACGCTGGAAGGTTTTCGTCAGGGCGTCCCGCCTCTCCCATCTCGCTATGCGCTCATGATGCCCGGAAAGCAACACCTCGGGCACGCGCCAGTCCTGGAAGCGCTCCGGACGCGTGTACACGGCGTTGCCGAGCAGTCCGTCGTAGTGGGAATCCGTGACCGCGGAGGCCATTTCGCCCAAGACCCCGGGAAGGAGACGGACTACGGCGTCCGTGATCAGCATGGCCGGGACCTCGCCGCCGGTTACGACGAAATCGCCCACGGAGTATTCTTCGGCGCCAAGCCCCGTCGCCACGCGTTCGTCGACGCCTTTGTAGTGGCCACAGACCAGGACCAGTTGATCCAGTCCCGCGAAGGACCGGGCGGTCTCCTGCACGAACGGCCTGCCCCGGGCCGAAAGCAACACGGTACGGGACCGGTCCGTCCGGGACGCCGGGTCCGTCCGGGACGCCGGGTCCGACTGCCGTCGAATGTGCCTTACGCCCCGGAATACGGGCTCCGGTTTGAGCACCATGCCCGGGCTCCCTCCGTAGGCGTAGTCGTCGATGGTCTTGTGCCGGTCCGTCGTAAACGCACGGAGGTCATGAATGAAGATATCCACCATGTCCCTCCTGCACGCCCGGCCCACGATACTCTCGCCGAAGGGGCCCGCGAATACGCCCGGAAAGGCCGTAAGAATGTCGATACGCATAGTCTGTAGCGCTAAGTGATCAACCCCGGGATCTTCCGTATGACGATTCTCGATTCCTCGGGACTGAGTTCCACCACGATGCCCCGGACCACCGGGATCATCGCCTCTCCCGCCGGCGTATCCACGACGAACACGTCGTTCGCCGGCATGGACATCACTTCCCGGACGACGCCGATCTCCTCCCCCTCCTCGGAAACGACCGCGCAGCCCTCGAGTTCAAATACATAGTACGCGTCCTCGGGCAAGGGGGCGACGGCTTCTTCGGGCACCTGGATGTACGCACTGCGAAGCCGTTCCGCGTTTTCCGTCGAGTCGACCCCGTGGAACTTCATCAACCAGCTGTTCCCGTCCGGCCTGCAACGTTCGATCTCCAGCGACTCCCGGCGACCGTCCCTCAGTTCCACGCCGATCCGGCCCAGGTCCCCGAACCGGTCCGGGACGTCCGACAATCCTTCCACGCGGACGTAGCCCCTGAGGCCGTGGGGTTTGCGGATGAATCCGATATTGATCCAGTCTGCGCTCACTTACGCCCCGTCCCGGCGTACCGGCAGCCGGTCCGCTTCAACTCACTCGACCGCTTCAACTCACTCGACCGCTTCGGCCGCCGGTTCCGCACCGCGCCACTTCGCCATCGCCCCGCTCTTCACCAGGAGCGAACGCACCGTGTCGCTCGGCTGGGCGCCGCGGTTGAGCCAGTCGACGGCCTTGTCCACGTCCATCTCCAGCTGTTCCGGCGATATGGGGTTGTAATAGCCCAGGCTTTCGATGTACTTCCCGTCCCGGCGGGCCCTGTCGTCCGCGACCACGATACGGTAAAAAGGTCTTTTCTTGGCTCCCGTACGGCGAAGCCGGATGGCCACTGCCATGTTTCGCTCCTTTAGCTACCTGAACGGCAACATCCTGTGGCCGAGCTGCTCCATGGCGCCCGGCCGGTTCAACTGTTTCATCATTTTCTGCATCATGTGATATTGCTTCAGTAACTGATTCACCTCCTGCACGCTCGTTCCGCTTCCCCGTGCGATACGCCGGCGTCTGCTGCCGTTGATCACCACGGGGCGCGCCCTTTCGTGTCTGGTCATGGAACTCAGAATGGCGTCCATGCGTACGAGCGCTTTCTCATCCATATCCATGCCCTTCAACGCCTTCTTGTTGACGCCGGGCATCATCTCGACCAGTTCCCGTATGGAACCCATCTTCCCCAGCTGCTGGAGCTGTGACCGGAAATCCTCGAGGTCGAAAGTCTGCTTGCGCAGCTTCGCCTCCAGCTTGCGCGCCTCCTCCACGTCCATCGCGGCCTGCGCGCGTTCGACCAGGGACACCACGTCGCCCATCCCCAGGATCCGGGACGCCATCCGTTCGGGGTGGAAGACCTCCAGGGCGTCCAGTTTCTCGCCGACCCCCACGAACTTGATGGGCTTGCGGGTAATCTGCCTTATGGACAGCGCCGCGCCGCCCCGGGCGTCCCCGTCCATTTTCGTCAGGATACACCCGTCGATGTCGAGGCGCCGGTCGAAGGCCTCCGCCACGTTGACCGCGTCCTGGCCCGTCATCCCGTCCACCACCAGCAGGATCTCATGGGGTTGGACCGCCTCGCGGATCCCGTGCAATTCATCCATCATCTCGTCGTCGACGTGCAGACGGCCCGCCGTATCCAGGATGACCACGTCGCAGTCCTCCCGCCCGGCCCGGTCCACGGCGATCTTGCAAATCGTTTCGGGAGACCGGCCGTCCCCGAGGGATACGACCGGCACGCCCAGCTGTTCGCCCAGCACCTGCAGCTGCTTTACCGCCGCGGGCCGGTAGACGTCCGCCGCGGCCAGCATGGGACGGCGGCCTTCCCCGAGTAAGCGATGGGCCAGCTTCCCCGTGGCCGTCGTCTTTCCGGATCCCTGCAGGCCGGCCATCATGACTACTGTCGGGGGCGTTTCCGCGAAGGCGAGCCCGGCGGCTTCCTCGCCCATCAGGGACACCAGCTCCCGGTGGACGACGCCCACCATCTGCTGCCCCGGGGACAGGTTGCTCAACACGCCCTGCCCCAGCGCCTTTTCCTTGACCGTGTCGATGAAGGATCGGGCCACCTTGAAATTCACATCGGCTTCCAGCAGGGCGCGGCGCACCTGGCGGAGACTGTCGTCGATGTTCTTTTCCGTCAGTTTGCCCTGGCCGCGGAGCTTTCTGACGATCCCCTCCATGCGGCCGGCCAGTTCTTCAAACAAGGTTCCCTCCGATGCGGTCAGCCCTCTCTTCTAAGCCTTGCCGCAAAACTTCCGTCGACGCCGTGCGTGGATGGCAGCGTGGCGATCCTGCCCGCGCCGTCCAGTACTCCGGCCAGGTCGCGGGGCCAGTCACCGGGGTTTTCCGGCCGGAACCCGGGATGGCTGCCGCAGAACGCGGCCACGACCTCTTCATTCTCTTCCGGCTCGATGGTGCACGTGCTGTACACCAGGACGCCGCCCCGCTTCACCAGCCCGGCGCCGCTTTCCAGCAGCGCCAGCTGTTCACCGCGGAGGCGGGTTATGTCCTCCGCCTTTCGCCGCCAACGCAGGTCGGGCCGGCGCGCGATGGTGCCGAGTCCGGAACAGGGGGCGTCGACCAGGACGCGGTCGGCCGCGAAATCCACGCCGGGCGACCGGCCGTCCATGCCGACGAGACGCACCTGCCCCAACCCCATTCGCCGCCGGTTTTCCTCCACCCGGCGGAGTCGATGCGGTGACGTATCGCAGGCGATCACCCTGCCGCCCGCGCCAACGATTTGCGCAATATATGTCGTTTTTCCCCCCGGAGCGCAACATAAATCGACAATGGTCTCGTCCGGCTTCGGGCCGAGAAGCCGCACCGCGAGACCCGCGCTTTCGTCCTGTACCTGGAACAATCCCGCTTCGTGGGCGGGCAGGCGGCGGAGGTCGCCCACGTGCCGGATCGACAGGAAGTCATTGAGCCACAGACCCGGCTCCACGTGGATTTCATGAAGTTTCAATGTCTCGGCGAGGTCCCGCGGCGTGGACCGCGACGTGTTGACCCGGATGGAAAGGGGCGGCGTCCGGTTTCCCGCCTTCATGAGGGCGGCAGCGGCCTCCACGCCGTAACGCCCGATCCACCGCTTCGCCAGCCACGGGGGATAGGAATGGGCGACACCGAGTTCCGTGACCGGGTCTTCCCCGCTTGCCGGCCGCTCCAGCTCGTCCCGCTTTCGAATGGCCGTCCTGAGAATGGCGTTGGTCAGGCGGACGGTGCCCTCGTGTCCGTACCGCCTGGCCAGTTGCACGGACTCATGGGTGGCGGCGGCATCGGGTACCTGGTCCATCATCATCAACTGGTACAGGCCCATGCGGAGGATATGGCGAATCCACGGCGTCAGCGACTCCGGGTTCCCGCGCATCAGCTGGCCGAGCATCCAGTCCAGGCGCCGCCGCCATCGGATCGTGCCGTATGCCAACTCGGTCGCGAAGGCCCGGTCCCGGGCGCCGCACGCGTACCGCCGGAAGAGGACGTCGAGGGCGTCGCGCGGCGGGACGTCCCCGGTCTCCGCTCGATGCAGCGCCTTCAGGGCGATCTCGCGCGCCCCGGGCGGGCGCCCCGTCATCCAGTCTCCGCGTTCGGGACGCCGAACCGGTCACCGACCGCGGGCCGGTATCCCCTCAGAAATTCTGTTCCATCGATCCGGCTTCGTCCCTCGGGTTGTACCCTGACGAGTTCCAGGCCGCCGTCTCCGGTCTGAACGGTGATGCCCCGGCGTTCGTCGGCGAATACGATCCCGCCCGGTTCACTCCCGCCGTCCGCTCCAAGGGCCACGGGCCGGCTCGCTATGACGCGCAGGTTCTTCCCCCGCCAGGTGGTGAAGGCCATGGGAACCGGGTTCAGGCCCCGCACCCTGTTGTGTATGGCACGGGCCGGCAGCCTCCAGTCTATGCGGCCGTCCTCCGTGGCGATCCTGGGCGCCGGCGTCGCCTGGCCCGTCTGGGGCCGCGGCCTGACGCCGCCGGCCGCCAGCAAGTCCAACGTACGCAGGAGCAGATCCGCGCCGATACGGGCCAGGCGGTCATGCAGCTCGCCGGCGGTTTCTTCCGGTCCGATCGGCACGGTCTCCTGGCAGAGGACGTCTCCCGCGTCCACCTGCCTTTCGACCAGGAACGTGGTGACGCCCGTTTCCTCGTCCCCGCTCATCACCGCCCACTGTATGGGCGCCGCGCCGCGGTACCTGGGGAGCAGGGAAGGATGCAGATTGACCGTGCCCATCGGCGGTATGTTCAGCAGTGCGGTGGGCAGGATGCGAAAGGCCACGACCACGAAAAGATCGGCCTCCAGGGTGCGCAGGGCGCGCAGGAAACCCGGGTCGCGCAGCTTTTCCGGCTGCCAGAGGGGAAGGCCGTGGCGGAGAGCCGCGTCCTTCACCGGCGACGAAACAGTCTTCAACCCGCGGCCCTTCGGCCGGTCGGGTGCGGTGACAATACCGGCCACCTCGTGTTCCGTCCCTCTGATCAGCGCTTCCAGGCCCGGCACGGCGAAATCGGGCGTACCCATGTAGACCACGCGCATTTCACTCCGCCTGGCTGCTTGCCTTGAGTTTCTTCAAACGGTTGCGGAGGAACTGGAGACGGAACCTGCTGAGGTGATCGATGAAAAGGACGCCTTCCAGGTGGTCGTACTCGTGGACCAGGACCCGGGCCAGCAGTCCGGTGCCCTCGATCTCCAGCGGACGGCCGTCCAGGTCCGTGGCCTCGACACGCACGACGTCGGGCCGGGTCACCTTGTCGAAGAGTTCCGGAAAACTCAGGCAGCCCTCTTCGCCCGTCTGCTCGCCCTCCTGCTTCACGACGCGCGGGTTCACCAGTACCAGGTGGTCCGGATCTCCCTCCAGAGACGGGCCCTCGCGGTCCCGGAAGAGTTCGGGACGCATGGCCCCGAGATTCACCACGTACATGCGGACGGTCTCGCCCACCTGCGGCGCGGCCAGTCCGATGCCCTCCGCTTCGATCATGGTATCGATCATATCCTCCGCGAGACGGCGAAGCGCTGCCGTCGTCTCCTCCACCGGGCGCGCTTTCTCCCGGAGAACCGGGTCACCGTATATGCGTATGGGTCTGACCGCCATGACCGGTTCCTATTCTTCCTTGTTTCCCTTCTTGCTGCTGATCAGACGGGAAATGGCGCTGCGTTGCAGATCAATCCGGACGTCATCGGCGATGCGCACCGTGACCACGTCGGCTTTCAGGCCGGTAACGACACCGATGATCCCGCCCTGCGTCACCACCTTGTCCCCGTTCTGCAGGGCATCAAGCATGGCCTGGTGTTCCCGCTGTCTCTTCTGCTGCGGCCGGATCAGCAGCAGGTAGATGATTGCGAACATCAACAGGATGGGGATCATGGAGACCAGGAATCCCGGCCCGGAGGCATCTCCCCCGCCGCCGGCGGGCCCCATGGCAAAGGCGTCTTGGATCACTGAGCATGCTCCTTTCTTTCGGTTTCACTGCGATACGCGGTCAGAAACGAACTGCTCCACGCGGGGAACCGCCCCGCCAGGATGGCTTCTCCCATCTCGGCGGCCAGGCCCACGTAGAAGTGGATGTTGTGCAGGGTTCCCATTCTCGGGCCGAGGATCTCTCCCGCCCGGTACAGGTGCCGGATGTACGCTCTGCTGAAGGTCCGACAGGCGTAACACGAACAGGATGGATCGATCGGCTCCGCGTCCGCCCTGAAACGGGCGTTGTAGATGTTGATGCGGCCGGAACGGGTATAGAGCGCGCCGTTACGGCCTTCACGGGTGGGAATCACGCAGTCGAACATATCGATCCCCCGCCCCACCGCGTCAACCAGATCCTCCGGCGTCCCCGCGCCCATCAGGTACCGGGGCCGGTCCGTCGGCAGGCATTCGACGGTGGCGTCGATCAGGTCCCCCATGGTCGACTTCGGCTCTCCGATCGACATGCCGCCGATGGCGTAGGCGTCGAACTCCTGGTCGACCAGCGCTCGCGCGCAGTGGACCCGCAGGTCTTCGTACACGCTTCCCTGCACGATGCCGAAAAGCGCCTGGGGGCTCGCCCGCTCCTCTTCCAGTTCTTCGAAGCGTCGACGGGACCGGGCCGCCCAGCGCAGCGTCAGGGCGGCTGAATCCTTCGCGTACCGGTAGTCGCAGGGATAGGGCGGACACTCGTCGAGCGGCGCGATGATGTCGGCGCCGAGGGCCGTCTCGATCTCCATGACGGACTCCGGCGTAAACAAATGACGCGAGCCGTCGATGTGCGACTGAAAGGTCACCCCCTCTTCCTCGATCGACTTGAGGTCCGACAGGCTGAAAACCTGGTACCCGCCGCTGTCCGTGAGTATGGGACGCCGCCAGTTCATGAAACCGTGCAGTCCGCCCATCTCCCGGATCAGTTCATGTCCCGGACGGAGAAACAGGTGGTAGGTGTTGCCGAGTATGACCTGCGCGCCGGCGGCTTCGAGATCCGCGGGCGTCAGCGTCTTCACCGTTGCCTGGGTTCCCACGGGCATGAAAACCGGCGTGCGGATCTCGCCGTGGGGGGTCTTCATGCGTCCGGCCCGCGCGTTGGAAGCCGGGTCCACGGCGAGCAGACTAAAATCCAGCGACGCCATACCGGGAAACCCGCGATCCTCCTGTCAATTGTTCCATGACTATTCCAGTGATTTTATGGGCCCTTCGCCCCGGCCGAGAATGAACTGCTGAACCAACGGGTCGTCGCAGTTTCTGATTTCATCCGGCGTCCCCACCATGTGAATCACCCCGTCATGCAGCATGGCGATCCGGTCCGCTATCTTGTACGCGCTGACCATGTCATGGGTCACTGCGATCGCCGTCACCGACAGCCGCTGGTTCATGTCCAGGATCAGGTCGTTTATGATGTCCGCCATGATCGGGTCCAGGCCCGTGGTGGGTTCGTCATACAGGATATACTCCGGATTCATGGCGATAGCCCGGGCGAGTCCCACCCTTTTCCGCATGCCGCCCGACAGTTCCGCGGGTTTCTGCTCCTCCACCCCGGACAGGCCGACCATCTGGAGGCAGGTCCGTACCCGTTCCCTGATCTCCGCCTCGGTCCGGTCGGTGTGTATCTTCAGACCGATCCCCACGTTCTCCCCCACCGTCATGGAGTCGAACAGGGCGCTGGCCTGGAACAGGAATCCGAACCGCTTCCTGACCTCGTCCAGTTCGTGCCCGTTCAACCGGGTCACGTCCCTGCCGTCCACCAGGAGGGTGCCGCCATCCGGGCGCAACAGTCCCGTGATGTGCTTGAGCAGCACACTCTTGCCACATCCGCTGCGGCCGATGATGACCATGGTTTCGCCGGACTCGATGGTCAGGCTGACGTCCTTCAGCACCGATTTGCCGAAGGCCTTTCTCAGATGGATGATTTCGATCATGTGCGGGTAGCGGAAGTACAGCGTAAAGAACGCTCAGCCGGGATCTTCGTGGTACAGATCGGGGTTTTCAAAACGGGCGAACCTGTCCACGAAAACCAGGTTCACCGTACCTACGGGACCGTTGCGCTGCTTTCCGATGATGATTTCCGCGTGGTTCTCCTCCTGTTCCTCTCCGTCCCCGTAGCGGGCCGGCCGGTAGATGAACAGCACCACGTCGGCGTCCTGTTCGATCGCGCCCGACTCCCTGAGGTCCGACAGTTGCGGCCGTCCGTCCCCGCCGCGGGTCTCCACGGCCCGGGAAAGCTGCGACAGGGCGACGATGGGGACATTCAATTCCTTTGCCAGGGCCTTCAGGTTCCGGGAGATGGCGGAGATCTCCTGCTGCCTGTTCTCCGCGTCATTCGGGCCCCGCATCAGCTGCATGTAGTCGACGGCCAGCAGACCGATGTCGTTGTGCTCGGACATGAGTCTGCGCGCCCGGGAACGCATTTCGGTGACCGACAACGCCGGCGTTTCGTCGATATACACGGGGGCGGTGGCGAGGGCCCCCACCGCGATGCTCAGGTTCGACCAGGCGTCTCCGGGCAGCCGGCCGGTACGCATCAGGTGGGAATCCACCCGCGCTTCGCTGCACAGCATCCGCTGGGCCAGCTGGTGGCTGGTCATCTCGAGGCTGAACAGGCCGACGCCGATCTGGGCCTCCACCGCGACGTGGCGGATGATATTCAGGCAGAGGGCCGTCTTCCCCATGGCCGGCCGGGCCGCGATGATGACCAGGTCACCGCGTTGAAAACCGGCCGTCATTTCGTCCAGCCGGGTAAACCCCGTGGGAACGCCGGTGACGGTGCTGTCCTGCTCATGAAGCTTCTCGATGTTCTCGAAGGTATCGTGCAGGATGGGATTGAGCTGAGTGAACCCGCTGCGGGCGTTACGCTGGGACAGGGAAAACACCATCTGCTCGGCCTCATCCAGCAGGTCCGCGGTGTTTTCCGATGATTCATACGCCCGGGAAGCGATCTGGGTGGCCACGTTGATCAGCTTGCGGCCCAGGGACTTCTCGAGCACGATCCGGGCGTGGTATTCCACGTTGGCCGCCGTCGAAATGCTGTCCACCAACCCGGCCACGTAGAAGGATCCCCCCACGGAGGCCAGTTCCTGCCGCTTTTCCAGTTCTTCGCTGAGCGTGATCAGGTCGTTGGGTTCGTTCCGGTCGTACAGGGCGATGATGGCGTTGTAGATCTTGCGGTGGGCTTCACGGTAGAAGGCTGTATCGTCGAGGATCTCGAGGACGATCGATATGGCGTCCTGTTCCAGCAGCATGGCCCCCAGAACAGCCGCCTCCGCTTCCACGGCCTGCGGAGGAAGTCGTTCCACCCCGTCGCTCTGGCTGTTCATGGGCTCTTGCTCCCGGGTGCCTTCGCATCAGACTGGACGATGCGGTCGTATTCCTTCCGCAACATCTGTACATCTTCCCAGGCCGGCCGCTTATAGGCCGGATTGTGCAGCAGACCGGACGGGTGGTACGTCACCAGGAGCTTCACGCCGTGATAGTCGTGAAACCGGCCGCGCAGGGTCCGGATCGAGCCGTTCTTCCCGAGCAGGGCCTGGGCGGCGACGCGTCCCAGGGCACAGATCAGCCGGGGCTGGACGAGACGGATCTGTTCCTTCAGAATCGCGTCGCAGGCGTCGATCTCGTCGGGTTGCGGGTCCCGGTTGTTCGGCGGACGGCATTTCAGGATGTTGGTGACGTACACCTCGTCCCGGGTGAAATCGATGGCGTTGAGTATGCGGGTCAGCAGCTTGCCCGCCGCCCCCACGAAGGGCTGCCCCTGTTCGTCCTCATGGGCTCCGGGCGCTTCGCCCACGAACATCACGTCGGCGTTTTCGTTGCCGGAACCGAATACGAAGTTCTTTCGCCTGTGTCCGAGTGGGCAAGCCGTACACCGATGGTACTTTTCGTAGAGGGCGTCGAGCGAATCGGCCCGGACGTCCGGACGAGACCGTCGCTCCCGTTCGGGCATCGGGAGCGACGCCTCCAGTCCAGCCGGCATGTAGAGCGTTTCCAGCCCCCGCTCCCCCTCCTGTTTCACGGCCTCGACGGTCTCGCGGATCAGGTCGGCCAGCAACGCCTGTCGGTTCATGCGGGGACGCCTTCCCGGTTTCTCAGCAGCGCGGCGACCTCGTCCATGATACGGTCCGCCACGCCGGACTTGGCCTGCCTGGGCAGCATCTCCTCGCGGCCGTCGCGGTGGATCAGGGTGACGATATTGGTATCCGTGCCGAACCCGGCGCCTTCCATCGTGATATCGTTGTATACCACCAGGTCCAGGTCCTTCTCCGCCCGTTTTCTGCGCGCGAAATCGAGGCCGTCATGGGTCTCGGCCGCAAAGCCGATCAGCACGGGCGGCCTGTCGGCGGCCACTTCCTTCAGGATATCCGTGGTCCGCGTCATTTCCAGCGTGAGGCGCCCCTCCGCCTTCTTCATCTTCTTCCCGGACGGTACGCCGGGCCGGTAATCCGCCACCGCCGCCGCCATGATCACGGCATCCTGCCCTTCGCGGTGCCGCAGGACGGCTTCGCGCATTTCAACGGCCGACCGAACGTGTTCCACGGCGATCCCGTACGGGTCCTGGAGACTCGTCGGTCCCGTGACCAGCGTGACCGACGCGCCGCGACGCGCCGCGGCCCGCGCGACGGCGAAACCCATCTTTCCGCTGGAACGGTTCGTAATGCACCGGACCGGATCGATATCCTCCTCGGTGGGTCCCGCGCTCACCAGCACGTTGCATCCGGCCAGGTCCGGGGCGGGATCGGCGAGGATGGCGATCGCTTCCACGATACGGTCCGGGGCCGCCAGCCTCCCTTCCCCCGTTTCTCCGTTGGCCAGCACGCCGAATTCCGGCTCGATGACGTGAACGCCCCGGCTTCTGAGCCCTTCGAGATTCGTCTGGACGGCCTCGTTTCTCCACATGCGGAAATTCATGGCCGGCGCCAGGCAGCAGGGCGCTTCGCAGGCAAGCATCACGGTGGAGAGCAGGTCGTCCCCCAGCCCGTTCGCCATCTTGCCGATGATATTGGCCGTCGCGGGCGCGATGGCCACCGCATCGGCCCAGACCGCGAGATCGATGTGCTCTTCACCGGACACGCCGGTTTCGGGGAACTGCTCCACGGCCACGGGATGCCCGGTCAGGGCGCTGAACGTTACGGCCCCGACGAAGGCGCCGGCTTCCCGCGTCATGACCACGCGGACGTCCGCTTTCTCCTGCACGAGACCGCGGACCACTTCCGCCGCCTTGTAGGCCGAAATGCTGCCTGTCACCCCGAGCACGATCCGGCGACCTTCCAACCTGGACATCGGGAACCCCTGTTTTTACTCTTCGGCCTCGTCGTTTCCGGCCGACTGGTAATCATAGTACAACTCGTCGCCGAGCAGGCGGTCCAGCGCGATGGTCGTCACCTTCTCGGCGCGGTCTTCCTGCGTACCCAGCATCTTGTTGTGAAGATTGATCCGCCGGGCTTCCAGGGCGGTAATCATGACGGCTTCGTAGATATTCTCGGCGACGTCTCTCATGCGTTCCTGGGATATGTACTGCGTCGATCTTCTGGCGTTCATTGCGGCTCCCATCGACTGATGCGACGCCGTTCGGCGGCTATGATCCCTCGAATGGCGTCAACGGTTGACTGCTGTTTCCCTTCGTCATTGCCCACCCCGTAGTCGTAAGCGGGCAGGTACTTCATCTCGGCACGCGCCTTGCTCAGCCTTTTCTCTATCTGTTCGTCCGTTTCAAGGCCCCGTTGTCTCAACCGCCTCGACAGGGTGTCCAGGGAAGGCGGCACGAGAAAGACGAGCACGGCTTCGGGGAATATGGCCTTGACGGCCCGTCCGCCCTGAACATCGATGACCAGCAGGGCCACGTTCCCGGATCGAATGACCCGCTCGACGGTCTCCCGGGGGGTGCCGTACAGCACGCCGTCGTATACTTCCGCCCATTCGAGAAAGGCGCCCCGTCGAATCTTCGCCTTGAATTCGTCGGGACTGACAAAATGGTAATCTACGCCGTCTTTCTCGTTCGGCCGCTTCGTCCGGGTCGTCATGGATACCGACCTGACGATGGTCGAATCCCCGGCGGTGAGCAACTCGCCGACCGTGGTTTTCCCCGCGCCCGACGGCGCGGAAAGGACCAGGCAGAACCCCTTCGAAGCCGGAGGACAGGCGGTCGCGAAATCACTCAATATTCTGCACCTGTTCACGAACCTTCTCGAGCTCTTCCTTGGCCTGGATGACGGAATGACTGATCTCCGTGTCATTCCCCTTCGACCCGATGGTGTTGATCTCCCGGTTCATTTCCTGTACAAGGAAGTTGAGGCGTCTTCCCGGACTCGCCTCGGCCTCGAGCGCTTCCAAAAAGGCATCGCAGTGCGCTCTCAGGCGGACGCATTCCTCGGTCACGTCGATGCGCTCCGCGAAAAGGGTGATCTCCATGGCCACCCGCTGCGGGTCGAGCTGGCGTTCGTCAAGCAGGTCGACGAGCCGGTTATGCAGGCGTTCCCGGTACCCGGCCAACCTGTCCGGCGTCCTGTCCTCGATTGTGCGCAGCAGGGCCAGTACGGCATCGATCCTGGTACGCAGGTCTGTTTCGAGGGCCTTCCCCTCGCTTCTTTTCATGTCCTTGAAAGCGTCCAGCGCCTTCATCAGGGCGGCTTCCAGCCCCGTCCAACGCTCGGCCGGATCGACTTCGTCGCTTACCGGCGTCACCAGACCCGGATAGGCGGCGACCATATCGAGGGACACGTCGCCCGAAACGCCAAGTTGCTCCTTCAGATTCCTCAGCGCGTCGCAATACTTCTTCCCGGCCTCCACGTCAATCCGCAACGCTTGCGTACCCGGAGCGCCATCGTCGCACCGGACGGACACGGAAACGTTACCCCGCGTCACGTGTTCCTGCACATAGGCACGCAAACGGCCCTCCAGCGACCCCAGAGACTTGGGCAGCCTTACCGCTATGTCGCAGAACCGGCCGTTGACTGACCGCAGTTCGACGACTGTGCGGACGCCGGCACAGTCCGATTCCCCGGCGCCGTAGCCGGTCATGCTGCATATCATTCGAAGTTCCTGAATCTCCGTTTCAGCCCATTTGTCAAGAACCATGAAAGTACACGCTAAGCAACGATTTGTCAATAACATCTTGGCGGTCGTCCGGAGGTGGATTTTCGACTTTTCGGTACGCCGAATCGAAGATTCACAACGCTTGACGCACCGGTCCGGTTATATTATGAAAAGGTGGAACGAGTATGGCTTCAGGCCGTAGATCGCCTTCGAACCCGGAACAGCCGGACAAGGGACAAAGGACAGTACGTCATGGACGCCCTGGCACTGCAGGCCGTGACAGACGAATGCAGGGACCTGGAAGGGGCGCGTATCGCGGCCGTAGACCAGTACGGGCCCATGGAAATAGGCCTCGTACTCAAGACCGGCGGGGGCAGGCGGTGGCTGTCCCTCTCCGTGCAACCGGGTTTCGCCCGGATACATTTGTCGGATACCGCGAAGAAGAGTGCGGCTTCGTCCGCCCTGCTCACCGTGCTGCGTGATCACCTCATCCCCGGAAAGCTGGAGAAGATCGAAGCGGCGCCCTTCGAACGGGTGGTGGACATACGCTGCCAGGGCCGGTCTTCGCACGGGCTCCGCGGCTACCGCCTGGTCGCCGAACTCATCGGGAACCGGGCCATCCTGGTCTTCCTTTCCGAACCGGACCGGATTATCCTGGAAACTCTCAGGCGCATCCGCGGGACCGACAGATCGCTGGTCCCGGGCGCGGCCTACGCGTTTCCGCCGCCAATGAAGAAAAGGCCGCTGAGCGAAGCGACGCGCGGGCTGCTGGAAGGGACGGGCCGGCTGTCGGCTCCGGAAGATCTGGCGCGGCACTTGACCGCCACGTTCGCGGGGCTTTCCAGGGAAATGGCCCGGGAAGTGCTGGCCCATGCGGGCCTGGCGGATCCGTCAGATCTTGCCGATTCGGACCCGGACGTCCGCGTCAGCCGGCTCTGGCACAGCCTGCACGACCTTGTCCGCCGAGTCCGGTCCAGGGACTGGACGCCCTGCATCGGAAGATCGCCGGACGGCCGGGCCCGGATCCTTTCAGCGGTGCCGATCCACTCCCTGCCGGAGGAACAGGTCGAACGCCACGAATCCATCAGCGCCGCCGTGGCGCGGTTCCACGAAGAGCGGACGGCCGAAGAAGAGACGAAGCAGCTTGAGACGAGGGTTCGGCGCGCCTTGCGGGACGAGATACGGCGCCTGGAGCGATTGACAGAAAACCTGGCGCGCGACCTGGAACACATGGAGCGGGAGGAGGAATACCGCAGGTACGGCGAACTGATCACGTCTCACATGGACCGGCTGAAAGCGGGCCTGGCAGAAGCCAGGGTCGAAGACTATTTCAGCGGAAGCCGGGAGGAAATCGCCATACCGTTGAAGCCCGGCCTGTCCCCGTCGGAGAACGCCCGGTGGTACTTCCGCCAGGCACGAAAGGCCAGAGACGGCCGGAAGGCGGTGGCGGATCGGATCGCCCGGGCAAGAAAACGCCTGGAACACGTTACGGGCATCCGCGATACGCTGGAGCGCGACGCGGGCGAGCATACGCTGGAGCGCGACGCGGGCGAGCATACGCTGGAGCGCGACGCGGGCGAGCATACGCTGGAGCAAGCCCACAGGGCCTGCGTCAAGCTGGACCTGGTCAAGGCGCCCCGCAAGACCGAAGTCTCGAAACGATCACGGAAAAAGACCAGAGAAGCCATTCACCCGAGGAGGTACCTGACCTCCAGCGGACAGCTGTTGCTCGTGGGCCGGAACAGCCGGGAAAACGAAGCGCTCACCAAATCGGCGGCGCCGGACGACATCTGGCTCCACGCGCGGGACCTCGGCGGTTCCCACGTGATACTGCGGCGGGAGGACAAAACGCAGATGCCGAGCCGGAAGACCCTTTATGAAGCGGCGTGCCTGACCGCGTACTTCAGCAAGGGCCGGGGTTCCACCACGGTGCCGGTGGACTACACCGAACGCCGTTACGTCCGGAAGATGAAGAACGGCGCGCCCGGACAGGTCGTCTTCACCCGGGAAAAGACGCTCTTCGTCGAGCCCAAACTGGCACTCAGGCAGGCCGTCTCGCCGGGCGCGACTGAACACGGATGATCCGATCCTCTCACCTCCGTCGGACTCATACCCGTCAGACCCGGTCCACTATCCTGCCTTCGGCGTAGGATCCCAGCAGCCTGAAGTCGGCCGCGATCTCCCGGAGATGGTTGAGCGCCCGGCTGCAGAGCAGGCTTTCCGCGTGCCCCTCGAAATCCAGGTAGAACAGGTATTCCCAGGGGGATCCCACCAGGGGCCGAGATTCGATCTTGTTGATGGAGATGTCCCGTAACGCGAACACGCTCATGGCCTTGAACAGCATGCCGGGCTCGTGGGGGACCGAGAAGACGATGGACGTCTTCAGCCGCTCGCCTTCCGACGGTTCCGCTTCCCTGGCCAGAACCAGGAAACGGGTATAGTTCTGGGGGTTGTCCTCGATCCCCTTCTCCAGAATCTCCAGGCCGTAGCGCTCCGCGGCCCGGGTGCTCGCGATCACGCCGACGTCCCGGGCCTCTCCTTCGCAGAGCATCTTGGCCGCGCCGCCTGTATCGTACACGGTTTCGGGTTTCAACGAAGGATTCTCCCGGAAAAACCGCACGCACTGTTCCAGCGCCTTGGGATGGGACTGCACCCGGCGGAGCTCCTCCCGCCGGACACCCGGTCTCGCCATCAGATTGTGGACGATGCGAAGGACGATCTCGCCGACGATCTGCAGATCGTGCTCCTGCATCAGGTCGTAATTGACGTGAATGCTGCCCGCCAGCGTGTTTTCGATAGGCAGCATCCCGTAGTCGCAGCGGCCCTGCTCCACGGCGCGGAACACGTCGTCGAACCACCCGTGGGGCACGGGTTCCGCCGCGTCGCCGAAATACTCGAGCACCGCCATCTCGCTGAAGGCTCCCAGTTCGCCCTGGAAGCCGGTCCTGTACTGCTTCAATCGGTTCTCCTTTCACCGGACACCGAGGCCCGGCTTTCCTTTGCCTCCGTCAACGTCCTCGCCAGTTCCGTTTCGTTCCCCTGTTCGATCTGCTCCGCCAGGCCGTCCAGCAACCGCCTGGCTTCCTCGACGGCCCGCAGCAGGGGCCGCCTGTTGGTCAGGCAGATGTCGGCCATCACGCGCACGTTGGACGCGGCCAGGCGGGAAGCGTCCCGGAAACCGGACGCGGCGAACTCCCCGGTCCGGCTTTCCTCGCGCGCCATGTTTTCCGCGGCAAGTGCCAGCACGACGGACAACAGGTAGGGAAGATGGCTTGTGACGGAGACGATGCGGTCGTGGCGTTCGGCGGAAATGACGACGGGACGGGCACCGATCCGGCGGACCAGGTCCGTGAGCAGATCGACGGCCTCGTCATCCACCGCGGGCGGAGGCACCAGGGCGAAAGTCGCCTCGCGCAACAACCCGTCATCGGCATGTTCGATACCCGCGTCCTCGGTGCCCGCCATGGGATGGCCGCCGACGTACCGCCTGATGCCGGCCAGACCCGCGACGGCGGAGACGATGGCTTCCTTCGTGCTGCCCAGGTCAAAGAGGATCGTCTCCCGGCCGAGTAACGGCACCAGGCCGGGCAGCATCTCCAGTATGGACCGCACCGGCGTGGCGAGGACGACCAGGTCGGCCCCGGCCACGCCCTCGGCCACTTCGAGGTACCCCGCGTCAATGGCGCCGAGCTCGCGGGCACGGTCCAGCGTGGCCCGATCCAGGTCGACACCCGCGACCAGGTCCGCCGCACCCGCCTTCCGGACCGCCATGCCGAAGGATCCGCCCAGCAGCCCCACGCCGACAATGGTGATACGCATAGCCGAACTCAGTCGATGGAACGATTCACGGCCGCCGCGACCGCCTGCAATTCCGGGATCAGCGAGGTAAACGCTTCGGGCGTCAGAGACTGGTCTCCGTCCGACAGGGCGCGCTCGGGACTGGGATGCATCTCGATCATGAGCCCGTCCGCGCCGACCGCCACGGCCGCCCGCGACGCCGGTCCCACGAAATCCGCGTTGCCGGTCCCGTGGCTCGGGTCGATGAACACGGGCAGATGCGTGTATTTCTGCAACACGGGAACGGCAGAGATGTCGAGCGTATTCCGCGTCCACGTTTCAAAGGTCCGGATGCCCCGTTCGCACAGAATGACGTTGTGGTTCCCCGCCGCCAGTATGTACTCGGCGGCCAGCAACATCTCCTCGAGCGTGGCGGACATCCCCCGCTTGAGCATCACGGGCCTGGCACTCTGTCCCACGGCATTCAGCAGCGGGTAGTTCTGCATGTTCCTGGCGCCGATCTGCAACATGTCCACGTACTCCGACACCATGGGTTCCGTCTCCGGTTCCATCACCTCCGAGATGGTCGGCATGCCCGTTTCCTCGCCGACCCGGGCCATGATCCTGAGGCCTTCCTCTCCGAGCCCCTGGAAACTATAGGGGGAAGTCCTCGGCTTGAACGCGCCGCCCCGGATGACGTGGGCCCCCGCCGCCCGCGCGTGTTGCGCCGCGGTCAGAAACTGCTCGTAGGATTCCACGGAACAGGGACCGGCGATGATGGTGATGCCGTCGCCGCCGATGGTTACGTTCCCCACCTGAAACCTGGTCTTATGCGGCTGCACCTCCCGGCTCACCAGCTTGTAAGGCCGCTGGATACGCTGGACCCGGTCCACTCCGTCCAGGATTTCAAACTGTTCCGGTGAAAGACTCAGGGTATTTCCGATGACGCAAATGATGGTCATTTCGTCACCCTGTATATCCCGTGGCTTACAGCCGAAGGCCCGGATGGTCTCCCGGACGTGCTCCTTTTGTTCTTCCGTGGCCTGAAGTTTCATTACAACCACCATTTCAGCCTCCCTCGGCGATGTCCGGCCGGAGCACGACGGCCCCGTCCAGGTACACGTGCCGGATTTCATCCTGCGATTTTTCCGTATTTACGTGAACCAGCACCCGTATGCACCGGGGCAGTCCGTCAGGGACTTCCATCTCCTGCGTGCAGAACAGGGGAATCGACGTCCATCCCATCTGGCGCACGCCCAAAGCAGGCGTCTCCGCGTCGAGATCCTTCGTCGCCGAAAAGATGACGCTGGCGATCTGTTCCAATTCGATGCGATTGACGTCGACGATCGCCGAAAGCAGTCGTCGGGAAGCTTCCCCAATGGCATCGGCGGAATTCAGTTCAACGGTTATGGCGCCTCGAACGCCCCGGACCATGGTCCCTCCTCGAATGGCGAATACTGGATACTACCGGAAACATACATGAAAAGGTGGTTGAAATACGTGGGAGTCGCAAAGACCGGACCGGTCTCCTGGACTCCCACACGCATCTCCCGGCCAGCCTGGACGGCCTGGCCAGCCCGAACAGTCCGGACAGCCCGGACAGTCCGGACAGCCCTGGCTGGCTGTAACTGTTGTCATTGTCATTCCCTGTGCAATCCGGCTCAGATCGTACCCGCCGCAGTTACCCTGGCGCGACCGCCGGGGTCTTTCCGTCTATGCCCGCTCCGTCTATGCCCGCTCTCAGTGAAGCCACGTACTCGCCCACGACCCGGACCAGATCCGGCTCACCGGCGTGTTCTTCCATTACGTTGACGATGGCGCTGCCCACGATGACCCCGTCGGCCAGCCGCGAAGCCTCGTTCGCCTGTTCCGGCGAAGATATGCCGAATCCCAGGCCAAGGGGCCGGTCCGTGTGGGACCGCACCTGCGCCATGAACTCGTCCACTCCGTCCGCCAGTTTTCCCCGGGCGCCCGTGACGCCGGTCAGGGAGACGCAGTAGACGAATCCCGTGGTGTGGCGGTTCACCAGTTCGATCCGGGACACGGTGCTCGTGGGCGCCACCAGGAAAACGACGGTGAGTCCATGCCGCCGGCAGGCGTCGGACAACTCGGCGCCTTCTTCCGGCGGAAGGTCGGGCACGATCAGGCCGTCCACGCCCGCGCGGGCGGCATCCCGGGAGAAGTCCCCGACCCCGTACGCGAGCACCGGGTTGTAATAGGTCATCAGGACGATCGGTACACCGGACCGCTCCCGGAGGGGCCCGACCGTATCGACGATGTCCCGGAGGGTCGTACCCCGGTCAAGGGCCCGCAGCGCGGCGCGCTGAATCGTGGGGCCGTCCGCGATGGGGTCGGAGAAGGGAACGCCCAGCTCGACCAGGTCGGCGCCGCGGCGATCCAGTTCCACGACTAACGCGGCGGTCGTTTCCAGGTCCGGATCTCCGGCCATGATGTAGGGGACCAGCGCCTTCCGGCCCGCGGACTTGAGCGATGCGAAGGTCTCCTCAATACGGTTCATTCAACCCTCCATCCGCTCCGGGTCCATGAACCCGTATACCTGCTGGACGTCCTTGTCCCCGCGGCCCGACAGCCCCAGGACAATAACCCGGTCCCGGCCCATTTCCGGGGCGATCCGGGCGACGTGGGCGATGGCGTGGGCACTTTCCAGGGCGGGTATGATGCCTTCGACCCTGGACAGCAGTTCGAAGGCCTCCAGCGCCTCGTCGTCGGTCACGCTGACGTATTCCGCCCGGCCGGCGTCCTTCAGGTAGCTGTGCTCGGGTCCCACCCCGGGGTAGTCCAGTCCGGCGGAGATGGAATGAGCGACCTGGATCTGGCCGTTGGCGTCCTGTCCCGTATAGCTCATGGCGCCGTGCAATACGCCCGGCGTGCCCAGGCCCAGCGTCGCGGCGTGCAGGCCGGTATCGAGTCCGTGCCCCGCCCCTTCCACGCCGACCAGTCGAACGTCGTCGTCGAGAAAGGGATGAAAGAGTCCTATGGCGTTGCTGCCTCCCCCCACGCAGGCGACGAGCGCATCCGGCAGCCGCCCTTCTTTTTCGAGGATCTGCCCGCGCGCCTCGCGGCCTATGACCGACTGGAAATCACGTACCATCATGGGGAAGGGATGGGGGCCCGCCACCGATCCGATGATGTAATGGGTATGGCGTACATTGGTCGCCCAGTCGCGCAGGGCTTCGTTCAGCGCGTCCTTCAATGTGCGGCTGCCCGCGTCGACGCCGATGACCCGGCTCCCCATCAGGCGCATGCGGAAGACGTTCAGGGCCTGGCGTTCCATGTCCTCCGTCCCCATGTAGACGTCGCATTCCAGGCCGAAACGGGCGGCCACGGTGGCCGTGGCCACGCCGTGCTGCCCGGCCCCGGTCTCGGCGATGACACGGGGTTTCTTCATTCGGCGGGTCAGCAGGATCTGACCGATGGTGTTGTTGATCTTGTGGGCGCCCGTGTGGTTCAGGTCTTCCCGCTTGAGATAGATCCGGGCGCCGCCGAGGGCCTCCGTCAGCCGCTCCGCGTAGTACAGCGGGGAAGGCCGGCCCACGTAGTCTCCCAGGTAATAGCGGAATTCATCCTCGAAGGCCGGATCCCGCTTAGCCGCTTCATACACCGCGAGGAGTTCGTCCAGGGCCGTCATCAGCGTTTCCGGGACGTAGCGGCCGCCGAAGACCCCGAAATGCCCTCTTTCGTCAGGCAACACGGTGGCTGTCATCCCTCGCTCCCCTTCCCGATATGATCGGCCAGGGCCTCCAGGCCCAACAGGTAACTCCTGCTTCCATGTCCGCAGATCTGCCTGAGGGCCACAGCCTCGATATAGGAATGGTGCCGGAAAGACTCCCGGACGTGAATATCGGACATATGTACTTCCACGACCGGCAGGCCCACGGCAACGATCGCGTCGCGCAGGGCGATGCTCGTGTGCGTGTACGCGCCGGGGTTGATCAGGATGCCGTCCTCCCGCCCGAGGGCCTGCTGGATCTCGTCCACCAGCACGCCTTCGTGATTGGACTGGCGTATGCGCAGCGCGACCCCCCGGTCCGCCGCGACCGATTCGAGGGACCGGTTGATGTCCTCGAGGGTATCGCTGCCGTAGACCTCAGGTTCCCGGACCCCCAGCATATTCAGATTCGGACCGTGCAGCACGAGTATTTTCACGATTCCATCCCGGTTTTCGCGCGGATGCGCCGCCCTTCACTTCCCTGTCGTCAGCACCGACCGGACATATTCGCCGGGCACATCGTCCCGGAGGACCACTTCGCCGATCCGGTTCGGCAGGACGAAACGAAGGCGGCCCCCGACCGATTTCTTGTCGAGTTTCATGGTTTCGAGCGTCCCGGAGACGTCCAGTCCGTCGCACCGGACGGGCAACCCCACCCGCCCGACCAGGCCGGCCAGGCGCCGGACGCTCTCTGCGTCCAGCAAGCCCATTCGTTCCGCCACGCGGGCCGCGTAGACCATGCCGATCGCAACGGCTTCTCCGTGCAGCATGCCGGTCCGCGTTTCGATGGCATGCCCCATGGTATGGCCGAAGTTGAGTATGGCCCGCCGTCCCTGCTCGCGCTCGTCGCCTGCGACGACATCGGCCTTGATCTCGCAGGACCGGGCCACCAGGTGCGCCAGCACGGCGTAGTCGCGCCCGAGTATCTCGTCAAGGCGACCCTCAATATAGGCGAACAGACCGGCGTCTGCAATGACCCCATACTTGATCACTTCCGCCAGGCCCGCGCGCAGTTCCCGGTCGGGCAGGCTGTCAAGCGTATCCAGGCTGGCCAGCACGAGCAGGGGCTGGTAGAACGCGCCGATCAGGTTCTTCCCGCGCCGGTGGTCCACGGCGACTTTGCCGCCCACGCTGGCGTCCACCTGGGCCAGTAGAGAAGTAGGCGCCTGAATAAAGGGGACGCCGCGCAGAAAGGTGGCCGAGGCGAAGCCGGCCAGGTCCCCGATCACCCCGCCGCCCAGCGCAATGACGGGGGAACGGCGGTCCATGCGGTTGGACAGCATCGCGTCGTAGAGCTTCCCGGCCCATTCCAGCGATTTCTGTCCTTCGCCGTCCGGCACTTCGGTTACGGCCGGTTCGAACCCGGCCGACCGCAGGGACTCCGTCACCCGTTCTCCATAGCGCATGCCAATGCCGGGGTGGGTTACGACCAGCGCGCGATCAGTCAGGTCGAAGGATCTCATCAAGGGGCCCAGACGGCCGAGACAATCGGGTCCGATCACGATATCGTAGCTGTCGGCTCCCAGGTCCACCCGGATCACGCGTTCATTGTCAAGCGTCCATGCCATGACCATCTCCACGGTCTCGTCTATCGTCTGCCGTGACGTGTCGACTTCGTGATCCGCCTGGCCGTAAACCGGAGCGCGCTCCCGTTGCAGCGTCCGGATCCGTTCCAGCGGGTCGCTTCCGGCCAGGAGGGGCCGCACCCCGGCGTCGCCCTTCGTGCGGGCCAGGATCGTCGACGCCGGCGCGCTCAGGTGAATAACCGGACCGAGGGATCTGAGCACCTCGAAGTTGTCCCGGTCGAGTACCGCGCCGCCGCCCGTGGCGACCACCCGGCGCTCCCCGTCCGCGAGACCGCGTATTACCTCCTTTTCGACCGCCCGGAAGCCGGTCTCGCCCCGCGTCTGGAAGAGTTCCGGGATACTCGTCGCGGTCTTCTCCTCGATCAGGGCGTCGGTGTCCACGAAGGGCACGCCGAGGGCGCCGGCCAGCCGCCGGCCCACTACCGTCTTCCCGGTGCCCATGAAGCCGATCAGGACGACGCCCCCGGCTTTCTTTTGTCCTGTTTCTCTCACGTTCCGCCTGCCTGTCATACGCGCGTCGGCCGATGCAGGCGCGGGCCGCGATCGGTCGGCAATGGTTCAAATATCCGGACTAGTAACGGGCCAACTGGTCCATGTAGCCCTGGTAGTTGCGCTTCATTTCCTCCAGGCTGTCGCCGCCGAATTTCTCCTGCATGGCGTCGGCGACGACGAAGGCCGCCACTGCTTCGCCGATCACGCCGGCGGCGGGCACGGTGCAGACGTCCGAACGCTCCTTGGCGGAATCGAAGGCTTCCTTGGTCTCGATATCCACCGACATGATGGTGCGCATCAGGGTCGCGATGGGCTTGAGGGCGCCGCGAACGACGATTTCCTCGCCCTCGGTCATGCCGCCCTCGATACCGCCGGCCCGGTTCGTTTCCCTGTAAAACCGGCCGTCGCCGTAGAAGATCTCGTCATGGACCTCGGAACCCGGCACCCGGCTCACCCCGAAGCCCAGACCGATCTCGACGCCCTTTACGGCCTGGATGCTCATGACCGCCTGGGCCAGGCGTCCGTCGAGCTTGCGGTCCCACTGCACGTGGCTGCCCAGGCCGGGCGGCGCGTTCAGCACCTTGACCTCGAAGACGCCGCCGATCGTGTCCTTGAGGGACTTCGCCCGGTCGATTTCTCCGATCATCTTCTTCGCGGCGTCCTCGTCTGCGCAACGCACGGGCGACCCTTCGGCCCGTTTCAGGATTTCGTCGTTCGAAAGGCCGGCCACGTCGGCGTCCACCTGTCCGATGCGGACGACGTGGCTGAGCACGCGGATGTCGAATTCCGCCAGGAACGCCCGGGCGATCGCGCCGACCGCCACGCGCATGGTCGTTTCCCTTGCGCTGGCCCGTTCCAGGATATCCCGCAGGTCGCGGCGGTCGTATTTCAAACCGCCCGCCAGGTCGGCATGTCCCGGCCTGGGCCGCGTCACCCGGCGCCTCACCGGACCATCGGCCTCCTCAATCGCCATCACGTCCGTCCAGTTCTTCCAGTCCTGGTTCCGGACCACCAGGGAGACCGGGCCGCCCATGGTCTTGCCGTGGCGCACGCCGCCCCGGATCTCGATCGTATCGGTCTCGATCTGCATTCTCCGGCCCCGGCCGTATCCGCCCTGCCGCCGTTTCAGGTCGCGGTCGATCTCTTCCGCCGCGACCGGTACCCCCGCGGGCAGTCCTTCGAGGATCGCGGATATGGCCGGTCCGTGAGATTCTCCTGCGGTCAGGTATCGCAACATGCCGTCTCCAGATTTCGAGGTTCCCGGTCCGATCAGCTCCGGACCGTCACGCTTTTCAACGCCGCCGGCCGGTGTACCCGTGCGGACGGCCTCAATTCAATAGGCTCAATTCAACAACTGTGCCGGCTTTCAACTATGCCGTATGTCCCCTGCGCCCGGTTCCTTCATGGTCCGCCCGGCGCCGCAACTGGTCTTCCAGCGCGCTTCTCATCACCTCGACCGGCGCCGGCCGGCCGGTCCAGATTTCAAACGACGCCGCGCCCTGAAACAGCAGCATATCGATGCCGTTCGACGCGCCGGCGCCCCGGGACCGTGCGCACCGGACCAACGCGGTTTCCTCCTGGTCGTAGCGCGTGTCGTAGACGAACTGGTCCGCGCTGAACCAGTCCCCGTCCAGCGCCAGGTCCGTGGGGATGGCGTTGATGACCAGATCGGCGTTCCCGAGCGCCGGACCCAGTTCACCCGGCGCCAGGGAGACCACCGAAGCGCCTCCCAACCGCGCGGTCTCCATGGCCCGCGCCGCGTTGCGCGCGGCAATGGCAATCGAGTCCGCCCCCCCGTTCCGGGCCATGTCGCAGGCCGCCCGGGCCGCGCCGCCCGCGCCCAGGATCAGCACCCTGGAATCCCTGACGTCGATCCCTTGCTCTCCGAGCGCCCGCTGGAGTCCCGCGCCGTCCGTGGAAGCGCCGGCGAGCCGGCCCGATCGATTGACGATGGTATTGACCGAACCGATCCTCCGGGCTTCGTCGGACACCTCGTCCAGGTAAGGCAGCACGTCCGTCTTGAGCGGCTTGGTCACGTTGACGCCCGCCAGCCCGAGTCCCCGGATCCCGTCTACCGCCTGTCGAACGGCGGCCGACGCGATTTCAAAGGTTACATACACGTAATCCAGGCCGCAATGCCGAAAGGCGGCGTTGTGCATGGCCGGCGACAGGGTGTATCCGATGCCCTGACCGCATACGCCGACCACGCGGGTCGAACCGGAAATCCCGATCCCTGGGGGGCTGCCTTCATTTCGGGTGGTCATGACGATCCCTTCGCGGCCTCCACGAAGGCCCGGATCTTACCATGATCCTTGCGGCCCGGTTCCCGTTCCACGCCACTACCCGTGTCCACGGCGTAGGGCCGCACGCGCCGCACGGCTTCAGCCACGTTACGCGGGTTCAGCCCGCCGCTCAGTATGACGCGGTGGGGACTGCCTTCCACGAGCCGCCAGTCGAATGTAAGCCCCGTACCGCCGTAGCGGTCTTCGGCGAACGTATCAAGCAACACCGCGCCGACTTCGTAAGCCGCGGCGTCGGATTTCCAGGATTCGTCCGTGACGCGAAGGGCCTTGACGACGGGCCGGTCCAGCCTCCTGCAGAATTCCGGGGATTCGTCGCCATGGAGCTGCGCGACCTGGACCCCCGTGGTCTCGCAGATTTCGTCGACCTCGTCGACCGCCGCGTTCACGAATACGCCCACCGGGACGACGAAGGGCGGCAGGCCGTCCACGATTTCCGCGACCCGCCCCGGCTCCGCGTAGCGGGGACTGCCCCTGTAAAAAATGAATCCCAGCGCGTCCGCGCCCGCGCGTACCGCGGCGGTGGCGTCCGCTTCATTCGTAATGCCGCAAATCTTGATCTTGACCGAATTCATCATCGCATCCGCGGGGAGATCATTCAGTCCCGTGTCCTGTTCGCGCCGGCGTCCGGCCCAGCAGGGCGTCCAGTTGTCCGCCGATGTCCTCCGCCGCCATCAGGGACTCGCCCACGAGTACGGCGTCGAATCCCGCCTGCTGCAGGAGAAGGACGTCGTCGCGGGTGTGGATGCCGCTCTCGCCGACGGTCACGATCCCATCGGGAATGCGCGGCTTCAGTCTCAGCGAAGTGTCCAGCGAAACGGTGAAATCCGTCAGGTCCCGGTTGTTGATGCCGATGATACGGCTGCCGGCTTCCAGGGCCCGGTCCAGCTCCCGCTCGTCGTGTACTTCCACCAGGCAGTGCAGGCCGTATGCCGCCGCGGTCCGCTGCAGTGCCGCCAGGCAGGTGTCGTCCAGTACCGCCGCGATCAGCAGCATGGCGTCCGCCCCCATGGCCGCGGTCTCGTGGACCTGGTACTCGTCTATAATGAATTCCTTGCGCAGCACCGGCACCGGTACGCTCCGGCGCAGCGCCACCAGGTCCTCGTCACGCCCCTGGAAGAACCGCCGGTCCGTAAGCACCGAAATGGCCGAGGCCCCGTGCGCCGCATAGACCGGCCCGGTCTCATCGGGCACCGCATCGGGGCAGATGGGGCCTTTGGACGGCGAAGCCTTCTTGAATTCGGCGATGACGCCAACGCCGTCCCTCTGCTTGAGCGCAAGGTCGAAGGGCCGAACGTCCACGCGGGGTCCGGGCTCGACAAGCGGCAACGGTGTGCGTCGCTTCCGGTCTTCGACTTCACTCACTTTGTGCGCTACGATCCGGTCCAGGATACTCATGGCTGCCATGTTTTGACCTTCCTGCGTCCGCGTCCCGCCGAGACCAGGTGCTTATTCGTTGGTCATCCTGATCAACGCGTCCAGTTTCGCTCCGGCCGCGCCGGAGTCGATCGCCCGGGCCGCGCTGTCGATACCCTCGTCGAAATCCTCCGCCTTGCCTCCGGCAACGATCGCCGCGGCGGCATTCAGCAGGACGATGTCCCTGCGGGGTCCCTTCTCTCCGGCCAGCAGGGACCGGATGATCGCGGCGTTCTCGGCCGCCTCGCCGCCCTTCAGGTCTTCTATAGCGGCGCGAGGCAGCCCGTAGTCTTCCGGCGCGACATCGTAGGTCCTGACGGCGCCGTCCCTGACTTCCGCCACGTGGGTCGGCGCCGTGGTCGTGATCTCGTCCAGTCCGTCCGCGCTGTGCACCACGAACGCGCGCTCCGCCCCGAGGTTGTTCAGTACGTGGGCCGCGGTCTGAACGACACTTCCGTCGTACACGCCCATGACCTGCGCCGTCGTACCGGCCGGATTGGTCAGCGGGCCCAGCAGGTTGAGCACCGTCCGCACGCCGAGTTCCCGGCGCGGACCGCTCGCGAACCGCATGGCCGAATGCAGGGCGGGGGCGAACATGAAACCGATTCCGATTTCGTCGATGCAGGCCGCGACCCGTTCCGGCGGCGTCTCGATATCGACCCCCAGGGCCGTCAACACGTCCGCGCTGCCCGCCTTGCTGGACGCGGCCCGGCCGCCGTGCTTGGCGATGGAGGCGCCTGCGGCCGCGGCCACGAAAGCCGCCGCCGTCGATATGTTGAACGTGTGCTTGCCGTCGCCCCCCGTACCGCAGGTATCCACGATGGGGTAGGCGCGGCATTCGATCCGCGTGGCTTTGGCCCGCATGACCCTGGCGAAGCCGGTGACTTCCCCGATCGTCTCGCCCTTTAATCGAAAGGCGACCAGGAAGGCGCCGATCTGCGCAGGCGTCGCATCGCCGGACATGATCCCTTCCATGGCCTCCATCGCTTCCGCCTCGGTCAGCGAGTTCCCCTCGATGGCCTTCGATATGGCCTGTTGTATCATGGATGCCTTGCCTTTCTCCGTCGCGTTTCCGGATCCCGGCCCGTCGCTATCTCCCGACCGCCTGGCGTACTTTCTCCATGGTCGGGCGCGCCAACTCCCTCGCTCTGCCGGCACCCGCTTCCAGCACACGATCGATATGGGACCGGTCGGACATCAACTCGTCATACATCGCCCTGGGACGATCCAGCAGGCCATCGATAAGGACGTATAACTCCTCTTTGGCCTCTTTCCAGGAGATAAGACCCTGCTGCAGTCTATCCCGCATCGTCTCTGTCCGTTGCCGGTCGGCGAACTGCCTGAAGATCTGGAAAACGAGCGACGCGTCGGGATCCTTGGGTGCGCCGGGCGCGCTGGAATCCGTCTTGATCCCGAAAATGGCCCTGCGCAACGTCTCCCGCGATCCGAAAAGCGGGATGGTGTTGTTGTAGGCCTTGCTCATTTTCCTTCCATCCGTACCTGGAATCTCGGCGGATGACGGACTCGCCATGTACAGGGGCAGCGTGAAAACAACCCCATAGCACCGGTTGAAACGGGCGGCGATGTCCCTGGCTATTTCGATATGCTGTTCCTGGTCCTTGCCGACCGGCACGTACTTCGCCTGGAACAGCAGGATGTCCGCCGCCATGAGTATGGGGTAGGAGTACACCCCCATGTTCACGCCCGCGTCCGGATCCCTGTCGCCGCTCCGAGTGTTCTGATCGACATGCGCCTTGTACGCGTGGGCGCGGTTCATCAGTCCCTTTGACGTGGAACAAGACAGGACCCAGGACAGTTCGAACACTTCGGGTACGTCCGACTGGCGGTAAAAGACCTGCCGGTCGGGGTCCAGGCCGCAGGCGATCCAGGTGGCGGCAAGCTCGTGGCACCGGTCTCTGAAGAGCGCCGGGTCCTTTACGAGCGTCAGGGCATGGAAGTCCGCGAGGAAATACATGGCGCTCGATTCCGGGGAGCGCATTGCCAGGTTCAGGGCCGGCCGGATGGCCCCTGCATAGTTGCCTATATGGGGGCTGCCCGTCGGCTTGATGCCGGTCAGAATGACGTCAGACCGTTTCATAAGCGCTCCGTCTCCACGAAATTTCGCAACAGTTGCTTTCCAACCTCGGTCAGGATGGACTCCGGGTGAAACTGTACGCCGAAAACGGGCAGGGATCCGTGCCTCAATCCCATGATCAGGCCGTCCTCCGAGTGTGCCGTCACCGCCAGGCATTCCGGCAGCGTCTCTTTTTCCACGATCAGCGAATGATACCGCGTCGCCGTGAAGGGATTCGGCAGCCGGTCGTGAATGTATGTCCCGTCGTGAGCGATCGAGGAGGTCTTCCCGTGTACCGGCTCGGGCGCCCGGACGATCCGCCCGCCAAAGGCCTGGGCGATGGACTGGTGTCCCAGGCAGACGCCCAGGATGGGGATACGGCCGGAAAATCGACGGACCGCGTCCACGGAAACCCCCGCCTCGTCGGGGGTGCATGGACCCGGCGAGAGGACCAGGTGGTCCGGATCGAGCGCCTCGATTTCATCCAGGGAAATGCGGTCGTTCCGGTGCACGACGACCTCCTGACCCAGTTCCCCGAGGTACTGGACCAGGTTGTAGGTAAAGGAGTCGTAATTGTCGATGACCAGGATCATGATACCACCTCGGCTTCCTTCAGGGCCCGGAGCAGCGCCTCGGCCTTCTTCCGGCACTCATCGTACTCTTTGCCGGGGTCCGAGTCCGCGACGATGCCGGCGCCCGCCTGGATATAGGCCTGGCCGTCCTTTATGACCATCGTCCGTATGGTGATGCACAGGTCGAGGTTGTCGGAGAACCCGAAATAACCCAATGCGCCGCCGTACACGCCCCGCCGCGTGGACTCCTGTTCATCGATGATCTCCATGGCCCGAATCTTCGGCGCGCCGGAAAGGGTCCCTGCAGGAAAAGTCGCCTCCAGCACGTCGA
Organism: bacterium; assembly: GCA_965202605.1. Taxonomy (GTDB): domain Bacteria; phylum JAAXHH01; class JAAXHH01; order JAAXHH01; family JAAXHH01; genus JAAXHH01. The sequence goes on from OZ241838.1 coordinate 2,323,227, forward strand.
AGCCGTCAACGCCTTCCCGGAGGCGGCCCTCCACGTTCGACACGATGTGGCTCACGTGGGAATACCGCTCTATCCCCATCAGTTCCGTCGTTCGAACCGTGCCGTACTCGCAGATGCGGCCGATATCGTTCCGGCCCAGGTCCACTAGCATCACGTGCTCCGCGCGCTCCTTCGGATCGTTGAGCATCTCTTCGATCAACAGCCGGTCTTCCGTCTCGTCCGTACCCCGCCGGCACGTCCCGGCAAGGGGCCGCACCGTCACTCTCCGGTTTTCCGCGAGCACCATCGTTTCGGGGGAGGAACCGACGATATGCACGTCGTCCAGCCGCAGGTAGAAGAGATACGGCGAAGGATTCAGCCTGGCGAGTGCCCGGTAAACGTCGAAGGGATCCTGATCGATTTCCATGCTGAACCGCTGGGAAAGCACCACCTGGAATATGTCGCCCGCCGCGATGTACTCCTTGGCCGTTCGCACCGTTTCCTCGAAAGCCGCACGCGTCATGTTGGATGATACGGCACGGTCACACCCGGCAGATGGGCCTTCGTCGAACGAGAAGTCGGAAGGCGGCGGTTGGTCGATCCGCGTCAGCATGTCGTCCACCTGGGTCATGCCCTGCTGGTAGGCGGACTCCGGATCCGTGGTGTTGGACAGCATATTGACGATCACGTACATGCGTTTGCGCGCGTGATCGAAGACTACGATCTTCCCTGCCACGATGAAATGCAGGTCGGGCATCGCCAGGTCATCCGGATTCTCGTCGGGAATGTCTTCGAAATGCCGAACGACGTCATACCCGAAATAACCGACGGCGCCTCCCGTGAAACGGGGCAGGTGTTCGAGCACCGGGGTCCGGTATTCCTTCATGATCTCCCGCATCAGCTCGATGGGATTGCCCTCCAGCGTCAGCACGCCCCGGTCGTTTATCCGGTTGATCCCCTGTTTCGTTCCGACGATACGCTCGAAGGGGTCCGCGCCCACGAAAGAATACCGCGCCGTTTTCTGATCGCCTTCCATGCTTTCCAGGAGAAAGGCGTAGCGGTATCCCGCGCTGATCCTGTGGAAGGTTCCTTCGGGTGTCTCATCCGTCAGGTCGCGTTCGTGCCAGATGGGTACCAGGGGGAAATCGGGTTTGCCGTTATATTCCAGAAAGGTGTCGTAGGATGTCCTGTACATGGTTACAGACCTTTACGTGGTGACAAGTACCCAGGGATATCCTCTACTTCAAGCGGCCCGCCGTTTTTCTGCCCGTATAAAACAAAAAAGGCCGCTACCTTGTGAGGGTAGAGGCCGGTCAGATCAACGAAGGATGAATCTACTTCAATCAGGCGCCGCTTCGCATGACATGCCGCCTCGTCCCATAAAAAGGCCACCAGGTAAACAGATCGCTCTGCTTCCGCCAATAGTAGAATCGGGATGACCGGGAGGAGTTGACGGCTGTCATTTCAGTCCAGTGTCTGCCGTTAAACCAGTTCGTCGTCAGGATATAGATTGCGCCATTATAGCGCGGTCCGGCGGTAAAGTCAAGGTTTTTCTCACCAAGAAAACAGTTGCGATTTGAGGGGTGAGCCTGTACCATGCAGGCGTTGTCGAGTAGGCCGAGTCGGCCCTTGGAATCGAGCTTCGCGAACCTCTGCACTAGACCGGGCCGGCCTTTGGGATCGGGCTTCGCGAACCGCAGCACTCGGCCGGACGGGCTTTTAAAATCGGGTTTTGCAAGCCGCGGCGGCCGGTCGAAAGCCGCGTGACAGGGTGCGCCGCATATGCCGGACAAGGAACCCGGACTGTTCAGAAAATGGTTCTGGAATACCTATGACTACCTGGGAACGCTGATCGTGATCAACATCCTGTGGCTGTTGTTCGCCCTGCCGCTGGTCACCCTTCCGCTCGCCTTCGCCGGACTGTTCCGCGTAACCGGACGGATCGCGGCTTACGAGGAAACAGGCATACGGGATTTCTTCGCCCACACCCGGGGGGACCTGGGCCGCAGCTTTTGTATCTGCGGACTGTACGCGGGCGTGCTCCTGCTCCTTGCCGCCAACGTGCTTTTCTACGTGCGGCTCATGGACGCATGGCCCTGGGTCGGCGCGGTCCTGGGCGGCGTGATGATGTGGCTGATCGTTTTCGTCTGCATGACGGCCGTTTACGTCCTGCCGCTCATGCAGCGGGGCAAGGCCCCCGTCAGACAGGTCGTCCGATCGGGCGTATTCCTGGCAGTGGACAACCCCAGGCACGCCTTCGCGCTGTTGTTCTGCGGATCCGTCACCATGGCCTTCAGCCTGGCCAGCGGCGTCGGCCTGCTCTTCCTGGGCATCGGGGCCGTCGGCGTACTGTTCAGCACCGGACTGAGGGAGATGCTGAAACGATACGATGCTACGAACGGGAACGTACTGGAAGAAGCGCGTGGATGGCGGGACCTGATCCGTCCATGGGGGTATTCATGAAGGGGAAGGAGGTCCGCGGCGACGGCGGGGACGCCGCCGCGCCGTTCATCGTGATCGAAGGGATCGACGGCGCGGGCAAGACGACCCAGTTGAAACAGCTTCACCAGTGGATGGAAGCACAGTACGGATGCCCTGTCCATACCACGGGCGAACCCACGAACCGCCCCATCGGCAGGCTGCTGAAAGAAGCCCTGCAGCGGCGGGTGGAACTCGACGGCATCTGCCACGCGCTGCTGTTCGCCGCCGACCGGATCGACCACGTCAAGTCGGAGATCGAGTCCAATATAAAGCGCGGAATCCCCGTGCTGTGCGACCGGTACTTTCTCTCCTCCTTCGCCTACCAGTGGCGGGAGATGCCCGGCGAGCTGGACTGGATCGAGTCGATCAACGCCAGGGCGATACACCCCCACCTGACCCTGCTGATCGACGCGCCCGCCGAAGTCTGCATGGACCGCATACGCCGGGCGCGTTCGGATACCGAACTGTTCGAGGACCTTGTAACGCTCCGCGCCATCCGGGAGAATTACCTGGAACTGGCGCGCCGACGAAAAGCCGTGGACCGCATAGAGATCATCGACGGCGCGCACCCGCCCGGCGAGGTGCAGCAGGCCGTGCGCGAGCGGGTGGAAGAGGTCATGCAACCCTACAACAGCGGATAAAGCCATGTTGACCTACCTGCTCAGGTTCGTGATGAGGTTTCTGGCGGGGATCCTGATCCAGCAGGCCCTTCGTTTCCTGGCCTCCGTGATCACCCGTCCCCCCCGGCCGGCTCCCGAACCGCGACCCAGGGCACCTGAGAAACCGAAGACGACCATCGATCCGAAGAACATCGTGGAAGGCCGGTTCGAGGACATCCCCGAGAAGTGACGCCGGGAGCATTGGATGCTGAGAAACTTCACCTGGGTCATTCCCCGGCGGCTGGCCGGCATGGCCCTGCCCACGAGCGCTTCGAGCGCCTATAGTCCGCGCGGCGGAGGTACGCCGGACCAGGGCCTGGAACGGGACCTGATGAGCCTGAAGGCACTGGGCGTGAACGCCGTGGTGTCCCTGACGCGTGATCCGCTGCACGAGAAGACACTCGATCACTGCGGACTGCGGCGCCTGCATCTCCCGGTGGAAGACATGACCGCGCCTTCACCGGAGCAGATTCGCCGGGCCGCTTTATATATAGATGAACATATTGAAGCGGGCGGCGTCGTCGTGCATTGCATGGCGGGGATTGGCCGGACGGGGACCGTACTGGCCGGGTATCTCGTCTGGAGGGGGGCCTCGCCGGAAGCCGCCATTGAGGAAATCCGCAGCATCCGTCCGGGGTCGGTCGAAACCTTTGACCAGGAATCGTCGATCTTTCGTTTCGCCGAGTCCATGGCCGAACACAAAGCGTAAGGGAGCACGCAGCCCCATGTTCAAGATCGCCGTGATCACTGACGAGGTGTCCCAGGACCTGGACACGGTCATCGGGTTCGCCCGGAGTTTCAACCTGGACGGGATCGAGATCAGATCGATCTGGGACAAGCCGCCCCAGGACCTCAGCGACGACGAGATCGCGCGGATCCGGGACCGGACCGGCGAGGCCGGACTGTCGGTCGGCGGCGTGGCCGCGCCTTTCTACAAGTGCGACATCGGAGACGACGAGACGTGCCGGGAACATCTCGATATCCTCCGCAGGTGCATCCGGGTAGCCCAGGGGCTGGACACGACGCTGGTCCGCGTCTTCGCCTTCTGGAAGCAGGATCCCCTCGAGCAGTTCCGGGACCGGATAATCGAACGGTACGCGGAACCCGTCCGGATCGCCGAAGGCGAGGGGGTCGTGCTGGGACTGGAAAACGAGGCGTCCACCCTGATCGGCACCGGCGCGGAGACGCGGCGCCTGGTCGACGCCCTGGATACGCCGGTCGTCAAGCCCCTCTGGGATCCCTGCAACGAACTGTTCGCCGACGGCGGGCAGACACCCTATCCGGACGGATACGATCATATCCGGTCGGACATGTGCCACATGCACTTCAAGGACGGGGTCAGAGGTACGGCCGGGGAAGACGGCAACGTGCCCATGTGCGAGGGCGAGATAGACTACAGGGGACAGTTCGCCGACCTGATCGAACAGGGATACGACGGCTGCGTGTCCCTCGAGACCCACTGGCGCATCGGACCGGAACAGATCGAGCAGACGCTGATCGACCGGCCCGGGGGAAAGCAGTTTTCGGAGGCGGGAGAGGCGGCCTCCCGGATTTGCATGCAAAACACGCTGGACCTTCTGGCCGAACTGGGCGCGGAACGACCCGAGTAGCGGTGCGACCCCTATAGAGATTCGGCCTGCGTAGCGGTGCGACCCGAGTAGCGGTGCGACCCGTTTAGAGGTTCAACTGGACAGGGAGGAAGGCCCCTTAGATGAAAGACCACCCGTACAGGACACATACCTGCGGCGAATTGCGGCAGAGCGACGACGGAACGCCGGTGCGGCTTGCCGGCTGGGTACACCGGAAGCGGGACCACGGCGGCCTGCTCTTCATCGATCTGCGAGACCACTACGGCATCGCCCAGGTCGTCATCACCCCGGAAAGCGGGTTCCACGAGGAGGCGGGAGACCTGCGGGCGGAGACCGTCGCCACCTTTTCCGGCGAGGTGATCCTGCGGGCGGAAGACGCCATCAACCCCAACCTGCCCACCGGTCACATCGAAGTGAAGGCCGACTCGATGACGGTGCTCAGCGCGGCGGACCCCCTGCCCCTGTCCGTCGCCGACGAGCGGGAGTATCCCGAAGCCACCCGGCTGACGTACCGCATGCTCGATCTGCGCAGGCAGCGATTGCACCACAACATCATCATGCGCTCGCGCATCATCGCGAGCATCCGGCGACGCATGACGGAAATGGGGTTCAACGAATTCAACACGCCCATCCTCACCAGCAGTTCGCCCGAAGGAGCCCGCGACTACCTGGTCCCGAGCCGCGTGCACCCCGGCAGGTTCTACGCCCTTCCCCAGGCGCCCCAGCAGTTCAAGCAGCTCCTGATGATCTCGGGGTTCGACCGGTATTTCCAGATCGCCCCGTGCTTCCGGGACGAGGATGCCCGGGCCGACCGGTCGCCGGGCGAATTCTACCAGCTGGACGTGGAGATGTCCTTCGTGGAGCAGGATGACGTTTTCGACGCGCTGGAGACCTTGTTTTACGGCCTCTTCACGGAATTCAGCGACTGGGACGTCACCTCCCCGCCCTTCCCGCGCATTCCCTATCGCGACGCGATGCTCCGTTACGGGACCGACAAGCCCGACCTGCGGTTCGGTCTGGAGATCGAAGACGTCACCGAAGCCTTCAGGGCGTCGGAATTCAACGCCTTTCGCCAGGTCGTCGAGAAAGGCGGCGTCGTTCGGGCCCTCGCCGTCCCCGGCGTGGCCGCGCGGTCCCGCAGTTTCTTCGACAACCTGGACCGGACCGTGAAGGAGGAATTCGGGGGGCGCGGCGCGGCGTACATCTCTTTTGCAGAGGACGGGATCAAGGGATCCATCGCCCGCGTGCTGGACGAGGGAACCCTCGAGCGGCTCAAATCCGTCATAGAACCCGAGCCGGGCGCCTCGTGGTTCTTCGTGGCCGACACCGAGGACCGTGCGGGCGACGTGGCGGGCAGGCTCAGGCTGCACTTCGCCGACCTGCTTTCCCTGCGGGAGCCGAAGACCTACCGCTTCTGCTGGATCGTCGATTTCCCCATGTACGAATACGACGCGGAAGCGGGCAAGGTGATCTTCTCGCACAATCCCTTCTCCATGCCCCAGGGCGGCCTGGAGGCCCTGGAGAACACGTCGCCCCTCGAAGTCCTGGCCTACCAGTACGACATCGTCTGCAATGGCACGGAACTGTCCAGCGGCGCCATCCGGAACCACCGTCCGGACATCATGTACCGGGCCTTCGAGATCGCGGGCTATTCCGCCGGCGAGGTCGACGCGGAATTCGGCGGCATGATCAGCGCGCTGAAGTACGGCGCGCCGCCCCACGGCGGCATCGCGCCCGGCGTGGACCGTATCGTCATGCTCCTCACCGACGAGACGAACCTCCGGGAAGTCATCGCCTTTCCCCTCAACCAGAACGCCCAGGACCTGCTCATGGGCGCGCCGGGCGAGGTGAGCGAAAAACAGCTCCGGGAACTCCATATCCGCCTGCGGCGGTAATCCAGTCCCGCCTTCATTTTATTTTACATGCATCCTTGACAAAACCAGGGATGTTGATTATATTTACCTGTCTGTGTTCTTGAGCTGCTCCAGACGTGGATCCGTACTGATTATAATGGGCCACCATAGCTCCAATGGCAGAGCGGCTGATTTGTAATCAGTAGGTTCTCGGTTCGAATCCGAGTGGTGGCTTCCTGGCAGCCGGGGGAGGTTCCAGAGCGGTCAAATGGGACGGACTGTAAATCCGTTGGCTCAGCCTTCGCAGGTTCGAATCCTGCCCTCCCCATGTTTAACCGATGAGGGCCGACTGGACCGCTTGGAACGACAGGCAGCATCAGTATGAAGACCGGCGGGAATAGCTCAGTTGGCCAGAGCATCAGCCTTCCAAGCTGAGGGTCGCGGGTTCGAGTCCCGTTTCCCGCTCTTTGAAGTCCCGTGTCCGGGGTTCGGAAAAACTGAAGGTTTCGGCCATTGAATGGTAAGAGTTTATCTGAACCTTGAACGAAGCGCCCTTGTAGCTCAGTTGGTAGAGCAACGCCATGGTAAGGCGTAGGTCGCCGGTTCAAGTCCGGCCGAGGGCTTTGGCGCTGACTTTTACGGTGTCTTCGTTTCGTTAACCTAACTGGTTCAGGAGAAAGTCTCCATGTCGAAGGAAAGATTCGAGCGTACCAAGCCCCACGTGAACATCGGCACGATCGGTCACGTGGACCACGGCAAGACGACCCTCACGGCGGCGATCACCAAGGTCCTGGCCGAGCAGGGTCTGGCCGAGTTCCAGGATTACGACGAGATCGACAACGCCCCCGAGGAGAAGGAGCGCGGCGTAACCATCAACGTGCACCACGCCGAGTACGAGACCGCCAACAGGCACTACGCCCACGTGGACTGTCCCGGACACGCCGACTACATCAAGAACATGATCACCGGAGCGGCCCAGATGGACGGCGCCATCCTCGTGGTCTCCGCGGCCGACGGACCCATGCCCCAGACCCGCGAGCACATCCTCCTGGCCAGGCAGGTCAACGTGCCCGCCATCGTCGTGTTTCTCAACAAGTGCGACCAGGTAGACGACGAGGAACTCCTCGAACTCGTAGAGCTCGAGGTCAGGGAACTGCTCTCCTCCTATGACTTCCCCGGGGACGACATCCCCGTGATCAGGGGCAGCGCCCTGCAGGCCATGGAGGGTGAGGCCGGGTCCGAGCACACCGCGCCCATCGCCGAACTCATGGACACCGTCGACGAGTACATCCCCACCCCGGTAAGAGACGAGGACCGTCCCTTCCTCATGCCCGTGGAGGACGTCTTCTCCATTACGGGCAGGGGCACCGTCGGCACGGGACGCGTGGAGAGCGGCGTCATCAACAAGAACGACGAGGTAGAGATCATCGGCATCAAGGACACGCGCAAGACCGTCGTCACCGACATCGAGATGTTCAGGAAGTTCCTGGACGACGCGCGGGCAGGAGACAACGTGGGCCTGCTCCTGCGAGGCGTCGACAAGGAATCCCTCGAAAGAGGCCAGGTCGTGGCCAAGCCCGGCTCCATCACCCCCCATACCAGGTTCAAGGCCCAGGTCTACGTCCTCAAGCAGGAGGAAGGCGGAAGGCATACCCCCTTCTTCAACAACTACAGACCCCAGTTCTACTTCCGCACCACGGACGTCACCGGGTCGGTGGGACTGCCCTCCGGCGTCGAGATGGTCATGCCCGGGGACAACGTCGACATGGAAGTCAACCTCATGCAGCCCATCGCCATGGACACCGAACTCCGCTTCGCCATCAGGGAGGGCGGAAGAACCGTCGGAGCGGGCGTCGTGACCGAAGTCATCGAGTAACGGAAGGTATTGACGTATACACGCGTGCACACGGGTCGGAACGACCGAAACGGTCTCTACCCGTCTGGTCCGGATGGATTTGATATTCTTGATATAGAAGAAACGCAAAATCGCAGGCCGGCGACTCGAACTGAGCGGAAACCACAGTTCCGGCCTGCCTTTTTATGCGGTGCGCGCGTGCGCACGCGGGTTCGCGCGAACATATCAGTGGTGAAGTGAAAGTGAAAAAGTGGTGAAGTGAAAGTGAAAAGCGAATAGCGAACCATCAGAATGGCCGTGACGTTCCAGACAGAGGGAAGCCGGGCGGCCGTTTCAGCACGAAACACGGAATATGTACGAACGAACGGTAGACTTTCTGAGAGAAGTAAGGACGGAACTGTCCAAGGTGAACTGGCCGAGCCGGAACGAATTGATCGGTTCGACGACCGTGGTCATCGTGATCACGCTGATCCTGGCCGCCTTCACCGGGGTGATCGATTTCATTCTGTCCATCATACTGAGCCGTTTGCTCGGGGCCTGACGCGTAGCAAGAGACGATGAGGTGAGTCATGGACAAGCGCTGGTATGTGATTCATACCTATTCAGGTCATGAGAACAAGGTGAAGACCCACCTGGAAAAACTGAAAGTCCGGGAAGGGCTGGAAGAGAAAATCGGCGAGATTCTCATCCCTACCGAAGAAATCGTAGAGATGAAGCAGGGGAAGAAGACATCCACCATACGCAAGCTTTTCCCCAGCTACGTCCTCGTGGAAATGGAGATGGACCGCGATTCCTGGCACCTGGTGACCAACGCGCCGGGCGTTACCCATTTCGTCGGAAGCGGACCCAGACCGCAGCCCCTGCGGGAGAGTGAACTGAACCGTATTCTGCACCGGGACGAACCGCACAAGGAAAAGGGCGAAGGCGTGGAAATCCCTTACCGGACCGGCGATCAGGTCAAGGTGACAGATGGGCCCTTTACCGATTTCACAGGCGTTGTGGAGGCGATACACCCGGACCGTCAGAAGCTCAAGGTCATGGTGAGCATATTCGGACGTGCAACCCCGGTGGAGCTCGATTTCCTCCAGGTCTCCCACGTTACGTAGGAGGATTTTGTGGCCAAGAAAATATCGATGGTGATCAAGCTCCAGGTGCCGGCAGGCCAGGCGAATCCGGCACCGCCGGTGGGATCGGCGCTCGGCCAGCACGGCGTCAATCCGATGGAGTTCTGCAAGGTCTTCAACGCGAAGACCCAGGATCAGATGGGTCTCATCATACCGGTCGTGATCACAGTCTATGCCGATCGCAGTTTTTCCTTTATCACCAAGACGCCTCCCGCCGCCGTGCTGCTCAAGCGCGAGGCGGGGCTGGCCAAGGCTTCGGGCGAGCCGAACCGGGAGAAGGTCGGAAAAGTCACCCGGGACCAGGTCAGGCAGATCGCCGAACTGAAGAAGCCGGACCTGAACGCCGCGGATACGGAAGCGGCCATGCGCATGATCGAAGGCACGGCCCGCAGTATGGGCATCGAGGTGGAAGGTTAACCCAGGGAAGCCGCAAGGAGACGGGTCATGAAAAGAGGAAGGCGCTATCTGGCCGCCAGGGAGAAAGTGGAAGCCGGAAAGGAATATCCCCTCGAGGACGCGTTGTCGATTGTCAAGGAGACCTCGAAGACGAAATTCGACGAGACCGTCGAGGTGGCCATGCGGCTGAACGTGGATCCCCGCCACGCGGACCAGATGGTGCGGGGCGCGGTGGCGCTGCCCCATGGAACGGGGAAGGAAACCAGGGTGCTCGTGCTGACGCGGGGCGAAGCGCAGAAAGACGCCCAGGAAGCCGGAGCGGACTACGTCGGCGCCGACGAGTACATCGAACAGATCGAGAAAGGCTGGACCGAATTCGACGTCGTGATCGCCACGCCCGATATCATGCGCGACGTGGGCAAGCTGGGACGCGTACTGGGTCCCCGCGGACTCATGCCCAACCCGAAGAGCGGAACGGTTACCTTCGACGTCGGCCCGGCGGTCCGGGAAGTGAAATCCGGCCGGATCGAGTACCGCGTGGACCGCGACGGCAACCTGCACGGTGCCGTGGGCAAGGCGTCCTTTTCCGTTCAGCAGTTGAAGGAAAACGCTTCGACGTTCATCGACGCGATCATGCGGGCGAAGCCTGCATCCGCCAAAGGGCAATACGTAAAGCGCCTCACCATCTCGTCTGCCATGGGTCCCGGCGTATCGGTCGACCGCCAGGCGGCGACCGTCGAGGCGTAGATGCGACCACGGCCAGGAGCCGTGGGTAGAAAAGGAGTCATGCCACTATGCCGCAGACGCGTGCCGTAAAAGAGCAGATCGTCGAGGACCTGGCCACGCGATTGAAGGAAACCGACAGCGTGTACCTGGCGGACCTTACCGGCCTGGACGTCGGCGAGGTAACGGAGTTGCGAAGCCGTTTGCGGGCGGAGTCCGTGGAATGCCGCGTGATCAAGAATACGCTTACCCGCCTCGCCGTCGCCGACGCGGGCCTGCCCGACCTGGGTGAAACCCTGGACGGCCCGACGGCGCTCGTCCTGTCAAGCGACCCCGTGGCACCGGCGAAAGTACTCATCGATTTCGGCAGGGGACACGAGGACCGCCCCCGCATCAAGGGCGGACTGCTGACCGGCGAGATCATCGACGCCGCCCAGGCCGAGACGCTGTCGAAGCTGCCGGGCAGGGATGAACTGCTGGCCAAGACGGTCAGCGGCATTGCCGCGCCCATTACCGGCCTGGTGTTCACTTTGTCCGGCGTGCTGAGCAGCCTGGTCCGCGCCGTGTCGGCCGTTTCGCAGCAGAAGGCGGCGCAGGAAGGCGGCGAATGAAAGCCGCGTGGCCGGTCGCATGGTTCGCCCGGCACGGCTGGGGCCCGACCAGGCATGACCGGCGGAAATCGTTTGTGACCGTCAAGAATAACCAAAAGGTGATATCCCTTAATATACAACGGAGGTATGTATCATGGCCGTGTCCGACATCGTAGATCAGATCGAACAGCTGACCGTGCTGGAACTGAATGATCTCGTGAAGACGCTCGAAGACAAGTTCGGTGTTTCCGCCGCGGCGACGGTGGCCGTCGCCGCACCCGGCGCCGCGGACGCAGCCGCGCCGGAAGAAGAAGAGAAGGACTCCTTCGACGTCGTGCTGACCGGTTTCGGCGACAAGAAGATCCAGGTGATCAAGGTCGTACGCGCAATAACGGGCCTGGGCCTGAAAGAGGCCAAGGCGCTGGTCGACGGCGTGCCCGGCGCGCTGAAGGAGGGCGTGACGAAAGAGGAAGCCGACGACGTTCAGAAGCAGATCGAAGAAGCAGGCGGAACGGTCGAACTCAAATAGGCAGGGTGGTAAACCGTATCGGTCCGCGTGGCGCGCGCGGCGATCCTGTGACACATGCACGGGGCGCCATCGCCGTTGGTCCACGGGTTCTATTAACCTACCTGTCGAAAGGATGTGGTCAGCCGATGGACAAAACTCAGATCACACGCCATGATTTTTCCAAACTGCCCTCCATCATCGAAATGCCGAATCTGCTGGCGGTTCAGATAGATTCCTTCAAGGCGTTTCTACAGGCCGACGTTCCCGTTTCCGAGCGCAAGAACCAGGGTCTGCAGGCCGTTTTCACCGACATATTCCCCATCACGGACATCCACGAGCACTTCTCGCTCGAGTTCATCGAATACATGCTCGGCGAGGCAAAATACACCGTCCTCGAGTGCCAGGAACGGGGCATGACCTACGCCATCCCCCTGAAGGCGAGGCTCCGCCTGGTGATCCGCGAGGAGGGGAACGGCGCCGGCGAAAAGAAGGTCAAGGACATCATCGAGCAGACCGTGTTCCTCGGGGAACTTCCGCTGATCACGGAAAAAGGCACGTTCATCATCAATGGCGCCGAACGGGTCATCGTGTCGCAGTTGCAGCGGTCCTACGGCGTGTTCTTCTCGGAAGAAACCCACCCTAACGGAAAGCAGCTTTACTCCGCCCGCATCATACCGGAACACGGTACGTGGCTGGAATTCAGCCTGGACGTGAACGACGTGCTTTTCGTCCACATCGACCGTAAACGAAAGCTGCCCATGACCCTGTTGCTCCGCGCGCTGGGCTACGAGAGCAACGACCGCATCTACCGGCTGTTCTACGAATTCGACACGGTCCAGGCCAGGCAGGCCGGTGATCTGATCGGGCGCAGCATCGGCGAGCCGGTCGTCGACAAGGAAACCGGGGAGATCATCGCGGAGGCCGGAGAGCCGCTGACGGAGGCGCTGGTGGGCCGGCTGGCCGAAGGAAACGGCCATGCCGGGCGGTCCAGGCAGGCCAGGCAGGCCGGGAAAATCAAGATCGTCCGGATGGATCCGACCCGGGAGCCGGACGTCCTGGCCAACACCTTCAAGAAAGACACGACGTCGTCTTCGGAAGACGCGCTGTCGAAAATGTACAGCCTGCTGCGGCCCGGCGACCCGCCGAACCTCGAAACGGCCCAGGCGCTGATGGACCGCATGTTCTTCAACCCGAAGCGGTACAACCTGGCGGCCGTGGGGCGCCACCGGATCAACAAGCGCCTGAACCTGGACGTACCGATCGATACGACCATCCTGACGGCGGAAGACTTTATCGCCATCATCGATTATCTCCTGAAACTGCGCCGCGGCGAAGGCGTCACCGACGACATCGACCACCTGGGCAACCGCCGCACGCGTTCCGTGGGCGAACTGCTCGCCCAGCAGTTCAACACCGGGCTGACCCGCATGGCAAGGACCATACGGGACCGGATCAGTCTCCACGACGCCGATTCGATCACGCCCCAGGACCTGGTGAACGCCCGGACGGTATCTTCCGTCATCGCCGCCTTCTTCGGCAGCAGCCAGCTGTCGCAGTTCATGGAGCAGACCAATCCCCTGGCCGAGCTGACCCACAAGCGGAGACTTAGCTCGCTCGGCCCCGGCGGACTGGACCGGTCGCACGCCAGTTTCGAGGTCCGCGACGTCCATCATACGCACTACGGCCGCATCTGTCCCATCGAGACGCCGGAAGGGCCGAACATCGGCCTGATCGCCTACATGGGGACCTACGGCAGGATCAACCAGTTCGGCTTCATCGAAACGCCTTACCGCAAGGTCGTGGACGGCCGGATCACCGAAGAGATCGACTATCTGTCGGCCGACCAGGAAGAGGACTTCATGATCGCCCAGGCCGGCACTTCGCTGGACGACGACGGACGCCTCGTCGGCCGAATACCCACGCGGAACAAGGGGGACATCAAGCTGGTCGACCCCGGCGAGGTCGACTACATGGATGTTTCGCCGAAGCAGGTCCTGGGCGTGTCCGCGGCCCTGATCCCCTTCCTGGAACACGACGATGCCAACCGGGCCCTCATGGGATCCAACATGCAACGGCAGGCCGTGCCCCTCCTGCGCACCGAGGCGCCCCTGGTAGGCACCGGCATGGAACGGAAGGTAGCCGTGGATTCCGGCGCGGTGGTAGTCGCCAGGCAGAGCGGTACGGTCGCGCAGGTCTCCGCCGACATGATCACGGTGACGCCTGACGACACCGATGATTCCGAACTCTTCGACACCCCGCCCGACGTGTACCCGCTTACCAAGTTCAAGAAATCCAACCAGGAAACCTGCATCAACCAGAAACCGATCGTCCGGACCGGCGCGCGCGTGGAAGCGGGGCAGGTCCTTGCGGACGGGCCCGCCACGAACCATGGCGAACTCGCCCTGGGCCGCAACGTGCTGACCGCTTTCATGTCCTGGGAAGGGTACAATTTCGAAGACGCCATCGTCGTCAGCGAAAGGCTGGTCAAGCAGGACGTCTTTTCTTCCATCCACATCACCGAATTCGAACTCCCGGCACGTGAAACGAAGGTGGGCACCGAGGAATTCACCCGCGAGATCCCCAACGTGAGCGAGGACGCCGTACGCGATCTGGACGAATCCGGGATCATTCGCATCGGCGCCGAAGTGGGACCCGGCGACATCCTCGTGGGCAAGGTGACCCCCAAGGGCGAACGGGAGCTGTCGCCGGAGGAACGCCTGCTGCGCGCGATCTTCGGAGAGAAGGCCGGCGACGTGCGGGACGCTTCGCTGAAGGCGCCTCCCGGCATGCAGGGTATCGTCATCGACACCCGCCTGTACAGCCGCAAGGACAGCGACAGCGTCGCCCGGGAGAAGGAAAGAGAAACCCTGCGCGAACTGGAACGCGATTACCAGCAGCGGATAGACCAGGCCAAGGAGACGCGCAACGAAAAGCTGAGCGAACTGCTCAGGGGCAAGGTGTGCGTCGAACTCCGGGACGGAGAGACCGACGAAGTCGTGGTCCCGGCCAAGCGGAAGTACACGGACAGCAGGCTGGCGGAACTCGATTTCGACCGTGTCATCCAGAGCGAGCGGTGGGTCGTCAACGCGGCCGTGAACGGTCAGGTCCAGAAGGTGATCCAGGCTTCGTCCAAGAATATCCGGGAAATCGAAAACCAGCTGGAACGCGAACAGGAGAAGATACGCCGCGGAGACGAACTGGCCCCGGGGGTGATCCAGCTGGTGAAAGTGTACGTGGCCAAGAAGAGGAAACTGTCGGTGGGCGACAAGATGGCCGGCCGGCACGGGAACAAGGGCGTGGTGGCGAAGATCGTCCCCGAAGAGGACATGCCCTACCTGCCGGACGGACGTCCCATAGACATCATCCTGAATCCCCTTGGCGTGCCGGGCCGCATGAACCTCGGCCAGATCATGGAGATCCATATCGGATGGGTCGCGAAAGAAAAGGACACCCATATCGCGACACCGGTGTTCGACGGGGCATCCATTGACGAAATAAAACAGGCGCTCGTCAACGCGGGTCTGCCCGAATCCGGAAAGAGCACGGTCTACGACGGCAAGACGGGCCTGCCCTTCGACAAGGACGTCACGGTCGGCTACATGTACGTCATGAAACTGAACCACCTGGTCGAAGACAAGATCCACGCCCGGTCGATCGGACCCTACTCCCTGGTTACGCAACAGCCCCTCGGAGGGAAGGCCCAGTTCGGCGGCCAGCGTTTCGGTGAAATGGAGGTCTGGGCCCTGCAGGCCTACGGCGCTTCGTACACGCTGCAGGAAATGTTGACGGTGAAATCGGACGACGTCAACGGCCGTTCCCGGCTGTACGAGGCTATTGTCAAGGGCGACAATCCGCCGGAACCGGGGATACCGGAATCCTTCAACGTCCTCGTCAAGGAGCTCCAGAGCCTAGCCCTGGACGTCCAGCTCGAAGAATGAAACGGTTAGCACCTCACCCGCGGAGTTCCCGATGGGACTCCGGCCGACGACATGCCGACAGAGGCTTGCAATGAAGATAGAGATCAGGAGGTGTCACCAGTGGTCGATCTAATGCACACGCAGCCCAAGAACCGCAGCACGATTCGGATACAGCTGGCCTCCCCCGAGACGATCCGCAGATGGTCCTACGGGGAAGTGACGAAACCGGAAACCATAAACTACCGTACGTTCAAACCGGAGCGCGACGGCCTGTTCTGCGAACGCACGTTCGGTCCCGTGAAGGACTGGGAGTGCAACTGCGGAAAATACAAGCGCATCCGGTACCGCGGCGTCATATGCGACCGTTGCGGCGTGGAAGTCACCCAGGCGAAGGTACGGCGGGAACGGCTCGGGCACATCGAGCTGGCCGTACCGGTATGCCATATCTGGTATTTCAAATCGCCGCCCAGCCGGATCGGCAACCTGCTGAACCTGTCCATCCGGAACCTGGAAAGAGTGATCTACTACGAGTCCTACGTCATGCTGGACCCGGGCGACACCGACTACCAGACCGGAGAGATCATCGACCAGGATACCTTCATGGACCTCGAAGAGGCGGGACATGAATTCGAGGCGGACATGGGGGCCGGCGCCCTCCGCCGCCTGCTTTCCGAGATCGACATCGAGGAGCTGTCCCTCGAACTGCGGACCCGGGTACGGATGGAAACGTCGGTGCAACGGAAAAACGACGCGCTGAAGCGGCTGAAAGTGGTCGAGGCTTTCCGGAATTCCAATGGACCGGACACCGACGGCAACCGGCCCGAATGGATGATCATGGAAGTGCTGCCGGTCATCCCGCCCGACCTGCGGCCGCTCGTGCCCCTGGAAGGCGGCAGGTTCGCCACTTCGGATCTCAACGACCTGTACCGGCGCGTCATCAACCGGAACAACCGGCTGAAGAAACTGCTGGAGATCCGCGCGCCCGACGTAATACTCCGCAACGAGAAGCGGATGCTGCAGGAGGCGGTGGACGCGCTGCTCGACAACGGCAGGCGGTCCCGGGCCGTGCGCGGCGACGGAAACCGCTCGCTCAAGTCCCTTTCCGACCTGCTCAAGGGCAA
Source organism: bacterium (assembly GCA_965202605.1). GTDB lineage: Bacteria > JAAXHH01 > JAAXHH01 > JAAXHH01 > JAAXHH01 > JAAXHH01. The sequence continues at coordinate 2,340,022 of OZ241838.1, forward strand.
GCAGGGCCGGTTCCGCCAGAACCTGCTGGGCAAACGGGTGGACTACTCCGGCCGTTCCGTGATCGTGGTGGAACCCGAGCTGAAGATCCACCAGTGCGGGCTGCCCAAGAACATCGCCCTGGAGCTCTTCAAGCCGTTTATCATACAGCGGCTGGAAGACAAGGGCTTCGTGCAGACGGTCAAAAGCGCGAAGAAGATCGTGGAACGCGAGGAGCCCGAAGTCTGGGACATCCTCGAAGAAATCATCAAGGACCATCCGGTCCTGCTGAACCGGGCGCCCACGCTGCACAGGCTGGGCATCCAGGCTTTCATGCCCGTGCTCGTGGAAGGCAAGGCCATCCGCATCCACCCCCTCGTGTGCGAGGCCTTCAACGCGGACTTCGACGGCGATCAGATGCCGGTGCACGTCCCCATGTCCTTCGAAGCCCAGATCGAAGCCCGGGTGCTGATGCTGTCCTCCAACAACATCCTCGATCCGAAGAACGGGCAGCCGATCTGCGCGCCAAGCAAAGACATCGTGCTCGGATGCTACTACCTGACCAAGGAACTCGAGGGCTGCCGGGGCGAAGGGAAGGCTTTCGCGAGCGAGTCCGAGGTCATGCTCGCCCACGACAACGACCTCGTGGACCTGCACGCCGTCATCAAGCTGCGCCTGGACGGCAAGATGATCGAAACGACCGTCGGCCGGGTCATCTTCAACCAGATCCTGCCGCCGGAGATCGGATTCCAGAACGAAGTGTTCGACAACAAGGCCATCCGGAACATGGTGGCCGACGTCTACCGGCAACTGGGCAATTACCGCACCTGCCTGCTCCTCGACGAGGTCAAGCGCCTGGGCTTTCACTACGCGACCCTCTCGGGCCTGACCTCCGGTATCGACGACGTCGTCATTCCAGATGAAAAGGAAGAGATGATCCGGGACGCCGAGGCCGAGGTGAGGTCCATCCAGGACCAGTACGAAGGCCACGCCATTACCGAGGGCGAGCGGTACAACAAGGTGATCGACGTGTGGCAGCATACCCGGACCAAGCTGAACGAAATCGTCGAGACCACGCTGGCCGAATCGGACGACGGCTTCAATCCCTTCTACATGATGATGGCCTCGGGCGCGCGGAGCAAGCTGGACCAGGTGGGCCAGCTGTGCGGGATGCGCGGCCTCATGGCCAAGCCCCAGCGGAAAGTCGTCGGTCAGGTCGGCGAGTACATCGAAACGCCCATCCTGTCCAATCTCAAGGAAGGACTGACGGTACTCGAGTATTTCACTTCCAGCCACGGCGGTCGCAAGGGACTCGCCGACACGGCCCTCAAGACCGCCGACGCCGGATACCTTACCCGCCGGCTGGTGGACGTGGCGCAGAACGTGATCATCACCGAGGCGGATTGCGGCACGATCCGCGGCATCGAAATCGGCGCCCTGAAAGAAGGCGCGAACGTCATGGAACCGCTGGGCGACCGGGTGCTGGGCCGGGTCGTGATGGACGACATCTACGACCCCATCACGCGGGAACTGCTGACGGCGGGCGGCGAAGAGATCAACGAGGAAGTCGCCGACCTCATCGAACAGCGCGGCGGCGTTCAGTACTCCTCCGATCCGGATGCGGAAATGAGCGAGACCGTGCGTATCCGGTCCGTGCTGACCTGCGAGACCAAGCGCGGCGTGTGCGCCCGCTGCTACGGCCGGAACCTCGCCACGGGCACGATGGTGGAAATGGGCGAGGCCGTCGGCGTCATGGCGGCGCAGAGCATCGGCGAGCCCGGGACGCAGCTGACGCTTCGCACGTTCCATATCGGCGGGATCGCGAGCCGGGACGCCACGCAGAACAAGATTACCACGAAGCAGGCGGGCAAGGCCGTCTTCACCGCGGTCGAAACCGTCACCCAGGAGAACGGCGCCCAGGTCGTCATCGGCCGGGCCGGCGAGATCACCATCCTGGACAGCGACGGCAACCGGAGGGACCATTTCTTCATCCCCTACGGAGCGGTCATGCTTACGACGGACGGCGAGACCGTGGAGGAGAACCAGGCCCTCTTCGAGTGGAACCCCTACAACATCCCGATCATCGCCGTGCAGGCCGGATACGTGCAACTGGAAGACGTGGTGGCCGGCGAGACGCTGCGCGAGCAGCTGGACGACACCACGGGCATGCGCCAGAAGGTGATCACGGAAAACCGGGGACAGCAGGCGCTTCATCCCCGCATCTATATCGCGGACGCCAAGGGCAAGAGAAAAGACGAATACAACCTGCCCACCGGCGCCCATCTGCTCGTTACCGAGTTTACGGACCAGAGCAACACCGAACGCAGCTACGTGCAGCCCGGCACGGTCCTCGCGCGCATTCCGCGCTCCATCGGCAGGACCCGGGACATTACCGGAGGCCTGCCGCGCGTCGCCGAGCTTTTCGAGGCGCGCAAGCCCCGCGATCCCGCCACGGTGGCGAAGGTGGACGGCGTCGTGAAGGTCGCCGGCATCGTCCGGCGCGCCCATCGCCTCCTGGTGCGCGCCGACGACGGATCGGAACAGGAATACCTGATTCCCCAGGGCCGGCACTTGAGCGTGCGCGACGGCGACCGGGTACAGGCGGGAGAACCCCTGTCCGAGGGTTCGATCGACCCCCACGACATTCTGGAAATCCAGGGCGTGAACGCCGTGCAGGAATACCTGGTCAACCAGATCCAGGAAGTTTACCGCATGCAGGGCGTGAGCATCAACGACAAGCACGTGGAAGTCATCGTGCGCCAGATGCTTCAGAAGGTCAAGGTGGACGACCCGGGCGACACGGAGTTTCTCAAGGGCGAGGAAGTGGACCGCAGCCGTTTCCAGTCGGAGAACGACCGCGTGCTGCGTGAAGGCGGCGACCCGGCGACGAACCAGCCGCTGCTGCAGGGCATTGCCAAGGCGGCGCTCAGTACGGAAAGCTTCGTTTCCGCCGCCGCTTTCCAGGAAACGACCCGCGTGCTGACTCAAGCGGCCATAGAGGGCAAGAGAGACGCGCTCCTCGGCCTGAAGGAGAACGTCATCATGGGTCACCTGATTCCGGCGGGCACCGGTCTCGACCGGTACAGCCAGATGCGGCTTGTAGACGAAGAGGGCAATGAGATCGAGCCGCCGGCGATAGAGGTGGAACCCCTTTTCGACGCGGAATCGGCGAACGGAGACGCGGAGACCGGGGCCGGGACGCTGCCGAGCGTGGCCGAGGCCGAGCCTCCGCCCGTGGAAACAGTCTGACGACGGCAGACGAAGCCGATGACCGGGCGCCGCCGGTGTTATGGGCGGCGCTCGTTTTTTTACAAAAACGCTTGACACAAACTACGGATCTATGTAAATTTATCAACCTGTGGCTTTTGGGAGAAAACCGATTTGTCCGGACCTCGAAAAACCACGCTTTTTATATGCTGAGCCGGATCCGCGGGACAGGGAAGGTCAGACGGAAATGCCGACAATAAACCAACTTATTCGCCACGGCCGGAAGAAGGCGCAGCGAAAGACGAAATCACCCGCGTTGCGGGGCAGCCCCCAGAAACGGGGCAACTGCCTGCAGGTGAAGACGCAGACGCCCAAGAAGCCGAACTCGGCGTTAAGGAAAATCGCCCGCGTCCGCCTGATGAACGGCATCGAGGCCACCTGCTATATCCCGGGCGAAAGCCATAACCTGCAGGAGCATAATATCGTCCTGGTCCGAGGCGGACGGGTGAAGGATCTGCCCGGCGTGCGGTACCATATCATCCGCGGTGCGCTGGACGCCAGCGGAGTGCCCGACAGGCGCAACGGACGGTCGAAATACGGAACCAAGAAACCCAAGTAGGCGGGACGGCTGGAGCACGAGATGGCAAGAAGGAAAGAAGTCGTAAGACGAGAACCGGAACCGGACTGGAAATACAACAGCGTCCTGGTATCCAAGTTCATCAACGGACTGATGCGCAAGGGGAAGAAGAGCGTCGCGGAACGCGTATTCTACCAGGCGCTCGACCTGATCGAAGAACGGACCGGCCAGGAACCGCTGCCCGTGTTCGAGAAGGCGATCAAGATCGTGGGTCCCGTCGTTCACGTCAAATCCCGCCGGGTGGGTGGTTCGACCTACCAGGTTCCCGTGGAAGTGCGGGACGACCAGCAGCGGGCCATGGCGATACGCTGGATCATCGACGCCGCCCGGGCCCGTTCCGAGAAGAACATGTACGAGTGCCTGGCCGGAGAGTTCAGCGCCGCCGCCAAGGGGGAAGGCGCCGCCGTTCGCCGCAAGGAAGAAACCTACCGGATGGCGGAAGCGAACCGGGCCTTTGCCCATTACAGGTGGTAAAGACATCTAGATATCACGTCGAAACAGTAAAAACGGATCATCCCTCGCGATGATCCGTACTTTATGAGGTAGATGACGCAGTGACTGAAACAACGATCAAACCGAAAGAGAAAATGTCCGAAGCATCCCGCAAGCACGCTTCCGAAGCGAACCTGGAAAAGACCCGGAACATCGGGATCACGGCCCATATCGACGCCGGGAAGACGACCACCACGGAACGTATCCTTTACTATACGGGCCGGGTGCGCAGAATGGGCGAAGTCCACGACGGCGCCGCGACCATGGACTGGATGGAGCAGGAACGCGAACGGGGCATTACGATCACGTCCGCGGCCACGACGTCTTTCTGGCGCGACCACCGGATCAATATCATCGACACGCCCGGCCACGTGGATTTCACGGTCGAGGTGGAACGATCGCTGCGCGTGCTTGACGGCTCCGTGGCGATTTTTTGTGCCGTGGGCGGAGTCGAGCCGCAGTCCGAGACCGTGTGGCGGCAGGCCGACAAGTACGGCGTGCCCCGCATAGCCTACGTGAACAAGATCGACCGCGTCGGGGCGGACTTCCACCAGGTCGTCTCCATGATGCACGAACGGCTCGGGGCCAACGCCATTCCGATCCAGCTCCCCATCGGCACCGGCGACCTGTTTACCGGTTCCATCGACCTGGTCACCATGAAGGCGCGCAGCTACCATGAAGACAACATGGGCGCCACCTTCGACGAGCACGACGTCCCGAAGGACCTGGCCGATTACGCCGCGGAGCACCGGAACAAGTTGATAGAGGGTCTCGCCGAAGTGGACGAGGAACTGATGGAAACCTACCTGGCCGGCGAGGAGCCGACGGTATCCGAATTGCAGGGCGCCATACGCCGGGCCACGCTGTCGGTCAGCCTGATTCCCGTCCTGGTGGGTTCTTCCTTCCGCAACAAGGGCGTGCAGGCGCTGCTCGACGCGATCATCGACTACCTGCCCTCGCCCCAGGACGTACCCCCGGTATCGGGCAAGAACACGCTGACCGGTGAACAGGAGACGCGGGAGAGCTTGCCTGATGCGCCGCTTTCCGGCGTAGCCTTCAAGATCATGACAGACCCCCACGTCGGCAAGCTGGCGTTCTACCGGATCTACTCCGGCACGCTGCCCGCCGGCTGTTACGTGCTGAACACCCGGACCAACCGGCGCGAGCGGATCAGCCGGATCCTGCAGATGCACGCCAACAAGCGGGAACAGCTCAAGGCAGCCGAAGCCGGCGACATCGTGGCGCTGGTGGGCGTCAAGGACGTGGTGACGGGCGATACCCTCTGCGATCCGGAATGGCCCATCGCCCTCGAAGCGATGGACTTCCCCAAGCCCGTGATGTCCGTCGCGGTCGAGCCCAGGACCCGGGCAGACGAAGAGAAGCTCGGCCAGTCCCTCCAGAAACTCTCCGAAGAAGATCCTACTTTCCGCGTACATACCGATGAAGAAACCAGCCAGCTGATCATATCAGGCATGGGTGAACTGCACCTCGAGATCCTGGTAGACCGCATGCTGAGAGAATTCCGCGTGGAAGCGAACGTGGGGCGTCCCCAGGTCGCCTACCGGGAAACCATCGGCACGACCGTGAAGAGCGAAGGGCGTTTCGTCCGGCAGTCGGGCGGACGCGGCCAGTTCGGCCACGTATGGCTCGAAATGGAGCCCATGGAGGACGGGGAAGGGGACGGCGTCGAATTCGTGAACGGCATCGCAGGGGGCGTCATCCCGCGGGAGTTCATCTCTTCCGTCGAGGCCGGCGTGCGGGAAGCCGCCCATAACGGCGTGCTCGCCGGATACACGGTGCAGGGCGTCAAGGTCACGCTGTACGACGGTTCCTACCACGAAGTCGATTCGTCCGAAGTAGCCTTCAAGGTGGCGGCCTCCATGGCCTTCCAGGACGGCATGCGCAAGGCCGAACCCGCGTTGCTGGAACCGGTCATGGACGTGGAAGTCGCGGTTCCCGGCGAATACGTGGGCACCGTGGTCGGCGACCTGAACGCGCGGCGCGGCCGCATCGGCGGGATCATTCCCCGGACGGACGCGCAAGTCGTGGCGGCCACTGTTCCCCTGAGCGAGATGTTCGGCTACGCGACGGCGTTGCGATCCGCCACGCAGGGGCGGGCCGTATCCACCATGCAGTTTTCGCATTACGCGGAAGTACCCGAGAATATCAAACAAGAGATTCTGGAAAAGATTCGCGGCGGCGCATAACGGTTCATTATCTGGAGGATTCGCAGCATGTCGAAGGAAAGATTCGAGCGTACCAAGCCCCACGTGAACATCGGCACGATCGGTCACGTGGACCACGGCAAGACGACCCTCACGGCGGCGATCACCAAGGTCCTGGCCGAGCAGGGTCTGGCCGAGTTCCAGGATTACGACGAGATCGACAACGCCCCCGAGGAGAAGGAGCGCGGCGTAACCATCAACGTGCACCACGCCGAGTACGAGACCGCCAACAGGCACTACGCCCACGTGGACTGTCCCGGACACGCCGACTACATCAAGAACATGATCACCGGAGCGGCCCAGATGGACGGCGCCATCCTCGTGGTCTCCGCGGCCGACGGACCCATGCCCCAGACCCGCGAGCACATCCTCCTGGCCAGGCAGGTCAACGTGCCCGCCATCGTCGTGTTTCTCAACAAGTGCGACCAGGTAGACGACGAGGAACTCCTCGAACTCGTAGAGCTCGAGGTCAGGGAACTGCTCTCCTCCTATGACTTTCCCGGGGACGACATCCCCGTGATCAGGGGCAGCGCCCTGCAGGCCATGGAGGGCGAGGCCGGGTCCGAGCACACCGCGCCCATCGCCGAACTCATGGACACCGTCGACGAGTACATCCCCACCCCGGTAAGAGACGAGGACCGTCCCTTCCTCATGCCCGTGGAGGACGTCTTCTCCATTACGGGCAGGGGCACCGTCGGCACGGGACGCGTGGAGAGCGGCGTCATCAACAAGAACGACGAGGTAGAGATCATCGGCATCAAGGACACGCGCAAGACCGTCGTCACCGACATCGAGATGTTCAGGAAGTTCCTGGACGACGCGCGGGCAGGAGACAACGTGGGCCTGCTCCTGCGAGGCGTCGACAAGGAATCCCTCGAAAGAGGCCAGGTCGTGGCCAAGCCCGGCTCCATCACCCCCCATACCAGGTTCAAGGCCCAGGTCTACGTCCTCAAGCAGGAGGAAGGCGGAAGGCATACCCCCTTCTTCAACAACTACAGACCCCAGTTCTACTTCCGCACCACGGACGTCACCGGGTCGGTGGGACTGCCCTCCGGCGTCGAGATGGTCATGCCCGGGGACAACGTCGACATGGAAGTCAACCTCATGCAGCCCATCGCCATGGACACCGAACTCCGCTTCGCCATCAGGGAGGGCGGAAGAACCGTCGGAGCGGGCGTCGTGACCGAAGTCATCGAGTAACGGGAGAAGGAGGCCGTAATGGCCAACCAAGCGGACCAGAAGATCAGGATCAGGTTGAAGGCCTGCGACCACGCCATGCTGGACAAATCGGCCAGGGAAATCACCCAGGCGGCCCAGCGGGCCGGCGCCCGGGTCATGGGTCCGATTCCCCTGCCGACGAAACGAACCGTATATACCGTCCTGCGCTCTCCTTTTATCGACAAGAAATCGCGGGAACAGTTTGAAACGCGTGTGCACAAACGGCTTATCGATATCTACGACACGTCACAGCAGACGGTGGACGCGCTCCTCAAGCTGGACCTGCCCGCCGGCGTGGACGTGGAAATCAGGGTGTAGGAGTCTCGAAGATGCATGGCTTGATTGGCAGGAAAATCGGGATGAGCCAGGTCTTTGCCGAGAACGGTGACGCGGTGCCGGTCACGGTGATCGAAGCGGGGCCGTGCTACGTCACCCAGGTGAAGACGCTGGACCGGGACGGCTACGAGGCGGCGCAGATCGGTTTTGACGCGAAGAAGGAAAAGCAGACCACCAGGCCGCTGCAGGGCCATTTCAAGAAGGCGAAGGTCGATCCGCGACGGGTCCTTCGCGAGGTCGCGGTGGACGATGTCGAGGCCTGCGAACCCGGCCAGGTATACGGCGCCGACATTTTCGAGACCGGCGAACTGGTCGACGTGACGGGGTATCAGAAGGGAAAAGGGTTCCAGGGCGTCGTGAAGCGGCACGGTTTCCGGGGCGGCGACAAGACCCGGGGACAAAGCGACCGCTGGCGTCATCCCGGATCGATCGGACAGAGCGCGACGCCGTCCAAGGTTTTCAAAGGAACCCGCATGGGCGGCCGGATGGGCAACAAGCGCGTGACGGTCAGGAACCTGCAGGTGGTCGGGGTGGATGCCGAGAACAACATCCTCCTGGTGAAAGGCGCGGTTCCGGGCCACAGGAACGCATACGTACTGATCAACCGGGCCGGGTAGACGCCGGCGCGGACCTGGAAGGCTGAGGTGGGAGTAGTCATGCCGGTAGCAAGATTGTTCAGCAGCGACGGGACGGAACAGGGCGAGATCGACCTGGAAGAATCGGTCTTCGGCATATCGGCAAATGCCCATGCCACGTATGAAGCGCAGAAAATGTACCGGGCCGGCCAGCGGCAGGGAACAGCCGCCGCGCAGTCCCGTTCGGAGGTGTCCTACGCCGGAAAGAAGATCTACCGGCAGAAGGGCCTGGGGCGGGCCCGCATGGGTTCGCGGCGGTCCCCGGTTCGCATCGGGGGCGGCAGGGCCCACGGACCGAAGCCCCGTAGCTACAGTTACAGGATTCCGAAGAAAGTGCGCCGCCTCGCGCTGAAGTCCGTGCTGTCGACGCGGGCGCAGAGCGGTTCGGTACTCGTAATAGACGCGCTGGAGTTCGACGCGCCCAGGACCCGGCAGATGGTTTCCGTGCTTTCGAACATGAAGGTGAACGACAGGAAATGCCTGGTCCTCATGGACCGGAGCGACGAAGCCGTGTACAAGTCCTGTCGAAACATACCCGACGTGCACATCAACGTCGCCACGGACACCCACGTGCAGGAGATTCTGCGCAGCGACTGCCTCATCTTCACCCGCGAGGGGCTGAAACAGGTCGAGGAGGCGCTGAAGTCATGACGAAAGATCCGCGCGCCATCGTGGCGCGGCCCCTGGTAACGGAGAAGAACCACGTGCTCCAGGAAGAGGAGAACAAGTACGTTTTCGAAGTGGCCAGGGACGTGAACAAACTGGAAATCAAGCGGGCCGTCGAGGAGATTTTCTACGTGCGGGTCGAGTCCGTGCGCACGCTCCGCGTGAAGGGCAAGGTGAAGCGCCTCGGCCGTTTCGAGGGCCGGCGTCCCGACTGGAAGAAGGCCATCGTGAAACTCGCCGACGGCGACATTATCGATCTGTACGCCGGAACCTGATCGCCTGGCCGCGCCAGGCCGCGCCAGGAAGAGGAAGGCCTGTTATGGCAGTACGCACATTCAGACCCAAGACCCCCGGCCAGCGGTTCAAGACCGTGTCCTCCTTCAAGGAGATCACGAAGGAGAAGCCGGAGTCCTCCCTGGTCCGTCCCCTGAAGAAGTCGGGCGGCCGGAACAACCTGGGACGCATGACCGCCCGGCACCGCGGAGGCGGTCACAAGCGGCGCTACCGGGTGATCGACTTCCGGCGCGACAAGACCGGGATCCCGGCCAGGGTGCATGCCATCGAGTACGATCCGAACCGCTCGGCGCGCATCGCGCTGCTGCATTACGCGGACGGCGAGAAGCGCTATATTCTCGCGCCCCTCGGCCTGTCGGTGGGGCATACGGTGACGGCCGGCAGCCAGTCGGAGATCCGGAGCGGAAACCATATGCCGCTGGAGAACATTCCACTGGGCACCATGCTCCACAACATCGAACTTTCGCCCGGGCGCGGCGGCCAGCTCGTACGGTCCGCCGGCGGGGCCGCCCAGCTGATGTCTCGGGACGGCGGTTTTGCCCAGTTGCGCCTGCCGTCCGGCGAGATCAGGCGGGTGCCCGACGCGTGTTCCGCCACGATCGGCCAGGTGGGCAACACGGATCATGAAAACATATCGCTCGGCAAGGCCGGGCGCGCACGCTGGCTGGGACGGCGCGGCTATTCCCGCGGCGTGGCGAAGAACCCCGTGGACCACCCCATGGGCGGAGGAGAAGGCAAGAGCTCGGGTGGACGGCACCCGGTGTCTCCGTGGGGAAAGAAGACCAAGGGCCTGCGCACGCGCAGGAAGAACAAGAAGTCGGATACGCTGATCGTCAAGCGGCGTAAACAGGCGTAAGGAAGACAGCGGGAGGCGATGATGGCTCGTTCGATAAAAAAAGGGCCGTACATTGACAGCAGCGTCAAGAAGAAGATCGACGAGCTGAATCGAACCGGCGAGAAGCGGGTAGTCCGCACCTGGGCCCGCGCGTGCACGATCACGCCGGATTTCGTCGGCCATACCCTGGCCATTCACAACGGCAACAAGTTCATTCCGGTCTACATTTCGGAGAACATGGTGGGCCACAAGCTGGGTGAATTCGCGCCGACGCGCACGTACCGGGGACACAGCGGCCGGGTCACGGAACGGTCCACCCAGCTGAAGTAGCCGGAATCCGGAACAGGGGGAGTACAGCGATGGAAGCCCGTGCAACGGCGCGGCAGGTACGCGGTTCCGCACGCAAGATACGCCAGGTGGCGGCCATGATCCGCGGCCTGCCGGTGCAGGAAGCCCTGAACATACTGCAATTCGTGCCCAAGGCGTGTGCAAGGCCGATAGAAAAGACAGTGCGCTCCGCGACGGCGAACGCGATGAACGTGGACGACGAACACACGCTGGATATCGAAGACCTGAAGATCAAGACCGTCTATGTCGACGGCGGACCGGTAATGAAACGCATTCACTACGGCCCCCGGGGCAGCGCATCCACGATCCGGAAGCGCACCAGCCATATAACCGTGGTGGTCGCGGCCTAGCCTGGTCTAGCCAGGCCGGCCCGGACCGGCACGGGCGGGCCATTCACCAGGGAGTCCCGACAACAGGAGTTGACGACGTGGGTCAGAAAACACATCCGATCGGTTTTCGTCTTGGCGTGATCAAGACGTGGCAGTCCAACTGGTATTCCGACAAGAACATGGCGGAACTGCTCCAGGAAGACCTTATGATCCGTCGTTACGTCAAGAGCCGGCTCTCGCGGGCCGGCATCTCCAAGGTCGAGATCGAGCGGGCGCCGCAGAAGGCCACCATCACCATACATACCGCCCGCCCCGGCATCGTGATCGGACGCAAGGGCGCCGAGGTGGACAAGCTCAGGGATGAACTCCAGCACCTGACGAAGAAGGAAATATACGTCAACATACAGGAAATCCGCCGTCCCGAACTCGATGCCCAGCTTATCGGCGACAGCATTGCGCGGCAGATCGAACAGCGCATCAGTTTCAGAAGGGCCATGAAGAAATCCATCACCGCGGCCATGCGCATGGGCGCGGAGGGCATCAAGATCACCTGCGGCGGCCGCCTCGGCGGAGCGGAAATGGCCCGGTCCGAGTCCTTCAACGACGGACGCGTACCGCTGCACACGCTCCGGGCGGACATAGACTACGCCCGGTCCACCGCCCATACCACCTACGGGTGCATAGGCATCAAGGTGTGGATCTGCAAGGGCGAGATCATAAAGGGCGAGGAAACGGAAGCCGGGATCGGACGGGAAGCGACGGTTTAAGCAGGGTTGTCAAGGGGTCCCCTTACGGACCCGGGACCATTCGAGGAGACATCGCGATGTTAATGCCCAAGCGACTGAAGTACCGGAAGAAACAGCGCGGCCGCATGACGGGTACCGCAACGCGCGGCGCCACGCTGGAATTCGGCGATTACGGTATACAGGCGCTTGAACCGGGCTGGATCACCAACCGGCAGATCGAAGCGGCCCGTATCGCCATGGTCCATCACATGCGGCGGGGCGGCAAGGTGTGGATCAGGGTCTTTCCGGACAAAGTGCTCACGGAAAAGCCCGCCGAAACGCGCATGGGCAAGGGAAAGGGCAATCCCGAGCACTGGGTGGCCGTGGTCAAGCCGGGACGCATCCTCTTCGAACTGCGGGGCGTGGCCTCTGACATGGCCAGGGAATCCATCGCGCTGGCCCAGCAGAAGTTGTCGGTCAAGACCCGCCTGGTGGTCCGCGAAGATCTGTAGCAGGTCCGTTCTCGAGGAAGGGAAGGCATGAAACTATACGAACTTCGGCAGCTGTCCGAGACGGAACTGCATGATCGGGTGGCCGAATTGAAAGAGGAGATCTTCAACCTGAACTTTCAGAAGGCGACGCGGCAGATGGCGGATGCGAAGCGCATTTCGTCATCCCGCCGGGAAATCGCCCGGATTCTCACGCTCCTGCACGAGGATGAACTGAACATCCGTTCCATCCGGGCGGCGGACGTTCAGAACCGGGAAGACGGGCAGGACGATCCGGGAGATGACGCATGAAGGAGCGGGGACACAGGAAGAACCGCGTGGGACGCGTGCTCAGCAACAAGATGGAAAAGACGATCACCATCGCCGTGGAACGGACGGTGAAGCATCCCTTCTACGGCAGGTACGTGCGGCGCACGACCAGGCTGACGGCCCACGACGAAGAGCAGACGTGCCGGATCGGCGACATCGTCCGGGTGACGGAGACGCGTCCGCTGAGCAAGAACAAGCGCTGGCGCCTGACGGAAATCATCCAGCGCGCGGTACAGGTCTAGTTTTCCGGCGTCGGTTCCGGGAAGCGGTGAACAGGACGGATCAAAGATGATTCAAGAGTATACCTGGCTGAACGTCGCCGACAACACGGGCGCCCGGCAGGTCCGATGCATCAAGGTTCTGGGCGGAACCGGCCGGCGGTACGCCAGCGTGGGAGACCGGTTCGTGGGATCGGTGAAGGAAGCCGCTCCCGGCGGTTCGGTGAAGAAGGGCGAGGTGGTGAAGGCCGTGGTCGTGCGGGTCCGCAAGGAAGTGCGCCGCCGCGACGGGTCATACATCCGGTTCGACGAGAACGCGGCCGTGCTGATCGATGACCAGGGCGAGCCGAGGGGCACGCGCATTTTCGGCCCCGTCGCCCGGGAACTTCGCGAGCGGGAATACACCCGCATCGTTTCACTCGCCCCGGAGGTTCTGTAGGGCCGGGTCCGCAAGCCGCCGGATGGAAGGAGCTGCTCAGATGCACGTCAAGAAGGGCGATACCGTGGTAGTGCTCACCGGCACCACCCGGGGCAAGACCGGAAGAGTATTGAAAGTGCTGCCGGAGAAGAACAAGGTGATCGTGGAAGGCCTGAATTTCGTTACGCGCCATACACGGCCCACCCAGACCAATCCGCAGGGCGGCCGGCTCGAGAAAGAGGCCCCCATGCACGCGTCCAACGTGAAAGTGATCGCCGAGGGATAACGGGAATACGAACATGGCACGTCTGAAAGAACAGTACAACAGCGAGATCAGACCCGCGCTCCTGCAGCATTTCGGCTACGGCAACACCATGCAGGTGCCCCGACTTGACAAAGTGGTCCTGAACATGGGCGTGGGCGAGGGTTCGCAGAACGCCGGCCTGCTGGACAGCGCGGTATCGGAATTGACGGCGATCACCGGCCAGAAGGCCGTGATCACCCGGGCCAGGAAATCCATTTCGAATTTCAAGATCCGGGAAGGCATGCCCGTCGGTTGCCGGGTGACGCTCAGGGGAGCCCGCATGTACGAGTTCCTGGATCGCCTGATCAACGTGGCGATACCCCGTATCCGCGACTTCCGCGGCGTATCGACGCGGTCCTTCGACGGCCGGGGCAACTACACCCTGGGGTTGACCGAACAGACGATCTTCCCGGAGATCGACTACGACGGGGTCGATCTGTTCCGGGGCATGAACATCACGATCGTAACCTCGGCGGGCACCGACGAAGAGAGTGCGGAGCTGCTCAGACATCTCGGCATGCCCTTCAGGGACCAGGCGGTGTAGGGTCCGGGCGGACCGGGCGGACCGGCCGTTACGAGCCGTTACGAGCCGTTACGAGCCGGGCATCGGAATCATCGAGAGGGGGAGGAGTGGCCAAGAAGTCATTAATCGCGAAGGCGAATAGAAAACCGAAATACCAGGCGCGCGCCTACAACCGCTGCAAGCAGTGCGGACGTTCCCGCGCCTACATGCGCCGTTTCGGGATCTGCCGCATCTGCTTCCGGACGCTGGCCCTTCAGGGCGAGATTCCGGGCGTGACAAAGGCCAGCTGGTAGAAACACGGGGCTGTTGCTCAGGGAGAACCGCAAGATGTCAATGACAGATCCGATCGCGGATATGCTGACCCGGATACGCAATGCGTGCCAGGCGAAGCATCCGAGGGTCGAAGTGCCGGCTTCGAAGGTGAAGGCGGAGATCGCCCGTATCCTGCTGGACCACAAGTTCATCAGCCACTATACCGAGGTCGAGGACGGGAAACAGGGCATCATCCGGATATACCTCAAGTACGGACCAGTGGGAGAGTCGATCATTTCCACGCTCAAGCGCATCAGCAAGCCGGGCCGGCGCGTGTACGTCAAGTCCGACCGCCTGCCCCGGGTGCTGAACGGACTCGGCGTGGCCATATTGAGCACGCCCAGGGGTATCGTCACGGACCGCGAAGCGCGCCAGTTGAACACGGGCGGCGAAGTGCTTTGCCACGTCTGGTAGGCCGGAATACCGGAAGGAGTACGGGTGTCACGAATAGGTAAACTTCCCATTACGGTCCCGGACGGGGTACAGGTGTCGATAGACGACCGGACCGTCAAGGTGAAGGGTCCGAAAGGCGAGCTGTCCCACCGGGTCCCCGCCCAGATCAGCGCCGTCCTGGAAGACGGCCACGTGGTGGTGGGACGTCAAAACGAATCCAGGCAGTCGCGCGCCCTGCACGGTCTGAACCGTTCGCTGATCGCCAACATGGTGGAAGGCGTCGTCAGTGGATTCGACCGGACGCTCGAAATCGTCGGCGTGGGCTACCGGGCGGAACTGAAGGGCAGGAACCTGACCCTCACCCTGGGTTATTCCCATCCGGTGATCTTCCAGGCGCCGCCGGACGTGGACCTCGAGGTCACGGACGGCAACCGGATTACGGTCAGGGGCGCCGACAAGCAACTCGTAGGCCAGGTAGCCGCGGTGATCCGGTCCTTCAAGAAACCGGAACCGTACAAGGGCAAGGGCATACGGTACGACAACGAACAGGTACGCAGGAAGGCCGGCAAGACGGGCGCCTGACGGGAGACTGGTGTAGTATCATGGCCAAGAAAACGCTGCAGAGAGCCAGAATGCGGAAGGTCCGCCATCGCCGCGTAAGGAAGTCCATACGGGGCGACGCGGCCCGGCCCCGCCTGAACGTTTTTCGGAGTCTCAAGCACATCTACGCCCAGGTCATCGACGATGCGGCGGGCACCACCCTGCTGTCCGTCTCCACCATTACGCCCGAGATCAGAGAGAAACTGGAGTCGGGCATGGACCGGAAGGCGCAGAGCAGGCTCGTGGGGCAGGTGCTGGGAGAAAAGATGAAGGCGCAGGGCGTGTCCAGCGTGACCTTCGACCGCGGCGGGTACCTGTATCACGGCCGGGTCAAGGCCCTGGCGGACGGCGTGCGCGAAAGCGGACTGGATTTCTAGATTCCGCGCTGCGCGCCGGTGCGTCCGGCGTCTCATTTCTGATGAAGGGAGCAGACATTGCCGAGAATCAATCCCGATGAATTCGATCTGTCGTCGGAACGCCTGGTCGATATCAACCGGGTTGCCAAGGTCGTCAAGGGCGGCCGCACGTTCAGCTTCAACGCGTTGATCGCGGTGGGCGACGGGAACGGCCACGTGGGCCTGGGCATGGGCAAGGCCCTGGAACTGTCCGAGGCGATCCGCAAGGCGACGGAAACGGCCCGGAAGCACCTGCACCGGGTACCGGTGGTCAACGGCACGATCCCCCACGACGTCATCGGGAGGTTCAGCGCGGCGGAGGTGATCCTGAAACCGGCGTCGCCCGGTACGGGCGTTATCGCCGGCGACGCGGCCCGTGCGGTGCTGGAATCGGCGGGCATTCACAATATCCTCACGAAGTCGATCGGCTCGTCGAATCCCTACAACGTGGCCAAGGCGACCCTGCAGGGCCTGCTCGACCTGAAGGTGGCCTCCGAGATCGCCGAAGTGCGCAACGTGGATATAGAGGAACTGAAAGGGTAGTCATGGCGACGCGGCTGCGCATTACACAGAGAAGAAGCGCCATCGGCAGACACCGGCGGCAGAAACGGACCCTGGAAGCGCTGGGCATACGGCGGCTGCACCACAGCGCCGTGCATGACGATACGCCCCAGATTCAGGGTATGATCGCCCGCGTCGGCCACCTGGTGGAAGTGGAAACCGTCACGACGGATGACGAATAGCCGGCGGGTTTCATGAAGAAAGGAAGACGGCTGTTATGAATGGCGGCAGTTTGAAACACGCCTCCGGCGCGGTGCGCAAGGTCAAGCGCCTGGGAAGGGGACCCGGTTCCGGCACGGGCAAGACGTCCGGCAGGGGGCACAAGGGACAGCGTTCCAGGTCGGGCAAGAAGATCCATCCCTCCTTCGAAGGCGGGCAGATGCGCCTCGTGCGCCGGCTGCCCAAGCGGGGCTTCACCAATATTTTCCGCAAGACCTACCAGATCGTCAACCTGCGAGACCTGGAAGGATGGGACGAAGAGACCGTCGTGGACGCCGGCTCGCTGGCGGACCGGCGCCTGATCCGGAAATCGACGGACCCGGTAAAGATCCTCGGCGAAGGCGAGATCGACCGGCCCGTGAAGGTAAGCGTGCACAAGGTGAGTGAAACGGCGCGGAACAAAATCGAGGCGGCGGGCGGTACGGTCGAGGTGATCTCCGGATGATCGAGAGTTTTCAGAATGTATTCCGGATTCCGGAACTTCGGCGGCGTATCATCTTCACCCTCAGTCTGCTCGCGGTCTACCGGATCGGCGGGCAGATACCCACGCCGGGCATAGACCACGAGGTGCTGAGCGCCTTCTTCAGCCAGATGGGCGGGACCATCTTCGGGCTGTACAACATGTTCGTGGGCGGCGCCTTCGAGCGCGCGACGATTTTCGCCCTCGGCGTGATGCCCTACATCAGCGCGTCCATTATCCTGCAGCTGCTCGGCTCCATGTGGCCGTACCTGCAGAAGCTCCAGAAGGAGGGACAGGAAGGCCAGAAGAAGATCAACCAGTACACGCGCTACGGCACGGTGGTGCTGTCGATGGTCCAGGCCCTGGGCATCAGCTACTGGCTCCAGGACATCCGGGACGAGGTGGGCCGTTCCGCCGTCATCGATCCCGGGGCGGGATTCATCTTCGTCACGGTCGTGACGATGACCACCGGCACCATCTTCCTGATGTGGCTGGGAGAACAGATCCAGGAACGCGGCATCGGAAACGGCATATCGCTGATCATCTTCGTGGGGATCATCGCCCAGTTCCCCATCGCGGCCAAGAGCGAGATCGACGCGGTGATGAACGGGCTGCGCAGCGGTCTCGTCGAGATCTTCATCGTGGCCGTGTGGATCCTGATCATCGCTTCGGTGGTGCTGATCACGCAGGGGCAGCGAAGAATCACGGTACAGTACCCGCGACGCGTGGTCGGACGAAAGGTGTACGGCGGGCAGAGCACGCATCTGCCGCTGCGCGTGAACGCCGCCGGCGTGATGCCCATCATTTTCGCCCAGTCGATCATGTTCGTTCCGGGGACGTTTTCGAGCTTCTTCCCGAACATGGCCGTGTTTCAGACCATGGTCGAGTGGTTTCAGCCCGGCGCGTTCATATACAACGCCATGTATGGCCTGTTGATCGTGTTCTTCACGTATTTCTACACATCAATCATATTCAACCCCGTGGACGTGGCGGACAACATGAAGCGCGTCGGCGGATTCATCCCGGGAATTCGGCCCGGCAGGAGAACGGCGGACTATCTCGATCACATCCTGACACGCATTACGTT
This sequence comes from bacterium, assembly GCA_965202605.1. Taxonomy (GTDB): domain Bacteria; phylum JAAXHH01; class JAAXHH01; order JAAXHH01; family JAAXHH01; genus JAAXHH01. The sequence goes on from OZ241838.1 coordinate 2,358,254, forward strand.
GCCCGGCTCGGTCTTTCTGGCGATTATCGCCATCGTGCCGTTTCTCATCATCCGAAGCATGAACGTCTCTCTGAGCGCATCCTCGTTCTTCGGCGGCACCGCCCTGCTGATCGTGGTAGGCGTCGCCCTGGATACGCTCCAGCAAATCGAGTCGCATCTCGTGTCCCGCCACTACGAAGGATTCATGAAGCGTGGCCGCGTACGCGGGCGGGCGGGTTAGGCTTCGGAACGTCCGTTCCAGGCGCCTTCAGCGGCGGCCTGGTGCCAGGTGAGCAGTGAGCAGGTTATGCGACTTATTCTACTCGGAACGCCGGGGGCGGGAAAAGGCGAACAGGCAACCAGGCTGTCGAAGAAGTTCGGGATTCCGCACATTTCAACGGGCGAACTGTTGCGGCAGGAAATGGAGGAAGGAACGCCGGTCGGGCGCAGGATATCGGAATTTGTGAACAGGGGCGAACTGGTATCGGACGAAATCACGCAGGCCATACTGGAAGACCGGGTGCGGGAAGCCGACTGTGCGTCGGGGTTCATACTGGACGGCTTCCCCCGGAACCGGCACCAGGCCGATTTCCTGAAAGGGGCCCTGCAGCGCATGGAGGCGCCCGTGGACGCGGTGCTGAACATCGAGGTGCCCGACGGCACGGTGATCGACCGCCTGATCAACAGGCATCGAACGGACGACACGCCGGAGACGATCCGGCACAGGCTGAGGATCTACAGGAAGGTAACGGCCCCGCTCGTCGATTACTACGACAGGGCGGGCATCTTGAAGCGGATCGACGGCGACGGTTCGCTGGAGGAAGTAACGCAACGCATTCTGAAGAGTCTGGTCCGGACCACGTGAACGGAGCCGGAAAACCGACCACGGTCGTCGCCGCAATCGGGCGCGGCTGACTGGTGAAAGGTTGATTCGCATGCCGAAAGAGCCCCCGGTACAGGTGGAAGGTACGGTGGTGGAGCCCTTGCCCAATGCGTCGTTCCGCGTTGAATTGGAAAACGGCCACAGGGTCCTGGCACATATATCCGGCAAGGTTCGAATGAACTTCATAAAGATCCTGCCCGGCGACAAGGTCATGGTCGAGTTGTCGCCCTACGATCTGACGCGCGGCCGGATTACGTACCGTTACAAGTGAACCCCGGGCAAGACTGCATCCGGAGTCCGGTTGTAGCGGGGAACCGGGCGCAGCCGGAAACAAACCGTAACTTGAGGATCGGAAGATGAAAGTACGCGCTTCGGTAAAGAAAATCTGTGAACACTGCAAGGTCATCCGCCGCAGGGGCGTCGTGCGCGTGCTGTGTCGCAACCCGCGCCACAAACAGCGGCAAGGATAGCAGCGACTCGTTGCCAAGGAGGGCATGGTGGCACGTATTGCCGGAATCGATCTGCCCCGTGACAAACGCGTGGAGATCGGCATCACCTACATTTTCGGAATAGGACTGACAACCGCCCGCAAGGTGCTTGAAGCGACCGGCATCGACCCGGAAACCCGCGTAAGGGACCTGACCGACCGGGAGATCACGAAGCTCCGCCAGAGCATCGAGAACGACTACCAGGTCGAAGGCGCGTTGCGCGGCGACATCACGTTCAATATCCGTCGTTTGATGGATATCGGATGTTACCGGGGCCTGCGTCATCGCCGCGGTCTGCCGGTGCGGGGACAGCGGACCCGTACCAATTCCCGCATACGAAAGGGACCCCGGCGCACCATCGGCGCGAGGCGCAAAAAGACGACCTAGGGATTCACTTTAATCCGTGGAGGTAGAAGGTTGGCTAATGCTAGGCGAAGTCGCGCCCGCAGGCGCGACCGGCACATAGATTCCATCGGCGTGGCCCATATCAAGGCGACGTTCAACAATACGATCGTTACCCTCGCCGATCTGCAGGGACACACGATCAGCTGGTCGAGCGGCGGCAAGGGCGGCACGTTCCGCAACTCCCGGAAGAGTACGCCTTTTGCCGCGCAGATCGCCGCGGAGGCCGCGGCAAAGGAAGCCATCGAACTGGGACTGAAACGCGTCGAGGTCTGGGTGAAGGGACCCGGCGCCGGCCGCGAATCGGCCATTCGGGCATTGCAGGCCGCGGGCCTCGAGATTTCCGCCATCAAGGACGTAACCCCCATTCCCCACAACGGATGCCGGCCTCCGAAAAGGCGTCGCGTCTGATCGTGAAACACCGGGAGTACGCCAGGGGCTGAGGCCAACCGGCGTACGTTGCCCGGGTCGTGCGTGTTAGGAGCAAACATGTCTCGTTATACGGATGCCAACTGTCGAATCTGCCGACGGGAAGGCGTTAAGTTGTTTCTGAAGGGCGATCGGTGCTTTTCGGAGAAATGCGCGGTGGACCGCCGCGCGTTCCCGCCGGGCCAGCACGGGTCGGTCGGACGGAGGAAACCCACGGAGTACGGGCTCCGTCTTCGTGAAAAGCAGAAGACACGAAAGACGTACGGTATCGGTGAAGGACAGTTCCGGTCCTACTTCGTGAAGGCGGCCCGGACCAAGGGCAACACGGGCGAGCGACTCCTGCAGTTGCTCGAAACCCGGCTGGACAACATCGTCTACCGCCTCGGCTTCGCGCCTTCGCGCAAGGCGGCCCGCCAACTGGTTCGTCATCGTCATATCCTGGTCAACGACCGTATCGTCAACATCCCCTCGTACATCGTCCGTACCGGTGAGGTCATTCAGGTCAGAGAGAAGAGCCGCCAGCTCGACTGCATTCATGCCTCCCTGAGCGCCGCGAACCAGCGCCCGGCGGTAAACTGGCTGGATCTGGACAAGACCACCCTGGCCGGGCGGTTGCTGGAAGCACCCATTCGAGAAAACATACCGACCCCCGTTCAGGAACAGTTAATCATCGAGTTGTATTCGAAATAGGCCGCCACACTGCCATGCCTGTGTTCACTCGAAGAGCACGATGAGAGGCGACGAACGATTATGAAATTAAAGAACTTCCAAATGCCGAGAGGCGTTTTGATTGAAGACGGTACCGTAACCGACGGCTACAGCAAGTTCGTGATCGAACCACTGGAGCGGGGGTTCGGGACAACCATCGGCAATTCCATCCGGAGGGTCCTGCTTTCTTCCCTGCCCGGAGCGGCCGTGGTCGGCGTCCGAATCGACGGAGTCGCCCACGAGTTCTCCACCATGCCGAACGTGGTGGAAGACGTGGCCGAAATCATCCTGAACCTCAAGGGACTGCGGCTTATCCTGCACAGCGACGAACCCAAGACGCTGATGCTGGAAGCGGAAGGCAAGGGCGACGTTACGGCCGAAGACATACAGACCGACATCGACGCGGAGATTCTCAATCCGGATCTTCATATCGCCTCCCTGGACGAGGGCGGACAGCTGCGAATGGAGATCCACGTCGACAGCGGCCGGGGATACGTGATCGCCGAACAGAACAAGATGCCGGACCAGCCCATCGGCGTTATTCCCATGGACGCCATGTTCACCCCGGTAACGCGGGTGAATTTCCAGGTGGAGAACACGCGTATCGGCCAGCGCACGGACTACGACCGGCTCGTGCTGGAAATCTGGACCGATGCGAGCGTCGGCCCGCGGGACGCCCTGTCGACCGCGTCCCAGATCCTGCGCAACCACCTCCAGTTGTTCGTCTCGATCGACGATCAGTTCATCTCCGAGCCGGAAGAAGAGGTGGACGAGAAATTCGAAGAGATCAAGAAGATGCTGCAGATGAACGTGGAGGAACTGGAACTGTCGGTCCGCTCCAGCAATTGCCTGAGGGCGGCGGACATCAAGACCCTGGCGGACCTGGTTCAGAAGAGCGAGACCGAGATGCTGAAGTACCGGAACTTCGGCCGCAAGTCGCTGACCGAACTGAGCCAGATCCTCCAGGAGATGGATCTTTCCTTCGGCATGGACATCGAAGAGTACGCCGAAGCCGAAAACACGTAATCGCATGGCCCGTGGCGGGTCATTTGAGCAGTTGGACAGGAGCATTCGGAATGCGACATCGAAAGCAGGGGCGCGGTCTCAGCCGCTCTCCCAGCCACCGCAAGGCGATGCTGAGCAACCTGGCCGCTTCAGTGCTGGACACCGAACGCGTGCAGACCACCACGGCGAAGGCCAAGGAAGTCCGGCGTCTCGTGGAACGGCTCATCACCTTCGGCAAGCGCAATGATCTGCACGCCCGGCGGCAGGTACTCCGGGTCATCCGCAACGAATCCGTGGTGGCGAAGTTGTTCGGTCCGCTGGCCGACCGGTACGCCGACCGGCCCGGGGGGTACACCCGTATCGTCCGTCTGGGACACCGGCAGGGCGACGCCGCGGACATGGCGATACTCGAGTTGATCGACCGGGACGGCGCGACCGGGGAACAGGCCGCCGAGACGGCGGATGATAAGAAGGAAGACCAAGCGGAGCAGACGGACCAGGAAAGCCCGGCGGAAGACGAAGAGGCCCGCTGAGCGTTCCGCCGGACCGCCTGGATCGCTTTAGTCTTCGTCCAGCTCTTCGGGCGTGAGCACGAATTCGGGATAGGCCTCGATACCGAGTTCCGCGACGTCCTGGCCCAGGCGCTCGACCTGGGTCGTTACCCGGACGGTCATGACCAGGTCGATCAGCTTCCAGACCACCCACGATACCACGAAGACGAAGGCGCCGATCGCCAGGATGCCGATCAGCTGCACCCCCAGGTTTCCCCCGCTCACGATACACACCGCCAGCGTACCCCAGATCCCCGCGAACAGGTGGGCAGGCACGGCGCCGACCACGTCGTCGATCCGCACCGATTCCAGCATTTTCATCCCGACCGTGCAGATGACGCCGCCGATGGCTCCGATGATGATCGCCCAGTAGTGCTGGACCATGTCAGGCCCCGCGGTGATCGAGACCAGGCCCGCGATGGCGCCGTTCAGGCAGGCGAAGAGATCCGTGCGGCCGAAGACGGGCCGCGCGCAGAACAGCGCCATGAGCGCGCCGGCCGCCGCCGCCAGGTTCGTATTGACCAGCACGTGGCTCATGGCCACCGCGTCCAGCGGGCTGCCCAGGGCCAGCTGCGAACCGCCGTTGAACCCGAACCAGCCCAGCCAGAGGATGAAGACCCCCAGGGTAACCACCAGCACGTTGGAAGGCGGCGTGGGTTTGACGGTGCCGTCCTTCCGGTACTTGCCGAGTCTCGGACCCACGACCAGCAGGCCCGCCAGGGCCGCCCATCCGCCCGTGCTGTGCACGATGGTGGAGCCCGCGAAATCCTTGAATCCCAGCTGGCTGAGCCATCCCTCTCCCCAGGTCCACGCGCCGACGATGGGATAGATGACCCCGGTGAGGATCAGGACGAATAGAAAGAACGACCAGAGCCTGACCCTTTCCGCCAGCGCGCCCGAAACGATGGACGCGGCCGTGGCCACGAAGACCATCTGGAAGAACCAGTCCGACATGGTGGAATATCCCAGGGCGATCACCTCCGAGGCGGCGCCTTCGGTCCCGTTGACCAGCGCGACCTCGTCGGCCGTCGGTCCATACAACAGCGAGATGGATCCGATGTAACTCCCCACGTCGACGTACATGAGATTGTAGCCGAGCAGATAGTAGGCGATCCCGGCGATGGAGTAGAGGCCGATATTCTTCATGCAGATCATGGAGGCGTTCTTGGTCCGTACCGATCCGGATTCCAGCATGGTGAAGCCCGCGCACATCCACATCACCAGGGCGCCCCAGAGCATGAACGAAATGGTGTTGAACACGAACTGGTCCGGCGGTTCGACCGCGATGCTTTCGTGCTCCGCCATGGCGAAGGCGGTTCCCGCGCCGCAGACCAGCGCGGCCAGCACGGCCAGCAGTTTCACGGCCGAGATACCACGGAGCCCGTGTGACGAGAGGTGACTGAAGAATGCGCGCATAGAGTGATCTCCCGGCTGACACCGATGACGGCAGGTGAGATGGTGGTATATTCAGGACAAAGATTGTTCAGTAGAACATATGGTCAGCGGAACAAAGTTTATACTACAGGCGGGGATATGCTGCGTCAAGAGTGAATCAGTTTCTCAGCCGGCGCTTCTGAAATGCGTTATTGCAAACCGTACCATCCCGACATCCGGTCCATGAATATCTTCTGGCCGCCGTGGCTCGGGTGACGCACGGCAAGGGTCTCGTATCGACCGAACATTCGGTCGGCCGTCCAGGCCCGTCCGCCGGCCGCCCCGATAGCCGAAATCGCGGCCGGTCCACAGCGCGTCCACAGGTTGCCTGAGCGCCGCCTCGAGCACGGACAACAGGATGCCCGATCGCCGTTCCCGGGCATCTGCCAGGTCGTAAACGGGGCAGCGGTCCACGTACGGGTTGAACGCGTGATCGAACTCGAGCTGCTGAAGGGATTTTACGAACGAGGCGGGGGTCATGGTGGCCGGCAGTCAAGAAGTCACTACACTTCGGTTCCCTCGTTGAGTATCGCAAGATACCTGTCGTAGACGTACAGCCGATTGCGGCGCCGTCCCGTGATTTCCCGAGCAATACCCAGTCTGACCAGAAACTCCATTGCCGTAGCCGTAGCCTGGAATGACAAACCTGTTTTCTCGCAGGCGACGGCAAGTGACAGAAGTAACTGTGATTTCAGGGCTTCATGTACACGTAGAGCTGATCCTGCTCTTCTGCCTGCGACTTCTTCGATCCGGCTTCGATCTGTTCCAAACATGTTGTTCAACTGTTCAACTGTGCCAACGGCACCTTCAGCCGTCAGTTTAACACCTTCGAGAAAAAAAGTGAGCCATGCTTCCCAGTGGCCCGTGAGGCGCACGTTGTTAAGCAATTCGTAGTATTCGCTGCGATGCTGCTTAAAGTACAGGCTCAGGTACAGCATGGGTTGACGTAGTATCCCCGCCTGGCATAACAACATAGTGATAAGCAACCTGCCCACTCGACCATTGCCGTCGAGAAAAGGGTGTATCGTTTCAAACTGCACATGGGCGAGACCCGCTCGAAGCAACACCGGCAACCCGTCGTCCTCCGCGTGCAGAAAACGCTCTAATGAAGCCATGCAGTCCTGCACGATGGTATGCGGCGGGGGTACATAGATGGCGTTGCCGGGTCGAGAACCTCCGATCCAGTTCTGCGACCGCCGGAACTCCCCCGGCGATTTCGTACCGCCACGACCCTGTGACAGGAGTATTTGATGTGTTTCTCGAATTAATCGATTCGATAACGGGAAATTGTCTTTCAGACGGTTCAGTCCATGTTCCATCGCTGCGACATAATTCGAAACTTCATGCACATCGGCATCTGGAGGGCCAGGGGCGTCCTCGAGTTCGAAGAGCAGGAGATCGGATAACGATGACTGTGTTCCTTCGATCTGCGAAGAAAGCACTGCTTCTTTACGCACATAGGTATACAGAAAGAGTGCCTCGTCCGGAAGGAGCGTCGTAATGCTGTCAAGTCGTCCCAGGGCGTGTACCGCGGATTCGAGTAATTGTTGTAGAGGCCCATCCAGGTCCAGGCCCGGCTTCGGGGGCAAGGGCATTGGGACAAAGGCCTTTACCGTTTCTCCATCAATGGTCAAACGGTCATAGGTACCGGTCAGTCCTCGTTCCATCACATGTTTCCTTGTTCATTATTCAACTTTCAGGAATTACTGTCTCCGTTATTCTTATTTGATGCTTAAATTAGAATAACGTCCATCGATCCGCAAGTCGAATAATCAGAAATCGTACTTTCACCCCATGGCGAAGGGCAGATCCTGCTATTCCACTTTAGAGAATAAACGAAATCGTTATTATATTTTAGGTTTTAAATTAGAATAGCAGCCACGGCACATGGACGTTACCATGGCTGCCGAACCTGAAGCGACACACTCAAGCCACGTAACCAAATGAAGCCCCGCCCTCAGTTCACCCGGCGGCGGCGGTTCTTGACGTAATCCACGAGGATGTACTCGCCGAGGCTGTCGAGGGAGGAGTAATAGGCGCGGCCGTGGTTCATCTCCGTGAGTCGCTCCACGAAGCCGACCAGGTAGGGATCCTGGGTGACCATGAAGGTGCTGATGGTGATCTTCTCCCGGCGGCAGGTAATGGCCTCGTCGAGGGTCCGGTTCACGATCCGGGGATCGAGGCCGAAGGAGTTCAGGTACAGGCGGCCGTTCCGGTCGTAGATGGCCGAGGGCTTGCCGTCGGTGATCATGAAGATCTGTTTGTTGACGTTCCGGGTCCGCCGGAGGATGTTCCGGGCCATGAGGAGTCCGGCCCGGGTATTCGTGTGGTAGGGGCCGACTGATACGTAGGGCAGGTCCTCGATCTTGACCTGCTTCGCGTCGTCGCCGAAGAGGACGAGGTGCAGTTCGTCCCGGGGATACTTGCGGATGATGAGCTCCGCCAGGGCCATGGCCACGCGCTTGGCCGGGGAAATCCGGTCCTCGCCGTACAGGATCATGCTGTGGCTGATGTCCAGGAGCATGACCGTGGCGCAGGACGTGGTGTGCTCGACCTCGTAGACTTCGAAGTCGTCCTCGTGCAGGTCGAGGTCGAATCCGGACCGGCGGATCGCGTTGCCGATGGTGGACGTGAAATCGACGTTGGACGCCTGGTCGCCGTACCGGTAGGGCCGGGTCTCGCTGAGCCGCTCGGCGCCTTCTCCCTCGAAGGGCGTCTCGTGTCCCCCGCTCAAGCCCTTCTTGAGGCTGCTGTAGACGAACTTCAGGGAGTCCTCGCGGATACGCCGCCCGCCCTTGTCGGTCAGGGAGAACGCGTCGTCTTTCTGCTTCACGTATCCCCGCTTCTCGAGCTCCTTGACGAAGGACTCGTAGCTCATGCTGTCGTCGAAGATGCCCTGCCGCTGGTCGATGTAGCGCATCCACTTCAGGGCTTCCTCCACGTCGCCGCTGGTATGGATGAGGATCTGGCTCAGCAGGCCCAGGAGCTGTTCGATCCGGTCCTCGGCCTCATCGGCGCGGGGCACCCACTTCGTGTACTGTATCTCGATCACTTGAGGTCACCGCCCTTCCAGCGGTCCGCCGCCCTGCCGTCGCGCACGGTCGTCGCGCCTACCTGATCTTGAGGGTCGACAGGCCGATGATCGCGAGGATGCCCGCGATGATCCAGAACCGGATGACGACCTTGGTCTCGGCCAGGCCCCGGTACTGGAAGGCGTGATGGAGCGGCGCCATGTAGAATATGCGCCGTCCGAGCCATTTGATCCCGACCTTCTCCTGCACCAGGACCGAGAAGGCCATGGCGACGAAGATCCCGCCGGTGATGACGAAGAGGAACTCCTGCTTGAGCAGTACGGCCAGGGTACCGACGATGCCGCCCAGCGGCAGGGCGCCCACGTCGCCCATGAAGACCTGGGCGGGATAGGCGTTGTACCAGAGAAAGCCGAGGCAGGCACCGAAGACCCCCGCGCAGATCACCGTCAGCTCGCCACTGCCCGGCAGATAGGTGAACTGCAGGTACCCCGAATAGATGGCGTTTCCGACGACGTAGGCGAACACCCCGTAGACGACCACCGTAAACGAGACCGGGACGATGGACAGTCCGTCCAGGCCGTCGGCGAAATTCACCGCGTTGGCGATGGCCACCACGACAAAGGCGATGAAGGGCAGGTACCACCAGCCCAGGTCGAGGACGGGGTCCTTCACGAAGGGGAGATAGAGCTCCGAGGCGATTCCCGCGGGCACCGGCGACAGGCCGGGCAACAGGAAGATCAGGCCGAAGGCGAAGCCGAAAGCCGCCTGGAAAAACAGCTTGGTGGCCTGGGACAGGCCGCGGTCGCTGTCCCGGTACCTGATCTTCCGGTAGTCGTCGATGAATCCGAACAGGGAAAACCAGACCAGGGCGAGCAGGAAGATTATGGTGAAGCGGTTGAGCAGGTCGCTCCACAGCAGCACGCTGGCGAAGATGGACGCGATGATCAGCAGTCCGCCCATGAGCGGCGTGCCGGCCTTCGAGTCGGAGGAAGTCACGCCGTGCGTCCGGGGATTGTCCCGCACGCGATTCACGTACAGCAGACGGATGATGCGCTGGCCGAAGAGCAGCGTGATGCCGAAGCCCGTCAGCGCCGAGCAGATCGCGCGGAAGCTCAGGTACTGGAAAAGGCGCAGAAACGACAGCGAATCGACGGTATCGAATAGATACGTGACGAGATAATAGATCATAGGGCGCTCACGGGGTTTCCTGTCTGTGGCGTATCATGGGGCTTGCCGTCGGCAGCGGATCACGAGTTTTCCTGTTGTTGGCGTATCATGCCGATCAGCCGGTTCAGCGTGCGCTTTATCGGGAAGTCCGGGTCGAAGTGATTGCAGGTGACCAGGATGTCGTCGAGCTCTTCGCCCAGTCCGCCCAGGTCGACGATCAGCTTCCGCCTGACCAGGTCGGTCAGGGCGTCGAGGACGGCCTGGCGGACCTTCCAGTTCGGGTCCTGGTAAAACGGCCTGAGCCAGTCCGCCACGGCGCCGTCGCCCATTCTGCCCAGGGCGAGTATGGCCGCCGACCTGATTTCGAAGGAGGATTCCCGCATCAGCCGGCGCAGACCGCTCAGCGCCTCCTCGTCCGGGTCCGACGTTTCCGGGGCGAGGGCGGCGAAGGCCCGCGCGGCCGCGGAGCGCACCTCGTAGTACGGATCGGTCAACAGGTCCAGCAGCCTTGCGCGCACCGATGCGTCATACACGCCGAGTTGCTCAATCGTGGTCACGGCGTTGCGGCGGATGAAACCGACCTGCCGGTAATCGCCGCCGAACAGCCGCTGGAGCAGGGGCGCCGGCGTCTTGTCGCGGAGCAGCGCCAGGACGAAGGACAGGCGGTCCTTGTAACCGAGCAGTCCGACCAGTTTGACGCCCTCGTTCCGGATCGGCCAGCGCGTGTCCTTGAGGTATCCGTCGACACGGTACTTCAGGTAGTCTTCGCCCACGGAGTCGATAAATGCCTGGTCGCGGCCATCCGCGAACCGGCGGACCAGGGTAAACGCGGAGCACGCGATTTCGGCAGGAACGGCGCCAGCGGCGACGTCGGGTTCCTCGGGCCTGCCGTTGGAAAGCACGCGGTCCGGCGGCCTGCCTGCCAGCATCTGGTCCAGCTGGTCGACGATCCGGTCCAGCCCGCCGCGATCGAAGGTCTCCCGCGCCCGCCGGCTCATGGCGTCGAGGCGGACCGGTTCGTCCAGGATCTCGAGGGCCAGGCGGGCCAGGCGCCCCCCGTCGACCACGCCAATGGTCTGGCCGTTCTCAACGGAAATCGACTCGTACAGGACGACGGCCGCGCCGCGCGATTCGAGCGTCCTGGCGTTCACGGCCTGGTGATCGCCGGGGGCGTAGGGCAGCGGCACCAGTATGGAGGGGATCCCGCAGATGCCGATTTCGGTGACGACGCCGGCGCTGGATCTGCCGATGACCAGGTCGCTTGCGGCGTAGAGGGTTTCGATTTCGTGCGAGTAATCCGACTGGTGGTATCTCGACCGCTGTTCATCGGCCAGATCGAGCCCCTCCAGGCGGTCCCGGGTGTCGCTTTCGGCGTTGTAATCGGGACTTCGCGTCTGCCCGATGACGTGGACGACGTGGATATCCGGCCTGGCAAGGAGGCGCGGCAGCGCGTCGACGACGGCCCGGTTTATGGAGCGGGCGCCCGAGGATGCGCCGAAGGCGAATACGACTTTCGCGCCGGCCGGCAATCCCTGCGAAACCCGCGCGTCGGCCCTGGACACGGCGCCTATCTCCCGCCGTACCGGGTAGCCCGCCCACGTCGCCTTTTCCGCCGGGAAATGTCCCAGCGAGGCCTCGAACGAAACGCCGATGCGGTCCGCGATCCGGCCGGCCAACGTGTTCACCTTCCCGGGCACGACGTTCTGCTCGTGAACGAAACACCGGCGGCCGCCCGAAATACGGAGTGATTTGAGGATCCAGTGGGCCAGGAGGACCGGGCTGCTGGCATAGCCGCCCGTCGCGACAATCATGCGCGGGCGCAGTCTCAACAGGTGAACCAGGCTCTGGAAGACGCCGAAGCCGGTGCAGAACGCGAATCGCAGGAGGGCGAGAGGCCGCCTCCCCGACGGCAGTCCCCGGGCATAGACCAAGTGGATCGGATAGCCGCGCTTCGGGACGAGGGAGGCTTCCATTCTGCCCCGGGCGCCGATGTACACGATGCGGGCTTCGGGGTTCCGGGCCCGCACTTCGTCGGCGATGGCCAGTGCGGGATAGACGTGGCCCCCCGTTCCACCTCCGGTGAACACGCAGGTCAACGGACGCTTTCGGACAGGCGTCGTTTCCGAGACCTCAGGCGCCGCTTCACCCGGTTGTCGTCCCGTATCCTGTTGCGAGGTTGTCTGAGACATGTACGGATATCCGCTATCGGCAACGCCGGCATCCGGGAGGAGCGCGCTGATCCGTACCGCCGGATATCGGTCCTGCCTCTTCGGTTCCGGTAGGCGTTCGATCAGAATCGAGGGTACTGCCTCCACGACACAAAGCGCATTGGTCGGCTTCATGAGGGGCGTATGGAAATGTAGCGCAGTGCGCGGTACTGTCAAGCCGGAAAGTGACTACGTCGGACTCCTGCCCAGAGGTGTCTCTTCCTTTTTTTCGAGATGTCGGCTGGTATACAGACCAATGACTTAATCGGTTTACCTTTGACGACTACGATTTCTCATTCCAGGTTTTACTCACCATTTCGACCAATAGTTTCATGAGACCAAGACGCTGACCGATTTAGGAACAAGCGCGGTGGCGACACTGCTGTCGTGGACGGTCGTCTTTGGCGTGAGGTGCCGGGAATGGAGTAATTGGACTTGGTTCGATTTGGAGGTCCCTGGACTCGGGAGAAACTGGAAATACTCCGACGATACCCTTAACAACTGGTGATCTTTGTACCCAAGTTTCAGGCTGCAGGTTATCGCCTGTATCAATAGTTGACATAAATGTGTTTTCTATATGTTTTAAAGCATGCGAACCACAATACACATCGATGATCGCTTGAATAAGGATGAACATGTCCGATCTCAAGACCCGGCCTACCGACGCCAGCGTGGAAGCCTTCATCGACGCGGTGGACCATCCGCGCAGACGGGAAGACGCGCGTGTCCTGCTTGATCTCATGCGGCGGGTGACCGGAGAAGAACCTGTGATGTGGGGACCGGCCATCGTGGGGTTCGGAAGCTACCACTACCGGTACGCGAGCGGGCAGGAAGGCGACTGGCCCATCGCGGGGTTTTCGCCGCGAAAACAGAACCTGTCGATTTACCTCATGCCCGGTTTCGAGGCATATGGAGACCTGCTTTGCCGCCTGGGCAAGCACAAGACCGGCAAGTCCTGCCTGTACGTCAACAAACTGGCCGACGTGGACGTGGGCGTGCTGGAAGCGCTCGTGAGCGAGGCCGTCAAGGAGATGAAACGACGGTATCCCGATTGAATGGCGTAGTCGACCCGGGCCCGGTCGTGGGACCGCCGCTTCGGAGTCGTGGGACCGCCGCTTCGGAGTCGTGGGACCGCCGCTTCGGAGTCGCGCGACCGCCGCTTCGGAGTCGCGCGACCGCCGCTGGGGACTGGGCCCGCGTCGCGAAACGTGAATCGGAAAGACAGCCCGATTATGTTTGTGCGATTGGCTAAGTATTCTTGACAAAACTCGACTTTAACTATATTATTGTGTATTGCTCTGAAATCTATATCTACCGTGAATCGAAAAGAAACGACGGTAAACCACTCTAACGGAGGAAACCAATGCGAGGTATATTCGTACTGCTAACCATGGCACTGGTCATGGGATGCGCAACCGAGATCGAGAACTTCGAGCAACTCGTGGAACGGTTGAACGAGACCGAGCAGGAAATCCGCGCCAGGCAGGATGAGATCCAGGCGACGATAGCGCAGTACTACGAAGCGAATCCCGAGGCCCAGGTCGATGCGGAATCGTTGACCAATATGGCGCTGAATCCCGACCACGAAGCCGTTTTAAATGAAATGCTGGCCAGCGAGGCGGACGTCTCGTACCGCGGTCTCGTGCAGGAGATCATCGATACCCGGGGCGAGGTCGCGGAGCTTCAGCAGCAGATGCAGGATCTTCGAGACGATCTTCCGGCGCCTTATACGGTTCAGCGCGGCGATTCCCACCTGCCGGTCGCGTTGCAGTACCTCATGGAGAATCACGGCCTTACGGCAGCCGAAGCCCGTGACGCGGTCGAGCAGACCGCGCTGGTTGAAGACCTGAACGTCGGCAACCAGATCTGGCTGCTTTACAAGGACGGCATCCTCGGCACGTACGTGACGCAGGGAACCGCGGACATGTCGCCGGGCCGTGCGCAACGCATCGCCAGGGCGCGTATAAACCGCACCATCGCGACGCTGACCGAAGAACGCGACGCGGCCCAGGCCCGGGCGGCTTTCATCGCCGACTCGCTGGGCCAGGTCAAGGACATGCTCGAAGAGCGGATCGTATTCCTCCGCAGCGAAGAAGAGCGGCTCAATGGACAGATCGCGATGCTGAGCGAGGCCCGCGACGAGGCGCTGGCACAGCGGGACATGGAAGAACAGGCCAAGCTTGCGGCCGAGATGAAGCTGAACTCCATTTTCTTCGCGGTAAACACCATGGATCACTGGAAAGACGCGATGGTCATCAAGGATCCGTTCTTCGGCGGCCCCCGCGTGGAATCGCTCTCGGGCGTGGACTTTTCACAGTCCCAGGACCTGCGCGAAGGTACCGTCCTCACGATCGAGCGGTCGGCTTTCCCGTCGTTGGACAGTATCAAGAAGGTGGACGTATTTCCGCGTACCTTCAGGGACGGGCAGGACTATGTCGTCGCATTCCATCCCTCGGGCGACCGGGTATCCATCGAACTGCTCGTGCCGGATAACTTCGCCGGCCAGAACGTGCTTTTCGCCCTGAGAGACTAACGGCCAGATTCCCATCGAACATTGATTTACCTATACGCAACGCAGAAACGAAGGCGGGTAGCGGGCAGTCGAGCAACCCGCCTTCGTCTGCTTAGGAGCCGGGTTGCATGCAGTGGAAACAGATACGCATCGTTCTCATACTCGTTGTAATCTTCACCGCGCTTTGGTACGTCTATCCTTCCTTCAGAACATCTGACTACTGGCAATACGCCCCCGTCCAGAACACCCTCACCCCGGAACAGATCGAAGCGATCGACTCGGATCCCCTGCTGACCGGGGAAGACAAGGCCCAGCTCAAAGGGCTGAATCTGAACAAGGCCGAACGCGACCGGCTGCAGGACCAGTCCATCCGCCTGGGCCTGGACCTCCAGGGCGGGGTGCACATCAAGCTTGAGGTGGACAAGTCCAACCTGCCGGAGGAAGAAGCCATAGACGTGGTGGAACGGGCCATGCAGGTCATCTCGAACCGCGTCAACGAATTCGGCGTCACCGAACCGATCATCCAGCAGGAAGGCGAAGACCGCATCATCGTCGAGCTGCCGGGACTGAAGGACATCGACCGGGCCATGACGCTGATCAACCAGACCGCCCAGCTGGAGTTCAGGCTGCTGCGCGACGGCAGCGAACTGCGGTCGGTCGTCGAGCGCATAGACGCCCTGCTGGCGGCCCGGGACACCACGAGCGCCCCGGCGGATACGAACGCCCTGATACCCGAAGCGGCCGTTTCGGCGGAACGCAACCCCCTTCTGAGCCTCATCGACCTCTCTGACAACGAAATCATCGTACCGGCGAGCAACGTCGCCCGGATGGACGAGATCCTGGCCCAGCCCCAGGTGCAGAGCTTCATCCCGGACGGCGCGGAAATCCGGGGCGGGGTGATGCGGACGACGGCCAGCGGCCAGCGCGTCAGGTCCTACTACTACATGCACGCCCAGCCGGAACTGACCGGGGCGGTGCTGGCGGACGCCTTTCCGCAGACCGGGTCGGGCAGCGATATCGGCAGCATGGGCGTGGCGTCGGTCGGTTTCACGACCACGGACGACGGCGCCAGGACCTTCTCGCGCGTGACGGGGAACAACATCGGCCGGCGCCTGGCGATCGTGCTGGACGGCCGGGTGTTCTCCGCGCCGGTCATCCAGGGACGCATCCCCAACGGCAGGGGCGAGATCACCGGCATCAACTCCCTGGAGGAAGCCCGGGACCTCGCCATCGTCCTGCGCGCCGGCGCCCTGCCCGCGCCCATGGAGATCATCAGCAAGTACGTCGTGGGGCCGTCCCTGGGCGAGGACGCCATCAACTCCGGCAAGTGGGCCTCGATCCTCGGTCTTATCGCCGTCATGATCTTCATGGCGGTGTATTACCGGACGGCCGGCTTCATCGCCAATTTCGCCCTGATCCTGAACCTCCTCTTTCTCCTGGCCGTCCTCGGGGCCTTCCAGGCGACGCTGACGCTGCCCGGCATCGCGGGAATCATCCTGACCATGGGCATGTCGGTGGACGCCAACATCCTCATCTTCGAACGGATCAAGGAAGAGCTCAAATCGGGGCAGAAGACGATCCGGCAGTCCGTGGACAGCGGTTACGGCAACGCCCTCCGCACCATCGTGGACGCCAACATCACCACCCTGATCACCGCTTTCGCCCTGTACGAGTTCGGTACCGGCCCCATCAAGGGGTTCGCCGTAACGCTGGGATTCGGCATCCTGATCAGCATGTTCACGGCCATCTTCATCACGCGGTCTCTCTTCGACGCGCTCATCGACCGGTGGCAGCTCGCACAGGTCAGCATCGGCCGGACCGATCCCTTCGGGCGACTGTTCTTCGGATTCATGCGGTTCGGCAAGCTGGCGTTTCTCATCACCTGGTGCGTGATCGCCGTCGGCCTGGGGACCATCGTCCTGCGCGGCGGGGTAAACTGGGGCGTGGACTTTCAGAGCGGGTCGCTGATCGAGATGCGGTTCGATCCCCCGGTGCAGGTACAGGACATTCGCGGCGCGCTGGGCAACGTCGCCATCGAGAACCAGGAAGTCGACCTGAGCCAGAGCGAGATCAAGGTGATCGGCGAGGAAGACAACATTCTGATCCGGGCGGCCGCCAGCGACTGGAACGAGCAGCAGGTCGCATCGGCCGTGAAAACGACGCTCCGGGAACAGTTCCCCGACAACCTCAAGGGCGATGAACAGGACTGGCTGCGGCAGGAGTACAACGTCAGTCCGAAGATCGGCAAGGAGCTCACCGTCGACGCCATGGGCGCCGTGGGGGCTTCCATCATCGGCATCGTCCTCTACATCACCATCCGGTTCCGGCAGGTCAACGGCTTCCGGTTCGGGATCGGGACGATCGTCGCGCTGATCCACGACGTACTCATCGTGCTGGCCATGCTCACCCTCGTGGGCGAGGAACTGACCATGGCGGTGGTGGCGGCCCTGCTGACCGTCGTGGGGTATTCGACGAACGACACCATCGTGGTCTACGACCGCATAAGGGAAAGCCTGGGCCGAACCCGGACGGAAGGGTTTTCCGGCGTGGTGGACCGCAGCATCAACGAATGCCTGAACCGCACCATGATGACGTCGCTCACCGTCCTCCTGGTCCTGGTCTTCCTGCTGGCCGGCAGCGCGTCGACCAACTGGGGTTTCGCCCTGGCGCTGACCTTCGGCGTCGTCACCGGAACCTATTCTTCGATCTTCATCGCCAGTCCCATTGTGGTCTGGTGGCAGAACTGGATAGCGAAGAAGCGCGAGGAAATCCGACGCGCCCGGAAATCATCACGGTCGAAAGTCGCCCGCGCCGGTTAGCTAAAGCCCGCGGAACCCATGTCGCCTGCCGAACGCATTGAAGTCCTGCGCGAGAAGATCCGGTCGCACGATCACCGGTACTTCGTTCTCGACGATCCCGTCATCAGCGACTACGACTACGACATGCTGGTGAACGAGTTGCGGGACCTGGAATCGGCCCACCCCGATCTGATCACCCCCGATTCGCCTACACAGCGCGTCGGGGGTTCTCCTTCCTCTTCCTTTCCCGTCGTCCGGCACCCCGTGCCCATGCTCTCCATCGGCAACACGTACAACGACGAGGAGATCAGGGACTTCGACCGCCGCATCCGTGACATGCTGGGTCCGGAGCGGGCATACGCCTACGCGGTCGAATTGAAGATAGACGGCGTGGCCGTCAGCCTGCGCTACGAAGACGGCGCGCTGACCCTGGGCGCCACGCGGGGGGACGGCGAGCAGGGCGACAACATCACGGCGAACCTCCGAACCATCCGGTCCATACCCCTTCGCATTGCCGAGGAACGGCCCCGGCTCAACAACATCGAGGTGCGGGGCGAAGTGTACCTCCCCCACGACGGGTTCCGGGAACTGAACGCCCTCCGCGCGGAACGGGAGGAGCCGCTCTTCGCGAACCCCCGCAACGCCACGGCCGGCTCGCTGAAGCTCCACGATCCCCGCGTCGTTGCCGAGAGACCTCTCCGGGTGTTTCTCTACACGGTGCGTTTCGAAGATGAAGCCGGCGCGATTGCGGCGCGGCCCCAACTGGACAGCCATTTCGAGAGACTAAGCTGGCTGGCCGGCCAGGGGTTTCCGACCAACCTGGAAACCCGGAGATTCGGCGACATAGCCGAAGTGATTGAGTTCTGCCACAAATGGGAGGAGCGCCGGTCGTCCCTGTCCTACGATATCGACGGCATGGTCATCAAGGTGGATTCCATCGGACTGCACGGCGAACTCGGCGCCACGATGAAGAGTCCCCGCTGGGCCATCGCCAGCAAGTTCGCCGCGCAGCGGGCCAGGACGCGTCTCGTGGACATCCGGCTCCAGGTCGGCCGGACCGGCGTGGTGACGCCGGTCGCCGAGCTCGAACCGGTATTCCTGGCCGGATCGACGATCAGCCGGGCCACGCTCCACAACGAGGAGGAGATCCGCCGCAAGGACCTGCGCGTCGGCGACACCGTGGTCATCGAAAAAGGCGGGGACGTCATCCCCAAGGTCGTTTCGGTCGACACGGACAAGCGGGAGGACGGGTCGGCGCCTTTCGTGATGCCGACGGCCTGTCCGGTGTGCCAAGCCACGCTGGTGCGGGTGGGCGACGAGGTGGCGGTGCGTTGCAGCAACGCGGCCTGTCCGGCGCAGACGCACGCGCGGGTCACCCATTTCACCGCCCGGAACGCAATGGACATCGAAGGGTTCGGGCCGGCGGTCACCGAGCAGGTACTGGGAAACGATTTGATTGGGGACGTGGGCGACATCTACCGCCTGACCCGGGAGCAGCTCGGCACGCTGGAACGCATGGGCGAGAAATCCGCCGACAACCTGCTGCGGGGCATCGAAGCCAGCAAGGGCCGCCCCCTGGACCGCCTCCTCTTCAGCCTGGGCATTCCCCACGTGGGGGAGCGGGTCGCCCGGCAGATCGCCGAGCGCTTCCGCTCCATCGACAGGATCAGGGGCGCCTCGGAGGAGGAACTGGTCGCCGTACCGGAGATCGGTCCGAAGATCGCCGAGAGCGTCGTCTCGTTTTTCCGGAACGAACGGAACCTCGAGATCGTCGAAAAACTCAAGAAGGCCGGCCTTCGCATGGAACTGGAAGCGCCGGAGGGCGGTGCGGACTCCCAGGCGCCGGCGGGGGACGGCGCGCATGCCCAGGTGCTGGCGGATAAGATCGTCGTGATTACGGGCACCTTGCCGAACTACACCCGCGAAGAGATGGCGGATCAGATCACCGCCGCGGGCGGGCGGGTCACGTCCAGCGTGAGCAAGAAGACGGATTACCTGGTTGCCGGTGAAAACGCCGGTTCCAAGCTGCAGAAGGCGCAGTCCCTCGGCGTCGAGGTCCTGAATGAAGAAGAAATCGAAGCGCGACTTTCCGGACAACAGACGGCATGACGCCTCAATCCCGACGACAAATATCCGGCCGGCGATCACCATGAACCCAAACGGCAGCCAGTCCTCATGAATTCATACGGTAGCCAGTCCATGGTACGCCCGCTCAAGAAGGTGCTGGTCAAGCGCCCGGCAGAAGCCTTCGAAAGCCAGGACCGGATCGACGCGCAGTGGCGGTCCCTGGACTATCTCGTCCGGCCGGACTTCAATCGCGCGGTAGCGGAGCACCAGCGGTTCACTTCCCTGCTAGAATCGGCGGGCGCCGAAGTGGCGTACCTTCCGGCCGACGGCCGAACAGGGCTTGACTCTCTCTATGTCCATGATCCCGTGGCCTCCGTGACCGGACAGGGCGTGATCCTGGGCCGCATGGGCAAGGAAGCCCGCATGGCGGAGCCGGATGCCCAGGAAGGCTGGTACGCCGAAGCGGGCATCCCCGTCGCGGGACGCATCGAACCGCCCGGGCGCGTCGAAGGCGGCGACGTGGTCTGGCTGAAGGACGACCTGGCCGTCATCGGGCTGACCTACCGCACGAACGGCGAGGGGATCCGCCAGTTCCAGTCCCTGCTGCAGCCGCGTGGCATCGACGTCGTGGCCGTCCCCATGGTCCACTGGGACGGTCCGGGCGCGGTACTGCACCTCATGTCCGTCATCAGCATGCTGGACGCGGACCTCGCGGCCGTCTACGAACGGCTTCTGCCCATCCCGTTCCGGGAGATGCTGACCGCCCTGGGCATAGACCTGGTGCCGGTGCCGGACGAGGAATACGACAGCCTGGGCTGCAACGTCCTCGCCACGAGTCCGCGCCACGTCCTCGTGCGACGCGGCAATCCGGTTACGGCCGATCGCATGCGGAAGGCCGGTTGTGCGGTCGAGGAATTCGACGGCGATCACATCTGCTACGCGGGCAGCGGCGGGCCGACCTGCCTGACGCGCCCCCTTTTCCGGTCGTGACCGTACACGACCCCACACCCCTACACGGGAAACCCACGCATGAACAAGTACCGGGCGGGCTTCATCGGTTGCGGCGGCATCGCCACCGCCCACGCGGACGGATACCGTCACGTCGAAAACGCCGAAGTCGAACTGATCGCCGGCTCGGACATCCATCCGGAAGGGGAGAAGGCGCGGCGTCTCGCCGACGAACATGGCATCCGGTTATATGAAGACCACCGCGAAATGCTGGAGCGGGAGGCTCTCGACCTGGTGAGCGTGTGCACCTGGCCGCGCGGACACTGCGAAGCGACGGTCGCGGCGGCGGAAAGTGGCGTGAAGGGCATCCTGTGCGAGAAACCCATGGCCGTCTCCCTGGACGAAGCCGACCGGATGATCGAAGCGTGCGACAAGGCCGGCGCGGTCCTGGCCATCGGCCACGCCCACAGGTTCTCTCCCCAGGCCGTCCGGGCGAGGGAACTGATCCAGGCGGGGGAAATCGGGGAGGTCGCCATGATCTGGGGCCACTGTACCCTCGACCTGATGAACAACGGCACCCACGTCATCGACCTGATGGGCTACCTGAACGGCGACAGTCCGCCGCTGTGGGCCATGGGCCAGATCGACCGTCCCCACAAGATCGAAGGCCGGCGCAACCATCCGGACATGCCGGTGGAAGACATGGCGATCGGGCGGATCGGGTACGGAAACGGGGTGGTGGGATTCATCGAGCTGGGCGAACGGGCGAGCCAGTCCTTCTCCTTCCGGGTCATCGGTTCCGACGGGGTCATCGAAGTGAACAGTCCCGCCGGACCGCCGCTTAAGATGCTGTCCAGCTACCGTTCGGAAGGCTGGCACACGCCGCGGCTGGATGAGGTCTATTCGAACGTCTGCGGCGAACTGGCGGAGCTGATCTCCACCGTGGAAGGCCAGGCCACTCACCGGTCCGAAGCGAAGACCGCCCGCGTGGCCCTGGAAACCATCATGGGCATTTTCGAATCCTCCGCCCGGCGGTGCGTCATGGAGTTCCCCATCGACGTCCGCGATTTCGCCCTGGAACGCATGGTAAGGGAAGGGATGGTGTGAATTGAACGATCCGCAGCAAACCGAGCAGCAGGACGGACAGCAGGCCAATCGCCTGGTACGCGAGACCAGCCCCTACCTCAGGCAGCACGCCTACAATCCCGTGGACTGGTACCCCTGGGGCGAAGAGGCCCTGGAGAAGGCCCGGTCGGAAGACAAGCCCGTGATGCTGTCCATCGGATACTCCGCGTGCCACTGGTGCCACGTCATGGCCCACGAATCCTTCGAGAACGGGGAAACGGCGGAGATCATGAACCGGCACTTCGTCAACGTCAAGGTGGACCGGGAGGAACGGCCCGACCTGGACGAGATCTACATGAACGCCGTCACCGCCATGACGGGCAGCGGCGGCTGGCCCATGACCGTCTTCCTTACGCCCGGACTCAAACCCTTCTACGGCGGCACCTATTTCCCCCCGGACGACCGGTACGGCCGGCCCGGGTTTCCCCGCATCCTTCAGGCGGTGGCCCAGTTCTACCGGGAACGCCGCTCCGACGCCGAGGAACAGGGCGACAAGCTCAAAGACCGCCTCGTCGAACTGGCCGGATTCGCCTCGAGCAACGAAGCCCTCGACACGGGGCTGCTCGACAAGGCCTTCACCGGTATCACCGCGTCCTATGACGCCACCAACGGCGGTTTCGGCACGCAACCCAAGTTCCCCCCGTCCATGACGCTGTCCTTCCTGTTGCGCGAGCACCTCAGGTCCGGACGGCAGACGGCCCTCGACATGGCCAGCCATTCCCTGGCGAAGATGGGTAACGGCGGGATCTACGACCACCTCGGAGGCGGGTTTCACCGGTATTCCGTCGACGCCAAATGGCTGATCCCCCACTTCGAGAAGATGCTGTACGACAACGCATTGCTCATGGGAACCTATACCGAGGCCTACCAGGCCACCGGGGACCCCCTGTTCCGCAAGGTCGTCTCGGAAACGGCGTCCTACCTCATGCGCGAGATGGTCCAGCCCGGCGGAGGGTTCTACGCGACCCAGGACGCGGACAGCGAGGGCGAGGAAGGCCGGTTCTTCGTGTGGACGCCCGAAGAAATCAATGAAGTCCTGGGGAAAGAGAAGGGCCGCCTGTTCTCCCGGTACCACGGCGTGGAAGAAGGGGGAAACTTCGAACACGGGACCAGTGTCCTGCACGTGGACGTCGGCCTCGAACCGCTGGCCGCCCACCTGCGGGTGGCGCCGGACGAATTGCGGGCGATCGTATCCGAAGGCCGGCGGACCCTCTTCGATCACCGCGAAAAACGCGTCCATCCCGGACGGGACGAGAAGATCATGACCGACTGGAACGGGCTGATGATCGGCAGCCTGGCCCGGGCGAGCCGCGTCTTCGGAGTACCGGCCTGGCTCGACGCGGCGACGGATTCGATGGGGTTCATCCTGGAGGAATTGTACGAAGACGGCCGCCTGCTCCACACGTTCAAGGACGGCCGTGCGCGGTTCAACGGCTACCTGGACGATTACGCCTTCACGACGGCCGCGCTCCTCGACCTGTACGAGGCGACCTTCGACCCGGCCTGGTTCGCCCGGGCCGCGACGCTCATGGACACGGCGATCGAGCGGTTCTGGGACCCGGAGGACGGCGGGTTCTTTTTCACCAGCGACGACCACGAGACACTCATCGTACGGTCCAAGAACCCCTACGACAACGCGATTCCCTCGGGCAACGCGGTAAGCGTGCAGAACCTGCTCCGGCTGGCCGCGTTTACCGGCAAACACGAATACCGGGACAGGGCCGGCCAGACCCTCGCTCTTTTTACGGATTACATGGGCGCGGCGCCCGGAGGATTCGGCCAGTTGCTGTGCGGACTCTCCTGGTATCTCGACACGCCTGTCGAGATTGCCCTGGTCGGCGCCAGAGAGGACGCCGCCACGCGGGCCATGCTGGACCTGATCGACAGCACGTTCCTGCCGAACAAGGTCGTTGCCCTGCACGATCCGACAGAGGTCGACGGCCGTGCTGGCGCCCCGGCCGCGGAACTCATCCCGCTCCTGGCCAACCGGCCGCAGATCGATAGCGCGACCACGGCCTATGTCTGCGAACAGTTCGTGTGCCGACAGCCGGTGACCACGGTGGAGGGGCTCGCGGAACTGTTGAGGAAGTAGTTGCGAAGTCGCCCCCGCATGAGCCGAGCGAACCGGGCGGCGGTGCGAGACTCCGGGCGGCGGTGCGAAACTCCGGGGGGCGGTACAAGACCTCGACAGGCAGCCCGAGACGCCCTCAGTCAATCCCAAGCAAGCGGGCTACGGCGCCCTTGCTCGCGGCCTGATTGCGGGTGTAGTGCGCGGGCATCTGGCTGTCGGTCCAACGGCCGGCGTTCTGCAATTCGACCAGGCTGGCGCCTCGTTGCGCGAGTTCCTGGGCGGTTCCAATGCGCAGGCTGTGGCCGCTCACGCCCTTGATACCCACCCGCTCCGCAGCCGCTTTGATGGCCAGCCGGGCACCGTCCACCGTCAGCCGGGCATCGCTCATTCGGCCGCCCTTCAACATCCGGCGGAAAAGGGGACCAACCATATACCCCGCTACCTTCAACAACTGCTGGATCGCGTCGACGGTCCGGGCGGTCAGAAAGAGGCTGGCACCCCTGCCCTCCTGGTCGGTCTTGCTTCGATGCAACATCAGCCGCCCACTCCCGTCGATTTCGGTGGTGATGTCCTCGCAGTCGATGGCGACGGCTTCCCCAATCCTCAACAGCGCATCGCTCATTACACGAAACAGCGCGGCGTCTCTCAGTCCGGCGAGGGTGCCGGTACGGACGGCGTTCTCTACCATGCGGTTGACCGTCTCGCGGGTCAATCCCGTTACCTGTCCCCGGCCCCGGTTTCGGCCTTCGCGGCGGATTCCGGCCAGCGTTCGGCCCGTCAAGGGCCCCACACTTGACGGGCGTTGTTCCAGCTTTTCCCAGAAACGGACGGCCTGTACCACGACCGTGACAGTTGCCGGCGCAAGTCCCCTGGTATACAACTGCGCCAGGTAGCCGGCCAGCGTATCGTCGGTCAACGGCTGCCCATCCAGATGCTCGAACAACTTGCGCAATGCATCCCCGTACGCCTTCGCCGTATTCGGCGCGATGCTGGCCTGCAGCAGTCGCGCGACATCAATGGACAACGGATCGGACCTGTTGTCGAGGGGAGGCTGTAAGGAGATGCTACGCCGCATGGTACTATCTCCACGCAAGAGGCCCAACACGCTCTCATGAGCGAGATCGATGTATCGCGAACTCCCAGGCGGAACAGGCAGGAACTCACGCCACTATCTCCTGTCTGGACCTGCACTGCTTGTTCTTGCGACGTGAATGGACGGTTTAACGCTTTCCGGACGGCTGAGTCTGCAGGATCAAACCCGCTGCCTGGGAGTCAGTACTGCGTCTCCCAAGAAACGGGATCGACATCGTGTTGGCGGTTAAATACGAGGCATGTTACCCAGTCCTGAAAGTCTCCTTTCTGTCTTTCCGTTGTCTCTCTATATGGTAAGGTACGCATGGTTGCGGGGACAGGTCAACCAGATCGTGTCCGGTGAAGATTTTGCTGTAATTTTACTCCGTATATATATATGATTAGATTGAGTAATAAGTCAAGAAAAAAGTTAGATTTTTTAACTCTCTACGCGTTACGTGCCTGAATTGCACTCCGTAAGCAACCGCCAACATGTTACCTGGTTGACGGTCCCGCGTCCACGTTTTCCCATACCTGACTTGCCCCACTTACCTGACCCCTAACCGCTTCGGCCTGACTTACAAACTCTCCTGCCCGATTTATCCCCTATTAGCTGTCGTACCCGCTATCCTTCCCGACTTATCCCCTATTACCAGTCGTACCCACTCTCCTGCCCGACTTATCCACGCTTACCAGTCGAACCCGCTATCCTGACCGACCTGCCTGATCCCTTCCGACGTACCCGATTCATACCCTGGTTTACCCGGTCATTCGCCGGCACGTGAGGACAGTACCGGGTATTGGATCGCGTCCGGTTTCGAATAAGGGAAACCGGCCACTTTCGGACGTTCGGCTTATTCATATTTAAGGGGAAAAGTGCCTTGATATGGTCTGAAATCCGGCAGTCTTGAGTTCTTACGATTCAATTCAACAGATCCATACGCGATGCGGGAAAGGAGGCGATATAGGCAAGTATCGAATTTTCGTCATTCCTTTTGAAGTCTTTCTATAAATGGGAGAAGGATATGCACTACCTCATAATCGCTGTATTGGCCTTCGCGCTGTCCATGTTGGGATGCGAAGGTAAGACTGGCCCGGCAGGTCCGTCGGGTTCGCCGGGCGCGAAGGGTGACACAGGCGCTGCGGGTCCGCAAGGTCCTCCAGGCACCCCAGGTGCGACAGGTCCGGCAGGTGCTGACGGCAAAGACGGCGCTGACGGCAAAGACGGCGCTGCGGGTCCGGCAGGTCCGAAGGGTGACAAGGGTGAGCGCGGTCCTGAAGGTCCGGCAGGCCCGGCTGGTATCCCTGACACCGGCGGAATCGATCCCATCGAGCTGGCACAGGCACACCACATCGCCTTCGTGATAGGTGACGCGGATGCTGACATGGCCCCCTCTGAAGTCATTATGAGGGTTGGCGAAGATAGCATGATCAGCGCCGTTGTCGGTGCGCAGAGCGGCAAGAAGCTTCCCAGTGTTTCGGCTACTGTCACTATGTCGATTACCAAGGACGAAAACGACGCCGCCACGCTGGAAGACGGCTTGCTCACCGCTGTAGCGGCCGGGAAAGTCGAGATCACGGCTGTATCGGAACTCGCCGGTCTCTCCGGTAAGCTCACCGCCGAGATCACCAAGCCCGTCTCCAAGATCGTTTTCAGTCCGGCCGGTGATCGCAACTTGGCCGCAGGCGAGACGACTGCGGAGATAACCGCCATGGCCCATGATGAAGATGACGAAGTGGTTGCTGTACGTACTAACTGGGCGTGGGAAAGCGACGACCCCTCCGTTGCCACCGTGGCGCAAACGAAGATGGACAAGAAGCTCGTAGAAATGGGCGCCAAAGCCAAGATAACCGGCAAGGGTTCCGGCAGTGCCACGATAACGGCTATGGTCGAAGGCGTCAGCGGCGAAATCAGCGTGAGCGTCACAGGCCAGAGCATCACAAGAGTTATCGATCCCAGTGCCTCGAGCAATGGCAATCATTTTGTTTGGGATAGAGGGAAAACTGGTGGGGAAGGTTTTACCACGCCAGCCGTTGCTTCAGGTAACGCCACGACCCAATTTGATGTCAATCTCCGTGACGTGGTTTCCAACGACCTGATTACGGCTTGGACCTTGACGGTTAGTCCTGCTACGTCTGTTGCCGGCGCTGCTGCTACGCCTGACACTGATCCACCGGTAGCACAAGTGGATCCAGCAGTAGGTGCGGTAGGAACCGCGGCAAACGACGATGGCACCATCACCGTGACGGTTACGGCTGAGCCGGTCACTGCTGCAGGTGTCACCGAAGGCACGTACGAAACCTTCGTTTCCCTGAAGGCAACAGGGGCGAGAGAGGCGCGTCTGAGATTTACGATTCAAGTCATAGACGCACCTGAATAACATCGGGATAATCCGGGTCCCGTAGACAGGGCGCTGACAGAGTCCTGCGGCTATGGCGGGGAAGGATCCAACGCCTTCCCCGCCAGCCAAGTTTCGAATGGCCCCCGGTATTTATCCCGACAGGGCATAAGCGCAACTGAACTGTTCAGCGAAGCCTGTGCGCATAAGCATCCGCCCTGCATTTGTCTCGGTCATTTCGTTACACCTTCCCGCCCGCACCAAGTAGGAGCTTCGGCCACTGAACGGGGCGGGCGGCAGCACAACAAACAAAAGCCTCCGGTATCGGTATTCATCCGGGGGCTTTTTCATTACATGCCTGCAGTGTACCGTGGCAAGGAATGAGCGTATGAAAGGAAAGGAACCGCTACATCCGGGCCCTCGAAAGGAACCGGGACGGGCTCACGGCGCAGGTCGAGGAGACCCGGGAGGAAATCGCCACCCTGCGCGTCTTCGTGCGCGAACTGATGCATGCCGTCGAGCGGCTGGAGAAAAAGATACAGAAATAGCGGACTCCTTCATGGAATCCGCCATTTTCAATATGGCTATTCAGGACGCCTTGGGCGTCTTGGTGTATAAATCCCCTATCCTTTAGATTTCTTTGCCAGTGCAGGATTCAAATTCTACCCGGCTCATATCACAATCTATCAATCTAAAGAACTGACGATTTGAAATACCGAGACTGCTGGACATATGAGAGATTATCTCATCGCCAAAAGATTTGTGTTTTTGTCCTCTACTTATGATTGTATAAATTGCCGTCTTATATCCAGCCAATGACGTGTAACTGTAAATCTTGTGGTTTCTACCTTCACTACTCGTAAATCCTTTTTCCCTCAACCCTCTCTCAATCTTGTTTCTATCACGAATCATATTATTCCTTAAATACAGAAAGTAAATTGTACTTCAGCTTGAGGGCTTGGTGATTTAGCTTAACATCTTCCTCTTTTACGAAATTCTCCCAGAAAAAAATGAATTGATCGTAAAGTAGACCTTCCAGTTCTTCCAGAGAATCCGCCCAAAGGTGCAAATTATACACTTCATCTTCTATAATGTACGTTTCGGACTCACCCAGTTCTGGACTGAAAAACAGAGGTTCCCTCGCATCAATATCCTTCCCGTTGATATTGATTCGGTAGATCACGATCGGATCAAAGGGTAATGTACCTAACCCCCAAATTCTACGATATGGAAGTTCGGTATCACGACAGATCCCAAATGTATTACTATCCAGAACTGCTGGTGAGTTCATTGAGTTTCTCCTGTAGGAACTTAATCATATTTTCAGCTGTTCTCTGACTGATGAAGACTTCCACTTCTACTTCACGGACTGTCTTTGTCTCCTCTATACGACCAGGACCGAGTTTACCATCTTCCTTCAGGAGATGGGTAAACTTTTTCGGGATTCCGGCTTTTTCAACAAACATTGCACAGACAATCTCATCTCCCTTTACATATCCAATTACCCCATCGACACGGATATTCCTACAGAGGGGAGCCTTTAGACACTCTATATCTACTGTTGGTTCAGCACCGTTGTTCATTTATGACTCCATATAGAAAAATCCCACCTCGGACTATATCTTCAGAATACAATCCGATCGGGATTTTCCTTTCATAACTCATAACTACCCAGGCTCCTGCAATCACTGGGTGAACTCCCTCTACCTACAGATATAATGAACAACAATCAGGTTCAGCAAGGTGTTTTTGAAATATCGGTGTTTTTACTATTGACAGTTTTTGCCTATTGGCAGGCATCGTAATAAACAAATATGTGCCACAATATATCGTAGAATTACCCCTCGGATCTGTTTGGGATTTTGTGTAACTGACGCACCCGCTCTCCTGCCCGACCTGCCTGATCCTTCTGACGTTTCCGCTCTCCTGTCCGAACTGTCAGATCCGGTCTGACATACCCGCTCTCCTGACCGACTTATCCCGCCTTACCCTGGCGTACCCGTTCTCCTGCCCGACCTGCCTGACCCTTTCCGACCTACCCGATTCATACCTGATTTACCCGATCATTCGCCAGCACGGGAGAGCAGTGCCGGGGATTGGATCGCGTCCAACATCGAACGGGGAGCCCGACCACTTCCCGCTGCTCGGTCTATTCATATATATTTAAGGGGGGCCAACCCTTCCCCGTCAATCCCAGTTTCGGAATGGCCCCGGTGTTATCCCGACAGGGCACAAGCGTTGCCTGGGTCATTCAGCAAAACCAGAGTGCATAAGCATCCTCCCTGCAGAAGTTTCGGTCATTTCGTTACACCTTCCCGCCCGCACCAAGTAGGAGCTTCGGCCACTGAACGGGGCGGGCGGCAGCAACCAACACTAGAAGTCCCCGTAATCTGGTAAATCCCGGGAGCTTTTATTCTACTACCAAACCGAAAGGAAAACACCGTGGAAATGGTAGATTGGGGCGGGTATGTGTTTACCGCA
The DNA here is from genome assembly GCA_965202605.1 of bacterium. Lineage (GTDB taxonomy): Bacteria > JAAXHH01 > JAAXHH01 > JAAXHH01 > JAAXHH01 > JAAXHH01. Next base: position 2,387,951 of record OZ241838.1, read on the forward strand.
TCCACACCTTCAATCGCCCGACTGTCCCCCGGAGCGGAGGTTTATATTTTCGCCAAACTGACAATGGACTGGAGCGCCAATCGAACGTGGGAAGCTTTATATGTAGGGCAGACGGACTCGTTCATTGAGCGTCTTTCTAATCATGAGAGATGGCAGGAAACTGAAAGGGCTGGTGCAAACCAGATACATGTTCACCGAGAAGGGCATGCCCTGATCAGACATAATGTAGAAATCAATCTTATTCAGCAATTCGACCCGCTCCTGAACAGGACGTAACCACGCAAGCAAGCCGGGACGCCGCCCGAAAAGTGGCGGGCAGACAACCACAACGGAAAGGATAATCCATGCGTTACTTCGTTATCGTCTTGATGCTCGGCTTAATCGTGTCCGGTTGCATAACGACCAAAGCGACGCTGCTTGATCCCACAGTGAAATATCCATCTACGGATCCAAGCATGGTGCGCATCTTTACAACCGAAGAAGAGTTGACCAAATACGAGTTTGTGCGCGTGGCCATTATCAATTCATCGGGTAACACGACCTGGACAAACCGCGCACAGATGCTCGAATCCATGAGAAAAAAGGCCGGTGAAATGGGGGCCAACGCCATACTGATGCCCGCTATCGACGAACCAAGCGCGGGGACCAAGATCGCCGGAGCGGTTTTCGGCACCGGGGCCAGCAGGCAGGGCGAGGTTATCGCCCTGCGGATATTGGGGCCGAAAGTGCCGGAATAAGCAAGCGCCGTCTGGGCAAGGAATGAGCGAATGAACGCAAAGGAAAGGGACCGCTACATCCGGGCCCTCGAAAGAAACAGGGACGGGCTCACGGCGCAGGTCGAGGAGATCCGCGAGGACTTCGCCACCCTGCGCGTCTTCGTGCGCGAACTGATGCATGCCGTCGAGAGGCTGGAGAAGCGGCAGGGGTAGGCAGGTACGCGAAAAAAGGCAGGGACAGCTTCCAGGGGTCAATCGTCCTTCAGCGGTCGCGATATGACGCAGGCGTTGATGCCCCCGATCCCCATGGACAGCTTGCCGGCAATGCCATCGGGAAGCGGGCACGAGGTGTCGTACACGAACCGGGTGTGCAGGCTTTCGATCTCCGGATTCACCTCGTCGCGGGAAAGGGGCGTGGGATACAGTTCGCCCCGCGCGTAGCCCAGGTACTGCGCCGTCAGTTCCCATCCTCCGCCGGCGCTCATGCCGTGGCCGAAGGTGCCTTTTCGGGCGGTGACCGTCACGGAGCCGGGCACCATTTCGAGCAGGTTCTCCATCTCCAGGAAATCACCGGGCGTCGCCGTGGCGTGCAGGTCCCAAGAGGCGATGTCGCCGGCGGAAACGCGGGCGTCTTCGATGGCCTGGCCGACCGCCATCCGGGGTCCTTCCTTCGACGGCGTGATGATATGATCGGCGTCGGAGCTGACGCCCACCGCGAGGGGTTCCATCCCCACCGGCCGGAATCCTCTCTCAGTCATATAATCCCAGTCCCCGATGATCCAGAGCACGGAGCCACCCGAGACGTGGGTACCGCGCAGGCCGGTCAGCGGCTTGGACACGGCGCCGTCCGCGGCGGAGACCCGGGCGCGGTAGAAGGCGCCCACCAGCAGGGCCGTGGGCGGCGGGTCCGTGGCGGCCACGACGACGGCCTTCGCCTCGCCGCGCCGGATGGCGTCCATGCCGAGCTTGAGGCACACGCCGAAGGTGGAGCAGGCGGCCACGGGCGCAAGGGACAACCCGTGTATCCGGCCCATCATGGTGACCTGCGACGCGGGCGTGTTGTGGATATTCCAGATCAGGTCGGCCGAGACGCATTCCCACGGCGGATCGGGGGCGCCCCAGTCATCCTGCAACTGTTGCTTCCGGCGCTGCTTCTCCCTGATCAGCTTCAGCTTGCCCGACTCGACGGTGCCCTCCACGTTCATCCCCTCGATTTCCGCGAGGGTCTCCAGGTATGACCTGAGCTCTTCCGACTGGGACGTCCAGTAGGCGTTCCAGGCTTCTTCGGCCTGGTCTCGAGTCGCCGAAGGCGCGGTCTCCGGGTGGGCCGGCATGGCCTCGTCCACGCCTTCGTCGTCATGCCGGGTGAGATAGGCGCGGAGCCGGGCATTGCGTTCCGCCGAACCCCAGAATCGGTCCCACGCCCGCTGCGCCCGGTACAGCTCCATGCTGATCCGGCTGATGGTGGGGATATTGCCGACGCCGGTACCTATGTACACGTGGGCGGCCGTACCCAGCGCCTGGAGTTCTTCTTCCAGGCCCGGATTCTGTTCCAGCGCCTGGATGAAGGCCCCGACGGCATGCAGCGTAGTAGGGTCCATCTTGTCGACCAGGCGGGTGTACCGGTTCGACGGGAACCGGGCGTCGATCCATTCCCTGTAATCCCCGAAGTCGAAATCGGGCTCCCCCACCAGGAAGTTGTTGGGGCCGAACCCTTCAAAAGGCGCCAGCCAGCTTTCCGACGCTTCCAGGTTGCGGGCAAAGGCTTCCATGTTGGGCGAACGGGGGGCCACGATGCCCCAGCCGAATATGCCGATTCTACGCAAGTCGAGCCTCGCTATACCTAAGGAAATCTCCGATTCTTCCGCGTCTCAACAGCCCCGTCAATATACGCCGCGCATGGGTTGGACTCAAGCCTTATCACCCCGCGGCTGGAATTGATGGATTGGGACTACTTCGACCTGATGTTGGTCCACCACTCATCCATCTCCCTTCCCCTTCCTGGTTTTCTCACACCTGACGTCCCTGAATCTGCCTGATGCACGCGCTCATTTCTCACGTACCCCGATAACCCGACTTTCCCGATCAAACCCCAACACGAAACAGTGCGCGATGTCCGCCTGCATGGGGCTTCGAACGGGCTGCGACGTACCTGGCGAAGGTCAGATCCGATGCTCGAGATAATCATATTTAAGGGGAAAAGTACCCGATATGCGGTCTGAAACCCAGCGTTCTTGAGCCTGTTAATCAGTCAACCGAATCCATTCGCGGGAAAGGAGGCGATATAGGCAAGTTTCGTATTTTCGTCATTCCTTTTTAGGTAGTGTTTCCATAAACGGGAGAACACAATGCATTACCTCTTAATTGCTGTATTGGCCTTCGCTCTTTCGATGTACGGTTGCGAGGGGAAGACAGGTCCGACGGGTCCGCCCGGTGCCGCAGGTCCCAAGGGTGATCCGGGTGCGCCTGGCCAAACCGGCCCACGGGGTCCGGCTGGTCAAGATGGTGCTGACGGCGCTCAGGGTCCGCCTGGTCCGCAGGGTCCGGCTGGTCAAGATGGTGCTGACGGCGCTCAGGGTCCGCCTGGTCCGCAGGGTCCGGCTGGAATCCCTGACACCGGTGGGATTGATCCCATTGAACTGGCACAGGCGCACCACATCGCTTTCATCATCGATGGCGCTGATCCTGCTATGGGCAATCAGTCGAGCATTTTAAGGGTCGATGAAGAACAAATGGTCAGCGCCGTTGTCGGTGCGCAGAGCGGCAAAAAGCTCCCCAGCGTTACAGCTACTGTCACTTTGGAGGTCACCAAGGACGAAAACGACGCCATCATGCTGGAAGACGGCATGATCTCCGCTATTGGGGTGGGGACAGCCGAGATCACGGCTGAGTCGGCAGTCGCCGGTCTTTCCGCTAAGCTCACCGTCACGGTCACCAAGCCAGTATCCAGGATCGTTTTCATGGTTGGTGAAGGTGAAAATGCGACTGCAGCGGATAGCGAGTACTTTTTGGCTGTAGGCCAGTCAACCCCCGAAATCACAGCCGAGGCCCAAAATGCGGACGGCGAAACGGTTGAAGTGCGTTCTAACTGGTCCTGGAGCAGCGACGATACGTCCGTTGCCACCGTGGTACAAAAGAAGGACGACAAGAAGAAACTGGTGGCTATGGGCTCCATTGGCACGATCACTGGCCAGGGTGCCGGCGATGCTACGGTATCGGCTATGGTCGACGGCGTGAGCGGCAGTATCGACGTGAGCGTAACTGGTCAGACCATTACCAGGATTTTGAGGGCTTCTACCTCGGATACGCCAAATAACACCTTCGTGTGGGACAGAACTGCAGATCCCGCGGCGACGGCATATTCTCCAGCGACGATTGTGTTCCGGGCCAGTCTGTACGACAATATTTCCAGGGATGAAATTGCAGCTGCTACGATTAATGTAGCATCGAGCGATACTGATGTCGTCACGGTTCCGGCTACGGTCACGTCAGCGGCAGCGGGAGCCGGCGGCGTAGAGGTCACAGTGACCCCCGCGCCTGTTGATCCCAACGCAGCTCCTGCGACGCCGGCAGGATCAAGATCAGCTGTCGTCACGTTGAGCTCGGTCGGTGCCGATCCGGTACGCATTAACTTCACCGTGAGGATCGTTGGCGCACCGCAATAACATCGGGATAATCCGGGTCCCGTAGACAGGGCGCTGACAGAGTCCTGCGGCGAGGTGGGGTGTCTTCCCTTGGCGCCCCGTCGGACCATGTTCCGAGTGACCCCCGGAGTTGTCCCGACAGGGCAAGCAACACGTCAGCATCCGCCCTGCATTTGTCTCGGTCATTTCGTTACTACTTCCCGTTCGCCCTGAGTAGGAGCTTCGGCCGCTGAAAAGGGCGATCGGTCCCGAAAACAGGAAAAGCCCCGTTGCTGGTACGGGGCTTTTCCTGTTTTCAACGATTAAAGGGAGGGTTGTGCTGAACCGAGCCAGTCGCTGCATGCCAAACCGAGCCACGGCCTGGCGGTTCATTCCCTTGACTCTCTCCGAGCCGCTCGAGTATAATCCGGGATGACGAGATGACCGGTCTTCCGTGTCCGCTGATGGAAGCAATCGGGACCATCGTTTCCATCCGTTCGCATCCGCATTTTGATCATCCCGGAGTCCAGCATTTCCCTGCGTACCCTGTTCATCGGCGACATCCACGGCTGCGCCCGTGAATTCGAACAACTGCTTTCCAAACTGCAGTTCCGCAAAAGTTCGGATCTCCTCTATCTGACGGGCGACGCGTTTACCAGGGGACCGGATCCCGCCGGTGTGTGGACGCTGATCCGGGACACCGGTGCGAGGATGGTCCTCGGCAACCACGACTACCGGATGCCGGACCGGCTCCGACAGCACCTGTCCGGGACCCCGGTTCCCACGCACTGGACCGATCACCTGCAGACCCTGGAAGCCCTTGCACCGGTGGCGGATTCCCTGATTCCCTGGCTGGAATCGCTTCCCCTGTGGATCGACGAACCCGGTTTCCTGCTGGTCCACGCGGGCATCAATCCTGATAAAGGACTGGAGGGCACCTCGAGAGACGAGTTCCTCACCATACGCACCTGGCCGCCCGTGGAGGGCATCGTGGGCCCGCGCTGGCACGACGCGTACGATCCATCCGGCAAACTAGTCGTATTCGGCCACGACGCGCCGGGCGGACTCGTCGTCAAGCGCCGGGACGACGGCTCGCCCTACGTGATCGGCCTGGACTCCGGGTGTATCTACGGCGGGCAGCTGAGCGGTTACGTGCTGGAGGAAGACCGGATCGAGCAGGTTGAAAGCCTGCAGGATCCGGCGAGTTTTGCGAGGTGATGCACTCACACGTGCCAGATGTACAGGTTGAATCCAGTCATTCCCTCCATGAGAGACTCGGTTCAAAACAATGAAAAAACCTATTTTCGAGATTTCAGACACTTTCCGCGTCAAATAGGGATAAGGAATTAGTTTTTTACGAGATTTCGGACACTTTCCGCGTCAAATAAGGAAAAGGAACCACTGGAATCGTGGACGCATGGCGAAATGTATGGGAAGGGAACAACGTGTCCGAGTCAAGTTGGTGGCAACGTAACGGCGCAGTTTTTACATCGGTAATCGTCCTTGTTTCAGTACTGACGTACTTACACGTTTCATTAGGTACTATAAGGGATGAATTAAGGACTGAAGTAGGTGGATTGAGGACTGAAATGGGTAGTTTGAGAGCCGAAATGAGAGAAGAATTAAGGGATTTACGAGCATCTTTGGACCGGGTGGAAACAAAGGTAGACGAGGTCAGGGGATACCTGAGATTCAACCCTTCTGCTCCGCACAACGAACTGCCACCAAAGGAGTGAATTCAGATCAGGTCGACCGAGAGCATGAATCATGAAGGACGGATCGGACGACTGGAAGGAATCATCGAACAGATAGACAGGCGTCTTTCCCGAATCGAGACGGTAGTGATCGGCCAGTTGGTCATGACCGTCGCGATCCTTATCAGGTTATTCATCTCGTGACCGGGAGGAAATTCTGCTTTCAAGTGGTCAAGCGGCGAGCATCGCCCGACCGACATCGTTGAAATGGCTAACGAGGCGGTGGACAGGCAGGAATCTGCCCACTTACCAGCGCGAGCGATTGACAATATCCAGACGGAGCCGACTTTCACTCAAAGGGTAAGGCATCATGGACGACGGTGACCGCGAAAAGGTACAGGGACGAGCGGGTTTACCTGAAGAGGTCAAACAAAACGTCGACCGCCTGATGGACCATATCTTCTATGGTGACGACAGCCTCAAGAAGTCTATGGCCGTCGCGTTGGGAAAAATTGATCACATCGAAGAAAACATGGCAACAAAAGCTGAAATTGCGAACATCAAGTGGGACATACTTAAAGTGCTCATCCCTTCCATAATCTCTCTTTTACTGCTGGTCTTTGCAATTCTTAAATACGCAGATTGAAATCAGCGTAACCTGGCACGCTTTCACACGTGCCAGATGTATAGATCCCGGCTCGCCAGCGGCAGGTCCACCCGCGAGCCGCCGCGGCGATGGCTTTCGGCGACGGCGATGCAGGCTTCTGTGATATGGTGGGCGATTTCCACGTGTCCCAGGCTTTTTCGTCCCGTTTCGTAGGCTTCGACGAGATCTTCGAGACAGGATACGACGGTGCTCTTCGGCGTAACGAATTCGAAGGGCGCGTCCTCCCAAATGCTGCGTCCCCTGCGATCGCTGACCCGGCCATGCACTTTTCGCAACGACGCGCCGGCCCCGTTGTTCAGAGACCGGATCGTCCCTTCGGTCCCGATGATCTCGTACTCCCACCCCGCGGCGGGGATCGACCAGGCCCGGACGCCGTTCTCGAAAACCAGTTCGTAGGTTGCGATGGGATCGTAGGGAATGTGGTCGTTCTCGATGACGTAATCCCGGGGGGTGATCTCGCCGCGAACGGACGTGATGGCGGGATCGCCGATCAGCCAGGACAGCGTGTCGATGGAGTGGATGTGTCCGTGCATCAGGGATGACTGCGCGTAGTGCAGGGCCGCCCTGGGCTCGCCCACGTCCCCGCGAAGCACCGCGTCCCGCACCACGCCGTACCGGTTGTCGAATCTGCGCAGCACGCCCGTATTGAACACGGTCCCGTTCTTCAGCACGGCGTCACAGATGTCGTCGGCCGCCGCCATGGAGCTGGCCATGGCCTTCTCCACGTAGAGCATGGGCACGCCCATTTCCGCCAGCGCGACGGCCAGTTCGGCGTGGGAATCTCCGCGGAACGAAGCGTCGGGCGCCTGCCGGGCCGGTTTCTGCAGGCCCGATGCGGTGGTACATACGGCGACGATGTCCGGGCGCTCCTCCCGGACCATCTCCCTGAAATCCTCGTAAAGCGCGCGGACGCCCCAGCGGCTGTTAAAGTCCTCCCTGCGTTCCGGCCGCAGGTCGCAGCCGGCAGCGATCTCCAGCCGTTCGCTCGCCCGGCAGGCTGCGGCGACGGAATACGGCAGAGGCGTATGTCCCTCGTCGTCGATCGTACTGCCCATGCGGCCAAGCCCGATGATCCCCACGCGATAGATTTTCATGTAACGCTCCTGTACTGTTCCTAAGTTGGACTCGATCGCATCATGACGTCGCGATTGAAGATAGAACGGGCCCGGCGGCATGGCAAAACATTCTCGGCCCCCGGCGCCATCAAGGCGCCAGCGAGGGCCACCATCAAGGCGCCAGCGAGGGTCATTGAAGCGCCGGCGAATTGTATTGACACGCCGATGGCGGCGGTTTAGCATGGCCTTACCCCCTTTCCCCCTTAAAAACGCGTGTCACAATCAAGGTTCAGATACCCCAGGAGACGGATCATGGCGTCGTTACCCACTACCAACAAGGGCTGGCTCGAACTCGGCAATCAGTATCTGTTGCGTCACCCGATGCGCACCGCGCCCCTGGTGCCTGAACGCGGCGACGGGCTCTACATGTGGGACGTTGAGGGACGGCGGTTCATCGACTTCCAGTCGGGGCAATTATGCGTGACCCTGGGTCATTCCCACCCGGAATACGTGAAGGCCCTCTGCGACCAGGCCCAGAAGATCATCCAGGTGGGCACGACCTTCATCGCGCCGTCGGAGGTGCTGCTGGCCAAGAAGATGGCCGAGATCGCGCCGGACCCGCTGCAGAAGTCCTTCTTCGCCTGCACGGGGTCCGAATCCAACGAAATGGCGCTGCGCCTCGTGCGGAAGTACACGGACCGCTTCGAGGTGATCGCCCTCATGCGCGGCTACCACGGCCAGTCCTACGGCAGCGCGTCCATCACCGGCCGGGGCGGCATGCTGCGCGAAGGGTACGGCCCCATGCCCACGGGCGCCTCCTTCATTCCTACGCCCTACGAGTACCGCTGCCAGTTCTGCCGGGATGAAGCCTGCTGCAACCTGGGATGCGCGGACGCGGCGGAGAACGTGATCGACTCGTCGACCTCCGGACGGCCGGCGGCCTTCTTCTTCGAGCCCCTGATGAGCGCGGCGGGACAGATCGTGCCGTCCAAGGAGTGGATCCGGCGGATCGTGGAGATCTGCCGGGAACGGGACATCCTGACGGTCGCGGACGAGGCGCTTACCTGCTTCGGACGGACGGGCAAGTGGTTCGCCTTCGAGCACTTCGATTTCGTGCCCGATATCGTGACCTGTTCCAAGGGCCTCGGCGGCGCCGTGCCCCTGTGCGCGGTCATGACCAGCGCGGAGATCGCGGACGCCGCGGTGGCAAAGGGATTCATGCCCTTCTCGTCCCACGCCGGGGATCCGCTGCTTTGCGAGACCGGCCTGGCCAATATCGAAATCGTCGACCGGGACAACCTGGTGGAAAACGCCCGGGTCGTGGGCAACTACTTCATGGACCGACTCAAGGCCATGGAAGCGGAGTATGAAATCGTGGGCGAGGCGCGGGGGCTGGGCCTCTGCCTGGGCCTCGAACTGGTGACGGACAAACAGAGCCGGAAGCCCAACTTCGATGGGGCCGCCATGGTAACGGAGTACTGCTACGAGAACGGACTCTGGCTGCCGATTGTGCCCAGGATGCTCAAGAACGACCCGCTGAGCCTGCGCTTCATGGAGCTGTCGGGCTCCCAGGTACTGCGGTTCATGCCGCCGATCACCATTACCGAGGCCCAGATCGACGAGTCCCTCGAGATCATCGAGGCGGGCGTGCGCATCGCCGAAGAGCGAACGGCACAGGTGGCCCCGGCGGTGGTGTAGGCGCCGCGCGCCGCCGACTGGCAGGCGCGGTGGAGAAACGCCCCCATGCTCGCAACCAGGCGGAGCGCTCCGGGATCGCCGCGACCCGCTGGTCAGCCGGTCAGCCGAACGAAGACGTACCAGAGCCCGATGGAGATGTAGGTCGCGGTGATGGCGACCATGATGATCCGGGTGAGGGGATGGGGTTTGGTCCAAGAGGGGAAGGCCCGGGGAACGAGCACATAATTGAGGTAGATCAGCCCTGGACAGAAGAGTCCCATGGCCATGAAGGCGATGACGCCCCGTATGATGAGCAGGTCCCCCGGCTGCGCGAGGGGCAGCGTGATCGTCGTCAGCACGGTGAAGACCACGACGAAACCGTAGTACAGCGTGCGGAAGTGAAACCGGCGCGCCCGCTTTACGTTGGCGTAGATGAAATCGGCCTGCATGCGGGCGAATCCGTCGGTGGACTGCAGCCAGGCATCGCACAGAAAAGCCGCGGCGACGATCAGAAAGACGACCTTGCCGATGGCGCCCCAGCTGACCTCGAAGAAGGCGGACTGCACCACGGCGATTTCCCAGCCCTCGGGAACGATGCCCTGCGGCTTCAGCAGGGCCCACGCCAGCCAGCACATGATGACGGTCGTAACCAGGTTCAGCCCGACGCCGAGGCCCGACTCGATTTTCAGGTACCGCATGAACTTCTGGTAGTTCGTCCGATTGGCTTCGTTGTCCTCGAAGGCGTAACCGGTGGCCGATATGGCTTCCGGCGCGGTGCGCAGCGGGCTGGTTATGCGCCCGATATAGGCCGACATCCCCACGCCCTTGTCCCGCATCCAGTAGGAGAGGAAGAGCTGGCCGAAGCCGCCGGCGCCGGCGAAGACGATGGCGGTCAGGACCGTGGACAGGTCGGCGGGATCCCAGTTTGCGGGCCTGTGGTAGCCGGGCGTGAGCAGGACCCCGAAGAATTCGCCCGCCACGTCCAGTACCGGCCGCTGGAACACGGCGAAGGCGATCCCCACCATCGTGATGACGACCACCGCCATGGTAAGCCGTTCCACGATCAGGTAGACCACCCGGCCCATGAACAGGGCGACCAGGTAGATCCCGATGGTCAGGTAGGCCCAGAAAAGCGACTGGCCCCGGACCGTCCATCCTTCCGGGAATCCGGTCAGTTCCGCCAGGGCGCCGCCGCCCGCCGACGCGTAGGCGCCGAACCAGATGTTCTCCAGGAACACCCCGACCCAGATGGCCGACACGTACCACTTCCCGATGCGGCTGAACCCGGTCAAGGCCGTCTCGCCCGTCATGATCGTATACCGGGCGATCTCCACGTTCACCCAGAACTGCATCAGGGCGGCCGGGATGAGCAGGCCAATGAAGGCCGCCCCGTACTTGGCGGTCAGGTAGGGCCACCAGATGAGCTCGCCGCTGCCCTGCGCCAGCCCGGCCCAGACGATGCCGGGACCGATGTACTTCAGCATGCCGGCGAAGGTGGGCACGGCGGCCATCTTCAGGGGCGACAGGCGGCCTAGGGGGCGGGTGGCTTCGTTGGTGGTTTCAGCGGACATGAAATGGGATACGAGAATTGACGATATTTACCGACTATAAGGAATAGTCCAATCAACGCCGAAGACGAACGATCGGACAGAAAGCGGGAGAAGTTGATGGATCCGGTCGAACCGGCGTCGATCCGGTCGAACCGGCGTTGAACCGGCATTGATCAGGTCGTATCGGCGCCGATCAGGACGAACCGACGTCGAACCGGCATAGTACACGGGGCCGCGGGATTGTTCAAGCACAAAAAGGATATCACGGGGGACTGATTCCCCGGGGTTTCTCAAGGCTGGTCAGCAGCGGGCCGCCGGATGAAGGAGAATCTGTAAATCCATTGACTGCCTGCCTTTGCGCTGGTAGCTTGTGATTGAAGGGAGTAACAAATTGAGCGAAAATAAAAACCAAAGTCCCACCGAAGATGTTATGGTCGAAATCTATTACAAAGACAACAGTATCAAAAACCGGTTGGCCAGACTTGAAGCGTCGGATGATCACATCAGATACCTGATCGAAAGCAATGCTACTTACTTTCGATGGATCATCGGCATAATTCTCGCAACGTATCTGTCTGTAATGATCAAATTGGTTTTTTTCCCATAAGGAATCGGCTATGTCGAAGAAGAAAGGACGGATTCTGGACGTTGACGTCGGTGAGCGCCTTAAAAACGCGTTGATGGACATACTAAGCGACGAAGAGATCGCCGCATTACATTTGGAAGTAAACGTTGAACTTAAGAGCGGCTATAGCGATAAGGCTTGGTACGCCTGGAGGAAACCTGTTAGTACCCAGAGTATCTTCTCCGAAGGTATGTAGCGAAACGACGTACTCGTAACGCGGTAACCGATCCGGACCGGTTCGATACCGGTTGTCGTCCTGTTACTAGCCTTCCCAACATTACATCAACGCGACATTTACTGACAAAGACTACATTATGGTGAACTTTCCCATCGTCGACACCCATGTGCATCTCTGGAACCCGAATCACCTGCGGTACAGTTGGCTGGACGATATCCCCCTGCTGAACCAGCGGTACCTGCTGGATGAATACCGGCAGGCCTGCGGGGACGTCCAAGTGGAACAGATGGTCTTCGTGCAGTGCGAATGTGACACCGGCCAGCACGTCCAGGAAGCGGAATGGGTATCCGGTCTTGCCCGGCAGGACGACCGTATTCGGGGGATCGTGGCCAACGCGCCGCTCGAACGGGGCGCGGCGGTCGATGAAGATCTCGAGACCCTGGCCGGGATGCCGCTGGTCAAGGGCATCCGCCGCCTGCTGCAGCCCGAATCCGTTGATTTCTGCCTCCAGCCGGCGTTCATCGAAGGCGTCCGCCTGCTGCCGTCCCACGGACTGTCCTTCGATATCTGCATCTTCCATCCGCAGCTGGTGAACGTGATCGAATTCGTCCGGCAGTGCCCCGATGTCCCCTTCATCCTGGACCATATCGGCAAGCCCGACATCAAGAACCAGGTCTTCGACCCTTGGAAGGACGAACTGAGGACCCTGGCGGATATGCCCAACGTATGCTGCAAGGTGTCGGGACTGGTCACCGAGGCGGACATGGAACGGTGGACGCCCGAAGACCTGAAGCCCTACATCGATCACGTGATCGATTGTTTCGGCATCGACCGGGTCATGTACGGCGGGGACTGGCCGGTCGCCTTCCAGGCCACCGAGTATCCGCGCTGGGTGGAGACCCTCTCCTGGGCGACCGACGGACTCTCGGACACGGAGAAACGCAAGCTGTTCCGGGACAACGCCATCTCCTTCTACCGGCTGTAACGGTCTCTTCACATATGCGTCAGCGGCGCAGCAGCCCCGCCCGTCACGCAATGTAACTTGCTGGCCGAATGCCATGACCCTCGCCTCCCTGCGACAGAAACTTCTGCCCGGTGGACCGGCGCTGGACATCCACGTACATCCCCTGAACTGTTTCGGGTCCTACCGGGTTTCGTCGCCCGGGGAGGACGCGAAAAGGCTTGTCGCCACGGCCCGCAGGTCCGGCGTGACCCGGATGTGCGTGTTCTCCCTGTACGAGACCACCCCCTACGAACCCACACCCAAACAGTGCCGGCAGGCCAACGACTACGTGCTGCGGATGCGCGACGCGGAGCCGGAGGCGATCCTGCCCTTCTGCTACGTGACGCCGGCCTTCCCGGACGAAGCCGTCGCCGAAATCGAGCGTTGCGTGGGCGGTCAGGCCATGGCCGGGGTAAAGCTCTGGGTGGCGCGGAAGGCGACCGATCCCGGCCTCGACCCGATCATGAAGGCTGCCGTCGCGAAGGACGTGCCCGTATTGCAGCACGCCTGGCTCAAGACCACGGGCAACCTGCCCGGTGAATCGACGCCCTACGACGTGGCTGACCTTGCCCGCCGCCACCCCGAGGCGCGGATCATCATGGCTCATCTAAATGGCGTAGGGTACCGCGGCATCGAAGCGGTCGTCGACGTGCCGAACGTGGTCGTGGATATTTCGGGCGGCGACCCGGAAAGCGGCTTGGTCGAAACTGCCGTCCAGCGCCTGGGTCCGCAACGGGTCGTCTATGGATCTGACGCGCCCATTCGGCACTTCGGCGTCACGATGAACAAGGTTCTGGGGGCGGACATATCAGACGCGGGCAAGCGGGCGATCCTGTGGGAGAACGCCTTGCGTGTATTGAAGTTGGAGGAGAACCGGGGAGATACGACGTGATCATCGACGTCAATGCCTGGACCGGGCCGTGGCCCGCGCTGGTCAACGTGCCGTACGATGCGGCTTCGGTACGTTCCTCGCTGCGTGAATACGGTGTGGAGCGGATTTTCATGGCGCCTTTGGCGGCGGCGTGGAGTGCCAATCCGCATCTCTGCAACACGGTCGTCTACGAATCGGCGAATGAGTACGACGACACCAGCCCGGTTCCGGTAATCGATCCGACACTGCCTACCTGGCGGGAAGAGTTTGAGAAGGCGGCCGGCCATCGTGCCGTCCGCATGATCAAGCTGCTGCCTGGGTATGGAAGATACAACTTGACTGTGGCGGACGATCTGCTTGCGGAAGCAGGCCGCTCCAACCTGACGGTGATGGTCCAGATCCGCATTGAGGACCCCCGTCGGCACCACCCGTTGGCGCAAGTGCCTGACTTTCCGGCTCAGGCCGTCGAGGAAGCGGCGAAGCGCCATCCCAATCTGAAACTGGTCATCGGAGGAGCGAGCGCGGCTGTTTTGAGAGACTTCGCGCCTCAGATCCGCGACCTGCCCGGTCTTTACGCGGATACTTCCCAGGTGGACGGGGTGGACGGCGTGAAGATGCTCGTGGACGAGGGAATCGGGGGCAAAGTACTTTTTGGATCCCACGCCCCGGTTTTCATGCCGGCGGCGGCCGTGGCGCGCGTGCTGAACGATCTACACGATGACACGGCCGTGGGGATTCTGGAAGACAACGCGTCGGGATTGCTGAGTGGTTGATCCTGCGAATTGAACTCGGAGACTTCCAGGGTGCCTCCTGAGTAAACATCCACCTCAGTTCCCAAGTACGGCCCGTATCCATTGGCCGATCTGGTCGATTTCCTGCGGAGACACCTCGTGGCCCATGGGATACGCGTGGTATTCGGGAATCATGCCCAATCGCCTGAGGGATTCGGCGGCGTCGCGCCCCAGGGATTCATTCAGCATCGGGTCCATCGATCCGTGGCAGACCAGTACGGGAAGCCCGGATTGAGCCGGATGCACGACGACGCTGGCGGCCGTGGGAAAGTAGGTGGACAGGGCGATGATGCCTCCGATCCGGTATTGGCACGACAGCCCGGCTTCGAAACCGACCGCGCCACCCTGTGAAAAGCCCGCCAGCAGGATCCGTTCGCTCGGAACGCCCCGATCGATCTCCCGTCGCAACAGCGCCTGCACTTTGCCGGCGGAAGCGCGCAACCCGGCTTTGTCGATACGACGGGCATCGCCCAGTTCCATGATATCGTACCAAGAGGGCATAACCATCCCCTGGTTGACCGTCACCGGGATGGATGGCGCCGACGGAAACACGAAGCGGACTGCGTAGGCCGCCGGCAGCCCCAGTTGCGGGACAATCGGCGCAAAGTCGCCTCCGTCCGCCCCCAGACCATGAAGCCAGATGATGGATGCGTTGACCTCGGCCGAATTGTTGGATAGGCGTTCAATAACGGGGAGATCGGTCATGTGGCCTGTAACAGGTTCATTCATCGCCTTGATGGTTGCAGGACGCGGTACTTGGATCGTAAAAGGCATCCGTTGCTCGTTTGCCACGCGCAGCAAGAGCAATCGAATGGCGTCTGACATCGACAAGCCCATGGCTTGAAGCGCTTTCATGGCGCGAGCTTTAGTGCCTTTATCAATACGCGCGCGAACTACGGTGTCAGCATTCACTGTACAAGTTCTCCTTGTAGCTTCAATGTGGCTACAAATCTAACGTGGTTCTCGTAAATAATAAGTTTGTTGCAACGTTGAACGTGCTCATTACAACTGTCTCGAGTCTCCCTCGTTTAGGAAACGTTGAGACAACATAAATCTCAAATCTTTGAATTTACTCAGGGGAGCCGTGAAGAGGTATCTAACACAGTAACACCTACTAGATGGTCGTCCCGGTAGCGCAACAGGAGTCCTTCGTCCGTCATGGTGGTATCCGTAGCCTGCTGAGGACGTGTAAAGCTGATATAGAGCACATCGGCGCCTTGATCATAATCAACCCAAAATCGAGAAGCGGGAAACCCGAGCATATAAGGTACCGCCTGTGCAAGCGATAGGGTCTGCTCGGGGGTTAAGGTTTCTTCCATTGTATTTTACTCCTGTCCAGCCTGCGGGTAAAGTACGCTGTAATCACGAAGCCATCTTTGACGGACAACTGCCGGTATACAACCATTAGGTATCGTTGACTGAAGATTCATCCGGACGGGCGAGATTCGCCGAACAGCACTGCCCCCGTACCCTAGATCCGCCACTCCTCCACCACGGACTCCTCGACCGGGGCCGGTTCGAGGATGCGTTCGGTCTCTTCGTAGCGGCAGGCCACCGGGGTGCCGGGATCGGCCTTTGAGCCGGCGTACCGCACGGTCATGCCCGCGATCTGCCGGAGGTCGTCGTCGGTGGGATGGCCCTCGACGAGGGTGGTGGGACCCGTGACGTCCCTGGTTTCCAGTCGCCACCGGCCCGGGGTGTAACGCTCCAGGAACTTGTTTTCCCCTTCTTCCCGTCCCATCACTACCTTGACGTCGGGCTTGACGCGGAAGTGGCGGCCGATCTTGAGGAGCATCACGTCGTCCATCGTCAGGTTTTCCTTGCCTTCGTGCTCGAAGAAGTCGAGGATGCGCCGGCCGAAGTTCTGGTCGGTGAGGAAGCAGCAGCCGCCCGCGGGAGACGGATAGTCCTCGATGCCGTATTCCTCGGCCAGTTCCATCTGCTTCTGGCGGGACCGGCCCTGGATGTCGCCCAGCTTTTCCCGGTCCACCCACCCCTTCTCTTCCGCCACGGTGGGAGGCAGGCGCCTGGCGGACAGCGGCCGCAGCAGCAGGCCGTCCAGTTCCGCGTCCCGGTCGATGACGTTCATGGGCTGGCGGCGCTGGGACATGGGCCGCTGGCCGAGGACCTCGCCGGTGAACATGAACTGGGCGCCGATCTCGTCCATGTACTGCCGGGCCCGCCGGAACATGAAGATGCGGCAGTCGATGCACGGGTTCACGGCGGAACCATACCCGTACTTCGGGTCGGTCAGCACCTTGAGGTAGTCCGGGCCGGAGATGTCGATCATCTCCACGGGCAGGTCCAGCTTGGCGCCGGCCTGCAGGGCCTCGTTGCGCACCGGTTTCTTGCGCTTCCGCGTCTTGGACCGGCGGTTGTGCTCCACCACGCAGAATCCGGTGTAGAAGGTGAGTCCCTGGATTTCGATGCCTTGCCGCATCAGCATGGCGGCCGCGATCGTGCTGTCCAGACCGCCGGACAGCAATCCGACTGCTTTCACGGGTTTGGACATGGTCGCTTCCCCCTTATACCCCGATCGATGCCCGCAGCGTTTCCGCCACCCGGCGGAAGGCCACCGTCTGCTGCGAGTCCGGATCCCTCCGGACGATGGGGGTGCCCTGGTCGCCCGCCAGGCATACCGCCGGATCCAAGGGCAATTCGCCGACGAAGGGCACGCCCAGCGCCTCGCTGGCCCGCCTGCCTCCGCCCGTCGTGAAGATATCCGTGCGTTCGCCGCAGTGGGGACAGTTGAAATAACTCATGTTTTCGATGATGCCGAGTATGGGTACGTTGACCTGCTGGAACATGGCCACGCCGCGCCGCGCGTCGATGAGGGCCACGTCCTGCGGTGTCGTCACCACCAGGCCGCCGGTCAGCGGCACGGACTGGGTCAGCGTCAGGTGCGCGTCCCCCGTGCCCGGCGGCATGTCGATGACGAGGCAGTCCAGTTCCCCCCACAGGACGTCGCGCAAAAGCTGCTGCACGGCCTGGTGGACCATGGGACCCCGCCAGGTGACCGACTGGTCCTCCGGGATCAGGAAGCCGAAGGACATCATCTTTATGTCGTGGGCGATCATCGGCAGGATCTTCTGCCCCACCACGCCCGGCTGGTCCTTGACGCCCATCATCGTCGGAATGCTGGGGCCGTAAATGTCGGCGTCGAGCAGGCCCACGCTTGCGCCGGCGTCGGACAGGGCCGCCGACAGGTTCACGGAGACCGTGGATTTGCCCACGCCGCCCTTGCCGCTGGCTACCGCCACGATGGTCTTGACCCCGGGCAGTTCGATCTTGCCGGGCTGCCCGGCCTGACCGTGTTGACCCGCCGCGGGTCCCTGGGCCGTGGCCGATTGACCCGGCGGCGGTCCGGTGATCTGTACGTCGTGCACCCCGGGCATACGCTCCACCGCTTCCCTGGCCGTCATCGTGATCTGGCGCCGCATGGATTCGTCCTGCGTGGAAAAGGCCAGGCTGAACGCCACGTGGCCATCGGAGGCCTGCACGTTCTTCACCAGGCCGAAGGAGACGATGTCGCGGTCGAATCCCGGGTACATGATCTGCTTCAAACGGTCCACCACGTCCCGCATGGTCACTTCATGGTTCATCTGTTTCTCCTGAACGGGGCATTTCTGTATTACGGCGTTATGTTCCTGCGAGTCTCGCGCGCGAGCCAAATATCAATGTATAACGAATCGACCGCGGCACACTCGCTTGTACAATTGTACAATCTACTACTCGGCCGTATTCTGCGTCGCAGCACACCGTTACGCGCGGCCGCCTCCATGTCGAATCCCGCCGCGCAACCACCTGCTGGCCGAATCTCGTTGCGCAATCTACATTCGGCGCTGCGCCAGAGCAATCATTTTACCCTTCTTACGTACAGCCTGAACTCTTCGTCCTCTTCGATGGTCTCGAGCAGCGCGTGCCCGTTGCTCGCGCACCAGGCCGGCATGTCCTCCAGGATCTGGGGGTCGTCGGCCAGCACTTCAAGCACTTCGCCCACGGCGATCTCCCGGATGGCCGACGCGGTCTTCATGATCGGCACGGGACAGAGCAGTCCGTAGGTGTCAAGGGTCATGGTCGACTGGATCACCGTTCGCCTTTGCCTCCACTGGTGATACGCACCGATCGCGTGATGATCGCGTCGAGTGATGATCGCGTCACGCGCCTACGCCCGCGATCGTGCGCTCTCACGCGCCCACGCCCGCAATCGCCCGCAATTCCCCCACCACTTCGACGAGCGCGTCCAGCGCTTCCCCGACTTCGGATTCACCGGTGTCCGGACCCGCGGTGACCAGCAGCGAGCAGCGGGCTTCGGCCGCCGTCCGTCCCAGGGCCAGGAGCACGTGGGAGGGCTTGGACGCGTGGGCGGCGCACGAGGAACCCACAGAGACGGCGATTCCCCGGGCATCGAGCATGAGGACCGCGGATTCCCCGTCGGCCTCCGGCATCCACAGGTTCAGGTGGCCCGGCAGGCGCAGGCGGGGATGCCCGTTGAGGACGACGTCCGGCAGGCGGTCCTTCAATCCGCGCAACAGCGATTCGTCCAGCTGCTTCAACCGGTCGATCCGGCCAGGCAATTCTTCCGCCGCCAGTTCCGCCGCCCTGCCGAAACCCACGATGGCGGGGATATTCTCATGGCCGCCGCGGCGGCCCTCCTCCTGCACGCCCCCTTCCACCTGGGGACGCAGCCGGGTGCCCGCTTTCAAATAGAGGGCGCCGGCGCCGGGCGGACCGTTCAGAGACCGGGCGGAAAGGGACAGGGCGTCCACGTTCAATTCATCTGCGTTGACGGGCAGCCGCCCCGCCGCGGCCACGGCATCGGTATGCATGGCCGCGCCGCGCCTGTGGGCGATTTCGGCGATTTCTCGCACCGGCTGTATGGTACCGGTTTCATCGTTCGCGCGCATGACGGAAACGAGGACGGTATCGTCCCGCATGGCCCGCGCGACCTCGTCGGGCTGCACGACGCCGTCTCCGTCGGCCGGGACCCGCGTGACCGTGAACCCCTGTCGTTCCATGGCCTTCGCGGCGTAGAGCACGGCGTGATGCTCGATGCTGGACACGACGATATGGCGGCCCCGGTTCGTCCTCGCCTGCGCCAGCCCCTTGACTGCCAGGTTGTCCGCCTCCGTGCCGCTGGCCGTGAATATGATCTCACCCGGATCGGCGCCGATCAGCCCGGCGACCCGGCCGCGCGCCCGGTCCAGCGCGCCGCGCGCCTCCACCCCCATCCGGTGCAGGCTGGCCGGATTGCCGATGTGTTCCCTGAGACAGGGCACCATCTCGTCGATGACGCGGGGGTCAACCGGCGGCGCCGCGCTGTGGTCGAGGTATATCATGACAGGGACCGGTCGTCGGGAGCGGCTGGACCTGGCGGTCAGGATTGACGTTCCACCCATTCCCGCTCCCCGTCCGCCCAGATCTCCTTCTTCCAGACGGGCACGATCTGCTTTACGCGGTCGATCGCGTAGGAACAGGCCTCGAACGCGTTCTTCCTGTGAGGGGCCGCCACGGAAATCAGGATGCTGATCTCCCCGATCTCGAGCGTGCCGACGCGGTGAATCATGGCCACGTCCTCGATGCCCCATCTTTCGCGGATTTCATCACCCACTTCCTGCATCTTGGCTTCGGCCATCTCGGCGTAGGTCTCGTATTCCAGCCGCAGCGTCCGCCGGCCATCCGTGTTGTCCCGCACCGTACCGGCAAAGGTGACCACCGCGCCGTGGTGGGGTTTGAGGGACCATTCGAAGAGGGCGTCCGGTTCTATTCTGTCGGTAGTGATCTTGTACACGCGCTCGTTATCGTCCTTGATTCAGGATCGACGCTTCATCGCAGGATCGACCGGGACCAGCGCTTCATCGCAGGATCGACCGGGACCAGCGATTCATTGCAGGATCGACGCTTCATCCCGGATCGCCCTTCTATCCCGTGTCGGCGCCGCCGCTCACAGGCGGAATGCACGCCAGTTCGTCGCCATCTTCCAGCACCGCCTGCCGATCGGCGTATTCCCGGTTGACGGCCAGCATTACGCTCCGGTCGTAACCCGCGAGGGCGGGATAGGATTCGATCAGCCCCGCGAAGGCCTCGCCTACGGTAGTCCCCGCCGGGAGCTCCACCGAAACCGATGCCGCGCCCACCGCGTCCCTGCACCCGGCGAAACATTTCACGATGATCCGCATGGCCGTCCTTTGCAGGCGTCGTTCGAAGGCGGAAAAACCGTTACAGGATAAGGCAAAAACGCCCGGATGTCAAGCAGGGCGTCCGCCCGGGACGGGAAGGCGGCCGGTCATTCGAAGCGCGTATCGCGGGCTTGTCGTCGAGGATCGGAGGAAGGAGACCAGCACCTGGCGCCGCTTGATCGAGATCGCGCCAACGACAGGCGGGAATCGGGTCCTACTTCAGCTTTCTTACCCGGTAAAAGCAGGCGGCGGTCAGACCCGTGATGACCGTCCACGCGAGAATCAGAAAGACCCACCCGCCCGTGGTCAACTCGGTGGCTTGCTGTTCCATGGGGAGCAAACTCCAGGTTTCGTTTCAGATGCAGGTTCGAAGGTGCTTAGCGCACATACCGTTTCGGGTTCGGAGCCTTTCGCGCACACCGCATACGTCGTACGTCGCCTGTACCCTAATCCCGGTCCCGGTCCCTGTCAAGCCATTTCCCTGCGGGTCCCGGCATGGAACGCCAGGCGCCCGTCGGTCGTCCTTCCGTCGTAGGAACAGGTGTTGCGAGTGTCGCATCCCAGGCTTATTTTCGTTTATCTATGAAACGCATCTGCACGATTTTCTTCAGCCACGTGCTGGTATCCCTGTGGGCCTTCGCCGCACAGGCGGAAGGCCCGAAGATCCGGCTCGAAAGCGCACGGCTGCACATCGTGACTTTCGAAGAGGTTGACGAAATCGCCCGGGGGCAGAATCGCCCCCCGCTGCGTACCCTCACCGGACGGCCGTGGCCCCTGGGCGGCCGGACCGTCGTCTATCCCGATCTCCAACTCCTGGCTTTCATCGACGAAGGAGGACTCGGCCGGCGCGTGCCGCTGGTCCTTTCTTTCGACCAGTTCTATCAGCGCCGGAGCTCCGCACAGTTCCGACGGCTCTGGCGGAACTCGCTCCAATCCCGGGCCGGAGAAATCGAAACCCGAGGGGTGGATCAAGCCAGCCTGTTGAGACTGGATCTGCCGGTGAACCTGCCTACGTTTCTGGGCGGAGGCACACCTGTAATTCAGATAATCGGGAACCAGAGAATAGAAATGGAGATGAGAAGCGACTGGGAAGAAGGCAGCGCGAGCACGGCGACGAACCTGGTCTCACGTGTTCCCAACGTGTCCATGAAGCAGACCCAGTCTTTTACCGTTACAGGGAACATCGGCGAAAAGGTGGACGTGAACATAAAGCAGAACAGCGAAGCGTTCACCGACCTGGAAAACAACCTGAGCATACGCTACGAGGACGTGTACGATGACGGCCGGGAAGGGAACGGCATCATCAAGAGCTTCGAAGCGGGAAACGTCTCGCTCGATCTGAAGAACACGGAATTCACCGGCTACACACAACAGCACACGGGACTGTTCGGCGTCAAGCTCAGGGCCCAGCTCGGCGACCTGCACCTGACCGCCATTGCGAGTCAGGAAAAGGGAGAAGGACAATCCGCCACCTTTGAGGCCGGTTCAAAGGGGAACCGACGGGTCATCCGGGACCTGGATTTCAAACGGAGAACCTACTATTTCATCGATCAGCGATATCGTGAGAACTTTTCCAAAAGAGATGAAAACGGCTCCCGCGTGGTCGCCGAGGACTCGGTCACAGTGATACAGGTTTTCGTATCGGGCGGGCTCACCGCGACGAATCAGGGCAAACTGGTCAATGCCGATGCGTATCCGGACCCCCCGGTGTATGACGATTCCGGCAGAACGATCGCACCGGGTTCGGGTCCCGGGGAAATCGTCCAGCGTAAGTTCAGATTCCTGGAATCCGACGAGTTCTACGTGAATGAACGGTTCGGCTATATCGTATTGAACACCCCGTTGCAGGAAGGCGACGTGATGGCCGTCTATTACGAGACGGCGAACCGGGAAGGCGAAATCAGAAAATACGGTCGCCTGGATGGAGATTTCCTGCAACTGCGTCTGCTAAAGAGAGAACAGGAAACGGGGCCGGACGTACCAGACGATCCTTCGCAGTGGGGTACGTGGCAGTACGAGTGGCGTAACGTCTATTTCCTCGGTAAGACCGATATCGATCCGGAGGATTTTGGGCTGAAGGTCTTTCGCCTGGAATCCGAAGGCGAACACAGCGAGGTCGACGGGAATGGAACTCCCTTCATCAGGCTGCTCGGGCTTGACCGCAGAGGGGTGGATCCCGGCTCCGTGCCCGATGGGCTCGTCGATATAGACTACGCGCTGATCGATTTCAGGCGGGGTGAGCTGATCTTCCCCGATCAGTATCCATTCGCGCCGGTATTAACCAAAGTGACTGCCGGCAGCCTGGCCTATCCGAATTCTCAGGGCGGCGGACTGCCCGACGAGACGTCCGAACTCTACACCTTCACGAACGCATTGATCAACAGTCATTTCAGTACGCTGCACAAGTACTATATCGAGGTGGAGTACAGAGACCGGCTGGCCCAGTATTCCCTGGGCCGGTCCAACATCATCGAAGGAAGCGAAATCGTACGACTGAACGGTCAACCGCTGCAGAGGGGAGTGGACTACATCATTCTGTACGAGGTCGGACAAATCCGATTTACAAATGAAGAAGCGCTCAGTCCGGGCGCGGACGTAACCGTACAGTTCCAGTTCGCGCCGTTTTTCAAGCCCGTGGCAAATACACTGCTGGGATTACAGGGCGAGTACATGTTCAACGACCGGTCCTGGGTGAAGGGAACGGTGCTGTACCGATCCGACAAGTCGCTGGAGCAGAAATCCCGGATCGGCCGGGAAACCGGACGCTACCTGACCTGGGATATCGACACCCGCCTGTCTTTCGAGCCGGAGTTCCTGACCTCGTTCATGGAATTCCTTTCCTTCGCCGACCTCGGAGACGCCGGATCCTCTCTGAGGATCGAGGCTGAAGTGGCCCAAAGCCTGCCCAACCCGAACGTACTGGGCGACGGGTTCATCGACGACTTCGAAGGCAGCAAGGTGGAAACCGATCTGGGCGTCCGACGCAGCGGCTGGCGGCCCGCCAGTCCGCCCGAAAATCGAAACCACGACCAGCGGGGAAGGATGAACTGGTACAATCCGCTGGGACAGGTCGACGTCCGCCAGATCTATCCCACGCGCGAGGTAACGGGCCGTGATCAGTTGCAGCACGTTCTGATCATGGCGTTCGATCCCGAAGAACGCGATCTTCGCTGGGGGGGAATACCCAGGGGTTCCGCCTCCGGCGCTTCGTGGCCGGAAAACGACCCGGAGGACGTCGAGCGACGATGGGCCGGAGTGATGCACCCGTTGGCCGGCGCCAACGCGGACCAGACCAGAAGCAGATTCATCGAAGTGTGGGTGAACGGGAACCGCGGCGAACTGCATATCGACCTCGGGGTGATCAGCGAGGACGTCAACGGCGACGGCAAACTGGACACCGAAGACGATCGAAGCGACGGGTTCGGCAACAACCTGCTTGAACCGGATGAAGATACAGGCCTGGACGGACTGAAGGACGAGGACGAACCCGGCTACGATCCGGTGACGAATCCCGATCCGCACGGAGACAACTTCGCCTTCGAGGGCAGGGCCGGCGGGAACCTGCCACTAGACCAGGTCGATTACAGCCGGATCAACGGGCCGGAAGGCAACGCCTCCGACCCCGATCAGAACCGGCGCCCGGACACCGAGGACCTGGATCAGTCCGGCTATCTGGAAAGGCGGAACGATTACTTCAAGTATTTCATCGATCTGAGTCCCGATCACGAAGACACGGTGTTCGTGGCCGGAGGGGACAGGGATCGGACGAATTGGGGGAACGCCGACAGTTGGCGCATGTACCGAATCCCGCTGGATGCCGGAGCAACGACGCCAGATTCGCTCGCCGGCAGTCCGGCGGGGAACGACTTCGGGGCACAAGCCATCGCGATCGGCGAAAGGACGGTCACCGGGGCTTCGGACGCGCGGGGAGCTTTCGACGGTACGGTGGGAAGGCCGAGTTTCGCTCAGATCGAAATGGTCCGGCTCTGGATCACGAAAGTGGATGGCCCCGTAACCATACGCATCGCCTCCCTCAATATAGTCGGGAACCAGTGGGAGGAGGATATCAACGGTTCGATCATCGACTCCACCGGCCATCCTGTTTCTCCGGACGTGCTGACCCTTTACGGGGAGACGTTCAACGTAGCGGTAAAGAATACGTTCGATAACCCGGGAGAATACGAATCGCCGCCAGGCGCCATCGTCGAATACGATCGCGTAACCGG
The DNA here is from genome assembly GCA_965202605.1 of bacterium. GTDB lineage: Bacteria > JAAXHH01 > JAAXHH01 > JAAXHH01 > JAAXHH01 > JAAXHH01. The sequence continues at coordinate 2,412,806 of OZ241838.1, forward strand.
ACTGCAGAACAAGGAACAGTCGTTGACGCTCACATACGCCAACCTGCAGCCCCATCACAGCGCCCAGGCTTACAGAACGTTGTTTTCCGAGCAGGATTACACGCTGTACAACAATCTGAGGCTGTATATACACGGCTCAAACGATCTTGAAGTCGACAAGTCACCCGAGTTTTTCATCCGATTCGGCAGTGGCGATTTCGACTATTACGAATACAGGACACGCGTGCTGCCCGGATGGAACGAACAGAACCACCTCGAGGTGGTGTTCGACGATTTGACCATCCTCAAAAGCGAAACGGAGATAGCCCGGAAGACGCCGGCGGCATTGGACAGCGCCTATACGGTCACCTTGAGCGACGGCAAAGAGCGCCCCGTGCTATTCGCGGAAGGGCCGCCGGGAAAAGAGTTTTTGCAGGCCATCGTCGCGCTTGAGGGGAACAGGGAGTACAGGGTGCTCGGGGCCCCCGCCCTTGCCCGAATACGTCGGATCACGGTAGGGATCTACAACCCTTACGATGAAGCGCTACCGGGTGGTGAACTCTGGCTGGACGAGTTGAGGACAGCCGACGTGAGACGGGACCGTGGTCTGGCCGGCCGCCTGTCGATCGACGCGGAGCTCGCCGGCGTCTTCTCGCTGTTCGGAACGATACACGGCTCAGGCAGTCACTTCAGGAGAATCGGCGGGGCCGAATCCGGGAGCAGGTCAACGGCGATGAACCTCTCTACTTTGTTGAACCTCGGCAGGATGTTGCCGAATGACTGGGGGATCGCCATACCGCTGCGGTTTCGCTGGAGAAATGACCTGAACCTGCCGAGACTGCAGGTCGGATCAGACATCGTCTTGCTGAATAAGGAACAACGCGAAGCCCAGCGCACGGAAACCCGCGATCATTCATTCTCGGCTTCTTTCTCCAAGAGGACCGGCTCGAAGAACCCCCTCGTGGCATGGACGCTGGAACGATTCCGGGCGAACTTCACGTCGACAGGCAACTTTCGTCATTCCGTCACCAGAATCGATACCCTGGGAACCTATCGCGCCCGGCTGCATTACGATCTGACCCCGCGTTCCAACATTAGCTGGCCGATCTTCAAGTGGACGAAGCTCCCGGGGTTTCTATCGGCCATAACCTTCAACCCATTGCCGAGGCGGTTCGAATTGTCATCCGAAATCAACCGGAGAAAGCAGACCTATCTCAACAGGAGAGCCTCTGGCGCCGGGAGCGCGGACGACAGCGAAACCGTACCTTTCGACAGGAACCGGGGGGAAAGATTCGTCCGCAATCTGAATCGGAACGTCCGGGCGGAAATGGAACCGTTCAAAACCGTCAGAGTGAATTACAACCTGGCTGTTTCAAACGACATGAAAGCTGACTCCACCATCGCGCTGACCCGGTTCGAGTTCGGACCGGAAACCAGCTATCGTCAGAACCTGGGCGTCGATTTCAGACCTGAAATCACCCCCTGGTTCCGGCCTTCCTATAACTTCACCACATCTTACGCCGAGAACCGGAATCCTCTGTTGCAGACTACCGGCGTATCTCCCGAGGCGAGGTCCATTACGTTCAATAATCAGCGGGGAATACGCATGAATCTCAATATGGTCAGGATGGTCTCCAACGTCTTCGGTGGATCTTCCCGGCGATCAACCGGGGAAGAAACCGGGTGGTTCGGCAGCAAAGCGGCTGGCCGACTCGGTTCGGTCTTCAGAATGTTTACACCGATCATCCTGAATCTGACCAACCAACGCAATCAGCGTTTCATCAACGCCATCTCGCGCCCGTCACTCAAGGATCGCATCGGCCTGACGGACCATATCTCGGTACCCTTCGACACGCTGTCCGCCGACGGCGGGGGAACCGGTATTCAACGAAACAGGGAAACGGAAGCGAACCGGTCGTCCTTCGTTCTGAGCACGGGGCTCAGGTTTCTGGACGCGACCCTCTCGTTCCGACCCACCTGGACGTCTACGCACAACCAGACCTCGAATTCGAACACGAAGCAGAACAACGTCACGTGGCCCGAAATGACCTTACGCTGGAATCCCAATACACGGAACCTGGGCACTCTGGGCAGGCTGTTCCGTCGCGTTGAGGTTTCGAGCGGTTTTTCGAGACATCGAGGAAAGACCACCGACCTCAGGCTGGCCGGAAACACGGACCTTCAGGAGGCCGCGACAAACAGAACGACCACGACTTCCCTGTCCCCGCTGATCGGATTCGTATTCGATATGGAATCCGGTTTGGTCGTAAGGGGCAACTTCAAAACGAGCGACGTATTGAGGCGATTCGGACGGAACCAAACGGACCAGAAACAGCGGGACAGGTCACTGACGTTTTCAGTCGACTACAGGCTCAGGCCCGGATTCCGGGTTTTCGGAAGAAGGGCCAGTGGGGACGTAAACACCCGGCTGCAGTTCACCCGGGAAACCAGAAGAATGCTGCATTCCCGCGGCGGCGGCGATTATCAGCCCAACAACGGGCAGAACCAGAACCGATTTCAACTCACGACGGATTACCGTTTCAGCCGGTACGTCCGCGGCGGCCTCAAGTTCGAACTGACAAACTCCCTGAACGTCATTACCCAGCAAAAACGTCTTCATCGGGGCGGGGGACTGTGGACCGAGATTCAGTTCAACTGAGATGCCCGCCGCGCTGCAACTCGCCGGCCTGTACCGCATTTCCGAGGATGCTATGACCAAAGGGGAGCTCCAAGCCATCTTGTTCATCGCGGTCAGCCTGCTGGTCGGCGCCGTCGTGCTGCTCGCGAAACGGTACGATTCGAGTCTCCTGCCCGACCTGGCTCCGAACGCGGAGAGGCCGTCCGCCGTTCTGGATCCATCGGCGCGCTCCCCGGCTGAAAGGGGCGATGCGGCGACCTCACCGGAAACGCCTTCTCGCGAGCAATCCAACCCGAGTGCGGTTACGTCCATCGTCGAATCCGGACGACCTGACACCGGAGCGCCCATCAAAGCGACTTCACCGAAGACCATCTCTTCCGTCGATGACGGGCTCGTCCGAGTCAATACCGCCACTGCTTCCGAGCTCCAGAGATTACCGGGAATCGGTCCCACGCTCGCGGAAAGGATCATCGCCTTCAGGCGACGGTCCGGAGCGTTCGCCAGCATCGAACAGATGCTTGAAGTAAAAGGCATAGGTCCCGCGAAGCTCGAGCGTTTACGTCCCCATGTAGTCCTCCCGTAACACGCGCCGGAAGCAACCGGTTCCCCGTCCCGCTTACTCCTGTTTTACGGCCCTGGACAAGGGCGGCCGGCGCCGCCTTTTTTGTTGACAATCACCCCCTGCAATTCTATTTTCGATGTGGTCCGAAACGTTCATGGCCGGAAGTGGGGGATTATGCTGCGAGTCGGCACAGGTATCGCCAGGGGACGGCGGCTGAAGTCCGTCACCGGTGCGATTCGTCCCACGGGCAGCCGCGTACGCGGATCGTTGTTTGACACCCTGTCGACCCGGATCGTAGACGGCACCGTGCTGGATCTGTGCGCCGGCAGCGGGATTCTGGGCATTGAAGCTCTGAGCCGGGGCGCGCGCTGCTGTCTGTTTGTCGACAATGACCGGCGCGCCGTCCGGATGATCAGGGACAATCTGGACCACTGTGGATTCGGTGGTCCGCCTGGTACGCCTGGCCGACATGGTCCATCTGGCCGACCTGGTCCGCGTGATCAACGTGGCCCGCATCCCGGGCGGAATCCGCGTGACCGGGATGGTTCGAATGGACGTGGCAGGGCCTGGATGACCGATGCCGTCCGGTGCCTCTGTCACCTCGCCGACCATACCTGTGCGGTGGACATCATACTCGCCGATCCGCCCTATGGCGATCCCGTTGCCCGGGAAATCATCCGGACCGTGGGCGAACGGTGCGTACTGGCTCCCGGCGGACTGCTCGTCCTGGAGCATCGCGGCGACGATCCACCGGAAACCTGCGCCGGGCTCGACCTGGTACGCAGACGGAATATCGGCGAGACAGCGCTATCGTTCTTCCGGTCCGCTTGGTCCGCCCAGATCGCCCGGACTGCCCGGACTGCCCGGAACGCCCGGTCCGATCAGCCGGTTCCGGCGGAAGCCGTGAACCGGTCGGAAATCCTGCCCATCGACCTTCCACCTCCTTCATCGAGAACCCGGCGATGACAGTTGCGGTATATCCCGGTACGTTCGATCCCGTGACCAACGGGCATCTGGACGTACTGAGACAGGCGCTGACCGTGTTCGACCGGGTCGTGGTAGCCGTCGCGCCCAACATCGGGAAGCGCCCGATGTTTTCGGCGGAGGAACGAGTGGAGATGTTCAGGGAGGCCGTGGACGGTTGGTCCGGGGTCGAGGTGTTGTCCTCGGACGGGTTGACGGTCGACCTGGCGGCAAGACTCGGGGCCCGTGCCATTGTCCGCGGCGTCCGTTCCACCGGAGATCTGGAGACGGAATCCCAGATGGCGCTCATGAACCGGCGCCTGGCCCCATCGGTGACTACGGTATCGTTCTTTCCCGGCGAACCCTCGGTGTATGTGAGTTCTTCGCTCGTCAAAGAGGTCTTCCGCTTCGGGGGCGACGTAAGCCATCAGGTCCCGCCTCCCGTGTTAAAGGCGCTGACGGAAAAACGCGACTCGATCAACTGACCCGGTTATCCAAGGACTGCCCGACACCACCCTCCGTCCCATTCCCATGCCCGCTATCCGTCCCCTGTCCCGAAAACTGGACCGCATCGCACCCTCCGCGACCACCGTGCTCAACGAACGGGCCATCGCGATGAAACGCGATGGCGTCGACGTCTTCAATTTCGCCGTGGGCGAACCGGACTTCCCCACGCCGGACCATATCAAGGAAGCGGGCATGGCCGCGATCCGGGACAATATTACCCGGTACACGCCCGCGACCGGCATCCTGGAACTCAAGGAAGCGATCTGCCGCAAGCTGGCCAGGGACAACGGACTCGAATACGCGCCAAACCAGATAGCGACGACCTCCGGAGGCAAGCACGCCCTCTACAACCTGCTCTACGTGATCTGCGACGAAGGCGACGAAGTCCTCGTCCCGGCGCCCTACTGGGTCAGTTATCCCGAGATGGTGAAACTGGCGGGCGCCGCGCCGGTGGTGCTGGATACGGGACCGGACGCCTCTTTCAAGGTGACGGCCGGCCAGGTGCGGTCGGCGATTACGCCGAAGACCAAGGCGCTCATGCTCAACACCCCTTCCAATCCCACGGGCATGGTGTACACGCGGGATGAACTCGCCGCCATCGCCGAAGTGGTCATGGATTCGGGCATTTACGTCATCACCGACGAACTGTACGAGAAGATCCTCTATGACGGACATCGCCACGCAAGCATCGCCGCCCTCGATCCGCAGATGAAGGAACAGGCGCTGGTGGTCAACGGACTGTCCAAGGCCTACGCCATGACCGGCTGGCGCCTGGGTTACGCCGCCGGTCCCCGGGAGGTGATGGACCTGGTCGTGAAATTCCAGGGGCAGACCGTGATGCATCCGAGTGCGATCACCCAGCACGCCGCCGTGACCGCGCTGACCGGCCCGGAGGACTTTCTGCCGCCAATGATCAAGGCGTTCGATTGCCGGCGCAACTACATCATTGATCGCCTGGAAGGGATGGATGGAGTGCGTTGCGCCAGGCCCGGCGGCGCCTTCTACGTGTTCCCGGACGTGTCGGCCTATACGGGCCGCAGGCGGCCCGGCGGAGACGCCATCGAAGGATCGCTGGATCTCGCCATGTACCTGCTGGAGGAGTACCGGGTGATTTCGGCGCCGGGCGCCGCCTTCGGAACGGAAGGGTGCCTGCGGTTTTCCTACGCAACTACGCTGGATATCATCGAAAAGGGCATGGACCGGATAGAGGAAGGGTTGTCGGCGTTAAAAGATTGACCGCGCAGTCCCGCGGGTCCTCTCGAACGTACGGCGAGCACATGGAAAACTCGAAAACCGACTTGCCAGAGTATCGGCATCTTTTCAGCAGGATCGACGAAAAGGGGCTTACCCGGGTCCTGGGGCTCGTCCTCGACCGTCAGTTGATCGTCAAGCTGTTCCACATCTGCGGGCTTGCCCGCGACGGCCAGGACCTGGAGGCCACGGCGATGCATACACTCGCCGCGCAACTCGCCGGGGATTGCTTCGAGCGGGAAGTCACCGCCGCGCAGGTCATCCGGACCCTGGTTCAAACCAGTGCCCGGGAAATCGCACAGATCGGGAGAACTTCCCCCGAACGCATCGATTCCCTGCTGAATGACAGGGCCGACGCCTACACCCGGGAGTGCGGGCGAATCACATTCGCCATGTTGCTGGATGAAAGAGAGGCGGTTTATACCCCGGCTATCGAACGCCTGAACCGGACTCCGGGGTTTCAATCCCGGTCCGGCGTATCGGAGGAGACGGCGTCTCCATACCGGCGGGACGAGCCGGCCCTGAGCGGCGAGCCGGGGGACGTGCGCCAGTCGGAAAGTCCGGCCCTGGCGCTGATCGAAGCCCGGCGGCACAGTGCGGACCTGGAAGCGCGTAATCGGATACTGGAAGACCGTGTCAGGGAGATGCAGCGGCGAATCGAAGATGAAAGAGTGGGCCTCTTTGTCGATGTGCAGAACATGTGGTACGCCGCCCGGCAACAGCATGGGATTTCGGCGCGGCTGGATTTCGCAAAGCTCATACAGTCCGCCTTGGGCGAAAGGCGCCTGATACGTGCTTACGCATACCTGATACAGACCCCGGAGGTGGATCAGAGCGGATTCGTCACCATGCTGGAGCAGTTCAGTTACGAGGTGAAACGGAAGGACCTCCGCAGGCGCAGCGACGGGTCCGCGAAAGGTGACTGGGACATGGAGATGGCCATCGACATGATCAGAATGGCCGACAAGGTCGACGTCGTGATCCTGGCCAGCGGCGACGGTGATTTCGTTTCGCTGGTCCATCTGCTCAAGGAACTGGGCCCGCGCGTGGAGGTGTTTTCCTTCCAGCACAACACGGCACGGGACCTGATGGAAGCAGCGGACCGCTATCAACCCATCGATAAATCCCTGCTGATCGGCATGGATCCGGCCCGCTGACCCGAAAGCGGCCGTTTTCAACGGGAGTTGAAGGTCGGGAGGAAACGAGGAACCGGAAGTTATCGGCGATTGAGATCGTAAACGGGTCGCACGAAGTCCGATACATCGTTAACTCATGGAGGATCAAATGGTAAAGATCGGCATGGTCGGCGCGGGGAACGTGGGGGCGACCGCGGCGCTGTACGCCGCCCAGAAGGAACTGGGCGACATCGCCCTCATCGACGTGGTCGACGGGATCCCGCAGGGCAAGGGACTGGACATGATGGAGGCCGGACCCGTGCTGGGATACGATTCGACGATCGAAGGATCCAACGATTTCGCGGCCCTGGATGGCGCGGCCCTCGTGGTGGTCACCGCCGGCCTGGCCCGCAAGCCGGGCATGGACCGGCTCGACCTGCTGAAGAAAAACGCGGAGATCATCACGTCGGTGACCGAGAACATCGTAAAGTACGCGCCGGACGCGCAGATCCTGATGGTCAGCAACCCGCTGGACGTCATGACCTACGTCTCTCTCAAGGTTTCGGGCTACGGACGGAAGCGGGTCTACGGTCAGGCCGGCGTACTGGACTGCGCCCGCTACCGGTCCTTCGTCGCCATGGAACTGGGCGTATCCATGGAAGACACGCAGGCGATCATTCTCGGCGGACACGGCGACACCATGGTCCCCATTCCCCGGTACACCACGGTCTCCGGCATACCCATTACCGAGTTGCTGTCCCAGGACGCCATCGACCGCATCGTGCAGCGGACCCGCGACGGCGGCGCGGAGATCGTCAATTACCTCAAGACGGGCAGCGCCTACTACGCCCCGGCGGCCTCCGTGGTCCAGATGGTGGAATCCGTCCTGAAGGGCAAGAATCGCGTGCTCCCCGCCTCGGTGATGCTGGAAGGCGAGTATGGACTGCGGGACGTCTGCGTGGGCGTACCCGTGAAGCTGGGCAGCGGGGGCATCGAGGAAGTGATCGAACTGGAGCTATCGGACGACGAACGGGCGGCGCTGCATGCTTCCGCTTCGGTGTACCAGGAGAGCCTGGACGAACTCGGCATATAGACATCACCGGGCATATAGTCATCCCACAGATCAGGACGAGGAGGAAGAAAGAGACATGGCTGCAAAACCACCCGCTGGTGGAGAGCACATTACAATCGATGCGGAGGGCGCGCTCAACGTCCCCGACCACCCGGTCATCCCCTTTATCGAGGGCGACGGCACGGGACCGGATATCTGGAGGACGGCCCAGCGTGTTTTCGACGCCGCCGTTGAAAAGGCGTACGGCGGAGACCGGCGCATCATGTGGCACGAGGTGCTGGCAGGAGAAAAAGCCTTCAACCTTGCGGGCAGCTGGCTGCCGGATGAAACCGTCGAGCGTTTCCAGGAGTACCTGGTAGGAATCAAGGGACCCCTGACGACGCCCGTGGGGGGCGGCATCCGCAGCCTGAACGTGGCGCTGCGCCAGATCCTCGACCTGTACGTATGCCTGAGACCGGTAAGATGGTTTACCGGCGTCCCCAGCCCCGTGCGTCATCCCGAGAAAGTGGACATGGTCATTTTCCGTGAAAACACGGAGGACGTGTACGCCGGGAAGGAACAGGAGGCCTACAGCGACGAAGCCGGCAGGCTGATCGCCTTCTGCAAGGAACAGTTCGGTTGGGACATCCGGTCCGATTCGGGCATCGCCATCAAGCCGGTGAGCGAGACCGGCAGCAAGCGGTTGATCCGCGCGGCGGTGGAGTACGCCATCGCGCGAAACAGAAAGAGCGTCACCCTGGTGCACAAGGGCAACATCCAGAAGTTTACGGAAGGCGCCTTCCAGAAATGGGGATACGAACTCGCGAAAGACGAATACCCGGACCGGCTGGTGAGCTGGGACGAATGCCAGGGCAACGTTCCGGACGGCAGGATCCTGGTCAAGGACGCCATCGCCGACATCTTCCTGCAGCAGATCCTGACCCGCCCCGACGAGTTCGACGTCATCGCCACCATGAACCTGAACGGCGATTACATTTCCGATGCGCTGGCCGCCCAGGTGGGCGGAATCGGCATCGCGCCGGGCGGCAACATCAACTACAGGACCGGACACGCCGTGTTCGAAGCGACCCACGGCACGGCGCCGAAATACGCGAACCAGGACAAGGTCAACCCGGGTTCCGTCGTCCTTTCCGGCGAACTCATGCTCCGGTATCTCGGGTGGGACGAAGCGGCCGACCTCATCGTACAGGGCATAGAGAAGGCCATTGCGGACAGCATCGTAACCTACGATTTCGCCCGCCTGATGGACGGCGCGCAGGAAGTGAAGTGCTCGGAATTCGGCACGGCCATCATCGAGCGGATGTAGTCCTCCAACAGCGCGCCCGGCGTCTCGATCACGGATGATCGGTTACTCCGGATATCCCCATGTTCGTCGACTTTGCGAGAATCCACGTAAAGGCCGGCCGCGGCGGCAATGGTTGCTGCAGTTTCCGCCGTGAGAAGAACGTGCCGCGAGGCGGACCGGACGGCGGGCACGGCGGTGACGGCGGCCACGTCGTCCTGCGGGTCGACCCGGGTAAGCGCACCCTGCTCGACTTCCAGTACCAGCACCTGTACCGGGCCAGGAACGGGACGCACGGACAGGGCAAGGACATGCACGGGCGGAACGCCCCGGACCTGGTGATCGGCGTCCCCCCCGGGACCATCGTCAAGGACCGGGAGTCGGGTACGGTGATTTCCGACATGGTGGGAGAGGACCAGTCCCTGGTCATTGCCCGCGGGGGAAACGGGGGCCGCGGAAACTCGGCCTTCGCCACGTCGACCAACCGGGCGCCCCGGCGCTGGGAAGAGGGTCGGCCAGGCGAGGAACGCCAGCTCGAACTTGAACTGAAGCTGATCGCCGACGTGGGTCTGGTCGGCCATCCGAACGCGGGCAAATCCACCCTGCTGTCGCGCCTTTCCGCCGTAAGGCCCAAGATAGCCGACTATCCCTTCACCACCCTCGAGCCCAACCTGGGCATCGTCAAGCTGGGAGACTACGACCGTTTCGTCCTGGCGGACATCCCCGGCCTGATCGAGGGCGCCCACGAAGGCAAGGGACTCGGCCACCAGTTCCTCCGTCACATCGAGCGGACGCGGATCCTCGTCTTCCTGCTCGACGCGAGCCGGCCCGATCCCCTGCACGACTATGACGTGCTCGTCAGCGAGCTCCGCCAGTTCAACCCCGTACTCCTTACCCGCCCCGCCCTGGTCGTTTTCTCCAAGCTGGACCTGATCGTGGATCGTTCCATGCTGGAGCGTCTCGCGGTGGATCCCGGCCGCGCCAAACACGCGGGCCAGCGCAACAACCCCGTGCTGGCGATCTCATCCGCCACCGGAGAAGGCCTCCCCGAACTCCTCGGGGAAATCGGCCAGATTCTTTACGAGATCGGACCCGCCGCCCTCGACTGAATTCAAGTCGAACGAAATTGCGCACTGAGAATCACCATCCCCTTCTGCAAGGACCTGCCCATGTCGGATCTGGCATCCTGGCTGACCCTGGCGCGTGTGCCGGGCGTGGGCGCGGCGCGGTTCCACGCTTTGCTGCGCCGGTTCGGCTCACCCTCCGCGGCCCTGTCCGCCTCTTCGGACGAACTGACCGCGGTCGAAGGGCTGGGGCCACAGATCGCCCGGGCGATTCGCACCCACCGGGACCAGGCCTTCGTCGACCGCCAGTTGCGCCTGCTGGAACGCCACGGTGCGCGAATCGTCACCTTCCGCGACCGGAGCTATCCCGAGCGCCTGCGGGAGATCTACGATCCGCCGCCGCTGCTGTTCGTTGCCGGTGGGTGGGAAACGCCGGACGAGCAGTCCGTTGCCATCGTGGGGACGCGGTTTATCTCGTCCTATGGCCGGAAGATGGCCGAGTCGTTCAGCGCGGAGTTGAGTGCGTACGGATTCACCGTCGTAAGCGGCATGGCGCGGGGCGTGGACACCCTCGCGCATAAGACCGCGTTGAAAGGGAACGGCCGCACGGCGGCCGTACTGGGATCGGGCCTGGACAGGCCATACCCCGCGGAGAACCGCAAGTTGATGGCATCGATCCGGGAGCACGGCGCCGTGATGACGGAACAACCCTTCGGCACCGGCCCGGACGCCGTCAATTTCCCCCAGCGGAACCGGATCATCAGCGGCGCCACCCTGGGAACGATCGTAGTGGAGGCCGGTCAGCGCAGTGGGGCGCTGATCACCGCGCGCTTCGCCCTGGAACAGGGCCGCGAAGTCTTTGCCGTCCCCGGTCCGCTGAACGCGCCCGGCAGCGAGGGCGTCAACAGGCTGATCAAGGACGGTACCGCCAAGCTGATCCAGCGCGTCGAGGACGTGATCGACGAACTGGCGCCCCGCCTGGGCTTCGATCCGTCCAGGGTTGATCGAAAACCGCCCGGCCCGGCGTTCGACCTGCTGCCGGAAGAGAAATCCATGTACGACCAGCTATCCACGGATCCGAAACACATCGATCAACTGGCGTCCGCCCTGGCCCTTACTTCCTCTCAGGCGCTCGGCATCCTGCTGGCCCTCGAGCTGAAGGGCGCGGTGCGGCAGCTTCCGGGCATGATGTTCGCGCGGTCCTGACCGATCCCACCGATCCTTTTCCATCCGGCCGTTTTCGAGCTTCCCTCCGGAGTGATTTAGGTTGACACGCCCCGCCTCCCCGGTATTACATCAAGGACAACCCGCTGGAATCGCTTTCGGTATCACATGGGCAGTCATGGACTTTCGTCAGATCCGCGGCAAACTCATCGACCGGGATGATCTTGCAAAGGTGGTGGGGCACACTCGGCAGAAGGGCGGAACCGTTGTCTTCACAAACGGCTGTTTCGATCTGCTGCATCCCGGCCACGTCCATCTTCTGCAAGCCGCTAGATCGCTGGGCGACGTGCTGATCGTGGCCATAAACACCGACGAATCCGTCCGGAAGATCAAGGACGAGGGACGCCCGGTATACGACGAAACGGAACGGGCTTACATGCTCAGCGCCCTGGCCTGCGTGGACCACGTGGTCCTTTTTCACGAACCGACGCCCATTCCGCTGCTCAAACTGCTCAAGCCGGACGTCCTCGTCAAAGGAGGTCATTACGCACACGAGGAGGTGGTTGGCTGGGACGTGGTGGAAGGATACGGCGGCAGGGTGGAACGCGTACCCGTCATGGAGGGAATGTCCACAACGGGAACGATAGAACGCATCACCGGAACCGGATAACCGGGGCGGACCGGCTGGCCGGCCGGCGGGACAGGTATCCCGTCGAAAGACGTCCGCACCGGACCGCGGTCGAACCAGAAAGGATCAAGATGTCCGAAACACGCCAGAAGCTGCTGGTGCTCTATCTGCGTACTCCCGACCTGCACGCCGGTGTCGTGGCCTGGTCCGAATACGACGGGACCGCGCCCGCCGAAGAACGCCATACATCGGGCGACGCCGCCGACTCGGGCGGCGAAACCGAGCCGCCCTACGAATCCGTGGTGAGCGCCATGCGGGACGGCTGGCGGGTCGTCCAGTTCCCCCAGCAGTACCCGGCCTATCCGGGTACGGAATACCAGGTGTCCTATCTCAAGTACGAGTACATACTCGAAAAAATGGAGGTGGTCGATGGCTGACGGCACCCATCTGTTGAACTCGAAGCAAATGGCCCGGTTCGTCGCGGAGGGGTATCTCCGTTTCGACGAGCTGGTTCCCGACGACCTCAACCAGGCCGTGAAGGAGGAAATGGACAACCAGGCCGTTCCCCGGGAAGAAGCGGGATCGCCCCTCAGCGCCATCTGGCCGGACGCGGCCGTGGGACGGGTGTTCCGGCTTCCGGAGATCGAGGGCATCATCCACAGCCTCGTGGGACCGGACCCCCTGTACGACCACCACGCCGTGCACACCGTAGCGGCGGGCCACCATTTCGGACAGCACTGGCACGCGGACGCCATTATCGACACGCGGTTGCATTTCGACATCCAGTTCATGTACTTCGCCCACGATACGCCCAGGGAGATGGGCGGGACGCTGATCCTGCCCGGAAGCCACTACCGCCGTATCAGCGAATCGGACATTGCCCGGTACCACAACTTCGTGGGCCAGGTGCCCATGGTGTGCAAGGCCGGCACGCTGATCGTGGTCCATCACGGCATGTGGCACTGCGCCCAGCCCAACCGGACCGGCGAGATCAGGTACATGTTCAAGCTTCGCCTCAACCCCACGGTCCGGCAGCTGCGCCTGTGGAACACGGAGGACATCGACGATCCGGAAGTCAGCCACATCCTGAGCACGAACCAGCCCTGGCACGGGAACGAGGAACGGATCGAGCACGTCAACCGCATCCACTTCTGGCGGTTCCTGACCGGCGACGACCAGTTCGACAACCACTACTGGCTGAGCCGCATCGAAAACGAACCGGAACTGGCGTGATCAGCCCGTACTTTTTCCGAACTCAACGAAAACGCGTTCATGACCTCGGGTAATCTGCGTCGACAACTGGGTATCTGGCCGACCACGGCCATGGTCATCAGCGGCATGATCGCCGTGGGGATCTTCCTGGTGCCCGCCGGGATGGCCAAGTCCCTGGGATCGCCCCTGCTGCTGCTCGTCATATGGCTTGCCATGGCGGGGATGGCCCTGTGCGGTTCGCTGTGCTTCGGCGAACTGGCGTCCAGGTATCCTCACGCGGGCGGCGGATACGTCTATCTCCGGGAGGCCTACGGCACGCCGACGGCCTTCCTGTACGGCTGGATGTCCCTGATGGTGCTCGATCCGGGCATCACGGCCACCCTCGCGTCCGGCCTGGCGAGCTACGCGGGCCATGTCCATCCCATGGATCCGGTCGCGATGAAGTTGCTCGCCATCGCCGTGCTGATCGTCCTCACGGGCGTCAACGTCTACGGCGTGCGCATCGGCGCCTGGATCATCGTCCTGCTGACCGTGTTCAAGGTCGGCGTGCTCGCGGTCATCTCCATCCTGGGGTTCGGCCTGGGGCTCGGCGACTGGTCGAACTTCACGCCCTTCGTGGAGCGGCCGCCGGATTCCGGTCCCCTGTTCGGCGCACTTGCCGGCGGCATCGTTGGCGCCTTCTTCGCCTTCGCCGGATGGTGGGACCTGAACAAGGTGGCCGGCGAAATCCGGGACCCGGCGAGAATCCTGCCCAGGGCGCTGCTGCTGGCGGTGGGCATCGTCGCGCTGACCTATATCTCCACCAGCGCCGTATTCATGTATCTCGTGCCCGTCTCGCAGGTTACGAGCGACGAGACCTTCGCGGCGCAGGCCGGCGAAGTGCTCTTCGGACGCAGCGGAGGCATCCTGTTTTCCTCCGTGGTCATCCTGTCCATCGTCGGCAGCCTGACGGGACTGTTACTGATGGCCCCAAGGGTGTATTTCGCCATGGCCAGGGACGGGGTCTTCCTCCGCTTCGCCAGCGCGGTCCATCCCGCCTTCGGCACGCCCTACCGTGCGATCGCCATCCAGGGCGGACTGGCCTCGGTGCTGGTGTGGCTGGGGACCTTCAGCCAGATCCTCGACTACTTCATCTTCGTGGCCGTCCTGTTCATCGCTCTTACCGTGGCGGGCCTGTTCGTGATCCGCCGCAAGTCGGCCGAGACGCCTCCGTACAGGACCCCGTTCTACCCCGTCACGCCGATGCTCTTCCTGCTCCTCGCCACGGTCCTGCTCGTGCTGCTCTTCGGCAACAGTCCGCTGCAGGCCATGCTGGGCGTGGGCGTTACCGCGCTGGGGATACCCGTTTACTACATCGTTTTTCGGAATCAATCCACGCAGCAAAGAAAGGCAGACTCCGACCATGGCATGGATTAAAACCGTTTCCGCGGCGGATGGGGACGAACGGCTGCTCGCCGCCCTCGAGGCGCAACGTTCGCTTTACCCGGCCGAGTACGACACGCCCGTGCACCCTACCGACGACGGCACTTCCGGCATCGTGTCCTCCCATTCGCTGATCCCGGACGCGCTGCATCACGCCTTCGCCACCTTCGGCGTGTTGATGTCGCCCGATCTTCCGCTCAGCCGCCGACAGCACGAGATGATCTCGACCATCGTCTCCGCGCGAAACCGGTGTGTCTACTGAATCGATTCGCACGCAGAGTTTCTGCGTCGGGTCACGTTGGACGGCGAACTGGTCGAAGCGATCAAGTACGACTACGACAGTGCGCCGCTGAGCGAGCAGGACCGGGCGATGCTGGATTTCGCCATCCGGCTTACCGAGGATGCCACGCAAATACGGAAGACCGATCTCGATGGACTGCGGTCCGTGGGATTCGACGACGTCGCCATCCTGCAGATCACGTTGATCGCGTCGTGGTTCAATTACATCAACCGCGTCGCGGACGCCCTGGGGATCGGGCGGGACGCGGATGAGGATGACGGGTAAGACGCCGCCTGCTTACAATAAGGGTTGTTAACCGATAAGCGACGAGTTACCGTAGTACGCTGGTGAGATCAAACGTCGTTGTTCCGTCGGAAGGATATTCCGAGTACCAGAAAAACCCGCCCTGCCATAAACCCGATTAAAGGAGCCCCACCCGTGTCTAACCTGCGCGTCGGCATCATCGGACTGGGCGGCATCGCCCGTCCCCACTGCGAGGCCATCACGAACCAGGACGGCGTGGAGATCGTGGCTGTTGCGGATCTCCTCGAGGACAAGCGCCGGGAATACATGGACAAGTACGACATTCCCAGGGGTTACGCCACCCACACGGAGTTGTTGGAGGACGACGAGATTGAAGCGGTAGCCATCGTCCTCGGCCACCAGCTTCACCACCGCCTGACCGTGGACGCCTGCAACGCGGGCAAGCACGTCCTGGTGGAGAAACCCATGGCCATCAGCCTGGACCAGTGCGACGACATGATCGCCGCCGCGGCGGCCAACGGCGTCAAGCTCATGGTGGGCCTGACGCAGCACTTCTACGGCACCAGCGTCAAGGCCAAGGAGATTCTGGATTCCGGCGACCTGGGACCCGCCATCACCGGCGTGTGCTACATGTCCAAGAACTGGGGGCACGGTGGCCGCAGGCCCCAGTACCGCAGCCGGTTCCACGGGGGCGGCATGTGGATGACCAACGGGGTCCACGTGGTGGACCGCCTCTCCTGGGTCATGGCTTCGCAGGCGGTCTCGGTCTCGGCCTCCATCGGCAACCGGGCCCACTACCAGGCCGCGGACGATTCCGCAACGGCCTTCATCCGGTACAAGAACGGCACGGCGGGCGTGGCGGTTGCCGTCGGGTACGCCGACGGGGGGCCCATTCACGAGTGCCAGGTGATCTGCGCCAACGGCTCGCTGCGCTTCAGCGAGTCCGGCGAGAAGTACGTCCGGGTCGGCAGGGACAACAAGTGGGAGGACGTGCCCTTCGACGACCCGCCCCATCCCATGTACAACGAATGGAAGGGGTTCATCCAGGCGATCCGCGACAATATCGAACCGCCCACGCCCGGCGAATGGGGACGCCACGTCATGGAGATCCTGTTCGCCGCCGAGCAGTCCTCCATTACCGGCCGGGAGGTCCCGCTGGCCAGCGGGGGGCAGTGGACGCACCAGGAGTCCGGCTCGCCGGTGAGTATCGATCACGGCTGGATCTAGGCGGGAAACCACCTGTGCGGCCGTTCCGCAGAGGGCAGCGGACATACCGGACCGGCGCCCTCGGACCGGGCCGCCCGGCCTGTCAGAATCCGCCCGCGGGAATTTCAGGTGTGTTCCACCACGGCCAGGGTGACGTCGTCACTCTGCCGGGATCCCGCGGCGAATTCGAATACCGTCGTGATGACGGTGTCCTTCAAATCCCTCGCGGTCTGACCTCTGTGCTCCGTCAGCAGGGACTCGAGCCTGCGTTCTTCGTACAGTTCGCCGTCCGGGCTGGCCGCCTCGGTGACGCCGTCGGTATACATGACCAGCCTGCTCCCGGCCTCGAACCGCACCGATTCCGCCACAAAGGAAACATTCGTGATGCCCAGCGGAGGCGTAACGGAGCCCAGCTTTTGAACCGGCCCATCCCGTGACAGGAGCATGGGCGGATTGTGCCCGGCGTTGCAGTAGCTCAGAGTTTTCGTCCTGGCATCGATATCGGCGTGGAAGAAGGTAATGAACTGGCTCTCGGCGGAGTGGTGGATCATGTATTCGTTCAACCTGCCTATGCGTTCCACCAGCGGCACGCCCATGTCGATGAGCGTGGTCAGCATGGTCTTGCACGCGACCATCAGCAAGGCGCTGGACGGGCCGTGGCCGGTCACGTCGGCGATCGTTACCGTAAGCACGTCGTCACTGTAGGGAATGAAGTCGTAGTAATCCCCGCCGATTTCCTCGCAGGGCACATGTGCCCCCGCGCATGCGAGCGCGTTGAAGGCATAGCTGTCGCCCGGCAGCAGGCCCGCCTGTATCTCGCCGGCCAGGGCCAGTTCCTTTTCCAGCGCGCTCCTTGCCACGGCCGCGTCGAACAGCCGCAGATTATCAATCTTTATGGCGGCCAGGTTGGCCGCCGCGCTCACCAGGCCGAGATGATCCACGGTAAACCGGACGGACGGGTCCGACGAATCGAGGTACACCAGGCCGAATACGCGGTCCTCGTGCCACAGGGGCACGCACAGGATGGACGCGAGCCCGCGGACGATGACGCTTTGCCGGTCCCTGAACCGGTCATCCTCCATGGCGTTGGTGGTGATCGACGCCATGCGGTTTTCCAGGGCCTGGTTCACGGCGGTCGTGCTGATCGAGATCTCCCGGTCTGCTTGCCCGGTCCGCGTAGCGAGCGCGCGGGTCTCCAGTTCATACCCCGCTTCGGACTCCCTGGGGTGGACGACCGCGCAGCAGTCCGCGTCCAGCCAGTCCAGCAGGCGCCGGGTCACGAGATCTCCCAGTTCCGTCTCACTGCGCACCGTCATGACGGCCTTGCTCAGCGCCGTGAGCTTCAGCAGTTGTCCGTCGGCGCCGATGTCACGGCGATCTCGGCCGGGTGTTCCGCCGGGTGTGCGGCCTGCCAGCGTGTAGGGCAGCTGATCCACCCGGAAGAGGGACGGCTGAGCCCCGGGATCGTCCGCCCTTGCTTCGGACTCCGCCTCCGCGGGTTCTTCCGCCTCGAAGACCAGGACCGTCTGGCCGATCCGGATGTGATCTCCCGGCAGCAACGGGGCGGGCTCGCCGCCAACGGGATGATCGTTGACATAGGTCCCGTTCCGGCTGCCCAGGTCCGCGATTACGTAGCCTGACGCCTCCGATTCGATGCGGGCATGCAGCTTCGAAACGCCCCGGTCGCCGCGTATGGCGATGTCGACCTCGCCGGAACGGCCCAGGGTGGTGGCATCCCGCGACAGGACATACATTTGCGGGTCTTTGGCGTGCAACAACTTCAGGTAGGGCACGGATGCGCTCCGATGCGTGCGTTTCAGAAAATCACGGCTTACGGTCCCGGTTCGTTTCTCAGGTCGAAGGCCACCTTGACGGCCCCGTGCCGCCCGGCTTCCAGGGCCCGGCCTATGGCCTTCCGGTACGCCGTAAGGGGAAAGAGGTCCGTCACTAGGGATTTCAGGTCGACCTTTCCCGATTCCAGCAGTCCGATCGCCAGGTCGAACGTCCGGACGGATCGGCCTTCGTATTCTTCCGTCCCGTAGGCGTAGGCCCCCCGCACCTTCAATTCCTTGTACCACACCGCCGTCCAGTCGATCCCGGAAGGTATGCCCGGCATGCCCACGACGGTGACGGCGCCGCCGGAACCGGTCAACCGGAGCGCGTCGTCGATGGTCCGCGACGAACCGACGCAATCGAAAGTCCGGTGCACGCCGCCGATGAATACGGGACGCCCGATCTCGGGCCGGTGGATCTCCGCGCCCGTCACTTCGCTGACCGTATTGTAGAGGTCATCGTCCCGGCCGATGACGCGGTCGGCGCCAAGGGCGGCCGCCATGGCCTGCTGATGGGGATAACGCGCGGCGGCGAGGATGCGGCACTTCCCGCCCAGGGCCCGGATGGACGCGATGGTGAGGAGTCCAACGGCGCCGCAGCCGATTACCAGTATGGTCTCATCGTCGGCCGGAAGGGATTTCAGCACGGCGTGCAGACAGCAGCTGAAGGGCTCGACCAGGACCGCTTCCTCGTCCGCGAACCCATCGGGTACCTTGTGGACCTGGAAGGGGTGCGCCACCAGCGACGTGCTCCATCCACCCCCCGTATCCCTGCAGTATCCGGTTTGAATCCCAGGGGAAATGTCGCCGTGCATGACCATTTCGCACAGGCCGAAATCGCCTTTCCGGCACGACGGGCACCACGGGTGGATACCCCGCACGGGACAGCAGAGACCGGGTTCGATCACCACGCGGTCTCCCCGGGAAACATCCCCGGGAACGGAACCGGTCTCCAGGACTTCGCCCACCACTTCGTGTCCCAGGACGAAAGGCGCGGAGATGAGGGGAGAAAAATAGGGGCTGCCCTTCGCCCGTATGGTGGAAAGGTCCGATCCGCAGATACCGCTCAAGAGCGGCCTGACGCGCATCCATTCGGGGGTCGGCAGCGCCGGGGGATCGACGTCCGCCATGCGAATGCACGACAGCGCGCCGGTGGCCGGCCCCGGTCGCCGGTGGCCGAGGGCGCGGACGAACAGATACCGGGGTACGCTCTTTACGTATTGTACCGCTTTCATGCGCGGGTCCAGTGAACGACTTCCCATTTCATGCGCGGGTCCAGTGAACGACTTCCCATTTCATGCGCGGGTCCAGTGAACGACTTCCCAGCCGCCGGATTCGGCGGCCTTCTTCAGTTTACCGCCCGGATTCACCGCGACGGCCCGTCCCACCACGCTCAGCATGGGCTGGTCCGAACTGCTGTCGGCGTAGGCATAGCTGCGGGACAGGTCGATCCCGCGGCGTTCGGCGTATTCCCGGACGATGCGGGCCTTGGCTTCGTCGCCGATCGGCGGGCCGTCCGTCTCTCCGGTCAGCCGGCCACCGGATTCCTTCATGGACAGGGCGATGAGGTCGTCCGCCTTGGTGTATTCCGCCAGCGGTTCCATGATGAAGTCGAGGGAGCCGGTTACCAGGACCACGCGCTCGCCCCGTTGCTGATGCGCCCGAATGCGTTCGACGGCACCGGCGAACATGCGCGGCCGCATGACTTCGTCGAAAAGGCGTTCACTGCGGGAGACGCATTCGCCGCGCGCGAAACCACGGTATTGCCTGTAGAAGACCCGGTTGAAACGGCTCCTGCTGATTTTGTCCAGCACCATGTAGTAGACGATCCTAGGCAGAAAACCCAGGGTCCAGAGGAGACGCCTCAAGTCGGAATACCCCCAGGTCCTGTAAAAGGCGTAGTAGTGTACGATCGTCGCGTCCACGATGGTGCCGTCCACGTCGAAGAAGGCGGTTGCGCTCCGGGGTTTCCCGTTCCCCTGACGTCCACCCGGCCCATCGTCCGTTCCACCGCCGCGCTCCATGCGGTCTGCGATGTAGAGGTAGCCGTCCCGGTCGATGTAACCCAGGTCCCCGGTGTGCAGCCATCCGTCGCGGATACGGTGCTCCGTCGCCGCCGGGTTCTCGAAGTATCCCCGCATGACGTTCGACCCGCGCACGACGATCTCTCCCTTCCCTTCGCCATCCGGTTCGTCGATGCGCACGTCGACCCCCGGGAGGGCGACGCCGACGGAAGACGGTTTGCTCCGGTCCATTGGATTCACCGTCACGACCGGCGCCGCCTCCGTAAGTCCGTATCCTTCGTGGATGGTGAGGCCGATCTCGCGGTAGGCGTGGTAGAGATCCGACTCGAGCGTACCACCGCCGCTGACCAGCAATCGCATGCGGGAGACCACGCCCCCGTCCCGTTCTCCGGCCAGACGCTGCAGCGGCCGGAGCAACAGGCCGAATATCCGGGGTGCCGCGATCAGGCAGTTGATCCCGGTTTCCGCCATCAGGGCAACCAGGGATCGAGGCCTTACCGAAGGGGTAAAGGTTATGGTCGCTCCCGCGTAAAAGGGCATGAGGAATCCCCCGGTGAACTCGAGGGCCTGGCTCATGGGCAGCAGGGACAGGAAATGGTCGGTCCGGTAAGCGCGCAGGATCTCGGCGAGAGACAACAGGTTTGCGACGAAATTGCGATGGGACAGCACCACGCCGTGGGACTCCGCCGCCATGCCCCGGGTAAACATGATGGCAGCCGGCGCATCGGGCTGGACCGGCGCCCAGGCGGGCGGTTCCTCGTTCGGTACGACCGGTGGTGCGGACCGGCGCGGGACATCGAAAGGAAGTCCGTAGTTGTCGATGTTCCAGAACATGACCTCGTGACCGGGTGGTTCCGATCCTTTCAGCAGTTCGAAACCGCTTTCCGAACTCAGGATCGCCCTCGTTCCGGTGAACCGGGCAATGCGCCACACTTCCTGCGCCGAGGACCGCCGGTCGACGGGCACGAGCACCGCGCCGGCCACCAGGCCGGCAAAACAGGCGATACACCACTCGGGCTTGTTCTCGGAAAAGAGCAGGACGCGGTCGCCCGGATGCAGTCCACCGGACCGCCACTGCCAGCCCATGTGCCCGGCCAGGTCGCGGACGTCCTTGAAGGAATACCGGACCCATTCCCCGTCACGGGCCATCTGCATGGCGGTCTTGTCTCCGTACATATCCGCGCTCTTGGCCAGTATGTCCGTCAACGTGTCGAGATGGGGCAAAGGGTCTGCCTGCGCCTGGGCAAATCCCGACCGCTCCGCAACCTCTTCCTCTTCGGTAACCGAAGGCCGCGGTTCATCGGTCTTCAACACGTGGCGCTTCAAACCGGGAATATGGATATCCTGGAAATACGTCTTCCAGTGGATCCCGGACACGTCGCCATTGAACAGCCGCCGGTCTTCGGGATCGAGCCGTTCGTGCAAGTCGACCGTCCGGCCGGTCTCGAAGGTGCATTCCAGGGACGTGTAGGGACTGTAGATCGAAGCGTAGTACAGCATGCGGGAAATCGCCGATTTCAACACGGTTATTCTGCGCTTCAAGTTGTTCAGCGAGGAGAACCTGCTGAAGCGGTTGAACACCCAGAGCGCGGCGTTCAGTGGATAGACGTAGCGCAGATTGTACCGGCGCCGGAACCGGGCGAGCGTCGGATAGGTCCACCGCCGGATGGGTATGGGCTCGTTGTCCCGGTTCAGCCGCGGATGCTGTTGAAAGTACTCGTAGGAAAGTTCGAAGGCCTCCTGGAAGCGGATCGGGTTCCGGTCGCCCGTCGATACGTGGTACACGCTGATCCCGCCCTCCCGGGCCGTTCGCTCCATGGCCGCCAGCATGGAGTTTGCCACGATGTCCACGGGAATGATGTCCACGATCATGTCCCGGTCGCCGGGGAAATCCGGCAGGCGGCCCTTGCTCACCGCGTCGATCAGCGGATCGGCCACCTTGAGCCCTTCGATCCATCCCGGTTCCGGTTCGACGAGGCTGCTTTCCACGATGGACGGACGGATGATGACCGTGGGGAGATCGCCCCGGTGCTTGACGATGAGTTGTTCGCCCATGGCCTTCGTCAGGGTATAGCTGTCGTGCCATCCCCACCGCTGTCCGCGCCGCATCCCTTCCGCGATCAGCTGTTCCTTGAGCCAGCGCTTGCGGAAGGTCTCCACCTGGGCGTCGAGCCAGCGCTGCGTGGGCCGCGCGTTCTGTTGAAGCGCCGTTTTCCGGAACCGCTTCTGCTGGACCGCCGACCGGGACGCGTCGTGGATTTCCTCCGCTTTCGCAAGGATGTCCCTGGTCTCCCGCTCCAGGTCGAAAGGCGCGTCGCTGATCCCCATTTCCTGGGCCATGGACCAGTCCGGCCGGGGCGGAACCTCCGGGATGCGTCCCTTGAGCTGGCCGTTGACGTACGCCGTGGATACGTGAACGAGCAAGGCGTCATTGCACGTTCGGGCGAATTCCATCATACGCCTTGCGCCGAGGGTGTTGAGCTGCAGGGCGGCGTCGATTTCTTCGTCGAAGGTGACGGAAGCGGCGCAGGTCAGCACGACGTCGACCTCTTCGGCGAGACGTTGATACAGGTCCGGTTCCAGCCCGATATGGTCCAGGGTCAGATCGCCCTCGACGGCATGGACCTTCTCCGCCATGACTTCCGCGAAACGGTCGCCGTGCATCCCACGCAACCGGGCGAAGGCGGCGGACTGGAGTATTTCCTCCTCAACGCGCTCCGCCGCCGACAGCGTGGCGCCGTCCTTCTTTCGGCGGGACCGGACGACGAGGTATATGCGGCCGACTTCCGGCGCGCAACGCAGGATCTTCTCCACGACCGCTTTCGCGAGGAATCCCGTGGCGCCGGTGATCAGCAGCGTCTTTCCCCGGAGGTATGTAACGATTTGACTCATCCCGTACCGTCTTTCGATGCGCGTTCCGGAAAGGACCGACATCGTGGCGGGTGGCGCATCAGTCGGTCATGCGTCGCTTGAACTGATCGACCCAGGGGATGGGCGATGGATCGATGGCGTTCATGACCGCCTGGTAGAAACTGGCGTAGGTGCCGAGCAGGAGCAGGTCGAAAGCCTGTTCCAGGGCCGTGTCTCCCCGTGGCGTGATGACCGGGCAGGCAATCTCCTGTTCCTCGAGCAAGGCGCGGGTGATCTCGTGCCGACGGCGGTTGCGCGGATCGTAGAGGCCGGACCGGATCAGCACGGCGGCGAGCCGGTCCCGGTTCTCCCGGGGGTGGCCCATCCCCTCGAGCAGGTGGTGATTGAGCTCGGGGATGGCAAACCACGCGGCCATGTTCTTTGCGTTCTCGTTCCACTGGTTGGCCATGATGTGGGCGTTGCCGGTGAGGTGCTCGGAGGCCATGATCATGACCGATTTGCCCCGCGTCGCCTTCGCCAGCACGAAGGCGGGGTTTTCTTCTCCCGGTTCCGCGTAACGCCGATTCGTCTCGCGAAGCAACATGACGGTGCGGTGAATCTCCGTCGCGGCGAGGTCCAGGAAGCCCAGTTGCCGGAGTATCCCCAGGAGGTACGTCACCGCGTAGCCCAGGCCGATCCGAGGCTGGCCGCAGGTATTCAGTTCGCCGCCGAACACAACAGACGGCAAGCCCAGTCTTTCGGCGAGCGCCGCCAGTTCGCCCCCCGTGGTCAGCGCGATCATGGGAATGCCCCGGGACGCCCCTTGCTCCGCGACGGCCAGCACCTCTTCCGTGTCCCCTGAATAGCTGGTCAGCACGATGAGCGTCCGTTCGCCGATCCACGCGGGCGCCGCGTAATCGGAAAACACGGTCACCGGCACGGACAGCCTGTCGCGGAAAACGTCCTGAATCAGATGGGCACCCAGGGCCGATCCGCCCATACCGGCAACCACGACGTGATCCACATCGCGGCAGGCATCGGGAAAGTCGCGCCCTGCCATTTCCGTCCAGGCCGCTTCCACCTGGTCGGGTATGGAACCGATGGATCCGTGCATATCGGACCGGTCCAGCCGTTCCATCTTCATTTCCACGGCTTTCGCCTCAAGGATGTCGTTCGACTGTCCGGAACGGCTCATCGGGTGGCCTGCCTGGATCCGGAATTGGTGGAAGTGCCCGGGACGGCCCCGATTTCCTTCAGATAGGCCACGCTTTCCTCGAACTGGCGCTGCTCGTACGCCTTCAGGACCTCGACCGGTTCGTCCTTCTCCTTCGGCGTGCGCCAGTCTTCCCCGGCGGGCCGGACGTGGGATCCGTACAGCCGCAGGAACGGCAGCATGTCCCTGATGTCCCGATCCGGGTATTCCGCCCAGTAGTCGTCCATGAGCATGCGCACGTGCCGGGCGTAGATGGCGCCCAGTTCGATGGTCTTCGTGATCCCGCCGGACCGGCCGGGCGATCCGGGCGATCCGGGCGATCCGGGCGATCCGGGCCGGCCGGACCGGTCATGATATTCGTCGATCAGGGTGAGCAGCCCGGGGTAATCGACCACGCCGGCTCCCAGCGGGCACCGCGCGATGCGGTATCCCTCTTCGGAAGGGTGGATCGTGTAATCCTTCAGGTGGACGTGGCGAAGGAAGGGCAGCAGCCGCTCCGTGTACCCGAAGGGTTCTTCGCAGACCGCCAGCACGTTGCCCACGTCGAGCGTTATGCCGATGTACGCGCTGTCCAATTCCTCACACAGCCAGCGCATGTCGTGAGACGTGGCGTCGGAGTGGTTCTCCACCGCGATGACGACCCCGTGCTCCTCCGCGAGCGGCAGCGTTTCGCGCAGGATGTCCCTGCACGCTTCTAGATGGGCGTGCCACCGGCCCGACAGCGGACGCCGGTCGCCGCCGAGCACGCCGCTCATGACGACCCGCAGCGTCGATGCCCCCAGGCCGGCGGCCGCGGGGATGAGACGCTCGAGCATCGTTCGCTCCACCTGGCCGCCGTCGGCGACGACGAACAGTCCGCTTCCCTCCGCGCGGACGCGCGCCTCTTCCAGCGCGGACGGCGCCAGGTCGCGCAGGCAGTCGTCCGGGGGAAACTCCACGCCGGCCAGCCCGTGTTCGACGGCCATGTCCATGAGTTCAAAGGCGTCATGGCCGGTATTGAATGAATAGGCGCAAACCCCTACTGGCATAAGTTCTCCCTGTCTATACTCCGTCGGTTGCTGGCGCCGAGGCCGGCGGCGCCTGGGCCGTGCGGGCAGACCGCGGGCGGCCCCGGGAAGGCCCGGGAAAGGCCGAACGATTCCCCGACCGCTATTCTCTCGGCTGTTGTCCCTGGACCGCGTAGCCGCCGTCGCAGCGGATATCCGTCGCCGTGATGTCGCTGGATTCGTCACTCGCAAGGAACACGAACACGTTGGCGACCTCCTCGATGGTGGCGATCCGTCCGATAGGATGCTGCCGGTCGAAGGCCCGAAGCGCGGCTTCCGGGTCCTCCGCGTTCTCCTTCACGAAGTTGTGCAACATGGGCGAATCCACCGTGCCCGGGGATATGGTGTTTACCCGGATCCCGTCCGCGGCGAGTTCCATGGCCTGTCCCCGGGCCAGCGCGATCAATCCGCCCTTCGTCGCCCCGTAGATCGCCACGCCCGGATGCCCGTTGTGGCCCGTGACGCTCGCCATGTGAATGATCGATCCACCGCCGGCAGCCCGCATGTGCGGGATACAGTATTTGCTGAATACGGCCGGCGCCAGCAGGTTGACGGAGAGGATACGGGACATCTCCGCTTCGTCCTGTTCTTCGACAGGGCACACGGGCATGATGGCGGCGTTATTGACCAGGACGTCGATCCGCCCGAACCGGGAAGCCGCCTTCTCCACGAAGGCCCTGACCCCGCCGTGGCCGGTGATGTCCAGGGATTCCGCCAGGACGGGCCTTCCCGCCTCGGCAACCAGGCGGCCGGTCTCCGCGACGGTGCCGGCGTTTACGTCGCAAACCGCCACCGATGCCCCTTCACGGGCAAGCGCCAGCGCGATCCCGCGGCCTATCCCGTCCCCGGCGCCCGTCACGATGGCCGCCTTGCCTGCTAACCGCATCCCGATTCCCTCGTGCTGCTTCCGCCTGCCGATTGATCAAATTGTACAATTGTACAATAGGTATGCATATCATCTATCCCCCGCGGCTCACCGTCTGTTCATTCGCCCCTGGCTCAACCACCTCGTCGCACCGCGACCGTGGCTCATCCCTCTTACCACCCTGCGTACGCGGCTCAACCCCTCGCCGCCCCTCGAACGCGGCTCAACCACCTCGCCCCCGCGGCCGTGGCTCATCCCTCTCGCCTTTTCAGCAGTTGCCCCAGCCAGTGCGACATGGGCGCCGGCGCCGGATCGCATACTTCCGCCATCCGGCCCGGCAGGGGCTGGCCGATGACGGCTTCCACGTCGTCGCGGCGCGCCGATACTATCTCCGGATGCATATCGGCCACGTTATGCCGCTCCTCAGGATCCCTTTCCAGGTCGAACAACTCGTCGCCTGCCTCGTCCTCGTAGCCCACCGACGTGCAGAAGTTCCACCGCTCGTCCCGGACGCTCGCCCGGCCCACGGCGTTGCCCGTGACGAAGGACGCCCACCCGGTCACGATCCGGTCCCGGATGGCGGTCCGCTCGCCCGTGACCAGCGGCCACAGGTCCTCGCCGTCCGTCCAGTCGGCCCGTACTCCGAGCCGCCCCAGCAGCGTGGGCATGAGATCGTGATTCTGCACAAAGGCGTCCACGTCCAGGTCGGTCGGTCCGCCCGGCACCCGCATCAGGAGATTGAGCTGCGTATTGAAGGGATGCAGTTCGTCCGGCCCCTTGCCGAAACTCCCCTGGTCGAGCAACTGCGTCCCGTGGTCCGACAGAATGACGATCATCGTTTCGTCGAGAAGGTCCAGGTCCGATACCGTGTTGAGCAGCCGTCCCACGTACTCGTCCACGAGGGTGACTTCGCCGAGATAAAGGGCCTCGATGCGCCGCAGTTCCGCTTCTGATGGGCTGCCTGGGCTGTCTGCCGTACCTGATCGATTTGAATTGCCTGACCGGCCTGCCCCGCCTGGACCTCCACCACTGTAGGCGGGGCCGGGCACGATGAAATCCAGGCCGTCGTGTTCAAAGTACCGGTCGGCGTACTCCGCCGGCGGGTCCCAGGGCTCGTGGGGATCGAAGCTGTCGACCCACAGGAAGAAGGGTCCCGCCGTGTGGTTGTCGGCGAGCCACTCGCCGGCCGCGTTGAACACCCGGGCGCACTGGTAGTCGTCTTTGTCCCTCCTGTGGCGCTGGTTGAGCAGGTAGTTGACCAGCCCCGCATGCCGGGACATGTCCACGGGCTGCCGCACGTGCCGGGCGAGCTGCGCCTCGACCAGCCTAGGATCGCCGCTCCTCCAGTTGTCCGATTCCTGCCCGCGCACAAAATCCAGGTGGGCGAATCCCCGGGAGAAGTTCATGGTGGGCTTGAACATGTGGTACGTGTCGGCGATCAGGGCCGTCAGATACCCCCGCTCGAGCAGCACCTCCGCGATCGTGTCCTGTTCCGGCGGGATCTTGTGCCAGCCGGGCGCATGGTGCCAGTGTCCGCGCCGGTCGAAATTGTACCGCCAGGGGAAGCTCCGCATCCCGGTAAACAACGCCCGGCGCACCTGTAGCGTGGGCTGTCCCTCGCCGAAAGCGCGGTTGAACCGGATGCTGCTGCCGTGGAAGGCGTCGAGATTGGGCGTGTGCGCGTGACTGTACTTCCTGCCCGGGCCGATGATGTCGGCGCGAAAAGTGTCCAGGCAGACGCAGATGACGTTCACACAAGGCTCCGCTGGGTGACGGGATGATTACTTCGAGACGATCTCTGCCAGGCTTTGGAATAAAGGTGGAACTTAAGGAGGGAAGGCCGTTACGTCAACGGATTTGCGGGGCGGGGCGGATGGTATGCGGGCGGTTATTGCGCTCGGTTTAGGTCAGTAGCACATCAGTCGGAGAAGTCCCAGTTGAATTGGATTCCAAGATCTCTCAGCATAGCAAATGTGTTCAGGGTTTCCACACCGAATTGCTTACAGACGTTTGGTAAAGGAACTCTCCTGCGTATGTTTATATCGTAGACCTCTTCTGTAACAAGTTTCAATCCATGCACAAGCGCGTATGATACCAGCCAACCATCGGCACCATGTGCAAAATCGTATTTCGCCTGATCAAAGTACTGATCTTCATTATCTAACCATGTCATTACAGCCTTGTAAACGGCGACGACTGCGTGATCCGTAGATGATACAAAGAACGATTCGGGTATATCCTTAATCCATTCAGAAAGTTCGTCATTTACTCCAAGAAGTTCCGCTCGAACACGATCAAGACTTACAGCTTGATTCGTTTGGAACAAGTGGTAAAGGCAATCCCAGAAACCTGGATGTATATCAAACGCATAGTAACGGCGATGGGCTTCGATAAAAACGTTGGTGTCGAGAAGTACCGGAACAGTCTGGGAATCCGTCATATAGACTCTTCCATCTGTTCGACGAATTTATCAAATGTCTTACCTCTGAGCCCGGTAAGCTCATATGCTTGCCGATAGAGCAATCTACCCTCGCGAAGCGCCCGAACCACCTCAGATCCGAATCGCCGCCCAATCCTTACGTTCTGCGTTCGCCAGAAATGTCCTCCGGTTCTACTTTCCTGCTGCGTATAAGACGCATCCCGTTGCGTAACTTCGTAGAATTCGTAAAACACTCGTTGGTTTATAATGCCCAGGTCCAAAGCACGGCGTGCGACTACCATTTTGCTGACTTTGAATCGTCTCGCGAGTTGTGTAAAAGCCTCGTTCTCATCACTATACTGGTTCCATATGCTGGTTAAGTGGGAGGCGGGGACAAGAAACTCAGCGGCTATCCAGTTGCAGAACTGTTCGGTTACATTCTGAGGCTCTGGGAACTCTTCCGGGTTGGACACACCGCTCTCACCGACGAATAAATGGGCGAGTTCATGAGCGAGCGTAAACATCTTCGGTGCTTTGTAGTCATTGTTGTTGACAAATATGAGAGGTGCGTAGCCGTCTACCAGAACAAACCCGCGGAACTCCTCCACGTCGAGTTTGCGGTACGGGTTGTTGCCCACAACGCCGTTTAGAAACAACAGGATTCCCGCGTATTCTATTCGTTCTCGAAGAACTCGAAGCGCTTCGTCCCACGAGGATAGGTGTGCAGCCCAGTCTCGCCCCACATCCAAGGTATCCCGAATGGCATCGGCCACAGTCTCAGGATCTGTCTCATTGCTATAACCGGCAACGAATTCGAGTGGTTCGATCCCTTTATCTATGACTTCATCGCGCATCCAGTCTTGGCGACGTTGCATGGTATACAAAGTTTCAATCAGATCTGGACTGGGGCGTCTTGGCGGTTGATCACCAATCGTCCTGAAATCTGGTATTGGCAGGCGTTCTTCGGGAGGTTCTGAAAGAAAGAGAAAACCCAATGGGGTATGTGTATGGTGGGCGAGTTTTTCCGCCTGTGCTATAGTTATCTCACCAGAATCTTCCCATACATCAACCCGCTTAGGTTTCACGCTAATCTTGGTCGCCAGTTCGTCGGCCTCCAGGCCTGCGCGTTCCCTGGCCCATTTCAATACCTGCGGCTTCAGGACTATATCCAAACGTCTTGCACTCACGACTTATCCTCGACTGATTGCCAAATCACGACGGTATTGAGGCGTATACTTCGATATACACCAATTGTCGGGTGATTCCAAACTGATTAGACACCGAGGATCAGTGACACACATAACCCTGATTGGTGAGCTCTTCGCTGATTTGGGTTGGCCAATTCAGTCATACCGACCCGATCTTCCCCAGCAACTGTCCCCGCATATCAAGCCCATCGACCTGCATTTCCACGACCAGGAACAGGCACCTTCCCTCGCTCTGCTGCTCCCAGAGTGCGCCAATGGTGCGTTTCTCCGCTGTATCCGACCCTTCGGCGATGTGGGCGCCTTTGTATTCGACGACGAGTAGACGGCCGTCTTTCAACAGGACCACGAAGTCCGGGTAGAACTTGTCCGTTGCGGTAGGGAGCCAAAATGACTTGGGATGACGCGCTACGTTGCGCAGCCAGTACTCCACGTCCGGAAGGCTGTCAATAGCCTGGGCGCACTGGAATTCCTCGCCGTCATCGGCACCATCAAACGCGGGAACGCGATTCGGACCCAGGTAGTGCTTGCCTGGCTTCCAATGTCCGTGGTAACGCCTCTGGCCCTGGTACATGCCCTCCTCGAAGGTGAAGGCGTGGTCGAACGAGACCAGTACGTCGGAATCGGGTTCAAGGAGATACCGCTGATAGACGCTTTCCTGCTCCATCTGCTTAATCGCCTTGATCTTGTTCTGGATTCTGGTGGCAAGAAGGAACTTGCAGCGCATCAACGCTGAAATGGTCATGCCGCGCGCATTGACCAGGTGATCAATCATTTCGCGCAGCCATTTGAGCAACTCGATCTGGTGGACGTCCGGCTGGCGTACCCGCCGGTCGAGCCAGATGACCAGCCTTTCCGGTGTCCAGCCTTCGACCGCGACGTCCAGGGCCAGTTGCTCCTCCTCGCGGGCGAACGTGTACGTGACGCGGTCGCCGTCGATGTCCACCTCGAAACGGCGCGCCGTCTCATGGACCGTGAACTCGTGTTCATCCAGTTTCGCCGAATGGTCGAGCAGGGACCAGTCGTGGTATTCCATGAACAGATCCGCGTCGGCGAATTCCATCGTGCCCTGAATGACCGACATGAGCCGCGGAACCGTGAAGCATGCTCCCCGCTCGGCGGGCGACAACCGGTCCCTGATCTCGGCTCGATGCCTGGCAACGGCTGAGACGAAACCCTCGCGCTCCGGCTCGGGCAGTATCGCATTGATCGTCCGCTCGGATACCTGATCGACCCAACCGGTGATTTCAATTTCGACCCCGCCCTCAGTGCCGCAGTTTAACTTCCACCGGTCATCCGTCGTTTCCCGGAGCGCGTACAGGGCTTCCGGCGTCAGTTGGAATGCGTAGGTGAATACGGGTGCCGCCTCTTCCGGCGGATCAAACAGGTTCTCCTGATCATCCAGCGGTACCCGCACCTGCTCGATGTTGTCCTGGGCCTCGTCTTCCTCGAAACCCATGTCCACCAGCCTGTCCGCCAACGCGCGCGCCGCCTCGCCGAAAGACGGTTCGGAAAGAAAGGCGTAGGCCTTGTTCAGGTCGGCCCCTCGGCGCCGCCTGGCGTAGGGCATGCGCATGACCCGGCCGAGGAGCTGTTCCACGTCCGTCGCGCTTTGTATCCGCTGCACGGAACAGAAGACATAGGCGAGCGAGCAGTCCCATCCTTCTTTGAGCGCCTCGACCGTGATGACGTATTCGACGGGACAGTCAGGGTCGAACAGATCGATGCCGTCGAGTTCGCGTTGCGCGCCCGTCGCGATGGCGATCTTCCCTTCCGGGACATGCTCGACTTCCACCAGGTGGTTCTTCAGCACATCAACCTTGACTTCCTGGTTCCTTGGTTGTGCCTGAAACAAAACGACGGGACGAATGTAGTCGGCGTCGTCCCCGGCGGATTCCGCAAGTGCCGCGCGAGTGGCGATGGCGCCGCTCACCGCGTTTTGCCAGTTGTCGTGTTCGGAAAGCATGATGGGCAGTTTGAGCATTTCTTCGTTTTTGAGTTCCTGCGCACTGACACTGTGCAGGATGTTCGACTTGATCCGGGGCGTTGCGGTGAATTCGACGATGGCGCACGGATTGACCCGTGCCTGCATCTCCCTGGTCAGCCCGGTCACCGCTTTATGCGCCTCATCGACCAGCATCAGCGGGCGATGAACGTGCAGCAGGTTGGCAAAGGAGTACTTTAAGCCGCCGTTCTCCAGCGTCTCCAGGCCCGGCACGTCTTGCGGCAGGGAGGAGAAGTGCGGTTCCATGTCCTCGTTGTGGGCATAGACCTTGCGCCCTTCGGTATTCGACACGCGCAATGCTTGTATCGTGCCCACGACGATGGAGCAGGAATCGCGCAGGTCGTGCGGGCGTATGTGGGTAAAGTCGGCTATGTCAAATACCCGGACCCGCCCGTCGAAAACGTCGTCCAGCACCTGTCTGTACGGGTGGCGGGTGTTCTTCAGGGCCTCGACGGTCTGCTGCCGGATGGTCTTCGTCGGCACCAACCAGAGGACCAGTGGATGGTCCTTCTCGATCCAGGCATCACGGGCTAAGGATACGGCATGAGCGGCGAGGATCGTCTTGCCGCCGCCCGTGGGCAGACGAAGGCATACGTAGGGAACGTCCGCCAGTTCCTTCAGCGGCGCGTAGGCCCCGGCGTATCCCCTCAGCCGCGCGGCCTGCTCCGGCTCCCCGGTTATTGACTCGTAGGCGTTCTTCGGACCGGCCACGCGCGATTCTTCGAAGAAGCGGCGCAGGACAGAGAGCGTATCGGCTTGATACCGTTTCAGTTCCATGGATCAGGCCCGCGCCTTGATATCGTAGGGGGTCTGCTTGAAGACGATATCCTGTTGGGCGAGGGTTGTCGCGGACAGGCGCGACTGTTCGCCGTAGACCGTGAGCGGGCCGGCGAAATCCGCGTCCCGGCACCTGATCTCGCTTCGAATCCGGGCGAGCGTCGGACGCGTCAGCACATTGCCGTTGTTCGGTTTCCGGTCGCCGAGGACGCCGTTGTACAGCAGCGCATAGGCGCGGCCATCATGGATTCCGAGTAAGGGAGATTTGTCGTCGACCGACAACGGGCGCCCTGTCTCACTGAAGTAGACGTGGGCGGCAAGCACGGGAAAGGTGATATCCGAACGAATCTGCCCTTCCGCGTCGAACACCGGAGGTCCGAGCCGATAGAATCGAAAGCCACCACCGCCCTTCCAGCCGACACTTTTGGAGATCCCTCCCTGCTCGCCTTCGATGACCTTGTTCAGGCGCGGAACGCAGTGGGTGACGGCGTGCTCGCCCATTTCGATGCCGATATAACGACGGCCCATCTTGTGGGCGACTGCTGCAGTGGTGCCGGAGCCGAGGAAGGAGTCGAGGACGAGGTCTCCGGGTTTGGTGGCGATGTGGAGAATGTGCTCTACAAGGTTTTCTGGTTTTGGCGTAACAAAGGTAGCACCCTTAGAGAACAACCGGTTGATTTGCGATTTCGCTGTCCTGTTACTTCCTGCCACACCATGTGTAAAGATCGTTTCAGGTGGACGGCCGCCGTCACTATTGAAGTATATACGGTAGTACGCTGCCCAACCCGAACGTCCTTTTACCCATTCAATTCGAGATTGTTCCTGTTCGACTTTCTCCGGTCCCCACCGCCACCGGCCATCCGATCCGTCAGGTTTTTTGGGATATACAAGTTCTTTGTTAGGTGCAATCAATGGAAAATACATACTCGGTCTTGCCTTACGAGTATCTTCACCGCTCCCCATTGCTCGTAACGGCTTAAGGTAATACTCTCTCCCTGATTCGTCCGTTTTGTCATAGTGCTTAGGGACTTCACCCAAGATTTGATTCACTGAGAAACTGTTATTGTCTCGTGCGAACACAATCACGTGGTCGTGTCGGGATGAAAAAGTCTTGGAATCCATTTTGGGACTATCTGACTTCTCCCAGATAACATTAGCC
The DNA here is from genome assembly GCA_965202605.1 of bacterium. Taxonomy (GTDB): domain Bacteria; phylum JAAXHH01; class JAAXHH01; order JAAXHH01; family JAAXHH01; genus JAAXHH01. The sequence continues at coordinate 2,446,810 of OZ241838.1, forward strand.
ACAAAATTCGATCTCCCATAAACTTCATCCATGATGACCTTGAGATAGTGAGCTTCATTGTCATCAATCGACACCCAAATTGACCCGTCATCTGTAAGTAACTCGCGTAAGAGTTCAAGGCGCGGCCACATCATCGCTAGCCACTTACTGTGTTCAAGGTTGTCATCGTAATGCTCGAAAGCCGAATGGGTATTGTATGGTGGATCAATAAAGATGCACTTCGCCTGGCCGGCATAGAACGGCAGCAGTGCCTTCAGTGCTTTCAGATTTTCGCCGTGAATGAGCAGGTTGCCGGCGTCCGGGTCACCGGTGGAATGATTGGGATCTTCTTCCAGCAAGCGATAAGGGACACGGGTTGTGGCTTGGATATCGACTTCACGTGTCAGCCACTGTAAAGTAGGCATTAGTTATCGCCTCCCAAGTATTCCGACACTGCTTCTTCGTATTCGGCGATCCACTTTTCGGCGTCTTCTTCCGTGTAGGTTCCGATAATAGCACCACTATCATCCGGAAGTTTATTGCTTACCGGTTTCCCGATGTGACTTACCAGTTTTTCTCGCAACCAATATGCTGCGTCGTCAGATAAACCTGATACGATAGAATCTATGTCATCCTCGCTCAATCCACCTGCGAACGTTGCCCCGAAAAGATCGCTTTCTTTATTTACCCGTTCTCTTACATAATCGACAATGTAGCACGATGCAATATCCTTTGAACTACCAACTCCTTGTAGTTGAGCAAGTTCCGGATTGATTCCTTGCCTAGACGTTTCGTTGTAATTTCGTAACCCTTGTATTGAGCTAAATCTAGCCTCATGAAATTGTGCTGCTCCGAGATAGGTCCCCTGCATTTGAGCTTCGCGCAGTGTTGCTCCGTACAGAAGCGCCTTGGCCAGATAGGCTCCTTGCATTTTGGCTCCGCCAAGACTAGCCCTCTGCATTCTCGCCCTCGTCAGATTAGCCGCTAGTAAATACGTTCCGTTTAGACCTGCCTCTTGGAGGTGAGTATTGACCAAGATAGCTCCGTGTAGACGCGCATAGTTTAAGATGGAGCCTTGTAGTTTGGTATTGGAAAGATCCGCTTGCTGCATGTGAGATTCGACAAGACTTACCCTTTGCAGGTTAGCTCCGGTAAGTTTTGCTTTTTGAAGATGTGCCTCAGTTAGATCAGCCCCGTCTAACTGTGCATTGCGGAGAGAAACTCCTTGTAGATATGCATTGACCAATATGGCCTCTGGTAATCGCGCCCCGTTAAGATCGGCCCCGTTCAGCCAGCTTCCCTGCAATTTTACACGGAGCCCCGAAAAGACCTCGTACTCCTGTACAAACAGCAAGGACAACAGACTTTGAACTTCCTCCGAGGGTTTCAGTTTGTAAATCTCTCGATACTCACTTTCGCCAGTCTTCTGACGGATATGAGAGCAAAGAATGTCCAGCGTGGTTTGGCGAAATTCTACGGTGTCTTTTGCTAAATGGAAAAGCTCATAGGCACCGCCCAAGCGCACGGAGTCCGATTCGTGTCCCAAGTGTTCAATGGCGTTTTTTAGGCGATCCTGTCGCTGCCCTTGCTCGGTATGCTGGTTAGCTTTTGCCTGCTCCTCCGTGGCTTTGGCCTGTGCGTGCGCGGCATCTTCCATCGCCTTTGATCTCCTATGGGACATCAGGACCTGGAGAACTAACAGAATGCCACCTTGGGCTAACCCCAAGAACTTGAGGGCTTCAAACTTTTTATCTTTAGCTAACCCCAAGTATCTTAAGACATTGGTCTCACAGGTTTTAGAGATCATGACAGACATGAAAACCGCTAACAATACGATCAGCAAAAACGCAAGGCTCAGTTGAATGATCGTAATGGATCGCTGCTGTGTCTGCGGACAGAGTTTCAAAACAGTTCGCCTTAAGAAACCTCTGATCATGTCAGTTGTTCGCATGAATGCTATGCTTCACCTCTCTTGGTCGTTAGTATCCACCTATACAATACCTTTCGGAAATTAAACCTAGCAAGCGACTGGAGCCACTACTGGCAACGTGGATGCAGGTGTCTTATGTCAAATCGACATCCAACACTACACACGAATTATGACATGGCTTCTTCATATTCAGCGATCCATTTTTTGGCTTCGTTCTCCGTGTATGCGCCAGTAATGACGCCGCTGTCTTTCGGCAATTCATAGCTTTCCGGTTGACCAATGTGGGATTTCAAACTCTCTCGCAATCTATGTGCTTCGTCATCAGGCAAGTTTTCCACCAAGGAGTCGATATCCTTTAGAGTCTTCAATCCTCCCCCAAAAATCACCCAGGACAAATCACTTTCTTGGCCAATTGACTGCCTCACACATTGTTCGAATGATTCGGAAATGTCTTCCTCACATCGAACTCCTTGTAGCTCTGCATCTGCTAGATTAGCACCTTGCAATTGTGCTCCTCCTATAGTTGCCCCTTGCATCTGAGCGAACGCAAGATTGACGCCTTGCATCTGTGCCTCGAAAAGATCGGCCCCACGAAGACATGCTCTACCGAGATTAGTTCCTTGTAACCGCGCCCCGCAAAGAATGGTACCATTTGATAGCGATCTAACAAGATCAGCCCCTTGCATCCGTGCTTTTAACATCAACGCCCCATGCAAACGCGCCTCGTAAAACGATGTCCCTTGTAGATTCGCCTCGGTAAAATCGGCCCCATTTAGGTGCGATCTGCTGAGATCGGCCCCATTTAGCCAGCTTCCTTGCAGATTGATGTGACATCCATCGAAGACCCCATGGGGCTGAACAAACAGTAGAGTTAAAAGGCTTTGTATCTCTTCCGAGGGCTTTGCCTTGTGGACTTCGCGATACTTACTTTCACCTGTCGTCCATCGGATGTGGGCACAGAGAATATCCAGTACTGTTTGACACAGTTCTTGCATATCTTCCGCCAGGTGGAAAAGTTCGTAGGCTCCGCCCAAGCGTACCGAATCCGACTCGTGTCCCAAGTGTTCTATGGCATTTTTCAAACGATCCTGTCGTTGCCCTTCTTCAGTTTTTAGTACTGCATTGGTTTGAGCCTTCGCAGTATCTTCCAAAGCCTTAGCCCGCTTGTAAGACATCAAGGCTTGCAGGGCGACCAGCACGCCGCCCATGCCGATTCCCAGAAACTTTAACGTCTCGTATTTGGGCTCCTCCATTTCAGTCACACCCAGAAACCTGAAAATCCACTCGGGCTTATCGGATAGTATGACGACCACGAAACCCGTCGCCAAGATAATAAGCAGGACGATGAGACCATACTGAAAGATCGAAAACAGATTTCGTCTGATTCTAACGAAGGGTTCCATTACTGATTTCATGAACTTGTTCCCAAAGTATGGTCCAGTGGTTATGCTCTTTAAGGTGGATCCTCGCTATGTAACTGCTGTTCGAAATGCACCTTGGCCGGAGCGAGATACCACAGCGACTGATGCTGCCTTTCATGGTTGCAGAACGAGAAGTAGCGCTTTAGCCCTATTATCAGGTACGGCACGGTGTCATAGACGTTGAGGTAGATGTCCTCGTATTTGACCGTGCGCCACAGCCTTTCGATGAAGATGTTGGCGAAGACCCGGGCGCCGTCTTTGAACAATCGGCGTTTCCACTTGTTGATCAGTTTGGGATGAACCTGAGGTTCGGCGGCCAACATATAAACATCGTTGATGTTTTTTTCTCGCGAGAAATTCGACCGCCTCGCCACTATTGTTATATACTATCTGGGAGATTCGCAATGGCAAGATATCGTCACAACCCCGGTACCTTGCCATCCACGGCGGTCGCTACAGTAACGGATTGAGTGATGGAACAAAGTGCTATCATGGTAATCAAATCACTAACGCTTGACGATCTTCCCGCAGTGGATGATCTCATGAAGAAGAATAGCAGATCGTTAGGCTTTCTTCCCGAGGAAGCTCTATGTGATTATTTGAGGAAAGAAGGTGTGCTCGGAGCCAAAAACGAACATGGTCAGCTCATTGGTTATCTGCTTTTTTCAAGTTACCCTCATTACATCCGTATCGCACACTTATGTGTCGCTGAACAATTTCGCAATCAAGGGATAGCCCGAGGTCTGATCGATGAACTGAAAAAAGCGTTAACACTCAGAAGGTGATACAACTGAATTGCCGTCGTGATTATGCAGCACATCATCTATGGCCGAAGTTGGGGTTCGTTGCTCTGGATGAAATGCCTGGCCGTTCGATTGAGAAGCACCTTCTGACGCGCTGGTGCCTGAATTTGGCTCCCGAAGACCAACTAAATCTTTTTCGAGCGAAGACATCGGATGAAACTCTCGACGTTGTTATTGACGCACAGGTATTCTACCATTTGGTCGAACCCGGTGACGATCACACGATACCCTCCCAGGCCCTACTTTCAGATTTCATGGTCGATTCGCTTAAACTCTGGATTACTGATGAATTGTATAATGAGATTCACCGGCACGACGATCCTCTAAAACGCAAGAAATCCAGAGCGAGAGCACGAGATTTCCCCCAAGTAGAACCTACAGTTGGTGCGGTAGGTTATTTTGATGGACTTCTGAGGAGTATTTTACCGAGCCGAAATCCAGCCGAAGAATCTGACATCAGGCATCTATCAAAGACCGCTGCTTCTGATGTGGATGTATTCGTCACCGAGGACCAGGGTCTTTTGGATAAAGCCGACGAGATAAGACATCTGACGAATCTTCGGGTTTTTTCGCCTACGCGATTGATTATTCAACATCATCGACTCGCTGACCAAAGCCACAATATACCCCAACGGATTTCAGGTCTGCGTATTCAGTGGAAACCCATTACCGCTGAAGATCTTGATTCGTTCCCCTACGAACTGTTACTCGACCCAGGTGAGCGAAAAGGTCCGTTTAGAGCGAGACTGAACGCCTGGCTCTCTCGACCAACACAGTTTCGTTGCGAACTTCTCATGTCTGGAGGTGATGTTTTCGCGCTACGCGTTCAGTCCAGAGAACCTGATAGAAACCTCACTGTACACTTGCTGCGAGTAGGACGCAGTAACGATCAGCAAAGGATTGCAAGACTGTTGATTACCGATAGCATTTCGTATGCAGTAGAGAAGAACTTGGACCTGGTAACTTACAACCAGTCTGCTGTTTCGCCGGACTTGATTCCCCATCTTCAGGAAATGGGTTTCACAGAAGTTGGAGAGGTGTATGTCAGATTTTGTTTCTCTCGTATCCTTAGCCGTAGCGATACGCTATCGGCAATTTCCAAACTGCATCCCGATGCCTTGCTCGAGTACAGCGCCATGTCGGACCTTGAACTTGAGAGCCGTTGTTCACCTCTGAGTTTGACATCAACAGATCAGCAATCCTATCTTGTGCCAATTCGTCCCGGTTATGCGCTGAATCTGTTCGACCGAGAAGGATCTGGCTACAATATCTTCGGTGGCGATATCCATTTATTGCTGCGATACGACAATGTGTATTATCGAAAGAAAACGCACTACCATATGCTCAAATCTCCCGGAAGAATCCTGTGGTATGTAAGCAGAGAGAAAAAACAGATTGTGGCCATATCCCATCTTGATACTGTCGAGGTAGACTCCCCTAAAGCACTTTTCATTAAATACAAGAGATTCGGTATACTTGAGTGGCGAGACATTTACAATATGTGCAACGGAGATGTCTCATCAGAACTCATGGTCTTGAAATTCTCGAACACTTTTCCCTTTAGAAAGCCGGTATCGCTTAAATCGCTGAGGGAACTGTATGACGCTGAGAACGTCAGTTTGGTATTGCAATCGCCTTCGACTATCCCACCGCAACTTTTTCGAAGAGTGTATTGTCTCGGATTTCCATATTAACAAAGAAGGTTGCATGCCCTCTCTACTCATATCGCTGAAACCACGCTATGCCGACCTTGTTTTCGAGGGTCTTAAGAAAGCCGAGTTACGACGTAAGCTTGCTTCTCAATTGGAGAATCGAGAAGTGTACATATACGTGTCCAGTCCTGTCTGTGCCCTACGAGGAGGTTTTCGTGTCGGGCAGATCTGGAGTGGTTCTCCAGAAGAAATCTGGAGTATCGTGGCAGACTTGGCAAGTGTCGAGAAGCAGGAATTTGACGCTTACTACGCCGGGAAGGCAATCGCTTATGCGTTGGAAATCACATCAGTTTGGGAGTACGAAAAACCTTTAGGTCTGAGCGAATTGAGAAACTTGTTTCCGAATTTCGTCGTTCCGCAGTCTTGGCGTTATATCAGACCTGAAGAGACCCCGATTTTCCACCGCATGAAGCGACGTGAAGACAAGGCAATAGCCGGGAGTGAAAATACGGTCCATTCTGGCGTTCCAGCAAATGATCATGCCTAAGAGTCACAGACAGTGGCACGTTTAGCCGCGAGAAGCCTACGGAAGGAACTGCCAGCGAGATCGGGCTTTCGCCATTAAACGAATTTCCGACGCGATCCAGGCCCAGTCACTTTCGTTGTCCAGATCCAACGCCCGCGCAAAATCGGCGTGGGTTTCCATGTCCAAACGATGCCAGTCCGCCCGGCGAGTGACGAGGTTCACTTCAAGACTGATTTCGTTTTCCGACAGAGACCACTCCGCCTGCACACCGCCTTCGGGAGTCGGATATAGATGTGGCAAAGGCAAGTCGTCCGGATAGTGCCGGTCGAAACCGGCCGCCAACCATTCCAGTTCGTCTGAACCGGGAGCCTTCCCATCTCCATCGAGCCATCCGTCTTCGAGACGGCGCAACTCGTCAAGACGGCTGCGGATGTCCAGGGGATCCAGCCGGCTGATTTGGTCCACCGGTTCCACTCCAAACAAAATAAGATGAAGCTTCCGACAAGGTGATTAACGGGACGGTACTTCCCGCCATAGCATGTCCTCCTTCTTGCATTTCGTTACCACCGAATATGCGAGGACAATCGCCATGCCAGCACGACGTTGCGAGCCGGTATGAATTCGGATGAACGCCACATGCTGTAGTTTTCGCAGAATACGGTAACTTGGGGGCGAGTCACGGTACAAGCCTCTGTGCGTGAAGTTCGGATATTTTCAACATCGTATCATTGCTAATATCTAAAACGCGCGTGTGGCTCTCCGGTTCGCGCCCCAGCCATATTGCCCTGTCGGCGAGGAAATCCATCGCTTCCGGATGGTGCGAAATCAATATGGTCTGCGGCAATTCGTCGCCGCAGCCATCTTCCAGTTCGGCCAGCATTGGTTGCAGCTCAGGAAGGGTGATATAGTTGTCCGGCTCGTCCAGAAACAGCGTGCGATCGGCGTCATCGGCAAAGAGCAACAGATGAAGCACGATCAAAGCCCGGTGACCATCCGAGAGTTGGTCAAACCGATAGTTATTACCCGAAGCTCCTCCCTGTGGAGCGTATTCAACCTGCAGTTCCCTGTAATCACTCCCTCTTTCCACGAGTTTGAGGTCAGCGAATCCGGGCAGCACGTCACGCAGGCGATCCATCGCCTCGAACACGCGCCGCGGATTTTCCTGCAGCCGTCCCCGATACCAAGAGGCAAAATTCTCGCCACTATCACTCAGTCTGTCCGTGTCCGCTTCCGAACCGCTCTCAATGCCCTTGGCTCCAGAAATAGTGTCACGAAACGAGAGGCCCGATCTCTGAACGCACTCAATCGCCTATTGTCGTGACGTTCGGCCACCGACGCAATACCCGACTGGGTCCAGTTGAATGAGTACTTTGGCCCTTCGATGTGATCATCTCGATAGAGTTGCACCTCGCCATTAGCGAATTCAAAAAGCGGCAAGTCATTGCAGGTAAGTTCTTCACGTTTCACCCGTGCCAGCCGTCTTTCCGGATTATGTTCGACCTCAAGCCGGTAAAGAAACATGGCATCGTCAAGATCGAATTCCAACTCGAAGGACTGCTCGGACTTTTTTGTCCATTTTATCAGATCGCCGAAGGAGTGTACGGCATCCGCAGGGAACCGGCACGGGAAAGGGACCTGGGATGTCCGTGCCAGGTGATCCCCCGCGTCAGTCGGATATGTTTTCGGGATTCCGGTCTCATATGAAGCCGCCGAGGCCATGGCGGCCTTTCCAAATCGAGCTTGATTAACTATATACCTGCGATTTACATAACATCTATACGGACAACTCCAAGTTCGTCCGGAAAAACAAAGTTGCCCGGAGAAACCCGAATGACGCATCCTGCCGAAGCCGAATACGACGCCATCGCCGGGGCCTACAAAGACTCCAAGCAACTGTCTTTTCGCAAATACATCGAGGAATACACGCTTTTCGAAACGCTTGGGGACATCAGCGGGGTGAAGGCGCTCGATCTGGCCTGCGGCGAGGGATTCTACACGCGCAAGCTGAAACGCGCGGGCGCCGGGGAGGTGCTCGGCGTCGACGTCTCGGCCGAAATGATCCGGCTGGCGGAGGCCGAGGAACGCGCGCACCCCGCGGGTTGCCGGTATCTGCACCGGGACGCGGCGGCGCTGGTCCTGGACGAGCCGGTCGATCTCGTCGCGGCCATGTACCTGCTGAACTACGCCCGCGACGCGGATGAACTCCTCCGCTTCGTGCGGGCGGCGCACGGCGCGCTGAAACCGGGCGGGCGGTTCGTGGGTTTCAACGACAACGTCCTGAACGCGCCCGGCGGCACGGTCTCATACGCCCGATACGGATTCGAAAAGGAGTATACGGAAACGCCGTCCGACGGCGACCCGATTGTCTACAGGTTCACGAACGACGACGGCACGCGGTTCGAGTTCAACAACTACTTTCTCTCACCGGGGAACTATCACCTGGCCTTCGAGGAAGCCGGCTTTGCCGGTTTTCATTGGATCGACCCGCAGTTGCATCCGTCCGAGCAAGACAACAGGTTCTGGGACGAGTTCATGGCAGCGCCGCCCGTGATCGGATTTGCAGCGGTCAGGGTGTGAACGACCCAGGTAACCGATCGATCGTAAATCCGGACAAGCAAGTTGGGGACGCTGATATCTTCATCAATTTCATCCCAGTGGATGCCCGAGCCTCTTAGACCTTCTTCTCGCTTCCCGCGCTTTTGAGTATGGCATTTGCCGTATGGCGACTTTTCAGACTACGCGGCACCAACAGTATCTTACCGGTTTTAGGACATTTCCACTTTTCGTGAGAACCTTTCGCGTCTTTCCAATACCTGAATCCGAGTTTGGAGATCTCTCTTGTTACCGGGAAGTAAAATGCACTCGCCAAGTTACGTCATCGTCCTTTCAGTTTCCGATCTCTCCCACAGAATGGCGGGGATCATATCCTTCAAAGGACGTTCGGATATTTCGGACATGCTTCGATGGTTGGCCATGATCAATTCAGGCGCCGTATCTACGATAAGTTCTTCGAATTCATCAAGACTGGCAGCTTCGATATGCAAGCCTTCAATGTCACTCTCAGCATAGAAGACGCGTGCCTCGTCGTCCCAGACAGCCTTCACCGTAAAAGTGCGCTTCATAATCTGATCCTCTCAACGGGATTATGGAATCGTTAGCCTACTCCGCCCCCTCCCTCATCTCGTCCGCCGCCTTGCAGTTGCGGATCCAGATCTTGTCCTGCGCGGGTTCGTAGCCCTTCCAGGCGTAGGGATCGGTGCCGGAAACCGGAACGATTACGCGCCGGTCGGCCGTGGCGGGACGCTCGCCCTCTTCGATACCCCAGGGCAGGAGGCTCCACGCGTTGCAGTAGTGGTTCACCAGCACGCGGCGGGTCTGGTCGCTGCGGTTCTTATAGGATCGGTGCAGGAGGTAGCCGTTGAAGAAGACCAGGGCGCCGGCGCGGACTTCGACCGGCACCTCCACGGACTCGTCGAAACCGTGGCTTTCCGGCGCGAAATCGAACTCGTCGGGATTCTCGTGCGCGCGCTGGGGGTAGAGGTAGCCGTTTCGGTGGGAACCGGGGATGACGTACAGGCAACCGTTCTCGATCGTCGCGTCGTCCACGGCGATCCACGCGCCGATCAGGGACCGGTCGCGCGTGGGGATGAAGATCTCGTCCTGGTGCCAGGCCTGGCCCTGGAACCGGGGCGGCTTGATGAAGTACATGGACTGCATGCACTTGACGCTCCCGTCCCAGTAGGGCAGGTGGGCCGCGGTGATCTGGCTCAGCACCCCGCAGATCTTCGGATGGCGCACGTATTTCTCGATCACCTCGCTGACGAAGTGGGGCTGATGGATGCACAGGATACGCTGCAGCACGTCGTCGTCGGTGTCGTCCGGCCCGGGCGGATCGAGTCCCCTGCAGGGATACTTGCCCCGGGCCACGTCGACCAGGTCGTCCTTCAATTCCTGCAGTTCGTCGGCGCTCATCAGGTCGGGCACGACGAGATAGCCGTTGTCCACGTAGAACTGGATCTGTTCGTCATCCACGATCGCGGGGACCTCGATCGCGGGTTCGGTCTGCTGGGATAGGTCGGTCATTGATGGCCTCGGCACCTGGTCGGTTCAGGGTTCGTTAAATGGTCGGGGTGATTGTTTCGATGGAAGACTTCTATGGATGATTTCGATGAATGATTTCGAAGGATGATTTCGAGTTTTCCTAACGGTTATTTTACAGGAAACGCGGGGGAATTGTCAACTGACCATTGCCCCGCCCGGATAATTGCTGTTTTCGCCGGTGCATTCTTGTATATTATGACATTCCTGATGCATTTTACGGTGCCGCGAGGCGATCCGTCGCGGTGCCGTTCAATTCCCGATACGTCGAAACATGTGACAGACACGCGCCTACAGCGAGGGGGATACCGTGCTGAAACCTGGAAACGGCACGCCGGGAGACGTGACCGATTATTGCTATACCCGCATCGAATACGATTTATCCGCCGGCCGCGAAGTAAGCAACGAAGAACTTCCGGTCCGGGACGACATGGACTTCCTGGGAGGTATCGGCCGGTCGTTCAAGGTCCTTTCCGGCTATGAAGTCAGCGATCCCTTCGCGCCGGATGCCCCGCTGGTCATCAATACCGGCTGTTTCACCGGCACGCAGTTCATGACCGGGCTGCGGGCCTATTTCTCGGGCTTTTCCCCCTTGAAACGTACCCGGGCCGGGATGCCCATGCCCGTCTGGTCGGCCATGAGCGGCAGTTTCGGCCGCAAGTTCTCCTACACCGGCATCGGCGACCTGGTACTCACCGGCCGCGCGGACGGTCCCAGCTTCCTGGTAATCCGGCAGACCGACGACGGGCCCGACCTTTCCCTGGTCGAAGCGCCGGACCACCTGGTCGGCGCGCGGGTCCGGGACAAGATGGTCTATCTGGACGAGCGCTACAACGAAGGCGACAGGAATTACCACGCCCATTTCGCCGTCATCGGACCCGCCGGTGAAAACTGGGAAACGGTCTGGTACGCGGCCGTGGTGGGGTCGACGCAGGAACAGTTGATGAGCGGGGAAGACAAGTGGCGGTTCGCGGGCCGGCTCGGCATGGGTTCGGTGCTCGGTTCCAAGAACATCATCGGCATCGTGGCCAGGGCCGAGACGGACTATTACCGAAAGGGCGACGACCGGCTCAAGACCATCAACTACGAGATCGGGCGGGGCGAGCAGAGCCGGGGGTACCGCCATCCGCACAACCGGAACGGGCTGGGCGGCACGGGCAAGAACAGCAAGATACTCGACGGGTTCGGCGTGCTGCCCTACAGGAACTTCGAACCGCCCGGCGAGAACGTGGCCGTCCCGGTACATCTGGAGACCATGCGGGAATCGGACGATTTCATCGTCATCGACAAGAGCTGCTTCGGATGCCAGATTACCTGTCACCAGGACTTCTACGACGTCCCGGAGGGCGGCAAGGATCCCGACTGGCGCAAGGCCCGGAGGAACCACGGAGAATACCTCGGCCGGTTCGAGTTCGAGCCCATGGAACTGTCCGGCGCCAACCTCGGCATCCTCGACCCCCACGACAACCTGGAACTCGCCCGGCTGGACGACGACCTGGGGTTCGATACCATATCGGCCAACGTCGTGATTTCCTTCCTGATGGACTACAATGCACGGGGCAACGGCACGGTCGCGGGCGGCGTCACCTTCGGGGACGCGGAAGGTGTGCGCCGGCTCAAGGAAGATATCGCCTACGGCCGCGAACCCCTCTTCGGCAAGGGCGTCCGGGCGATCGCCGAAGAGATCGGAGGCGAGGCCTTCGCCATGCACGCCAAGGGAGTCGAGTTCTCCGCCTACCTGGGACAGACGAATCCGGGCTATCCCTTCGCCGTGGCGGGCGGCCACATGTCCATGCGCACCTTCCTGCTGTACGTGATGGACCCGGACTGCAAACCCGATTCGGCGGACTACTGGGTCCACAACATTACCGAGGAGGGCTGGAAGATGGTCAACAAGGACCTGCACGGCGGGTGTTTGTTCACCATGGCCCCGCCGGACCAGGTCAGCGAAGGCATAGAGTCCGTTTTCGGCGTGCCCTTCTCGGCCGAGCGGGTGCTGGACGCCACCTACCGCGCCCACGTCCTGGGGTTCGCTCTCGAGCAGAAACAGGGGATCACGGAGGCCGAGTACGATCTGCCGTCCGACATCTTCGTGGGTCAGCCCAAGGGCGACCTGCCCGGCGTGCGTTTCCTGACCCGGGAACTGTTCGAAGAGGTGCGGACCAGGGTGCTCGACCGGCTGCACCGGGACGCGGAAGTCCTCGGCTACGGCGGTCACGCGGCGCCCGTGTCCGGTTAGCCCACCCAGGCGAACAGCGGCGAGGTCGTTTTCAACCCGGGCAACGAACGTCTCCTCGAGTCAGGAGACGTCCTGATCGTCATGGGGAGCGGCGGCCGCGGCGTTCCCACACGCTCTCACAACCCTTGCCGCAAAGACCGCAGAAAGCGTTCCATGCCGTTGACGGCGTAATCCAGGACGTTGGCGTTGTTCGGCAGACTGTGGTACCAGTCTCGAACGACCCCTTCCGCCGGCTTTCCCGCGAAGCCGTAACCACGGTCCGCAGCGCCCTGTTTACCGGGTTCCCAGATCCACAGGTACAGGCCCGCGAACCGGTCTTCGCCTTCCCAGGCCGATCGCAGGGCCTCGTAGCACCTCCGCTGCGCCTCCAGGTCCAGGGGTTCTTTCGACACGTAGTTCCAGGGATGACGCGCGACGCCGTCCTGGCTCATGTAGCCGATCTCCGTGAACAGCAGGGGTTTGTCCCACCGGGCCCTCCACCGCAGCAGCCGGTCCTTTATCGGCCGCCAGGCAGAGACCAGTTCTTCCACGGTGGGGTCCTCCGATTCCGACAACTCATAGTAACCTGAAATCCCGAGGAAATCAAGATCGTCCCAGAAGGCGACCTGGTCATACCGGTCCCAGTTCGCCGAATAGGTGAGTTGTCCGGGGTAGATTCCCCGCACTTCGGCGATGATCTCGCGCCAATGTCCGGTGTATTCTTCGGACGAAACGAGCTCGGTGCCCACGCTCAGGTACTCAACGTCCATTTCCGCGGCCAGCAGGGCGTAATGCCGGAGGAAACCGCGGTAGCTTTCGAACCACGCGTCCCAGTTGAGGGGGGCTATGGTCCCGCGCCATTCCGTCTTCCGGGGGCGGTCTATGTTGACGATGGGCGTCAGCAGGACTTTCAGGCCCAGCCGGTGTCCGTAATCGATGACCTCCCGCACCACGCGATCGTGCTGTTCGGGCGTGGCGCCGTCCGACGGCCGGGAAAAATGGATAACGGAATGTACGGAATCCTGCAGGAAGAAAACGGGAACCGAAAGGTGGGATGCGCCCAGGGCGGCGATCTCGTCCAGGGAGGACTTGTAATAGGACATCCCTTCCGAGGCCTTGAAAATACCCAGCGTGACCCCTTTCTGCATCACGGGCCGGATGGCCGTGCGTCCCGACCAGAGTATAGTCAGGTCGAAGAGCAGCAGGCTGACGGCGAGGAGCAGGCCCAGGAAAGGGAGGACGAGACGGCCCATGCTATCTGCGCGGAGGGGCCTTCCGCTTCCGCCGGCCGAACGCGGCGGGAGGAGGCGGGGCCTCCTTCAGGACATCGATGAACTCGGAGGGAACACCCGTCGTCAGAATGACCGGCGAGCGATCGTAGAAGTCTACGCCGCCCTCGGTGGCCTCCCTGGCCTTGATGCGAAAAACGACGGGAGTTTCCGTCTGGTTCCTGGCCACCTGCGCGGCGGTTTCTTCGGACAGGGACAGGTGGACGTACTGCCGGTCGCTTGGCTTCAGGCCGCCGTTGGTGATGACCGAAGCGCGGGCGGGCACGGTCGCATAGTAGAGGTACTCGGGGGGATCGGCGGGGAGCAGTCCCAGGTCCACGGGAAAACTGTGTCCGTAGCGCGCGCGGATGCGGTCCTCTTCCACCTCGAACCTTCTCTTCTCGGCGCCGTCGGCGATCTCCAGGATTTCATCCCGCGTCAAATCGTCGAACTTCTCCTGGACGGCCTCGACGATTTCGTCGATCCGCGCGTATCCCCGTTCATCGAGGACGATGGAGAACCTTTCGGGCTTGTGTCGGAGTATCAGGGAGAGGAGCTTGGACAGTCTTTCGCGTCTTCTTGGATCCATTGGAAGTGTCTTTCCTGTGCCTGGGGCTTGTGCGGTGTATATGATCAACCTGTGGATTTGGAACCTATCGAGTATATGGCGGACTTTCCGTACTGTCAAGACCAATCCCGGCCAGCTGTAACGCACCCGCCGCACGGCGCGCATCGGCCGCAGTCTCAGTTCATTTCCATGCCGCCGTCGACGTTTATCGCCTGGCCCGTGATCAACGTGTTCTCGTCGGAGGCGATGAATACGGCCGCGGCCGCGATCTCGTCGGGTTCGGACACCCTTTTGAGCGGTATCTTCTCCACGAGGCGGGCGCGGGCCGTTCCCCGCTCGTAGCCGAAGAGACGGGCGCGGTCCTCGTCGATATGATCCCACATGGGCGTGGCCACGACACCCGGGCACAGCGCATTGACCAGGATCCCACGGTCGGCAAGGGCCAGCGCCGCGGACTGCGTGATGCTGATGATGGCCATCTTGCTGGCGGCGTACACGCTGGAGTCGGCCCGCCCGTGACGGCCCGAGATGGAGGACATGTTGATGATGCGGCCGCCCCCTCCCTGCCGGATCATCTGGCGCGCTCCGGCCTGCATGCAGAAGTACGACCCCTTCAGATTGAGGTCCATGATCTGGTCCCATTCCGTTTCCGAGACGTCGAGGAACGGCTTGATCTCGACGCGTCCCGCATTGTTGACCAGGATATCGAGCCGGCCCAGGATCGATACGGCCTCTTCGATCATGGGCGCTATGCGGTCGATCCGGGTCAGGTCGGCCGTCAGCGCCGTCGCTTCGGCCCCGCTGTCCCGTATCAACCCGGCCGTCGATTCGGCGCTGTCCCGGTCGATGTCCACCGCGGCGACCCGGGCGCCTTCCTGTGCGAACCGCACGGCCATGGCCTGACCGATCCCGCGGCCCGCCCCGGTAACGATCGTACTCTTGCCCGCCAGCCGGCGCTTCGTCGTACTCACACTCGATCTCCTGTTTCTCCCGTCGTACTCACACTCGATCCTGCTTACCCTGAAACAGGCCGATTCCCGCCGATTCCCGCGCTACCCGGCGACCCGGACCGGCCGTCCTTCCCCTACCGACCGGTATGCCGCCTCGCTGACCTGGGAAACGGCGAGCGCGAAGTGGGGAAGTTCGTAACGCCTGCCGCCGTTGCGAATCATGCGGAAGAACGCCGCGTCCGGCGTATCCTCCCGGATCCTGGCCGGGATCTTCAGCGGCTCGTCGTTCAACAGGACCGATTTGACGTGCCACTGATGCAGGTGGAATACCAGGCTGCCCTTGCTTCCGTGGATCGCGATGCGTTCGTCATGCCGGGAAGCGTTTCCGAAGGTGTTCAGCGTACCGTACGCGCCGCCCTCGAACCGCACGGCGACCACCATGTTGATATCCACGTCTTTGTCCACCCGGTCCAGAAACGCACTCACCTCGAGAGGCTTCAGGTCCGTAATCCACAGCGTGGAGGCCACGAGATGGCTGCCCGTATCCAGGAACATGCCGCCGCCGGAGAGGACCGGATCGAGCCTCCACCCGTGGGCGCCTCCCCAGTTCTGCGTGACGTAGGCCACCACGCCGCGCACTTCGCCGATGGCGCCTTTTCGGACCAGCTCCCGGGCGTATACATGGGGGGCCATGAAATTCCGCTGATAGCTGACCAGGAGTATCCGGTTCCGCGCTGCAGCCTTGCCGATCAATGCGCGCGTATGGATGGATGAAATGGTGAGGGGTTTCTCGACGAGTACGTGCAGGTTGCGGTCGAGGACGTGATCCACCTGCTCGTAATGCAACGCGTGGGGAGAACTGACCATCACCGCGTCGAGCCGGTGACGCTCAATCATTTCACGGTAATCGGTATGGAAGGGCACCTGTCCGCCCCACCTGTCCATCAACGCCGATGCCGCATCCTCCGAAGTATCCGCGACCGCGGCGAGATCCACCGCCCCATCGTCCTTGATACGCGGCACATGGGCCCCCCGCATGTTGCCGCCGCAACCGATCAGACCGACGTTCAAACGCTTCCGGGCCACGTGAAAACTCCCTGGTTGTCAGAAAACTCGCCCTATGTCCAACTCCGGTTGAGCACAGCCTACGATGCCTGGTCACGGACCGCCTGTATTTTCGCCTTCTTCTCCTCTTCCAGCCGTTCCCGTTCCTGCGCAAGCTGCTCCCGCAATGCGTGTACCTGCTGCTGGAACTCGGGACCCGTCGCCTGGGCCGCGAGTTGCTTGATCTTAGATTCGTTCATGATCTCCTGTTCCGCGATCCTGGCCTGGTATTCCTTTTCCAGGTCGCCGATCGCCGAACGCTGCTCATCCGTCAGCCTGCCGCCCTCTTGCGCGCCGGCGGTCTTCTCCATGGCGATTTCCAGTGCGCTTTTCATAATACCTCCAATTTAATCGTTCGAGCCGCCCGGGCCGTCTGGGCCGCCTATTTCACGCCGAGGATCCGACGAAGCCGCCTGGCGGTTTCCTCGATGTAGCCGTCCAGGACCAGGTGGCTGGCATAGGCCGATACCGATACGACGTAACAGACGACCGAAAAGGACTCGACGGTCTGTTTCAGATACATGGGGACGAGCAGGAAGAGCGCCGGCACCAGCAGCATGGCGAGCCAGGTGTGGGTCCACCCCCTGTGCTTGCCGAGCAACGGAAGCATCGCGCCAAGACCCAGCAGGGCCGCGGTCCTGTAGTCCCCGATCAAGATAAACCATATATCCAGCAGAATCAACAGGCGGTAGAACAGACGCTGCGATTTGCTTTCGGTGTCCACGTCCGGGAAACAGGCGGACAGCATCCCGATGGCGATCAGCAGCAGTACTTTCGGCCATACGTCGAGGGTCCGGTAGGAGTCAAGGCTTTCCGTCCACCAGAGACCGGCAACGCAGAATACGCCCGCCAGCAGGGTGGCGGCGAAACCGCCCCAGAGATGTCCACGGAAATCGGCCATGCTGTTTTCAGTCTTCGATTCGAGCGACGGGGGAGCCGTCGAAGTCCTTCAGGGTCACCAGCAAACGGGCCAGGGGAAGGCCGATCACGTTGTAGAAGCATCCCTCGACACGCGTGATGAGACCGGCGCCCAGGGCGTGGGCGCCATAGGACCCGGCCTTGTCCAGGGGCTCGCCCGTATCCACGTAGGCCCGGATCTCTTCGTCCGTGCAGTCTCGCATGGAGACGGTCGTCCATTCGTGTCCCGTCACGGATCGATCTGTCCCGGTATCCAGCAGCGCGAACCCTGTAAGGACCCGGTGGGACCGACCGGTCAGTTTCCGCAACATGGCGCACGCGTCCTCCGCGTCTTTCGGCTTGCCGATGATCCGGCCTTCGAACCGGACCACGGTGTCGGCCCCGAGTACCAGGCAGTCCCGGCCGCGGACGCCGGGGCGGCCCGCCGCGCTCCGCGCCTTGGCCAGCGCAAGCCGTTCGGCGGTGGCCGCCGGATTGTCGTCAAAGGAATACTGGTACTCATCGACGTCTGGAGGCGTGACTTCGAAGGGTATCCCGATCTGCCGGAGCAGGGCTGAACGACGGGGCGAGGTCGAGGCAAGGATGATTTCCTTCATCGGCGAGACTCAACGGTTATAGTCACGGGGCCTTCGTTGACCAGTGACACTTCCATGAAGGCCCCGAACCGTCCGGTGGCGACCTTTACCCCGTGTTCCCTGAGGCGTTCTACCGCCAGTTCGTACAGGGGTTCGGCGTGTTCCGGCGGCGCGGCGCCTTCGAAGTTCGGTCTGCGTCCCTTGCGGGTATCGGCGAACAGGGTGAACTGGGAAATCGCAAGTACCTCGCCCGCCACGTCGAGCAGGGACCGGTTCATCTTCCCCTGGTCGTCACCGAAGATTCGGAGCCCGACGCACTTGCCTACGACGTATTCCACGTCCTCCGGCGTATCTTCCTTCGCGATGCCGAGGAGCAGGACGAGGCCGGCGCCGATTGATCCGGTTACCGTCCCATCGATTTTGACAGAAGCGCATGATACGCGCTGTAATACGACTCGCATGAAATCTGGTCCCGGATAGCTTGAGCCCGATAAAACGTGTTTAACGACTAAAGCGCAAATTCGGAAAGCCGTGCTCGGATTGCCTTTGGAGGACGAGGCCAGGTGTAGTACCCGTTCTCTCTCGTCCATGAATATGCGTGGAAAGTTCCTGGGCTTTCTTCTCTGACGATTTCGACCAATTTACCATGGGGAATAAGATACCAGGTCCCATCTACCGGAAAACTCATATATATGTTCTTACCAACGTACTTCGTATAAATCCCCATACCCGACTTAAGTTGAACTTTCAGAGTCTGGTCACCATCCTTATGATACGCAAGGAAATCAGCACCCTGCCAGTCATCTGACAACTTGATACAATTGAAGCCATAGTCTGCAAGCTGACTCGCAACTTTCTGGAAATTATAGATTTCTTTCTGCCTGGAATTTAATTCATCGTAGTTGATTTTACTCATGATCATGTGTAATTCCTCTCCTACAACCTTGATTTGGCGTTCAATCTGGTGCTATTAAATCAGTCGTCGAAATACTCGCTGTCAAACCGGACTCGGACGTGCATCTCAATGCTAGATCGCCACGCGCTTCCAGCGTCCCCGCCGGAACAGGAAATAGGCTATCACCAGGCGGATGCCCCAGTCCAGTGCCGTGCCGTACCATACGCCCGGCAGTCCCCAGCCCAACTCGATCACCAGTACGTACATCATGCCGATCCGCAGGAATATCGCGCCGAAGATGCTGATCAGCATGGGACTCAGGGTATCTCCGGCACCCCGCATGGCGCCGGTGTAGATCATCAGCAAGGCCGACGTCGGCAATTCCAGGGCGGCGATACGCACGCAGAGCACGGCCAGTCCGTACACATCGGGTGACGGACTGTAGATTCCGACGAGCAGGCCGGGTACCGCGACGAAGACCAGGCCCAGCGCGGTCATGGCGAGCAGGCCGATTCGAGCGGCTTTCTTGACGGCCAGCTCCGCGATTTCGGGACGCTCCGCGCCGAGGCTCTGTCCGACGACGGTAGCCACGGCCATGGAAAGTCCGAATACGGGCATGAAGGAAACCATTTCCACCCGAATGGTCATGAAATGCGCGGTGAGGGCGGTCGTGCCCAGGCTGGTCACGATCCACATGAACGAGAAATACGCGCTCTGCATGACCATCTGTTCTCCGAGATTCGGCACGGCGATCCGAACGATGGTCCGCATGTGATCCGGTCTGATCCTCCCCAGGTCGCTGCCGTGCAGCCTGAATTTCGCGTGACGGCGAAACAGTCTGAACACAAGCAGGGTAGCGCCCAGGGCGTAGGCCGTTCCGGTAGCGAGGGCCGCCCCCGTTATGCCCAGTTCCGGGAAGGGTCCGATCCCGAAGATCAGCACCCAGTCGGCCAGGATGTTGTACACGTTCATGACGCCCGTGATCCACATGGGCGTCTTGGTGTCGCCCGCCGCGCGCAGGATGCCGCTGCTGGTGTAGATGAACAGCCGCAGCACGCTGAATGCGAATACGATGGGCATGTACTCCTGCGCCCGTGCTACGACGTCCGGCTCGGTCCCCAGAAATACCATGAGATCCTCGCCGAACATCAGGCCCAGCGAGGCCACCATCAGGCCAATGGACGTTCCGAGTATGATCCCCTGGCCGGCGGCCTCGGCGGCGGTCTTGTGGTCGTTTCGGCCCAGGTTCCTCGCCACGACGGCGCCCGTGGCCACGCCGACGCCGTAGAACACGAACACCACGGTAAAGAGAATCATGGAGCTCTGGCCGACGGCGGCGAAGGCCTGCGTGCCCAGGGACCCGATGAAGATGCTGTCGACGATGTAGACCGACGTGTGCATCAGGTTTTCGAGTATGGCGGGCCAGGCAAGATTGAGGATGGTGCGGTTGAGGCGTTTTCTGGAGAGGTCGAGCATGGGGTGTCCGGACTATCGGAGGAGTCGAAGGGCGGTCGGTGTAAAACCTGAAAAACCGGTCACTTACCAGCTATTGAAATCTCACCATGATAGTCTTTGAAGTCCCTGGATGTCAAGGGCATTGCGGTGACGCCAGGGGCATTTGCGGACTCCACGGAAGTGTGTGCATCTTTGTATCGCAGAACGCGACCGGCGCGGCGGTACAAACCTTGAGCATTAGTCTTGACGCGTTCTGAACCGGAAGCCATAATGACATTTGGACATTCCGATACGGCCGCACCGTGTGGCAGGTAACCGTCACGCGATGCTAAGCCGCAAAACGCCAAAACAACGCTTCACTGACGGTCAAAGGCAATCATGGAATCTGACATCCGGGATCCGGGTCTCGCCGAGTCCGGCGCAGCGCGCATGGAGTGGGACGCCCGCCAGATGCCGGTATTGCATTCGATAAAAGACCGGTTCGCGCGAGAACAACCCTTTCGCAACCTGCGCGTTGGCGTGTGTCTGCACATCTCGACCAAGACGGCCAACCTGGTCACGGCGATCAAATCGGGCGGGGCGGAACCCATCGTCTGCGCTTCCAATCCCCTCAGCACGCAGGACGACGTGGCGGCCAGCCTGGTGGTGCACCATGGAATCACCGTGTTCGGGAAAAGAGGCGAAGACACCGGCGCCTTCAGCCGGCACCTGCACACTGTGCTGGATGGGCAACCGGATATCCTGCTGGACGACGGGGCGGACCTGGTTACCACGGCACACCGGGATCATCGACAACACCTGGACCGTATCACAGGCGGGACGGAGGAGACGACCACGGGCGTGCACCGGCTTCGAAGCATGGTCCGGAACGGCGATCTGGCCTTTCCGGTCATCGCGGTCAACGACGCCAGAACAAAACACCTGTTTGACAACCGGTTCGGTACGGGTCAAAGCGCGCTCGACGGCATCCTCCGGGCAACCAACACGCTGATAGCGGGCAAAACCGTGGTGGTGTGCGGCTACGGCTGGTGCGGAAGAGGCGTGGCGTCCCGGACCAGGGGCCTGGGCGGTCAGGTCATCGTATCGGAAGTGGACCCCGTCGCGGCCCTGGAAGCTGTCATGGAAGGGTTCCGGGTACTGCCCATGGCCGAGGCGGCCGCGCTGGGCGACCTGTTTGTTACCGTCACCGGAAACCGCGGGGTCATACGCCGTGATCACCTGGAAGTCATGAAGGACGGCGCCATGCTGGCCAACGCCGGACACTTCGACGTGGAAATCGACCTCGAGGCTTTGGAAAGGCTCGCGGTCGACCGACGTCCCGTGCGGCCCTACGTGGAGGAGTTCACCCTGGCCGGCCGACGCAGGCTGTACGTCCTGGGCGAGGGGCGCCTTGTAAATCTGGTCGCCGGAGAGGGACATCCCGCCGCGGTCATGGACATGTCGTTCTCGAACCAGGCGCTAGCGGCCGAATACCTGGTGAGCCATCACGGTGATCTGTCACCGGGCGTGCACACACTGCCCAACCGAATTGACACGGATATCGCCAGCCTGAAGCTCGAGAGCATGGGCATGGCCATTGACGCTTTGACGCCGGAACAGAGGGATTATCTGGATTCGTGGAAGTGAGCAATCGCGGGAATCAGGAGAGATCGAAATTGTCTCGGGAGAATCGGGAAAAGCAGAACGCAGAATCAGGTATTGAAGCGCTCACCGGCCTTCAGATGCCCCCCGACGTCATGCTCGATCTCGCGAACCGTACGGCGGAGCTGATCGTCGAGCGTTTCAGGAAACTTCCGGACGAACATGCCTGGGACGGCGAGTTTAAAAAGGAACTCGAAGACCAGTTGATGGAGGACCCGCCCGAACACGGCAGCCCCGCCCGGGAGGTCCTGGAAAGAGCGGCAAAGGAAATCCTTTCCCTGGGGGTACGTAACGACCATCCCAGGTCCTTCGCGTTCATTCCTTCGACGTCGACCTGGCCCGGGGTGCTGGCCGACTTCCTGGTCTCCGCATACCAGGTCAACCAGTGCACATGGCTTACCTCCAGCGGGGCGAGCCAGATGGAACTTGTAGTCATAGACTGGATCCGGCGCTGGCTGGGGTATCCGGACAGTGCTGGAGGCCTCATGACTTCCGGAGGCTCCGCGGCCAGCCTTGAAGCCCTGGTTGCCGCGCGGGAGTCCGCGGGCGCGCCTGAACGCGGCGCGGTCTATATGAGCGACCAGAGCCATAGCGCACTGATCCGCGCGGCCAGGATCATGGGCATCAGACCCGATCGAGTCCGCCTGATCGAAACGGACACGCAGTTCCGGTTGGACATGGAAGCGCTCGTCCGTACCGTAGCACAAGACCGCGCCGCGGGATGCTGTCCGGTCGCGATTTGCGCCAACGCCGGCGCCAGCAGTACGGGCGCCATCGATCCACTGGAGTCTATGGCGGATTTCTGCGAGGCGGAAGGCATCTGGCTCCACGTCGACGCCGCCTATGGCGGTTTTACGGTAGTCACCCAACAGGGAAAGGATCTCCTGAGAGGCATCGAACGTGCGGACTCTGTCGGTCTGGACGCGCACAAACTGTTTTTTCAACCCTACGAAGCGGGCTGCCTGCTGGTCAAGGACTTGAGCACCCTTGAGCAGGCATTCGCGGTCCGCCACGATATTCTTCAGGACACGGTATGGGGAGCGAATCATCCCAACTTCGCGGACCGGGGACTGCAACTGAGCAGGTCGGTGCGAGCCCTGAAGATCTGGGTATCCGTAAAGACCTTCGGTCTGGCTCCATTCCGAAACGCCATATCCAGAAGCATGGGACTGGCCGCGCAGGCTGAAGCGTATGTCCGGAACAGCGAAACCATGGAAATGCTGATACCGGCTTCACTCGGTATCGTATGCTTCCGTGTCAATCCCGACCATGCGGACCTCGATGAGGAATCGCTCGAAAAGATCAACCGGAAAGTGCTCGTCCGCGTCTTCTGGGAGGACCGCGCCCTCATGTCATCGACCCTGTTGCGGGGCAAGTTCTCGCTCAGGCTCTGCATCGTCAACCATACGACGGCCTGGGACGACGTCCGCGAGACGCTGGAAGCCATCGAGCGTTTCGGAAACGAGGCGTTATCCGATTAGTTGGAATTAAACAGAATCCCTGCAATAAGATCGGGCGAAAACCGCTTGATGCACGCAGACATCCATGGGAGACCCATATGATGATTCCCGCTATCTCTGGTAGATCGATGGTATCTATGCTCGTTTTAGGGGTAATTACAGGACTCATCGGTTTGCTATACGAAGCAAAGCCCGTACTCGCCCAGGAAGGACCGATCACGGCCGGCGAGGTCGTGGACCGGGAAACGCTCGCGACTTTCGTGGAAGGCGCGAAATCCCACATCGAAGGGATATACGAGGCCGGGGAGGCGCTTGCGCCGTTCCTCAACAGCACCCGGGACGAGGGAGACTGGAAACACGGAAACACCTTTCTCATGCTCATGCTCCTGGACGGTACCGTCTTGTTTCATGCGGGCGACGTTACCGCCAGCGGCAAGAGCCTGTTCGAACTCGAAGACGACACGGGAAAGACCGTGGTGCGGGACCTTATCGAGAAGGGTAGACTGGGCGGCGGCCACGTCGATTACACCTGGGACGATCCGAACGACGACGAAGACGATCCCGCAAAGGTAGCCTATGCCACCAGTTTCTTCGGCAGAAACTACGGCAACCAGGTCATCCTGGTCGGCGGCTTCTACCAGGACGTGTCCCAAATCGAACCGTCCGTATACGATGCCTCGCTCATTCCCGAGCCCGAGGTGACGGCGGCGGAAGTCATGGACCGCGAAACGCTCCAGCAGTTCGTCATCGGGGCTATGAGAGGCTACATAGGCGCATTGCGGGAGCACGGGACCGATCGCTATGCCGACATTCTGAACGTCTTCAGAATCGAGGACGGACACTGGCGGCACGGATCCATTTACCTGTTTATCTTGAACGACCTGGGTTACGTGATCTTCCATGGCGCCGACCGTACGCAGGAAGCGCGGAACCAGTCCCACCTGGAGGACATCAACGGCGTCAAATTCGTCCAGGAATTCATCAGGGTGGCCGGGGCCGGGGGAGGCTTTGTCGAATATCAGTATGACGATCCGTCGGTTCCGGGAGACGAGGTAACCGGTACGCCGAAGTTGAGCTATGTGCAGTCTGTCGAATCCCGCGGCGGCCGGCGGGTTATCTTTGGCGCCGGGATATACTTCGATCCTGCCGACTACGACCGGGAGACCAGGCTGGCGGTGGATCCCTCCGTGCTCACCGAAGGCGGCGGGCCCCAGACAGTGACGGTGACCGCCACCCAGACCGGAGATCCATTGCCGGTAACGACCAGGCTGTCGCTGACCCTGTCCGGTACCGCCACGAGCGACGATTACACCGTCACAGGAGATATGCACATCCTGATACCCCCCGAAGGTTCAGAGGGTACGACGGAATTGACCTTTACCGTCGAGGATGACGGAGTGGAGGAACCGGACGGCGAGACGATCGTCGTTTCCGCCAGTTACGACAAGGTGGAACTGGCAGCCGCCACGATCGCCGTCCGCGACCGTACCGTCCCGGTTCTGGAGCCCGGAGAAGTAACCGCCGCGGACGTGATGGACCGGGCAACTCTGAAGACTTTCGTCCAGGCGGCCAAGGCGGCCTACAAAGGCGCGATCGACGAGGTCGGATTCGACAAGCATGGGGACGTCGTCGAGGCATTCCGGGTCGAAGACGGCATATGGCGGCTGGGTGAAATATACATCTTCTTCCTGCAGACGGACGGCCTGCTGCTTTTTCACGGCGCTACCCCCTCGCGCGAGGACGTAAACATTTTTGACGCCCAGGACCTGAACAGGGTCTATTACGTTCGTGAACTCATACAGGCCGCGCAGGCAGGAGGAGATTACGTCGAGTACTACTTCGACAACCCCGCCGTAGACGGGGATGAGGAAACGGGCTCTCCAAAGGTCAGTTACGCGGAATCTGTCGTCGTCGACGGGATGGAACTCGTCATCGGATCCGGGTTCTATTTCGACTTCACCGGATACACCCCCGGGATTACGCTTTCCGTAGACCCGGCGACCGTGTCGGAGGAAGGCGGAGCGCAGATCGTGACCGTGACGGCCACGCAAACGAGCATGGCCATACCGGTCCAGACCGTGATCCCACTTTCGCTTTCCGGGACGGCCACCAGCGATGACTACAGCGTGAGCGGCGCCTTGAGCGTGACGATTCCCGGCGAAGCCACGGAGGGTTCGACCCGGCTTACCTTCACGGTCGTCAACGACGATGTGTACGAATCCGGGGGCGAATCGATCATCGTTACGGCGAGTTACGATGGCCGGGAACTCGATACGGCCACCGTGGTGGTGACTGATTCTTACGACGCACCGGTGACAGTGGGCACTCCGCGCGCGGTAACGCTGGAAGCGGGCGACTCCAGGACGATAAAGGCGGGCGCGCTATTCAGCGGCACCGATCTGAGCTTTACAGTCGCTTCGTCCGATAATGGCGTGGTCGAAGCGGCCATGACGGGCGCCACGCTGACCGTAACCGGCGTGCGCAAGGGCTCCGCCACAGTGACGGTCGCCGCAAGGAACGCGGCGGGTACGGCAACCGTCGAGGTGGGTGTGACGGTTACGGCCATCGCGGCGGAGCGGATGGCCTACGAAAACATCCTGGGCGCCATGGGACGGAACCTGCTGTCCAGCGTCTCCGCCACCATCGGCGGCCGCTTCACCGCGGGAACCGGTGGACACGGGATCACCGTGGGAGGCCGGAGAATAGACGGACTCGCGTCGGGCGTGACGGCGTTGGCCAACCTTACGGGCCGCGGACGCCAGGAATCGGAGAAACACCTGGCCCTGTTGAACGACACGGAGCGGCGCAGCGTAGGCGGCGATTACCTGCTGCGGACGAGTTCGTTCTCCTATGCGCTCGAGGATCATACGGCCACCGGCGGACTGAAGTGGTCCTTATGGGGCGCGGGTGACCTGCAGAATTTCCAGGGCGAACCGGATATGGATACCAGTTACGATGGAAACCTTAAGGCGGCGTATCTCGGATTCGACGTGGCCGCGCAGCGCAACTGGTTGGCCGGTATCGCCCTTTCGCACGCTACAGGCCAGTCCGATTACGACGTAACCGTCGCGAGCGGCAGCCTGGAATCGCGTCTTACCAGCGTGTTGCCGTACGTACGCTGGTTATGCAGCACCGGTCTTTCGGAAGCTTGGTCGATCGTGGGACTCGGTACCGGCGAGGTCGAAGTGGAGGATGCCACGAGCGATCTTTCCATGCGCATGGCCATGGTGGGCATACGCACCCGGTTGGCAGGGACGGGCGGCACGGGGCTGGACGTGGTGGGCGACGCGGGACTGGCTCGTCTGTCGACCTCCGACAGCGAATCGCCTTCGCTCGGGGACTTGAACGCGGATGCACATCGGGTCCGGATCGGCCTGGAGGGGTCGCGTTCGACGAAGCTCGCCGGAGGAACCACTATAACCCCCTATGCGCAACTCGCCGGGCGTTACGACGGCGGCGACGGCCAGACGGGACGGGGCCTGGAGGTTTCGGGAGGCCTGCGGCTGTCAGGCGGCCGGGTGGGCATTAACGCCCAGGGCAGGTTCCTGGCGGTACATACCGCCGACGGATACAGCGAAAACGGGATCTCCCTCGTCGCCTCCCTGAGCCCCGGCGCGGGCGGGACCGGCCTCTCACTGTCCGTCGCGCCCCGCATCGGCACCGGTACGGGCGACACGGGCATGATGTGGCGCGAAAGACCGCTCGCGGGTACGTCCGTCAGCAGCCGAAGCAATGACCGCGCGCTCCAGGCGGAGATCGGTTACGGAGTGGCGTATCCGACCCTCGGTATACTGATGACGCCCTTCGGTGAAATGTATATATTGGGAGACGACCGGAGGCAGACGCGGCTGGGCGCCAGACTCGCCTCGTCGGGAGCCGACACTGGCGGCGCATCCGTGGAACTTTCCGGTATGCGGGTCGATCGGCACGGCGGCGCATCCGACCATCGAATCGGGTTGTTGGCCCGCATGAGTTTCTGACATCGGACACTGAGTCGAGGCCGGACTCCCGAGGTGGAGCCGGTCTCACGCATAAACCGGTCCACAGACCTCTGTGAAGATGAATCAGGGGAGATCCGGCCGGACCCAGGCAAAGGACACCGAACGATGGTACTCACAAACGAAGAAGTCGCCTATTTCAGGTCCCACGGCTACGTGGCCAAACCCGGGTTTTTCTCGGACCGGGAGACCCGGGCGTTCCAGGCCGAGATCGATCGTCTCATGGAGGAAGGCGCCTTGCGCAACGTCGCCACGGAAGGCGATGGAAAAACGACGTCCTCAACGCTGCGCAACCTGCAACTTTGCCCGATGTACCGGCACAGCGACCTGTTCAGGGCCCTTCCTTTCCAACCCGAGGTGGTCGCTGCCATCTCCCAGTTGATCGGGGATCCCTACATCCTCCACCTGGACCAGGTCTTTCTCAAGCCGGGCGGGGACGGCATGGGCACCCACTGGCACCAGGACAACGCCTACTTTAAAATCAGCGACCCACTGAAGGGAACGGCCGTCTGGATCGCCGTGCACGATGCGACCGTCGACAACGGCACCATGCAGGTGATCCCGGACAGTTACAAAACGGCTTACGAGCACAGCCGGGACCCGTACAGCGACCACCACATCCGCTGCTATCCGCCGGAGGAACAGGCGGATACCATCGAACTGAAAGCGGGCGGCGCCCTGTTCTTCTGCTACGGTACCGCGCACTGCACCGGCCAAAACCGCACGGAAAACCCCCGCGCCGGCATCGCCTTCCACTTTCTCCACGCGGATTACGCGCCGAAGCAGCTCATTGAAGACGGCCGCGATTACCGGCCGTATATCACCGGACCCCGGGCGACGGGCGGTGCGGCGGAATACGGCGTTCGCGTAGACGGCACGTGGGATTCCGAAGTGGAGAAGACGCTGGAAAACGGCTACGCCGTGGCGTGAGTCCCCCCACTGCCCCAGCAGCCTTCAGGCCGATTCCCCCAGGCTGTTCAGCACGGCATCCCATGCCAGTTCGGAGGCGATCAACCCGAAATCGGTCGTGCTCTTCAGACGCCTGTTTTCCACCTCGCCCGTCGTCGCGGTAAACAGCACGTCCCCGTCCTGCGTCGTGTGAAAGGGCTGGATCGCCCGGGCCATGGACGCATGGACCTGCCTGCCGATCTGGTTCAGCTCGCCCTGGGTCCATTTCTGGTTGGTCGCGACAAGCGTCAGGGTGGTGTGCCTGCCCACCTGGTCGGACCTCGACTTCGGCCTCCTTGCAAGGCGGTCTTCCAGCCTGTCATAGGGATGGCGATGATCCCGCGTCCGGATCCGGCCTTCCCGGTCGATGATATCGCCCAGGGCGTTCACCACGGTGAACACCGCGATCTTCGTTGCTCCGATCTCCCTGTAAGCCCCGCCCTGGCCCACGCCCGCCCAGCGTCCCGCACCGCGCCGGCCGTAATAGAAACGACCCGGGGTCGCGGCTTCCGCGGCAGCCGCGCCCAGCGTCTTGTCCGGGTAGACGAACCGCTTCCGGTTGAACCAGTCGAATATGATGGCGCCGGCGACCAGCGGCAGGGGCGGGGGGCTACTCGGCGCCTCCTTCGCGGTCAGGGCGGCCCGCACGCCGGAAACGGCCTCCAGTCCGTGCAACGAACCGCCTGCGAAACAGATGGCATGATGGAACTGGTACTCGGACTCGACCACGCCCGGCATGCCGCCCCGCACGTCGACGGCCGTGACGGCCCCCTGGTCGAAGAGGAAGACCGTACAGCCCGTCGGTCCTTCGTCGTATTCGGCGATTCCTATACTCAGTCGGGGAAAGTCAAACTCGAGACATGGCGCGGTAAAGCCGGTAACCGGCACAGGCGTGTCGCTGCCGGGCATGTTCCCGTCTCCTTTACGCCCGGCGGCCGGGCGGTAATGATGGCGGCCGCCACGCAAATCACGCGTCCGGGCGGCATCGGCCAATAGACAAATAGCCCGTGAAACGACGTAACTCGGTCCACGGGCTATCTTGATACGGTCTGCGCGCTGGTGGTATCTCTAACCGGATACCTTGGTTACATTTGCGGCCTGAAGGCCCTTGGGACCTTCCGTGATGTCAAAGGTGACTTCATCGCCTTCGTTCAGCGTCTTGAACCCCTGCGCGACGATCGCCGAATAGTGGACGAACACGTCGTCCCCATCTTCGCGGGCGATGAATCCGAATCCCTTGCGTTCATTAAACCACTTTACCGTGCCACGTTCCATGCCGACACACCTGCCTTATGGGAAGAAATGGTTTCCCTGACAACCGCTTCGTAATTGCCTGAAGTAAGTGACTACGTCGGAAACACGGGCAGTTCTCGGCGGTTACGGACAGGTTGTCGGGGAGGGATTTTAACTGCTTTGCACCTTCGTGCGAATATACGGAACAGGGGTGATTTGTCAAGTGATTTCTTCGTCACGCGAGCAAAAACAGGTTGCCTGTAATTGCCTTATGGCGCATAATACAAGTAACTACTCCCCCCTCGCATCTCAGCTACTTCGACCGGATGCATCCAAACGGCCTTGCACCGCCGCACACGTTCCCGGCGTCAGGCCGCCGAACCGGAGGTACTCCCATGTATTCCTCGCCCGATCTCAACTTCGATTCAAGGTTCGAAGACCCCAAGGAACTGGCGGCGCTCAGCCGCCGCGGTTTCCTGGGCCGTTTTCTCGGCGGAGCGCTGGCCGGCACCGCGCTGGCGTCGCTGGGCGCGAAAACCGCCCATGCCGCGGTGGACCTGAACGATACGGGCGCCGCCGCCGCGCCTGATGACGAACCGTTCTGGGAACTGGTGACCAAACAATTCCTGATCCGCCCGGACCTCGCGTACATGAACACCGGGACCCGGGGACCCTCCCCGCGCAGCGTCCACATGGCGCAGATCGACGCGCTGAACCGCATCAACAACGATTACGTGAGTTTCAGGAGGGACTACTATACCGAGGAATACAGCGACGGGTTCATGGCCAAGTTCGCGGAATTCGTCGGCTGCAAGCCCAATGAGCTCGCCCTGGCGAACAACACCACGGACGGGATGATCACGGGCACCTTCGGTCCGGTCCTCGAGCCCGGCGACGAGATCGTCTACACCAACCACGACCACGGTGCGGGGACGAATCCCGTGCTCAACCGGGCACACCGGGACAAGCTGAAAGTAGGCGTCATCGACCTTTCCGATCCCAAACTTCATCCGCCCAAGTCGCCGGACGACCTCCTGAAGGCCTTCGAGGCCGGCATGACGCCGAGGACCAAACTGCTCAGCTTCTGTCACACGAATTATACGGACGGGTTATTCATGCCGGTCAAGGAGATCTGCGAGATGGCCCGGTCAAAAGGGGTCATCACGCTGGTAGACGGCGCCCAGCCGCCGGGCATGGTCAAGCTCGACATGCACGACCTGGCATGCGACATGTACGCCGGTCCGTCGCACAAGTGGATGCTGGCTTCCATGCAGTCCGGCTTCTTCTACGTCCGCGAAGACATGTTCGACCGGATCCAGCCCGTCACATCGACCACGCCCTTCGCGGGAAAGAACATGTACGGCGAAGACCTCTCCTCGAACGAGCGCTGGCTCGAACGGATGAGTTCGGCCGGTCAGTATACGCGCCGGGGTTCCAGCAGTTATCCGAAGTGGGTGGCCGTCAACGCGGCGCTCGATTTCCACAACCACCTGACCCGCGAAGGGATCGAAGCCCGCATCCGCTACCTGGCCACCAAACTGGCCAATGGTCTACGCAACATCGACGGGGTGGAGGTATTCGCTTCAGAGGATCCGAGACTTCACGCGGGACTCGTCCCCTTCAGGATCAAGGGCGTGCCGACCCGGGACCTCAACACGAAACTCTGGGAAGACTACAATATCTACATCCGAAGCGTGACCCACATGCAAGTCGGCTGGGACGCCAACCGCGCCTCGATGCACATCATGGTCACGGCGGCCGAAGTGGACAAGATCCTCGGCGCCGTCAAAGAGATTTCGAAATCGGTGAACGGGTAAGGTTCAGAGGTACTTCAGGGCGGGTCTTCCGCGGCCGGCCTGTCGGTCTTCTTCATGGCAAGCCGCATCCACAGGCGCTTCATGATCCAGTCCAGCAGACGGGGCGACAGCCAGTGGAAGAAGACGAAGAACTTGCCGTAGAAGGAAACCACGACTTCCCGGCTGCCCTTTCGAGCGGCACGGACGATTTCAGCCGCCACGGTCCCGGCGGAAAGAGAAGGGGCGCTCATCCGGTGCCCCTTCTGTCGCATCAGGGGCGTATCGTGGAAGGTCGTGTCGACACGGGGCGGACACACGACAGTAACGGTGATCCCGTGTTCGGCCGCTTCCATGCGGAGACTGTCCGAGAAGGCCTGCAATGCGAACTTGCTGGCACAGTAGGCCGATATGTGGGGCAAGGCTCGCTTTCCCGCGACGGATGAGACATTGACGATCCGGCCGCGATTCTGCCTGATCATGCAGGGCAGTACCGCCTGGGTACACCAGATCAGGCCAAAGAAGTTCACCTCGAAGACCCGCTTCAGCTCCTCCGGATCCATATCATGCACAGGGCTGAGCAGGCCGATGCCCGCGTTGTTCACCAGTACGTCGATCCTTCCCTGGGATTCCGCGACTTCATTCATCTTCTCGAACACGGCGGACCGGTCCGTCACGTCCAGGGCCATGGGGATTGCCCGTCCACCCGCCTCCTCGATATCCGCGGCGATACGTACCAGCCTTCCTTCGGAACGGGCCGCCAGGACGACCGTGGCGCCTTCCCGCGCAAAAGCTTCGGCCGTGGCCTGGCCGATACCGGTAGACGCACCGGTGACCACCACTACATCACCGCTCATTGAAGCCATGACCGCTTTCCCTCCTAAATCCGATCCTGGTCCAGCGAGACCATGCGTCCCGTTTCGCTGGATTGATAGGCGGCTTCTATGATCCGCAGAACGCGCAGGGCGTTTTCCCCGTTATCCTCCGGGGTATCTCCCCGCATGGCCGAGGCAATGAACCTGGCCACGAAATCCTGACCGTACTGACCGCCGTAGGCATCGGTTTCCGCGACGGCGTATTTCAGCTCGCGGCGGGGCGTCGTGCTCCATTTCTTCGAAGTACTCTCGACGACTACGGGTCGATCCTCCTCCGTGGGATACCAGGTAACGTTACCCTCGAGCCCGCGGAAACTCAGATAGGTGTCGTAGCTTCCCGACAGGTACCCGGCCGGACTGATGGGCAGGAGGTAGCCCGCATGCAGGGTGGCGATCGCGCCGCTTCCCAGGCGCATGACCATTCCCGCCGTGTCTTCCACGTCGATGGGCTGTTCGTTCAACGTGCCGACCATGGCGGTGACTGCCGTTACTTCGTCCTTCGTGATGTACCGGATCGTGTCGATCCAGTGACAGGCCAGCCAGCTCAGAATGCCGCCGCCGGAAACCCGCTTCTCAAACAGCCAGTGCGTGGGGTCGCGAAACCGAACCTGGGACGTGACCATCCGGCCTTCGACCGACAGTAATTTGCCGATTACTCCTGCTTCGATCAGTTCCCGGAGATCGTTGACGATGGGGTTGGACCGCCAGGTGTAGAAGACGCCCAGGTGAACACCCGCGCTGCGCACCGCTTCGAGCAAGGGCGCCATGTCCCCGCTGCGCGCCGCCACCGGTTTCTCGGTAAGCACGTGCTTGCCCGCCTTCACCGCCCGGATCACCCGGTCGGGATTCCGGTCGTTCGTCGCCAGCGATACGACGATGGGAACGTCCTCCCGCTCCATGATCTCTTCGAAGGAAGCCCCTGTCGTTTCCAGCTTGGGATGGGCGTCGCTTCTCAACCGCTCGACAGCGCTTTCGTCCTCGTCCCAGGGGACCACGGCGGCAACTTCATCCAGTAACTCGAGCGTACGCAAATGGGGAGCGGAATGGGGATGAGTAACCCCCAGGAACCCTACCTTGACCTTCATGCCATCCATCCTTCCATGGTGCGTCGCCCGACAGCGTGCATCGTAGATACAGCCTTAGCTCTCGCCCAATCGCGCCAACCCGCCGGATCAACCCGCCGGATCAAGATCCCGGCCCGCCTGGTACAGATACTCGTACGTGTATATACCGGTATTGTGGCCGTCTTTCCAGGTGAACTGCAGGGCGTACCGGCCGACGGTATTCATGTCGATCACCTCCACACTCGGATCCAGGGATTCGCTGGCGAGCAGGGTCAATCCGCCAGAGGAGGACAGCTGATCGCGGAGATCGCGGCAGGTGGCGCAGGGGCAGGCTTTTCGCAGTTCGGCAAGCGCGTACCTTCGCGCGCTGCCGTCATTCCAGAAGACGGTCAGTTCGCCCTTTTCCGGGTGGTCCAAGGCCAGGTGCTCGGGCGCGGGCGGAATAAAAGGCATACCGGCTCCATCACTCCGGTGATTCGGCGGGCCGGGTATCGGCGGAGCGGGGGGCGCCGGTATCACCCGAGGCGGCATCGCCGGACGCGGCGGAGACTTCAGATGCGTCCGGACCGCCTGGACCGCCTGGACCGGCTCGTTCCCGCATCATATCAGGAGAGATCGGCTCCGGTGATGAAAACACGATGTCGTCCACGTGTTCGAACACCGCCACGTCTTCATGGGAACGCTTCTGGCCGTCCATTCGTTCACGCTCCGCGGAAAGCAGGATGCCGCCGTGCCTGCGCCAGTCGTTCCACTTCCACTCACCCCGGCTCCGCTCATCCTGGCCTTCCCGCAGTTGCAGGAGATAGACCCATTTGTCCATCAGGCGGGTTTCCCGGTTGATATAGGCCCAGTATTCATCCCCCGGCGTGTTTCCCACGTCGTTGAAGCTGAGATGGAGCTTGTCGTAGACGACGCCGTCGACGACTTCCTCGCCCTCGTAGTCCAGTACAACGCCCGGGTCCTGCAGTTTATAGGGCATCAACAGCCAGTACGTGTCGTTTATCCACGCGCCCCGGGCCCGTTCAAGGAACCGGTTCAGCGCCTCGTCGTCCGTAATCTCCGTCCCGTCCGTGAACGCCCTTCCCTCTCCCGTGTTCAGGTCCATCAGGACCACGTGGGACTGCCCGCTTTCCCGGTCGGTCCAGGACACACGGTACCGGCCGGTGCTTTTATCCCAGTAGTGCGTGCGAAATCCGAAGAACGAAAACCGAATATACCTGGTGTCATCCCAGCTTTCCCGGCCGCCCAGGGCTTCCATCACCTCTTCCGCGATGACCCGGGCCTGCTCCTGACTGGCGCTCGCCGAGCCCGGTTCCGATTCAGGACCGGCACAGCCGGGGGTCCAGGAGAGGAAAAAGGGAACCAGCAGCAACGCCATATGCCGCGGCACAACCCGCAGTGATTTCACGATAGGGTAACCCATGCCTGTTTCTCCTCTGAATCCGTGATGGCGTCGGCGACCTGCTGCACGCAGAATCCTTCGTGGAAACTCGGATTGGCTTCCCCGCCGGACCGGATCGCGTCGACGAAGTGTCGCTGTGGAGACAGCGCGTTCTGCCGGGCGGGCACGGGCAGCGGCTGCAGGCTGCTTCGCAGTCCCTGTCCGCCTTTCAGACTGGCCTGCATGGTGTCGCGGACGAACTGGAACTGCAGTGCGCCGTTACTGCCATGGATGTCGATGTGTATATAGTCCGTGCACAGCGCGCAACGGCTCACGTGGAATACGGCCTGGATCCCGTCCTGCATCTGGGAAACAACGGCGCAGGCGTCTTCGAGCTCGGATTCCCGCATGTCGGAAGAATCGGGGGCGGGACGTTCCGGGATGAGCGTGTGCATCAGGGAACAGACCCGCTCGAACTCTCCGACCCACCACCGCGTCATGTCGATCAGGTGCACGCCGAGATCGCCCATGGCGCCGAGTCCCGCCTCCATGCGCCGCTCCCGCCAGCTGTGTTCCTTCCGGGGGCTTGCCCGGTAACCCATCATGTAGCGCGCGTTCAGATGATAGACCTTGCCGATGTATCCCTCGTCGAGGAGTGATTTCATGCGGTAGGCCGGACCGTTGAACCGCCAGCCGAAATTGGTCATGTGCACCATTCCGCTCCGGCGGGCGCTTTCGAGCATGTCCCCGGCTTCTTCGGTGTTTAGTCCCAGCGGCTTCTCGCACAGTACGTGTTTCCCGGCTTCCAGGGCCGCGATGGCCATCTGCTTGTGCAGGTGCACGGGCGTGCAGATACTGACCGCATCGATGTCCTCGCGATCCAGCACCTCGCGGTAATCCGTGTGCGTTTCGGCAATCCCGTAGTCTTTGGCCACGCGCTGCGCGGTTGCCGCGGTCCTGCTGCAAATGGTCTCGACCACCACGCCGGGACAGGCCTGGTAGCCGCGGACGTGGTATTGACCGAAACCCAGGCCGATAACGCCCACGCGCAACAGGTCGGATGCCATGTATGCTTCCTTTGCGTTCTAACCGTACTCAGTTGTGACAAATCGCCACTGAATCCTACGACCGGACCGGTTCCTTGTCAAGCACATTGGGGGGCGGCCCAGGCCCGGATGCTCTACTGTTCGGTCCTTTCGGCGACGACGACCAACTGGTTCGTATCCCAGTCATACGGTCTGAAATCGAGTCCGCCGTGGACCTCCCTGACCGTCATGCCCGCGGCGGCCAGAAGCAGGTCCAGTTCGGTCACCGTGTAGACCCTGATGGAAGAGGCGTACTCCCGCTTTTCCGCGCCGTCGAATACGGTCGTCCCGGTATGAACCCGGCTCGCGACCGGATCGAAATCACGCTCTTCGAGGATGATACGGTCGTCCCGGCGATGGAACTCCCGGGCGGCGAACCGCCTGACCAGGTAATCCCGGTTGACCAGTTGACACACGAATCGGCCGCCGGGCCGCAGCGCCTCCGAGACAGATCTCAGGACCTGGAAATTCTCGTCTTCCTCCTCGAAATACCCCATCGTATTGAACAGGCTGACGACCCAGTCGAATCCCCCGGCAAAGGGCAGTTCGCGCATATCGCCCCGGACCCAGATCCCCCCGGGGTCCTGTGCACGGGCATGTTTCAGCAGCGACGGGGACAGATCGCATCCCACGACCCGGTAACCGCGTTTTCTCAGCGGCGTGCCGACGCGCCCGTAGCCGCAGCCGAGGTCCAGTATCCCGCTATCGCCCGGAGGCCCGATCAGGCGCGCGAGGCCATCCACCTCCAGGTCCGTATCCGCGTGGTGGTCGAAATGGTAGTAATCTTCGCCGAAGTAGTCGACGTACCAGGGATTTGTCATAATGATTGTCCAGCCGCCGGCCGTTGACGCATCGATGGACGCGTGGCCGAAATCCACTACCGACCGCCTCAGATTAACCCCCGCCGCCACGTATTACAAGCGTCTTTTCCGAGAATCCCCGGCCGCCGTGAAAATACCTTGATTTCTAAACACGCGTATAGCAACTTCCGGTTGCCGTACCGACGCACGACGGACCGATCCGCCGACCTGCGACAAACTGATCCGCCGACCCGCGAAATCCAGTCGTATTCCCATGGCCAGAACGACCATCCAGATCAAAGGGGCCCGCGTTCACAACCTGAAGAACGTCAGCCTCGACCTGCCGAAGGACGCGTTGATCTGCTTCACCGGGGTATCCGGTTCCGGCAAGTCCTCGCTGGCCTTCGATACCCTCTACGCAGAGGGTCAGCGGCGCTACGTCGAATCCCTTTCCGCCTACGCGAGGCAGTTCCTCGGCCAGATGCAGAAACCCGACGTAGACCGGATTACCGGGCTGGCGCCCGCAATTTCCATCGAACAGAAGGCCTCCGGACTGAACCCGAGGTCCACGGTCGGGACGATTACCGAGATCTACGACTTCCTGCGCGTGCTCTACGCCCGGGTGGGAACGCCCCACTGTACGAAATGCGGAGCCGAGATCGGGGCGCAGACCCTCGAACAGATCGTCGCGCGCATCCTGGCGCTTCCCTCGGGAACCAGGCTGCACGTCCTGGCGCCGGTGATCCAGGGTCGGCGCGGGGAATACCGGGACCTCTTCGAGGACCTGCGCCGGCAGGGCTATCTGCGCGCACGGGTAAACGGCGAGGTCCTCAACCTCTCCGAAGATCCCGATCTCGACCGCAACATGCGGCATACGATCGAGGTAGTGACGGACCGGCTCGTTTTGCGGGAGAATATACGCACCCGGCTGGTCGAAGCCGTGGAAGGCGCGCTGCACCTGGGCCAGGGCACCATGATGATCCAGCTGGAGGAGGACGGCCGCACGTCCGACCTGCTCTTCAGCACGCGGTACGCCTGCACCAGGTGCGATCTGAGTTACGAGGAGCCCACGCCGCAATTGTTCTCCTTCAACAGTCCCCAGGGCATGTGTCCGAACTGCCACGGACTGGGCACCATGATGCGGATCGAGCCGCGGCTCATCATACCCGATCCGGCGAAGTCCATCAACGAAGGGGCGATCGAGCCCCTCGGCACGATCACCAACCTGTGGAAACGGCACTTCTTCGAAGGGATTTCCGATTACGTGGGGTTCAGCCTGGACACCCCCTGGAAACAGCTGAGCGAGGAAGCGCGCCGCGTCGTGCTGTACGGGCTGGGCTACAAGCGCATCCAATTCACCTTCCGGAACGGGAAGGGCGGCGAATGGACCCACAAGGACCGGTTCAACGGGGTCGTAAACGACCTGGAGAAACGCTACCATACGCTAAAGTCCCAGCGGCACAAGGCAGAGATCGAAAGATACATGGCCATCGGGGAGTGCGACCACTGTCAGGGCGAGCGCCTCAGGCCGGAAGCGCTTTCCGTCACCCTCGGCGGTCTCTCCATCGCCGCGCTGTGCCGGATGTCGATAACGGACGTCCGCGCATTCTTCCGGAAGCTGTCCCTGTCGGACGCCGAACGCCAGATCGGCGACGAGGCGCTCAAGGAAATCGTCGCCAGGCTCGACTTCCTCCTCAACGTGGGACTCGAGTACCTGACGCTGGAACGCACGGCGCCGACGCTCTCCGGCGGGGAGGCGCAGCGCATACGTCTCGCGAGCCAGATCGGCCGCGGACTCGTCGGGGTCATGTACGTCCTCGACGAACCGAGCATCGGCCTGCATCCCCGGGACAACCGGCGGCTGCTGGATACCCTGGGCCAGCTGCGGGACCAGGGCAATACCGTCATCATCGTGGAACATGATGAAGAAACCATGTGGGCGTCCGACCACATAGTGGATTTCGGTCCCGGCGCCGGCGTCAACGGCGGGGAGATCGTGGCCGAAGGCAGTCCCGGCGTCGTAGCCGCGACCAGCGCTTCACTGACCGGCCAGTACCTGAACGGGAAGAAGACGATCCCCGTTCCTTCCTCCCGTCGCGGCGTGAACGACAAGTGGCTGACGATCCTGGGGGCCCGGCAGAACAACCTCAAGAACCTGGACGTCCGAATCCCGGTCGGTCTCTTTACCTGCGTAACCGGCGTGTCCGGTTCCGGCAAGAGCTCGCTGGTCAACGACATCCTGTACGCGGCCCTGGCCCGTTCGCTGAATAAAGCCGGCACGGATCCGGGCGCGTATGACGGCCTCAAGGGCGCAGGGCACCTGGACAAGGTCATCAACATCGACCAGGCGCCTATCGGCCGCACGCCGAGATCCAATCCCGCGACCTACACGAAGGTCTTCGACGCGATCCGGTCCCTCTTCGCCGAGACGCCCGAGGCCAGGGTGCGCGGCTACAAGCCGGGCCGGTTCAGCTTCAACGTGCGTGGCGGCCGGTGCGAAGCCTGCGAGGGCAACGGCGCCACGCGGGTGGAAATGGACTTCCTGGCGGACATGTGGGTCTCCTGTTCGGTATGCGAAGGCAAGCGGTTCGACCGGGAGACCCTGGAGGTGAAGTACAAGGGGCATACCATCGCGGACGTCCTCGACCTGGACGTACAGGAAGCGCTGGAACTCTTCGAACACGTCCCGTCCATCGCCCGGGTGCTGAGGACGCTATACGAGGTGGGCCTGGGGTATATCAAGCTGGGCCAGCCCGCGCCCACGTTGTCGGGCGGCGAGGCGCAGCGCATCAAGCTGGGCCGTGAACTGTGCAAGCGCAGCACGGGGCGGACCCTGTACGTGCTGGACGAACCCACGACCGGTCTGCACTTCGAAGACATCACCCATCTGCTCGCCGTGCTGAACGCCTTCGTGGACAAAGGCAACACCGTCGTCGTCATCGAGCACAATATCGACGTGATCAAGACGGCCGACTGGATCATCGACCTGGGGCCGGAGGGCGGAGAAGCGGGCGGGCGCGTCATCGCGCAAGGGGCGCCGGAGACGGTAGCGGCCGTCGCCGGTTCGTCCACCGGGCAGATCCTGGGAAAGGCGCTGCGGCCACGGACGTCCCAGACGCCTCCAAAACAGGTGGGAAAAGTGGCTTCGGAAGACGGGCACATCCGGGAGATCACCGTGCGGGGCGCACGAGAACACAACCTGAACGATCTCTCCGTGGCCATCCCCCGGGACCGGATGACCGTGTTCACGGGGGTATCCGGCTCCGGCAAGACCTCCCTGGCCCTCGACACGATCTACGCGGAAGGCCAGCGGCGGTACGTGGAATCGCTTTCCGCCTATGCGCGCCAGTTCCTCCAGCAGATGCAGAAGCCGAAGGTGGACCACATCGTCGGCCTGTCCCCGGCCATATCCATCGAACAGAAGGCCCCGGGCCGGAACCCCCGCTCCACGGTGGGCACCATAACGGAGATCTACGAGTATCTGCGCGCGCTCTACGCCCTGGTTGGCGTTCCTCACTGTCCGGCCTGCCGCGTCCCTGTCGGCGCGCAGACGCCCAGCCAGATCGTGGACCGTATCATGAAACTGCCGGAGCGGACCCGCGCCACGCTGCACGCGCCGCTGGAGCCCGACGGCGCCGAGGGGTACGACGCCCTCCTGGACCGGGCCCGGCGCAACGGTTTCATCCGGGTGCGCATCGACGGCGTCCTGCACCGGCTCGAAGAGGATATAGAGATCGACCGGCGCCGGCGCCACGAACTGTGCGTGGTGGTGGACCGGATCGTGATGCAGGGAGACGTGCGGCAGCGCCTGGCCGATTCGGTGGAGACGGCCCTGGAACTGTCGGGGGGACTGATGATCGCCGAGGTGCAGGAACCGGATACCGACGGCGCCCGCGATATCCGCTTCAACCGGTACTACTCCTGCCCGTCCTGCGGCGTCAGCTATGAAGAACCGTCCCCCCAGAGCTTCTCCTTCAACCACCGGTCGGGCATGTGCCCCGAATGCGAGGGACTCGGAACCCAGCCCGGCATCGACCTCGACCTGTTGATCCCCGATCGTTCGAAATCCATCCGAGAAGCCGCGCAGATGGTCTGGGGTGAAGGCGCGGTGGGCGAGCGGTCCATGCTCGGGCTACTGGAACAGGTCGCATCCGCGAAGGGATTTACCCTGGAAACATCTGTTGAAGCACTGTCGCCGGAGCAGTTCCAGGCGTTCCTCTATGGAAGCGATCAGTGGATCGACGACCCCCGGGTACCCGGCCTGTCCTTCCAGTTCCGGGGCGTATTCCCGACGGTCGAGCTGGTCGCCCGGTACGCGAACCGGTTCCCCGAACTGGCCCGCCTGCTGCAACCGACGCCCTGCTCGGCCTGCGAGGGCGGGCGGCTCCGGCCCGAGAGCCTGTCCGTGCTGATCGACGGCGTATCCATTGCCGGGCTCTGCGCCATGTCCATCGACCGCGCCGCGGCCTTCATCGACGGCCTGGAACTGTCCGAAGCCCAGCGGGAGGTCGTGGGCGAGGTGATGACCGAGATCCGCAACCGCATGCGCTTCCTCCTGGACGTGGGACTGGAATACCTGACCCTCGACCGCCGCGCGCCCACGCTTTCGGGTGGCGAGGCCCAGCGGATCCGGTTGGCCAGCCAGATCGGATCGGGACTGACCGGTGTGCTCTACGTGCTGGACGAACCCACGATCGGGCTCCATCCGAGGGACAGCCTCAGGCTGATCGAGGCCCTGGAAAACCTGCGTGATCTCGGCAACACCCTCATCATGGTCGAACACGACCGCGATACGCTGGAGCACGCCGACAACCTGGTGGACTTCGGGCCGGGGGCCGGCACCTACGGGGGCAGGATCGTGGGCCAGGGCGCGCCCGCCGCGCTCAAGGAACACCCGGCTTCGCTGACCGGACGCTACCTCGGCAACCAGCTTCGCATCGAAGTGCCGCGGGACCGCCGCAAACCCGGGCGGAACAGGCTGCATATCGTGGGGGCCCGCCAGAACAACCTGAAGAACATCGACGTGACGCTGCCTCTCGGACTCTTCATCTGCGTCACGGGCGTGTCCGGATCGGGGAAGAGTTCCCTCGTCAACGACATCCTGTACCCCGTGCTGGCCTCCACCCTGCACCGCGCCCAGGTCAATCCCGGGCCTCACGACGAGGTCAAGGGACTGCGGTTCGTGGACAAGGTCATCAACATCGACCAGACGCCCATCGGCCATTCTCCCCGGTCGGACCCATCCACCTACGTCGGACTCTTCGCGCCGATCCGCTCGCTTTTCGCCCAGACCGTGGAGGCCCGGATGCGGGGCTACGAACCCCGCCGGTTCAGTTTCAACGTGCCCGCGGGCCGCTGCGAGGCCTGCCAGGGACTCGGCGTGCGCAAGATCGAAATGCACTTTCTGGCGGACGTGTGGATGACCTGCGAGGTCTGCGACGGGAAGCGCTACATGAAGGAAACGCTGGAGGTGACCTACAAGGGAAAGTCCATCGCCGACACGCTGGAAATGACCGTTGCCGAGGCCCTCGAGCACTTCGAGAACGTGCCCCGCATCCGGCGCATGCTCCAGACGCTATACGACGTAGGACTCGACTACATCAAGCTCGGCCAGTCGGCCGTCACGCTGTCGGGGGGCGAGGCGCAGCGCGTCAAGCTGGCGAAGGAACTCTCCCGGCCGGGTACCGGCAAGACCATCTACCTGCTGGACGAGCCGACCACGGGACTGCACTTCGACGACATCCGCAAATTGCTGAACGTCCTCAACCGGCTGGTGGACAAGGGGAATACGGTACTGGTGATCGAGCACAACCTCGACATCATCAAGACGGCAGACTGGATCGTCGATCTCGGTCCAGAAGGCGGCGACCAGGGCGGTCACGTCGTCGCGGCGGGTACGCCCGAAAAAATCGCCGCTTCACTTTCCCACACCGGAAAGATCCTGTCCCGGGAGCTGTCGGTGGGGCAGTGACCTTCTGCTGCAACAAATCATTTATCATTTTCAACGGGACGCCGTCACATCTGACAACGGCCCGACACCTTTCATTCGATGGATAAATCAACATGCCAACTGATACTCGGAAGATGGGGGAAGAAGCTGGCCGGATACCCGATCCTGTAGTTCACAACGTGAACAGAGTTATGGATGACATGTATTTCAAGGACGGGAGTATCAGGGAACGCTTACAGAGCATAGAGGAAATGCTAAAGCATATGCCCACTAAAGCCTATATACTTGGCGTTATACTAACTGTGGGAGTTCCTGCAATAATCGGCATCGTGACAATCATAGTGCGGTTGTTTACGCAGACGCCGCCTGTATGACCTCATCCCAGGGCCGAGGATTCAGCCTTTCATATCCTCGAGTGCATTCGACTTGT
The DNA here is from genome assembly GCA_965202605.1 of bacterium. Taxonomy (GTDB): domain Bacteria; phylum JAAXHH01; class JAAXHH01; order JAAXHH01; family JAAXHH01; genus JAAXHH01. Next base: position 2,489,828 of record OZ241838.1, read on the forward strand.
AAAACAAAGGCTCAGGTGGGAGTGGCTTATTGTCGGGTCGTCGGGTCGTGCAGACACACGGACAAGGTGGACTGCAATAACCGGCTCATCGCGGTGACGTTCAGGCCCGCTGGAAACAGCCTGAGCAAACACGGGCTTCTCAAGCGCTTCTGCGCCAGGCCCGGCCCAGAAGCTCCCAGATCCGCTCAAACCGCAGCGACGCTTCCGTCTCGCCCCGGCAGCTGTACCAGCACCGGTTGCAGTCGATCTTCCGGGATACCGGCTTGTAATCGGCGTATCCGGACTGTACGGGCAGTTCCGCGCAGGGCTTCACGTCACCGTCGGGCGTCAATTGCACCAGCCACTTGCCCGCCGCCGTGCAGGACCCCGGGAGGGCATCGCGGAAGTAGGCGGGGACGCGGCGCAGGTACCAGGCGGAATTGACGATGTTCCCCAGCCGGGACTTCAGGTAGACCAGGTCCTCGATCACGGATTCCAGTTGCTCTTCATGACCGGGATCTACCAGGTGGGTCTCATTTCCGTTCTTGTAGTCACTGTAGCAACTGTAGGAAACCTTCGCGCCCATGGACCGCGCCAGGTGCGCGATGGGAACGACGTGGTCCAGATTTTCGCGCATGATCACCGTGTTGAAGATCACGTTGACTCCCCGGGCCGTCAACCGGGGCACGAGCGTGGAGATATGGTCGTACAGGCCCTCGATCCCCCGTTCCTCGTCGTGTTCGCGGCCGATATAGTTCAACGAAATCGAGATATGGTCCATGCCGGCTTCCCACAGGGCGAGGGCCTTTTCCGCGGTCAGCAGGGAACCGTGGGTGACCATGCCGATGTAGACGAATCCCAGGGACTCCTTGATGCGCCTGACCGCTTCGGGCAGTTGCTTGTTGATCGTGGGTTCCCCGCCGGTCAGCGTGACCGTCATCGGGTCCAGCTTTCTGATCGCGTCCACGTAGTCGTAGTCGCCCAGCTTGCCCGATCGTTTCACCTTCCAGTAGTCACAGAAATCGCAGGTGGCGTTGCAGAGGTAGGTCACCTCCATGTTCACCGCCATCGGTCCGCCCCTCAGCCGCACCCGGAGGTACTTGAGCAGCCCACGGAGCTTCCTTGCCAGGGACATGGGCCGCAACAGCGCACGGTCGTACCCGAGATAGCCGGCATCGGGCTGTAATACGGGCGGTGCGGGAGCGGGCGGGTAGCGTTCCGCCGGCGGAGCGACCTGGATTTGTTCGGACATGGACTGCTACTCCTTCATCGCCGCGCCTCAGGCGGCGGCGACAAAATCGGTGCCGTCTATATCGCCTTCAACCGAATGTCCCGTGAGACGCAACATGGCGGGGAACAGGTCCACGGTGCGCACGTAGTCTGCCGGAATCTGCGTATTCATGAACAACGGGACATGCATGTGGTCGCGATGGAGCGAACCATGGGACGCCCTGTGTTCAGGATGCTCGTGCCGGATTCTCAGATCGTATCCCTTGCGGGCGCTTACGATCACGTCACCCGACCGGGATGATCCGATGACCTTCAGGAGCTGGTATGGCGCGTCCGGATAGTCCGTGTCGAACGTGGCGGAAAGCGCCTCCTCCTGGGTCATCTCGACCGGCATGTCGCCGTAGCCAAAGGGGTCCTTGCCCTCGCGCACCCGGTAGGACAGGCCATTCCGCGTCTCCTGGATCTCGGCCATGCCCCGGCGGCCCCATACGAGAACCCCCTGATCGTGGGCCCTGACCGCCACCAGGTCTATCGCTTCCCGCGAGAGCAGGGCTTCGACCAGGTCCGTATCCCCCATGGAACGGATCTCGTCACAGGAAGGCCGCTCCGCCCACGTATCGCCCTTCTTCAGGTATACATGGGCCATTCCGTTACCGGATACCATCGAGGCCGCGTCGCACCCGTTACGCAGGATCTTCGGATAGTACAGCGTGTTAAATCCCAGTTCGTCCAGAAACGACCAGAGTTCAAAGTGCGTATGGGTAGTGGTCAGGCCATGATCGCTGGAAACCACGAACAGCGTATCATCCAGTCTGCCTTTAAGGCTGAGCCGTTCCGCCAGCCTGCCGAGGCCCCGGTCGAACGCCCGGTACGCGTCCAGGGTCTCATCCGAGAAGGGATCGGTGTAATGCGAATACTCGTCCACCGCGGGAAACACGACCGACAGGAAATCCGCCTCCCGGTCGACCGCCCGGTCCACGTACCGCCACGCCGCGTCGTCCACGGCCTGCCAGCAACCAGAGTAGTGGGCATAGAGCCAGTACCAGTTCTTGACCAGCAGCGTCCGGTTCTCGAAAATACCCAGACCCCTGTTCAGAAAACTGAACACCCCGGCGGGTTGTTCGAAGTATTCGAATATGGTGCGGATATCCTCCCTGAGGTCCCTGTCCATATACAACCCGCCCGGTCCCACGTAACTGCGCGACTGGCTGAAATGGGTGAATCCGTGGGGCTGGGACCGGTCAAACCAGCGAATCCCGGGAAGATTGGATGAACCGGGCGTGCAGCCCGTCAGGAAAGGAACATGGGCCGGGCCGGTCGTGGACGGGAAGGCAGTCACCGCCTTCCGGTAGTCCCCCCTGTCGAGCACGTATCGCTGCAGGGACGGAAGTTCACCCGCCTCGACGAAATCCTGCATCACGTCCGCCCGGGCGCCGTCGACCAGAAAAAAGATACACCGCTTGTACGGCGTTTTCGCCATGCTTTCTCCTAAAAACTTAGGACATGGGTTTATTAACCGTCCCAATTGCTATGCGACAGGATGATTAATATACATTGTTTCTTATTCTGTTTCAAGGGTTTTCGCACGAAGGGTGCTGAGGAGTTCCGCATAGGAGGACTGCCTGATCTTCTTGTAAAAGGCGTCCCGGTTGGCCAGCGCCACGCTCGCCCCGTCTATCACCATGTCGTAGATGAGCCAGTCTCCCTGCTTAAGCTCCATCTTGTAATCGACGAGCGTTTTGGTGCCCTTGTACCATACCGTGGTTCGCACCAGCGACCGGCTGCCCCGCGTTTCCTCTCCGTCATACGTTGTTTTATCCGATCGCTTGCGCAGTTTATCGAGGGCCCTGTTTTCCGTCCATTGACGCAGGACCGAAACGAATTCATCCCGCTCCGCTTCCGTCCGCTCCCGCCAGTACCTGCCGAGCGAGATCCGGCTGTGTCGTTCGAAATCGAATCCCGATACGACGGCCTGGCGCACCAGGCTGTCCCGGACGGCTTCGGTGGTCGACCCGTCCAGGGCGCGCAACGCGGCGTCCCTTTGCTTCAACATCTCTATAGGAGAAGTCTCCTGAGCGTAACTGGCGGAAGCCAGCAAGGCTGCCGCCCAGGCGGCAATACCGGCCATCCGTCGAATCTCACGGCGTAGCGAATGCATGTCCTCCTCCATCTGTCCGGCCGGGTCAGGACCCGGCCCCACGGCGATGAACCACGAAGTCGTCGTAATCCCCCTGCGAATTCGTTCCCGTCGCGTTGCCATCCGTCAGAATACCAATCCCCACGGCTTTACGGGGCGGTTTTTTCCCGAAGATCCGAACATAGTCCGCGTGCACGTCGACCGACTCCTCGACCCACCGGCCGAGTTTCTCCTCCCCGCTTTCGAGCACGATCACGTGGGGACGGCCGATGCCCTCCCGGCGGTGGTACGTGCCGACCGGCAGGGTGGTGCTCCAGACGTACTTCAGGGTCTTGGGCACGCCGACGAAATTCTGATCCAGGACCACGTAGACCGCCACGCTGCTGTCGTTCCGGGAACCAATGCGTTCATCCCCGTCTTTCGGCAGCACCCTCGCCCGCCAGCGCCAGGACAGGACCGGATACTCGTTCGCGTCCCATTCGCCAAGCCGCTTGCGAATGATAATGGAAGAACCGTCGTCGGCCGCGTGCAGATACCGATTGCCGTTTTCTTCCTGGACCGTGTACATATTGCGGGCCAGACTATCGTCTCCCCGCCAGGCTTTCCAGGTGAGCGGAAAACCGCCGACGTCCGAGTTGTCGAAGTCTTCGATGATGATGGACGGATGAACGTCATCGCGGCGCTGGGGGTGGTCCGCATGGTCCGCATGGTCCGCATGGTCCGCATGGTCCGCCCACGCGACAGCCGGAATGAGCGAATCAGTCCGCGGCCACGTGGAAACGGGCGACGGCCGCATGCCCTTCGAATCGGAACGCAGGACGGGGGACGGATCGATGATCGCGGCGCAGCACAAAAGGACGCCTCCGGCCAATAAACAGAACACCTTGCCCGTCCCTGCCCGTCGTTTCTTCATGACCCTGCTCCGTTTCGAGGGCTGGCGCCGCTAGCGCCGCGCATTTGAAACACCGTTACCCGTTACGTGATCGAGTTCAGCCAGCGAGACCCGGTATTCAAACAGGGACTGCCGATGCGCATGTTGCATCTTTGCGTGGGCGGTGTAGGCGTCCAGCAATTCCGAACTGTCCCCGGTGACATCGAAACCCAGGGTCGCAGCCGTCAGCCATGCCCTGGCGGAGCGGAGCGCCCGGTCGCTGTTGACTACGTTGGCACGGGCCTCGATCACGTCCCTGTAAGTCTGCTCCACCTGCAGTTCGACTGCGTTCAACGCCTGCAATTCCCTGCTCGCCAGTGACTCCAGCTCCGCCTTCCGCGCCAGGTACTTGGCGCGGGTCAGGCCGAAATTGAAGTTCTGCCTCAACGTGATCACCGCGCCGCCGCGAATGAAATTGAACTCGTCCCGGAGGAATGGATTGTCGAGTTCCGGCCTGTGGGGCGCGATACCCCACTGGACAGACCCCGCCAGGGCGATCTGAGGGTAGAAGTCGCTCTTGGCCACCTTCAGCAGCGCCCGCCGCGCCAGCACCCCTGCCCTGAGCTGCCGGATGTCGTACCGCCGGCTCTTCGCCTGTTCGATGTAGACGTCCAGTCCCTCGAGGTATGCCGGATCGGTTCCGGCGGCCACGTCGACGATATCGAAATCACTGAAGCGATCGATGCCGAGCACGGCCATCAGCGCCGCCTTCCCCATTTCGATCGACTTCTCGGCACGCGCCCGGCTCTGTTGCACTTCGAATTCGAAGACGTCGATTTTCAGCAGGTCGTTCTGTCCTACGTCTTCCGAATCCTCCTCGATCATCTCGTTTACGCGCTGTCTGGCCTCCCCCACTTTCTCTTCGCTTTCCAGAATGATCTCTCTGAGCTCCCTGGCCAGCACAAGACCGTAGAACAGCTTTTTAACCTGAAGCGCCACGTCGTTCTTCTTCGACTCCACGGCCGCCTCGCCCGCTTCAAGGCCGAAACCGGCGGCCTTCTTCGCGTTGCCGAGCTTTCCGAAGGTATACAGCGGCTGGACCAGCTCGATGTGCGTCCGGGAGAAGACGCCCAGATCGGAGAGATCGCTCCGGATGGTCTCGATCCGTTCCGTATCGCCTTTTATACCCGGCGCCGGTCCGAATATGTTGGTCCACTGCAACTGAGGCATTATGCCGGCGAATTTCGCTTCGCTCAGCCTGGCTTCCAGGCCTTTTACGGCAAGGACCGCCTGTTCGATGTCCGGACTGACCTTCAAGGCTCGGTCCACGCATTGTTCCAGCGTCATCCGGACGGGCTGGCCCGGTCCCTGCGCGATGGCAGATCCTGTAATCAGCGACGTCGCCAGCATGTGGGTCAGTAGACGGAACACGATGCCTCCGCGTGGCATAATCGTCGATTCACTTTCTTACTTAAAGTATATTAAACGCGGCCGGTCACTTGTTGATCCAACTAAATAAAACGCGGACGGTCACTTCTCGAGCAAGTAAACAAAACGCGGACGTCCGCTTGTCGATCCAGTAATTACCGTTGGCCAGCCCATGGACGTCAGGCATCATGGCCGACGGGCTTAAACGGACCGGTTCGCCTCGTCAGCCGGCACGTGCTTCGAAAACAGCCAGATCGCCCGCGTCCAGTGAAACGCCGCCGTGATCACCGTCCAGATGGCCACGAAAGTAAAGGCTTCCTCCAGCATGCCGGCCGAAGCGCCCCCCAGCAGCAGAAGGACGTTCGCGTTTCGCCGGGCGCCGATGCGGCGAAAAAAGCGATCCACGGGTTCGTAGTCGAACAGTTCGATCCCCTGCCTGGACTTGAACATCCCTGTCGCGGCCTTGTCAAGCAGATAAAAGAGGGTGATCACCGTGCTCAGCACAAAAGGTCCGACCACGGCTCCGCCGCCACTGAGCATCCAGCCCAGGGCCCAGTACCAGGTCAGTTCCCAGACCACGTCCAGAACGTGTTCGTAGCGATCTCCGAACCGGGTGCATCGCACCGTCACGCGGGCCAGTTTGCCGTCGACTCCGTCCAGTACGCCGACGGCGAAGGCGATGATCAGTCCGGCGAACAGATAACCCGCGGCCAGTTGTCCCGCGGCCAGCAGACCGGTCGTCAGAAAGGCGAGCACAACGGTGAGGGTGGTTACCTGGTTGGGCGTGACGGCGCTGGCCGAAAACCACTTCGTAAGCAGGTTCTCCAGGGGCGGATGGATGAACTCCGCCGGGAAGTCCAGCGTACCCTTCTGGGCCGCGTCGATCAGCAATCCCTCCGCCCGGCGGACCGTCCGGTCCGAATCGAGGACGATCCACCAGGGGGGCAGGCTGCGGCGGAGATCCACGATATAGGGGTCCATATCGCGCAGATCGTATACTGAACAGACCGCTTCGGGTGTCGCGTCCAGCGCCGACCACAGCGACTCGGAGCCGGACCAGGTCGCCGTGAGTCCGGTGAGCAGATCCGCGTCGGCCGCCAGGAGCCTGCAGGATTCCCGGACCGACGGGTCCACGGCCCTTCTGTTTGAACCGCCGTCGATCATGGCCCGCAATACGCGGGGATCGTACAGGTGACGGGCGTCCAGAACCAGGGCCGTTTCGTCCGCTTCAGGCAGCCAGCGGGCCGGGCTTTCGTCGGTACGCACGCAGTCGACGGCGTGCAGTTCCTGGAACCAGCGCTCGTCGAATCCGTCGATCCCGACTTGCGATCCCTGCCCGGGTAGAGGTCCGATCACGGATGCGCGCCGGGCCCCCATGGCAGAAAAGACCCGAAGGTGCCGTTCGAGCAGGGAGATGCCGTAAACCGGCCGGGCGGCGCCGGCCGCGATGGCCTCCGTATCGGCGAATATGACCACGGAGAATTTCAAGACGATTCACACTCCCTGTCGAGGGAAACCCGGGGTACGCGCTCGTCCACCGCTTCCCGGCTTACGCCCGGCCCCTTTTTGAGCAAAGGCAGGAAGCCGCGAAAGCGCCGGAGCAGGATCCGGTCCTCCTCTTCGAGTCCCAGCAGGCATAGAACGCCCAGGTAGACGGCCAGGAAGATCGGGGGCAACACGGCCATGCGCAGCCATGGGACGTCGGGGCCGTAGCCACCCGCCAGAAGCGCGCATCCGAAGGCGAGGATCGCGGCGGCGCAGGGCTTCAATATGCGCCAGGTCAGGGGATGGATGCGGAAAAGATGATACACTTCGGCCAGGCGGATCAGCGTCAGCAGCATAAATGATACCAGCGTTCCCAGGGCGGCGCCCAGAATGCCCAGGGTTGGTATCAACCACAGGTTGAGGGCGAAGTTCACGATGACGACCGCAATGGTGTTGACGAGGTTGAGCCAGGGCCGGCCCGACATGATGAGCACGGTGTCGCCCGAACCCATGGCGGCGTATGCGACCTGGCTCATGGCCAGGACGACCATCGCCATGAACCCCGCGCCGAATTCCGGGCCGAACAGTCCGAGCAGTTCGTCGCCGATCAACGACACGACGCAGAGGAAACCCACGCCGATGGTCAGCACCCACCGGGTGACCAGCCGCAGGTTGTGTTCCAGCCGCCGCAGGTCGTTCCGGTGGTTCAGTTCGGCGACGATAGGACCGAAAATCGGGTCGAACCACTGGCGGACCTTCTTGGTCAGCAAGGCGATTTCGACCGCGATCACATAAACGCCCACTTGCGCCGCCGGCAGAAAGTAGCCGACCATGAGCACGTCAAGCCGGATCATGACCATGTAGACCAGTTCATATCCCATCACCGGCAACGAGAAGCGGGTTAACGGGGTGACAATCCGCAGTTCGCGCAGGTGGACGAGGCAGGCGCGCCAGGAATAGAACCTGGTAAACACGTTGACGGCGAACAGCAGGCCGCAGGCCAGCGCGGCCAGATGGGCCGCGGCGATGCCATAGGTACTCCAGCCCCAGTAGAAGAAGGCACAGGCCGCGCCGAACAGCGTCAGCGGTTCAACGACGCCCCGGATCATGGCGTCGTACTTCATGACCTTGTGGGCCCGGGTGACGCCCAGGACGACGTGGGTCAGGACGATCAGCGGCAGGGCGGCCGCCAGCAACCGCAGCATACCGGTAAGCCGGGGCTTCTCCAGCAGGCCTTCGGCCAGCGCGGGCGCACTGATAAAAAGCGCCGCACCGACCCCGGTGCTCAGCAGCATCCCCACGCCCAGGGCCTGCGCGATGTTTCGGTGGATGGCGTCCGTGTCCCCGTCATCGCGCAAACGCGAGATGAAATTGACCAGTCCCTTGTCCAGCGAGAACTGGCCGACCTTTCCCACGAGGTCCACGATGGTCCACCCGAGCATGTACAGGCCGAAGACCTCGGCGCCGAACAGCCGCGTAAGGACGATGAACGACACGGACTTTGTAAGCCGCGCCACCGTTCCGATGAAATTGACGGCCGCGCCCCGGATGATCGTCAGCGCATCGGACGAGGATCGGACCGGGACCGGCTGCGCTCGGGTACGTGTCATGGTGTGGGATTCGCCGGCCGGGGCGACATCCTGCTTGCTTCGATCAACAGGGTCCATCCCCGGTGGTTTCTGGTGAACAGGTTAAACGCCGCGGATACCATCCTCCCGACCGAGACCAGTCCCAACCGGGTCAGGGCCGCCGGTACCGCGTGCATGCATTCCGTGGCATAACTCAGCCGGATCAGCGCCAGGTCCGGGCCGGAACGAAGCAGGTATCGGTATCTTTCCAGTTTGAATCCACACGCTTCGAGCAACGAATCCACCGCCGAGTGCGTGTAGAACTGCAGGACGCTGTGACGTTCCCGGTGCGCGTCGCGCCATGCCTCGCCGATCCCCTCGAGGCTGAGGCTGTCCAGCGTCAACAGGATGCGTCCTCCCGGCCGCAGTACGCGCCACATCTCCCGCAGCGTCTGCCGGTCGTCGGGAAGATGCTCGAAGACGCACAGGCTCATGACCGTGTCGAACTGGCCCGACCGAAGGGGGAACGCGCCGGCGTCGGCGCAGAAGAAGCCCGTGAAGGGCGTCTTGTGACAGGCCGCGGCACGGCGCAACTGGCCCCGGTTCAGATCGAAACCGAAAACCCGGGCGCCCCGCAAGGCGATCCGGTAATCATAGGTCCCCTCTCCGCAGCCGATATCGAGGATACGCTCGTCCCTGCTCGGTCTTAGCCAGCGCAGCGCCGGGACCGTTTCCTGGACCCTGCGGAAATTGAGGTCCTTCCTGATCCGGAGGGAGAAAAACCCCCGTGCCCGGTACATCAGTCCGCTCATGCGCTCATATCCATAACCGTCCGGTCCCGCGCCAGCAGCCGACCCGTCGAAATGAAGATGGCCAGGCCCATGACCAGGCCTCCGGCCGTTACGGTCCAGAACATCCAGCCCAGGAGTCCCAGCGCGGCGAAGCAAAGCAACAGCATAGTAAAGAAATCCCGCTTGCACATCATCCGAAACAGGTCGAGCAACCGGGCGGCAAGGTCGCGGCGGCGGCCGACGGCATGCATTTCGAAGGCCCGGTTGAACCGTACCAGGCTGCCGCTCCCTCCGGTCTGCAGCAGATAGTAGTACATCACGAGGATCGACGCGGCCACGACGGCGACGGATCCCATGCCGAGGATCCGGACCACGGTTTCATCGGAATCGCCCGCGTAAGCCCAGACCACCGCGGAGAAGAACGCCAGGTAGGTCAGGTTATCCGTGATCGTGTCGAGCCACGAACCGTATTTCGACTCGCGGAAGGTCAGGACGGCCACCTCCCCGTCGCATCCGTCGAGAATGGATGAAACCTGGAAAAGCAAGGCGCCCAGCAGCACCGTCCAGTAGGTGCCGTCCAGTACGAACCACGCTCCGAGCAGGCCGGAAAGAAAGGTGACCAGGGTGACCATGTTGGGCGTGACCGGCGTCCGGACCAGCCATCGGCTGACGCGGGTCGAAATCGGCCGGTTGACGTACCGGGAGACCCAGCCGTCGGTGTCCTTTACGAGACGCCTTACCAGGGTCTTTTCCCCGTGCGCCAGCATCTCGGGCGTATCCACGTCCTGCCAGAAGCCCTCGCCGATGTCAAAGGCGCGCATCTTCCCTTCCCCGGCCAGCGCCCGGACGCCATCGCTCAACGCGCACCCTTCGGGGCCGTCCACGGCATCAAGGGCGTCGAACAGAGCCGGTGTGCAAAGGAACATGCCGGTGTCGACCGCGTTGTATTCCCGCAGTCCTTTGTCGATTCGGACCACCCTGTCGTCGCGCACCGCTACCTTGGTGGCGTCGTCCGGGTCATAGACGCTTTCGATTTTCCGGTCGACGGCGAGCAGACACTCCCCTTCGGCGACCGGTTCTTCGAGTAGCCGTTCCAGCGTCCGTTGCTCGAAGAGGTGATCCGCCATGAGCAGCACGAAGGGCTCAGTCAGGCGAGACCGGGCGGCCAGGACGGAAACTCCGTTGGGCATGTGCCAGCGTTCGTTGTGCACCCATTCGATCCGGCAGCCGGCCAGGCCGGGATCGTTCGACAGGATGTCGTGAAAGCGGTCCGCTTCGTACCCCGTTACGATCACGAAGCGCGTTATGCCGGCCCTGCGGGCCGTCAGTATGATACGCTTGATCAACGGTACGCCGCAAAGCTTCATCAGCGGTTTGGGCGACGGGCCGGTTACCGTTTGAAGGCGCGCGCCCGCGCCGCCGGCGATGATGAGCGCCGAAGCCGCTCTGTTCGTATGCTGATCCATTTGTCGAGATTCAGATGGCCATGTAGACGAATGAAGGAGCTAGAAGATTGCGGAAAAACCCAACGTCATCTCCGGGTAGGGACGGGAGATGACATCCAGTTCCTTTCGGTAGGCCGCCTGTACGACCAGGGCGACGTGTCGTTCCCAGAAGTAACGCAGCCCCACTCCGGCGTCTACCATGGTCATGTGGCGGTTTTGAGGTCTGATCTCCAGGCCTGTGCCGCAGCCGAAGAAGGGCGTGAAGGAACCGCCCGGGACGGGAAGATTGTAACGATAAAAAGCCCCGATCCTGGTAATCCGGTCCGCCTGCTCTTCCTCCCGGGTTTCAAGGACTTCCACGCGCGAGGCCGTGTTATCCACGCGCGAGGCCGTGTTGCCGAAACCGGCCAGTTTCCTGGCTCGAAGCAGGTTGCCGTATGATGCGTCGGGGGACCGCCGCGTGTCGTCAAACACCTCCGTTTCATTCGGCCGCCGGATGGAAAACACACCGCCGAACTGGTGGGTGGGCGTGAGGAAATAACCGGCGCTCAGGGAGACAGTGCCCGGATCGAACAACGCGTCGCCCGTCTGGCCCACACCCTGCACCTCGATACGTCCCTGTCTGAGCTTGCTTCCCAACGAAAGGGGTCGATCCGGCATGAGCACGGCAACTGCAGGTCCGAGCACGGCGGGGTTTATACCTTGTTGTCCCACGGATTCGAAAACCTCGCCTGAAGAGCGGACATTCGGCCTGGTCATCATGGCGGTCATGGATCTGCGCGGCGCGGGCCGGCCATCGACCAGGGTCCTGGAGAACCTTTCGCGGACAACCGATTCCATCCCCCGCTCAACCGGCGAATTCGACCCATGGGACGCCACGGCGTCGTGGCCCGGGCGGGCCGGGACCGGATCGATCCGGCCAGGTTCGGGTCCGGCCGCAGGACCGCTCGTCCGCACTGCGCCCGGCCGGTCGGCCAGGCCTCCAAGGCCAGCCTGGCTGTCCATACCGACCAAACTGTCCAGGCCGACCGGGCGCTCCTGGCCAGCCAGGCCGACCAGGCCGACCGGCTCATTCGAACCGGGACGGAACAGGGGCGTCACCGCGATCAGCGTACAGAAACCGACGGTCAGCAGGGAAAAGAAGGCGCTCTGCTTCTGGTTCACCGCCGAACCGAACAGGTCCCGGATGCGTATGGCCACCAGGGAGGCCGACCTGGCCAGTTCGAGGACCGCCCGCCAGTGCGTCCGGACCTTGCTCCCGGCAACCTTGAGCAGGGTGGAAGCGTAGCGCTCCGGATGCCTGGAAACACGGACGACGGCCGCGTCGCAGGCCCGTTCCGCTTCAATATCGATTCGGCGCGCGGCGTACCAGACCGCCGGATGGAAGAAGAAGAAGACCCTGGCGAACTGTACCAGGAGGACCGTGAGGTGGTCCCGCCGGGCGTAGTGCGCCAGTTCATGGAGCAGGACCTGCCGAAGCTCAGCGACGGAAAGCTCCAGGATGCACCATGACGGGATCACGACCACGGGCCGTCCCACGGCGATCAGCGCGGGTCCTTCAAACTCGTCTGAGACCCGTAAGGCCACGTTGCGCTTCAGTCCCACTTCCGCCAGGCAACGGTCGAACAAGGCGCGTACCCGGGGAACGGAGACCGGAACGGACCGCCGCTTTCTTCGCGTCAGCATGATGACCGCGGAAACGACGCGGACCAGTCCGATCCCGGCGAAAGCGATCCAGGCCAGTCCCGCACCGGCGTAGGTATAGGTTTCCAGGACGTAGTGACCACCCGGGGCGGATCCCGCAGCGTGAACCACGGGCGCCCACGGGATTTCGAAAGGCCCCTGCCACGGCAGCACGACGGAAAGAAGGGGCTTAGCCAGTACCAGCAGCCAGAGGAAATGCCTGATCCCGGGCGAACAGCCCCGGTTCCATATAAGCAGCGCCCAGACCAGAACGCCCAGAAGCAACGCTTCCAGGCTCGGCAGCCACAACAGATCCACGACCTGCCGGCCCAACCGGTCGAAGAGCGCGATTGCATACCCCGGGTCAGTCATCCGATGCCTCCGAGGCCATCCGGTCCAGCAGTTTGCGCAGGCTTTTGGTTTCTTCCGCGGTCAACGCGTCCGATTCGATCAGGTGGAGCACCAGGGACTGGGGCGATCCGGCGAACAATTTGTCCACGACGGCCTTTACGGTTTCCCGGCGCACGCCTTCAGGCTTCACGATGGCTGTGTACACGAAGGCCCGGCCTTCGCGGGTATACCGCACCACGCCCTTCTGAGTGAGTATGGACAGGACAGTCTGAACGGTCGTGTACGCCAGGGGGCGCTGGTCTCGAAGCGAATCGACGATCTGACGCACTGTCGCCCGTTTCAACCGCCAGACGACATTCATGATGTCGATTTCCAGGTCCGTCAGCGAGGACAGCTTCTTTCTGGCCATGCGGTCCCTTCTCCGGTTCACCGCGTCTGTTACGACGATGCCGCGTCTGTTACGTCTTAGCCGCGGGCGGCATGACTAAGTTTTTAGTAGTTAAATATATGGCCCCATGTATCTTAATTAACGCACTGGACGTGTATTGTCAATTCAAAGTTGCGCCCCCTGGATGCCGGGGAAACCGACTGGTTCCCGGCGTAACTCGGGTCTGATACCGGCTATGATGGAACATCCCGTCTACTTCATTTCCGACGCCCACCTGGGGATCGAAGATTACGCGGCAGAGGAGGGAAGAAGGGCACGTCTGCTGACCTTCCTGCGAAGCCTCAGGGGCAAGACCCGGCAACTGTACATCGTCGGCGATCTGTTCGATTTCTGGTTCGAGTACCGCACCGTGGTCCCTCGCCAGCACTACACGGTGCTGCATGCACTGAGCTCACTGGTCGAGAGCGGCGTTCGGGTGGTCTACCTTTCCGGCAATCACGATTTCTGGCTGGGTACGTTCCTGAGCGAGCAGGTAGGCGTGGAAACGGCCGACGGACCGCTGACCGTCACCCACCACGGCCGTAGGATCTATATCGCCCACGGCCACGGACTCATAGCCAGGGACCTCGGTTACCGGCTGCTATCGAAGATCATGCACAGCCCCCTCAGCATCCGACTGTTCCAGTTGATTCACCCCGACTGCGGTTTCAAGATCGGCCGCCTGGTATCGCGGATGAGCAGGCGCCATGGCACCCCCACGGCGTGGGACCCGAGGGAAGCCTACCGGGACCTGGCCTTTTCACTGCTCGATCAGGGCTACGACGCGGTGGTCTTCGGCCACAACCACTGCCCTACGCTGAAGCATAGGGGGGGGAAGGTATACATCAACCTCGGGGACTGGCTCCGGCACGATACCTATGGCGTGCTGCGCGACGGAGAGATGGTCCTGGAGAAGTACGAGGCGGGGGTGGCAACACAGCAAAGCAGCTAAAACAGACAGCGCGGCAATTCGACGTAAGAAGCCCCGGAACTGGTACGCGCCGGGGCTTCTTTTCAATTCGGCCGTTCGCCCCTTTCAGTGGCCGTGTCAGCCGTTCGCCCCTTTCAGTGGCCGTGGCTCCTACTCAGGGCAAAACGGACAGTATTCTGCTGTCGGAGATTGTGTGAATAGCGACCGATGCGAATCGACTTCAATGCACACTGACATATATTTCATTTAAATAAACTAAAATATACTGTTATCTTGCTTAAGTTTTTGTCCAGTCAACACCTTTTTTGTACTTTTCCAATTGAAACCGTCGATTCAGACTCGCGTTACGGGAGTCCGAATCCCGTGGGCATGGGATAGTGTGCCAGGCACCGGGGGCGGGGTACTGACCGGGGAGATGCGGCGTAGAGGAAGGTTCAGCAGAGCATTATGATGCTTACACCTTATTATCTACTGTTCTGATTATGAATAAGAATAATGACTTCAAGGTACTCGAGGAGAACCAGGAGACGCTGCTGACCCTCGTCATCAAGTTGGAACGCGAGGTGAAGGACCTGCGGATCCTGGTGAGGGAGATCCTGCACGCCATGAAGAAAGCGGAAAACGGTCGCTAGGCGAGGACGCGGCCGACGGGCGTGTCCGCCATCGAGCCGGTATCTGTCCCGCGGGCGCGGCAGGTGCATGGCGAACGCACGGCACCTATCGCCTGGGCGCCACTCCGATGCCCGGTCCTTCCGGAAGAATCAGGCGGCCCTGGCGCACGGCCACCCCGCTGAAAGGATCGTTGGAGATCAACAGGTTGCCGTCCAGGTCGGCGTAGTCGGCCAGGGGAGACAGGTGGGCCGCCGCGGTGATGGCCACGGATGATTCGATCATGCAGCCGATCATGACGCTCATCCCGTGGGCCCGGGCGGTGTGGATGAGACGCAACGCCTCGCGGACCCCGCCGCACTTCATCAGTTTTATGTTGACACCGTCCACGAGGCCGGCCATGGCCGGCACGTCCGTTGAGGTCAGCACGCTTTCGTCGGCGATGATCGGCATGGGCGCCGCCGCGCGCACCCTGCGCCAGTCTTCCGGCGAACCCGGGGGAAGGGGCTGCTCTACGAGCTCCACGTCGAACTCGGGCAGACGCTGCACCATTTCCACGGCCTGGTCCGCCGTCCATCCCGCATTGGCGTCGATACGGATACGCGCGTCCGTCTCGTTCCGGATCGCGTGCATGATCTCGAGGTCCCTTTCCGAACCGAGCTTGATCTTCAATGCGGGGTATCCGGCGGCTTCGCGCACTTTGCGCCGGATCGTTTCCGGCTCGTCGATACCGATGGTGAACGAGGTGACGGGCGTTTTCGCGGGATCCAGACCAAGCCATCTGTAGAGGGGTACGTCAAGCCGCCGCGCGACGAGGTCGTGGAGTGCGATATCCACCGCCGCGCGCGCCGATGGATCGCCCGGGAACCGCGACACGAGGCGATCCATCGTGGCTTCCAGTTCGAAGGGATCGCCGCCAAGGAGCGCCGGCGCTTCCTCCAGCGCCCGCAGCACCGACCCGGCGTCTTCTTTGTAATAGCGGGAAGGCGCGGCTTCTCCTATTCCGGTCAGCCCGCCGTCGGAGATGCGCACGAGCACGTTGTGCTTGTGGTCGCTGACCTCGCGGGCGATGCGAAAGGGATGAACCAGGTCGAGGCGAATCGTCTCGGCGCTGAATTCCATGACGTCCCCGGTCAGAAGCTGCTGAAAATCTCGCTCATCAGGCGCAGGCTGATCTGGGCGGGCACCGCGATCCAGGTCCGTATGATGCCCAGCCGCAACATCTGGTCCGCGATGATCAGGCCGATCAGCAGGATCGGACCGTACATCTCCAGCTGGCCGTACCGTTGTGCCTGCGCGGGGGGCAACAACCCTTTCAGAACCCGAGACCCGTCCAGCGGCGGGACCGGCAGCATGTTGAAGAAGGCCAGCGCCAGGTTGATGATGATCCCGTAGCGGACCATCTGGCGCAGCGTCTCGGTCAAGGCGCCGCCCGAGGGCATATGGGTGAAAACACCCACCAGGATGAAGGCGAGGATGATATTGGACACCGGCCCGGCCAGGGCGATCCAGAGCATGTCCTTCCGGGGGTTGCGCAGATAGCGGGGGTCCACCGGCACGGGTTTCGCCCAGCCGATGCCGAAACCGCTCATGACGGTAATGATCAGCATGATGGTTCCGGCCGGATCGAGATGCACCAGGGGGTTCAGCGATAGCCGGCCCATGCTGCGCGCCGTGGGATCGCCCAGCTTCCACGCCGCCCAGGCATGGGCGTATTCGTGAAAGGTCAGGGCGAAGAGGATCGCGGGCATGGCGATGAACAGGATGGTAAAATCGGGCATGTAGGCTCCTTTGCCGCGGCTGCGGATCTGTTCAGGTCTCGGGGCGGTTCCGGCGCGACCAGATATCCCGCGCGGCGCGGCGTTCCTCCGTCGCGGTCCCGATTTCGCCGTTTATCTTCATCGAAAGGACTTCGTCCAGGATCTGCCCGTATGCCGGCCCCTCCGGGATTCCCAGCTCCTTGAGCGTTCCTCCGTCGATGGACAGGCGCGTATGCCTGTGATGTCGGTAGTAGGTTTCGCAACGGCTTCGAAGGGCTTTGTCCGGATGGGTCAGGGTAAGGAACAGCATCGTGTCCTCCGAGATCGTCCGAACCGCGCGGTAGAAGTCCGCCGGCGTGTCGATTCCGCCCTCTTCGACGGCCCGCTCCACGCGGGACCACCGGGACATGTCCTCGATGGCCTTCCGGAGCCGCCTGTTGGGTTTCAGCCGGTCCACGATGCCGTGAAGCGTCTCTTCCCGGCGCGGCCTGAACAGCGCGACCAGGTACAGTATCCACCAGCCGTCATGCGCTGAAGACGCGAGATCGCCTGGCTGGCTGATATCCCGGACAAGCGTCTTCAGTCCGTCGTCGGACGCGAGAGAGGGATGGATGGCCCTGAGCGCGTCCAGCCGTTCCAGCCGGTCAAATACCGGCCAGGGATCGGGTTCGACGCAGATCAGCCTCAGCTGCTCCAGCAGCCGGGGTCCCGAAAGGTCCCCGATCACGCCTTCCGAAACCGCTTCCCGAAACCTGCGTTCCGTCCCGCGCTCGAGCCTGAACCGCAGGCGTTGTTCAAACCGCACGGCCCGAAAAAGCCGGGTCGGGTCGTCAATAAAGCTCTGGTCGTGGAGGATGCGGACCAGGCGGCTCCGCAGGTCGCCTCGGCCGTCAAACGGATCGACCAGGTTGCCGAAACTTCGCCCGTTCAACGAGACCGCCATGGCATTGATCGTAAAGTCGCGCCGCGCCAGGTCCACGTCCATGGACGCGGGCGCCACCCGGGGCAACGCGCCCGGGCGTTCATAGGTCTCGCCTCGTGCCGTGGCCACGTCCAGGCTGCCCCCTTCGGGCAGGTCCACGGTGGCCGTCAGGAACCGGGAATGGGGCGTGTAGCGGCCTTCGGTCCTGCAGGCCAGGCGACTGGCGAATCCCATCCCGTCCCCATCCACCGCCAGGTCTATATCCGTCCTGGAGCGGCCCAGGAACATGTCCCGCACAGTTCCGCCGACCAGGTACAGGTCCAGCCCCGTTTCATCGGCCAGGCGGCCGGCCTGGCGAAGCCGCTCCCGGATACCCTCCGGCAATTGGGCGATGGGTTCTTTCATGTCCGGTCCGATCAGCGGTTACGGGATCAGGCCTCTTTCAAAAACCGGTGAACGATGATCCTGTTGTCGGCCGTTTCAAACTTTACCTTTCGAGGCTGCGCGCTGTGGCGGTATCCCCGGGCGATCATGGATTCGACGAAGGGAGCGGCTGCCCGCCGGTCCGGATCGCTCGTGAGGAACATGCCCCCCGGTTCCAGCGTGTCGCCCAGCAGTTGCCGGATCGGTTCGTGATTCGGCCTTTCGTAAAGGATGTCCGAACCGATTACAATGGCGTACTTGCGGTCGAGATCCGGGTTCCGCCAGTCCAGGAAGCGGAAGGATACGCGTTCCTCCAGGCGATTCATTCGGGCATTGCACCGGGCGAAGGCCAGGGCGTCTTCTTCGTAATCGCACGCGGTAACCTCCAGGCCGGCCGCGGCCGCCGCGATGCCGGCCACGCCTATGCCGCAGCCCAGTTCGAGGATCTCCGATCCGGCGGGAGCGGGGTACTCGAAAAGGTGCCGGCCGAGTCCGATCGCCGAGGGCCAGATTTCCGCCCAGTAGGGCAGGCGTTCGTCTTCATCGTAGCATTCCGGGTCGATTTCGTCGATGAGCACGTCGGGATCGCGCACCGCCAGTATGTCCAGGTTCACCCACTTCCCAATGGCGATGGACTTGAGACAGACGTCGTAACGGCGGGCCAGGTCGGCGGGCGCGGCGAACGGTGGCATGGCCTTTGAACTTAAGGGAGATCGTCCCCGCGGTCAATCTAATTCAGGCTTGACACGGCGTGCCGGTCCGACTATCATAGTACGTTGATCGCGGCGACAGAACCGTTGCCTGGATTCTTGTTTAACCGTTACTTGTTCGACGCATCCGCAAAGACGGATTGTTTCAAGATGGCGTAATGAGCGAGGAGACTCGTATGACCTACATTATCGCAGAGCCATGCATTGACGTCATGGACAAGGGCTGTGTCGATGTGTGCCCGGTGGACTGCATTCACACCAAAGACGGCGAACGCATGCTGTACATCGATCCCGAAGAGTGCATAGACTGCGGCGCCTGCGAGCCCGAATGTCCGGTCGAGGCCATTTTCGCCGAAGAAGACACCCCGGACGAATGGCAGGAGTACATCCAGATCAACGCGGACTTCTTCAACGACTGAAAGGAGTCCGGGCAGGGCGGACCGGGCGCTCGCCGCTGCCCGCGCGGTTCCGGGCCGCCCGGACGGTCCAGGCTGTCCGCACGATCCAGGCGGTCCAGGCGGTCCGCACGATCCAGGCGGTCCAGGCGGTCCGGCAGGCGAGACGGCGCACCACAGGCGCAACCCGGCCCGGCGGGAGGGCCCGCCTTTCAGCCTTTTTCATCGATCGGTTCCCACCGAAGATGTTCGCTTAACAGCCGGGACCGTACCACAGCCGGGGCCGAAGGGGGTGTGCTACATACCACTTCGGCACTACCGTGGCCGGCTGGCGGCGCCGATCGGCGCCGTCACAGACGCTAAATCATCGTACATTGCACCCCCGAAACACGTAAAGCGATACAAAGCCGCCCCGTTAACCCACGGTAACGGTCTCCATTCATGAAGGATCGCCCCGTAAAGAACTTCCTGCTCGCCCTGTCCTGTCCCAAGCGCACCGGGTTGATCTACACGGTGACTCGCTGGCTGGCGGAACAGGGATGCCACGTCATCGAAAGCGATACGTACATAGATCCGTACAGCGAGCGGTTCTTCATGCGCGTGCATTTCGGCGGCAAGGTCACCCTGGGCTCCCTGTGGCGGACCTTCGCGCCTCTGGCGGAGCAGCTGGAAATGCAGTGGGACCTGTCGGCCGACGATACCCGGCCCCGGGCGCTGATCATGGTGTCGCGGGAACTGCACTGCCTGCTGGACCTGCTGAACCGAACGCGCATGGACAAGCTTCGGCTGGATATCCCGCTGATCATATCCAACCACGCGGACGCCGGGCAACTGGCCAGGGAATCGGGCATCGACTTTCTGCACCTGCCGGTCTCCCCGGAAAACAAGGAGGAGCAGGAGGAACGCCTGATCGACGAGATCGAGGAGAACAACATCGACTTCGTCGTGCTGGCCCGGTACATGCGGATCCTCGGCCCCGAGGTCTGCGACAGGATGGCGGGACGCATCATCAACATCCATCACTCCTTCCTGCCCGGGTTCAAGGGCGCCCGCCCCTACCATCAGGCCCATCGGCGCGGCGTGAAGCTGATCGGCGCAACCGCCCACTACGTGACGGCCGATCTCGACGAGGGCCCGATCATCGAGCAGGACGTGGAAGCCGTGACCCATCGCATGTCGCCGGCGGAACTGACGGCGGTGGGGCACGACATCGAACGCATCGTGCTCGCGCGGGCCGTGCTCTACCATATCCAGCGACGCGTACTGATCAACGGTCGCCGTACCGTCGTGTTCAGGTGATTGTGCGGAGTTGTAGTTGCCCGGGCCGGACAGGCTAGGCCGGACGGGCCAGGCGGGCCGGGCGGGGATTAAAGGCGGCCGGGCTCGAGGCGTCGGTTAAAGCGGAGCGATACCACGAACTCAGGCGTACTGGTCCATCAGGGCGTCAATGGTCGCCTGCTCGTCACCGTAGGCCTTGGCGTACACGTCCTGCAGCTTGTCGGTATAGGTGCGGTACTGTTCCTGGAAGAACACGCCGCTGTGGAATACGCCGTCGCCCACCTCTTCCATGGCCATGTCGATCGCCTTGATCCGGTCGCCGGTGTCCCAGTCTTCTGGCAGCGGCATGAAGGACTCCTTCCAGGGATCGTAGGTGTTGTAGAAGGTGGGGCAGGGACTCATCGCGTGGACGAAGCCGAATCCGGGGTGATCGAGTCCCCGGCCGATGATTTTCGCCATTTCCGTCGCCTGGCTCGAGAAGGTGCGCGCGACGAAACTGCAGCCGTACACGATCACCATGGCCAGGATGTTCAGCTGGCCTTCCAGCACCCCTTCGTAGGGCGCCATCTTGGGCATGGATACGCTACGCCGCAGCGCCTGCATCCCCGTAGGCGTGCTGGGCGACGGCTGGCCCTTGGTCAGCCCGTACACCTGGTTGTCCATCACGATGTAGGTGATGTCTTGGTTGCGGCGCACGGCATGGGGCACGTGACCGCCGCCGATGGCGAAACCGTCGCCGTCGCCGCCGACGGCGATGACCGTCAGATCGGGATTGGCCGCCTTGACGCCCTGGGCCGCGGGAAGCGCCCGACCGTGCACGACGTGCAGGCCGTAGGCGTTGACGAATTCAGGCAGACGGCCTGAACAGCCGATGCCCGACACGATGACCACGTCCTTCGGGTCCAGGTTGCGTTCGGCGAGGGCGCGCTGCAGCGCGGCAAGCACGCCGAAATCCCCGCAGCCGGGACACCACGTGGGCTTTACTTCGCTGCGGTAATCCTTGAGCGTGCGCTTTGCGGACTGCCTGGACTGCCCGGACTGCCCGGACTGCCTGGTCTGACCGGACTGCCCGGACTGCCTGGTCTGACCGGCCTCTTCGGCCCGTTCCGGCACCCCGGTTTTTGTGGTGTCGGCCGCAGGTACTTCAGCCATACTGCAACACTCCTTCGATGTATTCCTCTATGTCGCCCGCCTTGAAGGGCAGTCCCGTAATGATGTTGAACCGCTGCAGGGAAACGGCCAGACGGCCCTGCAGGTAATTCGCGAACTGCCCGCTGGCGTTCAGTTCCACCACCGAGACCACCGGGATGGATTCGATGAAAGCGCGGGCCTCCTTCTCCGGCAGGGGATGCAGCATCTTGAAAATCAGGGCGGCGACCTTGTATCCCTTCGCCAGCGTCCGGTCCAGGGCTTCCAGTATGGGCCCTTCCGACGATCCCCAGCCTATCAGCCCGAGCTGGGCGTCCTCCGCGCCGTACCGCTGCACGAATCCGGGCTCGTTCACCGCGGATTCGATTTTCCGATGCCGTTTTTCGGTCATGCGGATATGGGCTTCCGGCGAGTAGTCGATATGGGCGTGTTCGTCGTGCTCCAGGCCCGTCGCCACGTAGTGCTGTCCATGGCGGCCCGGCAATGGCATGGGGGAAACGTAGTCGTCGGTCATCTCGTACCGGTCGAATTCCTCGGGGGAGACGCTACCGTTCAGGTCGGGTTGCTTTCGCGCGATGACCTCGACCTGGCTGAGATCGGGGCGGGACATGACCTGCGCACGCTGCGAAAGATGCTGGTCGCTGAGCAATATGACCGGCGTCTGGTACTTTTCGGCGAGATTGAAGGCCTTGACCGCCGTATAGAAACAGTCTTCGGTATTGGTTGCCGCGATGACGATGCGGGGCGCCTCGCCGTGGGCGCCGTGAATGGCCAGGTTGAGATCCGACTGTTCCGTCTTTGTCGGCATGCCGGTGCTCGGACCGCCGCGCTGGACGTCGACGACTACGAGGGGGATCTCCTCCATGGTCGCCAGGCCGAGGGCCTCGACCATGAGGGACAGGCCGGGGCCAGCGGTGGCGGTCATCACCTTGGCCCCCGTAAAAGAAGCCCCGATGGAGGCGGTAATGGCCGCGATCTCGTCTTCGGTCTGCATCAGGACGCCGCCCACCCTGGGCATCGCTTTCGCCAGCGTCTCCATCACGTCGCTGGCGGGCGTAATGGGGTAACCCGCGTAATACCGGCAGCCGGCGGCCAGCGCACCCATGCACAGCGCGTCGTTTCCCGTCATGATCAACTGGGCGTGGCCGTTCCTCTGGTTCACCGGAACCCGAAGCCCCAGGTCGATATCGTTGTCGGCGACGTAGACGTAGGCCTGCTTCAAGGCGTTGATGTTGGATTCGAGGAACTCCTTGCGGCGGCCCCACCGGCTCTCGGCCACCATCTGTTTCGCGGAGTCGAAGGGAATACCCAGGCACGTGGTCAGGACCCCGAAGGCCAGCACGTTCTTGGACTTCATCGTCTTGATGATGGTCTTGGTGATCTTCTGGAGCGGTACGCCGATCTGGGTCAGCGCCAGGCTTTCGTCCGCCTCGCATTCGTCGGGATCGAATATCACGACGCCGGTGGACTTGACCTCTCCCACGTGGATGTCGTAGTTCTCCTGGTTCCAGACCATCAGGATGTCGAGGGCGTCGCCCGGCGACCGAACGGGGGTTTCCTGCACCCTGACCTGGGTCATGGATGCGCCGCCTTTTATTTCGGCCGGGAGGTTCTTGAAGGTATAGATGTGCAGTCCCGACCGTGCCAGCGCTTCGGCCAGCACGTCGCCGACGGTAAGCACGCCTTCACCGTTTTCGCCTGCGATGCGTATGGTGAGGTCCAGCTGATCCATGAACGACCCTTCGCGACTGTCACGTTGGGTTAATTCCACAAAATCATTTGATTATATAGGGTTAGATACCCGAATGTCAATTCTAATCGTCATGGTTCGCAACATTTCCCGAACCCTTTCGCGCCACGTGGATCGCCGCATGTATTGACCGCTCGAAACCCCTACCAGCCATGTATCCGGTGTCCCTGTCCCGTGAACCAGATGATATCGACGACATTGGACACGACCAGTCCCGTGCAGAACCCGACCAGCATGCCGAGGATCAGTGGCTGGACGCTTCGAAAAAGGGCGATGCCGCCGGACCGGAGCAGCAGGACCTTGACGGCCCAGGCCGCGAAGATGGTAAACGCCCCGTTGTCGATCGCCACGCCCCGGGCGATAGTGAGCCCTACGGGGTGCAGCGGCCAGCCCGGGAACTTGTACCGAAGGGCGATCAACCCCATCATGAGGAAGCCCCCCAGGAAGAACGAGGCGGTTTCCATGACCGACATCCGGGTCGGGTTCCGGATCCATACCTTGACGCTCTCGAAGAAGTGGATGTTCCCGGTGGTGAAAGCCCACTGGTCGAACTGCGAAGCGCCGACGGTCTCGTACCCGGAATAGACGGTATACGCGGCGCCGACCGTGAAAGCCAAGGTGAAGGCGCCGCAGATCAGCGCGAACATGCGTTTCTTGTCGGTCCAGACCCGGTCCCCCAACCGGGTGATGTGGGACACGGATACCATGGTAAAGGTCTTCCAGTTCCGCGCGAAGGCATTGGACAGGCCGAATACCGTGAGGGACGATGGATCGATGCCGGACGAACCCACGCCGCGTATGAGAAACTCGTGGGAGTTCATGGGGAGGTCGAGGGCGACCAGGCCGGTCTCCGCCACGATCCGGGACACGCCGACGTAGAAGACGAAGAGAAGAAACAGGAAGGGCGCCATGATGACGAGACTCATGCCGGCCATGTGCAGAAAGGCCACCATGTAGGCGACACCGAGCATTACGCCCAGGACGGCCGCCCGGTAGGAAAAGAACTCACCGGAATCGTCCACGTCCGGCGCCCGTCCCAGGGCCTTTCGCGCCACGTCCCACAGGTGCCGCCGGGCGATCCAGAAGCCCCAGAGGACGAAGACGATCAGGGCGCCGATCTCCTGGAGACGCACCGCGGCGTCCGGCGACGCGCCGGTTTCAAGCAGGCCGACCGCGTTCATGCCGCCGGATTCGAGTATGGCGAAGAGGTGAAAGACCCATATGCTGAACAGGATGTCCACCGGGGAGAAGAGCGCGAAGCAGAACAGGTACATGTTGACCTTGATCTTGATGGCGGGGAACAGGTGGCCGATGACGAGGTCCGTTGCGTAGGGCTGCCCGATGGGGATCACACCCACGGGGGTGAAGTAGTCGACGATGTTCCACCCGATCACGGCCAGCGGCAGGGAGAACCCGATCCAGAACAGCCGTCCCCGCATGAAGGCCGGCAGGAAGGAGCGACCCTCGGGTTCGTGAACGATCCGGAAGAGGACCTGGGCCAGCGGAAAGCTGATCCTTTCGTGTTCGATCCACTGTTTCCGCAGGATCACCACCAGGCAGGATCCCGCGAAGAACAGGGCGACGAAGAACGTGCCCCACCAGAACAGGGGGACGATCCAGGGCCTCCACGGCAGACTGGCGTAGGCGGGCAGGCCCTCGTAGAACCAGCGGATGGTCTGGTCGGCGGGATCGACCAGCAGCCAGGCCGGAAGATACTGGAAGAAAACCGCTTCCCATTGGTTTTCGGGCGAAGCAAAATAGTACGGCGTGGTGATCACGCCGATGAAGTAGCTCATGAAGGCGTGGGACGGTACGGTGGACGCGATCAGGCCGAAGGAAAGGATGACGAGCAGTTCCGACGTGCTGAACGTGGAAACCGGCCGGTACTTGCGCAGCAGTCCGTTTACGACGATGACGAAGAACAGGAAGGGCGCCATCAGGGACGCGGAGACATGCTCGAAATCCATGAACGTCCCGCGAACGACCCAGACATTGTAGGGGATCCACAGGCTGATGAAAACGGCCAGGACGATACCGACCAGAATCGAGCGGAAGGTCACGCGGCGGTGGTCTTGCATCTGCATGTCCAACCAGTTGGAATGCGCCGGGTCCGCCCGCCTGACGGCGCTTGAGGAGACGGACTGATGCCCGGGAACGTGTACGAGCCCGATACGCTGAACCGGCTGTACCGGACCGGCGGCGGAGACCCCGTGGACGACGGACGCTGCCGGTTGCGGCGGCCGCGGTTCGAATCGCGTTGGTCCGGCTTCCTGCTGCCGGAAGACCGTGGGATCGCGGAAAACCGCGATTTCAGCTACCTCGTGGTGGAACCGGTCGACCTGCCCGCCGGGGGCGCCGATGAAGTCCTGGTCATCTTCCACGGCCTGAACGAGGGCAGCTACGGCCGGATGCTGCCCTGGGCCTGCAGTTTCGCCCTGCGGTCAGGCATCCCCGTCATCCTCTTCCCCCTGTCCTTCCACGTGGGAAGACGATCGGACCTCTGGCGTACCCCGGAACAGACCCGGATCGCCGCACAACGCGCCCCCATGACCGGCAACGGGCGGACGAGTCCTTTCAACGGCCGCATAAGCGAACGGTTGAGCCAGGCGCCCGAGCGCTACATGCTCGGCGGGCTGCAGTCCTATCTCGACGCCGTGGACCTGGCCGCTCGCATCGACGCGGGCGATCACGAAGGCTGCAGGACCGGAGCGCGCCTGCGTTTCCTGGGCTACTCGGCCGGCGGCTACCTGGCCCTGGTCCTGTTGCTGGCCGATCCCGATGGCCGGTTCTCCGATTCCCGCGCCGACCTCTTCGCTTCCGGCGCGCCGCTCGACGGCATACGGCCCGGAAGCCTGTTCATCATGGACGATGCGGCCGCACAGCGCTTGTCCGCGTACCTGGGGGAACAGTCTTTTCTGCGCGGGACGCTCGATGACCACCACCGGCAACTGGTTCAGGCCCCAACGCGCTGGCTGGCGGAGGTGCTGTTCCATGGCGACGGACTGGTGGAGCGCATGGAGGCCATGGGGGACCGGTTGCTGGCCGTGGTCAATCCCGCCGACCGGGTCATATCGGCCGAGCGGGCGGCCTGGAACCTCAGTCCGGCGCCCGTCCTGTACCTGGACCTGGGCGTGCACGAGTTTCCCTTCACCACGGGAGATCCGCTGCCCGGCGTCTACGACCGGCGCGCCCCGGAGACACGCACCCTGATCAGGAACGTCCGGAACGCCCACCGCATCGGTCCGGACTACAGAGCCGCTTTCGACCGTTTCATCCGCGAGGTGTCGGCCTTCCTGTTCCCCGGCCGGCCAAATCCGGCTTGACAACGGTCCTGTGCGCCGCTTAACTATACTTATATAAGATAACCTATTGTAAATAACCGACGTTACACCCGCAATTCGAACCAGGTCAACGCATGGGGCAAGCACTAGTTTAAATTGCCCCTATGCCCTGTCAAGCGACTTCAGGCCGCCTCCCGGCCCGGCCAGGTGAGTGTCCCGATGACTGCGACCGTTGAAAACGCCCTTACGAACTCCGCGATCGTTCCGGTCCAGGTATTGCTGGAGCAATACGCCATTTCGCATCCGGAGATCGAATCCGACGAGGCGCTGGAGGCCCAGCTGGACCTCATCGAACGGGCCTATCATTTCAGCACCCTGCACCACGCCGGCCAGGTACGCAAGTCGGGCGAGCCCTTCATGGTGCACTGTACGCAGGTCGTGCTCACGCTGATCGGCCTGCAGCTGGACGCCGTGACCATCGCGGCGGGACTGCTGCACGACGTCGTGGAAGACGTGGAAGACGTGTCCATCGAACAGCTGGCCGCGGAATTCGGCGAGGAAGTGGCCGTCCTGGTGAACGGTGTCACGAAGATCACCGGGCTGTCTTTCAGAAGCCAGGAGGAGCTGCAGGCCGAGTATTTCCGGAAGATGCTCGTGTCCATGGCGAAGGACGTGCGGGTCATCCTCATCAAGCTCGCGGACCGGCTCCACAACATGCGGACGCTATCCTTTCTGGAAGAGGAAAAGCAACAGCGCATCTCCCTCGAAACGCGGGAGATCTACGCCCCCCTCGCCCACCGGTTCGGCATGGCCAAGATCAAATCGGAACTGGAAGACCTCAGCCTGAAGTACCTATCACCCGATGTCTACCGCGATCTCGCGAGCAAGCTGGACCAGAAACGGGTGGAGCGGGAAAAACTGATCGACGAGATCCGCCAGCCCATCGTCAAGGCCCTGAAGGACGCGGGCATCGACGCCACGGTGAACGGCCGGGCGAAGCACTTCTACAGCATCTACACGAAGATGCAGCGCCGCAACCGGCCTTTCGAGGAGATCTACGACCTCCTGGCACTGCGCGTCGTGACCGACACGGTGCCCAACTGCTACCACGCGCTCGGGATCATCCACACCCTCTACACCCCGATTTTCGACCGCTTCAAAGACTACGTTTCCCGCCCCAAGATGAACATGTACCAGTCCCTGCATACCACGATCATCGCGTCCAACGGGGAAACGGCCGAGATCCAGATCCGCACGCGGGAAATGGACCGGGTCGCCGAAGTGGGGATCGCCGCGCACTGGCTCTACAAGGAAGGGCGGGAAGAGGTCCAGTCAGGCGAGGACCGGGAAGACTGGCTCAGCCAGGCGCTGGACTGGCAGACCGATATGACCGATCCGAAGGAATTCATGAGCTATCTCCGCATGGACCTGTACGACGACGCCATCTTCGTATTCACCCCGCGGGGGGATCTCAAGGAGCTGCCGCAGGGCGCGAGCGTGCTGGACTTCGCCTTCGCCATTCATACCGACATCGGACTCCACTGCAGCGGAGCGAAGGTGAACGGCAATATCGCGCCGCTGGCCGGGAAGTTGAACAACGGCGACACGGTCACCATTTTCACTTCGCCACACCAGACGCCGAGTTCGTACTGGCTGGATATCGTCAAGACGACCAAGGCGTCTTCCAAGATCCGGTCCTGGTTCAGAAAGGCTACGCTGGAACAGAGCATCAACCTGGGCGAAGACCTGCTGGAGCGGGAACTGAAGCGGCTCAAGGTCAAGCGCAAGATGTCCGACGAACTGGATGCCCTCGCGAAGGAGTATGGACTGCCGGACGCGAATCGCCTTTATGCCGCGGTCGGGCGCGGCGAGTATTCCGCCGCACAGGTCGCCCAGAGACTGCTTCCCGAAGAACCCGCCGCCGAGGCAGAACCGCCGAAAGAGTCGGTGCTGACCCGGTTCGTGGACCGGGTGCGCCGGTCCCGGGGCGGGGTCAAGGTCACGGGCATAGACAACCTGATGATCCGGTTCGCGCAGTGCTGCCAGCCGGTCCCGGGGGACCCGATCATCGGTTTCATCACCCGCGGCCGCGGCGTGACGGTGCACAACAAGGAGTGCGCGAATATCGTGGACGACCTGGAACGGCGTCTCGAGGTACACTGGGACGTGGAGAAGGACCAGTTCTTCGTCGTCGGCCTGCGTATCTACGGTACCGACCGGCCCGGCCTGCTCGGCGAGATCTCCAGGACGATCACCGATGCCGGCATCAACATCACCCACGCCGCGATGGACACGACGGATGGGCTGGCGGACGGCAATTTCGGCATCGAGGTGGAACATCTCAGCCAGCTCGAACGCCTGATCGTGCGCATCAACAAGATCAAAGGCGTGGAACGGGTGGAACGGGAAACCGGCGTGAAACACGGCGGCGTATCGGAAGACGTCTTCGATCACCTTGACCAGGCTCCCGAAAACTGACCCGGGCCTGCCGGACGTGACCGGGCCTGCCGCACGGGGTCAGGCCTGTTGCACGGGACACGCTGTATGCCCGGACCACTGTTCCACCCGCAATCACCCATTCCGATGGATCAACCGCGTGTCTTCTCCGAACAAACCTGACGACTCCGAACATCGCTTTCCCAATCTGCCGGGCGTCTGCCCTGGGGACGACCCCGTATCGCGGAGGGACTTTCTCCGGGGGGGCCTGACGGGCGCGGCCGCATTGGCGGCGGGACTGCATTCCCCGGAATCGGTCGCGGCCCAGCTTTCGGGTCGCCGTCCCGCGGACGTAAAGAGCGTGGGGCTCCGGGCGGGCCGGGTACGGCTGGCCTTCAACGAGAATCCCCTGGGCGCGTCCCCCGCGGCCATAGAGGCCGTACTCAGGCACCAGGACTGGATGAACCGGTACGACTACACGACGACCCTTCAGCAGGCGATCATCCGGCATCACGGCCTGGACGTCCCCCGCCCGTCGGGCTTCGATTTCAAGGCCACCGGCGACCGCGACGGTCTGATGCTGGGCGTGGGAACGACCGAACTGCTCCAGATCCTGGCCCTGCAGGCCCTGATGAAACACGGCGAAGTCGTGGAAGCCCTCCCTTCCTACGGCCAGGTCACGCGCGTCGGCGACGAACTCCGCGACGCGGGCCACGAGGTGCAGGCGCGCCGGTCTCCCGTCCTCCCGGACGGAAACCACGATCTCGACGACATGGGGAAGCGGATCGGCGACCGCACGGGCCTGGTCATCATCTGCAACCCCCACAACCCCACCGGGGCCCTGCTGCCCCATGAACGGATCCTGGAATTCATCGACCGGGTGCCTCCGCACGTCCTCGTGGCCATCGACGAGGTCTACGTTCATTTCGTCCGCGACCCGGATTACCGGGACTTCATCGAGGTTGCCAGGGACCGGGAGAACGTGATCGTGCTCCGGACTTTCTCCAAGGTGTACGGCCTCGGCGGCATCCGCGTGGGTTACGCCGTCGCCCACCGGGACGTGATCTACCGCCTCGCGCCTTTCTCCATGGGCCTCCTGGGCCGGAACGTCCTCTCCGTCCACGCGGCGGCCGCGGCGCTGGGCGACGAGGAACACGTCAGGCGGTCCCTGCAGGCCGTATGGGACGGAAACGACTACCTGACTGCCGAGCTGGAGCGGCTCGGTGCGCGGGTCGTGCCCAGCCATGCCTGTTTTCTCTGGGCCGACTTCGGCCGGGAGACGCAGCGCATCGTCCGCGAATTGTGGTCCAGGCGGGTCATGGTCCGCGCTGGCGCCGGCCAGTGGGCCTCGCCGAACCACATCCGCATCTCGACGGGTTCGAGGGAAGAAAATGAAGCCTTCATCTGGGCACTGGAACGGACCCTCGGATAAGGCGCCCGCATCGCCTTCGGCATCTCTGACGCCGCTCGGAACGTCCGGATGCGGGAACTCACCCTCCGCCAGGGTGATCCCGATCAGCATCATCATCCCGACGCTCAACGAAGCCACGACGATCGAAGCCTGCCTTAGCCAGTTCGATTGCGGTCCGGGCGGGTCGAGCGGGGCGGACGAGTTGGAGATCATCATCGTGGACGGCGGAAGCGACGACGGCACGCCGGAGATCGTGAGGTCATGCCCCGCCGCGAGGCTCATCGAATCCGGTACGCGAGGCCGGGCGGTCCAGATGAACGCGGGGGCCGAGACTTCATCCGGGGACGTGCTGCTTTTCCTCCACGCCGATACCCGGCTTCCGGTCCGCTGGCGGGAACTCGTGACCGAATCGGTCTGCGTACGCGGCATGGCGGGGGGACGGTTCCGTTTCGACGTCGCCCACGCGGGCCGGATATACCGGTGGATCGCGCGGGGCACGAATTTCCGGTCGCGCTTCCTGGGCATTACCTACGGGGACCAGGCCATCTACGTCACGCGGGAGACCTTCGAGGCGGTGGGGGGATTTCCCGAGATTCCGGTCTTCGAAGACGCCCGGTTCGCCGACCGGTTGAAGCAGGCCGGCGGACTGGACTGGATCGACGAAGCCGTACTGACTTCCGCGCGGCGCTGGGAACGCCGCGGGCCGGTCCGAACGCTAATGCTGACCTGGACGCTGCGGGCGCTGTACACGCTCTCCGTTCCGCCGAGTTTCCTGACGCGTTTCTATGGGGTGGTGCGGTGAGGCTTAGTATATGGTAAACATCCAGTGCGTTCATTATATCGAAGGACAGAGCTGATTCAGCATCTTCTGGGTCGCTCCCGGACATCCCTATTTCCGCCTCCTCGAAGTATGCGGCCCAACCCTCGTCGACATCGCGTTCAATCAGAACAGGGACAGGTTTCACGACGTCGTACTGATCTTCAGGTAACTCGTAATTGTATTCAATAGTCAAAACAGATTCAAATCTGTCATCATTTGACTGAAAATGAAGCAGGATTTCCAGTTTAGGCTTTTCTCTGTCGGGTAATTCAAAATGCAAATCCCTCGGGAGGCTCCTGACAGGGTGCTGGTTGCCACGTTTACCATCCACATAATTGACCCATCGCCGCCTCCGTCCGAGATCGGCTTCCCGCCAATGACCGGGGTCGACTCAAGGTTCATCATCTCAGTTCGACGTTGACATCGGGGGACGAGCCCGATAGATTGAGAACACAATTGAATACAGCCGCAGGTGGCGGAGAATGAATACGCTGAAAAGGGAAGATGGTGCGAATCCATCACGGTCCCGCCACTGTGTTCGGGGACGAAACTCAAACTCGTCACTGCCGGTAAGGCTAAAGCCCTTGGGCCGGCGGGAAGACTTGAGGAGTAGGGCGATCCGTCAGTCAGGAGACCTGCCTGCAGGCTGTGCGAACGCTTCTCCGTGAGCAGAGAGGCTAAAGCCCGGATGCGCATGCCTGCCATCCCGACCCAGCCCTGCCATGACGGAGCGGCTGTTTTTTTTGACCGATTGGGGATGCGGCAGCGTGGAAACCGCCATCAAAGTGGAAAACCTGTCCTGCGGTTACGACCGGCGGCCGGTACTGGAAGACCTCACCTTTGCGCTCCACCAGGGCGAGATGCTGGGCGTGATCGGTCCGAACGGGTCGGGGAAGAGCACGCTGATCCGGGCGCTCACGCGCATACTGCCGCTGAGCCGGGGACACATCGAGCTTTACGGCACGCCGCTTCAACACTATACGGTGAAGGAGATCGCGCGCCAGGTCGCCGTCATCCCCCAGCTGACGCCCGTCACCTTCGCCTTTTCCTCGCTGGACGTGGTCATGATGGGCAGGACGCCGCACCTCCGGCGGTTCCAGAGAGAAGGTCCGGGGGACCGGGAGATCGCCCTCGAAGCCATGGGGCGGACCGACTGCCTCGCCTTCAGGGACCGCCCCATCCACGAGCTTTCCGGCGGCGAAAGGCAGCGGGTCATCATCGCCCGGGCGCTGGCGCAGCAGCCTTCGATCCTATTGCTGGACGAACCGACCTCCTTTCTGGATCTGAACCACCAGGTCGAGATATTCGATCTGCTACGCCACGTGTGCGCCAGCGACGGCCTCGCCGTGCTGTGCGTATCCCACGATCTCAATCTCTCCTCGGAATACTGCCACAGGCTGATGATGCTGAAGGACGGGCGCACTTACGCCGACGGACCGCCCGAGGACATTCTCACCCAGGGGCACATCAAGGCGGTCTTCGAGACCGATGTGACGGTCATAGAGAGCCCCTATTCGGGTTCCCCCCAGATCATCCTGAAACCTGGAGACTGACCGACGTGACGATGAAGCGACCCATCATACTGGTGTTCACGGCCGTGGTCCTCTTCGCCGCCTGTGTTTTCTCCATGGGGGTGGGCGCGGTGTACATCCCGGCCGGCACCGTGCTGCAGGTGCTTGCGGATCACCTCTGGTCGACCGGCACACTGGAGCCGGTGAATACGGCGACCGATACGATCGTATGGGAGATCCGCCTGCCGAGGACCCTGCTCGCGGTACTCGTCGGGGCCGCCCTGGCCAGTTCCGGCGGCGTGATGCAGGGCTTCTTTCAGAATCCCATGGCCGACCCCTATATCATGGGCATATCGGCCGGCGCCGCGCTGGGCGCCACGGTTGCCGTTACCCTGGACCTGGAATTCTGGATGCTCGGGCTGAACGCCGTGTCCATCGCGGCGTTCCTCTGCGCGCTGGCCGTGACCATGGTGGTGTACGCCTTTTCCCGCCGGGGCGGGCGCGTGGCTTCGACCACTCTGCTCCTCACGGGCATCGCCATCGGCGCCATGGCGACGTCCTTCACTTCCTACATGCTCGTGATGGGCGGAGAGAACCAGCGCCAGCTGCTCTTCTGGCTCATGGGCAGCCTTTCCGCCCGGCGGTGGGACCACGTCTGGATGCTGCTGCCCTACGCGGCCGTGGGGCTGACCGTCGTCCTCATATACGCGCGGGAACTGAACGTGCTGCTGCTGGGGGATGAGCAGGCGGCCCAACTGGGCGTGCACGTCGAACGGGTCAAACTGGTCCTGCTGACGGCGGCCGCCTGTCTTGCCGCGGCCGCGGTGTCGGTGAGCGGCATCATCGGTTTCGTCGGCCTGCTGGCGCCGCACATGGTCCGGTTGATCGTGGGACCCGATTACCGCATCCTGACGCCCATGGCCGCGCTGGGAGGCGCCCTGCTGCTGGTACTGGCCGATCTGGCCGCCCGGACAGCCATGGCGCCGGCCGAAATGCCCATTGGCATACTGACCACGGTACTCGGCGCCCCGTTCTTTCTGTATCTGCTGCACCGGCAACGCCGGGTCTGAACAGACCGCCCCGGATTGAACCGGCGGCGCCGCGTCTACCAACTAACGCCGCGTTCGAATCAAGGAGATCACATGCCGAGGTTGACGAAGATATACACCCGCAAGGGCGACGACGGAACCACCGCGCTCGGAAGCCGGCAGCGCGTACCCAAGGAATCCCCGAGGGTATCGAGTTACGGCGCCGTGGACGAGCTCGATTCCGTCATCGGCATTGCGCTGGCCCACGGACTGTCCCCGCGCCTGGCGGAGACGCTGCCGGTCATCCAGAACGAGTTGTTCCACCTGGGTTCGGACCTGTGCTTCACAGAGGAGGACAAGGCGAAGTACCAGATACCGCTGATCGAAGCACGGCACGTGGAAAAACTCGAAGCGATCATCGATGAACTGAATCCCATCGTCGGCCGCCTCGAGAACTTCATCCTGCCCGGCGGATGTCCCGGGGCGGCGTACCTGCACCTGGCGCGGACCGTCTGCCGGCGTGCGGAACGCGAAGTGGCGGCCCTGTCCCGCGACGAGGCCATCGGTGAGTACGTGCTGGCCTACCTGAACCGGCTGTCCGACCTGCTCTTCGTCATGTCCCGTTACGAAAACAGGGAACGGGGTGTCGACGAACCGCTGTGGGACTCGAGGTTGTAAGGCTGTTCAAGGCCGCAGTCTGAAGGAGAGTCAAACCGGATTGCAGACTCTCTCAAGTTTCTCATCTATTGAATCCAGACGCTTGTCAATCTGATCCAGACGCTTCTCGAACTGATCCAGACGCCGGTCAATCTGATCCAGACGCTTCTCGAACTGGTCCAGACGCCGGTCAATCTGATCCAGACGCTTCTCGAACTGGTCCAGACGCCGGTCAATCTGATCCAGGCGCTTCTCGAACTGGTCCAGACGCCGGTCAATCTGATCCAGACGCCGGTCAATCTGATCCAGACGCTTCTCGAACTGGTCCAGACGCCGGTCAATCTGATCCAGACGCCGGTCGGTCTGATCCAGACGCTTCTCGATCTGATTCAGTCGCTTGTCTACTTCATCAAGTCGACGGTTTGTTTTCCCAAACTCATCCTCGATGAAATTGAAAAGCTCATGATGCTGGTCGTTTATGTAGGTGACCTTCTCATCTAAAGACAGCGCATTCCAATCTTTCATGACTCCCCTTCCTTTCCTGGTGATCTCCGTTCTTGGTTATCAAGGTATAGGTCCTCATGGTCAAGATGAGTTTGGTCCCGTTTCTGTCCAACCAGTTGCCGACTCCCATGAATCAAAGCCTTCCGATTAGTGTGCGGCCGATGTTCACGGACCTTGATTGGTCGAAAACCGTTGACACGGCTGCGTCTCTCTGCGAATACATTCTGTCCAGTACAGTCGATGAAAGGTTTCGAATCTCGTAAGAAAATTGATCACACCCTTGAATCCCATGCTGCCTATGTAAGAAGTCACATCGGCATCTCCAGGTAACAGAAGACACACGGGTTCATAGAGTTTCTGACAATATATCAGGTTAACAAGGACTGCCGGTATGGTCGACATAATGACTCCCGAGCAACGCAGTGCCCTCATGAGTCGAATCAGGTCAGTCGACACCAGACCGGAGTTATACGTGCGTCGGGCACTGCATGCCATGGGCTATCGATTTCGTACTCACGTCCGCGGTCTGCCCGGCCGACCTGATCTGGTGTTTACAAAGCGACGTGCTGTGATTTTCGTACATGGATGCTTCTGGCACCGACACGGTTGTAAAAAGACCTACGTGCCGAAGGTCCGTGAAGAATTCTGGGGTAGGAAATTCGAGGCTAACACAAGCAGGGATGAGCGAAACCAGTTGCAGCTTGTTCAATCAGGTTGGAGAGTTCTGATAGTCTGGGAGTGTGAGGTGGAGGGTGACGATACGCTTGTTGATCGAATGGTCGCGTTTTTGGGACCGCCCGTTTTCAAACCAAAGTAAACAATCCTTGTACCGCATTAAGGTCTTTTTATCAATTTCAATCGTACCAGATCTTCATCATTCCATCCTATGCGACTCAACAAATCCTTCGACAACTTCTTGCCGTACGTTTTACCTGGATGAAAATGAATCACAACATCCTGTCCGTCTTTTTCATAGCGAGCGGTGTTGTTTTCCTGGTGGTCCTTTCCCATCCATCCCTTTCAAGCGCTCTCATTATTCTTCCAGCGGTAATAGACCGAAGTTGCTCAAACGCTGACTGGGAGATCGGCACTGATTTTCGCCCTCCAGGCCTCGCGCGGTTGGTGACGAGATGTGTTTTGAGTTACTAAACTGACCGGATAATCAGGCAATTCAGCTATACTGAAATCTTCACCTACAGGATACGGTAGCCCGTTCTCATCTAGAAACTCCAAAGCCAAGTTTACAGCATCAGGCACTTGGTCCAATGCTTCCTGAACTGTCGCTCCGTATATGAAGATGCTTGGAAAAGCCGGACATTTAGCGTAATGTCCGTCTCCATCTGGCGTCACCATAACGGTTACTTCAACATGTCTACGCATACTATCTGCGTCCCCTTTCTGTATCGGGAAACGTACGCAAGAACGCACGAAGCCGCAGAGTGCGCACCGCGGCCGGATCATTTTCGACGGACAGGACAACGCGATATCGCGACCTTTGATTTTCGTCACGGCAACCGGCGAATCCTTCGGCAAGTCCGCCTGGTCCGGAAAAAATGTCGATGACAGGAATCGGCTTGGTAGTCAATACGCCGTGGCTTTCATTGATATCTGATTGTACAATTGTACATCTAATCGACCGCTTTACCACTTCACGACCAGACGTAGACTTCCGGGTCGTCGGGGGAGTAGCCGATGAAGGTGGCCAGGACGATGCGCGGCAGGTCGCCCTCCACGGCCGGCACCTCGTGGATGAGGCGGGTGTTGAAGAAATACAGGTCGCCCTGCTCGAGGTCGACGGTGTAGCTGCTGACGCCGTTGCGCCGGGCATAGTCGGGAAAGGTGTCGGTCGCGATGGATTCCTGCACTTCCGGGGTCCACATGCACCGGTGCAGGATGGCCTGGGTGCTGCGTCCCTCGTGCAGGGCGTTCTGGAAGCAGAGGACGCCGGCGAACTGGTGGCCGAACCGAGTCACGTCGTAATCGAACCGCTTCTCGCGGAGCGTGACGTGGTCAATGTGGGGCTTGTAGGTATGTCCGCCGTAGTGGATGCGGAAGATGGCCGGACCGTACTGGCGGCCGTCCGGCTCCCGGGCGGTCATGGCGCGCTTTTCTCCCGCGAGCGTGTCCAGCACCCCGTACAGCAGCTTCACGGGATCGTCATAGCCCTCGAACAGCGTCTCGTACAGGGTACGGGTACCGTCAGCGTGCGCCAGGAAAGCCTCCTTGTCCGAACCCCGGTTCGCCAGGCTCGTCCCGATGTCGATCCGCGTGCGGTTGTCTCTCTCCGCGGCCGCCGGATCGTCGGGATCCCGCATCAGCCCGCGGTCGATGAACCGCGATATCAATGCCTGGCAGTGGACGGGCGAATAGGCCTGCCGGCATATGATGGCGGGCACGCGCCCTTCCGACAGGGCCAGGAGCGGATCGCTTTCGGCGGCCAGGATGGATTCCAGGTCCGGGGCGAGGGGCTCCCACCGGTTGTTTTCCGTCACTTGGAACTCCTTGATTTGCTCACCGCCACGCGCGGCCTCCGGGGCGAGGGGCTCCCACCGGTGGTTTTCCGTCATTTCAATCTCCCTGAACGCGGAACGCGCATCCCTAAACCCGCATCCGCAGCATGGGGTGTGAAAAGGAAACATCAATGTATGCCCCGTCCCGCATGCGCTTTGTGCCGGGCGTCATGTAGTGGATGGCGAAAGCCCTGCGCTGCCGGTCGGTGGCGTTGGCCGGGGTGTGGTGCATGGTCTGGCAGTGGTGGAACATGGCCCCGCCCGCGGGGAGGTCGACGACGGTCGCCTCTTGCGAAGCCGCTTGTTCGCCCAGGTCGAGGAGGGCGCTGGTCTCGGCCGACCGTTCGTGGGAAACCAGGCGCCGGTGCGACCCCGGGATCAGATGCATGGCCCCGTTCGACGCGTCCACGTCGTCCAGGGTGAGCCAGCAGCTGACCAGATTGGCGGGGGTGCATTGCCAGTAGCCGTTGTCCTGGTGCCAGAAGACGGGACCGCCCTGGCGGGGCGGCTTGTAGAGGGC
Organism: bacterium; assembly: GCA_965202605.1. Taxonomy (GTDB): domain Bacteria; phylum JAAXHH01; class JAAXHH01; order JAAXHH01; family JAAXHH01; genus JAAXHH01. The sequence continues at coordinate 2,527,828 of OZ241838.1, forward strand.
CTGGTCGTGGAACAGCTGGATATTGGGTCCGAGCAGGGACTCGACGACGTCCAGTACGGGCTCGTGGTACAACAGTTTTCTGAACTCGATGCTGCGTTCGCACATCTGCATGATTTGCAGCATCTGCGACCGGGCCTTTCTCTTTCTGTTCCTGTCTTCCGTGTCGTCGATGGAAAGGTTGCGGTAACGGCCGCTTTCGCGCGCGGTCTCGAACACGCGGTCATACTCCGCCCGCAGCACTTCGACGTGGTCGTCGTCGAGCAGTTTGCCGGACACCAGGAATCCCTGGTCGTGGAACAGCCCTACCTCTTCGACGGTCAATCCGTCATGCGTTTCCGACGGTGCCGCGGACATGGTCAATTCCTCTTTTTTCGATCCACCGGGAAGGGCAAAATCACCCTTGCCCCGCATGAAGATCTGTCTGTATTATGGAATACTTACGACCCAATTTAAAGACGCCTTCACAACAGGCAAGTTTTTTAGCCGGAGATCCTTATGCACGGCGACAGCGGGGACAGATTCGAGCTTCACCGATGGCTGTACCGGACCATGTTCACGATCCGGACGGTGGAAGAGCGGCTGGCGAGATCCTTCATGGCCGGTCTGATCCACGGCGCGTGCCACACCTATATCGGGGAGGAAGCCGTCGCCGCCGGGGTATGTGCCGGATTGACCGATGACGACGCGGTGTTCAGTACCCACCGGGGGCACGGCCACGCGCTGGCCAAGGGGGTGCCGCCGGCCGCGCTGATCGCCGAACTGTACGGCCGGGAGACCGGAATCTCCCACGGCCGGGGCGGCAGCATGCACCTCTTCGCCCCCGAGATCGGTCTCATGGGTACCAGCGGAATCGTGGGTCCCTGCATCCTGCAGGCCGCCGGCGCGGGGTACAGCGCCAAGCTGCTGGACAACGGCAGCGTCGGTGTGGCCTTCTTCGGCGACGGCGCCGTGGGGAACGGAGCTTTCCACGAAGGACTGAATCTCGCCGCCATCTACGACCTGCCGGTCCTTTTCGTATGCGAGAACAACCTGTACGCGACGGAAGTACCCTTTTCCTACGCCTCCCGGAACCCGGACGTGGCATCGCGCGCGTCCAATTACGGCATTCCGGGCATAGGCGTCGACGGCAACGACGTGCTGGCCGTGCACGAGGCGGCCACGGGGGCGATTCGACGGGCCAGGGCGGGGGAAGGACCGACCCTGATCGAGGCCCGGACCTACCGCACCCGGCCCCACGCCGAGGGCATGAGTCCCACCGGCGTATACCGCACCGAAGAAGAAGTGGCCGAGTGGCGGGAGAAGGACCCCATCACCAGGTTCAGAGGCCGGATCCTCTCCGAGGGGACGTTGACGGAGTCCGACCTGGACCGGATCGAATCCGATATCCGTACGGAAGTGGATGAGGCCGATCGGGAGGCCGCCGCCGCGCCATGGCCCGATGGCGGCACGGCGGCCAGCCACGTCTACCGGGAGACGACGTGACCGAACGTACCTTCACGGAAGCCGCGCGAGAAGCGCTGTCCGACGCCATGGACGCGGACCCCACCATATTCGTGGTCGGCGAAGGCGCGGGCGAACGCGGGGGCAATTTCGAGACCACGGCCGGCCTCTACGAGAAGCACGGTCCCGTGCGGCTCTGCGACACGCCCATCTGCGAACGGGGCTTCATCGGGATGTGCACCGGTGCGGCCATGACCGGGACCCGTCCCGTCGTGGACTTCATGTTCACGGATTTCATTCTCGACGGCCTGGGCGAACTGATCAACCAGACCTCCAAGATGCGGTACATGAGCAACGGCCGGCTGAAGATGTCCATGGTCCTCCGGGGCTGCATAGGCATCGGACATTCCGCGGCGACCCACCATTCCGGCAGCTACTATCCCTTTTTCGTCCATATCCCGGGCTTCCGCGTGGCGCTGCCGTCCAATCCCGCGGACGCGAAGGGCCTGTTCGCCACGGCGCTGCGCAGCGAGGACCCCGTTTTCTTCATGGAGCACCGGCATCTGTTGAGCATGAAAGGGCCTGTCCCCGATGGCGATCACCGGGTGGCCTTCGGACAGGCCGCGGTGGTGCGTGAAGGGACCGACGCCACGGTCGTGGCGCTGACCGTCATGGTCCATCATGCCCTGCAGGTCGCGGAACAGCTGTCCGTCGAAGGGATCTCCCTGGAAATCATCGATCCGCGCACCGTGGCGCCGCTGGACGTGGAAACCATCCTCTCGTCCGTACGGAAGACCGGCAGATTGCTCATCGTGGACGAGACCTTCATGCCCTGCGGGATCGGCGCCGAAATCTCCGCCCGGGTAACGGAACACGGCTTTGACGAACTCGACGCGCCGATCAAGCGGCTGAACGGCGCCCACGTCCCCACGCCGTACAGTCCGGCGCTCGAACAGGCCATCGTACCGGACCGGGCCGCCCTCGCCGGGGCCGTCCGCGAACTGCTCGCGGAATAGCGAGCAGCATGTCCGGCGAGATGAGAATGCCGGGACGGAACGCGCGGGGCGAGACCGTCCGGACGGAACGCGCGCGGAGTGGATGCACCAGGGAATCGGGAACGACTTATGCCCTACGAAATCGTCATGCCCCGGCTGGGCTGGAACATGGAAGAAGGCACGCTGGTCGAATGGCTGAAGCAGGACGGCGAGCCGGTGATCCAGGGCGAAACGGTATGCACCATCGAAGGCGACAAGGCCGCGACGGACATCGAGTCCTTTGAATCCGGTATCCTGAAGATCCCGGACGCTTCGCCATCCCCGGGCCAGACCGTGCCGGTGGGCACCCTGCTGGGCTACATCGTATACGAAAGCGAACTGGAAAGCTTTGATCCGAACACCGACCGGGGGCACGATGGACCAGGCGAAAGCGTTGCGGCCGTTTCCGGGGACGGGGTCGAACCCGGTCGCGACCCGGCCGGACGCGCACTGGCCAGCTCACGCGACGCTGCGCCGACCGTCGGAGCGGCCACCGATACCCCGCGCAAACGGGACGTACCCGCCATCAGTCCCCGGGCCCGGCGCGCGGCCGAATCCGCGGGGATCGACTGGCGGCCGCTTAAGGGAAGCGGGCGATCGGGCCGGATCGTGGAGCGGGACGTACTCAAAGCCGCCCGGCATCCCGGACAGCGCGACGCCGCGATGAACGGACCGGGTGAGAAGACCACGGCCGTACAGGGCGACCTGCGGCGCGTCATCGCCCGCCGGATGGCCGAAGCGCACCGGACCACCGCGCCGGTCACCCTGCACACCGAGGTGGACGTCACCGCCCTTTCGTCGTTTTTAGAGGACAGCTTCCGGCCATCCTGGTACGACCTCATGGCCAGGATCGCCGCCATCGCGCTCGCCGAGTATCCCGTCATGAACGCATCCTGGCGGGACGGCGTAGCGTTGAACGACGGGATTCACATCGGTATCGCGGTAGACACCGAAGGCGGGGTGATCGCGCCCGTGATCAGGGACGTCCCGGGTAAATCGCTCCAGGAAATCTCCGCGGCATCGAAGCGCCTGGTCCAGACCGCGCAGGCCGGCGGACTGACGCTCGATCAGATCGAGGGCGGGACCTTCACCCTGACCAACCTGGGCATGTACGACGTCGACGCCTTCACGCCGATCATACATCATCCGCAGTGCGCCATACTCGGACTCGGACGGGCGGCGCCGAGGGTGGTCGTTCTCGACGAGGCGAGCGGGGCGACCGGCATACGCAGGATCTTGGCGCTCAGCCTCACCTTCGACCACCGGATCGTGGACGGCGCGCCCGCCGCCCGGTTCCTGCGGCGGATCAGGCAGCTGGCGGAAGATCCGGAATCAGTTTTCGTAGACGGGAAATAGCCTGAAGCACACCTTTGGGGAGAAAAGAGACGATCAGGTCGTCTGGTTCGTCTGACGGACCAGACAGCGAAATCACCGGAGATTCCACGATGCGGAAACCCAACCTCACACAGTCCAGCCAGCCGATCGCCGTGGTCGGCATGGCCTGCCGATTCCCGCAGGCCCCCGATTTGCCTTCCTTCTGGCGCCTGCTTGAAGAAGGCCGGAACGCCGTCATAGAAGGCGAGCCCGGTTCCGGCGTGGGACGGGTGGGCGAGCTGTTTCCCGATTCAGGCGTGCCAAACTCGTCCTGCCGGTTCGGCGCCTACCTCGACGAACTGGATCTCTTCGATGCGCCGTTCTTTCGTATCTCTCCCGTTGAAGCGGAACGGCTGGACCCGCAGCAACGCATGATGCTCGAGGTGAGCTGGCAGGCGCTAGAGGATGCCGGCATGGATCCAGAAAGTCTGAAGGGCAGCCGTACGGGCGTCTACGCGGGGATCAGCAACTACGACTACCGCAACCTGATCCTGGGAACGGGTGAAACGTCCGAACCTGCCGCAAGCCTCTATACCGTCACCGGCACGTCCTTCAACACGGCCATCGGCCGGGTCGCCTACGTCCTGGGACTCGAGGGTCCCGCGATGGCGCTGGACACGGCCTGTTCTTCTTCACTGGTCGCCATGCACCAGGCCGTGACGGGACTGCAGCGGGGTGATGCGGACCTGGCGCTCGCCGGTGGGGTTCACGCAATCTTCTCCGGCAGGCTGCTCGAACTGCGGGCCAACGCCGGTATGCTTTCGCCCGACGGTCGGTGTGCGACCTTCGACGCCGGGGCGAACGGTTACGTACGCGGTGAAGGATGCGGAATCGTCGTCCTGAAACGGCTCGAAGAGGCGGAAGCCGATGGCGACCGCATCTGGGCCGTGATCCGCGGGTCGGCCGTAAACCAGGACGGGGCCAGTCCGGGACTGACCGTGCCGAACGGGGCGGCTCAGGAACGGGTAATCGAGCAGGCACTCGGTCGTGCGGGCGTCCGGCCTTCGGAAGTGGACTACGTCGAGGCGCACGGAACAGGCACGGAAGTGGGCGATCCCATTGAAGCGCTGGCCCTGGCCGCCGCATACGGCGGGGGACGCGACGCGGACCGTCCGTTGCTGATCGGCTCGGTCAAGACCAACATCGGCCACCTGGAGCCGGCGGCGGGCGCCGCGGGTCTGATGAAGACCGTGCTGGCGATGCAACATGGCATGATCCCGAAACAACTCCACTTCCAGACCCCGAATCCGCAGCTGGATTGGGATCAGTTGCCCCTCCGGGTTACCTCGCAGCCGACGGAGTGGCCTTTGCGCCCTGGTCGCCCTCGCCTCGCGGGGATAAGCGGATTCGGGTGGTCGGGGACGAACGCGCACGTCGTCGTGGAGGGATACGACGGCCGCGCCGAGGCCGAGCCGGGGCCCTGGCCCACCGGATCCCCGCTGCAGGTGACAGTCGATTTGCCGGAGCCGATTACCGATCAGCCACCCGAACCGCACGGGATCGGGAAGCGTGAAGCACGATTCCTGCCGCTTTCGGGCAAATCGCCCGCGGCACTGAGCGCACTCGCAAACCGCTACGTGGAGTGGCTGGACGAACATGCCGATAATCTGTCATCCGGGGACGCCACCGATCTGCTGCTTGCCGACATGGCATGGACCGCGGGCGTGGGAAGAAGCCACTTCCAGCACCGGGCGGGAGTGGTGTTTCGGGACGCCGGTTCGCTCCGTGAAGGCCTTGGAGAGCTCGCGAAGGCTGATACCGAGCCGGGACTGGACGATGGTGAAAAAGCAGCCGGCAAGATTGCCTTCCTATACACCGGGCAGGCCAGTCAGTGGGTCGGGATGGGCGCCGAACTATACGAAAGCGAATCCATCGTGCGGGCTGTCCTCGACCACTGTGACGCGCTGCTTCGCGAATCCCGGAGCGAATCTCTCCTCGATGCCGTGTTCGGGCGGTCCGCCGGGTCCGATCACCCACCCGAACTCGACGATCCGGTGTGGAAGCAACCGGCGATCTATGCGCTGGAGTGCGCGTTGACCGCCCTGTGGGCGAGTCTGGGCGTCCGCCCGGACGTGGTTCTCGGTCACAGTCTCGGAGAAATCGCGGCCGCGCAGGCGGCGGGGGCCTATTCGCTGGAGGACGGATTACGGTTCGCCGCCATCCGCGGGGAACTGATCGCCGCACTTCCCGGGGAAGGGGCGATGGCCGCTGTTTTCGCGCCCGCCGACCGGGTATCGGCGGCGGTGGCGGAACACAACGAAGACGTTACCGGAGTGGGGCTCAGCGTGGCGGCGGACAACGGTGCGCACCAGGTGGTGAGCGGACCGGCTTTACAGGTCGAAGCGATCCTTTCCCGTTTCGAGCGGGAAGACTTCCGGGTACGGCTGCTGAGGAAGAGTCCCGCCTACCACAGCGCCATGATGGATCCGGCACTGGACGGTCTCGAGGAAGCGCTTTCCGGCATCCGGACGCAGCCGCCCGCAATACCATACTTAAGTAGCATGACGGGCTCCTTCGTGGATGAAGGGCAGGAACTCGACGGCGCATACTGGCGCCGGCAGACCCGCGAACCGGTCGCCTTCCGCCGGGCGGTGGAAACGCTCGCGGACCTGGGAATCGGAACGGTGATCGAGGTAGGACCCCATGCGGTGCTGGGCCCAATGGTATCCATGGCGTGGCCGGACTCGCCGGATTCCGGTGGACCACCCGCCGTGCTTACGAGTCTGCTTCGGCCGTCCCGTGAAGCGCCGGAGGAAGCGAAGGGTGCGTTTACCGTCGCCGTCGCGCGGGCCTACGAACTCGGGTTGCCGGTTTCACTATCGAGGCTTTTCTGCGGAGAGAAGCGGCGCCGGATATCGGTACCCGGCTATCCCTTTCAGCGCGAACGCCAGTGGATCGGAGCGGCAAGGCGGCAGCGCCCCGCGGTGGGTCATCCGCTTCTGGGCACGCGGCACGAATCCGCCAGCGGAGAGGTCGCCTTCGACACGGAACTGTTCCCCTCGGATCCGGGTTGGCTGAACGATCACAGGGTATTCGGCCGTCTCGTGGTTCCCGGCGCCATATTCGGAGCCATGACGGCCGCCGCGGCTTCCGAAGAGGGCATCGAGGCACCGGTGATCGAGGACCTGCAACTTCACAGTCCACTGATCCTCCCCGATGAGGACGATTCGGACGGTGCGGTGACGGAAGGCGTGCGCATTCAGATTCTGCTCGACGCTCCCACGGACGAACCCGCGCGACGCGTTCGGATCCTCAGTAAGGGGAACGACGGAGACGAATGGAAGCTGCACACGGAGGCGCGGGTGTCGGCCACGAAGGGCGAGACGGCGACGCCGCTGGACCTCGCCGGGTCGAAGGCGAGGCTGGCGCCGGAGGACGTGGCCGACCTTTATCGGGCGAAAGCTGAAGTCGGGATCGAGTTCGGCCCGTCATTCCGCACCCTGCAGGCGGCCTGGTCAGGAGAAGGCGAGGCTCTCGCCGAGGTCGTGCTGCCCACGGGCATCGACAGAAGCGGGATCGACCCGCACCCGCTCCTGCTCGACGGCTGCTTCCAGGTGATGGCGACCGCGCGAGAAACTTCGGGAGCCGACAAGGGAATCACCTTTCTGCCGTTCGGTTGGGAACGGCTCCGGCTCGTAGCACGTTGGCCCGAACGGGTGGTCTGCCACGTCCGGATGCGGCAGCGCGCATCGGATCCGGAGGCGGAAACCGAAGGGCCGTCTGAAGTCTTTACGGCAGATATGACCATATGCGACACCGACGGGGCTCCCCTGGGAGAGCTGAGCGGGTACACGGTGAAGCGCGCGACGCAGGCGACGCTGCTTACGGACATGGAAGGATTGGACGAACTGCTCTACGACATCGTGTGGCGCGAGCAGGCGCTTCCGCCGGGCATGCCGCCGGCCGACTTCCTGCGCGCACCTTCTGACGTGGCGGACAACTCGCCGATATTCGCGACGTACCTGGCCGCCGAAGGCGTCGAACCGCACGAAAATACAAATCTGCAGAATGACCTGGAGCAACTGGCATGGTCCTCCGCGCTCTCGACCCTGGAACGCCTCGGTTGGGAGCGGACGGCGGGATCACACGTCGACGCTGAAAGCCTGCGGCGGCATCTGGGCGTTCTCGACGAGCACGAGCACCTTTTCCAACGGATTCTGAACTTGCTGACGGATTCGGGCATGCTGGAAAAGAAGGATGACGGTTTCATCGTGACGGTGGGATCCGGTGACCAACTCCCGGAAGGAATGTCGGCAGACCCCGCGGAACGTACGACCCGGTTGACCGCTTTGCATCCCCACGGCGCCAGCGAGATCGCCCTGTTTCGTCGTTGCGCCGGCGCCCTGCCGGAGGTGCTCCGCGGCCGGGAGGATCCCCTGTCCCTGCTGTTCGGCGATGAAGAACCGCGTGCCGGCGATCTCTATATGAAGGCGCCGGTGTGGAAAGCCGCGAACCTGATGATGGGGGACGTGGTCGAGATGATCGTCGCCGGTTTGCCGGAAGGGCGGCGGCTCAAGGTGATCGAAGTCGGGGCGGGCGTCGGCTCGGCAACCGCCTGTATACTCCCCAAGCTTCGCTCCCGCAGTTACGACTACACCTATACGGATATTTCGGCGGGTTTCTTCGCAGAGGCGCAGTCCCGTTTCAGCGACGACGAGGGCGCCATCGAATACCGCGTGCTGGATATCGAGAAGGACCCGATTGCCCAGGGTTTCGACCTGCACGGCTATGACGTGGTCATCGCGGCCAACGTGCTACACGCAACGCAATACCTGAACGAAACACTCGATCATTGCCGCAGGCTGCTCGCTCCTTCCGGTCAACTCATAGCGCTTGAGAACCAGCGAAGCCGGGGTTGGATGGATCTGATCTTCGGACAGCTCGACGGCTGGTGGCGGTTCGCCGACCGCTATCGGCCAAATCACGCCCTGGCGGGTCCCGATGTGTGGCGGCAGGCGCTTCTTGACGTCGGATTCGCGGAAGCGGAAGTCGTGGGCGTGGACCGAACGGAATCGACCGGTCTGCCTGATCGCGGAGTGATCGTGGCCAGCGGTCCGGCAGAGATCGTCCTGCCGGCTGGCGTGTGGGTGGTAGCGGCCGACCGGGGCGGATCGGGCGAGGCGCTGGCGATGGAACTCGCGGCGCAGAACCAGACTGTCGTGCTGGCGGGCGCGGACTTCGCGGCGGATGAGAAGAATCCGGACGGGGAAGCTCCCGACGGCGGGTCCGGGATCGTCAGAAGATCCGTGGAAAGCGACTCGCGCGAATCCTGGAAATTCCTCTTCTCGGACCTGCCGGGCGATCCACCGCTGGCAGGCATCGTGCATCTCGAAGCGCTCGACGGCCATGGTCCGGAGGCAACCACCCCGGAGATGGCGGAGGACCTGAGACACGGACTGGCGAGTGCGCTCGCCCTCGTCCAGGGCGCGGCGGACGCCGACGCGACGCCGTCCGGTGGAACCTGGTTCTTCACGCGGGGAGGCCAGGTCCTGGAGCGCGAGCGAGGCGGGCAGCTCGCCGGCGCCGCGCTCTGGGGCTTCGGCAGGGTATTGGCCCGGGAAGCGGGCGATATGCGGCCCCGGATGATCGATCTCGATCCCGCCGCCACGGTATCGGCCGCCGACCTGGCAGAAGAACTGCTCTTCCCCGACCACGAAACGGACATTGCCCGTCGTGGGGACCGCCGTCTCGTCGCCCGCCTGGTCCGAGCTGCGGAAGGCGTGGAACGCATTTCCCTGCCCGAAGATTCGGACTGGCAACTCGTGCAGGATGAAGACGGTGCGCTCGAGGAACTGCATGTCCAGCCCAGGCCGGGGCCTCCCCTCGAACCCGGGGAGGTTCGGGTTTCGGTCGACGTATGCGGGCTGAATTTCCTGGATGTCTTCCGCGCGATCGGCCTGGTGAGAGGAGGACATCTCGGTTCGGAATTCTGCGGCCGGATCCGGGAGGTGGGTTCCCAGGTGTCCACGGTCTCTCCCGGTGACCGCGTGGTCGGCCTGGCGTTCGGCGCCATGGGTGCGGAGGCCGTCACCCTGGAGGAACTGGTTGCGCCCGCACCGCCTGACACTCCGACCGCGGAACTGGCGACGATGCCCGAGGTTTTCGTAACAGCGGCCCTTTCCTTCGAACTTACCGGGCTGGAAGCGGGTGATCGGGTGCTGATTCACGCCGGGGCGGGCGGCGTGGGCCTGGCGGCCATCCAGCTGGCCCAGGCCGCCGGGGCGGAAGTCTTTACGACCGCGAGCGCGCCGAAAAGGGCGTACCTGCGGTCGCTGGGCGTGAAACACGTCTTCGACAGCCGCCAGACAGCCTTCGGAAAGGAAATCCTGGAAGTTACTGGAGGCACGGGCGTGGACGTCGTGGTGAACAGCCTGACCGGGGAGGGGTTCATCGAAGCGAGCCTTTCCTGTCTCGCAAAAAGGGGCCGCTTCGTGGAGCTGGCCCGCAGGGATATTTTGAGCAAGGAAGAGATGACCGAGACGCGTCCGGACGTGGCCTACTCCATCCTGGAACTGGATGTCCTGAAGGTACAGGATCCCGCGCGGCCGGGCGCCGCCCTGAGGCAGGTGATGCGCAGGCTCGAGGCGGGAGAGTTGAAGCCGCTGATCCACGCCATGTGGCCGCTGTCTGAAACGCGATCCGCCATGGCGTTCATGCGCGGCGCGCGGCATATCGGGAAGATCATCCTGGCCGCGCCGCCCCTTCGGGAAGGCGGGCTGCGGCAGGACCGCACCTACCTGGTTACCGGCGGACTGGGCGGTATCGGTTGCGCGGTGGCACACTGGCTTGCGGATCACGGGGCGCGGACCATCGTGCTGAACGGCCGGCGCGCCCCCGATCAGGACGCCGGGGAGACGATCGCCGCGCTTCAGAACCGCGGTGTCACGGTGCGGGTCGAACTCGCGGACCTGACGGACGCAGCCGCGGTTGACGCGATGTTCGAGCGGATCGACAGCGAACTGCCGCCCCTTGTCGGCGTGATCCACAGCGTGGGCGTACTGGCGGACGGCGCGGTCGGGAACCAGAGTTGGGAACGTTTCGAGGGCGTGGTGCGGCCGAAAGCGCTAGGGGCCTGGCATCTGCACCGGGCAACCGAGCACCGCGACCTGGACATGTTCGTCCTGTTTTCGAGCGTAGCGGGGGTCCTTGGAAATCCGGGGCAGTCCAATCACGCTTCCGCCAACGCCTTTCTCGATCAACTCGCCACGCACCGGCGTGCGCTGGGCCTGCCGGGACAGGCCATCGCCTGGGGCGCCTGGTCCGAGATCGGAGAAGCCGAGGAACAGCGGGAACGCATTGCCCAACGGGCCGAAGCGACCGGGATCGAATGGATCACGCCGCGGCAGGGTCTCCTGGCGTTCGAACGGCTTCTGCGGGAGGATGGGGCGACCGGTGTGGTGCTGGCCAGGGACTGGTCCGTGTTCGACCAACCCGGCGACAGCCGCCCGCCCTTGCTGAGTGAAATCCTGTCGGCCCTCGATACCGGTAGCGACGATACACCAGGCCTGTCCGAAGAACTGCTCCCCCGGCTGCGGGAGACCCCGGCGGCGGAGCGGGAGGACCTGATCCTGTCCTTCCTGCAGGAGGAAGTTCAGGCGGTACTGAGTCTGCCGACGACGCCGGCCTCGAACGTCGGCTTCTTCGACCTGGGCATGGATTCGCTCATGGCGGTGGAACTTCGGAACCGGGTGAACCGGGCGCTTGCGGGCAGCTATACGGCGCCCAACACCCTGGTTTTCGACTATCCGGATATCGCGTCGGTCGTAGCGCACCTGGTCGACGAGATCGGCGACGCGGAATCGGATAGCGGCGGTCCTGAAACCGGAGAAGGCGCCGGAAGCGAAGCTGCCTCCGCTCCTGAGGCGCCAGCCGAGCCCGGGAGCGAAGCCGTGCCACGGACCGACAACGAAGGCATCGCCATCATTGGCATGGCGTGTCGCTTTCCCGGCGCACCGGACCTGAACGCCTTCTGGAGCATGCTGGAAAACGGTGAGGATGCCGTAACGGATGCGCGCCCCGACGCCGGATCGGCGAGTGTATCGCCAAACGGGTCGGACCAGGGCGACGAAGGCTGGCGCCGCGCGGGATTCATAGACGGCATTGACCGGTTCGATGCCAGATTCTTCAGGGTATCGCCACTGGAAGCGCGCAGCATGGACCCCCAGCAGCGGCTCCTGCTGGAGACGAGTTGGCACGCGCTGGATGACGCGGGAATCGATCCCGATCGGCTCAGGGGTTCGCGTACAGGAGTGTACACGGGCATCGCGTCCAGCGAGTACCGCGATATGATGATGAACCGGGGAGACGGTGTCGATTACCTGGGTACCAACAGGAGCCTGGCAGTGAGCCGGGTATCCTTCCTGTTGGGTCTGGAAGGTCCCTCGATACCCCTGGAACTGAACTGCGCCTCCGCGCTGTTCGCCGTTCACCAGGCCGTGGCCGGCCTCCGTCTCGGAGAAGTGGACATGGCCCTTGCAGGCGGCGTGAATGCGGTGCTGTCCCCCGATTTGACTGCGGGAATGGCGTACCTGGGCATGTTGTCCGCTGAAGGACGTTGCAGCGCCTTCGACACCCGTGCGGACGGTTTCGTGCGCGGCGAAGGCTGCGGCGTAGTCGTGTTGAAACGACTGAGCGACGCTGAAGCGGCCGGAGACCGGATCTGGGGTGTGATCCGGGGTTCGGCGGTCAACCAGAACGGAGCGACCGCGGGTCCCACGGTGCCCAACGGTCCCGCGCAGGAACGCGTGATCGAAGACGCGCTTACGCAGGCGGGCGTTGATCCGGCGGAAGTGGACTATCTGGAAGCCCACGGCGCCGGATCGGCGCTGGGCGACCCGATCGAGGTGCAGGCGGCCGCCGCGGTCTATGGACGAGGACGCGCATCGGACCGGCCGCTCCTGATCGGTTCGGTGAAGACGAACATCGGCCACCTCGAGTCCGCGGCGGGTATCGCCGGACTGATCAAAGTGGTCATGGCGATGCGCCGTCAGCGCATCCCGAAACAACTGCACTTCGAAAAACCGAACCCGAACGTGGACTGGGATCGAATTCCCGTGCGGGTGGCGGCGGAAGCGGCGGACTGGCCAACCCATCCCGATAGGCCGCACCGCGCGGCGGTCAGCGCCTTCGGCGTATCCGGGGCTAACTCCCACGTGGTGGTCGAGAGCTTTGGGATTTGCGCCGACGGCGCGCATTCAGCCGAAACAGGGGGCAAGGTGACCGGCGCCCGGCAAACCGTTGCGGTGAAGCTGCCTGCGGGCGTCCCCGAACCGCAATGGGACGACCTGCGTACCGGGACGCGGGAAAACCGCCTCCTGCCGCTCTCGGGCAAGAACCCCGCGGCGCTCAGGGAACTTGCCGGCAGTTACCTGTCCTGGCTGGACCGATGTCTCGCGACCGGTTCGAACGCGGAATCGGTAGCGGAGTTCCTGGCGGATATGGCCTGGACCGCGAGCGTGGGAAGAAGCCATTTCAATTGCCGGGCCGGCGTGGTGTTTCGCGATATTGCAACACTCCGCGAAGGACTGGCGGAACTCGCGTCGAATGAAACACCTTCAGCGTCCGTCGATACGGACTGGATAAACGTGGCCGCGGCCAGGCGGAAGGTGGCTTTCGTATATGATGGATGGGACGCCAGGTGGCGGGATATCGGAAAAGGCCTGTACGATACGGAACCCGTGGTACGCGGCGTCCTGGATCACTGCGAAGCGCTGTTTCGCAACGAAACGGACGCCTCCCTGCTGAATCCCCTGTTTGGCGGGGAAGGGACGGAAGAACCGGTCAACGATCCGGCCTGGACGGATCCGGCGACCTATGCGCTCCAGTGCGCGATCACGGCCTTGTGGTCCAGCCTGAATGTACGGCCCACCGTAGTTTGTGGCCGCGGCGTCGGGGAGATCGCCGCCGCGCAGACAGCCGGAGCGGTCACCCTCGATGAGGGGCTCCGCATCGCATCGGTGCGCGGGGAGACCGTCAGGGCCATGGACGAAGACCGCACTGCAGAGGTACCGGTGGAAGAAGCGCTGACCAGGCTGGATGGGATAAACCTATCGACACCGTCGCTCGCCATTATCAGCGGCGCTACCGGGAACAGGGTAGGGGCGGCGGAAATGCAGGACCTCGACCGCTGGCTCCATCGGTCGCTCGCGGGCGAGGGTGAAAGCACCGCCGCCCGAACCCTGGCTGATCTTGCCGTGGATACGCTGATAGAGATTGGGCCGGGATCGGAGTTCGCGTCGCGTTTAGCCGAGGCATGGCCGGAAATGCCGGCGGATGAAGCCGCTACGCCCGCTTTGTTCGGCGGTCTTTCTCATTCTTCCGATGAAGTCGATGAGGACGAAGGCGACCGATTCCTTCAAGCGACGAAGGCGGCCTACGATATCGGATTGCCGATATACCCGGCCGGACTGTTCGCGGGCGAATCCCGTCGAAGGCGCTCCCTGCCCGGCTATCCGTTCCAGCGCATGAGCTTCTGGATTGGCTAATGGCTAACGACCACGCCAGACGCACAAAGCCCGTCTGCGCGACCGTGGAGACCTCGCAGACGGGCTGTGAATTCGTACGCGCCGGTCCGAAGGAATGCTCAGCCGGCGGCGTCCAGGCGATCGACGAGTTCCTTGACGCTCTTGACGTCTACACAATCTTGCGCGGTGAATTCCACGTCGAAATCTTCGGCAACAATCTTTGCGAACGCCAGCATGTCCACGGAGGAAACGCCAGCCTCGGAAAGGCTGATGTTGAGATCATCGGGCACCGCGATCGGTTGACCATCGACCTCAAGGTTGTCCGCGATGAGCTTTCTGATACGATCGGCGGTCGTAGCCATAGACGCCTTCCTTTCCATAGGGAAACGAACTGGAACGATTGACTGGGATTACCGGCAATAGTATAACGGCTGGCCGTTTAAAAATCAACTGAACTTTCAAGAAAAGCGTACGGACAATAAGCAGGCGGCAGCCGGGAGAAGCGTCCAGATGAGTGCTGGCGGATCCGTCATTCGATCGGGCTTGCGGTATCAACCGGATGAGCGTCCTCCGACGACGCTCGCGCTCGGCCTCGGACTGCAATTGGCCCTGCTCAATATCGCCGCGGTGATTATCATTCCGACGATCGTCATGCGGGCCGCGGGTCAGCCGGATGACTACGTCGCGTGGGCCGTGTTCGCTTCGGTCGCGATCTGCGGCGCGACCACCATGTTGCAGGCCCTTCGCTACGGCAGGATCGGTTCGGGCCATCTCCTGGTCATGGGTACGTCCGCGGCGTACATCTCCATATGCATAGAAGCACTGGCCGCAGGCGGTCCGGCCCTGCTCGCCGTACTCGTCGTCGTATCCTCCCTGGTTCCGATTGCGCTGTCGTGGCGGCTTTCGCTGTTCCAGCGCATCCTCACGCCCACGGTTGCAGGCACCGTGATCATGCTGATTCCCATAACGGTGATGCCCTTCATGGGCGACATGTTGTCATCCGGGCCGGACAGGCAGATGTCACCCGGCGCCGTCCTCAGCGCCGCGGCCACCGTGGCCGTCATTTCCGGATTAACCCTAAAAGGCCCCGCGAAGCTGCGTCTCTGGGCCCCGATCATCGGCGTGGCTGCTGGAGTCGTGGTTGGCGGCTTCTTCGGACTGTACGACGTGGACAAGGTTGTCGAGGCGGACTGGATCAACTTGCCCACATTAGCCTGGCCGGGTTTCAACCTGGATTTCGGGAGCGACTTCTGGGTGCTGATCCCGGGTTTTCTGCTGGTGGCGGTGATCGTCTCGCTCCGTACCATCAGCAGCTGCGTCGCCATACAGCGCATCTCGTGGCGACAGTCCTGGGCGGTCGATTTCAGATCCGTGCAGGGCGCCATGACCGTCGACGGCGCAGGATCCTTCCTCTCCGGACTCGCGGGAACCGTACCGGGCACGACCTACACGACCAGCATACCGCTCGTGGAAATCACCGGCGTCGCCGCCCGGACGGTAGGTCTTTTCACCGGCGCCGCTTTCGTGGTGCTCGTGTTCCTGCCCAAGGCGTTCGCCCTGGTCCTGGCGATTCCGGATCCGGTCTTCGCGGCGTACTTCATTGTGCTGCTGGCGATGCTCTTCATCGTCGGTCTCAAGATCGTCATCCAGGACGGCCTCGACAAGAACAAGGGCTTCATCACAGGCGCCGCTTTCCTGGTCGGTTTCAGTCTGCAGTATGAACTGATCTACCCGGAGTTCGTCTCGCAGTTCGCGGGCGGCCTGTTTCGGAACGGCATGACCGCGGGGGGCCTGGTGGCTATTCTCCTGAACCTGGCGCTCAGTGCCACGGGATACCGCCGCTACCGGATGGAGACGGTTCCGGACGTGTCCGCCTTGCCTGAAATCCGGTCGTTCCTCGGAGACTTCGCCTCGCGATCCGGCTGGGGCGCGGCCATGGCAGGCCGTCTCGACGCCGTGGGCGAAGAGGCTCTGCTGACGCTCGTCCGGCAGGAAGAGCAGGGAGAGCGTGAGCGGAGAAGTCTGCGCCTCGTCGTATCCAGGGAAGAAGGCGGGGCAGTGCTCGAGTTCATCGTTACACCGAGGGGTGAGAACATCCAGGACAGGCTCGCCATGTTACCCGACGAGTCTGACGAAACGTCCGTCGAACGGGAAGTCTCCCTCCGGCTCCTGCGGCACCTCGCGTCTTCCGTACGCCACCAGCAGTATCATGATACTGATATCGTCACCGTGCGCGTCAAAGCCGCGGCGGGGGAAGGTCCGGCAGGTCAGAAAGGTCAGAGCGGTCGGGAAGGTCCGGCCGGCTGACGCGCTCCAGCCGTTTCAAGCCGGATCCGGCAGCCCGTTGCTCTCGAGGAAATCCCGGAGCAACGATACGCATTCCTCCGGCTGTTCCAATGGAAAGAAATGGGTCGTCTCGGGCAGGAAGTCGTAGTCGACCGTCACCATGTCCCGCAGGTCCAGGGTCGGCAGGTAGGAATAGGGGAGGGTGGGGTCCGCCCCGATGACCTTGGTCGGGCAGGCAAGTTCATCGAAATCCACGAGCACCGAATAACATCGCGAATAATCGATGATCTGGGCCTCGTATTCCCGCGGGCATCGCAGTTCAAAACAGTCCCCATTCTCGGTCTTTCGCAGGGTTGTCTTCGCCATGAGTTCCCGGCCCCCCGGTACGACACGGACGAAACTGGGAGAATAACCGAGGAGCTCCACGAAATCCTCTTCCGTCTGGAACAGATGCCCGCGGCGTCTCGTGGCGGCGGCGACCTGTTCCGCGGCCGTGTCGAATTCGACCTGGCTGATCCCCGGCTTGCAGAGGGGCGGGTCGAAAAGGACCAGTCCGGCGAAATCAACTGCCGGGCCCGACGAAATCAAATCCTTGTAGGTCGATATGGACAACAGCGTGATCAATGCCGAGACGGAATGGTAGACGCCGACTTTCGGCTTAAGTCCGAATTGACTGTCGATGGCCTCGAGGATCAGGCGCTGGTCCTGGATCAACGTCGGCACATCGTGATTCTGCTGATCGCCGACGGTGTTCCAGCCGTGATTCCGCTGGTCGTATATGATCAGATCGTAGTCGTCGGTGAGGAGAGACCAGAAGGGATAGTACAGGTCTATGGCGAGTCCGTTGCCGTGACTCAGGACAAGGCGGGGGCCTTGCGGATTCCCATGCCTGCGCAACACGGTCACGGACTCGTCGTCCAGGCGGACTTCACACGACGAATGGGGATCGGGTACGATCCAGGTCTGTTCCGGTGTCATATGGAATGTAAACAGCCCTTCCCCGATTCGTGGGTTCAACGTATCGGAGGAAGGGTGATTCCTGATCTGACGCGACGGCGGTAACCTATTGCGCAATGCAGTAAACGTCAAGCGATACAACCACAGACGACGCCAACGACTGTAAAAGGCCCCGCTACCTCCTCCGTCGTCGTTGCAATGAGGTTCCCGACCAGCGTCCGCGCCTACGCCGCCCCGCCGCCGGCAAGCACCTCGCGGCACCGATCCGCCACGACCCGTTCCTGGCCGTCCTGCAGGTTGTGGGGATTGATGGAGAATCCCTCCTCGCCCATTTCCTGCACGATGATTCGCGGGCTGCCGTCGAGCAGGGCCTTCACCGCATCATCTCCCGTCAGGCCGGCTTCCGGGTCGATGATGACCTTGAGCTGGGGTACGGCGTAGGTCTCTTCCGGATCGAGCCGGGTGAGGGAAACGTGGGGTATGCCGGCCAGTTCCCCTTCGATGTAGCGTACCTTTTCTTCCCATCCCGCCGCGTCCGCCGCGTGGTCGCGGTTCAGATAGATTTCGAGGGCCTTGATGAAGGCGAAGATCTCTTCCCGGCTGACTTTCATCGGCCGGCCGACCGTGGCGAAGGGCGTGCCGTTCACCGCGCAGGCGCTGATCAGGTCCTTGCGCCCGATAATGAGGCCCGTCGATTGCGGACCCTGCAGGCTCTTGCCGCCGCTGAATATGACCAGGTCGGCGCCGGCCTCCGTGAACCGGGTCAGCGTGGACACCGGCGGACATTCCGAGGCGGCGTCGACGATGACGGGCACGTCCACGGCATGGGCCATGGCCACGGCCTCTTCCAACGGAACCGAGTTGGCGTTTTTGAAGTTCTTGCCCAGGTAGAAGACCGCCGTCGCGCGCGTTCCGTCGCCGATGGCCGCCCGCATGGCCTCGACCGGGGGGCCGTCCGAATCGTCCAGCTCGATCAGCTTTGCGCCGGTCAGCCGAATAGCCTGGTCGTAGGCGATACGATGCGTTTTCTGTACGATCACCTCGTCACGCATCCCGGTCGTGTCCGGGAGCTGGCCGATCCGCTCGGGGTCCGTACCCGTCATGGAGGCCGCCGTGGTGATGACGAGGCCGCACGCCGCGCTGGCGGTGACGTAGGCCGCCTCCACGCCGAGCATTTCCGCGACCTTCTCCCCGGCCTTTTCATGCAATTCGTCCAGGGGGCAGAATTCCCGGGAGGCTATGCGCATGGTTTCCATGATTTCCGGGGCCAGGAGGGCGCCTCCGTAACGTGTGGCCGTGCCGATGGCGTTGATTACCGGACGGACGCCGATGTCTTCATAGATGCCCATGGTTTCGAGAACCCCTTCCCTCTCGCTGCAATGCGTGCGTCCGATCGGAAAACCCTTGTCCCGCCGGCGAATCGCACTGCATATTTTACTGTTGATCTAAAGGCAGGCTTATACTGGAAATTGACTCCGCGCCGACTCATAATCAAGGAATAAAAGCATGCATTACGACGTTTCCCGCCGGGTCTTCGACTGTGAGCCGACGCTCACCGACTCGGAGGTACTGCGCTTCTGCAGGGAAGGATACCTTCATTTCGAGGGCATCGTCCCCGACGAGATCAACCGGCGCACCTGCGATTACCTGAACGGGAAGATCCCGCTCAATCCGTGCTACGTGCCCGACGGCATGACAGAAGACGAACTGGTCCGCATCAGGGACACCCATGAACCGAGTTCGATTCTGCTCGAAGACTGGTTCATCGAACACGTCCTGCTCAACCCCGTATTGACGGGGGCGCTGCGCTCGCTGCTGGGCCGCCACGTGGGACTGCCCGTGCTGGTCAGCAACCACCGGGTAGAATGTCCCGCGGGTCCACAGAACTGGCACCACGACGCCGACCACGTGTTCGGACCGGAGGTCCAATTCGTCGAGGTATTCTATTTCCCCCAGGACACCCCCGATGAAATGGGACCCACCGAAGTCACGCCCGGTTCCCATATCCGAACGACCCGACGAGGGCAGGACGAGCATGGCGTGCTGTGTTCGGGGCCCGCCGGCACCATCGGCCTGCATTCGCAGAGCATCCTGCATCGCCGCGGCGCATCCACTGCAACCGGCCTGCGGCACATGCTGAAATACAGCTACTGGCGTACGGTGCCGGCGGCGCGGGACTGGATCGTCGAGCCCGAATTCGATTTCAGGCACGCCGATTACGGAGGACACGGGGCCGCACGCTACGTGGCCCACATGTTCTACTGGCTCTGCGGCAAAGGGGATGAATTCCGCCTCATCGGCGGCCAGGCGTGGCCCTGGAAATCGATCAACCAGATCGGATCCTCCTATGGATTCGGACATACGGAAGGGTATCTCCCCGACTGGCGCGGGAACAACGACGACGATTATGCCCGGTAAGCGTAACCAATGGGGATGGGTGATGATCGCACAGCACCGGGGCGGCGTTCCGGGACAGCGTCCCGGGATAGCATATCGGTACGACGCATATCCAGCAGCCACCACCCTGACATTTAAACCGTGAACAGGTTCGATTTGTCCGTCATCGCCGAAAAACGACCCCGCTTCTCCCCAGAAGAGGCTGGCGAACTCGCCCGGTCCCTCTATGGCGTATCCGGCACGCTGAGCGCATTGCCCAGCGAGCGGGACCAGAACTTCCGACTGACCACCGGAAGCGGTGAGATCTTCGTCCTTAAGATCTCCGGCGCGGGTGAACAGCGCAGTATCCTCAAGCTGCAGCACGATGCTTTCGACCACCTGGCCGGACGGTTCGACGAAACCGAGTGGCCGCGGGTATGCCGGACGAAGGACGACAACGCCATCACGCAGATCGATGGACGGAACGGACTGCAACACCTGGTCCGGATGCTGACGTACATCGAAGGTCGCCCGCTTTGCGATACCAGGCCGCACGGCCCCGGCCTCCTGCGGGACCTGGGCGCCTTTCTCGGCCGGCTGACCTGCGCCCTGGCCGACTTCTCCCACGCGGAACGGCAGCCCGACCTCATCTGGAACATGGACAACGGACCGGACGTCGTTCGCCGGTACGCCGGCCTGATCTCCGACGCCGGCCGCCGCCGGCTGGTCATGGGTTACTGCGAAGCGTACGAACGCGTCGTCGCGCCCTGTCTCGATACCCTTCCGCGGCAGATCATTCACAACGACGCAAACGACCAGAATGTGCTGGTCCGCCGGGCCCATCCCGAAGATCCGGCGTCGAGCGAACTGGAAGTGGCCGGCCTGATCGATTTCGGCGACATGGCCCAATCCTGCGCACTTTTCGAACCGGCCGTCGCCGCCGCCTATGTCATGCTCGGCAAGTCGGAACCCCTGTCGGCGGCCGCCCACGTCGTCGCCGGGTACCACTCCGAACGCCCAATGACGGACCTGGATCTGAAGCTGCTGTACCACTGCGCCGTGATGCGCCTGTGCATGAGCGTGGCCATCTCTGCCCATCAACAGGTTGCCGAACCGGACAACGCCTACCTCTCCGTCAGCGAAAAGAACGCCTGGGATCTCCTCGAGAAACTGGAGGGCGTCTCGCCATCCTTCGCGGAGTACCTGTTCAGGGACGCCTGCGGACTGCCGCCGTGCCGGCGGACGCCCGGCATCGAAGCGTACCTTTCATCCAGGCGCGGCGCCTTCGCGCCGGTCATGGGCCCCGGCGTGGACCTCTCCACCGCCCTCGTGTTCGATCTCAGCGTGAGCAGCCCGGACCGGGCCCTGCTGGGGGGTGAAATCGGTGTGGACGACCTTGCCAGAGCGATTTTCCAGCGCATGGAAGCCGCCGGGTCCGAGGCGGGGATCGGCCGGTACGACGAGGCCCGCCAGGTATACACCGCCGGCCAGTTCGCCCTCGACTGCGACGAGATGCCCGAGCGCCGGACCATCCACCTGGGGATGGACGTTTTCCTGCCCGCCGGGTCGCCAGTCTTCGCGCCGCTGGAAGGGAAGGTCCACAGCTTCCGAAACAACACCAGGCCGCTGGATTACGGACCGTGCATCATCCTGGAACACACCGCGGAGGACCCGGAAGGCAATACCCTGAAGTTCTGCACGCTGTATGGTCACCTGAGCGCGGCGTCGCTGGCCGGTCTGAGCGAGGGAAAGCGGATTGGAAAGGGAGAGCGATTCGCCTCGCTCGGAGACTCGACGGTCAACGGCGGATGGCCGCCCCACCTCCACTTTCAGATCGTCACGGACATGCTGGACAAGAAAGGTGATTTTCCCGGCGTCGGCGGACCCGGGCAACGGAACGTCTGGCTGAGCCTGTCTCCGGACCCGAACGTCATCCTGGGCGTGCCCGCCGGGGCTTTTCCGGCGGAGCAGCGGGCTTCACGCGAGGTCCTGTCCGCCCGCCGCCGGCATATCGGCAGGTCCCTCAGCATCTCCTACCGGCGGCCCCTGAAGATCGTACGAGGCCACATGCAGTACCTGTACGACGAGGAAGGCCGCGCCTTCCTGGACGCCGTGAACAACGTGCCCCACGTGGGACACAGCCATCCCCGGGTGACTGCCGCGAGCCACCGCCAGATGGCGGTCTTGAACACCAACACCCGCTACCTGCACGACAACCTCGTGGATTACGCCGAACGCCTCTGCGCGAAGCTGCCCGATCCGCTCGGCGTGTGCTTCTTCGTGAATTCCGGGAGCGAGGCCAACGACCTCGCCCTCCGCCTGGCGCGGAGCTATACCGGACAGCGCGACCTGCTCATCCTCGACGGCGCCTATCACGGCAACCTGACGTCCCTGATCGATATCAGTCCGTACAAGTTCGACGGGCCCGGGGGCGAAGGCGCGCCGTCCCACGTCCACAAGACGCCCCTTCCCGATCCCTACCGTGGTCCGTACAAGGGCCATTCGGCGGAAACGGGCTCCCAATACGCGCAACACGTACGCGAATGTATAGCAGAGCTTTCGGAACAGGATCGTGGAATCAGCGCTTTCATCGCCGAGTCCCTGCCTGGCTGCGGGGGACAGATCGTATTGCCGGACGGGTATTTCACCGAAGCCTTCCGGCACGTGCGCGAAGCGGGGGGCGTGTGCGTCGCCGACGAGGTCCAGGTGGGATTCGGGCGGGTCGGCACGCACTTCTGGGGATTCGAGACCCAGGACGCGGTCCCGGACATCGTTACCCTGGGGAAGCCCATCGGCAACGGCCATCCGCTGGGCGCTGTGGTGACTACCCCGGAGATCGCCGGCGCCTTCGACAACGGCATGGAGTATTTCAATACCTTCGGAGGGAATCCGGTCTCCTGCGCCATCGGCCTGACGGTCCTGGACATCATCGAGGAAGAAGGACTGCAGGCCAATGCCCTGGAGGTGGGCGGCTACCTGCTGGAAGGCCTTCGCGCCCTGGCGCCGGAACACCCGATCATCGGCGACGTCCGCGGCATGGGGCTCTACGTGGGGGTGGAGCTCGTTTTAGACCGCGACACGCTGGAACCGGGCGGCCACCAGGCGTCCTACGTAGTCAACCGGATGCGGGACCACGGCGTGCTGATCAGCACCGACGGCCCCCTGCACAACGTGCTGAAGATCAAGCCTCCCCTGGTCTTCACCAAAGAAAACGCCGACTATCTGCTGCACTGCCTGTACAAGGTGCTTAAAGAAGACTACCTCCAGGTACAGGCGTAATCCCCTTGATATGCAATCCCGCGGGCGACCGGCCAATCGGACCGCGCCCGACGAGACATCTCCGGTAAATCCCGGACGAGGCTTCGTTCCTCAGTGCATCTCGCCCCCCACCAGGTTGTTCGCCACGTAGACACCCCGGTACAGGGTCTGGCGCAGGGGCGGCATGGACGCGAGCAGCTCCGGATGGGGATCCCAGTTGTGCCACCTGGCGTTTACGGAGTTGTAGCAGCTGAAAATGGCGATGCGCGGGCACTGCTCATTGATCCACGGTCTTCCGCTGTGCGTCAGGGCCTCGGTGAAGAACATCAGCGATCCTGGCGGACACGTGTAGGTGTTCCAGATCGGCGAGTCCGGGGACTGGATGGAAGGCGGCGCGGGGAAGACCGACTTGTGGCTGCCGGATACCAGGAGCGTCCCGTTCCCTTCCTCCACCGGGTTCAACTCCCAGACCACCCGGGTCAACGCGGAGTTGGCCTTGCCCGGTATGCAGCGGTAGAGATGGGAGTCGCCGGGAAAGCGCAGCATGCCGTTTCCGTTATGGGGGCCGAAGTCGCCATCGCCGACTTCCCGGTACATCAGGTTGGCGGACTCCTGCCGGAACCCGTAGCAGATCTGGTTGGACAGGCCGGGATAGGCCAGGAATTCGTTCATGAACCCCACCACCATCGGGTGATCCGTCAGGCTCTGCAGCGGACCGCCGATGGCCGACCGTTCCGGTTCGGGTATGGATTCGGGATCATGGTGCAACTGCTCGCAGAACGCCCGCGTCTCCGCGCATTCGGCCTCGGAAAGTACGCCTGGGATCAGGAGCCAGCCGTCCTTGTCGAACAGGTACTTCTGCTCGTCCGTCAGCGGGACCACGTCCCGGCCGTCGCTGGTTACCCGGGTCAGGTCGGCCTGGGATTCATCCAGGCGCGCGCCCAGGTTCTTGTCTATGATAAACGCCCCGTTGGTTGACATGGGCTGTCCTCCCTGTGATCGGTTTCCATCCCTGTGATTCGGTTTTCTTCCCTGTATCCGATTCGACAAGTGCGCTCAGTCATCTTCCGATCTGCTTGCGCCGAACTCGATCCCCTGGGCCAGCGGAAGATCGGTCGACCAGTTGACGGTATTGGTCTGGCGCCGCATGTAGGCTTTCCACGCGTCCGACCCCGATTCGCGTCCGCCGCCCGTCTCCTTTTCGCCTCCGAAAGCCCCGCCGATCTCGGCGCCCGACGTGCCGATATTCACGTTCGCAATGCCGCAATCCGATCCCGTGGCGGAAAGAAACCGCTCCGCCTGCCGCAGACTGTCGGTAAAAATGGCGCTGGAAAGGCCCTGAGGCACGTCATTGTGCAGACCTATGGCCTCTTCAAGAGATTCGTATTCCAGGACATACAGGATAGGCGCGAAAGTCTCCTGTTTCACGATTTCCGACTGGGCGGGCATGCGTATGATCGTCGGTTCGACGAAGTTCGGTCCCAGGTCCGGGCGGCGTTTTCCCCCCGTAATCACCTCGCCGCCTTCGGCTTTCGCCCGGTCGATGGCCTGCATCATGTCGTCCACCGCGTCGACCGTGACCAGGGGTCCCATGAGGGTGCTGTCATCCACGGGGTCTCCCATCGGCACCTGGGCATAGGCGTGAGCCAGCCGTTCGATCAGCGCAGACGTCAGACTCTTGTGCCCGATGATGCGCCGGGTGGACGTGCAACGCTGGCCCGCCGTCCCCACGGCCCCGAAGACGATACTGGGAACGGCCAGCTCCAGGTCGGCGTTTTCGGTGACGATGATGGCGTTGTTGCCGCCCAGTTCCAGTATGGTGCGGCCAAAGCGGGACGCCACCCGGGCGGCCACGGTCTTTCCGGTTGCGGTCGACCCCGTGAAGGAAACAAGGGGAATCCGGTCGTCGTCGAGCATGAGATTGCCCACGTCGCTGCCGCGGCCAATGGCCAGGTTGAACACGCCGTCCACCCCGTGGTCGGCCATGACCCGGTTGCAAAGGTGCTGCGTGGCCACGGCCGTCAGGGGCGTCTGTCCACTCGGTTTCCACACGGTAACGTCGCCGCACACCGAGGCCAGGGAAGCGTTCCACGACCAGACCGCGACGGGGAAATTGAAGGCGGTGATGATGGCGATCACGCCCAGCGGGTGCCACTGTTCGCTCATGCGGTGACTCGGCCGCTCGCTCGCGATCGTCAGTCCATACAGCTGCCGGGAGAGACCGGCGGCGAAATCGCAGATGTCGATCATCTCCTGGACTTCCCCCATGCCCTCCACCCGGATCTTGCCCATTTCCAGGGATACGAGTTCCCCCAGCGGCTCTTTGTACTCCCGCAGGATATTGCCCAGGTCCCGGACCATGTCGCCCCGCTTCGGCGCGGGAATCGTTCGCCAGGTATCGAAGGTGCCGCGGGCGTGTTCAATCACCCGGTCGTAGACCTCGGGCGTCGCCTGGCGCACGCCCGCGATCGGTTCGCCGGTCGTCGGGTTGCAGGAAGTGAGGATCGGTCCCTCGCCGTATGTCCAGCCGTCGATCCCCGTACAGGCCCCGGCGTTCAATGCTTCGATATTCAGTTTTTCAAGCAATGCCTTCATCTTCTATGCTCCAGTGTGCTGTCCCTGTTATTGTTGATAGAGTTGAAAAGATACCGCTTTCGTCTTCGTTTGGGCCTGGCTTTTGGGCTGGGCTTATTGTACAATTGTACAAACGACGACTCGCCCGCGTTCAAACGAAATCCTCCGCGTCCCGGTCCAGGCGCCTGATTTTCTCCATGTATTCCGTGATGCGGCGGTCGGTTTCGTGCGGATAATCGAAGTCCAACTCGTCCGCGACCGCCACGGCAAGACGCCTGAACAACCGGGTCATATTGAACAGCGCGGTCCAGTTTCCCTCGATATCCGCACCGGCGAACGTGGCATCGATTTCCCCCAGGGTGGCCCTGTCCAGGTACCGCTTGAACCACCGGCCATGTTTATTCGTGTTGACGGACCATGCGTGATGCATGCCGATGTACCATTCGATAACCTTTTCGAGCTCCTTGAAGTGACGTCCGCCATACATGTACTTCGCCCAGTAAATCTCGTCGCGCCAGAGACTCTTGGCCACGTAAGTGATGTCCCACCAGAAGTCATCCATCACCTCGTCGAACTCCGACTTCAGGGGTTTACGGATATTGAAACCGGCATAGCTTGACTGGAGAGGATTTTCAACGAGCCGGTCCTTGTCCACCAGCACCCTGTAAGGCTCGGAAGGACCATTGAAGCGCCGGATACGCTCAGCCTTTTTAATGCCCCAGTCGATCCGGACGCCGTCTTCATAGATCACCAGGCGAAACAATCCGCCGTCATCACTCCGGGCCGGGGCCGCCGGCCACCGCGTCATCACGGCGCCGAAGGCTTCGAGCCACTCATCGCCCCCCTCGAAGGGCTCCTCATCCGTCACGTAGAGCTCCACGTCGTAATCCGACATCAGGTCGAGGACCGCGTCGTCGTTGACCCGGGAGCTCGTCAGGACCATGCCGCGGACGTTGTCGTTTTCTTCCGTCCATTTTCGCAGCGCGTCCAGGATTTCCCGTTCTTTACGCATTTCTTCCTCGAAGCAGGTCATGAACAATACTGCCGGACCGTTAATCAACCCCCACCCGTACCTCCGTCACCCTTGGTGTGTTGCCTCCGTTTGTCGCACCCAGCGCCAGCCGGTACTGTATCCATGAACCCGCACACGGGACTGACACCGGCCGTGGTGTTTCGTACCAGGTGTTGTCACCCTCCGGTCCCTGCCAGGCGGCATGTCCGAGCGACTCCTCCGAGTCCGCCGACCTGATCTGGGCGCGCACCCAGGTCCCGGGCCCGCAATCGGCTTCCCACGCGATACTGGTTATGGACTGTCCGCGCGGGACCTCCCGCGGTGCGGATACGTAGTATTCTTCAGGCCCCCCATCCAGCATGTTGCCCGTGGGCACGGCGGTCATGCCGTGGGGACCCGTCGTGGGCAACCGGGTCACGCGTCCGGCATCGAAACCGTCGGGTCCGTTCCACCAGACGGCGGAATGGCCGACGTGATCGCCCTCGACCTTGTGATAGGCGATGGCGAGGTCGACGCGGCCGTCCCCGTCGAAATCCGCGGCCACGCACCCCGAAGCCGAATGGGTAAACAGCCGTGTGCGGTCCTCGGTCGAAAAACCGCGATCGGGCCGGTTCCAGTAAATGTAGGAATCGATATCCCGCACGCGGTTGTCGTGGTAGGAGCAGATGAAGAGATCAAGGAGGCCGTCCCCGTTGAAATCCATGACCGACATGGCGTTCACCGCGTTTCCGGGCAGCAGGGTGCGGCGATCCTCTCGGAGGCCGTCGGGACCGTTCCAGTAGACGTGCACGAAGGAATCGTGGGGGACCCCGTGAGAAGGTTCGTGGCCGCCGATGATCAGGTCGGGGTACCCGTTCCCGTTGAGGTCCGCCGCCCGGGCGCACGCGCCGTGCCAGACAGAGAGCGCCTGGCACCGGTCCATACTGAAGCCTTCCGGCCCGCCCCGGAGGATGAAGCTGTAGTCGTCGGCGATCTGCGGCACGACCAGGTCGAGCCATCCGTCTCCGTTGAGGTCGACGAGGAAGGTCCAGCGCGGGTCCCTGTAGACCACACCTTCGTATTCCAGTTTGATACGCGCCGTGCGTCCGGATTCGAAACCATCCCGGCCGCCGTAGAAGATGACGATATCCGGATTGTCGAATCCACAGAAGACGAGGTCGAGATATCCGTCCCGGTCCAGGTCCGCGCAACAGACCCCGTGGGCGCGGACCGTCCGCAGGCGCACGTCCGGTTCGCTCCCGAACCGCCCCTTCTCGTTGAAGTACACGTAGGACCCCGGGTCCCGGCGCACCGAGTTTTCGGACGCGTTGGCCAGGATCAGGTCGGGCAGCCCGTCGTCGTTCAGGTCACACCGGAGCGCCTCGACCGCACCCCAGCCCGGGACTTCCTGCCGACGTTCGGGCGTGAAGCCGTCGGGACCCCCGTGAAAGACGTAGACGGGGATGTCGCCCCTTAAGTTCCTGCTGAACTGGTTGATGAAAACGGCCTGCGGAAGCGGGTCGTCCGAGGACCGGGCGAGCAGCACCCGCCGGGCGTCATGGGTCTCGAGGGCCTTCGGCGCCGATAGCCCGCCGCCGTCCCAGCGGTACACCAGGGACTCCGACGTATAGCTTTCCGGCGTGTGAGTCTGGCAGATCACGATTTCGGGCCGGTCGTCCCCGTCCAGATCCCCGACGGCCGCATCGCAGGCGCGACAGCTGGGTATCGGGGTGCGGCGGCCGTCGTTGAAGCCCTCTTCCGTACCATGATACAGCCACGAACACTCCTCGCCGCCGTGCCGGTCCCGGCAGGCCACGACAAGGTCGGACAGACCGTCGCCGTCAACGTCGTCCGCGGCAACGGCGAGGGCATTTCGGCAGGACAGCCGTGCCGGCTCCCGCGCTTCCCGTCCGGCATTGAACGGCGCCAGGAATACGGCGTCGGGCCGGGCGACGAATACAAAAGGCTTGTCGTGGATTCGGAGAACGGATACGAGGGGAACGGCGGGATCGACGTCTTCGGGATAACCGCCATGATCCGGGTCCGGTTCATCCGGGGGGCCGGTATCGACGGGAATCGTCGTTGACCTCTCCGGGTCTATCCCGTCCGGACCGCCCCAGTATACACCCACGCTTCCCCCGGTGGCGCGAACGACCAGGTCGGCGTACCCGTCGCCATCCAGGTCATCGGACGCTGCCTGGTCGGCCTTGATATCCAGATTGTGATATCGCTTGGGCTCGAATCCCAACGCAGACTGGTAGAACAACCGGATTTTGCCATCGGAGACAAAGGCCAGGTCCGGTTTCCCGTCCCCGTCGAAATCGCCGGCGGCAACCGAAGTGCAGTAAGGCGCCGGCAGGTACTGAATCCGCCGTTCACCGAGTCCGTCCGGACCGCCGTAGTACAGGTAGGCGTTGAGGTCCCTCCGGATGCCGTTGTAGAACATGCCGACGACCAGGTCATCGTAGCCGTCCCCGTTCAGATCGGCGGCGACGCCGGTTCTTCCCCCGTCTGAGGGCAGGAACCGGGAAGCGGTCCGGCCGAGCACGTCGCGGTACACGGTGACCGGGGGTTTTTCTCCGTGGTTCTGACTGTTGCAGAAGACCAGGTCGACGTGGCCGTCCCGGTCCAGGTCGAACTGGTGAATGCGCTGCAGGGCACCCGCCCGGGATACATAGAGGTTCTGGCCGCCGTTGCCGAAGGTCCCGCGCCGGAACGCCTCGAATCCACGGGTAATCCAGGGCGACGAAACGGAAGTGGAAGGTTGGGACGACATGGCCATAACCTTAAACCCGGGGGGTGGACAAATCAACCCATTTATACCGTTTGCGGGCCGAACAGATTCAGCGTTCCGGGCGATGCGCCGGGGTGCTCTTCCAGCAGGTCGTCCAGGATCTTCAGTATATCGCGGGCCACCGGTGTCCGACGGTATGCATACACCTCGCCCGGGATCCCGGTCGATTCCTCGTCATCCACGGAGAGATCCGATGAGATCGCCAGGATCATGTTGGGCGGACCGTGCCGGCTCAGCAGGTCGAGACGGGTCCGCAGGCCACTGGAGCGCCAGTAACCGAGGAATTCCAGGTAGACTTTCATGCCGGCGGGCGGATGGGTGAACACATACTCGGGTACCAGTACACCCTCGCCGCCCAGGTCGACGACTTCCGCCCCGGCCGCTATGCGCCAGTCCGTTTTAAGCCGGGAGAAACGGTCCTCCAGCCAGACCACCTCTTCGGGTATCCACTGCCCCGTGGAAGGACCGATCGGTTTCAAACCCGTGTCCGGCGTCAGTTTCAAAACCCCCTTCCGGCGCCTGGCGCCCCATATGACGGAAGCGGCGACGCGCCAGTTCTCGCAGTGCAGGACCGCGGGGAGAAACTGGGCGATCTGCAGACCGTAGCGCTGGGACGACTTGAAGAGCGACATGGGGCCGTCCAGGCGTATGTGGTACTTCCCCGGTCCCGTCTGTCGGATCTCGTGGAGAAGCCGGAAGAACTTCATCTTACGGAAGAGGTCCCGGTAGCGGGCCGGACTTTCCCCTTCGATGTACAGGTCCAGTTCCGACGCCCGCAGCAGGACGGCCTGGGCGAGGGCGACATTATACCGGCTTAACAGCCACCCGGGCGTGCAGGACTTGAAAGACGCCAGCCGCTCGGCCTCCCTGAGATCGGCATAGAAGGCTCCTTCGACGAGTTCCGCGCCTATGGCGGCCGACTTGGCCGCTTCGGTCAGAATGGCTTCCCGGTCGATGCGGATCTGCTCCGTGTCCCGGTACGCCGCGGCCGCGCCTTCGAATATACGCCGGCGCAGTTCCACCGGATCTACAGGCGACTCGGACGCGAACGTACAGCGATCCTTCAGCAACTTGCTCAGTCCGCGGTGAAAAAGGAACTCCGGCCCGGCGCCCGTAGTGTCCGTCAGCTCTTCGTCGAGTTCCTGCCGGGTCCCGCCTTCATGGCGCTCGAAGATGCGGATCAGCGTTTCGGCAACCCCGAGGTGATCCGGTTCCAGCTCATCGATATAGGGAAGGTGGATCTCACCCTTGCGAAAACGGACACGGAGCAGGTCGCCCGTCAGCATGTCGCCGCCTCCCTGCCGGGTTCCTGGTAGGCGCTGTGCTGCCTCCGCCGGGAACTCGCGTATTCCTCGCCCGTCCGTTCGGCCACGAGTTCATACAGAACCGCGTGCTTGCCCTCGACGCGCCGGAGGATCCGGCCAAGACGCTGTACGTGTTCCCTTACGCTCCCGGAACCGGACAGTATGACGGCCACATTGGCTTCGGGGACGTCCACCCCCTCGTTCAGCACGCGGGAGGTGACCAGAAAAGGATATCCGCCGGCGTTGAACGCCGCCAGGATTTCCCGGCGCTCCTTCACCTTCGTCTGGTGCGTGATGGCGGGAACGAGGAACCGGCGCGAGATCCGGTATACCGTTTCGGTGTCGCTGGTGAAGATGAGCATTCGGTCGCGGCGGTGCTGCCGGATCAGCCTTTCCAGGACACGCAGCTTGGCCTGCGAACCCTGGGCGATGGCCTTCTGGGTCCGGTAGGCCGTGAAGGCCCGGCGGCCTTCTTCGCTGCGGGACGTCGCCGACAGGAACCGGACCCACCCATTGGGACCGGCCAGCGATATCCGGTGCCTGTCCAGAAAAGCGCGGTAGATATCCCGCTCCGCCTGGTACTCGATCCGCTCTTCCGGTGAAAGCCTGACGTTGATCTTTACTGTTTCATAGTCGGACAGATACTCCCCGCTCAGAGAGCGGATCTCCTGGCGGTAGGCCGTCTCCCCGATCGCGTCCTTCAACAGGTGTTCCGCGCCGTCCTCCCGCTCGAGCGTGGCCGTCAGCCCGAGCCGGTAGGGCGCCAGCGACAGGTCGGCCGTCATGAGGTAGGAGGGTCCGGGCAGGTGATGGCATTCGTCGAAGACCACCAGTCCGAACCGGTGGCCAAGCCGCTCCATGTGCAGGTACGCGGAATCGTAGGTGGACACGGTGACCGGTTCGATGTCGTAACAACCCCCGCCGATCAGGCCCACTTCGACGTCGAACTGGCTGGAGATCACGCCGTACCACTGTTGCATCAGGTCGATGGTAGGAACGACTACCAGTGTGCTGCGCTGGACGCGGGCCATGGACATGAGGGCGACGAAAGTCTTGCCCGCCCCGGTCGGCAACACGACCACGCCGCGGCCGCCCGCCTGCCACCAGGCGTCCACGGCTTCCTGCTGGTAGGGAAAGGGAGACCGGTCCGACTGGAGGGAAAGATCCAGTTTCTCGTAGGAACGGGCGTCGTCCCGGTACGGGATGTCCCGGTCGGCGAGCAGCGTGATGATCTCGCGGTAATGCCGCGCCGGAGCACGGAAAAGATCCACCCGCTGGTCGAAGGCGCAGCCGGGCAAGGACAACTCGGCCACCTGGACCCGGTCGCCGTGCACCAGGATGGTCCCGCGGTCGAATTCGAGTCTGAGCATGAGATCGGGGCCTTGCGTGCGTGCGGCGGACCGCCGGGATGGGACGGGCCGGCCGATCCGGCCGGGCCTATTCCCGTTCTTCGAACAACTCGTCGCGCCGGGCGGCAAGCACGGTCTTCAACGCGTCGATGAACCGGTCGATATCCTCGTAACTGTCGTAGAAGTGTGTCGAAATGCGGAAGACGGACTGACCGCCCGCGCCGGTGGCGGCGATCTGGATGCGGTACTCCTCCCACATGATTTGCACGATTTTGCCAAGATCGCAACCGTCGATGGAGAATGAAGTCAGAAACCCCGACATCTCGGGCCCCGGCGGTACGGTCATGCGGGCGCCTTCGATTTCCTCCATGACCAGTTCGCGGAGGTACCGGGCCAGACCCAGGCAGTAGGGCCTGATCCTGTCTTCCCACCCGATGCCCAGCTGAAAGTCGATAGCCGCGCCCAGGCCGGCGAAATGGGTCGTATCGCGGGTCCCCGTCACGTCGAACCGCCTCGCGTGGTTCATCGGCGCCGTATTGTAACCCAGGATCGGCGCGGGCAGCGAACTCAGGTAAGGATCCGCCACGTAGACGATACCGGTGCCCTTGGGCGCCAGCAGCCACTTGTGCGTACTGCTGGCGTAGAAATCGCATCCCCAGGCTTCGATGTCGACGGGCACCATGCCGACCGCATGGGCTCCGTCCACCACGGCGACGGCGCCGTGGTCATGGGCCAGGGCGGTCAGTTCGCGCACCGGCGCCACAAGGCCGGTGGTGCAGTAGACGTGGGAGAAGACCATGACCTGGGTTCGCGGCGTGATATGGGCGGCGAAGGCTTCGACGATCTCCCCCGGTGATTCCGGAGGCGTTGGAAGGGGAACCTTCCGGATCAGGACGTGCTGCGTATTCGACATGTGTTCCCACATGCGCTGGACCGAGGGGTACTCCTGGTCGCTCATCAACACCTCGCCGCCGGGCTGCAGGGGCAATCCGCGGGCGGGAACGTTCATGCCCATCGTGGTGTTGAGTACCAGGGCCACGTTATCCGCGGAAGCCCCGGTGAACCGTGCGGCCTTTTCGCGGGCCGACTCGACAAGGGGTCCCATGACCTTTCCGCCCTGGTTGTGCAACGGATTCGCCTCCACCTGCCGCAACCACTCGACCACCTGTTCGATCACGGGCTTCGCGGACGGGCCTACCGAACCGCCCTGAAGGAAAGTCACGCCGTCCTCGAGGTAGAACTGACGGCGGATATCCGCCCAGAATACCCGCTCTTCATCTGAAATGGGTTTGTCACGCGCGGCCATGTGGCCAGTACCTCCTGCGATGGGATTCTAGTCTTGTAAACCGAAGGGCCTGCCCTGCATGGAATGTGGCGTAGATCGCCCCAATGTCAAGGGGTTTAACGGCTTAACGCGGGCCGTACTCCGTGATGCGCGGAGGACTTCAATTCTTGACAGCAGGCACGGGGGGCGTAAGTTGTAAATCCTCCTTCGACCAGTACGAACTTCGGAATCGGCGCCATCCAGGAGCAGGAAAACATGTCCCGTCCCAACGTCATTTTCATCATGGCGGATCAGATGCGCGGCGACTGCATGAGCTGCGACGGCCATCCGGTGGTGGAGACGCCCAACCTGGATCACCTGGCCGCCCGGGGCACGCGGTTTCCCCACGCCTACACCGCGGTCCCTTCCTGCATTCCCGCCCGGTCGACCGTGATGACCGGCATGGACCAGTGGCATACCGGCGTCCTCGGCATGGGGCGGGGACAGGGTCCCATACCCAACGACTTCCCCCATACCCTGGCCGGCACGCTTGCCAACGCCGGGTATGCGACTCACCTGGTCGGGAAGGGCCACTTCACGCCGCAACGGGCGGACATGGGATTTCAGTCGGCGGAACTGGACGAGTCCGGCCGGATGTTCGCCCAGGGCCTGCGGGACGAGTACCGGCAGTGGTTCGACCGGGAGAAAAAGCGGGACATCACGCCGGACGACCACGGGGTCAACTGGAATTCGTGGATCGGGCGTCCCTGGCACACTGAGGAGTATCTCCATCCGACCGCCTGGACCATGAGCCGGGCGACCCACTACATCGCGGGGCGGGACCGATCTAAACCCTTCTTTCTCAACATCAGCTTCGCCCGGCCCCATTCACCGTACGTTCCGCCCGGCTGGTACTTCGACCTTTACCATGACCGGGAAACCCCGTCGCCGTACATCGGCGACTGGGCGGATATGCACGACGTGCCTTTCGACGCCACGGACGTCAACGCCTGGCACGGGAAGCTGTCGGCCGCGCGCATACACCGCGGCAGGTCCGGGTATTACGGAGAGATCTCCTTCATCGACACGCAGATCGGCCGGCTCAAGAACTGGATGGAACGATACGAATCGGAGGCCTGGTCCAACACCTGGGTCATCTTCACGTCCGATCACGGCGACATGGTGGGCGATCACCACCTGTGGCGCAAGACCTACGCCTACGAGGGCAGCGCGAGGATACCGCTGATCGTCTGCCCGCCGGCCGCCTGGGGCGAACAGGTGAAGTCGTCCGTTGCCGGCGGCGTGGCCGAGCTCCGCGACATCATGCCGACGATCCTTGACGCAGCCGGTGTGGAGGCGCCGCCCACGATGACGGGCAGCAGCCTACTTCCCCTGGTCCGGGCCGACGCGGAAGGCTGGAGAACCTATATACACGGAGAGCACTGCTGGTGCTACGCGCCTGAACAGGAGATGCAATACGTAACGGACGGCCACCGGAAGTTCATCTGGCTGCCGCGCATCGACCAGAAGCAGTTCTTCGACCTGGACGAGGACCCCGGCGAGTGCCGAAACCTGGTGAAAGACCCGGCCTATAAGACCGAAATCGAAAGGTGGGAAGGCTATCTCGTGGCGGAACTTGACGCGCGGGACTGCGGATGGGTGGTGGACGGCAGCCTGCACTGCCCGGAAGGCCCCCTGATTTCACCTTACAAAGACGTACGGTGGGGAGGATAGGCCCGATATTCAGTGCACTCGGAACAGCTTTCTCCGTCCGCGACTTTCTCGCTTCCACGTCAGGAACTCCGATCCTCTGCATTCTTCGACTTGCCTTCGAGAAGCCCTTCGATACGTGATACCCGGGATCCGAGATCAAACACTTTGTCGCGCAGACCGTGAATATCCGTCTTCAGATCACGTATATCCGTCTTCAGGTCTCGGAAGAAGTAGATGAAAACGCCAATGGTGATGACCTGAGGAATCCAATCCGTCCAACCGGGCATTGTAATACCTCCTTAAGTGAATCGATCCCCTGCAACCAGGCGCGCGTGGCGACCGGCGCTTCGTACCGGGTCACGCAGTCCGGCTCTTCCCGAGCATGATATCTTCGATCCGGGCGATTCGGTGCTCAACCTGGGTGATTCGGCTATCAATCCGAACCTCGACCTTCCCGATATCTTCCCTGATACGCGTTTCCATCTGGTGCATCTCGGCCTTCAATTCGGTCCTCAGTTCCTGCCGGCCCGCTTTGGCTTCCCGCCAGAAGAAGATGAAGGCGGCCAGCAAGACGGCCGGCTGAATCAAAAGTTCCGCGATTTCCATGATATGTCCTCCGAATATTGGCTACACAGCCGTTGAACGTCCTTGACGGGGCGTTGCAGATGTGATACACAATGAACAGTCTGCGTGGCTTTGAAAATCTCGAAAGGGTTGTCGTTTTTTCTGCCGGAGACAGGCGATGACCCGGAAAAGGATGGACGCGGCGGTCATTTGCCGGAGACTGCCGCCAGCCTGGAAATCGATACGACGCCTCGGTCAGGCAAAAACAAGAGAGAGGAATGCACTTTGGACGAGATCGGAACGCGCAAGGAAGACCTGGATACCCCGGTACTGTGGGTTGACCTGGATCGACTTGAAAACAACATCCGTATCGTGGGGACGCGATTGAAAGAGGCCGGCGTGGACTGGCGCCCGCACATAAAGGGCGTCAAGATTCCCGCTATCGCCCACAGGTTGCTTAAGGCCGGCGCGATCGGGGTCACCTGCGCGAAACTCGGCGAGGCCGAGGTCATGGTCGCGGGCGGCATCGAGGACATCCTGATCGCCAACCAGGTGGTAGGGCAGCCGAAATACACCCGGCTGGCGCACCTCTGCAGGCAGGCGGACGTGAAGGTCGCCGTCGACAGCGACGCCACGCTGGAGGACCTGGGCCGCACCGCGGTCGAAACCGGCGTAGAGGTCGGCGTGCTCGTCGAACTGAACACGGGGATGGAACGCGCCGGCGTCCGGCCCGGGGAAGCAGTCGTGGAACTCGCCCGGAAGGTACACCAGACTCCTGGTCTGCGGTTCCGCGGCGTCATGGCCTGGGAAGGCCACGCCTGCGTGGAGGAAGACTCCGACTGGAAACACGGGGAGATCAGGCGGGCCGTGGGAGATCTCGTGGACTCCGCGGGAAGGTGCCGGGCCGCGGGACTGCCCTGCGACATCGTGAGCGGAGGAGGGAGCGGCACGCTGTCGGTAACCCCCGACCTGGAAGGGATCACCGAGATCCAGGCGGGCGGCGCGATCTTCAACGACGTGATGTATACCCTGTGGGGTGTGCGAACCGATCCGGCCATCTATGTGCACGTGACGGTCACCAGCCGCCCGGAACCGGACCGCCTGATCGTGGACGCCGGGTTCAAGACGGTGCCCGCGTGGTTCGGCATGCCCATGCCGGTGGGCGTCGAGGACGTGAAGAGCGTGCGCATGTCCGCGGAACACGGGACCGTGACCTTCAACGCACCGAATCTGGACATTGCCGTCGGCGACAAACTCGACCTCATGGTGGCTTACACCGACGTCACCCTGTTCCTCCACGACCACCTATACGGCATCCGCGGCGGGGTCGTCGAGACGGTCTGGCCCATCATCGGCCGTGGAAAACTGCGCTGATCCGCATCGTCTATTGAAACCGATCGCCGGTTCGGAATACGCATCCAATATGACTGCAGAATCAAGCTACACGCCAATTACCCCGTCCGGTTTCGGGGCCGAACTCGGAGACCTGGACCTGACGCGACTCGATGAAGCCATGGCCCAGGAGGCCATGGACGCCTTTCACGAAGCGGGCGGATTGATCGTCATACGCGATCAGGGACACATCGACCCCGCTCATCTCCGCCGTTTCGTGACCGGGTTCGGGACGCCCGAGGGAAACGACAAGTATGATCCGGCATTCCTGGTTCCGGGATTTCCCGACATGCTGCGCATCGGGAACATGAAGGAAAACGGAAAGTACACGTCGCTCTTCATCCAGGCGGACCCGCCGCCGCTGCTGTGGCACATGGACGATTCCTTCCGCCATCCCCAGCCCATCGGGTCCTGCCTGTTCTGCGTCCGCACGCCGCCGGAAGGCGGTGAAACCGGCTTAGCGGGGATGACCGCGGCCTATGGGGCGCTGCCGGAAGACGTCAAAGCACGCATCGACTCCATCCGGACCGTCCATTCCTACAATCATCTCAACGAACTGCTCAGGAAGAAGAATCCGCACCGGCCACCGCTGAGCGAGGCGCTCCTCGAGCAGTTTCCCCCGATTATCCGGCCTTTGGTCGCCCGGCACCCGGAGACCGGCCGGAAATCCCTCTACCTGCCCCTCTGCCACATCGAATCCGTCGAAGGCATGGAGCAGGCGGAGGGAGAAGCGCTGCTGAACAGCCTGCAGGTCCACGCGACCGGAGAAGACTTCACCTATATGCACCGGTGGCGTCCGGGCGACCTGGTGGTCTGGGACAATCGATGCACTCTGCACGCTCCCACGCCCTTTGACGATGCACGTTATGAACGGCTCATGTACCGGTTGACTTTCGGCGGCCGGCAGATCGCCGGTTTCTGATCCGCCGCGTCATGCGCACGGCCGCGTCATGCGCACGGCCGCGTCATGCACACGGAGAGTATGGACAGCGGACCTCATCCAGGAACGCGGCAAGTGTCACCAACAGTACCATACCGGCAGTGGGGACGGGACCTGGACGCGCAGTCCGTCCAGCAGATGGAGAGGGCCTGTTCTCTGCCCGTGGCCCTGGCCGGCGCGCTGATGCCGGACGCCCACGTGGGTTACGGCCTGCCCATCGGCGGCGTGCTGGCCACGGACAACGCGGTCATACCCTACGCCGTGGGCGTCGATATCGCCTGCCGGATGAAACTGACCGTCCTGGACATGCCGCTGGACACGCTGCGGCAGGACCGGGGAACGGAACGGCTGAAAAGGGCCATCTCCGCCGAGACGCGCTTTGGCGTGGGGGCCAGTTTCAAGAAACGCCGAAACCACCCGGTCCTCGACCGGAACTGGTCCGTCTCTCCCGTGACCCGGAAGGCCAGAGACAAGGCCTGGAGCCAGCTGGGCACCAGCGGGAGCGGAAACCATTTCGTCGAATTCGGTGAACTGACGCTGCACGAGCCGTTGAAAGGGCTGCATACCGGCACCTACCTCGCCCTGCTTTCCCACAGCGGCAGCCGGGGGACCGGCGCCATGGTCGCCTCCCATTACAGCAGGCTGGCCATGTCCCTGCGCCCCGGGCTATCCAGGGAACAGCGGCACCTCGCGTGGCTGGACCTGGACACCGAACCCGGCCAGGAGTACTGGGCGGCCATGGAGCTCATGGGCCATTACGCGGCGGCCAACCACGCCTGCATACACCGTCACATGGCCGGCCACCTGGGCGCGGAAGTATTGCTGGACCTGGAGAATCACCACAACTTCGCGTGGAAGGAAAGGATCTCCGTCCCCGGCCAGAGACCGGACCGGAAAGCAATCGTACACCGGAAGGGCGCCACGCCGGCAGGCCGGGGCGTGCTGGGCATCATACCCGGATCCATGGCGAGTCCGGCCTTTGTAGTCCGCGGGAAGGGGGACCGGGACGCCATGAATTCGGCCGCCCACGGCGCCGGCCGCGTGATGAGTCGAAAAAGGGCGATCAGGAGCCTGAACTGGCAGGACGCCAACCGGCTTCTGCGGGAGAGAGGCGTCACGCTCGTCTCCGCCGGTCTCGACGAAGTCCCCTTTGTTTACAAGAATATCGAAGAAGTGATGGCGGCGCAGACCGACCTGGTGGACGTGGTGGCCCGCTTCGAACCCAGGCTCGTCAAAATGGCGCCCCACGGCGAACGACCGGAGGATTGAAGGATATGAAGATCTCGAATGTCGAAGCCTTCGCGATCAAGATCCCGCGAGAAGAAGGCAGTCCGGAAGCGCTCGGCGACGCGTCCTCCGCAACCGGCGAATCCGCCGGACCCGGTGCCCCTCCTAAGTATTTCATACCGGAGGCCAGACACGCCTTCAAGTCAAACATGCACGAAACCCTGGTGGTGCGCGTAACGACCGACGAAGGCCTCGTCGGCTACGGCGAAGGACAGAGTTGCGTATCGCCCGAAACCACGCGGACCATCGTGGAAAACCTGTGCCGGCCCGTCCTGGTCGGCGCGGACCCATTCGACGTGGAGTTCCTGTGGCAACACCTCTTCGAGGGCATGCGGGAAAGGGGACATCCGACCGGTTTTTACGTCGACGCCCTCGCCGCGTGCGACATCGCGCTGTGGGACCTGAAGGGCAAGGCGCTGGACCTGCCGGTGCATAAACTGCTCGGGGGGCGGTTTCGGGATCGGATCGAACTCTATTCGGGATGCGCCGGCCGCGACCCCGACGCCGCGGCGGACCGGGCAGAAAAACTCGTCGCCGCGGGCTACCGCGGACTGAAACTGTCCCCGGCCAGCGACCACAGGGGAACCGTCGCCATCGCCACGGCCGTCCGCGAGCGCGTCGGTCCGGACATCGCCGTCATGGTGGACGTGCACACCGAGTTCGACACGGCCGGGGCGATCAGGCTGGGCCGGGAACTGGAAGCGTTGGACGTTTACTGGCTGGAGGCGCCAGTCCTGCCCGAAGACCTGGCAGGGCACGCGGCCGTGACACGGGCGCTGGACATGCACGTCGCCAATGGAGAGTGGTACCGCACCCGGTTCGAGATGAGAGAAGCCTTCGAAAGAAGGACCTGCGACGTGGTGATGCCGGATATCGGCCGCACGGGGCTGACGGAGGGGAAACGCATCGCCGTGCTCGCGGAGACCTACAACATACCCGTGTCACCCCACATAGGCGGAGGCGGACTGCTGTCCATCGCCGCAACCATTCAACTGTCCGCGGCCATCCCCAACTTCCTGGTCATGGAACACGGCCACGAGTCCTATCCCACGCGATGCCGCTACGCGCTGGAAGCCCCGCAGCCCGTTGACGGCGCGTTTCCGGTGACGGACGCGCCCGGCCTGGGCGTAACCATTGACAACGATATGTTGGAACGTTTCTCAAGCTCCGCTTAGATGGCGGAGCGCTGGAACGCCTTTCAGCTTCAGGTTCCTCTTAGCTTCCCATACCCGTGCTTCCGTCAGTCCAGGGCGGATTTCAGCCAGTCCCAGAGGCCGCGGCCGCCCGGCTGTTCCTCCGACGCCCGGTCCGAATCCCTGAAATACCCGTTCATCCAGGTCAGGTTGGACCAGACTTCCATGCCGAGCCGGTTGGGCAGGAGGGTGGGGCTGTAGAAATCGGGCTTCCACAGCCGGTGCTCCACGGGAAACCAGAGGAAGATGCCGCCCACGTCCTCGACGAGCCTGCGTTCGGCGGCGTGGTAGATGGCGTACCGTTCTTCGGGCGGTCCCATGAACTCGTTGCCCTCGTGTATCAGCCGTTCGAAGGTGTCATCGTGCCACGCGTGGCGCCCCCTGGACCGCCAGAGCCCGAGCAGATTGGCCGGGTCCGGAAAGTCCTGGCTGTACGCCACGAGGGCCAGTGTCACTTCGTGGTTGTTCAGGCCGTCGGTGAACACCTTGCGTTCGATGACCCTGACCCCGACCCGGACGTTCAGCGCTTCGGCAAGCATCGCCTGGATGGCCTCCGAGGGAATGCGTGTCGTGTGGGCGTCGAGGGCCCGGATCCAGATATCGACCTGGGGAAACCCCTTGCCGTCGGGATACCCGGCTTCCGCCAAAAGCTGTCTGGCCCGTTCAGGATCGTAGGGCAGCGTATTCCTGAAGGCCTCTGGCTTCGCGCCGGGGAAACCGGGCGCCAGCATGCTGTATGCCGCCACGCCCACGTCCTTCAGGGCGGATTCCATCAGGGCCGTCCGGTCGATGGAATGGGCGAAGGCTCTCCGGACGCGCAGGTCGTCGAAGGGCGGATTGTACGTATCCATGGTCATGTAGAACGTGACGAAGTTGACCATGGAATGCAGTTCGCGGCTGAGCACCGCGTCGCTCTTGACCCGGCCCAGGGAAGCCTGCCCGGACACCAGGATCATGTCCACCTCGTCGGCGGTATAAGCCGACAGCATGAGCGGTTGGGCCGACTGGGAGAACACCCGGATCATCACCTGGTCGAGATAGGGGGGCATCGAACCCCGGTACATGGGATTGGCGTCCAGGATGATAACCTCGTTCTTGCGCCATTCGGTGAGCTTGAACGGGCCGGACGAAACATGGGTCTCCGCCCGGGTCGACCACTCGTCGCCGTACTTGGCCACCGCGTGTTCGGGCGAAGCCCAGCTCATGATGAGATTGTAGGGCAGGTAGGGTACAGGCTGCTCGGTATGGACGGCCAGCGTCGTATCGTCCACCGCCTCCACGCCCAGGGAATCGACGGGCAGTTGCCGGGCGACCACGGCGCTCCAGTTCTTGATGATGCGGTAATGCCACTCGAAATCGTAGGCATTGTCCGGGTCCGCTCCCCGGCGAAAGGTAAAGACGTAGTCATGGGCGTTGAAGGGCCGGCCGTCGTCCCACTGCATCCCGGACCGCAGGTGGAACAACCACGTATTTCCGTCCGGCGTGGCCTCCCAGGACCTGGCGGCGGCCGGTACCAGATCGTAGTTGTGGTCCTGGCGAACCAGCGGCTCGGCAACGAGGTTCGTGGCCGGGCTGCGCTTGTAAATGGTCTTGAACCATTCCATGTAGGTCCCGTCCATCTCGAAAAACCGCAACCGCTGCCGCTCCGGCGGCGCGGCGTCTTCGGGCAGTTCCCGGCCGATCGAATTGACC
The DNA here is from genome assembly GCA_965202605.1 of bacterium. Lineage (GTDB taxonomy): Bacteria > JAAXHH01 > JAAXHH01 > JAAXHH01 > JAAXHH01 > JAAXHH01. The sequence continues at coordinate 2,570,073 of OZ241838.1, forward strand.
GATTGGGCGTGTGTGTCCACGGAGGACAACGACACGATCAGGATGAGATATGGAGCGATTCGTTGCATATTCCCGTAAGTAAGCGCAAGGGGCCGTTCAATTGAAACCGGGAAACCTCGACCTCATGTCTATATCGTATGAGAATGGCTGATTGTCAATGGAATCACTCGGCTCATCCTCCCGGCTGTTTGCAGGCAGGTTCAAACTGCACTCGCCGGCGGGTTGAAGCCGAACCCCCTTCCGAACGAGCACGTGCCATTCGGTGATTGCGAAGATTGGACATAAGTCATTGTGACCCCCTGACGTATTGTTCATATTTGTTCGTACTCCGTTCACGACAGGTTTCGCCGTCGATCGCATTGCTACGTCTTCAGCGACGAACTTCGCGAATCGCCAGGGTTACAAGCCCCGCATGAAACGTCGAAAAACCATGGATAGTCCATCCGGGTCCCGGCCTGAAACCGATCTGTCAGGTCAAGGAAGAACGCGCCCCGCCCTTGAAGGGACGGATGAAACCTCCTGCCCGCTATGCGGGTCGGACGATACACGGACTCTTTTTGAGGCCCATGATCGGATGGGGTGTACCACACGTTCATTCGATGTCGCGGAATGCAGGTCCTGCCATCATGGTTTCACCAGGCTGGATAAGGAGGACTACGGCCGGTTGTCCGGCTTCTATCCGGACGACTACTGGGGGGGACAACCAAGGGCCGATCGGAACCAGCGGGAGAAAATCAGACGACTGAGACGGTTGAAGCAGGGCGGAAGTCTGCTCGACGTCGGATGCGGCAAGGGAGACTTCCTCATGTCAATCGACGAATCCCGCTGGGAGCTTTATGGTATCGAGTTATCGCCCAATGCGGCTGAGCGCGCAAGACGGGCGACTGAGCGCGCGACGATCGTTTCCGGGGACACTTTGGACGTGGTATGTGAATGGGCCGATTCCTCTTTCGACGCCGTAACGATGTGGGCGACGCTTGAGCACTTGCCCGACCCTGTAAAGACCTTGATCGAGATCAGGCGACTGCTCAGGCCGGATGGCGTGCTGCTGTTCTCGGTACCCAACATGGCCAGTTGGGAAGCCAGGTTCTTTGGAAACCGGTGGTTTCATCTCGACGTGCCGCGGCACCTTCACCACTTCTCGATGCCGGTGTTAAGCGCACTCCTGAACAGGCTTGGATTTACAGTGATATCCATCGATTTTTTCTCGACCGAACATAACTATCATGGAGTCAAGCAAAGTCTCAAGAAGGTATTAAAAGAGGGATCGAGTATCGGATCCTTTGCCTACTGTTTTCTAAAACCGCTGCTTTGGCCGTTCGCCGTCTGCCAGAGCTTTCTGCGTCGCGGTGCGACGATTACCGTCAGCGCCGTACGGAAACCGTAGCCGACAGGCGAAAGCATGACCCGCGTTACCGCCAGGCCGTAAGCCGTTACGCTTGTTGTAACCCGGATGCTCGAATCCACGCCGGCTACACGGCAACGATCGCCGCGATGACACCCGAAACGGCAAAGAAACCCACCAGGACCAGGATCGGAAGGCGCAATACCCGCAACATGAAGAATCCGACGATGGCGAGCGAGAGATCCAGGGGTGAGAAGACGGCGTTGACGAATACGGGCTGGTACAGGGCGGCCAGCAGGAGTCCGACCACCGATGCGTTGACCCCCGCGACGGCGCCGGCCGCGCCCGGTTTCCGCGCCAGGGTCTCCCAGGTGTCGTGAAAGGACAGGATCAACAGGAATCCCGGAAGGAATATCCCAAGGACCGCGATCAACGCGCCCATCAGCGCATGTTCCGGCGTCATCTCCGCGCCGAGGAACGCGGACATGGCGAACATGGGACCGGGAATGGCCTGGGCGGCAGCGTATCCGAGCAGGAATCGATCGATGGGAAGGGCATCGCCCACGGTCTGTTGAAGCAGGGGCAGTACGACGTGTCCGCCCCCGAAGACCAGGCTTCCGGTCTGGTAAAAGCGCGAAAACAGGTCGACGTTCGGCGACAGGCTTGCCAGGAACGGCAGGGCGATGAGCAGGATAAAGAAGAGCGTCAATGGAAGCCACGAGAAACGGAGTCTTCCCCCGGGCGGGGCCTGCGGCGCGCGAAGCAAGCGCCAGCCGACCAGCGCACCCGTCCCCAGGACCGCGAACTGGGTCGCCATCGAGGGGGCGATCAGCAGGGCTGCCGCGGTCAATACGCAGAGCGTCCCGGTCAGCCGGCTCTTGCAGAAGGTGGAATACATGCCCAGCACGGCATCGGCGACCACGACCACGGCCAGCAACTTCAACCCCTTGACGAAACCGCCGAAGTAGATCGTGTCCGTCAGCGTCCCGCCGGCCGTCGCGAGCAGGAACAGCAGCAGGAACGACGGCAGCGTGAAACCCAGGAACACGGCCGCGCCGCCGCCAACGCCCGCCCGCTGGTATCCGATGGCAAAGCCGACCTGGCTGGAAGAAGGTCCGGGAAGGAACTGGCTCAGGGCGACAAGCCGCCCGTAGGCCGCTTCGTCAAGCCACTTCAACCGCTCCACGAAAACGGTACGGAAATACCCCATATGGGCGGCGGGGCCGCCGAAGCTGACGCAGCCAAGTGCCAGGAATCGCCAGAAGAGTTCCCACATGATTCCGGTCTCCCGCGGCAAGCCGCCGTTACGTCCCCGCACGGGAGGGAGGATGTGCTAAAGTCGCGCCCTAACCGGACAGCGCGGCACGCGCCGCCGCCAGACAGGCGATGGGCACGCGGTAAGGGGAGCAGCTGACGTAGTCCAGGTCCACGCCGTGGCAGAATGCGACCGAAGCGGGATCTCCGCCGTGTTCGCCGCATATGCCCACCTTCATGCCGTCCCGCGTGGCCCGGCCCCGTTCGACGCCGATTCTCACCAGTTCGCCGACGCCACTGCCGTCGATGCTGACGAAGGGGTCCTCCGGCCAGATCCCGGCATGCAGGTAGTCGGGTATGAACTTCGCGTCGTCGCGGGAGAGTCCGAAGGTCGTCTGGGTCAGGTCGTTCGTTCCGAAGGAAAAGAACTCCGCTTCTTCCGCGATTTCGTGGGCGGTGAGCGCGGCGCGCGGCAGTTCGATCATCGTGCCGGTCTGGTAGTCCACCTCCACGCCGGTCTCCTCCTGCACGGCCCGGGCCGTGCGGCGTACGACGTCGGCCTGCAGGCGCAATTCGTTAATGTGGCCGACCAGGGGGATCATGATTTCGGGAATGGCCTTGATACCGCGTTTCAGGCAGTCGCTCGCGGCCTCGAAAATCGCCCGGGCCTGCATCTCGGTGATCTCGGGGTAGGCGATACCCAGCCTGCAACCGCGATGGCCAAGCATGGGGTTGGCTTCCCGCAGGTTCTCCAGTTTTCGCTGGTAGTGCTCCACGGGTACACCCGTTTGCGCGGCGAGTTGCTCAAGGGCCCCGGCCTCGTGGGGCAGAAACTCGTGCAGGGGAGGGTCAAGCGTTCGTATTGTGACGGGATAGCCGTCCATGACCTCGAAAAGCCCGATGAAATCGCTTCTTTGAATGGGCAGCAGCCGGGCCAGCGCCTTCCGGCGGCCCGCCTCGTCATCGGCCAGGATCATTTCGCGGACCGAATCGATCCGGTCCTCTTCGAAGAACATGTGCTCCGTCCGGCACAGTCCGATGCCCTCGGCGCCAAAGGCGCGCGCGGTGGCCGACTGATCAGGCTGATCCGCGTTGGTCCGTACCTTGAGCCGCCGGATCCGGTCCGCCCAGACCATCAGGCTCTCGTACCGCTGATAGACCTCCGAGTCTTCGGCCGACATGGTCTTCTGCAACAGGACCTGCAGCACTTCAGACGGTATGGTCGGGATGGCCCCGGCGATCACCTCGCCTGTCGATCCGTCAATGGAGACATAGTCCCCTTCGGCTATCACGTGGCCGCCGACGCGCATCTGCCGCGTGCCGTAGTCGATGTCCAGTTCGCCGCAGCCGGCGACGCAGACCTTGCCCATCTGGCGCGCGACCAGCGCGGCATGGCTCGTCATGCCGCCCCGGGCGGTCAGAATGCCCGATGCCGCATTCATGCCGCGTATGTCTTCGGGTGAAGTTTCAATGCGAACGAGGATGACTTCTTCGCCACGGCCCGCCCATACCTCGGCGTCGTGGGCGTTGAACACCACCTTGCCCGCCGCCGCCCCCGGGCCGGCGTTGAGGCCCCGCGCGAGCACGCGTCCCTCGTCCTCCGCCCGGCGTTTTGCTTCCACGTCGAATACGGGACGCAGCAACTGGTCGAGCTGGTCGGGCTCGACGCGCCGCAGGGCTTCCCGCTCGTCGATCACCCCTTCTTTCACCATGTCCACCGCGATCGTGATGGCGGAGAAACCGGTGCGTTTCCCGGCGCGGCACTGCAGCATCCACAGGTTGCGCCGCTGGATGGTGAATTCGATATCCTGCATGTCCTTGTAATGGGACTCCAGCCTATCGCAGATCCGGACCAGTTGATGGTAGGCGTCCGGCATCTCGTCCTTGAGCTGACCGATCGGTTTCGGGGTCCGTATCCCCGCCACCACGTCCTCGCCCTGGGCATTGATGAGATATTCGCCGTAGAACCGCTTTTCGCCGGTCGCCGGATCGCGGCTGAAGGCGACCCCCGTGGCGCAGTCGTCCCCCATATTGCCGTAGACCATGGCCTGCACGTTGACGGCGGTGCCCCATTCATCCGGTATGTCGTTCAGCTTACGGTACACCGCGGCGCGTTCGTTGTGCCACGACCCGAACACGGCGCCTATGGCTCCCCACAACTGCTCGCGGGGATCGTCGGGGAAGTCGGCGTCCGTACGCGCCTTGATCTCCGCCTTGAACTCGGCGACCAGCGCCTTGAGGTCGCCGGCTCCGAGGTCCACGTCCTCGGTAATTCCCAGGCTGGCTTTCTTTCGTTCCAGCAGCGCCTCGAAGGGATCGTGGTCCTCGTCGTCCGCCGGACGCACGCCCATGACCACGTCGCCGTACATCTGCACGAAACGGCGGTAGCTGTCGTAGGCGAAGCGTTCGTCGCCCGACTGCGCGATCAGTCCCTCGACCGTTACATCGTTCAGGCCGAGATTCAGAATGGTGTCCATCATACCGGGCATGGAGGACCGTGCACCGGACCGCACGGACACCAGCAACGGGTTGTCCGGGCTGCCGAAACCGGCTTCCATGACGGCCTCCACCTTTGTCATCGCCTCCCGGATCTGATCGTCCAGATCCGCCGGATACCGGCGGTCGTGGCCGTAGTAGTAGGCGCATATCTCCGTGGATATGGTAAAGCCCGCGGGCACGGGAATCCCGAGGAGGCTCATCTCGGCCAGGTTGGCGCCTTTACCCCCCAGAAGCGCTCGCAAGTCCGCGGTTCCGTCCGCCTCGCCGCCACCAAAATAGTACACATGTTTCGCCATGACGCTACCGTGCTCCTTTACTCCGTTCAACGCTATACTGGAGGCCTTTTTGTCGAAAAAAACAAGGCGATAGCATAACCCTTCGAGACAGCCGTGTCAACCGTTTTGTCGGGCCAGGGCGACCTGTATGAAGTCCCCCGGTGCGTGGTCTTCGAGTCTGTCAGGGGCGGCGGTCCCACGGTATATACCGTCTTCGGGTGCGGAACGGCGTTACTCGTCCCAGGTTCCCTTTCGCTGGCGAAAGACCTCGTACAGCACGAGGGCCGCCGCCACGGACGCGTTGAGCGAATCCACGTGCCCGGCGACAGGGAGCCGCACCACCTCGTCGCAGTTACGCCGGACCAGGGGCCTCAGCCCCTTTCCCTCGCCGCCTATGACGAGCCCTACAGGTACGGTATAGTCCACCTTGTTGAAAAGAGCGGGGCCGTCCGCCGCCAGGCCCATGAGCCAGACACCCGCTTCACGAAGCGTCTGCATGGCGTTGTTCATGTTCGCCACCCGCGCGACCGGCACATGGGCGCTGGTTCCGGCGGAAGCCTTGACCGCGGCCGCCGTCAGGCCCGCCGCGTTTCGACGGGGGATCACGACGCCGTCGGCGCGGACGGCGTCCGCGGTCCGAATGATCGCACCGAGATTGTGGGGATCCTGTATGCCGTCCAGCAGGACCAGGAAGGGGGGAGAGCCGGAACGCCGGACCGAGGCCATGATATCCGCCAGTTCGGCGTACTGTTGTCCGGCCACCGTGGCAACGACGCCCTGGTGCCGGCCATCGGTCAAACGGTCCATCTGGCGGCGGTCCGTGAACTGGAAGACGACGCCCTGCTTCCGGGCGAGGTCCAGGATGTCGGCGACGTCCTGGCGCGATACGCCGTCGGCGATGAGGATCCGGTTGAGGCTGCGGCCCGCCTGCAGGGCCGCCCTGACCGGATTCCGCCCGTAGATGACTTCTTCTGACACTGTCGTACCCGCCCGTGACGTGTGTGGGATCATTCAATGGCATCGGCCCGGCGCGCTATTATCATGGATCAGCGCTATCATGGATCAGCGCTATCATGGATCAGCATGGCACCCGCCGCCCGGTACTTCGTCAAGATAAAGAACCGGAGTTGCGGCATCGAACCTTTTTCGCTCGACCGCGTTCAATATCGAAATCCGACCGGACTGCCGGGCAGAGGTTGCCTGGGCGGTGAACGCGCCGGTAAATGCTTGACGTCCCGGACACCCGCCGGTACCATATCGATGCTCAACGCCTGTATTTCGCTTTCGCGCGTGCGCCCGGCGCGGCCGGTACGCTTCCTGTTTCCCGAAGCGGCGCACAAGACGTAGCGATCATTGATCCCTCCCGAGGCTGAAAGAACCCTGGCCGTCCTCAAATCACGACCCATGTTTCAAGGCCTCAAACGACTCACCGCCCATTCGGCGATTTACGGTCTCAGCGACGTACTCGGCAGGTCCATGGCCTACCTGCTGGTACCGGTGTACACCCACGTCATGCCCGTGGAGGAATTCGGCTACTACGGGCTCGTGTATACCTTTATCGCGCTGACGAACGTCGTCTTCCTCTACGGCATGGATTCGGCCTTTCTCAGGTACTACGTGCTCGAGGAGGGACGCAAGCGGGATACGCTGAGCACCGGCTACCTCGCCATGCTGTTCACGTCAGGCGGACTCGCCGTGATCATCTTCCTGTTCGCCGCCAGGATAGCGCCCCTTATCGCCGTCTCCACTTCCCTGACCTCGTACGTCCAGCTGGCCGCCGCGGTACTGGCGCTGGACGCCCTGAACGCCATACCGTTCGCGCGGCTCCGGGGAGAGGGCAAGGCCACGACGTTCGCCTCCCTCAAGCTGATGAAGGTGATGATCGAACTGGGCGGAAACTGCTATCTCGTCGTCGTACTCGACATGGGGCTGCAGGGGATTCTGATCAGCAACGTCGCGGGATCCGGGATCGTGTGCCTCATCCTGGCGGGCATAACCCTGCGGCACCTGTCCTTCTCCTGGTCTCGCGAAACCATGGGCCGGCTCCTGAAATTCGGCCTGCCCTACGTACCCGCCGGCGCCTGCATCATCATCATCGAAACCATCGACCGGCTGATGCTGGAACGGATGGCCGGCACGGAAACCCTGGGTATCTACCACGCGGCCCGGAAGCTGGGCGTCGGCATGCTCATCTTCGTCACCATGTTCAGGCAGGCCTGGCAGCCTTTCTTCCTGGAGACTTCCAAAGAGGAAAACCCCAGGCCGCTGTTCGCCCGCGTGCTGACCTACTTCCTGGCCATTGCGGGCGGCGTTTTCCTGGCGCTTTCCTTCCTGATCGACGACCTGGTCCGCCTTTCCATCGGAGGCTATACCCTCATCGAGGCGTCGTACTGGGACGGGATCGGCGTGGTGCCGATTCTCCTCGCGGCCTATGTGCTGTACGGGATCTACGTCAACCTGACCGTGGGCGTCTACCTGGAGAAGAAGACCATCCTGCTCCCTTTCATCACGGCCGCGTCGGCCCTGGTATGCATCCTGGCGAACCTCTGGCTTATCCCGGGACTCGGCATGTACGGAGCGGCAACCGCCTCGGCGGCCGCCTACGCGGTGATGGCAACCGGTTTGTACCTGGCAGGCCGGAAGTACTATCCGATACCCTACGAGTATATACGACTGCTCAAGGTGATCTTCGTGTGCGGGATGCTGTTCGCGGTGCGTACCCTCACCGAAAGCACCTGGCCCTGGGAGGTCGCCCTGGTCGCGGTCTACCCCGCGGCCCTGGCGGCGACCGGTTTCTTCAACGCCGGGGAAGTGGCGTCCGCGAGACGATACCTGCGCCTTCGCGGATCGTGATCCACTGGCCGCCTTCGACTCCGGTTACGACGTCTCTCGCCCCGCCGGGCCAGTCCACGATGACCGAATCCGCCCCGGTATGCGCGCCGAGTCCGAAATGCGCCCGGAGATCATTGGCCGCCAGGTAGCTGTAGGCGCTTCGAACTTCCCGCAGCTGGCGTACGGCGGCCGTGACCACGGTAACCCGCGCGCCGATGCCGTTGCGATTGCCCTGGACGCCCTCCGTGGAGACGAGCAGACTGGCGGGGCCGCGTCCGTCGGCCGCGCCGTTCCCGCCGTCTCCGCCGCTTTCGCCGTTCCCGCCGCCATACCCGCCGTGCGCATTACGCCCCCCGACGCCGTCGTTCCGCAGCAACAGGGGGACGTCGTTCACCGTGGTGACCAGGATATCGACGTCGCCGTCATTGTCCACGTCGCCGAAAGCCGCGCCCCGGTGCACGCGTTCCACCTGAAACGGCGCGCCGGCACTGGCGCTGACATCGGTGAAAGCCCCGTTCCCTTCGTTCCGGAACAGCTGATTGGTCTGCGCGTAAGTAATCGTCGGATCAAACAGGGAGATATTGTCGATCACATGGCCGTTCGCCGCGAAGATATCCAGCCAGCCATCGTTGTCGAAGTCCATGAAAGCCGTACCGAAACCCAGGAAAAGGAGCGTGGGATTGCCCACGCCCGCGCCGAAAGTGGTTTCGGTGAACGTGCCGTTCCCGTTGTTCCGGTGCAGCGAGTTGGGTTCCAGGGAGAAATTGGTCACGTAGATATCCGGCGACCCGTTCCGGTCGTAGTCTCCGAAATCCACCCCCATGCCCGCCCGGGCGACGCCGTCCTCGCCATAAGCCACGCCCGCCAGCAGGGCCTGGTCCGTAAACGTGCCGTCGCCATTGTTCCGGTAAAGGAAGTCCGGCGTCAGGTCGTTGGCCACGAATATATCCGTCCATCCGTCCCCGTCGTAGTCGCCTCCCACGACCCCGAGGCCTTTTCCGGCCGGATTGGCGATACCCGCCGCCACGGAAACATCTGAAAAGGTCCCGTCGCCGTTGTTCCGGTAGAGCAGATCGGCCACGCCCTCGTAGACGTCGGGCCCGCAGTAGGACTGGATGCCGTCCCGGGAGCATCGCTTGTTGGCCTCGAAATCGAACTCGACGTACACGCACACGTACAGGTCCAGGTGCCCGTTCCGGTCGTAATCCAGGAACGCCGCGCTGGTCGAGAACGTGGGATTCCGGGGTACCGACAGCCCCGCCCGGCCGGTCACGTCCCGGAAAGTCCCGTCCCCCTCGTTACGGTAGAGGACGTTCTCTCCGTAATTCGTGACGAACAGATCGTCGTCGCCGTCGTTGTCGTAGTCCGCGACGGCCATGCCCATCCCGTAACCGCCCGCGTTGCCCACGCCGGCCTGATCGGTCACGTCCGTGAAGGATCCGTCTCCCTCGTTACGATAGAGGACGCTGGACAAGGGCCGGGCCGGCTCGAAACCCGGGATGGCCGTGCCGTTGAGCAGGTAGACGTCAAGGTTGCCGTCGCCGTCGTAATCGATGAATCCGCCACCGGACGCGACCGTTTCGAGGAAGTAGTAGCGGCCCGTCTTGCCGTTGGTATGGCGGAACGTTATCCCGGCTGCCGGCGCGACGTCCGTGAATTGCACTTTCGCCCGGATCGAGTCCGGGCGGTTATCGGGAAGATTGCAGGAAAGGAAGAAGGAAAAGAGAACAAGGGGCAAGAGGAGGAGTACCGGGACCCGGGGGCATGGGGACGCCGAAACCCGGTATACAGCCTGCATGAGACTACCGATCCTCCCAGCGTCCATGATGCGCCCGACCAGCGCCCGAATCAACGGCGTTTTCTTATAAGTGCCACGGCCATGGCCACGAGGGCCAGGACACCCAGGCTGATTCCAGCGACGAGATAGCCCGATACCGGCTCCCTGATCAGCGGAACCTCGAAGGTGGATCGGACGAGTCCACCCTCCGCCGGATACAGTTCGGCGTCAACCGTTACGCTATGGATGCCCGTAGTGCGCTTCGGCCATACGATCGGCCTGTCTATGGCTTCGCCTTCCGGACTGTGATAGTAGGTGTACGCGTTACCATCGGGATCCAGTATGTTCAGGCGAATCGCGCCGAGATGAAACCCGGCGGTTTCGCCTCTCTGAACATACACCACGAATCTCGCGCTCTCGCCCAGATCATACGCTTTGAAGATCAGGCGATAGTTCGACTTCAGATCAACGGTCGCGTCCACTACCGGCTGCTCCGAAAAGGTATAGCCGATGAAAGTGCCGCCGATGATCTCGCGGTCATCCGGCGCCGTGTTACAGGAGAACCCGATTAACGCGGACACCATTAAAACGATGCGAATACGCCGAACGCGCATCAGTTCAACTCCCCGGGAAACACGACCGCATAGCGAACGATCCTGTTTTTTTCCAACTCTGCGAAGTATATGCGTCCATGCCGGTCGACGTGCATCGGATATCCGTCTACATCCGGCTGGGCCGTCATCTCCCACTTGCCCTCGGGCGTGAAAAAGTCATACCACCGGTCGTGCCTGGTTACCGTGACCTGAGGCAATCCCGACGGACCCATACCGACCTGTTCGAGTTCCTGGTACTGTACTACGTTCAATATCCGGCCGTCCGGGAATACTGCCAGTCCACCGGAAATGCCGACGGGCGGCGGTCCATACTCCGGCTCCCAAGCCTTGAGCGGCGTTATATCGAAGGTTGTCTTCCGGTTGAATTCCGACTGCAGACCATTCACACGGTCGAATTTCCGAATCCAGTAAGGATGCCTCGCCGATACGACGACGTAACCTTCGTTCGTCATTTCCATTGCGGCGTCGGAGTAGTTGACCAGGTCGTCCAGGGATCCCATGCGTCGGGGGGCTTCCTTCGGGTCGTAGAATGAGTTGATCGGATCGCCATTGGGTTTGAACTTGTAGATCAGGTCGTACTGAGTAATCACGAACAAGAGGACGTTTCCTTCCGCATCGATTCGGATCCGACGCGGTTTGACGATTCTCGTGGGCCAGATGTCGGAATAGCTGAGGTCCGGGTTGAAAACGGAGACGCGGTTGAGCTCGCTGTCGATCACATACAGCTTGCCCTCCGCGTCCACCACCATATCGACGGGATTCCTGAACTGCAACGGCCCAACCCCCTCGGAGCCGACCGACGCCAGGTATCGGCCGTCCGGGGAGAACTTGAGTATACGCTTTGATACGGCGTCGGCCACGAAAACGTTGTCATCCCGGTCCGTGGTGATTCCAAACACCGAAGAAAACCCCTGTTCTCCACGACCGTCCAGAACGAGGTCCTCATTCAATGACAGTTCAGCCGTACTGTCGGCGGGGTGAAGGATCGGCGCTTCGCTCATGACCCGCGTCACGCCCGATATCACGTCGATTCTTCCCCGCCAGTGTCCGTCGTCCCGAGCCTCGCCACAGCCTGAAAAGACAAGCAGCGCCGCCGCGAACGCGGACCATCTACCATTCAACATGCCCAGACTCCCTTTCCGTGTACGGCGGATTACCCATCATTTCTGTCGGCCTTAAGCCGATCCCACAACTGGATCAACCGGGCGCTGTCCGGTTCGAGTTCCACGGCCCGACGCATCGCGCGATCAGATTCCGTATATTCGCGTCGAGCGTTCCGAACGACAGCCAGGGTTTCATAGGAAACGGCCGAAGGATCGATCGAAACCGCTTTCCTGGCAAGATCAAGCGCCTGGTCGTAGTCCTCTCCGTGATTGGAATACAGCCAGGCCAGATTCATATACGGGTCCGCGAACGTCGAATCCAGCAGTATGGCCTGCCTGTACGCCGTTCCCGCGGCTTCGAACCGATCCAATTGCACGCTGACGACACCCAGGTTGTTGTAGGCCTGGGCAAATTCCGGAAACAGGCCAATGGCGATCTCGTATTCCTCGACGGCGTCCTCGAAACGTCCCAGTCCCGCGAGACTGTTCGCCAGGTTGTAGTGCGCTTCCGCCACGTGGGGATGCAACGATACGAACCGTTCCGCCTGTGTCAGTTCCTGCTGATAGGAATGAAGCCGGGAAAAGGCGTCCAGCCTTTCGCGGGCCTGCTCCTGCCGTCCAAGGGCGGTCAGGGTATTCCCCAGCGCAAGGTGCGGTTCAGGATATCGAGGGTTGAGTTCTATCGCCCTCGAGAAGGCCCGCAATGCCTCCTCGTGCTGCTGAAGGTCAGCGTAAGCCATGCCGATATTGTAATACAACGACGGCGAATCGGGGTCTGCCGCCGTGGCTTTTTCATAGATTTCGATAGCATCCCGAGGGCGTCCCGCACGCACCGTCGCCAGACCCAGCCCGGACAAGGCCTCTACGGACGATCCATCGACTCGCAACGCGTTTTCGTACGAGTGGATCGCCGAGTCCGGTTTGCCCTCGCTCAACAGGGTCTTTCCGATCTGCACGCGTGCGTGCACCGATTGCGGATCGAGTCGCAGCACCTTTCGGTAAGCCTCCTTTGCTTCGTTGAACTTCCGTTGCCGGAACAGGATGCTACCCATAGCGTAGTGCGCTTCGACGAGCTCCGGATCCAGAGCCACCGCGTTCGAATAGGAAATCAAGGCCTCGGCGTCCGCCCCCAGTTTTTCCTCCACGTAACCCCGTCCGTGGTGAAACAATGCGTTCCGGGGCTCGAGGCCGGTCGCCTTCGCCAGCGCTTTGATCGAATCCACCCACTTTTCCTGGTACCTGAGCGCCTGACCCAGATTGTAAAAGGCATCTCCCCTGCTGGAATCGATCGCTATGCACTGATTGAAGGCCTCGGCCGCCCGGTCATAATCTTCGATACGAGCATATACCAGTCCCAGGTTCAGGTGGGCATCGAAGTCTCCGGGCCGCATTTCGATGACCACTTTGAAAGCCGCTTCGGCCGTGTTCGTCCTGCCCATGGCCAACGCCGCGAGGCCCAGATTATAGTAATGAGCAGGCTCGTTCCTGTCCTGCTCGATCAAGGCCCGGAAATACATCACGTCCCGGAGCAGTTTGTCCTCTTCGTCCGGCGTAAGTGTTTTGGGCGCTTCCTGGCGGGTCGGGAAATCCTGGAGGTAACGGCTGGTGTCGGAAAGGAATACGGTAGCAACCAGCAGTACGAATAAAATGAGGTCTCGCATGATATCGTCGCGTCAGCAATCGGCGGTGCCGTGCAGGTCTGAACCGGTGGGGACGAGCACGTCGGACTCCGGGGCGATACCCGAACGCACGCTCGAAATCACCAGAAGTAGGACCTGAGCCGGTCCCGAAGACTCAGTCCTCCGAATTGCGTACCGGCATCCCGCCGCTTACGAGGCTCCACCGTGGTCTTGTCGGACGCCACCACCATGTCTTTCTGATTCCACTTCTTGATATCGGCGAGTGGTTTGAAGGCCCTTCTGTAGATCAACTCCGTATGGATATCAACCTGATCGACTTCGTCCGGCAACTCGAAGGCGTAGACCGAGACGTCCTCGCTGCGAGCCCTGATACGGGTATCCTCTACGATCCGGGTCGCCTGCCAGTCCATTACGTGCGTGTTCCCTTCGTCGTCGCCAAAGACCAGTGCGAATCCCTTCCCGGGATAACCGGCGTAATTCCCGCCGGACAGATCGCCCGTGCCTCCATAGAGCGGTACGTTCTGGTCTCCGAAGTATCGCAATGTATCGCCGTTCGACCGTACCGGTGTGACCAGCAACAGCATGTTGCGGATGGTGATACCCGATGGGAGGTGGTGGCCCGTGTTCACGTTGCGTACCGTAACGGTAACCGTCAGGACCGAATCCGACGCCACGGCATCGATGATCATGGCAGCGGCATTCTTCAGCAGGTCCTCCGTGGCGCCCGGAAAATCGTGCCGTCTGACCGTATCTCGAAACTCGAGCGGCGTCCAGAATTTCTCGGCGTCTCCGTTGACGAACGAACCGTCCGTCCCGCCCATGGGTTTCATATGGCAGTCCTGGCATTCGATGCCCAGCGCCGCGTACGGACTATCCTTCCATTCACGATACGTGTCCATGAAGGGCAGCCCGTGCTTGTTCTTGTGCTGATGACACGCCGAACAGTAATCGCTGCTCGTGTACAGGGGATTGTAACTCGCAACCATGGGCGAGGTGATTTCCTGTCCCGGGATGGGCGAAAAGTTGACCACGTCGTCGTAAGGACCGTAGACGAACATCGGAGGCAACCGGCCCTCGACGCGCCGTTTTACCCTGTCGGTGTCCAGATCCACGCGGTGCACCGTTATCGCGCCGTTTACCCCGGCGTGCTCATTTACTTCCACGTCCCGGATCTTGTGACAGAAATCGCAGTGAATGCCGGCCCCGTCAACCGACCCCGCCTTTCGTTCCAGTTCCGCTCTCTCGAGGGTCTTGTATCCCGCCGTCTCCACGGGATAAGCCACGGCACGGTTGTAAACCACTCTCAGGTCGGTCTTGCCCGGTGCGTCGATCGCCGCCGTCGGGGCGTGGCAGTCCGCGCATTCTCCGGGATCATCCGGGAAATCCAGCCTGAATCCCGGGCCGACGCCTTCATTGCCTTCGGCATCGGTTCCGTCATACAGGTTCAGCGTCCACGGATTGGTCACGCCCTTGGCGTGCTGGGAAACCTCCCACTGCTCGTACAGGTCGCGGTGGCAAAGGAAGCAAGTCGGTTCGAAATGGCAGAGATTGCAGCCCTCCTCGAAACCGCTGTGGGACTGCGTCCGCAGCCGTTCCAACTCCTCCGGCTCCTCCCGCAAATCAACCAGCGATCTGTGGGGTACGATGAAATCGTAGGACGGATCATCTTCGCCGGGCACCCTCACCAGGGTGATGGTGGTGTACGAGGTCTTTGGCTCCACCATGACGCCGCCGTTTATCCAGCCTTCCTTTCCCGCCGCGATCACGTAGTCTGTAATGGGCTCTTCCGGCACGGTCAGCGTGAAACGCCCGTTTCTGTCCGTCAGTACGAAGTCGGGTTTGCCATGCTGCCGCACCCTCACCTCGGGGATCGGATCCTTGCCGTCCGTAACGATGCCGCTGATCTGAATCGCGTGAACCTCCGCGATCCAGCAGCACACCAGTAAAATACCCGCGAGTATACCGCAGACCCTGCGCCAATTCCCGTACGACCGCTTCACCTGAACATTACCCTCGCTATTCTGCCCATCAATCAAATAGCACCCCGCCTGAGCGTGATGGGGTGCTATTTGATTGTTTTCCTCAGTGATCTGGTCGCCGCCTGCCGTACCGCGGTCGACCAACTCGGGTGTCTTTCCTCTCACTCCATGCAAACAAAGGGTTATCTTCCATACGCCGACGTGGTGCCTTGTCGGCCTGCGTCAGAATCCCACTCCGATGGATATGCGATGGATGTCGTCCAGAAGATCGAATTGCGTATACGCGTAATCCACGTTCAAACTCAATTCTCCCTGGCTGAAGCGAAGACCCGCTCCGGCGGAAACACCCTCGTCCTCTCCGCCGCTGTATCCGCCTTTCCATCCAACGCGCCCGGCGATATAGTCGTTAACCCAGTATTCCAGGCCGAGATTGACCACGGAATCATATTCGCGCAACTTCCAGATTTCAGCGCTGAACATTATGCTGCCCGTCGGTAACGTGGCCGGTTCCCCGGCAACGCCGATGCGGAACGTCGTAGGCAGCAAGTCACGGGCGTTCGAATCCTCTATGAACTGCATATCCGGACCGAAGTTCTGAAACGTCGCGCCGATCCTGAAGTTTCTGAAATCCGTGGTATATATCGTACCGGCATCCACGGCTATCGCGCGGCTGGTCCGATCGAATCCGGTCGCGCCGCTCGTACCTTCAGACACGAACTTCAGCGAGCCGCCCACCGAGAACGAATCCGTAAGCCTGCGCGCGTAGCTGGGACCGATCGCCATGTCGGTCACCGAGTAATTCTGGCCGGCCGTATCGAAAACGTGCAACGGGTCGGTCGACGTCGTGAACGGGATGTCGCCGGAAAGCAGGGAATGAACGCCGAGGCCGATCGCCCCGTTGTCTCCCAGATTCCACACCAGGGCGGCGCTGAACAGCGTCATATCGGCATAGTACCGCGCGTACGACACGCCCACGGCGCCTGTGCCTTCCACGAACACCATGGACGCCTGGTTCGTGAGAGCCGAGAAGGCGCCCAGGTCCGTGTATGAAGACGCGGACGAAGCAAGGCCGGCGACTCTCGCATTGGAATCCAGGGTAAGAAACTTAACGGCCGCCGTACCGCCTTTCGACACCTGCGCGTGCGCAGGTGCAGAAAACGCCAGCAGCAATACCGCAACCATGCTCCATCGCGTGAACAAGCTCATCAGTGAACCTCCGTTAACCGGATCGACGACGGATGGGTCCCGGTGAACTCCCCGCTTCGAGGGGACCGTACTCACCGGGACGCTGCTCCGCATCGTACCGTCTGTGTTGTTAACGCCTTACGTATAGCTTCAACGTCTTGGCGTATTCTACACCGTTGATTTCCGCTTCGACTACGCAGATGTACAATCCGCTGGAAACCGGCACGTTTCGGTTGTTCTTGAGATCCCAATCGGTCACGCCTCCGACCGTCGTCGTTTCTTTGGTATCCGGTACCTGGAACTGCCGGACCTGTATTCCCGAAACGTCAAAGATCGTTATACGTGAAGGAATGGGCAGGTTGAAGAACTTGACCGACTGCGAACCCGTCACCAGATCCCAGTCCGCCTGATAGACGAACGGGTTCGGCGACACGATGACCTCATCCTGGAACTCGGCCTTTCCACCGGATGCCGCGTTTGCCGGCGGAACCGTCGCGATCACTTCCTGGCCGGGCACTTGAGGTCCTACCGCCAGACCGCGGGCCGGGAACTGCCCATGCCAGCGGCCGTCCGTGCCATTCGCGTTCATCGTGTAGAAACTCTCCAGGCCGTTTATCGTTCGCACCGCGACTTCCTTCGACGATGCTCCCCGGCTCTGTGCGAAGTTGTCGAAATCCAGTTGCACCGCGCTTTCATTATCCACGGCGGCAACGTAGTACCAGTACGCAAACCCGATCTTGACGGAGCGATCCTCGAAGATGTACCCGGTCTTTCCGACGAGACGCGGGTCGGTCACGATTCCGCCCACCGTGGTAATCTGACCGTCTCCCGAACCAATAGTGTCCGGATACCGGTCCGAGAAGCTGACTTGGAACGCCGTGTTGGCGTTCAATCCTTCATTGAACTCGACGATCTGGGTGGAAGTCGGCTTGGTCTCGAGGACGTCGTCCGTAAACCCGGGGATCCTTTCGTCCGGGTTCAGCGGATTCGGATACCGCACCGATTCGGGCGGACTGAAGGTATTCGTCTGATCGCCGCCACCGCCGAATTCCGCTATCTGGACGTACGGACCGCTGAAATTGGGCGCGGCGAAGTTGTTCACCAGCGTGGGCGCCACGAAGCTGTACACCCTGCCGATGTTGTAGTCGGCGCCAATCGTCAACCCCTCGTGGATGAAGCGGGCGTACGGATGACCCTGCTTGACCGTGGGCGCCGTCGGATCCGTCACGTCCGTCACCGGTGACGCACCGTCGCTGAGGCCCATGCTGGGCGGTACGATCGTGCTGTTGTATCCCGTCGGAACGGCTGCCGTCGCATCCGGGAACTGGGTGATGAAACCCGACGCGCGGTAGACCCGGTACTTCGCGAAATCTATGGATCCCGTTCCGGGATCGACCGCGGTTTCCGCGTTATTGGCCCACGCTACGGCAATCGTACCGAAACTCGTGGGGAATACGGACACCGTGGGCGGAGGCGGCGGATGGAACAGCGCCCCGCTGTCGGCCGTGCGGCCCAGAGGAACCGTTTCGGTAATCGCGTTCCCGCCGCCGTCCCGCATAATCGACCCGTCCGCTTCGTACATCGGGATTATCCGCTCATTCGAACCATCCCAGTAGTACGTATCGTTCGCCATGTTGTACTTGCGCTGCATCCATACGTCCATGGCGCGCAGGTAGACGTCGAAGGCCCCGTCCTTGCCGGCGCCCGCTATATCGGCTTCCCAGATCGAGAGCGCGTCGCCCGGATCCTTCGTGTAGGGTCCCCATCCGATCATGTTCCGGATGCAGCCGGATTCCGAGGTCTCGTCCTTCGTGTCGCTGCCGTTATAGGGATCGGGCACGATGCCGGCAAACACGCCATCGAGATCGTTCAGCGTGATATAGTCGTATCTGCCTTTCTGCAGCCCCACGCCGGCTGCAAGACCCGGGTTGCCTTGAGGCTGAGTCAGATTGCGGGGATCACCCCACAGCAGGCCCATGCCTTCCGCGCTTTGCCCGGCCTGGGTCTTCGCGGTCCACGTGCTGATGTCCGTGGTCTCGTTCAACGGGGCGCCGCTGACGAACAGATCGGGGTGAGGATTGCTGCCCGTCTGATCTACTGTCTGATCGCCGACGTTGATCTTGTAATCCTTGAGATACTTGGTCATCGAACCGCGGTACCAGTCGAACACGCCCCTGAGATCGCTCTTCCACCATTCATGCGCGGTGAAAAGTCCCACGGAAGGCGCTTCGAAGATGTCCAGTGCCGCCTCCGCGTCCAAATCTCCCTTGGGACCGGTGCCGGCGCCCTCCAGTACCATCAGAGACGCCTCGCCCAGATGCAACGGATTGAAATTCCCGCGCACTTGGTTCCAGACGTACGCGTCGATGCCGGCTATGCCCGGATCGTCCTCATCGAACATGGTCACGAGGCCCGAATAGAACCTGGGGCCGAAAGGCGCCACGTCGTAACGTCCCGAATTGGGAAATCCTCCCGGGACGGTCACGGCCTTCGGCATCAGTTCCACGAACATCGCGGGCGGCTGCTTGTCGTCAGAGCCGCCTCCGCCCGCCAGGAGACCCCTGGAGTTCGGGTTCATCGTGACTGTGATATCGTAATCGTAATTGAACACGGCGAAGAAATTCTTGACCGTTTTGCCCGTGAACTCCGGGGTGCCGTCGAAGTTCGTGTCCACGTCACCCGTCACGTACAGAACGTGCCGCATCAGGATGAAATCGTTGGTGTGGCCGTATCCGTAGCTGAAGCTATAGGACTGCCGCTTGACTTCTATCCCGTTGTTCATCAGGAACCGCGTCTCGGTGATGAATGGTTCGCGGTATCCGCCCGGTCCGACTGTTCCCTTGGACATGCCGGGGCTTCCGGTACCGCCCAGATCGGACCAGAAACCCTGGGGTTCTATCAAAGGCTTCTGCGCGGGGTTGCGATACACGTTCCAGGTTCCCACGAACGCGCCGACGGCTTCGGTGTCCGAGGGATGGGCGGCCGCCGCTTCGGGCAGATAGGCCGTAATCCCGAAGGCCGATGCCCAGAGTGGCGAATCGAACCCGCCCGCGGGAAACGTGTACGAGGGATAACCCATATTCGGGTTCATACTGCGACCGGAACCTCGCCAACCCTTTTCGGTATAGGTATCGGTCAATTCGGAATTCATGATGGCCATGTAATTCTGGCCGCCGAGGAAAGCCCCCTGCCGCTGGTCTATGGCCAGCTCATTGGGAATGGGGGATCCCTGGCTCGACGCCGTCCCGGACGGCGCGTCGGGCACCGCACTCAGGTACTGCGCCCCTCCCAGCATCGTTGCCAGCGCAAAAACGGCCACGCCGGCAATGGTGAGTCGACGCCAGTTTCTCAAAATGCACCTCCTTATAAATAGTCTCGAGCAACGCTACAGGCGCCGGTCGCGGGAATCGGTCGTGCTTCCCGGAACGGCGCCTGGCTGCAAACCTACCACGTAACGTTCAAACCGATCCATACGTCCCTGGGACCGTTCCCCTGGGTTCCGATTCCGCCCACGGGACCACCGCTGAGGCCGGTCGGGTCGTCACGGAGTACAAAGCGGTCCGACGCCGGAGCGTTAAGCGGCACCCGGTAAACGTTCACCCGGTCGAACAGGTTGTTGACCTGCGTGAAAAAGCCCAGCCGTACTTCGCCCAGGTCGAACACTTTCTGCGCGACCAGATCGGTCGTCCAGGTCCACGGCGAACGTTCGCGCGCCTGCAGGAATCCGAGCGGATCGTTTTCGTTTATTCCGGACGTCCGGAACGAATGGCCGCTCTGCGCCTTGGTAAGGAATGAAGCGCTGACGCCGAACGGCAGATCGAGCAACAGATTCGCTACGAGCCGGTGACGCCGGTCGAAATCCGTGAAGCGACGCACGTACGACGACGGCTTGGGCGTTCCGTCCACGAAATCGGAAAATGCGCCCACGGGCTCGCCGTTGCGTCCGAGCGCCGCATCGGTAAGCGTGATGTCCGAAGTGAACGACAGGGTGTAATTCGCGCGTACGGAGAAGCGATTCGCCATCTGCCGCCGGGCCGAAAGTTCGAATCCCCGGGAATCCTGGGCGTACGTCGGCAGCAGAACGGCAATTTCACGCTGCGCGCCGCCGATGAACGCGACGTCGGGCGCGAAGAGCCACTGCACGGGCAGGTTGTTCACGTCACGGAAATAACCGGTAACGTCAACATAGTAACCGGGATAGATTTCCGCCTGAAGGCCCATTTCGTAGTTCGTGGCCTTCTGATACGGCAGATCCGGGTTGCCGTGATTACGCTCGAAAGGCGCCGACTGAACCAGACCGTCGTAAAGATTCTGGAAGGTCGGCCGCTGGTTGAAAATGCCGTAGGAGTAATGCAGCGCGGCCCTGTCCGTGATCGGATGGGATATGCCCAGGCGAGGCGCGAGACCCGTCTTTATGGACGGTGCGAGCGTCCGGTATTCCGGATCGTCATGATCCCGGCCGGGACCGGGACGGGGACGGTACGGATTGATCGCGTTCGCGTTCGCGTTGAATACGTCGTACCGCAATCCGGCGTTTACGACGAGGCTGCCGTATTCGATCCGATCCTGGATATAGGCGAAGTATTCATACGGGTAGACGTGCGCCTGCCAGCCCGAGAGCGGCAGGTTGCTCGTCCCCGGGGTCACGTTCAATTCGTTGAACATCGCGGGAGCGTTGCCTTGAGCAGGCCCCCGTCGCTGGTCTTCGAAGTCGTACAACGTGACGCCGACTCCGCCCTTGAGCTGATGGTTCGACGTGACCTGGCTCGTGAGGGCGAAACTGACATCCGTCTTGAACGGCCTGATGCTCGTATAAGCCCCGGTGTTGAGGGCGTTGTATACCGCATCGCCATGCACCAGGTATCCGACCTGGGGACGACCGCCCTGTTCGAGCGGGTCGTAGCCTACGTTCGTCCGGAAATCACTGGTGAGCGCGGGCAGGGGTTCCTTCCCGTACTTCGGATTGTAGCTTTCGTTGTATTCGCGAAGATGGCTGAAGCGAAGCTCATAGAACGTGTTCTGGCTCAGCGTGTGGGTAAAGGCCGCGTTGAAGTGCAGCCGGCCCCTGTAATTCTGATTGAGCCCCTCGGCAATGTACTTCCAGCTGTAGGGCGTGCTCCGCTGCCCCTTCTTGCTGAAGAAACCCTCGTCTTCTATGAGCCCGGACATGGACAGCTTCATGTCGGTCCGGGGCCGGTACGTCAGTTTGACGAAAGAATTCATCAACCGGCTGTAGTCGTTGGGATTGCGTCCCCAACTCTCGCTGAACCGACCCGACGCGAACCAGTTCAGCTTGCTTCCCATCGGTCCGCCGAAGCCGAAATCGACCTGCACGGGCCGTTTCTCGGTCCGGTTGTTCCTGGCGAACTGATTGTACTTGTCGAGATGGTAGACGCGATCTACGGTTTCGCTGTTCCTTTGAGCTTCAAAGCGGCCTTCGCTTATATAGGACCAGGTGATGGCTTCCACTTCGGGATTGACGCGGTCGTAATCCCAGTAGTAGTCGTCCCGGCTGTAACGGGCGACCCAGCTGTCGGCCGAGCCGTTCCTGCTCAACTCGTCAAAGGGATTCTGCAACCTGAGGCCGTCAATGTCACGGTCCGGATGACTGTTGTATTCGTTCGTGAAATCGATGGCCTGCTGTATCGCGTCCGCGAGTTCATCCGCCGAAAGGATCCCCGCGCGATAGGCATCCACGAGGTCCACGTCCGGCGGCTTCATCCAGTTGAGCCCTTTCTGGCCAAGGGTACGGTACTCGATGTTACCGCTCAGCTGGCTGCCGCCGTCCCGGGTCACCACGGAAGTGATGCCGGACAGCGCGTTCACGTACTCGGCATTGAACGTACCCGTCTTGACCTCGAGTTCCTGGATCATGTAGGGATTCACGGTGAACGCCTGGCCCGTGTTGCTATGCTGCATGGTCACCGTGGACCCGTCCACCGTAGTCTGCTGATCCTGCGCGCGCCCGCCGCGGAGGTTTCCGGCAAAGCTTCCGGCCGTGGTCAGGACCACTTCGGAAATGTTGACCACGGGCAATGCCTGGATCTCTTCCGCGTCGACGATGGTCCGTGTCGAAGTAAGGCTCTTCTCCACCAGGTCCCGCGTCGCCACGACCTCGACCGCTTCGGCGGATTCCAGTATCGTGGATTCCAGTTCGAAGTTCAGCGTGGTCGTAAGGTCGGCATTGACCCGCGTATCCACTACGCGCAGGGGAACGTAACCGATGACGTTCACCACCAGAGTATAGGTGCCGGGCGGCACGTTCAGGATGAAGTACTCGCCCATGTCATTCGCCATCGCACCCATCACCGTTCCATCAACGCGCACACTGGCTGCCGGCAGCGGTTCCCGGGTGGCCCCGTCGACCACGACACCGGAAATCTTGCCCAGCGACAACTGCGCCAGCGCATCCGTCGAGAAACTGAGCAATAACGCAAAGGCGAATGCGAAGCGCAAAGCTCGTGAAATTGTTGTAGACATCTAATTCACTCCTCGTTTAACAGAGCCCTTCTGATTATTGTCAGCTTGCCCCGGCCTGCTGACGGTATCGTAGTATTGCAGACTCGACTTCAAAATCTGTGAACGTACTTCTTTGTAACACTCACCTCCCTCCGGCGATGGTAATGGGGCATTAGTATATTGAGTAATCTATGAATACCTTATTATTGGAAACAACATGCAAACGGTCGCGCGCAGGGCATGAACACGCGACGAAACATCCGGTATTGAGCGTTGCAGGAATCCATCCGCTTATCAAACGCAAACAGCGTGCCAGATTTCGAAC
This sequence comes from bacterium, assembly GCA_965202605.1. Taxonomy (GTDB): domain Bacteria; phylum JAAXHH01; class JAAXHH01; order JAAXHH01; family JAAXHH01; genus JAAXHH01. The sequence goes on from OZ241838.1 coordinate 2,593,360, forward strand.
GACCTGTCGACACGCATCGGGCTGTATTCGAAACCTCATGGGACTCTAAGTGAAACAAGACCATCAGCCGTATTCCGCCACCTGCCTGGAGTCGACGCGGACGACAAGAAACACGAAATAAATTTCATCCTTCCATACGAACTGAAACGAATTGCATAACACGCAACACGGCCCGAATTCATCACACTATCGTACTCATCGCAACAGCCGCGACCGCCGTCATATCTTCCTTGACATTATGCCCGGCCCCGCATAAGGTGTTGCGCTGGCAATGGTTCGGTTGTGTTGAGTTATTCGCTTGCAGCGAGTAACAAGTATATATGCGGTCCTTTCCATAGTCAACATTTTATTTCATTTTTTTCGAAAAAACGGCGGCTGCAGAAAGAAAAAGCGGGTTCGCATGGAAAACAGGGCATGGTTTCAGTGCATTGAAGGCTGCGGGGAAACCTATCCGCTGAACGAAATCATCTATCGATGCCGTGTCTGCGGGGGTCTTCTCGACGTCGCCCATGACCTGGAAAGCCTGAGGGCCCGCGGCGCCGCGGGCTGGATGAGATTGTTCGACGAGCGGTACCGGCGGACGGAGTATCCTTACGGGAGTTCGGTCTGGGGAAAGAAGGAATGGGTCTGTCCCGCGGTGGACGATCAGCACGTCGTCTCCATCTACGAGGGCGGCAGCAACCTGTTCTGGGCCGACCGGCTCGGCAGGGAACTCGGCCTCGACGACCTGTGGGTGAAACAGTGCGGAAACAACCACACCGGTTCGTTCAAGGACCTGGGCATGACGGTGCTGGTCTCCATGGTGAACCAGATGATGGCGGAAGGCAAGGAGATCAGGGGGATCGCGTGCGCGTCGACGGGAGACACCTCGGCTTCGCTGGCGGCCTACTGCGCCTCGGCGGACATCCCGGCCATCGTGTTCCTGCCCAGGGACAAGGTTTCCGTGACCCAGCTCATACAGCCCATCTCCCACGGCGCGCTGACCCTGTCGCTGGACACGGATTTCGATGGATGCATGGAGATCGTCCGGCAGGTGGCGGAAAACGAGGGCATCTACCTGGCGAATTCCATGAACTCCCTGCGGCTGGAGGGCCAGAAGACGATCGGGATCGAAATCTGCCAGCAGTTCGACTGGGAGGTGCCCGACCTGATCATCATACCCGGCGGAAACCTGGGCAACGTCTCCGCGCTGGGCAAGGGGTTTCTGATGATGGAGGAACTCGGGCTGATCGACAAGAGGCCGCGCATCGTCTGTGCGCAGGCTGAACGGGCCAATCCGCTCTACCAGAGCTACCTGACGGGATTCAGCGAATACGAGCCCGTCCATGCCGGGGAGACCGTCGCCAGCGCCATTCAGATCGGCAACCCCGTCAGCTACGGACGCGCGGTGCGCGTGTTGAAGGCGTTCGACGGCAAGGTCGAGCAGGCCACGGAGGACGAAATCGCCAACGCCTCCGCCCGGGGCGATCTCACGGGACTCTACAACTGTCCACATACGGGCGTCGCGCTGGCGGCGCTCTTCAAAATGGTCGCGCGGGGCGAAGTCCGCGCCTCGGACCGCGTCATCATCATTTCCACGGCGAACGGCCTGAAGTTCACCGATTTCAAAGTCGGATACCACGAAAACCGGCTGGATGGCGTCAAGGTGAAACACGGACAGTCTCCCCTCGAACTTCCCGCCCGTTACGATGACGTGGCGCGGGCGATAGACCGGGTGCTGGCATGATCGCGAAACCGCCCCGGACGGCCGGGGCCGGCGCCCTGCTGCTGACCCTTGCCCTGCTCGTCCTCGCCTGCGGCGGCCCCCTGCAGTTCCGCGGGGCGTCTTCCGGGGCGGAACGACGGCTGGCAGAGGATATGCGCCAGATCCTGGACCACCCGGATCTGGCGCCCATGACCATTGGGGTGAAGGTGGCGTCTCCGGTCACCGGCCGCACCCTCTTCTCCCGGCAATCCGACGGACTTTTTCATCCCGCGTCGAATACGAAGTTGTTCACCGCCGTGGGCGTACTGCGGACCATGGGGCCGGACTACCGCTACCTGACGAGCGTGTTCGCCGACGGAGACGCCTATGCCCGGGGCGACACCCTTCACGCTTCCCTTTATCTGCTCGGGCGCGGAGACCCCCTGCTGGAATCGACGCACCTGGACAGCCTCGCCGCCATCGTCGCGGAACGGAGCGGGGCGCGGGTCATCGCGGGGGACATCGTCGTCGACGACGCCTACCTGGACGGAGTACCTTACGGAGAGGGATGGATGTGGGACGACGTGCAGTACAGCTACTCCGCCTCTCTGAACGCGCTCTCGGTGAACGGCAACAGCGTCAGGATCGGCATATCGCCCGGCGCGGCCGTCGGCGCGCCCGTAACGGTCCGGGTGGAACCGCCGACGACGGCCGTTACCTTCGAAGTGCAGGCCCTGACGGCGGAGGCCGGGGATACCTCGACCGTCGAACCGCTCCGGGTCGAACGGGACTGGCCGTCCCGGTCCAACAGGATCCGGGTGACCGGCCGGCTCGGGATGGACGCGGAGGAGCGGGCATACTACCGGTCCGTCGAAGAACCGGGACTGTACGCGGGGAGTCTGTTCCGGGACGCGCTGCAGGCCCGCGGCATCCGCGTCACGGGACCCGTACGAAGGGGGATCGCGCCGACGCGAGCCCTGGCGCTGGCGACCTATAGGTCGGCGCCGGTGACCGAGGCCCTGGCCCGTTTGCTCAAGTACAGCAGCAACCTGACGGCGGAGCTGCTCGTGAAAACCATGGGACGCCACGTGACGGGCGAGACGGGTACGGCCGCCGACGGCCTGGCCGCGCTGCGGCGGGTCCTGTCGGACTATATCGGCCTGGACCCCGACGCCTACCGGTTCGCGGACGGTTCGGGCCTGTCGTGGTACAATTACGTGTCGCCCGACCAGATCGTGGACCTGCTCACGGCGGCGTACCATGATGCCGAGATCGGCGGCAGCTTCCGGGAGGCGCTGCCCGTCGCCGGGGTGGACGGCTCCCTGAGAAACCGGATGAAGGATACGGCGGCCATGGGCAATCTCAGGGCGAAGACCGGCACCCTGACCGGCGCGAGTTGCCTGAGCGGCTATGTACATACCCGGGACGGCGAACCCCTGGTTTTCTCGATCATGATGAACAATTTTGTCGGCCCGGCGTCGACGGCCCGTCGGGCGCAGGATGAAATCGGCGTCCTGCTGGCGGGTTTCAGTCGAAAGCGACCTGATTGAATCAACTGCCCGGAAGGGGTCGGACATGGCGGGTTCCAGGGATCCTCACGTAGAGGGCCGGGTCAACCGGACGCACTATTCGAGCAAGACGGAACTGTCGGCGCGGCTTTTTGCCGTCCTGGACCTGACCACCGGGGACCGGGGGCTGAAACTGATTCCCCAGCTTTCCCGGGCGGTGAGGCGGGGGGACGTCCTGGAACTCATCTGCACCGACGAAGAAAAGGCCGGACCGGGTTCGAAAGTGAACCGGGCCGCCTACATCGGCTTCGCGGAAGTTTCGGAAACGGGCCTGCTGCTGTGCGGCGACACGGTCACTGTCCGGCAGGAGGAGATCGGGGAGATCGCGGGATTCGACGAGACGCACCTGCCCAACCACCTGAACGTCGTGATTCGATCTAAACGTGTAGACACGGGCCGGGAAAGAGAACTGCCCCTGGACGTGCCGGTCACCTTTTCCGGCATATGCGCGGAAACGGACCGGGACATCGGATTCTGAGTCCCGCCCTATCGCCCCCCGGCCAGTTCTTTCCGCAACGCGACGTAACTGTCGTATCGCTCCTGGGACACGGCGCCCGCCGACAGGGCGTTCCGCAGGGTGCAGTCCGGTTCGTGGACGTGCGTACAGTCGTGAAACCGGCAGCCCGACAGATGGCCGCGCATTTCAGGGAACAGTGCCGGAAGCTCGCGGGGCGACACGTCCCAAAGGCTGAATTCCCGGATTCCCGGAGAATCGATGACCAGGCCGCCGGCGTCGAGCCTGTGGGCGGCGAGATAGGTGGTGGTATGCCGGCCCCGGCCCGTCGTCCGGTTCACTTCGCGAATCCGGAGTCCCAGGCCGGGCTGGACGGCGTTCAGCAGGGAAGTCTTTCCCGCGCCGGACGGGCCCGCGATCGCGGATATCCTGTTCCGCAGCGTGGCCTTCAGCACGTCGATCCCCTCCATGGTTACGGCGCTGGTCGGAATGACGCGGAAACCGCTCTTTTCGTAGATACCGGGGATATCCGGATCCGCGTCCGTTGCCAGGTCGATCTTGTTCAGGCAGATGACCGGGGCCAGGTTGCCGGCTTCCGCGGCCACGAGCAGGCGGTCCAGCAACTGCAGATTCGGCCGCGGGTCCCTCACGGCGAAGACGACGACGAGATAGTCCGCATTGGCGATCATGATCTGTTCGACGCGACGCCTGCCCGGGGCGAGACGGGAGAGTTTCGAGCGGCGGGGAAGCACCTCTTCTATGGCGCCCGTTTCTCCCTGGTCCTCCACGACGCGCACGCGGTCGCCGATGGCTACGGGATTCACCGCCTCGATACGGCCCACCTGCTCCACGGAGTGATGCTGGTTGTCCCGCTCCGGGTAGATCAGCGCTTTCTTCATCCTGCCGCGCAACGCGCAGGCGAAGATCCCGTGCCGGGTCTCCACGTCGAATACGCCCCGGTGTTCCCTGATTACGATGCCTTCCGTGGTCTGCATGATCGAAGTGCAGGCTCCCTGGCCTTCCCTCCGGCCATCGGTTCCTGATTTGCTGGTCCGCCTGGTCCGCCTGGTCCGCCTGGTCCGGGTCTAAGCCGCCCGGCCCGTGCACAACGTGTACAACAGCCGCCGCATGACGAGTTCTGGCGGCAACGTGCTGGTTTTCAGGGCTATATCGGCTTCGTACAACGCCTCGAAACCATTTAGCAGGTCTCGTCCGGCGAGGAGCCTGGACTGGGCGGTATAGCGGTTGTAAAACCGGTTGAACCCCCATCCCAGCTGCAGTTTCTTCTTGATGTCGTCGTCGGTCCGGCGGTCCCGTTTCAAGAACCGGATCTTCCAGAGTATCACCAGGTGGCGGACGAAGAGCGATACGACGGCCTGCGGTGCGTCGCCGCCGTCTATCGCGCGCTGGTAGGCGCCCAGCGCCCTGGCCAGGTCTCTCTCGCCTGCGGCCTCGGCGATATCGAATACCGAACTCGCGCGAACGGGTCCGAGCGAACTTTCCACGTCTCCGGCCGCGATCGTTTCCCGACCGCCTACGAACACGGCCAGTTTCTCCAGCTCTCCGGCCAGTTCCCCCAGATCCTGTCCCGCGATGGCCTGCAACTGGTGGGCGGCCTCCGAGGTCAGGCGCTTCCCGTAGCGCCTCGCGTGCTGCTGAAGCCACGCGGGGACCCGTTCGGGAAACAGCGGGTAGAACACGACCGAAACCGCCGCCGCGGCCAGCCGGCCGTATAGCCTGGTCTTCAGGTTCACCCGGGGCGCCTCGATCACCAGGATCGTGCTTGACGCGGGCTGCTCCGCGTAGGCCGCGACGGCCTCTCTGTCCTTTTGCGGCAATCGGTGGAAATCCCGTACCACGACGACCCGGCGGTCCGTCATCATGGGCACCTGAGACGCGGCCGTCAGTATCGCCGTGGCGTCGCTTTCGTCGCCGCGAAGCACGTCCAGGCAGAACGCCTCCGTCCCGGGGTCGATGACGCGGGCGACCAGGACGTCTATGGCTTCTTCCTTCCGATACGCCTCGTCGCCGGAGAAGAAGTACACCGGATCGATCCGGTCCCGCTCTATCTGTTCGATCAACTGCTCGGGGTTCATTACGGGCACCTTGCCGTCCAACCACGGCCGTCCGGACCGGGCCGGGCTCATCAGCGACGCAAATCGGGTTACGGGATACGCAGCATACAATATATATTCATAGATTCAAGTCAAGCCCCCGTGGCATACCTCGACCGGAATCCGGACATTGCAACCGGGTCCCCAGCACGGACGCTCCGCCATGACGCGCATCGACCGGTCCGCGATAAAAGACCGTCTGGAAGAACTGTACCGTTCTTTCGATCTTTCGATGATCTCGCCCGATCCGCTCGAAGTGGTAAGACGATTCAACCGTCCGGAAGACCAGGAGATCGCCGGCCTGGTCGCGGCTTCACTGGCCTACGGCCGGGCTGAAACGATCACGGGAGCGGCCGCTGAAGCGTTGAGAAGGATGGGGGACGCGCCCTGGGAATTCGTCATGGGTTTCGACCCGGGGCGGGACGGCGGACGATTCGACGGATTCGTATACCGGTGGACGCGGGGACGGGACCTGTCGATGCTGGCCGCGCTCATGCAGCAGGCCCTGCGCCGGCATGGCTCCCTTGGCGCGCTGTTCGCCCGGGGCCACCGCGCATCGGACCCTCATACGGGTCCCGCGCTGAGCCATTTCACCGATACGCTCCTCGGATACGCGGAGGCGGATCATCTATCGGGACGGCATGCGACAAAAACGGGGGTCCGCTACCTGTTGCCCTCCCCGAGAACGGGAAGCGCCTGCAAGCGGATGAACCTCTACGTCCGCTGGATGGTGCGCCGGGACGCCCCGGACCTGGGTCTCTGGCAGCGCGTTCCCCCCTCCAGCCTGGTCATGCCGATCGACACCCACGTGGCCCGGATTTCCAGGCGGCTGGGCCTGACCGCCCGGCGGCAGGCCGATTGGAAAATGGCCGTGGAAGTCACGCGGGCGCTGAGAAGATTCGACCCGGAAGATCCGGTGAAATACGACTTCGCCATGTGCCACTGGGGCATGCTGGAGTTCAGAAACCGCCGCTGATTCGTTTCTGCTTGCCGGAAACGGAAGCATCTTCCTATTTTACCCTGTTTTGTAGCGTTCAGGCATCCACGGATAAACGGAAAGCGGCTCGTTCCACGGCACCCGGTCACGGAGGGAACATGCTGGACCAGCGATTCGTCAGGAACAATCCCGACACGGTAAAGCAGGCGGCCGCGAACAAGAACGAGCGGGTCGACGTGGACCGGTTCCTCGACCTGGACGCCCGGCGCCGGGAACTGCTGCAGACGAGCGAATCGTTCAAGCAGCGGCGAAACACCGTGTCCGACGAAATCGCGCGCATGAAGCGCGACGGGGAAGACGCTTCCGGCCAGATCGAGGAAATGCGGGAGGTGTCCGCGCGCATCAAGGGCATAGACGCCGACCTGGCCGACATCCAGGACCGGCTGCGGGACGTGCTCGCGCGTCTGCCCAACATACCCCATCCGTCGGTTCCGGTCGGCAAGGACGAAAGCGCCAACGTGGAGGTGCGCCGCTGGGGCGCCACGGCCGAGGCGGAATTCGAACGCAAGGCCCACTGGGACCTCGGTGAAGCCCTCGACATCATCGACTTTCAACGGGCGGGCAAGATTTCGGGCAGCCACTTCGTCCTCTTCAAGGGAGAAGGCGCCCGGCTGCAACGCGCGCTGATCCAGTTCATGCTCGATCTCCACATCCGGAAGCACGGGTACACCGAAATCATTCCCCCATACATCGTGAACCGCCGGAGCATGTTCGGCACCGGCCAGCTGCCGAAGATGGAAGAGGACATGTACCGCACCGACGCGGACGACCTGTTCCTCATCCCCACCGCGGAGGTCCCGGTGACCAACATGCACCGCGACGAAATCCTCTCCGGGGACGACCTGCCGATCTGCTACACGGCCTACAGTCCCTGCTTCCGCCGCGAGGCGGGATCCTACGGGCGGGAGACCCGGGGGCTGATCCGGGTGCACCAGTTCGACAAGGTGGAGATGGTCAAGTTCGTCCGCCCGGAGACTTCCTACGATGAGCTGGAAACACTGGTCAACGACGCGGAGGAAGTACTGCAGCTGCTGAACGTCCCCTACCGCGTGATGGCGCTGAGCACGGGCGAACTCAGTTTCGCGGCGGCCAAGTGCTACGACCTGGAAGCCTGGGCGCCCGGCGTAAACCGCTGGCTGGAAGTCTCCTCGTGCAGCAATTTCGAGGATTTCCAGGCTCGAAGAAGCGGCATACGGTACCGCGACAAAGCGGGCAAGAGCCAGTTCGTGCATACCCTGAACGGATCCGGCATGGGCATGGCGCGGACCCTGATCGCGGTCATGGAGCACTATCAGACCGAGCGGGGCAGCATCCGCGTGCCGGAGGTGCTGGTGCCCTACATGGGAGGGCTTAAGGAAATCGGGTGAGTGCTCATCTCCACAGGAACGCGAGGTCTTTCCGCAAGTATCCCCGGTTCTACCCCGGCATCGGCGCGCTCAAGGGCCTCTTCTTCGTCATCGGCGCCCTCCTGACGCTGGCCTTCCTCTTTCACGCGCAGATTACCGTCCGGGACCTGGAAGCGAACCAGCGGGAACTGGCCAGGGCCCTCGGGGTCTACTTCATCACCCGCTCCACGTCCGACGACGTAACGGACGACCATGAACTGGGCCTGCTGATCGACCAGATCCAGCGCACGGAGATGCCCATCGTGGTGACCGACGAAACGGGAGCGCCCACGCTGTGGAGGGGTATCGGCATCCCGTGGGTTCCCGACGATCCCGAGATCGTGGACCGGGTACGTCCCCTGGTGGCCAGGATGGACGCCGAGACCGAGCCGGTCAGGCTGCAGGTGCCGGGCCTGGACATGCTGTTGCACTACCAGTATTCGCCGGCGGTCCGGCGCATGCGGTGGCTGCCCTTCGTGGAAATCGGCCTGGGCGGACTGTTCGTATTCCTGAGCCTCTTTATATACCGCAATATAAAGCACCTGGAGCAACGGCGCATCTGGGTCGGCATGGCCCGGGAAACCGCCCATCAACTGGGCACCCCCCTGTCGGCGATGAAAGGCTGGCTGGAACTGATCAAGGCGCAGTTGGTCCGTAACGGAAGGGCCGGGGAGGAAGAACGCGGCCAGGTCGATTACATCCTCGGTGAAATGGACGGCGACCTGAACCGGTTGAACAAGATCGCGTCCCGTTTCAGCCAGATCGGGTCCGTTCCCGAGCTGACGCGCCAGGACATCCGTGCCATCCTGGACGATTGCGTCGCGTACTTCAACAGGCGCACGCCGACCAGAACCAATTCCGTTTCCATCCGTACGGCCTATGAAACCGCCGAATCCCTCGAGGTGGATGTAAACCGGGAGTTGCTGGAGTGGGTCGTCGAGAACCTGATCAGGAACGCCCTGGACGCGATGGACGCCGAGGACGGGCTCATCCGGGTTTCCGCCCGTTTCGACGAGGATGAAGGCGCCGTTTCCGTCCGTGTCCAGGATAACGGAAAGGGGATCCGGCCGGGCGTGCGCAAACGGATTTTCGAACCGGGAGTCTCTACGAAGACGCGGGGCTGGGGACTGGGCCTCAGCCTGTCGCGCCGCATCATCGAGGAATACCACGGGGGGCGTCTGACCCTCCGGGAAAGCCGCGCCGGCAAGGGGACCACCTTCGAATTCACGCTGCCGGTTCCCGGATGACGGCGTGTGGCGGGATGGACGCATCATGACGCAGACAGAGACGAAGCACATCCTGTGGGTGGACGACGAAATCGATCTGCTCCGGCCCCATATCATCTTCCTGGGGGAACGGCACTACGAAGTCACGCCCGTTTCCAACGGCGACGACGCCATTGAAATGTGCAGGCGCGGGACTTTCGATCTCGTTCTCCTGGACGAAATGATGCCCGGACGGGACGGACTGTCGACGCTGGCGGCCATAGCCGACGTCCGGCCGAACCTGCCGGTGGTCATGATCACCAAGAACGAAGAAGAGCAGTTGATGGACGCGGCCATCGGGCAAAGCATCTCCGATTACCTGATCAAGCCGGTGAGCCCGATGCAGATCCTTTCCGCGTGCAGGCGCATCCTGGACGCCCGGCGTATCCGGGAGGGTCGGGCGGTGCGGGCGTACACCGCAGGCTTCAGTGAAATACAGGAGAAGATATCGGGCTCTGCGGACTGGCGCGACTGGGTCGACGTCCACCGGACGCTCTCCGACTGGGACGTGGCGATGGACAGCCACCAGGACACCGGACTGAAACAGACGCAGCGCGACCAGCGGCTTACCTGCAATGCCGGCTTCGGCGATTTCGTCGAAAACCGCTACCGGGACTGGATCGAAGACGCTGAGGACGGGCCGCTCCTGTCCGTGGACGTGGTCCGCTCATGCGTGGCGCCCCACCTGGCCAACGATCGGCGGGTGTACTTTGTCGTCATAGACTGCATGCGGCTCGACCAGTGGCTTTCCATAGAACCGCTGGTGGCCGAGTATTTCTCCATCGAGCGGGACTACGGCTTCTCCATTCTGCCTACGGCGACGCCTTATTCCAGAAACGCGCTGTTCAGCGGCCTGTTTCCGGACGAGATCGCCCGAATGTACCCGGAACTGTGGAACCCGGACCGGCGAGACGAGACGAGCCTGAATCGCTTCGAGCGCCAGTTGATGGACGCCCAGCTCGAACGCCTCGGCATTGCGCTGGACCCGGAACCGAAATACGTCAAGGTGCTGGACGCGGACGAGGCCAGAAAAGTCTCCGGCCATATCCGGTCCCGGTACGACGTGCCGCTGACGTCCATGGTCTTCAACTTCGTGGACAACCTGGCCCATGGACGGTCCGAGAGCGAAATCCTGCAGGAGATCGCGCCGGACGAAGCCGGCTTCCGGTCGCTGACCCGTTCCTGGTTTCAGCACTCCGCCCTGTTCGAGATGTTGAGAACCCTTTCCCGCCGGGACTGTACCATCGTGTTGACTTCCGACCACGGCGCAGTGCTCGGGATGCGGGGAACCCGGGCCGTCGGGGACCGCGACACGTCAACCAACCTGAGGTACAAGTACGGAAACCAGATCGGCTGCGACCGGCGGCACGCGATGATGATCGAAGACCCGGACGCCTATCGCCTGCCCAGGTACACGAACCGCACCAACTACATCATAGCCCGGGAAGACTACTACTTCGTCTATCCGAACCGGTTCCAGGCGTACCGGGAACAGTACAGGGACAGTTTCCAGCACGGCGGTATTTCCATGGAAGAGATGATCGTACCCATCCTGACGTTGCGTCCCAGACATGCCGGCATTTCCTGAACGTATCCGCTTCGACTCCGGAAACCCCGATCAGACGGCGCGGCTAGGAGCGCGCCTGGCCACGCGGCTGGAGCCGGGGGACGCGGTGCTGGTGGCCGGCGATCTCGGCGCGGGAAAGACCTGTTTCATTCAGGGTGTCTGTGCCGGTCTCGGCGTCGACGAACCGGTCACGAGCCCTACCTTCACCCTCGTGAACGAGTACGACGGGCGGGTTCCCGTGGCCCATTTCGACCTCTACCGGCTGGACAGCCCGGATTCGGTGCTGGAACTCGGCTTCGACGAATACGTGGACACCTGCGTCTGCCTCGTGGAATGGGGCGACAAATTCCCGGAGATCATGCCCTCTGACGCGATCACGGTGCATATCGAAATCGGAGACGGAACGCGTAGAGTGCTGGGGATAACCGGCGCCGCCGGCCTCGTTCCCGATCCGGAAGAGGCGCCCTGACCACGGCAACGCCTGGAGGGGGGCGAGGGCGGCTAAAGGGGTTAATGGACGTTAATGGACGGCTGTGCGACGGTCTGATTGGGGAGAAGGGCGGGTACGTGGGATTCCACGACCGTAATGCCCATGGTCCGTTTGAGGACTTCGTCCATGGTCGATACCGGGCGGATTTCGATCTCGTTCCTCACCTCCGGCGGGACGTCCACCAGGTCCTTCCGGTTGCGGAGCGGGATCGCCACTTCCCTGATGCCGGCCCGGAGGGCGGCGATCAGTTTCTCGTTCAGTCCGCCGATGGGCAACACGTTTCCCCGGAGCGTAATCTCGCCCGTCATGGCGATATCGCACCGTACCGGCACGCCGGTCAGCGCCGAGCAGAGCGCCGTCGCGATGGTGATTCCGGCGGAGGGGCCGTCCTTTGGAATCGCGCCTTCGGGCATGTGCACGTGAATCTCGACGTTCTTGTAGAAATCCGGATCGAGTCCCAGCGAGGCGGCCCGGGACCGGGCATAGGTGAGCGCCGCGTGGGCCGACTCCCGCATTACCTCCCCCAGCTGGCCGGTCAGCGTCAGCCGTCCCGACCCGCGGCGGTTCAGTACACTGACCTCGATGGTGAGTATGTCGCCTCCCGACTGCGTCCACGCAAGTCCCGTGGCAAGGCCCACCGAATCCTGTTTCACGACTTCGGAGTCCAGGTAGCGCGGCACGCCGAGGTAATCTGAAAGCTGATTGCGCGTAACCTGCGTCCGTTTCCGGGTCCTGCCTTCCACCACCTTGCGGGCCAGCTTGCGGCAGACCGCGGCGATATGGCGTTCCAGTCCACGGACCCCGGCTTCGCGGGTGTATTCCCGGATGATGGCCAGCAGAGCGTCCTTCCTGAACGTGACGCGTTCCTTCTTCAGCCCGTGGGCTTCGATCTGCTTCGGTACGAGGAACCCCCGCGCGATGGCCAGCTTCTGGGTTTCGAGATAACCGGGCAGTTCGAGGACCTCCATGCGGTCGTTCAGCGCCGGAGGAATGGTATCGGTCGTGTTGGCCGTCGTCAGGAACAACACCCGGGACAGGTCGTAATCCACTTCAAGGTAGTGGTCGTTGAAGGCGTTGTTCTGTTCGGGGTCCAGCACCTCCAGCAGCGCCGACGCGGGGTCGCCCCGCACGTCCCGGCCGAGCTTGTCCACCTCGTCGAGGAGGATGACCGGATTGACGGTCCCCGCGCGGCGCATCGCCTGTATGATGCGTCCGGGCATGGAACCGATATAGGTCCGGCGATGGCCCCGTATCTCGGCTTCGTCGTGCACGCCGCCGAGAGACATGCGGACGAATTTGCGGCCCATGGCGCGCGCGATCGAACGGCCCAGGGACGTCTTGCCCACGCCGGGAGGCCCGACCAGGCACAGGATCGGACCCTTGAGGTGCCTGGTGAGCTGGATCACCGACAGGTACTCGAGGATGTGTTCCTTCGGCTTTTCCAGCCCGTAGTGATCGGCATCGAGCACGGATTCCACCTTGGCTATATCCCGGTTGTCCCGCGTCCGTTTCCGCCACGGCACCTCGACGAGCCATTCGAGGTAGTTGCGGATCACCGTCGCTTCAGGGGAGGTGGGATGCATCTGCTGGAGCTTGTCCAGCTCGTTCATGGCCTTTTCGTGGGCTTCCTTGGGCATCTTCGCGTCCGCGATCTGCTGTGCCAGGCCGCCCAGGTTTTCCGGCAGATCCTCCAGCTCGCCCAGCTCCTGCTTGATCACGCGCATCTGTTCCTGGAGGAAGAACTCGCGCTGTGACTTGTGTATCCTGTCGCGGACTTCGCCGTCCAGCTGGTTCTTGATCTCCAGGATCTCGAGCTCCGTGGCCAGGATGGCGGCCAGCTCATCGAGCTGCTCGATGATCGAAGGCGCCTCGATGAGCCGCTGCTTGACCTGGGGGCTCTGCTGGATGAAGGCCGACATGGTGTCCACGAGGCGCTGGGCGTCATCCATGTTCTGCATAGACAGCAGGATCTCATCGGGCGCCTGCTGGTTCAGCTTGATGTACTCCGAGAACTGATCCACGACCGTCCGCAGTCTCGCCTGCACCTCCGCCTGGTTGTCTTCGGTTTCCTCGACCAGGGCGATCTTGACCCGCATGTAGGGGTCGGTGGACAGAAACCGGACGATCCGCGCCCGGACGATCCCCTCGACGAGTACGCGGATCAGGCCGTTGGGCAGTTTCACCACCTGCAGGATCCGGGCCACGATCCCCGTCCTGTGCACGTCCTCCTTCACGGGGTTTTCGATATCCGGGTTGCGCTGGGCGGTCAGGAAGAGCAGCCGGTCGTTGTTGACCCCATGCTCAAGGGCCTTGATGGAGGCGTCCCTCGCTATGATGAGGGGGTATTCCATGTAGGGGAATACGACCACTTCCCGGAGGGGTATGAGGGGGAGCTTGTCGTCGAACGTAATGGGATCGTTGCGTTTCAGGGTAATCATGGGAAATCGCCGGGCTGCCGGTTCGCGGGGTCGGTCCAGGCGGACCGCGGGGTGGAGGTCAGGCGCTTCGCCTGCTTTCCTTGCCTTGAACGTAGACGGGCGGCGCCCTTTCGATCACGGTCTCCTCCGTAACGACGACTTCCCTCAGGTCTTCCTGCGTCGGCGCGTTGAACATCACGTCCAGCATCACTTCCTCGAGGATGGACCGCAACGACCGCGCGCCCGTCTTCTTGTCCATCGCCTCGGTTACCACCGCCCGGAGCGATTCGTCCGTGAAGGTCAGCTTGACGTTTTCCATTTCGAGCAGCCGCTGGTATTGCTTTACGAGGGCGTTCTTCGGCTTGAGCAGGATTTCCATCAGCGCGTCGGCGTCCAGTTCGCCCAGCGTGGCGATCACGGGCAGCCTGCCGATGATTTCCGGTATGAGTCCGTATTGCAGCAGGTCGTCGGGTTCGACCCGGGCGAGGAGCTCGCCCGTGTTGCGTCTTCCGGAATTCCGGGACACGCCGCCGAATCCGATGGTCCCTTCCGCGGTCCTCCGTTCGATGATCTGGTCGAGATCGTCGAAGGCGCCTCCGCAGATGAACAGGATGTTCCGCGTATTGATCTGGACGAAGTTCTGTTCGGGGTGTTTCCGGCCGCCCTTCGGGGGCACGTTGGCGACGGTGCCTTCCAGCATCTTGAGCAGGGACTGCTGCACGCCTTCTCCCGACACGTCTCGGGTTATGGAGGGGTTGGCCGACTTGCGCGCCACCTTGTCGACCTCGTCGATATAGACGATGCCGCTTTCCGCCTTCGGCACGTCGTAATCCGCGGCCTGGAGCAGGCGGACCAGGACGCTCTCCACGTCTTCGCCCACGTATCCGGCTTCCGTGAGCACCGTGGCGTCCGCGATGCAGAAAGGCACGTGCAGCATCTTCGCCAGGGTCTGGGCCAACAGCGTCTTCCCCGTACCCGTGGGGCCGATCAGCAGAATGTTGCTTTTCTCCAGTTCCACTTCGTCCTGCGCGGCGCCGTGCTGTATACGCTTGTAATGGTTGTACACGGCGACGGAAAGCACCTTCTTGGCCTGTTCCTGGCCGATGACGTATTCGTCCAGCGCCTCCTTGATTTCCGTGGGCAGGGGAAGGTGCTCGACGGTCGACAGGGTGCTGCGGCTCATCTCCTCCGCGAGGATCCCGTTGCACATCAGGATGCACTCGTTGCAGATGTATACGTTCGGGCCCGTGATGAGGCGTTCCACCTCGTCGGCGTTTCTGTTGCAGAAGGAGCAGCGCAGGTCCCGGGGCGTCGTTCGTTTCTTCATGATCCCGTCCTAAGCGGATTTACCGTTCAACGATTCCGCGATGGCCCTGGAAGCGGCGGTTTCGACCACGTGGTCCACCAGGCCGTATTCGACGGCCTGGTCCGGCGACATCCAGAAGTCCCGGTCGGTATCCTTCTCGATTTTGTCCACGGACTGGCCGGTGTGATGGGCCATGATCTCGTTCATGGTCTGCTTCATGCGCAGCATTTCCTCGGCCTGGATCTCGATGTCCTTGGCGGTGCCGGCCATGTGGGGGATGGAAGGCTGGTGAAGCAGCATGCGCGAATAGGGCAGGGCGTACCGCTTTCCGGTTCCCCCCGCCGTGAGCAGAAAGGCGCCCATGCTGGCGGCCATGCCCAGGCAATAGGTCTCCACGTCGGGCTGAATGAACTGCATGGTGTCGTATATGGCGAGCCCGGCGGTAATGCTGCCGCCGGGACTGTTGATGTACAGCTTGATGTCCTTCTCGGCGTCTTCGTACTGGAGATAGAGCAACTGGGCGATCACCAGGTTCGCGATGGTGTCGTCGATGGGCATGCCGATAAAGACGATACGGTTCTTCAGCAGCAGAGAGTAGATGTCGTAGGCCCGTTCTCCCCGGCCCGTCTGTTCAATTACCATCGGCACTAACATGATGCGCTCCTTCTACTCCGTTTGTATGTCGGCGTGCTGCACAAGAAATTCAACGACCTTCTCTTCCCTCAGATCCGTTTCGATGCGTTCCAGCCGTCCGTTTTCCTGGAAAAGCCGCCGGATCTGATCGACCGAAGCCTGTCCCCGTCCCGCGATGGCCTCCAGCCGCTCGTCCACTTCCTCCTGGTCCACCGCCAGCCCTTCCTGCTCGCCGATGGCGTCCAGGACGAGATGGCGCATGATCTGGCTGCTGGCCACCGGCCGGTACTGCCTGCGAAGCGCGTCTTCGTCGACTTCGTCCTGGTTCCGCGTATTCCGGCGCGCGTCCGCCACCACCTGGTCGAGATAGGCCGTCATCATGGACTCGGGCACTTCGAAATCGTGGGCGTCCACGATCTGCGAGACCAGGTCCTTGCGCAGTTCCCAGTCCGGCTCCCGCTCCATTTCCTCCCTGATGGACTGTTTCAGAGATGCCAGGCTCTCCATGCCGATGTCCACGGCGAAGTCGTCTTCCAGTTCCGGCAGCTGCCGCTCCAGTACTTCCCGGACGCTCACGATAAAACAGGCTTCCTTTCCGGCCAGGTCTTCATCGGGGTAATCGGACGGCAGGGTGGTTTTAACGGACCGGTCCTCGTCGGCCCCGACCCCGATCAGTTGCGTGTCGAAACCCTCTCCCAGGCGGCCTGATCCGACCTGGAAGAACTGATTTTCCTCCTTGCGTCCGATGATCGGCACGCCGTTGTCATCCGCGTGTTGCACATCGGCCCGGATAAAATGATCCTTCTCCGCCTCGCCGTCGATCCGAACCACGGTGGCGTATCTTTCCCGCAGTCCTTCGAGCCGCCCGGCTATATCGTCATCGGAAACGTCCACCACCCGCCGGGTCACCCGCAGTTCCTTGTATTGCTTCAGCTCTATGGCGGGCTTGACTTCCACGCTGGCCCGCAGTTTCAGATCCCGCCCTTCGTCGTAGTCGATCTCCTCGATCACGGGCCGGCTGATCGGCTTGATCTCGGCGCTTTCGTGGGCGCTGTTCAGGTACTCCGGGATTTTCCTTTCAAGCACTTCCGCGCGGATTTCGTTGCCGAGCCGGGCCTTGAGCACGCTGAGCGGAACCTTCCCCCGGCGGAACCCGGGAAGGCGCACCTCCCTGCTGTAACGCGCGTAGGCGGCGTTCAGTTCGGACTGAATCGCATCGGAGGGGACTTCGATCTCCAGGACGCGTTTCCAGGGTTTGGGTTCGGACACGGTGTAATTCAAGCCGATTCCTTTCTTCGCCGCGCTCCCTGAACAGGCTGAAGGGACAACGGTTTTCCGCCAATTCGAATACGTCTGCCTGTCGATCGATTGGCCGCCGTAATTAATCGGGTAGAGGGATGAATGTCAACGGAAAAGCGCCTGGAATCCGGCGCCCCGTGTCCGAAGGGCCCGGACGTGATGCGAGAGGGGGGAGTCGAACCCCCATGGGTTGCCCCACTGGATCCTAAATCCAGCGCGTATACCAGTTCCGCCACCCTCGCGCAGCCTGCGTACGTGTTCCGCGGGATGTATACCCGCCGCTTCCCGCCGTCTTCATTCTTCCGGGCCGTTTCCGAGCAGCTTCCGGTATCTGTCTTCGTCTTCGAGTATCTCCAGGGACGCCCTGATGTGGGGATCGTGTCTGGTGGCGAAGGCGTACCGTCCCGCCGTTCCCCAGAGCCTCGCACTGATTTCGGTCCCGATGCGGGCTATGAGCAACTCCCTGTGCCCGAGGTATTCCAGTTCATGCTGCCGGCTCAGCTTCTTCCGCAGATCGGCGAGCGATTCCAGCACATCGGTGGGCGCCGGACGGTCCGGACGGTCCTGGACGATCTCTTCCAGTTCGTTGAGCGTCTGTTCCGCCGTGGAGGTGTATTCGAAGGAACGCGCTTCGACGAACAGGCGGAAGTCTTCGATCATCGCGTCCGATACGTCAAAAGCGGCCTGATCCACGTCGGGGTTGCCCGACACGTAGTGGGAGGCGAACTTGATGAACAGGCTCTGGTTGTTCAGGGCCTGTACAAGGGGGGGATATTCGGGCACCGCGAACTCGATGTCAGGCGTGATGCCGCCGCCGCCGTACACGGTCCGGCCTATGTTCGTCTCGTACGTCTCCCGCCCTGTCTCGTCCGTCTGGCCCGTATCGTCGCGCGCCGCTTCCGACGGTCCCGGTTCCCGGCGGTTTCCGTCGATTCGCTGTATCAGTCTCCCGCTCGGCGTATAGTACCGCGCCGTCGTGATCTTCAGGGCCGTTCCCTTGTTCATGGGGAAAATCTGCTGCACCGAGGCCTTGCCGAAGGTCGGCTGGCCGGCCACGATGCCCCGGTCCCAGTCCTGGATCGCTCCGGCCACGATCTCGGACGCGCTTGCGCTGTACCGGTCGACCAGGACCACCAGCGGGACGTCCTTCAGGGTGAACGTGCCGGTGGCGTGATAGGACCGCTGGTCCGTACCGGGACGCCCCATGGTGTAAACGATAAGCCGTTCCTCTTCCAGGAATTTCCCCGCTACGCCCACGGCCTGCTCCAGCAATCCCCCCGGATTGCCGCGCAGATCGAGCATGTAGCCCCGGGCGCCCTGTTCTCCCAGTTGTTTCAACGCCTGTTCCACTTCCCTGGAGGCGTCTTCGGTAAACTGGTTCAGCTTGATGTAGCCGATCGCGCCTTCCAGCATGCCCACGTAAGGAACCACGGGTATGGTGATGATGGCCCGCGTCAGGGTGTAGTCGATAAACGCCGCCTCGCCTTCCCTGCTGACCGAAATCGTCACGGAAGTCCCCGGACTTCCCCGGAGGAGATCCGCCGCCTGCGAGACGTCGATGTCGGCCGTGGACTGATCCTCGATCCGGACGATGCGGTCGCCGGTCTGCAGGCCGACGTCGTATGCGGGCGTATCGTCAAACAGCGCGACGACGACCAGGGCATTCTCCTGCCTGGGCTTGGTGATCTTGATGCCCAATCCGCCGTACTTCCCCTGGATCTGCATCATCTTCATCTCGTCGTTCTGCTTCTTCTCCAGAAACTCCGTATAGGGATCCAACGTGGCGAGCATGCCGCGGATGGCCGCGTCTATCGCTTCTCCTTCGTTCAGGTCGTCCACGTACTTGGCACGGATACGCTCCACGACCTGTTGCAGGAGCTTCAGGTCGTACTGCTGTTCGCCCACCGCCTGCACGCGGTCCTGACTGAGCAGCCATCCGGCGCCCAGCAGGCCGATGAGCAGCAGGCCGACCAGGGTGATTCTTCTGTTACGTGGCCGCATGACCCGAACTCCTGTGACCTGAACCTGCCGTGCCTCGTACCGGGGCCGTCGACGGCCGCCGGCTGGTTTTCTCCATCCCCGAACGCGCGGGAATCCTCATGGAACCTCCCTCACCCCCTGGATGCCCTGCGGATGTGGAACAGGCGGGTAAAGGCCGTGATGTTCGACACCACGGCGATCAGAACCAGCGCAACGGGCAGGTACGTCTCTCCCAGCAGCGCACCCAGTCCGAGACAGATGATCCGTTCCGGCCGCTGCATGAGTCCGACGGTACATTCCTGCCCGAGTCCTTCCGCCCGGGCCCGGACGTAACTGACCATCAGGGAACCGCTTATGGCCAGGACGGACGCCAGCACCCAGTAGGCGCTCAAATCGCTGTTGCCCGCGCTGAAAAGATAGAAGGCGATGATGCCGATGAATACGGAGATCTCCGCGTAGCGGTCCAGCGTGGAATCGAGGAGCGCCCCGAAGGTGCTTCGGGTTCCGGTTTCCCGGGCAAGGTGCCCGTCAAGGACGTCGCAGCTGCCGCCGATGAACATGACCAGCCCCGCCCACCTGAAAGCGCCGAGTCCGAAGAGACAGGCGGAGACCAGGGTGATCCCGAAGCCAAGCATCGTCAACGCGTTGGGATGAATCCCGAACCGCACGGACGTACGGACGAAGGGGCCCAGCATGTTCACGTACCATGTCTTCACTTTCGAACTCAGCATGGCATACTCCCGCATCAGGCCGCGATGCGCTTCAGCCCGCACCCCGCCCCGTCTTTACCCGCCGTGTGCCGCGGGATGCAACCGGTTGACCGACGGATTGTAGCGAGGGGTTTCATTGCCGGAAACGTGATCCCGGAATATAGCCGGCGCGCCCCCCGCAGTCAAGGAAAAGTCGTTGAGAGCCCGGGGGAAAGGGGTTCCCTGCACCCAGCTTTTCGCTTGACATCATCGGGTGCGATTCGTAAATAAAGTATCGTGTTTTGCCCGTGATCGCCCGCCTTCGGCAGCCATGGCACATCATGGCCCCATCCCCGGGCCGGTCCGGGGCCGTGCCGCTTCCAACACCTGGCCCGTATGACGTCCTCCAATTCAGACCGCGGGATCCGAATGACGTATACACTTCAGACCGACCGGGACAAGGACATACTCCGGAACCTGGTGGAACACCATGTAACCACGGGCCAGCCCGTCGGCTCCAAGTCGATTGCCAGCAACGGGCCGCTCGCCGTAAGTCCGGCGACGGTGCGTAACACCATGGTGCATCTCGAAGACGCCGGTTACATCACCCGGCCCCATCCCTCCGCCGGCGGCGTTCCGACGGACAAGGGCTACCGTTGCTACGTGGATACCCTCCTTCGCATGCGTCCCATCAACAAGCGGGACAGGGAGCGGATCCACCTCGAACTGGAAAACGACTGGCTGAGCGTGCAGGAGCTGTTGAGCCACACCGCGCACATACTCGGCCTGGTGTGCAGGGAGGTCGGCGTTGCACTGGCGCCGAAGCTGTACGACGGAAGACTCGAACGGGTGGAGCTGATACCGGTCGCCAGCCGCAAGGTACTGCTGGTGCTGACCCTCACTTCCGGCCTGGTCCGGAGCATCGTCGCCGAACTCGATGCGGATATTCCCGCGGACCGGCTCGCCGATGCAAGCTGGTTCCTGAACGAACGACTGAGCGGCTGCTCCCTCAGGGAGATCAAGAGTCGGCTCGACGAACGCCTGGAGGACGCGCCGGGGTCCAAGCGGAAGATCGTACAGCTGTTCATCCAGTACAGCGATTACCTCTTCGATTTCGAGGAGAACGAGAAGACCCATATCGGCGGCACGACCTATATCGTGTCGCAACCGGAGTTCGTGACGGATTACACGAAGCTTTCGTCGCTGCTTCATTTTCTCGAACACAAGCAGACGGTGGCCCACTGGCTGAGCGAGCGCCACCATGAAAACCGGATCGCCGTTACCATCGGACGCGAAAACGGCCAGAACGAAGTGCAGTCCTGCAGTGTGGTGACGTCGACCTATCGAATCGGCGGCATGACGGGCATTATCGGGGTAATCGGCCCGACCCGCATGCCCTACGCGCGCCTGATGTCCGTCGTCGGGTATACGGCGCGATACCTGAACACGATATTCGCGTGAGCCCGCGGTACGCGTAACCCCGCGATTTTCGTCCGATCCAGTTTACCAGCGGACGTGAGCGATCACGCCCGCTTCGTTTTTGTTATGTATGGTTTATGTATGGTATAACAGGCGCGACCGCGCGGACGCGGGAAACACATGTACCCGAGGTTGTTCCCTGTTTGACACTGGAGGTTCTAAACGATTATGGGCAAGGAAGAGGAAGCCGGAGCGGAGTCCCCGGCGTCGTCTGGCGACGTAGCCGAAGCGGCCGGGACACCGACGGACGAGAGCAGCCCTGAGGCCGGTGCCGCGTCGTCCGGATCCGGGACGGAGCACGGCGCCGAAACGGGCAACGGGCAGACGACGGTAACGGACGACCGGGACGACCAGACCGGCCAGACCACCGAGCCCGCATCCGGCGAAGATCCCTCTGTCGACGCCGGGTCTGGCGGCCCACCGGATGGCGCGCCGGAAGACGAACAGGCGAAACTGGCCGAGGAGGCCCGGCACTACAAGGACCGCTGGGTACGCCTGGCGGCCGAGTTCGACAACTACAAGAAACGCACTGGCCGCGAATTCACCGCGCTGGTCAAAAACGCCGGGGAATCGCTGATCACCGAATTGCTGCCCATTCTGGACAACATGGAAAGGGCCCTTCAGGCGCCGCAGACCACCGAGGAGACCCGGTCTTTTGCCCAGGGTTTCGAGATGATCCGCCAGCAGCTGCTGGAAAAACTGGAAAAGGCGGGCGTGAAGGAGATTGCGGCGGAAGGGGAAGTCTTCGATCCGACCCGGCATGAAGCCGTCATGGCCGTCGAAAACGAAGACCACCCCGCCGACACGGTGATCAACGTGGTTGAAAAGGGGTACGCCCTCAATGAAAAGGTTCTTCGCGCGGCCAAGGTCATTGTGACGCGGCCGCCGGCCAAGGAACAGAATCAGGACGGGGATTAGACAGCGGAGTCCAGCGGAAGATGGCAAAACAGGACTACTACGATACCCTGGGTGTGGCGCGCTCGGCATCCGAAGACGAGATCAAGAAAGCGTACCGGAAGCTGGCCATGCAGTTTCACCCGGACCGGAATCCGGACGACAAGGCGGCGGAAGAGAAATTCAAGACGGCCGCCGAAGCCTACGAGGTGCTCAGCGATCCGGACAAGCGTACGCGGTACGACCGGTTCGGCCACCAGGGCGTGGCGGGCGACTTCGGATCGGGCGGGTTCCAGTGGGAGAATTTCACCCATGCCGGAGATTTCGAAGACATACTGGGGAATCTGTTCGGAGGCGGCATATTCGGCGACCTCTTCGGCGGGCGGACCCGCGGCAGGGCGAGCAATCGCGGCGAGGACCTCCGGGTAAACCTGCGGCTGACCCTGGAAGAACTGGCCCAGGGCGTCAGCAAGACGATTCGCATCAAACGCTACGTACCCTGCGACCGCTGCGACGGGACCGGCGCCGCCGACCGGAACGGCGTGCGGACCTGTCCGACCTGCCACGGGCAGGGCCAGGTGCAGCAGCGCGCGTCCTCCCTGTTCGGCGTCGTGATGAACGTGACGACCTGTCCGACCTGCCACGGGCGGGGGAAGACCATCGACCGGCCCTGCGCCGCGTGCGAGGGGCAGGGCAGACAGATGAAGACGGTGACGGTCAAGGTGGATATCCCGGTCGGCGCCGGCGATGGGAACTACATGCGCCTCCAGGGCCAGGGCCACGCCGGGATCCGCGGCGGAGCGGCGGGCGACGTGCTCGTCGTCATCGAACAGGAACCCCACGAGTTGTTCGAACGACAGGATGACGACATCATCTACGTCCTGCCGCTCAGTTTCAGCCAGGCGGCCCTGGGCGACCAGGTGGAGGTCCCGACCCTTACGGGCAAGGTCCTTCTCTCCATCCCTCCAGGTACCCAGTCCGGCAAGGTATTCCGGCTGCGGGGCAAGGGCATGTCCCATCTCAACGGCTACGGCCAGGGCGACCAGCTCGTAAAAGTCATCGTCTGGACGCCCACGGAACTGACCGGCCGGGAAAGGGAGCTGTACCAGGAGCTGTCCCGGTTGAACAGCGGGAAGACTCCGGAAAACGACCGGGGATTCTTCAATCGGATCCGGGAAGAGTTGTTCGGCGACTGAATCCCGGTTGACGCGCCGCCCCCTTACCGGCTATCCGCCGCCCCTCTTCTGACTATGCACCCGTTCCACGTCTATGCGTCACTGGGTTGAAGTCACCATAACCGTCACGCCCGAAACCGAAGAAGCGATCGCCAACGCGCTCTGGGAGCTTGGTTCCGACGGGGTGGTGCAAACCGTAAGCGGACCGGGCGGATCTACAGGCGCATTCGAGTGCGTGACCGGCTTCTGGCCCGACCGGACCGGCGTAAACGAGAAGATCGACCGGATCACCCGCCTGTGGGAAGAACTCCGCGGCCTGGGCATGGCGGACGGCGCCTGCCGGATCGCCACGCGCAGGGTTTCCGAAGACGAATGGGCCGGGAAATGGAAAGCCCGGGTAGGGCCTGTACAGGTTTCGGACCGGATCCTGGTGGCCCCGCCCTGGTCCGAGGTGCCTCTGGCCGACGGACTGCTCGCGGTCCGGATCAACCCGGGAACGGGGTTCGGCACGGGCGGCCACGAGACCACGCAGCTTTGCCTGCGGCAACTGGAAAAACGGACTCGGCCGGGAGACCGGGTGCTCGACGTGGGATCGGGATCCGGGGTGCTCTCCATCACGGCGGTCCTCCTTGGCGCCTCCCGGGCGACGGGCATCGATATCGATCCGGAGACCATCGGCAACGCGCTTGAGAATGCCCGGCTGAACGGGGTGGGCGACCGGGTCGATGTATATGCCGGCCGCATGGATCATCCCGCGGTAGACGGCCGCTACCGGATCATCGTCTCCAATATCAGCGCCGCCAGCCTGACCGCCCTGCTTCCCGGTTTCTCCGCCCGTCTCCACCCCGAGGGTGAGTTGATCCTGTCCGGGTTGCTCATCGAGGAAGCCCCGTCCTTTGAGGCCACGCTGATTGACCGGGGTTTTACGTTGCTTGAACGGGAGACCCGGGGCGCATGGTGGGCCGGCGCGGCCAGTTTAGAGACCGGATAGTCCGATGTGTCGCGAACGGTGGTATTGATGGAATTCAGTTATGTACCCCCCGACCGGATCGCAGGGAACTCGGCCTTCGTCGTGGATACGGACGAACGGAACCACCTGGTCCGTGCGCTGCGAAAGAAGCCCGGCGACGCCGTCCGTTTCGTGGACGGCGAAGGCTGGGTCTACGACGGCGTGCTCAAACGCGTGAGTTCCGAGATCGAAATCGAGATCCTGGACCGCCGGAGACACCGGGAGGCGGATTCGGTCGAAGTGACGCTCGCACCGTCGCTGCTCAAAGGATCGCGGCTGGACGCGGTGGTGGAGAAGGCGACGGAACTGGGTGTCGCGGCCATTGTTCCCATGCGCTGTGCCCGGACGGTGGCGGGTGGCGGCGAACCGGGCGGTCAACGACTGGACCGCTGGCGGCGCATTGCCCTGAGCGCGATGAAACAGTCGCTGCGCGCGCGGCTGCCGCGGATCGTCCCGGCCATGAGCCTGGAGGATATCGTGGGCACCGCGTCATCCTACGACCTGGGCCTGATCGCCTGGGAAGAGGAAAGGGGAAGGAACCCGGTTCTCGCAACGGGCCTCAACGCGGAAGCGAAGCAGGTCCTGCTGATGATCGGGCCCGAGGGGGGGTTCGCCCGGGAGGAGATCGCCATGGCCCGTGAAGCGGGTATGCAAACGGTTTCCCTGGGACGCGCGCGCCTTCGGGCCGATACGGCGTCCATCGCGGGGCTGGCCCTGCTCATGGCGGCGCTGGATGACGCCTGATCACGGCCGGCGGGCATCACGGCCACGCTTAGCCCCGCGTCACGCACGATGCGCAATGGAGGACGATAACATGTCCGAGTGTTTGTTCTGCCGGATCATCGCCGGATCGCTGCCGACCGAATTCGTTTATGAAGACGAACACGTCGTGGCCTTCCGCGATATAAATCCCGCGGCCCCGGTGCATATTCTTGTCGTACCGCGGGCGCATATCGAAACCGTCGCCGACCTGGGCGGCGATAAGGACGGCGTCATGAGCAGGCTCACGGCGGCGGCGAACCGGATCGCCCGGAATAGCGGTATCGACGCCGGCGGGTACCGGCTGATCGTCAATTGCGGACGGGACGGGGGCCAGACCGTTTTTCATCTCCACATGCATCTGCTCGGGGGGCGCAAAATGCCCGAACTGGCCGCTTGAGCGGCGCTGGGCGGGACGAAGGGGGATATCGGGATCGAACGAATTAAACTCCTTGCTTTTTCAACCGGTCCATGGCATATTGGGAAGGCTGGAATAGAGACGAAGAGTAAGACTTGGTTCACCCGATTCGAGTGGCATGAGAGGGGGTGTGAGGATGCCAGGTATTCGTGTCAGGGAAGGAGAACCGTTCGAAAAGGCCCTGCGTCGTTTTACCAAGACTTGCGAGAAAGTCGGCATCATGTCTGAAATACGCAAGCATCAGCATTTCGAAAAGCCGAGCGCGAAACGCAAGCGCAAGTTGAACGCGGCGAAGCGGAAGAATCAGAAGCGGCTCCAGCAGGAAAGATACTGATCCACCGGAGCGGGTCATGACGCTTAAAGAGCGTTTGACGGATGATATGAAGACGGCGCTCAGGAACCGGGAAACCGTACGCCTCGGCCTGGTCCGCATGGTACGCGCGCAGGTGAAGAACCGGGAAATCGCCAAGGGGAACGAACTGCAGGACGAGGAAGTGGCCGAAGTGGTCTCCTCCCTGATCAAGTCCCGGAGAGAGGCACGGGAGTTCGCTGTCAAGGGAGATCGAAAGGACCTGGTTTCGCAGGCCGAAGAAGAGCTGGAGATACTTAAGTCCTATCTTCCGGACCAGTTGTCCGAAGAAGAGATCAGAGCCGTGGTTCGGGAAGCCATCGACCAGTCCGGGGCCGCGGGACCGGGAGACCTGGGCAGAATCATGGGGGCGGTCATGCCTCGCGTGAAGGGCCGGGCGGACGGCAGGCTCGTCAACAGTATCGTTCGGGAATGTCTGGCCGTGTAGACTAGACTATGCGGTCCGGTTGATTCCATTAAATTCGTGGGCAGCGACGGTCCTTTTACGAAGCCTCTCCGAAACCCCGGAGGGGCTTTCCGTGTTTGATGCCATGAACTGGATCGATATCGCCATCGTGATACTCGTCCTTTACCAGATGGCAGCCGGCTATCGCAAGGGTTTCGCCGGAAGCCTGCTGGACCTGGCGGGAATCGTCGCGGCCGCGGTTCTGTCACTGACCCAGTTCGGCCTGGTATCCGACCTCCTGGGCCGCTTGACCGGCGTTTCTTCCGGATGGCTGCACTGGTTCAGCCTGTTCGCCTGCCTCGGGCTCTCTCTCGCGCTGGTCAACGCCGTAACCGGTGTGGTCGGCCGGTCGTTCCGGGGCGCTTCAAAGTCCCTCCTCAGCCGCTTGACCGGGTTTCTGCTCGGGGGTGCGCGGGGATGCGTCATCTCGAGCCTGCTGCTGATCCTGTACGTATTCATACCGTTCTCCGATACGGCCAGGGCGCAACTCGACCGGTCGTCCCTCGCGCCAGGGACCCTGTCCATCGTCCCGGCCATCGTAGATTCCGTAATGAACCGGGTCGACCCTGGTGTCCCGCCTCTCATGGACGAACTGGAACGTTACCTTCGTTCCACGGAGCGGACCGGAATGCCGGTCGATGGCAGCCCCCCGCGCGGATGGACGGCCGAAGCCGAATATCCCGCCCGCGCGGACCGGTCCGGGTAGCTGGACAGGTGACAGGAACGGACATGAAACCCGGAATCCCTCCCCATACGCTGAATGTACTGGAATTCGATGCCGTGAGGACGATGGTGTCGGAAAGGACCGTTTCCGCCTCGGGCCATCGTCGGGCCATGTCCCTGGAACCGGGCAACGATGTCGTCGTGATCCGGAAGAACCTGCAGACCGTCACCGAGATGCGCGGATTCCTGGACAAGGACGAAACCGTTCCCCTGCGGGGCATCAAGGACATCGGCGAGTCCCTGGACCAGGCCGGCGTTGCCGGCGCCAGGCTGGAACCCCAGGCGCTTCTGGCCGTGGCCGACACCCTCCGGGTAAGCCGCCTCATGCGGACATTCGGCCAACGGCTTCGGGACGGTTCCACGGTCTCCCATGTCAGGTCCCTCACCGCCGGCCTGGGAGATTTCCAGGAGATCGAAACGTCCATCGGGCACGCGATCGACGCCGATGGGAATATACGCGACCAGGCCAGTCCCGCCTTGCGCCGGATACGCACGGATCAGCAGACCACGCGGGAACGCGCACGAAACTGGCTGCAGCGGTTCATTCAGTCCGAGACCGGGGCACGGGCGCTGCAGGACCCGGTCATTACCATGCGGGACGGGCGATACGTGGTCCCCGTACGCATGGATCACCGCGGCAAGGTGCAGGGCGTGGTCCACGACCAGTCCGCCAGCGGCGCCACGGTTTTCATCGAACCCATGGGCGTCGTGGAGTTCAACAACCGGCTTCGGGAATTGATCGTCGAGGAAGCCCGCGAGATCGAACGCGTGCTGTTGACGCTGACCGACCAGGTACACAGGCAGGTGGAGGCCATAGCAGTATCCTACGGGCTCCTGGGGCAACTCGACTTCTATCACGCCGCGGCCCTGCTGTCCCGCGACCTGCGGGCCGCGGCGCCGCGGTTGAATACCGACGGGCGCATCGTCCTGCGCAATGCCCGGCATCCCATCCTGCACCTGTCGGACCAGTGCGAAACCATCGTCCCGCTGGACCTTGAAATCGGCGAAAAAGCGAATACGCTCGTGATCACCGGCCCCAACATGGGCGGCAAGACGGTCGCCCTGAAATCGATCGGGATCATGACCATGATGGCGCAGGCCGGGCTGCACGTTCCGGCGGACGACGACACCGAAATCGCCGTGTTCGACGCCATCTTCGCGGACATCGGGGACGAGCAGTCGATCGAGGCGAGCCTGAGCACCTTCTCGGCCCACCTGGGACATATCCGGACCATTCTCGCGGCCGCCGATAAACACACCCTGGTACTCCTCGATGAACTGGGCGCCGGTACGGACCCTTCGGCGGGCGCGGCCATGGGCATGGCCATCCTGGAGTCGCTCACCCTGCGGGGAACCGTCACGGCGGCCACGACCCATTTCGACGCGCTCAAGGACTTCGCCTCGCGTACCGAGGGGGTCGAAAACGGTTCGCTGGTCTTCAACGTGGAAACCCTCACGCCCTCCTACCAGTTCAGACAGGGGATCCCGGGCGCCAGCTACGCCATCGAGATCGGGAGCCGGCTCGGCATGCCCGAGGAAGTGCTCGAGCGGACCTCCCGGTTCATGGGTACCGCCGAGCGGCGGCTGGACGAAGTCATCATGGAAGTGGACCGGAAGCACGAACTGCTCCTCGCCGCGCAGGAACAGGCCGAGAAACTCCGCGATGAGCTGAACGCCCTGAAACAGCACTACGAAAACCAGATCACATCCTACAGACAGAAAGAACGCGACGCGATCGCTTCCGGCCGGGAGAAGATGGACCGGTTGCTGAGCGAGGCCCGGACCGCCGTCGACCACGCGGTGGCCGGCGTCCGCCGGGAACAGGCCGCGTCCAGGGTCGTCGAGGAAGCCCGCGATACGATCCGGGACCAGCGCACGCTGCTTCAAGGCATGCTCGATTCCATGGATGCGGATACGTCCCCTGCCGATCCCGGCGCCCCCGCTGCCAGCCCGGGCGGACCGGGCGGACCAGGCGGACCAGGCGGACCGGAAACACCCGGGCAGTCCGTCTCGGTCGGCGACAGGGTCTGGGTGGAACCGCTGCGGCAGGCGGGCACGGTGCTCCAGGACCAGGGAGACCGCCTGCGCATCCAGACCGGCAGGATGGAAATCACGGCACGGCGATCCGAGGTCAGTCTTCATAAACCGGATTCGGAATCATCCGGCGGAAGTTCGGCGAGTCCCGTCAGAATACAGGTGGACCGGCCCCGTGTTCCCCTTTCGGAACTGGATGTACGGGGTTACCGCGCCAGGGAGGCCGTCGACGCCGTGGACCGCTACATCGATCAGACCGCCCTTGATGACCTCAACGAAATACGTATACTGCATGGTAAGGGTACGGGTGCCCTGAGCAGCGCAATCCAGGAGTTTCTGCAACACCACCCCCTCGTCAAATCATCCTATTTCGCCGAACAGCGGGACGGGGGCACCGGGGTGACCATCGTGGAGATGAAAGAGTAGGCGCGGCCCTGGCGACCGCGCCGCGGTGACACGGCGGCGTGTCCCGGCAAGACCCGGACCGCGGCGGGACGAATACCCATACGCATTCAAGTCGCACGTTTCATCAGGAGGAGCAATCATGGCCTTTACACTGCAACCGGGCGAAACGGCGCCGGGGTTCTCGCTTCCGGCGACGGACGGAAGGACTTACGGCCTGGAGGATTTCGCCGGCGCGGAAACCCTGGTGGTGTTCTTCACCTGCAACCACTGCCCCTACGTGACGGGTTCCGACGAGGTCACGCGCGGCACCGTGGAAAAGTACGCTTCCCGGGGGGTCCGTTTCGTCGGGATCAACTCCAACAGCGAGGTTACGCATCCCGACGACGACTTCGATCACATGGTCAGCCGCATGAACGTCCATCGCTTCCCCTGGGTCTACCTGCGCGACCTGTCCCAGGATACCGCGCGGGCCTACGGCGCCCTCAGAACGCCCCACTTCTATGTCTTCGACCGGGACCGCAACCTGGTCTATACCGGCCGCGGGGTCGACAGTCCCAGGGACGCGGACGGGATAACGGTAAACGACCTGGAAGAGGCCCTTGACGATATCACGGCGGGCAGGCCGGTGCGGACGCCGCTCACCAATCCCATCGGCTGCAACGTGAAGTGGGAGAACCGGGACGCGCACTGGATGCCGCCCGAAGCCTGCGACCTGGTTTGAGAATCATGAAAGCACCGGCCGCAGCCGGCCGGCATACACGGGGAGAGCGCCTTGGCACGCATACCGGACGACCTCATCGATTCGATCCGGTCGCAGGCGGACATCGTGGACGTCGTGTCCGACTACGTCACGCTGCGGAAGTCGGGTAGAAACTACCTGGGGCTCTGTCCGTTTCACGACGAGAAGACGCCTTCATTCAGCGTCAACCCGGAACGCCGGATCTTCCACTGTTTCGGATGCGGCAAGGGCGGCAACGTATTCACCTTTCTCATGGAGCACGAGAACGTTTCCTTCGTGGAAGCGGTCCGCCATGTCGCCCGGCGCCTGAATATCACCATACCGGATACGTACCGGGAACGCGAAGCCTCCAGCGAGGCGGAAAGCCTGGCGCGGGTCACCCGGTTCGCCGCCCGGTTCTTCCACGAACGCCTGCTGAACGGCGACCAGGGTTCGATCGTACGGCAATATACCGCAAAACGGGGGCTGTCGGACGAGACGATCAAGTCTTTTGGACTCGGCTACGCGCCCGACTCCTGGAACGACCTGCTGAACGCGGCCCGGAAGCAGGGCATCGACGCGGCCTGGCTGGTGAAGGCCGGGCTGGCCAAGACTGGCGAACAGCGGACCTACGATGCCTTCCGGAAGCGGCTCATCTTCCCCATACAGGCGCCGGGCGGCCGCGTGGTCGGGTTTGGCGGGAGAGCGCTTTCCGACGAGGATCAACCCAAGTACCTCAATTCACCGGAATCCCCCATTTACCACAAAAGCCAGGTGCTCTACGGGCTGTACCAGGCCCGGGAGGTCTTGAGGCAGAAGGGACGGATACTCCTCGTGGAAGGATACATGGATCTGCTCGGCCTGCATCAACACGGCGTCCACGGGGCGGTCGCCGTGTGCGGAACGGCGCTGACGCGGGAGCAGGCCCGGCTCGCGGCGCGGTACGGACAGCAGGCGTTCCTGGTCTACGATTCGGACCCGGCCGGGATGAGGGCGACCTGGCGCGCCATCGAACCCCTGGTGGAAGCCGGGCTCTGGACCCGTATCGTGCGGTTGCCCGAGGGATACGATCCCGACTCCTACGTGGCGGAACACGGCCCGGACGGATTCATGAAGCGTGTCGAACAGGCCGATTCCATTGCCGATTTCATGGGATACCATGCCAACCTCCAGGAATCGGGCGACCGGGAAGAGGTATTTCGAACGCTGGCCGGCCTGATCCGAAAGACGACGAACCTGGTCCACCGGGAAAGGTACCGTGAAGAAGCGGAACGCCGGTTTCCGGCGCTGCAGGGCCTGCTGGCGTCGGAACTTCGGAGCCCGGGCTCCGGCCGGCGCGGCCGCGAGTCCCCCCAGGCCCAGGATGACCGCGTTCGCGGCGAAGCGCCGGTGGAACGGGGCCTGGTCCAACTCATGCTCAACGACCGGGCCATCGCCGAACTCGTCGAAAGACAACTGGAGCCTGATGATTTCAGGCATCCCCTGTACCACAGGATCGTCGAACACTGTTTCGCGAGACTGGCCGATGAGGGGACATACGATCTCTCCGGCCTGATCGATACCATCGACGACGACGAGACCCGGCGGGTCATCACGGAACTGATCAACACGGCCGACTCGGGCATTCAACTGGAACAAAGAGCCCGGGACCACGTCACACGCATCAAGCAGAAGCGGCTCAAGGAAAGCATGACCCGCCTCATGGATCAGATCAAGCAGA
Source organism: bacterium (assembly GCA_965202605.1). Taxonomy (GTDB): domain Bacteria; phylum JAAXHH01; class JAAXHH01; order JAAXHH01; family JAAXHH01; genus JAAXHH01. Next base: position 2,625,357 of record OZ241838.1, read on the forward strand.
TGGAAAAGGGCGGGCGAAGCAGCGAATTGACCGAAGCCATGGCCACCTACATGGAACTCAAGCACCAGGAGAAAGCGCTGCTGCAGTCGGCCCGAGGCGATTGAGCGAACCCCATCTTTTGCTTGACGTTGACCCGCGGTCCGCCTATATTGGTCGAGTCTGTCGGGTAGGCTGACTGGGCGGTAATCATGGGCCTGTAGCTCAGTTGGTTAGAGCATCCGACTCATAATCGGACGGTCCCAGGTTCGAGTCCTGGCGGGCCCATACGCCGGGCGCTTAGCTCAGCCGGTTAGAGTGCCACGCTCACATCGTGGAGGTCAGTGGTTCGAGTCCACTAGCGCCCATTTCTTCATTGGTTCAACCGAAAAGGCGGGGGCTTTCAGAAGTCTCCGTTTTTTTGATACGGTTCTGAATGTATCGCCTCATCGCCCTGGACATCGACGGCACGCTGCTCAACGGCCGGAGTGAAATGTCCGATGCCACGATCGACGCCGTTCGCCACGCGGCCGGCCGCGGCGTCCTCGTCACGGTTTGCACCGGGCGAAGCCTTTCGTCCACGATGCCGGTCGCGCAACGACTGACGTTGAACGCGCCGTTCGTGTTGAACAACGGCGCCATGATATACGACGTGCCCAATCATTGCGCCAGGTATCTGCGACACCTCCCGAATCATCTCGCGGTGGATGCCGTCAGGGTGTTTCGCAGCATCGGGTTTCATCCCATCGTGTACGGTCCCCTGCCCGAAGTCCGATACTTCTACTATGACTCCTTCGATCCGGATAACCACGCCTTTGTCGACTACGCCGCGCAGAACGCCGACCGCGTACACCAGGTGGACGACGTATGCGATTTTCTCGGACAGGACGTTACGTGCATTACGGTCGCCGAGCGCAACGAACGGGTCAAGTCCCGGGAGTCGCACATAAGGGCGCAACTGCCGGACACGGAGGTGGTCTTCGAAATCAGTCCGTGGGACCGTTGCTACCATGTCGTCACGGTCATGCCGTCCGGCGTGTCCAAGGGCGACGGACTGCGCAGACTGGCCCGGCTTCTCGGGATCGATCTCTCCGAGGTCATGGCCGTGGGGGACAACCTGAACGACCTGGAAATGCTCGACGCCGCGGGCCTGGGCGTGGCCATGGGAAACGCTGTGCCCGAAGCCCGGACCAGGGCGGATTACGTCACGGCTTCGGTTGACGACGAGGGCGTCGCCCGCGCTATCGAACGATTCATACCCTGACCGGAACGCGCCGCGAACATGACCTACGACCTCATTGCCATCGACATCGACGGCACCTTGCTTACCTCCCGTCGCGACATCTCCTCCAGGACGCTCCGTGCGCTCCGGAGGGCGGTCTCGGCCGGGAAACGCGTGGCCCTCTGCACCGGCAGGAGCCTGAACTCCGGCCGGGCCGCCGCGGAGCAGGTGCCGCCTTCCACGACGCTGATCTTCCACAGCGGCGCGCTCATACTCGAGTCACTCGAAGGTCCGCTGCTCAGGGCGGTCAACATGCCCCGGTCCCTGGCCATCGACCTGGTAGATTTCTGCAAGCGGCGCGGACATGATCCCCTCGTTTACGAACCGGTGCCGGAAAGCCGGTTTATGTGGTACGAACAGCCCCGTTCGGCCAACGGCTGGCGGGAACGTTACCTGGAGGCTAACGCGGACAAGGCCTTTCAGGTGGAAGACCTGGACCGGGTGCTGAACCGGGACCCGGCGCAGATCGCCGTGGCAGGAAGGGGATCGTCCATGCATGACCTGGAGGCGGAGCTGGCGGAATACGGAAACCGGATCGGCACCATATTGTCGCGCAGCACCCTGGTGGAGGACTACTGGTGCATGGAGATCGTACCCTCCGGCGTGTCGAAGGCGAAGGCCCTCGCTTTCCTCGGTGAACGCTATGGAATCGGTTCTGACCGGATGATCAGTATCGGCGACAACTTCAACGACCTGGATATGATCGAATACGCCGGCCTCGGCGTGGCCATGGGGAACGCGCCCGACGCGGTCCGGCGCGCGGCGGACCTGGTCGCGCCGTCCAACGACGCGGACGGGGTCGCCCACGTCATCGACACCTGCCTCCTGTGAAGAAGCTTCGCCGGGTCGGATCCGATGGCTGGACCCGATGGGGAGAATCTCTTTGATTTTTAAAGATTTCGCCCTATCTTCCTGTATATCGTGAATTGACCGTTTCACGGAATGCCGAATGAGTTTCAGGGCGGACTGAAACAACGTACCCCGACCGGGGACAAGGAGATTTTCAAATGATTCGCATGGCTTTGACTTCCATGGCGCTTCCCGCGCTATTGCTGCTGATCGGTACCGCCGCGCCTCTGCATGCCCAGCATGACGACCCGAACATGGAATGGGTGATGGACGGCCCCTTGTATGACCGCCTGGGGGGCGAAGAAATGATTATGGGCGTAATCGACGACTTCGTTGCCTCGGCCGTGGAAGAGGAAACGTTGAAGGCCCAACTCGAAGGGGTCGACCAGGAGGCGTGGAAGGAGACCCTGCTGGCCCAGTTCACTTTCGTCTCCGGGGGTGAAATCGAGTACGACGGGAAGAGTTTCAAGGAAAGCCTGGGTGAAATGGGCATCGCGGAAGAGGCCATGGACCTCGTCGCCGACCAGTTGACCATCGCACTGGAGACGAACGAAGCCTGGCCGGAAGACGTGGATGAACTGCTGGTGGTCCTGGAATTGAAAGAAGCAGAAGTGACGGAAGAGGAGATGGCGGAAGACGAGATGGATACGGACGGGGAAAGCGATCAGGGCAAGATGGAAGCAAAAAACGTCCCCGACAGTGACGCCGGTAGCAGCGATGACGGGGGCGCGGGCGTGGAAACGGACGCAGCAATGGATGCCGACGCGGAAACGGACGCCGACGCGGAAATGGACGCCGACGCGGAAATGGACGCCGGCGGTGGGGCGGAAGGCAACTCCCGCAGGTAACCGGGCAAGCCTCTTTCCAAGGTTTCTCATGACCGGACGATTGACGGTGATCGTCCGGTCTTTTATGTATAAGGCGACCGGATGTCCATTGCCTACTTCGATTGCTTCTCCGGTATCAGCGGCGATATGATCCTGGGCGCGCTGGTAGACGCCGGCCTGGACTTCGATGAGCTGGTCGGCGAACTCGGGAAAATGCCGCTCGAAGACTACCGGCTCACCCGAAAGACGGTGACCCGGCAGCTCATCGCGGGGACCAAGATCGACGTCGTCGTCCGGACTTCGGGCGGTGAAGAGATTATCGAAGGCCCCGGAGAGGAAGGACACAGTCACGACCACGGGGAAGCGAGGCACCTTGACGAACTGACGTCCATCATCGAAGACAGCTCACTCGACGCCCGGGTCAAACACCAGGCCATCGAGGTGTTCGATCAGCTGGCGACAGCGGAAAGCAAGGTGCACGGCATTTCGAAACAGGAGGTTCACCTGCACGAAGTGAGCGGGGTGGACGCCATCGTCGACGTCGTGGGCGCCTGCATAGGCCTGGCCCTGCTCGACATTCGGCAGGTGTACGCCTCGGCGCTGCCGATGGGACGGGGGTTTATCCACTGCGCACACGGCCTGATGCCGGTCCCCGCACCGGGCGCGCTGGAACTGATGCGGGATATGCCGGTTTACCACACCGGGATCGAGGGTGAACTGATTACCCCGACCGGCGCCGCGTTCCTGAAAGCCACGGCCGACGTGCACGGTGTCGTGCCGAAGATGGTGTTGAGGAAGATCGGTTACGGCGCCGGCACGAAGGAAATACCGGCGCATCCGAACCTGCTCCGGGTATGTATCGGCGACCCGTTGGATCAGACCAGGCTACTATAGATCAGGTCAGGCGGGCCGGGCACGACGTCCGCCTTCTGTATGCGAGGCCGGGCACGACGTCCGCCTCCCTCTGTGCGAACACCGCCATCATGCAACTCCAGCTCGCCCTGGACATCCCCCACGCCGGAGCGGTTCGCCGCCTGTTGGACCAGACCGCCTTCGGGGTGGATATCATCGAGCTCGGTACGCCCCTGCTGATTCGTTACGGGATCGACATCATCACCGGGATCAGGCGGGATTACCCCGAGACGAAGATCCTGGCGGATCTCAAGATCGTGGACGCCGGCGACCTGGAGTCGGGCCTTGCCTTCGACGCGGGGGCGGATTTCGTAACCGTGCTCGGGACGGCGCACGAGGCTACGCTCCGAGCGGCGGGCGAACAGGCGAAGAAGTCCGGCGGGCGGATCATGGCCGACCTGATCACCACGCGCGAAGTGGACGAGGCGGTCCGCCTGGCCCGCGCGCTGGACCTGGCCGGCGTGGACTTCATCTGTCTTCACACGGCTTTCGACACGCAGGGGCTGAACGATTCGGAGCCGGTACCGGAACGCATCGACCGGGTCGGCGCAGTGGTTCGCCAGGCGGGACTGGCCGTCGCGGGCGGACTGGATCCCCGGATGATCGAGCGCCTGGTACCCCGCGAGCCGGATATCGTGGTCGTGGGGAGCTACGTTACCGGGAACGCCGATCCCGGCCGTGCAGTCCGCCAGATCAGGGAGATCATGAGTCGAACCGATGGATAACGAAACAGCCTCTTCCCCGTTTGCCGAAGTCCGGCGGACCGTCCTCGACGAGATGCGGCGGACGCTGAACCGGGTCTCATGCGAAGAAGTCGAAGCGCTGGTGCGGGAAGTCGCGGAGGCCAGGCGGGTCTTCGTCTCTGGCGCAGGCCGTTCCGGACTCGCCATGAAGGCCTTCGCCATGCGGCTTGCGCAACTCGGCCTGCACGTCCATGTGGTGGGTGAAGCAACCACGCCAGCGGTCGGATCAGGAGACCTGCTGCTGATCGGATCGGGATCGGGCTTGACGGAACGCCTGGTCCACTATGCCGGACAAGCCGTCGCGGCCGGTGCCCGGGTCGCGGTGGCGACTGCGGACCCCGGATCGCCTGCCGCCCGGCTGGCGAACACGGTCGTCGTCATACCCGCGCCTACGCCGAAATCATCGAAAGAGACCGGCGGCCGGTCACATCGTTCGCGGCAGCCGATGGGCACGCTCTTCGAACAGAGCCTCGGCGTGATGCTCGATGCCGGCGTCATGCTGCTCATGACCCGGCTCGGTGAAACCGATGGCGCCATGTTCGATCGCCACGCCAATCTCGAATAAGCGCGTGCCGGACCGCGGATACGTGCCGGGCCGTGGATACGTGCCGGGCCGCGGATACGTGCCGGGCCGTGATACGTGCCGGGCCGTGATACGTGCCGGGCCGCGCAGCATGCTGCGCCCCCGACAGGCCGCGGAAGCTACGCCCGCGACAGGCGCTTGAGTACTTCCCGGTTCAGGACGGCCCTCAGAAATCCGCGCCACTGGCCGTTGCGGTCTCTGTCCGCCGACTGGTACGGCTCGGTGCCGATGTACAATGCACCACCGTCCTTGTGCGGCTTCAATAACACCGCGGCCGAACCGTCGCCCCACCTACCGATGACGCGCACGTCGTCATCGATTTCCTCCGGCCGGACCCGCCACTGGTGCGCGTCGAGCGCGGCACCCTCGGGCAGGTGAGGCCAGCCGGCGGTAAGCAGGATCCGGTCGGGATCGTTGAGGACGGACTCCTGCCGCATGCCGAACACGCGTGCCCGCGCGTCGCCGCGACGCATCCCTTCGTCCAGGCTGAAGTCGTCGGCCGAACCCACTATCCATCCACCCGACCGCATGTAGCGGATCAACCGGTCGACGACAGCGTCCCCGACCGTTGGGCAGGGTGTTGAGAAAAGCAATTCGCACCCGGATAGTCTGTCTCCGTCCGATATCTGGTGATCGGACGCGTATCCCACCTCCCGCCCCGTACTGTCTTCGAGGATACTATGGGGCGTCATCACGTCCAGACAGGGCACGCGGCTCGCGAATGAATCGTACGAAAACAGGCATCTGTATTCCGGAGACGGCGCATTCGTGCGTTCCGTCTCCGTCACCGATCGACTCAGCGCCGAAATCGTCTCCCACTGCTCCGGGTTCGATTCCGACAGGGGCCTGCCTCGCATGGCGCGGCTTTCCGACCACGCGGTACCGTCCCAGGCATGCCAGCCAACGGCCGTAATCCCCGGCGCGCAGGCCGCGACCGTCCATTCCCGCAGTTCCCGATGCGTGGCCTGGAACCTGCCCCGCGCCATCTGCGAATCCACGACCATCCAGACGTCCCTGTCCGTCAACGACCCGGCCGCGCGCGCCGCCCAGCGGATCACGCGATCCGTATCCGCCGCGGAATGAAACGACGGGGATCCCGGATCGATGATGACGAAATCCAGCGCACGGGCAGTTTCCTGAAAATGGACCAGGGTGTCGACAGGCAGGAGGGCGTCGAGATGGAAGCCCATCGTCGTCTTCAGGCTCGATCTCACCTTCTTCACGGTCCTGACCAGTTCCGCCGTGAAGGAAGCATACTGTTCCATCTGCCAGGCCCTGCGTCCATGCCGATATCCGTCTTCGGTCAGTTCCATCGTCGACAGGCGGCCTTCGACGGACTCCATCACCGGTTGCCAGCGGTCTTCGGGGTACTCGCTGCCTCCCGTGGGCGCGTCCTCCAGTAGCAGCGCGTACAATCCCTTGCAGGGCCCGAATACTTCCGACACGCGCCGTACATAGTCAAGGCGCCACGCCCGGGCGTCGGGCAACAGGTACAGGGCCTTTGGATTGCCGATGTGCAGGATCGACCGGATGCCCGCGTCTTCCGCGGCGCCGATCATTTCTTTCAGCCGGTTCTTCTGGTCTTCCGAGGTCAGTTGGTTCCTCAGATCGAATCCTTCTCTGAAGACAACGTACTGGAAGCCGCGGTCTTTGAGCTCGGTAAAGTCCTCGCGCCACCGTTCCGCGCGGGCAAACTCGCTATAATACGTGAAGGACTGCAGTCTGGATTTGGCGAACATGTCTCCCCACCCGTCATGAATCCGCGAACGAAATCACACCGTTAAACGAAGTTAAACCATTTAATAAAAGTAATAAGGAAATTACAGGGAATGGCGCCGTCCAGCCAGCATCAAAACGCCTGTCCGAGTCCGAAGTAGAAGAAAGTCCGGTCGTATTTTCTTGAATTAGGCGGATCGATCTTGCTTTGATTGTGAAAGCCCACGTCGCCCCGTATCAGCCCGATCGGCGAATTCACCCGTATTCCGGCCCCGTAACCAAGCAGGAGATCTCCGAAGCCGAAAGAACCCACCGTCTTCCCCACACCGCCCCAGTCCGCGAATACGGCCAGGTCAAATCGGGAAAGGGGTACCTGGATTTCATGCTGCGCGCTGATGGCGATCAGTCCGCCGTCGGGCTGGCCGATCCGGTTTATGCCGAACCCCCGCACCGATCGGTCGCCTCCGATGAACAGTCTGCTGTCGAGGGGTACGCGGTTTTCATTAAGCGCCTTCACGTAGGCGAACGAGACAGAAGTGGAAAAATCCGGCGCGTTGGGAATGGACAGGTATTTGCGGGCTATGGCCCTCACCGTAAGTATCGAGTTCCGGTTGAGCGTGGAACTACCGAGCAGGGGGCTGGCCACGCTGCTCTGGAATTGACCGTAGAATCCCGTCTTCGGGTTCAGGATATCATCCCGCGTGTCGTACGTCACAAGCCCGGTCAGACTGCCTTCGCGCCTGGACCGGAGGCTGTCAACTTCCGAACCGCTCCGCAGGAGGTCGGCCAGTTCGTCGCTGAGCGACGACACCTCGATGTGCTTCAGCGTATAGGTCAGTTGACTGCGGTAGGTGCGGGAGAGTTCGCGGTTGACCGCCACGGACACGCCCGCTTCCTGCTCGGTATGGCTGATGCGGTCCTCGCGCCGGAAGAACGCGCGCAGGATGCCCGTCGTCCTGGTCCGGAACAACCACGGCTGCGTGACCCCCGACTCGACGTGCTGGAAGAGCGAACTGATCTGACCGTTGGCGCCAATGGTGATCCCCCGTCCCAGCCAGTTTCGGTAGGCGACACTGAAGCTGCCCCTGAAGCGTTCTGCCGTGGCGAACCCGGCGCCGAAGCTCACCTCGCCCCCGGGCAGTTCGGTGACCTCCACCACCAGGTCCCGCACCGTAGCGGAGGTGTCGCTCCTCAGGGGAGACAGACGCACGCTGCGGAACAGGCCCGTCTGGAAGAGCCGGGTCTGGCTCAACGATATCTTCGCGTTGTCGTAGAGTTCTCCCGGTTGGATCTCCAGTTCGCGGATCACCACGTTTCTTTGGGTCTTCCGCAGACCTCGGACCTGTATCGCGCCCACGCTGACGGGATGCCCTTCGATAATCCGGAAGTTGACGGTAACGGAATAATCCTCCGTGTGCAGCACGATGTTCGAGTCCACCACCACGTCCAGCAGCGCCCGGCGATCGGCGAGACGCTGGATGTAGCGTTTGTCCGTCGCGGCGGACAGCCGGTAGAAAACCTGGCCTTCCCGCGTGATCAGGTTCTGCCGGACCTCGTCTTCGGACAGGTATCCGAAGCCGTTCAGATTGACCGCGCGTACGGTGTACCGCGGACCTTCGTCGATGACGATCCTGAGCGCGACCCGATCCGCGTCAATCCTGTCGCGTACGGACCGGACCCTTGCTTGCAGAAATCCGCTGTTCTTGTAGAAGCTCTCTATCGCCGACAGGTCGGTCCGCCAGATGGCGTTATTCACTCGACTGCGTTGCCAGAATCTGGGTCGAAGAAAACTGTCCGTTCTGGTTTCGATCAGACCGAGTATACGGTCCTCGGCGATGGCCGCGTTGCCTTCGACGACGATGCGCTCGACGATGAGGGACTGCTGGGCGCCAGCGGGGGAAGCGTACAGGATCGCCAGGAGAAACAACGTCCGGATCGTACCGGGATACCGCGTCCGGGATGAACCGATACGACCCGATTCGGCAACGGTTGGCTTCGAGGGAAGCCTCATTCCCTTTACCATGTGAATTGCCTGACCGTTTGGTCCCCTGTCGTCCTTACATGCAAAGGCGCAGGCTTACCGAAACCGGAATTTGACCCGGAGGTCGATTCCATTCTGGGGAAGTTCGCCCGATTGATCGGAAAACGTCTCGATATACAGGAAATCGGTCAGTTGGTAACCGACCCGCAGCGAGTATGCCGAAGATTGGAACAATCGGGTAAAGCTGACCCGGGCGCGCCGGTTGATCCGCTTGCTGAGGGTAAGTTGAACCGGCGATCCGGCTTGAACGGCGCTGTTCATCGAGAAAGGATCGCCCTCGACCTGGACTTCGTCGAGATTCAACAAGGCCTCCACGAGTGCTTCTCCGGTCATCAAAAAGGCCCTGTTTCTCATACCGGCGTATTCATCGGGCGTGCCCAGGCTGGTGAGTCCGGCCGTGCCGAAAGTCAGCAGGGAGACGACCTCGGGACCGTAGATTACCTCGGGGCCGGCAAGCGACCGGGAACCCGAAGCCAGAATCTCCGTAGCGTTGTCGTCGCGCGGCGCGGCGCGCAACTGGGGCGTCACCGTCGACACCGGTCCGGACGCGAGCAGTTCCACTTCGTAATAGGTATCGTGAATGTCGCGCACGCGGGGCGCCCAGGCCTGAATGTTCAGGACCGGGTCGAGCTGCGCCACCGGGTACTCGATCAACGCGGTGAAGCTCTCCAACGGTACGCGCCTGGTCAGGTCGATCCTTCCGGTGTCCAGTTCGAAAGTGGCGCCAAGGTACCTGATCACACCGTCTTCCTCGGCGACGGCGTTTCCGGTCACCAGGGGATTCTGCACCGTATTGCCGAGAGCCACTCCGCCCTCGACGGTCAGTTGGGCGATATTGTTCTCGACGGCCAGGTCGGTCACGTCCACGGCTACGTCCAGTGCGATGCTTTCCAGGAACGGGTCCGGCGTGTCCCGCGGACGTATGATCGCGTTGTCGAGGAGCAATTCGCCTATATCCAGCGGATGCGTGACCACTCCGGTCACGACGATCGGGTCGGCTACATTGTAAATCCGTGAACGGTCCCTGTTGCCGGTCCAGGCAAGCGATCCGTCGACTACAAGCATGGCCGAACCGAGCCGTTCCACTTCAGCCTGGCTGAAATCGGCATAGGCTTCGATTTCGGCGAAGGACAGGTTATCCGTCAAGAGGTCGCCGGAAACCCGGACCGTGCCGTCCCCGGCGCGGAACACTACGGGCTTTAGCGCGAAGGCGCCTCCGTCGACGTCGACCTGGAGTACGTCTGCCCGGAACATCGGTTCGAACTCACGGAACCGCAGCGCAGCGTCCCGAACGGTTACCTGACCGACCGACCGGGGTGAAGCGGGCGTTCCACCAATGGTGAGGCGGATGTCGGCCTTCCCCTCGATGCGTTCGAGATCGTACACGACGCCACTCAGGAAAGACAGGTCGATGTCGTCTCCTTCGACGGTCAGGGCGATATCCTCCGCACCGGTCGCGTCGTCGGTCCATTCGGTACGGGCCGGGTCATAGGGCATGGTGCCGTGGGCGGTTATGGTATCGCCGCCCTTGCGGATTCTCAGGTCCCGGATGTCGATTTCCCCGCCGCCATACACCATGTGGGCGGCGAGGCTGTCCAGGGAGGCCTGATTGTATCGCGGTTGATCCATGGAAAGGCGGGCGTCTATGACCCGGGCGGAGGCCGGACCGGTGACTTCTATCCGGGTATTCACGTTACCTCCCAGGGGAAGATCGAGATTGGCCAGTGCCATGACGGCGTCCATCCGGATGGACTCGCCCAGGACCGTGAATTCGGAATCTCCTGTTTCACCATTGTCGTACGCCAGGCGGCCGAACATCGTAAGCCGACCCCGCTCGTCGTCGGGTCGGTTTATGCTGCGTATGGTGGTGGAAAGTGTATCCATATGGATATGGGCCCCGTCGAAATGCAGCCTGACGGGATGGGTGTTGACGAACTCGTTCTGAAGGCCGAACAGCTTCAGCGAATCCAGCGCCATGACCCCGCTGACGTCGCTGCGGTCCCGGACCGAACCGTTCACGTCGATCCTGCCCCGGATGTACCCGTCCAGATCGGCGGGAACCACCTCGAAGAACTCCCGCAGGGGCGCCACGGCCAGGTTGTCCACGACCAGGGACGCCGTGTATCTTTCGCCGGACGGAAGCGACTCCGGTTGGACCTCCGGCGCCCATCGCAGATCGACCGGATAGACGAGATCGATCTCCGATCGTCCCAACGGACTCTGCACGGATAGCACGGGAACCCGAAGCAACCGGTCTTCGTAAAGCGCCGAGGCGGTCACCGTGCCAAGCAGGTTGGTTCTGTTTCCTATCGCATAACTCACGTCCGAAACGGTCACCAGGCCGTTGATACTGGGATCGCCCGGGGTTCCTCCCAGGGAGATCACCCCGTCCATGGCGCCGCTGAACGTGCCGTCCGACACCAGGAAAGGCGAGATGAACTCCAGCCGCACGCCTTCGAGTACGGTTTCGAGGTCGACCCTTCCTTTCGCTGCGAGACTCGCCGTACCGTTGACCGTTACCTGGCCGAAGTCGCCGGTCAGCCTGAATCCGTCCACGGAGACGACCTGGTTCTCGAGTTTCACGGTGGAGGGGGCCTCGGAATGCAGTACCCGGTCGTTCATCAGTACATCCAGCGAATCGAGGGAGACCGTTATGCTGGAACGGTCCGGATACCCTGCCAGTCCCACGGCATGTATATTCCCGCTGAACCGGCCGGCACCGCCTTCGATCGGTCTCTTGGAGAGTATGGAGAGGAGGGGAGACAGCGAAGTCTGCAGAAGATCAACCCGCAGGTCGTAGGGGTATTGCTCGGCCAGTTCGACCGATCCTTCCGCGAAGACTGTGGGGCCTGGTGTCCGCGTCAGGGTGAAATCCAGACGGTCTTTGCTGAGCGTCATGTCCATATCGGTGCCGCCCAGGTCTTCATTTCGAATCACCAGATTTTGTACGGTGCCCTTCCCCGTGACGAGGGGCTGTGCTATGGTGCCGGTTATATCGCCCTCCATGCGAAGGATGGCATCCAGCCCCCACCCGGGTTCGTCCGGGAGGTAATCCCCGAGTCTGAGGTCATGCACGTTGAAATAGCCGGAGACCGCCTGGTCCCCGGCCAGGTTTGTCCTGGCATGGAACTCCAGCCTGTCCAGCACGGCATTGACGGTAAGCTGGCTTCTTTCGTCAAGAAACCCTTCGATTTTCATTTCGCCGATAGGGACATGGGCGTAAGCGAGGCCGCCGACCCAGCCGGCCAGCCGGACGGTCGGCCGTTGGAGCGTGCCCAGCAGGTAGAGATCCAGCCTGGTCGAACCGCGGAGCTCCGCGAGTTCCAGCGGAGGGGGCAAGGCGCCAATGTCATCCACGTCGACCGAACCGGTCAAACGGATGCTTCCATCCGTACCGAGCCGGCCTTCGGAGTTTACCCGGAAAGACGCTTCCCGGAGGTCGACCCGAAGCTGTCCGCGGCGGTACCCGGCCGATGCCGTCACGTCCCGCAGCGGCAGGCCGTTCAAGCTCACCAGGGTGGACGATGCGTTCAGATCGGCCCGGCGGGGCGCATCGTCGAATCCGTTGCCTTCCATTTCGAAGGCGAATTCCACTTCGCCCTCGAGATCGCTTCCGCCGTCGACAAGGGCCTGTGGCAGCGCGGGGAGCGTGATGCCGGGAGACTCCAGCTGCAAGCGATATCCGGTAGATCCCCCGTTGAAGTCGAGCAACCCCCGTCCCGATACCCATCCCGCTTCGTGCTTTCCCCGGAACCCGTTGACCGTGAGCACATTCCGCGCATACGCCATATCCACCGTGGCCAATTTGAACGAACCGTACTCCGATCGAACCACCGGCGACGTGAACCGGGTCTCTATGGCCGGATCGGAAAGACTGTTCCGCAGCGACCCGGTCATGCTGAAGATTCCGGGCATGGTGTTTTCAAGCCCCATGATGCGCAGTATGGCGCCTGCCTGCCCGTTCGCGGCGATATCCAGGGTGGCGGTTTTCTCCCGGGCGGTCGAGATCTCGCCGGACACGTGATATCTGATCGGGGGACCGTGGGCCGATGCCATCGTCAGGTCGTGAACCGTAAGGGCGTCCCCTTCGTAGTAAATGGCCGCCCGCAGATTCGACACGGCGTCATCATAGCCTGCTATATCGAACGCCACCTGTCCGGCGCTTACTTCGGCGTCCACGCTGAACGGGCTGAGTACGGCGCCGCGGAAATCGACTTCCCTCGCGCTCACCGCCGTGGAATCCCCGGGATCGAAATACCGGAACAGGCCGTTCCGGATCTGCAAATCGCGCAGATCGAACGGCAGGCCGGAAGTTTCCTCTTCTGGCGACTCAGCCGCTTCCCGCGGCGCCGGATCTTCCAGCAGCAGATCCAGGGAACTCTTCCCGCTGCCGGCGGCATCTTCGATATAGGCCATGCGGAATCCGTCTATACCGACGCGATAGGGCGGAGCCTCTCCGACCAGGGCGTCCCAGCCGTTGAGGCTGACCCTGATTTCATCCGCGCCCAGGACTTCCCCGCCGCCAGAGGTATCCGCAAGGCGAAGGGATACGCCGTGCATCGCCAGGTGCTTCCGCGCACCAAGCTCGATCCGTTCTATCTCGATCTGTCCGTTGAACCGGTCCTGCACGGCCCACAGGAAGGCGTGGCGGACCAGGTCATTGCCCCACGTGGTACCCAGCAGGATGAAGACGGCCAGGCTAACGGCCAGTATCGACGACGTCAACAGGCCCAGCCCTATGATCCATTTTTTTTGCCGCAGGTTCATTGTGCCATTACCGGGAAGTGAAGACCGGAGCCGCTAGTCGAACAGTTTATGGACGAAACGGGTTCTCAGCGCCCTGGCCGCCCATTCCATGTTCCGTTCAATATCGAGCCACAGCTGTTCGCCCGGTCCGGCGCCGTTTGCTTCCTCATATCCCAGACGACGGGCGAGAAACAGGAATTCCTGGGACGCCTTGTCCGGAAGGACCAGGTCCCTGGCGTTGCCGCGCACCATGCGCAGGCCGTTGATCAGCCTGACCAGGAAGCGGTACGCCTTGCCGAGCATGCCATGCTCCTCGTCCGAAAGATAACCGGCCCTGTTCAGGGCGTCCATGGCATCCAGCGTGGTCGGGCCGCGAACCGCGGGATTGTCGACGCCGTAGCGTATCTGCAGATCCTGCACGAAGTACTCGACGTCGATCAGCCCGCCGTAACTGTATTTGACGTTGATGGCGCCGGTTTCGACCAGTTCGTCGTTCTGCCGTTCGCGCAGATGGGTCCATGAACGGCCGTCGACCGGGGTACTGCTGTACACGAAGTCATCCCGGGCCGCTTCGACGTTCGCACCCAGGACCGGATCGCCCCCGATGGCGCGCAGTTTGATCAAGGCATGGCGCTCATACGGCAGGGCGCCGCCCTTTTCGTTGAAATACGCATTGAACTTTTCCAGGGACGAAGCCAACGCGCCCTTTTCACCGTAGGGCCGAAGCCGGAGGTCGATTTCGAACAGGCCTTCTCTCCGGGATTCGACCGTACCGCAGATCATGCGCACCAGCCGCTCACAGTACTCCGAATTCAATACCGCGTGCGGGCCGCTCGTCGTACCCTGTCCCGCGTATACGAACAGCAGTTCGATATCTGAAGCCCAGCCCAGTTCCCGGCCGCCGCATTTCCCCAGCGCGCAGATACTGAAGACGCAGGGCTCGCCGGAGGGCAGCAGGGGCTCGCCGTATTGCCGGCGCTGCTCCTGGTCGCATATATCGTAAGCCGATTCCAGGACCACCTCGGCCAGCGTGGTGAGTTCGCGGGAGAAGGCCTGGATGTCTTCGTTCTTCTCCAGGATCTGGCGCATGCTGATCCGCAGCATCTCCTTATCCTTGTACTGGTTCAGCAGCTGCTTGCGGCGGGCGTAACTCCCGACCCTGGACAACCGCGCGGCCAGTTCGCTTTCCATCTGCTCCCGCGACCTGACGATACCGACCACCTTGATATCCTGCAGCACGGGGAACAGGTTCTTGTATTGCATCCTGAGGAAGTCTTTCCACAGGAAGTCGCTCGTGCCGAAGAGTTTTGCCATCGCGCCGATCACTTCCTGCTTCTCCAGCTGGTCGAACATCTCTTCCATCGCCCGACCGGGCCGCACGTTGGCCAGGACCTGGTCGACCAGGTGGTTGAAATGTTCCAGGGCCTGGGCGGGATTCGGGGCCCGGGTCAGCAGGTGGGTGAACTGCTTGATGAGGGTGATCACGAATCGCAGCTCATGGAGTTTTCGCGGATCGGTGATTTTCAATCCGCGCCGGTCGGTCACCTCGAGCGTGTCCCGCACCTCGGCTCCCGCGGCCGCGATATCGATTCGTCGGATGTTGATGTTGCGCAGCGCCAGGGCGGTCGACAGGGCGTACAGGAACGCCGGCGTGTCCCGGCCCGTGATGCCGAGACGGGTCGCCCCGGCCCCGGTGTCGTTGTCGATCGCCACGTGCACCGGGGACAGGGAGGAGGTCTCCGCGTCCTGCTCGTGACGAAGGTAGTCCACGACGCGCTCGTTGATCCTTCTCTGCAACGTCCCGGTGTCGTTCAAGCGCAGACGACGCATGGCGTCCTTGATCTCCAGCGTTATGGCGGACCAGTCCGGCGGCTCCTCCGATGGCGCGTACACCCGGAAGACATCCACGATTTTTCGCTGGGAACGCAGCGACGACGAAGTGATGCCCGGCGAAGCGGACAGTGTGCCTGAACGAACGCGGCGGCGTCGTTGAGACCGGGGGGAGCGCCTGCCCGGACCACCGATTGGTTCCGCGTCGGTGTAGGTGAATACGTCCCCGCGGCGTATGCTCAGTCCGCTGGACGCCAGGAGTCCCGACAGGATGGAAATCACCGAGAGGTAGTCGAAAGCCACGACGGTGAGACGCCACATCGAATCTTCCAGGGGTTCCACGTCGATCTCCGCGGTGTTGTCCGGTCCAAGCCGGCTGATCATCTCGATATGACGCCGGATCACTTCGGGCTCGTAACGCTCGAAATAGGCCGGTTCCATCCTGCCGATGTGATCCTTCACCAGGATATCCGGCAGATCATTGCCCTTGAGCCGTTCCGCAAGTTCCGCGAAAGGTGTCGTATCCGTCATACTCAGGTTCCGGGGCGGTTTACCGGGGCATAATACTCCTAAAATACAAAATACATTCAACCCTGTGTAAAATCAACCGTAACACGTATTTGTGCGTTCGCGTGTACCGAATTCGCGTCCTTACGCCTTCATGCTTACGCCTTCATGCACGCGCGCGTGCCCGAAAAAAAACGGTCTGTACCACATTTTTTCTTGACAGCCCTACGAAACGTTATATAATTCGAAGGCATATTTGAGTAGCCAAACTTTTTATTGTACCGGCAACATGCTTGTACCGGCAACATGCTTGTACCGGCAACAGGTCGGTTGCCTTAACGAATCGAACAGGCTTATGGATGTCTGGCGAGAATTCGAGCACAACGAGATCACGCACAGCGGCGCGCACTACCTGATGACGGTCCAGCAGTTGATCGAAGACCAGGGATACGCCCGCGTATCGGATGTCGCCCGGGAGATGCACATCACGCCCGGAAGCGCGTCGATCATGATCAAGTCGCTCCGGGAGAAGGGATACCTCGAGGAGGACCGGAACCGGTTTCTGAAGCTGTCCGGCGAAGGGAACCGGCTGGCTCAGTCAGTATGGTCGCACCGGCAGATCCTCATCGCCTTTCTCAAGGGCGTCCTGCATATCGACGCGGAACAGGCGGAAATCGACGCGTGCAAGATCGAGCACCTGATCAGCACGAAGACGGGGGAAAGGCTCCTGCTTTTCCTGCAGTTCCTCCTGTCGGACGATCCGGACGGCAGGGCGTTCCTCAAGTCCTACTGGGACGCCAACGTACTGTCGATCTGCGATAACGAGTCCTGCGCGGTATGCGAGGAAGTGGGCGAATGCCTGGTAATCCGATCGGAGTCGGCGTGAGGGAAGGCGAAGCATTCATCGGTTCGGCGGCGGAATCTCCACCGCCGGGTAATGAAAATGAAAAGGGACTATCGCGACATGGCCCGGCAAGCCCGGCGATAGTCCCTGGGCAGGACAGGTAGTACTGTCCCTGAGGGCGGTACGGACGTACGCGGCCCTCTTATTCTTTAATATATATTGGCCTCTCGCCGAGGTCAATATAATCGTTAGAAAGGACCCTGTTAGATGTATCGTCGTATCCTGATTGTTATGGTCAGCCTGCTGATCTGCCCGCAGGTCCTGTTCGCCCAGGATGACGCAAAGGATGAATCCGAGGAAATCAAGCGACGCATAGACGCTCTTGCCCAGGAGATCGAGCGACTGAAACTGGGCGAAGCCCTGGTGGAAGCCGATCAAATGCGCTTCGGCTTCGGCCCCGCCGCCTCCAAAATCTACCGGACCGAACGCGGCGTGTCCATCGGCGGTTACGGCGAAGCCGTTTACTACAATTACGCCGGTGAAAAAGACGACGGCTCGGACGGCAAGGCGGACGTGACCGACCTGCTGCGCGCCATCGTGTACGTCGGGTACAAGTTCAACAGCAAATGGCTCCTCAACACCGAATTCGAGTTCGAACACGGCACGACGTCGGGAGGCGCCGGCAGCGTTTCGGCCGAATTCGTCCACCTGGAGTATACCCACAGCCCCGCCTTCAACATGCGCTTTGGCCTGTTGCTCGTTCCCATGGGGCTGGTCAACGAATTGCACGAACCGACAGTCTACATGGGCGCGAACCGGCCGGACGTCGAGAAAGCCATCATGCCCAGTACCTGGCGGGAGAACGGTATGGGCATATACGGCGACACGGGCGTGATTTCCTACCGGGCCTATGTCGTCAACGGACTTAAAGGGGCCAAGTTCTCGTCCGGCGGACTGCGCGGCGGACGGCAGAAAGGCGGCAAGGCGGTCAGCGACCATTTCGCCCTGGTCGGCAGGGCGGACGTAACGCCTCGGCCGGGATTCCTTTTCGGAGGTTCCGTTTACTACGGGAATTCGGGACAGGACCTGGCCCGCGGGAACCCAAACCTCAAGGTCTCCACGGGAATCTACGAAGGGCATGTCGACATACGCCATTCCGGACTGTGGTTGAGCGCCCTCGCCGCCCACGCAACACTGGGTGACGCGGCGGCATTGAACGAAGCGCTCGGCAAGACGGGCAGTGGATCGGTGGGCGAGACGCTCAGCGGTTACTATGTACAGGCCGGATACGATCTGATGCACCGCGCCAGCTACAGCGGCCAGTCTCTCATGCCTTACCTTCGGTACGAGCGGCTGAATACCCAGACTTCCGTACCTTCGGGTTACGAAAAGGACCCGGCGAACGACAAGGGCAGCATAACGCTCGGTGTCGCGTACCAGCCCGAGTCCAGGATCGTTTTCAAGTTGGACTACAAGAACAACAGCAACGAGGCCGATACGGGGCTCGACCAACTTAATCTCCAGGTGGGATACGTCTTCTAGCATATGATCGTCAGCCTGTTTTTCATACCCGGGTTGGTCCTGCTGTTCGGAGACAGGCCGGACCGCCCGGACCCCGTACGCATCGAGCGTCACCTGACCCTGATGGGCACCACGCTGATGATCTCGGTCGAAGCCGGGAACCGCCCCGCGGCGCTTGCCGCGAGCGAGAAAGCGTTGAACGCCCTGCAGGCCGCCGAAATGAGGTTGTCGACCTGGAGGAAAGATACCGAACTTGCCCGTCTGAATGAGGCCGCGGTGGACGACCCCGTAAACCTGTCCCCCGAACTCGCCATGGAACTGGCCGGTGTCCGGCGATGGTGGAAGGCAACAGACGGCGCTTTCGATCCCGGGATAGGAAAGCTCTCGGAGATATGGGGACTGCGCGGCGGGGGGCAGGTGCCTACCCGCACGCTGCTCGACAGGGTAACGGACACGCCCGGATTGGAAGCGCTTAGGCTGGAAGGTCTCACGGCCGTGCGGGGGCATCCCGATCTGAGCATCGACGAGGGTGGTTTCGGTAAAGGCGCCGGCCTGGACGACGCGATCCGAAAACTGAAGGATACTGATGCGATGACCGCCATGATCAACCTGGGCGGACAGGTCGCGCTTTTCGGCGCCGGCAGATCGGTTCGGTTTGATGTGGCGGACCCGTCGGACCGGCAGCGGACCGCACTGACGCTTATCATTGACCGGGGCGGACTGGCCACGTCGGGAAACAGCGAGAGAAGCCTCGTGATCGGCGAAAGAGCATACAGCCATATCCTGGACCCGCGCAATGGCACGCCCGTACCGGATTTCGGCTCATTGACCGTATGGGCCGACGACGCGCTCGCGGCGGACTGCCTTTCGACCGGGCTTTATGTGCTTGGACCGGAAAAGGCCCTGGATTGGGCGGCGAAACGCGAAGGGATCGAAATACTCGTATTGGAATCTTCCGATGAAGGTCTCAGGGCCCGCGCGACGAGCGGGTTAAGGAACCGGATCGATACAGGAGGATCAGGTGTCGCCCTGTCCTTCCATTAAGTTCACGTTGTCGCGGCCGGCCGTGCGGTTCGGCTGTTGGTTCTCTGTGGCTGTTGTGCTGTTTGCAATGCCGGCCGCTGTTTCCGCCAACGTGTACCTGACCGTTGGCGAAGCGCTCGAGATGGCCTTCCCGGAATGCGAGATCGAGCGTCGGACAGTATACCTTACCGAGGTGCAAAAATCCGATGCCGACAAACTGGCCCGCGTGCCGATAAGAAGTTTGATCGTCTATCCCTACGTGGCCGTCAAAGAAGGCCGGCTCGCAGGGGTCGCCTACTTCGACAGCCATACCGTGCGTACGCTGGACGAAACGATCATGGTAGCCATTGACCGAAACGACAGGGTAAAGCGCGTGGAACTGCTGGTGTTCAACGAACCGCCGGAATACATACCCCCGGATGCCTGGTATCGGTTGTTTCCGGGTCAGCAGCTGGACGACCGCCTCGCGGTAAACCGGGGAATACGGAGCATTCTGGGAGCAACCTTGACGACGCGCAGCACCACCGACGCGGTGCGACGCATGCTGGCGATTCATCATGTCATCAAGGATCAACTGGAACATTGAACAGGATCGAAGCCTGGTTCGTGCACATCTCGACGATCCTCGTCGGGGTCACCGGCCTGGTTTATGCCGTCATGAGATACCTGATGGAACCCGTGGACGCCTTCTCCGTGGTCGGCCATCCGTGGCAGCCCGGCGTGCAATATCTCCATATCGTGGTCGCACCGCTGGCGGTATTCGCCTTCGGACTTATTTGGAAAAACCATGTCTACGACCACTACCGGCGCGGACTGACAACCGGACGGCGCAGTGGAATAAGCCTGATACTGACCATGGCGCCCATGGTCGTATCCGGGTACCTGATACAGGTGTCGGTCGGCGAATTCTGGCGTGTCGCCTGGATCGTCGTCCACTGCGTCACTTCATTCCTGTGGATAACAGGTTACCTCGTACACCAAGTAACCCATCTACGAAAAAAGGGGACACTGCCTATCCGAAAAACACCTTTCAGTTCCGTGGCAAGCACCGGTATCGGACCAACTGACGCGAGATAACCCATGCATTCCGAACTCTTTACCAGCACACAAGCGAAGACGATTCGCCTGGATGAACTGAAACCGGGCGAGAAGGCGACGATAAGGCAGATCAAGGGTACGGCGGGGGAAGAAGTGCACCTGATGGAACTGGGGCTGCTTCCTGGCACGACCGTCGAATTGATCAAACGCGCGCCGATGGGCGACCCGATCGAGATACGCGTACGGAGCTACCACCTGTCCATTCGATGCGCGGAGGCCCGTTCGGTCATGGTGGAAAGAAGTTGAACTGAAGGGTTAAAAAAAAGGACTATCGGTTCGGCTGGCCGGCTCTCCCCGATAGTCCCTGGACCAGGGGGATACGTACACTTGGCGAGTACAATCCGGTCCCGGCCTGTCTTGAAATATACGCCCCCTGGTTTTCGGTGTCAATTCCAACGGATAACTGCGGGGCTTACATGATACGTAAAACCATCTTCTGGATCCACCTCTCGTCAGGCGTCGTCGCCGGCATCGTCATCCTCATCATGTCCGTGACCGGCGTGCTGCTCACCTTCCAGAGTCAGATTGTCGACTACGCCAACCGGGGATATTCCACGGTCCAGCCTCCCCATCCCGGCGCCGCGCGCATGGATCTCGACGCGGTGCTCGCGGCGGTCCGAAACACCGAGACCGAAGCGGAACCCACCTCTGTTACCATACGTCCTGATCCGGCCGAGGCGTACGTCGTACGATTCGGCCGGGCTAAAACCGTCTTCGTCGATCCCTATACCGGAGATGTACGGGGCGAAGGCAATCTTGCCGTCCGAGATTTTCTCCGGGAGATCATGTACTGGCACCGGTGGTTCGGCGCGGAAGGCGAAAGCAGGGCGGTCGCCCGTGCGGTAACGGGCGCCTGCAACCTGGCGTTCTGCCTCCTGACCGTCACGGGGCTGTACATCTGGTGGCCCCGCAAGTGGACCCTTGCGTCGTTCAAGGCCGTCCTTGTCCCGAACTTCAGAATCAAGGGGAAAAGCCGGGATTTCAACTGGCACAATTCCTTCGGCGTCTGGTGCCTTCCCGCCCTATTCCTGATCTCGCTCAGCGGCGTGGTCATTTCCTATAGATGGGCCGGCGACCTGGTCTACACGCTTACGGGAACTGAACCGCCTCAACGGGCTGCGCAGTCCGCGTCGGAACCGGAAAATCCCGGGGGAGAATCCGCACCGGCGCCTGTCGCTCCTTCGGAATCCTTTCTGGACGCGGCGCGCAAGCAGGTGCCGGAATGGGCGTACATCACGCTGAACCTGCCTGAAGAAGGCGCGGAGACCACGACCCTGACGGTATCTGAAATGGACAACCGCATTCCGCTGACCCGATCGACGCTCACCGTATCCACGGCCGATGCAGGGGTAGTCGACTGGATCCCTTTCACCAGCCTGAACATGGGACGCCAGATTCGTACCTGGCTGCGCTGGATTCATACGGGCGAAGCGGCCGGATGGTTCGGCCAGCTTATCGCGGGCGTGGCTTCGGCCGGCGCGGTGGTCCTGGTCTGGACGGGGCTTTCCCTGGCATGGAGACGTTTTCGAAGATTCAACAAAACCCGTCAGAACACGACATTGACGACGAAGGATGCACCAGGAGAATCCGATGAAGAACCACACTTTGCTCGCACAGGATGAGGAAAACCAGACCCGGGTGTATTCGTGCCAGGCCGGGCATATTCACGTCGTCTACCGGCGCACCAACATCGCCATATCGACGGGTGAGTTCCACGAACTCCTGGACTGCGTCGTACAGACCTTCGAGTACATCCAGAAACAAAGCCCGGAGAGTATGGAATCGAAACACATCGACGTGACGTTCGACGACACGGTCATAAAAATGCCCCTGCCCGGCTTCAGGACGTTCGTACACGTCCTCAAACGGGCCATGACCAGTTTCCAGAGACTATCGGGTATATACAAACCCTCCGAAACGGAATACAAAGCCAGTGGCAAGCTCATTCCCTTTGCGCCCTGCAGGTACAACCATCTGAATTGAGCGGACGGCCTGGACGGCCTGGACGGCCTGGTCAGCCTGGTCAGCCTGGTCAGCCTGGACGGCCTGGACGGCCTGGCCTGGACGCTCTGCTTTTTATTCCCTTTTTGAACGTTCTGCGTTATATTGATCTGATCTGGACGTGGCCGTTTTCCCGACCCTATCGTTAACCGTTTCATTCTGATCCATCCCCTGGACATGGCCGAAACTACCGATACATTCGCGGCGCGTGAATCCGTGATCGACGTGCTCCTCGTCGGCAATCCGAATACCGGCAAGACATCCGTATTCAATTCCCTGACCGGGCTTCGCCAGAAAACGGGCAACTATCCCGGCGTGACCGTGGAGAAGAAGTCGGGCATCGTGACGGGGCCGGACGGCGGTACGCTTCGGCTGCACGACATGCCCGGGATGTACAGCCTTACTCCGAAGTCCCTCGACGATTCCATCGCCCGGGAGGTCCTGATCGGGGAGACGGACGAGGACCTGGACATCCGGCTCATCGTGGTCGTGGCCGACGCCTCGAATCTCAACAGGAACCTCTACCTGGTCACCCAGCTCATCGACCTGGGCATCCCCGTCGCCGTGGCCATGAACATGATGGACAACGCCGTCAGCAGCGGGGTTCACATCGACCTGGACGCCCTCGGCGATCAGCTCCAGGTCCCTATCGTGCCGGTGATCGCTTCCCGCCAGCAGGGGATTGACGCGTTGCGCCGGTTGATGTTCGACCTGGCGGGTTCTGAAACCCGGTCATCCGGTTCGCCGCAGGATGCCGCGCCCGGTTCATCCGGACCGGCCTCGAGTCCGGCCAACGTATCCTTTGCGGAGCGGTTTCCGCGGAGGCGGTTGCTGGGCGGTCTGCTCGACGAGGCGCTCTCCCCGGCGGCGGCCTGGTTCGAAGAACATTCGAAACTGAACGAACTCGCGCAGACTTCGGAAGCGCTGCGCGTGACTTCGAGCGACCAGGCGCTGCAGACCTGGATGGAAGGTCGCCAGGACGCCTCCTGCAAGGAAGACCTGAAACGCATCGTGGAGCAGACGCGGGGCAGGCTGGACGAGATGCAGGTCCCCTGGCGGATGCTGGAGACCATCCTGCGGTACGACCAGATCGACGAACTCTATTCGAAGGTCGTGCGGGAAGATCGAAATACCCAGGCCAGCCTGAGCGTCCGGCTGGACCGGGTGCTCACCCACCGCGCCGCCGGCCCCGCCATCGTCCTGGTCGTGTTCGCGCTGGTCTTCCAGTCCATTTTCTCCTGGGCCGAAGCGCCCATGACGTTCATCGAGGACGGGATCGGCGCCCTGGGGGCCTTTGTCCACCAGTTCCTGCCGGAAGGCCTGCTGCGCAACCTGCTCGTGGACGGCGTCATCGCCGGCGTGGGCGCCGTGCTGGTCTTTCTCCCCCAGATCCTCTTTCTCTTCTTCTTCCTGGCCCTGCTCGAAGACACGGGATACATGGCCCGCGTAGCCTTTATCATGGACCGGTTCATGAAGAGCATGGGACTGTCCGGCCATTCGGTCATGCCGCTGCTGTCGTCCTTTGCCTGCGCCATACCGGGCATCATGGCGACCCGGACGATCTCGAGCTGGAAGGACCGCCTCATCACGATCATGATCGCGCCGCTGATGAGCTGCAGCGCCCGCCTGCCCGTGTACATCCTGCTGATCGGCGCGTTTTTTCCTTCCATGACGATTTTAGGCGTATTCACGCTGCAGGGGCTCATGCTGTTCACCATGTACCTGTTCGGGATCGTCGTCGCCATAGGCGCCGCGCTGGTGTTCAAGCGGCTGTTCATGAAGGATGCCGTGCCCACGAGTTTCGTCATGGAACTGCCGCCCTACCGGCTGCCTTCCCTCAAGTGGGTTCTGCTGCAGATGTTCGAGCGGGCGAAGGTCTTCGTGACGGAGGCGGGCCAGATCATCCTCGCCATATCGGTCGTCCTCTGGTTCCTCGCCTCGTACCCGCAACCCGACGATTACGAATCCATGTCCTCCAGGTCGCGCATACAACAGAGTTACGCCGGCCAGCTCGGCCAGTTGATTGAACCGGCCATCGAGCCCCTCGGGTTCGACTGGAAAGTGGGCATCGGCCTGATCACTTCCTTCGTCGCCCGGGAAGTGCTGGTCAGCACCATGGCCACGATCTACAACGTGGAGGAGGCCGACGAGACCTCGGTCGATCTCAGGTCGGCCCTGCAGGGCGAGACGGACCCGGAAACGGGCGGGCGGGTATACACGCCGCTGGTCGCGGTGGCCCTCATGGTCTTCTTCGCCCTGGCCTGCCAGTGCATGGCCACGGTCGCCATCGTGAAGCGGGAGACCAACGGCTGGAGGTGGCCGATCGTCATGGTCCTGTATATGACCGCCCTGGCCTACGTCGGATCCTTCGTCGTCTACCAGGGGGGATTGCTCCTGGGATACGGGTAACCACCTTCGGACCACTTGGCATTTGACCGTTTGGTCATTATTTTGTACTCATGGACCTGCAAACCCTGATCGTCGCCATAGCCGTTGGACTCGCGGCCGCGTTTGTCATTCGTACCTTCACGCGGCAGTTCACGTCCCGGGGCCAGAAGGGCTGCGCGAGCTGCAGCCACGGCGGCTCCAACGGCCAGCCGGGCGCGGCGCGGGAAGGCGATCTGATCCAGGTGGAGGAGCCGGTCCGGAAGTAGCTTCGGCACACCAGAGACCACATGTCCGTACTCGACACAATCCGGAGCAGAAGGTCGATATACGAGTTCAAGTCCGAGCCGGTCCCCCGCGAGGCGATCGCCCGCGTGCTCGAAACGGCCGTGTGGGCGCCGAACCACAAGCTGACGGAACCCTGGCGTTTCCTGGTCGTCACGGGGAAGACCAAGGAGATTCTGGCGAAGATCTACTGCAGGATCCAGCGGGAAAAAACGAAGTCGGACGATCCCGCCGTCCTGCGAAAGGCCACCGAGAAGGGCTATGCCAAGATCATGTCCAAGCCCGTCATCATCGGCGTGGTCTGCAAGAAGGACGAGGACGCCTTCCGGGAGAGGGAAGATTACGCGGCCACCTGCTGCGCCATCCACAACATCGCGCTGGCCGCCTGGGAAGAGGGCATCGGCATGCAGTGGAGCACGGGGGAATTGATCCGGGATCCCGATACGCTGGAACTGCTGAAAATCGATGTCCGGGAAGAAGAGATCGTCGGCTTCCTCTACACCGGCTATCCCGCGCAGGTCCCCGCCCAGAAGAGAGTACCCGCCGCCGAACGGACCGAATGGTTCGCCTGATGCATCCGTAAATTCCTTCAATACAACCTGTTACAGCCTGGAGCCGCCATGTCCGTAGTTTCCGAAGATCGATTCGCCTCGGGATTCCGCTGGGATGACTACATGCAGCACAGCGAGAAGAATCTCGAAAGATTCCATGAGAATTACGGGAGCGTGACGCTGGATCCGGAGGACGCCGGGTTCTTCGCCTCCATCACCACCCCCTTGAAGGTGCTCATCCTCGCCGAGGACTGGTGCGGCGACGTGGTGCAGAGCCTTCCGCCCATCGTCCGCATGCTGGAGCACAGCCCATCCATCGCGTACCGGATCTTCCGCAGGGACGAGAACCTCGATATCATGGACCGCTATCTCACGGACGGTTCGAAGGCCATACCCTACCTTGTCTTCATGGATGACGGACTGAACGAGCTGGCCCGGTGGGGACCCCGTCCGGAGGAGTGCCAGGCAATCATGCGGGACAACAAGGGCAGGATTCCCATGGATGAAATCTACCCGCGTATCCGTTCCTGGTACAGGCAACACGGAAACGGTCCACTCGTGACGGAAATCCGGGCCGTCCTCGAAAGGATCGCCTGATCCTTCCATGGCCGGCACCGTCACGGAAATCAAGCACAATCCCGGCAAGCCCGACCAGTCCTTCTCGTGCCGCCTGCTCTACCACGGGGGCAGCCGCATGGTGCTCTCCTACCGGTCCACCCGGGAATACCGGCAGGGGGACATCCTGATTCCTCCGGGCACGCTCACCCTGGCCTACTACGAGGAAGGACTGCAGTACGTCCTGTGGAAGATGATCGGGCCGGACGGAAGCCTCGCCGGGCATTACGTGCACCTCTGCGACCGGGTGCGGATCGGACCGGACCGCGTGGAATACGACGACCAGCTGCTGGACCTTTGGTTCTTTCCGGACGGCGGCTGCCGCGTACTGGACGAGGAGGAGCTGCGGCAGGCCTGTGACAGGGGACTGATCGAAGCCGATACGGCGGACCGCATAAGGACGTCCGCCGAATATGTCCTGCGTCGTATCCACACGATCACGGCGGATTTCGACGCGTTGCTCGACAGCCGTGGACTTGCGCGGCACGCCGGTTAGCCCCCTGTATACACTATACACAAGAGCCATTTCAAGGAGCGTTGCGGCCTGCCTTCGTTCGGCGGAATCCACTTGACACAGGCCGGGTTTTCCGTTAGATTCAAGTTACGGGAAACCAGGTGCAATGGTTGTCTGTCCGAGACGAAGGGAACAGGCAGTCGAATCGCACCGTACATGCATTGACCTGCCAATCTATGCCATCATTGAAAAACACGGTAACGCATCGACTGTCGGCCAAGGGCATCGATCCCCTCGCGCTCTACGGCCAGTACGATTCCAGGCTGCGCGCCATAGAAAGCGAATTCGACGCTAAAATCACCGCCCGGGGCGAAGAAGTCGTGATCACGGGCAAAGCGGAAGAGGTCAGGCAGATCACAAGCGTGCTGCGCGAAATGATCAAGTCCGTCCAGCAGGGCCGCAAGCGCGAAGTAGACGACATCATCCGGGCTACGAAGACGGTAAAGAAAAACGGCGAAGAAACCGGTTCTTACGACGGCGAATCGATTGAAGTGCTTTCCCGGCGGGAACGGATCCGGGCGCGGAGTCCCAACCAGCAGAAGTACGTGGACCAGGTCCGGAAATGCGACATCGTGTTCTCCATCGGACCCGCCGGCACGGGAAAGACCTACCTGGCGGTAGCCATGGCCATCTCGGCCCTCCGCAGGGGAGAAGTAGACCGGATCGTGCTGGCGCGACCGGCCGTGGAAGCGGGCGAAAGCCTCGGGTTTCTCCCCGGCGATCCGCGGGAGAAGGTCGACCCGTACCTCAAGCCCCTCTACGACGCGCTGCACGACATGATCCCGAACCACAAGGCCGGACGTCTCATCGAAGACGGGACCATCGAGATCATCGCCATGGCGTACATGCGCGGCCGTACGCTGAACAACGCCTTCGTGATCCTCGACGAGGCCCAGAACACGACGACGGCGCAGATGAAGATGTTCCTGACCCGCCTGGGCGCCAATTCCAAAGCGATCATTACCGGCGACATCACCCAGATCGATCTGCCCGAAGACAAGGTTTCCGGGCTGGTTCACGTCCAGGAGGTCCTGGCGGATATTCGGGGCATCGCCTTCGTATACCTGACGGAAACGGACGTGGTCAGGCACCGGCTCGTTCAGGACATCATCAAGGCTTATGAACGGCATGAGAACCCGTAAGTCCGCCTGCTTTCACCTTGACTGTTGAGATCGAAACAACCCTGCCCGCGCTGGACGTACCGCGCGAGGCGCTCTGCAGTGCCGTTTGCCGGGTACTTCGGGGTGAGGGCCGTGACCATGCGGCCGTGACCGTGGTACTGGTCGATGACCCCTACATCCGGCGGTTGAATCACAAGTATCGCCATCTGGATCGCGCGACGGACGTGCTTTCGTTCAACCTGGACGACGGTAACGGGCTCGACGAGGAAGCACTGGGCGACGTGTACATTTCCGTCGACCGGGCCCGGGACCAGGCCGGCCGTTATCATGTGTCCCTGGACGACGAACTGCACCGGCTCGTCGTCCATGGGTGTCTGCACCTGCTGGGATATGACCACCACAACGCTTCGGAACGCAAAGTGATGCGGGAAAAGGAGCGGGTCTACTCGGCGGCAACGGACACCGGCGGGATTCCGGGAGGTCACGTGGGAGAAAAGTGTTGTGGATGACGACATTCCCCTATTGGTCGAATGGCTGATCCTGACCGCCTGCACCATCTACGCCATGCTCCTGACCGGAGCGGAATCCGCGTTTTCCAGCCTGCCCAAAACCACGCTTCAGGAACTCAAGGCCGCCCACGAAGGCGGACAATCCAACCGCGTTACCCGGTGGCTCGACAACCAGGAACGCCTGTTCACCACGCTGCTTATCGGAAAGACCATCACCACGGCCGGCGTCGTCATCTCCCTGGTCGCCCTGGTCCTGACGCCGCCGCTTACCGAATCCCTCGGCTCTACCCTCACGCTGACTTTCTCGGCACTGCTCGCCATCGGGCTGTTGCTGATCCTGATCGAATGGCTTCCGAGACTCCTCGTGTCCCGGTACTCGGACCTGACCGTACGCGTCTCCGCCGTACTGGTCCTCGTCAGCTACTGGCTGTTCTGGCCGCTGATCACGCCGCTGCTCGTGTTGAACCGGCGCATGGCGCGGGGGGGACTCTTCAGCAGCGGGCGCAATCCCTACTGGCTCGACGACGAACTGCACCGGGTACTCGAGCTTGAAGAGTCCCGCGAGCTCAAGCCCGACGACAAGGAGATGATCAGCAGCATCATCGAAATGCACGACACCAGCGTACGGGAAGTGATGGTGCCGCGGGTCGACATGGTGTGCGCGGAACAGTCCCGGCCGATACCGGAACTGCTTGAGCTCATCCGCGAGATGGGACATTCCAGGATTCCGATTTACGGCGATTCCGTCGACGATATCGTGGGTGTGGCCTACGCCAAGGACCTGCTTCAGCTAAGCGAAGATCCTGAAGGGGAGAAGGACCTGGAAGACCTCCTGCGTCCGCCCTACGTCGTGCCGGAGACCAAGAAAGCCGCGGAACTGCTGAAGGAGTTCCAGCAGGAGAAGATCCACCTGGCCATCGTCGTGGACGAACACGGGACCACCGCGGGCCTGGTGACCCTGGAAGATCTGCTCGAGGAGATCGTCGGCGAGATCCAGGACGAATACGACGACGAGGATCCGATGTACGAGGCGCTGTCCGACGGCTCGTATCTCGTCCACGCCCGGCTCAACATAGATACGTTGAACGACATCCTCGACCTGGATATCACGCCGGACGGATTCGAAACCGTCGGCGGCCTGGTCTTCAACGAACTCGGCCGGGTGCCCGAACCCGGAGAGGCCGTACCGTTCCGGAATTTCCGGATCGTGGTGCGCGAAGTAGAGGGACAGCGGATCATCAAGGCAGTGGTCAGCCGGCTGCATCCCCGGTCCGAGGAAGGCGGCGCGGATACGATGGAGGACCGGGTGGCTTAGCAGAGGCCCGGGCATTCCCGCCGCGTATCCGCCCGATCTGCGCCCATCGGACCCGCGCGCATCTGCCCGGTCGATCCACCGGGCGCCCACCGGGTCCATCGCGCGTCTCCCGGCAAACTGGACTCCGGTGCGATGGAAGTCCTTCGCAGAACAGATTCGCCCACCGGGTCCATCGCGCATCTCTTAACCACCCTTGAACCCATCTACCCTGGAGTCCATGGATGCCCGCGGACCGTCCCAACATCATCCTCATCATGACCGACCAGCAGCGGGTCGATACGATCCGCGGCTGGGACAATCCCCACATGACCACCCCGGCCCACGACAGGCTCATCCGGAAAGGGGTCTCCTTCCGGCAGGCCTATTGTCCGGGCGCCACCTGCGTGGCCTCCAGAGCCGCCATCTTCACGGGCATGTACCCCCATAACACCGGCGTCTACAGTTTCCAGCCCTGGGGACGCCACCGCAACTGGGTGCAGGACCTCGCGGAAAACGGCTACTGGTGCGCCAGCATCGGCAAGATGCACTTCATGCCCCGGGACGTACCCGGCGGGTTTCACGAGCGGGTCGTCGTCGAGAATCCGACCGGCATGAGCCTGGCCGGCGGCGGCGCGGACGACGACTGGGGCCGCTACATGACCTTCCACGGGGTGGAACGGCCCAACAACCGCCACGAGACGGACCCCGACTGGTGGACAAAGCTGCAGGGCGTGGCCTGGCACGAGGAGGAGCGGTTCCACAGCGACGTCTTCATCGGCAACTCGGCGCTCAACTGGATCCGCAGCCACCGCGGCGAGAAGCCCTTCTTTCTCGAAATCGGATTTACCGGTCCCCACGAACCCTGGGACCCGCTGCCCCGGCATCTGAGCCTGTACGACGGAGTGGAGATACCCCGGCCGGTAACCCGGGAGAACGAACTGGCGGACAAGCCGCGCCAGCAGGAAGCGCTGAAGAAGACGTTCTCCACGGCCGGCCACGAATCCGGCATCAACATGTACCTGGCGAACGACGACCGCCTCGACCACATGCGGCGGCACTACTACGCCAAGGTGACCACGGTGGACGAGAAGATTGGGGAAGTCCTGGACGCCCTGGAGGAAAGAGGCCACCTGGACAACGCCCTGGTCATCTTCTGCTCGGACCATGGCGAGAACCTGGGCGACCACGGCATGGCCTACAAGTGGCTCATGTACGACACGATTACCCACGTCCCGCTCATCATCCGCTACCCGGACCGACTGCGCCGGGGCGACCACGTAAACCACCTGGTCTCCCTCATGGACCTGGGGCCCACCATACTCGAAGCGGCCGGCGTTCCGGCCCCCGCCTACCTGGAAGGGCGTTCGCTCATGCCCTATGCGGACCCGCACGAGGCAGTCGCTCCGCGAGAATACGTCTTCTGCGAGGACAACTACCAGATCATGATGCGCAGCCGGACCCACAAGATGGTCTACTACATCGGCCAGGATGAGGGCGAGTTGTACGACCTGGAAGCCGATCCGGATGAGCTGTGGAACCGGTGGAGCGACGATGCGTATGAGGGAATCAAGACGAAGATGAAAGAAGACCTGCTGGAATGGCTGGCGGCCAGCAGTTACTGGCACGCCGGATACAAGCGGGACCGCTCCGCGCGCTATGCCGTGCGCTGGCCCACCGGGGACAACGTCAACCTGCAGGGACCGGCCGCGGAGGACGTGGAGAGGCCGGGGTTTTAAATGTGTAAAAGAGGCGTTACAGTAACTTTCTTGCCGACGAGTATATCGAGATAGCGACGGGTTGTGGTTCGGTGACGCCGAGAGACCTGGCCGCTTCGACCGCATTCCACGCCTGGCCGTGATAATGAGTCGGCATGGTCCAGAACCTCAGCAGCGTCGCAGCCGGCAGACGAAGACCGAGTTGAGGCACGTCCCCCCGTTCAACCACCGTTTGCATGAATACCCTGCGCCAAACGGCTGCCTACCTAGGATGCAGCGAGGTACGATCTCAAAATCCCCTACGTAGCCCATTGCTTCTGTTGGTGGGCAACTTCGACCTCGGAAAGACTAAACCTCGCACCAAGAGACGTTCCGCGTGACCGGCCAGAGATTCCGATACGAGAGGCATCGGGGCGGAAGAAGCGCTGCCAGAATCAGGAACCGGGTGACGGCGTCCGGCCGGCCAGAACGCGAGGGTTTTGTCATCGCAAGGCCCGTGTCGTGGTCAAAACATCTTTTAGAGGCATTTCGGGAGACATATCGGTTTTTTTTGATCTATACGGGTGATTTTCTAAAAAGTAGGGAAACACCCTATAGGATTCCAACCCAATGTTCCCCATCTTGAAAATGCGATCTGTCACAGGGCGTATAGCTTCTACCCGCTGTCACATTGTAGCCGGAAAGAGATCGAGAAAGGAGTAAAGCCATGAGCACTTCAATCAGGAAATGGATCACCCCACGATTTTTGCGGGTGCCTTAACAGTCGCGGCAGTAATGAGTATGTTGGCTCTGTCCACAGAGCCGGCAGGAGCTAATCAGGCGAACGATTGGGTACATATTGCCAACGGCGTGTTTCATTGCCAAGCATCAACGAGTAATCACTGTTCTCCCGTAAGTGCCCACAGTTGGTAGCGTAGTGGGATAGTGTACGCACCTGAATGATAGTCGCAGATCACATTAGACGAGTCCCACAATGAACCAAACGAGATCTTTCCGGTTACACTATCAAGCAGATCATCTCAAAGGGAGGTACATCAATCATGACTGAACGACGACTGAATTCTGCCCCGATAATTGCTGTTTTGATGATGACAGTGTTTATGGAAGGAACAGCTTGTCAACGTACATCGGATATCGTCGATGAAGCTTCCGCTACCGAAATCCCGCATCTTGCTGATTTCTATGGTAAAAAAAGGCTGTTTTCGGAAGTGTTTAAGGATGTAGACGAGATCCCGTTGATGGATGATTCGAACTTCAGCCTGAGTGCTTTACCGTGGTTGAGCGCTGTAAATCAACGGGGCGATTTCGTCATCCTGGATAATTTTGGCGTCAGGCAGATTCTGATCTTCGACAGCAAAGGCAAACGAAAGGCAGGAATAGGCAGTCTGGGCACAGGAGCAGATCAGTACCTGTATCCCGATAACCTGTACTACAGCGATCAAACACGCAGGTACTACGTATACGATGGAGATCTTCTGCGGATCCAGGAGTACAACGAAGACTTTACGTTCAACAGCAGTGTCGATCTGCCTCTTTACCTTGGTCAGATGATCGTGACGGCCGACGACCGCTTCTTCTGCTATACGAGTGGTGTAGCGAGCAGAAAGGGGGTCGATAAGGTGATCTACGAGTGCAACAGGTCGGGAGAGATTAAAAACAGTTTCGCCGATCAGTACGCGGAATTCAGTATCGCGGGACAATCCAGAGGGGGAGGCTTCGTATTGTTCGATTCATACCTTTATGTGGTCACACCCTATGAGTACAGGTTGCGGAAGTACGATCTTGGTGGAAAACTGATCCGAACGGCAC
Source organism: bacterium (assembly GCA_965202605.1). Classification (GTDB taxonomy): domain Bacteria; phylum JAAXHH01; class JAAXHH01; order JAAXHH01; family JAAXHH01; genus JAAXHH01. The sequence continues at coordinate 2,658,654 of OZ241838.1, forward strand.
AGGGCAGATCGTCGCACTACGTGCCGCCGCCGAAAGACTTTGATAAGGGCGAGGTGTTGAGCGATCTCGGCAAACGGCGTGCATATCACTCCACTTGGAGCCATATAAGACAATTGCTGAAGATAGGAGATGAAATGATAGGAGTGGTTCTGGCCGAGCCCAATGAACGTCGCGTATTCCTGGATCTCTACGATGCCGATCTCAATTATGTTACTGGCGACCTGCAACTGCCCGAACACATAGGCGGGGGTTCGCAGGGTATCGTCTCCAGGGGTGATCGACTCTATCTGTTGCGTTCCGAAGAACCCTTCGTGGTTTCGCGAGACGTTAGAAACCTACCCAATCCGACTGTGGTCGTCTACGAACTCAAAACCGCAGGTTAAGCGTAATGCGAACTGCGCCTGAAGGAGGTGTCCGCATGTCATTGAGTACATTTGGACTCGATATACCTCGAAAATGGCTCACACTCGGTCTCGTTTCCATGCTTGCTTTGAACATCGTGCTGTTCCAAAGAGTATCGGAGTTAACCGCCGAGAACGGCACGTGGAAGAACAAGGTGACTCTGAACATAGGCGAACAACTGACCATCCTTGAACATGAGCTCGAAGGCTCGGATCTGGCGCCGGATCTGGCTCGATTGCAGCGCGCCAACGCCAGGTTCGGCGATTTGCTTTCGGGTACGAGCGGTCATAAGCTTGTCTACCATTTTACGGGAACGAACTGCAACCGCTGTCTGAACATGGAGCTTCGGTTGTTTAACGAGTATCACAGTCTCTTGAAAGAGAAGAACATAAACCCGATTATGGTTTTCTCGGATATGCAGGAAACTCATTATCTGTCCCATCTGAAACAGTACCGGATTCAAGACGTAGCCGTAAAAGACACGGAATCCCATCTGCTGAATAGGTTTGATTACAACAGAAATCCCTTGATCATGTTGCTGGGACGTGACAATCGAGTTCTGCTGGCGAATTACTCGGACTATCAGGACGAGCAAGGAAGTGTCGCCTTTTATGAAAAGCTTGGCGTCTACATCAACATTATCGCGGCGCCAAGCTGATTCCACGACTGCGAGGCACAAAGCGACATAGAAAGGAGGCGCACCGTGCGCATGAAAAACCCTCTTCACTTCATACCCGTTACGAGATGGTGCTCCGCGACGCGTTTCGCCATTGCGCTGTTCATTCTATGCGGACCGTGGGCATGTGCGAGCCAGGAACGACCGTTGACTTTCGATGACGTCTTCCGGGAAGAATCGAGGATCAACCTCGATTCGAGCGATGATTACCTGCTCGGTCCCCTGCCCAAGATCGGCGCCGTGGCGTCCAATGGCGATTGCATCGTACTGGACTTCGTTACCACTCGCGTCGACATATTCGATGGTAAGGGACGCGGCAGGAGACATCTCGGCGCACCGGGCGATGGCCCCGGCGAGTATCGGTATCCCCTCGCATTGGCGGCTACGCGCGATGGGGATTTCTACCTGTATGACATGACGCTGTCGCGCGTTTCGATCTATGGGAGCGACTATGATTTCAGGAAGAGCTTCTCGCCTTCGGCGCGACTGGAAGATATCCACGTTGTCGCCGAGGGCCGGGTTTTCGGATACGTGAATTCCAGCGGCGCACCTCACGTGGTGCACGAATTGAACGAACAGGGCGATACGCTCAATGAATTTGCGCCTCAGTCCGAGAACTACAATGTCGCCGCGGCTTCCCGGGGTGGAGGGATCGTATCGGTCGGCCGGTTTCTCTACGTCGCGACCCCGTACGAATACGCCGTGAGGAAATACACGCTCGACGGCGATCTCGTGAAAACCGAGCAGGGTCGATCTACACACTACGTGCCGTTGCGGGACCCGCCCGACGCGTCGATCCTGGACGACATGCGGAAACGTCGGGAGTACATGCGTTCATGGAGCCAGTTTTACCAACTCCTTCCAATCGGCGATCGGTGGCTGGGCGCGGTATTCGCCGACCCGCAGGGGTCCCGCGTCTTCATGGATCTGTACGATGCCGACCTGAACCATATCGCGGGCAGCCTTCAACTGCCGGGATACATGGGGGGGCCGGACGCACTCTTTACCCGGGAAGACCGTCTGTACATGTTGGTGGAACCCGCCGACGAGACGTCCAATCCCACCGTGGTGACGTACACGCTCAGACAACCTCTCGACGCATTGTAGAAACGCATCGGAGATGGATGAATCATGGCAAGCAGACATTATCGTATAGTTCCCATCGGTCTCCTGGCGCTTCGTTTAGTGGTAGGAGGTACCTTTATCTGGGCAGGGTTGGCCAAGATGCCGGAGTTCGAACTCTTTGCGCAGGTCGTACGGTCGTATGACGTCGTTCCCGAGCCGTTGGCAGTCCCTTTCGCCCTTGCGTTACCCTGGGTCGAAGTCGCAGCCGGGTTATGTCTCGTGATCGGGTTATGGATACGATACAGCGCGATGATCGTTGTGCTGCTGATGTTGTCCTTTATAGGTGCGCTGGCTTGGGGTCTGTATCACGGGACAGACATGCCGTGCGGTTGTTTCGGATTTGACGATGACTTTAGAAACGTCTCCATTTCCGAAGCGCTTGTTCGGGACATGTTCATATTGGCGGCCGCTTCAAGTCTTGTCTTTGCACGTCACGTTCCATTTTCAATGAGGGAGGCGTTCAAATGCGCAAATACATTGCGGCAGCGATATTTCTTGTAACGGCAGTGGGAATCGGCTATCCTGTAGAGTCCACTGTCGTACCCGCCTGGAGCGTTACTGTTGTCGATAGGGACGGATACCCGCTGAAAGGCGTGGAAGTCCGCCAGTATTGGCGGCATTTTGCCCTTGAAAAAACCTATAGCAGCCAGGAACGGGTCACTAATGACGATGGCGACGTGCATTTCCCTCTACGCACGATCAAGGCCAGTTTGTTGGCCAGACTGATCCGTCCCGTTCAAATGGTGTTCTATTACAGTATATATCGGGTCCAATTCGAACCGGTCGCGCACGTGTACGCAAGGGAAAGAGGCTTTGGAGGGCATCTGACCTACTCGCCCGGCAAACCGCTACGTCGAAAGTTGCTTCTTGAGCATCGAATGATATTCACGGGGAATTCCAATCATCCGGGATAGTTCATGAAGACGTTCATTCCCATCCTCATTGTCGTCGTCCTCGCCGTTGTCGCGGCAGTCATATACCTGCGACCCGAAACGACCGCTTCTTCAGACGCGCCTACGGGGGCCGTCCCGGCGGAAACCGAGATGCAGCCCTTCCCCGTGGAAGCCACCGTGGCAACCCGGAGGACGCTGACGAGGACGATCGTGGCCTCCGGTCGTCTCCTGGCCGGACGGCGGACCGATCTGAGCGCGGGGGTCGGCGGCAGGATCCAAAGCGTCCTGGTACGCGAGGGCGAAACTGTCGAAGAGGGCCAGCTCCTGGCGCAACTGGAAGAAGAACGGTTCCGCATCCAGGTGGACGAGACCCGTTCGGCGCTCATGGATGCCCGGTACAAGTACGCGTTCTTCATCACCGACACCACGGCGGTCACGGCGCCTGATACGACCTGGACGCATCGCAAGAGAACTGCCTGGCGCAGGGCGCAGACGGCCTTCGAGCGGAAGGAGATCGATCTGGCGGCGCTTCAGACCGCCCGCAGAGATTACGAAGCCGTGCAGTTGCTCTCCGGGGCCCACAGGTATGAACTCATCGCTCAGAATACAGGTCTGACCGGAGCGGAGATTGCCCACGCGCGCGCTGTGCTGGACCTGGAACAGACCGCCATCCTTGCTCCGTTTTCCGGCGTCATCGCCGAACGTCTCGTCGAAGAAGGTCAACAGGTCGCCGCCGGGGAAACCTGCCTCACGCTCATGGACGTGTCTCGTATCCGCGTCAAAGCCGCCGTGTTGGAAAGCGACCTGGGCGCCGTCGACGTCGGCCGCGGCATACGGGTTCGGGTCGCCGCCTGGCCGGAGGAGTCCTTCGAAGGCCGCATCGCCCGTATCTACGCCGCGGTGGACGAGGAAAGCGGCACGGGTTTCGTCGAGGCCGACCTGTCCAACGCCGACGGCCGGCTGAGACCCGGCATGTACGCCGAGATTCGGATCGAAGGCACGTTCTACGAAAACCGGCTGGCCGTGCCCACGGGCGCCATCGTCGTCCGCGACGAACGCCCTCTGGTTTTTCGGATACGGGACGGACGGGCCCAGTGGACCTATGTCGACCTGGGACGGGAAGCGGACGGCTGGCGAGAAATCAACTCCGGTATCAGCGAGGGCGATACGGTGGCTGTTACCGGCAACGTCACGCTGGCCCACGACGTTCCGGTGCGCGTGAGCATGATCGAATGAAGAGAGGAGACAATGTGTTTAAACTCATTATCCCCTTGCTGATCTTCGTTCTTCCGGTTGGGTTACCCGACCGCGTCGTTGCACAGAAAGTCACCGTTGAAAAGGTGCGCGCCGTGCCGCTTGACCTCGGAGATGAAATAGCGGGAATCATCGCGGATCTCGTCTCGGACGCAGAGGGACGCCTGTTCATGACGGACTACCAGCAAAACGCGATCTGGGTGACGGATCGTGGGGGCGGATTGATCCGGCGGATCGGTCGCGAAGGCTCGGGACCGGGGGATCTGATGAGTCCGCTCAGCATCTCCCTGTTCGAAGACAAACTCATCGTCCTCGATTCAGGAAACAGCCGGATTTCCATCTTCGCGACGGAAGGTGAGCATCTGGCCGGCTTCCGAATCGAACCGCAAGCTACGGGAGCCGCGGCAAATGCCGGCGGGTTCATCGCCGTGAAGACCGCGGGAAACGCTTCGTCGTTCACCGTTTACGACATGGAAGGCGCCAGGATAGAGGACGCGGGGGACGTAAACGACGGGTTCATGGGAATACTTATTCGATTTTCCGGTGTCCCCCCAAGTCTGCATATCCGCCTGACGCCGGACGGCCACGTGCTGACGTCCGACTCCATGCGCTACGACGTGCGCAGGATGGACTGGGACGGCGAAGTGATCGCGACGTACGTATCCGAGTCACCCGGATACACGGCGTTCGAGATGCCGAAGAGCAACGTTTCTTCCATAGTCGTGGGCAAATGGACGCCCATGTTGCGTCCGCTTGAGGTCGGCCACCGCGTACTGGTTCAGTGGATGGCGCGGAAGGTGGACGCGGAAGGATACGGATATCACGGCGATCTGTACCGGTCCGACGGCGTTCCGTTGGAACTGGCGCTCGATCTGCCGACGAGGTTCCTGTACGCCGACGGCGACGAATTGTACGGGGTTGATACGGCACCCGTCGACGAAGGCGAGTTCAACCCACACATCGTGATCTATCGTCTCGCGGACGACCGCGATCCCTGAGCGATCATGAATCTCTCCCATCTTGCCGTTCAACGGCCCGTCGCCACGTGTTGCCTGATGGGCGCCGCCGTACTCGTCGGACTCATCGCCCTCATACGGCTTCCCGTCAATCTGCTTCCGCCCTTGGAGATTCCCGCCGTTACCGTGTGGACGACCTGGGCCAACGCGCCACCGGGCCTGGTCGTCCGGGAGATCACCGAACCCATAGAATCCACACTGCGGAACCTGCCCGGCGCGCACCAGGTGCGGTCCGTCTCCCGGGAGGGCGAATCCCTCGTAACCGTCGACCTGGCTTGGGGCGCCGATCTTCGGAACACGGTCCTGATCGTCCGCGAAAGGCTGGACGCGCAACGGTTTCTCCTGCCCGAGGACAGCGACCGTCCCGTGATTCTGGACACCGATCCCGACAACGCGCCCATGATGGGCCTGGCGCTCAGATCCGGGTCGCGGGAGGATGGACCATCCCTGGCCACGTTGCAACGGTTGGGCGAGCGTATACTGCGACCTCGGCTGGAACAGACGCCGGGCGTCGCACGCGCCAAGGTGATCGGCGGCGCGGGGCCGGAGGTACGGATCACGATAGAACCCGCCCGTCTCTCCGCGTACGATCTGACGTTGGACGCCGTACATGAGATGCTGGCGGCATATAATCAGGACAAACCCGCCGGTCTCCTTCGGCGTGGAAACTACCGCTACGCCCTGCGGATCGACGGCGCTTTTCAGTCCCTGGAGGATATGCGCGAAGCCGTGCTGCTTCGGGAGCCCGGATCCGCACCGATACGTTTGCGCGACGTGGCGGAAGTGGAGATGGGCGAGCGTGAACGGCTGGGAGCCGTCCTGTTCGACGGGATGCCCGCCGTCGGCGTCCTGATCCAGAAGACCGCGGACGCAAACCTGCTGACGACCAGCGACGACGTTCGCCGAGTGATGGACGGGTTCGATGCCGAATACCCGGACATCTCGCTGACCGCGGCCTTCGATCAGGCCGACTTCGTCCGTCGGTCCATCCAAGGCGCGCTGACGGCACTGGCCGGCGGCGGTGTGCTGGCGTTCCTGGTCCTGCTTCTCTGGTTCCGGAACGTCCGTTACGCCATTCCCGTAGCGATCGCCATGCCGGTGGCCGTCATCGCTTCCTTCTTCGTTTTCGACACGCTGGACGTGGGGCTGAACATCATGTCCATCGGCGGCCTTGCGCTCGGTGTCGGCATGCTGGTGGACAACGCCATCATCTCCGTAGAGAACATCGCGCGACACCGGGAGACCGGCCTCGACACGAAGTCGGCCGCGGGACGCGGCGCCTCGGAGGTGGCGCTGCCCATGGCCGCGTCTACGCTCACCACCGTCTCGGTATTCCTGCCGATGGCGTTGACGCCGGGCGTTGCGGGACAGTTGTTCCGGGATCAGGCACTGGCCGTGACCGTGACGCTCCTGCTCGCGTGGATCGTGGCGCTGACCTTGCTCCCGACCCTCGTCGCCCGATGGACGCGGCGCGGCGCGACGCGCGAACGGGCGCGGTCCTCCAGGTTCCATGATATGTATCGCCGCGCCGTGGACGCGATCATCGATCACCCCATACGGGCTTCGGTCCTGTTGCTGGTCTTCATGGCAGCCGCGGCGCCCCTGGGCCGGTCCCTTCCCCGGGCCTTTTTTCCGAAAGTCGATGAAGGCGCGTTCTGGATGGACCTTTCGCTGCCGCAGGGTTCTTCGTTGGAAGCCACCCTGGAATCCGCGCGCGAACTGTCCGAAATCGCCCGCTCCTTCCCGGGGGTGCGCGGGACGCTGACCACGGCGGGCGCGGCCGTGTCCTCCTTCGTGCCGGGATCGGCGCCGGGGGCCATGAAACTCGAACGGGCGCAGATACAGGTGTATCTCGACGAAACCGCGACCGACGCCCAAACGGCCATGGCGGCCTTGAGGAAGCGGATTCCGGTGCGCCTGGGAACCGCGGTCGAAATGAAACCGCCGGTCACCGCCATGTCGACGGCGCTGGTCGGAAACCAGCCCGACGTGTCCATCCGCGTGCTGACGCGCAGAAGCGGCGGGCGCGACGATCAAAACACACACAAGGGCGTTGCGGAAGTCCTGCGGTCGTTGTTGACCGCGTCCGGGTTGCCGCTGGCTGACGTCGTTCTCCAGGGGGCCGAAGGACGGCCGGGCTATCGCGTCGTGGTGGATGAACGCCGCGCCGCGCAACTCGGCGTGGAACCCGCGAAGATCGCCGACGCGTTGCGTACTTACGTGGATGGACGGACGGCTACCATGTTCAACCGAACCGATGAACGCATACCCATCGTGGTGCGGGGGAGCCAGGAGGAACGGCCCGGCTTGCACGCGATTCTGGACAAACCGATTGATACGGCGGTGGGCCGGGTACCCATCCGGGCGCTGGCAGCGGTCGAACCCGTCGAGGTCGCGGGCGAACTGTACCGCGTCGACCAGACGCCCGTGGCGATCGTAAACGCGGATATCGCCAGTGACGATCTGATCGGCGTATCCGATCGCATACGCGGCCTGCTGGCGGACGCGGGATGGACGGACGGCCTGGACGTCGAGATCGGTGGCGCCCAGGCGACGTTGCGAACCGCCTACCGGTCCATGCTGATCTCGCTAGCGTTCTCGATTCTGATCGTCCTCCTGATCCTGGCGGCTCAGTTCGAATCGCTGCGCCTTCCGTGGATTATCATCGCCGTCGTTCCCCTGGCGCTGGCCGGCGCCGTCGTCGTCCTGAACCTTTGGGGGGCGAGCGTCAACGTCATCACCTGGATCGGCGCTATCGTCCTGGTCGGCATCGTGGTGAACGACGCCATCCTGAAAGTCGATTTCATCGTGCGCGCCGAAAGAGAGGGCCTGTCCCGCAGGGAGGCCATTCACGAGGCCGGCCGGCGCCGCTTGCGTCCGATTCTGATGACGACCGTGACCACGGTCTGCGGCGTCGCGCCTCTGGCCATCGGGTTCGGTGCTGGCGGCGAACTGGGCGCTCCGCTGGCGCGTACCCTCATCGGCGGTTTGATCATCGGCTCCGCGCTGACCCTGTTCGTCGTACCCCTCGCGTACCGACTGCTGGCCGGACCGGACCGTGTCGGCGCCAACGCCAACGCGAACTGACCGCGCCCTATTCGCGGAACGACGGCGCCGGTCAGGAAGGGATCCGGTCCGTACCGCCGCGGATTGACGGGCCCTTCGGTTGATTGCCATGGAAAAGTTCCTCTCCTCCGCCATCCATCGTCCCATCGCCGTCGGCGCGGCGGGCCTCGTCGTCTTCGCGCTGGGCGTCGCTTCCCTCGCACAACTGCCCCTGTCACTGCAGCCCGACACGGACTACCCAAGCCTCGTCATCTCGGCGAACTGGCCCGGCGCTTCTTCCGAAGCCGTCGTCAAGCACGTGACGGCGCCTATCGAAGCGGAGTTGGCTTCCGTTCCCGGCATCGTCGAAGTCCGGTCCGTCACCAGGGAAGGGAACGCGCGTATTCAGGCGGGCTGCGACCCTTCCGCTCCTGTCGCCGCCACGCGCGCCCTCGTCGTGGATCGACTCGCCGCCCTGCGTCCGGACCTGCCACCCCACGTTCGGCCGCGCGTATCCGAGGCGCCGCCCGAGATTTTCCGGGACTTGGACGGTTTCATGAGCTATCGTCTGTCCGGCCCGGTGACCGATCACGCGCTGCGGCGACTGGCGCTGGAGGATATCCGTCCTTCGCTGCTAGCCGTCGAGGGCGTTTCGGACGTCGAGGTCATCGGCGGCAGGGAAGAGGAACTGCACTTGCTGCTCGACACGGGCCGCCTGGAAAATGCCGGTCTGTCTCCGGCGGATTTCCACAGGGCCCTGCGCCTCGGTGTCGAATCCCACGCCGGCGGCGCCCTCCGTCGACAGGGCGCGACGGTCCCCCTGTGGACGGCGCCCCTGGCGGTCGGGATGCACGATCTGCCCCGGCTGCCCATTACCGCGGACCGCGATCGCGTCCTGCGTCTCGACGATCTTGCCGAGACGCGGTGGACCCTCTCGACTCCGCACGGCGTAGCCCGGGTGAACGGGCTGCCGGCGATCACCGTGGAGATCGCCAGGCAACCCGGTACCAACATGCTCGACGTGGCAGACCGCGTGAAAAAACAAATGGATGACCTGGGCGATCTGTTGCCGTCGGGCGTCGTCCCGTCGCTGATCGTCGACCGCAGCGACGACGTGCGTCTGGCGTTGCGGGACCTCGCCCTGCGCGTGTCCGTCGCCCTGATCGCCATCGTCCTTTTGCTGCTGCTTTTTTTGCGCCAGTTGCGGACGGCCGTGATACTCCTTTCCACCATTGGCCTCTCCGCGCTTGGGGCGATGATCTGCTTCAGAGCACTCGGATTGGGCCTCGATCTGCTGACCATTTCAGGCCTTGCCCTAGCTTTCGGCATACTCGTGGACAACGCGGTGGTCGTGTATGAGAACATCCGACGCCGACGCGAGGAAGGCGAGGAGCGGGATCAGGCGACGGTGCGAGGCACGAAGGAGATGCTGATTCCTGTCGCGGCGACGACGCTGACGACCGTCGTCGCCCTCGTTCCCATCGTGTATCTCTCCGACGAGTTGAAGCAACACGTCGGTCCTTTCGCCCTCGGTCTAGGCCTGACGCTCCTGGCTTCCGTGGCGGTCGCCGGCGTCTGGGTGCCCGTGATCGGACGCTTCCTGGACGGCGACACCGCTTCGTGGGCCGGAGCGCGGAAACCGACGCGCATCGGCCGGCGGTACGAAGGCGTCGTCGCAAGAATGATCCGGTGGCGATGGCTGATCGCGGTCGCGACCCTGACCGGCTTCAGTCTCAGCGTGTATCTCTTCATTACGGACGTGTGGAAAGGGCCGTCGTTCTCCTGGCGCGGCACCTACACCTATATCGACGTCGTCATATACGGCCCCCCTGGGATGGAAACCGCCACCGTGGATTCGGTGGCGGCGGCCTTCGAACGATACGCGCTGGCGGCAGGAGGCAAGGGCGTTCAAGTGACCACGACGGTACAGGAAACGCAGGCCAGAGTGCGCACCCTCTTCATCGACGAAACCGCCCGATCGCCGTTGCCTTACACCATGAAAACGGAGACGGAGAACATGGCCACCCGGTTCGGAGGGCTGAATATCGGCGTCTACGGTTACGGCCAGGGGTTTTCGACGGGTGGCGGAAGGGCCGTCTCCATCAACTACCGGCTTCGCGGGTACAATTTCGACGACCTGCGAAACCACACCGAGCGCCTCGCCCTTAGACTGGGCAGACACCGCCGTGTACGAAACGTCGAAATCACCCACTCGCCCAGCGGGGGGTCCGGTAGGGGCGGCCCCTATTACGAACTACAGCTGAAACCGTCGCAACGGAACCTGGCGCGCGCCGGCATGGGTCTGGACGATCTGAGCGCGGCGTTGTTCCCTTACACCGATCGACACCAGCCGGATGGCGAAATCCTGATCGAGGGTCGTCGCGTGCCCTACCGAACACTCGTCGCCCGTAAGGAACAAACCACCGGCTTCGATCGCGTCCCGATGGGCGGTGCGGATCGCCGAATAAACGCCGGAGACGCCGGTACGCTGGCATTCAAGCGCGTTTCGACGGACATTCTACGTAGCGAACAACAGTACGAGCGATGGATATCCTATGAGTTCGTCGGAACCATCCGAATGGCCGACAGCTACCGCCGAACATTCCTCGCATCGGTCGATCTGCCGCCAGGCTACCGCATCGACGTGCCAACCTGGTCCGGCTTCGATCAGGCTGACCGCGGGGAAATGAACTTCGCCCTCGGACTGGCCGTCGCCCTCGTGCTGCTGATCACCTCGGCCCTGTTCGAGTCGTTCCGTCGGGCGTTGGTCGTTCTGCTGACGGTTCCCATGGGGCTGACCGGCATCTTCCTCGTTTTCTGGTACTTCGATCTGAGCTTCGACCGGGGTGCCTATCTGGGTACCGTCTTCATGATCGGCATCGTGGTCAACAACGCGATCCTGCTTGTGGACCGCATGGCCCGGCTGCAACGGGAGGGGATGTTCCCGGACGAAGCGATCATAACCGCGGCCAGGCAGCGACTGCGACCCATCCTGATTACTTCCCTCACAACACTTGTCGGTCTGACTCCGCTGCTCATCGCCGGACATCCCTTGACGCGGGACCTCTGGATCAGCCTGTCCTATACGGGATTGAGCGGGCTCACGCTGTCCACGCTGCTGGTGCTTTTCGTTACACCTGCCCTCTATCGCCTGATCGCGCCGGGAGCCCCCCGGTGCTGGTTATCACCTCCCCGAGCCGGTGCAGGGGTGTCACCGAAACCCGCTCGTCGATAACGTACGGCTTGCGGCCGGGGTAAACGACGTACAGATGATCCAGTTCCAGGTCCCGGATCGCAATACGCATGGAACGCGTCATTCGGGGTGCATCCTGACGTTTGCACTCCACGCCGATCCTGCGGCCATCCCTGAACAGAAGAAGGTCCAGTTCCGCTCCGTTGTGGGTTGCCCAGAAACAGGCTTCGTCCGGCGCGGCCACGTTCAGTATCTCTTCGACCACGGACCCTTCCCAGGAAGTCCCGCACTTCGGGTGGGACAGCAGGTCCCTTTCCGACCGGATCCCGAGGAGCGCATGAAGCAGGCCGGAATCCCGGATGTAGATCTTCGGGGACCTCACCTGTCTCTTCTTGAGATTGGCAAACCAGGGCGAAAGCCGCCGTACCATGAACAGTCCTTCGAGCACGTCGAGATAGCGGCGGGCCGTGGCTTCCGATACGCCGAGCGACCGGGCGGTTTCGGCCGCGTTCCAGATCTGGCCGTGATAATGCGCCAGCATGGTCCAAAACCGCAGCAGCGTCGTTGCGGGCAGACGAAAGCCGAGTTGCGGAACGTCCCGTTCGACAACCGTCTGAATGAACTCCCTGCGCCAGACGGTACTGTCCTCCATGGACGAAGCGAGGTACGATCTCGGAAAACCGCCGCGTAACCAGAGCTTTCGATGCTGAGCCTCGCCGACCTCGGAAAGGCTGAAGCCGCGCATCAGGACGCGTTCGATTCTGCCAGCAAGCGATTCCGACGTCTGCCGCAATAAATCGGAAGTGGCACTTCCCAGGATGAGCACACGGGCGGGAAGCGTCGGCCGGTCTGCCAGTACGCGCAGGATCGGGAACAGATCGGGCCGGCGTTGCACCTCGTCGACGACGACCAGACCCTCCAGGGAACCAAGCGCGGTCATGGGCTCGTTCAGCCGGCCCAGGTCGGCCGGATCTTCAAGGTCGAAGTAATTCGGGGCGTCTTCAGCGGCGAACTGACGCGCCAGCGTCGTCTTTCCGCATTGCCGCGGACCGACGAGCAGGACGACGGGGCTTCGTGAAAGTGCCGTTTCAATGGCTTTTATGACGGCGGGACGGGGAAGCATATCGATAATATACCATGAAAATCAGTCATGACAAGATGGATTTTCATGGTAGATACAGACAACGAACAAGAAAACCACCGAGACGTATGGCACAATGGGCCTACATCAGACGCCGCGAGCCTGATATCGCTACGGGACAACCGGCCGGCGGAACAGTCCCCGATATGGAACAGAGCCGTATAGATACCGGACTTCCGAGACAACGAATCCCGGAGAGCGACCGCGGACCGGTACTCCCCGGGTGATGCGCGGAACTTGAAAGCCCCCGTGGGATGAGAACGCGGGCGGTGGCTAATCAGTATCCGCGGAGAACCCGGCCACTCTATCGTTGGTCACGACGAACACCTTGGTCCGGGTGGCGGTTTGGCCGGAATGAAGGTCCGTGACGCGAACGGTTATTTCATAAGGGCCGGTGGGAGTGGCGCCCGTATCGATGGAAGTGTAACTGTACTCGTCGGGGCGGTTGCCGTCGTTTTCGAATACCATGAGGACGGACTGTTCGCTGTCGGCCCGCCGCACCAGCCGGTCTATACCCTTCAGAACACGCCAGAAGAGGTTCCGCGGCCGGTCCTTGTTCCTCACTTCCAGTTCCACCTGGTACGAAGATCGTCCCGATTCATCCAGGGCAAGATTGTATATCTCGTAGTAGAAATGAACCGGGTCTGTGCGCTGGTAGAGGCGCGCCGGATTGGGTTCGATTTCAAGTCCGTTACGTATGAAGGGGCCATCGAGGCCGCCCAGGCCGGCCACTGAATCGGCCGGCGCGATGGAGACGGCCAGCTTGATATCGCTCAGCATCAGCGTATCGCCGGCGTATTCCGGAACGGTATACGGCTGTTCGAATATGCCGATGCGCCGGGTGGCTTCGTCCCGGACCTCTATGGCGGCGCGGTAACTGCCTGCCGGCGCTTCCATGTCCATCATGCCCGTGTGCAGTTCGATGCCCACGTCCTTACCCGAAACGGACACAAGGGGCCGATCGATCGGCCCGATGCGCCTGGAGGTCTGGGCTACGCGGTTGTACTCGTCATCCTGAAACACCATATGGCTGTCGAACCACGTGCGCATGCCCTTCCCGTCCTTCACGGTTTCAAGCTGCTCGGCCGGAACCATGTAGGCGATCTCCACTTCGGCCAGGCCATCGTCCCCCTTATAGGACACGATGTCGTACATGAATCGCAGCGACCCGCCGCCGTAGTCGAACGCATAGGACTCCGGTGTCTTTTCGATCAGAGCAGCCGCGATGCGCCTGGGATGATACTTGTCCTGGACGACGGCTTCGGCGATGTTCGTCTCGTGCACCTGCAGCGGATAGTCATACTTTCCGACCCCTACCTGGTCGACGAAAAACAACTCGAGGTCGTGCTCGAGATATACCCAGCTTTCGGCGAGGAAGCCAAGCGCCTGTGTTTTCGCGGACCTGGAGGGAAAGGAGGTGAAGTTTGAAACGCGCTGCTCTTCCAGTTCGGGCAGGTAATCACCCGAATCGGGATCGCGGGTGCCGCGGGTTGACGGGTCGGTCCACTCCATACCGGCGTTATCGATCTTCAGGCGGTATCGCCACATGAAGTTGCGCTCCCGGATCGCATCGATACGGGCGTCGCCGGTCGGCTGGTAGTTCTTCAGGGCATTCTCCCCGGTCTGCATGATGAAATGCTGCTGATCGTCGGGTTCCCCGTAACGAATATAGATACCGCCGCGGCGATCCCATGGCTGCTGCCCCCCCGAGAAATGCTCCCGCGCATGCATGACCCGCCGGTAGTGTTCCACCAGCCGTTCGTTCACGGCGGTGGCCGGCTGGGGATCGCGGGCCGCCCAGAACCGGCGTATGAATTCCGCCTTTTCTATTTCAGATTCCAGTTTTTCGTATTGCCGGTATTCCTCCTCCGACGCCACGTAGACGAGGTCCGTGTAGTGTGACCGCTCCTCCGGCTCCACCGTGGCCAGGAATTCCTCGTAAGCCTCATCCGCTTCGACGAATCGATTCTGAGACTGCCACATCGTGGCCTTGAGCTTGTTGATCAACGTGTGAACATAATCCGGCACCTCGCCATCGTGGACGGTGACCACCTGCATCAGGAGATCAATGCCTTCCTGGTATTGCTTGAGCAGGTAACTGCATCTCTCCAGGTGGTACAACGCATCCCGGTGATCGGGTTTTATCATCAGCTGCCGGTAGAAGAGGGCGAGTGCCTTCTTGTAATCCCGTGAAGGATTTTCGTAGGACAGTCCCAGCTGGTAGTAGGCGTCCGGGTGCAGCGGATTCGCCGCCGCCGCACGGCTGAAGGACCTCCGGGCCTGCTGGACGTAGAGCGGGGCCGCGGGATCCCGCTTGCTCTGCGTCATGTACGCGACCCCGAGATAGTAATGCACCTCGGAATGCTCCGGATCGTATCGGAGGGCCAGCTTCAGGCTCTTGCGGGCGTCGACCATGCGGTTCCGCATGCGCATGTACGTCCGACCCAGCGCAAGGTGTACGTCGGGGTTCTTCCGGTCGTGTCGAACGGCGATTCTCAACTGCTTCGCCGCTTCCCTGTCATCTCCGGTCTCGTAACGGGTAACGCCAAGCCAGTAGCGGGCTTCTCCGGACCTGGACTTGAGACGGACCGCTTCCTCGAAGACCGGTATCGCCTCCTCGAATTTCCGCTGATCGTAGAGGGACCTGCCCTTTTCCAGGAGGGATTCCAGGGAATGGACGGACTCCGGCCCCGACTGTGCCTTCAACGACGTCGTGACTACGATGGGACTCAGCAGGCAGCAGGACAGCAGGATTCCGGCGATGATCGTGCGACCCGGGAGCGGCCGCGAAGACAGGGCGGACATGATCTCTGAGGTGGGATTGTTTTGGTAGATGACAAGCCATGCATAGCAGGCTCGAGAAACGACAGGCTTGTCCGGACCCTACTGAAATATCCGGGTACGGGGGTGTGCTGTCAAGCTGAAATTCCGGGACGGGACGGAGGTCGGGCGGCGGCCTGAATCACCCGCAACAGGCGTGTGTAGAGCGAGTCGCCGGAAGACGCGCCGGTCCCGGCCAGGGTCGGATCGGATTGTTCGGAATCCGGCGGACTACCCGGTCCGGTGCCGCGACTCCGCCCGGAACGTCCATCCGCGAGCAGGACTTGCACGTTGAAAGCACACCCGCGTTCAGGATCATCCAGGCACAGACGTACCGCGACCTTGATGCGCAGGCAAAGTACCGCGGGCAGCAATTCCGCGGATGGATTCAGATCGACGGCTACATTGAGTCCCGCTTCCGACAACCGATCCACAATCGCCGCGGAAGGCAGGCCGAACCACCATCGCGTGGTCCGGTCCAATGGCACCAGGCTGATGCGATCATCCGCCAGGTTGCAACATGCTACGGACCAGGGTTCTCCGACGACGAACACGGCCTCGGCACCCAGGCTCCCGATAAGGTCCGGGATGATCCCGGCCGCTTCCCGGGCTTCTTCAGGATTCGAGGGGAGGCAGATGAGCAGCCGGCTTGGCCGTTTCCGGATCTCGGAAAGGTCGAAAGGCGTACGGCGGAATCGGCTCCACAAGGTATAGATGCTGTAAATCCAGCGGTCTTTAAGGGTCAATCCTGCCATATCCGGGTTGCGCGGGGTTACGAAGGACCGCCTGACGCGGCCGTAGCCGCATACCGGCCTATTCCGACTCCTCGCCCTTCTTGCGGATGTCGTAGTTGCCGTACATCTGACGGACCATGTCGTTGCCGAGGTTTACAATGGCATCTTCGACTGATGCGGCATATTCCTTCTGGCCTCTGCTGAAAAACCCGATTCTTTCCGAAGCGATTCCAATACCCGACGCGATGACGGTAGCGTACTGGATCATCTCCGTGTCATAGAACATCAATTCGACCGTGATCGCCGTATTCCCCCGGGCGTCGTCCTGAAACGGACCTTCTTCCTTGTTCAGCGTTACCATGGCCGCGGTCACCCTGGGAATCATGACGAGATCGAGTGCTCTTTCCTCGATCACTTCGCCAGTGGGTTGCGCGTCCAATATCGAAACATGGGAGAAAACGCGGTTCGACGACTTGGTTATGATCGATTCGAGCGTTTCGCCGATTTCGAAGATGTACTTGTCAAGATCTGATCTGTCATCGATAACAAATCGGCTGACCTCCACGGGAATGTACACTCCGACTCGCAAATCCACGGGCCTTGCGATATTGGCCGAAGGACCGATATTGGGATTCAACTTGATGCTGTGGGTACATCCCGTTACAAGGATAAACGCCGTCAGTCCAGCCGCTGATTTCAGTAAATGCATGCGCCGCTCCTTCCTGGTCCGTCCATCCGCTCCGGATCGGTCAGCGAAAGACATGGACGGCAACCGCCCTTCAAGTTCATTCTCGCTGAGATCAAGGACACCCCGGTTACCACTGCGCGCACGGAAAACGCGTATTACAAGCGGATACGCGCATACCCGTTCAGTTTACACGAAAACTACGGATTCCCGGCCGAAAAGTCAAGTGGAGATAGCGCATAATCACCGGCCGCGCATACACCGGCGAACCCCGATAACACTTGACATTTCAATGGATTATCCCTATTTTCAAAGACCGTTGAGCGCGACGGAAGAAACGATTTTCAGGGGCGTTTGTACGCTTGATTATCGGGGCTGGATCCCACCCTCTCCCGGAGTAAGTGATCCTCATGGCGAGCATCTACCTGGATCATAACGCGACCACGCCGGTCAGGGCCGAAGTGTTCGATGCGATGGAACCTTTCTTCAGAGACCGGTTCGGAAACGCATCGAGTATCCACCGGTACGGACAGGATGCGCGTTCGGCCGTGGAAGAGGCGCGGGCCCGGGTGGCCGGCCTGGTGAACGCGCGACCCGGCGAGGTCTGTTTCACCAGCGGCGGCACCGAGTCCGACAACCTGGCGATCAAGGGCGCCGCCTACGCCCGCAGAGCGTACGGCAGGCACATCATCACGACGAACATCGAACATTCGGCCGTGCTGAACAGCTGCGGGTTTCTCGAACGGGAAGGTTTCGAAGTGACCTATCTTCCCGTGGACGAGTACGGCCGGGTCGATCCCGGCCAGGTGGCGGACGCCCTGACCGGTCAGACGATATTGATCAGCGTCATGCACGCGAACAATGAGATCGGCACGGTCCAGCCCGTGGGTGAAATCGGAAGGATCGCCCGGGACAACGGCGTGTGCTTCCACACGGACGCGGTACAGTCCGCCGGCAAGCTGCCCGTCGACGTGGAAGCGATGCACGCGGACCTCCTCTCGCTTTCGGGCCACAAGATCTACGGCCCCAAGGGTGTGGGGGCCATCTACATCCGCAAGGGCGTCGAGATCGAACCCACGGCCCACGGCGGCCATCACGAAAACGACGTGCGGTCCGGCACGGAGAACACCGCGGGTATCATAGGGATCGGCAAGGCCGCCGAACTGGCGGCTGAAGAACGGGAACGCGAATACCGGAATCTGTCCGGGATGCGCGACAACCTGGAAGAGCGCATCCGGGAGGAGATCGAAGGCGCGCGGGTAAACGGGCACCCGAAATGGCGCCTGCCAGGCACGTTGAACGCGTCCTTCCCCGGTGCGGAAGGCGAATCGCTGATCATGAGCCTGGATCTCGCGGGGATCGCCGTGTCCACCGGCTCGGCCTGTACATCGGGGGCCATAGAACCGTCCCACGTATTGCTGGCGCTGGGCAGGGACCCGCGCACCGCCCTGGGCTCGGTTCGGTTCAGTTTCGGACGCGACAACACCATGCGGGACGTGGACTGCGTCATGAGCAGGCTGCCCGGCATCGTGTCCCGTCTCCGCGAAGTTTCCGCCGCGTCCGCCGCGCAGGTACCCGTTTAAGGCGTGTTTCATGTACTCACCCGCCGTAATGGATCACTTTCACTCGCCCCGCAACGTGGGGGATCTTGCGGACGCGGACGGGGTGGGCAACGCGGGAAACCCCATCAGCGGGAATACCATCGCGTTGTATTTGAAGATCGCGGACGGGACCGTTACGGACGCGAAGTTCAGGACCTTCGGTTGCGCGGCGTCCATCGCGGCAAGCAGCATGGTCACCGAATGGGTGATCGGCAGGACGGCCGACGAGGCCGCGTCTATCGAAAACCATACGATCGCGGAGGCCCTGGGCGGTCTTCCGCCTACCAAGATGCACTGCTCCGCCATGGCCGCGGACGGCGTGCGGACGGCGATCGAGGATTACCGGAGACGCCGGGAAGTAAACGCGAAAGCCCGATAACATGACGACGAGTACCGAATTGGATATCGACAGCGGCTTCGAATTGGAAGCGGTGTACGATCCGGCCGTCAACCGGCTGCCGCCGGAAGGGTCGACGGTCGTGGTGGCCATGAGCGGCGGCGTGGACAGTTCGGTGGCGGCGGCGATGCTCAAGGAAGCGGGCTGCGAAGTCATCGGCGTCACCATGCACCTGTGGGACTACGACCGCGTGGGCGGCAGTGCGCAATTCGAACACGGCTGCTGCACGGTGGAGGACCGCAACGACGCGCGGGTGGTGGCCGGCCGGCTCGGGATACCCTACTACGTGGTGGATTTCCGCGAGGAATTCGAGCAGGGCGTCATATCCAATTTCGTTTCCGAGTACGTGCGGGGCCGCACCCCCAATCCCTGCGTGGCCTGCAACAGCAAGGTCAAATTCGGCGTGCTGCTCGACCGGGCCAGTGCGCTCGGCGCCGATTACGTGGCGACCGGGCACTATGCCCGGGTTGTTTTCGAGGAAGACAAGGGCCAGACCGGCCAGGCCAGCCAAGCAGGCCAGGCGGGCCAGGCGGGCCAGGCGGGCCGCTATGTTTTGAAACGGGGCATCGACGGAAACAAAGATCAATCCTATGCCCTCTGGGAGATGACCCAGGAAGAACTGGCACGGACCGTCTTCCCCGTGGGCATGCTCACGAAGGCGCAGACGCGGCACGTCGCCGAGCGCCTCGCGCCGCGGGTGGCGGACAAAAAGGACAGCTATGAAATCTGCTTCATCCAGGACCGGGGCCATGAGCGTTTCCTCCGGGAGTGGACGGCGAAGCACCCCGTGGACGTGGATGAAGGACTGCTGTCCATCGAAGATCCTATTCGGCCGGGACCGATCGTAGACACGAACGGCCGTTTCCTGGGCGAACACCGGGGACATCCGCTCTACACGATCGGACAGCGAAAGGGACTTGGACTGGCTGCCGGACGGCCGGTGTACGTGGTCGACATACAGCCCGATACGAACACGATCGTGGTGGGTGACGACGAGGACCTCCGAAGCGACCGGCTCATAGCGGACGCGGTCAACTGGCAGTCCATGGACGTACCGACGGGGAAAGTCCGCGGACAGGCCAAGATCCGGTACCGGCAGGAGGCGACGCCCGCGGTGATCACACCAGTCGAGCCCGGGGTCGCGCAAGTCACCTTCGAGCGTCCGCAGCGGGCGGTTACGCCGGGACAGTCCGTCGTCTTCTACGACGGCGAGACGGTTCTCGGAGGCGGCATCATACGCGAATGAGGTTGTTATGCACGTCGATAAGGCGCCCCAGCGCGTTCCGCGCCGTCTTCGGTCCTGGTGCCTTGGATTGGTCAGCGGCGTGCTTCTGCTGCTGCCGAGCCTCGGAGCCGGCGCGGAAGAGTCCGTGAGAATCGCCCCGGGCGTTCGATTTACGTTTGAACCCGCCGACGCGCCCTTCGTGGAACACGTGCTGGGCATCGTGCGCGAGGCGTCCCCGCACCTGCGCGCCACACTGGGCCTGCCCGCCGCCGATACCATCCATATCCATATCGCCCCCACGCAGGAAGCCTTTCTGACCTACACGCCCGGCGCCATACCCGACTGGGGCGCGGGTTACGCCGTGCCCGACCGAAGGCTTGTCGTACTCAGGTCCCCCCGGATAACCGGTACGTATGACGGTTCCACCGAGCTCGTGGTGCACGAACTGGCCCACGTGATGCTGCACAGCGCGCTTCGCGGCGTGGATATACCTCGCTGGCTGGACGAGGGTTTCGCCATGCACATGGCGCGGGAATGGGGATTCTGGGACCGGGCGTCCCTGGTGATCGCCGTTGTTTCAGGAAACCTGATCTCGCTGGGCGCCATCCAGGGCGTGAACGCCTTTCCCGAACATCGGGCCCAACTGGCTTACCAGGAAAGCGCCCTTGCCGTGCAGTACATACTCCGGCGGTACGGTGAAGCGGGACTGCACACCCTGTTCGACAGCCTGAGGCGGACCGGCTCCATCAACCAGGCCTGTTTCGACGCTTTCGGCGTGAGTATCGTGGGTTTCGAGCGGGACTGGCTGGCGTACATGGAACGCAATTACGGCTGGCGCATGGTACTCGGCGAAAGCCTGACTATCGTGATCGCACCGCTGTTCGGCGTACTTTGTCTTCTCGCGTTCCTGCAGATCCGAAGGCGAAGGAAGGCCACGCTGCGTCGCTGGGCGCGTGAGGAGGTGGACGACTGGCACCCGGACGAAGACGACTGGCGCAGGAAGAATGAGGAATGGGTCACGTCCAGAGAGCGGGATGAATGATCGCTTGCTCCGTCCAGCACCTTACTGGAACCGCACTGTCCAACGTGGTGATCTTGGGTGATCGTACGCGAATGAGAGCCCGTTTCGAATGAAACTGTCGCACCTGGCCGAATACGCGGGACTCCGGCTGTTGATGTCGCTGACAAAACCGCTGTCTTCTTCCCAGGCATCGTGGGCGGGAAACAAGCTGGGAGACCTGGCCTTTCACGTGATCGGCACGAGGAGGGAACTGGTCATGGAGCACCTGGGACGCGTCTTCCAGGATGCCGGGGACGACCCTACCTCGCGGAGCAGGGCCCGGTCCGTATACCGCCAGTTGGGCCGGACGGCCGTGGAACACGCCCGGTCGCTTGCGGGGAAGACGACGGATCTTCGGGACCGTCTGACCATCTCGGGCGAGGAAAACATCACCCGCGCCCGCCACGGGGGACGCGGGGTCATTCTGGTCACCGGTCATTTCGGTTACTGGGAGTTGCTTGGCGCGACGGTCGCCTTGCTCGGTTATCCCATTACCGTCGTCGCGAAGAAGCTGCACAACCCCGCCGTCAACCGCTTGATGCACGCGGGACGCGAGCGACTGGGCATGGCGGTGGCCTCCATGGAATCGGCGCCGTCCGCGATCCTGAAGGCGTTGCGGCGCAACGAATGCGTCGGGCTGCTCGCGGACCAGGACGCCGGCCCCGGCGGAGTTTTCGTCGAATTCCTGGGATTACGGGCGTCCACCTACCAGGGACCTGCGCTCTTCGCTTTGCGCACGGGCGCTCCCATCGTACCGTGTTTCATCATCCGTTCCGGTCCGGAACGCCACCGTGTCTGTTTTGAAACCCCGATCGAAGCGGTTCCGACAGGCGACGAATCGGCCGATATAGCACGAACCACCCAGGCTTACACGGACGTGCTGGCACGATACATCCTGGATTATCCCGATCACTGGTTCTGGGTACACCGGCGATGGAAGACCCCGGCGCCCGCCGCTTCAAGTCACGTTCAGTAAAGGAGGCCTGTTCCATGCCACGTCAGCAATTCATCTCCATTTGTGCCGTTCTCCTCTTCGGTGTCGCCGCGGCCTGCGGAAACGGAGGGGAGCAATCCGATCCACGATCGCCGCAACCGCCCGCCGATCCTCCCCCGCTCGTGGCGGCACCTGCCGTCGCGGAGAGACCGGATGTCTCTGCTCCGGCGAGTGCCCAGGGCGAGGCTGCAACGGGCGCAGCCGCGGGCGTCGCCTGGACCGTGCCCCCGCGATGGGAGGTGCAGCCACCCCGGACGATGCGCGTGGCGACCTATCTGATCCCGAAGGCCGAAGGGGACGACGAACCCGGCGAATGCGCCGTGTTCTTTTTCGGTCGGGGGCAGGGAGGCAGCGTCGACCTGAACCTGCAGCGCTGGCGGGACCAGTTCGAGACGGAATCCGGCGGTCCGCCGTCACCGGCCGAGCGGAAGTCGACCATTAACGACCTGACCGTGACCACGGTATCCCTGGCGGGCATCTACCTCGCCTCCATGGGTCCCATGTTCCAGTCCGGCGCCGTGAAAAAACCGGGCTACAAGATGCTCGGCGCCATTATCGAGGCGCCGGAAGGCAACGTGTTCCTCAAACTCACCGGACCGGAAAAGACCGTCCTGAGCGCAGAAGGCGAGTTCCAGGATTTTCTGAATTCGCTCAGGAAGTAACTGCGCGGGCGCCTTTAAGCCCGCATTTCGACCAGGAATCGAGCGGCTTGATCGTACTCGTCATACAGACCGCGTTCGTGGGCGACGTCGTGCTGTCCACTCCTTTGTTCGAAGCGGCCAGGACGCGGCTGGGCGCCGAACGCGTCGGAGCCGTCGTGCGGCCCGAAACGGCTGACCTGCTGCGAAACAACCCCAACGTCGACGAGATCATCATCTATGACAAGAAAGACGGGCAAAAAGGGCCCCTGGAACTGCTTCGCCTGGCCGGCAGGTTGCGCGGGGCTTCCTTCGATGCGGCGGTGATTCCCCACCGATCGTTCCGGAGCGCATTGCTGGGTTATCTGGCGGGCGTACCCGTCCGCGTGGGTTTCGATCGAAGCGCGGGGAAACTGCTCCTGACGGAACGGGTATCCTACCGGTCCGTCCACGAGGTCGAACGCAATCTTTCTCTTTTCGCTTCGTGGGGGGTGGATACGGACGGGATTCGTCCCGCCCTTTATCCGGACGATGCGGACCGGAGACGGGTGGATGCGCTGATCAGGGAATCTGGCCTGGCGCCGGCGGATAAGATCTGCGGC
Source organism: bacterium (assembly GCA_965202605.1). Lineage (GTDB taxonomy): Bacteria > JAAXHH01 > JAAXHH01 > JAAXHH01 > JAAXHH01 > JAAXHH01. The sequence continues at coordinate 2,682,155 of OZ241838.1, forward strand.
GTAAGTCCCGGTTCGGTCTGGGCGACCAAGCGGTGGCCGCCCGATCGGTATGCGGCATTGGTCCGTCGTCTCGCAGAAGAATACGGATATCGCACCGTGCTCTTCGGCGGTTCCGGGGACCGATCGCTTTGCACGGAAGTCGCCACCGAATCCGGTGTCGACCCGTTGAACGCGGCCGGACAGTTGACCCTGCTGCAATCGGCCGCCCTCGCCGCGCGTTGCTCCGTTTTCGTTTCTAACGACACCGGCATGGGTCACGTGGCCGCCGCCATGGGCATTCCCGTCGTAGCCGTCTTCGGCCCCACGGTGCCCGCCTTCGGCTTCGTCCCTCATGGACAGGGGCATCAGGTCGTCGAGACGCCCCTGGACTGCCGGCCGTGCAGTTCCCATGGCGGGGACCGATGTCCCATCGGCACCCATGACTGCATGCGCAGCGTCACCGTGGAACGGGTGATTGAAGCCGCGGCCGTTCAACTCGGGAAACCTGAACCGCCCGTGATGAACTAATCCCGGAAAAGACATGCGCATTGGCATCATCGGCCTCATCAACCACGACACCATCTTCATGGCCGGAGGTCGCCAGATTCAGGATCTCGGCGGCATATTGTACAACACCACCGTAATGGCCGACCTGGTCGGAGATAACGACCGGGTGTATCCCATCAGCCGCATCGGGGCCGACTGTTACGACGCCATGCGCCGCATCCTGGCGTCCCGGCCCGGCGTGGAGACCACCGGGGTCGCGTTGGCGGCGGAAGGCACCAGTCGGAACCACATCCGGTACGACGAAGACATGGAGAAAGTCGAGCAACTGACGAACCGCGTCGGCCCCATTCCCTTCGAGCAGATCGAACCTTTCCTGGACCTCGACGCCCTGCTGGTGAATTTCATCGTAGGCGACGACATCGCCCTGGAGACCATGGAAGCCATACGGAGCAGCGCCTCCGGGTTGCTGTACCTGGACGTGCACAACCTCTGTCTGGGTATCGACGCGGAGGGTTACCGGCGGAGACGGGCGCCGGAAGACTGGCGGCGATGGATAGAAATGTTCGACGTCGTTCAGATGAACGAGGTGGAGGCCCGCCTGCTGGCGGGCAGGAAACTGGAAGAAGCCGGCGAATTCATCGCCTTCGGCAAGTCCATCCTCCCCCTTGGACCTTCCGTCGTCATCGCCACCCGGGGAGACCTGGGTTCCGTAACCGTGTATCGCGAGGATAACGAAGCAGGGGCCATCGTTACACCGCCCGAGGCACTCGCAGAAATGGTAGACACCACGGGTTGCGGGGACGCCTTCGCGGCCGGATTCCTGGTCGGATACCTCCGCGGCCGCGACCCTGCCGGAGCGACCCGTCTGGCGACGCGGGTCGCCACGCTCAACTGCACGATGGCAGGCATGCCCGAGGCTGGAAGGTTCCTTACGTCGTGATCACCTCGAGTTTCAACCCGGTCGCGCGGACAACGGGCGCCAGTGTCGACCAGCGTGGATTACCCCTTGCAGAAAGCATCCGATACAGACTTGCCGGCGGAATCCCCGCTCGCTTTGCGACATCCGCCATTCCCTGAACCTCGACGACTCTGCGAAGCGCCTGGAGGAATACGGCCGGCTCTTCGTCTTCTGCCGCCGCGGTCAGATACTCGGCGGCAAGTTCCGTGTCTTTCAGGGTGGGTACACCGATCCGCCCTGTTGCATGCGCCGCCGCTTTAGCGTATTTTATCGGACGCGGAGAAGAATCAATGTCTTAACCGACATTCCGAGCCGAGGGGAGGGCTGGCATGAAAGCAGGAGACGACAGCGTCATCATCCTCTTCCGCGGCGGTCGTTTGCCGGAGTGGCATCAGCTCGACAAGGCCCGGCGGGCCGACTACGAACGCCAGCACGTTGACCTGATGCTGTCCGTCTCCGAGCGCCACGGCCTGATCGGCCTGCACGGTTATCGTCTGCTGGGACCCCGCGGCAGTTGGGAGCGGTTCTGGACCATCGAATTCCCGGACCTCGCCGGCGCGGAGGCCTGGATGTCGGCCGAAGCGGAACCGCCATACGGACGCTACGGCTATTACGACTACGCCCTCGCCCGACGCTGGCGGCCGGAGGGCCTCAACTGGCTGCCGCGCAAGCCCGAACCTCCGGTGCCTCCGGGGGCCGATCCGCACACGATCCCGGTCCTGTCCGCCGATCCTTCGTCGATCGTCCTGCTGGCCTTCGGCGGCCGGCATCGTGGATCGGGTGAGGCCGACGCCGGAAAGCACGACGAAGTCAGATGGCGTCGCATGCAAAAAACAGGCCGGAACCATGGCCTTGTCCACGGTGAAGCGTTTCGCCTGATGGGAGCCAGCGTACACGGCGAATTCGCCTGGATCCTGGAATTCCCCGGACTGGCAGGTATCGAGGCCTGGATCGATGCGGAGACGACGTCGACGCTGGCGGCCGGTCAGAGACACGACTTCCACGTCGCCAGACGCTGGGCGCCGGAGTACTTCGCCACCTGGGCGGTGGGACGGGGAGGGTGAGGCAACGTGCGGACGGCGGCGCATAACCCCGGATGATCTGCGGCAGGCCTTCGGAGATCGAAGCACTGAGCCGGACACCGTTGAAAACAAATCTCTCGATGTTTTTGCCGAAATGACGTCTAATCAGTTATACAACCGGCTGTGATCGCACGCGTCCTTTGTCTGGGGTGTTGTTCTGGACTGGGTATTCATCGAGGAGAGCGCAATGGAAAAGGTAAACTGGCCCATGGTAGGCATTCAGGCCGCTTCTACCATCGTGATCATCGTCATCACACTGCTCACTTTTACTTCTCAGGCCACTCAAGTAGTCCGGGAAGAGATGAGAGCGGAATTTATGGATATACGCGCTGATTTCAACGAACTGTGTTCCGAGTTCTCCGCGCTGCGTTCCGAAGTGCACGACATGAACGGGAGACTTGGTCGCGTAGAAGGACTCTTGAGGCTCAGAGCTAAGAGCGATGAATAGAGGCAGGGAAGCTTTTGCGAACCTTTCGACAGATACTGTAAATCGTCGGCAGGATAGGCGCCGTTCCGGTGGGATTCCCGCTCGACAGTATTGTTCTGATTTCAAAACTACGGCTGATGCCTTACGAACATTCTCGCGGTTAGCGAATCATTTTCCACGTCCCAGAAGAAGGGTCTCCTGTGCTTCCCTCGAAGTTGATTAAGCGTCATAACGTCTTTCATCGCGAACTCGTCTACTTCCGGATATCCCGATGATTCGACAACCCATGCCGTATCGATCAACCCTTCTACCACATGCAACCCCACCAGAACGTCTCCTTCGTGCTCAAGGTCACTTCCAGCCGGAATCGCAGCCAGAAAAGGCAAGGCGCCCACTTCCAACGTATCGAAATCGGTGGATGGTTCTTCCTGCCCGTCCCCATCAGTAGGAACTCTCACGATTACTTGCATCTTGAACGGCGGATCCCCCCAGCCCACTTTAAACTTCCCAATGTTCGTCAGAACGTGATGCAGTGCGAACTCGTCCACTTCATCAAATCCTGATGACACAATTACCCAGGCCGTATCGATTACGGTGTTGACAGTCCGCACCTCAAGCCAAACGATTCCTTCGTTCTCTATCTCGCTTTCAGGTGGTACAGTAGTAGAAGCCCCAACTATACGCTCTTTTGACATATCGAACAGGACTGATGGCTCATCAGGGGTATAGTTGGAACCTTCCGCTGTTTCAGTAGATCCGGGAGTCACATCATCCGCCGCGTTGTCGGTTCCGCCGCATGCGAACGCCGTCAATGCGAGAAAAGCCAGTACGGAAGTAGTGCGCATCTTGGCAGACCTCCATTTAACCCACGTACAAAATGACCTGAGGATCTGATTTCGAGAAGTCGAAGGCCGAATCGACATCGAACTGTCATGTTGGCTGGAAATTAAAATCATGTTGTAGGTTGAAACCAATGGTACCCGTTGCCACATGTCAAGCGCTAATCTTGCCGCATTATTCCCTTGGACGCAGCGCCTGGATAAGTCATTTTACTTCGTCGAACAGCCCGGTGACCCGATCGATCATCACCACTGACCAGACCATCATGTCTTCTACGCCCTCAAACCCCGGTGTAAGACAGCGCCTGCTTTACCTGCACGCGCGGACGCCCAGTGTGTTCTCCGAGATTATTGGATACACCCCCGTCGAACCCGTCAGGGGCTACAGGGCGGAAATTACGGCGGACGTCACGGATTGGCCCTATAACACCGTTCACGACGCCCTGGTCGACGGCTGGCAGATCGTGCAGTTTCCCCATCTCCAGGCGCCTATCGACGACAGGGACCTGGACGTCGTGGGATACGAGTTCATCTTGCAGAAACTGGAGGAGGTCCAGGATGGATAAGTCCCTTCTGCTCACGGATATGGAGATGGTCGGCTTTATCGTGAACGGATATCACCTGCTCGAACTCGATCTACCCGAGGGGCTCAACGAGCGCATTGCAGGCCGGCTGGACGGCCTGGACTACAACCCCGGCGACGCCATAGCGGACGTGGTGCCGGAACTCTGGCAGGCGATCGAACATCCGGCCGTGAAAGGCGCCCTGGTCAGCCTCCTCGGCAAGGACTACGAAGTGATGGGACACCGCCACTGGCACTGCAAGCAGCCGCACACCGGCCACATGTCCTGGCACCAGGACAGCACCAACAACCGTAATAACCGTATCGACCGGCTCCTCGGGCTGTTCTACCCCACCGACATCACCCCGGAGATGGGACCGACGGTCATCGTCCCGGGCACGCAGTTCCGCAACGCGCCGACGGACCGCATGGCCACCTACACCAACATCCGCGGGCAGGTGCCCATGGTGCTCGGGGCCGGCACCTTCGCCCTGACCCACTACGACCTGTGGCACGGCACCGCGGCCAATCGCACGCCGGCCAAGCGCCACATGATCAAGTTCCTCTTTCGAAGGACGCAGGACAACGGGGCGCCGACCTGGAACCACGATCCCGACGCCATGAACGTCCCTACCGCCTGGGGTGGGAAACGGGACGATCCCAAGAACGTCCTGTCCTTCGGAAATCCGCTGGGCGTCGGGCAGAGCGATCACTACAAGGAGCGCCAGATACGGTGGAAATGCTGGAACAACCTGCTGGGAGTCGCCGATGCGTCTGACGCTTAGCAACCATTCCTTCGAATACCTGGACCTGGAAGGCACGCTGGCACTGGCCAGGGCCATGGGATTCAGGGGCGTGGACATAGCGGGTTTCCACGACCGGGGCCGATGCAGCCTGGAACCCGATGAAGTGGGCGCCGATCCCCAGGCCCACGCGGACCGCGTCAACCGGCTGCTGGAGAAACACGAACTCGACGCCGTAGATTTCTTTCCCCAGTTCGGCGCATCCCTCGACGAGCGGTCATTCAACGCGCCGGACCCGGCCGTGAGACGGCAGAACAGCACCTCCTTCAAAGGCATCGTCCGCTTCTGCGAGGCCGTCGGCATACCGGGGTTTACGATCAGCCCGGGTACGCACCACCCGGACCGCTCCTTCGAGGAGAATCTCGATACGACGGCCGAAGCCATGAACGAACTGACCGATATGGCGGGCGAGCGGGACATCACGGTCCGTTTCGAACCCCACGTCCAGTCCGTCGTCGACACGCCCGAACGGGCGCTGGCCCTGCTGGAACGTGCGCCGCGGGCCACGGTCACCCTCGACTATTCCCACTTCATTATGCAGTACATCCCGGAGGAGCGCATCCACCCGCTTCTGGACCATACCGACCATTTCCACGTCCGCGCGGCGCGGCCCGGCAAGCTGCAGTCCAGGCTCGACGAGAACACCATCGATTTCGTGGACATCGCCCGGAGGCTCGAAGGGCTGGGCTACCGCGGCTGCCTGTCCATCGAATTCGTCTACATGACGTGGTTCGACTGCAACCGGGTCGACTGCCTGACGGAAACGATCTTTACGAAAGACCTCATGCAACCGCACGTGCCGGTATGACGTTGAGAGCGGTTCCCGTCTGATCGGAGTATCAGCGCCTTGCCTGACCTGTACGCCGGCGCCGCCCGGCGCGTGATCAATCCTCCCACAGGTATCCGGACCTTCGGCTTCAGTTCGAGGGAAGGGCTCGTCCAGGCGATCGAAAGCGACCTGTCGGCCACGGTGCTGGTCCTTTCGGACGGTAAGACCAAGGTCGTGATCGTGGCGACGGATACCGGGTGGATGGACCTGCCCGTGATGAACGGTCTGCGGGAACGCGTCGCCGAAGCGGCGGGAACTACACCGTCCCACGTCATGATCAACCTGAACCACACCCACAGTTCGCCCGCCATGCCGGAGTGGTTCCCCGATGAACCCGGTCAAGTGGCCCTTCAGTCGCGCTACCAGGAAGCGCTATGCGGCTGGATCGCGGCGGCGGCGCAGGAGGCGGATGAGCGACGCGTCCCCGCGCGCATCGGCGCGGGCCGAGGCGAATGTTCCCTGGGCGTATACCGCCGGGAGACGGACCCCAACGGCGACGTTTTTCTCGGGGAAGTGCCGGATCATCCGACCGATCCGGCCGTGGGCGTCCTGCGCGTAGACGACGTGGACGGCCAACCCATTGCCACGCTCTTCTCCTACGGCTGCCACCCGGTGACCATCGGACCCCGGTCCATGGTGGCTTCGCCTGATTTTCCCGGCGCGGCGCGGACCCTGGTCGAAAACACCCTCGGGGGGTTGTCGCTCTTTCTGCAGGGCTGCGGCGGCAACATCATGCCGCGGGGCGGCCTGAGCATGGAGGCCGACTGCCGGGACGATAAAAACCGTACCGGGTCCATGCTGGGTGCCGAAGTCGTCAAGGCCGCCGCGGCGATCCACACCCACAGGAAGCGCGGGGAGCGCCGGAGCATGGGATCCCTGTCCCGCATATCCGTCTGGCCCTGGGAGCCGGTCACCGGAGAGTCGTGCACCAGCCTGGGTGCCGCGCATGAAACCGTTCCGCTCCGGTTCATCGGCCTGCCCCCGCTCTCCGAGGCCCTGGCCATGAGGGAGGAATGCCACCAGGCACGGGACAAGGTCGTCTCACAGGGCGGCGAAGTATGGGAATTCCTCGTAACCACGAGATTCGCGGACTGGAGCGACCGGCTCGTCGAAGCGGTCGAATCCGGCGTGCCCTCGATCGACGTCGTGGTCCAGGCCGTACGTATCAACGATATCATCCTGGCCGCGAACAGCACGGAGGCCTTTTTCGAAACCGGCATGGCCATCAGGGCCGGATCGCCTTTCCCCCATACCCTGGCGCTGGGTTACACCAACGGGTGCGTGTGCTACCTGCCGCGGGCAGCGGATATGCCCCCCGGAGGATGGGACATCCACAAGCGGTGGTACGGCGTACCCGATCTGCTGTTCCAGGCCTACAGCCTGCCCACGGCCATCCACCCGGATTCGGAGCAACGGGTCGTCGACCGAACGCTGGCGTTGATCGAAAGGCTGCGTTGATTGCGGGTATACGCCCGGTGAAGCGGCTTAAGCGCTGTCGCGGCCGTGCGGGCCGGGTGTACGGGCCGGGCGGGCCGCGCGGGCCGCGCGGCGCAAGTGAGGATCGCACATGGATGACAACAGTACATTCGAGGCGCACCGGAAGACCCGGCCGCGGGCCGCGCGGCGCAAGTGAGGATCGCACATGGATGACAGTACATTCGAGGCGCACCGGAAGACCCGGCCGCGGGCCGTGGAACTGTATTCGCGCGCGCTGGAATCGCTGGCCGGCGGGGTGGGTCACGATCTGCGCAGGGGCCATCCCCTGCCGCTGTACGTGTCCCGTGCGGCTGGTTCGCGCAAGTGGGACGAAGACGGGCGGGAGTACATCGACTACGGCATGGGGAACGCCGCGCTCCTGCTGGGGCACGCGCCGCCGGAGGTATGCCGGGCCATGCGCGACGCCCTCGATCTCGGCTTCCATTTCGGCAACGACCACCCGATGCAGCTGGAATGGGCCGAACTGATCCGGAAGCTGGTCCCCTGCGCCGAACGCGTGCGCTTCGTGAACTCGGGGTCCGAGGGCAGCATGCTCGCGCTTCGCGTCGCCCGGGCCTTCACCGGCAGGACCAGAGTGCTGCGCTTCGAGGGTCATTTCAGCGGATGGCACGACGGCGTGGGCAAAGGCGCCATGGTCCCCTTCGACAAACCCGTCTCGGCGGGCATTCCTCCGGCCGTCCTCGATACGATCGAAGTCATCCCGGCGGACCTCGACCGAGTCGCCGAGGCACTGGAGAAAGACCGGGACATCGCCGCCGTCATGCTGGAACCGTCCGGCGCCTCCTGGGGCACGGAACCCCTGACGGTGGAGTTCAATGAAAGACTCCGCGATCTGACCCGGGCAGCCGGCGTGCTCCTGGTCTACGATGAAGTCATTACCGGTTTCCGCTACGCCCCCGGGGGTTACCAGGAATACTCGGGGATCACGCCGGACATGAGTTTCCACGGCAAGATCGTGGCCGGCGGCATGCCGGGTGGCGTTGTCGCGGGCCGGGCCGACATCATGGAAGTGTTCGACTACACCGGGGACGCGCACCGGGACCGGTACGAACGGGTACATCACCTGGGGACTTTCAATGCCAACCCGGTGTCCACCGCGGCCGGAATCGCCACCCTGAAGCGCGTAGCTACCGGTCTTCCCCACGAACGGGCGAATCAACTGGCCGACCGCCTCCGCCAGGGCATGGATGACGTCCTCCGCGAGGAAGGCGTGGCGGGTTACGTCTACGGGGACGTGTCCATTTTCCACGTATACCTGGAGGCCTTTCCCGGAAGCGGCGCCTCCGTCCGGGAGCAACTGGCGACCCGTGACGTGAACGTCCTCAAAGGGATCCCGGCGCCCCTCGTCGCCGCCTTCCAGAAGATGCTGCTCGCCCGGGGCATCGACCTGGTCTCCTACACGGGCGGGGTCACTTCCTCCTCCCATACCGACGAGGATATCGCCCTGACCCTCGATGCCTTCGGAGAAGTCATCCGCGCCCTGGTACGGGAGCACATGATCGCGACACTGAAGTAACGTATACCATGCTGCGACCAAGAAGCAGCACACGATGCGAGGCCGTAAGGATACCGCGCTGACGTACACGCTACGCATCACCGGGTGAATCTCATTAATCAACCAAGGGAGCGATAGGATTCATGAAACTGAACCTGACTTCGCCGCGATCCAGAAAAGAACAACTGGCTGCCATCCCTGCGCCTGACGGTTGTGACGCGCCGGTGCTTCGTCTTTCGAGCAGCGGCGGTGCGACCCTTCTGGCCGAACGGGATCCTCTGTCATCCATATACCACGCCATGCTGCCATCCATGGAAGCGGGCGAGGAGTCAACCTGGGACGCCACCGGAACCGACGACGCGCAGACCCTCTGCGGGATAGGGCACGCACACCGTGAAGACCGGGTGGAAGTGTCTCTGGGCGGAGCGCCGTTCATGACCTTCCATCACGGTACCGGATATCCCAAGCCCTTCATCAATCCCATTTTGACGCCCGGCGGTGTCAACATGCTCAGGGAGCCCCTGCCGGCTTACAGCGAGGGAGAGCATCCCTGGCAACGGGGACTTACCCTGATGCAGGGCGCCATAAACGGGGTGGACTGCTGGGGCGAATTCGACCGGCCCGGGTTCGGACGGACCGCCCAGGATGAGATGTCCATCCATCAAGGCCCCCTTTCGCTCACCATCGCCACGGGCAACACGTGGTACGAGGGAGACCGGCCCCTGATGTCCGACCGGCGTCGGTACCGCCTCTTCGACAGCGGCCGCGACGCCGTGGTGCTGGATGTCCTCTTCACCCTCATCACCGATCACGGTCCCGTGACGATCGGTTCCACGAAAGAGGGCGGATTCCTGAGCATCCGTGTCAACCCCACCATGAACGCCTCCGGCGACGGACGCATGCAAAACGCCTACGGCGCTGGCGACGAGACCGGATGCTGGTCCCGGCGGGCCCACTGGATGGACTACTGCGGACCCGTTGGGGGCGAGACCGCCGGATTCGCCGTCTTCGACCATCCCGACAATCCCCGCTACCCCACGGCCTGGCACGTGCGGGGGTACGGACTGTTCGCCGCGAATTGCTGGATGATCTGGGACGACTACTCCCGCGCCGCGGACACGGAGACCACTTTCCGGTGGCGCGTCGTGATACATACGGGCGATACGGAGGAGGCGGCCATTGCCGACCGCTTCCTGGATTACGTGGACGGACCACGGGCGGAATGGAACCAGGGTACGGCTTGATGGGGCACTAGGCCGGGCCCAGAGTCCGGCAACCGCGGCCCGTACCATCCACCGCACCGGTCTGAGAGAGGCCTCATCGTGCTGTTCGGGCGGTACGGACCGTTTTCCCACGGATGTACCGGATGTTACGTTGAAAATCTTCGTATTGTTCGAGAAAATCATAAGAACGCCGACTAAAGGGAGCAGAGTACTTTCGTGGTCTGGAGAAATACCTGCCATCTGCCATAGGAGGCGTCTATGTCAACCAACGAGGACTTAATCAAGAGATTTGATCTCTTTGAGAAAAACATGACCGAAAGGGCCGATCTCTTTGAGAAAAACATGACCAGGAGATTTAATGCCTTTGAAGAGGAGATGATCAAGAGATTCAATGTCTTTGGAAGGGAAGTTACGAGGAAAATCAGTGAACTGCACAGGTGCGTAGACCGGCGGTTCGACAACGTAGACCAGCGATTCGAAGCCATTGACCGGCGATTCGAAATCATAGACCGGCGGCTCGACAACGTAGACCAGCGGTTCGAAGCCATTGACCAGCGATTCGAAACCATAGATCAGCGGTTCGAAGCCATTGACCGGCGGCTCGAAGCCATAGACCGGCGGCTCGACAACGTAGACCGGCGATTCGAAACCATAGATCAGCGGTTCGAAGCCATTGACCGGCGATTCGAAACCATAGATCAGCGGTTCGACAACGTAGACCAGCGGTTGGGTCGGATAGAAACCGACGTGGCGGAGATCAAGGATCTTCTGATCAACGGACTCGGAAAATCGCATTTCGAGTCAGCCGAAAAGCGTTAGAGGATACCCCGCCTGCCTACTAAACTTCTTGATAGCCTTCCCAATCCTCCTGTATTTTGTCAGGCTGTATCTTGTCGGCATCGGTGTGCTGACGGTCCATAGCGTTCAACGCAGCGGGAACTCCAGCGACCGTTGGACCGGGGCCAGTTATCGGGTACTGAGGTTGCACGGCGAGTGAATCCGAAATCTCATCTTCCGAGGAAACGCAAATGGCAGACGAACCGCGGCAGGACGATCTGAAAATCGTGGAGGAACTGAAAAAAGCGAGCGATCGCATCCGGGCGGAAATATCGAAGGTCATCATCGGTCAGCAGGACGTGATCCAGCAACTCCTGACCGTCCTCCTGGCCAACGGTCACGCCCTGTTGATCGGCGTCCCGGGACTGGCCAAGACGCTGCTGATCAACACGCTTTCCAACACGCTCGATCTCAAGTTCAGCCGCATACAGTTCACGCCCGACCTGATGCCGTCCGACATCACGGGAACGGAAATCCTGGAAGAGGACCGTACGACCGGCCACCGGGAGTTCAAGTTCATCCGCGGACCGATATTCGCGAACGTGGTCCTGGCCGACGAGGTCAACCGCACGCCGCCCAAGACCCAGGCGGCCCTGTTGCAGGCGATGCAGGAACACGAAGTGACGGCCGCGGGGGAATCCATGAAACTCGACGAGCCGTTCTTCGTCCTGGCGACGCAGAATCCCATCGAGCAGGAAGGTACCTACCCCCTCCCCGAGGCCCAGTTGGACCGCTTCATGTTCAGTATCTACATGGATTATCCGTCCCGCGGCGAGGAAATCGAAATCGCCCGGAGTACGACGAGCGTTCAGGAGGCCGTGCCGGAGCATATCCTGACCGGGGGCGACGTAAAGAAACTGCAGCAACTGGTCCGGCGAGTGCCCGTGGCGGATCATGTTGTCGAATACGCGGTCGCACTGGCGCGCATGACCCGCCCGATCGAGCCGGGCGCCCCGACGTTCATCCGGGACAGGGTCAGTTGGGGCGCCGGACCCCGGGCTTCCCAGTACCTGATCCTGGGCGCAAAGGCCCGGGCGGTGCTCATGGGAAGCTATACGCCCACGCCGGAAGACGTGCGCTCCCTGGCTTTGCCGGTGCTGAGACACCGAATAGTGACCAATTTCAATGCCGACGCGGACGGCGTCACCGCCGATGACATCATCACGCAGCTGATAGACGAGATGAAAACGCCCTAGTACCTACTTCACGCTTCGAATAATCCATGAACACGCCCGACTATCGCAAGTACCTCGATCCGATGACCGTGTCCCGGCTCGCCCGGCTGGACCTCAAGGCGCGGCTGGTCGTGGAAGGCTTCATCGCCGGACTGCACAGCAGTCCCTACCACGGGTTCAGCGTCGAGTACGCGGAACACCGGCAATACATGCCGGGCGATCCCATCAAGCATATCGACTGGAAGGTCTTTGCCAAGTCCGACAGGTTCTACATAAAGGAATACGAAGAGGAAACCAATCTGAAGTCCTATATCTTCCTGGACGTCAGCGCGTCGATGGAATACGCGTCTGGGGGCATAAGCAAGCTGGAATACGGAAGGTATCTGGCGGCCGCCCTCACCTACCTCATGCTAAGTCAGCAGGACTCCGTCGGCCTGGTGCTGTACGACGAGCGCATACGGCAATACGTTCCCCCGCGGTCGATCCGCAACCATCTGCACGCCATTCTACAGCGGCTGCACGCCGCGTCGCCCGGGTCCGGAACGCGAAGCCGGGCGACGTTTCATTCGCTGGCGGAACGGATCAAGCGGCGCGGGCTGATCATCATCATTTCCGACCTGTTCGACGACCCCGGGGACATTGTCGACAGCATCCGGCATTTCCGCCATCGAAAACATGAAGTGATCGTATTTCGCCTGCTCGATCCCGCCGAGAAGGACTTTTCCTTTCGGCACCCCGTCCGTTTCCGCGACATGGAGACCGGGGAGGAGGTATACACCCACCCGCACGTTATCCGTGAAGCCTACCTGGGCGACCTGGAGGAACAGGACGCGTTGTATTCCCGCGTCTGCCGGGAGCACGCGGCGGACTATCTCTGCCTGGACACGGGCACGCCCTTCGACCACGCCCTGTTGACTTTTCTCGCCAAACGCGCCCACCTGGGCTGACGTGCGGCACCCATACGGGCGGACGCTCAGCGCTCAACGGTCAAACGATCGCCACTTCATCGTCCCTGGAGAAGAAGTGGGCCCTGGCCATGTTCACGAGGAGCGGCAATTCCGTGTTTATGCCAGGGTCCACGAAGGCGTCCACCCGGGCGATGAACGGATACCGTCCGGTGGTCATGTACAGGAAGGTTTCGCTTCCCATGGGTTCCACCACCTCGACGGTCGCCTTGATCTGACGGGCTTCTTTCCAGTCCTTGTTCGCATCCGTGGAAGTGATGTCTTCCGGCCGGATGCCGAAGGTGACTTCCCTGTCCCGCCAGGGCGCCAGGGCGTCTCGCATATGGTCCGGAACGGGGAGACGAAGGCTGCCTTCGTCGAACTCCGCATGCCCGTTGTCGAATACGACCCTGCCCTCCAGGAAGTTCATGCCCGGACTGCCGATGAAACCCGCGACGAACCGGTTCGCCGGTTTCTCGTAAAGCTCGAGGGGCGCGGCGACCTGCTGTACCTCGCCGTCTTTCATCACGGCGATGCGGTCGCCCATGGTCATGGCTTCGACCTGGTCGTGGGTGACGTAGATGATGGTCGCTTCGAGGCTGTTGTGCAGCTTGCTGATCTCCGTCCGCATCTGCACACGCAGCTTGGCGTCGAGGTTGGACAGGGGTTCGTCGAAGAGAAATACTTTGGGCTTGCGCACGATGGCGCGGCCCACCGCCACGCGCTGCCGTTCGCCGCCCGAGAGCGCCTTCGGCTTGCGTGCGAGTAGATGGCCGATGCCCAGGATGCCGGCGGTCTCGTTGACCCGCGCCTCGATCTCGGAGCGGGGATACTTGCGCAGCTTGAGGCCGAAGGCCATGTTCTCGTATACCGTCATGTGGGGGTACAGCGCGTAGTTCTGGAATACCATGGCGATGTCCCGGTCCTTCGGCGGGACGTCGTTCACGCGCTTCCCATCGATGTGGATCTCGCCGGAGGTCACTTCTTCCAGGCCGGCGATCATGCGCAGCGTGGTGGACTTGCCGCAACCCGAGGGTCCGACGAGCACGACAAACTCCCGATCCCTGATTTCCAGGTTGACGTTGCGGACCACCGTGTTCTTGTCGAACCGCTTCTCGACTTCCTTCAGGACCACATCCGCCATGGCGGTATACCTCCCGGGACCTTCCGATATGCCTGTGAGACTCCCGTATTCTGCGGCATGGGGTTGCTTTTGTCAATACATTATCCCCCGCCGGGCCGGTGTGCCGCGACAGTCGTCCGGGCGTGTCCCCGGCCTGCTTTCCGGTCGCGGAATCTTCGCGGTTTTGGTTGACTTCGGCCCGCGCAACCGTTAACTTGTCTGCTCATTTTTATCAGCAATCCAGATGCCCGCCGCATCGGGTACATGCCCAGATCAACCAGACTGCCGGGAGGAGTAATACCATGCCGCTCATTGTCGAACTGGACCGCATCAAGGAAGCCGTTGCCGGCATTGACGTCATTCAGGACATTGAAGACGGTTTCGTGGCCTATTCGCAGGGGAAGGTGCAGGTTCCCCCCGTTGGCGAAATGCACTTCGAGGATCCGCCCGGGAACGTCCATATCAAGTACGGCGCCATCAACGACGACGACTACTACGTCATCAAGCTGGCCTCCGGGTTCAGCGACAATCCGAACGTCGGCCTCCCCCGCGTCCAGGGCATGATGCTGATTTTCAACCAGAAAACGGGCCAGCCTGTGGCGTTCCTGCTCGACCAGGGCTACCTCACCAACGTACGCACTGCCGCCATGGGGCCCGTCGCGGCCAGGGTCCTTGCCCCGAAGCACGTCAGCCGCATCGGCGTGTTCGGCACGGGTCTGCAGGCACGCATGCAGGTCGAGTACCTGAAGGGCGTCGTCGACTGCACCGACGTGATCGCCTGGGGCCGTTCGGCCGAAAGCAAGGCGTCCTACAAGGCCGAGATGGAAGCCCAGGGATATTCCGTAGAGATAACGGACGACGCCGGCGCCGTCGCGGCAACGAGCAACTTCATCATCATGTCCACCCCGTCCGTATCGCCGCTGCTGACCGCCGACCAGGTACGCCCCGGCACCCATATCACCGCCATGGGATCGGATACGCCGGACAAGATCGAACTCGATCCCGGCGTCCTCGCGAAAGCCGACGTGGTCGTGGCGGACAGCATCCCGCAGTGCAGGCTGCGGGGCGAGATTGCCCAGGCGATGAAGGCGGGCGCCATTACCGAGGAGAAGGTGGTAGAGCTCGGAAACGTGATCCAGGATCCGTCCCTGGGCCGTACATCCGAAGATCAGATCACGATCGCCGATTCGACGGGTGTCGCCGTGCAGGACATCCAGATATCCAAGGCCGTCTACCACGCCGTAAAGTAGCACGGCTGGGCGGACCGGGCGGAACGGGCGGAACGGGCCGGGCAGGACAGCCAGCGGACCAGCGCATCAAACCAAGGAGCGGGAACAATCGTTTCGGGCGCGGCTCACCGGAGACGTCGGCGAGGTTGTGGCCGGAATGGCCGGCGCATCAAACCAAGGAGAAAGCACATGACAGCGGCCTTCCAGACTTTCGAACTGGAACGCATCATGTCGGACTGGGAACAGGTCGTCGAGTACAACCTGTCCGAGAGCGGCGCGCACCCGGTAAAAGTCAGGGAACTGATCGCCCACGATCCCGGCATCCTGGATCGCATGCTGGAGACCGAACTGGGCTACGGATACGCCAACGGTTCGCCGGAACTGCGGGAGGCCATCGCCCAGTACTACCCGGGCGCGACGGCCGACAACGTCCTGGTGACCATCGGATGCATCGAGGCCAATTTCATCACGTTCCAGACGCTGCTTCAAGACGGCGGCGAGGTGGCGGTCCAGGTACCCTGCTACCTCCAGAGCTGGGGGCTCGCGCACAACCTGGGCGCCGTCCGCCGGACTTTCAGCCTCGATCCCGACCGCGGCTGGGCGCTCGACACCGACAGCCTGGAAGCCGCGGTGACGGACGAAACCAGACTGATCTCCATCTGTAATCCGAACAACCCGACGGGGCAGATCCTGACGGAGTCCGAAATGGGCGCCGTCGTCCGCGTGGCCGAACAGAGCGGCGCCTACCTGCTCGCCGACGAGATCTACGCCGGGTCCGAGCGGGAACGCGAGGAGGTTTCGCCTTCCTTCTACGGACGTTACGACCGGGTTATCGCGGCGGGCAGCATGTCCAAGTCCTTCGGCATGCCCGGCCTGCGGGTCGGCTGGCTTGTGGGTCCCGAAGACCTGATCAGGCAGCTCTGGATGCGCCACGAATACCTGACGCTGAGCACGGCCAAGCTGTCCAACCACTTCCTCGCGCCGCTGGCGCTGCGCCCGGACGTGCGGAAGGCCATCTTCGAAAGGACGCGGGGCTATATACGCCGCGGATGGGATAACTACCAGACCTGGATCGACGAAAACGCGGACATCCTGAGTCTCGTGCCGCCCCAGGCGACCGCCGTGTCCTTCGTCCGGTATAATCTGAAGACGGATTCCGCGACCCTGGCGAACCGCCTGATCCAGGAGAAGTCGGTGCTCATCGGCCCCGGCGACTTCTTCGGCGTGCCCAACCATCTCCGCATCAGCTACGGCCTGCCGCCCGAATACCTGAACGAGGGGCTGCGCCGTATCGCGGGCCTGCTCCGGCAGGTAGCCGAAGAAGAAGCCGCGGGATCGGAAAACGAGCGCGGCGCGGCAGCCGGCTGATCACGGGAAGGGCCTGCCATGCCACAGACCCTCGATCCGCTGGTCCCGGTCGATGAGTTCCCCGTAGCACAAACCTGCACGTATATCAACGCGGCCAACGTGACGCCCATGTACCGTCCGGCGGCCGCGGCGATCACCGACTGGTACCGGGACGTCGCCGAGCACGGCAGCAACCACTTCGACGAAGCAGCCGAAGCCACGGTTTTCGATGAACTCCACCGGCAGGCGGCCCGGCTCTTCAACGCTTCCCCGACCGACATCGCCGCCGGTTCCAGCACCACGGAACTTCTGAGTTCCCTGGCATGGGCGGTCATGCCCGGCGCGGATACCAACGTCGTCAGCACCGACGTATCCTTTCCCGCCTCGGTCTACCCCTGGCGACGCGTCGCCAATCACACGGGCTGCGAGATCCGGCTGGCACACGCGCAGGGAGACACCGTCGATCCCGACCGCGTGCGGGATCTCGTGGACGATAACACGGCGGTGGTGGCCCTGTCCCATGTCGAATTCCGCAGCGGCCAGCGCTGGGATCTCGCCGCCTTCGCGGACCTCGCGCACCGCCACGGCGCCCTGCTCGTCGTGGACGCCACGCAATCCGCTGGCGCCGTCCCCATCGACGCGCCCGGCATGGGCGTGGACGCCGTGGCCGCCGGGGCGTACAAGTGGCTGTGCGGCCCATTCGGGGTGGCCGTCATGTACGTCGCGCCACACCTCGCCACGAGCCTCGAGCCCGGCCTGGTGGGTTTCAGGAGCCAGGTGGACATCTGGGATATACGGACCGATCCGCCCGACTACCCGGAAGACGCGTCCCGGTTCGAGTTCAGCACCATGGCCTACGGATGCGCCGGGGGCTTCGCGAAATCGATTGAATTCCTCGTCGATACGGGCATCGACCGGATCTTCGCCTATAACCAGGTCCTGGCCGACCATCTCATCGACGGCCTGGCGTCCATCGGCGCCGAGGTCACCTCCCCCCGGGACGCCGCCGAACGCTCGGCCATCGTCACCGCCCGCTTTCCCGGCCGCGATATTTCCGACGTGGAACGGCACCTGAAGCAGTCCGGCGTCATGGTGGCGTTGCGCGGCAACGTGATCCGCTTCTCGCCCCACCTGTACAACCAGATGGCCGACGTGGAACGGGCGCTCGAGGTGATATCGGCCATGGGTTGAGGCTTTGGGTTGAGGCCATGGGCTGAGGCCTTCGCATGGCCACGCGGAACCGACGTTGGACGACGTCGGACGATCTTTCGGCCTGCCATGCATCAGCACCGATCCGAATCGGAATCCGCCATGTACAAGTTTCAGTGGTACCAGTCGATCTACGACAACTTTCCCAAAATCGCCGAAGAAGCCCGAAAATACGGCGAAGAGATCGGCACGCTGAAACTGAAGCAGGACATCGGCCTGTACGCCGGGAGCTCTGCGCGGCCCGGCAACCTGCCCGATTATGTGCTGGACGCGATCGTGGAGGCCAACCGGGGTGACAAGACCTACCCGGTCCGGGTGGTCGAGGACGAACTCCGGGAAGTCGTCAAGGACGTCTACGGCGACGAGTACGACGCGGTGGCGGCCAATACCTGCGAAGCGCTGCTGCGCCTGACCCTGGAGACCCTTTGCGCGCCGCCCTCCATGCGCCACGGCGATATCTACCGCGGCCGCCTGCTCATGCCCTACGGCGAGGACTACGAATGGCTGGGCGGATACGGCCGGGCCTTCCCGCCGCGGTACAAGAACCTCCTCGTGGACCGGACCATCGCCGGCGGCGAACTCGGCATCGAAAACAAGAGCCTGGCGAACCTCGAGACGCTCTACGTCCGCATGACCGGCGCCAAATACGATCCGCACGGCATCCGGTACAATCCCACTTCGCTGCTCACCGGGGTGGACGTGGACGGGACCATCGAAAACGTGAAGAAAGCCGCCGGGCGAAACGCCGCCCTGCTCACGGGCATCGCCACGGTGGGTTACGACACGCCCAGCTACGGGCTAGGCGAACAGGACGAGAACGGGGCGCCGGTCCTCCTGAAGAAACTTGCCGATGTGGCCAGGGACTACGATGTCCCATACATTGTCGACACGGGAGGCTCGATCCCCATTGTCGGCATGGATCCCAGGGACATCGGCTGCGACATCATCACCTACAGCATGGACAAGCCGGGCCGCGCGCCCGCGTCGGGACTGCTGATCGGCAAGGAAGAGATCATCAACCCGATCCGCAAGGGCATGGGCCTGGGCGGCCAGCGGTATGGCGAGCTGTCCTCCCACGGCAAGGCGGTCTATACGTTCAGCGATCCGGGCCGGGACACCCTGGTGGGTTTGACCGCCTATCTGAAGGTCCTGCGCGACCGGCCCCGCCTGGTCACCGATCCCGTGGACCGGTTCCACGAGATCATCGTGGAGGAATTCGAGCAAATGAAGCCCGCGCGCTTCCGCGACGACCTGATCTTCACGAAGACCTATCAACTCGGCGGCACCGAACTCAACTACGAACGCACGTGGAAGGACGGCGCCTTCGGCATCCCGGTCTTCAACCTGGAAGATCTGTGGGCCAACACCAATCCCATCGTGCTCGCCCAGGAGCATATGGGCGTCGAACCCGCCACGATCTACAGCGGAAAGATGTTCCTCGGACCCGGACTGGGGACGCTCGACCAGGAAGGCAACCTGATCGAGGAATACGCCGTGCTCGGCGCGAAGACCCTGGTCAAGGCCGTGGAAATAGTCTGCCGGTATGCGGGACTGGGGGATTGACGGACCGTTTTTAGTTACAATAAAACTCTTGCATATGATATTAAATTATGATATCATATGACATGAATAGTCGTCAACGTAAGGTCCTCGAAGCAGTTTTTACCGACCCTGTATCCTCGAATATAAAATGGCGACTTATCGAAACACTGCTTGTTTCACTGGGTTGTGAAGCAATAGAAGGTAGTGGATCCAGAATAGCTTTTAAATGCGGGACGCTTCGAGCCGATTTCCATCGGCCTCATCCGGGCAAAGAGGCTAAACCATATCAGGTTCGCGCAGTACGCGAGTTCCTGATACTGTTGGGAGTTGAGCCATGAAACCCATGCGCTACAAAGGATACCCGGCCCGAATAGAATACAGTGACGAGGACGGATGTTTCGTCGGCCGCGTGGCTGGTATTCGAGACATCATCACGTTTCACGGCGAAAGCGTCGGCGAAGTTCGCGAAGCGTTCGAAGAAGCCCTTAATTTCTACCTGGACAGCTGTGACGAACGGGGCGAGCCACCGAACAAGCCATATTCGGGGAAACTCCTGTTGCGAATCGATCCGGAAATCCACGCAGCGGTAGCCGAGGCGGCCGAAGTCAACGGCGTGAGTATTAACCAGTGGGCTGGGGAAAAACTTTCTGAGGCTGTAGTTGAGAAACGGAGTGCTTCAGCAGTCGACTAATCCGACAATCCTTAGTCCAGCTGTATCGATCATGTTATACGGAAACTAATCGAGGTCGTCGATTACCTAATCTTGACCCCTTCCGCGTTTCACTAAAACTCCACCCCTTCCAGCGCAAGGGACTCCATCACGTCCCACTGGCCGGAGGGCAGTTCCTCCTCGCACAACTGCGCCAGCTCCTTCTCGAAGAAGAAGGCCTTCTCGCCGAAGGCCGGCTCGAGGTCGTCCAGCCAGATGGCTTCTTCGTCGTACCGGGCAAAGAACGGCCGCAGGACCCAGTCGGGATTGCGTCCCTGCAGGAATTGCAGGGCGATGATCTTCTCGCCGTGGACCTCGCTGACACCCAGGACGTGGACCTTCCCGGGATGGGCCGACATGCTGGGTCCGCGCACGGTCCGGCAGATCCCGCTTACCTGCTGATAGGCGTTCTGGAAGATCTCCCAGGCCCGGACCAGCGGCACGGCGAAGAAATGCTGCACGCCGGTGTCCCGCACCATGAACATGTAATAGGGTACCATCCCCAGGTCCACCTGCCTGCGCCACATGGCGGCCCAGGTGTCCGGATCGTCGTTGATATGCCTCAGAATGGGCGACTGCGTGTATACTTTCGCCCCCGTACCGCGAATCCGGCTGACCGCCTTTGCCACCGCGTCGGGCTGGAGTTCGGCGGGATGGCTGCAATGGGCCATGACGGCCAGGTGCTTACCGGCTCCGATGACCCGTTCGAACAGCGCCAGAACGTCGTCCGCATCCGGGTCCGTAAGGTACTTGTAGGGCCAGTAGGCCAGCGATTTCGTCCCGATCCGGATCGTGTGCAGATTGGGGAGGTCCGCCTTCAGCAACGCGTCGATATACACGCTGAGGTTTTTCGCCCGCATGACCATGGGATCGCCGCCCGTGAAAAGCACGTCGGTGACCTGGGGATTGTCTTCGAGGTACCTGATGAGACTTTCGACCTCGCGGCTGGCGAACTTCAGCTCATCGATGCCCACGAACTGGGGCCAGCGAAAGCAGAAGGTACAGTAGGCGTGGCAGGTCTGACCCTGGGACGGGAAGAACAGGACCGTCTCCCGGTACTTGTGTTGCATGCCGTCCAGTTTCTCGTCGTCCTCCCTTGGGACGTTGTGCTCGAGCTGACCCGCGGGCTGTGGATTCAGATCCCATCGGATCCGGTTCACGGTTCGCGCCATTTCCGCTTCACCCGCCCCTTTTTCCACCAGGGCCGCCACCTCGTCGAAGTGGTCCGGCGACAGCATCTCCCGTTGCGGAAAGGTGAGCTGGAACATGGGATCGTCGGGGATATTCTCCCATTGGATCAGGTTCTCCACCACGTGGGAATTGGTCCGGAACGGCAGAACCCGCGCCACAACCTCCATTTCGAATTTCAGGTCGTCCGGGAGTCTGTCGATCTGTGGTATTTTCCTGTAGTTCCTGAGATCGTATATCTGCAACCTGGGGTTCTTGCCGTTCATGCTTCTGATCATGGTACCTTCCTTACTGACAACGGAGATCTAGCGCCCGGAGATTGGGAACCGCTCCGCGTGCTTCTTTTAACTCGACTCGTACTCGGGTAGCGACGGGCCGGGGCTCGGCCCAAAATTGGCGGCATCGGGCCCATAAATGGCGTCAGACCCATAGACGACGGCGGACCCATAAACCGCGGCATCGGACCCATAAAGTTCGATCCGAGCGGGGCGGAGAGGAAGGCTGCGATTGGATCGAAACCCAGGCGGCTTCAAGCAGGGATGCCCGTGCATCCACGAGCCGCCATCGCCCCGGGTACGAACAAGAAGGCCATACGGGCCGCAAAATGAAAGAAAGCCGTTCCGCGAGGATTACCGGGGACGCTCAACTAGAGACGCTCAACGAGCGCAAATCCCGAGGGAAACGTCTTTGTCGCGCAATTACCCGCTGTCGCCGGTTATGTAGGAGAAAAGTTTCGGCGGGGGCAACAACCGCGATATAGCAGACTACGCAGACACTGCCTCGCGCCGCGGGAGGACGATACGTCCACCTAAAACCTCCTTTGGGTGAGGGCGTGTTTAGGGGAAGATCGATACAGTCTCAAGATAACCGCAGGCGCACTGCGCTTCAAGTCTTTTCTGCCTATGGCGCGGTCCTCTTCCATCTGGATGCTCCACTATGTTGACACAGCCGGAGAGTGCGAACGCATAGCCCTCTCTTCCTGTCGAGGACCATGCATCTTTCTACGGGAACACAACATTCAGCCACCAGCACTAAAGGACGTGGCGTAGTGTAAACGGGGAATGGCATCGTTGATGGAACGATGCCATTCCCGTGCTATCCATGTATGTCGCCCTTGCACTTCAGCTTAAGCGGATAGCTCCTCGTGTGGATATGTGGGCGGGCTTTTCTTGTTGCTGGGCCTTTATTCGCGCTTACTGTTCGGCGGCTCGCTTCCACCTCCAGCCTAACGGGCCTCTCCAACCCTTCGAGTGACTCCTTTTTCGCCGACGGCCTACAAATTAAACCGCCGTTTATACTCATTTACTCGGCTCTGACGGGCGTGACGCCAGGTTATTCCTCCACCACATTGAATGCTTGGCGAACCATTGCGATTGCCTTGGGAATCGACTGCTGGCTTTCGACATCAATGAACACACCGCAGTCTCTGTGAGCGACATATGGCAGAAACTTCCATGCAGTGACATCCCCCGCTAGGCCTTCGGGATCGTCGATTTCATCGAAATCGATTGGCACTAGAATTCTGACGTAGCCTGCCATCGGCAGCGTCTCGACGAAGAACCGGGCGGACTGCGCATCATAGAAGCACAGCGAATTACGCTCGACGATCTCAATCGAGTCGCCCACTTCACGTATAGCATCGCGAATGCCAAAGAAGATCTCTGCAACTGAATCGCTCATACTTGTGCTATCAGGCTTCCTTGCGGCAGAGCGTGCTTGCAACTCTCGGATCTCCTCAGCGAGTACGAGCTTTTCGCTAGCGTTGTGGTGTGGCCAGATGTCAATTGCTCGATGTGCCAGAATACTGGCTCGTTCTTCCATTTCAGAAGCAGTCCATTTCGTCTGCTGTCTCACATATCCGTTGAGACGGACTGCACTCTGTTCGAAACCCCCAAGTATTGTTTTCTTCTCGTCGAATGGCCTATTCGAGTAGGTGCTGTTGTAAGCGGTGAGTGTAAGATTACCCAACCTGTGTAGCCAAGTCTTATGAACTTCCTCCCAGTCCTTGCCCAACATGCTCTTCCATTTCGGAACGTCATCAATATATTGCGGCATGATGTGTTCGATGGAGTATTCACTCACCGGACTCGGCTCGCTTTGCCCAGCATTTTCAAGCTGTGACAGGATATGCCAACAGTTTCGGAGCTTATACAAGTCGCTCTCTTGTAGTGCTGACACGAAATCTTCGTCGGCCGGAAATCTGTAACTCTGTCTTGCCATGGCGACTTGGAGGCTTCCCAACGAGTCTTCACTTGTGATAGAGTGAGCTATCCGGGCAAAGACCGCCCAGTAACCGCGAGTCTGAAGACCGAGCACCGACCGACGGACGAGATAGCTTGAGATTAGGTCCAAGGCTCGAATGAAGTCATCATGTGTGAGTGAATTTTCGTCATAGAAGTTGTAGAGGCGCATGATAAGCATGGCATGAGCGGAACCCAGACTTCTAACCTGTCTCATTGCGGTAGCAAGTGGCTTGGAGGGAACCAAATCTGGCTTCAAGAAAAACAGGAAGTAGCGCGCGAAACGGACAATGTCCTTCAATAAACCAGCAAGCGACTCCGTATTTGACTGCTGCCAAAAGTCCCTGAATTCGGCATAGATGCGATCTGACCGAGCCTGGGTTGTCGTCCCCTGCCTAAGAG
This sequence comes from bacterium, assembly GCA_965202605.1. Classification (GTDB taxonomy): domain Bacteria; phylum JAAXHH01; class JAAXHH01; order JAAXHH01; family JAAXHH01; genus JAAXHH01. Next base: position 2,706,301 of record OZ241838.1, read on the forward strand.
CAATATAGTCTCGAAGAAAGTTATCCTGCGAGCTCCCCGCCGTGCGAAAAAGCGTCTCGACTTTGCTCCAGTAGTCATCGTACATTAGGGTTTGTTCGGGCTCCGGTAGCCCCATGAGGAGGTAGTTGCGAATCAGGTCACTCTGGGTGAGGTCAACTCCAGTTGAGTTCAGACTCTCAAAGACTCGTTGAGGGTCGTCTATCTCGCGATGGAGTGTGACGTCGACAATCTTCAGGTGTCCTATTCCTCGATAGACTAGCTCGGGATCTGCTTTGGGAGCGTTCAGATGTTTTCTGAAGTTGCGATAGGCCTCGACGACCAGTTCGGACCCGTTCTCTGTTTCCAATGGGTCCTTGCCGTCAACTAGAGCCCTCAATGTTGCGTCGTCGTGGCGTCTCAGAGCGATTTTGTACCTTCTGCCACCCGATTCGTGCTCATTTGTAAGAAAGTAGGCGTCGATCTGGGCCGCAGTCGGCTCCTGCCCTGTCCATCCAGTGTCTCGAATGTGATCTCGAAGGGCAATCAAGAGAAGAGTCAGGGTAGTCAGACGCTGTTGTCCGTCAACCACCAGCCAACTGCTGAATACAGCTGCCGTATTCCCGGCTATATAAACTACTGAGCCTATGAAGTGGTCGCTGTCGCTAGTACCCGCACGCACTATGTCGTCCCAGAACTGTTGACATTGTTCCGCCGTCCAACTGTAGTCCCGTTGGAAGGCTGGAATAGTGAACTGCTTTGTCCCATTGACCAGATCTACGAGTGGATTGTTTACTGCCTGCATCGTGGCTCTCCTTCGTGCCCCGTCTGTTGGCGTGGGTTAGTGGGATAGTCATCGGGATTGCCAGTATCACCTGGTTGAATGATGTAGTACTTGCGGTCTCTGTAAAGGCGAGTGCGATTTGTCACGTTTACTCCATCAGGATTAAAGCCATCCCATTGGCTGTTGAATCAGTAATTGAAGTCACCGATGAAGAGGTGAAGTTACTCTGTTTTTGTGGACGGTTTACGGTTTGGGAATCAGGCGGTATTCCTGAAGCTCCTTCGTAGTCTATGGGTGAGAGGAATCCGAGGAACGAGTGCCTTCTCCGGGTATTGTAGAAGCCCTCGATGTACTCGAACAGGGTGAGTCTGGCCTCGGTCTTCGTGGCAAAGCGCCTGCGATGGACGCGCGGTGCCCAGTAGGCAAAAAAGAGCGTTGATGGATCAAGCCGAACCATCTTGAGCTGTCTGTTCTCGTGGCGTAGCCGACGCAGTTCGGACCGTTCTTCGGTGGTCAGGCCATCTTCATGCCTGCCCTGATGCAAGTCATCCTGCTTGACCCAGTTGCGGATGGCTTGCGTGATATGTCCGAACTCCTTGGCCAGCGCTTCGGGACTGCGGCCGGAGCGAACGAATTCGACCATCTTCCGGCGAAAGGCCACCGGATAGGGGCATGGGATCTGGGCATGTGGCTATTCTTTCAAACACAAGAAGTAACATGTCCACTTAACCGGGTCAACTCCGCTTTTCGAGTTTCTATAAATCCTTCTCAGTCAATGACCACCGCCTGAAGGCGGTGGCTTGAGCAGGTCGTCTGAAAGACGACTGCACCGGTTCATGCAGGCTACTCTTCGATGGTCACATCGGCGTCCTGGACTTCGCCACCCTGGTCGTTTATATACGCTTCGATCACTTTGTCGGTCACATTGCCCGATGAGGCTGCGAAGTAACCGCGACCCCAAAGGTGACGACCCCAGAACGCCTTGCGAAGCGGGGCAAACTCGCTCAGCAACTTGTACGAACTCTTACCCTTCACCGCCTGCATGAAACGGCTCGCACTCAAATGAGGCGGAAGGGATACCAGAAGGTGGACATGATCTGAGGACAGGTGCCCTTTGATGATCTCCACATCGTGCCGTTGGCAGACCTCACGGATCAACTCGCGCGTGCGTTCCGCTATCGGACCACGAAGAATGCGTTTGCGGTATTTCACGATCCACACAAAGTGCACTTTCAGATCGTATACACTATGGGAGGTCTTGCGGTATTCATCCATACCGCAAACCTTACTCAAGTCTTCGCCTTAAGGCGAGGGATTTTCTCCCATTCCCCGAGAACAGACATTAACTCTCTGCCTACATCCGCAATACCCGATAAACCAAGGAATCACACCAGCGACCTAAACCAGCCCCCACCGAACGACTTCACCCCAGCCTCGATACGTTCCTTGCTGCCGAGGTCTGCCCATCGGGCGTCTTCGGCCCGATAGGCTCGAATCAGGCCGCCCGAGCTTGCCAAGTCCAGGAAGAAGTCGATGATCGAAAAGGGACCGGCCTCTTTCATTCTCGCGAGCGCATGCGGCGACATGACGTAGACGCCCATGAAGGGCAGGGGGGTGACCTCGCCGTGCGAAGACCAGGCCGGCCCGACCATGCGGCATTCGCCGGTTACCTCCGAACGCCAGCCGCCCAGTCGTCCCGCCCCATCGAAAAGCAGGTGACGCGAACTCTTTCTTCCCTTCACGGCCAGGGTGACCAGGGCGCCTGAGGCCGAATGGGCAGCAGACGCACGGTGGGCGTCCATCAATCCGGACAGATCCAGGTCGGTCAGCACGTCCACGTTGTGCACCAGGAACGGCTCCTCGCGGTCGAAGAACCACGCGGCCTTCCGCACCCCGCCGCCCGTATCCAGGATCTGCTCCTCCACGGAAACAGTCAGCGAGACTCCGGGGCCGTCGTATGCGGCCGCGAAGGCCTCGATCTGGTCCGCGAAATGGTGGGCATTGATGATGATGTCGGTAAAACCATATCGGGCGAGCCGCGCGATCACCCAGTGAATCATGGGTCTGCCCGCCACCGTCACGAGCGCCTTGGGCCGGGCGTCGGTGAGAGGTCTCAACCGGGTGCCCAGTCCCGCGGCGAGAATCATGGCCTTCATGAATCCTCCTGCTCCCGGTGCCTCAGCCGAACCGTCAGGCCCGGGCGCTCCCTCAGGTGCGCCGCCAGTCGCTCCGCGAAGTAGACTGAGCGGTGCCGGCCGCCCGTGCACCCGAAGGCGACGGTCAGGTCGCTGAACCCGCGCCGCAGGTGATGGTCGACCGCCCGATCGACCATGGTCTTCGCGTCGACCAGGAAAGACCGTGCCTCCTCGAGTTCGTCCAGGAAGGCCGCCACCGGCGGGTCCTTCCCCGTCAGGGCCGCGTATTCCGGAATACGCCCGGGGTTCTTCACGATCCGGCAGTCGAAGACGAACCCTCCGCCGTTTCCGCTCGGGTCCCGGGGCAGGCCGAGATGATAGGAAAAACTCCAGAGGTGGACGGTCAGGCCTTCTCCGGAAACCTCGCCCATTCGCCGAAGTGCCGGGTCGTCGACGATGCGCGACCAGGCCCGGTCCAGTTCAGGCAGGTCGACCGGCAGATCGGCCCGCGCCAACAGGCCCTCGAGGTTGCGGACGCCGTGGGAGATGCTCGTCAGGAAGTGGGACTTCCCCTCGTAGAGTCCCCGGTACCCGTAGGCGCCCAGCGCCTGCATGAGGCGGACCAGGGCGTAACCGTAGTAATGGGCGAGAAAAGACTCCCTTTGAACCGGCGCATATGCGCCCACCGCCTCGATATAATAGTCCAGGAGTTCGCCCCGGGTCTCCCAGGGGATATCCGTCCTGCCATCCTGCAGCAGGGAGGCGACGTCGTATTGGAGCGCGCCCTGCCGCCCGCCCTGGTAGTCGATGTAGTGCGGCCGGCCGCCGTGCAGCATGATGTTCCGGGACTGGAAATCCCGGTACATAAAATAGCGGGTATCGGCTTCCAGGAGGAACGCCGCGAACCGTTCGAAATCGTCTTCGAGGGCCTGCTCGTCGAAGTCGACGGGTACGAGCTTCAGGAAATGGTACTTGAAGTAGTTCAGGTCCCACCGGATGGACTGCGCGTCGAAACGGCTTCGGGGGTAACAGACCGAGAAGTCCAGGTCCTCCGCCGCGGCGACCTGGAAACGGGGCAGGTCGCCGAGAACCCGCCGGTACATCGCGGCCAACCGGTCCGAAAACGTCCCTTCCTCCGCGCGGAGGGCGGCCACCCGGCTGAACAGCGTCTCGTCGCCCAGGTCCTGCTGCAGATAGATGCCCTGTTCCATGTCCTCGGCGTAGATCTCGGGCACCGGCAGGCCGTAGCGGCGGAAGTGGCGGGAAAGCGACAGGAAGGCGACGTTTTCCCGTCGGTCGTCGTTTGCCGCGCCGATAATGGTCTGTTCACCTTCCCCCAGGCGGAAGTACCGCCGTTTGGAGCCGTCCGCGCCCAGCGCGGCGACCCGCGTCGGCGCGCGACCGAACGTGTGGCGAAAAAGCTGTTCCAGCCTGTCCCTGGCCTCTTGCGTCATGGCCGGCTTTCCTTTATACCGGTAAGAACGACCGGCGCTACATCCGGGTTGATTCGTCCGGGTCGATTCATGACCTGTCGCAACGCGGTCGGGTCGCTTCATGACCTGTCGCAACGCGGTCGGACCGTACCTGGCCTGTCGTGACGCGGTCGGAAGGACGTAACCGACGAAACTTCATCCCGGCCGCTTCATGACCAGGAGCAAGGGTCTGTGATCGGTGGGATACATCCTTCGCGCGTCGTTGTTGTTGTCGAGGATGACGTAGACCCGGTCGCGGTCCATGGCGAGACCTTCCGCGGTTTTCGCGCCGAATTGCTCGTGCTGATAGAGGTACTCCGGGGCGTTGACGATATGGGCGAAGGACCAGACCGTCGAGGGACTGTCCACGTCCAGGTACCGGATGGTCTTCCGTATGGTCGCGGTGCTCCGCTGCAGGATGTATACGTTTTCGACCTCCCGGTGCAGACCCGTGTAACTGTTCGTCGATCCGTGATTCGCGATCTCCACGATCCTTTGCACCGGGGCCATGTCGACTTCGATCAGGCCGCATGGCTGCCGTTCCGCGGTGACCAGGAACCGGTCCCGGGCCATCAGCGTGATCCCTTCGAGATAACCGCCGCGCGTCTGGAAGAGCCCCGCCGAAGCGCCCACGTCCCGAAGGCTCGTGGTGACCCAGGAGGCCTTCTTCCCGTCCGCGTCGACCTTCAGAATGGCGAAGGCCCCTTCGCTGGCGAGATAGAAGCTTCCGTCGTCATCGCGGGTGATGCCCTCCAGGTCCAGCCTGAACACGCCGAAGGGTCTCGGGGCGTCGAACCGGACGTGTGGTACGAATACCGCGGCATCCTCCCGCAGCTCGATCCGGAAGATGGTGTCGTCGTGCTTGTCGGAAACGGTGTACAGGGTGTCGTTATGGACGAAGAGTCCCGATGGCTGGTTGGATTCGGGACCTTCCACGGGGAGGACGCTGATCGCTTCGAGGAGGACCGGGCTTTCCTGCGCTAAAGCCGCCCCGGGAGTCCGGAACAGGGCCAAAGCGCATAGGCAGAGCGGCACGATAGAGAGGCGCACCGGCGAGAGAAGGAACCTCAGCGGCACGATAGAGAGGCGCATCGGCGAGAGAAGGAACCTCAGCGGCGTGAGGAAGAGGCGCTGCGCGGCCGGCGCCCGCTCGCTTCCGGGAAGATCCCTACTCCCCATCGTCCACCTCGGCGATGTAGAGCTTGTGCCATCGGAAGGAACCCACGGTGCCGTCGTCGTTTACGGCATAGCCCTTCAGCCAGGGTTTCCTAAGTTGCAGGCCCATCCTGTGAAAGAGGAAGGCCGCGGGATAGTCCGCCACCTGAACGTCCGCGGCTTCCCGATAAAGCCTGGCCCTGACTTCAGGATTCAGTTCGGCCGCGGCCGAGTCCACGAGGCGGTCGAAAGCCGGATTGTGCCAGTCCTGCCGGCCATGCCCCCGGGGCTGGGAGTGCCAGATCATGTCCAGCATGTTGCGCGGATCGAGGAAATCGGCGCCGAAAGCGATCAGGCCGAGGTTCATGTTCCATTCGTAGAGGTGGTCCATGTAGGTGTGCAGGTCGGCCGTCCGGATATCCACGTCCACGCCGAGATGCTCCTTCAGCATGCTCTGTATCGCCACGCCGATGAGGCGGTCGGAGGGGGTGGGCGCCCGGAGCCACAGCTCCTGCCGGGGAAAGCCCTGGCCCTCGGGATAGCCCGCTTCGCGCATTAATTGCCGTGCCCTCTCCGGGTCGAAGCCCTGCGCTGCGGCATGGCGGTCGCCTTCGAATTCCTTGAAACCGGGCGGGATCATGGAATAGGCCGGCACGGCTCCGCCGCGCAGGATGACGTTGCACATATTGTCGCGGTCCATCACCCGCGCAAAGGCTTCCCGCACGCGGATGTCGTTGAAGGGCGGCAACTGCGTCCTGAAAAAGAGATACCAGGTGTTCAGCCCGTGGAACCGCACGAGATCCCGCTTCAGTCCGGGGTCCTTCTCGATGCGGTCCAGGTCGTTCACGTCGACGTTTTCCATGTCGACTTCGTCGCTCTCGTAGGGAAGTATGGTCGCCGCGGCCGCGTTTCGGAAAGGGTGTATGACCTTCTCCAGGAAGGGCTTATGCGGACCGTTGTAATAGGGGTTCGGGACGAGGGTCATATGGCTGCCGTTGACCCACTCCGTAACCATGAAACCGGAATTCGTGATGATGTTCTCCGGTTCGGTCCACTTTCGGCCAAATTTGTCCACCAGCCGCTTCGGCACCGGCATGGCGTCGCCGAAGGAAACGATATGGGGCAGGTAGGGCGCGCTCTTTTCGGTCTCGATGACCAGCGTCGTATCGTCCACCGCCCGGACGCCCAGGGACTCGACGTCCTCGTTCTCCCCCTTGACGATTGCCTCGGCGTTCTTGATGTCGTAATAGAAGAAGGCGTAGATGTTGGTGGATTCGGGGTCGAGCATCCGGCGGTAGGAATAGACGAAGTCGTGGGCCGTCAGGGGCGATCCGTCGCTCCAGCGCATCCCCGACCTGAGATGGAAGGTCCAGACCTTGCCGTCTTCCGAGCCCCAGTTGTGCGCAGCGCCCGGGATCGGGTTCCAGTGCTCGTCCTTGAACAGCAGCGCTTCGAAGGGCAGGATCGTCTGCTCGGTATCGTAGGGTTCGATACTGGGATCCAGGCTCTTGGGCTCGGGACTCATGGACCGGAGCACCTGGCGGGAGGCGTCCACCGCGTCGTCCGGCAGGGTCACGCCGATGGAGTTGACCCGGCCGCCGGCCGCCGACTGTTCCCCGGCGCTCGGCTGTTCCCCGGCGCGTTCACTTTCGCCGCACGAGACCAGCAGAAGTATCGAGGTGAATAGTAGGGATACGCGCATAGTTGACTGTGGTGTGATTTAGCGGGGGTGATATGATCGGCGATTCCGCGCCGGGCTGAAACACGGCGATCCGGATCATCGGGCGACTAGATCCGGATCAGTTCCTTGACGAGCAGGTCGTTGATCCGGCTCGCAAAACCCACGGGATCGTCGAGCTTGGACCCCTCGGCCACCACGGCCTGCTCGTAAAGCAGGCGACCGATGGATTCGACGCGCGCGTCTTCGCTGTCGCTGTCGTGGAGCTTCTGCAGGCCCTGGACGACGGGGTGTCCGGCGTTGAGTTCCAGGATGCGCTTGGAGGCCTGGGCCTGAGCCTGGGCTCCGCCTTCGCCCATGCGCTGCATGAGCCGTTCCATGTGGGCGCTCATGGCGCCTTCGTCGGCCACCAGGCAGGACGCGCTGTCCTTGAGACGGGTGGACAACCGGATATCCTGCACCTCCGAAATCCTGCCCTTCAGGGTCTCGATCAAAGCCTTGAAGGTCTTCTCATCGTCTTCCGCCCTGACCTTGTCGGATTCGTCGGCCGCAATGTCGCCCTTGTCGGCCGCCTTGTACTTCTTCTCGCGGTACTCGGTCACCGACGACATGACGAATTCGTCGATTGGATCCGTCATGAAGAGGACGTTCCAGCCGCGGTCCCGGAAGATCTCCAGGTACGGCGTCCTCTCGAGCATGCCGCGGTGCTCGCCGATCAGGTAGTAGATCTCCTCCTGGTCGGGCGGCATCTGGTCGACGTATTCATCCATGGAAATGTACTTCCCGGCCTCGGTGTTCATGGATTCGTACACGGCCAGGGCGGTAAGGGTATCGCGGTTTTCGAAGTCCTGCGCCATACCCTCCTTGAGGATCAGTCCCAGTTCCTTGTAGAATTCCACGTACTTGTCGAACTCGTCCTTCTTCATCTCCTCCAGTGTGGTGAAGATCCGCTTGACGATGTTCTTCCGGATGCGGTCGAGTATGGGGTTCTGCTGCAGGATCTCGCGGGAGACGTTGAGGGGCAGGTCGGAGCAGTCCACCACGCCCTTGATGAAGCGCAGGTAGGGCGGCAGCAGTTCCTCGCAGTTTTCCATGATCTGGACCCGCTGCACGTACAGCCTGGGCCCGACCTTGGGATCGCCGAACATCATGTCGAAGGGCCGCTTCGCCGGGATGAAGAGCAGTACCTTGAATTCGGTCAGCCCCTCGGCCGTGTAGTGGATCACCCTGGCCGGATCGCCGTAATCGTGGGAGATCTGACGGTAGAAGGCGTTGTACTCGTCCTCCTCGATCTCGTCCTTCGACCGCAGCCAGAGCGCTTTCATGGAGTTGAGCGTCTCTTCCCGGACCACCGCCTCCGTCTTGTCGTCCTCCCCCTCGACCGGTTCATGCCGTTCCACGTCCATGACGACCGGGTACTCGATGAAATCGGAGAACTCCTTGACCACCTGCCGGAGCCGCCATTCCTCCAGGAACTCCTTCTCGTCCTCCTTGAGATGGAGCGTTACGTCGGTCCCGTGGGTCTCCTTTTCCACCATCTTCACGGTGAACTCGCCCTCTCCGGCGGAGACCCAGCGGACGCCCTGTTCTTTCGGGTCGCCTGCCAGGCGCGAGACCACCGTCACGCGGTCGGCCACCATGAACGACGAGTAGAATCCCACGCCGAACTGGCCGATCAATTCGGGCCGGCTGGCTTCGTCGGCCTGCCGCAGAGTCTCGAGGAACGCCCTGGTGCCCGACTTCGCGATGGTGCCCAGCTGATCGACGATGGTTTCGCGGGACATCCCGGTGCCGTTGTCGGAAACCGTCAGCGTGTTCTTGTCCTTGTCGGCGATCAGCCTGATTTTCCACTCGGTGTCGCCGTCCAGCAGGTCGCTGTTGTTGATGGAATTGAAACGGATCTTGTTGATGGCGTCGCTGGCGTTGCTGATCAACTCGCGGAGGAAGATCTCCTTGTTGGAATAGAGCGAATGGGTGATCAGGTGCAGGATCTGCCTCAACTCGCTCTTGAATTCCATGGTTTCGGTGGACGCGGCAGGTGCTTCGGACATCGTTCGGCCTTTCCTCGTGAATAGGGGAGCAGGCTGCTCCCGTTGAGAATTGTTTTATCCGGGTCGTGATTTTACGCCTGGATACAATCCGTTTTATTCGTATGCCACATGCAGTACGTGTTGCCGCTTTGCCGGTTTTCAGCTCACTCGCGCCGGGCCGGACAACATGCGTATTATAGGGATTCGCGCCGTTCATGTCAACACGGAGGTTCCTTCAAAAAAGGCTTTGGCGGCGTCGTGCCAGGGGGTAAATTGTCAATCCGCAATACACCCATCAAAGGAGTCCACCAATGCGTCGAGGACAGGTAGGGTTCCCGGCCATTGGCGAAGATTGCCTGCCTCGAAGTTAAGGCTTTGGCGGCAGGTTGCCGTACGGTAGATAGTTAACCTACCATCGTACGAGAGGAGTATTGGATGCGTCGACGGCACATATGGTTCCTGGCATTGACGACAATTGCCTGCCTTACGGTTTTCACAGGATGGAATCGCATCGCCGCGGACGATCAGTCCGTCGACTTCCGGCTGAGCCAGATCATGGTCAAACTCAACCAGATCGAATGGGAACTGTCACAGGTCAGGAACAGGCTGGGTTCACAAGACCGGCGTTTGACCGAGATCGACCGGAAGCTGGATCGAATCCTGAAAGAGATCGAAGATGCGGCGTCTACAGCGTCTACGGCATCCACGGCATCCGCGGAATCCTCTGCATCTGCGTCATCCACAGCATCCACGGAATCCAATGCATCTGCGTCGTCCAGCATCGCGATCGATCCGGCACTGGTAGGTACGTGGCGGTTGGCAGGTAATGACTTCGCCGAAGAGATACCGAACAATATCCGCAGGTATCTGGCAGAACAGGCGGAACGGGCGGAACAGGCGAGAGATCGCTATCGCGCCGATCGTATCGAAAGGGACATTGAAAAGAACGTACGGACGGTCATTGACAGTTTTGAGGTGTTCTTGGATCAATCCGGTTTTCTCCTGCTCCGATTTGAACCCGACGGCATGTATACGGATAGCACGAAGGATGTGGGCATGTGGCTGGTCTCCGGCGATCGGCTGATCATGACAACTTTCGATGGAAGAACCTATCCGAGTACCTACTCCATAGATGAAGCCGGACTGACGCTCACCATAACGGGCGATCAAATTGGGACTTTATTCAGGCTGGAAACGGGGTTTACGGTAAGGAGTACCAGGGAGATGATCGACCAAGCCTTTCGGTATACGGACCGGGTTCGCCTGTTTTATACAAAGGACTTTTGACCTTTGGACATTAAGGTGCCGGTTTCGACCGGGAAGTCTGACACGCGTAGACTTCCAAATTGAGGGAACTTATGCTGACCCAAGAACAGGTAGCCGAATTCCACCGCAACGGGTTTCTCAACGGGGGCCGCATCCTGGACGATGCGGCGGTCCGGGAACTGCGGGACGAGCTGCAACGGGTACTCGATACCGGGCCGGAAGGATTCCCTGAGGGAGGACCTAGGCCGGTGCTGTTTCACAACATGGTCCGCGAACGGGAGCCGGAGCGCTGCGTCTGGCAGATCGTGAATATCTGGGAAGTTTCCGACGCATACCGCCGCCTGATCCACCATCCTTTCGTCGTCGAAGCCATCAGCCGGTTAACGGAGGCCGACGAACTGATGGTCTGGCACGACCAGATCCAGTACAAGCCGCCGGGCTACGGCGGCGTCACGAGCTGGCATCAGGACGCGCCGCTGTGGCCCATCATCCGCCCCATGACCCCGGTATCCGCCTGGGTGGCCCTCGACGACGCGGCAGTGGAGAACGGGTGCATGTGGATGACGCCGGGCAGCCACCGGTGGGGCAACCAGATCGAATTCCTGCGGACGCAGAGCCATTTGAAGCAGGCCGAGGACTTCGGCCGGATCGAGGGATTCGCGCCGCCCGCCGACGCGGATACAACCACCGTGGAACCCCGGGCCTGGCCCGTCATGGCCGGGGAGGTGTCGTTCCACCACTCGTTAACCTGGCACGGCTCGCCTTTCAACCGGTCTCAGCAGCCCAGGCGCGCCATCGCCATGCACTACATGACCGGAGATTCCCGTTTCGTCGCCTCCGGTCAGCACGTCATGAAAGCCTTCGTGGACCTGCCGGACGGAGCGCCCATGAACCGTGCGGGCGAGCATTTTCCCTGTGTGATGAAGAACGGTAAAACGGCCGCCCCCGCAGTGTAAGCGAATCCCGTGGCGGGCGAGCGCGGCGCAGGCCAAGCGGCGCAGGCTACACGGCGGGCGAGCGCGGCGCAGGCCAAGCGGCGCAGGCTACACGGCGGGCGAGCGCGGCGCAGGCCAAGCGGCGCGGACAAGGAGCGTTCTATGGACGTCGTACGTATCGGAGTCATCGGTCTCGGTAACATGGGCAGCTTCCACGTCGAATACCTCGCCGGGGACAAGATGCCCGGAGCGGTGCTGAAGGCTGTCTGCGATGTCGATCCGGATCAGCTTGCCCGCGCGAAATCCCGGGCCGGAGAGGACGTCGAGGTCTACGAGAGCGCGGACGAAATGCTGCAGTCCGACGCGATCGACGCCGTGATCATCGCGACGCCCCATTACGATCATCCGCCGCTGGCGGTGAAGGCCTTCGCCCGCGGCCTGCACGTCCTGTGCGAAAAACCGGCCGGCGTATACACGCGCCAGGTGCGCGAAATGAACGAGGCGGCCGAAGAAAGCGGTCTCGTCTTCGGCCTGATGTTCAACCAGCGGACCCTCGGAGAACACCGCAAGCTCAAGGAGCTCGTGGCGTCCGGCGAGTTGGGCGAACTGCGCCGGACGAACTACATCATCACGAACTGGTTCCGCGCGCAGAGCTATTACGACTCCGGCGGCTGGCGCGCCACGTGGGCAGGCGAAGGCGGCGGCGTACTCGCCAACCAGTGTCCCCACAACCTCGATCTCTGGCAGTGGATCTGCGGCATGCCGGTGCGCATTCGCGCCTTCTGCGGCTTCGGCAAGTACCACGACATCGAGGTGGAGGACGACGTGACCGCCTACGCCGAGTACGAAAACGGCGCCACGGGCGTATTCATTACGACTACGGGCGAATCGCCCGGGACCAACCGCATGGAGATCACGGGCGACAACGGCAAGGTGGTCATGGAGGAAGGAAGGATCACCTTCTGGCGCAATCGGACGCCGGCGGATGTCTTCAACCGCGAATGGAAGGGCGGATTCGGCAGTCCGGAGACCTGGAAATGCGAGATTCCGTTCCGGGCCGGCGGCGAAGAGCACCGGGGCATTACCCGGGACTGGATACGGGCGATCCTCGAGGGAACCCCCCTGATCGCGCCGGGGATCGAGGGCATCCGGGGCGTAGAACTCGCCAATGCCATGCTGCTGTCCGCCTGGCAAGACGACTGGGTCGATATCCCGGTGGACGAAACGCTCTACTACGAGAAACTGCAGGGGCGGATCCGGTCGTCCACGGTGCGCAAAGCGGATTCCGCAGGCACGACGCTGAGTGTCGAAGGCACGTTCTAGTGCGGATTGTCCACGCCCACGGCATCGGAAATCCGGCTCAGGCCATCCCGGCTCATCAGGCGGCACAGGTCCCGGTTGATGCGCTTCACCAGGCCGGGACCGTGATAGATCAGAGACGTGTACAATTGTACAATAGTAGCGCCCAGGCGGATCTTTTCGTAGACGTCCTCGGCGGTGAATATGCCACCCGTACCCACGATCACGTGGCGGCCGCGATCCATCCGCGGATACCAGGCCTGAATGGACGCATCGACCAGTGCCCGGACAGGCCGGCCGCAAAGCGTGCCGGGCATCGCGTCAAGCAGACGGCGCGAGGTCTTCAAATCGGCATAGGGCTTTCCCGTGGGCAGACCGAAAACGATCCCTTTCACGAAGGGGAAGGGGTCCATGGCCGCGAGCGTCCCTTCTATGGCGCCGGGATCGGTAGTAGGCACCACCTTCAGGAACGTGGGCGGCATGGCGTCGTACCGCGCGTATCCGGCGAGTAACGACCTCAGGGTGCGCGGGTCGTCGAAAGGACTCCGTCCCGACGTGGTATTGGGGCAGTTCAAATTGAGGGTCACGTAGTCGGCCAGGCCGAGGAAGGGGCGCACCGCCGCGATCAGTTCGTCCACCACAACGCCCGCGTCCGCCGGCTTTCCGGTGTTCGTTTCGACCAGGTTGATGCCGAGGGGGACGGTCAGCCTGGGCTGCCCAGGTGGTCCAGGCTGACCGGCGGACGCGAACCGCCGCGCCACGACTTCCGCGCCGTGGTTGGGCACCCCGTAGTTGACCACGATCGCTTCATCATCCGGAACCCGGAACAGTCTCGGGCGGTCCGGATTGCCGGCCGACGGGTACGCCGAGACCGAACCGACCTCCACGAAACCGAAGCCGGCCGCCGCGAGGCCCTCCATGGCGACACCGTTCTTGTCGAATCCCGCGGCCAGGCCGACCGGGTTCGGAAAGGCAAGTCCTCCCGCTTCCACCCGGAGCCGCGGGTCATCCGTGGCGAACAGCCCGCGGAGCAGGCCGCGCAGGGGTGGCATGCGTCCCGCCGCACCGACCGCGGACAGCGTGACGCGGTGAATCCACTCGGGATCCAGGCTGAAACAAATGGGACGCAGAAGGCGGTAGAGAGACATGACGCCTGTCTTTTAAGGAAGATCGTGGATGACTCGCTGGCCAAAAGGGTCCGCCGGCGCGCCGGGCCGACCGGGCCGACCGGGCCGACCGGGCCGACCGGGCCGACCGGGCCGACCGGCGGATTCCAACCCGTATATGCACGATTACACCTGCCGGTTCGAGGCGCAAGCACAAAAAAACCGGGCGCCTCGCACTGGACAAGGCGCCCGGCATGCGTCTGGAGGTATGCCAACTGATCAGATCAGTCGTCACACCTCCGTTGTTTGGTTATCATACTTCCTCCTTTCTTTTGCGCCGCCGTGCTGCAGTACGGGACGCGGTCCATGCCGATGCATCAACATGCCGGACATGATCCGGCGTCAAATCCCCGCAACAGCCGGGGATTAAATCTGCAAGTCCCATTGTTTCATCAAGATACGGAAATCCGAAACGTCTCCTTGTTTTCCACGGGAGCGGATGCATATTGAGCTGAATCAAATGTACTCAGGTTTCAGCGTTACACCGAATCCCGGTCGGTCAGGCGGTGCGATCTCGCCGCCGGACACCGCGGGCTCGTCGACGAGGATCATGTCCTCGAGTTCGCCCCAACGGTCCGGGTGCGTCTCCGCCAGGTCCATGCAGTCCGTCGCGGCGATAAGGTGCAGTCCCCAGATCTCGCCGCCGCGATGGGGACATACGGGCACGTCGTTCGACCTGGCCAGGTCGAGGATGCGCAGGCCCGCCGTAATGCCCCCGCACCAGGTGATATCGGGCTGCCACAGGTCCAGGGCGCCGGCCCGGGAAATGGCGTCGAAGGCGTGGTGGGAGAAATCATGCTCTCCGCCGGCCAGCAGAACGGGCGCCAGCCGGGGCCTGAGTTCAGCCAGTTGGTCCAGATGGTCGGGGGTGATGAGATCCTCGAACCAGAATGGCCTGTATTCGGCCAGAATCTCCCGCATCCGCAGGGCTACTTCCGTGTCCCAGGACATGTAGCAGTCGTACATGAGCAGCGCGTCCGGGCCGAACAGCTCCCTGTACCGGGCCGCCTCCGCCGCGGCCGAATCGTAGTCCGCATTCGTGCGCCACTCGTGCGGGCGCTTTACCGCCGTATAGCCCAGGTCGCGGACACGCTCGAGATCGCCCCCGGTCGCGTAGGCGCGGATCCCGTCCTTCTTCAAACCCCCGATCAGGTCGTATACGGGCCTGCCTTCGGCCTTGCCCAGCAGGTCCCACAAGGCCAGGTCGATACCGCTCAGGGCCATGATCACGACGCCGCCCCGGCCGTAAGACAGTGATCTGAAGTAGAGATGGTCCCAGGTTCGGCGGATATCGTCCGTACTGCCGATCGACCGGCCGATCAACGTATCGCGCAGGTGGCCGTTGACGATCATCGCGCCCGGCTCGCCGCCTCCGCCGTACCCGTACCCGGTCACCCCCGCGTCCGTCTCCACCCGGACAACGATCTGCCAGTAGTATCCCTGCCAGGCGCCTGATCCGCTGTTCTTCCATGCCGGGTAGACGGCCTTGATGTCCGTGATTTTCATATTGGTACAAACCGGATCCGGACCGGGGACGTACTAAGAAACCCGGCCGGAGCGATCCGGGCCGGGCGGTTTCCGGGTTCAAACTGTATGGGCGCTAGTGGGATCGAACCACTGACCTCCACGATGTCAACGTGGCACTCTAACCATCTGAGCTAAGCGCCCTGCATAACCAGCATGCACCAGTGTGTTCATGACCCCGAATGCCGAGGGCCGGACTCGAACCGGCACGGACTATTGAGGTCCGGGAGATTTTAAGTCTCCTGTGTCTACCAATTCCACCACCCCGGCAAACCCCTCCGATATCTCCCAACACAACTGCAACATGGTATGGCGAGACACCTTTCAAGTCAAGGGAAATGGTTTACTGCTAGCCCGATTTAGGTACAGATTGGACCCGCCAAGTTTCGTACATATATTCACTTTTTATAATGCAATTGTACCCAGTCGATTTCACTCGTGATCAGAAACTCATCAGCACCGATCTTTGCCAGGCTTCCATCTTCTCGAACCCAATGAGCATCTTGAAGCGACAGGCTATGTCTGGTTTCGCGGCTGCTCATTCTCTTAGGCCAACCAGTTTTCTCCACTGCAAAGTTTGACTAGAACCCAACGTCCGGTTAATCTGAACGCTCCATCCCACGGCTGCGGGTCATGGGATTGTTGGGTCAGACCGAATTTTCTAAGTATTCGCATCCAGTCTTTGTTTATCGCCAGCGACAATACTACTGAAACCAACACAGAAATCCCGGTTAAAGCCACGATACCCCACGGGTCCACTGTAGGAAACACCATAGGGGCGGTTCCGGAATCTGCTGGCTCGATAGTAATTTGAAGACCGGGCAAATACCCTGAATCGGCAACGATTGAATAGACTACTGCTCTGTAAAGTTAATGTTTAATAGATTTATAATGTCGTTTCAGCTTG
Source organism: bacterium (assembly GCA_965202605.1). Classification (GTDB taxonomy): domain Bacteria; phylum JAAXHH01; class JAAXHH01; order JAAXHH01; family JAAXHH01; genus JAAXHH01. Next base: position 2,722,628 of record OZ241838.1, read on the forward strand.
TCTCTGGCGTCGTTGGTCGTAAAGCCCCAGTTCAGCTTGACCGCTTTCTCGTTACGCGCCTCTACCCAGGCGGCGATTTCCCGGTCCAGGACGTGCTGATCGGCGATACGGCGGTTACAGCACTGCCTGCCCAGCACGGACAACTCCAATTCGGCCATGTTGAGCCAACTGGCCTTCTTCGGCGTACGATGCGGTTCGAACCGGCCCTTGAGACCGCGGGCGACCTCCGGCTCGAAGGCTTGATAGAAAGACCCGGCGCTATGGGTGTTCAGGTTGTCCTCCACCAGACGGACCTTGCGGACGCGTTCATAGCGGGCGGCGATCATGGCCCGCATGAACTCGGCATAGTCGATTTTGGTGCGCCGCTTGCGTACTTGGACAAAGCGCCAGCCGGCCAAAGGTTCGACCGCCAGCAGAATGCAGCAGGTGCCCTCGCGCTTATAGTGATGATCGTAACGCCAGGTCTTGCCCGGCTTCATGGGGATAGGCACCAGCACCTCGCCCAGGAGTTGAAACGGCATCTCGTCGTAGCAGACCACGGGATGAAGGGGGTCGTAAGGTTGTTCATAGAGGTCCAAAAGGTCTTCCATGCGCATGAGGTACTCGCTGTCCATGACGCCGATGCACCACTGCTTCTTCAGCCAAGGCTTAAGTTCATTTTTTTTAATGCTCCTGCCACGGCCGTATGACTGATGCTGTCTACCGCTTCCAGTTCCACCAGCCGATCGGCCAGGAGGCGCAGGGTCCAGCGACTGTGGCCCGGGGGCGGGTCGCTGCAGACGATGGAACACAGCTTCGCTTCGACCCGGGCGGTTACCTTGGGTTTCTGGCCGGGCCGGGGCTTCTCATGAAGCGATGAGGCAAGCCCTCCGACGGCGAATCTGCGCCTTATGTTGTACACCGTCGCTCTGCTGAGACCCACCTGTGCGGCGATGGCCTCGTCGGGCTGACCGGCGTCGGCCAACAGCAGGACGCGAACACGGTTGAGCATGCGGGCGGCATGCACGCCCTTGCGCAGACAGCTTTTCAGTTCCTGACGGGCATGATCGGTCAAGGACACGTGATGAAGCTTCTTAGACATGATGACCTCCGGGAGATAAAGGTGGCGTGTCATGTCTAATATAACCACTAATCTATAACTTTACAATGCACTACGTACACTACGAAACTCAACGCCAGGGCTTGCACAGTCAAACGAAGAGGAGCTTTTTCTCTTATTCCGGTAAGAAGCTCAACGAGAGCTACAGCAAAAAGCCTGGTAGTAGTACGATCAATACATAGATCGCCTGTACTGAACTTGACATCTTAGTCACTTTCTACATTTGATGACCCTGTCTGGTCGTTCTGGTTGTTCTCACTATTGCTTCGGGGAGGATCTGGCGAAATCATATCCGGAGTAATATCAGGCATGGTCTCGATTCCTGGCGAATCCTCGTTTACGCTCCTGATTTCTATATCGTTCTGGTCTCTGGATGTGTGCCTATCCTTAGACATAACAGTCTCCCTTTTCGACAGAATCTATTTGGGTTTTCAAGAATCTCGTTTACAATTCACACGAATCTTAACTTAGCATCATAAATCTAACACGGATGGACTTGAGTACTCCCTTCAAAGGCGAAGTATCCTAAATTCAGAAGCTAATCTTTCATAGGTAAATGTACGTAAATGAACGGGGCAGATGCTGCCCCAGGCGGCAATGGACCTCGAGGTGGAAGCGGGTAACCAACTCGATGACGACGCCGTCCCCCAGCGATGGCTCGTCCCTCGATCCGGTGTAATTAAGCGGGCCGGACTCGGAACTCCGTGGGTTCCCATTCGCTCCTCCGGGCGGAGGAAGCAGAAAGCCGGAAGGCATTCTCCCGGATGGTCCGGCCGGAGGTGCCGTCCGTCAGATGCAGGTCGCTGACGATCGCCGGCATGGCGGCTGAGATTCACCCATCCCGCCGGGTCAGGCTGAAACCGATCATGTACTTTCCCCTGGTTCCCCGGCCATGGACCGCAAGGTGCGCGGATTCTCCGTCCGCGGGTTCACTTAGCAAGGTCGAGCCACGGAACAGGACCGCGTCGCCGCCCGCGAGCTTCTTCAGCAGGAAGGACTGCAGGTCGTCCGCCGAGCCGCCCAGGGATTCCGGCAGATGCAGGGGCAGGTTTTCCGGGATCGTCCCTTTTATTCTTCCGATTACGGCCTCGACGATCCCGCCCAGGAAATCCTTGATCTTGTCCCAGGCGTCTCTGCGGTCCACGTCGAATACCTTGAACTGTATGGAATGAACTCGCTTCCCCCGTACCAGCAGGATGAGTTTGTCCCATTCGTCAATCGTCGCCATTTCGAAACGGCCGCACCGGGAGGCCGGACCTTCGCCCGCCCGCAACGCTTCCTCCCCGGCGTCTCGAACGTAATTCGGCTTGCCCGCCCTCTCGGTATCACATTCCCAGAACGTGTCAAGACTCGGCATCACGGCGTGTTCGGTGGCGAACTGACTGCGATGGTTTATAAAGCGCAGATCGACGACAAAGCGGAAATTGGCCTTGTTGTTCGGGAGATCCGCGGGAAACAGGAAATCCGTGAGCGTGAATTCGTAGAGCGGCAAGGTGATCCTCCGTTGGGGGTCGGATTGACGGACTGCCATCGCGGCCATGCTGCTCGCTTGACCCGGATATGCACACGTGTGCGCAACCGGGCAAAAAAAACGATTCGGGAACCCGGTCCCAAACCGGAAGACGATCGGGAACGCACGGAGAAAACGAAGCTTACATCCGCTCCGGCAAGCCTGCGTCCCGAGCATCCGTGAATCGTTAACGGGGCCCGTCCGACCACGAGGCCGGACGGGCCCGGAGCGTTCCTTAGCCAATGGCGTCCTTCAAAGCCTTGCCCGCCGTAAACTTGGCCACGTTTCTCGCCGCGATCGTAATGGACTCGCCTGTACCGGGATTTCGCCCCTGGCGAGCAGCACGTTCCGATACGCTGAACGTGCCGAAGCCGATCAGCGTGACGGAATCGCCGTCACTGAGACTGCTCTTGATGGCGTCGAGTGCTGCGGCGACTGCGCTATCGGCTTGTGCCTTCGACAACCCGGTAGCATCAGCAACCTTACCGGCCAATTCTGTGCGATTCATTGATTACCCTCCAGATAAAATAAAGGGAGTAATGCACCCCGATAGAGTGCGGGAATTCCCGCGACAGCCCGAAACAAGGTCCTGTGCTAGCGGGTGATTTAAGCGAATTGTACGTGCAATATATTTCGTGCATGTTTAAGTATGCAAGTTTTTTTTCACTGTACATCTGTGTGGCACTGCGACGGGCCGGGCGATTTCATTGATTTCGACAGTCGAAATCTCTATTTTTCAGTCTTAACATGCCAGATCTGTCTCCGCCTGAAACAATCCTGCTCCTGATGCCGACGACGACCTATCGGGCCGGTCCTTTTCTGGATGCCGCCCGCCGGATGAACCTGGACGTCGTCATGGGTTCGGACTTCTGCCACGTGCTGGCGGCCGATTGGGACGTCCCGCTTTCGCTGCGATTCAGGCACGTGTCCCAGGCGGTGGAGGATATCGTCGCGTATGCCCGGGATCATGCCCTCGATGCCATCATACCCGTCGACGACTATACCACCGAGATCGCGGCCAGGGCGTGCGAGGCCCTCGGCCTTCCGCATAACACACCCGAAGCGGCCGTTGCGGCGCGCAACAAGTACCGCATGCGCGAAATGCTCCATGCCGCCGGTGAATGGTGTCCCTATTTCGCCCGGTTCGACAGGACGGTGCCCGTCGAGGAAATCGCGCTGGAGCAGCCCTATCCATGCGTGCTTAAGCCCGTTCTGCTTTCGGGCAGCCGGGGCGTGATCCGGGCCGACTCGCCCGCGGGCTTCATAGAAGCCTTCAGTCGGATCGGCCGCATGCTGGACAGGGTGTCGGACAGGCCGCCGGGCCAGGACCCCGACGCCAACCGCGTCATGGTGGAATCCTACATTCCGGGCGCGGAGGTAGCCCTGGAGGGCCTGTTGACGGGCGGGCGCCTGCGCGTGCTGACGCTTTTCGACAAACCCGATCCGATGGAAGGTCCCTTTTTCGAGGAGACGATCTACGTGACGCCATCGCGTTTGCCCGAAGCGACGCAACACGCCGTGGCCGAAGCCGCGCAGCGGGCCTCCACGGCCGTGGGTCTGTCGGAGGGACCCGTCCACGCCGAGCTGCGGGTCCACCACGGCAGGGTCCGGATGATCGAAATCGCCGGGCGGTCCATCGGGGGCCTGTGCTCGCGGGTCCTGGAATTCGGACTGGGGACAAGCCTGGAGGAACTCATCCTGCGTCACGCGCTGGGCGAGGACGTGGACGGCATCTGCGGCAAGGCGAGTGGTTTCGGCAGGGCGGGAAACGATACGGAGGCCGCGGGCGTGATGATGCTGCCCGTACCGGAAGGCGGACTGTTCCAGGGATATGACGGCGTGGACGCGGCGAAGAGGGTCCCGGGCGTCGAAGACGTAGTCATTACCGCCCGGGAAGGCGACGTGCTGACCCCGTTGCCGGAGGGCGCCGGTTATCCCGGATTCATATTCGCGCGGGGGAATGACCCGGCAAAGGTCGAGCAGGTTCTGCGAACGGCCTGCGACCGGCTTCACCTGCGCGTCAATGCGGTCCTGTCCACGTGAGCGGAAGGGTCTTTTCCGCGCCGCTTCAAGGTCCGGACAAACGGAAGGCAATCCGAGGAGAAAGGGGAGATACGCACCGTGTCAAAGCACTACGATCAGGTGATGGAGATCTACCGGGAAGCAAGCGACCTGCACGGGGCCGCCGCCCTGATGGGGTGGGACCAGGAGACCTACATGCCACCCAGGGGCGCCGCCACGCGGGGCCGGCAGCTTGCCACCATTTCCGGCTTGATCCATGAGCGACTCACGTCGGACGCAATGAGAACGGCGTTAGACCGTGCCCGGTCCGAATCCCTGGCCCCCGACCGGGAGGTCAACATCCGCGAAATCGCCCGGGACAGCGACCGGGCGGTGAAGATCCCCGTGACCCTGGTCAAAGAGCTGACGGAAACGAGTTCGGCGGCCATAGGGGTCTGGATCAAGGCCCGGCGGGAAAACGACTTTCCGGCCTTCGCGCCGTGGGTCGCCAGGCTGGTCGACCTCCAGCGTCAAACTGCCGAGGCGGTCGGATACGGGGACGAACCCTACGACGCGCTGCTCGATGAATACGAACCCGGTGCCACGGCGAAAGAAACCGCGGCGGTCTTCGATTCGATTCGCGGTCCCCTCGTCGACCTGGTGCAGCGCATCGGGCGGTCGCCCGTGCGGCCCCGCACCGATTTCCTTGAAAGAAACTACCCCATCGAAGAGCAGCGACGCATGGGCGTCATGGCCGCCGAACGCATGGGCTTCGACTTCGAGGCGGGCCGGCTGGACATATCTCCCCATCCCTTCTGCACGCACATGGGCGTAAACGACGTGCGCCTGACGACCCGGTACTCGGAGACCCTCCCCATGCAGTCCTTCTACGGCGTCATCCACGAGGCGGGACACGGTCTCTACGAACAGGGACACGACCCGGGCCACGAGGGCACGCCGCGGGGCGCGTCGGTATCCCTCGGCATCCACGAATCCCAGTCGCGCCTCTGGGAGAACATGGTCGGCCGGAGCCGGGCATTCTGGCGGTACTTCTACCCTGAGTTTTCCGCGATCTTCCCCGACAACACCGCGGATGTGACCGAAGAAGAAGTCTATGCCGCGGTGAACGAGGTGAAACCTTCGCTCATCCGGGTCGAAGCGGACGAAATCACCTACAACCTGCACATCCTGCTCCGGTTCGAAACAGAGCGCGGCCTGTTCGCGGACGAATACGCGGCCGGCGATCTTCCCGCGGTCTGGAACGAGAAGATGAAAGCGTTCCTCGGCATAGAGCCGCCCGACGACAAAGACGGCGTACTGCAGGATATCCACTGGTCGCACGGCAGTTTCGGATATTTCCCCACCTATACCCTGGGCAATCTGTACGCCGCCCAGTTCTACAACGCCGCCGAGCGGGACATGCCCGACCTGTCGGACCGGATCGCCCGCGGTGAACTGCTGTCGCTGCGGGACTGGCTCAGAGACAACATCCATCGGCCCGGCATGACCTACCGTGCCGGCGAACTCGTACGACAGGTCACCGGTGAGCCGCTCACGGCGGACTGCTTTCTTTCCTATATCCGGGAGAAGTACGGATCCCTCTACCGCCTATGACCGCTTCGGTCGAAACTTCCACCCCGGCCGTAGCGACGCCGCGGGCCGTGTTGATCGGCCTGGCGCTGGCCGTGGCCGTCAACCTGGGCTCGGTGGCGAGCAACTTCCTGGTCGGGTACGTTCACCTTACCTTCGCCCATATCGACCTCGCCCTGCTGATCCCCTTTTTCCTGGGCGTCCTGGGTCCCAACATGCTGGTCAAGGTGGTCAGACCGTCATGGGGACTGCGGACCCGGGAGCTGTTGTTCATCTTCGTCCTGGGCTGGATCGGTTTCATGGTGCCCACGTGGGGGATGTCGAACTACGTGGTGAACGTCATGACCACCGCGGAATACTACGCCACGCCCGAGAACCAGTGGCGCGAGATGTTCTTCGCCTATCTCCCGGACTGGGTCATCGTCACGAACGAGCAAAACGCGAACCGGGACTACTACTGGGGCCTTCCCGAATCCATGCCGATTCCGTGGGCGGCGTGGATCATCCCCTCCTTCTGGTGGCTTACTTTCTTTGCCGGACTGCTGGCCGTCGGCATCTGCTTCGTCATCCTGATGCGCAAGCAATGGGTCGAGCACGAACGGCTTTCCTATCCCATTTCGCAGGTGCCGGTCGTCATGACGGATACGGACGATGAATCAGGCGCGGTCCTGCCGTCCATCATGCGCAATCGCCTGTTCATCACCGGGCTGGTGGTCACGTTCTCCGTCATGTGCTGGAATACCGCCTCCTACTGGACGCAGTGGACGGCCTTTCCTGTCGATGCGAATACCGTAATCAATATCGAGTTCGGGCGGGCCTTTCCCGCCCATCCCGTCCGCATGAACGTGCTGACCCTGGCCTTTTCCTACTTCATCAACGTGGATATCCTCTTCAGCGTCTGGCTGTTCCAGATCATCAACACGCTGGAGCAGGGCGTCCTGGCCCGGATCGGTATCGCCGGCGATTCGGGGGCCGCCGTGCCGGGCGGCCTTGTTGCGGTCCAGTTCATCGGAGGTATGATCGCCTTCGCGCTCTGGGGATTCTGGATCGCGCGGCGTCACCTGAAGACGGTCTGGAGGCACGTGCGGGGGCACGCCACGAACCTGCGCGACGAGGACGAGTTCATTTCCTACCGGGCCGCCCTGGTCACGGGCGCCTGCGGCATGGCGTACATCGTCTGGTGGCTGCACGCGGCAGGCATGTCCTTCCCGGTGATCGCCGTCTTCCTTACCCTGCTCTTCCTCTTCTATTTCGCGCTGTGCCGCGTGATGGCGGAATCGGGCCTGGTGTTCCTGGACCTGCCCATCAACGCCCACCAGTTTACGGTGGGCATGCTGGGGTCCGCCTCGCTGTCACCCCAGAACCTGACGGTCCTTGGTCTCGGAAGCGCCTTCGCGCGCAACTGGAAGACCTTTACCATGATCATTCCTTCCCACGTCGCCCGCCTGAGATCGGTGATGGGCGTTTCAGGCCGCGTGCTGTTCTTCTGGTGCGCCGTGGCCTTTGCCGTCAGCGCGATCACCGCCATCGGTTTCTCCGCCTATTCAGGGTACCGGCTGGGCGGCGCGGCGAACTACTATCACAATATCGCCGGCGACCCCGGTTTCTATAACCTGATCATCACCTGGATGCAGAACAGCACCACCATATCGGGCACGGAAGTGTTCTTCCTGGTAGCGGGCATGGCCATAGTCCTGGGCATGACCATTGCCCGCTACTTCTTCAGCTGGTGGCCCGTATCTCCCATCGGATTCGTGGTGGCCGCCGGGGGACCGCCGCGTAACGCCTTCTTTCCCGTCTTCCTCGCGTGGTTGCTGAAAACCGTTCTGATTCGGATAGGCGGCGTGCGTTTGTACCAGTCGGCGCAGCCGCTCATGATCGGCATCATGGTCGGGTACATCCTGGGCTCTGCCGTTGCGATCGTGGTGGATTTACTGTATTTTCCCGGGTCCATCCACGAACTGCAGTTTTTCTAACGGGGGTCGGTGGGTGTCCGTTGCCCTGGCACGCAGGTCCGTTACGAAGACATGGTCTGCTCTTTTCGCGGCCATTCGGGACAAAGCGGTTTCCCCGGAAGTACCCTTCTTCTCCGGCCGGAGGCCCGCGTGACTTCGGAAGAGATACACGGCGTCCTCGAGGCGCTGGGCGATCCCGCCATCGCCGCGCATTCTCAGAGATTCTTCAAGACCGGTCCGGGAGAATACGGCGAAGGAGACCGGTTCCTCGGCATCAGGGTTCCCGTAATACGCGCCCAGGTCCGCAGACACCGCGGCCTTTCCATGGGCGAGACCCTGAGCCTGCTCGTATCTCCCTATCATGAAGCACGCATGTTTTCGCTTCTGATGCTGGTCATGAAATTCAACAGGGGCGAAGAGCAGGAAAGAGGGGCGATCTACCAGGCGTATCTCGGCCATACGGCCTTCATCAATAACTGGGACCTCGTCGACTGCTCCGCCCACCCCATTCTGGGCGGCTACCTGGACGCGCGGGACAAGAAGCCGCTCTACGTACTGGCGGAATCGGAATCGATATGGGAACGCAGAATGGCCATCATGGCCTGTCTGCATTTCATCAGACAGGACGTTTTTGGAGACGCGCTGAACCTTTCGGAGCGCCTGCTGAACGACGAGGAAGATCTGATCCATAAAGCCGTGGGCTGGATGCTCAGAGAGATCGGAAAGCGGAATCTGACCGTCGAGCAATCGTTTCTGAAGACCCGTTACCGGCAGATGCCCCGCACGATGCTGCGCTACGCGACAGAGCGATTCCCGAAGGAGGAAAGAGGCAGATATCTGAAGGGCGAAGTGTAGCCAGGGATGCCAGGGCAATAGGGCGACGGGGCACCAGGACGACCTGAAGACGGGGCACCGTGGCGACGGGGCACCGTGGCGACGGGGCACCAGGACGACCTGAAGACGGGGCACCGTGGCGACACACAGACAGGGACGAGGTACGGCCGGACGTGGACTGCCGCGGCCTCGCCCTTTCTCGAAGGTCTCATGACGTGAGCAATCCAACCATCCTGAAGATCAACGCATGGATCGCCGACGGCGTCCTTTCCCGGACGGCGGGCGAGGCTATGCTGCGGTGGCTGACAGAGGCGGACTTCGCAGCGTTCAAAGCGGAAATCCGAGCCCTGGTCGAAGCGGGCGACGCCAATGAACTGGAAGACGCCTTCGGTTCGGCCATCGCCTTCGGGACGGGCGGCCTCCGCGGCAGGATGGGTCCCGGACCGAACCGGTTCAACACCCGAACCGTGGGCGTGGCCGCGCAGGGTCTGGCCCGGTATCTCTCCGGGGTGGACGATACACGTACGGACCGCGCGCGCGGGGTCGTCGTGGCGTGGGACACCCGGCACAACTCGGAGGCCTTCGCGAAGGAGACGGCCCGGGTGCTTGCCGCTAACGGCATTTCGGTGCTGATCTTCGACGGCCATCGCGCAACCCCCGCGCTGTCCTTTGCCGTCCGGGAACTTCGGGCGGCGGCTGGCGTGATGATCAGCGCCAGCCACAACCCGCCCGGCGACAACGGTTTCAAGGTGTACGGTCACGACGGCGGCCAGATCGTGGCGCCCCGCGACGCGCGGATCACCGCGGAAATGCGGCGCGTAACGAAGGTCAGGCGGACCGGTTACGGGGAGGCCACCGAAGGAGGCCTGATCCGGACCATCGGCCGGGACCTGGACGCGCGGTACGTTGACGTCCTGGCAGACCTGTCGCTGTCCGGCGCCCGGGGGATACGGGTCGTGTATACGCCCCTGCACGGCGTGGGGATGACCTCCGTGGCGCCGGCGCTGCGGAAACTGGGCTATCAGGACGTGCACTACGTGGAGGAGCAGGTCAAGCCCGACGGCGCGTTCCCCACGCTCACCGGTGGCATCGCGAATCCAGAGAGACCGGAGACGTTCCTCCTCGGCATACGGAAGGCCGCGGAAAGCGGCGCGGACCTGATCCTGGCCAGCGACCCCGATGCCGACCGCGTGGGATGCGCGCTTCCGCTGCCCGACCGGGGGTGGGAGGCCCCCCCGGAGGACCTGGCGCTCAACGGTCACCAGATCGGCGTCCTTCTGTGCCATTACATCCTCAGCCGTAAACAGGCGGCGGGAACACTACCCGCCAAGGGGCTGTTCTGCAAGACCGTGGTCACGTCGGATCTGGCCGCGCTCATCGCCCGGTCCCACGGCCTGGAGTCCGTAGCCGATCTTCCGGTGGGATTCAAGCATGTCGGCGCGGCGATAGAACGGATGCCGCCGGACATGACTTTCGTGTTCGGCACCGAGGAGAGCCACGGATACCTGGCGGACGCCCGGATACGGGACAAGGAGGCCGCCACCGGCATCCTGCTCGCCGAGTACGCCGCCCTGGTGAAGAAGGACAACCGCACCCTGCGCGACGAACTGGACGAAATCTACCGTACATACGGATACTTCAGGGAAGTTCAGCGGTCGGTCGAACTCCCTGGCGCGGAAGGGTCTCGGAGGATCGCCAAAGTCATGGCCGCCCTGCGCGCCGGGCCGCCGAAGCGGATAGGCGGACCCGCCGTCCGGCGTGTGATCGACCGGCAGAGCGGCCAGGCGTTGGATCTTTGTACGAATACGACCACGGCCGTCCCGGGCGACCGCGTGAACATCCTGATCTTCGCACTTTCGGAGGCCGGACACACGCGGGCCATCGTGCGCCCTTCAGGTACCGAACCCACCATGAAATGCTACGTCTCCGCGTCATCGGTCGACATGGGCGGAACCCAAGAGGCGATCGACAGCCTGGCGGAATCGATGCTCACTGGCCTGATCGATTTGTGCGAGAGCATGTGAGAGGAGAGAAGGATCGGCTCGATACCCCGACAAACCGGGCCGGAACTCCGGCAAACCAGACGGGAACCTGGCAGTAAGCAGGATAACCAACCCATATCGAAAGGCGAACTTACATGCGCATCATCGACTCCGGCGTCATCAGCCGCAGCGCACCCGGCACCGACCGCGCCAATCTCACCTTCCCCGCCGTCCTCAGCAAGTCCGACGGCTCGCTGATCGCCACCTGGCACAGCGGAACGACAAAGGACTGCGCGGACGAAATGGTGGAAGTCAGCCGGTCGTCGGACCTCGGGAAGACCTGGAGCGAACCCGATAGGCCCTTCGAATCACCGGTCTTGCACGGCGTGCGGGGATCGGTCAAGATCGTCTATCTCACGGAACTGGCGCCCGGACGGGTCATTGCCGCATCCATGTGGATCGACCGCGAAACCTACCCGGACGCCCCGGGTCTCTTCAACCCGGAGACCGAGGGATGCGTGCCCATGTACATCCTCCTGGCGGACTCCGAGGACGGCGGAGAGACCTGGTCGGCCTGGCGCGAGGTGCCCATGCCGGATGAGATCGGACCGGCGAGCCTGACCAATCCGATCATGCAGTTGCCGGACGGCACCCTGGTCATGACCATCGAGAGCAACAAGCACTACCTCGACACGTCTAAATGGTACCAGCGGGTCGTCGCCTTTCACTCCACGGACGGGGGGAGGACCTGGGGCGAACCGGTGAATATAGGATTCGATCCGACGGGCCTGATCTTCAACTGGGACCTGAGATCGGCCGTGGCGCCTGACGGCAGCATCGGGGCCTTCGCGTGGACCTACAACACCGAGACGGAATCCTACCTGAACATCCACCGGCGCGTCAGTCCCGACGGGGGACGGACCTGGTCAGAGCCCGAGGATATCGGTGTCACCGACCAGGCGGCGCACCCCGCGGTACTGCCGGACGGACGCGTCGTCCTGGCCTGGGTGGACCGTTTTCAGTCCCAGTCCATTAAGGCCCGCCTGGCTCCGTCCATTGGCGGGGCATTCGACCCGGAATCTGAGTCGACCCTCTACACCCACGAAGCGCCGGCGGACGATCCCAAGGGCGCCCTGGGGTTCTCGGTGTGGTCCTTCGGCCTGCCTTACGCTGAAACCCTGTCCGACGGCACGGTCCTGGTGGTCTACTACGCGGGTACTGAAACCGCCATGGATGTTCACTGGAGCAGGCTGGCACTTTGAGACGGACCATGATCGGACACTACCTCCTCACCGCCTGGCGGAATATCCTCAAATCCGGGTCCCATGCGGCGATCAACGTCATCGGGTTCGCCATCGGCATGGCCTGTTGCCTGGTCATCCTCCTGTACATTCGCGACGAGTTGAGCTACGACCGCCACAATACAAGGGGAGATCGTATCTACCGGGTGGTGACGGACCGCACGGCGCGAACGCCCGGAATCCTGGGCGAATTCATTGGTACCCAACTTCCCGAAGTGGAGGAAGTGCTGCGGCTTCGAGCGACGGTGGGGACCTGGCTGTTTACGACCGAAGACCAGCAGTTCTACGAACAGCGGGTCTACTGGGCCGACGGCAATCTCTTCGACGTGTTCGACGTGGCCCTGGTGCGCGGCAACCCCTCCTCCGCGCTCACGGCGCCGAATACGATGGTCATCAGCGCGTCCATGGCCCGCAAGTATTTCGGGGACGCCGATCCGATCGGCCAGACGATCACCGGTGACCACCTGTTTCCCTTCACGATCACCGCCATCATGGAAGACCCGCGGCCTTATGCCCACTATCACCCCGATTTCTACGTTTCCATTGCCACGACGACTGGACGGGGTGATCCGATCGGCCTTTTGAGAAACTGGGCGAACAGCGCGTACTACACCTACCTGCTCCTGCCGGACGGCGTCTCGCCCGAACAGATAAGCGCCTTGCTGCAGGCACGGCTTGCGGAGCACGTCGACGCAACGATCCGGGCAACGGCCTTTACCCACACCTATGCCTTGCAGGCGCTTTTCGACATCCATCTGCATTCTCAACTGGAGTTGGAGATGGAGGCAAACGGCGAAGTGTCGTTCATCTGGATGCTGATCGCCATCGCGGTCTTCATCCTGCTGATCGCCTGCATGAATTTCACCAACCTGGCGATCGTCCGGTCCATTACCCGGGCCCGGGAAATCGGCATGCGCAAAGTCTCCGGCGCCACGAGGGGAGAAATCATCCGCCAGTTCCTGGGTGAAAGCATACTATTGAGCGCCGCGGCGTTCCTCGTCGCCCTGGCCGCCGTCTGGGTGGTTTTGCCAGTTTTCCGATCCATGACGGGTCACGTGCTTTCCATGCCTTCGCTTGAACCGTGGTCGATACTGGGCGGCGTCTCCATCGTTCTTGTGGCCGGCGTCCTCGCCGGGGCCTACCCCGCCCTGCTGCTGTCCCGGATCAGCCCCGTGGCGATTTTCCGGGGTCCGTCGGGTACGGGCGCCGTGACCTTGCGAAAAGCCCTCGTGGTCGTGCAGTTCTCCATGGCCATCCTGCTGATGATAGGCACGGGGGCCGTCTACCGGCAACTGGAGTACATGCAGGAGAAACACCTGGGGTTCGAGAAAGAACACGTGGTGATACTTCCCGATCTCGAGGGCATGGACTTCGACATGATCCGCGAGCGTTACCCGCAGCACGCCGGGGTAGTCAGCGTTGCCGGGGCGAACTACATGCCCGGTCGCGCGGCCGGGCGGGGAAGACTGCCGATTCTGCCCGTGCGGCGCGTCGACGACCCGGCGGCGGGCACGGTCGAGGCGCAGCATATCCATACCGAGGGAGGCCTCGTTCGAACACTCGGACTCGAGTTGCTTCTAGGACGCGACATATCCTTCGAAAGAGATTTCGAATGGGTTGAGGATCCTGATGGAGGAGGATGGGCGAGATCGACCGGATGTCTCCTCAACGAGGAGGCGGCGAGACGCCTGGGATGGAGTTCGCCCGGAGAGGCTATGGCCAAGTTCGTAAAGATAGGATACAATGAATTGCAGGTCGTCGGAGTAGTGGGCGACTTCCACCTCAGGACCCTGCACGAGCGGATCGAACCGGTAATCTTCACCTTCGGTGGCTCCGGCTACTGGGCCGTGCGGTTCGTTCCCGGCGATCCCGGCGAAACCCTGCGGGACCTGGAAGCCATGTGGAAGGCATCCACGCCCGAAATCCCCTTTGTATATTCGTTCCTCGACCAGGACGTGGACCGGCTTTACCGTTCGGATCAGCTACTGGGCCGGCTCGTGACCATGTTCGCCGGGCTGGCGGTCTTCACGGCGTGCCTCGGGCTGTTCGGTCTGGCCGTCTTCACCGCGAAACAGCGCACGAGGGAGGTGGGCATACGAAAGGCCCTCGGCGCATCGGCGCGTCAACTCGTCCTGCTGCTGTCACGGGAGTACACCATCCTCGTGGTAATCGCGAACGTCATCGCCTGGCCTGCGGCCTACTTCGTCGCGCATCAGTGGCTGCGGCAGTACGCCTACCATACCGAGGTCCCGCTGCTGTTGTTCCCCGCTGCCGGCCTGCTCGGGCTGTTGATCGCCTGGATCACGGTCAGTTCGCAGACGCTGCGGACCGCCGCCATGAACCCGATCGACTCGCTGCGCCGCGAACATTAGGCTATTCGAAAAGCAGTTTAATCCCTGCCGCGATGTATTCCGGTCTGTCGCTCGGATGAAACCGGTAGCGGAGGCGACCTTCCCGGTCCACCAGGAACAGGGTGGTCGTGTGGGCCACAAGGTAATGGCCAGCCTCGTTCGGCTCCTGCAGCTTGTACAGCACGCCGTACCTTTCGGCGACCTCGTCGATCTCCGCCCGCGACCCCGTGAGCCCTCGGACGTCCACCGTGGAGAAGTAGGCCAGGTACTCCCTGAGCTGCTTCGGCGTGTCGCGCGATGGGTCGACGGTGATGTATATCGTCCGCACGTGCTGACCCGGCTCCAGATCGAGCACGTCGTATACGGCCGCCAGCTTGGAGAGCATGAGGGGACAGGCGTCGGGGCAGTAGGTATAGCCGAAGAAGATCAGGAAGGCGTCGCCGCGGTGTTCGGCCAGGTCGAATATCGCCCCGTTCTGGTCCGTCAGCGTGAAATCGCCGCCAAAGCGTTCGCCGTAGTCAAGAAGCTCGGGGATATCGATCTGGGGCGGAGGCGGCGATTCGGTGCGGCATCCCGGGAGGAGCAGCAGTGACGCGGCGAGCATAGACAACGCTGCATACCGGAAATCCTGACTTCGGGGTGCCAGGACACTACCGTGAGGGATGCGTTCACCGATCGGCACTTTGCTCCGGGATTGCAATTGGTGCAGGATTAAACTCTATCGATTGGACTGGCTGCATGGCAACCTGTACAGGTTGAGCGACATGCTGTTTGATAAATGCGCGACCAGTGTGGTTCTCCACAATCTTTACAGCAGGGGTACCGGAAAAGGTATGCGTTGTAGCATGAAAAACCGAAAGGCTCATGTCTTGTAAAATCGAATCTTCTTCCAATCGAAATACCGACAGATTATGGTCTTCAAGTTCATTGCGTGGTATATGTCGGCTGTGGCTCTTGAATTCCGTATGATCAGCAAGCCAAGTCGAGACGTTTTCCGCCTTTGATTGACGATCATCCATCTCTTTAAACATGTATGTTTCCAACCAAGACTTTACTAAAACCTTAGACATTTCAATCGCTGTCTCGCATTGGACCAGTAAATCTGGACCGTATTGGCCTAACATTGGTAACCAAGCTGACATTTGGCTGGGTCGGAACATTCTCTCTTTGCCCTATCAAACTGATCCAAGACGGACTGAGCCGGAACTGGACGTACCCCCAAGGGAGTTGCCAACATAATTTGCGGATCAGTAGGACCGAGAAATGAGTGCTTGCCTAATACAATCTCGTCGGCAGCACATGCTATCATGGTGGCTGCTGACATGGCGAGTTGTGGTACAATTACTCTTATATGAGAAAAACGAGACCTAAGGTAGGCAACTATTGCCTCGGCTGCCTCTGGAAAACCACCGGGGCTATGCAGTATCAGGTCGAGTTTACTACCGTGGAGGCCGTGACTAACTTCCATGAACGCCTGTATATCTTCGTCATTTATGGAAGTAAGCGCTGGTGGGGCGTCCCTTTGGAGCCAACCAGAGGCATAGAGTATTACATTTCTATCCGAATGCTTTTGGAGTTCCAATAGGTACTTCCGGCGAACGCCATCAAAATCAACTGGAAGTCCTTCTTGGGCAGGTGTAAGCTCCTTTAGAATCTCGCTCCAGATAGGCAACGATAAACTCCTATTTAAATGCTATTTACAGATTAGCGGAGTTTGTTGTTGTGATCTGCAGAGGTTCCTTGGTGGCCAAACGATAAGAGGTCAGCGCTTGGTCAGTTTCAAGCCAACCAGAATAAACCTCCATTACTTCCTTAACGCCTGGACGCGAAAGTGCTTCCTGGAGCATTTCTTTGTGTTCTTGTGCACGCTTGGAATCTGACTGAGGCATGAACCTACTCCCACTGATGAAAGGGGGAAATCAGTAAAGGGATTATCTATAAGATAGCATTTGTGGCACTAAATACCAAAATAAAACTAATAAACAAACATGTTGTACGTCTGTCAAAAATGCCGCACAACATATTGTAGGTGCTACTGTTTGTCCTTCGACACTTCGGCCGTTACGGTCCGGGTCGACTGGTCGGCGAATCGCAACGTCAGGGATACCGAATCGCCTTCCGCCAGTTGCCGTTTCACACCGAACAGCATGATGTGGTCTCCGCCAGGTTCCAGTGCCGCCTCGCCCTGAGGAGTAACCGCCAGGCGTTCGATCTTCTCCATCTCCATCATGTCGTCTACCTGGCGCATGGTATGCAGTTCCGTGTACTCCGCGGCCGGCGTCTCGACGGAAAGCAGTTCCCGGATCCGGTCCGACCGGTTTTCGATGACCAGGTAGGCGGCGGTGACGTCCCGGTTGGGCGGCGTGGCCCTGACCCAGGCGCCGGTGATCTCCAGGTCGTCCGCCGACTGAAGCGAAGCGACGTACATGGCGATCTTGAAGCGCTCCTCGTCTTTGATGTGGGGGAAGGGCACCATGGACGGGCTGTCGGGCATGCCGTCCCTGAGCGTGCCGGCGATAGTGACCACGTCGCGTCCGATGCGGTAGGCCCCGGGGTCCCTGAAATCGCGGGGTGGCGGCTTCAGCGTGTAGGAGATCGGCCCGTCGCCACGTCCGTCCATGCCATGACACACCGTGCACCCGTACTGGCCGTACAACGCCTTCCCCTCCTCCACGTACTTTTCCGGTATTTCGTGAAAGCCGATGGTGCCCGGCGTGATCGTACCTTCGATCAACTGGGCCATGAACGCCCGGGCCACGGCCTCCCTGTCATTCGGATCCACCTCCGAATCGGACGAGCCGCAGCCGCCCTGAAGGATCAGCAATAGGCAGGTGACTGCCCATCCGCTGCAGAAACGGGAAACCCGAGACGGCGAAAACCGTGTTTTTACCCACCAGAACATGGTTCTATCCTATCCGTATTCCACCTCCCTGTCAACGACTACCGCCTTTGGATTCTCCACGCATTCATGCTCGCATCGCGCACGTGAAGCACTACTGAAACCGCGCACGTGAAGCCCGCGGTCGCGCATGTCCCGGACATCCAGCAATTCGATTGACGGTAAATCCCGGCGTGCATACATTCCCGTCGTCTTCAACACCCCATCCCAACCACGGCCGGACCGGGTGCGAACCGCCGCCGGAGGGTACATGCGGAACCTTTCAGAATCGCTGTCGATCTACTTCGAGCGCCGCATGGCCCGCATACTCCTGCTCGGAATCATCAGCGGTTTCCCCTGGGTGCTCATCGGCAGTTGCCTCAGTCTATGGCTGAAAGAAGACGGCCTGTCCCGCGCCACCGTGGGCTGGGCGAGCCTGATCTTCGGGGTATACGCCTTCAACTTCCTCTGGGCTCCGCTGATCGACCGGGTCCGGTTGCCCCTGCTGACGAAACGGCTCGGACACCGCCGCGCCTGGATCGTTGCGCTCCAGATCGTTATCCTGGCGTGCCTCGTGCTGTGGAGCGCGGCCCAGCCGACGGCGAATCTCAGCGGTGTGGTCGCCATCGGCCTCGTCATCGCCATCGCCTCCGCCACCCAGGACATTGCGATCGATGCGCTCCGCATCGAGCAGATCGGTAAGACGGAGAGCGAATCCATGGCCGCGGGCGCGGCCACGGCCGTCGTCGGCTGGTGGACGGGGTTCAAACTCGGCGGCGTGATCGCCCTGGAGACCGCGGAAGCCTTTCAACGGGCCGGTGTCGAAGACTACTGGCAGGCCACTTTCCTCTGTCTCGGCGCCCTGGTCGTCCTTTGCAACATCGGCCTCGCCTTCGTACGCGAGACCGCCGCATCGGAACGTATCGCGGCACAGGCGGAAGACGACGAACAGATTACCTCACGCCTACATATTCCGGGAAGACTCGGCCGCACCGCCGCGTGGTTCGCGGGTACGGTGGCCAATCCACTGACGAGCTTCTTCCGGCGCAACGGGTTCGCCATCGCCGCCGCCGTACTCGGCTTCGTCTTCCTGTTCAAGATCGGCGAGGCCTTCCTGGGCCGCATGTCCATCATCTTCTACAAGGAAATCGGGTTCTCCAAGTCGGAGATCGCCCTTTATTCCAAGGGGCTGGGCTGGGTGGTCACCGTGGCTTTCACCGTGCTGGGGAGCTTCTTCGCCATACGGATCGGACTCGTGCGGGCCATGTTCGCAGCGGGGATCGCCATGGCGGTGACCAATCTCCTGTTCGCCACGCTGGCCTGGATGGGGAAGTCGGAACTCCTGTTCGCCACCGCCGTGGTGGTGGACGACCTCACGAGCGCCTTCGCGACCGTCATATTCGTCGCCTTCATCTCCATGCTCGTGGACCGGACCTATACGGCGACGCAATACGCGCTGCTCGCGTCGATCGGGACGGCGGGAAGGACCCTCTTCGCGGCGTCATCGGGCGCACTGGTCGACTGGCTCGACGGCGACTGGGGAACGTTTTTCGTCATCACGACGCTGATGGTGACTCCGTCCCTCGTGTGCCTCTGGGCCATTCGCAGCAAGCTGAGGGACATGCTGGCCGGAAAGCGCGTCCGGCTCCTTGGTAAGGAACCGGAAGAGTCCGCCGAAGGTGCCGGCTGAGGCCGTGGGTTGCCCGATTCCGTGATCCATAGTGTAAAACGATTGGATCGTGAAATCCGCGCCGTCTCGTCTAAGATCACGAATAACGCGTTAAATCCTAACGCACCACGAATAACGCGTCACTATTCAACTACGGAGGTGATACATGTACATCGGAACGCAGACCCGGTGCAGAAACGACACGGATATCGAGGTACTTGCCCAGTTGGGTGTATTCAACGTGGACCAGACGCCGGCGGAACCCTGGGCCGAGTGGACGACCGATCTGCTCAAAGCCCAGCGTGAACGCTTCGACCGGTACGGGATCAACCTCGAAATGATCCATATCCCCCTCGGCTCCGCGAGCGCCTTCCACAACGAGGCCGGGGCCATATTCCTGGGGAAAAGCGATGCGCGGGACCGCGCGCTGGACCGCATGTGCGAGACCGTGCGCATGGCTTCGGAAGCCGGGATTCGGGGGCTGAACTACAACATCACCCTGCTGGGCCACCTGCGCACCGAGCCCAGGTACGGCCGCGGCGGCGCGAAGCTGTCGTCCTTCGACTACGAAAAGCTCGATCAGGGCAGACCGGAATTTGAAGGCGGTCCCGCCGACGAGGACGAGATGTGGGAGCGCATCGACCACTGGCTCAAGGTCATCATCCCCGTGGCAGAGGAATACAAGGTACAGATGGCGTGCCACCCGTCGGATCCGGGCATCGGGCACGGCAGGACGTACCGCGGCGTGGCCCGCGTACTGGGCATGTCGGACGGCTTCAAGAAGCTCATCGACCTGTACGACAGTCCCTACAACGGGCTGAATTTCTGCCAGGGCTGCATGTCTGAAAGCCTGGAGAACCCGTCGGAGGAGATCTTCGACGTGATCCGCTATTTCGGCAGCAGGAAGAAGATCTTCAACGTCCACTTCCGGAACATCAAGGGGCGGCTGAACAACTTCGTGGAGGTGTTCCCCGACGAGGGCGACGTCGACATGCTGAAGGCGATGCGCACCTACAAGGAAGTGGGGTACGAGTACATGATCATGCCCGATCACGTACCCGGCATATCAGGTCCCGAGCCGGGCCAGGTGGGATTCGCCTACGCCTACGGGTATATTCACGCGGCGATCCAGGCGGCGAACGCGGGTGACTGACGATGCGGCGGTTACACGTCCGTATCAGCCATTCGGCTTCGGACTGCATCGAGTAGCAGATCCACGCGGTTGACTGCCATGGATCGATTGAGCGGAGTAGCGTCATGATCGCTTACACTGTACCGAAATCGGACGGCGTAAGAGGTATATTCCGTGAGATCAGCGAAATCCAAGACATTAGTATCGCACGTCTTGAGAATCTCTAGCAACCGTGCCAGGTCGTGCGTAGCAGGATACGCTTTACCGAGTAACGCGAGCCAGGCCTTGAGTAGTTTTTCAACTGCCTGCTGTACATGAAAGCCGAAAATCTCATCAGCGAAGATGGTGGAATCATCCATACCTTTGAGTGCCTACATGTCCCTTTCAGCCGTGGCAAGTAAAACTTGAGCTTGCTTAAGGTCGTTCATACAGCACTCGGCCTTCACGCAGAGCGCGAGCTAGTACGTTGTTGATTGAGTCGCGCCAGTAATCTACTTCGTCACTGCTGTAAACAAGAATATCCTTGGATACCGCAAATCCTGCCAACGCGCGCCATAGGCGGGTTTCTTCGTTGCGCCGGTCTCTACCAGACCCGAACGGCGAGGATTCTACCACCACGAAATCGACGTCGGAATCTTCTTTGGCGTCGCCACGGGCGCGAGAACCGAACAGTATCACACTTTCGGGATCCACTTCATCCACGATGGTGTCAACCATCTCTCGAAGCACATCCTCGTCGATCGATTTCACTCCATTTCTCCTTCACGATATCGGTGCCGACCGCTTTCTGACTGCTTTCTGACTGCTTCGACTTCCTGTAAATCATGATTGAACACAAGCGTACGTCCGCAATCCATCGTCCGCAATCGGCTCAAGAGGCGTGAAGTCCCGGTTGTTCTGGAACCAGGGCCTGACCTCGCGCGTGCAGGCGTTTCCGACGGCGTTGTAGATCAGGTAGAAGATGGCCCGGCGCCAGGGCGAAACATTGTCGGCCGAGCCGTGGACGATGTTGCTGTGGATCAGGGCGACGGAGCCTGCCGGACCGATCAGGGGTTCGATGCCGTGCTCGCCGGCCAGTTGCGAAAGCGTCGGCCGGTCGATGTGGTACAGGTCGTAGCCCCGGCCTTTGGCATCCGCGTGAAGTTCCGAGTCCAGCAAACCCCAACGATGGGACCCCGGAATGATCAGGAGCGGTGAGGTGACCGGCGTGCAGTCGTCGATAAACACCGACGCCATGATGCAGTTCGGTTCGGGCATGCCGTCCACCTTGTACCACGACGGATAGTCCTGGTGCCAGGTCCACGACGCCCCGCTCCCGAAACCTTGCTTGGGGTTCATGCGGGTCTGGTGCAGGTAAACCTCGTCCCTCAGCAGTTGGCGAACCGGGTCCATCAGGCGGGGTAGCCGCGCCAACCGTCCGAAAGGCTCGGAGTAGGTATGGGCTCCGAAGGCCAGCCGGGCGGCCGTGGGGTCGTCCTTCTCCCGCACCACCTCGGGTCCCTGACGGCCGAGTACCTCCGGAACCGCCTCCTGCAGCGTCTTCACTTCCCGTTCGTCAAGTAAACCGGAAAAGAACAGGTAGCCCGATTCCTCGAACGCGGCGATCTGCTGGTCGTTCAGTATCATGAATGCCCTCTATCGTAGTTCCTTTCTCACACCACCCCAACGCTCGAAGAATCGTCGTCCTTCTCCGCCTGTACTCATCAAAAGCGCGTTCATCAAACGCATATTACAAATAGCGCGTCAATCGAACGCATACTACGGGCGAGGGAAAGAAGGACTGGCACGTGAAAAGAAAGCCGATTCCCGAACGCGCGTCAACGGTAATCCGACGGTTATACTCGTTGTAACAACCCTCTGTCGGACCTGCCACTTTGCGGTGCAAACGCCCCTGAAGACTTTGCACCGGGGAGAACTACATTACTCCATTTCCGAATACAGACCTTGAGATGACGCTTCCGCATCGGAATGGCATTTTAATGTTGATAAAAGTGCGATAATAGACTTTTTTATGTTGATAAAAGTGCGTCATTGTGCAATGGGAAGTTGTTGAAGTGTACTCGAATAGGATTGGCTCCAGAGGGAAATCCGGTTTATGGAACGTTTGCTGACGGATGATCTGCTGGACTGGAAACGGCAACCCGCGCGTAAGCCCGTATTGCTTGACGGCGCGCGTCAGGTCGGCAAGACCTATCTTGTGGAAAAACTGTTTGGTGAACGAGCATTCCGCAAGGTGCACAAGCTCGATTTCCGTCTGGAGCCGCGATTGACGGAACTGTTCGTAGAAAGTCTCGATCCCCGCCAGGTGATCGCAAACATCGAATTGCGCCTTGATACGGACGTGGACATCGGTCGCGACCTTATCTTCTTCGACGAGGCGGGCGAGTGCCAAGCCGCCGTCGATTCGCTCAAATACTTCGCGGAAGATCTGCCCGGGGCCTACGTTTGCGCCACAGGTTCGAACATGGGTCTGCTGGACTCGTTTCCCGTCGGCAAGATCCTGCAGTTGGAACTCTTTCCTATGTGTTTCGAGGAATTTCTGATGGCCAGTGGACACAGCAGGCTGCTACAAGCCTTTCGCGAACGCAGACGGGGTCAAGTCGTCCATCGTCAACTCTGGTCGCAATTGCTCGACTACTATTTCGTGGGCGGAATGCCGGAAGCGGTGGCCGAATGGTTCAAGAACGACAACGAGGACGGCGTCCGCGCACGGGCAGTAAGGGTAGGACGCATCCACCGCGATCTCATCGCGGGATTTCAGAGAGACTTCGGAAAATACGCCGGCAAACTCCATGCGCAACACATCGACGCGGTGTTTGCGAACATACCCCGCCAACTGGCAAACTCTCAGGACGACTCCGTCCAGCGGTTCAGGTTCAGGGGCGTGATCGAGCGAAAGCGGCGCTATGAGGAGTTGCGGGGGTCCATCGACTGGCTGGAAAAGGCGAATCTGGCGCGGAAATGTTACCCGGTCAACGGCAGGCCCGTGGCGCCGCTATGGACCATGGCGAGGGCAAACATCTTCAAGCTCTTCCTGTTCGACGTGGGACTGCTGGGCCGCATGCTCGGACTCGAATACGTCGATCAGCGGTCGCAAAGTCTGCAATTCAAAGGGTACGTTGCGGAAAACTTCATACAGAATGAACTGAACGCCCGGGTATCCTATCCGACGTATGGCTGGGAACAGGCCCACGCGCAGGTGGAATTCCTGCATCGTTGTCGCGACGGAGAGATCATTCCAGTCGAGGTCAAGAGCGGCGCGCGAACTCGCGCCCGCAGCCTCCGATCATACGTGGATCGATACCGGCCGAGTCGCGCCGTAAAGCTCGTCGGCGGGCCCGGTGGAGAAAAGGCGGCGGCGATTGAGACCTGGCCGCTGTATTACGCACAATACCTGCGCGACTTGTAGGGCTGCCAAACTCGGGACGCATGGCACGCAACCATAAGCAGAATCCTCTCGCAGATACGCCCCGGCAACCTTACTCCTCTTCCTTTGCTCTTTCCATCCTGATCCGCTCCACGCGCTCCATCATCCGGTCCTTCAAAGCACCGGGAAGCTGATTCTGGTCGTATACGTACTGCAGGGGCTCGTGCCGGGCGCCGTCCGCGTTGGCCACGGCGTAGCTGCCCCGGCTCGGAAGCACCTCGAGGTATTCGTCCGGGTACTGGTACATGGTCGCTCCGCCGAACCGACCGTCCTTGGCCACGGCGTAGAAGTTCAGGCTGAACATCGGCCTGCCCTTGCCGTCCAGCAGCCGGTCCTCCGTCATGGCCGCGGCCCGCTCGAGCGTGGCCAGGCAGGCTTCCTGGGGCGACTTGCCCTGCCGCATGAACTCCACGGTCAGGAACGCCCCGCATACTTTGATGTTCGCCTCGCCGCGTCCCGTGGAACCGGCGGCGCCCACTTCGTTGTCGCAGTACTGCCCCGTACCGATGATGGGGCTGTCGCCCACGCGGCCGGGGATCTTCCAGGACAGGCCGCTCGTGGTCGTCACGCTGCCGATGTCCCCGTTGGCGTCCACGCCGCACATGTTGATCGTGCCGCCCGGCCGTTCGATCACGATGTCGTCCTCGTGGTCCAGCCAGTCGTCGTCCGGGCTGAGCTGGGACCTCCAGCGCAGCCAGTCCTGGCGGCTTTCCTCGCTGAGCAGGTCCTGTTCCTTGAAGCCCAGGTCCAGGGCGAAGCGCTTCGCGCCTTTGCCGACGAGCATGATGTGATCGGTGTAATCCATGATCGCCTTGGCCACCAGCGACGCCGAGGCGATGTCCTCCAGCGCGGCGACGGAGCCCGCCCGCCGGGTAGGTCCGTGCATGACGGACGCGTCCAGGGTGACGACGCCGTCGGCGTTGGGTCGGCCGCCCAGCCCCACGGACTGGTCATTGGGATCCAGCTCCTGGATATTGACGCCGGCGATGACCGCGTCGAGCGGATCGGCCTGGTCATTCGTCATCATCTCGTAGGCCTTCTTGACGCCGCGGATTCCGTTACGCGACGCGACTGCCGTCGGCGGCGCGGGCGCGGCATGGTTGCTGGGAACGGGGGCGGCGTGGGCCTTCGCGGACGCGGCAAGGCCGGTCAGCGCGAGGGCGGAGGTTTCCAGGAAGGCGCGGCGGGTAACGGGCATGGGGATACCTCTCTATGTTGGTAATGAATACCGGAAATACTATAAGAAATACCAGATAGGATTTGTTTCAGATCACTTTTGTTCTTCAGTCGGCCCTGCCGCATAAATGGTAAGCAGTAGTTCAGAATCGTCAATGAGGCGATATTCGGGGGTTTTTCCGGAACGCCTTTTGCTCTCGTCCAAAATAATGGGGACGCCATCTCCTCTTTTTTCCATGTAGAAACTGCGGCCACCGTTTTTCGGGGCATCTGCCACCGGAGTTTCGGCAAGCAGACTCGTGATCAACTCGTTTCTGGTAGCCTGACGCAGCGCCAGACTGTCAACGGTTACCGTATTCGGAAGAGCGCCTGGTGAATAGACTTCCAGCCTGTCGTCAAACATGAAAAATCGGATTTTCGAACCAGAAACCGAGTAATCGCGGTGAGCCGCGCATTGACAATCGCCTCGAAGGCGGCCCTTTCGCTGAATTGCCAGGTCTCGATCCGATGCGGTTTTTTTTGGCCGAAACCGTCTGGTTCCTCCAGAGAAAGTCCATCGCCTGATCGATTTGCCGATTCAGCGGACCACGTATCTTCCGGGCGTCTATCTGGTAATTTGAATCCTGGAACGTCCCGCGATAACGCACCGCTTCGATATACGCGTTGGCTAAAAAACGCTCCGGTTCTTCACAACAAAACAACACGCCTGCCACGGAAGCTCGTACGGTTCCTGTTTCGTCCCTGGAGAGAAGCCCCCGTTTAAGCAGCACCACGTCGCCGGATTCGTCGGACCGGGTAGTATAATTGGTCCAGAGATCTTCGGACAAGTCATCGATACTCGATTGTGGAACCGGTTGCTCTTCGAATCGAATCACACGAGCCTGGCTTCGCTGCTGGAACAGCCTCGCCAGGTATTCCGGGTGGCATTCTCCGTTTCGAGCTTCCCTGCCGAAAGTAGTAACCACCCGGACTCTCGTGTACAAACAGACTGCGCGGTACTTCTATAACGAGCACGGATTGCATCTCTCCCGCGACATCGGGTAGCGACATGCGGAATGAGCGAAACAGGAGCGGAGGCGTTACACTCTCATTACACACTTCGTAAACGTAGCGTTCGACGGCGTCCAATCGATCTTCCGGGATACCGACGATGGCACGCGTCCTGTCGTCTACACCAAGAACTATTGCGCCGTCGTGGGTATTGGCGATAGCCGCCAACTCGTCAGCCAGACCGTCGCGCCCGGGACCGGAAACCCGGTTGCCTCTGAATCGTATTTCCTTGAATTCCAGCGACGTATCTTCCCCAAGGCGTATCCTCCGCAGCAGTTCGTCCGGGCCAACAAACATGACATCCTTCCAGTGCGGTGGGCGAAGACCATCCTCAACGGCCTTACCCGCTGACAGACTACATGCTACAGAACCATGCAAATCATGATGCAAGGCATACGCTCGTCCGGGATCAAAGGAGTTACCTTCGCAAATATACACCGTATGCCGCGTCAAATTCAACTATTTGGTCTGGGATCTGGTGGCAGGGTAATCAAGTGAAACCGAAAATACGGCGACTTTCGAACCACTAACCCGTAATCCCCAACAATTACACCCTGTCCCGCGCCCAATTGAAAACATCGTACAGCAGCACGCCGGCGGCCACGGCCAGGTTCAGGGAATCGGCCCGGCCGACCATGGGTATGCGTACGACCTGGTCGCAGGCGGCGAGGTGGGCTTCGGACAGACCGTGTTGTTCGCTGCCCAGGCACAGGAGGATGGGTGGGGCGTAGCTGGCGTCCCTATAATCGACCGTCGCGGTGTCTGACGCGCCGACCATGGGAAGATCCGTCTTGTTCTGCCAGTGGATGAGGGATTCGAGCGAGGTGCGGACGACCCGCTGCGAGAAGATGGCTCCCATGCTGCCGCGGACGGCCTCCGGGTCGTACGGGTCCGCCGTGTCGCCCAACAGGATGACGCCGGACCCGCCCACCGCCTCGCTCGTGCGCAGGATCGATCCCAGGTTGCCCGGGTTGCCCACGTCCTCGAGGACCACCCAGCCGAGGGTCTTCTCCAGAGCCGAATCGTCCGCGCCAATATCGTCCAGTCCGGTCCATTGCTGCCGGACGACGGCCCCGATACCCTGCGGGCCGTCCTTCGTCGAAAGCGTTTGAAACACCGCGGCGCTGACGTTCACGACTTCGACCCCGTCCTGCTCCGCGCGGCGCACCGTATCCCATCCGAAATCGCTGCGCAGCCGTTCCGGTGCGACCAAGAGCGTTTCGATGTCCGCCCCGGTCTGCACGGCCTCGCCCACGAGCCGGATGCCCTCCGCGAAGAACAGCCCGGTCTCCTGCCGTTTCTTGCGCTGCGACAGAGCACGGATCGCCTTGACGCGGGGATTCTGAGTACTGGTCAACATCATAGACTACAACCGTACGCGCGGTAAAGGGCAGCGTCAAGTCTATCTTCCCTGAACATTCGGCGCCGGGCATGCAGGTCGCCGACACACCGGATCATCGTCCTTGGCGCCCCGGGTAACGTGTGCCGCGTTCGCCACCCCGGGAAAAGAGAACGCCTGTTGGCTGGACGGGAGACGACCCGCCCGCGGACACCGACATTCCGCTTGACATCCGCTTTCCAACCGCTTTACCCTTTTCCCTCACCGGTCGTCCTCGATGACCGACTTGCGTGATCGTGATGATCAGCCGCACGGGCCAGACGCGTGTGTGAATGTAAACGCGCAGGCCAGACGCGCTTAACAAGCGATCGCGCCTGCCCGAAAGGCTTCCCCATGTCGGTCACCGTCCGGAAACAACCCGGGAAAAACATCAGGTCTCCACACCCCAGGGAGATGGTCACGCCCCGCGCCGTGGCCGTCGGCATGGCCTGTTCGCTGATCCTGGGGATCGCCGACCCCTACTCCAACATGATCATCCAGGGGTCGTACCTGGGCAGCAACTTCACGCCCATCGGCGTGGTCTTTCTCTTTGCCGTGCTCGTCGGGATCGTCAATACGCTGCTGCGGATATGGTCCCCGGCCCACGCCCTCACGCAGGGCGAACTGGCCGTCGTATACATCATGTCGCTCATCGCGTCGGCCATCCCGTCATACGGACTGACCGAGGTGCTCCTGCCGGCCATGGCTTCCATGTACTACGCCACGCCGGAAAACCGCTGGCTCGAGAACGTGGGGCCTCACGTCGAACCCTGGCTGATGCCCCAGGATCCCGAGGCCGTACGATCGTTCTTCGAAGGCCTGCCCCGCGGTGGATCCATCCCGTGGGGCGAGTGGGCCGTACCGCTCGCCGCCTGGCTCAGCTTCGTCCTGGCGCTGTACTTCGTGGTGTTCTGCATCACCGTCATCCTGCGCAAGCAATGGGTGGAACGGGAACGCCTCGTATTTCCGCTGGTCAAGCTGCCGGCGGAGATGATCGATCCGGGCGACGACGGCTCCGATTCCCGCCTGGCGCCGTTCTTCCGGAACCGCATGATGTGGGCGGGTTTCGCCATACCCTTCCTGATCAACGCGTGGAACGCCATACACAACTATATCTACTTTTTCCCCACCATCTACTTCCAGGAAACCATCAGTCTCTTCAACAATCAACTGGTGCTGCCCATCAACCTCTCCTTCCCGCTGGTGGGCTTCGCCTATCTCCTCAGCCTCGAGATCTCATTCAGCCTCTGGCTCTTCTTCCTCATCAGCCGGCTGCAGAACCTGGCGAACGCGAGTTTCGGCATCGACCTGGCGGGCAGTACCACGCTGCCGGGCGAATACCAGATGTTCGGCGCCCTGCTCGTCCTCGCCCTGTTCAGTCTCTGGCTGGCCCGGGCGCATATCCGCGAGATCCTGGGCAGGGTCGTACGCGGGGGCGACGCTCCGGACGATGCCAATGAATGCCTCTCCTACCGGTTCGCCGTGATCGGCGGGGGCCTGGGCATCCTGTTCCTGCTCGGATGGCTGTGGATGATCGGCCTGTCCCCGTGGCTGGCCGTCATCCTGCTGATCCTGGTGCTGGCGGTCTACGTCGGTTTCGCGCGGATCGTGGCGGAAGGCGGCGTTATCTTCGCGGAGACCTTCAATCCCCAGGAGTTCATGATCCACGGATTCACCGGCCCCTTCCTCGGCGCGCGCAACCTGGTCGCCATCGGGTTGACCAAGTTCTGGTTCACGCACACGCGCACCCTCATCATGCCTTCCATGGCCAACGGCCTGAAACTGGCCGATACGGCGGGGCTCCGGAACCAGCGCTGGCTCACCGCGGCCATCGGCCTGGCCATCCTCTGCAGCCTGGCCAGCTCGATCTACACGGTGATGTATCTGGCTTACGAATACGGGGGCATCAACCTCAACTGGCAGTTCTTCGGGGTGCTCCAGCAGAACCGGTTCAGCTACTATGCGACCACCATCGCCTCCACGTCCGAACCCGCCGGGCGGTGGTTCTTCTTCGGACTGGGCGCCGCCATCATGTGGGCGCTGATGTTCCTGCGGCAGAAGTTCATCTGGTGGCCCCTCCATTTCATCGGGTTTCCCGTGGGCGCCTCTGCCCCGCTCCTCACCGCGTGGTTCTCCATATTCCTGGCGTGGATGATCAAGGGACTCATTCTCAAGTACGGCGGGATCGACATCTATCGCAAGATGCTGCCCTTCTTCCTGGGACTGATCCTCGGCGAGTTCGTCAGCGCGGGCCTGTGGGTCATCATAGATGGATTGACGGGCATCACGGGGCACATCATATTCAACTGAAAACGCCGCGATGAGGCTTTAGAACCGCTCGCGCCCGATGGGGAATCTCCTCGCGACGCCTTACGTGGCATATCCTCGCGGCGCCTTACGCGATATCCCGCGCGCGGGCGCCATACACGATATCCCGCGATCCCGCGAGCGAGGGGTTACGCGAATCATATGTCCGACCAGGGGTTTATCTTGAACGGCACCTGCACACAATCCGTCCTCTGGACCAGTGGCACGGATGGCTACGATACCTACCGTATTCCCGCGATCATCGTGACCTCCCCGGGGACGGTCCTTGCCTTCTGCGAAGGCCGGAGGGACGGCCGGAGCGATACCGGCGATATCGATATGCTGGTGAAGCGGAGCGAAGACGGCGGTCGCACCTGGTCGGACCAGGAGGTGGTCTGGGGGGACGACGGGAACACCTGCGGCAATCCCTGTCCCGTGGTCGACGGCGAGACCGGGGCCATATGGCTGTTGATGACCCACAACCTGGGGATAGACCGCGAATCCCGGATCATCGACGGTACGAGCCGGGGCTCGCGGACCGTGTGGGTCACAGCCAGCGAGGACGATGGCCGCACCTGGCGCGAGCCGCTGGAAATCACCGCCACCGCGAAACAGGCGGACTGGACCTGGTACGCCACCGGTCCGGGCAACGGCATCCGGCTTTCCTCGGGCCGGTTGCTGATTCCCTGCGACCATATCGAGGCCGTTTCGAAACGCTACTACTCCCACGTCATCTACAGCGACGACCACGGGGAGACCTGGCGGCTGGGCGGCACGACTCCGCGGGACCAGGTCAACGAATGCTGTGTGGCCGAACTGGAAAACGGCGACGTGCTGCTCAACACGCGCAACTACGACCGCTCGCTGCGCACCCGGCAGGTCACGGTAAGCGGCGACGGCGGGATGACCTGGCGGGACCAGCGCCATGACGAGACCCTGATCGAACCGATCTGCCAGGCGGCCCTCGTCCGATTCCCTGGGGAAGGCGACCGGCTGCTGTTTTCGAATCCGGCCAGCCGGGACGAGCGGCGTAACATGACCGTACGTCTTTCCGATGGCGCCGGAAGATCCTGGCCCCATGCCAAAGCGCTGCACCCCGGACCGGCCGCCTATTCGTCCCTGGCCGTGCTTTCGGACGGCACCGTCGCCTGCCTGTATGAGCGGGGGGATAGTCATCCCTACGAGACGATCACGCTGGCCCGGTTCGACCTGGCGTGGGTTCAGACGAGCCGGAGGTCGCCCGCGGTCTCAAGGGCCGGTAAACTTTAGCTTTACAGGCCACAGGTGGGTGAAGTGTTGACAATATGCACACATTGTACTATAATTGACGTATGGACATCGGCTTCGACTGGAGCACCGAAAAGAACCGGCAGCTCATTGAACAGCGTGGAATCTCGTTCGAGCGCGTTGTCGTTGCTATAGAACAAGGCGGTCTGGTGGACGTGCTCGAACACCCGAACCAGGAAAAATACCCTGGACAGTTGATCTACGCCGTGGAGATTGATAAGTACATCCACCTCGTGCCTTTCGTGACGCAGGCCGACGGCACTCGCATTCTGAAGACGATCATTCCGAGCCGTAAGGCGACGAGAGACTACAGGAGGAGGCGGACTTCGTGAACGACGAATTAAGCGCTGAAGAACGCGATGTGCTCAATCGATTCGAACGGGACGAGTTGCGCACCGCCCCCGATGCCGAACAAGAGATCGAGGCAGCTCGTCAGGCGGCTCGCAATACGTTCAATAAAACCAAGCGGGTGAATCTCCGGGTGACCGAGCGAGACTTCAATCTCGCGCACGCGCGGGCCAGAGAAGAGGGAATACCCTATCAGACGCTGCTGTCCAGCGTCATCCACAAGTATCTGTCCGGTCGCCTTACGGAGAAGAAGTAGGGTGACAGGCCGCGCCCGCCCCGGCAGGACGCCTGGGGTTGTTCCTGGCCGGTTTGCAGACGGCCAATTGTCGCCCCGTCCATGGACGCTACGCGACGTACCCAAGGCAGGCGGCAACCGGGTGTCCATGTTAAGCACGACTTGGATCTGGTGCTGTCCGTGTGAAGGTGTGAAGTCCATCTCGACAGTTTCGCCAACCATTTAAACCTCATTGCCTTCCCGCGGACGCGAGGAGGACTTCTAAACCAGCAAGTCACGCTCAGTTTTGATTTCATCAATTACTGAATCAATTTCTTCATAGCATCTCCACGCTGATATCCGCATGACTTTCCAGCCAAGATTGACCAGAACTCGATCGCGAGTTACATCTTGCCTACGCTGCCGCCCCCGATCATCCAGATGATGATCACCGTCAACCTCGATATTGAGCTTTATTCCATTTTCCAAAAGTGCGAAGTCCAACTCATATCCTTCCACGTTAAGCTTTGCATAAGGCGAGAGACCCTGAAGCTGCATGGCTGCTAGCAATAGCTCTTCCGACCTGCTGTCTGTACGAAAATCTCCGATGATCTCGACAGCACCTTCATTCCCGGCGACAGTCTCCCGCAGGTATTCACGTAGAGAGGTAAGCGTGGGACTTCCCAATACACCAATATTCGGGTGGCCTATAACGATTAGCGCCTGCTTGGCACGGCTGACCGCGACATTGAGCAGATTCCTCTCTTTTTCTATCCAACGGGTACCGGACCTGGACATTCCAGGAGACAGCACAGAAGACAGAATAACCACCTCGCGCTCGTCTCCCTGCAGGCGGTGTGCCGTTCCACTTACAAAACCAATTTCATCCAGGGTATCGCGACTCAAGTGCTTTTGAGCGATTTTGAAAATCAGTTGTGCTTGTGCCGCGAAAGGCGTAACCACACCGACGCTCTTGTAGCCGGCATGCAATACGTCGAGAAGCTCTTTTACCGCCTGTTCCGCCTCGGCATGGTTTACCCAACTCCCATCCTTAGGCCGCTCCGCCACGCCCTTGACATCGTTCCAGGCGATGGCACGATACCGCCTATAAGAATCAGAGACGTCTGTAAGTACAGTAAGCTCATCGTTGTAAAACGCGGTATTGAACCAACGGGCGATGTAGGGATGGCACCGGTAATGTTCATTAAGGAGAACTGGCTTCGAAGGTTTTGCAACATGCTCGAAAGCATGATATGCCGAACCGTCTTTGTGGTGGACGCCACGCTCGCGGAGTTCGCTGTTGTCGAACCCAGACTGTGTTGCGATTTCCTGTAGAAGACCATCACTCAGGGCAATGATCGGACTAAGTTGGTTCGGATCTCCCACCAATGCTAATCGCTTTGCACGATATGCCAGGGGAAGCACGGTAGCGAGACTGCACTGACTGGCTTCGTCGACGATCACAAGATCGAACAGACCGGATTCTAGTTTAAAGTTGGTATGGGCTGAGAGGGCCGTGCACGCCCATCCTCGTAGATAGGGAAACGAATTCGCAATGGCCTTTCTGAACTGGTCGACGTTAGCGGGTATTTTTCCGAACGCCGTCAGACTGCCAGCTCCCGAACGAATTCGCGCTGCGACGTCCGCCTGGATTGCACTGAGGCTTGCCGCGTTCCAATTATTGTCTGCGTCACGAATACTCGCTGCCGGATCGCCTACGGCAGACTCCAGTTGTTTACGTTCAACCCGACCAACCTTCATCTGGTCGGTGAACCATGCCATACGCTGATCTGTTTCAGCCCAACGGACAAGGATTTCCAGTGATGTTGTTTCGTTGCACCCCACGCGCCGGTATAGTCGTCGTATACGGAAACGTCGGAAAAACAAGGCGCGCGTCAATCGTCCTGCACGTCGCTCAATCTCTTTTGAACTGATAGACAGTTTGGGTGAATCCTCACGGCCCCAGATTGACCACGTGGCTTCTTTAAAGGCTTGTTCGAGCTCTTCCCTTTCTTCCGCAACGCGTAGCAGTTCCTCGTTTACTTCGTCGAGACGGGTAAGTTGCGTCAGCAACTTTGTACGTTGATCATTTATGCGTTTCAGTTCAGCGCGCACCGTTGATTGGTTACTACGGTGAGAGGCTGCTCGTAACTTCGCAACCGCGACACGGTCTGGTATCTGCTCACGCATTTCCCGGTTTCCAGTGCGTAGCAAGAGACCCTTAAAGACGTCCCTTTCGGCCCGATCAACCGCGACATCGACTGCGGCATTATTGGTAGAGGTTACCAAAACGTTTTCGTTGTCCAGCCACGCGTTTGTAACGGCATTCACTACGAGTTGCGTTTTGCCCGTCCCTGGGGGACCGGTCACGACCGTCAGGGGCTTTTTGCGAAGCAACTCCAGGGTTTCCTCCTGAGATTGGTTGCAAACAAGCGGAGCAGCAAGTGGACCGGATGGTGCTCGGTCTTTGACGTTGGAAGTGGACTTGTTTGAAATGAGATGGGCCGCGGCGGTTGTGTTCCAGTCTTTACGCGTTTGCAGTTGCCGCAGTTCCTCACGTAGGGTAGCCTGGTATTCACTAGACGTCTCGACTATAACCGAAACAGCAGTGTTGTAGACGCCTTGTCTACGACTCACTACGGGTTTGAGCGATGTCGGATCGAGTTGTGATATGATGTCCAATCCAAGCAAACGGGACGTTCGAATAGCTACGGAGACGAAGGCATCGGCATCCCCAAACGGCAGCCCATCATTCAATAGCTCGTAGACGTCTTCCGCGATCGAAGGATCGAATATGTTGCTCGCCGTGATAGCTAAATTGTATTCAGGTTCGACAGGTGCATAGAGTTCCCATTTTTCTTTTTTGTCTCGTTGAGGTTCGATATGGACGACAAATAGAGGTGCGACCTTAGAAGAATGATCCCTGTCGGTTACGACGACCGTAGGCCAGCCGTATATGATTGTCTGTCCATCTCGCCGATTGGAGTGAGCCAGGAATTCGTCGAGTGATTCAGGTGCAGGCACAGAGTCGTTATGCCCCACCACAAGCTCCTCTTGTCCATGGTGCACGAACCATTGTGAGTTTCCCTTTACATAGGGTACCAGTGATTTTGCAGCCTCTGCCTCGATACATCGTTGCGCATATTGACACAGTTGCTTCCACTGGATCTGTTGGTTATCGACAGGAACAGTCTCGGACCGCTGGGTTCCGGCAATGCCTGTTTTATTACCAACATACCTGGAATCACCAGTTTCGTTTTTGGATGGAATTCGTCGGGAAGGAACTCGGAAATTACTATCAGCGCGAGCACATTCCTCACACCAGACCTTTTTCGAAGAAGGCGACCAGTGTGCTTTTTGGCCAGCTTTGATGGGCTTCGAACAGGACGAACATCGTCCGTCATACTTCAATGGAATGAGCCGTGTATCGCTAGGAAGCTTCATCAAGGATTCTCATTGAAGCGCGGTCAGTCGCGTTAGACAGAAAATACAGCCTAAAACTGCACCGGCGCGATCATCCGGATATCTCTCGTGTCGAATTACCACTTTGCAGGATCCCTCTAACAATCCATGCACCCTTGTGCTATCGATCTACGGAGAATATGTTTGCAGTTTCTCGCTGTCTACACAAATTGCCATTACAGTGCGTTCCGGGGTCAGATGAAGAAACCGCTCTAAAGAGAGAATACGTTTGCGTTTTCTGAACTTCTGAACTTAACGTGGCTTTAATCAACCTGACATGCAATTACACGTCCCGGAAGTAGGTACATTTAGATGTTTAGCTGAATCCCCAACTTACAACTACGCGACGAGTGCTGAAATCGTTCTATGACCGGAGACCACAGATGAAGGGCATCATCCTCGCGGGCGGACACGGGTTGCGTCTTTATCCCCAGACCGTGGCTGTATCGAAGCAGATCATCCCCATTTTCGACAAGCCGATGATCTACTACCCGCTCTCCGTCCTCATGATGGCGAATATCCGGGATATCCTGGTCATATCCTCCCCTGACCATATCGACCTCTACCGCAGGCTTTTCGGTGACGGAAGCGCGCTCGGGATGCGTTTCGAGTATGCCGTGCAACCCGCGCCGGAGGGGGTGGCCCAGGCCTTTCTGATCGGGGAATCGTTCATCGGGGAAGATCCCTGCGCGCTGATATTCGGCGACAACTTCTTCTACGGCAGCAACCTGACCGATATGGTCGAAAGGGCCGCCCGGCACGTAGACGGAGGGCTGGTCTTCGCCTGCTACGTCAAGGAGCCCGAACGGTACGGCGTGGTCGAATTCGACGAGCGGCAACGCGCCGTAAACATCGAGGAGAAGCCCCGGCATCCCCGGTCCAATTACGCCGTCACGGGGTTCTACTTCTACGATAGCGAAGTCGTGTCCATCGCGAAGACCCTGCGCCCGTCGGGCCGCGGCGAACTCGAGATCACCGACGTAAACAACATCTATCTTCGAAGGGGCAAGCTGAAGGTGGAGCGCTTCGACGAAGGCATCGTCTGGATGGATACCGGCACGCCGGAGAGCCTGCTGGAGGCGAGCAATTTCGTCCAGGCCGTCGAGCACCGGCAGGGGCTGAAGATCGGCTGCGTCGAGGAGATCGCCTACCGGAAGGGGTACATCGACCGGGACCAAGTGCTAAAGGCAGGGAATTACGTGGAAGATAACGCGTATTGCGAATACCTGCGCCGCCTGGTCGAATGAGTAGCCGGCAGATGATCTGATACCTGCGCCGCCTGGTCGAAGAGTAGCCCGCGGCTGTGCGAACAACTTCCCCGCCGACTACGACTCGAAGCACCGCAACAGGATGGCTGCACCGGTCAATCGGCAGCGGTTTCCGGATGGCCCGGCTAGACCGTCTGCCGCTTCAGGCGCACCCCGGTCAGGTCCGCGCCGTCGAGCAGGGCGCTGCGCATCTCCGTCTCATACATGTGGGCGTGGGACAGGTTGGCGTTTCTGAGGTCCACGCCAGTAAGGTCCGCCTCGCCGAAAAGACACCAGGTCATGTCCGCGCCCTCGAAGCTCGTTGCCGCGGCGAAGGGATCGTCGGACCGGAACTTCGGCACGCCGATGCGGGCCGCCCGCAGGTCCGCCTTCCGGAAACTGGCTCCCGACGCGGTCGTGCCGTTGAGAAACGCGCCGACCAGGTGGGCGCCGTCGAACCGGGCCCCCACGATGTGGGCGCCGATAAGCACGGCCCGTTCCATCTTCGCGCCCGAGAAATCCGCGCCGCTGAGCCTCGCGTCGCGAAACTCCGACTCGGTCAGGTCCGCGTTTGTGAAATCGGTCCCTTCGAGATTGGCGTCTCTGAAATCGACGCGGGGCAGAATGGCTCCCGACATGTCCACGCCACCCAGGTCCACGCCCGTAAGGTCGCCCGTGTCCGCCGCCCGGGCCAGCGCGTCTTCCCTGCTCAGTTTCTCCATGATTTTTCCTTTACCGCACGTGGTTATCCTTTACCGCACGTGGTTTTTCAGCGTGCCGATGCCTTCCACCCAGGTTTCCATGTAGTCGCCTGCCTTGAGCAGGATCTTCGGATCACGGAACACGCCCACGCCCGCGGGCGTACCGGTAGAGATCACGTCGCCCGGATGCAGGGTCATGGCGCTCGATATGCGCGACACCAGGGTGGGCACGTTGAAGATGAGGTTGTCCGTATTGCTGTCCTGCAGGATCTCCCCGTTGAGCGTCAGCTTCACGGCGAGCGAATTCGGGTCGGGGATTTCGTCCTTCGTCACGAGCCACGGACCCATGGGACAGAACGTGTCGTAGCTCTTGCCCTGGTGCCACTGCTGCTGCCGGAACTGGATGTCTCGTGCGCTGACGTCGTTGGCCACCGTGTACCCGGCGATGTAATCGTATGCGTCCGATTCGGAAACGGCGGTGGCGGTCCTGCCGATGACTACGGCGAGTTCCACCTCGTAGTCCACCTGTTCGCTCTCAGTCGGCAGCACCACGTCGTCGCAGGGACCGACCACGGACGAGGTGGCCTTGGAGAACAGCAGCGGGTGCTCGGGCAGCGGCACGTTTTGCTCCGTCGCGTGATCGAGGTAGTTCAGCCCGACGCAGACGATCTTGGGCGGACGGGGTATGGGAGACGCCAGCCGCGCGCCGTCCAGGGGCGTCCGCGCACCGATTCCGCTATCCACCGCGCGTGAGACGCTCTCGAGGGCGTCCGCTTCCAGCACGCCCAGCACGGTACCCGGCAGGGTGTCATCGGCCGACCGCAGGTCGACGATCTCATCGCCGGCAACGGCGCCTATCCGTTCCTGTCCGCCTTCTCCATAGGTCACAAGCTTCATTACACGCTCCTGTATCTGGTCACTGCGGTTGTATTGGCCAATTTCGTGCCGGTCTACCCCGGCCGATTCGGAATCTTCCTTTCAATTCAGGTACGATACTGCTTCCATTCCGGGTTCACGCAGTTCGGCGGATCCACCCCGTTGACCATGGCGACCAGGTTGGCCGCGGCCATGTTGCCCATCCGAATGCGCGTGGCGACCGTCCCGCTGCCGACGTGGGGCAGCATGACGACGTTCTCCAGCTCCGCAAGGCCCGGTTCCAGTTCCGGCTCCCGCTCGAATACGTCGAGCCCCGCGCCGGCGATACCCCCATCGCGAAGCGCCCGGACCAGGGCCTTTTCGTCGACCACGGGTCCGCGGGTGGTATTGACGAGGTATGCCGTGGGTTTCATCAGGCCCAGCTCTCGGGCGCCGATGAGGTGGGTGGTCTCGGGTGTCAGCGGCACGTGCAGCGATACGAAATCCGATTCCCTGAGCAGGTCGTCCAGCGGCAGGTAACGCGCGCCCAGGCGCTCCATAGCCTCGCTGCGATTCCGGCTCGTATACACGATAGGCATGGAAAACCCGGCAGCCCGGACCGCCGTGGCCGTACCGATGCGTCCTGCTCCGATAATGCCCAGGGCTTTGCCGGTGACGTCGCTGCCCAGCATCAGCAGGGGACCCCATCCCGTGAAACGGCCGGCACGCACGAACCGGTCCCCTTCCGCCACGCGCCGGGCCGTGGCGAAAATGAGCGCCCAGGCGATGTCGGCGGTCGTGTCGGTCAGCACGTCCGGGGTGTTGGTCACCGGTATGCCCCGCCGCGTGCAGGCGTCCACGTCGATGTTGTTGTACCCGACCGCGTAGATGGCCACGCCCCGAAGACCCGGCGAAATGTCAAGCACCTCGTCGTCGATATCCTCGGTCAACAGGCAGAGCAGCCCGTCGCGTCCCTCAACCGCTTCGAGAAACTCTGCGCGGGTCATCGCCCGGTCGTGGGGGTTGACGTCCACCACGCCGCAGGCTGCTTCCAGCATCCCGATGGATTCGTCGGGAATGCGCCGGGTAACGAGTACGCTAGCGCTCACCGGTTTCGGAGTCCTCTTTCCATCTTCGCAGCGCCTCTTCGTAGTCGCCGCGGTAGTCCAGGTCGACCAGGACCGCGTCCGTGTTCACGGGCACAAGGCGGACGCTTTCGGCGTGCCGGTCGCGCAACGCTTTCAAACCGCCCTGAAGCGGCTGAAACAGGATTTCTTCCCGGTACGCGGGCGACACGATCATGGGATGGCCCCGCTTTCCGTCATACACCGGGAGTACCATGCCTTCGGGACACCGCTCGTATGCGGCAATCAACTGGTTCACGATCCCCGTCGTGACCAGGGGCTGATCGCCGAGGGCGACCAGGAGCGCCTGGTCAGGAGGGATGAACGCCAGGCCGCATCGGATCGACGAAACCATGTCGCCTTCCGGGTCCGGATTGTACGCGAGACGGACCGGCAGTCCGGAAACCCTGGCAACGATTTCCTCGGCGCGATGGCCGAGCACCACGACGACGTCCTTCCCCAGACGCGAACGCGTCAGCGTCCGGACCACCTGTTCGATCATCGTTCCTTCGCCGAAGGGAAGCAACTGCTTCGGAGTTCCCATGCGCTCGGAACGGCCGGCGGCGAGCACGAGACCCGTGATCATCGGGTCAACGATGCCTTCATCCACGCGTCAGCAATCACGTCGGCCATCAGTCGTCCGCGTGGGCCGCGTCTATGAAATATACCTTGTCGCGGTCGTACCACTGCCGGTCCTCTTCCCGGAACCAGGTGTAAACGGTCTTCCCGTCGGGGCTGACCGTGATGAAACGCTGTCCCATATTCGCGATCGTGGAACCCATGACGATATTCTCGGCCCTGGCCGGCTCAGGATTCAGCGGTGTGGCCACGCTGGTGAGATCGTCCTTGAACGCGTTGGCCAGCAGGCCGACGGCGATCAGCGTCAATACGGCTTTCGTGTAACGATCGATTCGGACTTCCATGTGGCGGGGATCCTCCACGTTGGTAAGGTGAACATCTGCCGAACAGGCCCTCAAAACGCGGATCTTCCGGGAACCTGTTCATACATTCGTTCAGCATGAAGGATGCCGTATCCAGCGACCGCCTCCATACCGTTTTGGGCGAATGCGGAATCGGGATGAATCTATCCTTTTCGGGCGGGTCGAGTCAATCAAAAAATGCTTGACGCCGACCCCCTGGAAGTGTATGCTCTACGGACTTTCAACCGCGTTGTAAGTCGAATGGAAACAAGTGATTTAGCGCGACGAATTCCGACCCGCGCCGAGCGCTGCAAAGGACGCTGGGAGCCCGTCATGGCTACTGAAGTCACCATGCCCGTACTTGGCATGACCATGGAATCCGGGATCATCGTGGAGTGGATGAAAAAAGAGGGCGATAACGTAACGGAAGGCGAGGTGCTCTTCAACGTCGAAACGGACAAGAGCGTGATGGAGGTGGAGGCCAGGGCTTCGGGCACGCTGCTCAAGATATTAAACGGTCCGGGAGACGACGTTCCCATTCAGCAGGTCATCGCATACATCGGCGAGGCAGGTGAGAACATTGCCGGGGACGCGGGTGATGGCGGCGGCGCGGGTGGCGGTTCTGACGGCGACGGGGATGCCTCGACGACGGGCGCCGCGAAGGCAGACGACGCCGAAGCGCCGCGGGAAGCAGTCCAGGCCGCCGCATCTCCCCAGCAGAACGGTCAAGGCGGTCCCGCCATGGCCGGATCGGACGGTCAGGCTGGCCAGCCCGGACAGTCCGGTCAGCCCGCCCGCGTCAAAATCTCGCCCAAGGCGCGCCGCCACGCGCGGGACCTGGGCGTATCAATCGAAAACATCGTGGGGACGGGGCCCGGCGGACGAATCGTATTCTCCGACGTGGAGGCCTTCGCCGCCCAGGCCGGCGCGGCATCGGCTTCAGCGCCAGTCCCTGCATCCGCTTCAGCGCCAGCATCGGCGCCGGCTCCAGCCCCCGCAACGGCCCCGGCGGCGTCCGGCCCCGGTTCGAGACGCGTCCAGCGCCGCGCCCCCCTCAGCGGCCTGCGCAAGGTGGCCGCGACGAGACTGGCGGAAAGCGCTTCGACCATTCCCCATTTCTACCTCACCATGGACGTCGACATGACGCGGCTCACCGGGCTGCGGGAACAGTTGATCGGCTACGGTGAAAAGCGCGGCCTGGCGCGGGTCTCCGTGAACGACCTGATCATCAAGGCCGCGGGAATCACCCTGCGGGCCTTTCCCGCCGTGAACGCATCGCTCGAAGGCAGTGAGGTCGTGGAGTACGCGGACGTGAACGTGGGCTTCGCCGTCGCCCTCGATGACGGGCTGGTCGTGCCCGTGGTGGCATCCGCCGATCAGAAATCGGTCTTCGAGATCGCCGCGTCGACCAGGGCTTTGGGCGAAAAGGCCCGTGGACGTGGCCTGGGTCCCGAAGACTACGGCTACGGCACCTTCACCATCTCCAATCTCGGCATGTACGGCGTGGACCAGTTCACCGCCATCATCAACCCGCCGGAAGCGGCCATCCTCGCCGTGGGGCGGGTCAAAGACACCCCCGTCGCGGTGGACGGCAAGATCGAGATCAAGGCCATGATGTCGGTCACCCTTTCCTCCGACCACCGCCTCATCGACGGCGCGGTCGCCGGCCAGTTCCTGGCCCACCTCAGGGACGTCCTCGAGCAGCCGCTCGAACTGCTGATCGGGCAGGACGGGGCGTAGGCTGTTTTTTTAGAAAACATCGAGATTTTCGGGACTTTGCACACTGATTGGGTAAGTGTTGTTAATCTAAAACGCTCATCCAGGGATCCTGATCATGGAATCACTCGGCATATTCATACAGGGAACCACGGCCGTCGGTGTGCTGGTTCTGGCTGTTCTGACCTTCATGGGGCGTTCGACGAACGCGCTGAGGGAAGATATCGGCATTTTGCGGGAGGATATCGGGGTTTTGCGGGAGGACATTAAAGGCCTACGGACCGAAATGCATAGCGAAATGCGTAGCATGAATACACGCCTCAGTCGGGTCGAAGGACATCTTCGGATATCCGACGACCATCAGATCGACCGCTGACACCGGTGCTTCCCACGCGGGAGAAGTACGACATGACCAACGACCATCAGCGCGATCATCGCCACACGGAGCCGCCACCGGATATCGAGTTGCGC
This sequence comes from bacterium, assembly GCA_965202605.1. Classification (GTDB taxonomy): domain Bacteria; phylum JAAXHH01; class JAAXHH01; order JAAXHH01; family JAAXHH01; genus JAAXHH01. The sequence continues at coordinate 2,764,613 of OZ241838.1, forward strand.
GTGAGAGCGCTTGAATCGCTGCTCGTGGAGAAAGGCCTCGTGGACCCTGAGGCGCTGGACGCGCTCATCGACCTGTACCGGGACAAGATCGGTCCGGCGAACGGGAAGCGCGTCGTGGCGCGTGCCTGGGCGGACGACGCGTTCAAACGCTGGCTGCTTGACGACCCGAATGCCGCCATCACATCGATGGGCTACGTGGGGGCGCAGGGCGAGCAGATGCGTGTCGTGGAGAACACGGACGACGTGCACAACCTCGTCGTCTGCACCCTCTGCTCATGCTATCCGTGGCCGCTCCTCGGCCTGCCGCCCGTCTGGTACAAGTCCGCGCCATACAGGGCACAGGCCGTCGTAGACCCGCGCGGCGTGATTAGAGAGTTCGGTTCGGAGGTTGCCGAAAGTAAAGAGGTGCGCGTGTGGGACTCCACCTCCGAGATGCGCTACCTCGTACTGCCGCAGCGTCCCGAAGGCACGGAGGGATGGAGCGAGGAGAAACTCATGGAACTCGTGACGCGCAACGCCATGATCGGGGTCGAGGAGGCCCGGCATCCGGCGGTGGAGGGCCGTAAATCATGAGCGGTGTTCACGACCTGGGCGGGATGCGGGGGTTCGGGCCGGTGCGGCCCGAGCCGGAGGCCGAGGAGCCGGTCTTCCACGAGGAATGGGAGAGCCGGGTATACGGGATCGTCCGGCTCATCGGGCTGCTGGGACTGTGGAACATCGACATGTCCCGCCACAACAGGGAGCAGTTGCCTCCTGCCGACTATCTCGCCAACTCCTACTATGAGAATTGGTTCGCGGGGATGCGGAAGCAGCTTGTCGGGTCCGGTCTCGTTTCGGAGGAGGAACTGCAGACGGGCAGGGCATCTGCCCCCGCGCCGGAACGCATCATGGAGAAGGTTGCGCATGCCGATCAGGTACGTGCAGCACCCTACATGACGTCGAGCTACGTCCGGCCCTCGCCCACACCGCCCCTGTTCTCGCCGGGCGACCATGTGCGCGCAATCAACCGCTATCCGAGCGGGCACACCCGGGCGCCGGGCTATGTCCGAGGCCATACGGGGACCGTGCGCGAGCACTACGGATCGCAGGTGTATCCGGACCTGAGTTCCCAGGGCGTGGACGAGGGAAGGCACCTCTACAACGTGCGCTTCGAGGGAAGCGACCTGTGGGGAGAATCGGCCAACGTGAACAGCGCCGTATACGTCGACCTCTGGGAGACATACCTGGAGCCAGCGCCATGACGGCCCAGCAACCGCACGGGGGAACGAAGACAGCCCAGCAACTGCCCGATGGTACGAATGGGCTGGGCGACATCCCGCCGGGGGACGATGGCGCGCCAGTGTTTGCCGCGCCATGGGAGGCGTCGGCGTTCGCGCTCGCGGTGCGTCTCTCCGGCGAAGGTTTCTTCACGTGGGACGAGTGGACGGCCGCGCTGAGCGAGGAGATACGCGCGGCGCAGCGTGAGGGCGACCCCGCCCTGGGCGATACGTACTACAAGCACTGGCTTCGGGCCCTGGAGCGCCTCTGCAGGGAGCGCGGGCTCGTGTCGCAGGAGGAGGCGTCGGACCGCAGGGACGCGTGGCGAAGGGCGTATCTCGACACGCCACACGGAAAACCGGTCGAACTCGCGCCGCGTCACCATACCTCGCAGCGCTTTTCCTCCAAATAGGTTCCTCTTGGGAAAAACGGTTCTCTATGACGGATGATTTACATGACAGAGCTCGAACTGTTGATCGGGCAGGACGAGGCGTAGGCTGTTTTTTTGAAAAACATCGAGATTTTCGAGACTTTGCACACTGATTGGGTAAACGTCGTTGTTCTCAAACGTTCATCCAGGGATCCTGATCATGGAATCACTTGGCATATTCATACAAGGAACCACGGCCGTCGGCGTGCTGGTCGTGGCGATCCTGACCTTCATGGGGCGTTCGACGAACGCGCTCAGGGAAGACATCGCCTCCCTGCGAGGTGATATTAAAGAATTACGAACTGAAATGCACGATATGAATACCCGCCTGGGTCGGGTTGAAGGACATCTTCGGATTTCCGACGATACCGGAAACGTCAAGCCATAGAGCCTCTATATCATGGAAAACATAGGCCTGTTTATGCAGGGGATCACAGCCGTGGGAGTTCTGGTTGTGGCCGTTCTGACCTTCATGGGGCGTTCGACGAACGCACTGAGGGAAGACATCAAAGAGCTACGGGCTGAGATGAACGCAAAGTTCTCAGAGGTTCGGATCGAAATGCACGATATGAATACCCGTCTGGGTCGGGTCGATACCCGCCTCAGCCGGGTCGAAGGACATCTTCGGATTTCCGACGACCATCAGATCGACCACTGATCTAAACACCGTTTTTTGAGTGGTTGGCCCTCCGGTTTATCCTTGTTTACTCCACTGTGTATACCTTGTTTACTCTACCGTGTATACAATGTATATACGGACCCGGTTTTCCTGAGTACATACAGACCCGGCCCTCCCTGACATCGCATGCCCGCGATAACGGATGCTCATCCAAAACCTGTCCATTGTGACAGGCAATTGCCCGATCTAAGCAGGAGAACTCACTGATGCCGGATTCCAGTGTCGAGGCCTTCCAGACCGTACAGGATACCGCTCCAGGGCAAACCTACCGAGGCGCCGTGATTGGCTGCGGCAGGATGGGCAGCACCATCGACGACGAGCACGTCGGTCAGCCCCATTATCCCTGGCCGTGGGCACACGCGCCGGCCATGATCGAAGCCCGGGGGATCGATCTGGTCGCCGCCGCGGACGAAGACCCGGCTAAACTGGAGGATTTCAAACGCCGCTGGGGCGTTACAGCCCTGTACACCGACTACCGGGAGATGGTTGAAAAGGAAAATATCGACGTGGTCTGCCTGACCACCCGTCCCGAACCGCGCGCGGAGATCACGATGGGGCTCGCCGAACTCGGGGTCAAGGCCATCTTCGCCACCAAGCCCATGTGCCGCACGCTGGCCGAAGCAGATGCCATGATCGACGCCTGCGCCCGGAACGGCGTCATCCTCGCCATGGCCTGCCATCTCAACTGGTACGGCAATTACACGACCGCGCGGAAGCTCATCGCGGATGGAGCCATCGGACCCCTGAAGACCATGATCTGCCATAGCCCGTCGACGTTGTCCAACATCCAGAGCCACACCCTGGCCTTGTTACGGCTCTTTGCCGGAGCGCCCGCCCGGTGGGTAGTCGGTCTGATCGACACGGACGAACAAGCCGCTACCGATGCCGATATTCCCGGATCGGGGATCGTCGTATACGAAAACGGGATCTGGACCATACTGAACTCCCGGTCCGAATCGCATATCTACTCCTGGTCCCTCGAGTTCATCGGCGAGACCGGCCGCATCGTCTCCCGGCATTCCCACGCACAGTTCGAACTGTGGACCCCGAATCCCGTAACCGGCGCGCCCACCCAGACGCACCTGCCCGGACCGTGGCATCCCCGAAGCTCCATGGTCGATGCGATCGAAGGCGTATGCCGTTCCATCGAATTGGGAAAAGAGACGACTTGCCCCGGCGAGTTCGGCCGCGAAGCCCTGGAAATCGCCATCGCCATCCGGGAATCCCACCGGCGGGGAAACGTGCGGGTTGACCTGCCGATTGAGGATCGTGGTTTGAGGATGGGGTAGGTTATACTGGAGAAGTAACCTGCTGGACTGGGTGGAGCAAACTCAGCACTTTCTGGTTTCCACTCCGGCACCTTTCCGTCGCATGAGGCTCCGGTACATCCTGCCCTCCGCCACGGGGATCCGTAACGCTCCGCCCTTCCGCTTCGCTAAGAGGACTCACCCCTGATCAACTTCAACCAAAGAAGATCAACCTTATTGCAATACTGACCGCTGCAACAGCGACAGGATATGCAATCCCGATAAGAAGATAAACATCCGCTTTAGTGACCAGATGCGCTGTATTTACCTTTTTTAACGAGACAAAGAATGTTACATCGCTGTTGTCCTGATATACCGGAAGCAATTCGTCAGGGCACGACAAGGGATGAAACCCGCGAGAGTTTGGCAGAGGCTATTGCCCTCGTACTGGAAGATAGGTCGAAATCGCTCAGTTCCTGATATTCGACGACCCTGACACGCCATACTTGAACATACTTAATGAAGTTGCTATAAGAAGTACTCGTTCTCACAAAGTACCCCCTACCCTCTTACGCACTACCCTCAGACTTTTATTCGCACAACATTATATACGTGTAATTCCACAACATCATTGACTTGTAATATCACGTCATTATATACTTGTACATTCACGGCCTATCGCACCCACTAGCGCCTGTACGAAGGTGTCTGCAAGCACCCGCAGAAGTCCATCATGGCTAAACCCAACGAAAAGCTCGCAGCGTCGCTGGCACAACTCAAAAACCTCCAGAAGGGAGGAAGACGGGTTTTCCGATCCAGCGAACTGACGCGCGTACACCGCGAACGCCTGCTTAGAAACGGCTTCCTTCAGGAGATCATGAAGGGCTGGTTGATCTCGTCCAGCCCCGATGCTGATCCGGGCGACACAACCTCGTGGTACGCCTCATTCTGGGAATTCTGCTCTTCCTATTGCACGGCGCGGTTCGGTGAAGCCTGGCATCTTTCCCCCGAGCAGTCATTGCTGCTTCAAGCTGAAAGCACCGTCATCCCCCGGCAGATCATCATCTATACGCCTGAAGGCCACAATAACTCGGTCGAGTTGCTTTTCGGTTCATCGCTCTACAATCTCAAACAAAAAGACATGCCGGTCGACGCGGACGTGACAACGCGGGACGGGCTCAGGATCCTGGTCCCCGAGGCCGCGCTTATCAAGGTCCCCGAAGCGTTCTTTGTCCGCAACCCGGTCGAGGCTCGAATCGTACTTTCCGGGGTCCGAGATGCGGGCGACGTGCTTGTCCGGCTTCTCGACGGCGGACATTCAGCCATTGCCGGCCGGCTTGCCGGTGCCTTCCGCCGGATCGGCCGGGCGGCCATGGCTGACGAGATGCTCAAAGTGATGAAAAGCGCCGGCTACGATGTGCGGGAGTCCGACCCTTTTGAGCCAGCACAGGTATTTGGTGCATTGAAAGGAACCCAAGAACCCATTGCCAGGCGACTGCATTCCCTGTGGGAGACTTTTCGGGAACCGGTGATTGAGGCGTTTCAGAAGTCACCTGAACTACCCCAGGACCCGAAAGCTTATCTGTCTTTTGTCGATGACATCTACCTCAACGACGCTTACCACTCGTTGTCGATTGAAGGGTACCGCGTGACGCCGGAGCTGATTGAACGGGTGCGCTCGGACAACTGGGACCCGGACGACAATGAAGCTGACCGGCAGAGCCGCGATGCACTTGCCGCGCGAGGGTACTGGCAGGCTTTTCAGCTGGTCCGTGAGACGGTCGGCGATGCGATCGGCGATGCCAATCCAGGCGTCCTGGTCCGTAATGCCCACCTGGACTGGTACCGCGAGCTGTTCCAGCCTTGTGTCGTCGCTGGACTGATCTCAGCTTCGGTTCTTGCCGGCTATCGCAATGAACCCGTGTTTATACGTGGGTCCCGCCATGTGCCGCCACGCAGTGAGACTGTCCGCGACGCCATGCCTACCTTGTTTGATTTGCTAGAAAAGGAAACTGTGGCGTCTGTACGTGCCGTGCTGGGACACTGGCTCTTCGGTTACGTCCATCCCTATCCTGACGGTAACGGGCGTATGGCGCGTTTTGTCATGAACGTCCTGTTGGCCTCGGGCGGGTATCCGTGGACGGTCATTCGCGTCCAGGACCGCGACGACTACCTTGCCGCGCTCGAAACCGCCAGTATCGATCAGGACATCAAGCCATTTGCAGGATTTATAGCGGAGCAGGTTGCGCGTTCACAGGAGCAGATGGGGTAAAGTGGCAGAGGAGTGGCTCGAAAAACTAAAAGCCCTGATTCAACAGAAGCCGCTTGTTGTATTCCAGTTTGAAGGGTGTTCGGCGTTGATCTCATCTACCTCAATACGACGCGCCAAAACATCGTCATGGTCCAGTACAAGATGCTTGACGTGGTCAATCGCATCAACGGCAACGCGGACTGGATTTATTGGCCTGATTCCAGTCTCGAATCCGAAATCAGGCGCATGAAGGTGTTCAGTAAAACCCATCCACCAGGTCAGTTTGAGTACCGTCTCAATCCGCAGGTGTTTTATCTGAAATTCGTCAAACGTGACGGTTCGCTGAGTAATGCGAGCATCATCCTGCCCGTAGATCATTTCGAACGTCTTCGTACCGATCCTTCATGCAAAGGACCGCGAGGCGCGTTTCGTGTAAGCTTTAACAGTCTGGCTGGCCGGTACTTACGTCAAGGTCCTTTCCTTGACCTGATCCGCGCAGGTTACATCGGCGCGAACGCGAAGACCACAACCTATCTCAAAAACCTTGTTCAGGCTGTTGTGGATGGAGACAGAACCGTTGTGACTGCGATCCAGTCCGCCCTCCGGGATAACGTAGTATAATTCATCATTATCAGCGGCGGCCTGTAAGAAAGTCTACTTTATTGATGAGGTAATTATAGATCACAAATCCTCAACCTCATCCGGCTTCGGCATTTCCTCAAATCGCACCGCCTTGACCGTCTTCCTCCCCTCGAGCAACGCTCGCGCCAGGCGGTGACCGCCGTCCATCAAGCGTCCGTTGTCGTTTATGATCAGCGGTTTGCGGAGATCGGCCTCATTGATCCGACGGCAGTGTCCGGCCACTTCCCTTATCGTCGGTGGCTTACTCTCGCCGAACCAGCAGTCCCGGTCCAGTTCCGCGAAATGCTCGACGTCCGCTTCATATTCCGGCAGGTCTTTTGCCAGTTTCCATAGCCGCTCGGTGTACCAGATGTACCGCTTGCCGTCGCGTTCCGTCGAGTGGGTCTGTATCGGTCTCTGCAATGCGCAAATTCTCCTCTGGTTCCTATTACTTGTTCAGGGACCGCAGCAACTTCACGACCTCCGCGGCTTCCTTGCCTCCCTTTCTCGCGTGGGCCATGAGCGAGATTCCGTGAGGGCCGGGCTTGTCTTTTTCAGCTGGATTGTCGTCGAGGATGGCCTGCACGACACTCAGCTTACCCAGCATTGCCGCGGCATAAAGATCGATGCGCGCGCCGTGTTGCAACAGGTATTCCGCTATGTCCCTGCGCCCCATGTGCGCGGCGGCCCCCAGCCCGGTTTCCCAGTCACCGCCGCCCCAGTCCCAGCAGGCGTTGACCAGTTTGGGTTCTTTGTCGAGCAGTGCCTTGACACTATCGAAATCGCTATGGGCGTCGTAAACGAAACGATGAACCAATTCCGCGTCTAATGCTGCCTTCTTGGGTGACATTTCGCTTCCTTTCTCACGTTGGTGGCTATTGCATGACGATTTGGCCAATCACCCCTTCTTCACCGCCGCGAACCTCAACCGGATGTAGTCCGCGGTCCACGCTCCATGCTCATCGCACAACCTCGGTCTCATGGCTTCCCGGACCTCTTCTAGAAAACCCGGGCGATCCGCGACCGGTACCCGTGACGTGAAGCTTTCGGCGAAGGTTTCCAGCCAGCCGCCGATGTCGCCGGGGAGCGGGGTGGGCCGGGGGATGAGGGCGATATAGCTTACCTCGAAGTCCCTCGCCTCCAGTCTTCTTCTATACTCCGCATCGGTGGGAAAATACCACGGATTGACCCCGTCCTCCCAGAGACCGCGCCGCTTCAGCGCCTTCGTAAGCGCCTTTACGATGGTGTCCACGCACCCGTGCCCGCCGCACTCCGCCACGAATCGTCCGCCGGGCTTCAACGCGCGGCGCACGCCCGCGATTACCTCGTCGGGATGACCCATCCAGTGGAGGGCCGCATTGCTGAACACCGCGTCGAACTCACCTTCGAAGGTCAACTCGTGCCCGTCCATGACGTGCGCCTCGAGACCCAACTCCCGCGCCGCCTCGATCTGCTCCGCGCTGCTGTCGACACCGACAACGCTGCACCCCATATCGACGAGTTTTGCCGTCAGCGCCCCATCGCCGCAGCCCAGGTCCAGGATGTGCTCGCCCGGCTGCGGCTCCAGCAACTCGATTACGGGCATGCCCAGGTCCGCCACGAATCGGGCGTTCTTTGCGTAACGTTCAGGATCCCACGACTGCGATGAAACCATTCGAGCCTCCGCCTTTCTCATCCATTAAGTACTTCTTAGTTACTTAAGTACTTCTCAGTTACTGCAGGCCGGCTCATTCCATCCAACAGTATAGCCCGGGCTTCCCGCCGCGTCACTCACTCCGCAGCACCTCCGCGGGACTGGTGTACGCGGTCCTGGTCACGTGATATCCTATGGTGACCAGGGTAATCGCCAGCGCTACGCCGCCCGAAGCGAAGAATATGCCCCATCCCACCTCGATCCGGTAGGCATAGTTCTCGAGCCAGCGGCTCATGATCAGCCAGGCCGCCGGCCAGGCGAAGACGTTGGCGGCGAGCGCGAGAACCACGAATTCGCGGGACAGCATGGCGAGCAGGCGCCGCACGGAAGCGCCCAGCGCCTTGCGTATGCCGATCTCCCGCATCCGACGCTCGACCGTGAATGAAACCAGCGCGAAGAGGCCCAGGCAGGTAAGGATCAGCGCGACCAGGGCAAAGACGCCGAAGAAGTATCCGATGCGCATTTCATTTCGGTACAGGCGGTCGATGTCGTCGTCGAGAAACGTAAAGGCGAAGGGGAAATCGGGGAAGAACTCCGACCAGGCCCCTTCGATGAATTCCAGCGTGCTCCTCGTATCTTCCGGCTGGATCCGGACCACCAGGTGCAGACCTGTGCCGTGAAAGAGTACGAGCGGTTCGATTTCCAGGTGCATCGTCCGGAAGTGAAAGTCCCGTACCACGCCGACAACCGTCTGCGTATATCCACTGGCGAACCGGACCTGCCGGCCGATGGCCTCTTCGGGCCTTTCCCACCCCAGGACGCGGAGCGCCGCTTCGTTGATCACGATGTTTTCCCACTCGGTGTCGTTTCTGAATGCCCCGCGATGGGACCTGCCCGCGAGCAATCCTATCCCCATCGTCTCCACGAAGTCCACGGCGGCCTGAAACCCCTGGACGGCATGCCGGACGTGGTCCGGGTCCTCGACACGCTGCATCGTACCCGTCGACGAACGGCCGACCGTTCCGAACAGACCGGGCAGGGTAATGGCCTGGCTCACGCCTTCCACCCCGGTGTGCTGCAACAGGGCATCTTTCCATGGCTGGTAGTTGACGGCTACATCTTCAACCGTGGGGATCACGATCACCTGGTCTTTTTCGAACCCGAGATTCCTGTCCTGTATGAAGCTCAACTGGCTGAACAGGATGCCCGTACCGATGATCAACGCGATAGAAATGACGAACTGGGTGATGACCAGGACCTTCCTGGACCACGTGCCGCCCGGTTGGTGTGGTTGCCCTTCCTTGAGCCCCGGGATGGCCCGCATGGAAGAAAACACGAGGGCCGGATATCCGCCGGACAGGAGTCCGATGAGGGCCGCGACGACCGGTATGGCGAGCCACCACAGGGGGTTCAGCGCGTGCCCTGAGGTTACCGGCTGGCCCAGCAGCGCGTCAAAATACGGCGCAAGGAAACAGACCGCGACCAGGGCGATCACCAGGGCCGCTATGGTCATCAGGACCGATTCGCCCAGGTGCTGGCGCATCAATTGTCCCCGGGACGCCCCCAGTACCTTGCGCATGCCGATCTCGCGCGCCCGGTGCACGAACTGTGCGGTGGACAGGTTTACATAATTTACCGAAGCGACGACCAGGATGAACAGCCCGATGGCGGACAGAATGTACACGTAGGAGATATCGGTATTGGCGCCGGGCTCGTTTTCGAGATGGGAATACAGATGTATGTCGGTGACGGGTTGCAGCGTCAGTTCGAAACGGCCGAGGTCTTCCAGGAAATCCGCGTCGATGTGTTTCTTGACGAAACCGGGCAGTTTGCCCTGCGTCTCCGATGGGGGAAGGCCTTCCGGCAACACGACGTAAGTGTAGAAAAGGGTGTTGTACCAGATTTGCGCGTTCCCGCTCCACCTGAATTTGTCGTATCCACTGGCCAGGGAAATCAGGAAGTCGGCATGGAAATGGGAGTTTTTCGGGATGTTTGCCATGACGCCGGTTACGGTCAGCAGCATGTAGCCGTTATCGGCGATAATGGTCTTGCCCATGGGATCTTCGTCACCGAAGTATTTCCGGGCCGTATCTTCGCTGATGACCACCGTGTACGGCGCTTCGAGGGCGCGGTCCGGGTCGCCTCTGACGAGGGGAAAGGTGAAGACGTCGAACAGTTCCTTGTTGACCCAGTAAACGTTCTTTTCATAGTAAATCCGGTCTTCGTGCTTCATGATCCAGGTGCCGACCGTGGGCAGCAACCGGGCGAAGTGCCGGATTTCGGGAAAGTCGGCCTGCAGCACCGGGCCCAGTTCACGGGGCGACCGGGCGCTGTCGTTGAGCGTTACCCGGTAGATGCGGTCGGCCTTTTCGTGGTAGCGGTCGTAGCTCAGCTCATAGCGCACGTACAGGAAGATCAGGATGGCGCAGCCCAGTCCGACGGCGAGGCCGAGGACGTTAATGGCCGTATAGCCCCTGTACCGGCTCATGTGCCGCAGTGCTATGGCGATCTGGTTCCCGAGCATCATTCGTCCCTGGCAGTCTCTGTCTCGTCCCTGGCGGCCAATTGCGCGGCCCGGCGGCCTTAACCGCCTCTGGCAGGTTTTATACGCGCCTGGCGATCCTCAACTTTCCTTGAGCAACGTTACCGGTCCTGTTTCCGGCCGAATCGCCACTCGCGCTCCACGATCAGCCGGGCGCCGCGCCGGAACGTCACGTAGGACCACGCCCAGTGCAGCACGACGAGCAGCCGGTTCTTGAAGCCGACGAGAAAGTAAACGTGGACCACCAGCCACGTGACCCAGGCGAACCAGCCTGAAAACCGCAGTCTGCCGATTTCCACGATGGCGCGGCTGCGGCCGATGGTCGCCATCTGGCCCTTGTCGACGAACCGAAAGACTTCTCGCGGCTTGCCCGCGAGGTCGCGGCAGATGGTCTCCGCCACGAACCGGCCCTGTTGTATGGCCACGGGCGCCGTGCCCGGAAGCGGCGCGCCGGTCTGGTGGGTAAAGCAGGCCTGGTCGCCGGCAACGAACACGTTCGGATGGCCGGTGATGCTGAGGTCTTCGTTGACGATCACTCGGCCGCCGCGGTCCATCTCCAGGCCTTGCTGGCGCTGCCCGCGGTCCATCTCCAGGCCTTGCTGGCGCTGCCCGTGCTGGTCGAACTGACCAAGCTGACAGTCGACTTCAACCCCCCGCACGCCAGCCGCCCAGAGTACCGTCGAGGACTGTATACGTTCGGGACCCGCCTGCACGCCCTGGTCGTCGAGATCCGTCGCCGTGGTGTTCGGCCGGACCTGCACACCCTGGTCGTCGATGTCAGTCGCCAGCGTGTTCGGCCAGACCTGCACGCCGAGCTTCTCCAGGTCCCGCGCCGCCCGGTCCGCCTGCTTTTCGGAAAACATGGAGAGGATACGCGGCCCGGATTCGATCAGGATGACCCGCGTCAGCCGGGTGTCGATGTTGCGGAAGTCCCGGGCGAGCGTGAAACGGCTCATTTCCCCGATGGCGCCCGCCAGCTCTACTCCCGTGGGGCCGCCGCCGATGACGACGAAGGTCAGCAGTTGCCGGCGCAGCTCCGGATCGCCGGTCCGTTCCGCCGCCTCGAAGGCGCTCAGCAGCCGGCGGCGGATCTCGGTGGCCTGCGGAATCGTCTTCAGGCTGGGCGCGTGCTCCTCCCACTCCCCGTGGCCGAAGTAGCTCGGGACCGACCCGCAGCAGAGCAGCAGGTAATCATATTCGAGCCGGCCGAAACCCGCAGATACGGTCCGCGTCTGCAGATCGACGCGCTCGACCGTTCCCTGCAGCACCGAGACGTTCCCGCAGCGGGCGAGCACGCTGCGAATAGGCGTGGCGATATCGGCGGGCGACAGGCCCGCCATGGCGACCTGGTAGAGCAGCGGCTGGAAGAGGTGATAGTTCTGCCGGTCGACCAGCGTAACGCGGACACCGGCCCGGCCGCCGAGTTTCTTGGCCGCGTTCAGTCCGGCGAAGCCGCCGCCCACGATGACTACGTGTTTCATATGACTGGACCGTCCTGTTCTTTCTTTCCCATCATACTTCCCGCTCAACCGGGCGCGGACTCGGTGCGGACTCGGTGCGGACTCGGTGCGGACTCGGTGCGGACTCGGTGCGGACTCCCGGTTGACGAGAAACTATCGCGCCCGGGCGTCCTCGTAACGCCCGGGCCAAAGACTTGGGAGCCGCCCGGCTTCCTCATTTACCGCCTGGGCAGAATGCGCACTGGACCTGAGCGCGCATCACTCGCTACGCAGCACCTCGGCCGGATTGGCCAGCGCGGTCCGGGTCACGTGGTATCCAATGGTCAACACCGTGATCAGCAGGGCCAAGCCGCCCGCAAGGAAGAAGACGCCCCATCCGACCTCCGCGCGGTATGCGAAAGACTCAAGCCAGCGCTGCATGGACAGCCAGGCGGCCGGCCAGGCGAAGACATTGGCGAGGAGCACGAGGCCGACGAATTCTCCGGAAAGCAACGCAAGCATACGATGGACCGAAGCGCCGAGCGATTTGCGTATCCCGATCTCCCTGGTTCGCTGTTCCGCCGTGAACGAAACCAACGCGAACAGGCCCAGGCATGCAAGAAAAACAGCCACCATGGCGAATACGCCGATAACGTAGCCGATAGCGACTTCCGACCTGTACAGCCGGTCGATGTTTTCGTCGAGAAACGCATAGGTAAAGGGTAAATCGGGAAAGAACCGCGACCACTGATGCTCAATGATATCCAGCGTATGTCTCATGTCGTCGGGATGGAGCCTGATTGCCAGGTGAGGGCCGCCATTCAGAGACAGCACGAGCGGTTCGATCTTCAGATGCAACGTCCGGAAATGGAAATCCCCGATCACGCCGATCACCGTAGCGGTAGAGCTGTCGCCGAACCGGACCTGCCGGCCTATGGCCGCCTCCGGCGTATCCCAGCCCAGCACCCGCCGCGCCGTATCGTTGATCACGACGTTCTCCCGCTCGGCATCCCAGTTGAATGCACCGCTGTGAGACCGGCCGGCAAGCAGTTCCATGCCGAGTGTTTCCACGAAATCCAGTGCCACGCTGAGGCCCTGCACGTCATGCCTGATGTTTTCCGGATCATCGACGCGCTGTATCGTACCGGTAGATACCTGGCCTATGTTGCCGGCAAGGCCCGGCAAGGACCTGGCATGGGTCACCCCGGCCACACCTGGATGCTGCAGCAGGGCTTCTTTCCAGGGCTGAAATTGATCCATAACCACGTTCAGCGTGGGTATTACAATCACCCGGTCTTTATTGAAGCCCAGTTTCTTGTTCTGAATGTAATCCGCCTGGTTGAACAGAATGCCCGTGCTGATGATCAGCGCGGTGGAAATCGCGAACTGAACGACAACCAGGAGCTTTCTCGACACTGCGCCGGACGCATCGAGCCGGCGGCCTCCCTTCACGCCTTGAACCGGTTGCATGGAGGACAGCAGGAACGCCGGGTAGCTTCCGGACAACAACCCGACGATCAGCGCAACCGCCGGCAGGACGAGCAACCAGAGGGCATGGCCGGGCTGGTCCAGGAAATCCGCGGTTACCGGCTTTCCGGCGAAGTCGTCGAAATACGGTGAGATCGCCCAGGCCGCCGCCAGGGCGATGATCATCGCCAGCACGGACAGCAGGACAGATTCGCCCAGGAATTGACGCATCAACTGGATGCGATGCGCTCCCAGCACCTTGCGTAAGCCCACTTCTCGAGCCCGTGCGGCAAACCGGGCGGTTGACAGGTTGATGAAATTGATGCAGGCGACGACCAGGATGAAGACGGCGATGGCCGAAAGGATGTAAATGTAGGTGATGTCGCTGTTCGCGCCCGGTTCATGCTCGAGATTGGAACGGAGATGGATGTCCGTTACCGGCTGCAGGAAGAGATCGAAACGGCCGCCGCGTTCCTCTAGCTGTTCCCCGATGTGCCGGTTCACGAAATCGGGCAGCTTTTTCTCGGTGGCAGCAGGCGACTGGCCTTCAGACAACAGGATGTAGGTGTAGAAATTGATCCACGACCAGTATCTCAGGTCTTCCTGGTATGCCGAGGAAAGGGATATGATGAAATCGGCCTGCAAGTGGGTATTCGCCGGCGTGTTCTCCATGACGCCCGTAACGGTCAGCAACAGGAACCCACTGTCGGCGTTGATTGTCTCGCCCATCGGATCTGCGTCGCCGAAGTACTTTCGGGCCGTATCTTCGCTGATCACCACGGATAAGGGCGCCTCGAGCGCGGACCGGGCATCGCCCCGGATCAAAGGAAAGTCGAAAATGTCGAACAGGGCGTTGTCCGCCCAGTAGACCCGGTTCTCGTAATAGATGTGCTCTTCGTGTTTCATGACCCACGTGCCGGTCGTCGGCAGCAGGCGGACGTAACTCGTGATTTCCGGGAAATCCTTCTCCAGCGCCGGGCCCAGGGCCGGCGGCGTTCGGGCGTCGTTGTTTACCGCGACCCGGTAGACCCGGTCCGCCTTCTCGTGATATTGGTCGAAGCCGAGCTCGAAATCGACGTAGAGGAAGATCAGCATGGCACAGGCCAGTCCCACGGCCAGTCCGAGCACGTTGATCGCAGTGTAACTCTTCTGCCTCGTCATATGACGGAGCGCTATAGTTACGTAGCTTTTGAACAAACCGGATCCTCGTCGACCGGGAAGCGCCGGACAACAGTGGCGCTCGAAATCAATGCTTTACAATACAGTAAGCGTGAGACACTGATTTGGGACATTATCGTCGGTATTGATACCAACTTCGAGATGCATAATGTATATTCCATTTAATCGTCAGGTTATTCGAAAAGACTGCAACCGCGCCGAACCTGTGGTTGCCTGGAACGCACAGTAGTAGCTTTGAGCGCACAGTTGACACGCACCATGGGCTGAAGCGAAGAATGGAGTATCCGTAATGTCCGAACCCGCTATCAAGACCACCGTCGTCGGCAGCTATCCCATCCCGGACTGGCTGGCGGCCTATCCCACCACACCCAACCTGATCGACGCGGCCAAGGTGGTCCTGAAGACCCAGGAGCTGGCCGGGATCGACGTGATTACCGACGGGGAGCTGTCCCGTTTCGACGTCGGCCACCCGGAAACCAACGGGATGATCGAGTACTTCATCCGCCCCATGTCCGGCATCACGACGGAAGTCTCCCGAGAGATTCTCGCCGAATTCAGGAAGCGCGAGGGGTTGGCCTTCCGGAGCACCCCGGGAGGCATCGTGCGGGACCGGATCGGGGAAGGCGCGCTCAACCTGCCGGCCGCGTGGCACACGATGCGGTCGCTAACGGACCACGCGCTCAAGTTCACCGTCACCTCGCCCTACATGCTGGCCAAGACGCTCCTTGACGAGCACTACGGCGATCTGCGGGCCATGACGATGGACATCGCGGAGGTCCTGCGCAGGCAGGTCGCCGAGATCGACGCGCCGATCCTGCAGGTGGACGAGGCCAACCTGACCGGCCACCCGGAGGACGCCGACTGGGCGCACGAGCCCGTCAACCACGTGCTGGGCTCCGTGCAGGGCGAGAAGGGGCTGCACCTCTGCTTCGGCAACTACGGCGGGCAGAGCATACAGTCCGGCCTGTGGAACGACCTGATGGTCTTCCTGAACAACCTCGACGTCGACCATCTCGTCCTGGAGTTCGCAAGGTGGGGTTACGAAGAGCTTCCGCTGTTCAAGGACTTGCGCGGCGATATCGCCATGGGCGTGGGCGTGATCGACATCAAGGACAACGGTGTGGAGTCGCCGGACGAGATCGCCCGGCGCATCGAGCACGCCATCGACGTGCTCGGACCGGAGCGCGTGCGCTGGGTGCACCCCGACTGCGGTTTCTGGATGCTGCACCGGAGCGTGGCGGACCGCAAAATGGCCAGCCTGGTGGCCGGGCGGGACCTCGCGCTGGGGCGGGCGTAGCCTGGTGGCGGGACGTGACCTCGCGCTGAGCCGTCCTCAGGTCTACCCGCGCCAGACTGAACCTCACCTGCCGCGCCGGAACCTCACCTGCCGCGCCAGGACCGCACCTCACTCGCTGCGCAGCACTTCGGCGGGATTGGCCAGCGCGGTCCGTGTCGCGTGATATCCGATGGTGATCACCGTGATCAGCAGGGCCGCGCCTCCCGAGGCCAGGAAGATCCCCCACCCCATCTCGATCCGGTAGGCGAAGGACTCGAGCCAGCGGCTCATGACGATCCATGCGGCCGGCCAGGCGAGGGCGTTGGCGAAGAGTACGAGACCTACGAATTCGGCGGACAGCATGGCGAGCATGCGGCGCGCGGAAGCGCCCAGCGCCTTGCGGATGCCGATTTCCCGGACGCGTCGCTCGACCGTGTAGGATACGAGCGCGAAGAGGCCCAGGCAGGCCAGCAGGACCCCGACCAGCGCGAAAACCGCGAAGACGTACCCGATCCGCTGTTCGGCCCGGTACAGCCGGTCGATATCCTCGTCGATAAAGGAAAAGGCGAAGGGGAAATCCGGGAAATGCCGCGTCCAGGCCTGTTCCATGTACTCCAGCGTGCCCATCGTGTCCTCCGGCCGGACCCGGACCACGATGAGTTGTCCGCGGCCGTACATTATGGCCAGCGGTTCGATGGGCAGGTGCAGTGAGCGCAGGTGGAAGTCCCGGACCACGCCGATCACCGTCTGCGTCATGCCGATGCCGAACTCGACCTGGCTTCCCAGCGCTTCATCCGGCGTATCCCAGCCCAGGAGCCGAACCGCGGTCTCGTTGAGCAGGATGTTCTCGGATTCAGCCCGGCTCTCCAGCGGACCGCTGAAAGTCCGTCCCGCGAGCAATTCCACGCCCAGCGTCT
Organism: bacterium; assembly: GCA_965202605.1. Taxonomy (GTDB): domain Bacteria; phylum JAAXHH01; class JAAXHH01; order JAAXHH01; family JAAXHH01; genus JAAXHH01. Next base: position 2,781,551 of record OZ241838.1, read on the forward strand.
CCACGTAGCCTGATGCGACGATGATCCCCTGCAGGTCGTGCTTGACCTGCTGGTCCGGATCGTCAACGCGCCAGGCCGTTTCGGTGGTGATACGGCCGATGTTGCCCGTCAGCCCGGGCAGGTAGATACCCTGGCTCACATACGCCACACCGCTGTGCCGGAGCAATTCGTCCTTCCAGGACTGGTACCGGTAGGCCACCTGCGCGATCGAGGGAATGGCGATCGCCTGCTCCTTGTCGAATCCCAGGTGCTTGTTCTGGATGTAGCTGATCTGGCTGAACAAGACGCCCGTGGCAATGATCAATACAATGGAAATGGCGAACTGGACGACGACGAGCAGCTTCCTCGAAATCGACCTGTGCGTTTCGAACGGCCGGCCTTCCTTGAGCCCGGGAATCGCCCCGAAGGCGGAGAGCCTGATGGCTGGATAGCTGCCGGCCGACAGGCCGATGCATATCGCCGCGGCCGGCAGGGCCACCCACCAGAGCGCATGCCCCATGAATCCGGCGGACACCGGCATGCCCGTCAGCCCATCGAACCAGGGCGATACGAGCCATACCGCCAGCAGGGCGATCAGCAGGGCAGCGACGGTCAGCAGGACCGATTCGCCCAGGTACTGCCGGACCAGGTGCAGGCGAGACGCGCCGAGTACCTTCCGCAATCCGATCTCCCGCAACCGGTGGGCGAACTGCGCGGTGGACAGGTTTACGTAGTTGATGCAGGCGATTACCAGGATGAAGAGGCCCATGGCGGACAGAATATAGACGTAGCTGACGTCGGTGTTGGCGCCGGGCTCGTTCTCGAGATGGGAATAGAGGTGTATGTCCGTAACCGTTTGAAGCGAAAACTCGTAGCGGCCGCCGCGCACCTGGAGCTGCTCTCCCACGTGCCGGTCCACGAAACCGGGGAGCTTCGCTTCCAGGTTCTCCGGCGAATGCCCATCGCCCAGCATGATATAGGTGTAGTAGAAAAACGAGTCCCAGTTCTCCCGCGACCAGTGTCCGTATTCTTCAAACCCCGAAGCCAGCGAAATGAAGAAATCGGCCTGGAAATGGGTGTTGGCCGGCATGTTTTCCATTACGCCGGTGACGGTCAGCAACATGAAGCCGTTATCGGCGATGATCGTCTTGCCCATCGGATCCTCGTCGCCGAAGTACCTGCGGGCCGTATCCTCGCTGATGACCAGGGAGTACGGCGCTTCGAGCGCGGTTTCCGGGTCACCCTGGACCAGGGGCAGTGTGAAGAAATCGAACAGTGAATCTTCCGCCCAGTAGACCGCTCTTTCGTAGAAGACGCGGTCTTCGTACTTCATGACCCAGGTGCCGGTCGTGGGGTGCATGCGCAGATGGCTTTGGATCTCCGGGAAGTCGGCCAGGAGCGCGGGTCCCACGCTGATGGACGTCTTGGCGTTGTCGTTGAACACGACCCGGTAGATCCGGTCGGCCTGCGCGTGGTACCGGTCATAGCTCAGTTCGTGCACGACATACAGGAAGATCAGGATGGCGCAGGCCATGCCGACCGCCAGGCCCAGGACGTTGATCGCCGTATAGCCTTTATTGCGGCCCAGATGCCGCAACGCTATGACCATGTCACTGTTGAACATGTCTCGCTTCCCGGGTGGAGACGCGGCCGGGTGTGATTCAGATGATCGATGCGATGGAGTCGCGGCTGATCCGCTCCGCAGACGACGGCGCGGCGAACGTACGGTTCGGCTGGCCTCTGATCTCCGCCTCAAATCCCGAGCATCCACATCATCACCGTATACACGAGTACGGTAATCAAGACGACACCGAGCAGGTTCAGCCAGAAACCGGCGCGGATCATCTGCTGGATCGTGACGTGGCCGGACCCGAATACGATGGCATTGGGCGGAGTGGCGACGGGCAGCATGAAGGCGCAGCTGGCGGCGATGGCGGCCGGCACGATCAGCATGTAGGGGTGCAGGTCGAATACCGGCGACAGGGCGGCCAGAATGGGGATGAACGTGGCCGTTGTGGCGGTGTTGCTGGTCAGTTCGGTCAGGAAGATCACCAGCGCGATGACGGCCATGACCAGCAGCAGGGTGGGGATGCCGGACAGGAACGCCAGCTGATGCCCTATATATTCCCCCACACCATTGGACCGGATGGCCGCCGCCAGACTGAGCCCGCCTCCGAAGAGCAGCAATATTCCCCAGGGGAGCTTCACGGCCGTATCCCAGTTCATCACGAACACCCGCCGTTTCACGTCCACCGGCACGACGAAGAGGGCCAGCGCCGCGACCATGGCGATGACCGGATCGGACAGGCCCGCCAGCGGGTGCAAGTCGCCGACCTGGACGCGGACCAGCAGCGGACGGGTGATCCAGGACAGGGCCGCGAGAAGAAACACCACCAAGACGACCATTTCCCCCCGCGACATGGCGCCCAACTCCCGGTAGGCCCTTTCCGTCACTTCTCTGCTTCCCTCGATGCGTTCGCCCCGGACGGGATAGAGGACCCGGGTCAGCATCAGCCAGGCCAGCGGCAGGAAGACGGCCACCAGGGGAAGCCCCACGCCCATCCACCGCACGAAGCTGATCTCCTGGCCCAAGCTGGACTGGATGAAGGACGCGAGGAAAACATTGGGCGGGGTGCCGATGATCGTTCCGATGCCGCCGATAGACGCCGCGTAGGCGATACCCAGCAGCAGGCACAGGGCGAAATGTGGCCGCTTCCTCGATCCGGGCCCGCCGTTTTCGACGCCGCCGTTCGCGGCGCCGACTCCCACGCTGCCGGGCTCCACCTGCTCCACCAGGCCGATGATGCTGAGCGCGATGGGCAGCATCATGACCGCGGTGGCCGTGTTGGAGACCCACATGCTGAAGAAGGCCGTCACGCCCATGAAACACGCCACGATGCCCGCCGGATGGTCGCCGGCCGCGCGCAGGGCCCTGAGCGCCAGGCGGCGATGGAGTCCCCAGCGCTGCATGGCCAGGGCGATGAGAAAGCCCCCCATGAAGAGGAAGATCAGCTCGTGTGCGTAGGGCGCGGCTGCTTCCCGCACCGCTGACGCGCCTGTTATCGGGAGCGCGACCAGTGGGAGGAGCGCCGTGGCGTACAGCTCGACGGCCTCCGTCATCCACCAGACCGCCATCCACGCCGCCAGGGCCATCGTGGCTCGGCCGGCGTTCGAAAACGCCACGACTTCGCCCTCGCTGTTCGCGTACGCGTGGGGTAAGAGGCTGTAGAGGAGGAGCGCGAGTAGTGGACCGGTTACGAGGCCGATCCATTGGACGGTGGATTTGAGGTTTAGAGATTTCATCAGGATGACAGACTACATCTGGTTAGCTGACACGTCTCTGGTTTTCTTACAATTATTCTTTGTATCCAATCGGCATACATATGAAGATACTAAAGAAAAGGAGGTCAAAACGAGTCAAGGCAATAAGAATCAACGGTAAACGGTGGTTTTGAAACTTTGATCTTCAGGTTTTCCAATTGACGTTAGGGCACAAACCAGGTATTATTGCGCCGACTTGATCGGACGACTTCACAGGAACGTAACCCCTTTACTAACCAACCCGGAGGAAATCCAGTGAAAGACCAGATCGCACACTACGAGAACAAACTCAAATACGAGATCGACTCCTACGACCTGTGGGAGTCCATCACCCTGGGCAAGGACATCGTCGTGTTGGACGCGCGATCTGCCGAAGCGTATGCGGAACGGCACATCCCCGGTGCCGTCAACATACCTCACCGGACCATGGACCCGGAGAACACGGCCGATCTGGACAAAGACGCGCTCTACGTGACGTATTGCGACGGTATCGGCTGCAACGCGTCGACCAAGGGCGCGCTCAACATGGCCAGGCTGGGTTTCAACGTCAAGGAACTCATGGGCGGCCTGGACTGGTGGATGAGGGACGGTTACGAAACCGAAGGCCTGCAGGCCACCGAGGGCAGAGCGCTCGTCTGCGGCTGCTGAAAGGCGTTGAACTTTCCACATGTCGTCGAGCCATAATCATTTCAGACGTCAATGTCTGCCCGGATTTGTTTGATTTCAATTGGAGGTGGAATTTGAATCTATCGGTTGATTTATCGAAAAAAGAAATCGAACGTCTGCAAGCGACCGCAAGACGCTTGAACGTGCCTGTTGAGAAACTGGCCAAGGCTGCCTTATGCGACCTTTTGAATTCAGAACAGGACTTTGAATTCGCCTCCGATCTGGTTCTGAAGAAGAATCGAAATCTGTATCGCAGATTGAGTTGATGCGTTACATCAATTTGAGTGAAGTGTTTGAACTTCACAGACGTATTATCAGAGAGAGTGGCGGAGCGACAGGTTTGAGGGATCTTAATGGGTTGGAAGCCGCCGTCGCCCAACCGCGTATGACTTTCGGAGGCAGCGATCTTTATCCGACTCTGAATGAGAAGGCCGCCGCGCTTTGTCATTCCATAGTTCAAAATCACCCATTCATTGATGGAAACAAGCGAGTAGGACATGCTGCCATGGAAGTCATGTTGGTTGTCAATGGGAATGAAATCCATGCTTCCGACGATGATCAGGAACGTATTATCCTGGGTCTTGCTTCAGGGGACGTTTCTCGCGATGAGCTTGTCGAGTGGCTGGCCGACCATGTCTTGGCGAGATGAAGGACGTGATCTGAATTGTGAAGTCTCCTTTACCTACTGACGGGATTGACCTACTCCCCCCGCCGCCCCATCTTCCTGAACAACGCCCGGATATCCCCGATGGCGCCTACGCTGACATAGACCGCCACGCCCGCGAAAACTAGTAGGCAGAGGGCGAACACCACCGCCCAAAAAGTGCTCCAGAATTCCATTACGCTTCCCCCTTCCGGTCCGGTCGGTCTGCCTGGTCCGGGAGGCTGTCCCGGCCCTCCTGCTGCGCCCGTTCAGCCCAACTCGCCTGGTCCAGACGGTCCACGCGATCCGGGAACACCAGCGATCCGGCGAACATGAGGACCAGGGCCAGCGCGGTGACGGCGAGGCCGATCTCGTCGCTTCTGTACATGCCCAGTCCCAGCGCCTTGTTCACGGGTCCCAGGCCGGCCACCGCGCCGATGCCGGCGATGAGCGCCAGGTAGGCCCCCACGGTGCTCGCCCGCTTCCAGTACAGCCCCGCCAGCAGCAGGGTAAAAGCGCCGGTGAAGTAGATGGCGCCGCTCACGGCCATGTAGTCCCACAGGTCCTGTCCCAGGTCGTACCAGAGTCCCCAGACGAGCAGGAACAGCCCGATCACCAGGATGAACACGCGCGAAAGCGTCAGCCGCCCCCGGGTGGTGAGCCGCTCGTTCGTGGCCGGCGCCACCACGTCGTGGGTCAGCACCGACGCCCAGCAGAGCAGGTAGCTGTCGTGGGTCGACATGAAGGCGGCGAGGAGGCCCGCGCCCACGAGGCCGATGATGCCGGTGGGCAGGACCTGGGACAGGAAGAGGGGCATGGCCTGCAGCGTCATCGTGGGGTCGGCGGTGGGCGATCCGGTTTCGTCGAAGAAGAACCCGCGGAACTCGGGCATGTTGAAGAAGTACGTGAGCGCGCAGATGCCGAGGAACTGGGGGATCATGAAGCGGATGAGGAAACCGATAGAGGACCAGCGGTACAGCCTGCGCACCACGGCGACGCTCTCGGCCGCGCAGGCGCGCATGACCGAGGTCTGCCACACGGCACAGGAGACGAGTCCCGCCGTGAAGATCATCCACATGATGTAGGAGGGGCCGAAGCCGCTGCCCTCGAGGAGAGGATTGAAGCCGGACTCGCCGTGGACGGCCGCCACGGTCTCGACGATGGTCGACCAGCCGAGGGCGTAGACCGCCATGCCGCAGGTGAGGATCATGCCGAAGGAGAGGACCACGAACTGGATGTAGTCGGTGATCACTACCGAGACCATGCCGCCCATGATGGTGTAGGCGATGACGAGCGCCAGCATGACGGTCATGACCACGGCGACGGAACCGGGATCGGTCAGGCCCGTCAGGCCCGTTACGAACAGGGCGCCGGCCTTGAGGAACAGGCCCATGTTCAGGATGCCGGCGAAGGCGAGGAGCAGGCCGCCGAAGACGCGCACGCCGCGGCTGAACCGCTTCTCGTAGAACTCCGGGATGGTCATGACGCCCAGCCGGCGCAGGGGCACCACGATGAAGCCGGTCATGCCGACGATGAAGGTGACCACGCCGGCGATGACCGCGATGTGGAAGGCGGCGAAACCGCCCGTGAACCCCTTTTGGGCCGAATACATGACCGTCACCAGCCCCAGCTCGCTGCCGATCATGGTCGCCACGGCCAGGCGGGACTTGAGCGACCGTCCCGCCACGATGTAGTCCCCCATGTCCCGGATGTACCGGTTCATGTACAGGCCCACCCCGACGGTGGCCGCCATGTACACCGCGACGATCAGCCAGTCCAGGGCACCGAAATTCGTGGGGAGAGACGGCATTTACGGGTCGATGTGCCGGACCAGTTCGGACGCGAGGCCGACGTAGTCCGAGGGGGTCAGGGCGAGCAGGCGCAGCTTGTCGTCGTCCGGCAGGTCCAGGTTCCGGATCAGGTCTTCCATGGTCTCCTGCGTGATGGCCCGCCCCCGGGTCAACGCCTTGATCTGATCGTAGGGGTTCTCGTGGCCGGCCTTGCGCAGGACCGTCTGCACCGCTTCGGCCAGCACCTCCCATGCGCCGTCGAGGTCGGCGCGCACCGCTTCCCGGTCCACTTCCACGCGGCCCAGGCCCTGCACGGCAGAATGGACCGCCAGCAGCGAATGGCCGATGGCCACGCCCACGTTCCGGAGGGCGGAGGAGTCGCTCAGGTCCCGTTGCTGCCGCGAGATCTGCAGTTTCCCGGCCAGGTGGCCCAGCAGCGCGTTGCTGATGCCCACGTTGGCCTCGGAGTTCTCGAAGTCGATGGGGTTCACCTTGTGGGGCATGACGGACGACCCCACCTCGGCGCCGACGACCTTCTGCCGGAAGTAGCCGAGGGAAATATACGACCACGCGTCCCGGTCGAAGTCGAGCAGCACGGCGTTGAAGCGCGTCAGCCGATGAAAGATTTCCGCCATGTAGTCGTGGGGCTCGATCTGCGTGGTGAGCGGGTTGAAGGTGAGTCCGAGACGGTCTTCTACGAAATGCCGCGCGAGCGCTTCCCAGGGCACATCGGGATACGCGGCGAGGTGCGCGTTGTAATTTCCCACCGCCCCGTTGAACTTGCCGAGGTATTCGCTGCCGGCGATCTGGTCAAGCTGACGCTGCCAGCGGGCGGCGAACACGGCCATTTCCTTGCCGACGGTGGTGGGCGTGGCGGATTGGCCGTGGGTGCGGCCCAGCATGGGGACGTTCGCCGTTTCGGCCGCGAGGCCGGCCGCGGTCGAGATCAGCTCCTGGGCCTTCGGCAGCCATTCCTCCTGGATCCCGTCCCGGAGCAGGAGGGCGTAGGCGAGGTTGTTGATGTCTTCGGAAGTACAGCAGAAATGGACCGACTCGGTGACGTCTTCCAGGCTGGTTCCGGCGATGGACTCCCGAATATAGAACTCCACCGCCTTGACGTCGTGCCGGGTTTCCCGCTCGATCTCCTTGATCCGCCGGGCCTGTTCGTCGCCGAATTCGAGGACCAGCGACCGGAGAAAATCGGTCTCTTCCTTTGAAAACGGACGCACGCGCCCGATCTCGGGCCGCTCCGCCATGGTGATCAGCCATTCGATCTCCACGTGCACCCGGTACTTGATCAGCGCCCATTCGGAGAAGTAGGAGGAAAGGCCCTTCAACCGGTCGCCGTAGCGGCCGTCCAGGGGGGAAAGTGCTCGCAGGGACATGCTTCGCTCCGAATCTTTTAAACCGGTCTCCCGCCGCTGCACGCACTGGCGGATCCTTTTGCACTGAAACCGGCCATTCCGCGTTACCGCGGTTTCAGTATACCCTGTGACCATGCGAAACGGCAAGGTTCTTTGTTCAGAGTCCGGTGCAACCGCTGTTTCGTGGACGTTGATCTGCTTGATTCAGTGCGTGCCACCCTCTATATTCAGCCCACCTTTTTCCCTGGCCGCGCGGGCGCTCTCCGTTCCCCGGTCGCGAAAGTCCGAAAAGCGCGCGTTTTTAAATTTGAACACCCAGACGATGTCCCCTGGAGTGTCTGATCCATGAACCTACCATCCGCTTCTTACGACGTCATCGTGATCGGCGTGGGCGGCATGGGCAGCGCCACGGCCTGGCACCTGGCCCGCCGCGGCTGCCGCGTACTGGGGCTGGAGCAGTTCAACATTCCCCACGACCTGGGGTCCTCCCACGGCCAGACGCGCATCATCCGCCTGGCCTATTCCGAACACCCGTCCTACGTGCCGCTGCTTCGGCGCGCCTACGCGCTGTGGCGCGAAATCGAGAAGCGAGCGGGCGAACGACTGCTGCATATCACCGGGGCGCTGGACGCCGGTCCGGCGGACGACTGGGTCTTCCAGGGCTCGAAGACGTCCTGCGAGGAGCACGGCCTCCCCCACGAGACCCTCACGGGGCCGGAAGTGAACCGGCGTTTCCCCGGCTACCGGCTGCCCGAAGATATCATGGCCGTCTTTCAAACCGACGGCGGCTATCTCCTGCCGGAGCGCTGCATCGTCGCCCACGTCGAGGCGGCGCAGGAAGCGGGCGCCGAGATCCGTGGGTGCGAGCCGGTGCTGGACTGGACGTCCAACGGGCGCGGCGTCACGGTGAAGACTACGAAATCGACCTGCACCGCGGACCGGCTGGTGATCACCGCGGGCGGGTGGATCGGCAAGGTGGTGAAACGGCTGGACCGGGTGGTTCAGCCGGAACGCCAGGTACTGGGCTGGTTTCAGCCGAGGCGGCCCGATCTGTTCCAGCCGGACCGGTTCCCGGTATTCAACCTGCAGGTGGCCGAGGGCCGGTACTACGGGCTTCCGGTGCATGGCGTGCCGGGATTCAAGATCGGCCGGTACCATCACCTGGACGAGCAGGTCGACATGGACCGGATCGACCGGTCCACCCATCCCCGCGACGAGGCTGTGCTTCGGGACTTCGCCGAACGCTACTTCCCCGATGGCGCAGGGCCTGCCATGAGCCTGCAGGTCTGCGCCTTCACCAACACCGCCGACGGCCATTTCATCCTGGATGCCCACCCGGAGTATCCGAACGTCTTCGTCGCTTCCCCCTGCTCCGGCCACGGGTTCAAGTTCTGCAGCGTCATAGGCGAGGTCATGGCCGACCTGGCCGCCACGGGGGATACGCCGCACGATATCGCCCTGCACCGGCTGGACAGGCTCGCGTAATAACGCGCCAGGTGCACCTGGCAAGACCCGGGCGACTCGGGTCTTGCTTCGGCGTAACATGAAATACGGTCTGAAGGGGCTTCGCCGCACTGAAGGAGCGGTGTCGCAGTGCCTACCCGCGCGGCTCGTAGTTCAGCCTGAGATAGGTGACCGTGGCGTGGGCGGTAAGCGTCCCGGCGTCGTTGGTGATCAGTACCTCGCCGTAGATCAGCTTCCTGCCGTTCTTGACGACGCGGGCCTCGGCGTTCAGGGCTTCCTCGCTCGCGGCGTGGAGATAGGTGACCGAAAGATTGGTGGTTACCGTGTCCCGCGTGATCCCGTTCAGCGTGGCGTGGGCCAGGTACGCCATGGTATCGGCCAGAGAGGCCGTCACCCCGCCGTGTACGAGGTTGTAGGACTGGGCGAATCGGGGCTGATAGGGCAGGCGCGCGCGGCAGACGCCCTCTTCCACTTCCACGATCCGCAATCCGAGGTCATGGACGTGCGGAACGCCATCGACGAATTCCTGCAGTTCTGCTACGGTCACCTGGGGCATGGGAATGGAGTGGCCTGTTCGGCTTCCCGAGGGATCGCGACGGGCGGATAACGCACATCGGATGATAACCTGATCGGCGGCGCCTGTCCATCACTATGTTGCCCGGCCGCCGGACCGGGCGGACCGGACGGACCGGGCGCTCATCTGACCTCACTGACTGGATCCGCCGCGCACCCGGATGCCCGGGCGATGCCGCCGTCCACGCGGTTGAATCCTTCCTTGCTGTATGCGAAGCGACCGGCGCCGAGGGAAGTCTTCAGCGCGTCCACCAGGGCGTGATGGGCGCCGATCCGGTACCATTCCCCGTATCCGAACCGTTGGTACAACTCCCGCACCTGGAGGCGCTCGGTCCGCATCCCGCCCGATCCGTCGCCGTCGAAATAGGTGTCCACGACCACGGAGTGGCAGCGGTCCCGGATCGTTTCCACGAACGTGTCCGGGTCGTTGGGCAGCATGGGGCTGATCGTGACCCGTACCGCCAGGCCGGCTTCCATGGCGGCATCCAGGGTCTTAAGCCGTGCGGCCACGGAGGGGGCATGGGGCGTGAGGTTGCGGCGAACGGCCTCGTCGTGGGTTTCGAGCGTCACGTTCAGCTCGGCCCGGTCGATGCGCTTCAGCACGTCGAAATCCCGGCGGACCATGGGGCCGCGGGTCTGCACGACGAGCCGGTCCGGCTGCATGGCCGTGAACACTTCCAGGCACTGCCGGGTGATCCGGTATTTCGACTCGGCGCCCTGGTAGGGATCGGTGGCGGAACTCAGGAACACCCGCACCGCCCTGTCCCGCTTCTTCAAACCGGCCATCTCGGCCTCGAGCCGCTCGGGCGCGTTGATCTTGACGTCGACGTAGTCTCCCCACGCCCCGCCGTGGTAAAGGTGCACGGGCAGGGCCTGCACGTAGCAGTAGGGACACCGGTAGACGCAGCCGACATAAGGCTGCAGGGTGTGGGTATAACCCTCCAGGAACCCGCCCGTGCGGGTCAGGATCGTCTTGCAGGTGATTTCGCGTACGTTCGTTGTCACATCAACCCCACCGGGTCCACGTCGACTTTCAGATGAATGCGCCGGCTGTCGGCGGCGCGCTCCCAGTGCAGCCGGACCCGCCGCACGGTGTCGCGCAGGCGCGCGGAATGGCTGCTCCGCGCGATGATCTGCCAGCGGTTCAGGTTGCGCACACGGGCAATCACCGGAGGGGCGGGGCCGAGTATGTTCAATTCGCCGGCGTATTTCCGCATGAGATCGGCGAAACGGCGTGCTTCCCCCATGACGTATTCGTCCTGCTCGCCCTGGAACAGGATCCCGATCATGCGTCCGAAGGGCGGGTAGCTCAGCGCCTTCCGGTCGGTGATTTCCCGGGCGTAAAAGGTCTCGTAGTCGTGCGCCTGCGCGCTGGTTACGCTGTGGTGGCCCTGCGAATAGGTCTGCACGATCACCTCGCCGCCCAGTTTTCCCCGCCCGGTCCTTCCGGCCACCTGCGTAAGCAACTGAAAAGTCCGCTCGCTGGCCCTGAAGTCGGGCAGGTTGAGCGAGGTATCGGCCGAGATGACGCCCACGAGCGTCACGTTCGGAAAATCGAACCCCTTGGCCACCATCTGGGTGCCGAGCAGGATATCCGCCTCGCGGTTGAGCACGCGGTGGAAGATATCCTGGTGAGAACCTTTCCGCGTCGTGGTATCCATGTCCATGCGGACGATCCGGGCACTCGGAAACCGCTCCTTCAGTTCCTCCTCGACGCGCTGGGTGCCCACGCCCCGGTAGCCGATCGAATCGGAACGGCACTTCGGGCAGGTCTCCGGCGCCTGTTCCCGGTGATCGCAGTAGTGGCACCGCATGAACAGGCTGTCGGCGTGGTAGGTCATCGTCACGCTGCAGTGGGGACAGGACACGGAATGCCCGCAGTCATAGCACTGGACGAAGGGAGAGAACCCGCGTCGGTTCAGGAAGAGGATGATCTGCTCCTGCCGGCTGAGCCGGTCCCTGATCCGGTCGGCCAGGGGAGCGGAGAAGATCGAAAGGCGGCCCAGCCTGCGTTCTTCCCGCATGTCCACGATCCGCACGCCCGGCAAGGGCCGCCGGTCCACCCGTCTGGTCAGGCGGCAGCATGCGAATTTGCCGTTCTGCGTATTGGCGTAGGTCTCCAGGGAGGGCGTTGCGCTGCCCATGACCGTCACGGCGTTCACCATCCGGGCCCGGACGACCGCCACGTCCCGCGCATGGTAGAGCGGGGGATCGTCGAACTGCTTGTAGGACGGTTCATGTTCTTCGTCGATGACGATCAGGCCGAGGTTGGACAGCGGCGCGAACACGGCGGACCGGGCGCCCACTACGATGCGGTAGTCCCCGGCGCGGGTCCTCCGCCAGGAATCGTACCGCTCTCCCGGGGACAGGCCGCTGTGAAGGACGGTCACGAGATCGCCGAAGTGGGCGCGGAACTGCCGCACGGCCTGCGGTGTCAGGGCGAGCTCCGGCACGAGCACGATGGCCGACCTGCCCGCTTCCAGGGTCTTTTCTATGGATTTTACGTACACGTGGGTCTTCCCGCTGCCGGTGACGCCGTAGAGGAGCAGGGACTTGAAGGCGCCTTCGCCGATGGCGCCGTGGATCGCGCGCAATGCGGCGGACTGCTCGCTCGTGGGATCGACCGCGGCTGGAGGAGGCAGTTCGACGTCCCGGTAGGGGTCGCGTATCGACTCGACCTCGCTGAGCGAAACCAGGCCCTTCTTCTCGAGTCTTCTGACCACGGCCCGTTCGATTCGGCCCAGATGGCGCAGTTGTTCCGTGGTCAGTCTGCCGTTGTGCCGCACCAGGAGATTGATGCAACCGGCCTGCCGGGGCGAGCGGGGGAGCAGCCTGGTAATGATCTTCTCCGCCTCTTCCCTGGACGGGATCAGTTCGACCCAGGTCTCGTACCGGATGCCCGGGCCCGCGCTGGAATCTCCGATCGATATCGATACCAGGCCCTTCGCCTCGAGGCTTCGCAGGGCCGTAAAGGGCTGCCGGACGCGGGTCCGGCGGCGGAGGCTGGACAGGGCGATGGCCCCCTGTTCGGGAACCTGGGCGAGCAGTTCGGCCTGCCGGGGCGCGGTGCGTCGGAGCCGGTCCATGCACTCGGGGGGGCACGGACCGTCCCGGCTTACGATCTGATCGCTTTCCGACAGCAGACCCGCGGGGAGGGCCGCCTTGATCGCTTCGCCCCACGGACAGAGATAGTACCGGCCTATCCACCGCGTGAGTTCGAGCAGCGTATCATCCAGAACCGGCTCGCGATCGAGCACGTCCAGCAGCGGTTTGTAGCGTTCCACGGGACAGGTGTCCGACAGGGCCGTGACGACGCCGGTCATCTTGCGGTTCGTGAAGGCGACGGACACCCTGCGGCCGGGCAGCGCCGTCTCGAGGAGATAATCCGGAATGCTGTAGGAGAAGACCTGGTCTACCGGAAGGGGGAGGGCTATTTCGGCAAACCGGACGGAGGCCGCCATAGGCTGTAACCGCCGTTTCAATATACCCGATAAAGCTGGTATCTTCCGTAGCCGTCGAAGTCGACAAAAACGAAACTGCGGCTGATATTGTAGTAATGCCACACCTGGTAGGGGTGGGAGTAGGCCCGGTCCCAGGTGTGCCTTTCTACTTCGTCCGGCGGACCATAGACGATATAGATCCGCCCCTGGTCGCTGCGCCAGCCTTTCCTCAGTCCATCGTCAAAGTTCTCGTTCGCGTACTCGATCCGCCGGTAGTACATGATCATGTTTTCGTTGCGGTCCGTACCCGGCGTCGGGTCCCGCCTTTTCCAGAACGCTTCCAGCACTTCTTTCTGCTCGCCGGCCGGAGCGTCCCTGTACTTCTTGAGTACGTCCAGTTCGTCGTTCTTGGCGACGTATCTCAACTGCTCGGTGATCTCCCTGAAGTTCTTGGCCGTCGTCAGGGGCAGGAGAAACTGCCAGGTGATCTGGAATTCCGACCTGGCCTTCGCCCGGTTGCGCACGGCCCGGTCGTCGACCTCGATTTCGAGGGTGTACACCCCCTGGGACAGTCCACTGGTGTCGAATCGGCCGCTGTACGCGCCGACATTGCCCTGCCGTTCCAGGGTTTCCTCCCGGTCCAGCATCACCCGGCCCGACGGCGACTTGATCTTGTAGGCCACCGTCAGCGGCTGTTGCGCCTCCTCGGCCGCATCCGTATACACCTCGTAGTAGATGTACATGTCGGTGTGATCCTCGCCGAAGGCGCGGGACAGGTTGGGAACGACCCGGATGCCTCGGCGGTCCAGACCGACGTTGGAGGGGCCCTCCAGGACCAGGCCGGCGAATTGAATATCGCTTACGCTGAGCCGATCCTTATAGTAATCCGGCACCTCGAAGGGTCGGGAAATGTCTTGATGACCGCCCGTGTCCCGGTCGTAGAGCTTGATTTCCAGGTCATACTTCCCGGGCGGGAGGTAGGTAGTGTACAGCTTCGCGCTGGACGGGTCCATCACGCGCGTTTCGGCGTCCGTATCCACCACGACCGAATCCAGCATGGTTTCGGCGGAAACCTGGTAATCGTCATCGTCGATCACAATCAGTGAAAGTTCGAAACGGGCGGCGTAGCGGTCTCCGGATTTGACGAAATTGAAGAGTTCGTTCGAAAGACGATAGTAGCAGTCGACGCGCGTGCTGTCGACCGAATCGCCCCGGGAGGTCACGATATCCACCACGGCGAGACCCGGGTTGATGCTGCCATACTCGTCAGGCCCAGGACCGGATGGCGCCGCTCCCGCCGGGACGGCCGGGACCATCAGCAGCAGCGCAATCCTCATACCCCTCCATAGCCGGTTGCCGGTTTCAATCATGCGGACCATCGGAACCTCACTGAGCATCTGAGCACGACGCGTTCAGGGCGAACCCGGCCTGGCGACCGCCGGAGTCCGTCCCGGGATCGTCGGGGCGACCGCCAGCGTGCGCTGATACGGTTGTTACGGGATACTGCTTTCAATATATTTGCATCATACGGACCCACAAAAGTTTTATTTGCTCCCGCGCAGCGGGTCGAATCCCGACGAACCGATCTGACATTACGCTTTGCCCCCGGTATCCGGTCACATTATATAGAATCCACGAACCGTGGCATCGGTTCCCTTTTGAAGTGCCCGAAGACGGCACGCGGGTGTCCGGAGGCGGATTCCGGCAGGCTCGTGACCAGTACGATACACTTACAGTCCCGAAGAAGAAAGGACGGAGGCGTGAGCGGAACGAGAGTGGGCTTCATCGGTGGCGGCGGAATCGCCCGGGAACACATGAAACACCTGTCCGAGATGGAGGACGTGGAACTGGTGGCGGTCGCCGATATCAGCGCGGGCGCCCTTGATCTCTGCCGCGAAATGTACGGCATCCCCCACTGCTTCACCGATTACAGGGAACTGCTGGACATGGATTCCATCGACGCGGTCACGGTCGGCACGCCGAACAGCGCCCACTGCGAACCGACGATCGACGCGCTCCGGGCCGGCAAGGACGTGCTGGTGGAAAAACCCATGGCCATCACGGCGGAAGAGGCGGCGGAAATGGTCAGGACGAGCCGGGATACGGACCGTATCCTGGTCATCGGCTTTCAGCACCGGTTCGCGCCCGAGGCGCAGATGCTCAAGCGGTTCATCGACCGGGGAGAATTCGGCAGGATCCTGTACGGACGCTGTCTCGCGCTGCGGCGCCGGGGGATTCCGAACTGGGGCGTTTTCGGCCGCAAGGATCTCCAGGGCGGCGGGGCCTTGATCGATATCGGCGTGCACATGATCGAAGCCGCCCATTATCTCATGGGATCGCCGCAACCGGTAAGCGCCTTCGGCAGCGCCTACACCTACCTCGGCGACCGGCCCAGCGATACCGTGTCCATGTGGCCCGACTGGGACCATGCAACCTACTCGGTCGAGGACCTGGCCGTGGGGATGATCCGTTTCGACAACGGCGCCACGCTCTCGGTGGAGGCTTCCTTCGCCGCCCATATCGGCAAGGGCGAATGGACCTTCTCCCTCATGGGCGAGAAGGCCGGCGGCCAGTTCAGTCCGCCCGAGGTCTTCAAAGACCAGTCCGGCACCATGGTCAACGTGACACCGGACTACCTGCCAAACACGGACGCCTTCCGGTACAAGCTGCGGCACTTCGTGGACTGTGTGCAGACCCGGGAACCGTCCGAGGCGCCGGGGGAACACGGCCTCCTCGTGCAACAGATCCTGAACGGCATCTACCGCTCGGCCGAAACGGGCCGGGAAGTCCCGATAGAACCGCTGGTTTGAGCCGCGGGAGGTACGTGTTGCTGACCGATGAACAGCGGTCCTGCTGGGACGAAAACGGCTACGTGATCATACCCCGGGCCGTCCCCGACTCCCACCTGTCGGCCACGATAGCGGCGATCGCCGCGTTCCTGGACCTGGACCCCGACGATCCGGCGACGTGGTACGAGAGTCCGCCGCGCCGTCTCGGATTCGTCGAGATGTACCATCACCAGTCCCTGTGGGACAACCGGCAGCATCCCCGCGTATACGAGGCCTTCAGGAGCATTTGGGACGAAGAAAAACTGTGGGTCAGCATCGACCGCGCCAACATGACCCCGCCCGAACGGGAAGGCGGGGCCCACGGTTTCAACGAGCCGCTGATACACTGGGACATCGATACATCGGATCATCCCGAACGGCTCGAGGTGCAGGGCGTGCTGTACCTCACCGATACGGCGGAGAACCAGGGCGGCTTCCAATGCGTCCCGGGATTCCATCGGGATTTCTTCGAATGGGTGAAGACCCAGCCGACCGGCCGCGATCCCATGCGGCCCGACCTGACGGATTTAAAACCGGTTACGATCCCCGGCAGGGCGGGCGACCTGCTCATATGGCACAGCCTGCTTCCCCACGGAAACAGCCGCAACACCTCCGACCGGCCCCGCTGGTGCCAGTACATTTCCGCCCGCCCGAGCCGGGAAGAGGACGAGTCCATGCGCCAACACCGCGTCTCGCTCTGGCGGGAGCGCACGCATCCGGATGTATTTCCGGGCGATCCGCGGGGCGTGGAACGGAGAAGCGGTCCCGCGCGCCTTACCGCCCTCGGCCGCCGGCTGCTGGGCCTGGATCGCTGGGAATGAACTTCCGTGTTTTGGATTCAGTGGATTCAGATCGGGCCGGTGCGAAGCGATTCAAACAGGGCCGATGTGAAGCGATGTATCTCCGGTGCGCGGGATGGATCTACGCCCCGTCCTCTCCGCACGACTCCCGTACGATGAGGCGGGAACGGAGCGTGACCTGCTCCGTCGCGTCCTGGCCACCGATCTGGCGAAGCATCAGATCCATCGCCGACCGGGCTATCTCCTCGTAAGGAACGGCCATCGTGGTCAGCGCGGGCGACAGGTAGGCCGATACGTCTATATCTCCATAGCCTACCACGGCCACGTCCTCCGGAATTCGAAGGCCCACCTCGCGCAGACCGCGGCACACGCCGATTGCCGTATAATCATCCCTGCACAGCAATGCGGTGAAGCGGTCCCGGAGGTTCTGGCCCTGGATGTAGCCGCCTTCGCCACGGATACCCAGGGGAGGTATGACCTCATACGGCATGCCGCTATCCCTCATCGCGCGGGCGTATCCTCTCCCCTTGGACGAAACCGGGCTCTCCATGTCCAGATTCTGGCCGATGAAACCGATTCTGCGATGTCCCAATGCGATCAGGTGGCTTGTGGCCTCGTAGAAATCGGTCTCGAGATCCAGAACGACCCCCGAGATGTGATCCGTGGGGTAGTGGTACGTCACCACCGGTATGTGGTTCCGCACCATGCCGCGAATTCGATCCGATTCGTCCCTGTCGCCCCGCGTGTTGATCAGGAGTCCATCCACACCCCTTGAAATCAGCTGCCTGATCTGCATGCCCTGGTCGTCCTGCGAAGAGCGGGAAGTCCGGTTTACCGCCATGCCCATCAGCAGCCGATACTGCTCTTTTTCCGCAACCCGGAGAATCTGTTCGGTCTGCGTTCCGTACGTTTCAAGAGAAATCTGGTAGGTGAGCAGGCCCAACGTGCCCGTCTTCCCGGTTACGAATCCCTGCGCCATCAGATTGGGGGTATACTGCATCTCCTCCGCGGTCTGCCTGACCAGCATCCGGGTCTTCTCGTTGACGAGGTAAGACGCGCTGCTGGATAACGCCCGCGAAACCGTGGAATGGGAGATGCCCAATCGTTGCGCGATGTCCTTGATGGTTACCTGCTTGACTCTCATGGACCGATCCGATCTACTTCGGGTTCGGGAGGTGACAGGGCATCGGCTGCCGTCCAGCGCTGAACGAAGCCGGTCCGACGGATCCCGGATCGCCAAGGGGCCTGATGCATTCGAGTTAAGATGTGAATCGTGCCGGTTGGGACGCCGGGGCGCCTTGTTCTAATCAGTACGATGGCAGAGATTTACACCATCAGTAAAGATAAAATGGGGCGGTCGCATGTCAAGAAAGTTGACATCTGGGGAGAGTGGATCACATCGGCGTCCCGGAGGGGTCCGTGATCGCCGATCCACAGGATTCTCTTACAATCAGGCCGGGCGTCAGGACGATCTGGCACATGACTTCCTGGCCTTCGATGATCTTCAGTATCAAGTCCATCGCCGCGCGGGCAATTCCCCCGGTCGGCGTGGACTGCGTGGTCAGCGCGGGCGTCACGAAGGCCGATACGTCCGAATCGCCGCAACCCACAATGGCCACGTCTTCCGGTACGCGGATCCCCGATTCGCCCAGGCCGCGGTATACACCGATGGCCGTGTAATCGCTGCAACAGACGAGGGCGGAGTACCGGTCCTTTACTTCTCTGGACAGCCGGTATCCCGATTCGGTCTCCTGTCGGCCGACGGCCAGGCTTTCAGGATGGAGACCGAATTCATTCATGGCGTTGAAGTATCCCCTTCCCCTGGAAGCATCCTGACCCGGTCCTTCCCAGTTTTCGCCGAGGTATCCGATACGTTTGTGTCCCAGCGCTATCAGGTGCTCTGTCGCCCGGTAGAACCCCGCCGCGAAATCCAGCACTACGCCCGGGAAGCCCCGGGCAGGATAGTAAAAAGTCACCACGGGCACCCGGCCGTCAACCACGCCCAGGATGCGTTCCGGCTCTCCCATGTCCCCTATGGTCTGCACGAGGAGTCCGTCTATCCCCCTTGATATGAACTGCTCGATCTGCGTCGCCTGATCGCCCTTCGAAGACGAGGCGTTCCACTCGGCGGACATGCCTACCAGGAGCCGGTAATTCCTTTCCTCGGCGGCCCTGAGAAAGCTCTCGATCTGGACGCCTGCCTGCTCCTGGTAGCACTCGCAGGCGAGCAGGCCCAGGGTGCCTGTTTTTCCCGTGGCGAATCCTTTGGCCAGCAAATTGGGCCTGTAGGAGAACTCTTCGGCAATCTGTTCGACCTGTCTGCGGGTTTCCTCGCTTACCATGTGCGACTTGTTCCGGGACAGGGCGCGAGATACCGTAGAATGGGAGACCCCCAGTGTTTTCGCGATGTCTTTGATGGTCGCCCGCTTCTTTCTCATCGACCCTTTCCACCCTGGCTCGCTGGATACGTTGCAGGCAGCCGACGTTCCACCGCGACCCCCGTCCCATCTCCAATCCGGCATGGACCGGGAAGGACTTACACACGTTTGCAAAACCGAATTTGGTAAAGGCCGGGCAACATGTCAATCTTTTTTTGGACTGGTTTCGGACTGGTCCGGACCGGTCCGGTCGATCCTATCCCGCGCCGCAGGATTCTCTTACCGTAAGATGCGGTTTGAAAGAACGCCCTCGCGGGACAGGTTGCCCCTGGAGTTGTCGCAGAATTCCCTGTATCGCAGTACGGGCAAGATCCTCGAAGGGGATGGAAAGCGTTGTCAGGGATGGGCTGACGTAAGCCGAAACTTCGAAGTCTCCACAGCCGGTTACCGCCACGTCGTCCGGAACGTGCACACCGGATTCGATCAGGGCCCGGCAGACACCGAGGGCCGTGTAATCACAGCAGCATACGAGGGCCGTAAACCGGCCGCCCAGTTCTTTCCCCAAGTGGTATCCGGAACGGGTGCGAGCGGCTTCGACGGGAACGAGGCGGGGGATCAGGCCGTGCTTGCGCATCGCATTGCGGTAACCCGCTCCCAGTGCCGGCAGGCCATCGGCCCGAATCCCGTCTTCGCCCAAAAAGCAGATCCGTTCATGCCCGAGACCGATCAGGTGCTCGGTAACCTCCTGAATGCCCGATGCCAGGTCCAGTGAAACGCCGGTCATATCGTCTACCGCGTATCCAAAGGTCGCAACCGGCAGGCTACCGGGCGCGGCGTGGACGATCCGTCCGGACTCGGCTTCATCGCCGATCGTCTGGATCAGGATGCCGTCCACGTCGCGGGACGCGAGTTGCATGAGTTGCTCGACCCGTTCGCTTTCCAGGGAAGACGCGGTCCGTCCGGCAGCAGCCGCGACTAAAACCTGGTAACCGTGCTTGCCGGCGATGCGTACCAGGTGGCTAATCTGCCTGCCGGTGATTTCCGGTCCGATCCGGTTGGTCAACAGGCCCAGGACGCCTTCTGTGCCCTTCACGAAAGTCTGCGCCATGAGATTGGGCGAATAGTCCATGTCTTTCGCGGTCTGTTCTACGAGAAGACGCGTCTGTTCCTTGACGAGATGGGACCTGCGTGAAGACAGCGCCCTGGAGACCGTGGAGAACGAAATGCCCAGGCGCCTGGCGATATCCTTGATCGTAACCGGTCTGTTTCTCACGGGTCTGGTTCCCATGGCCGTACGCAGTTCATGAAGGCGTAAAGGCGCGACTTCCTTGTTTACGCACACGTGTGTATAAGGTAGATACCAGCCGGAAGGGTTGTCAAGCGGCAAGGTGACCGCGCGTCCGCCTTTAAGTTCAAACGGCCTGCAGCGCCCTGGCCTGTAATGCGCCGACCTGCAGTGCTCCTGGCGGCCCGCCTCACTGTCCAGAGAAAATAAAACGGTGGCGGGCCACTCCTGCCGTATGGTATCTTGCCTCGACACACCGGCTTGTTTACCGATGAATACGCTGATCACGCGGTCTCCCCGGCACTCCCGAGAGACCCGCGGCCACGCGTACACTACGTGACGCATCACGGAGTACGCACCTGTGACCTCTAAGCCCTCGTCCAGTCCCTTCGAGCTCGAGACCGAACTGAGACGGGATCTCGGCGTCGTATCGGCTACGAGCATCATCGTCGGAGGTATCATAGGCTCCGGCATCTTCGGCGCGCCGGCAGGAATCGCGCAGCAGCTGGGCAATCCCGGCCTGTTCCTCCTGGCCTGGATTGTCGGGGGCGCCCTGTGTTTCGCAGGCGCCCTGTGTTTCGCCGAGCTCGGCACCATGATGCCCCGCAGCGGCGGACAGTTCGTTTATCTCAAGGAAGCCTTCCCTCCCATCGTGGCCTTCCTGTACGGATGGGTGGAAGTCGTCCTGCTCCAGAGCGCCGGCCTGGCGGCCATCGGTGCGATCTGTACCAGCTACATGGGGTATTTCCTGCCGTTCATCTCGTCCCATGTGACCGTGTTTGACCTCGGTTCCTTCGTTATCTCGTCCCAGCAGGTCGCGATCTGGATCCTCCTGATCTTCCTCTGCTTCGTAAACTACGTCGGCGTCCGGTTCGGCGGCCTGGTGATGAACCTGACGACTTTCGCCAAAGTGACGGCCCTGGCCGGGCTCGCGCTGCTGGCGATCGCGATCGGTGGAGACACAGGCCACTTCGAACCCATGGTGCCGCCGGATATCGACGCGGGCATTCTGACCGTGCTGGGTCCGGCGATGATCGGCGCGCTCTTCGCGTACCAGGGATGGGTCAACACCAGCATGGTCATGGGGGAAGTGCGAGAGCCGCAACGCGTACTGCCCCGGGTCATCCTGTTCGGCCTGGGCCTGTGCACGCTGGTCTACCTGGCCGTGAACTGGTCGTACCTGTACATCCTGGGCATCGACGGAATCGCGACCTCGGACCGGGTGGCGGCCGACGTCGCGACGTGGCTGATCGGTCCCGTCGGCGGTTCGCTGATCTCCGCGGCGGTCATGATTTCAACCTTCGGGACGATGAACGGCACCCTGATCATCACGCCCCGAATACCGTACGCCATGGCGCGGGCGGGCATGTTCTTCAAATCGTTCACCCACGTACATCCCCGGTTCAAGACTCCTTCCCGCGCTATCGTGGCTACGACGGCCTGGGCCATCCTCTGGACCTTCCTGGGCAACTTCCAGGCCATCATCAACGCCTTCGTCTATATCGTCTACCTGTACTACGGGCTGAACGTCCTCGCCCTCATCGTACTCCGGCGCAAGCATCCGGACGCAAAGCGGCCTTACAAGGTACCCGGCTACCCCTACGTTCCCGTGTTTTTCCTGGTCGTGGTATCGTGGGTCGTGGTGACGGTCGTCACCCAGAACTTCATGCAGGCGCTGCCCGGGCTGGGCGTCCTCGGGTTGGGCGCCGTCGTTTACCTGGTCTGGTTCCGGAAAGCCTGAACCTCTTCCGGCTCCGGGACTACGCGGGAGACTTCCCCTCCCTGAAACCTGAAGCGAACAGGATCAGGACCAGTACGACCAGGGCGGCCGGCAGACTCCAGAACACCTGCCAGTCGGACAGGCTCAGTATCCCCGTCGAACCGAGAAAAGCATTGTAGACGCGGCCGGCGATCTGGGCGCCGATCAGCATGCCCAGGCCGCTGGAAACGAGGACGAACAGCCCCTGGGCCTGGCCGCGGTTGGCGGGTGTGGCCTGCTGGTCCATGTAGACGTGGGCGGTCACGAAGAAGAAGTCGTAGCAGATGCCGTGGAGGATGATCCCCGTGACGATGAAGGACCACAGGGCGTCCGGCGCGCCGAGGGAGAACAGCCCGTACCGGACGATCCAGGCCGCCATCGCGATCAGCAGCATCCGCTTCACTCCGAGCCGGCGGAAGAAGAAGGGCATGCACAGCATCAGAAACACCTCGGAAAACTGGCCCAGCGTCTGCGTGCCCGCGATGTTCGTAAAACCGGCCGCGCCGAGATAGATCTGCGTGAAATTGTAATAGAAAGCCAGGGGGATGCAGAGGAGCAGGGCGCTGAGGATGAACAGGTAGAACGACCGGCTTCCCAGTTCCCGCAAGGCGTCCAGCCCGATCACGGAACGCAGCGACGCCTTCCTTCCCGCGGCGGCCGGCGGGGTCCGGCCGAGGGTGAAGCTGTACAGCCCCATGACCAGGCCGGCCACCCCCGTCGTGTAGAGCGGCCAGGCGGTCTCTTCGGGAATGATCCGGCCCGAGAAGAGACCCAGGACGAAGCTGATGAAGAGCCCCGCGGCGATCCAGCCGATCGTGCCGAACACCCGGATCAGGGGATACTGCGCTTCCCGGTCCTCGACGCGGTGAAAGGTGATGGCGTTCACCAGTCCGAGAGTCGGCATGTAGCAGATATTGTAGACCAGCAGGAGGACGATGAAGAGAAGCGGCGTATCCACGGCACGGGGGACGAGCAGCATGACGCAGCCCGCCAGTATGTGCAGCCATCCGAGGATCCGCTCCGGCGCGAAATAGCGGTCCGCCACCAGGCCCAGGAAGAAGGGGGAGATAATCGCGGCCACCGGGTTTACCGTGTAAGGCCAGTGGGTCAGATCTCCCATCCCGTGGGCGCTCATGTAGACGGCGATCGTCGTGAACCAGGCTCCCCAGATGAAGAACTGGAGGAACATCATGAGACTGAGGGATGGGGACATGGAATCCTGGTTCGACTGGTCCGCGTGGTACGCCCGGCGCGTCTGGTACGCCCGGGCCGCCCGGTCCGCCCAGGCCGCCCGGTCCGCCCAGGCCGCCCGGCACACCCTCGGGGCAGTCCACCCGGCACGCGGGACGGCCACCGCCGGGAAGCGAGGTTATCTGCCTACCTTGTAGCCATACCCTACGGCGATCCACGCCTTGACGGGCCGTTGTCTCAAGGTAGCGGGATGATACTGTGAGGTGTAAATCTTCTCGAGCAGAAGCTGATCGATCTCCGGGTATCCGGTCGATTCGATCATCGTGGCGTCGACGACCCTGCCTCGCTCATCGATCAGCAACTCGAACCGGACGATGCTGTCCTTTACGTGACGCAGTTTCCGTGGGATTTCCTTCCGGGAAATGCTCATATTGAGGCGCCGCGGTATCGGGCGCGTATCGTATTTCCAGGCACTACCGTCCCCCTCGCCCAGGCCGCCCGAACCGCCGGTCCCGCTTCCGTCCTCGACGCCTCCGTCTATGCCGGAGCCTCCCATGCCCGCCTCATCACCCGATTCGTCCTCGGCGTCCATGGCGACGGCCACGGCGCTTTCCATCTCTTCCTGGGACGCGATCTCGTGTTCCTCGGCGATCAGGCTGTCGTCGACGGGCTCCGGAATGCCTACGACCACGGGAACGGGTACGCCCTTGCTCATGATGTCGTCCCCGGGATCCTCCGGCGGCTCGAGCCGGCCCGGACGGCCGCCGCCCCGCTCCGTCGCGACCAGCCTGCTCGGATCGATGAGGTCGATCAGGTGGTCGGGATAGGGCATGATCTCGAGTTCCACCATGGGCTCGAATTCGATCCGGCTGTACAGGTAGACCCCGCCGACGGCGAAGAAATGCAGGAAGGCGGCGCACCAGATCCCAGCGCCGAGAAACCGCCGCGAGAACCGTTTGAGCGGGTGGGGGACCAGTTCATCGACCTCGTACCGTTCGAGGAAACGTCCCATCCGGTGCGCGATTTGTCCAAAGTCACCGTTCACGGCAGGCCCTCGCGGTTCCGGGCACTGGGACCGGCCCGGCAGGAAGCGTATGCCTGGTCTAATACGCGTAAAGTCCACCGTGCATGGCGCACTGTCAAGGGTTTTGGCCACATCGCCGGGACCTTTCGACCCCGCGCGACGCAGCCATAAAACGCTTGACAGAGACCTGCCCCGGTCTCATCATGCCTTACGCTTTCAGGTTCGTCCCGCCTGCCGGTCGAACAGGGCACCCGCTGCTGTTTCTGTGCCTTCAGGACAGGTTCATCCCTCAGTCATCCGGCCCGGTCGTCACCGACGGCCGCCGCGGCGTCTACCGAAGGGAGACCGTGCGCATGAGGAATCCCAAGACAGGGCTCAAAAGCATCCTGGCCAGCCTGCTGCTCTGCGGTTTCTTCGGCGGACCGGGCAGCCTCGCTGGACTGGGCGAGCCGATCGGACCAGGCGGCCCGGCCTACGCCCAGGTAGAGGCGATTACCCTCGAAATGACCACGGAAGCGGGCGTCATAGAAGTGGTCCTGGACCCGGCGCGCGCACCGGTCACCGTGGCCAATTTCATGCGGTACGTGGACGCCGGACAGTACGACGGCGGGGTGTTCCACCGGACGGTGACCATGGACAACCAGCCGAACAACGACGTGAAGATAGAGGTGATACAAGGCGCCGTAAACCCCGAATTCCGGGACGACAGTTATCCCCCGAACAGCGGATTCGATCCGATTCCCCTCGAGCGCACTTCCGTGACCGGACTCAGGCACGTGGACGGCGCCATCTCCATGGCCCGCATGGGGCCGGACACGGCGACATCGGGTTTCTTCTTCTGCATCGGCGACCAGCCGGAACTCGATTTCGGCGGCAAACGCAACCCGGATGGGCAGGGCTTCGCCGCTTTCGGCCGCGTGACCCGGGGCATGGACGTGATCCGGAAGATCCAGATGGCCCCCCGCGAAAGCCAGCGCCTCACGCCGCCGGTCGTGATCACCAGGGTGGAGCGAGCGGCCAGGTAGGCAAAACCAACAGGACAACCACGGACAGGAGCATTACATGGCCGACCGCGTTGAGCGACCGGAATCCTTCTTCGGCTTTCGTCTCGGCGACGATTGCAAAATGGCCCGCTGGGACCGCATCGTGGAGTATTTTTACCTGCTGAACCAGCAGAGCGAACACATCCGGGTGGTCAACCTGGGTCCCACGACGGAGAACAACCCCTTCCTGCTGGCCGTCATCACCTCCGCGGACAACCTCGCGAACCTTGAGGAACTGCGGGAAGTCAACGGGCGGATCACCGATCCGAGGGGCCTTTCCGAAAGCGAGATCGACGGCCTGGTGGAGAAAGGCAAGGTCGTCGTCTGCCAGTCCATGAGCCTCCACGCCAGTGAGATCGCCGCGACGCAGATGGCGCCCCAGCTCGCCTACGACCTGGTGACGGGCGAAGACGACGCCACGAAGAACATACTGGAAAACGTCATCTTCCTGATGGTCCCGTGTTTCAACCCGGACGGCCAGATCATGGTGACCGACTGGTACGAGGAGCACCTGGGCACGGACTACGAGGGATGCGATCTCCCATGGCTGTATCACAAGTACAGCGGACACGACAACAACCGGGACGCCTTCATGCTCAACCTGGTGGAATCCAGGTACATGGCCAGGATCATGTTCCAGGACTGGCATCCCCACGTCTTCCAGGACCACCACGAGATGGGCGAGTACCAGCCCCGGCTGTTCGTCTGTCCCTACTGCGAACCCATCCACCCCCACGCCGACCCGCTTATATGGCGCGAGATCAACTGGTACGGGGCCCACATGGTCTACAAGCTCGAGGGAGCGGGCCATCAGGGCGTCATCAGCGGGGCCATGTTCCCGGCCTGGTATCACATGGGGTTTCACTGGCTCGGCAACTACCACAACATCGCCAGCCTGCTTTCCGAGACGGCCCGGGCGAAACTTGCCAGTCCCCTGTACGTTCATCCCCACCAGCTCAGGGGCGAGGACGGCAACACGCTCCACGCGCTGCCCCACTACAAGCCGCAGACCAACTTCCCCAATCCCTGGCCGGGGGGCTGGTGGCGGCTGCGCGACATGGTGGACCAGCAGCTCGTCGCGGCCACGGGAATCATGGACATCGCGGCCCGTTGCCGGGAAACGGTGCTCCGGAACGCCGTGCAGAAAGCCCTGCACCAGACCCGAAGGGGGCGGGAGGACGATTCGGCGGGGTTCTTCATCCGCCCGGACCAGCACGATCCGCTCGTCGTAACCAACCTGGTAAACGCCCTGCTCCGCCAGGGCGTCGAAGTGCAGCGCACCCGGACCCGGGCGACCGTGGGTAGCCGGGTCTATCCCGCGGGCACCTGGTTCGTCTCCAACGCCCAGCCCAAGCGCGGCGTGGTCAGGACGCTGCTGGAGCGGACCTTCTGGCCGGACGACGCCTGGGCGCGCAAGGCGGACGGTTCGCCCACGCGGATCTTCGACACGACGACGGACACGCTGGCGGAGATGATGGGCATCCGCGCGGAGCCGGCGGAAGTGCCCCACGCCGACCTGGACCCGGGATCATTGAACCTGGATCCGGTGATCGAACCGGTGCCCGTCCAGGGATCGGTCACCGGAGACGGGGAACACGGCATGGCCGTCGATCCCCGGCATAACGCCGCGTTCGGCGCGGTCAACGGACTGCTGGAAGCAGGTGCGGACGTCACCCGGACCGCCGGACCCCTTTCGGTGGGGGGCCATGACCTGCCGGCCGGTACCTTCATCGCAGGCGGGGTCGACCAGGCGCGGGCCGAGGGCATCGTCCGAGATACCGGGGCCGCCGGCTACCGGCTCGAAGAACCGGTGGAAGGCGAACCCGTCCGCCGGCCGCGCATCGCCATGTACCAGCGGTACTGGGGCGGCAACATGCCCGAAGGCTGGACCCGCATGACGCTGGAGCAGTCGGGTTTCTTCTGTCGCAGCGTACGGGACGCCGATATCCGGGGCGGTCTCGACGACCTCTGCGACGTCTTCATCCTGCCCGACGATTCCATGGACATGATGGCCGGCACGGAGCAGGAAATCGAACAACGCCTGAAGACCATGCTTCAGCCCGAAGCGTACCGAAGCGCCCTGGGCGAACCGGAAATCGAGACCATCGGCGAATTCGTGGAAAAGGGCGGCACGCTCGTGGCCGTCGGCCAGGCGGGCCGGCTTCCCATCGAGAAGTTCGGCCTGCACATCACGGACGTATCCGCCGGTCTGACGGAGAGCGCCTTCTTCTGCCCCGGTTCCACGCTGAGGGTCAGGGTCGACAATACCCATCCCCTCGGATATGGCATGCCGGACCATGCCCTGGTCATGCACCGCACCAGCCCCGTTTATTCGATAAACCCTTCTCACTACAACGACCGGTACGAAGTGGTCGCCGCCTATCCGGAAAAAGACGTGCTCGAAAGCGGCTGGTTGATCGGCGAGGAACACATCGCGGGCAAGCCCGCCATGATCAGCGTGCGCCGCGGCGAGGGAAGGATCGTACTCCACGGGTTCCAGGTCAACTTCCGCAACCAGACCCAGGGCACGTTCAAACTGCTCTTCAACGCGTTGTACGGGAGCTGACGCCTGCCGACTACGAGATATTCAAGTCCATCTATACAAATAAGGTTATGAATCAGGTACACTTCTGATCAATCGACGAATCGATTAGCGAATTATAGTCTGGCAATCTTGCTTCAGAAGATTGGAATGTATACTAAACTCAAACGTTTGTTCGTATTTCTCATAGAAGATGTTGGTATGCTGTGGTACATCGGCGGGTTTGTCACAGCAACTGTCTTGTTTGGGATAGCATATGCCGAACTCACTCCAATGGGGCACGGTATAGGGCAGGATTTCAAACCACTATCTGAAGTCACATACTGGGTTGGTATCTACTTCAGTGTTGTAACCATCTCGTCCCTGGGATATGGAAACATGCATCCCATGGGTGTTTCAATGGCTCTTACGAGCATGGAAGTCCTTATTGGGCTTGGTATGATAGGCATCATGATTGCCAAGATCACGTCACAAAGACTTTCATATCATGTTTCACGCCTTTTCAGTTCTGACGCCCAAAAAAGACTTGAGGATGTTGCCGAAAAATATGAGAAAATCCTGGGAGATCTGAAGATTATCACTCCGGGTTTCGATGTGCCTAGCAGAGCTTCCAAGTCTGAGGATAGACTGAGTGAATTCACGTCAAGATTCAGAAAAACCATCAGTGAGTTTCGACTACGTTGTGTTGAATTGCATGATTACATTTCATTTGAGATTGAACGAGGTGATTACTTCAAAGTGGCACCGAGCAGTGAAATGGAGAGAGTCGGAAAAGCTGCTAATGAAGCGTTTTTTGCGCTTAGTCAACTTGTCAGGAACATGTCTACCCAAGCCAGAACTGAAATTCTCGATCATCATACCAGACAGGATGTTTCAAAAGCGGTAAATTTGCAAAAAAAGGTCTGTGACATGGTGTGTGAAAATGCGACCGACACGAACGTAATAAACAACTTCAGAGAAACACATTTAATTTGCGATAAAGTACCGGCAAGTTACTTCGAAATTCCTGAAGAGCCGCAACCTGATCAGGTTTTGCAAGATACTAACGAGCCACAGGAGAATACGGAGACGGATAGTGAACCGACCAATCTCCCCCAATAGCCAGATTAGCAAATGGAGTTTGGAGGCTGTTAATGCAGAATTTACAACTCAACTGGACTAAATGTCAGGAAGATGTCTGGTGCAAACTTAATTCCGTTAATCTGGATCATTCACACTTCAACTACATGGAAGGTGTTTACATTATCTGGCATGGAGGGTTGAATCCGGCAGTAGTATATGTCGGCCAAGGGGTTATCAAGGAACGTCTAACCGAGCACAGGAATAATCCTGAAGTTCAGCGATTTGCACAAATGGATCTTTATGCAACTTGGGCGAATGTAATCGAGTCGTACCGCGACGGTGTCGAAGCTTATTTGGCTGATGTTTGGAAGCCAAAAGTCGGTACGTATCATCCAACCGCTACCCCTATAGCGGTAAATTCCCCGTGGTAGTCTAGCGAACAAACGACAAACCCTGGCTCGTTAGACCTTAACCACCTCGGTTATAGAAAACTCGACAGAAGCGGCACATTCGACCACCAGTTTAATACAGTGTACGGGACTATATCTCCGACGGAGAGGAAACGCCCCATGCCCATCGTAGACTTTCACAACCACGTCTATCCGCCCCGATACGTCGAGGAGATCCGGAAGGGGCCGAGCGCATACACGGTGACCGAGGACAAGGACGGCAACCCGGTCCTGCACTCCCCGGGCGATTACAACATCCTGGTGCCCGGCCACCGGCTCATGGAAGTGCGGCTGGAGGTCATGGAGGAAGCGGGGGTCGACACGCACGTCATCACCTTCACGGCGCCGGGCACACTCATCGAGACGCCGGAGCGGTCCGCCGAACTGAGCAGCAAGGTCAACGACCTCTTTGCCGAAATACAGCGCGAGCGCCCGGATCGTTTTCCGGCCCTGGCCACCCTGCCGCTGAACAATCCGGAGGCCTGCGCCGCCGAACTGGAACGGGCGGTCGGTTCGCTGGGCCTGAAGGGGGCGTGCCTCTACAGCAACGCCAACGGCGCGGCCCTGAGCGACCCGCGGTTCTGGCCCATGTACGAGGTGGCGGACGACGGTGCCATGGTCGTTTTCATCCACCCCACCTTCCCCGTGGGCGTGGAGGCCATGGAGGAGTACATGCTCATGCCAGCGGTCGGGTTCCTCATGGACACGACCCTGGCCACGGCCAGCCTCCTGTTCAGCGGCGTGGTGGAGCGGTTTCCGAACATACGCTGGGTGCTGGGCCACCTGGGCGGCGCCGTACCATACCTCGCCGAGCGCTTCGACCGTTGCTACGAGGCCTTCCCGCAGTGCCGCGCGAACCTGGAGCACCACCCCACGGTCTACCTTAAAAGGCAGTTCTACTACGACACGGTCAACTTCGACGTGGACGCGCTGAACTTCGCCGTGGGCTTCGCTGGCGCCGACCGTATCCTCGCGGGGAGCGACTATCCCCACCAGATCGGCAGCATACCGAAGATGATCGAAAGCATCAACGCCATGGATATGTCGGTAGCAGACCGCGACGCTATACTCGGAGGGAACGCCGTCCGGCTGCTGGGCCTGTGATCGACGCGGACATCGGTGACCGGGAAGCGGAACGATACGGGGCGTCTTACACTTGCTGTGGTGATCGGACAGGACGGCGGCCGACGGGCAATTTCTACGAGGACACTTGCTCATGGACCTCAAGCTCCGTGGGAAAAGAGCAATCGTCACCGGCGGCAGCCGGGGCATCGGCAGGTGCTGCGCGCTTGCCCTGGCCCGGGAGGGCGCCCGCGTATGCGTCACGGCGCGTAGCCGGGACCTGCTGGACGAGGTGGTACGGGAAATAAACGCGGCGGGAGGCGATGGTCACGCGGTCGCGGCCGACCTGGTCACGCTGGAAGACTGCCGCAGGGTGGTAAGGGAAACCGCCGACACCTTCGGCGGCATCGATATCCTCATCAACTGCGCTGGCGCGGCCCGGGGCGGCGACATCCTGGAGCTTCCCGCGGAACAGATCGACGAGGGCATGGCGCTGAAGGCCCACGGATACCTGCGGATGTCTCAGCTGGCGGTCCCCTACATGAAGGAGAACCGGTGGGGGCGCATCGTGCATATCGCCGGCAGCGCGGGGACCAGCCCCGGCCGCGGCAACATCCCCCTGAGCCTGGCCAACATCGCCGTCCTCAACTGCACGCGGGCCCTCTCGGACGCCGTATCCGGCGACGGCATCCTGGTCAACGCCATCTGTCCCGGCCTGACGAACACCCAGAGAGCCCGGGACGTACAGCAGGCGGAGGCCGACCGGCAGGGGCGCGGCGTCGAGGAACTGCTGCGCGAAGCCGGCGAGAAGCTTCCCGCCGGACGCATCGCCGAACCGGAGGAGATCGCCGCCGTGGCGGCATTCCTCGCGTCTGAACCCTGTTCGTATGTCTTCGGCACCGCCGTCTACATGGATGGCGGCGGGCGGCGGGGCACGCCCTGATCAGCCTCCACGCGGGATCCCCATGGCCTGCACGGGACCGGTCGAACCCGTACGAAACCCGCTCAGGCACGAAATTTGTTCAATCGGTAATGAACCCGTACGCACAATCGAAAGGAGCATCATCATGGCTGAGCACACGTCCAAATCCTTCGCGGCCCGGTCGGACGGCGCCGAATGGGTCAAGGGACTTCGGCCCTATTTCGTGTACCGCGACCTGGGCATGAAGTCCGCCACGGAAGGCCGCGTCATGGCCCACGTCATCCGCGCGGCCCAGTCCTGCGACGGCCCCATGGGCTATCATTCCCACGAACTCGAGTTCCAGATGAACTACCTGCTCAAGGGGTGGGCGCGCATCGACCTGGCAGACGTGGGCGAGATCGAGGTGACCGCGGGCGACGCGTGGTACCAGGCGCCCGGCGTAGCACATGAGCTGATGGAGTATTCGGACGATTTCGAAGTCATCGAGATCACCATACCGGGTGATTTCCCGACCATCGACGAGACGCGTCAGGACCGGCCATGAAGGTGGGATTCATCGGGCTGGGCAACATGGGCAATCCCATGGCCGCCAGCCTCCTGCGGGCCGGCCACGACCTGCGGGTACACGACCTGTGCGAGGATAAGGCCGCGAACCTGCTGGACGCCGGGGCTTCCCGGGCTGCGTCTCCCCGCGAGACGGCAGCGGACGCCGACGCGGTCGTCACCTCGCTGCCCGGCCCCGCCGCGGTGGAGGAGGTGGTCCTGGGCGCCGACGGCGTGTTCCGGGGGCTCGCGCGCGGCACCGTCTATATCGATACAAGCACGGGCGAACCGGGACTCATCCGGCGGATCGCCTCGGAAGGCGCCGGGCGGGGGATCGACGTGCTCGACGCGCCCATCAGCGGCGGCGTCTTCGGCGCCAGGGACGCCAGCCTGACCGTGTTCGTCGGCGGCGAGCAGGCGGTATTCGACCGGTACGAACCCCTCTTGCGCGGCGTGGGCAGCACGGTGGTCCGCATGGGGGATATCGGCAGCGGCGTCGCGACCAAGCTGGTGAACAATTACATGATGTTCATCAATTTCATCGGCGCCTGCGAAGGTATGGCCATCGGCGCGCTGGCGGGACTGGACCCGAAGTTGCTGATCGACGCCATCCGGCCGAGTATGGGCCACAGCCGGATGATGGAACGGTGCCTGTCTCGTTTCATGGACGGCAAATCCCTGTATTCCGCCATCGACCTGGGCGTGAAGGACATGCACCTGGGCGTCGATCTCGGAAGGAAACTCGAGGTCCCGCTGGAAATCGGCCCGATGGTCGAGGACATCCTCAGGCGATACCAGGACGAGGGGAACGCCGACGCGGACCTCCTCGAGTACATCGGGGACTACCTTGAACGGTCGGGCGTCGACCCGGCTGGAAAACCGTGAGGACAACCATGCGCTGGACATTATCCATCACCCTGGCCGTCTTCCTGGCGCTGGGCGCCGCGAACACCGCCGCGACCACTGCTACGGCTAACGCTGTACCGGGCGATGCTGCACCGGACGCCGCCGAAACCGCGTTGACGCAGTCCGCTGCCGGGACCGCCCACGCGCAGTCCACGACTGAGGCCGCTCTCACGCAGTCCGCGGCCGGACCGCCCGACGTCCGTGGCTCCTGGAAACCGGAAACGTACCGGCTCAAATCCGGCCCGGTCCACGAGGTGACCGGCCTGATCACCTTTACCGAGAAGGACTGGTCGGTCCTCTTCTTCATCGTCACCGACGAGGGTCCCCGGCGGGGTTCCGGTGAAGGGGGCACATACACGCTGGTCGGGGACAAGCTGACCTTCCGGCACCTGTACAACCTCTCCGGAGGCCACGCGGTCGACGGTTTCGAGGCCAGCGACCTGTCGATGAAAGTGAGGACGCCGGACGCCGAGGACGCGCCCGCAGAACCCTGCGCCATCACGATAGAAGAAGATCTCCTGACGATCTTCTTCCCCAGCGGAAATCAGATGACCTTCCGGCGCAGTTCAGATTGAAGCCCGCGCCACGACGCCATATATGCAGCCGGGCGGGGTCTCCCACCCGCGCGCCTTACCGCCGGGGCACCCACAGGTATGCCTTGCAGCCGCGGGCCACCCACCCGCGTGCCTTCCCCTGTCACGTCCGCTATGACCACGTCCGCTACGACCGCGTCCATCGCAACTGTCCCGTATATACTCGAAGGACGGGAATCAGTTGACTTTGCCGGGCGTTCCGGCTTATCTTGGGACGCTGTCATTCAGGCGAATCGAGACCCGGAAACCAGGCCATGGCCTCCGAAGCACTGACCCGCGAAATGAAGAAGACGGTTGGCGTCGAAGCCGCCCGGATGGTCGACCGGGGCGACGTGGTCGGACTGGGCACGGGATCGACGGCGGAGTTCATGATCGAGGAGCTGGGGCGCCGCGTGCGGGAGGAGAACCTGGACATCGTCGGCATACCCACGTCCTTCGACGCGTCGGTGCTGGCCCGCAGGAACGGCATACCGGCGGGGACGCTGGACGACGTGGACCGGATCGATATCGCCGTGGACGGCGCGGACGAGGTGGATCCCGCCATGAACCTGATCAAGGGCCGGGGCGCCGCCCATTTGCGCGAGAAAATCGTGGACGGCATGGCCGAACGGTTCATCGTCATCGTGGATGAATCGAAACTGGTCGAACGGCTGGGAACGAAATGTCCCGTGCCGCTGGAAGTCCTTCCCATGGCGGTACAACCCGTCATGCGGGCCGTCGAAGCACTGGGCGGGGAACCCGTGCTGCGCATGGCGGTACACAAGGACGGACCGGTCATTACGGACCAGGGAAACATGGTGGTGGACGCCCGCTTCGACGGGATCGACGACGCCGGTGAAATGGAAAGCACGCTCAACAACGTACCCGGCATCCTGGAAAACGGCCTCTTCGTCGGACTGGCGGACGAGGTGCTCGTCGGCAGCATTTCCAGCGAGGACCGGATCGAAGTGGAAAGAAGAACCTGAAACCGCGCGCGACGCGCGACGCGCGACGCGGTCTTGACCGTTCGCCACGTGGCGCACACGCCGCGGCCTGACGGGCCGTGCGAGTAAACATCGAGTGAATCAATGAACGAAATCGGATATTTCAGCCTGCTGCTCGCCTTCATGACGGCGGCCTACGGCGGCGTAACCGGCGTGGTCGGCGCCCGGGCGAGGAACCCCCAGATGATCGCCAGCGGCGCCCACGGCGTCATCGCCACCTTCGGCCTGCTGTCCCTGGCTTCCATCGTGCTGGTGTACCATTTGTACACCGGCAATTTCCAGGTGGAATACGTCGCCTCCTACACCAGCAGCACCCTGCCCGATTTCTACCGGGTCACCGCGCTGTGGGCCGGGCAGAAGGGCTCCCTGCTCCTGTGGGTGTGGACCCTGTCCCTCTTCGCGCTGGTGGTGCACCTGACGAACCGGAACCGCAACCAGTCGCTGATCCCGTACGTCCACGCGGTGATGATGTCGGTGATCCTGTTCTTCATCGCCCTGCTCATATTCGTGGCCGACCCCTTCGAGCTGCTGCCCTTCGTGCCCGCCGAAGGCCGCGGCCTGAACCCGGTGCTGCAGATGCCGCTCATGATCATTCACCCGCCCATACTCTACCAGGGCTACGTGGGCACGGTGGTGCCCTTCGCCTTCGCCATGGCCGCGCTGATGACCGGGGAGTTGGGGGACACCTGGATCCGTACGATCCGGAGATGGACCCTCTACGCCTGGTTCTTCCTCGGGTTCGGCCTGATGCTGGGCGGCCGGTGGGCTTACGTCGAACTGGGATGGGGCGGGTACTGGGCCTGGGACCCCGTGGAGAACGCCGCGCTCATGCCGTGGCTGACCATCACCGCCTTTCTCCATTCGGTGATGATCCAGGAGAAGAAGGGCATGCTGAAGATCTGGAACTTCATCCTGATCATCCTGACCTTCGGACTGGTCTACTTCGGGACCTTTCTCACGCGAAGCGGCGTCGTCTCATCGGTGCATTCCTTCACCACCTCGGGCATCGGTCCCATGTTCATGGGATTCGTCATCGTCTCGATGGTCCTGTCCTTCGGCCTGCTGATCAGCCGGCGCCGCGCCCTGAAGGCCCGCAGCGAACTCGACTCCTTCGTCTCGCGGGAAAGCAGCTTCCTGCTGAACAACCTGGCGCTCGTGGGCGTGTGCTTCGCCATCCTCTGGGGGACCATATTCCCCGTGCTTTCCGAGGCGGTCAGCGGCGAGAAGATCACGGTAAGCGCGCCGTACTTCAACGAGATCAACGTACCGCTGGGCATCTTCCTGCTCTTCCTGACGGGGGCGGGCCCCCTCTTCGCCTGGCGCAGGACGTCCGTGCAGAGTCTCAAGCGGCACTTCACCGTACCCGCGGCCTGCTTCCTCGCCGTGGCCATCATCCTGTTCGCGCTTGGCATCCGGCACGTCTATGCCCTGCTCTCCTTCAGCATGTGCGCCTTCGTGGCCGGGGCCATCGGACTCGAGTTCTACCGCGGAGTCCGCGCCCGCCGTTCGACGAACGACGAGTCCTACCCGGCGGCTTTCTACCGGCTGGTCATGGGCTACAAGCGCCGGTACGGCGGTTACATCGTGCATATCGCCATCGTGCTCCTGTTCGTGGGCTTCACCGGGTCCGCCTTCAACCGGGAAGAGAACTTCGCGGTCCGGGAGGGCGAATCATTCCAGATCAAGAACTACACGCTGAACTTCGATTCCCTCACCGAAACCAACATGGGCGAGTACGTGTCCTACGCCGGCCTGCTCCGCCTTTCGGTGGATGGAGAGCCCGTCGTCATGATGGCCCCGGAGAAGCGTCTCTACCCCATACAGGACCAGGTGACTTCGGAAGTTTCCATCTGGTCGACGTTGAATGAAGACCTGTACGTGGTCCTGGCCGAACTGAACGAAACGCTTGACGTAGCTACATTTAAAGTCTACATTAATCCATTGGTTAACTGGGTCTGGATCGGTACGGCACTGCTCATGCTGGGGACGATCATTCTCTTCCTCCCGGATCGATTCGGCAGAAAAACCACCGGACGCGAACGGCGCGGAGGGAACCGCGAACCTCGCACGTCGGTGCCAGAGACCCGGGATGCAATCGTCTGAAGACCGCGGGTAAATCACGGACGCGGCACGCGCAACCATTACGAGTCACGCGGATAGCCCGAATGGCCCGCATGGCCAGAACGGCCGCGCCCCAATGTTGCGGAACTACAACCCGGGCCCATGCACCGGTAGCTTCATACTGTATGGTCTGATTTGGCAACTCGATAAGCAGGTTGGGGGCGCCCCGGGGAAGACCGGGTGCCTTGGATACGAATACCGTAAGCAGCACATATGGCTGACACCGTTCTTCGCAAGCAGGTGGTATAAGGTTCTGTTCAACGACCGGTTGAGATTTGCAGAAGTGTGTATGGGTTCTTCTCGACGCAGACAGGCGCAGTTGCTTTCTGAACGGACACACTGGAAACGCCTGGCGGCTAATCGTCGGGAAAACGCACATAAACGCCACTACGGCTGAACGGTGCAGGAATCACAGGCGCCATACCTTCCCCGCCAGTAGGCAACACGTTCCCCTGCCGGCGTACGCCGACCCGGTCACGCTCCGGGCCGGCGGCCAGCTTATCGACATCAAAACCAGGTTCGACGCTATGGAAAACGTCCTTCCGTAGCCTTCGGCCGTAAAACGTCCGTACCCCGCGAATCCCGCGCGGCACGCGACGTTTTCGCTTGGACGGACGATCCGACCGGACCAGGCCGAACAGGCTGGCCAGACTGACCCGGCTGGCCGTCGAACCGAAGTTTTAGCTGTTATATCGCAGGGGGTGTTGTATGGATTTCCCAATGGAAAACCTGAACGGGTTTTTGCTGCCCCTGGCCGTCCTGACCTTGATTTCCGGGCTCGTCGGACTGGTAATCGGCATGGCCTGGCGGCGCAGTAAAGCCGGCGAAATGGAGGAGAAGGCCCAGAAACGCGCGCAGCGCCTTTTCAAGGAAATGGAAGTGCAGCGGCGTGCGGGGTTGCTCGAGGAGAAAAGGAAGTGGCACGATGCGCGGGAGTCCCAGGAAGAAGAGATGAATAGCAGGCAGTCTGCCCTGGAGAGCCAGGAGCAGGACATGATGGACCGGGAGAAAGAGTATGAACAGCGATTTGACAGCCTGAAGGACCGCGAAGATCAGACCGGCTTGAGAGAAGACGAACTGGAGAAGCTGGAAGAGAAACTGAAAACGCAGGAAGTCCAACTGAAGGAATCGGCCTCGGAATACCGCATTCGACTGGAATCCCTGGCCCGGCTGACCGCCGAGGAAGCCAAGCAGCAGCTTCACGATGAACTCATTCGCGACGTGAAGCAGGAAGCGGAGCACAGGGTAAGGGACATCCTGAAAACCGCCCAGACCAATGCCAACCGGGAAGCGAGAAAAGTCGTTACGCTGGCGATCAGCCGGTGCGCGGTGGATCAATCGACCCAGACGAGCGTGGCGGTGGTTCCCCTGCCCAACGACCAGATCAAAGCCCGTATCATCGGAAAAGACGGCCGTAACATCCGGACTTTCGAGGCGGCCAGCGAAGTGAAGGTCATGGTGGACGATACTCCCGAGGCCGTGGTCATCTCCTGCTTCGATCCCATTCGCCGGGAAATCGCCCGCACCGCCATGGCGGATCTCGTATCCAACGGCAAGATTACCCAGAGCCGGATAGAAGAAGTGATCACACGGGCGCGGGAGCAGATCGACAACCGCCTGCTCTCCGAAGGGCAGCAAGCCGTCGACGAGCTCAACCTGAAGTCCATGCATCCCGAGATGATGAAACTGGTCGGCCGGCTGCGGTTCCGGTCCAGTTACGGCCAGAACGCCCTGGACCACTCGAAGGAGGTGGCGTTCCTTACCGGCATGATGGCCGTCGAGATCGGCCTGGACGAGTTGCTCGCCCGCCGCTGCGGGCTCCTTCACGACGTCGGCAAGGCCCTGGACCACGAGATGGAGGGGTCCCACCCGGAAATCGGCCTGGCCTTCGCGGAAAAGTACGGCGAACCCGAGGAAGTCAAGAACGCGATCATTGCCCATCACAACGACGAGAACGAGGAAATCACCTCTCCGATCACTTTTCTGGTCGCCGCGGCGGACGCCATTTCCGGCGCCCGGCCCGGCGCCCGCAGGAATGATCCCGAAGACTATATCCGCAGAGTCGTGGAACTTGAAGAACTCGCCCGGTCGTTCGACGGGGTGGCCGACGCCTATGCCATCAACGCCGGACGCGAGATCCGGGTCATGGTCCGGCCGGACCAGGTGGACGACGGCCGGACGCACACGCTGGCCTGCGAGATATCCCAGAAGATCCGTAACGACCTGACCTATCCCGGGCACATCAAGGTGACCGTCATCCGGGAGAAGATCGCCCACAGGATGACGAACAAGCGGAACGACCAGCAGCAGGGCGGGCGTCGAAGGTCTTACGGACGAAACCGGAACCGGCGTCATGCCCAGACGCCCAGCGGGCAGGCGGCGGGATAGCTTCGCCGCGCCCTCGGATTCCCGTGTCTCTTACGGAAGAAATCAAGGCGCACGCCGGGCGACTAGGCTTCGACCTCGCCGGCGTAACCACGGCCGCGCCCCCCCGGTACGGGGCATACTACGCCGAATGGGTCGAGCGGGGCATGGCCGGCGAGATGGCCTACCTGGGCCGGCAGATCGAGAAACGGCGGGATCCGGGACAGCTCCTGCCGAACGCCCGGTCCCTTGTCGTAGTCGCCATGAACTACCGGTGTCCGGACCCGGAGCCCACCCCCGACGGCACGCACCGCGGCAAGATCGCCCAGTATGCCCGGGGCGACGACTACCATGACGTAATGAAGGAAAGGCTGCAGGCGCTGCTTCTGTTCATCCGGGAGAGGGTCGGCCGTCCCGTGGAGGGCAGGGTGTACGTGGACACCGGCCCCGTGCTGGAACGTGAATTCGCCGTCCGCGCCGGTCTGGGCTGGTTTGGCAAGCACACCAATCTCATCCACAAGCGTACCGGTTCGTGGCTTTTGATCGGGGAGATCCTCCTCGACGTCGAACTGGATCAGGACCGGCCCGCGGCCGACCACTGCGGCACGTGCACGCGGTGCATCGAAGCCTGTCCGACCGATGCGATCGTCGAGCCCTACGTGGTCGATTCGCGGCGCTGCGTTTCCTATCACACCATTGAACTGAAAGGCGCCATTCCCACCGCGTATCGCGCGGCGATGGGAGACCGCGTATTCGGATGTGACGACTGCCAGGATGTCTGTCCCTGGAACCGTCGGGCGCCCGTTACCGGCCACCCGGCCTTCATTCCCCGTCCGTGGAACGAAATGCCGGGACTGATCGAAATGCTGGGGCTGACGCCGGAGGAGTTCAGGACCCGATTCCGGGGCAGCCCCATAAAACGGACCAAGCGGCGGGGCCTGCTGCGGAACGCCGCGATAGCCCTGGGCAACACGAAAGACCCCGAGGCGATTCCCGCGCTCGCCAATTCGCTTGGCGACGACGAGCCGCTGGTCAGGGGACATGCGGCCTGGGCGCTTGGGAACATCGGTGGCGGCCGGGCGCTTTCGGTACTGGAGAAAGCGAAGAAGACCGAAGACGATCCCTGGGTAATCGAGGAAATAGAACAGGCGCTCACGGAATGCGCGGCGTCTTGAGTCTTGCTGTTTTTTGAAAACCCTTGCCTCCTCGAAGGTTATACATATATTTCAGGCGGCTCCGGTGACCGGTACCGGGCAATGGATTGACGTCTGGCAGCCAGATCGGCTTCTGAATCGCTGACACAGAGATGATTAGACACCTCCCGCTCATAGGCCTCGTGATCCTCGCCGGTTGCGTCGGCCATGCCGGCCCCCGAACCCTTGAACCGGGCTCGCGCACCACGCCAGTTCCCGGGACGGACGATACCACCGGAGAGACCGTCGCGGTGGGGGAATTGTCGGTCCCGGATCTTACCCTCGATCATGTCACTCCGGCAGATTCCCTGGCGACGCAGGATCCGGACCGTCTTCTCGCCGATGCCAGGCTGCGTTATGACGCGGCCCGTGCGGCGCTGGAGCGATCCGATACCACGGCCGCGCGCGCCGCGGTCGACGAAGTGCTTGGTCTGCTCATTCTGCTGAGCGACGACCAGAAACACGCGGCGACACCCGCGCAGGCCGACCTGCTCAGGCAACTCGGCCTGCTGGTGGACCGCATTCAGGACCGGCGCCGCGCGGCCGCCGAAGTCAGGGGTTCGATTCCCAGGGTACTCAACCGCCGCGTCACGCAACAGATAAACGTGTATCTCAAGGACAGGAGCCTGGACATCCTCAAGGCCGCGTACCAGCGGTCCGGGCGCTACACCCCCATGATCCGCGAGGAACTGGCCGCCCGGGGGCTGCCCATTGAGCTTCAATGGCTTCCGATCGTTGAAAGCGGTTTCAAACCCAGGGCCTATTCGTGGGCGGCCGCGGCGGGCATGTGGCAGTTCATCTACGATACCGGCAAACGGTACGGACTCAGGCGGTCCGGGTGGGTGGATGACCGCTTTGACCCCCACAAGGCCACCCCGGCCGCCCTCGCCTACCTGGGAGACCTGTACGGTATGTTCGACGACTGGTTTCTCGCCCTCGCGGCATACAACTGCGGCGAGTATCGCGTGCTCCGCGAGATCAACCGGACGGGGAACCGGGACTACTGGAAAATGCGCCTCCCCAGGGAAACCCGGAACTATGTACCCAAATTCCTCGCGGTGCTGCATCTGCTCGAAAACCCGGAGAAATACGGCGTCGAGTGGCCGAAAACCCACCATCCATACCTCTTCGAAGCCGTGCGTATCGACAAGTCGGTCACGCTGAAGCATGTCGCCGGCCTGCTGGACATGCCCCATGAGGATCTCAAGGCCTTGAATTCCGATATACGTTATGGCGTGACGCCACCCACCGGGTATTCATTGCGCGTGCCCCTCGGCGCCGGAACGACCCTGCTCGGCAGTCTCGACGAGCTTCCGGAATCGAAATTCAAGCCCCCTCCCGAGGTACGTAAATACCGCGTGCGCCGGGGCGATACGCTCGGCCATATCGCCCGCAGATTCCGGACTTCGGTCAGCAGAATCCGGCGCATGAACCGGATTCGCGGCAGCCTGATCCGTATCGGCCAGGTGCTTCGCGTACCCGGAAGGAACGACAACAACCGGATATGGGCGGACCAGGCGCCTTCGTACGGCGCGTCGAAGGACGCCCTTTCCCACACGGTGCGGCGCGGTGACACGCTGATCCGCATCGCCCGGTATTACGGGACGTCCGTTACCGCGCTGAAGCGGTACAACGGCTTGCGGAGAGATCTCATCCACCCCGGCCAGGTACTTCGTCTGTCGGCTGCCGGGAAAGGAGGAGGCGGGCGAATCGATGGGGGTTCGATGACCTACAACATCCGATCGGGGGATACGCTTTTTCGAATCGCGCAGGTCTTCAAGGTTTCCGTCTCGGCCCTCATGCGGGCCAATCCTGACATACAGGCCAGGCGGCTGAGAATCGGTCAACGGATCGTCATTCCCGGGTGACCGGCTTCGCAACCACCGTCCACAGGCCGGAAGCGCGCAAGTCCGCAGGCCGAAAGCGCGCAAGTCCGCAGGCCGAAAGCGCGCAAGTCCGCAGGCCGAAAGCGCGCAAGTCCGCAGGCCGAAAGCGCGCAAGTCCATGAAAGGAGAAAGCCGTACATGGGATACGTCAAGGCAGCGGACCTGGATGAATTGAGTCCGGGCCAGATGAAAATGGTCTCGATCAATGGGAAAGAGATCGTCCTCTGCAACGTGGACGGGAAGTACTATGCCGCCGACAATTTCTGCCCCCACATGGGAGCGCCCCTGAGTGAAGGGGAACTGGACGGCACCGATCTCTGGTGCCCCTTCCACGGCGCTTCTTTCGATGTGACTACGGGAGACGTCCTGTCGCCCCCGGCCTATGAGAATCTCACCTGCTTCCCGGTCCGGGTGACCGGCGATGCCGTGGAAATAGAAATCTAGCCGTCAGCTTCTGAAGTGGTCGTACCCTTTCGGGCGCAGGGGCTGAGGCCCGGTGCGATCCGTGAAGGTGCATCCGCGGTCCTCGGGCACGCATTCACCTATGGGGGTCAGGGGGGTTCCGGTACGCTTCGCCAGTTCGGCCGCCAGGTGATCCACCCTGTCCGGCGCGACGGCGCACAGCAGTTCGAATTCCTCTCCGCTTTCCAGGGCCGTCCTGACG
The DNA here is from genome assembly GCA_965202605.1 of bacterium. Taxonomy (GTDB): domain Bacteria; phylum JAAXHH01; class JAAXHH01; order JAAXHH01; family JAAXHH01; genus JAAXHH01. The sequence continues at coordinate 2,824,389 of OZ241838.1, forward strand.
GGATCAAGCCGGAGGTCCTCCATGGCCCGCCTGGTTTCATCCGCGACGGGCAGGGCGGTCCCGCCCAGGGTCAAACCCACTCCGCTGCTGCGACACAGGTGCAGGGCGTCCGAACTGAGGCCGTCGCTCACGTCGATCATGGCGTGGACCCACCCGCTGCGAGCCAGTATGCCGCCCTCGCGGACCCGCGGCACGGGCGTACGGTGACGGAACAGCGCGTCTTCGAACCGGTCCGGCAGGTTCCCCGCGGCCGGTTGTTCCCGTGCCGACTGAAGCAGACGCAGACCGGCCTCGCTCGCACCCAGATGTCCGGTCACGCACAGCGTGTCTCCAACCCGGGCGCCGCCCCGCTTCGTGATGTGCTTCCCTGCCGCTTCTCCCCTCAACGTGATGGAGACGACGGTCGGCCCGTCCGTCGAACTCAGGTCGCCCCCCACGATGGATACGGAAAGGCCGGTGTGCCGCGCCAGGTCGCGAAACCCCGCGTACAGCGCTTCCACGTCTTTCGCCGTGCGATGGGCCGGAAGACAGAGGGTCGTCAACGCGTGCCTGGGCACGCCGCCCATGGCCGCGATATCGCTGTAATTGGCGGCCATGCTCTTCCACCCGATCTGCCGCCAGGACGAAAAAGCAACGTCGAAATCCACGCCTTCCACGAAGGTATCGGTCGTCAGCAGGGTCGTCATGCCGGGTCCGGGCTCTACGGCCGCGGCGTCATCTCCGACCCCTAAAAGGACGCTGGGATCCGGCTCGGGCAACACGGTCCCGATACGCCGGATCAATTCGAATTCGCTCGGAAGGCCTGCGCCTTCCTTCTGATTTGCCACGGTTCATCGTTTCCTTCTCGCGCGACCTGGACGCGCGAATACAGCCCATGCGCCATCCGCTTCCGCAACGCCATCCCCTTACGCTGACGCGCCGTCATCCGCTTCCGCGTCCTTCGCGAACCGCTCCTCGATCCGTTCTCTCGAGCGTGTGAAGATCTCTATGCCGGCCGTGACGCCGCCGGCGAAGAGCAGCCCCTCCAGGGCGCCCAGGACGACCTGGGTGGTGCGGCCGAATTCGCCCTCGCCGAAGATCGTCGCAATGGTTTCGAGCCGTATCTGCGATGCGCCGAAGGACTGCCGCATGATTTCCAGGCTGCTGGTGAACATGTTGCCGCCCATCACGGTCAGGGCGATACTCGCAATCATGCCTCCCAACGCGCCGAAGACGATATAGAGCAAGCTTCGCCACTGCCCTGGCCGCCTGACCAGGTAATACGTGGCGACCGGGCCGAGGGCCACGCCCGCGCCGATGAGCGCGCCCTCGAGTCCCCCGGTAAGACCCGTGGGATACTGGCCGAACAGGGTTTCAAGGGTATCTGAACTGTACAGATTGAATGCCGCGCCCACCAGGCCGCCGCCCAGCGCACCGCCCACTACGCCGAGCCACCGGCTGTATTTCCCCGATACGCGCCGCAGGGCGACCATGCCGAAGGACACGCCGGCGCCGCCAAAAGCGCCGCCGAACAGGCCCAGGCCCGCCAGGACGAAAATGGGCGAGAGCGCTCCCGTCGGCAGGCCGGAACCGGTAGCGGCGAGGGCGGTTCCCAGGAGAAGTCCGCCAAGCAGGCCGGCCACGGCGCCGCCGAAGGTTCCGCCGATACCTTGCTGCATGATGTCGATCCCGCCCTGTTGCAGGCGCATCAGGATGAAGCCGACCATCACCATCACCCTGTACAGCCGGGAAAGCTTGACAGACCGGTTCTGTTCGCGCAGAAACGCCAGGCTGACCGCGCGCTGCAGGCGGCTTACGGACTCGTTACCCGTGGGACGGGTCAGGATGGATTCCACGGCCGAGCCGAACCAGTCCGCCAATTCGATGCTCGCCGCCCTGCGCACCTTCAGCGCGGGGTCCCGCAAGGCGAGGTGCCTGAGCCGGTTGTTCAGGGCCGCGCAGCGCACGGGCCGGGATGACTCCACCGCTCGTCGGCGGACCTCCAGGCGATCGTTGTACATGGCCTCCAGGATCACGTTCAGCCCATCCGGCACCCTTTCTACCAGCCAGGCCGGCACGGGCCGGTCCCTGTTGAGCAGACTGATGCAGAGCAGGTACGCTTCCTGTCCGGAGACTCCGATTTCTTCCAGGTAGGGCGAGAGCAGGTCCAGGCTTTCACGGTCCATGATGAGCTGGTAGGTCCGGTAATTCTCTACTGACCGTTCGAGCAGGCTGCGTGCCTGCTTCGCCTCATAGACGCTGTTGGTCAGCCAGCGGGACACCTCGGGAATCAGGCATTCGTGGGCGAGTTCAAGCCACCCCTCTCCCTCCTGGTTCCGCCGCCTGACGATACGGGCATCGACCAGTTCCCCAAGCAGCGTTCCAAGAGCGGCTGCGTCGTACCGGTCGCCGGCCTGTATACGCGCAGCCAGTTCGGCCTCCCGCACGACGATGAGCCGTTCGTCCGCGGAGATGAGCGCCAGAAGGACCTGCTGCACCACGGACAGGTCGGCCGGCGAAAACCGGCGCAGCACCCTGGCGAGGTAGTCGGCCAGGATCTGCGAAGCGCCGCCCAGGTCGTCATAGGCCGACTCGGTGATCAGGTTCGCCGTATTGCGTTGATCGTACAGCGTATCGCACACGATCTGAAGATGGGGCGGGTCGACGGCGTCCTGGTCGGAGAGATCATCCAGCAGACGGTTCACGAGCGTATCTTCGAACCGGCATCCCATCCGCCAGGCCGGCCCCGTGATGGCCCGGACGGCCTGTTCGGGGGATAATCGGGCGAGCCTGTACTCGTGGTGGAAGATCTCCGGAACCGCCGGTTTGAGCTGGCTCATCTCCGCGAGCATGTCCTCCCTCAGCACGAATACGAACTGCAGCGGCAGCGTATCATCCTCCATGATCGCGCCCAGTTCGCTGATGAACGCCTGCCGGCTCTCCGCATCGAGCAGGAGGAAAAACTCTTCGAACTGGTCCAGCATGACGACGAGGCGCGATGGCGGACCGGACCAGTGCCCGTGAAGCAGTTCCCGAAGAGAAAGACCGTCCGGATCGAAGTCGTCCGCTCCGGTCCCCAGGACGAGTCGCCGGACCACGCGCGTCATGTGCTGCAACGGGTCGGTAAAGCTCCGGATGATACACGCCCGATGTCCCTGGTCCTGCAGCCAGGGGATGAGACCGGCTCGAAGAATCGAGCTCTTGCCGACGCCGGAACGACCGTAGAGGAGAAACGACCGCCGGGAAAGGATGCGGGAACAAATGTTCTCGATCTCCTCCTCGCGGCCGAAGAACAGGCCCTGGTCGTTTTCAGTGTAATAGTCGAGGAACTTGTACGGCCGCGTGGGCTTGGCCTGGGTCGGCTTGCCTTGAAGGGCCGGCGGGGACGGTTCCTCCAGGATCTCCACCGCTTCGCCGATGAAGACGTATCCATGCTTGGGTACCGTTTTGACGTAGCGGGGGTTCGACGCGTCGTCCCTCAACTGCTTCCGGATCGATTTGATACACTGGGTCAGCGCCGTATCGCTGACGATTACGTCCTCCCATACTTCGTCGAAGATACGGTTTTTTTCCACCAGCCGCCCCGCGTTGGACACCAGCAGCACGAGTACGTCGAAATACCTGGAACTCAAGGGCAGCGCGGTATCTTTCAGGCGAACCTGGCGATTCCGGATGTCCAGCACGAAGTCGTCGAACCGGAAGCCTCTGGCAGCGGTCTGTTGCGTCATTCAGGGCTCAATGAACGGATTTCGGGGAGAATGGCGAAGTATTCATACATTCCTCACAGAATACTCACGGAGGCCTCATGCATTCCATTTATAGAATGAATATAATCCCCTCATGAGCATATGTCTAATCTTCCACCTGTTGCGAATCCGATTGTGAGACCGCAGCGTTCATGTTTAATTACATCCGACAAGGGGGTAAGCGCCATGTTATCCCATTTCTGTTCCATTCCCGAAGCCGTGGAAGAAGTCCAGGCCGGACGCGTACTGATCGTCATCGATGACGAAAATCGTGAGAACGAGGGCGACTTCATGGTGGCCGCTGAAAAGGTCACGCCTGAAATCATCAACTTCATGTCGCGGTACGGACGGGGGTTGATCTGTCTGCCCACCACGAAGCAGCGGCTTGAAGAACTGGATATTCCCATCATGGTCAATGGAAAGACGTCGATCGCGGACACGCCCTTCACGGTGTCCGTGGATGCCGTGAAGGGCGTGACATCCGGCATTTCCGCGCATGACCGGGCCATAAGCGCCCGGTTGTTCGTGAGCCCGGATACCGTGCCGGAAGACTTCGAACGGCCGGGACATCTCTTCCCGTTACAGGCACGGGACGGCGGCGTGCTGGAAAGGGACGGCCACACCGAGGCGACGGTCGACCTGACGCGGCTGGCGGGTCTTTACCCGGCGGGCGTCCTGTGCGAAGTGCTGGACGAAGACGGTTCCATGGCCCGTCTGCCCCGGCTGATCGAAATCGCCGATGAGCACCATCTGAAGATCGCGACCATCAAGGACCTCATCGAATACCGGCTCGAAGAGGAGCTCGTACTGGAATTCGCCTGCAGCGGCGGATAAGGCGACGGTACCACGGCCGGAGCCGGTTTTCCGCGGCGTACTCATGTCCCAGTTACCCGACTACCTCCCGGAAGCCGTGCTCCGGCTCGATGATCTCGCCCTCGACGCGCTACCCGGCGCCGGCGACTCCTCCCTGGAGTCCGCCCACCGGTACTGCAGCCGCCTCGCGCATCAGCACTACGAGAATTTCATTGTCGTTTCCCGGTTCCTGCCCGCCGCGCTGCGGCGTCACTTCTACCATGTCTACGCCTACTGCCGGTGGTCCGACGACCTCGCCGACGAAACCGGCGAGACCGGGTTGTCCCTGGAGCTGCTCGAATGGTGGGACGCCGAATTGCAGGCCTGTTACGACCATAGCGTCCGACATCCGGTATTCATCGCCCTCCGGGAAACAATCGACCGTTTCGCGATACCGATTACTCCCTTTCGAGATCTGCTGACCGCCTTTCGGCAGGACCAGGTCGTGACGCGTTACAGGACCTACGCGGACGTGCTCGAATACTGCCGCTACTCGGCCAATCCGGTGGGCCATCTCGTGCTCTACCTGTGCGGATACCGGGACAGGGAACGCCAGGCGCTGTCGGACGCCACGTGTACCGCGCTCCAACTGGCCAATTTCTGGCAGGACGTCCGGGCAGACCTGGAAAAAGGCAGGATCTACTTGCCCCTGGAGGACCTGGACCGATACCATTACACCGAGGCGGACCTCGAGGCCGGGGTCGTCGACGAGCGGTTCAGGGGACTGATGGCGTACCAGGTGAACAGGACGCGCAAGCTCTTCGAAGAGGGACTCGGACTGTGCGGCCTGGTGGACACGCGGGTCAGGCTGGACGTCGAGTTGTTCAACCGGTGCGGTGCGGCCGTCCTGGACCAGATCGAAAGACAGCGTTACGACGTGCTGTCCCGGCGGCCCGTGCTGTCATCCGCCCGGAAGACCGGCCTGTTTCTGAAATACGCACTGAAACGACTCTGGAAGCGAGACGGACCGTCCGCGACGGCCGGCGGCCCGTGAGCGTTGTCCAAAACGCCGGATCACCATTGCCATGAACCTTGCGGATCGACGGCCCGCCGATCGGGAATCGGTGAAACGTTCCTATGATTTCTGCCGCGAAATCGCGAAATCGAGGGCGAGGAACTTCTACTATTCCTTTATCGTCCTGCCGCCCGATCGGAGACGGGCCATGTGCGCGGTTTACGCCTTTATGCGCCACTGCGACGATATCGTCGACGAGGAAGCCGGGAAGGCCGACAAGAAGACCCGGTTGAACGCGTGCCGCGAGACCCTGGACGACGCCTATGGCGATACGCCGGCCGAGTGCGGCGGCCTGTTGCCCGCGTTCGGGGATACGGTGAGGCGGTTCGACATCCCGAGGGCGTACTTCGACGCCATCATCGACGGCGCGGAAATGGACCTTACCGTGACACGCTACGCCACCTTCAAGGACCTGTACCAGTACTGCTACCGCGTAGCTTCCGCCGTCGGACTGGTGTGCATACACATATTCGGATTCAATGGCAAAGAGGCCAGACAATACGCCGAGTCCTGCGGCATCGCCTTCCAGCTTACCAATATACTCCGCGACGTCCGGGAAGACGCGGCGATGGGCCGTATCTACCTGCCGCAGGAAGACCTTGACGCCTTCGGGTACTCGGAGGAGCATATACGGAACGGAATCTTCAACGATGCGTTCCGGCGGCTGATGGTTTTCCAGGTGGAACGCGCGAGACGCTATTACGACGAAGCCCTTCCACTCCTTCCACTGGTCCGATCCTCGAGCAGGGCGTGTCTGGCGGCCATGATCGGCATCTACCGGGCGTGCCTCGAAGAAATCCCCCGCCGGCAGTACGACGTGTATAGCCAGCGCGTCAGCCTGCCTGCCTGGAAGAAGCTCGCCATCACCGCCCGGGCGCTGATCCGAAAACGCGTATGAGCCGGGTAATCGTCATCGGCGGCGGGCTGGCCGGGCTGGCCGGCGCGGTAGCGCTGGCCGACGCCGGTTTCCAGGTGGAACTGTACGAAAGGCGTCCGATCCTGGGAGGCCGCGCGTCGTCCTTCATACACCCGTCGAGCGGCGAAAGGGTGGACAACTGCCAGCACGTGCTCCTGGGCTGCTGCGTCAACCTCCTCGACTTCTACGCCCGCCTCGGCGTCCGGGACCGCATCGCCTTCCACGAGACCATTCCGTTCATCGACGAGTCCAACCGGGTCTCGGTCATTGGACCCTCCCGCCTCCCGCCGCCCTTTCACCTGCTTCCATCGTTCCTGCGGCTGCGAACGATGGGATTTCGGGACAAGCTGTCGATCGTCCGTACCGTGTCGGGCATGATTCGCCACGTTTTGACACGACGGAAAACGGACTCCCTGGATGTGCAACACGCCGCGGAAGCGCCGTCCCCGGGTTCCATGGCCACCTGGCTCGCGGCCCACGGTGCGACGGACCGGGCCGTGGAGGCATTCTGGAAACCCTTCCTGATCAGCGCGCTCAACGATGAACTCGACGACATCGACGTCGAATACGGCGTCAGGACGGCCGTCCGGGCCTTCCTGATCAATCGCCGCGGGTACGAGGTGGGACTGCCTGCCGTACCGCTGGGAGACCTCTACGCGCCTGGCATAGCGTACATCGAGCAACGGGGCGGCCGCGTCGTCCTTGACCGGGGTGTCGCCGGCATATCGACCGACGGCGGCCGCGTGGTTTCCCTCTCGCTGCAGGACGGCTCCTCCGTCGAAGCCGGGGCGTACCTTTCCGCCCTGCCATTCGACGTCCTGTGCAGGCTGCTGCCCGCAGACCACGGCTCGAACCCCTATTTCGCGATTCTGAGCGGGCTGTCGGTCTCTCCCATCACGGCCGTGCACGTCTGGTTCGACCGGCCGGTGACGGAACTGGACTACGCCGCGGTGATCGGACGGCGGATACAGTGGATATTCAACCAGTCCGTTCGAGACCCCGAGGCCTTCTCCACGGGTGGCAAGGGCGCCTATCTCGGACTCGTGGTCAGCGCTTCAGACGAATGGATGAAAATGCCGCAGCAGACGATCATCGATCAGGCCATGGAAGACCTCGGGTCCCTGCTGCCCGCCACGCGCCAGGCCGAACTGCTCAAGGCCATCGTCGTCAAGGAGGGCAGGGCCACGTTTGCGCCCAGGCCCGGTTGCGACGCGCTGCGCCCCGGGCCGTCCAGTCCCCTCTCCAACTTCTTCGTCGCGGGCGACTGGGTGCAGACGGGCTGGCCGGCGACCATGGAAAGCGCCGTGCGCAGCGGTTACCAGGCCGCCGAGGCCCTGCTGCGCGCCCGGGGCGTGCAGGCGCGCGTCCTGAAACCTGATTTACCCCTCGAAGGCCTCATGCGGTGGTTGGCGGGGAATCGGGACATCTGACCGGCACGATATCTTGACCCCATGGTGCCCGTAGGTTATATTTCGAAGTGTACACATCCCGGCCGCGCACGTCTCGTTTCCCGAAAGAAGGATAACATGCCCGCCAACCTGCTTGCGTGCCGAACGGCAAGCTATGGACAGTTCAGCGATTCCGCCTGGGCCCATCTGCCGACGACAGGCGTTCATCACGTTGAAATCAACGCGCCCGCGCCCGAAGAGGTGGACCAGGTCAAGGCCAGGCTTGAACGCCACGGTCTGTCGGCCAGCAGCCTGCAGTGCCCGGTGGAGATCGAATACGACGACGTGGGCGCGCGCCTGACGCCCCACCTGGACGCCGCGGCGGCCCTGGGCGCCGGAACGCTCTTCGTGAGCGTACAGGCCGGGGAACTGGACAGGAAGCTGGTTTACGAGCGGTTGCACCGCGCGGGGGTCGAAGCCGCCGGGTACGGGATCACCATCGGCATGGAGACCCATCCCGACCTGATCACCAATGCGGCCGTCGCCCTGGAGACCATGCGCGGCGTCGATCACCCCAACGTCCGCGTGAACTACGACACGGCCAACGTCCACTACTACAACCGGGACGTGGATCACGTCGACGAAATGGAAAAAGTCATCGACTACATCGGCAGCATGCATCTCAAGGATACCGACGGCGGGTACAAGACCTGGTGTTTCCCGGCCTTCGGCGAGGGGATCGTCGATTTCAAGAAGGTCTTCGACCGGTTGAACGCCCACGGGTTCTACGGGCCGTTCACCATGGAGATCGAAGGCGTGGAAGGGGAATCGCTGAACGAAGACGAGACCTGCCGGCGCGTGGCGGACTCGGTGGCGCACCTGCGGCGCGTCGGGTGCGACGTGTAGGGGACGGGTCGTCCATGCCTGAACGACAGCTTCGGATGGTACGTCCCGACCTGGATCGCCTCCCGGAAATCGGCGTGCCGGCCGGGTATGAGCTGAGGACCTACCGGCCCGGCGACGAAGCGGCCTGGTGCGAAATCATGAATACCGGCATCGGAACGGACTGGACGGCTGAAAAGTGCCGCAGGGAGCTGACGGAACGGGAACCGTTTCTTCCGGACGGATGCTTCTTCGTATCGAAATCCGGGGAAGCCGTAGCCACGGCCTGCGCTTTCGACGTCGAGCCCGAGGGCGTCAATGCGGCGCAGGTACACATGGTCTGCGCGAAACCCGCCCACCGGGGGCGTGGGCTGGGGCGTCTCGTAACCCTGGCCGTGCTCCATTACATGCGCGAGCACGGCTTCCGGGCCGCCTTTCTGGGTACGGACGATTTCCGCGTGCCCGCCGTCAGGACCTATCTCGGGCTGGGATTCATTCCCGACTATATCGAGGACAGCCACCGGAACCGATGGTCCGCCGTTTTCGCGAAAATCGGGGAACGGCCGTCCTGAACCCGCGGCGGTCGACCGGAACGGCTCGAACTGCCACGTAAAAGCCACACCCTTCAATACGGATGCTACATATGCAACATGTATTGCGCAACGCAACGTATCCCGCGTTCATTGCGGTCCTTGTCGTCCTGGTCACGCTGGTGCGGACGGGTCCGGTGAACGCGCAGGATGCAGAAGCCGCGGACGTGCCCCCCGTCGTCATCACCGGGTTCGGCATACTCGGCGGATTCCCGTCGGGCGAGTTCGGCGACAACGTCACGAACCCGGGTATCGGCCTCTCCGGATTCGTGGGCTACGTGATCCCCAGGACGCCGGCCGTGATCGGACTGGACCTGGGTTACCTGATTTACGGCCACGAGCGGCGCAAAGAGCAATTCAGCCTGACGATACCCGACGTCCAGGTCGGCGTGGTCACCGAGAACAACATCCTTACGATGAACGCCTTTCTCCGTCTGCAGACCAATACCGACCCCCTGCGTTTCTACGTTGAAGGCGTCGTCGGCTTCCACTACCTGTTCACCAGCACCACGATCGAGGACCTCCCCCGGTTCAGCGGCGAGGATATAGCCAGTTCCACGAACCTCGATGATTTCGCCTTTACCAAGGGCGTGGGCGGCGGGGTGCTGATCGAACTGTGGCGAGGCGGCGAAGGCCGGACGCCGCTGAACCGCTCTTTGCGGACCGTATCCCTGGATTTTCGGATGCGCTACCATGACGGCTCCCAGGCCGATTACCTGAAGCGGGGCGACATCGTCCGCAGGTCGGGTACGGCCGAACTCAACGTAACCAAGTCGACCACCGATCTCATTACGGCCCATCTTGGCGTTGCGTTGGACTTCTAGCGACCGGAGGCTTAAGGATGATCCAGGACCATTTCAAAATCGAGAGCATTCCGGAGACGGAGTGGCAGGTATCCCGCCGATCTTTCATGAAACGGCTGGCCGGCGGGGTCGCCGCGGGCGGCGCCCTGGTATACGGTTCCACCGCCGCCGCGTCGCCGGTCGAGGACCTGGAGACGGCGGTCTCCGGAAAAAACCCCGGCGAAGAACGGTACTGGCACGCGGTCCGGAGCCAGTTCCTCCTCCGGGACAACCTGGCGTTGATGAACGCCGCCAATCTCTGTCCATCGCCCTATCCGGTGATGGAATCGGTCTTCAAGTATACCCGCGACCTGGATTTCGACGCGTCCTTTCAGAACCGGGCCAAGTACCGCCGGATCAGGGAAGAGACCCGTGAAAAGATGGCGCGCCTCCTGGGCGCCCATCCCGACGAGATCGCGCTGGTGCGGAATACGAGCGAGGCCAACAACGTCATCAGCACGGGCTATCACCTCAATGAGGGTGACGAGGTGCTCCTCTCCGACCTGAACCACCCCTCGAACAACCAGGCGTGGCAGGTCAAGGCCAGGCGCTACGGATTCAAGATCAACTACATATCGGTTCCGGTGGTACCGCAGAGCGGAGACGAGATCGTCGAAGCCTTCGAACGGGCATACACGCCGGCGACGAAAGTGATGTCCCTCACCCACGTGTCCAACCGCACCGGGCTGACCATGCCGGCGAAGGAGCTATGCGCGGCGGCGCGGTCCCGGGGCGTGTTTTCCCTCGTGGACGGCGCCCAGAGTTTCGGCGCCCTGAAGATCGATCTCGCCGACATGGGCTGCGACGCCTACTCCGGCAGTGCGCACAAGTGGTTCATGGGCCCGAAGGAGGTCGGCGTGCTCTACGTCCGAAAGGACAGCCAGGACGCCGTCTGGCCCAGCATCGTGAGTGCCGGCTGGCGGGATGAAGTGGAGGAAAGCGCACGGAAATACGAGGTCCTCGGCCAGCGGGACGACGCGGCGCTGACGGCCACGGGACGGGGCGTCGATTTCCACGAAAAGATCGGGGCCGGCCGCGTGGAGGCCCGCATGCGCCAGGTGGCCACGGCCATCAAGGAAGGTCTTTCCGGCCTGCCGGGCGTGGCGCTTTCCACGTCCATGGATCCCGCGCTATCCGCCGGCGTCGTCATATTCAGGCCGGGCGAGCTCGATCCGCGCAAGGTCTTCGACAAGCTCTACACGAAGTACCATATCGCCGGCGCGGGCATGGGGCCCAACGTCCGGCTTTCCCCCCATATCTACAATACCCTCGACGAGGCGGACCGCGCCGTCAACGCTGTCGCGGAGATCCTGAGGGACGGAGTCTGAGCCTTACCGCCGGTGCAGGTCCACCGCCTGACGGGCCCATGTCAAAACGCAACGCCGCGGTCATCCTCTATGCCGCGCTGCTCGGCGCGAGCGCGCTCCAGGTACTCCAGTCGATCGTCGTCGCCCATTTCTTCGACCCGGAACACCTGGCTCCCTATCGGTACGGCATCCTGACCGGCGGATTCGCGTACCTGTTCGCCACCGGGCTGATCGAGAGTGTCTTCTACTTCATCTCGGGGAAATACGCGGCGGACGCCCGCAGGTACGTGGGAAACACCCTGGCCGGTTGCGTGGCGATCTTCCTGGCCCTCCTCCTGCTGTTTCATCTTCTCGTCAAGCCCTACCTGCTCGTCCACACGGAACTGGGACCCTATCTCCGGGAGATCGGCGCCTACCTCCTGATCGCCCTGTTCCTGTTCGTAAACGTGGCCGCCCACAACGTCCTGGTCGGGACCGGTCGCACGGCCGCCGCCAGCGGGCTCCGCGTGTTCCAGTACCTGCTGCGCATCGCGGCCATCGCCGCCACGCTTTTCACGGGCCTGATCTCGTCCATCTACGGACTCATCGTCCTGATCGTGCTCCTGGAGGCCTTCCAGACCCTCCTCTACGGACTCGTCCTGCTCAGCGGCAAACTGCTGTCCTTCCGGCTGCGGGGCATCGAGGCCGGAGCCCAGTACCGCTACGCCCTGGGACTGGGAATCGCCGGGTTCATTCCCTTCATAAACGCCAGCCTGGACAAGATCATGATCAGCGCCTTCCTGGGCGCCTCCAGCTTCGCGATCTACAGCGTGTCGGCCATCGAACTGCCCATCGCCGGCATCCTGATGAGCGTGTTCGGGTCGGTGCTCTTCTCCACCTACGTGGGATACGCCGAAGGAGGCGATCATCCGTCCATGGCGGTCCTGTGGCGCAAGTGCTCGACCTGCGGCATGATCGCCATCGTCCCCGCGGGGATCTTCGTCTTCCTCTTCTCCGACGTGCTGTACCGGCTCATCCTCCCGGACGCCTACTTCGAGGGGCATCGGGTCCTGGGCATCTACGCGCTGCTCCTCCTGCTCCGCTTCAACAGCCCGGACGTGCTCGCCCGGGCCCTCAACCGGAACGCCGTCATCGTCCAGGCCGCGGCCGCCATGCTGATCGTCAACGTCGCGGGGAACCTGGTCTTCATCAAGGCCTTCGGCCTCTGGGGCGCGGCCCTGGCCAACCTGTGCGGGACCGCCGCGGGATGGATCTACTACCTGGCCCGGTACGCCCGGCTGCTGAAGCAACCCGCAAGCGCGCTCATCCCTGGAAACCCTACGTCCTCCTCATCGTCATTTCGGCGGTCTTCTTCGGCGCGGCGAGATGGACCCTCGACCGGGTCGAAATCAGCGCCGCCCTGGTCATCCTGGGCATGACGGCCTACCTCTTTTACGCCTTTTCCCTGCTGGATCAGCCGGAGAAGGCCTTCGTTCGGGGCTGGGCGAGCAGGATGGGCATTCCACTGCGAATAACGGATTAAACCCGGTTTATGCGTTCATCTCTTCCCCACGTAACGATCGTCATGCTCAACTGGAACCGGGAAGCGGACACGCTGGAGTGCCTGGACTCCGTCGCGCGCCTGACCTATCCCTCGTTTTCCGTCGTCCTGGTGGACAACGGATCGACCGATGGGTCGCCGGACGCCATTGAGCGCTGGAGCGATGGGAAGATCCCGGTCACACTCATTCGCAACGATAAAAACCCGGGTTTCGTCGGGGGCGGTAACCAGGGTATGCGCCACGCGCTTGCGACCGACACCGATTACGTCTTCCTGTTGAACAACGATACGGTTGTTGATCCGGGAGTATTGGACATCCTCGTTCGTGCGGCGGAAACTTCCGAAGATATCGGCATGGTGGGTCCCAAGATATACCAGTATGGAAAGGGCAAGATACTCGACTCGGCCGGTACGCGTACGATACGGTGGCTGGCCCAGGGATTTCTTGCCGGACACGGAGAAGAGGACAGGGGTCAATACGATGCTGAGGCCGAGATGCCATACATCACGGGTACGGCGCTCCTCGTCAAACGCTCCGTGTTGGAGAAGGCCGGACTGATGGATGAGGACTTTATCAATTACTTTGACGACTTCGACTGGGGAGTGCGGGCAAGAAAAGCCGGTTTCAGGCTGCTGCTGAAGCCGGATGCGGTTATCCGACACAAAGGCTCCGGAACCATTGGGTTCGGGAGCCCGCTTTACATGCTTCACATGGTTCGCAGCAGGATTCTGTTCGCGAGAAAACACGTGCCGCTTCTACCCTTTCTGTTCGCGTTCCTGCCTTACCTTTTTCTATATCGATACCTTCGTCCGCTGGCTATCTTGATTATCTGTCGCAGGTGGGGCCACCTGGGCGCGCTTCATCGTGGTATCCGGGAAGGATTCGCTACGACGATCACGTCAAGAACCGGTTGATTTCACTGGCTGAGTTCTCCTTTCATACCTCAGAAACAGACCGTTAGAGGAATTCATGGCAAAAAGGCAAACACAAGCGCGATCTGTCCGTAATAGAACCGGCAGATCGGACAGGGACCGCCAGGAACCCACTTGCCAGGGACTGCATCCGCTGGTCCGGGACGGCCTGTTCTGCCTGATCATCGCGGCGTTGGCCGTGTTCGTCTACCGCGGTTACATCATTGAAGGCAAAATGGATATCAGGCCCGATTTCGTCGGTCAGGCCATTCCCTTCGACCGTTTCGCCCGGGACTTCGAAAGCCGGTCCGGCGAAACGCCCCTCTGGTACCCCCACATCTTCGGCGGCATGCCTTTCCAGGCCAGCGGCACGTACCACCATCTGCAGTACAGCTTCGAAGCCCTGGTCAACGCCATTCTGCCGGACGGGCTCATCGGCGCGCTGCACGGCCGCTTCTTCTTCCACCTGCTCCTCGGCGCGGTTTCCATGTTCTTTCTGGCGCGAGCCCTGTCGCTCTCCAGGCCGGCGTCTTTCGTCGCCGCGGCGGCCTTCGTGTTCTCCACCCACGTGATGGCCACGGAACACGCCAACCGGTTCATCTGCTTCATGCACGTCCCCCTCGTGTTCCTGGCCGCCTACCGCGTATTCGATCGCGGCGGGGTGTTCGACGTGGTATTGCTCGGCGGCGCCTTCGGCTCGCAGTTGTGTTCCTTTCATCCCCAGATCGCCTTCTACACGGCCATGCTGATCGGCCTGTATGCCGCCTGCGCCGTGAGCTGTGAACTGCGGGACAGGACGCATGCCGGCATCATATTGAGGAAATCCGGTCTTTTCGCGGGCGGGATCGCCCTGGCCCTGGCCGTCGCGGCGGTGCTCGTACTTCCCATGCAGGAATACGCGCAGTATTCCGTCCGGGGCCTCTCCGTCGGCGGCAGCGGCGTTAACGTCCCCTTCGCCACGAGCTGGTCGTTTCCTCCCATCGAAGTGCTGACTTTCATCGTCCCCTCATTCGCCGGATTCGGCGGTCCCTTTTACTGGGGAGACATGCCGTTTACCGATTTCCCGAACTACCTGGGCATCGTAGTCGTCGTCCTGGCGGTAACGGGCGTATTGCTGCGCCCTTCGCGCATGACCGTGTTTCTCGTCCTGGCGGCCATGCTGGCGCTCCTGGTCTCCTTCGGACGGCACCTTCCTCCCGTATCCTACGCCATGCTCCACTTCGTCCCCTTCTTCGCCAAGTTCCGCGCGCCGGTGATGATCCTGGTAATCGTGCAGTTCGCGGTTGCCCTGCTGGCGGGATACGGCGTGCACGCGGTGATCGAAGGGATACGTTCGGGCAAGGACAGCCTGAGGCGCTTCGCGACAAGACTGTGCTACGTGGCCGCCGGGGTACTCCTGCTGGCCCTGGTCCTCACCGTGTCCGAAGCCTCCTTCCAATCCTTTATGACGGAACTCTACGAACAGGCGGACGCGTCGCACGGGGCCCGCGGCGGCATCGTGAACAACGTGGAGTATCATGCCAGGCTCAACGCCATGCGTTTCGATCTGCTCATGGGCGATCTGTGGGTCATGGTATTGTTCCTCTGCGCAGCGGCTGCGCTGCTCCTTGCCACCCGAAAGACGAGCCCGGCACTGTTTGCCGCCGGCGTGAGCGTACTCGTCTCTGTCGATCTGTTGCTCGTGGCCTCCCGGGTCGTGAACCCCGAAGACGATCCCGCGCGGATCGAAGCCTATTACACCGCCCGCGAAAACGATATCGTGAAAGCCCTGGAAGACGCCACCGGCCCGTATCGTATCCTGCCGCTCTCCGAGTTCTTCTCGAATGAATACGGATACTTCGGTATCTCCAGCATCGGCGGCTACC
Organism: bacterium; assembly: GCA_965202605.1. Lineage (GTDB taxonomy): Bacteria > JAAXHH01 > JAAXHH01 > JAAXHH01 > JAAXHH01 > JAAXHH01. The sequence continues at coordinate 2,840,223 of OZ241838.1, forward strand.
ACGCCGCCAAACTGGGCATCTACCAGGAACTCATGGACCAGGTCGGGTTCAGTTCCTTTCCGGTTTTGAACATGATGAATACCCGTTACCTTGTGTCTCGACAGTCTCTCGTAGATACCGGGCTCTCCCCCGTGGTCGAAAGCGAAGGCGGCTACCTGTATCGAAACGACGCCGCGTTGCCGCGGGCCTTCCTGGTGGACAGCGTGCGCGTCGTTGCCGACAAGGACGCCATCTTCGAAGCATTGAAAGACCCCGGGTTCAGTCCCGGTGACTATGCGATCCTGGAAAAGCCCGTTGAAGCGCAGTTCGGTCCGAAAGGCGATTCCACCGTGGAGATCACGGCTCATACCCCCCACCGGATCGAAGTGGCCGTGGAAGCCGCTGCACCATGTTTACTGGTGCTTAGCGAGATCTATTATCCTGCGGGCTGGAGCGCCATGATCGACGATGAGCCCGCGGAGATATACAAGACCAACTACGTGCTTCGCTCCGTGGTCGTTCCGGAGGGCCGTCACGAGGTTGTAATGACGTTTGCCCCGTCGAGCTTTACCACGGGACTTCTCGTGAGCCGGATCGCAAGCACGCTGGTCCTGGCCGGGTTGATCGCCGCGGGTGCGATGCGCATCAGAAGACGCCTGAAGGCCAGGACCTGACGCCGATACCGGAAACAATGAAATCCCTGATCATCATACCCACCTACAACGAACTCGAGAACATCCGGCGGCTGCTGCCCGAACTGATGGCGCTGGATCCGGATATACGCGTGCTCGTGGTGGATGACAACTCGCCGGACGGGACGGGGAAGCTGGTCGATGAACTGGCCGCGGAGAACGAGCGAATCAGCGTCCTCCATCGGCCCGCCAAACTCGGACTGGGATCGGCTTACGTGGCGGGTTTCAAGTACGCCATCCGGCAAAACGTGGACTGCGTATTCGAGATGGACGCGGACTTTTCCCACGATCCCGCCATGATTCCCAGGTTCCTGGAGCAGATCGCGTCCTGCGACGTGGTGATCGGATCCCGGTACATCAGCGGCATCAACGTGGTGAACTGGCCCATGTCGCGGCTGCTGCTCAGCTATTTCGCCAACATCTACACCCGGCTGGTCACGGGCATGACGATCCGGGACACCACCGCGGGATACAAGTGCTTCCGGCGCGAAGTGCTGGAGCACGTCGACCTGGACGAAGTCCGGTCCGACGGATACGCCTTCCAGATCGAGATGAGTTTCAGGTGCTGGCGAAAGGGGTGTCGTATTCGTGAGATCCCGATTATTTTCGTAGACCGGCGTTCGGGTACATCGAAACTCTCCCGGGGTGTGATCAACGAAGCGGTCTGGATCCCCTGGTGGCTGCGCCTGCAGCGCCTGTTGCGCCGCATCTGACGCGCTTCAACATGGAGATGGAGGCAACCCGTCATGTTGACAGAAAAACAGCACCGGCACTTCAAGACCTTCGGTTTCGTGGTCCTCAGGCAGGTCTTCACGCCGGATGAACTGTCCGTGATCAACAGGGAGTTCGACCATGGGCTGGAATCGGCCTACCGCCACCTGCCCTTCGACGGTACCGTCCGGCACTGGGTCACGATGATGGGGAGGTCGACGCCTTTTTTCGCGAATCTGCTGGAGGATAACAGGCTCTGCGGCGTCGCCGAGCAGCTCTATGGCGAGGATGCGCTGGGGGTCGCGGCGGACGCCAACCGGTACGTCGGCAACACGGGATGGCATCCGGATACCCACAGCGTCCACCAGTACGGCATCAAGTTCGCCTTCTACCTCCAGCCCGTGGGACCGGAAACGGGGGCGCTGCGCGTCATTCCGGGTTCACACCGCAACCCTTACCACGGCGAACTCAGAAAGGTGATGCCCGAACTGGGCCTGCACGTCGCGGAAGTGCCGTCTCACGTCTGCGAATCCGAACCGGGCGACGTGGTGGGATTCGACCTGCGGTTGTGGCACGCGAGTTACGGAGGATCCAGTGACCGGCGCATGTGCACCTGCGTGTACTACAACAACCCGGGGACGCCGGAGGAAATCGAGACCACCCGGGAGCAGGGATCGAATAACGGCAAGGCCACGGCCAAATACAACCGGCCCGGCGATCCCCTGGTCGATCCTCACTGGCTCGCCAATACCGGGGACAGCCCCAAACGCCAGCGCTGGCTGGACCGCCTCCTGGAACTGGGTTTCTACCAGGATGTAGCCGTCGAAGATTCATGATGCGCAGCCGCCTCAGGAACCTGCTGAACGAAGGGAAACCCGCCTTCGGCATACAGCTCCGGTTTGGCTCCCCCGCCATCGCGGAACTGGCCGGACTCGCCGGTTACGACTGGATACTGATCGACACGGAGCACGCGCCGCAGACGCCCGTGACCGTGCAGGCGCAGATCCAGGCGGCGGGTTGCACGCCGGCTACGCCGATCGTCCGGATCACCCGCACCGACCCGGACCTGATCAAGTTGTACCTGGACATGGGCGCCATGGGGATCGTCGTCCCCTTCGTGAACACCCCCGAGGAAGCGAAGACCGGGGCCGACGCCTGCCGCTATCCCCCGCGCGGCACGCGGGGATGGGGGCCCCACCGCGCCGCGGGTTACGGCCTGTTCGAAGAGGAATACACCGCCGGGATCGACGATATCGTGGTCTATCTCCCGATCGTCGAGTCGGCCGAAGCGGTCGACAGTATCGACGCCATCATGGCCGTGGAGGGGGTGGACGGCTGTATCGTGGGTCCGGTGGACCTGTGCATTTCCCTCGGAGTTCCCTTCCGGTTCGACCACCCGAAGTACCTCGACGCGCTCCGCCGTAGTCCAGGTTAAGCCGAATCCTTCGGTTTCCGGGCGATCATGGCCTGGCTGGCCGTGGACAGCCCCAAAGATATGGCCGCCAGATCGATCATACAGCTCACCGACTTGGTAAGGAAGTTATCGTAGCTGATCAACCTGTACAAGAATCCGGTCGAGCGGGGTGCGTAGGGTTCCATGCCCAGCCTGATGCGGAGGCTTCCGGGCCAATGGCTCGCTTCGACGATGGCGCCGTGGAACGCGATCTCCAGGCCGTGTCCGCGGACGCAGGCCGCGAGGGCCTTGCGGGAGAACATATGGAAGTGCCTGGGGATACTCAGCGCCAGCCAGTGGTTCTTGAAGACGTAACCGGAAAGTCCGTTCAGATCGGGTGTTTCAAGATACAGTACACCTCCCGGCGCGAGATGTTCCGAAATCCACCGGACCAGCAACCCGGGATCGGCCACGTGTTCGATGACCTGCTGGCAGATGATGGCATCGAACCGTTCCTCGCAATGAACTTCCTCGATCGGTCCTTCTAAAAGGGTTACGCCGCGGCCGGTCAGGTATGACCGGGCCTCCGGCTCGAACTTGAGGTCGTTGGCGAAGAGTTTGAGTGGAAAAGGCGCGAGTTTCGCCAGGCAGGTCAGGTTCCCGCCGGATCCCGCGCCGATATCGAGCACCCGGGAACCGGCTTGGAGATTCGCGATCACTTTCCGGTTCCATCCCCGGTCGAGCACATTGAGCTTCAGCCACCTGAAGGGGGCGAACGCGGGGTACTCGACTTCCGCGACCCGTAGAATATAACCACGGGGATAGATGCGGTCTATGTCCTCCATCCTGACCCTCGGCGACAGGTACACGTGCCCGCACTCCGCGCACTCGACGAACCGGAACCTGTTGTCGCAGGTGCGGTACTCGTAGTCGTATCCCTCGAAGACCGGCCGCGGTTCCGTCTCGGCGCTGCCGCACATGGCGCAGGCTACGTGCGTCAACTCAAGCTCGACACCGCTGTCAATGGGGTTCATGGGACGGTCGGCCGCGCGACAGGGCCCGGCAGCGGGGAACTACTGCAGGCTCGCCCTGGCCCTGATGCGATTAAGGGCCCGGTCGAGCGAGGCTTTGGCCCGGTCGACGTCGACGCCTTCTTCGGCCGATTCCAGGCGCCGGCGCGCCCTCTCCTCGGCCTGCTGCGCCCGTCCCACGTCGATGGCGCCCACCTCTTCGATGGTCTCGGCCAGGACGGTTACCCGGGTGCGCAGCACTTCGACAAAACCACCGGACACGGTAAATTGCTTCCGGCCCTCGTCGTTCCGGATGGTCAGGATGCCGGGCTGCAGCGAGGAAAGCATGGGGACGTGGCCGATCAGCACTTCGAAGTATCCGTCGGTGCCCGGCGCCAGCACGCTGCGCACCTCGCCCTCGAAGGCCATGCTCGAGGGCGTGACGATGACCAGGGAGAATCGGTCTGCCATGTTCTACTGTAGCTCCTTGGCTTTGTCGAAGGCTTCGTCTATGGTGCCCACCATGTAGAAGGCCTGCTCGGGCAGTTCGTCGCACTCGCCGTTGACCAGCTTCTCGAATCCCTCCACCGTATCCTCGACCTTGACGTACCGGCCCTGCAGTCCGGTGAAGGTCTCGGCGACGAACATGGGCTGGGTCATGAACAGCTCGATCTTCCGGGCGCGGGACACCACCTGCTTGTCGTCGTCGGACAGCTCGTCGATGCCCAGGATGGCGATGATGTCCTGGAGGTCCTTGTACCGCTGCAGGTTCTGCTGGACGGCCTGGGTCACGTTGTAGTGTTTCTCGCCCACGACCGCCGGGTCCATGAGCCTGGAGTTGGATTCCAGGGGATCCACGGCCGGGAAGATGGCCCGCGCGAAGAGATCGCGGTTCAGCGCGGTACTGGCGTCGAGGTGGGGGAAGGCGGTCACGATGGCGGGGTCCGTGTAGTCGTCGGCGGGCACGTAAATGGCCTGCACCGAGGTGATGGCGCCCTGCTTCGTAGAGGTGATCCGTTCCTGCAGATCGCCCATCTCCGTACTCAGCGTCGGCTGGTACCCCACGGCGGAAGGCATGCGGCCCAGGAGGGCCGATACTTCCGATCCCGCCTGCACGAAACGGAAGATATTGTCGATGAAGAGCAGCACGTCGCGGCCTTCCTCGTCGCGGAAGTACTCGGAGATGGCCACGCCGGTCAGTCCGATCCGCAGGCGCACGCCCGGCGGCTCGTTCATCTGGCCGAACACCAGGGCGGTCTTGTCGAGTACGTTGGCTTCTTCCATCTCGAGCCAGAGGTCGTTGCCTTCGCGCGACCGTTCGCCCACGCCGGCGAACACGGAAATCCCGCCGTGCTCCCGGGCGATGTTGTTGATCAGTTCCTTGATCAGCACCGTCTTGCCGACGCCGGCGCCGCCGAAGAGGCCCGTCTTGCCGCCGCGCGTATAGGGTTCTATCAGGTCGACGACCTTGATCCCCGTCTCGAACATCTCCGCCGAGGTCGTCAGGTCTTCCTGTTCCGGCGCGGTGCGGTGGATGGGGTAGCTGTGATCCGACTCCACGGCGCCCCGGTCGTCGATGGGGCGGCCGAGGACGTTCATCATGCGGCCGAGGACTTTGGGACCCACCGGCACGTTGATCGGACCGCCGGTATCGATGGCGGCCGCGCCCCGGACCAGCCCGTCCGTGGCGTCCATGGCCACGCAGCGCACCTTGTTGTCGCCCAGGTGCTGCTGGACTTCGAGGACCAGCGCGTCGCTTCCCTCCACCGGCACCTCGAGGGCGTTGTATATCTTCGGCAGCGCACCCGAGCCGAATTCGACGTCGACGACGGCGCCGATGATCTGCGCCACGGTACCTTGATTCGTTCCTTCCATGGTTTCCCTTCCCCGGTCAGCGGGCGGCCTACTTCAGTGCCTCTGCGCCGCCTACGATGTCCATCAGTTCGGATGTAATGGTCTCCTGGCGGATCTTGTTGGCCGTCAGGGTCAGTTCATCGATCAGATCGTTCGCGTTCCTGGTGGCGTTGTCCATGGCCAGCATGCGGGCGGCTTCTTCCGCCGTGTTGGATTCGAGCAGTACGCGCCACAGCTGGAAACGGATATGCTGGGGCACCAGGTCGCTCAGCAACTGGGGCTGCGAAGGTTCGTACAGGTAGCCGGTGAACCCCGGATCGCTTTCTACGGCCATGGGCGGCACGGGAAGCAGTTGTTCGTTCACCAGGCTCTGCGTTCCCGCGGACTTGAACTCGTTGTACAGCATGTCCACCCGGTCGACGGCGCCGCTGTTGAAAAGCCTGGTAACCTGGTCCGCGATTTCCCCCGCGTGGGCGTAGTCCAGCGCCTGGAACACGTTGGTGTGGCTGGCCAGGATCTCCACGCGCTGACGGGACAGCGTGTCCGAACCCTTGCGGCCGATGCAGATCAGTCCGGGTTCCGGCGAGCCTTCCCGGACGCATTCCATGGCGTTGCGCACGACGTTCGAGTTGAACCCCCCGCAGAATCCGCGATCGGCCGTGACGACGATCAGCGCGGATGCCTTCACCTCGCGGGCGGTCATGAGCGGATGCCGCTCGTCGGCCGTCTGCGCCGCCAGATGCTTCATCATCTCGTCCAGCTTCCGGGCGTAGGGCCGGGCGGCGAACAACCGGCTTTGCGCCCGTCTCAGACGGACACCGGCCACGGTCTGCATGGCCTTGGTGATCTTCTGTATATCCTTCGTACTCGCGATCCGTCGCCGGATCTCGCGAAGTGACGGCATGGTACCCTTTCTACGACGTGAACGTCTTGCTCTACGACGTGAACGTCTTGCCGAATTCCTCGACCGCGCCCCGGATGCGCTGCTCCGCATCCTCGGACAACTGTTCGGTTTCCCTGATTTCGCGGCCCACGTCCGAGTGATGCGTTTCCATGTGCTGGAGGAACGCCGCCACGAAGGGCTGCACCTGGTCCACGTTCAGGTCGTTCAACAGGCCGTTGACGCCCACGTACAGGGAAATGATCTGCTGTTCGACCGCCATGGGCTGGTACTGCGCCTGCTTGAGCAGCTCGACCAGCCGTTCACCCAGGTGAAGTTCCCGCTGCGTGGTCTGGTCCAGGCCCGACGTGCCGAACCGGGCGAAGGCTTCCAGCTCCCGGTAGCGGGCGAGCGACGTTCTGAGCAGCCCGGCCACCTGGCGCGATTTCATCGCCTTGATCTGCGCTGCGCCGCCCACGCGGGAAACCGACAGGCCCACGTTGACCGCCGGCCGCTGACCGGCGAAGAAGAGGTTCGATTCCAGGAATATCTGTCCATCCGTGATGGAGATCACGTTGGTCGGAATATACGTGGACACGTCGCCGAACTGGGTCTCGATGACCGGCAGCGCGGTGAGGGATCCGGCGCCGTATTCGTCGCTCATCTTGGCGGCCCGTTCCAGTAGCCGGGAATGCAGGTAGAACACGTCTCCCGGATAAGCTTCGCGGCCGGGCGGCCGCCGGAGATTCAACGACAACTGCCGGTAGGCGACCGCGTGCTTGGTCAGGTCGTCGTAGATCACCAGGGCGTGCTTTCCGTTGTCGCGGTAGTACTCGCCCATGGTCGCGCCGCCGTAAGGCGCCAGGAACTGCATGGGCGCCGGTGTGCTGGCCGAGGCCACCACCACGGTGGTGTACTCCAGGGCGCCGTGCTCCTCCAGGACCGCGACCGTCTTGGCGATCGTCGAACCCTTCTGGCCGATGGCCACGTAGATGCAGACCATGTCCTGGCCCTTCTGGTTGATGATGGCGTCCAGCGCCACGGCCGTCTTGCCGGTCTGCCGGTCGCCGATGATCAACTCGCGCTGGCCCCGTCCGATGGGGAACATGCTGTCGATCACCTTAAGGCCGGTATACATGGGTTCGTTCACGGGCTGACGTTCCACCACGCCCGGGGCTTTCTTCTCGATCGGCCGCGACTCCGCGCCGATGACGGGACCCTTGCCGTCGATGGGCCGTCCGAGGGAATCCACCACGCGGCCCAGCATGCCGTCGCCCACGGCGCACTCGACGATCCGCTGCGTCCGCTTGACCGGATCGCCTTCCTTGATCAACTGGTCGTCCCCGAAGAGGATGCACCCCACGTTGTCTTCTTCCAGGTTGAGCACCATGCCCACCACGTCATTGGGAAACTCGACCAGTTCATTCGCCATCACGTTGGACAGGCCCTGCACCCGGGCAATCCCGTCGCCCACCTGGAGCACGGTGCCCGTTTCGTAGATGTCGACCTCGCGCTTGAAGTCGAGCACCTGCTGCTTCAGAAGTTCAGAGACCTCGTCCGCACGAATAGTTATTTCATCAAACGCCATTGTCTTCTCCATCGATGGTCATTTTCGAACGAGCGCCTGCCGTACCCGCTGCAACTGTGTCGCAAGGCTGCTGTCGAATACCTGGTCGCCCACCCGAACCACGAACCCTCCGATCAGATCCCGGTCCACGGTGGTCCTCATCCGGACGCGCTTGCCCGTCTGCGCTTCAAGCCCGGATTTCAAATCGCTTTCCTGCGCATCGGAAAGCGCCACCGCGCTCGCCACGTCCGCGTTCACGATGCCGTCCCATTCGTCCAGTATGGCGCGGCAGGCTTCCAGGATCTCCGGCAGTAAGCGTGCGCGCCGCCGGGAAGCCAGCAGATAGAGGAAATTGAGGGTGATGTCCTGGACCTTGCCTTCGAACAGCTCACCCAGGATACGCTGCTTTACGTCACCCGGTATGACCTTGTCCGTAATGAAGGCCACGAAGGGTTCCGATTCCCGGCAGAACTGCTCGAAAGCCGCGATTTCGCCGCGGACCGCTTCCAGCAATTCCCTTTCCACCGCGGCTTCCAGCCACGCCCCGGCATAGCGGTGTGCGATGTCTGTCGTACTGGCCATGGTTCCCCGCTATTCCTTCGCAGAGGGTATCTGTGCGATGAATTCGTCCACGACCTTCCGGTGTTCCGCCGCGTCCAGTGTGCTGTTCAGGACCCTGCCCGCGATTTCCACCGCCAGGTCGCCCACCTGCGCGCGCAGTTCGGCCACGGCGTGTTCCTTCTCCCGCCGGATGGTGTTGCGCGCCTTCTCGAGTTCGCGGTCCGCCGCCTGCTGGGTCTCCTCCAGGATCCGGACGCGCTCCGCGTTGGCCTGGTCGACCGCGGCCTGTACCTTCTCCCGGGCCTCGGCCTCGATTTCCTCGAGCCGCCGCCTGGCTTCTTCGTGGAGCCGGTCCAGCTCCGCCCGGTCCGCGTCCAGTCCGGCCATGCGGTCGCGGATATCCCGTTTCCTGTCCTCGATGGCCTGGGCGATCATGCCGAAGACGTACTTCTTCAGGACGAAGAACAGGATGGCGAACCCGATCATCTGGATGATCAGAGTGCTCAGGTCAATGCCGAGATCGTGCAAGATGTCTAACACGCGTTACGCTCCTTCAAACGCCGGCGACGCGCGCCATGGAGGCGCACACCGCAAGCCAAGCTGACCGCTTGAATGCTACTGGCCGAGACGGCTCAGTTCCATGACCTGTTCGAAGGACGGCAACTGGCCCTGGAGCATGAAGAACACCAGCAGGCCGTAGATCGCCAGCGATTCCATGAACGCCAGTCCGATGATCAACACCAATTGTATGCGGCCGGCGGACTCGGGTTGACGGGATATACCCTGGCAGGCCAGACCCGTGGCGATCCCCTGACCGACGCCCGATCCGATGGCGGCAACGGAGACGGCAAGGGCCACGCCAAGTCCTAAACCCATGTAGTACAGCATGAAAACAGCTCCTTTCGGAATGGAAAAATGAACTACAACAAAATCAAACGTCTATGCTTAACATCCTGATTTCGTGCGCGCATCGAAACGCTTCCACCATGCATCAGTGCTCCTCGTCCCCGTGGTCGTGATCCAGGAACTGGGCCACGTACACGGCGCTGAGCACCGAGAAGATCATGGCCTGGATCGTCCCTGAAAACACCGCGAACATCAGCATAGGAAGCTGCAGCGGCACGAAGGGCACTTCCAGGGCGCCGAGGAGCAGCACCGGAGACAGGCCGGCCAGTACGAGGAGGATCATTTCCTCCCCGAACACGTTCCCGAACAGCCGTATCGAAAGCGAGACGACCTTGGCGAACTCGCCGATGATATGGAGCGGACACATGAGCACGCCCATCCACTTGGGCTCTCCCCAGAAATGCCAGAGATAGGCCTTGAGCCCGATCTCGCGCAGGCCGATGAGATGGGCCGCGACGATGGAGATGAGCGCGAATCCGAGCGTGGTGTTCAGATCGGCCGTCGGCGACTGCATGCCGGGTATGACGCCCAGCATGTTCATGAACCAGATGTAGATGAAAAAGGAGGCGAAAAAAGGAATGTACTTCCTGCCGCGCTCTCCGACGATGTTGAGAAAGAAACCGGTCAGACCCTCGACGGCCATTTCGAACAGCGCCTGGACCGAGCCTTCGGGTATGCGCTTGAACGTTCTTACCGCAATGGTTACGAGAACGAGGATTATTGCGAAGACGAGCAGGGTGTTCAGCAGGAGATCCGGCTGCCTGACGGGTTTGGGGATCCATTCGGCCAGCGGACCCAGCAAGAAGAATAACCCATGTAGAATCGAGTAGTGCGCTTCACCGCTTCCCCCCTCCGACGCCATCGTCAGAGAGAGGGCACTCGACCACGGAGTAGTCAAAGGACAACCTCCTTACCGGTACGACCGCTTCGGTTTGTTCAATGCGGCGGTCCAGTCGGCCCGCTCGTTCCCGGCGTCCCGCCTCATGAGCAGGGACAATCCGCACAGGGTCAGCGTAAGGGGCGTCATGGATACGCCCGACAACAGTCCGACGGGGTGGAACCAGTCCCCCGACGTCACCAGAAACAGCACGATGCCCAACAGCGGCAGCTTGGCCAGCAGAAGCAGGAACAGCCGGTTGCGGTTCCGCTTGATGTGCGCGCCGGGCGTTACGTACCGGCGGACCAGCCAGGCCGTGATATAGAGCATCGAAAGTCCGATTATCGATCCGACGAAGAAATTGACGGCGAACAGGTCCGCGCCCGCCACGCGCGCCGCGATAACGCCCACGATAGTCAGCACGGCGTTGATCCGGTAGACGCGGGGCAGGAACCGTCTCAACGGTTCTTCGGCGCTGCCGGACGGGGCGCCGGTGCCCGGAACGTTACCGATCGATGTTCCGCCGTCCTGTTCAGTGCTTTGTACCATCTCTCTCCCGCTCCGCCGCGTCGATCTTTCTGTTCAGACGTTTCAGCGTCCTCGCCATTTCCAGGAACCCGGCCACGACACCGAGCATGGCGCCGACGACCCCACCCCAGGGGTTCCACTCAGGCCAGGCCAGTTCGACCTGGTGACCCAGAAAGTACCCGATAGCGGTGGCGAAAACCAGGGTCAAGCCGATTACGGCAAGCTCTCCGGCTTCCCTCATGTACTGCCATCGGCCCTGCGTATTCCGTCTCATACCCCATTATTCAACGCTCGATCGGATTTCGAACACCGTCCATACGGCCTTGCCCGCCACTGTCCACACGGTCTCCTCCGCCATTCGCACGGCCCGAAACGGCGTCTTTATCCGACATGGCCGAGTTTCCGTGGAAGACCGCCCCTTCCTCGATGACGAGGGACTTGGTCTTCAGGTCGCCGATGAAGGTGGATTTGCTGCCCAGGAGAACGTGTTGGGAAACGGTGAGATTACTCTCCACGTAACCATTGATAATCGCGGTCTTGGACTCTATGGACGATCCTGCGATCCGGCCGGACTTTCCGACTTCGACACCGTCGGTGGCTTTCACATCGCCGTTCACGGTGCCGTCTATCCGGATATTGCCTTCCACGTCCACCGATCCGTTCACTTCAGTGCCCTTGGCAATGATCGTCATTCCGCGCTCCTGAACCCGTGCCGCGCCCGATGATCTGAACATATTAACGCTGCGTTCGCAAGCTCACAAGCAGATCGTCCCACTCGATGACCTCGGGCAGGTAGCCGCGAGGATCGACGGGGGTATTATCCTTCCAGACCTCGTAATGCAGATGCGGCGCTGTACTGTGGCCCGTGTTTCCCACCAGGGCAATGATCTGCCCGCGGCGGACCCGTTGACCGTGGTCGACCCGCAGCCTGGCGTTGTGACCGTATCGCGTCGCCAGATCGTAACCGTGATCAATCTCGACCAGCCAACCCAGGTTCTGGTCCCAGTCCGCGAACGTCACGACCCCGTCGGCGGTGGACAAGACGGGCGCGCTTTCACGGGCGGCGACATCCAGGCCGAAATGCGGCGTGACGATCGGATCGTCCCCCTGTTGAAACTCCCGCGTCACCCAGCCCGCGACGGGCCATATGGACGGCATGTACCGGAACGGCGCGGGGCGTTCTCCGGCCGTAACGGCCTCCACCCCTGCCGGAAGGCCGCCATCCGTCAGGAAGGGCAGGCCGTCCCGGCTGGCGGCCAGGAGACCGTTTTCATCTTCCATCCGTACCGGGGAATCGGAATCGAACCGCTCGACGCCGGCCAGCCTTCGTATACTTCTGGCAGTCTCTCTCAATTCCTCCAGTTGCCGGGTCAGTTCCACGGACCTTTCCTCCAGCGACATCACCTGCGCTTTCCAGGTACTGCCGAAGGTAACGTCGACTAGACCCGCAGGCAGGGCCAGAAACACCACCGGCGCAAGCAGGCCGAGAGCGAACACCAGGACGAGCAGGCCAAACAGGAATCTCGGCATGCGCAGTTCGCGCGTCCTGCCCGATCGTTCAGAGACGAAAACCAGTGACATCCAGTGCATTCTGAACATGGTCGATACCGCCCGGGATACGCGTAACCGTCCCCGTTCCGCCGCACCTCGCGACAGAACCGCCGCAACAGGACAAATATAGGCCGCAGGCCTTAAAAGTCAAAGGATATCGGTAAAATAACGGGGCTGGAAAGACGTGGCGCGTGTCCGGGGTTCGATGCGCCTCACAGTCGGACTTTCAGCAGTTCGAGGATGCGGTTCAGATCATCGGCGGAATAGAACTCGATTTCGATCTTCCCCTTGTGCTGCCTGCGATTGATGTTCACCTTCGTTCCGAGTATGCGCTGCATGATGGACTCGGCGGCCGCGAGGTCGTGCGGCTTGCGCGCCGGGGCGCTTTCCCGCTTCTCCTCGTAGCGTTTCTTGACCAGTTCTTCCACCTTGCGCACGGACAGGCCCTTCTTTATGATCTGCCTGCACGATTCGGCCTGTTCCGCCCGGTTTTCGAGTCCCAGAAGCGCCCGCGCGTGGCCCATCGAGATCTCGTCGGCCAGGAGGCACTTCTGGACCTCGGCCGGCAGTTTCAGCAGCCTGAGCGTGTTGGCCACCGTCGTCCTGTTCTTCCCCACGCGGGTTGCGACTTCTTCCTGCGTGAGGTGGCATTCTTCCTGCAGCCGAAGATACGCCCGGGCTTCGTGGATCGGATTCAGGTCATCGCGCTGGATGTTTTCGATCAGCGACAGTTCCATCATTTCTTCGGGGGATGAAACCGCCATGACGATGGCCGGTATGGTCTGGTAGCCCGTTTGCCTGGCGGCCCGGAGCCTCCGTTCCCCGGCGATCAGTTCGTACTCCTCTTTCCCGTTTTTCCGGCGGACGGTGACCGGCTGGATAACGCCCTTTTCGAGGATGGACCGGGCCAGTTCGTCGAGCCTGGCCTGGTCGAAGGACTGCCGCGGTTGGTAGGGATTGGCCGAAATACGGTCTATCGGCACCTGGAGCACGCTCTGCCGGTCTTCCTGGTCGTCCGGAAGATCAGGAATCAGCGCTTCCAGCCCCCGTCCCAGCACTTTCCTGGCTGCCATTGGCCATCACCTCTCTGGCTAGATTCATGTAGCTTTCCGCTCCCGACGAGAGAATATCGTAGAGGATGATCGGGCTGCCGAAACTCGGCGCCTCGCTCAACCGGACGTTTCTCGGGATCGTGGTCTGGTAGACTTTGTCCGCGAAGTACCGCTTGGCTTCCGCCTCGATCTGTCTCGAGAGATTGAGCCGTCTGTCGTACATCGTCAGGAGGATGCCTTCTATCTTCAGGTTCCGGTTCAGGTGCTTCTGGATCTTGCGGATCGAATTGAGCAGCTGCCCGAGTCCCTCCAGGGCATAGTACTCGCACTGTATGGGTATCAACACTGAATCGGCGGCAGTCAGCGCGTTCAGGGTGAGGAGACTCAGCGAGGGCGGGCAGTCGATCAGGATATATTCGTATTCTTCGCGTATCGGCTTGATCGCGTCTTCAAGCTTCCGTTCCCGGGCGATGGCCGACACCAGTTCGATCTCGGCGCCGACCAGACGGCGATGGGCCGGGACGACGTGGAGCGACGGTATCTCGGTCTGCTGGACGGCTTCCTCGATGGGGCGCTCGTCCAACAGGATTTCGTAAATCGTCGCGTCCAGCGTCCGGTCGTGCAGTCCCAGCCCCGACGTGGCGTTCGACTGCGGATCCAGATCGACCAGAAGGGTCTTCTTTTCCGCGACGCCCAGGCAGGCGGACAGGTTGACCGACGTCGTCGTCTTGCCGACCCCGCCCTTCTGGTTCGCAATCGAAATGACCTTGCCCATGAAATACCCCACGGCGGCGCGGGCGGTCCAGGAGGCTCAGGCGGGCCAGGCGGACCAGGCGGACCACAGAAACGGTCCGCGCACGGGAACCCGCTTCACCCGCCGTCCGCGGTACGGATCAGCACTACGGCGTGCGCCGCGATACCTTCTTCCCGTCCGGTGAAACCAAGTCTTTCGGAAGTCGTGGCCTTGACCGATACGCGATCGTCCGGCAATCCGAGGGCCGCGCCGATCCTGCTGCGCATCAGCGGCACGAAGGACGACAGTTTCGGACGCTCCGCGACGACGGTGGCGTCCACGTTCGATACAGTATAACCCGATTCGCCCAGTGCGTCAACAATCCGTTGGAGCAGGACGAGACTGGAAATATCACGGTATTGCTCGTCGTCATCCGGGAAGTGTTTTCCGATATCGCCCAGCGCGGCGGCGCCCAGGAGGGCGTCGCCTATGGCGTGCGAAAGCACGTCCGCGTCCGAGTGGCCCTGCAGCCCGCGTTCGTGGGGAATGGTCACGCCGCCCAGGACGCAGGGCCTGCCTTCCGCGAATGCGTGGACGTCGTAGCCGCTTCCTACGCGTATGTCATCCATGGCCGGGCCTCGTTCCTCGATCGTTCGGTTTCTTCACGGTCAGATCCGTCCCTGGCGACGCAATATGCGCTCCGCGATTTCCAGGTCTTCGGCCGTGGTAAGCTTGATGTTGTCCGGGGTGCCTTCCAGCACCCGCACCACGTATCCGGCCCGTTCCACCAGTTCGGCGTCGTCCGTCCCCGCATAGCCCTCCTCCCGCGCCTGTTCGTGGGCTGTCCGCAGGACCCGGTACGGGAAGGTCTGGGGCGTCTGCGCCCGCCACAGTGTCGCCCGGTCCGGCGTCGCCTCGACCCTTCCGTCCCGGATGATCTTCAGCGTATCCGTGGACGGGGTGGCCGAGATCACCGCGCCGTACCGGGCGCACCCGAGGACGGACGCTTCGAGGGCGTCCCGCTCGACGCAGGGCCGGGCCGCATCATGAATCAGCACGGACGCGGTGCCGCCGTCAAGGGCCATCAGTCCGAGGTAGACCGACTCCTGGCGCGTGCTTCCGCCGGCGATCACGTCCGCGAGCTTCGGGTAGGTATCGTCCGTCTGCGAGAGATGGGCCCTGCAGGACGCTACCCGGGACGGCTCCACCACCAGCACGTATCCGTCCACGGCCGGACACGCCTCGAAAACAGAGAGGGTGTGGGCCAGGATCGACCTGCCGCCGATCGTGATGTACGGCTTCTCCGTATCCGACCGCATGCGCAGGCCCTGGCCGGCGGCGGGGATGATGGCCATGACGGGGTTCAACGCCTCGTCCTCCTCAGATGATCAGCATGGCGTCGCCATAACTGTAGAACCGGTACTTCTCCCTGACCGCTTCCTCGTAGGCGGAAAGGACAAGCTCCCTTCCGGCAAAGGCGCTGACCAGCAACAGGAGCGTCGACTTCGGGAGGTGGAAATTGGTCAGCAGCGCGTCGACCAGCCGGAAATCGTAGGGAGGATAGATGAAACACCGGGTGCGGCCCTCGTAGCGGCGCGCTTCGATTCCCGGTCCGCCCGGTCCGCCCGGTCCGGCTGGCGCCGACCCGACTCCGGAACCGGCATTTTCATTGGCGGCGGCGCCCGTGGCCGCGTCCCCGGCCGCTCCATCGACGCCGGCGCTCCCACCCGCGATGGTCTCCAGGGTGCGCACGGCCGTGGTGCCCACGGCCACCACGCGGCCCGCGCTCCGCCTTCGTCGAATGGTCTCCGCTTCGCGCGCCTCGACACGGTAATACTCGTCGCCCATTTCGTGGTCCTCCACGGCGGCGGTTCGGATCGGCTGGAACGTTCCCGGTCCGACGTGGAGCAGGACCGTCACCACGGCCGTGCCCCGCGACCGGATGCGGTCCAGCAGGGACGCCGTGAAATGCAGGCCGGCCGTCGGCGCGGCCACGGCGCCGTACTCCGCCGCGTAGACCGTCTGGTAACGGTCCCTGTCGGACGCGTCCGGAGCGCGGCGTATGTAAGGCGGCAGCGGCGTGCGGCCCACCTGCTCGATGACCCGGACCACGTCCACGTTCCCGGTGAAACGAACATGGCGGATGTCCGGACCGGGGTCGTCCTCCACGGTGGCGGCCAGCGCGCCGCCTTCCAGTTCGATGCGCGTCCCCTTGGCGAGCCGGGCGCCCGGCTTCAGCAGGGCTTCCCAGCGCGTGGACGCCGCTTCACCGACCGGCCCAGCTTCGCCGACCGGCCCTGTTTCGCCAATCCGGCGGACCAGCACGACTTCGACCCGCCCGCCGGTTTCCGGCCGCGTGCCCAGCAGCCTGGCCGGCATCACCCGCGTCCGGTTGAGCACCAGCGTGTCGGCCGGGTCCAGGTAGTCGACGATGTCCCGGAAAACCCGGTGTTCGATCACTCCGCCGCGACGGTGCACCACCATCAACCGGGACGCGTCGCGGGGTTCGGCGGGATACCGGGCGATCAGGTCTTCGGGAAGCGAATAGTCGAATTCTGCTAGATTCACGGGTGATCGATAACACGGTCCTGCGCGTGCCGGCGACAGGCCCGAGGTGGGCCGGCGGCGCGCGCCGGGAACTGGCCGGACGGTCCGCGGCGACCCCGTTCCGGTTGGACCGCGGCGGCGCGCGTCCTGCCGCCGTCAGTCGAACAGTCCGGCCCGCGGCCTTTTGCTCGCGGTGAATCCCAGGTGCCCGTACGCCAGTTCGGTGGCCACTCTGCCGCGGGGCGTTCTATTGATCAGGCCCTGGACGATGAGAAAAGGCTCGTATACCTCCTCGAGCGTTCCGCCCTCCTCGCCCACGGCCACGGCCAGCGTGTTCAGGCCCACGGGACCGCCCTCGTACTTCTCGATGATGGTCGTGAGAATCAGCCGGTTCATGTCGTCCAGGCCCATGTGGTCCACGCCCAGCATATCGAAAGCGGCCTGCGCGGTTTCCCCGGTAATGCGTCCGTCGCTCTTGACCTGGGCGTAGTCCCGCACCCGCTTCAGGTACCGGTTGGCGATGCGGGGCGTTCCCCGGGATCTCCGGGCGATCTCCATTGCCCCGGCGTCATCGGCCTCGACGCCGATGATTTCGGCCGCCCGCGTGACGATCAGGAACAGTTCGTCCGGCGTGTAGAAATCCAGGCGGATGGGGATGCCGAAACGCGCCAGGAGCGGCGCCGTCATCAGACCGGTGCGCGTCGTCGCGCCGACCAGGGTGAAGTGGTCCAGGGTGAGGGAGAGGGAACGGGCGTTCGGCCCGCGGTCCACCAGGATGTCGATCTTGAAATCCTCCATCGCCGCGTACATGTGCTCTTCCACGACGTGGTTCAGACGATGTATCTCGTCGATGAAGAACACGTCGCCCGGCTGCAGGTTGGTCAGCAGGCCCGCCAGGTCGGCCGGCTTGTCCAGCACCGGACCCGCGGTCTGCCGGATTTCCACGCCCATTTCGTTTGCGAGAATGGTGGCCAGCGTGGTCTTGCCCAGTCCGGGCGGACCGTGAAGCAGCACGTGGTCGATGTGATTCTCTCCCCGGGTCTTCGCGGCCTCGATATACAGTTGCAGCTCCGCCTTTGCCTTTGCCTGGCCGGGGAATTCGTCGAACCGGCCAGGCCGCAGTACGCGGTCGAACTCGGTATCCTCATCGAACCGGTCGGGGTCGGTCAACGGGTAGTCCCCTTCGCCCATCTACTGCCCTCCCTGGTTCTGCAGCGCCAAACGCATGATCTCCTCCGCCGCGGGAGTCTCCGAGCTCTCGGACATCACCCGGACGACGAGTCGGCGCGCTTCCGGATGATCGATGCCCAGGGATACCAGGCCCTTGATCGCATCGTCCACTTCGGGCGCCTCTCCCGTTGGCGCCACGGGCAGCGTCTCCATCCCACCGGTATCCATGGAGGCCAGCTTGTCGCGCAACTCCATGACCAACCGCTGCGCGGTCTTCCGCCCGATCTTGGGCAACGAGACCAGTCTGCCGATGTCTTCGTTGATGATCGCGGCGGTGAACTCGGCGACCGTCGCGCCGGAAAGGATGTTCAGGGCCACGCCGGGACCGATGCCGGGCAGGGTGATCAGCACCTCGAAGAGGCGCTTTTCCTCCGCGGTCGCGAACCCGTATAGCTGCATGCCGTCTTCCCGCGTGTGGAGCACCGTTTCCACGCGGACGCGGGAGCGCGGCGGACCCAGGGCCTGTAAAGTGGACAGGGGTACGTCCATGGACAGGCCCATACCGCCGACGGCCACCGTGATGCCGTCGGGCCGCTTGTCGACCAGTTCACCTTCAACGAATGCGATCACCCGCCTGAATCCTTCCGGATATCCGGTAGTGGTGACAAAGCGCGACCGCCAGGGCGTCCGACGCGTCTTCCGGCATCGGGTCCCGGTCGAGATTCAGCGCGGCGCGTACCATGTACTGGACCTGCTGCTTCGACGCGCCGCCCGCACCGACAATGGCCATCTTCACTTCGCGCGGCGCGTATTCCCAGACCTGCAGTCCCCGGTTCGCCGCGGACAGAAGCGCGACCCCGCGGGCGTGGCCCAGTACGAGGGCCGCCTTGGGAAACCGTCCGCCGAAGGCGGTTTCAATGGCCAGCATTTCCGGGCGGCGACGGTCAATGACCTCGCACAGGCCGTCGTAGATGACCTTCAAGCGGTCCGCGAGGGCCTTCCGCGGCCCTGTCCGCACCACGCCGCAGTCCATGAGCCGGCAATGCCTGCCCCGGGCGTCGATCACACCGTATCCCGTAATCACGCTGCCCGGGTCGATTCCGAGGATGACCATGGATACCCGCTACCCGTTCATCTCCTCCAGCATCCTGTCGTCCACGTCGAAATTGGCATAGACGTGCTGGACGTCGTCGTGGTCTTCAAGGACCTCCATCAACCGGAGAAGCTGTTCCGCTTCCTTTCCCGCGACCGCCACGGTCGACTGCGGAATGCGGCCGATTTCAGCCCGCAAAGGCGCGAAACCGTTCTCCTCGAGCCGGGTCCGCACCGATTCGAAATCTGAAACGGAGGTCAACACGTCCAGCGTATCCCCCTCGTCCAGGATGTCTTCCGCGCCGGCGTCGAGGGCGACCATCATGGCCTCGTCCTCGTCGACGCCGTTCTTGTCCACGACGATCGTGCCCTTCTGGTCGAACATCCAGGCCACGCAACCCGCTTCCCCCATGTTGCCGCCGTTCTTGGTAAAGGCATGGCGCATCTCGGACGTTGTGCGGTTCTTGTTGTCCGTCACCGCTTCCACCAGCAGCGCCACGCCGGACGGCCCGTAGCCCTCGTAGACCAGTTCCTCGTAATGCACGCCGTCCAGTTCGCCCGTGCCCCTGGCGATGGCGCGGTCGATGTTGGCCTGGGGCACGTTTTCCGCCTTGGCGGCGAGTACGGCCGTCCTGAGCCGGGGGTTGCCGTTTACCGAACCGCCCCCTTGCCGCGCGGAAATGGTGATCTCCTTGATAACCCGGGTGAAGATCTTCCCGCGCGCCGCGTCTTTCTGTTCCTTTTTGCGCTTTATCGTGCTCCACTTGGAATGACCCGACACCTTGGCCTCCTCAGGGGATCGTGACGACCCTTTTCCCCGTACCCGTGTTATTGGATGCGTCCCTGGCGCGAATGGCGAGGGTATGTTCGCCGGCTTCCAGTCCCTCCAGGGCGATCTCGAATGCCTCCACCTCCGAATCCGTTACGCCGTCCTCGGGGTGGACCACGCGCCAGTCGCCTCCGTCAATAGCGTATTCGACCCGAAACAGGGGACTCGCGCCGTCCCGTACCATGAAGGACAGAACGTCTCCCGTCACGTCGATCCGGGTCACCAGGGGACCGGTATTGTCCACCAGGAATGTTTCGCTGAGGTATTCCGCCTCCAGCGCCTGGTCCGGTGGATTCGAAGGCGCGTCGCTGGCTACGGCGCGGATGACATAGCTTCCGTCCGGAAAGGTCTCGGAGTCCCATGAATAGGAAGGGACGCGCCGTTCCGAGTCCAGGAGTTTCCAATGCGCTTCCGCTTCGCCGCGAAAATAAAGATCGTAGGACAGCCCGTCTCCATCGGGGTCGCTCGCCTGGACCGCGACGGCCCGCATGCCCTTCCGGTAAGCGGGGGCGCCCTTCGAGGCTTGCTGCCCAGGGCCGCCGCCACGGCCTCCGACCTGGGCGGCAATACCCGGGGGGAGATCTCTGTTCTGTTCACCGGAGCCCGCCGCGGCATCGCGCAGGTAGACCCCCGGTTCGTATACCGTGACCGAATGCACCCTGGGCGGGTTGTTCCGCGTGAGGTAGGCGGCCGAAACGGACAGGACCGAGGGGGCTTCTTCGTTCTGCGTGCTCATGACCGCCTTCCATTGCAGGTAGCGGGCGGGCGGGCAGACCAGGGCTTCTCCTTCCGAATCGGTGTAGGGTCCGGTCCAGTCGCTCCAGGTCTGGTCCGGGGAGTCCGTGTTGCCGGAACGTGCGTAGAGACGGACCGCCGTCCCCGGCGGCTGCTCGTCCTCCCATCGGATACGCCCCCACCGGGCGTGACCCCGGGTGTCCTTCACATCGGACTCGTACTCGCCTTCGCTCACCGGCCGCGAACGCAGGTGGTACAAACTGCCGCGATTACTCGTTGCCGCGACTACACCGCCCGTTGCGACAGGCATCAGCGCCGTGACCTGGGATTCCTGCAATTCGCTCAGCAACGTGCCGCGGCCCCGTTCCCGGACCCGGTAAAGTCTTCCGCGGGGTCCGGTACCGATGAGCAGTTCACCGTCCCCGCGTACCGCCATGGACAGGCAGAGGTCCGTCTGGGACCGCCACCACTCTTCCACGCGCCCATCGGGATCGATCCGGTAAACGACGCTGCCGCCCGGGCTGAAACCACGGCCGGCCGGCCGGTCGACCCCCTCCGCCGAAACCGTCGCTTCGACCATGCTGCGAACCGGCTCGCCGCCCTGTTCCCCGCCGGCGCCCTGGGACGGCGGGGGCATCGATGAACCGGCCCGGCCACCCCGGCGCGGTTCGCTCTGTGCGGCGGCGAACACATATCCGTCTTCGTCGACCCGCAGGGCGCTCACTTCGCGGTAAGGAGAATCGTAGAGGACGGAGAGGACGCCTGAAGGCGTGATCCGGTAGATCCGGCCGCCCGGCTCGGTACCGGCAAGCAGCCGGCCGGAACCATCCAGGGCCAGGGCCATGACGTGGGCCTCTTCCAGTTCCGCCAGGACCTGTCCCTCGCCGTTTTCGTCTATACGATAAACGCGCCCCTGTCCCCCCGTTCCCGCGTACAGGTTCCCTTCCGCGTCCAGGGCCAGCGACCAGATGTAGCGCGTGTCCTCATCCGCGGCGCCATCGCCCGCGGGATCGAAAAACACCGAGTGGGACCCGTCCGGGTCGATCCGGTAGATCCGGCCGTCGGGGAAGGTGGCGGCGTACAGCCGGTCATTCCGATCGACGGCGATGCTGCGGATTTCCAGTTCCTCCGCATCGAAGACCACCTCGGACTCACCGGTGGAGTCGATACGGTACAGCCTGCCGTCGTTTCCCGTCCCCGCGTACAGGTTGTCCCCGGAGTCGGACGCGAGACACCATACCAGGGGTTCGTCGCTCTCGAAAAGGGGGTCCAGGACCGGCGAAAGGGTCAGGTGACCCCTGGCGGTAATGGAAACGCCCCTGTTCTCTCCCTTAAGAAAGTCCCCGTGTCCGGCCTGTTTCCAGACCACCGGCGTCGACGCCAGCACCACACCTGCGACCAGCAGAAACACCGCGGCCATGCACATGGCACGCCATCCCTGGACCTGGTTCAAGTATCGCTCCTATCGCCTGACGGTCAGCCGGCTCCAGTTTTGCCCGGATACGACATAGTCCGTTCGGATCGTTTCTTCGGCCACTACCTTCTCGCGGATCGGAATGAAACTGCCTTTCGTCCGCTCGGAATTCATGACGGCGAGAACCGATGGGGGCAGGCCGGGCATCTCCCTCCCCTTCACAATACCGCCCGCACCGGCCTGGAACATCTTCAGATAGACCCGGTTTCCGGTACGGCGGTTGTTGAGCAGTTCGATCAGGCGGAGGCCGTCCGTGGGCCTGTACCGCTGGGGGACGGTATTCAGATCGTGGCGGGTGACGGCCTGGTCAGACCCGACCAGCACCTGTACCGGCCCATTGGATATGTTCTTGGGGATTGTCACGTCGATCCGCTTGACCAGCCGGTCGCCCCGGTAAGGTCTGAGGAATACCCTGACCTCCAGCGTGTCGCCCGGCTTCAGGACCTCCGATCCGAACCAGACGTCTTCAATGACGGCCGTCCTGCGTTCATTCGACGAACCGACCTCGATCTTCACGGACTCGAGCATTGGGGTAACGAAACGGTTGTCCAGCACCAGGTTGAGCACGCCGCGCACGTCCCGGACCAGGGCCGACAGGGACTCCCGCCCCGAGAACTGGTCGTCGATGACGATATCCGGATGCCCCCGCAGTACAATCCTGCCGCCCAGCGATAACGTCCGCTCGCCGTCGGCCCGGCCGTTCGCGATGATGGTGTTCACCACCGTCATGTTTACCAGCATGGGCGTCCAGCCGTTCGCCATCATCACGTCGAACCGGTAGTTCTGGTCCGGCCGGACGTTGTCGCCGTAGGAAAGCTCCACTGGTATCATGCGCGCCGTATCGCCGAGTTGGCCGTAGATACCGTTCGTGTGGTCCCACAGGACCGAGCCGACTTCGTCCGCCACGCTGCTGATTTTCGTGGATCCGGTCTGGTCCGGAATGACCGTGATGATTTCAGCCTGGTTCATCGGGATGCTCAGGGCGCCTGTCCACAGGAAGGGATGCCCGAAGGCCAGTATGGCGTCTTCGTCACGCCAGGTGACCGTCCCCGTACCGGCGAGATTGAAGTCGCCCCGGATAAGCTGGGCGCTCACCGCGGATCCGGGCGCCAGGACGGACCGCGCACCGCGCGACACCGGGCTGGCCTGTTCCGGTGCCGTGTCGCCGTCCGAAACCGCGCCGGGGGCCTCGCCGGGAGCCGCGCCGGGACCGGACCCGCCCGCACTGCCGCCGCCGGAGACCGGAACGAGTCCGCGCCGGCGCAGTTCATCTTCGAAGAAGTTCACCGTCATGGGGTGGAAGCCCGAAAAGACCATGGGCACGGCGATGGGCCGCAGGCTGGACGGACCCGCGGGTGTTTCCCTCTGCCTGGAGAATCCCGCAGCGGACCGGTCTTCGTCCGGCCACGGGGATTCCGGATCGAAGAACACGTCCTTCGGCCGGTTGCCGTCCCGGCGGTCGCCCATTCCGTTGAAGGGGCCGTCCGGTGCGTTCCGTCCGGGTAAGGCATCCGCGTTCACGACATCGCGTATGGCCAGCATATGACCTATCGGCGTGATCCCGCCGATGGGTTTCATCGGAAACAGCCCGAAGCGGTAGGCCAGCGCGCCGACGAGTTTCCCGTCGATGTACACGGGGCTGCCGCTCATCCCCGCGATTACGCCCGCTTCGTCGACGTAGGGCCCTGAAACCCCTACCATGATGATGTCGTGTTTCGTGTAGAATGTGTTTTTCATGACGCCCAGCACTTCGACGTCGAAGGTGTCGATCCGGGCATCCTGGAAAACCGAGAGGCCGTATCCCCGCATGCCCGGCTTCACGTCATCGATATCCATGAACCCGGCGGCGGTCTGCCCCCCGGCCGGTGGAGCGGCGGCAAGCAGACAGGCGAGAAGGATTGGGAAGAGGACGGTTCGTTTGAAATCCATAGAGGGGTCGCCGCTCGTTAGTCGGGGGCGCGGAACGCCATGCGAAACAAGTGCAATATAACGGTTCGCAGGCTCTGCTGGCAACTGCTTTGTAGCAGGCTCAGAACGATAACTTCGGTGTCGTTAACAAAAGAAATCGCTTGACTTACCGTGATGGATCTTCGAAGTTCAGACAGCGGCGCAAGGGTCCGGATGGAAGCATCTGTTCCGACCCTGGCACGATTTGATACTGGTCCGAAAAACCGGAAAATCAGGTAATCATGAATCGTCCCAGGCGTAAAAAGTCGTCCGATCAGAAACTGGTGCCTATCTGCAATATGACCATGTCCGAAACGCGCAGTCAAATCGGCGCGCTGGCCTCCCAGATCGTTCAGTCCTACGACACGGTAGGCGGCCTGAACCGTATCGACGGCAAGAACCTGCCTTCCAGGGAACGGGTCTACGGCATCCTGAAGGACTTGCTTACACTCTGCTTTCCCGGCTACTTCGGCGCCGAACCGCTCGTGACGAAGAACGTGGCCTTCTACGTGGACGGACTGGTGGATGCCATCTACATCCGCCTGAGAGAGGAAGTGACCCGGAGCCTCATGCACGACGCGCAGTGCAAGGGCAAGGACCCCGTGGCCTGCGAGGAGATCGCCGACAGAATCGCGCTCGAACTGCTCGAGGCCATTCCCGGAATCCGGAAACTGCTCATGGGCGACGTGGAAGCCGCCTACGACGGCGATCCGGCGGCCAGGAGCCACGACGAAATCATTCTCAGCTACCCGTGCGTGGAAGCCATCGCCACCCACCGGATCGCCCATGAACTTCATTTGCGGAAAACGCCGCTCATCCCCAGGATCATGTCCGAGCACGCCCACAGCCGTACGGGGATCGACATCCATCCCGGCGCGAACATCGGCACCCGCTTTTTCATAGACCACGGTACCGGCGTCGTCATCGGGGAGACCGCGCTGATCGGCAAGAACGTCAAGCTCTACCAGGGCGTGACGCTGGGCGCACTGAGTTTCAGGAAGGATGAAGGCGGACGTCTCGTCAAGGGCGGCAAGCGCCACCCCACCATTGAAGACGACGTGGTGATCTACTCCGGGGCGACGATCCTGGGCGGCGAAACGACCATCGGCCACGACTCCGTCATCGGGGCCAACGTATGGTTGACGGAACCGGTGCCGCCCCATTCCAAGGTCACCATCGGAAACCCCAGGCTCGACGTGGTGAAGCACGACGCGCGCACGGCCTGACCGGCCGGCCTAACTCCCGTTTTCAGCGATGTACTTCTCCGCTTCCATGGCGGCGGCGCAGCCCGTCCCCGCCGCCGTAACGGCCTGGCGGTATACGTGGTCCTGCACGTCCCCGCCCGCGAACACGCCGGGGACGCTGGTGTGCTGCCTGCGGTCGGTAAGGATGTAACCCTGTTCGTCCAGGTCGAGCTTGTCCTCGAACAGAGCCGTATTGGGCGTATGCCCGATGGCGATGAAAAGGCCCTCGGCGTCCAGGTCGTCGACCCGGTCCGTTTCCAGTTCCCGCACGCGCACGCCGGTCACGCCGGCGGCTTCACCCAGCACCTCGTCGACCACGGACCCCCACAGGAACGTGATCTTCGGATGTTCCAGGGCCCTTTCCTGCATGATCCGGCTCGCCCGCAATTCGTGCCGGCGGTGTATGATCCAGATCCGGCTTGCGAACCGGGTCAGGAAGAGGCCTTCCTCCATGGCGCTGTCCCCTCCGCCCACTACCGCGACTTTCCTGTCCCGGTAGAAGGCGCCGTCGCAGGTCGCGCAGGTAGACACGCCCCGGCCGAAGAAAATGTCCTCGCCCGGCACGTCCAGCAGCCGCGGCGACGAACCGGTACTGATCACCACGGCCTTCGCCGTGTATTCGCTCCGGTCCGTTCGTATCCTGTGCGCCCCCGGATCGAAATCCACCGAGGCGACTTCCTCGTACTTCATGACCGCGCCAAAGCGTTCGGCCTGCTGCCGCATGCGATCCATGAGATCCATACCGCCCAGGCTCTCGGGGAATCCCGGGAAGTTCTCGATCTCGCTGGTAAGCGACAACTGGCCGCCGATCGTACTGCCCGTCAACACGATGGGCGACAGGTTCGCCCGTGCGGCATACAGGGCCGCCGTGTATCCCGCCGGCCCCCCTCCGATGATGACGACCTGCTCCAATTCAGCGCCCTTCCTTCTTCAGGACTGTCCCTCACGATCCCGGGTGGGACGGGTCTTTCGCGCCGCCACGCTATTCGATTCGCTTGATGATGTGAAACCCCATGGCCGTCTCCACGACACCGCTCATTTCCCCGACTTCCAGCCCCAACGCCGCCGCCTCGAACTCCGGGATCATTTCGCCCGGACCGAAGAACCCGAGGTCGCCGCCTCGGTCCCTGCTCGAATCGATGGATGTTTCCCGGGCCAGTTCGGCGAAATCGGCCCCGGCTGTCAACCGTTCCATCACGGCGTCCGCTTCCGCCCGGGTAACGACGACGATCTGGCGTACGCGGATCTTGTTGGATTCGATGGCCTTCGCACGCTCTTCCACGATCCGCCTGACCCGGTTCAACGCGGTCTTCAGCTGGGCGGTTTCGGGCGCCAGGTCGAGGGCCTGCTCGTAGTGAACGATCGCCTGGTCGAAGTCCTCCCGCTGCTCGTGAATCAAGGCGGTTTCCGCGTAGATGCGGGGGTCTCGCGCGCCCAGGTCGAGCGTTTCACTGTAGTAACGCAGGGCATCGGACAGACGGCCTTCGGCCAACGCAAGGCGGCCCAGCGCCACGCGGGGCACGACCGACCGGCCGCCGACTTCCAGCGCCTTTTCCCAGACCGTGCGCGTGCTGTCGGGCATGTTCTTGTTCTGGTAGGCGGTGCCCAGGTTCATGTAGGCGTCCATGTAATCCGGCGACAGTTCGACGGCCCGCTTCCATTCCCTGATCGCGTCGTCGACGCGGTCCATGCGCATGTATGAAACGCCGAGATTCAGATGGATCCTGGCCAGCTGGTCCTCCGGGGGAGACAGGTTGAGCACCTTCTCGTACGCATCGGCCGCCTTATCGAATTCCTCGGTATCGGTATAGACCTTGCCGAGATTCGTATAGGCGTCGACGTAGGAGGAATCGTGCTCAATAGCCTGCCGGTAGTGGTGGACCGCTTCGTTCAGGTACCCGCCCTGGTTGTACGCGATCGCCATGGCGGTATGGGCGGCGGCCAGGTCCGGCGTTCCCTCCATCAGCTTGTCGTACTGGCTCCTGGCCCAGGCGTAGACGGTATCGGACGGAACGATGCTCATGCGCGCGACGCTGAGCGTATCACCCTCCACGGTCTTCTTGAAAGCCGCGAGCGCCGCGTCCATCTCCCCCCGGGCGTGGTGGACAAGTCCCAGCGTAAGGTTGGCGGCGGCGAACCCGGGAGCGACCTCCAGGGCGTGTTCGATATGAACCTGGGCGCTGTCCAACTGTCCCTGTGCGTAATATACGGCACCCAGGTTGTTCTTCGCGAGGGCGATGGTGGTCAGAAACTGCTGCAGCGCCGCCTGCTGGCGTTGCTCGGGCGTCAGGGTGGTGTCCGGATTCTGCGGAACAGGCTGGCCAGGCGGACCAGGCGGACCGGGCGGACCGGGCGGACCGGGCGGGCCAGCGGCGTCCCGGGCGGCCGCCGCACCCGACTGAGCCGCTCCGGCGGCCGACTCGGCCGACTGCTGTGATCCCTCGGCGGACGTCTGCGCCCCGGCCGGGGTAATTCCGAGAACGAAAAGAGAAAGGACGCAAAGGGCCAGCTTCAGGACCGGACAGCCTGGTGCGATACCTCGTACCTGAGTGTCTGCGCTCATATGTTACCGCCTTCCGGTATGATTCTTTTCAACGACTTCGTGTCTCTTCGGGTTCCAACTCGCACAGTACCTCCAGCGCCTCGCCCACCAGTGCGAAACATCCCGTCACGAGGACCAGGTCGTCCGGTTGCGCCAGGGTTCTCGCCTCCGCGATGGCCGTCGCCACCGAAGGCGCTGTCCGCGCCCGCGTACCACAACTTCTGAGGGCTTCCGCCACTTCCCGGGGATCGGCCTGCCGGCTCCGCATTACACGCCGCTCGGGGACGAAAACCTCGTCGGCGTGCCGCGCGATGACCCGGCACAAAGCGCCGACCGCCTTGTCGCGGTGCGCGGACAGCACGACGATGACGCGCCGGGCCGGAAACAGTCGGCGCAGGCTGTCCGTCAGGTTTTCGGCAGCCAGCACATTGTGGGCACCGTCAAGCACCACCCACGGCCGGTCCTGCAGAACCTGCAGGCGTCCCGGCAGCCGAACGGCGGACAGGCCGCGGCGCACCGCGCGGCGCTTTATCTCCATGCCCCGTTCGGCCAGCGCCTCCGCCACAGCCACCGCCGTGGCGGCGTTACCGGCCTGGTACGCCCCGGACAACGGAAGCGTGACGTCTTCATACAGTCCGCCGGCGGTCTCGATATCGACCACCTGCCGGTCGACCGCTTCTTCCTTGCGCGCGTACTTCACGTCGACACCCACCTCCACCAGGGGACTCGACCGGAGCCGGCACGCCTCACGGATAACCTCCGACGCTTCCCGCGGCTGGGCGGCGGTAATGGTACAGGCGCCGTCTTTTACGATCCCGGCCTTCTCGCGGGCTATTTCCGCGATCGTCTCCCCGAGCCGGTCCGTGTGGTCCAGTCCAATAGGCGTAATCGCGCAGACCAGGGGATGAATGACATTGGTCGAATCCAGTCGTCCGCCAAGTCCGCATTCCACCACCGCCAGGTCGATCCGGCGCTCTTTAAAATACACAAAGGACAGAGCCGTGAGTAGATCAAAAAAGGAACCCATGCCTTCCTTCCCCGGCCGGATTCCATCGATGGCAGGTCGCGCGCGCTCCGCGAGTTCCGCGAATTCCGGCTCGGATATCGGCACGCCGTCGACCTGGATGCGTTCGCGCAGCGAGACGAGGTGGGGCGAGGTATACAGCCCCACGCGATAGCCGCTCTCACGGACGATGGCCGCGATCATGGCGGCGGTGGATCCCTTCCCCTTGGTTCCCGCCACGTGCACCGATTTCCACTGCCGTTCGGGATGGCCCAGGACTTTCGTCAGGGCGCCGATGCCCGCCAGGTCCATGCGTTCCGGCGCGGCGCCCGGCTGCTGTTCGAAGTCCACGAATCCGTAGAGATAGTCCAACGCCTCTTTGTAGGTCATGCGATCGTCCCGTTGCCGGTCAGGGTCTTCGCGTATTCGAAGGGACGGGCCACCGCCCTGCGGCGGATCGCGCCGTAACGCACACGAGCCGGGGCAGGGACGTCCACGCTGCGGGCTATGCGCTTGAATACGTTCCGGCCGGGTCGGGCGTTGATTTCGATAATCCACGGCGTGCCGGCGTCGTCGGGCACGATGTCGAGGCCCACTTCTCCGATGGGTCCGAACTCCGATTCCAGGATCCCGCACGCCGCGAAAGACGCCTCGGCGGCACGGTGCAGGATCTCCTTCCTGAGCGGCCGGCCATACAGCGCGTCGAGCACGGGTTCCGCCTCCTCGGAACGGGCGCCGTTGCTCAGGTTGGTCGTGGGGCCGCCCGTCTGGCTGACGCGGGCCGCCAGGCCGGTCAGGTTCCACCGCGCCCTGCCGTTCTTCTGCATGAGCAACCGCAAGTCGAACCGCTGGAAGCGCCTGTCGCCCGCCGGTTCGGCCGATATTCCCCGCTGCACCACAAAGCCGCGGGATTCCCCGGGGAACCGTCCGGCCAGTTCCATGACCCGGTCCCTGGCCGGCTGGTCACCCCATAGTTCACAAGTTGCGGCCAGCGTCCTGATGACGTGGCGGCCGCCCCCGCAACGAACGATTTCCATGACACCCGTTCCCCCGGACCCCGCCCTCGGCTTGACGTACACGTGATCGTAACGGGCAAGGAAGGCCCGGAGCGCACGCTCGCCAAGGCATCCGGTACGCGGTACGGCGACACCGCCGGCCGCCATGCTGCGGCAGATTTCCAGCTTGTCCACCGCCTGGCGGATGAAGGACCGGGGGTTCACAAAAGGGATGCCCGCCCGGTCGAACAGGCCCCGCGCGCGGTCCGCGGCGCGAGAACCGGCGGGATCCAGCACGGGCGCCCGGTCGTAGATGACCGCCGGCCAGGGTTCGCGGCCGCATTCGACCCACCGGCCGTCCACGACCGTAGCCGGCGCCACCGACTCCTCCCCGGAATCCACGTCCGCCGCGTCGAACACGACCGTGCGCAGGTCCAGCGCCGCCGCGGCCTGGCAGCACTCCTCGAAAAAACCCGTGGGCGGACCGAAGGGTCGGCCCTGCTCATCGGGCCTGCGGCGGGTCAGTATGCCAACGGTTTGCATGGCCGTCTCCGGGCCTTCCCGTTCTTTGGAGATTCCTTCGTCTTCATGATCCACCCGGACGGGCCTGGCGGGCCATCCGTTTCACTTCCTCGAGCGTAGACCACGTCATGTCGCCCCGTTCCGAAAAGGACAAGGCGGCCAGCGCGGTGCCGTATGAGAGCCCGGCCGGGAGATCTTCACGCAACAGGCCGTACAGCAGGCCGGCATCGAAGGCATCGCCGGCGCCGAGGCGGTCGACCGGTTCCACCGCATAAGGGCTTGTACGGAGAAATCCGGTCTCCTCGGACCAGCCCACTGCTCCGCCCTCGGACAGCGTCAGCACGATGATCTCGTTTCCGAACCGCGCGTGCAGGGCGTCGACGGTTTCCTCCGGCGCGCCTTCCAGGCCGAAGATCAACGCCGCGTCGTCGGACGTCGACACCAGGATATCGACCTGGCCCAGGAGCGATTCCAGGACGGCGCGGGCCCGTTCGGGCGACCACAGCTTCGCCCGGTAGTTGATGTCGAAAGACGTCCGGTAGCCCCGCTCCGGCCGGCGGCCCAGGACCCGTGAGACCGTCTCCAGGCAAGCGGGACCGAGGGAAGCCGTGATGCCGGACGTATGTACGATCCGGGCGCCAGACCGCAGCGCATCTTCCACCACCTCGGGCGTCAATCCGGTTGCGGCGGACCCGGCCCGGTCGTACACGACCCGGCTCCCTCTCGGCGGCGTGCCCGGTTCGAGAAAGAATACACCTGCCCGCGTGGACCGCTTAGCCTCCCCGGACCACCCGGACTGCCCAGCCCCCCCGGACCGCTCATCCGCCCAGGCCGCGTGGGACGTGTCCACCCCGTGCAGGGCCAGGCGGGAGGCAATCCATCGCCCGGCGGGATGATCGGGGAGGACGGAGACCCAGGCCACGGCGGCGCCCATCCTGGCCAGGGCCGCCGCCATATTGGATTCCGTGCCCGCCGCGTCGGCCCGCAGATAATCGGCCTGTTCCAGCATCTGGCCGTCTACGGGCGAAAACCGGATCATCGTCTCGCCGAATGTAATGACATCGTACCGCATTCGGTCCGACCCGTCGGAAAGGGAAGATGACATGTTCGGATTAAATGGAGCAGGCGTGGCGCTTCAGGCGTAATGACAGGCCACCCAGTGGCCGCTGTCGTTCTGTTTGAGTTCCGGTTCGTGCTCGGCGCAGTCGGCCTTCGCGATGGGGCAACGGGGATGAAAGCGGCAGCCCGAGGGCGGGTTGACCGGACTGGGCACGTCGCCCGTGAGCTGAATGCGCTGTTTCTGGCGCCGCTTGCTGATCTCCGGAACCGCGGAAAGCAGGCTCTGCGTATAGGGGTGCTGGGCGTTGTCCGTCACCTCGTCGGTCCGGCCCGCCTCGATGAGCTTGCCGAGGTACATGACCCCGATGCGGTCGCTGATGTGGGCCACGACGGCCAGGTTGTGGGCGATGAACATATAGGTCAGGTTCAGCTCGCTCTGCAGGTCCTGGAGCAGGTTCAGGATCTGGACCTGGATGGATACGTCCAGGGCGGAAACCGGCTCGTCGCAGATGATGAGGTTCGGGTTCAGCGCGATCGCCCGGGCAATGCCGATCCGCTGCCGCTGGCCGCCGCTGAACTCGTGGGGATAGCGGTCTACATAGGCCTCGCCCAGTCCCACCATCTCGAGGAGACTGACCAGCCTGGCCCGCCGTTCCTCCCGGTTGCCCACGCGATGGATGTCGAGGGGCTCCTGTACGATGTTCCCCACCGTCATGCGCGGATCAAGCGAGGCGTAGGGGTCCTGGAAGATCATCTGGAGCCGCTTGCGGACGGGCTTCATCTCATTCTCGGTCATGGCCGCCAGGTCGCTGCCTTCGAAAAGGACCTTCCCCGCCGTGGGCCGGTAAAGCTGCAGGACCGTCAGGCCCAGGGTCGACTTGCCGCAACCGCTTTCTCCCACCAGTCCGAAGGTCTCGCCCCGGTTGATGGAAAAGGAAACCCCGTCCAGGGCCCGCACGATGCCGCCTTCTTCCTTGCGGCCCAGCCCTTCTTCCAGCTCGAAGTGTTTTACCAGGTTATCCAGTTGCAGCAGGGGCTTGTTCAACGCGTCCTCCAGGATGGCGTGCGGCCGCCGTCAGTGCAGCCGGCGTCGGTACCGCCGGCGTCAGTGCAGCCGGCGTCGGTACAGCCGGCGTCGGTACAGCCGGCGTCGGTACAGCCAGCGTCAGTACCGCCGGCGTCAGTGCAGCCGGCGTCGGTACAGCCGGCGTCAGTACAGCCAGCAGGCGCAGTCGTGTTCCCGCGCCACGTCCTTCAGTTCCGGATCTTCCCCGCACCGGTCGAATCGGCTTGGACACCGGGGAGCGAACCGGCAGCCGGGCGGAAGCTGGATCAGATTCGGCGGCAGGCCGTCAATGGGTTCCATGCGGTCCTTCACCGTGGGACCGAGCTTGGGCACGGACTGGAGCAGTCCGTGGGTATAGGGGTGCTTCGGGTCGTCGAGCAGCGTGTCCACCGGGCCCGACTCGATGATCTGTCCGGCGTACATGACGATCACCCGGTCGCATACCTCGCCCACGACTCCGAGGTCGTGGGTGATGATGACGACGGACATGTTCAGTTCTTCCTGGAGCTTCATCATCAGCTCCAGGATCTGGGCCTGTATGGTGACGTCCAGCGCCGTGGTCGGCTCGTCGGCGATAAGCAGTTTGGGGTTGCACGCGATGGCCATGGCGATCATCACGCGCTGCCTCATCCCCCCGCTGAACTGGTGGGGGTAGTCGTTGAGGCGCTGCTCCGGACTCGGGATGTTTACCATTTGCAGCAACTCGATGCTGCGGTCCGTGGCCTCCTTCCTGTCGAGGCCGAGATGAAGCTGGAGGGGCTCCCGGAGCTGCCATCCGATAGTCAGCACGGGGTTGAGGGAGGTCATCGGGTCCTGGAACACCATGGAGACGATATTGCCCCGGATCTCCTGCATCTCGGATTCCGGCAGCGTGCGCAGGTCCACCGGCGGCTCGTCGGCGCCGGGCCTGAACAGGATGTTGCCGCTTACGATGCGGCCCGGGGGACTCGGTATGAGCCGCATGACGGACAGCACCGTGGCGCTCTTGCCGCATCCGCTTTCGCCCACGATGCCCACCGTTTCGCCTTCCGCCACTTCGAAACTGACGTCGTCCACGGCGCGCACCGCGCCGCCGCGGGTGAAGAAGTGCGTCGAAAGGTTATCCACCTTCAGTAAGGGTTCCATGTATCCACGCTTCCGGCGTTGGAGCGCGCGTCCCGCCGCGCCTGTTCCCGCCGCGCTGTCATCCCGCGGTCATTCCTCTTCCAGGGTCTTGGACTCTTCGATGACCTTGTTTTCTATTTCCCTGGGCATTTCCTCGTAGCGCACGAATTTGCGCGCGTGGCTTCCGCGCCCGTGCGTGATGGAGCGCAACACGGTGGAGTACCGGTACAGTTCGGCCAGGGGCACTTCGGCCCGGACCACCTGGTTGCTCCCCCGGGGCGACATGCCCAGGATGCGTCCGCGCCGGCTGGAAAGGTCGCCCATGACGTCGCCCATGTAGTCTTCGGGGACGACCACGTCCACCTCGTAGATCGGTTCGAGCAGGACGGGCCGGGCTTCCATGAAGGCCTTCTTGAACCCCATGGACGCGGCGACCTTGAAGGCCATTTCGGAGGAATCCACCGTGTGGAAGGAACCGTCGTACAGCGTGGCCTTCAGATCCACCACGGGATACTTGGCCATCACGCCTTCCACCATGGCCTCCTGGATGCCCTTGTCCACGGCCGGAATGAAGCGGCTGGGGACGGCGCCGCCGACGATGCCGTTGTCGAATTCGTATCCGTCGCCGCGCTGCCTGGGTTCCACGCGCAGCCAGACGTCGCCGAACTGTCCGCGGCCTCCGCTCTGCCGCTTGAACCGGCCCTGGGCTTCGGACTTGCCCTTGATCGCCTCGCGGTAAGGAATGCGCGGCTGCACCATCTCGACTTCCACGCCGAAACGGCGGCTGAGCCGTTCGACGATGAGGTCCAGGTGCATCTCCCCGGCCCCGGCCAGGATCAGTTGCCTGATTTCACTGTTGTACTGGAAGGTAAAGGAAGGATCCTCCTCGTGCAGCCGGGAGAGGCCGGTACTGATCTTCTCCTCGTCATCCTTGCTCCTGGGCAGGACGGCCACGTTCGCGACCGGCTCGGAGAAAGTCACCCATTCCAGGTCGAAGGCCTTCTGTCTCGCACACAGCGCGTCGCCGGTGTGGGTGTCCTTCAGTTTAACGGTGGCCCCGATTTCTCCGGCGCGGATGACGTTCAGTTCACTGCGCGCGTGGCCGTTCGTATGATAGATCTGGCCGAACCTTTCCGACGTGTTCTTCGTCGAGTTGTACACGTCTCCGCCGTGCTTGATCTCGCCGGAATACACGCGGAAGTAGGTAAGTTCGCCGATGTGGGCCTCGGAGACCGTCTTGAACACCAGGGCGGCCAGGGGGCCGGAAGGATCCGGATCCAGGGCGACTTCCTCGTCGTCTCCCGAACGAGTGGCCGTCACCGGCGGCCGGTCCGCCGGCGACGCCATGTACGCGACCGCCGCGTCCATCACGCCGGAGACCCCTATGTTACCCGTGGCGGACGTGGCCAGGACGGGGAAAATCGCGCCTTCTCCCACACCCTTTCGCAGCCCTTCCAGAAGCTGCTCATCGGTCAGGGCGCCTTCCTCGAAATATACCTCTAGCAACTCGTCGTCGGATTCCGCCACCGTCTCCACCAGTTTCTCACGGTATTCCTCCGCCTGGCCGGCCAGTTCGTCCGGTATCGCGACACGGTTTCCCTTGCCGTCGCTACCCCCATAGGTCACGGCCTCCATGGCCACCAGGTCGACGACGCCCGAAAACCCTTCTCCTTCCCCGATCGGAAGCTGCAGGGGGACGGCCCGGGTGCCGAACCGTTCCTGTACGCGGGCCAGCGCGTCGTAGAAGTCGGCGTGTTCCTTGTCCAGGAGATTGACCACGACCATGCGGGGCAGGCCGTACTGTTCCGCGTATTCCCAGGCGCGCTCCGTCTCCACTTCGATACCTTCGATGGCCTTGATTACGATGGCCACGTTGTCCGTTACGCGCATCGCGCAGTGCACTTCGCTGGTGAAATCGGAATAGCCCGGCGTGTCCAGAATATGGAGGTTGTGGTCGTTCCATTCGCAGTGAAGGGGCGTGAGGTTCATGGAAATGCGGTGCTCGATCTCTTCCTCGCGGTAGTCTGATACCGTGTTGCCGTCCTCCACGCTTCCGAGCCGGTTCGTGGCGCCGGCGTTGAAGAGCATGGCTTCGGCCAGGGAGGTCTTGCCGCTTCCCCCGTGGCCCGCGAGGCAGATGTTTCTGATGTTTTCGATGCGATATTCCTTCACGAACACCCCTCCTCTTCAGGACTGCATCCGACCGCTTCCAGACGATTTCGTTTCGATGGGCAAAATTCCGGGAAAAACTTTAACATGTTACGGTCCGGGCCACGCGCTGTCAAGCATTTCGGACCGTGGGCGGGCATCGGGCGCCGGGGACCGGGCGGGCGCCCGCGCGGACACGAAAGCGGACACAAAATAAGAAAGGCGCCCGAAATGAATCGAGCGCCTTTCATGCATCCCCCGGCAGCGTCCTACTCTCCCACAAGGTCACCCAAGCAGTACCATCGGCGCAAGAGGGCTTAACTACTCTGTTCGGAATGGGAAGAGGTGTTTCCCCTCCGCTATCGCCACCGGAAGAAATGGGTTGCAATTACAAGGAATGAGAGAACGACGACGTATCATGGAGCGCTGGTCAAGCCGCACGGCTATTAGTACCAGTCGGCTGAATGGCTCGTTGCCTCGCCACTTACACCTCTGGCCTATCGACCTTGTAATCTTCAAGGGGCCTTCAGAAGCTTACGCTTGGGACATCTCGTCTTGAGGTGGGCTTCCTGCTTAGATGCTTTCAGCGGTTATCCCGTCCGAACATAGCTACCCAGCGATGCGGCTGGCGCCACAACTGGTAAACCAGCGGTTCGTCCATTCCGGTCTTCTCATACTAGGAACAGATCCTCTCAAATGTCCTACGCCCGCGACGGATAGGGACCGAACTGTCTCACGACGTTCTAAACCCAGCTCGCGTACCGCTTTAATCGGCGAACAGCCGAACCCTTGGGACCTTCTCCGGCCCCAGGATGCGATGAGCCGACATCGAGGTGCCAAACCTCCCCGTTTATGTGGACTATCGGGGGAGATAAGCCTGTTATCCCCGGAGTACCTTTTATCCGTTGAGCTTCGACCCTTCCACAAGGAATCGTCGGATCACTAAGCCCCACTTTCGTGTCTGCTCGACTTGTATGTCTCGCAGTCAGGCTCCCTTATGCCTTTACACTCTGCGCACGATTGCCAACCGTGCTGAGGGAACCTTTGGGCGCCTCCGTTACATTTTAGGAGGCGACCGCCCCAGTCAAACTGCCCACCTGACACTGTCTTTCATCCGGATTCACGGAATGAAGTTAGAACCCCAACAACACAAGGGTGGTATTTCAAGGTTGGCTCCCGGAAGGCTGGCGCCCTCCGTTCATAGCCTCCCACCTATCCTACACATGCATTGGCGAGATCCAATATCAAGCTGCAGTAAAGGTTCACGGGGTCTTTCCGTCCTGTCGCGGGTATCCGGCATCTTCACCGGAGCTACAGTTTCGCCGAGCTCCTCGTTGAGACAGCGCCCAAGTCGTTACACCATTCGTGCAGGTCGGAACTTACCCGACAAGGAATTTCGCTACCTTAGGACCGTTATAGTTACGGCCGCCGTTTACCGGGGCTTCAGTTTAGAGCTTCGCCCGAAGGCTAACTCCGCCCTTTAACCTTCCGGCACCGGGCAGGTGTCAGTCCCTATACATCGTCTTACGACTTGGCAGAGACCTGTGTTTTTAGTAAACAGTCGCTTGGGCCTGGTCACTGCGACCCCGTTCGGCTCACCCCGCGAAGGGGATCACCTACGTAGGGGCACTCCTTCTCCCAAAGTTACGAAGCTAGATTGCCTAGTTCCTTAACGAGGAATCACTCGCGCACCTTAGTATTCTCTACCTACCTACCTGTGTCGGTTTGCGGTACGGACACACATGAGACTCGCTTAGAGGCTTTTCTTGGCAGCATGTTTAGGGTCAGTTGGCTTGCCCGAAGGCTCGTTTCCCGATCACCTCTCGGAGTAACGCCCGCGCGGATTTGCCTGCACAGGCCTCCTACCGGCTTCGACCAGCACTTCCAATCGCTGGCTGACCTTTCACTTCTGCGTTCCCCCATCGCGTCTTGAGCGCCTCATAAGTGGTACAGGAATTTTGACCTGTTTCCCATCGCCTACGCCTTTCGGCCTCGGCTTAGGACCCGACTTACCCTGAGCGGACGATCCTTCCTCAGGAAACCTTAGGTTTTCGGTGAAGGGGATTCTCACCCCTTTTATCGCTACTCGTACCGGCATGATCTCTTCTATTTCGTCCAGCCGGCCTCGCGGCCGACCTTCAACCTACCATAGAATACTCCCCTACCGATCATCAGACCCAGAGGGGTCCGACAATCCCGCAGCTTCGGTGGTAAACTTGAGCCCCGATGAATTGTCGGCGCAGAATCACTTGACTGGTGAGCAGTTACGCACTCTTTAAATGATGGCTGCTTCTAAGCCAACATCCCAGTTGTCTGTGTAACTCCACCACCTTAATCACTTAGTTTACACTTGGGGACCTTAGCTGACGGTCTGGCTTCTTTTCCTTTCGCCTGTGGAGCTTATCCCCCACAGCCTGACTCCCGCGGAGCAAGTGTATGGCATTCGGAGTTTGATTGGGTTTGCTAAGCTTGTGGGCCCGCTAGCCCATTCAGTGCTCTACCTCCACCACTCTTCCCGCGAGGCTAGCCCTAAAGCTATTTCGGGGAGAACCAGCTATCTCCGAGCTTGATTGGCCTTTCACCCCTATCCACAGCTCATCCCCTAACTTTTCAACGTTAGTGGGTTCGGGCCTCCACGTGCGGTTAGACACGCTTCACCCTGGCCATGGCTAGATCGCTCGGCTTCGGGTCTACTGCATGCAACTATGTCGCCCTGTTCAGACTCGCTTTCGCTGCGGCTCCGTCCCTTAAGGACTTAACCTTGCTACATACAAGTAACTCACCGGTTCATTATGCAAAAGGCACGCCGTCAGTCCAGCCGCAACCTGTCGCCGCCCCGAAGGGCGGTAACGTGGAGTCGCGGCCTTTCCTCCGACAGCTTGTGAGCAAACGGTTTCAGGATCTGTTTCACCCTCCGCCAGGAGTACTTTTCACCTTTCCCTCACGGTACTGGTTCACTATCGGTCGTCAGAGAGTATTTAGCCTTGGGAGGTGGGCCTCCCGGATTCCCACGGGATTTCACGTGTCCCGCGGTACTCGGGTTTTCATTCCAGAGAGTGTCTATGGCTTTCGTCTACCGGACTATCACCGTCTGTGGTTGGATTTTCCAAACCTATTCGACTAACCAAGACATTTGTAACTCTCCGACCCGGCTGCATCCTGGTCTGAATGAACCCCACAACACCGGCCGTACAACGCATGCAGGCTTACATAAGGCCGGTTTGGGCTGTTCCCCTTTCGCTCACCACTACTCAGGGAATCGCTTTTGCTTTTTGTTCCTGAGGGTACTGAGATGGTTCAGTTCGCCTCGTTTGCCTCGACGGCCTATATATTCAACCGCCGATGACGCGGTATGACCCGCGCCGGGTTTCCCCATTCGGAAATCCCCGGATCTATGCTTGCGTGCAGCTCCCCGGGGCTTATCGCAGCTTAACCACGTCCTTCATCGCCTTCTGACGCCAAGGCATCCACCGAGTGCTCTTAGTAGCTTGACCAACAAAGGCTACTGTGCTTGAGTGCTCCGATGTTACAACGCCGTTCCCGTCATTCCTATGTAATTGTCAAAGAGCGGGCATGGTCTTCAGGCTGACCGTGCCCCAGTGGAGATAACCGGGATCGAACCGGTGACCTCCGGCTTGCAAAGCCGGCGCTCTCCCAGCTGAGCTATATCCCCGGCTTTCGGATGGTGGGCCTAAGTGGAATCGAACCACTGACCTCACGCTTATCAGGCGTGCGCTCTAACCATCTGAGCTATAGGCCCCCGTTGCTTCAGGCCCCCCGCTTTGAAAACATGACAGCGTGCACATCGTGCGCCGGACAAGTCGACCTCGAGTTACGAAAACTCTTTAGAAAGGAGGTGATCCAGCCGCACCTTCCGGTACGGCTACCTTGTTACGACTTAGTGCCAGTCACCAGTTTTACCTTCGGCGCACTCCTCCCGAGGGTTAGAGTAACGACTTCGGGTACTCCCGGCTTCCATCACTTGACGGGCGGTGTGTACAAGGCCTGGGAACATATTCACCGCGGCATGCTGATCCGCGATTACTAGCGATTCCGACTTCATGCAGTCGAGTTTCAGACTGCAATCCGAACTGGGACCGACTTTTTGGGATTGACTCCACCTCGCGGTATTGTAACCCTTTATATCGGCCATTGTAGCACGTGTGTAGCCCTGGACAATAAAGGCCATGAGGACTTGACGTCATCCCCACCTTCCTCCGATTTATCACCGGCGGTCTCCTTAGAGTGCCCAGCTTCACCTGCTGGCAACTAAGGACAAGGGTTGCGCTCGTTGCGGGACTTAACCCAACATCTCACGACACGAGCTGACGACAGCCATGCAGCACCTGTGTACCCGCTCCGAAGAGGGGCCCTGTCTCCAGGGCTTTCAGGTACATGTCAAGCCCAGGTAAGGTTCTTCGCGTTGCCTCGAATTAAACCACATGCTCCACCGCTTGTGCAGGCCCCCGTCAATTCCTTTGAGTTTCAGCCTTGCGGCCGTACTCCCCAGGCGGGGCACTTAATGCGTTAGCTTCGGCACTGAAGGGGTCGATACCTCCAACACCTAGTGCCCAACGTTTACAGCTAGGACTACCAGGGTATCTAATCCTGTTTGCTCCCCTAGCTTTCGCGCGTCAGCGTCAGTATCAGGCCAGAGAGCCGCCTTCGCCACTGGTGTTCTTTTCGATATCTACACATTCCACCGCTACACCGAAAATTCCGCTCTCCTCTCCTGTACTCAAGCGATGCAGTATCAAATGCAGGTCCCCGGTTGAGCCGGGGGATTTCACATCTGACTTACACCACCGCCTGTACGCCCTTTACGCCCAATAACTCCGAACAACGCTTGCTCCCCCCGTATTACCGCGGCTGCTGGCACGGAGTTAGCCGGAGCTTCCTCTGGTGGTACCGTCAAACCCGCCTACTGTTAATATACGGGCTTTCGTCCCACCTAACAGGGGTTTACACTCCGAGAAGCTTCATCCCCCACGCGGCGTCGCTGGGTCAGGCTTTCGCCCATTGCCCAAATTTCTAGACTGCTGGCTCCCGTAGGAGACTGGGCCTTATCTCAATCCCAGTGTGGCCGGTCACCCTCTCAGGTCGGCTATCAATCGTCGCCTTGGTAGGCCGTT
The DNA here is from genome assembly GCA_965202605.1 of bacterium. Classification (GTDB taxonomy): domain Bacteria; phylum JAAXHH01; class JAAXHH01; order JAAXHH01; family JAAXHH01; genus JAAXHH01. The sequence continues at coordinate 2,881,126 of OZ241838.1, forward strand.
ACCCTACCAACTAGCTAATTGAGCGCGGGGCCATCCACAAGCGGCAGCTTCCAGGGAGAGGCCACCTTTAATTGTCATTCCATGCGGATTGACAACCACATTCGGTATTAGCCCGCCGTTAGGCGGGTTGTTCCCAGCTTGAGGGCAGGTTCCCCACGTGTTACTCACCCGTCCGCCACTTTACTCACGTTCCGAAGAACGCTTTCTCGTTCGACTTGCATGACTAAGACACGCCGCCAGCGTTAGTTCTGAGCCAGGATCAAACTCTCCATAAAAGAAAAGTCCAATCTTAACTTGCATCTGTGTGAACTCCCCGGACGGATCCGGAGAGCCCTTGCCAGACGACTTAGGGACATGCACGCTGCCATGTTTTCAAAGATCGTAATCTTACCGCAACCCGCGCAAGATACACAGCCGGGCATATGAAGTCAACAGGTTTCTTTATTTTTCTTCCTGTTGACCAAACACCTGTTGTACAGCCGGATTCGGAGCCCTGGATCGGGGGTATCCGCAGCCGGGTTTGGGGCCGGTTCGGCGCGGGATTGTGGGCCGGATCCAGACCCGTTTCCGCGGCCGGGTTTCGGGGACGGAATACGCGGCCGGGTTTGGGGCCGGCTTTCGGGCCGGGAAGAAACGGGATCAGGAGCCGGCTACCTACCTGGCTACGGCCGGAGTCGGCGATCGGATTCGGAACCGACAGACCCGGTCCGGCGTGGATCGGGGGCCGGTTCGGGACCTTGCCGGGAGGTGCTATCCGGGCACGCTTCCGAGCGGCTCGATCGATAACAATCCGTTGCCGTTTACAGGGGGCACGCCGTTGCCCACGCGCCGGTCTTTTCCGTTCTGCGGAGGCGCGCCATCGCCGGATCCCGAAGGCGCCCCGCCGGCCGATTGCGCCTCGCCGACGCTGTCCGCCTGGTCGGCCGCGTGGTAGGAGCTGCGTACCAGGGGGCCGGACTCCACGTGGGGGATGCCGTACGACTCGCCCAGTTCCTTGAAGCGGGCGAACTCGTCGGGATGATAGTGCTTGTGCACCGGCAGATGCTTCTTCGTCGGCTGCAGGTACTGTCCCACCGTAAGGATGTCGCAGTTTACCGCGGCCACGTCGCGCATGAGGGCATGGACGGCTTCGTCCGTCTCGCCGAGTCCCACCATGATGCCCGTCTTGGTCTTCGCGCCGCGGGCCTTCGCCCGTTCGAGCAGTTCGAGAGACTGGTCGTACCGCGCCTGGGGCCGCACGGTCCGGTACAGGTCCGGGACGGTTTCCAGGTTGTGGTTCAGCAGGTCCGGGCGGGCGTCGAGCACGGTCTGCAGCGCCGCCTCCGATCCCTTGAAGTCCGGGATGAGCACTTCCACGCCCACGCCCGGGCACCGGCGGCGGATGGCACGGATCGTCTCCGCGAAGATGGGCGCGCCGCCGTCGGCCCGCTCGTCCCGGTTGACGGATGTGATCACGGCGAACCGCAGTCCCAGCTTCTCCACGGCGCCGGCCACCCGCTCGGGCTCGTCCCAGTCCAGCCCCTTGTCCGGCCGGCCCGTCTTCACCGCGCAGAACCCGCAGCTGCGCGTGCAGATGTCGCCCAGGATCATGAAGGTGGCGGTGCGCTGCTCCCAGCATTCCCAGATATTCGGGCACTGGGCGCTCTCGCAGATGGTGTGGAGCCGGTTGTCCCCGACCAGGTGCTTCAGTTCCTGGAAGTTCGGCCCCTGCTTGAGGCGTACCTTGAGCCACGGGGGCTTGGGTACGTGGGATGTGGTGGTATCGCTCATGGGACGTTCAAGGGTTCAGTGGTAACGCCCGTGCTTGAAAACCGCCGCGTGACGATGCGTCGCGTGATGATGCCTGGGGTTCGATGTAGGCGCGTCTGCCATGAAAACGATGCGCCCTTTGCAGATCTACAGGAACAAAAAGCGACCCTCCGGCGCCGTGGACAATCGTCCGCGCCGGAATGGCCGCCATGGTATCGGGTACTTTACGTGCTCTTTGCTATCCGGGTTACGGTCGAGGCCCGACCGGTTGTTTCGAGCCTCATCCAGGCTTCATTTCTGGCGCGCCGTCGTCCCCCGGCGAAATGACTACGGCATCCTCGCCGAGATGGGCCGCGATGGTCTGCGACAACTCGTTCAGATCTGAACGGCAGAAGCCCGTGTTGCTGTCCAGTATACCGCCGCTTTCGTCCATGAGGAACCACGTCGGCACGTTCGTCAGTCCGAAATCCGAGGAGGCCCAGTGGGTCGTGTCGTACACGTTCGGGAAAGACGCGCCGTGCTCGTCCATGAACGCGCGGGTGTCCTCCGGCGTGTCCTGCGAAACGCCCACTACCCGGAATCCACCGTTGCCGCCGTAGGCCTGGTGGATCTTCTCGAAATAGGGGGCGCTGAACTTGCAGGTCCCGCAGCCCACCTTGTAGAAGACCGCCAGCAGCCAGCCGCCGTCCGCCTGATCGCCCAGCGACGTAGACTGTCCGTCCGCGTCTTCCAGTGTCACCTCCGGGGCCGCGACCCCGGCTTCCAGGAATGGCATTAAATCGCTCCAGTACAGGTTGAAAATCCGAATGATGCGAAGCTCATGCTACGACTCGAGCTATATAATCACTGCTAATATAGAATATAAGAGACACGCGGCTGTTGTCAATGATTGGGTAGGGCGGGATGGGCACATGAACAACGCTACAATACGGCTGTCGGTTCCACTCGTTTCAATTCATGAGTACGGAACCTTGTAGGTAAATTGTTTTGATCTGTGAGTTTGGAAAGGCGTCTAATAATCGTAACGATTCACTCTAATGAATAACACGCGACCCTCTCATGACCGCGCTTACACACGACGACACTAATAACATCCGCCAGTGTCTGGACGGAAACGCCAACGCCTTCGAGCCTTTGGTCCGGCGGTACCAGAACGCCGCATTCGCAGTGGCCATGAGTTTTCTGCGAGACAGATCGGACGCCGAAGACGTGGTGCAGGATGCATTTGTGGCAGCCTACTGCAAATTGCCGCAGTTGAAGGACCCGGCCATATTTGGCAGTTGGCTGCATAGAATCGTCGTCAACCACTGCAAGGACTGGCGCCGTCGGAAGAGTGTCGATCGTCTGATCCGCGTCGGTTCGGAATCCGAAAGCGTTCGTGGTGCATACCTCCTGGCCGACCAGGTCCATCAAAACTACATCGAGTGCCTCGAGCTCTGGGACGAAGTCGAAAAGCTGCCGGAACATTACCGCCATGTCGTCACTTTGTACTACTACACAGGGTTCTCACTGAAAGAAATCGCCGCGTTTCTGGACATTCGCGAATCCACGGTGAGGGGGCGGCTCTATCAGTCCAGAATCCGACTGAGAGAAGCGTTGTCCCCAAAGGAAAAGGAGACCATTGCCATGAGCCAGATCGATGTAACGGAAGAAGTCCGTGATGTTGTCTGCAAAATCGCCACCGAAGGTTTCGAAGAAACCATAGATATGGGCGACAAGGTAAATGTCGATGGACTGGATGGTTCACTGATGGCTTATTCCTGCTCTTCATGCAGGATAAACGAGATCACGGGGGACGTGTTCCTGTTCAACAGCATGTTTTCTGAAATAGGAAGCGTGGGCGGCTCGTTGTACCAGCGCATGTACGGGTACGGCGGCAATGAAGGTTGCAGCCTGGACGACGACATGCTGCGACGAAATCCCTTTCAGAACGACGGAAAGATCAAAGCGGTCAAGGGCGACGTGGATATCGACGTCGGATGTATGGACTTGAATGCGCTCGGCCTCGAGGGAGATATCGCCATTTACAACCGTTATGGTAAGACCCGGTTGTGTCAGAGTAGCCGCAACAATGGGCACCGATGCTACGTCCGAAGTGTTTCCGGGGACGTTAACCTGGTTCTGGACAGGAAAAGGGCAGAAAACATCCGGCTGGTCATGCATACGATTTGCGGTGTGGCGAAGTACGGAGAGTTAAAAAAGTTAATGCCCATATCTTCATGGGCCCACAACGATTACTGGATGTCGTTGGCAACAACTGACGATTTTGCAAATCCCGACATCACGGTCCTGACGGAAAGCGGCACCGTCGACATCGAAATAACGAAGAACGGCAAGCACAGTTGATATGTCCGCGCAGTAGTACACGAGCTTTCCCCCAAATCACGACAATGCCTGTATCGAACTGAATCTCCATCCGTTCGGAAGCGGGAGTCGTGCGCCTTATCAATAACACCTTCCTTTATCTCAGCCGTAAATAATCAAACTGCTTTTGATCTTTAGGGATCCTGCAACATCATATACTACAGGGCCGATGCACCCGTAGAATCGAGGGGTGTCGTTCGTGTTCCTGTTGTGTGGTATGCGTTAAAAACGATGTGGTTCATACGCGGCAATCAGAAGGTTCTCATCAATGAACAACAATCCAAACGATGTCCGGTTGGTTACTTCCGATATCGATCATTTCTGGCTGGCGTACGACAGATCGGAAGGCAAGACTACGAAAGAGAAGATTGGTATATTCGAATCGGAATACTTCGCAAAGGGCAGTATCGGTCTTAAGGATTTCATCGAAGCCAGAATCGAAAGCGCGGAAGAGTTAGTGAAGATTGTCGAATCGCGGCCGAAGTATTACGCTTCGATAAGAGCAAGCTCAGCCCGCGTGTTGGAATTAACCGATCAAATCCGCGGGTATATGCATAGCTTGAAACGGCTTCACAACAATGCGGTCTTTCCGGATGTGTACTTTACGATTGGAAAAATGACATCAGGAGGAACTACATCCAGCAACGGCCTGCTGATCGGGACCGAGATTTTCTGCCGGACGGACGATACGCCTACTGACGAGCTGAACGAATGGTATCTTGAAGTCCTCAGACCGGTAGAAGACATACCATATATCGTTATCCACGAACTTATACACGCTCAACAGGCTTATGATTTTGGAGAAGACACGCTTCTGGGCCACTCCATACTCGAAGGTGCTGCCGACTTTCTTGGGAAGTTGGCAGCTGGACAACACATAAATCCCCATTTACACGTGTATGGAGAGGCGCACGAGGCTGCGTTATGGGAATCGTTCTCGAGTGAAATGCTACAGGACGACTTCAGCAACTGGCTATACAACGGAGTCAGTTCTACTGGGGAGAAGCCGGCTGATCTGGGATATTACGTTGGTTACAAGATATGTGAAGCATACTACGACAAGACGGCTGATAAAAAAGCGGCTATCGAAGACATTCTTGCGATTAAGGATGGTCCGGATGCGCTACGTTTTCTACAGGAAAGCGGGTACGGTCAATAAGCGTCATTGGACAGGTCTTTTGCACGTTCTCGGTAGACGTGGCACGCTCCAGGCCTTAAAGCCTTCTGATTGAGCAAGTTATGACCACGCTTACACACGACGACACCTATAACATCAGGCAGTGCCTGGAGGGAAATGCCGATGCCTTCGAGCCTCTGGTTCAGCGGTACCAGAATGCCGCTTTCGCCGTGGCTTTGGGCTACCTCCGTGACCGTGCGGACGCCGAGGACGTGGTACAGGATGCCTTTGTCGCGGCCTTCTGCAAACTATCTCAGCTGAAAGATCCGACCGTATTCGGCAGTTGGTTTCACAGAATCGTCGTCAACCGGTGCAAGGAATGGAGCCGTCGGAAAAAAGTCGGCCGCCAGGTCCGTACCGACGCCCGCGCTGATGGAGCAGGCGATGAAATCGCTCTCGCGAACAAGGCCCATCAGAAATACATCGAAAGCCTTGAGATATGGGATGAAGTCGAGAAGTTGCCCGAACATTACCGCCAGGTCGTCACGCTGTACTACTACACCGGGTTTTCCCTGAAGGAAATCGCCGCCTTTCTGGACATTCCGGATTCGACGGCGCGAGGACGGCTTTATCAATCCCGAATCCGCTTAAGAAACGCTTTGTCGTCCCAGGAGAAGGAGACCATTGCCATGAGCCAGATCGACGTAACGGAAGAAGTCCGGGATGTTGTCTGCAAGATCGCCAGAGAAGATTTCGAAGAGACCATAGACATGGGGGACGTAGAGAATATCGTCCTGTATTGCGGGGTGAGTACGGAGGTTGAGATTAAGCAGGCGCAAGGAGAACAGGCGATTGTGAAAGGTTCGAAGATCGCGCTAGGATATAGTGATGAAGAGGCAAGCCGCAACCTTGGTGGATTTACCGTTTCCCATGATAGAGTTGATGATTTCTACAAATCCGGTCCTCATGAAGGCGAACTTTTCGTCGGTGTAGATTCATCCAGCGGCGATAACGCAGCCGTGACCAAACGGATCAGCGACCACTGGAGAAGGGATTTGATGAACAACTGGATGCTGGACGAAGTTTGTGACGGAGTGAGATTGGTCGATCTGTACCCAGATCTTAAAGACGATATCGATGCGTATCCGCCGCTGCCAAAACCGGTGCGAACAAGCTTGAGCAAATCAGTACGTATTTCGGTTCACACGATGGAAGTACGTCCGATTCATGTTCAGAACTCCTCCATGACGGAGCATATAAAGGACGTTTTCCAGGCTTTCTGGTCCGACTCTACCAAGGTTTTCGGACCAGCCTCGTACTGTCATGTTTCCATTGAGGTACCGGCCGGAAAGAACATTTCGGTGTTCAGGGCGAATCGCATCAACGCTGAGGGATTGAACGGTTCCTTGATGGTGTATGCCTGCCACTCCTGCCAGATAGCCGGCATCGCGAAGGATGTGTACCTGTTCAACAGCATGTTTTCGGATATACATGAAGTGGGCGGTATGTTCTGCCAGCGAATGTATGAATACGGTGCCGCGAGCTACCTAGACGGATTGATTCGCAATATGGATGTGTGGGAAGGAAAACTCTCCTCGGTAAAGGGCGGTGTGGATATCGATGTCGGCCGTTTCGTGCTGGACGCTCAGGATCTGCAGGGTGACGTATCCATTTACAATCGATTCGGTACGACCCGCTTGTACCAGTCAGCCAGGGAATCCGGGACGCGATGTAGCCTGAGGACCGTTTCCGGCGAGGCAAAGCTGGTTCTGGATGAAAAACTCTCAAAGACGGCCAGCCTGGTGATGTATACGCGCTGTGGCGTCTTGAAATTGGGCCAGGCAAAGGACGAAATGCGACTATATTCGACGTATAACGACGGGCATCGCATCACGGCTGGAACGACGTACGATACGACTCGGGCGGACTACCTGCTCCTTACAGAAAGTGGCACAGCCGAAGTCGAAATAGCGAAAATCGGCAAGAACAATTGATCTGACCGCGCAGTAGCAGACGAGATTTACCCCACGCGTCATTCCTTGTTACCGGTCTCCTCACCAGGGGTTGCGGGACTCTTCCTGAACATGAACGGAAGCGACACGCGCATCTTTACACGCTCCCCTTCATGCACTGCAGGCGTCCAGACCATTTTTCGAGCCACGTCCACCAACAGGGAGTCCACGGCAACGCGATCTGACGATCTTTCGACGATAGCCGCGACCACGTTGCCGGTAGTACCAACCACGAGTTGAATCACCACGACGCCCTCGAAGTTTAGGAGATCGGCGTTGTCTGAGGGGATTGGGGGGTTATATAAAACCTCGGCTCTCGTATCCACCGTTGTAGGCGTATAAATACCGGCTTTTTCGTCAGCCACCGGGTCCGGACGGCCTGACGCAGGCGGTTGTCCGGCCGAGTCCGGTTGGGCTGCAGAAGGCGGTTGGCCTTCCGAGGCCGGTTGGGCGGACGGTTCCGGTCGGCCTGCCGGTTCCGGTTGACGCTCATCGAAAGAGGTGGCTATAGACACGAAATTCGAAATCTCCGAGATACGGGCCTCCGCCGAATTGGTATCGGTGAAATCGACGGGTGACAATTGCAACACGTTCCCGGTCCGGTCGATCAATACGCTGTAGGGTGAAGATGGCAGATCAAAGGGCGAATCGACGGCCAGATACACCGGAAAGCTGTACCTGAATTTATCCAGGATTGGCGAAATCTCCTCGGCCGATTCCGCCTGGAGAACGCCGACAACCGGGACATTGTTCCCGATCTCCGATCCAAATAGAGACATCAAGTCGAGGTACATTGGACTATGCCACGACTCGAAAAACAAGAGGAGCAGGTGCCCCTCGCCGATATCCGGCAGTGCGGCAGGCTGGCCGTGCCGGTCGACCGTGGGGAACGGGGCGATAAACGGCGCGCCAAACATCTTTTCCGCCTGCAGCACGCGGATTTCCACCTGGGCGTTGTATAGCCTGTGCTGCAGATTCTGAAGGTCCTGCTTTTGCTGGTCACTGCGCCAGAGGAGGGCGATGCTCAATGCGGCGAGGGCCGCGACAGCGACGTAAAGGAATCGCCGAACGTGGGTATGTGAGGCAGGTGTGGTCATGTCGCCGGCTCCATGGTCAGGGACAGTGGTTATGTAAGGAGCAATTTTTAATTTAAGGGACAATTGCAATGGTATAGCGTTGCAAACGTCCCGTCAACTGAACTGGTTCCCATATACACTGACGACTTGCTCGCGGGCTCGAGAACTTCCTGTTAATCCAACCAACCGCACGAGATTTCCCACCTGACCACGACTAATCCTGCATAGAACCGAATCGCGCAACCGTTCGGAGGCAGTAGTCGTGCGCCCTATCAACAACGATCGCCCTTTAATCTCGATCGAAAACCTGCGCAAATCCTTCCCAATGGGAGAGGAGCGCGTTTCGGCGCTTCGAGGCGTATCCGCCACCATCGACCGGGGCGAATACGTGGCCGTAATGGGCCAATCGGGTTCCGGGAAATCCACGCTGATGAATATCATGGGCTGCCTGGACACGCCGACGGCGGGCAGCTACGCGCTCGACGGCAGGCCGGTCGGAGCACTCTCCGACGACGAGCAGGCCTTCATCCGCAATCGGAAGATCGGGTTCGTTTTTCAGGCATTTAACCTGCTGCCGAGATTCGACGCCTTGCGCAACGTGGAACTGCCCCTCCTGTACCGGGGAATGGATGCCAGGGCACGCCATAGGCGCTCGATGGAGGCCCTGGAAGCGGTGGGGGTTGGAGACCGGGCCCGTCACAAGCCCAACGAGATGTCCGGTGGACAGCGCCAGCGCGTGGCCATCGCCCGGGCGCTGGTCGGCAAACCGTCCATCATCCTGGCTGACGAGCCGACAGGGAACCTGGACAGCGGGACCGGAGAGGAGATCATGGCGGTATTCGATCGCCTGAACGGGGACGGCCATACCATTGTGCTCGTGACGCACGAGGAGCACGTCGCCAGGCATTGCAAGCGGATCATCCGCCTGCGCGACGGGATGATCGAGGAGGATCGAAGGACATTGGAGCTGGGAGTTTCGAATGACTATGGAAGGGGATGATCATGGACGCCACGAATGTTGTAAGCAATGTTGTCGTAATCGGTATCCTGCTGTTTGTCTGGCGCAGTCTCGATACCCGGATATCTCAACTCGATAAGCGTCTGAGTGACCGAATCGATCACCTTGATGAGCGGGTCTCGCAGATTGAAGAACGGATTGCGCGCCTGGGCGAGCGCGTATCCCGGATAGAAGGCCTGCTTGGAGCCTTCGCCCGGATAAGCAATCCCTTTGAAACGGAAAAGAAGGCCTGACTGGAGGAGACGCGTACCAGCTTTCTCGACGATATCCACGACCCAACTTTGAAATCAGGAAAGGAGCATCATGGAAAACGTACAACTCTGGCTTCAGCCCCTGATCCTGCTGACCGCCTTCATCTTCTTCTGGCGCGAGGCGAAGGGAAGCCGGCGGGAACTGAAGGAGGATATAAGGGAAGAACTCAATAAGATCGACGCGAGATTCAACCGTTTCGAGGATAACATATGGGAACGGTTTGGCGAGGTGGACGCAAGGTTTGATCGTTTAGTAGATCATATCCGGGAAGATGCCGGGAAAGTGGATGCCCGTTTCGAGAAAGTGGATGCCCGTTTCGAGAAAGTGGATGCCCGTTTCGACCGGATCGAGCGCATTTTGCTTGAACGCCAGAAATAACCCCACCATGCAACGCCCGGCCCTGTTCATCGCCTTATGCTACGTTATCGGTATCCTGCTGGGCCACCGCGTCGCCGTCTCTCCGATCCTCTTCGCGCTGTGTTCCATGGCGGTGATCGCGGCGGGTTACGCGCTCTACCGAACCCGAGGTTGCGATTCTTTAGCCCTCCGTTTCTGCATGGCCCTGTGCCTCGTTTTTTCGGGTGCCTTCTGGTACGCCGTGCAGGTGCGGGTCGTGCCGTCAAACGACATCCGGAGATTCTGCGACCAGCGGCAACGGCACACGCTGTCCGCCACGATCGTCCGCACGCCAGAGGTCAGATCCCGGTATACCGTAGTCACCGTGGACGCGGATTCCATCTCGCTGGGCGATCCAGGGCGGACGCGAGCGGGTTCGGGTGGCATGGCGCGAGCCGCCGGGCGGATGACGCCTGTTACCGGCCGCCTGCAGGTTCGCCTGAACAGCGGCATCGAAGCCGGCGGATACGGCGACCGGATCCTCGTTTCGGGACGCCTGCGCAGTCCTCAACCCGCCCGCAACCCGGGCGGATTCGACGCGCGGACCTACTACGCGAGCAGGGGGGTCTACGCGCTGATGAGCGTGCGGGACGCGGCGGGCTATCGCGTGACGCTTCGCGACCGGTCGGTCTCCTGGCAGACCGCGGTCATCGATCCGCTGCGCAAGAATATCGACCAGTCTATCGACCGGACCATGCGGGGCGATTCCGCCGCGCTGCTCAAGGGCATCCTCCTGGGCGAGCGGCGGCAGTTGCCCGAGGATCTGATCGACACCTTCAGGACGATCGGCCTGGCCCATATCCTGGCCGTATCCGGACTGCACGTCGGCCTGATCACCCTGGTGGTCTATACGCTGCTGTTCGTCCTGAGACTGCCGCGCCGTCTCGTCGTCGCCGGTACGCTGGGCGTCCTCGTCCTCTACGCTTTCATCACCAACCTTACGCCGTCGGTCATCCGGGCCACGATCATGGCGGCGCTGTTCCTGGTGGGCCGGCAGATGGACCGGCAGACGGACACCGTCAACATCCTGGCCGTGGCGGCCATCGTCATACTCCTGATCTGGCCCTCGTCCCTCTTCGACCTGAGCTTCCAGCTCTCCTTCCTCGCGACCTACGCCATCATCACGGGTTATCCCAGAATGAAGGAGCTGCTTCCCGAACGGCTTTCCCGGTCGGAGAAGTGGTGGGCGCGCTGGCTCCGGGACGGGTTGCTGGTTTCGGTTGCGGCGCAACTGGGCACGCTGCCCGTGGTCGCGGGCACGTTCTACCAGGTTTCCTGGATGTCGGCGGTCGCGAATCTCTTCATCGGACCGATGGTCTTTCTGAATACGACCTTCGGCGTCCTCACGGTCCTGACCGGTCCCCTGGCCATTGAAATCGCCCGCCTGTTCAGCGCCGTCAACGCCCTGGTCCTGTACGGCATGATCCATCTATCGAAGACTTTTTCCAACGCGCCTTCCGCGCTGTTGCAGGTCCCGGCGCCTTCCGGCCTTTTCTTCCTGTCCTTCTATGCCGCGGGCCTGCTTCTGCTATGGAGTCCGCATGGCGCCAGGTGGCAAAGGACACGGCTGGGCCTGGTCGCCCTTTCCGTCCTGGTTTTCTGCTATGACTTCCTGCCCGAACGAACGCTTGAGATCACCGTCCTCGACGTGGGGCAGGGCGACGCCATCTTCATCGCCTGTCCCAACGGGCGGACCCTGCTGGTCGACGGCGGCTCCGGCCCGCCCGCCTACGACGCCGGGGCCCGCGTCATCGTGCCCTTCCTGCGCGCGAAGGGCCATCGCCGCGTGGATACGATAGTCGTAACCCATCCCCACCTGGACCATTACGGCGGACTTTCGGCCGTGGTGGAGTCCGTGGACGTGGGCGAGATCGTTTCAAGCGGCATAGGATCGGAAGCCGGCGCCTACCTCGCCTGGCGCGAGACCGTCGCGCGGCACGGCATCCCCTACCGCGCGGTCGGCAAGGGCGACACCCTGGCGGCGCTGGGCGGCGTGCGCGGCGTCTTCCTCCATCCGGACCCCCTGTTCCTTTCCGGTGCGGCGAAGATCAACCCCAACGAGGTGTCCGTGGTCCTGCGCCTGTCCTACGGCGCGTTCAGCATGCTGCTGACCGGCGACATCGAGGAGAAGGCCGAGTACGCGGTGACCCGTGCGCCCGCCGCATTAAAAAGCACGGTGCTCAAATCGCCCCATCACGGCAGCAGCACGTCGAGCGGAACCGCCTTCCTGAACGCCGTCGACCCCGAGGCCGTGGCCGTCTCCGCCGGCATGTACAATACCTTCGGCCACCCCTCGATCATCACCCTCGAGGAATACAGGCGACTGGGAGCGGCGGTGTACCGGACGGACCGGGGCGGCGCCGTCATCGTCCGCAGCGACAGCCGGTCCTGGGATATGCAATACTATGCGCCGCCAGTACCCCTCGGCCCCTCACCCAGACAGGTTCTGGAAGGGATTCTCTTGACAGGTAATTCCCGGCTGCCTATATTCCGGCAGTACGCCATAAGTCATTATCAATAATAAGTTTATTCCCGAATATCTACCCGGTATGCCATGATCCGAGCCGCCCGTTTACTCCTTGTCGCCATCCTGCTCACAACAACCGGCATCCGCACCGATGCGCGGGCCCAGGATGACGGCGCGTCAGAAGAAGCCTGGGTAGAAGGACGCGCGGCGCGCCAGCGCTACCTGGACCGGATCGACGAGCTCCAGGCGGCCATTGCCAGGCAGAAAACCCGCCCGTTCGCGGCCCGGGGCGGGATCGAAGCGGAGACGCTTCAAAGAGAGCGGATCCTGGCACTGGCCAGGCTGCATTCCGTGGTCGGCCAGTATGACCAGGCCGTCGACCTCCTGCGTGACGAGGTGCGTAGTACGGAATCGACGCAGCGCCTCGACGCGGGCCAGACGGACCAGGCGGGCCGGGCGGACCGGGCGGACCGGGCGAACCAGGTGAGGCGGGCGGACCAGGTGAGGCGGGCGGACCAGGCGGTCCTTGAACCGCTGGCCAGGCTGTACCTGCTTCAGGGGCGTTACCGGGAGGTGGAGGCTTTGCTGGACGCCGCCCGGTTTCCGCGGGGCAGGCCTGCCCTGGCTACCGTTCGGCTCGCTGAAGTGTATTTCACGACGGGCAGGACCGCGGAGGGCCTCGAACTGTGCCGCGGCATCCTGGCGGACAGCGGAACGGACAGCCCGCCGAACGCGCCGGACCTGATGGCGGCGGGACTCGCCACGAAGTACCTGGCGCTGTTTCACGAGGCCAACACTTTTCTGAACGCGGCGACCCGAGTAGACAATGAATACATCGATGCCTACGTAGCGTGGGGGCGCCTCTTCCTGGAAAAGCACAACCGCGCGGAGGCGGCGGCCGTCTTCGAAGACGCGCTGAAGATCGATCCAGACTATCCGCCGGCCCTGATCGGCCTGGCGGAGGCGCTGGCGGAAAAACAGGCGGGGCAGGCGGAGGCCGTGGCGCGGAAGGCCCTCGCGATCAACCCCGGGCTGACGGCCGGGCGCCATTTCCTGGCGGGTCTCCACCTGACGGACGAAGCCTATGATGATGCGATCGACCAGTTGGCCGGGGCCCTGGAGATCAACCCGGAATCACCGAAGACCCACGCCCTCCTGGCCGCCGCTTACCACGTACAGAGCCGCTGGGACGAATACGAAGCGGCCCGGAAGCGCGTCCTCGGCATCAATCCTTCCTACGGCCGGCTTTACGAGGTCATCGCCGAGCTGCTTGGGCGGCGCTACCGGTTCCGGGAGGCCGTGGAGATGGGCCGCAGGGCGATCGAAACCGACCCTTCCCTCTGGTCGGCCCATGCCGGGCTGGGGATCAACCTGACCCGCGTCGGCGAGGTGGAGGAGGGCCGGCGGATGCTGGAACGGGCATTCGAAAACGACCCCTTCAACACCCGGACCTATAACACGCTGGAACTGCTCGATTCCTTCGAAGCATTCGAGACCCGGGCCACTGATCGTTTCACGCTGAAGCTGCATGGGGACGAGGACGCCGTCTACGGACAAATGGCCCTTGATTTGCTGGAAGAAGCCCACCGGACGATCGCGCCGCGATACGGTTTCGTGGCGGATGAGCCGGTGCTCGTCGAGATCCTTCCCGACAACGACGACTTCATGGTGCGTATCGCCGGCGTGCCGGGAACCGGCGGCCTCCTCGGGGTCTGTTTCGGGGAGGTGGTGGTGGCGAATTCGCCCCGGGCCCGGCCGAAGGGGACGTTCAACTGGGGGCAGACCCTCTGGCACGAGTACGTCCACGTCACCCACCTTCAACAAACGCGGAACCGCATCCCGCGCTGGCTGGCGGAGGGCATCGCCGTCTACGAGACCCGTCTCGCCCGCCCGGAATGGGACATGGACCTGGAGGCGGAATTTGTTGAGGCGGAGGCCCAGGGCAAGCTGCTGGCCGTGAGCGACCTGAACCGGGGATTCACCCGGCCGACGTCGCCGGGCCAGGTCGTCCTTTCCTACTACCAGGCTTCGGTCGTCGTCGAATACATCGTGGAGACCCACGGATTCGAGGCGATCCGGCGCATGCTGGATCTGTACGACGAGGATCGAGCCACCCCCGAAGTCGTCCGCGCGGCGCTGGACACGTCCATGGGCGGCCTCGACCGGGCTTTCGCGGACTATGCCGAAAAGCGGAGCGCAAGGCTCCGGCGCGTCCTCCGGTTCAAGCCGCCGCGGGACGAGCAGCTGACCGTGGGCGAACTGGACGCGATGGCCGCCGGCCACCCGGAGAGTTTCTACGCCCACCTGATGCTGGGCCGGGCGTTGCACGCGGAGAAACGGTACGAAGAAGCCATTGCACCCCTCGAACGCGCCAGGACCCTCTTCGCGCATTATACCCATCCCGGCAATCCCCATGAATTGCTGGCGGACATCTATCTCGCACAGGAGAACCCGGAAGCGGCGATGGAGGTCCTCGAGGCCCTCACGGCCGTCGACGAAAACGACGTCGCGTCCTGCAAGACGCTGGCCCGACTTTACGTTCGGGCAGGCCGGCGCCGGGACGCGCTCCGCATCCTGGGCCGCGCCGTCATGATCGATCCCTTCGACGGAGAGGTCCGCAAAATGCGCGGCGGCGCGTACGAACGGGAGGGGAAGCCCGGCCTCGCCGTGCCCGAGTACGAAGCCGTGCTGGCGGTCGAAACCACCGACCGGGTCCAGGCCCAGTACGACCTGGCCCGCGCGTACCTGGCGGCGGGAAGGAAGGACGACGCCCGGAGGGCCGCGTTGAAAGCCCTGGAGGCCGCGCCCGGCTTCGAAGCCGCCCAGGAGGTGCTGCTTCAGTCGCTGGAATGAGAGGCCCCGCCGGCGCCCGCCGCGACCGCTGAAGGCCCGGTTTTAACATTGCAGGACGAGCTCCCCGCGTATATATTCAAACGGTTTGCCTGAACCTTTTGTTCAGATCTGCTCAATAAGAATTTCCCGGACCGCAACGCGACCGCCCGCGAGGACGATCTTGCCGAAACGCACCGACATTGAATCCATTCTGATCATCGGATCCGGACCGATCGTAATCGGACAGGCCTGCGAGTTCGACTACTCCGGCACCCAGGCCTGCAGGGCGCTCAGGGAAGAGGGCTACCGGGTCGTGCTGATCAACAGCAATCCGGCCACGATCATGACGGACCCGGACATGGCGGACCGGACCTACGTCGAGCCCATCACCGCGGAATACGTGGAGAAGATCATCCGGCGCGAAAGCCCCGACGTGCTGCTGCCCACGCTCGGCGGGCAGACCGCCCTGAACGTCGCCGTCGAACTTGCCGAGTCGGGTACGCTGGACCGCTACGGCGTCGAGCTCATCGGCGCCAAGCTCGAGGCAATCAGGATGGCGGAGGACCGGGAACTGTTCCAGGAGGCCATGGGGCGCATCGGCCTGGAAGTTCCCCGGGGCGGCTTCGCGCGTACCGTCGACGAGGCCTGGGAACTGGTAAAGGACACGGGGTTCCCCGCCATCATCCGGCCGGCCTTCACCCTGGGCGGCGCGGGCGGGAGCATTGCCCGCAGCGAATCGGAATACGCCGAGGCCGTGGAATGGGGGCTGTCCACCAGTCCCATCACCGAGGTGCTGATCGAGGAGTCGGTCATCGGCTGGAAGGAATACGAGCTCGAGGTGATGCGGGACCTGGCCGACAACGTGGTGATCATCTGCTCCATCGAAAACTTCGACCCCATGGGCGTGCACACCGGCGACAGCATCACGGTGGCGCCGGCCCAGACCCTCACGGACAAGGAGTACCAGGCGCTCCGGGACGCCTCGATCAAGGTGATCCGGGAAATCGGCGTGGAGACGGGCGGATCGAACATTCAGTTCGCCGTCAGCCCGGAAGACGGCCGCATCCTGGCCATCGAGATGAACCCCCGGGTCTCGCGCAGCTCCGCGCTGGCTTCCAAGGCCACCGGCTTCCCCATCGCCAAGATCGCCGCGAAACTGGCCGTCGGATACACGCTGGACGAGATTCCCAACGACATTACCCGCGAAACCCCTGCTTCCTTCGAGCCCACCATCGACTACGTGGTGGTGAAGATCCCGCGTTGGGCCTTCGAGAAGTTCCCCAACGCCGATACGCAGCTCGGTACGCAGATGAAGTCCGTGGGCGAGACCATGGCCATCGGCAGGACGTTCAAGGAAGCGGTCCAGAAAGGGTTGCGGGGCCTGGAAATCGACCGCCACGGCCTCGGCGGCGATGGCAAGGAGGCGGTCGACGCCGGTTCGATTTCCGGCGAACAACTGGACCATGCGCTGAACGATCTCAGGGAACAGATGTCCCGGCCCACGGCGGAGCGCATCTTCCAGATCAAGACCGCCCTCCAGATCGGCATGCCCATCGAAGAGATCTACGCATTGACGGGTGTCGATCCCTGGTTTCTCCACAACCTGCGGGACATCGTCGAACTCGAGGGTGAAATCGGCGCCCACCGGAACGGGTCCATGCCCCGGAACCTGCTGCACAAGGCCAAGCAGGCGGGGTTCTCCGACGTGCAGATCGCCCACCTGACCCGTAGCGACGAGCGGTCCGTCCGGAACCGGCGCCTGGAGGAGCGCGTAGACGCGGTGTTCAAGACCGTGGACACCTGCGCGGCCGAGTTCGAGGCCATGACGCCCTACTACTATTCGACCTACGAGACCGAGAACGAGACCCGGCCCAAGACGCGGGAGACGATCATGATCCTGGGCGGTGGTCCCAACCGCATCGGGCAGGGGATCGAATTCGACTACTGCTGCGTCCAGGCGGTCACGGCGCTGAAGGAGGACGGGTACGAAACGATCATGGTCAACAGCAATCCGGAGACCGTGAGTACGGATTACGATATCTCGGACCGGCTGTTCTTCGAGCCTCTCACCTTCGAAGACGTGATGAACGTCATCGAGACGGAAAAACCGGACGGCGTGATCGTCCAGTTCGGCGGCCAGACGCCCCTCAAGCTGGCCCTGCCGCTCGAACGCGCGGGCGTCCCCATCATCGGCACCTCGCCGGACAGCATCGACCTGGCCGAGGACCGCAAGCGGTTCGGCGCCCTGACGAAGGCCCTGGGCATCCCCCACCCGCCCCACGGGACGGTCTTCTCCTTCGAAGAGGCCCTGGCGGTGGCGAGCGAGATCGGATACCCCGTGCTGGTGCGGCCTTCCTACGTCCTCGGCGGCCGCAACATGGCCCTGGTCTACGACGACGATTCCCTGAAGACCTACATGCGGACCGCCGTCCACGTGTCTCCCGAGCATCCCATACTCATCGACAAATTCCTCGAGGACGCCTTCGAATACGACGTGGACGCCATCTCCGACGGGACGGACGTCGTCGTGGCCGGGATGATGGAACACATCGAGGAGGCGGGGATACACTCCGGAGACAGCGCCTGCGTGCTGCCGCCCTACATGGTCAAGCCGATGCATATCGACACCATGAGAACCTATACCCATGCCATGGCCAGGAGTCTCAATGTCGTCGGCCTGATCAACGCGCAATACGCCATCAAGAACGACGTCGTCTACGTGCTGGAAGTCAATCCGCGCGCCTCGCGGACGATTCCCTTCGTCTCCAAAGCCATCGGCGTACCGCTGGCCCAGCTCGCGGCGCGGGTCATGGCCGGGAAGACCCTCCGCGAGCTCGGTTTCACCGAAGAGATCATCCCGCCCTACGCCTCGGTGAAAGAGGTCGTGCTGCCCTTCGTCAAGTTCGCCGGGTCGGACAGCCTCCTCGGACCGGAAATGAAGTCGACCGGCGAGGTCATGGGCATATACGAAGAGCCGGGCATCGCCTTTGCCAAGGGGCAGAGCGCGGCGGGCGGCTCCCTGCCCCTGTCCGGCACGGTCCTGGTAAGCGTCAACGCCTTCGACCACGAAAACGTCATCGATATCGCCCGCGAACTCGCCGGCCTGGGTTTCACGATCATGGCGACGAGCGGTACCGGCCGGACGCTGGAAGACGCCGGCCTGGAGGTCATCCGGGTCAACAAGGTCTGGGAGGGCGAACCGCATATCGTGGACCACATCCGCCGTAACGACATCCAGCTCATCATCAACACGCCCCTGGGCAAGAGCGCACGGGACGACGACTACATGATCCGCCGCGCCGCCATCGAGCAGAACATCCCGTGCATCACCACGCTCTCGGCGGCATGGTCCGCGGTCAAGGCCATCCAGGCGCTTAAAAACGAGGGCAGCGAGATATCCGTGAAGAGCCTGCAGGAATGGCACGAGACGTTGAGAGAAGCGAGGGCTTGACCATGCAAACGGCAGACGGGGGCGTGCTTGCCCCGAAGGGTTTCACGGCCAACACGGCGAGCTGCGGCATCAACAGTCCGAAGGGCAGCCGCAAGGACCTGGTGCTGATCGACGCGGGCGGGACCGCCTCCGCGGCCGGGGTGTTCACCACCAACCGGGTACAGGCCGCGCCGGTGATCCTGTCCGGAGATCATCTGCAGACCGGCATGGCGCGGGCCGTGGTGGTCAACAGCGGCAACGCCAACGCGTGCAACGGGGAGGCCGGCATGAAGGACGCCCGGGAGATGGCCGCCCTGGTCGCGGGGGGGCTTGATGTGCCCGCGGGGGAGATTCTCGTCGCGTCCACCGGGGTCATCGGCCGTCCCCTGCCCATGGACGTGATCCGCGCCGGCATCCGGGAAGCGCTGAACCGGCGCAACGGGGGACCCGATACCGACGCCGCCGATTCGATCATGACGACCGACACGGTGCCCAAGACCTGCGCGGTGCGGTGCGATCTGGACGGCAAGTCCGTGGTGGTCGGCGGGATCGCCAAGGGCGCGGGCATGATCTGTCCGTACATGGCCACGATGATCGGCGTGGTCACGACGGACGCCGCCATCGCGCCGGGAGCCCTCCAGTCGGCCCTGCGACGGGCCGTCGGAAAGTCCTTCAACTGCATCACCGTCGACGGCGACATGAGCACGAACGACACGGTGTTCGTCCTGGCCAACGGCGCCGCGGAAAACCCGGTGATCACGCAACCCGACGGGGAAGCCTACGACCGGTTCGCCGAAGCGCTGGAGCACGTCTGCATCGACCTGGCGAAGAAGATCGCCCGGGACGGCGAAGGCGCGACGAAACTCGTGGAGATCCGCGTCAAGGGCGCCCGGTCGGACGAAGACGCCCGGACGATCGGCATGAGCGTGGCGAATTCCGCGCTCGTCAAGACGGCCATCTACGGCCATGATCCCAACTGGGGCCGGATCCTCTGCGCCGTAGGGTACGCGGAGGCCGAATCGAACCCGGACGCCATCGACCTCTTCCTGTGCGGCCGGCAACTCACCCGGGACGGCCGGGGGCTCCCCCTCGACGAACCGGCCATGCGGGAAGCGCTATCCGCCAGTGAAATCCCCGTCGATATCGATCTCAAGCTCGGAGACGGCATGGCGACGGTCTGGACCTGCGACATGTCCCACGAATACGTGACCGTAAACGCGGAATACACCACTTGAACACGTACCCCGGCCGGGGCGGTGGTCCTGGCCCGGGCATCGATGCCACGGACGACCTATGAAGCAACGACATGCACCTTTTGCAGTTACGGCCTGTCCCGCGCCACGGGCGGTCTTTTCAGGCGCGCTGCGGACGGTATTTTTCGCCGCGCTGTGGATCATGGCTCTCTATGGCATGACGGCGCCTTTCCCGGCGGCCGCCCAGCCGGAGGCAAGGGCGATCACGGAAGACGCCGGGCCGGCGCCGGCGGAGGAACTGGCGGAACGGCGGGCACAGCTCCTCGAGGACATGGGCAGCGGGGTCATGATCCTGTTCGGGGCGGAGCCCAAGGTCTTCAGCAACGACGTGAACTATCCCTACCGCCAGGAAAGCAACCTCTTCTATCTGACCGGCATCAACCAGCCCGGCGCGACGCTCGTGCTGCTGCCCGACAACCGGAGCCAGCGGGAAATCCTCTTTCTTCCCAGACGCGACCCCGCGCGGGAGATCTGGACCGGCCACATGATCGGCGTAGCGGAAGCCCGGCGGATGACCGGGATCGATCATGTATGGCCGAATGAAGAATTCGACGCCTTTGTCGAGGCCGTCCTCGGCGGATCCGCCTACGCAAAACGTCCGTCCGATGACGAAGCCGACTACCGCGCCGTGCGCGAATCCGTCAGGAACGGAACTCCCGTGCAGGTCTGGCTCCTCGCCGACACCGCGTCCAGGTTCGGGAGCCGGTATCCCCGGGCCCGCCGGTTCGCCTCTGAGGCCGATCGGTTTCCCGCGGTCCAGGTGCGGTTGGCCTCTCACCTCTTCCGGAACCTGCGCGTCGTCAAATCGCCCTGGGAACTGAAGCAACTGCAACGCGCCGTGGACATTACCTGCCTGGCGCAACGCGCCATCATGGGCAAGGCGGCCGGGACCGCGGAGCCGCTCAACGAATCCGTACTCGACGGCATCATTCTTTCGATTTATCGCGGTCACGGCGCCCACTGGGGGTTCCCGTCCATCGTGGCCTCGGGACCCAACGCGACCACATTGCACTACGAGGAAAACAACCGTGAAATAGCAGAAGGCGAACTCGTCCTGGCCGATATCGGCGCTGCCGTGGGAAACTACACGGCGGATATCACCCGGACGTTCCCGGTCGGCGGCGTCTTCACGGAAGCACAGCGTGAAGTGTACGAGATCGTCCTGGACGCCCATGCCCGGGCCGTCGCCGTCGTCCGGCCCGGCATGACCATGCGCAGGGTGCATGAAGTGGCGCGGAAGGCGATCGTGGACGGACTCCTGAAGCTGGGCCTGATAACGAATGCATCGGGAAACCAGTATCGCATGTGGTACATGCACGGCACAAGCCACTGGCTTGGACTGGACGTCCATGACGTCGGCGGAAGGGACATGCCCTTCAGGCCGGGCATGGTGATCACGGTGGAACCGGGCATCTACGTCCGGGGGGACACGCTGGAAAACCTGGACGACACCCCCGGCAACCGGACGCTGATCGAGGCGGTGCGGCCCGCCTTCGAGCGGTTCAGGAATATCGGGGTACGCATTGAAGACGATGTATTGGTGACCGAGGACGGAAATCGGGTGCTGTCGGCCGACCTCCCGCGGTCGATCGACGCCATAGAAGCGCTCATGGCGGAATCGATCCGATAATCGAGAGATGGCGTAGACAGGGTTGACCATGGCTGAAGATCGCATGCTCACGGTGGAGGAGGCGCAGGAGATCGTGCTGGATTCGGTCTCCGTCTCGGGGACTGAACGCGTACCGCTGTCCGAAAGCCAGGGCCGCGTACTCGCCGAGGACGTGGCACCGAAGTTCGACGTGCCTCCCCATGACAATTCCTCCGTCGACGGCTATGCCGTAAGGGCCGCGGACACGGCAGGCGCATCCACTGAATCCCCCCGGCGGCTCGAGGTCCTCGAAGAGATACCGGCCGGTACCGTGCCGGGCGAGACCGTGGGCCCCGGCAGCACGTCCCGCATCATGACCGGCGCCATCCTTCCCGAAGGCGCGGACGCCGTCGTCATGGTGGAGCACACCAGGCAGGGGGACGGCGGGGTCGAGATCCTCGAGGCGGTAGCATCGGGTCAGAACGTCCGCTACCGGGGCGAAGACGTGAAAAAGGGCCGCAACGTGCTGTTTGGCGGCGCGGAAATCGGGCCCGGCGAGATCGGTCTCCTCGCGGCCTTTCAGCGGTCCCAGGTGTCGGTGCGGAGGCGCCCCGACGTGGCCATCCTGTCGACGGGCGATGAAGTGGTCGAGATCGACGAGGCCCTCGTCCCGGGAAAGATCGTCAACAGCAACAGCTATTCCCTGGCCGCGCTCGTGCGGGAATGCGACGCCCGGCCGGTCAACCTGGGCATCGCCCGGGACAGCGAATCCGCGATCGCAGACGCAATACAGTCGGCGGTCAACGCGGATGTGATCCTGTCTACAGGCGGGGTATCCGTAGGCGACTACGATTACGTGAAAAAAGTGCTGGAAGACCTCGGCGTGGACATGAGATTCTGGCGGGTGAAGATGAAACCGGGCAAGCCCCTCGCCTACGGGCTGCTCCAGGGGAAACCCTACTTCGGCCTGCCCGGCAATCCCGTGTCGTGCATGGTCTCTTTCCTCCTCTTCGCGCGGCCCGCCATCCGCAAGATGATGGGCTATGGTCCGCATGACCGGCATTTGCCCACGGTTCCGGCGATACTCGAGAACGACCTGGCGGCCGGGGGAGACCGGCGGCACTATCTCCGCGCCAGGGTCACCCGTACCGGCGGCCTGTTTCACGCCTCGACCGTCGCGGGCCAGGGATCGGGGATGCTCAGTTCCATGACCGGGACGAATGGGCTCGTTGTCGTGGAAACGGGTGTAACGTCCGTCTCGCGCGGAACCGAGGTTTCGGTGCTGCTGATGGGCCCAGCCGGCCAGGCCGGGCCAGGCCGGACCAGGCCGGCCGTAAGGAGACCGCGATGATCTCCGTAGTCGAAGCCCGTGATAGCATACTGAGCCGGGTCCAGCCCATCGGTGTGGAGCGGGTCGACATCGCGTCGGCCCGGGGCCGGGTACTGGCCGAAGACGTCCACGCCACAAGGAACCAGCCGCCCTGGGACAATTCGGCCATGGACGGCTATGCGGTCCGCGCCGCGGACACGGCATCCTCGTCGCCGGATACCCCGGCGGAACTGGAGATCGTCGAAGACCTGGCCGCCGGATACATGGCAAAACGGTCCGTAGGCCAGGGACAGGCGGTACACATCATGACGGGCGCGCCGGTGCCCGAAGGGGCGGATACCATCGTCCGCGCCGAACGCACGCTGCGGGTCGACGAGCGCCGCGTACGCGTACTCCAGCCCGTGGATCCCGGAACCGATCTCCGCAGGGCCGGAGAAGACATCCGCGAAGGCGACCTCATTATCCCGTCCGGCATGCTGATCCGGCCGGCGGAGGTCGGCCTGCTGGCCTCAACCAATCGCTCCCACGTGTCCGTATACCGCCGGCCGCGGGTCGCCGTGCTATCCACCGGCGATGAAATCGTCGACGTGGACGAGCCCCTCGAAGACGGCAAGATCGTGGACAGCAATGGATACGCCCTGACTGCCCTGGTGGCGGATGCCGGCGGCATACCCCTGCGGCTGGGCATCTGTCCCGATACGCAGGAAGCGCTTGAAGGGGCCCTGCGCGACGGACTCGTTGCGGACGCGATCATTACGTCAGGCGGCGTATCCGTGGGAGAATACGACTATGTCAAGGCCGCCCTGGAGGCCGTCGGTACGTCCATGGCCTTCTGGAAGGTTTCCATGACTCCGGGACGGCCTCTTGCTTTCGGCGCGATCGACGACACCCTCGTGTTCGGCCTGCCCGGCAACCCGGTGGCCTCCATGGTGACCTTCGAGCTCTTCATGCGGCCGGCCCTGCTCAAGATGCAGGGATACACCCACCTCTACCGTCCCACGATCAATGCGGTGTTGCAGGACGACATCACGAAGTCCCTTGGTCGAAAGCAGTTCATCCGCGTGACCCTTGAACGGCGTGGCGACACCTTCTTCGCCTCACGCACCGGTGAGCAGGGTTCCGGCATACTGCGATCCATGTCCATCGCCGACGGACTGGCCGTCAGTCATGAAGACCAGGAATTCATGAAGGCGGGTCAGGAAATCGAGGTGATGTTGCTCGGTGGATACAGCGGGTTGTCGGATTACCGTAACTACTGATATACCAGTTACTTACGTGTTTTTTAGATAAGCGCCAAAAAGACGTAATTTATTATGTAAACATCCTTTATGGCTATGCGGGGCGATCAGTGAGAGGGGAGGCTGATTAATCGGTGCTTTTCAGATTGATTTTGCGCCTGTTTTTCTTCATGGACCGCATGTGGCGTGCCTCCGTTGGACCCGGTCCTGAGGGTTGGGGCGGGGTCACTGTTTTCTCAGTACGACCAGCGTAGGCGGTCCAGGCGGTCCAGGCGGTCCAGGCGGTCCAGGCGGTCCGGAGGCATCGTCATTGTATCGATGTATGCCATCCAGCACCAGACCCTGTGCTGCAATGGCCGCCCCGGCCGATTCGATTTCTTCCTCGGATTTCGGCCCCTTGTAACAGATCAGCTTCCCCCCAGGCTTCAAGACACGCCCGCACCAGGTGGCCAGTTGACCGACTGAAGCCACCGCCCTGGCCACGGCACCGTCGTAAAACCCTTCCCGTTCCTTTAATGATTCGACTCGGGTATGTTTCACTGTTACATTATTCAGCACAAGAACGCGCCGCATCTTACGCAGAAATACGCTCTTCTTTCGGTTTGACTCAACCAGCACGAAGTCCGTATCGGGCATGAATATGGCCAGAGGAATGCCGGGAAAACCACCGCCGCTTCCAACGTCCATGATCGTCCCGCCCGTGGGGAGGACTCCCTTCAGGGCGGGCGTCAACGAGTCCAGGAAATGCCGCAACGGAATGCGGTCCAGGTCATTTTCAGATACGAGTCCCAGCAGCGTGTTTACGCGCCTTAGCTCGGTCCGATATCGGTCAAATGCCCCGATTTTATCGGCATCGAGCCGATGGCCGGATTCTTCGATACCTTGCAGAAACTGCGTGAATGAATCCATTTCATGCTTTTGGATGTTCCACGTGGAACACCTGGTTTTCACTGTGGCGCGTTGCGTTGCTTCGTTCGAGGTGCACTACGAGGATGGAGAGATCTGCCGGAGTGACGCCTGGGATTCGGGATGCCTGGCCCACCGTTTCCGGTTTTATTCTGGAAAGCTTCTCGCGGGCTTCATGAGACAGCGCGGTAATGGAAGTGTAGTCAAAGCCCGTGGGGATGACATGTGACTCCCACGACCGCATGCGTTCGATTTCTCTATGCTGGCGTTCGAGGTATCCCGCGTACTTCACGGCAGTCTGTATCTGGCTTATGACAGAGGGTTCATGTTCCATCGGATCCGGATCGACGGTGGACAGGTCCGCATACCGTATCTCGGGGCGGGACAGCAATTTATGCAGAGACACCGGTTCCGAAACCGCCGCGGACGACCTGGCTTTCAGCAGTGGATTTATTCGGGCGGGCGCTACGTACACTCCCTTTAACCGATCCGTTTCTTCTTCCACCAGCCGGCGCCTGGCGACCGTGGCTTCATGCCGTTCTCTGGAAATCACACCGTATTCAAAAGCGCGGTCCGACAGGCGCATGTCCGCATTGTCGTGCCTCAGCAGCAAGCGGTATTCAGCACGTGACGTGAACATCCGGTAGGGCTCGTCCGCTCCCTTCGTGATGAGATCGTCTATCATTACGCCGATATAGGCCTCGCCCCTGTCTAGAACGAAAGCCGGACGGTTCTTTGCCGACAGCGCGGCATTGATGCCGGCCAGAATACCCTGTGCAGCCGCTTCCTCGTATCCCGTTGTACCATTGATCTGCCCGGCGAGGAACAGTCCGCCTACCTGCCGTGTTTCAAGGCTCCGGGTCAGGTTTTCCGGGGGAATGAAGTCGTATTCGACGGCGTAGCCGAACTGGAGAATCTCGGCGTGCTCGAGGCCCTTGATCGTATGCAGCGCCCGGTCCTGCACCGGCTCCGGCAGGCTCGTCGAGAAACCGTTTACGTACACCTCGTCGGTATTCCACCCCTCGGGCTCCAGGATGATCTGGTGGCTGTCCCTGTCCGCGAATCGGACGATCTTGTCCTCCACGGATGGACAGTACCTGGGACCGCGCCCCGTGATCCGGCCTGTGTACATGGGCGACTGGTCCAGGGCGGAGCGGATGATTTCGTGCGTCCGGGGGTTCGTAAACGTCAGGTAACAGGGGAGTTGTTCATCGGCCGGTGATAGTCTTTCCTGGGAGAAATGCTCGGGGAACTCGTCACCGGGTATGATCTCCAAATCACTGTAATCTATGGATTTACCGTCTATTCTTGGTGGGGTTCCTGTCTTCAGCCGGCCGATATGGAAACCGAGGGCCCGCAGGGAATCCGACAGCTCCGTTGCCGCCTTTTCTCCCAGGCGTCCACCGGGCGCGTTGCTCGTTCCGCGATGCATGACGCCGTTCAGAAAAGTACCGGAAGCCACGACCACGGTCCGGCATGGAATGGTCTTGCCGTCGCTCGTTCGGATACCCGTCACGCGGCGGTCGTCGACTTCCAGGTGGGTCACCTCTCCTTCCACCACCGCCAGGTTTTCGGCTTCCCCGATGACCTGCTGCATGTACTTCCGGTAAGCTGCCCGGTCATTCTGGGACCTCAGGGACTGCACGGCCGGACCCTTGCGCGTGTTCAGCATCTTGACCTGCACGGCCGTGGCATCCGCGGCCTTGCCCATCTCCCCGCCCAGCGCGTCGACTTCCCGAACCAGCTGGCCCTTTCCCAGGCCACCGATGGACGGGTTGCAGGACATCTGCCCGATTTTCGACGCGTCGAGGGTAACGAGCGCCGTTGTAACGCCCATTCTCGCCGATGCCAGGGCGGCTTCGCATCCCGCGTGGCCCCCGCCGATAACGAGTACTTCCACCGGTTTCGTCAGATCAGTTCCGGCCACCGCACGGTCCTTGTTTCACGTGGAACATCATTTGCCTATACAGAACCTGGAGAAGACATGGTCCAGTACCGCGTCTCCGATTTCTTTTCCCGCAAGAACGCCGAGGTGACGCACGCAATCTCTTAGATCGATGGCTGCCATCTCGGCGCCGAGCCCTTCTTCCAGTACCCCTATACCCCTATCCAGGCTTGCTTTAGCCTGGTTCAGCAGGTCCCCCTGGCGAGCATTCACCACGAGGCCCGATTCGAACCTGGCGGGATCGTATTGCACGATTTCCAGCAACGCTTCCAGCAAGTCGTCAACGCCCGTGCCCGTTTTCGCCGATGTCCTGACGCACCGGCCTCCCGCCGTCAGTTCGGCGTAAGGGCCCGGATCATAGGTATCCAGGTCGCACTTATTCAATATAAACACGCAGTCCCGCCGGGACAACTGGCCTGTCAGACTCCGGTCATCGTCGTCCGGCAGGCTCGAGGCGTCGAAAACCACCAGCGGGATGTCTGCCCGGTCCAATTCCTGCCGCGACCGTGCAACGCCCTGCCGTTCGACCGAATCCGGTGTCACCCGGATTCCCGCCGTGTCCACGAAGATGACGGGCACCCCTCGGATATCCACGCTCTCCTCGATGGTATCCCGTGTCGTCCCCGACTCCGGATGTACGATGGCCCGGTCCCTGGACGCCAGCATGTTGAGCAGACTGGATTTACCCACGTTGGGCTTTCCGAGCAACGCGATCCGGACCCCGTCTCTCAATATGCGCGTCTCGTTGGAAGACTTGATAAGGCGGTCCAGCGCTTCCTGGACGGGGCGCAGCTGGTCCAGGAAGGTCCGGGGCTCCATGTCCGGGATGCCCTCTTCGGTAAAATCTAGCGTAACTTCAATATATGCAACGACTTGAATCAGTTGCATCCTGAATTCGTCTATCTGTTGCGAGCAGGTTCCGTTCAACTGCCTGAGCGCCGCCCGCGCGCAGGCGTCTGTCCGCGCCCGGATCAATTCTCCCACCGCTTCGGCCTGCAAGAGGTCGATCCTGCCGTTGAGAAAAGCGCGCTTTGTGAACTCGCCGGGTTCCGCCAGCCTGGCGCCCGAACGGATCAGCACGTCCAGGATCATGGCGCCTGGCACCATGCCCCCGTGGCCGCTGAATTCGATCAGGTCCTCCCGGGTATAGGTGCGTGGCGCCTTGAAGAGCGACAGGAGCACCTCATCGACCCGTTCGCGGCTCCGGGGATCGATGACGTAGCCGTGGTGTATGGTGTGAGTACGGCACGCGGAGGGGCGGTCGGCGCCGCTGAATACCCTGTCGGCAATAGGAAACGAGTCGGGGCCGCTCATGCGCACCACGCACAGGCCGCCCTCGCCGGGCGGCGTGCCGATCGCGGCAATGGTATCGTTCGGGGCCTGCGAGGTCATGGGATTATCGAGGCGCGCGGCCCCTGCGCCCGGGGCTGCGTCACTTCGCGGGTTGAACCGGGAAATAACGGTTCTGTATCGCCTGCTGCACAATGGTCAGCACGTTGATCATGGTCCAGTACAGTATGAGACCGGAAGGCAGGTTCATCATGATGAAGAACAGCACGGCGGGCATGATGTAGACGAACATGGCCTGCCGTGGATCCTTCATCGTCATCTTGGACTGGAGCAGCATCGTGGCTGCCATGAGGATGGGCAGCACGTAGTACGGATCCTTCAGGGACAGGTCCTGTATCCATCCGACAAAGGGCGCGTCCCGCAGTTCTATCGTACTGCTGAAGATCGTATAGAGCGCGATCAGGATCGGCATCTGCAGCAGCAGGGGCAGGCAGCCGCCCAGGGGGTTTACCCCCGCCTCCCTGTACAGCTTCATCATCTCCTGGTTCAGTCTGGTCGAGTCGTTCTTGTACTTTTCCTTGAGCGATTCCATTTTCGGCTGGAGCGCGGCCATGCCCTGGGTGGCCTTCATGCTCTTGTGGGTCAGGGGAAAGAGCAGGATCTTCACGATGATGGACAGTACGATGATCACTATGCCGTAATTGGATATGAACTGGTGCAGCCAGACCAGGGAAATGAGCGTGATCCGGCTGATCGGCTGTATGATCGTCCACCCGAGATCGACGGCGCCCTCGAGGCCGTATCCGTATTGCTCGAGGGTATCGTAGTGGACCGGCCCCAGGTAGAGGAGGAAGTTGTCCGTGAGCGGGGAGGCGAGTCCCATGGACAGCTCCGCGGCGATCTGCCGGTCGTCATACCGGGGGCGCTGGACGGGCCGGCCGTTCAGCCGGTAGCCTCTGGCCTTCCTGTCCACGGGCACCATGGCGGTGAAGAAGTACTTGCTGCGGACGCCGACCCAGTGGGTTTCTCCCGTGGTCTCGGGCCTGGGATCTTCCAGCTCCCCGCCGAGGTCTTCATCGATCACGGTGTCGTTGAGCGAGGCGAATCCCCGGAAGGCGTACAGGTCCTGGTCCCAGTCTCTCTCCGTCACGTTTATACCGCCGCCCCACCGGAGATAATACTTGCTGCCCAGGGCCAGGTTCTCTCCGCCGTCGATCCTCACCTGGAGGTCCACGGCGTAGTCGTCCCGGTTGATTGCGAATACCTTGGTGATGGTCAGTCCCCCGGGCGTATCGGCCGTGAGCGTCAACGATCCCGTGGCCTGTCCGGGACCGAGCACGACCGCGTCACGGTCCGCCGCGAACCGCAGGGCCCGGGTACTGCGGGGTCCCCGCTCTGTCGTGAGAATGATGTCGGGGCCCGATTCTCGGTCGGGTGGAACGAGTTCCACGTCTTCTCCGCCGATACCCCGGTAACCTTTGATTTTCCAACTCGTTATGACACCGCCCAGGGTGCTGATGACACCCCGGAAGTGCTGGTTTTCAACGACGATTTCGCGCGGTTCCGGCGCGCCTTCGACCGGGGGGAGGAACAGGACGCGCTCGGAGCGGTCCCAGCTGTCCGCGGACAGGTCACTTAGGGGACTGCTTTCGGTCCGGGGGGCCGGAGTCCGTGCCGGCGCAGGCTCGAACTCGTCCGCCGGGGCGTCGTAGGCCGGTCCGCCGGCCTCGCCGGCCTCGCCCGTGGGGTAGGACCCCGCGGGATCATCTCCCGACGGGAAGTCTCTCGCCTGATCCGGCGCGAACGTCCGGTCGACCGGAGGCGGAGGCGCGTACATCGGATATATAATGTAGTAGTATCCGATCCAGGTCAGGATGATGAGGCCGAAGGCACCGAGTACCCGTTTTTCCATTATTGACGTGATCCCAGCATTATAAGCCGTGGCATGCGGCTAATCATGCGGCCCGCCTGGTCCGCCTGGTCCGCCTGGTTCGCATGACCCGCATGAGCCGTGGGATCCGCGTGGTTGTTCCACGGGATCGTATCCGCCCGGATGAAAGGGATGGCAGCGCAACAGCCGCCGCACGGCCAGATAGGACCCGGCGAACAGGCCCCGTCGTTCCAGCGCTTCGATGGCGTAATCCGAACAGGTGGGGGTAAACCTGCAACTTGGCGGTAGGAGCGGGGATACTGCCAGTTGATAGCCGCGGACGCCCCATGCGAGCGTGGTTGCGATCGCCGCGGTCAGCCTTTTCCACATAAACGTGTCACCGCGGTATGGTAGAGGGAAAGAAACTCTTCATTCATCTGGTGGTACGTAGCTTCCTGCCTGGGACTGCGGGCAATGAGCACCAGGTGCATCCCACGCTTCAGACGGTTCCTGTTAAGCCGGTAGATCTCCCGCATTCTGCGGCGAACCAGGTTGCGCTCGACCGCACCGCCGTAGCGCCTGGTCACAATGAAGCCGACCCGGCGCTCGAGCCGGTCCGGACAGGAAGCCAGGGACAGGGTCATCGAACGTCCCCTGACGGTCAATCCGCTTTTCCTGACCCGCTCGAACTCCCACCGGTGTCTCATGCGTTCATCGTGGGGAAAACATCGGGAACCGGCGGCCATGGTGCATCGGTCCTGCAGCGATCCGGCTGCGCCTAAACGGCAACGCGGGTCCTTCCCTTGGCGCGGCGGCGGTTCAGGATCAACCGCCCCGCCCTGGTGCTCATCCTACGACGAAACCCGTGCCTGCGGTGCCGCTTCAGGTTGCTCGGCTGAAAGGTCCGCTTCATCAGTCACTCCCGGTTTTTCACGCTTTTTCAGCTTAAAAAAACAGCCCTCTATAATACCTGGAGAGTCCGATTTTGTCAAGTGGTTTTAGTTCATTCCGGCGGCGCAATTCTTTTCGATATTACTCTTGACACTGCGCAGCCCACCCTACATACTATGAAAGAGATACTACCCGCAACGTTTCCGCCTTCCGTGGATTTGTTGTAGTACCTACTCACCTTTTAAATGTAGCATTTACAATTATTTAGCATAATACATGCGAGTGTATGCGTATGTTTTCGGCCCAGATTTTCCCGGCCAGCTTCCGGCTTTTTCCGTCCCTTAGGCAGACAAGGTAATCCGCAATGAAGCAGGAAGATCCTGCACAGCTCTGGTCGGTGTGTTTGTCGGAACTGAGGGGCATGATCCCCGCGCAGACGTTTGCGACCTGGTTCGAGCGGACCAAGGGGCATGACGTAACACAAGATAGATTCACCATAGAGGTGCCGAACCCGTTCTCCGGCGAGCGGATTCTGAAGCGGTTCCACGACAAGATCAGCCAGGTAGTGACGAGCCAGCTAGGCCGGCAGGTCTCCATAGACTATCATATTTTTGAAGGCAATACGCAGATTGTCCCCGTGCTCACCGATCTGCCCTCCTACGATCCGGCCCCGGAACAGCAGACCGCGGACGACGTGGAAACCGACAACCTCTACGACAACTACACCTTCGAGAATTTCGTCGTGGGGGAATGCAACGACTTCGCCCACGCGGCCTCTCTGGCCGTGGTTAAATCCCCCGGCCAGCAGACCTTCAATCCCCTGGTGATCTACGGCGGCGTCGGCCTGGGAAAGACCCACCTGGCGCAGGCGATCGCCCATGAGTCGAAGCGGCTCGGGACTGTCGACCGCATCCGGTACGTCACGTCGGAAATCTTCTACAGCGAATTCATAGAGTCCATACAGGAAAAAAAGACGAAGGAGTTTGCCCAGACCTACCGGAATGTCGATCTGCTCATCGTAGACGACATCCAGTTCTTCTGCAAGGGGCACAAGGATCGCACCCAGGAGGAGTTCTTCCATACCTTCGACGTGCTGCGGCAGAAGGGCAAGCAGATCGTCCTTACCAGCGACCGGATTCCGAAGGACCTCTCAGGCCTGGAAGAACGGCTGGTGTCCCGTTTCGAGTGGGGGCTTCTCGCGGACATGAAGGTGCCCGATTACGAAACGAGGGAAGCCATTCTGCAGAAGAAGGCGGATAAAGACGGGCTGGCGCTGAGCCCGGACGTCATCGCCTATATCGCCGACCGGGTCGCGTCGAATATACGAGAGTTGGAGGGGGCCGTGCTGAGCCTGCTGGCCTATGCGTCTTTAAGCCATTGCGATATCACCATCGACGTGGCGAAACGGGTGCTGAGCAACAAGATCCGCAGAAAACAGCGGGCTGCCGGAATCGAGGATATACAGAAAGCCGTGGCCCGGCATTACGACGTGTCCGTCGAGGATCTTGCCGCGAAGACGCGGAAAAAGCACGTGGTGACGGCCCGCCAGATCGCCATGTATCTTTGCCGGGACATGACCCGCACGTCGCTCAAAGATATCGGGGCGATTTTCGGCAAGAGAGACCACACGACGGTGATACACGCCTGCCAGACGGTCAAGAAGCTCCTGCTGAACGACGAGCACCTGCAGGAAGACCTCGACAAGATCAAGAATTCGCTGCTGTAGCCCGCCTGCCCTTCGATAACGCCTTCCACGCCGATACGGAAAGAGCCGGAGTGTGGACAACCCCGGGGTTGTCCACATTTTATCAACAAGATATGCTTCTTGTAACCTCCTATCCGGCAATACGTTGTGTCCTGTATATCCAAGTTTCCACACCTATCCACCTTCGATATCAAGCTTCGATGTGGACAGGAGTCCAAATCAGGCAGGAAACGGCCTCGATTCGGCGGCCGGCCCGTTCATTCTTGTACCAGGCCCGTCCGTGGGGTGCTTACAATGTGGATAACCCGGGGATAACTGTATGGGAAGTGTCGATGTTTTGTGTACAACCGGGCGGTTTTGCCGGTCCTGGGTTCTAGTATGTGGATAAGTGTGGATAAACATCTGTTCAGGGTGTTGTTTTTCCACATCGTTGTTTTTTTGTAAGTTGTTATATTTATTGTTGTTATATGATAAAATACTGTTTTATTCAGATATCCACATGCTGTATTAGTATTATTCCTTATTTATTACTTACTACGTATACACTATATATTGTACGTTTTCAGCGTCTTCTTACCTCTTTCTACAACATGAAGTAGGTTTTACCCCACAAAACTCTTGCGCAGGTTCCCCCTCTGTCTTTATATTCAATAGTTGTAAAAGGTTCCTGTACATCATTCCACCCATGTAGCGTTCCATGCGCTCCGGACCGGGTAAGGGTAACGACTGCCGATTGCCCAAAGGAGTACTTCCGTGAAGATTACCATACCGGCCAGTTCCACCCTGATGAGCGGTATACAGACCGTCCTTAACGTCGTACCACCCAAGACTACCCTGCCCATTCTGTCCAACATGCTGCTGGAGACCGATGACGGTCACCTGACCATCGGGGCCACCGATCTCGACATATCCATCGTGACCAGGATTCCCGCCGAGATCACGGAAGGAGGATCGATCACGGTGCCGGGAAGGAAATTCGCGGAGATGGTGCGCGAGTTGCCTGACGCACCCGTAGATATCGAGGTGGACGGCGTCAAGGTGGTCGTCCGATGCGACCGGGGGGTATTTCGCCTGGTAGGCATTGACAAGGAGGAGTATCCCGCCCTTCCGGATGTGTCTTCCGATCAGACCATAACGATTCCGGCTTCTTCGCTGCAGCGCCTGATCCGAAAGACGGTCTACGCGGTATCGAAGGACGAGACGCATCCCAGCCTGTGGGGCGCCTTCCTGCGCATAGGCGGCGGTTCCGTGCGGATGGTCGCCACGGACGCCCACCGGCTGGCCAAGACGACATTGCCCTGCGAAGTCGACGATACGGTCACCGAAGGGATCATCGTGCCCCCGAAGGCCCTGAACAACCTTTCGCGGCTCATCGGGGAATCGGATGCACCTTCCCGGATAAAGATCGGGGACAACCACGTCGTATTCGACCTGGATACCGCCCAGTTGTACGCCAGGCTGATCGAAGCCACATACCCCGACTACGAGCGGGTCATCCCTAGCGGAAACGACAAGATCGTCAAGGTGAACCGCGAGGTCCTGGAAAGCGCCGTGCGGCGCGTGTCCGTCCTGTCCAACTCGACCACGCGGCAGATCAGGTACGCGGCC
Organism: bacterium; assembly: GCA_965202605.1. Lineage (GTDB taxonomy): Bacteria > JAAXHH01 > JAAXHH01 > JAAXHH01 > JAAXHH01 > JAAXHH01. The sequence goes on from OZ241838.1 coordinate 2,915,463, forward strand.
CGGCCGGGATTCATCGAACTCAGTTCGTCCAGTCACGATATCGGCGGCGAAGCCCGGGAGGAGGTGCCGGCCGAATACGAAGGCGACGCCATGGATACGGCCTACGATTTCCGCTACCTGCTCGACGTCGTGGAGCGGATAGAAAGCGAAGACGTGGTCTTCAAACTCGATTCGCCCGTGAGCGCCGGGATCATCATCCCTTCCGAAGAAGAGTCGGAAGGCGAGGACTACCAGTGCCTGATCATGCCCCTGAGACTGACCGACGCGGAAAACTGACAAGGTGCATCTACAACGGCTGTCCCTTAGTCATTACAGGAATTACACAACCCTGGCGCTGACCTGTGATCTGCAAACGAACGTTTTTATCGGAACGAACGGACAAGGTAAGACCAACCTGCTGGAGGCGGTCTATTACCTGTGCGTGGCCCGGTCCTGCCGCGAGGCGCAGGACAGGGATCTCGTGCGCATCGGATCGGACCATTTCCTGATACAGGGCCAGGGCCGGTCCGCGGAAGCCAGGCCGGTCGAGATACAGATCAGATACGGCCGCCAGACGGGCAAGAAGGTACTCGTAAACGAGTCGCCCCAGCGGAACCTGTCGGACCTGTACGGCATCATGGCGGCGGTGGTGATTTCGCCGGACGACCGGAGGCTGGTCCAGGGATCGCCGAGTTCGCGCCGCCGTTTTCTCGACATCGCGATCTCGCAGTCCAACGCGGCGTATCTTGCCACCCTGCAGGACTACAGGCGGGTGGTCCGGCAGCGCAACGAGGCCTTGCGCGCGCACCAGGAAACGCCGGGCAGGGCGCCGGACCTGGAGGTCTGGAACGCGCCGCTGGTTGCGCTGGGCAGCCGCATCATGAGAAAGAGGGTGGAGGTCGTCTCGGCCCTGAAGGACGAAGCACGGCGTGTTCACGCGGCGATCAGCGGCGACGATGAGGTCCTCGAGCTGGACTACGCGCCATCCTTCGAATGCGAGGACCCCAATGACGTCGAAGGGTCCTTCCAGGAGGCGGTGGACCGTAACGGGCCCCGGGAAAGGGCGCGGGGCATGACGGAAGTGGGGCCGCACCGGGACGACCTGTCCATCAGCATGAACGGGGTCTCGCTGCAGGCCTATGGGTCGCAGGGGCAGCACAAGACGGCGGCGACGGCCCTGAAGCTGGCTGAAGCCCGGTTTCTCTGGCACCAGTTGCAGGCACCTCCCCTCTTGTTGCTGGACGACATATTCGCGGAGATCGACGCCGCCAGAACGGGCCGCCTGATGGAAATGGTCCCCGCGTACGGCCAGACCTTCATTACGACGGCCAAGGAAAGCGATATCGGGGACTACCGGCAAGGGATCACCCGTTTCCGCGTCCACGAAGGCACAGTGACGCCCTGCAACTGAGGCACAGTGACGCCCTGCAACCGAGGTTCGGACATGACGCGAAAGAACAAGACCACTACCCTCGGGGACGCCCTCGGGAAACTGGTCCGAAGCCTCGGCATGGAAGCGAGGCTGGAGGAACAGGAGGCCGTGGGCAGATGGCCCCAGGTGGTCGGCGACCGCATTGCGCTGCACGCGCGGGCGGTATTCTTCGATGGGGGCAAGCTGGTCGTGGAGGTGGACAGTGCGGCCTGGCGTCAGGAATTGTTCTACATGAAACAGGAAATCCTGAATCGACTGGACCGATCGCTGGGCAAGCCGCTGGTCCAGGACATCATATTCACCAATTCCAGAAGGTAAAATCGATGTCAGAAGCACGGGAAAATACGCCGGACAGATTGGACGGCCTGCACAGCCCGGACAGCCCGGACAACCCGGACAGCCCGGGATTGCCGGAAACGGGCCCCGACACCCCGGAACCCGATCAGTATGACGCGGAAAACATCCAGGTCCTTAAGGGGCTGGAGGGGGTTCGCAAGCGGCCCGCCATGTACATCGGGAGCACCAGCTCGACCGGTCTGCATCATCTCGTGGAAGAGGTGATGCAGAACGCCATCGATGAACATCTCCAGGGATTCGGCGACACGATAAAGGTGTATATCGAAGAGGACGGCCGGATCTCCGTGGTCGACAACGGCCGCGGTATACCGGTGGAGACGCACCCCACGGAGAACCGGCCCGCCGTGGAAGTCGTCATGACCATGCTCCACGCGGGCGGGAAGTTCGACAACAAGTCCTACAAGGTATCAGGAGGGCTGCACGGCGTGGGCGTTTCGGTGGTCAACGCCCTGTCCGAATGGCTGGTCGTCGAGGTGCGCCGGGACGGCAGGATATACCACCAGCGTTATGAGCAGGGCCTGCCCGTATGCGACCTGGAGATCAGGGGCGAGACGGCGGAGAACGGTACGACCGTCTCCTTCAAGCCGGACGACGAGATCTTCGACACGACGGAGTTCAATTTCGACCACATCGCCCATCGCTTCCGGGAACTGGCCTTTCTGAACCGCCACATGCGCATCGAGTTGCATGAGGAGGCCAAGGGCAAATCGATCGTATTCGAGTACCGGGGCGGCATCGTCGAATTCGTCGAGTACCTGAACGAGAACAAGACACCCGTCCATACTACCATCGGCATCCGCCAGGAACGGGACGGCAACCAGATCGACGTCGCATTCCAGTACAACGACGGCTACCAGGAGAACATCTTCACCTACGCCAACACCGTCCGGACTACGGAGGGCGGCTTCCACCTCGTGGGCTTCAAGACGGCCCTCACCCGGTCCATCAACAACTACGCCCAGCGGAACAACCTGCTGAAGAACCTCAAAGTGCCCGTAACCGGCGACGACACGCGGGAAGGCATCACGGCCATCGTGAGCGTGATCATTCCCGATCCCCAGTTCGAGGGCCAGACCAAGGAGAAACTCGGCAACAGCGATATACGCGGCGTCGTGGAGTCGGTGGTCGGCGAGGGGCTGTCCGCGTATCTGGAGGAGAACCCGGCCACGGCGAAGAAAATCGTCGAGAAATGCATCCAGGCGGCCATTTCCCGGGACGCTGCGCGCAAGGCGCGGGAGCTCACCCGCCGGAAAAGTGCGTTGGAAAACACCACGCTGCCCGGCAAGCTCGCCGACTGCACCCTGAAAGACCCCATGGCCTGCGAGATCTACCTCGTCGAGGGGGATTCGGCCGGCGGCACGGCCAAGTCGGGCCGCGATAAGACCTTTCAGGCCATTCTGCCCCTCTGGGGCAAGCCGCTCAACGTGGAGAAGGCCCGCATCGACACGGTGCTGAGCAACGACAAGCTCCAGCCTATCATCACCGCGCTCGGGGTGGGGATAGACGAAGATTTCGACCTGTCCAGGCTGCGCTACGGCCGCGTCATCATCATGGCGGACGCCGACCATGACGGTCTGCATATCCGCACACTGCTGCTGACCTTTCTGTTCCGCTACATGCGTCCCCTGGTCGAGCACGGCCACGTCCTGATCGCGCAGCCGCCGCTGTACCGCGTGCGCAAAGGGCGCCGGGAGGACTACCTCAAGAACGACCGTGAGCTCTGGGAATACCTGCTCAATCAGAGCGTGGACCGCACCAGGGTGCGGCGGGTGGACGCGAACGGCAACGGGCACGCCCTGACCGAAGAACGGTTGCTGGCCAATCTCCGCGAGATGATGGACTTCGAAGAGCAGATCGGACGATTGGTCAAGACGGGCATGAAGCGCGACCAGATCATGGGTATGCTCAGGAACCGGGACCTGTACGACGAATACCGGAGAGACCTGCGCGACCGGGCGGAAGCCCGAAAAGAGCAGGAAGAGGCCGGTGAGGTTCCGGTGCCCGTGGATCCCGTAGAAGAAGCCCTGGATCCCTCCCTGTACCGCCGGCTTCGGCAGCTCTGCCGCCGGCTGGAGGACGTCCTGGACAACGAGATGCTCGTCAGCACGGACAAGACCGAGAAACGGGTCCGGGGGGTCGGCAAACTGATCGACGCCGTGCTGGACGTGGGGCGGGAAGGCGCCACCATCTCCCGGTACAAGGGACTGGCCGAGATGGACGCCGAGGAGCTGTGGCAGACGACGATGAACCCCGAAACCCGCACGTTGCTCCGGGTAACCCTCGACGACGCGGTTGAGGCGGACCGGATCTTCACGATCCTCATGGGCGACAACGTGGCCGCCCGAAACGAATTCATCCAGCGAAACGCTCTCCTGGTGAACAACCTGGACCTGCACTGACATCCGGCGCCTGTCGCACACTGGCGATCCGGGCTGTCCGGGCTGTCCGGGCTGTCCGGGCTGTCCGGGCTGTCCGGTAGGGACCACGGATGACCATCAACCGGAAACGGGATAACACGTTCAAGGGGACAGCATGGCGGTAGAACAGCACGACAACATCCAGCCCATCTTCATCGAAGACGAGATGAAGAGTTCTTATCTCGACTTCTCCATGAGCGTGAATCTGTCCCGTGCGATTCCGGACGTCCGGGACGGGTTCAAGCCCTCTCAGCGGCGCATTCTCGTGGCCATGCGCGACCTGAACCTCACGCCGGGCCGTCCCACCCGCAAATGCGCCAAGATCGTCGGCCAGACCATAGGCGATTACCATCCGCACGGCGACCTCGCCGTGTACGACACCCTCGCCAGGATGGCCCAGCCTTTCAGCATGCGCTACCCCATGGTTTTCGGCCAGGGGAACTTCGGCTCCATCGACGGCGATCCGCCGGGCGCCATGCGGTACACCGAATCGAGAATGTCCCGCCTGGCCATCGAGATGATGGAGGATATCGACAAGAACACCGTCGACTTCATGCCGAACTACGACGAGTCGAAAGACGAGCCGACGGTGCTTCCGGGAAAGTTTCCCAACCTCCTCTGCAACGGATCGCTCGGCATCGGCGTGGGCATGGCCTCCAACCTGCCTTCCCACAACCTCGGCGAGGTGGTGGACGGGACCGTGGCGGTGATCGACAACCCGGAAATAACGATCGAGGAGATCGCCGGGCACATCAAGGGTCCGGATTTCGCCACCGGCGCGATCATATACGGCCGCAACGCGATAAACGAGTATTTCCACACCGGCCGCGGGAAGATCAAGGTGCGCGCCCGCACGACGATCGAGGTCCACGAGCAAAGCGAGAAGGAAACCATCGTCGTCACGGAAATCCCCTACAAGGTCAACAAGTCCAGCCTGATCGAGAAGGTCGCCGACCTCGTCCGAGAAAAGCAGGTGCTGGGCATTACCGACATACGGGACGAGTCCGACCGGTCGGGCATGCGCATCGCCATCGACGTGCGGCGGGATATCCCCGCCAACATCGTACTCAACCATCTCTTCAAGATGACGCCTCTCGAGACCACCATCGGCGTCACCATGCTGGCCCTCGTGGACGGCCGACCCCGCGTCCTGAACATCAAGGAGTGCATTCAGCACTTCATCGACCACCGCCACGAGGTGCTGGTGCGCAGGACGGCCTTCGATCTGGAGAAGGCGGAACAGCGGGCGCACATCGTCGAAGGCCTGCGCGTGGCGCTGGACAACGTGGACCGCGTGATCGAAATCCTCCGCGCGTCGCAGACGGGCGAGGAGGCCATGGAAGTCCTGGTGGACGAATTCGGGCTGTCGCGGGCCCAGGTCGAGGCGATCCTGGACATGCGCCTGCAGCGCCTGACCGGACTGGAAAGAGACAAGCTGGAGGAGGAATACAACGAACTGGTCGCCCGAATAAGCGATTTCCGGGACATTCTCTCGCGGCTGGAACGGCGGATGCAGATCATCAAGGAGGAAATGATCGACCTGAAGGAACGCTTCGGCGACGACAGGCGGACCGAGCTGATCGACATCGAGGGCGATCTCAGCATCGAGGACCTGATCGCCGACGAGGAGATGGTGATCACCATCTCGCACGCCGGGTACATCAAGCGCCTGCCCATGGACACCTACCGGAGCCAGAACCGCGGCGGCAAGGGCATCACCGGCATGAAGACCCGGGAAGAGGATTTCGTGGAACACCTCTTTTCCGCTTCGACCCATTCCTACATCCTTTTCTTCACCAACCGCGGCAAATGCTACTGGCTCAAGGTGTGGGAGATCCCGGAAGCCGGACGCACGGCCCGCGGCAAGGCTATCGTCAACCTGCTGCAGCTCGGCCAGGGGGAAACCGTCGCGGCCTTCCTGCCGATCAGGGCCTTCGACGACGAGCACTGCATCATGATGGTGACGCGGAACGGCCTCGTGAAGAAGACGGTCCTCTCGGCTTACGGGAATCCCCGGAGGAACGGTATCGTGGCGCTGAACATCCTGGAGGGCGACGCCCTCATCGAGGCCCTGCTTACCGACGGCGACAACGACATCGTCATCGCCAGCCGGGACGGCCAGGCCGTCCGCTTCCACGAGGGCGACGTCCGCACGATGGGCCGCGGCGCGCAGGGCGTGCGGGGCATCCGGCTCGGGGACGAAGACCGGGTCGTGGGGATGCTGGCGTCGGGACGGGACACCACGCTGCTTTCCGTTACCGAGAACGGGTACGGCAAGCGGACGGGCATTGAGAACTACCGCCTGACCCGCAGGGCCAGCAAGGGCGTAACCAACATCCAGACGAGCGAACGCAACGGCGCCGTGGTCTCGATACACGCGGTTTCCGACGAAGACGAGCTGATGATCATCACTGTGAACGGTCTCATCATCCGCCTGCCGGTCCGCGACCTGCGTCCCATCGGCCGGAACACCCAGGGCGTCCGTCTCATCAACCTGGGCGAGGGAGACCGGGTGATCGACGTGTCCAGGATCACGCCCGGCGGCGAAGAGGACGATTCGGAGTCGTCAGAAACCGCCGAAGCCAGCGATACAACCGACGTGGATGAGGCATAAAAAACCGCTTGACACGTTTGAACCGCGCCCTATATTTCGACCGTTCTGCATGGCGAAAGGCCTTCCCGGAAGGGTGAAAGGACCTTCGAAAGCGATTCTTCCAAGGCTGCATTGACGTAAATGGGGGAAACATGGAGGGAGTCTGCCCTGAATGTGGCGCCACGATCCACTTGGATTACGATGTCGTGGAAGGCGAAATCATAACGTGTCCTGAGTGCGGCGCGGACCTCGAAGTGGTCAGCGTCAACCCGCTGGTACTGGAACTGGCGCCGGAAGAGGAAGAAGACTGGGGAGAGTGAATTCGAAACCGCGCGGCGGTTCGCGTCCTGACAGGAAACCCGTGATGAAGATGAGCAAACGAATGAAACATAAACATGAATACCATGATTGTGATTTGCGTTCGTTCGCTCATCGCGGCCCGCGTTGATTCAATACGACGAATAACCGGGCCTGGGGTACTGATAGGAGCCGTGTCCCTCTTCTGATCGAGCGAAGAGGCCGGCTCTTTTTTTATGGACCGACCGGCAGGAGAAAGTACCGATCCATGGAAATGGGCATCGTGCTCTCGCGCGTCCGCAAGGACGAAAAGCGTCTGATCGCCGAAGCGGGTCGCCGCGGAATCGACGTGACGACGATCGACAATACCCGGCAGGTCTTCGAACTTGACCGCCGGCACATGGACCTGGACGTGGTCCTGGAACGATGCGCGGACCATCACCGGGCGGTATACGCGCTGACCGTGTTCGACCACTGGGGCATTCCCACGGTGAACCGGCAGTCCGTGGTGGAGACCTGCGGCAACAGACTGCTGACTACCCTGGCGTTCCGGGAGAACGGGGTGCCGACACCGGACGTCCGCCTGGCCTATACGCCGAATTCGGCCCTCGAAGCCATGGAAGACATGGGCTACCCCGTGGTCCTGAGACCCGTGGAGGGACCGGAGGACCAGCTGGTCTCCCGCATACAGGACAAGTACACCGCGGCCACGACCCTGGAGCACAAGCGCATACTCGGCGCCTACCACCATTCCATCTTCTTCGTGCAGAAATACATCGAAGCGCCCGGGCACGACATCCGGGCTTACGTGGTCGGCGACGAGACGGTCGCCGCCGTATCGGTGCTTACCCACCACTGGATCGGCACCATCGCCGACGGCGGCCTGATGGAGAAGGAACCCGTAACGGATGAATTGAACGCCCTCGCGGTATCCGCCGTCAGGTCGGTCGGGGGCGGCATCGCGGTAGTGGACATGGTCCGCACCGGGGACGGCTGGTTCGTGCAGGAGATGGGACGTCCGACCGGTCTTTCCGACGCGTCGGACGCCACGGGGGTCAATATCCCCGGCAAGATCATGGACTACGTGGTGGACACGGTGGAGCAGGGGGGACGGAACCCGTGAAGATCGGCATGTTGCTGTCCGTCGTTTCCAGGGAACAGAAAATGCTGTTCGAGGCGGCCGCGGAACGGGGGTTCAAATTCGACCGGCTGGACGACAGGCGCATCGTCTTCGACCTGGAAAACCACCGGTACGACCACGACGTCATTCTGGAGCGGTGCATCAACCACTCCAGGGCGCTCTACTCGCTCAAGATGCTCAACGCCAGCGGCATCAGGACCGTCAACACCTACGAGGTGGCCCGCGTGTGCGGGAACAAGTTCCTGACGACCATGGCGCTGGTGGACCACGGGGTGCCGACGCCGAAGGCCCGCGTAGCCTTCACGGCGGAATCGGCCCTGGCGGAGATGGAATCCATGGGCTATCCGGTCGTAATCAAGCCGCCCATCGGTTCGTGGGGCCGCCTGATCGCCCGGATCAACGACCGCCACGCCGCGGAAGCGGTGCTGGAGCACAAGGAGACCCTGGGATCCTATCACCACTCGGTTTTCTACATCCAGGAGTACGTTGAAAAGCCCGGCCGGGACATCAGGTCTTTTGTCGTCGACGGCGAGACCATCTGTGCCGTCTACCGGTTCTCCGACCACTGGAAGACCAACACCGCCCTGGGGGGGACGACGGCCAACTGTCCCGTAGAGGGCGAGGTGGGGGAACTCTCCTCCCGCGCCGCGGAAGCGGTGGGCGGCGGCGTGGTGGCCGTCGACCTGCTGGAATCGCCGGACGGGGTCCTGGTAAACGAAGTAAATTACACCATGGAATTCCGGAACAGCGTCCAGCCGACGGGGGTGGACATTCCCGGGCGAATCATCGATTATCTGTTAAAGGCGGCCCGATCATGATCAAAGTGTCGATCGCAGGCGCATCCGGGTACGGCGGCGGGGAACTGTTGCGGCTGCTGCTCTTCCACCCGGAAGTCGAGATCCTGCAGGTAACTTCCGAATCGCTGGCCGGCAAGCCCGTGGGCCGTTCCCATCCCAACCTGCGCCGGGTCACGGACCTGAAGTTCAGTGCCATGGCCGACCTGAAGCCCTGCGACGTGCTGTGCCTGTGCCTTCCCCACGGCGAGGCCATGAAGCGGTGGGACGCGCTCTCCGGCCTGGCCGGCCGCGTCATCGACCTGAGCGCGGACTTCCGCCTTCGGGACCCCGCGGATTACCCGGCCTGGTACGGACAGGAGCACACGCACCCGGAAATGCTGGACCGCTTCGTATATGGCCTGGCGGAACTCTACCGCGACGAGATCCGGGACGCCAGTCACGTCGCGTGCACCGGGTGCCTGGCCGCCACGGCGATCCTGTCGCTGGCGCCCCTGGTCCGGGCCGGCGCCGTCGACCCCGACCGCCTTTTCATGGAAGGGAAGATCGGTTCCTCCGCGGCGGGCCACCGGGCCGACCGGTCCACTCACCACCCGGACCGCAGCGGCGCGGTACGCTCCTTCAAGCCCACGGGCCATCGCCACACGGCGGAGATCGTGCAGGAGCTGACCTTCGGCGGAGAGAGACCCGGGGTCCATTTCTCCGCGACGGCCATCGAACTGGTGCGCGGCATCCTGATGACCGCGCACGCTTTTGTGAACGGCAACCCGTCCGAACGGGATATCTGGGGCATCTACCGGGAGGCCTACGACCGGGAGCCCTTCATCCGCGTCATAAAGGAGCGCCAGGGCGTGTTCCGGTACCCCGACCCGAAGTTCCTTGCGGGGACCAACTACTGCGATATCGGGTTCGAGCGGGACGAGCACAGCGAACGGGTCGTGGTCATGGGCGCGCTGGACAACCTGGTCAAGGGCGCCGCCGGCCAGGCCGTGCAGGCGCTCAACGTCATGTACGGGTGGGACGAGCGGACGGCCCTGGAGTTTCCGGGCCTGCACCCGGTATAGGAAGCAGCAATGAACTACAAGGCCCCCAGGGGCACCTACGACATCCTGCCGGAGGACCAGGCCTACTGGCGGCACGTGACCGAGAAGACGCGGCGGGTCTGCGAACTGTACGGCTACGAGCAGATCGACGTGCCGGTTTTCGAGCAGACCGGCCTCTTCGAACGGAGCGTCGGCGAATCCACGGACATCGTGGAGAAGGAGATGTACACCTTTCTCGACCGCAGCGACGAGCGCATGACCCTGCGCCCCGAATTCACCGCCGGGATCTGCCGGGCCTACGCCGAGCGCAAGCTCCATGGCAGGCCCCAGCCCCTGCGGCTGTTCACGATCGGCCCGGCCTTCCGGTACGAGCGTCCCCAGGCGGGCCGGTTCCGCCAGTTCTACCAGATCGACGTGGAGGTACTGGGCAGCCAGGACCCGGCCGTCGATCTCGAGGTGATGCAGGTCGCCTGGCAGATCTACGAGGACATCGGCATCAGGGGACTCTCCTTCCAGGTGAACAGCACCGGATGTCCGAAGTGCCGGCCGGGATACATCGATACGCTGAGGTCCTGGTACGCGCCGCGCCTGGGCGAGGTCTGCGGCGACTGCGCCCGCCGCTACGGGCAGAACCCGCTGCGGCTTCTGGACTGCAAGAACGAGACCTGCCGGAGGATCGCGGACGAGGCGCCGAGGATCGCGGAATCCCTGTGCGACGAATGCGACGGCCACTTCGGCCGCCTGCGGACCTACCTGGACGCCCTGGACCGGCCGTACGAGGTCAACCATCGGCTGGTCAGGGGGTTCGACTATTACACGAAGACCGTGTTCGAAGTCTGGGCCGCGGGCATCGGCGCGCAGAACGCGGTGTGCGGCGGCGGGCGGTACGACGGACTGATCGGGATGGTCGGCGGACCCGAGACGCCCGCGATCGGCTTCGCCTCCGGCATAGAACGCATCATACTCACGATGAAGCAGGAGGGGATCGAACCCCCGGATACGCCGAAGCCGTCGGTATTCGTCGCCTACCTCGGCGCCGAGGCCAAGGAAGCCGCCGTGGTCCTGGCCCAGGAGCTTCGAACGGCCGGCATCCGCTCGGCCGCACTGTGGGAGGACCGCAGCCTGAAAGCCCAGATGAGGCAGGCCGACCGGACCGGCGCCGCCTTCGCCCTGATCATCGGGGAGGACGAGGTGAGGAACGGCGTCGTCACGTTGCGTCGCATGGCGGACAGCACGCAGACGTCCATGCCCCGGTCGGAGGTCGTCGGCGCGGTAATAGAGGGAGGAACGTAAATGATCGTGGTAAAGACGGGCGGCAGCAGGGGCATCAACCTGGACTACGTCCTCGAGGATCTCGCCCGGCAGACCGAACCGCTGGTCCTTGTGCACGGCGCCTCGGACGAATTGAACCGCATATCGGAGCAGTTGGGCAAGCCGCCCCGCATGGTCACGTCGCCATCGGGATACACGAGCCGGGTCACCGATCCGGAAACCCTGGACATTTTCGCCATGGTGTACTGCGGCAAACTCAACACCCGGATCGTCGAGAAACTGCAGCAGCTGGGTGTGAACGCCGTCGGACTGAGCGGCGTCGACGGCCGGCTGCTGGAGGGCCGTCGAAAACCCAATATCCGCATCGTCGAGGACGGCAGGACGAAGGTCCTGCGGGACGATTACACCGGCCGCATCGAAAGGGCGAACGCGTCGCTCCTGACCACGCTCCTCGACCACGGCTACCTGCCCGTCATCAGCCCCCCGGCCATCAGTTACGACGGCGAGGCGATGAACGTGGACGGGGACCGCGCGGCCGCCGTGATCGCCGACGCCCTGGGCGCGGAACGGCTGGTCATACTCTCCAACACACCCGGTTTTCTCGAGGACGCGGACGATGAGGACACGCTGATACCCCGGATATCCCGGGACGAAATCGACGAGGCGATCGCGACCCACGCCAGGGACCGCATGAAGAAGAAGCTGCTGGGCGCGAAGGAAGCGCTGGAGGTCGGCGTGGGCATGGTGATCCTGGGAGACGGCAGAATACCCGAACCGGTCACGGCCGCCTTGCGTGGCGAGGGCACGGTGATCGGCGGATAGGGCCACCCGGGACGGAACAGGCGGCAGAAAAAACGGATGAAACTGGCTACCGGTGGAGCGGTCGGCACCACGGAAGGGGCGATACCGGCGCGGACGGCGGTAAAACGAATCAACGGTTAACGCGTCGATTGGAGCGAGGGGAAATGACAGACTACCAGGCAATGGAAGACCGCGGGTCCATGGGCATCCTGCCGAAGCGGGACGTGGTGATCGTCCGGGGCCGCGGCACGCGGCTCTGGGACAATGACGGCAAGGAGTACATCGACTGTATCGGCGGGATCGGCACGGCCAACATCGGCCACTGTCATCCGGCCGTGGCGGAAGCGGTCGCGCGGCAGGCGCAGCGGCTGGTGATCTGCCCGGACACCTTCTACAACGACCGCCGCGCGGAACTGGCCACGGCCCTGACCCGGGCGGCCCCGGAAGGGCTGGACAGACTCTTCCTGTGCAATTCGGGTACGGAGGCGGTGGAGGCGGCGCTGAAATTCGCCCGCGCCGCAACCGGCCGGCCGGGCGTCATCGCGGCCCAGCGCGGATTTCACGGCCGTACCTTCGGCGCCCTGAGCGCGACCTGGAACCCCAAGTACCGCGCCCCCTTCGAACCGCTCGTCCCCGGCTTCACCCACGTCAAGTACAACGACGCCACCGCCATGGAGGAATCCATCGACGGCGGAACCGCCGCGGTGATCCTGGAGGTGGTGCAGGGCGAGGGCGGCGTGCGGGTCGCCGACGGCGGATACCTGAGGCGCGTGGAGGCCCTGTGCCGGGAACGGGGCGCCCTCTTCGTCGTGGACGAAGTGCAGACCGGCTTCGGCAGGACAGGCGCCATGTTCGCCTGCCAGCACCATGACCTGCGGCCGGACATCCTCTGCCTGGCGAAGGCCGTGGCCGGAGGCCTGCCCGCGGGCGCGGCGCTCTGTGCGGATACGGTCCGGGACATCCCCGCCATGTCCCACGGCAACACCTTCGGCGGCAGTCCCGTGATCTGCGCGGCCGCCCTGGCCACGCTGCGCGTGCTCGAGGAGGAAGGGCTCGTCGATAACGCCCGGGAGCAAGGCGCGTATTTCCGGGATCGCCTGGTAGCGCTGAAAGCCCCCGTAGTGCGGGAGGTCCGGGGCATGGGCCTGATCATCGGGATCGAGTTGAAAGGGCGGGTCACGCCCGTCCTCCGGGGACTCATGGAGCGGGGCGTGATGGCCCTGCCCGCCGGCAATACGGTACTGCGTTTCCTTCCGCCCCTGTCGATCACCAGGGAAGAGATCGACCAGGTCGTGGAAGCCGTGGACGCGGTGCTGGGATCACTGGAGGAAAGTCCGCCGGACCGTCGGGGCCGCCGGGATCGCCCGGACCGCCCGGGCCAGGCGGCTCGGGCTGACCGAAAGGCCGTGAACACGAAACGCGCCGCCCTCGACCAGGCGGAAGCCCGGGAGGCCGAATGAGTCGCGACCGCGACGACGTCGCGCTGCTGCGGGGCCTGGTCGAGCGTTACAGTCCTTCCACGCAGGAAGGCGAAGCCGTCTCCTTCCTGGTAGAAGCCATGGACCGCAGAGGGCTCCGCGCCTACGTGGACGAGGCCGGCAACGCCGTGGGCGAGTCGGGTCGCGGCGAACCGCATATCGCCCTGGTCGGGCATATCGACACCGTGCCCGGTATTGTTCCCCTTCGGGAAGAATCGGGCCGGCTTTACGGCCGCGGCACGGTGGACGCCAAAGGTCCCCTGGCCGCCTTCGCTGCCGCCCTGTCCCGGTTCACGGAAATCGACGGCGGCCGGATCACGGTCGTCGGCGCCGTGGAGGAGGAGTGCCCCACCTCGAAGGGCGCCCGTCACCTGGTGGACCGCATGCGGCCCGACTACGTGTTCATCGGCGAGCCGAGCGGATGGGACAGCGTCACCATCGGATACAAGGGCCACGTGGGATTCGACTACCGCCTCGAACAGCCCAACGCCCATCACGCGGGGAACCATCGACGCGCGGGGGAACGGGCCATCGGCCTGTACAACGCGCTTCAAACGCGTGTCGCCGGCCAGACCACGGAAAGCGAATTCGAATCACCCCGGCTCGAGTTGAGACGATTCAGCACCAGCGACGAGGGGTTGACCGAGGGCGTCGAAGCGTATTTCTCAGTGCGCGTGCCGCCCGGTTACGATCTGGATGGCCTGATCGGCTTCGTGATGGAACAGGCGGGCCCCGCGAAAATCGAGTGCGACCAGCGCCTGGCGGGCGTGATCGCCGCGAAGAACACGGCGCTGATCCGGGCCCTTTTGAAGGGCATCAGGAAGGAAGGCGGCCGACCGACCTTCAAGAAGAAGACGGGCACGTCGGACATGTGCGTCCTCGGACCGGCATGGCAGTGTCCGATCGCCGCCTACGGACCCGGAGACTCCAGCCTGGACCATACGCCAGAGGAACACATCGTGCTGGACGAATACCTGCGGTCCATCGAGGTATTGTCGGCCGCACTGCGGCACCTGACGGTCACCGGGTGAATCAATCCGGTCAGAAGGCGATGAGGCCGGCCGCCTGGCGATCGTTCATTCTTGCGACTACCCCGCCTGGAACGCGCACAAACGAAACGGATGGCCGCCGCCGGAGTCAATGGGTCATCGCGTAGATGGCGTAGTTCACCGCGAGCCGGTACGCGATCACGGAATACGCGCGCGGGTACCCCGGATCGGCCGCGTGTTCCCAGCCGTCGCCCAGGTCCGTGTTCCAGTTCATCAGCACCATGAGCCTGCCGCCGTCATCGGATATGCCCCGCAGCCGATGGCCGTACAGCGCGCCGTCCCGTTCGTAGTTGCCCGCGTTCCACAGGGCTGCGGTGCCAGGCACCAGGGGATACTCGTCGAAATCGTAGTAGCAGTGGAAGACCGGATGGTCGCCCGGGACTTCCTCGACGTCCCGTTCGGGAAACACCCGCTTTATCTGCGATTCCCAGACCGCCCACTGCCGCGAACCGTGAAAGTCGTCTACCAGCAGGAACCCGCCGCGCAGCAGGTATTCCCGCAGGGCGTCCACTTCCTCCGGACTGAACTGAAGGGAACCGACTTCCAGGATGTAGAGAAAGGGAATGTCGAACAGATCCGGATCGGTCAGCTCCACGGCCTGCGGTTCGTTGATCTTGAGGGAGGTGGTGGCGCGAAGGGCCCGGATCACGTTGGCGTCGGCCGACGGGAAATCCACCGACCACCGCCCGAATCCGAATCCCCGGTAGAACCCGCCGAAGTTCTGGTACACCACCCGGCCGAAGGTGAAGTCGCTGCGCAGAAACAGGTCGTGGCCGGAATCTCCGGTGCCACGGGGCGTCCACAGCGCCACGCCGAGCAGGCAGGGCAACAGGACCAGGCCGATGCGTTTCGCGGGATGAAAGCGTCTCATGAGATGAAACCGATCGGGATCACGCCCTGAGAATCAGTTCGCCGATTTCCTGGAGCTGGGCGAGGTTCCGGCATTCCAGCACGTGATCGCAGTGCGGCCCGTACCTGGACATGACGGAATCGTCGGTGTCCCAGTACTGCATGGGCTCGGGGTTCAGCCAGATGGTCTGGTGCACCCTTTTATTCAGTTCGTCCAACACCCAGTCCTGGGGATCGAACCAGTTCGTCCGCGCATCGCCGAGGATAACGAGCACCGTGTTTCCGGAGAGGGACAGCAGATGTTCGTCGTGGAACTGGTAGAAGGCCCTTCCGAAATCGCTCAGTCCGAAGAAATTCAGGGCATGGTCGTCTTTCAGGTTTTCGACGATTTCTTCGAAAGGCCTGCTGTCGAACTCGTCCGTCACCTCGTTGATCCGGTCCACGAAGAGAAAGCTTCGGGCCCGGCTGAACTGGTTCTGCATTTCGTGGACCAGCTTGATGAAGAACCGGGCGACCTCCCAGACCGACCCCGACACGTCGCACAGCACGACCAGTTCGTTCTTCTTGATCTTGCGGTGCTTGTAGATGATGTGAAAGGGCAGGTTGCCCGTGCGAAAACTCCGCTGGATCGTCTTCTTGATGTCGACTCTGCCGTGGCGCGCCTTCCTGAAACGGAGCGATTTGCGCGTCACGAGATTCCGGGCGAGTTCTTCCACCGCTTCGTAGAGGTTCTCGACGTCGCCCGGAGGCAGTTCCTGGTAGAGGTCGACGTCTTCCGCCTGCCGGTTCGGTTGCGTACCGGGTTCGGCGACCGCGTCGGACGCCTGTTCCCCCACCTGCACGCGGGCCAGCATCCGCTCCAGTTCGCCTTCGAGCTCCTCTGCTTCGTCGCCGCCCGCGGGCTCCCCTTCCCCGTCACCCGCCATGGCCTCACCCTGTTCGTCCTGGAAGGGCCGGATGTCCTGTTCCCCGTCATCGTGCACGTCGTCGAGGTCGGGATGGCCGTCGGGCGGACCCTCGGTTTCTCCGCACGGGTCGCCTGTCTCCTCCGCTTCGTCGCCCACCTGGACCAGGAAAAACCGTTCGAAGGCGTCGTCGAAGGCGGGGATGTCCTCGTGAGCCTTGACCAGCGTGGTCCGCAGGGACGCCTTGAAAGCCGGCCGCTCGGTGACCGGCGCGTGCCGCAGCACTTCGGCCGCGTCCAGGGTCTCGGCCATGGAAACGCGTACGCCGGACTGCCTGAGCAGCCTGGCGAACTCAACCAGCCGCTTGATCATGGTAGCCGTCCCGCATGATCCGTTCGATATCCTCGCGGTCCTTCATCAGGACGTTCAGCGTGCTGGAAAGGACGTCGCGCGAGAGGTGCCGCGCGTTCAGGACCACCAGCGCCAGCGCCCAGTCAATCGTTTCGGCGATGCTCGGGGGCTTGCGCATGTTGAGCGTTCTGATCTTCTGGACGAACCGGACGACCTGGTTCGCCAGGTCCTCGTCGATGCCCGGCGTCTTGGTGAGGACGATCCGGATCTCCTGCTCGGCGGAGGGGTAGTTTATATAGAGGTACAGGCAGCGCCGCCTGAGGGCCTCGGACAGGTTCCGGTTGGCGTTGCTCGTCAGCACGACAAGGGGGCGTTGCGCGGCGGTCAGCGTGCCGAGCTCCGGGATGCTGACCTGGAAGTCGCTCAACACCTCGAGGAGGAAGCTTTCGAATTCATCGTCCGACCGGTCGATCTCGTCGACGAGCAGAACAACGGGCTCCGGCGCGAGGATGGCCTCCAGCAGGGGCCGCGGAAGCAGGAAGTGCCTGGAGAAGAAGGCGCTGTCCTCCCGGTTGAGCGTCTCGACCGCGTTGCCCAGCGATTCAGTCTGGTTCAGCAGTTCGCCGATGCGGTCCTTGAGCATTTGGGTGTACAGCAGCTGCTTGGTGTATTCCCATTCGTACAGCGCCTTGGATTCGTCCAGCCCTTCGTAGCATTGCAGGCGGATCAGGCGCCGGTCGAGCGCGCCGGAAAGCATCTTCGCGATCTCCGTCTTGCCCACGCCGGGCGGACCCTCTACCAGCAGCGGCTTCTCGAGTCGTTCCATGAGGAAGACGGGCGTGGCCAGGTCGGGACCGCAGATGTAGTCCCGGGCTTCGAAACGCTGAATGACATCCTGGGCAGACGTGAAGGCGGACATGATACTCCTGAACGGAAAGTCGGACCGGGGGCGACCGGGGTACGAGAACGGGCGGTTGCGGGGGCAGGCGCCATGAACCCTCGACGTGTCTCCTGAGGGGGGTTGACTCCGGCGTAAGGTATGGGTGTCCCGGCCGGGTGTCAAGCACATTCGCCGTTGCGGAACATGGGGTTTCAGGCCGGCGAAAGTGCCTGCCCGCAAGGTTCCGGAGGGCCGGCCGACGTTTAAATAGTGCTTGTCGGAACAGGCCGGTTCGCCTATATTGCGTGGGTCGCGGGAGACAAGACAACGTATGGAGCACAGCATGGAAAACCGTAAGCGGAAGAAACAGCGGAAATTCCTGGCAGGCTTCGGCCTGGTGATCGCCGCCATTGGCTATTTGATCTATACCGGGGCGACCGACGCGACGATGTACTACCTGACGGTCAGCGAATTGAAGGCCGCCATCGAAACGGGCGACCTGGGCTACGATGAGAACATGCGCCTGCACGGCAAAGTCGTGAACGGGTCGATCCAGCGCGACGACGTGGGCTCCCTGCGCATCCGTTTCATCGCCCACGAGGGCGGCGAGCAGGCCCCCGTCGTGTATACCGGCGTGGTTCCGGACACTTTCAGAGACGAATCGGAAGTGGTGCTGGAAGGCGGGTATGCCCGGGACGGGACCTTCAACGCCCATACACTGTACGCCAAGTGTCCGTCCAAGTACGAGAGCGAGGAGGGATACGGACAGTATGAGCAGACCGAGCCCAAGTCGCCGGAACCGCTTCCCCGATCCTAGCCGGACGGATTGCCGGTTCGACCGGGGCGCGTATGGGAGGAGCCGGATCGGGCTATGACACTGGTCGCGTGCGGACTGCTCGCGCTGGGCGTGCTGGCCTTCATGATCAGTCCGATGCTGGAAGGATCGGGCCGCCGGCCCTGGGCCGCCTGGTCCCGCCGGGACGATCTGCTGAAGAAGAAGGACTTCATCTATTCGGCCATCCGCGAGTTGAATATCGATTACAACATGGGCAAGCTGGCCGCCGAGGATCACGAGGCGCTCCGGCAGGAGTACATGAAGGAAGCGTCGGACGTGCTGGACGAACTGGACCGGACGGACGCCGCCAGCCTGCCCGTCGAGGAACAGATTGAAGAAGCAGTGCTGGAGATCCGGCGCCGCAAGGACCCCGCGGCGGCCGCCGTGGATGCGTACGTCGAAGAAAGAAAGACTGCCGACGAGCGACCTGTTCAGCCCGTAATCGGCGAGTCATGCGTACGTTGCGGTACGATCAACGAGGCATCGGCCAACTTCTGCATCGAGTGCGGTGTTTCACTGAAGCGCAGTATCTGCAGAAGTTGCGGTACCGAAAACCCGGCCACTGCCAACTTCTGCGCGCAGTGCGGAGAAAAACTGACCTGATGGTGACACCTTGAGACGTAACCGGATTCCCAGCCCTTCGGGGCTTTTTGTTTATTATGCGGTCCTGCTCGCCCGCGTATCCCTGGTGGTCTGCGCGGTCTATGCGGTCTATGCGGTCTGTCTGACCCGGGCGGCGCAGGCCCAGGAGACGGCAAGTTTAGCCCTCACTGTCGTGAACGGCACGACCGGCCAGCCGATGGCGGGACACGCGGTGACCCTGCTGCGTCACAGCAGCGACGATACCAACGAGGAAACGCTGGCCCGGGTCGTCACCGACCGCGAGGGCCGGTACGAGTTCACCGGATTACCGGCCGACGGGTCGAATTACATGGTCGCGACCAGGTACCTGGAGATGCCCTACCTGACCGGACGCATCCCCCTCGAACCGGGTGTCGGCCGCGAGGAAACACTCCTCCAGGTATTCGATATCACGACCGATGAAACCGCTCTGGTCCAGAGCGCGGTCCACCTGGTCATAGATGCCGGTCCGGAGGTCCTGAACGTCACGGAAATCATCGTCGTGGAGAACAGGGGCAACCTGACGTACGCGCCGCTGCCCGGTACCGGCCTGGGGCTCGTCTATTCCCTGCCCGCGGCGGCCTTCGGACTGCAGCCGATGGTGGAGGGGCTCCAGCGTACCGACCGCGGCCTGGTGTTCTCGGCGCCCATTACCCCCGGGGTCGCCCGGATCGTGTACGCCTACAACGTGGACCGGGCGTCCATCGATCACCGGTTCACGCGGCAGATGGATTACGACACCGCCCGCATCCAGGTGCTGGTCTCACCGAGCAGCGAGTCCGTAACCGCCACGAATCTGACCAACGACGGGGTGCAGCGGATCGGCGACGACGAATACCTGTTGCTGTCAAACCGCGTGGGTGTGGGAAAGGGCATGTCGGTGGAAGTCGCCTTTCCCAGCGTCCTGGTCTGGCAGGACGTCATGAAGTGGGGGATGCTCGGTTTCGTGGTGCTCATCGTGGCGGCCGGCCTCGTCGTTGGTATCCGGGTGAAACCCGAGCGGCCGGACGAACCCCCGGCCCTGGGCGATCTCTCACCGGAGGACGAACGCAAATACGCCGCGATCATAAAGGCCATGTCCGAACTGGACGACCAGTACGAGGCGGGAGGGCTTGACGAGGCCGCCTATCGTAACCGCCGTGACGGCCTCAAGGACCGGGCGCTCCGGCTTCGGCAACCCGGGAGCGGCGATGGTTGATCGATCCGCCCCGGCCATCAGCATACGCCAGTTGACCAAGACCTTCGGCCGTTTCCGGGCCCTGCACCGGGTGGATATGGAAGTGGCGCCGGGATCCTCCCTCGCCCTGTTCGGTCCCAACGGCGCGGGCAAGTCGACCCTGCTGGGCATCATCGCCGGACTCGTGCGCCCATCCCGCGGCCAGGTGTTCCTGGACGGCGACGAGATCACGAAGGACCGCGACGAATCCCTGGGAAAGCGGATCGGCGCGCTTTCCTGCCAGACCTGTCTTTATGACGAACTGACCGTACTGGAGAACCTGCGGTTTTACGGTAACCTGTACCGGATCGAGAACCGAAAGGAACGGATCGAAGAACTGCTGCGAACAGTGGGCATGGAGGCCAGGGCGGGAAGCCCGGTCCGCACGCTTTCGCGCGGCATGAACCAGCGGGTGGCGCTGGCCCGCGTCCTGTTGCACGACCCGGATATCCTGTTGCTCGACGAACCCTACTCGGGACTGGACCAGGACGCGCTGACCATGCTGAAAACGATCCTGACCGCGCGGAACAAGACTATTCTGCTGGTGACCCACGACCTGGTCCGCGGGCTGGAAGCAGCCGACCGCGTCGCCATCCTGAACCGCGGCCGCCTCGTATTCGAGGCCGAGGCAAGCGACCTGTCCCCGGTCGAGTTGGAACGGGCTTACCGGGACCACGCGGTGTAGGACCGGCCGCATTGCGTACCGCGGTCTAAAAGGCGGTCTGTTACAACCGGCCCGGATCACCGGCCGCCGACCTAAAACGGAAGAGCCACAACCCATGAGATCCTTTCTCGCCCAGTCATGGCAGATCTACCGCAAGGACATGCTCGTGGAGTACCGGACCCGCGAGCGGGTCGTGACCATGTTCGTATTCTCGCTGATCGTCGTGGTCATCTTCAATTTCGCCTTCAACGCGGGGGCGGACGTCATGCGGCGCGTGGTGCCGGGCATGATCTGGGTGGCCTTCGCCTTCGCGGGCATGTTGAGCGCGAGCCGGTCCTTCTCGCCGGAAAAGGACCGGGGAACTTTCGACGGGCTGCTTCTCGCGCCTATCGACCGCGGATCCATATTCCTGGGCAAGCTGCTGGGCAATATCACGCTCATCGGCCTGGTCCAGCTGGCGGTGCTACCCCTGTTCGTGCTGTTTTTCAACATGACAATTCTGCCTTATCTGTCTAAACTGTTGGTGATCTTCTTTCTGGGAACGGTCGGATTCTCGTCCGTCGCCACCCTGTTCGCCGCCGTGGCCGTCAACACGCGCATGCGGGACGTCATGCTGCCGGTCCTGCTGCTGCCCGTCGCCTCTCCCGTGCTGATCGCGCTGGTGGAGACGACGCGGACCGCCTTCGAGGGCGGCGACTGGCAGGACATGACGAACTGGATCAGGCTGCTTTCGGTTTTCACAGTCGTGTTCCTCGTGGCGTCCGTCATGCTGTTCGAGTATATCGTGGAGGAATGAAAATGGCCGGAATTGCCGCCCGCCTGCGCATCACGCCCTTCGGCCTCATCTGTCTTTTAGGACTGGTCGCCACCCTCTACCTGTCGCTGATCTGGGCGCCCCGGGAACGGGTCATGGGAGACGTGCAGCGGATCATGTATTTTCACGTCGCTTCCGCGTGGATCGCGGAGTTCGCCTTCGTGCTGGTGGGCGTTTCGAGCGTCGTCTACCTGTGGCTGCGGGAGCGCAGGTGGGACATCGTGGCCTACAGCGCCGCGGAAGTCGGGTTCGTCTTCTGCTGTTTCGTGATGATCACGGGACCGATCTGGGGCAAGCCGGTGTGGGGCACGTGGTGGACCTGGGACCCGCGGCTCACTTTCTCCATGATCCTCTGGCTCATCTACGTGGCCTACCTGATGCTGCGGGTCTACGGAGACGACATGCCGCAGGTGAAGACCCTCCTCGCCGTGCTGGGCATCCTCGGCACGATCGATATCCCCTTCATCCATTTCGCGACCATGTGGTGGCGGGGCCTGCATCCCGACTCCCTGGTCATGACGGAGGAGGGTCTCGGCGCGGGCATGGAAGTCGACATGCGCATCGCGCTGGGCGTGTCGGCAGTCGTCTTCACCCTGCTGTTCTTCTACCTCATGCAGCGGCGGATGGCGCTGGAGCGGCTGCGCGACGAGGCCGAGGACCTGCGGGAACGCGTGGAGCACCGGCATCCCGGCAGTGTGGGGGTTTGAGCCGGGTCGGTCGACCTGCCTGGGCCGGACAGAAGGGGATTTCCGGAGCAGGTGTTTTCGGAAGCGCATTCAGAATCGAAGGAGATCGAAAACCGTGGATCAGAACTTCTGGTATCTGTTTTCCGCCTACACGCTGATATGGGTCGGGCTGTTCCTGTACCTCTTCACGATCGCCGGCCGCGAAAAGAAGCTGGAGGCGGAAATCGCCGAGTTGAAGGCCGCCGTGGAGAAGCTGGAGTCGAAAGAAGAGGGACAGGACTGATCCGTGTTTCTACCCGCGTCTGGCGACCGTCGCCAGGCTACAGCCGTCCCGTCCCGATGATCCGGAGAGAACCGGGATATCTCCTCCCATGGCTGATCGATCGGACAGTATCGCACCGGGCTTTTTCTCCCGCATCCACGTCGTACTCGTAGAACCGAAAGTGCCGGGGAACATCGGCGCCGTCGCACGGGCCATGACGACCATGGGTCTTTCCCGGCTCGTCCTGGTCAACCCCGTCGAATTCCGCCACGAGGCCGAGGCACGCTGGATGGCCCATGGCGCCGGTGAGATCCTCGATGCCGCCCGCGTCGTACCGACGCTGGAGGAGGCAGTGAATGACCTCGCCCTCCTCGTCGGCACGACCAACCGTACGCGCGGTATCTGGCTGAATCCCATCCAGCCCATCGACCAGGCCTGCGCCGAACTGGCCTCCGTCGCGCGGAACCAGCCAGCCGGGATCCTCTTCGGGCGGGAGGACCGCGGCCTGCTGAACGACGAACTGCAACGTTGCAACGTCATCGCCCGGATCCCCGCGGCGACGACCTATCCGTCTCTGAACCTTTCCCAGTCCGTCATGGTCTGCGCGTACGAACTGTTTCGTATCGGTGGAGAGGCGCCACCGGCTTCCGAGGTGCGTCTGGCCGGAAACCGGGACGTAGAACGCATCACCCATCGCGTTCACGAGACGCTGCTCAGGGTCGGCTTCACGTCCACACCGAGCGAGGAGACCTTTCTGCGGTCTATCCGGCGGGTACTGCGCCGCAGCCTGCGGCTGGAACAGCGCGACGTCGCTACGCTGCACAAGGTGTGTGATGAAATCGACGCGTACGTGGACCGCCGAGCCAAATCGCCCGGTCCGCCCGGTCCTCAGATCCCGAATTCGGAAGGATAGCGCACGGCTTCCAGGCATAGTCCGTGCGCCGGGGCGTTGGCGCCCGCCGCCCTCCGGTCCTTCGCCTCCAGCATCTCCGCCATGACCTGTTCCGGCCATCGGCCCCGCCCTATATCCACGGCCGTGCCCACGATGGTCCGAACCATGTGGTGGAGGAAGCGGTTCGCCTCGATCTGCAACTTGAGCTCGTCGGCCTCCTCGACCCAGACCAGTTCCCGCACCTCGCACACCGTGCCGTCGGCCGTCGAAGCGGCCTGGCAGAAGGACGTGAAGTCGTGACGGTCGGACAGAGGCGCGCAG
Source organism: bacterium (assembly GCA_965202605.1). Lineage (GTDB taxonomy): Bacteria > JAAXHH01 > JAAXHH01 > JAAXHH01 > JAAXHH01 > JAAXHH01. Next base: position 2,939,412 of record OZ241838.1, read on the forward strand.
GCGCGGCGCATGGCATCGACGTCCAGCGGGTAGGCCACGTGCCAGGCGTGGTGTCGGCGCATGGCGCTCGGGCGCCGGATGATCCGGTAGACGTACCGGCGACTCACCGCACTGAACCGGGCGTGGAAATCATCGGCCGCCTGCGCGGCCCCCAACACGCGCACGTCCGGCGGCAGGACGCCGTTCAACCCCTTCCTCAGCCGGTCCACCATCATGTCCGAATCCGTCCTGAAGTGGACGACCTGGCCGGTAGCATGTACGCCGGCGTCCGTTCGGCCGGCCGCTGTCGCACGGATTCCGGCCTGCAGGATTTTCCGTATCGCCTCTTCCAGAACGCCCTGCACGGTTCGGCCCTCGGGCTGGAGCTGCCAGCCGAGGAAACCGGTGCCGTCGTATTCTATCTTCAGGACCAGGGTGCGCATGGTATCGGTGGGTTGAGGAAGGTGAATACAGGTCGGGAGTGAATCAGAACAGGCTGTTCAGTTTGCCGGTACTGTTCATGCTGGCTGCGACCGCGCAGAGGACGAGCAGGGTCGCCACGGCGACGATAGCCACGAAGTCGCTTCGCGCCAGCACCATGACGCGAAACTGCGTCCGCCCTGTACCGCCCCGGTAGCAGCGGGCTTCCATGGCGATGGCCAGTTCCTCGGCCCGGCGGAAGGCCGAGAGCATAAGCGGCACGAGCAGGGCGGTCATTTTGCGGACGCGCCGGATGGGATTTCCGGTGAAGTCGGCGCCCCGGGCGGCCTGGGCCTTCTGCAGGCGGTCCGCTTCCTCCACAAGCGTCGGGATGAACCGCAGGGCAATGACCATCATCATGGCCAGTTCGTGCGCGGGCAGCCCGAACCGTTCAAGGGGTTTGAGCAACCGCTCGATGCCGTCCGAGACGTCCAATGGCGCCGTGGTCAGCATAAGCAAAGCCGCGATCAGCATGATGACCACCAGGCGCATGCTGAACACCGCCCCCTGGAACATGCCCTCCCAGGTGGGACCCGGGACCGTGAATCCCGCCACGATCACCGCTTCTCCCGGTGTGAAACAGGCGTGGACGGCGAAGGTGATGATCAGAATCAGCCGGAAGGCCTTCAGGTTGTTCAGCAGCAGGTGGGGCGGGATGTTGGAGACCCGGACCAGGACCGCCACCGTGGTCAGCATGAAAAAGAAAAGCGTCAGGGTCTTCACCCAGATCAGCACCGCCATCAGCGCCAGGGCGCCGCACAGCTTGGTGCGAGGGTCCAGCCGATGTATGGAAGACTCGCCGGGATAGAACTGTCCCAGCGTCAGGTTCTGGAGCATGGGGTTATTGATTTGAGACGATCAGGATGGGGAAGTCAGCTCAGCCAGGAACGTCGCACTGCGCTTTCGCGTCCAGGCAAAGAAATACCCCACACAGGCGAGCATAAGTATTTTTAGGAGAACCTGTTCGGAACAGTGGTTGTCCCCCCGGGCAGTTCTGACGTCCTCCGTTCTGGTGAGGCATGCCATCGATACCCGGAGCAGGATTCCCTATGGTATAGCAAAGGTTCTTTTAAAATGACTTTGCTGGAAACCTGTGTGAGGTAACGACCATTATAACCGGTTTGGCCCGGCCCGGCAAGTGTTTTTCATTCCCGGTCAGGTTTTACGCTTCTTCTTCTTGGCCGCGGGGAAGAGGACGTTGTTCAGAATCAGCCGGTATCCCGGGGAGTTCTTGTGAAGGGCGAGATTGGTCGGCGGATCGCCCACCAGGTGCTCTTCGTCCTCCGGATCGTGCCCGCCGTAGAAGGTGAAAGTCCCCCTTCCGTAGTTGCCGTGGATGTACTTTACGTGGTCGGTCCCGGCTTCCTCGGCCAGGACGACCACGGTGCGCTTGAGCACGTCGCGGTGAAATGACGTGGACAGGCCGTAGAACCCGGCGATGTAATTCACGTGGTTCTGCGTGAGCATGGTGGGGACCGGGTCGTACTTGGCGGAGAAATCAAAGAGGGTGAAGGGTCCGGTCGGCACCTTGCCGGCATTGACCTGGTTTACGTCGATGTCAGAAAAGGAACCGATGAGCGGGTTCAACTGAAGCGTGAAGTTCTCGAAGGCGAAAGTCTGGCCGAAGTCCAGCTTGGACTGGGCCTCGGGATCGACGGGCGTATGGTCGTACTCCGCCGCCACGATGTCGGTTCGGGCCGAAGCCAGGGCGATCTCCAGGGTCTCCGTCGCCGCGCACATGGCGAAAAGGAAGCCGCCGTTCCCCACGTAGGCTTTGATGCCCTGCGCCACGGCCTTCTTGGCCTCCGCGACCGTCGGATACCCCAGGGCCCTTGCCAGCGTTTCGTCGGTGGCCTGCTGCTGCTGGTACCAGGGCGTGCGGTGATAGCTGTAGAACTTGCTGTACTGCCCGGTGAAATCCTCGTGGTGCAGGTGCAGCCAGTCGTATTCCTTCAATGCTCCGGTCAGCACCTCCCGGTCGAAGATGGTCTCGTAGGGCACCTCGGCGTACTCCAGCGCCATGGTCACGGCATCGTCCCAGGGGCGCTGGTCGGGCCGGGTGTACACGGCGATCTCGGGCGCTTTCTCCAGAAGCACCCGGTCCATGTTGTTTTCCTCGACGTGGGCGTAGATCCGGACCAGTTCCGCGCCGTCGATCACCTTGAAGCTCACGCCCCTCAGGTAGCAGGCCCGCACCCGGTCCGCCGCGGGATCCATGATGAAGGAGCCGCCGCGGTAGTTCAGCAGCCATTCGACCGTGTATCCCTGCTCCAGGGCCTGGAAGGCGATGCCGTAGGCCTTGAGATGGTCCTGCTGTTCCAGGTCCATGAAGATCAGCATCTTCTGGGCGCTGGCGGGAGGCGCGGAAAGGAGGAGCAGAAGCGCGGCGACGGGCAGGATGAATCGGCGCATAGGGTTTCTCTTGCGAATCAAAGATCAGTCCGGAGAACTTACGACCCGGAGAACATGCGACTGAAGAGAGAATATACCGCAATTACAGCCCCAAAGCAACGTGGAACCGGGTATGACGCGACACGCGCCGCCTCGATCAAACGAGCGGCAGCGACCAGTTCTTCCATTTGCGATCCGGGGAAGCGCCCAGGGACAGGTAGAAATCTTCTGCAGCAGTATTTCCGGCCATGCCGACAAGATCTTCGTCCTGTTCTGCGACAAACGCGGTGAACAAACGGTTTTCGCCGAAACCGTGGTGTTGTATGCTCTCCCGCGTCACGGCGAACTCGTGGATATAGTCCTCGAAACGCGCAAGCTCCCGCATGAGTTCGAGCAATCTGTCGGCGTCGCGAGGCTCAGCCGGTCTAATGTGCATCAGCGTCTGCGTACTTCCGGTTCAGGTCGCCGTGCAGGCCCGCCATGTTGTCCACGTACTTGTGCCCGCTTCCGGTGTTGAAGAGTACCACCCGGTCAGACCGTTCGAGGCGGCCCAGGGCGAGCATTTTTCTCAGACCCGCCAGCACGGCGCCGCCTTCGGGCGCGGCGAAAACACCCTCGAAGGCCCCGATCTCCCGGACGCCCCGGACCATGTCGCCGTCGGACACGGCCACCGCCTCCCCGCCGCTCTCCCGGATGGCGGCCAGCATCAGCTTGTCTCCCACCGCAAAGGGCACGCGCAGTCCGCTGGCGAGCGTGCGGGCGTTCTCCCACTCGGGCGCGTCGGGCCAGTTCTGTTCCCAGGCCCGGACGATGGGCTGGCACCCGGCGGCCTGCACCGCGACCATGCGGGGCCGTTCCGGTCCGATCCACCCGAGCGCCTCCATTTCGGCGAAGGCCTTCCACATGCCGATCAGTCCGGTCCCGCCGCCCGCGGGATACAGGATCGCGTCGGGCAGAACCCACCCGCACTGTTCCGCCAGTTCGTACCCCATGGTCTTCTTGCCCTCGACCCGGTAGGGTTCCTTCAGGGTGGACACGTCGAACCAGCCTTCCGCGTCCTTCCGGGCGGCCACGAGCCTGCCGCAGTCCGTGATGAGTCCGTCCACGAGCTCCACCGCGGCGCCATGGGCCCGGCACTCGACGATGAAGGGCAGGGGGGTGTCCCGGGGCATGAACACGTGCACGGGGATACCGGCCCTGGCGCCGTAGGCCGACAGCGCGCCGGCCGCGTTGCCGGCTGAGGGTATGGCCAGTGATTGCGCACCCAGTTCAAGGGCGCGGGACACGGCCATGGACAGTCCCCGGGCCTTGAAGGACCCGGTGGGATTGACGGATTCATCCTTTATATACAGCCCGTCCATGCCCAGCCGTTCGCCCAGGCGCCGGGCGAGGATCAGGGGCGTGCCGCCCTCGCTCAGCGTAACGATGGAAGACTCGTCGCGCACCGGGAGCATCTCGCGGTAGCGCCAGAGCGTGGGCTCGCGCATTGCCAGGGTTTCCGGGGTCAGCGCCTTGCCGGCCTCTTCCGTATCGTACCGGGCGAGGAGCGGCCGGCCGCAGTCGGGGCACAGGTTCCGCAACTTGTCCGCCGACATCCGCCGGCCGCAGTCGCTGCATTCCAGGTCGATGAGAAAGTTCATGCTTGGTTACCTTCGTTCGGGTCTTCCTTCGCGTGGGGACGTTCCGCTCTCTGCCCTCCTCGCACGGCATGCGCCTTGCCGTGCGAATCCTCACCTGCGCAGCTTTTCACAAGTCGAAGAACAGCCCGACGCCCGCGTAGTCATCCTGCTGGTGATGGAACTGGCCGTGTTCGCTGCGTCCGCCGTGGTAGACCAGGGCCAGGCGAAGACCGCGCGAACCTTTGTTGTGAAACATCAACCCGGCGTGCGCCGTGCGATTAACCGACAGGTCCCCGTCCCGAAAGACCCGCACGTCGCAGGCGAGATAGGCCCGGGTCACCCCGCCCGTAAGAGGACTGGAGACCAGCTCCGCCCCGCCCTGGACCCGCCACCGCCGAACGTTCGGGATGGCGTGGTTCGACCACCGAAGGCTGCCGTAGACCCGCGCGCTTCCGATCATGCCGCTCCCGCGCGCTTTCCGTTCGTAAGACCCGTACAGCGTGAAGTACTCCCGGCTGTAGGTGAAGGCCTGTTCCGGCCCGTCGTACCCGTCGGCCAGGTGGGCGCTCACGTGGGCGTATTCGAACCGGCCGGTGAGCCGGTCGTTACCGAGGTCCGCGTGGAATCCGACCAGGTAGTCGACGGTCTCGAGGGGAAAGGTCGTCCCCGACCAGCGGAGTTTCGAGAAAACGCCGGCGTGGATCCCGGTTCGCAACCGCGGCCCTTTCCCTTCGTCCCAGGCATATTCGGCAGCCTCCCAGGAACCTCCGATATCCCCGTTCAACCGGTCGTCCAGATTGGTGGCGACGGCAAGTTGCGTCTCGGTGGGGTCGGCCAGCAGCGGACGGAACAGCCGCGTCTGCGGGGCGGCGAAGCGCCAGGTCCCGGCCGCGGCGTCGAGTGCCGTGAAGAGCGCCGTGGCGACCGCGAGGGATAGGACGCCGACATGAATCAGGGTGCGCGAAAGACGCTTTCTCCCTATCCGGCCGCTCAGGAACATACCACATCCGTCACAGGATTGGACGACGCGTGGACACCGTAGCGGTCAGGGTTGTTCCGGGAGATCATAGCGGGCGGCGCGTTCAAGTGGGTCAGTTGGGGAAACGGGTTGAAGACAGGACCAGAACAGGACTGAAAACGAGGCCCCGCGCGGCCGCGTATACGCATCGTATCTACTCTCGGTCGCGCCTAACGATGATAGGAAGGACTGCGTTCGCGTGTCAAGGTCCGAATGGCCGTTTGGTATCCGACGCACAAGGGTTTTCGCGCGAAGAGTCCGGCGGAATGTGCTTGACAGAAACGTTGCCCGTCGATTAGTTTGCGTACTCTTGTTCAAACACAGTAAAGGAAAGGAGTCACCCGACGTGTCGGGTAATTTGAACAGTTTCGCGGCGCGCGCCGAATTGAACGTGGGCGGAAGCGCCTGTACCTTTTATTCGCTTTCGAGGGCAGAGGAATCCGGCGCCGGTGACGTTTCCCGACTTCCGTTTTCTCTCAAGATCATGCTGGAGAACCTGCTGCGCCACGAGGACGGCGTGACGGTCTCCGCCGAAGACGTGACAGCCGTCGTCGAAAGCGTATCGGGCGGTCCCTCCGAACGGGAAATCGCATTCCGGCCGGCGCGGGTCCTGATGCAGGACCTGACGGGCGTGCCGGCCGTCGTCGACCTGGCGGCCATGCGGGACGCCATCCGGAAGCTGGGCGGCGGGGCCGACCGCATCAATCCCCTGCAGGACGTGGATCTGGTCATCGATCACTCCGTCCAGGTTGACGAGTTCGGTTCCCGACGGGCCTTCGCGGCGAACGTGGACCGTGAATTCGACCGCAACCAGGAGCGGTACCTCTTCCTGAAGTGGGGGCAGCAGGCCTTCGACAACTTCCGCGTCGTCCCCCCAGGCACGGGCATCGTGCACCAGGTCAACCTGGAATACCTGGCAAAGGTGGTCTTCGCCCGCGGACAGGATGGGGACCGGGTCGCCTATCCCGACACCCTGGTGGGCACGGATTCCCATACGACCATGATCAACGGACTCGGCGTCGTCGGCTGGGGAGTCGGCGGCATCGAGGCGGAAGCGGCGATGCTCGGTCAGCCCGTATCCATGCTCATCCCGTCCGTCGTGGGGTTCAGGATGACGGGGGCGCTGCCGGCCGGGGCCACGGCGACGGACCTTGTCCTTACGGTCACGCAGATGCTCCGGGCCCACGGCGTCGTCGGCAAGTTCGTCGAATTCTACGGTCCCGGGCTGGACAGCCTGTCCCTGCCCGACCGGGCCACCATCGCCAACATGGCGCCCGAGTACGGCGCCACCGTGGGGTTCTTCCCCGTCGACCGCGAGACGCTGTCCTACATGGAACTGACCGGCCGCGACGCAGACGAGATCGCACTGGTCGAAGCCTATACCAGGGCACAGGGCCTGTTCCGCTCGGACAATACCACCGATCCCGTTTTTTCTGACACCCTGGAACTCGACCTCGGTACCGTGGAACCGAGCATGGCGGGTCCGCGCAGGCCCCAGGACCGCGTATCGCTGTCCAGCGTGAAGCCGTCTTTCCGAAAGGAACTGGCCGCCATGCTGTCTGGCGAAAACCCGGACCTGTCCACCGAGTCCGTCGACCAGTGGGTGGACGGCAACGGACACCCACCCGGTGAACTGGGCACGCTGACGAAAAAAACAGCCGTCGACATGGACGGATCGTCCTTCGAACTGGGGCACGGGTCGGTGGTGATCGCGGCGATCACCAGTTGCACGAACACGTCCAACCCGGCCGTGCTCGCGGCCGCCGGAGTCCTGGCGAAGAAGGCCGTCGAACGCGGCCTGTCCACACAGCCCTGGGTGAAAACCAGCCTCGCGCCGGGTTCTCAGGTCGTGACCCGGTACCTGGAAGACATGGGCCTGCTTCCCTATCTGGAGCAGCTCCGGTTCCACGTCGTGGGCTACGGCTGCACGACGTGCATCGGCAACAGCGGTCCGGTGCCCGCCCCCATCGGCGACGCGGTACGGGAATCGGATCTCGTCGCGGCCGCCGTGCTGAGCGGCAACCGGAACTTCGAGGGCCGCGTGAATCCCATCGTCAAGGCCAACTACCTGGCCTCGCCGCCTCTGGTGGTGGCCTATGCCCTCGCCGGCCGCATGGACGTCGACCTGTACAACGAGCCTATTGGTACGGACCGGGACGGCCGCGGCGTCTTCCTGCGGGAGATCTGGCCGACGCCGGATGAAGTCCGGGATGCCGTGCGCGTCTCGGTGCGCCGGGAGATGTTCCAGTCCATCTACGCCGACGTCTTCACAGGGGACGACCGTTGGGCGGAACTGGCCGCGACGAGCGACGAGTCCTACGCCTGGGACGACGCGTCCACCTACGTCAAGCTCCCGCCCTATTTCGACGGCATGCCGTCTGAGCCCGACGGAATCACGGACATACAGGGCGCCCGCGCACTGGCGGTGCTGGGCGATTCCGTCACGACGGACCACATCTCTCCGGCCGGTTCGATTCCGGCCGACAGCCCCGCGGGACGGTACCTCTTAGAACACGGCGTTTCGCCTGCAGACTTCAATTCATACGGCGCGCGGCGGGGGAATCACGAAGTCCTGATTCGAGGCACCTTCGCCAACATCAGGCTGCGCAACCGCATGGCGCCGGGCACCGAGGGCGGCTGGACGAAGCTGTCGCCTGACGCCGAACCGGTCACCATCTACGACGCCGCCATGGGATACCGCGCGTCCGGCACCCCCCTGGTGGTGATCGCCGGCAAGGAGTACGGCACGGGATCTTCGCGGGACTGGGCCGCCAAGGGGCCCAACCTCCTCGGCGTCCGGGCCGTGATCGTGGAGAGCTACGAACGCATCCACCGGAGCAACCTCATCGGCATGGGCATCCTGCCGCTGCAGTTCGAGGAAGGCGAAAGCGCCGAATCCCACGGCCTGACGGGCTTCGAGACTTACGACATCGAGGGTATCGAGGGCGGCATCGCACCCCGGCAACGCGTCCGTGTCCGCGTGACCGCCGCAGACGGCGCAACGAAAACACTGAACACCGTCGTACGTATCGATACACCGGTTGAGGTGGAGTACTACCGCCACGGCGGTATCCTGCAGTACGTGCTGCGCGGCCTGCTGAAGGGATAGGAGTATGGGAATCAGGGTCGGCATCAACGGGTTCGGCCGCATCGGGCGCATGGTCTTCCGCGCCATGACGGAACGATCCGGATTCGACGTTGTCGCCATCAACGACCTCACCGATAGCGCCACGCTCGCGCACCTGCTTAAGTACGACTCCGTGCACGGACGGTACGATCATCCGGTCGAAGCCGTGAACGGCGGCCTGGCGGTGAACGGGCGCAAGATCGAGATCGTATCCGAGCGGGACCCGGCGAACCTGCCGTGGGGCGACCGCGGCGTCGACCTCGTCGTCGAGTCCACCGGGATCTTCACCGACGGAGAACAGGCCTCGGCCCACCTTGCGGCCGGCGCGAAGAAAGTGCTGATCTCCGCCCCCGCGACCAACGTGGACGCCACCATAGTGATGGGTGTGAACGACGGGGTCCTTACCGGAGCGCACCAGGTCGTCTCCAACGCGTCCTGTACCACCAACTGCCTCGCCCCCATGGCGTCCGTGCTCCATGAGCACTTCGGCGTGGTCCGCGGTTCCATGACCACCGTGCACGCCTACACCAGCGACCAGAGCATCATCGATTTCGCCCACAAGGACCGCCGGCGGGCCCGTTCGGCCGCCGTGTCCATGATCCCCACGAGCACCGGCGCGGCCAAGGCCATCGGCGAGGTGATCCCCGCACTGAACGGCCGGCTCAACGGCATGGCCATCCGCGTGCCCGTCCCCGACGGCTCTCTGACCGATTTCGTAGCCCAGGTCCAACGCGTCCCCACGGCTGACGAGGTGAACGAAGCCTTCGCCGCCGCCGCGGCGGGTCCCCTCGACGGCATCCTCGAATACTGCGAAGACCCCATCGTCTCCGTCGATATCGTGCACAACCCGGCGTCGTGCATCTTCGACTCCGAGCTGACCATGATCATCGACGACGGCCTCGTCAAGATCTGCGGCTGGTACGACAACGAATGGGGTTATTCCAACCGCTGCGTCGACCTGCTGGAGCGTCTGGCCGAGGTGTAAGGGGACCGGCTCTTCCGTTGGCCGCAGTCAGCCGGTCAGAGGCCGTGTCGCCACCTCGTTCCCAATAGGACGGTTTCTGTTTGCAGCGCCTCGTGTGGACGGCGGTAGTGCTCCGCGATCGGAGTGGTCCGGGGACTACGCTTCGCCGGACCGGATCAGGCGGTAACCGACTCCGCGCACGTTTGAGATGTAGGACGGATCGGCCGCGTTATCGCCGAGCTTTCGCCGCAGTCGCTTGACGATGGCGCGCACGAGCCTGGCGTCGCCCAGGCCCCGCCTGCCCCAGATCTCGCGCAGGAGAGCGTCGTAGGTGGCGACCCGCCCCACGCAGAGCGAGAGCACGCGCAGCACGTCGTATTCGGTCGCCGTCAGCGCCACTGACCGACCGCCGAGCGTGATCTCGCGGCGGTCGTAGTCGATGACGAGATCTCCAAGCACGAAACGTTCGGGATTGGCCCGCCGTCGCAGGATCGCCCCGATTCGCGCCGTGAGCTCGGTCGGCGAGAACGGCTTGACGATGTAATCCTCGGCGCCGGCCTCCAGGGCCCGTGCGATCGTCTCGTCGCGGCCGTATCCCGAGATGAAGATGACCGGCAGCGTGGCAAGCTCGGGGACGGTCTGCATAAGCTCGATTCCGTCCGTGCCGGGCAGCACGAGGTCGAGCAGGATCAGTTTGGGTTTTTCCGTTTCGATTATTCCCGAAAGTTCGTTGTGTTCAGCCGTGACCAGCACGGAGTAGCCCGCATCGGCGAGGGTGTCGCGTACGTACCGAAGCGCTTGAGGGTCATCGTCCACAACGAGAATGGGGGTCAACCGGCGTCCGTCGGCAGGCGGCCCGGACGGCCGTTGGGCAGCTCCGGCCGCGGCGTCTTCGCCGGCCAGTTCCGCAACCGGTATCGTGAAGGTGAAGCACGTTCCCTGGCCCAGTCCCGCGCTCTCGGCCCCGATGCGCCCACCGTGAGCCTCGACCAGTCCTTTGCAGATGGCAAGACCCAACCCTCCGGCCTTACCCGTGTCTTTTTCGGTACGGGCGTATTTTTGAAACAGCCTTCCGAGGAGTTCGGGTTCAATACCCCGGCCTTCGTCGGATACCGCGATCGCGACGTGCACCCCGTCGCGTTCCGCCGAAATGCGGATGGGCGCGGTTTCCGGCGAATGGCGGGCTGCGTTGGCCAGAAGGTTGTTCACTACCTGCACGATACGTTGTCTGTCGGCCAGAACCCTGGGCAGGTCGGACGGCAGATCAATCTGGACGGTGTGCCTGCTGCCTCCGGAAAGAAAGGTGTTGCGTGCCCGGTCCACCAGGACACCGACGTCCGAAGGTTCGGGATGGACCGACAGCGTACCGGCGTCGATGTGTCCCGCGTCGAGCAGGTCGCTTATCAGGCTGTCCATGTGGTTGGCCTGCTCGTTGATGATGTGAAAGAACTGCCGGATTTCGGCCGGGTCCAGCGCCCTCGAGGCATCCAGCACCGTCGCCGCCGAACCTTTGATGGAGGTCAGCGGCGCGCGCAGTTCGTGGCTCACCATACCGAGGAACTGGGCCCGTGTCCGTTCCATATCCAGGACCGGCGCCAGGTCCTGCAAGGTGACCACCAGCGCCGCGACCGAACCGTCCTCGCCGCGGATCGGGGTGGCGTTGACGAGCAGCGTTATGCTGCGGCCGTCGGGTACGGAAAAGACGATCTCCTCGGCCCGCACCGTCTCGGCGCCGCCGAGTACCTGCACCAGCGAGCACCGGTCCAGCGTGATTTCGCGCCCGTCAGCGAAGCGACAGGTCACCGCCGCGGGAATGGCCTCCAGTGAAGCGCCCGGCATGCGCAGACTCTCCAGTATCCGCTTCGCCTCCCGGTTCAGCGACGCCAGATGGCCGGTGTCCGCGTCGAGCACGACGACGCCAATCGGCGAGGTCTCGACCAGCGCTTCCAGGTCGGCCCTGGCGCGTTGCTCGATACGGTGCGCCCGCGCGTTGACGATCGCTGTCGCAGCCTGCGACGCAAACAGCACCAGGACCTCCTCGTCCTCGTCCGTGAACTTGTCCCCATCCTCCTTCCCGACCAGATAGAAGTTGCCGACGTGCACGTCGCGGTGGCGCATTGGCGCGCCCTGGAAGGTCCCGGCAGGCAGCCGGTCGGTGGAGAAACCGAGCATGCGCACGTAGTCGGACAGGTCCGCGAGCCTCATTGGCCCCTGTTGATCCCGGAAGTGCTCGAAGAGACGCGGACCGTCGGACCACTCCGTCAGGCGGCGGTGTTCGAGCTCGGTGAGGCCGGAGGTGACGAAGTCCTGGGGAGCGCCCGCTTCGTCGATGGTGGCGATGGCGCCGTAGCGCGCCCCGGTGAGGGCCCTGGCGCTCTCCGCGATCTCATTGAGCGCGGTTTCCAGGTCCAGACTCGCGCTGATACGCAGGCTCGCCGTACAAAGCGCGGAGATGCGCGCACGCAACACCTCGATCTCGCGTCTCGGATCATCATATACACTCAACTGTTTGTCCTCCTGACCCATGCAAACGTGTTCATTACGCTCAATTCGTCCACAAGACAGATCGTCCGTACTGCGGGTCGGATTCACTCCGGGCCGTCCCGCGAAGAAACCGTCTACCACGATGTCTCGCTGGACGGCGCGAAATCGCGTAATCATCTTCTTACATTGTTTTATTATACGTTTTTATCACGTATATCTTGATATTTCCTCATTCCTGTTGTTTTTCTGTATCGAAACCTCCGTCTGCACCAACGTCCCAAACCTGTCTTGCCGGAGGACAACGCTGCGACGGCAATGTCCGGGCGTCCTGCTTCGTAAGTTGAACCGCCAGGTGCCGGACACCTGATGACAGCCTCCCGCAACCGCATAGTGCCGGGTTTTCTCGTCATTTAACGGCTTGTGATCCGGTGTGCCTGGTTGTAAAATGGTATGTCGGCCGGCGACATCGCCCGGGGTTGAATACCATGCGAATAAAACTGATTGTCTGCCTGATTGTCTGCCTGACGCCGTACCAATCTTCAAGCGCGCGGGCGTCGAGCCCGGAAGCGGCGATCTCCAGGCAAACGTTCACGGAGCCCGCGCAACAGGAGACGTTCACGGAGTCCGCGCAACGGGAGACGTTCACGGAGTCCGCGCCCGCGCAACGAGATACGGCCGCTCAACATGACGGCAGTCCCCGCCTGCTCATCGTCGACTACGCCATGGCCTACGCGGAAGAGAACACCCGGATGATCCGTGCGTTCTCGGAAGCGGGTTTCGATGTCGATTACCGGCCCTATTATCCGGCCATGGTGGAACGGGACGCCGGAGTATACGACGTCATCGTGCTGCTGGGCGGCGGCGACCCCGGCATGAGCATCCAGGAAGTGGACCTGGCCATCAACTTCGTTTCGAGGGGAAAAGCGCTTGTTCTGGGGATACCGTCCGACGGTCCCTTCGGTGAACGGAGAAAGGTCAATCCAGGGATACACGACCGGTACCAGTTCAATGAGGTCCTGGCCCGCCTGAACATCAACCTGCACGCCGTGAACGCCGACCATGAAACCAGTCCCGTCCTGAATCCCGTGGTATTCTTCGAACCCGCCGCCGGGCATCCCGTCGCACGGAACCTGGACGGGACCGTGGCGGCCCGGGCGGGCACCCGCCTGCTTGTGGGCGCCGGCGCTGTGCCGCTGCTCGTGGAGCCGGAAGTGCCGGGAGAGGAACTCGAAGAGGCGCCGCCGCCTGAAGAAGAACCCGAGTACCGTATCGTCCGGCGCACCCTGCGCATCCAGCCGTCCGACGCCATTTCCGGAGAGGATGTCGAATTGCTGTTGCGCGGCAGCCAGGAACTGCGGGCCAGCCTGTACTACCGGAACAGGGAACGACCCGCGCCGACGGACTGGAACACGGCGAGATTCAAGGGCAGGGTGGAAGGCGTTTCCGAAGCGAAAGACACGTTGACCGTGCGCATGCCCGGAAACCGCTGGGGATCCGAATACGCGCTGGTCGGCGTTCCGGTGGCGGTCATCGCCGCCGCTTTCGCCGACCGGGAGATCCGGGAAGAGATCCGGTCCGGGGAAGATCTCGAGTCCATGCGGGGCGACGAAGAGACCTTCGGCCGCATGGCGGTAGCGGCCGTGGGACGGACCGGCCGGCTGAACAAGGGCTTCGTCCTGGCCCTCGACCGCCAGGTGCTTGCCGGCCCTGGCCGTCCCCAGCCGCCTCTCGGCATCGGCCCCATGGACCGGGGCCTCGAGGGGCTGGAAGGGTTTCTGGCGGGACTCGCGCGGCACGTCCGCGCGCTGGCCGATGCTCCCGGGGACTGGTCCTCCGACCACGATTATCCCACGGCCCAGATGCCCGGAAACCGGAAACCCGACATACCCCTCAACAACATTTCCATTTTGACGGTAGTGCCCGAACGGGTCCGGGTGACAGGCCGCGCGGCGTCCGGCCCCGCTGCCGGTATCGTCACCGGCTCAATCGCCAGCCCGGGCGCCAGTGAGGGTTCAAGTGCCGAACCGGGTTCAGGCACCGGTCCGAACCCGGGTCGAGGCACCCAGGCAGACCCGGGTCCCGCATCCGGCACGGCGGATGTCGTTCCGCTCCGAGGCGTATGGGACTTCGTCGCCCGCCGGCATGAACATTTAGCCGATCTCGCCGGCATGCTGCCGGGCCTCGGGATGGATTTCCTGTGGACCGTGGCGCCGGCCGCCAGTTACACCGGGGGAACCGCGATGACAGGCGACGTGCGTTTCGAATCGTGGGCCCTGTCGATCACTAATCGCCTGGCCGGAACGGCGACGGCCTGGTACGCTGGCGTCAGCGCACCTCGCGAGGGCGAGATCACCGGCGACTACACGGCCGCCCGGGACGCCCGCGGGGAAGCCGTCGGCCTGCCTTCCAGGCTGGACATGGCCTACCTGAACCGCCACCTCTTCGAGCCGGCGCGCGCCATTGCCCGGCACAGCCGAGGCCAGGGGCCCTTGCAGGCCATCGTGCACGACTGGGAGCCCCATATCACGCGACCGCTGGAAGCCCATGCCGCGACCGACGCCTTCGACGACCTGCATTTCCGGTATTTCGTCCGCCATCTCGTCCGGAACGGTCTGTACCACGGAGAAGAGTTCAAGTCGCTCATGGGGCTGGGCCGGGATAACCGGTTCGAGTGGCTGTTGAAGTCGGGATACCTCGAAACCTACATTCAGCTCCAGGAAACCAACGCCGAACGCCTCGGCACGCTGTACCGGCAGTCCATGGATGAGATCAACCCCGGACTGCGCCACGGCGCCTTCGTCCGCTCCCTGCGGCCGGACTGGTTTCACCTGGGCTTCTGGCGCGGCGCCGGCACGCCGGAACGCCCCTTCCTCGTGTTCTCCTACGAACGGCCTCCGCCCTGGTATGCGCGCTTTTTGCGCGACAGGGGTATCTCCGCCCGTGTGATCCCCGTCGGACTGCTGGGGCTGATGGGCGGCGAAGACCTGCAAGACCACCTCCTAAAAGCCTCCGAACAGGGCGGCTACGCCCTGGAGCGCGGCATCTGGCTTGCCGCCGACCCGGGTGAGGAATCGGGGTTGAACACGCCTTCCGAGGGCATGACGCGGGAAGCGCTGCGGGAAACGATTCGGAAGGTGGGTGGGGAGTAGGGGCGGCGCGGAGAAGATTCAACTTGAATCTGGGATGGTGAGCGTCTTCTAAAACAATATCAGCAGCCAGCAGTGTGTACGCCCGGCGGTTCGATCGCCGGGCGTTTTTATTGCAAGAAAAAAAGATAACACGCGAGATACTCTAGGTCGCTTAGACTAATCCCTTCAGACCGCGCGGCAGTTGCTGGATTCAATTTCAACATCGGGCCGAGTCCCCGTTTACTGATCGACGCTTTCTCTCGGACCTGCGCACTCCGAGACCCGTAACCGAGTTCCCTGGTACCTGAACAGGGAATGAGGCCTGTATCGAAGGAGAACGGCGGATGAAACCTGAATCGAACGAGGAAAGGAGGCCAACAGCAATACTAAGACATTCGAAGGACAAACCACACAGGTTCGATCATTACCAGAAATCGAGGAGTACTGACCATCATGAAAAAAATCATTCTCTCCGTGTTCATGTTCGCCCTGATCGCGGGCACAAGCGTCAATTCGACAGCCAACGCGTCGGTCTCTGAATCATCGGGCATCGTCGCCATGCCGCATCTGATTTACTGCCTGACAACTGCAGATTTGAGGAAGGAAGGTGCCGTTGTAGGCGGTAGTGTATTGGGTGCGTGGGCTATAAAAGCCGGCTATGGCGTCGCCATAGTTTCAGGATGGACGGGCATCGGATTTGTCGGAGGACTGGCCCTCGGTTATTAATCAGGCCCGTACGTTCAGGGGAAGGGGGAGTTACGTCCCCCTTCCCTTCTCACCTGGATGAGCAATCGGTCAGATTAGAACGTCTATACGCTCGCGAATCCCCCAAACGGACTCAAAGACAATCCGGAACCATCGCTATGGCTGCAATCGAATATCGCCTTAACAAAGTACCATTTCTTCTCGCTGTGTGTTGTACACTAGCCAGTTTTTTAATCGGCAGTTCAATACCCATTGATACGGAATCTGCCAGCGTGCCGGACAATCCTTCAGATTCAAGCGCCTTACCATTTCATGGATTCCTGGATGGGTATGATGAATGGGAATACATCATAGGGGCGAATCTAAGGGTCTGCGTTAATCTTCTGGCCGGGCTTCTATCGCTGGGATACATGAGCATGGTAAACCTGGCCTGGATCGGGCTCAGCCTTGGATGGGCAGTCCAATCCGCGATGGGATCCGGCATGTCGCACTATAGACTGGCCGCTCTTACGTTGCCCCATGGATTGATGGAACTCGGCGCATTCGCCCTGATAGCGGCTGTGGGTTGCGAAGGGTTCGTCTTCTTATACAGAAAGCTGAGATTCGATGTATGGTCGTTCGGTCCAGAACGGCTGTCATTGAATCTCCGAAGGCTGATAGCAGGACTTTTTCTCTTACTCGCAGCCTCGATTGTGGAAACCTACATAACAGGTCAGATTGCAGCCAGGTTCAATTGAAGGAACGATTATGCACAACCCTAGTTGGATTGTTGCCAGATTCTCATCGATCGGAAGAGCAGAATCAGTATGGATCGGCATCGGTGTATTTGTGACCTGCCTGATAGCGAATGTACTCACCGTATATATGATGTTCAGAACTATCACCGAACAGATTCCGGAACAACTCGCCAGCGCATATGCTCAAGTGTTGACGATTATGCACATCAGCATGTCGGCAGGGGTCGTATTTGGCGACGTCATCACATTAGTGCTGGGTTGGGTGTTCATCGTGATCGCAGTAACGCTAATGAACGGTCGTCGGAATCACCGCGCTCTGTTTGGCTGGCTATGTATCGGACACTTGCCGCTCGTATTGTATTCTGCGTGTTCTGCAGTGCTGCTGGGCCTGTTTTCAGATGCTATGGCCCACGAAGGGTTAGCTTCTATCTCCACAATAGAGCAGTTGCCCGTTGAATTAGGTAAAATGCGGAATTCAGGATGGTTCGGATGGATGCGCTTTGGTCGCTATCTGGCGTACGCCTTTACCCTGGCAATCGCCTGCGAAGCGGTATACCGACTGAATGCGCTGTCCCGACTGAGGTCGATCGGGGTTTTATCGGCCTATGCGGGCATACACGTGTTAATAACTATGTTTGTCTTATAACGGATAGAGTTTCAACAGGTGTTTTGATGAGCAATCCTATGAGAGAAAGGGATCTCTACGCCGTCGATGGCCCGTCGGGCAGAGAGGGTACGATTCGGTTGACCTGGCGTGATAAGCTAGTCGAGTTCGGACTGGACCTGGGCGTGATGGCGGCGTGCACGTTGATCGCGGCCGCTGTGTTCGTATGTATCCTGCTCGCAACGCTTGACGTGGTCGAAGAGTCGGTTCCAGATCTAGTGGATAGGAGATCGATTGCAGTCATGATTTTGATCGTCGTTTCGGCTGCCGTGGGCAATGCCTGTGCTTATCTGTGTTTCCCCTACCTGACACGGTTCATCTTTCGGGGATATGAGTTGCGGGATGATCGCCTGGACCGGTCGGTCAGGAAGTTGATCGCGGCCACCGGAATGGACATCACGGCGGAAACGTTGTACGCCATGAAGGGAAGGACGGCAAACGCCATGGTTTCCGGTCTTTTCCGAAGAGCCCGTTACATCTTCTTTACCGACAAACTCCTGGCGAGCATGGACGAAGAGGAAATCCTGGCGATATTCGCCCACGAAATGGCGCATATTCGTCACAGACATATGCCCAAGATGTTGCTGGCTACGATTCTGTGGATTTGCGTGATTCAGGTCTTCTTGTATCTGATTGATTTCAATGCCCACTACAGTGTCTTAGACGAGTCTGTGAAAACGTGGGCGTCCGGTCTGATTGGCGGTGTTAATGTCTGGCTGCTTATGTTCCTTGTCATATTTCCTTTATCAAGGAG
This sequence comes from bacterium, assembly GCA_965202605.1. Lineage (GTDB taxonomy): Bacteria > JAAXHH01 > JAAXHH01 > JAAXHH01 > JAAXHH01 > JAAXHH01. Next base: position 2,957,462 of record OZ241838.1, read on the forward strand.
AAATGAATACGAAGCGGACGCTACCGCGGCGAGGTGGGTGGGCGCGGAGCTTTACAGCCGGGCTCTCTACCGCCTGCATCAGTTAAATGACAGATTGAAACCTCCCCGGAAACTGTTCACTAAGCTTTTAACTCATCCCACCCTGCAAAACCGCCTCGACCGCGTTTCACAGTTGGATTCGAAATAGCTCTATCTCAGGCTGCAGAGAAGGTAGATCCCATACATTGAAACTATTCCGCTTTCCAGTAATACTGCTACTCGGCGTCTTGCTCGAATTACGCTTCGCTTCGCACGGAGCGCCGCCGGACTCCCTTGCCCTATCCGAATTCTCCAGGATCATAACTGGATTCTCTGAAGTGCCCGGCCACTTTCCGGGCGACAACTTCGTTACAAATGAAACGTCCTACCTGCACGTTATTCCGACGTTAATCGAACTGGGCAAACGCGGCGGCGTCTATATCGGCGTCGGAACCGAACAGAATTTCTCTTACATTGCCGCCACAAGACCGGAAATTGCTTTTATCGTCGACATCCGACGCGAAAACCTGCTTCAGCACCTCCTCTACAAAGCCTTGTTTATCCTGGCCCGGGACCGCAGGTCTTTCCTGATGCTGCTGTTCAGCAGACAGTACCAGGAAGACGGGTCGGCTTCGAACGAATCACCGGAAGATACGGCCTCCATTGCAGAAATACTGGATTACATCGAAACGTCGACCTCGGCAGACTCGCTGCTTTTCGAGCTGAACTGGAAGCGGCTGAAACGAGAAGTAAGACGATACGGGATCGTAGACCGGGACGATCTCGAAAGGATGCTATACATATACCGGTCGTTTTACGAAAAGCAACTTTCGATCCGATACGCCGAAGCACGACTGGGAAACGGCTTGTCTTATCCTACGTTCAAGGACCTGATGACCGGTACGACGATAGAAGGAGAAGTCGCCGGTTTCTTAAGCACGGAAACAAAATTCGAATTCGTCAAAGACCTGCATCTCAGGAACCTGATCATTCCCGTCGTGGGAAACTTCGCAGGCGAGAAGACGTTGAGGGCCATCGCCTCTTACGCTGAAGCCCACGAATCGAGCATATCCGTTTTCTACGTGTCGAATGTAGAGTATTTCCTCATAAACCACTTCTACTACGTGTTCAAATGGTACGTAGCGAATGTCGAAGCGCTTCCGATCGATGAACACAGCCTCATGATTCGTTCATATCTTGGCGTGGAATCCCATCCCAAGAGAGTCGGCCAGCATCTGTCCACGAGCACGGTGCATCACATCAGCACGTTCCTGGAGCGTTTTCGCCAGGGGGCGTATACCCGTTCGAAACCGATCTGGTGGAGGTTCTGGCCCTGGGACAGTCCGTTCTGGTCGGGCGGCGGACATAGTTACTACCATCTGGTCATCACGGGAGATCTGTGTCCTTGAGCGCATTAACAGACGTGGGCCGATATCCCGGGCGATGGCTTAGGGTCCTTTACAATCCCGGGAAAGCATTTACGGAGCTTGAAACCGAATGTACCGCCACTGAGTGGATTTTCATTCTGATCGTTGTCATGTCGATCATACTGTGCGCCGGGATAGTCACTTTACCTGTTGCGCTCGACACGGAACGGGCGTTGATCGAAACCGAACTCCAGTCCTATTCGAATCTCAGCGCGGTTCAAAAATCCACCATTCTTCGCGAGGCATCAAGATTCGACTTTCGGCAACTCGTCGGTCTTTTAATCATGCCGGCCAGCGTCTGCTTTCTGGTTGTCGCGTGGTCGGTAGTCGGAAAGCACTGCGGCGAATTGATATCCGGCAAGCTTCTGCCATACGTCAAGGTCCTTCCGGTAACCGCCTATGCCTCGCTTGTCCTCGTACCCGAAGCAGTCGTCAAGACCACGCTGGTTTTGCTTTGGGGGACACTCGATCCAGCCATCCATCCTGGTGTATTTCTCGATGATGCGGACCTCGAAACCCTCCCGGGCATTTTCCTGTCAGGGGTCGACTTTTTCGGTGCATGGTTTCTATACCTGCTGGGCCTCGGTCTCGCTCGAACTTTCCGAGGATCGGTTGCGCTCACCTGGTTCGTGCTGGGATTCGTGTGGTCCATGTGGATTGTCATTCGCAGGACCATGGAAATGCTCGGTACGGTTTACGTGTAATAAGAAAAACCCACGAATTCATGAAAAAACGGATCGCCATTGCCTGTGTATCGGTCTGCAGCCTCAGTGCCGTTTTGCTGTACTATGCTTACAGATCCACGGCTCAGGTTGCCTCGTTCCAGATCCTCCAGGTTCACCATGGATCGATCTCCGATGTCCTGGCAGAGACAGGGACAATACAGTTCGTCCGGACCGTCGTGGTCAAGCCCACGATATCCGGTGAAGTCAGACAGATTCACGCCGACGTCGGGGACAGGGTTTCGGAGGGGGATGTCCTTGCCGTGATAGAGCCGGATCCGTCCCAGTCCCTTCAGTTGTCCCGGCAGCGCGCCAGGGTTGACGGCGCCCGAATTGATCTTTCAGAGCAGGAAATGACCTTTGACAGAAAGCGTAAACTGTATGAGAGATCCCTGATTTCGTCTGAGGAATTCGACAGGGCAGGAATTGAAAACACCAGGGCCCATCACAATCTCAAGGTGGCGGAGCTTGAACTCAAGATATTGGAATTGAAGGTAAATGTCGAGGCGGACTCGAAAAAAACCCATGATGTCGTGCGGCTTTTGTCGCCGTTGGCCGGAATCGTCATTGCTCGCATCGTGGAGGCGGGTGAGGTCGTCGCGTCAGGCACTTCTTCGTATACCGGCGGTACGGAGATGTTCCGTATTGGCGATCCGGACAGAATGATTGTGAGATCGGCCATTGGAGAAATAGACGCGGGACGGGTCAGGCCGGGACAGGAGGTGCGGATTCGTGTCGATGCCTACCCGGACGCAGTGTATCGTGGACGTGTTGAACGGGTGGCGCCGATCGGAGTGCGAAGACCCGGGAGCACGCTCGTTACGTTCGATACCGAGATCGTGATATCGAATCCATCGCTGGAGTTGCAACAGGGTATGTCCTGTGATATTGACATCGTGGTGGAGAAGAATGACAGTTCGGTGCTGGTGCCCGCTTCTTCCGTCATTGGCATGGATGATTACAAGGATCTGATCACTGAACAGAAGGGTCCGGCATTGACCGGACAGGTAACCGGCAAGCGACACATCGTCTATCGATGTACCTCGGTCGATCCTGAAATGTCGAAATGTTCGGAAGCGTATCTGGAATCCTCCCTTGTCGAGATCGGTATTGAATCTGCCGAAAACGTGGAGATCCTGTCCGGCATTGAACCCGGCGCTCGCGTTGCGCTGGATGCAAGAGCGGTCCATGCCGCGCTGAATTCGAAACACCAGTAGTCCGCTGACTGCAACCTTGTCGGATCATGACGTTTATGTCGATAACGCACCATATTCATACGGTGATTACCAATCTCGTTCACTACAGGCTGCGTTCAGTCCTGACGTTACTGGGCATGGCGGTCGGCATAGGCGCCGTAACCGGAATCCTCTCGATCGGCGAAGGGCTTCACGACATGGTGATGCAGGAATTCGAATCCGTACGCGGCGGCACCATGGTATGGGTGAGCCCATCAAGATTCGTAAACCGGGAAGGGCGCTGGACGGAGGTGTCGGATTACGAACACCTCGTTTGGCAGGATATGCTGGAAATTGGGAGAAGATCGAACGCTGTCCGACAGTTAGTCCCTGCCGTGATCTTGAATGGGGATCTCAGATACGCGAAAATGTCGTATGGCGGAATGTTGTACGGCACGACGCCTTCATTTCCGGATATGTTCCAATGGCCGGTTTCAACGGGTCGGTTCATTATCGACCGCGACGTCGAACGCTGGCGCAAAGTGTGCGTGCTGGGCGATGAGCTGGCCGCTAAACTGTTTGACGATACCATGCCGGTCGGCAAGGAGTTGAAACTGAATGGACAGAGATTTGCCGTGATCGGCGTCATGCAGCCCAAGACCGTTTTCAATGAGAGCTGGGGAAACAGGGTCTTCGTTCCGATTACAACGGTCCAGAAACGGATGCTTGGGCATGAAGGCTTCGATCAGTTGTCCATAAAGGTAGCAAACATGAGTATGATGGATAGCGCGGTGGAAGACATCGAGGCGGCCTTGAAAGCAAACCACGGCGATGCGGCTGGATTCGACATAGTCAATGGCAAAAACGCAATGGATCAGATAGGAGACGTGATAAACGCTGTCAAATCGTCAATTGCCGCCGTAGCGGGCATCTCTCTGATGGTGGGTGGAATCGGAATCATGAATATGATGCTGGTCTCCGTTACAGAACGGAGGCGGGAAATAGGGATCAGGAAGTCAGCGGGGGCCAGACACGTCGACATCGTGAAGCAATTTACGCTGGAAGCCATATGCATCAGTACGTTGGGAGGGCTGCTGGGGTTATCGCTGGGACTGGGCCTCGGTTCGGTCTTCTCCTTTGTCCTGAATCAGGCTTGGGATCTCGGTTTCTCGAGCGGAACGTCGGTTTCCAACGTCCTCGTGTCGCTGGCGATTTCACTGGCAATAGGTCTATGCGCCGGAATCTACCCCGCACTGAAGGCATCGCAACTGAGCCCGGTGGATGCGATGAACCAGGAGTGAGTTCCGTGTGCCCGGCTTGTAATCTACGTGCGGCCTGAATGAGGAATCAAACCGGCACGGAATACCCACCGAAAACGCCAACTGAGTGCTATTCCAGCCGTGCGCTATTCCAGCCTGCCCACATGCTCCAGCCGCTCCTGCAACGTGGGATGGGTGCCCAGCTTCGCCAGGATCTTCCGCGGCGGTTTCAGCTGGTCGTTCAATTGATGCACCCGGTGCAGGAACTGCTTGTACTGGCTTACGCCCACCCACCGGGCGGCGGTCGCGTCCGCCTGGTATTCGTGCCGCCTCGAAAGTGGGAACAGCACGAGGAATATCAGCAGGTATACGTTTAAGGCGTTGACCCCGACATACACCCACAATTTCCAGGACTCCCGGATCGTTTCGAAGTAAGCGTGAAAGTCGATCAGCCAAAAGAACACCTGGACCGCGAGGACCCATAGCAGGATGGCCAGCATAAACCTGGGCATGTGCCGGTGCCGCCTGTGGGCCAGTTCGTGTGCCAGGACCGCCATGATCTCCCCTCCGGTCATTCTCTCCAGGAGCCTGTTGGTAACGAAGATGTACTGTGCCTTGCGGAAGAGGCCGGCTACCACGGCGTTGGCCGTTTTGCCCTTTATGGCGTAGATCATGTCGGGCCTGATGTCCATCCCGGTCACGGATATCAATCGCTCCAGAGAGCGGTCGACCCGCTCGTCCTTCAACTCGTAGCCGCGATAGAGGAGTCGCATGATGTAGGGAGCACAGCTGAACGAACAGGCATTGCCGATGGCCGCGCACAGGACGACCAGGAAGATGAACGAAATCGAACCGACCTCCGCGAACCCCGGGGCAAAATTCTCGAGGGTACGGCGCAAGTAGATCAGAGAAAGCAGGATTATGAGCGTCCCGATCATCATGCCGCTCACGATCACTGCCCCGAACAGGCCGAATTCGACCAGCTTCTCGCGCCAGTTCAGCCGGATCACGTCATCATCGTTCCGCATCATTGCGTCCGTACCCGGTTCCTGGCTTCCTTCCGGTCCCTTGTTTTCCATTGGATTGACGTTTGTGGCATCACGCATTTCGAACACCCCGGTTTGTTGATCAGACTGGATACGTCTTCGTATCGATGCATATTCTACAGCGTGAAACAAACGTTTGCAAGATCATTAATTGAATATACATCTCTATCCATGTATATTCTACCCGAATCCTGCCTGCCGAAGCACCCAACCTGGTCGGCCTCGGAACGGAGCCCTGGTCGAACCGATCGATGCAAAATACGGGATCGAGCCGTGGGGTGAGGGTCACATGAAATGGACTACCGCGAAGGCCGTCGTCCTTCTTCCGGCGGCGGCAACGATCTACGTCCCGGGTGCGATATTGTGGGTATTGGCCGACACGCCGGGCGCACTGTCGCCGGCATCGCCCTCCCAGGTCCGGTTCTGGGTCGGGGTCGCGATGGCGATGGACGGCCTGTTCCTGGCGGCGTGGACCATGATGCTGTTCGACAGGGTCGGCAGGGGTACGCCGGCGCCATGGTCCCCACCCGAGAAGCTGGTCGTCCTCGGACCCTATCGCCACGTCCGCAATCCCATGAATTCGGGTATGCTGCTCATACTCGGAGCCGAAGCGCTTCTTTTCGGCTCATGGCACCTGGCGGTCTGGACGTGCGTGTTTTTCGTGGTGTGCGCGGTCTACTTCCCATGCCACGAGGAGCCGGGCCTTGAACGCCGGTTCGGAGACGTCTATCGGCAGTACAAGGCAAACGTACCGCGCTGGATACCCCGGCTGCGGCCCTGGGAAGCGCTGTGACCGGTCCCGGCGCCTGCATCCTTTGTCGCGTGACACAACAGGTGTGGTATTGCATGTATCGTTCCCCCGGCATATCGGCCCCGATTCCTTTCCTGCTGGTGTTTCTGGCGGTGACCGCATGCGGCAGCGGCGGTGAAACGCCCGTGGCCACATCCGACTGCGTGGAATGCCACCGGGAAGCCACGCCCGGCATCGTCACGGACTGGGAACTCAGCACGCACAGCACGAATGGGGTGGACTGCGCCATGTGTCATGGCGGCGGGCACCGCACGGAGGAGGACGTTGCCTTGGCCGGGGTCGCCACGCCCGACGTGTGCGCCACGTGCCATCCGATCCAGGTCGAGCAGTTCGCCGGGGGCAAGCACGCCCTCGCGTGGGCCAGCATGAACGCCATGCCGACGACCCATTTTCTGCCGATGGCCCTGACGGAAGGGATGAAGGGCTGCGGCGGATGCCACCGGATCGGCCTCAAGACCGAGGAAGAAATCAAGACGATCAAGGCGCAGGACGGGCTGTTCGGCCTGTCGTCCTGCGACGTCTGCCATACCCGTCATCTATTCTCGGTGAAGGAGGCCATGGAACCGCAGGCGTGCAGGACCTGCCATATGGGCTTCGACCATCCACAGTGGGAGATGTACTCGTCCTCCAAGCACGGCGTCAGGCACCTGCTCAAGCAGAACGGCACGCTGCCGCCGCATGCCGCGGCGCCCACGTGCCAGACCTGCCACATGCCCGAGGGAGACCACGGCGTGCGGACCGCGTGGGGGTTCCTGGCCGTCCGGCTGCCCATGCCGGAAGACCCGCAGTGGGCGGGGGACCGGACCACGATACTGCAGGCCCTCGGCGTACTGGACCCGGAGGGTAACCCCACGCCTCGCCTGGAGGTGGTCAGGCAGGCCGACGTGGCCCGGCTGACCGAGGAAGACTGGCAGCGGGAGCGCGACCGCATGACCGGCATCTGCGAGCAGTGCCACTCGGCGAATCTCGTGCGGGCCGAACTCGAGAAGGGCGACGATATGATCCGCGAGACCGACCGGCTCCTGGCCGAGGCCATCCGCATCGTCGCCGCGCTGTACCGGGACGGGATACTGCCCCGGCCCGAACATTATACCTACGACTATCCCGATCTGCTGGCGTTCCACGACGCGCCTACGACGATCGAGCAGCGGCTGTTCAGGATGCACCTGGAGCATCGGATGAGAGCGTTCCAGGGGACCTTCCACAACAATCCGGATTACGCGTTGTGGTACGGCTGGAGCGAAATGGTGCAGGACCTGACCGAGATCAGAACGCTCGCCCGGGACCTGCGGGAAAACGCCGGCCGGCGCGGTAAGGCGGAGTAAGTGGCCGAAGCAGTCGATGTGGCTGGAGCGGCCAGGGACTGGAGTCGAACTGGGTGACCGGATATACCGTCAGCCTGATCGTTCTGGCGGTCGCCACGCTCGCCATGATCGCCGTACTTCTGCGACGGCCGGACGTGGCCGCCTCGGCCGGTGGGATGATATTCGCGTTTTTCACTTTCTTCCTGCTGCCGGGCACGGCACTGCTCGGCGGCGCCGTGCAGCACTACGAGCAGGCCAAGACCACGGAATTCTGCGTCTCCTGCCACGTCAATCGACCCTACGAAGAGAGTCTCTACATCGATGACGGGCGTTTCCTGCCGGCTGCGCATTTCCAGAACAGGCGGGTCCCCGCGGACCGCGCCTGCTATGCCTGCCATTCGGACTACACGATGTTCGGGGACGTGGACGACAAGATCCGGGGCGTGCGGCACGTCTGGCACAACGTCTGGGGGACCTGGTCCGAGCCCGTCGCGTTGTACAGGCCCTTCGAAAACACGGCCTGCCTGGAATGCCACGCGGGTGCGCGTTCATACGAGGAACATCCGGACCACCGGCCCTATCTGCGGGAGCTACTCGACGGTTCGAAATCATGCGTGATGTGCCACAATCTGGTGCACGAGGTGGACAAGCTGGATCGATACGGGAGATGGGAGCCGGAGGTTGGTGAATGACGGGTCTGCGGAAGGCCGGCCAGGGAAAGGGATTCGCCAGGCGCCTTTTTATCTCGGGCTGGCTGATCGCGTTGGGCCTGGTCGTGGTATTGGCGACCCTGTTCTGGAACCATCCGTTCTCGATGACCCTGTTCCTTTGCCTGGGCGCCGTGCTCGTCCTCGCCGGTATGGCACTTTTCCTGTGGTCCGTCGTCTCCGGCCGCGGGTGATGGTTCCCGCGATACCCCAATAACTATTCCTCCACGTCGTCGATTCCCTCTGCGCCCTCGGTATCTTCAGCGGCCCCGATTTCCTCCGCATCCTCGATCGGATGCAGATCAATCGGCGTGAGCACGCCGTAGAATCCGTATTTCGTGCCTCGTCGATCACCCCTTCCCGGTGGAAAGTAATCTTCGATCAGGGCCAGCAGCCTCCTGCTGAATTCGCCCGCCTGTTCTTCTGACAGTCGTGCGCGGTTGTGGTTGACGGACATCTGGTAACCCGGGCCGTGCATCCCTTCCGCCGCTTCGCGAAAAGCCTGGTTGAACTGGAAGGCTACGTCTGATGGTACGGCCTCTTCTTGTACGGCCTCTTCCTGCCGATCATCCGATTCGAGGTGCTCACGGACGCGAATCGCGCCTGCCGCCGGCAGACAACGCCGGTCCCCGGGGTGCGCATCTTCTTCCAATACGACGACGCCTGTTTGTTCCAGCTTTTTCAAATGGTACAGTACACGGGCGTCGGTGACGTCCAAGGCCCGTGAAATCTCCACGACCGACTTTCCCGCGCCAAGGATTTCGAGCATGCGCCAGCGCAGGGGATCGAGGATTACGTTGGCGCGGTCGTCTTCGATGACGAGGGCCGCGTCCTTCGATAAACCGAAGGGGAAGCTCAGTTCACGCCAGGCAGTCATTCGGACCTCCGCTATTGGGAGTCATGGTATGGCTCGGGATTCGAAAGGATGTCATATATCTGAATAGCCTGCATCATTGAAGAGAGCATCTGTGCTACTTAATTTAATGGAAGAGGCGAGCCTCGTTGGATAAATTTGGGTTTAGTCCGGCTTTAATCAGGCGACAGTTCAGGGTATGGACGAGAACAATCGGAGGGGTAGAGCAATGGGGGAAGAGTTTTCCATCACTCGCGTTAATCGTCTGCGTCGGGCTGCTGTAAGGGCCAGACAGCTTCCCTTCGAAGAGTCCGACTTTTACTCAGATGGGTACCTACCCAGTTGGCAGAATCGCACTGCCGGTAAATACGCCTACGGCCTGTTACAAGTCTTCGACACACTATGGCTCAAGCCGGGATTCGAACTGCTTGCCTCCGTGTACCGGTCAGGCGGTAACGGAAACGGCGAGATCCGGGCGGTGCGGACCGATCCCAAGCCCGATGATACGGGCGAAGGTTCCGGGCTTGAAGACGAGAGGATAGATCGCTCACCCGAGTTCGTCCCGCTCATGCAAGCAATAGAGGGCGATGGGAGTCCCTGGTCCTACGTGTCTGCATCGATCCTTTCCCGTGAGGCAGAGGAATTCGGAGCGATGTGGCATGGGTGTGAATGGAGCGACCAGGAGATTCTCTCTAAACCTCCGCGGCAGGCGGATGACCAGGAGTCTGTTGGCAGGCGGAAGTTGACCGGCGAGGCACCGGTCAGTGAGTGGAGTTGGTGCGAAGCTGTTCCTCATACCTGGAAGCCGACCTACGTGGACACTGGAACGAAGCGTGAGGTCATTCTGTACATCTACAATCCTGTGGGTAGAGAAAGAATCTACCGGGCTACGGACACTTATTCCGCCGGCAGCTACGAGGCCGAGACTGAAGACACCGTGTTGTGCTGGGGCAGCGGGGGTTTCATCTACTGATCGGTCTTGAGGCGTTACGATAGCCTGAAATCATTTCTCATTGGCGTGAGCGCACACATCCTCTCCGTTGCGAAAGCGCCCTGAAGTATGACGCCCTGCCCTGAAGCGTGATGATTCACCTGGCAGTCCGTCCGTTTCAAAGAGGCCAGAGCCTTGCGGATTTCAGCAATTTCATTTGATGGCGACATGACCCTGTGGGACTTTCAGCAGGTCATGAGGCATTCTTTGCGGCAGGCCCTGCTGGAACTGCGCAGATTGGTTCCGTCGCAGCACCTCCGGGACCTGTCTGTGGAGGAAATGATTACCATTCGCAACCAGGTCGAGGAAGAAGTGAGAGGCGAGGTCTGGAACCACGAGGAAATCAGGCTGCTCGCATTCGAGCGAACGCTCGAGACGCTTGGCTTGCCGGACCGCGCGATGGCCGCCCATCTGAACGAGATCTACCTGAAACATCGCTTCGAGGACATTGAACTGTATCCCGATGTTATACCGGTCCTCGACCAGCTTGCGCCGCACTACACGCTGGGCCTGCTTTCCAACGGGAACAGTTATCCCGAGCGCTGTGGGCTGGAGGGACGTTTCACCTTCGTGGTCTTTTCGCAGGATGTGCGCATTAAGAAACCCGACAGGCGGATCTTTGAGATAACCGCGCAGAAAGCGGGTTGTCCGGTGGAGGAACTTCTGCATGTGGGGGATTCGCTCGAGAACGATGTCGCGGGGGCCGACGACGCGGGTGCGCGGACTGTCTGGCTGAATCGGGGTGGCATGACGAACGACACCGTGGCCAGGGCGGACTATGAAATCACCTCATTGACCGAGCTGCCCGGAGTACTGGGGTCAGGTGGAAATTGAGCATATACTCTGTTAATGTTGCTTTATTTGGAAAGATAAATCGGACACGCGCTGTCTCTCGCCTTACCCCCGTCCCCCCACGGGAATCCCGTACCGCTGCAGCGTGGTTTCGAGCGTCGGACGCCCGAGGCGGATCCGGCCGTCGTTCAGCAGGTAGGAGAACAGGTACCCGGCGCCGAGCATGAGGATCCCGATCAGGAAGCAGTACATGACCGCCCGGTCGGGATAGACGTCTTTCAGGTACCCCACGTACAGCGGCCCGAAGATCCCGGCGGCCGCCCAGGCCGTCAGCACCGCGCCGTAGATGGTGGACATCTTCTTCGTGCCGAACACGTCGAGGACGAAGGAAGGCATGGTGGCGAACCCCCCGCCGAAGCAGAGCAGCACGTAGCAGACCAGGGCCGAGAAGATCCAGGGGTTGGTCTCGGTCATGAGTATGCCGAAGACCACCATCTGGCTGCCCAGCAGCACCCTGAAGACCGTAACCCGTCCGAATCGATCGGAAAGCAGTCCCCAGAAAAGCCGTCCCAGGCCGTTGCAGATCGAACTCACCGCGATGAGCGTGGCGCCGTACTCGGCCAGCGTGGTCGGTTCGATGGAATCATCCGCCAGGCCCCAGATCTCCTGCAGGATCTCCGACTGGAAACTGACGACCGAAATCCCGGCCGCAATGTTGAAGAAGAAGACGATCCACATGAAGACGAACTGTGTGGTGCCCAGGTAGGTGCGCGCGTACTTCGGTTCGTCGGCCTCGTCCGGATCGGTCGTCCCGGCAGTCGATGCTGTTGAAGCCGGCGGATCGGTCAACGCCAGGCTGCAGGGGATGAGAATCAGCGCGAAGATGATGCCGAGCCAGATGAAGACAGCGGGAAGGGCGCCCGCGGTCCTGACGATGAGGAAGGGCGCCAGGCCCTTGCTGAGCAGAAAAGCCCCCACGCCGAAGCCCATGACGACGATCCCGGTGGCCAGTCCCTTGCGGTCCGGAAACCACTTCGCGACGGTAGCGACCGGGGTCACGTATCCCAGCCCGATGCCCGCTCCGCCGATCACCCCGTATCCGAGATAGAAAAGCGGGATAGCGTCCATCTCCAGCGCCAGGCCCGAGATCAGGTACCCGCTCGCAAACATGAAGCTGCCGATCAGCGCGAGTTTGCGGGGCCCCATCTTCGGCAGCATGTTCCCGGCCCACGCCGCGGATACGCCCAGCGTAAAGATGGCGATGCTGAAGGCCCATGCCGTCTCGGTGTGGGTCCAGCCGATCTGGCGCACCAGTATCGTCTGGAAAAAACTCCAGGCGTATACGGTGCCGAAGCAGATCTGAAGCGCCGTGCAGAAGAGCGCGATGGCGCTTCGGGGAATGCGCATCGCTTATCCTCCTCCTAACGGACGTTCTCCGGCGGCGCGCCAGGCGTACCGGAACCGGACGGCTGGTCGGAGATATGGCGGAAGAGGCGGGCGAGGTCGCCTACTTCGTCGTCGCGTCCAAGGAGATCGTCGGCCGATGTTTCCGTCTCCTTGTTGCCTGCGATGTTTACTGCATAGGCGAGCAGTTCCGCCAGGGGTTTCGCGGCGAGATTGACCAGCCAGATCGAAGCGAGGACGCCCACGACGAGGAAGATACAGATGAGGATGACCTGCTGGCCGATGGCGCGCTGTATCTTGAGGGCGACCTCGTCCTGGTCCATGCCGACGTGTACCGTGCCCGCGACTCCGGCCAGGATGGGGCTGCCGACCTCAAGGAAATCGCCCAGGCCCGGTATGCTTCGCTCCACGGGTTCGGTGCTCGCATGATCGCTCGCGAGGATTTCCTCGGGAATGCCCGGCACGAAGGTATGGGCGAGATACTCGCCGTTCTCGCTGGTGATATAGATGTACCGGATGCCCTGGATCTCGACGAACTGGTCGATCATGGACTGCAGCGTGGCCAGGTTTCGGTTGAGCAGGATGTCGACGCTGGAGTCGGCGATGCTCTTGGCGATGTTCTGGCTGTTGGTCTCGTACTCCGCCGTCAACTGCGTGTCTACAGTGTATATACACAGCGCGGACGTGGAGAGGACGATGACTCCGAAGAGCAGGAAGATACCGAAGCGGGTGCGCTGGAACAGCTTTTGGATTTTCATGCTATGAAAGCCAGCCTTGCCAGTCGTCCAGGGTCACGAATCGGCCCTCCCGGACGACGGTGTAATAGACCGTTTGCAGCCCCTGCCGGCGGTCCGGTCCGAAGGAGACCCGCTCGCCGATTCCGAGATCGTAGTCCTGTACCGAGAACACCGCTTCTTCCAGGCCGTCTCGGTCGGGAACTCCTCCCAGGCGCCGCAGGATCTCGGTCATCAGCTTGGCGTCCAGAAAGCCCTCCAGACTGACGAAGCTCTGCGGAAACGGGCTGTACGGCTCCTGTACGAGCTCCTCCGGAACCGCCGGATCGTAACGCGCCATCAATTCGCGGTACTCCTGTACGGCCGGTATGGAAGTGTCCTCGTAACTCGGCACCACCTGGGAGTTGACGAGATAACGGGAATAAGTCTCCACGTCCTCCCCCAGGTCGCTGAGCAGCTGGAGCATGTTTTCACTACCCACGAACGAAAGATTGGCGATCGGTACGCGGAGCTCGCGGTCGATCGCATCCCGGGCAAAGGCCGCGCAGGCCGCGTACGACCCGATGCAGATGACGGCATCCGGGGAATTGGCCTTGAGAATCTCCACCTGTTCCCGCATGCTGCCTGAGAAACGCTGGCCCCGCCGGTAGGTCGCCTCGCCCGCGAGTGCTTCGCCGTGACTGCCGAGGGCAGCCCGGACCCCGGCCCAGCCGCTTCTGCCATAGGCGTCGGCCTGGTAGAACACGCCGATTTTTCTTTTGCCCGCGGCGAGGAAATTGTTCACGAGTCCGGCTGTTTCCTGGCGGTAGGACGCCCGGAGGTTGAAGGCGAAATCTCCGTAAGGCGGCTCGCGCTGGGGCTGGGCGCCGGTGAAGGGGAAGAACAGGTAGACCTGCTCGTCCTGGAACTTCTTCAGCAGAGGCAGCACGCGCGTTACGGTCGGCGTGCCCACGTACCCGAAGAGCAGGAACACGTTGTCTTCGAGCATGAGCTTCATGGTGTTCCGGACACAGGGGTCTGGCTGGTATCCGTCGTCGTACAGCTTCAGGGTGATCTTGCGCCCGGCCACGCCCCCGTTGTCGTTGACGTAGTTGAAATAGGACATGGCCCCGCGATACAACTCGCTGCCCAGCCCCCTGGAGGGACCCGAAAAGGCGGCCGACATGCCCAGGACGATCTCATCGTCCGTCGCGCCTTCAAAGCCGGTTCCGCTTCCTGTTTCCTGTGCTGCGACCATGTTCAATCCCCCCAAAACGGTATCGGCACCCTTCCGGCCCGTCCAGCCCGCGCAGTAGACCGCCAACAAACCCGCAAGGCCGCGGCGCAGCATGGTCCTCCGCGTCAGCAACGGCGCGGACGCCCCGGGCTTGCCTCCTGATTGACCGTTACCATCACGCACTTTCATACGTTTCCTCGTCATCAAATGAGCCGCAAGGATTCCTGTGCCTGAATCTCACGGCCGTCCGGCACCCGTATCCGGACCGGTAACTTGACTATACCGGGAATCGCAATTCGAAGTTCTGGTTTGGGAAATGTACTAATTGTTTCCGTCTTGGAAACTGTTGTAATGATTCAAAATGATAAGACCGGGACTACCCCGTTGCAAGGTATTTTTGTGACCGTGAGCAATGCCCTGGGGGACCTTGAGCCACTTCAAACATCGGGTAACAGACTGCCGCCTCCCAGAGAAGATCCTACCTGCGCATTATACTCGGATCGAACGCGTACTCGCTGTACGGTTCCGGCAGGCCGTTGCCCGCCACCTCTTCCATCACGTCGCAGAAGTAATCGAGCTCGGGCAGCGTGGTGTACAGATTCGGTGTGATACGAACCCACGTACGGCCGGTGTCCTCCCGGTCATACCGGCCCCGGGAAGTCCGGACGTGATGTTCATTCCAAAGGTAGTCCCGCATACCGGTCGGATCGGCCCCTTCGATACCGACCCCCGCGATACAGCAGCTCATTTCGGGGGCCGTTGACGTATAGAGCTTTATCCGAGGATGTTTCCGAAGCCGTTCCGCCCAGTAATTCTTCAGGTAACGAAGCCGTTCTTCCTTGCGTTTCGGCCCGATGGCGTTATGAAAAGCGACGGCCTCGCCGATGGCGAGGAACGGCGGCTGGGGTTGGGTACCGACGGACTCATATTTCTGCATGCTCGTCAGGGGGTTGAATCTGAGACTCATGGTCGGGCCGTACAGCGGCTCGATCTTCTCGACGTGCTCGCGTTTCATGTACAGCAAGCCGGTCCCTTTCGGTGCACTGAGCCACTTGTGCAGGCTCGTTCCGTAGTAGTCGCAGTCCAGGTCCGAGACCTTGAAATCCAGATGGGCGACGGCATGAGCGCCGTCCACGATGACTTCGATTCCGTGCCGATGGGCCAGGTCGCAGATTTCCCGGATCGGAAACACCTGGCCGGTGGTGTACGTGATGTGGGACACCAGGATCACGCGGGTCTTCGACGTAATGCCATTTTCAATGACCTTAACCAGTTCATTCATGGATCCTGCGGGAAAGGGTACCGGCACTTCGACCAGCTTGATCCCTTCCTTCTGCTCCCGATTCCGCACGACCCGCACCAGGGAAGGATAATCATGGGTCGTAGTGAGGACTTCGTCGCCCGGGTTCAGCGGGATGCCGTACAGGACCGTCTTGAGCGCTTCGGTGGTGTTGCGCACGAAGGCGATTTCATCGGCACTGCTCCCGAACAGCCGCGCCAGGGACTTCTTCACGGTGCGCACCTGTTCCCTGGCCTCATCAATGTACACCCCGTACGGGCCCTGTTCCTGTTCCCATATGTATCGGACGAACGCTTCGGTAACGACGCGGGGCGAAGGGCAGGCATATCCGTTATCCAGGTTGATCTGGCTGCGGCTTACGGTAAACGCCTGCTTGACCTCGCGCCATAGTCTCTCGTCGCGGGAGGCCTCATGCGGCGTGAGATCCGCGATTTCACTCACCGCGGCCTCAACGCCCCGGAAGGAATCGGGGCCAAGGAACGTGGCCAGCCCGGCCGTCACGCCGGCGGTCTTCAGGAAATGCCGCCGTTCCATGATATTCGGGCGTCCCGTGGGACGGTCGTTTGCATCGTTTTCCGATCTCATGACAAATCTCCTTTGATCTTCGAGGTCGCACCCGCATCCTCAATCCAGCATCCTGGTTTCGGCGCGATGCTTGCGAAGGTAATGCATCCTTGACTGAGTAATAAACAGTTTTACACATTGGATTCCCAGGACATTCAAGACGGAATGCGCCAACCTGTCGTTTCGACCAGGAAAGTGATCCATCCATGGACACACGCTTGCGGAAGAGCATGAACGAGTATTACAACGAACGGGCGGCTGAGTTCGACGAGATCTACACGCTGGGAAAGCCGCCCGGTGCGGTCACGGATCCGGAGTTGTACATGGAGGAGGCCCGGTCCCTGGGGCAACTCGTTCGGGAACACTGCCGCGGCAGCGTCCTGGATATCCCCTGCGGAACGGGCTACTGGCTTCAGTTTTACGCTGCGAATTGTTCGGCCATCACGCTTGTGGACCAGTCGGAGAACATGCTCGGGGAGGGAAGGGAGAAGGCGCTCGCCCTTGGCGTCGAACCGATCACCCGAGTCATGATGTCCGACGCCCTCGAGGTGTCGCTGGAAGACCGGTCCTTCGATACCGTACTGGTGGGGTTCTTTCTCAGTCACGTCACGGACAGCCAGATGGGTCCATTTCTCCACAGACTGCGGAACGCGCTGAAGCCGAGTGGCCGCGTGCTCATCATGGACTCCAGTTGGACGCGGTACCGCGGATCCCGTCCCAAGGAAGGCACCACGGTTCGCACGCTCAATGACGGGCGGCAATTCGAGATCTACAAGCGGTACTTCGAAAGGGACGATTTCGACCGGTTTTCGGAATCCTGCGAAATGGATTTCACCGTGCAATACGAGGGAAAGCTCTACCTCGGCGTCACGGGAACGAGGCGGGAATGAGCGGCAGAACCCACGACCGGCGACCAGCGCCGGATTCGGACAACCGGGGACGCGCGCCCAATTCGCGCGACCGGGTACTGACTCCGGGTCCGCGTGCACGGCGACCCGGGAAATCGCAGAAACAGCGGTGTCGGTCACGGGGGTAGAGATCGCTACCAACATGCTGGCCCTGGCCGCGGAAAGCGACAACCCGCCCAACGTCAGTTATCTGGCCGGCGACGCCTTCGACCTTGGATCCATCGCACCAGGCAAGTCTTTCGACGGCGGTTTCGCGGCGGGATTCCTGCACACCTGCCCTGCTTCGAGGTATGCGGAGTTTCTGCATGGCTTCCACGCACGGCTCGAGGAGGGTGCTGTCGTGTTCATGCGGTCATCCAGACCGACAAGCCCCGATGCCGTAAGCAGGCTCTTCAGGGTCGAAGGCCACGAGGACCAGTTCATGACGCGGCAGTTATCCGATGGTTCCGAGTACATTATGGTGGAAAACGACCCGACTGAAGAAGACCTTAGACAAGTTTTCGAGCCCCTGTCCCGGAACCTGGAGATTCACATCGGCAGCTACTGGTGGTGGATCCGCTACAAGTTGCCGTGAGGCTGTTTCATGTACGAGATAGTGCAACATGACCACGCGGAGGAATTGCTGACGCTGTCCGGAGCCTTCCTTGAAAAACGCGAGAGCGAGAACAACCTGCCCTTCGGCCTGGCGCACACACTGGCCAGGGATCCGCACTACTACGGCGACGATTCGCCGCTGCTCCTGAGTATCCTGGAGAACGGCATCCCGGTGGGCGTTGCGGTCCGGTCACCGCCCTACAGAATCGTCCTGAGCATATTTGACACGGAAATCGATGCGGCCGTGGGCCGGCTTGTCCAGCACCTGCGAGGCAGGAAGGCGCGGGTGCCCGGCGTGGTGGGACCGGAGGCTGAAGCCCGATGCTTTTCCCGTCAGTGGATGAGTACTTTCCCAGGGGTTTCTGCTATACCTAAAAAGCGACTTCGGGTGTTCGAGGCGCGGAGTGTTATCGATGTACCTCTCGCCCCGGGCAGACTGAGGCCGGCCGAAATGGAGGACCACCGCCTGATGGCGCAGTGGATCGCGGAGTTCTACCGGGAGGCCACAGGGGAGAAATCCGATCCGGGGAAGGCGGAACGCAACGCGGAGAAGTACATTGCGGAAAGAAACCTGTACATCTGGGACCACGATGGACCGGTGTCGATCGCCAGGCAGTCGCGGGCCGTCAAAAACGGTACGAATGTCACCTTGGTTTACACTCCGCCAGCGTTACGTAACCGGGGATATGCGACTTCGTGCGTTTACGAGTTGACGAAAAAACTGCTTGCGGGCCGATACAGGTTCTGTAGCCTGTTTACCGACCTGGCGAATCCAGCCTCCAACCACATCTATCAGAAAATCGGTTATGTGCCCATGGCCGCCACGCTGGAATTCGATTTCGATTACGCGACAGCGTCTGCCGAATGCTGACCCTATGCCAGTACATCTCTAACTCGCGCAATTAGGAGCGTCAAACACATGGCGAAGATCACTGAATTCAAGGGATACACCGGCGACGACCTGGCCAAAATCCCCGATATTCCCAAACCTGATACGCCGCCGGATCCCATGATCGTCAATGCCCAGGACGGCGTGCCGGTTGTCTATCCCGGCTGTAATGGCCTGGGAGTCAGGGTGGTGCACCCCGTTAATCCCAAAGCCCCCGCGGAGAACATGGGGCTGGTGTTGTTTTACCTGCCGCCTCACGTCGTTCTTGAACCTGGTTCGCATCCGACCGAAGAGACCTATGTCATCCTCGAGGGATCGGGAGAAATGACCTTCGCGAATTACAAGCGCGATGTGAAAAAGGGCGACTTCGTCTATCTGCCGCCCTGGTGTCTTCACGGCATAGAGAATACCGGCACCGAGACCCTTGTCGTGCTCATCTGCACCTCTCCTCCCAATCCGTAGAGCCGGGGTGGTCCATGTTCGCATCACTGAACCAGAGGATGGTTCGAACTTCCCTATCGTAGATCCGGCAGTGCGTCGGCATGCCGGGATAAGGAGCACAGGTTATGGACCGCAAATTGACTGAACAGCAACTCGCCTTCTTCGACACCTTCGGATACCTGGGATTCCCGGGTCTGCTTTCTGATCGTATCGACGAGATCATCAACGACTTCGAGGAGGTATGGACCGGGCGTGGAGGCGGGCACAACGGGCGGCCCCATGACGGCAAGGAACGCTCCTGCATCGTACCCTTCATCGACCAGCATGAACGCCTTTCCTCGCTGCTGGACGACGAGCGGATCAGGGGAATCGCAACCAGTCTGCTGGGCGAAGATTTCAACTACATGGGCAGCGACGGCAACTACTACGCCGGCGATACGAGGTGGCACTCGGACGGATGGCATCCTGAAATCCTGCATATCAAGATCGCCTTCTACCTTGATACGTTGACGCGGGATACCGGCTGTCTGCGCGTCATTCCCGGAAGCCACAAGCGGGATGATGTCTATGGGGCGTCCTTGCAGGAGAACGTCGGTGAGAGTTCGTCCTTGTGGGATACAGCGCCACGGGATGTGCCGGCGATGGCGCTGGAGACCCGGCCGGGCGACATCGTCTGTTTCAACCACAATACCAAGCACGCCTCGTTCGGCGGCGGCGGGCGGCGGCGGATGTTTACCATGAACCTTTGCCAGCGCTATCCCGAGCGTCTCGTCCCGGAACTGCGCGATTACATCAGCGGCGCTTCCCGCTTCTGGCTGGACGAGGCGTACGGCCCCGCGATGATGCGAACCGCTTCTCCCGACCGCATGCGTCACCTCGAACAGGTCATGGCCAACGACGATCACCTGCCGGAATTGAGCCGTAAGGCCAGGGAAACCATGAGCGAGCCGTCTCGGGGCTGATCCCCTAGGTCATCTTCCACTTCGTATCCGGTACATCCCCGTGCTGGACGCGCCGTGGCAGTATGGGGGTCTGGCGCAACTCCCTGATCAATTCGATCACCCCGTTGATGGCGGCTTCCAGGAACTTTTCTCCCTTCTCCCGTGTCGCCTTCGTGGCGTCCCCCATGACCCCGCTGGGAGAAATCGAGCTCCAGAAAGGTACCAGGCGGGCGTCGGAGGCATCGGGATGTCCGCCGGCCAGGAGATCCGTCTTGAAACTGTCGGGCAATGGGCTCCGGTTGTCCACCGCCTTGTCCATTTCGACCAGATCGGGCTTCAGGACGAGGTAGAGGGACGTCTCGTACTCACCGCCGTGCGATGTCCCGCCGTAGTCCGAATCGCGGAGCGCCTGACCCATCTCCCTGGCCTGCCTCAATCCCCAGTGGTTGGCGCTGGCGCAAAGAATGCGTCCCTCGAAATCGATGACCGACAGGCGCGCGGCCAGGTCCAGGGGAGAAGTGTTGCTACCGTGGCCGTTGATGATCAGGATGCGTTTGAAACCGTGGTATGCCAGGCTGCAGCACACGTCCCTGACATAGTTGATGAAGGTGTCCCACCGGATGGTGATCGTCCCGTGAAAATCCATGTGATGGGGACTGTATCCATGGGTTACCGGAGGGGCGAGCACGACCTCTTCCGGTATGCGGGCCGCGGCGCGCCGGCAGATCTCGGTTGCCAGGACCACGTCGACGTCCACGGGCAGGTGGGGGCCATGGTCCTCGTAAGTCGCCACCGGCAAGAGGGCAACCCGGTCCTGGGCGGCCGCGTCCCGGATCTCGTTCCAGATCATCTCCGCGTAGTCGTACTTGACCGAAGCCATTACGGACTCCTTTGGGTTCGTGCTGCTGGTTCAGCGGGTTCATAATCATATATTCGGTGCGGATCCACACGCTTAAATTCGGCGCAATCCACGCGCTTATCTTCGGCGCGGATCCACTTTCTCCTGAATTCAGATCAACTCCAGGTTTCTCAGTGACTTGCGATACAGTTCCAATGTCTCTGCGTACCGGGCATGTCGGCCTTCCGCGATGATCGGCTTCCCTGCGACGACGACAGACCTGACCGCCCGCGGCGTGGCACCGAAGAGGATCGCGTCGGGTGCGTGTCCCGGGTCGATGGCCGCGATTGAAGGATCGTCGGGGTCCAGGGATACGTGATCCTCCAACCAGTGTTCCGCAAAACCACAGGCCGCATAGCCGGCCCGGGTGGCCGCGTCGAGCAGTGCCGGGGCGTCTGCCGCGGCATGGCGAATCTCCAGGCGGGACCGTTCATCCAGTTCCACGGCCCTGACCTCCTCGAAGGCATTCTCGCAGGCGTGGCTATCCACGCCAACGCAGAGGTGCGCACCGGCTTCGAGGAGTGCGGACGCGGGCGGCAGTCCGTCGCCCAGGTCCCGTTCCGTGGTGCGGCAAATGCACACCAGGCACCCGCGATCACCCAGCGCGGCGATTTCCCCTTCATCCAGGTGCGTGGCGTGTACGGCTACGAACTTCGAAGAAAGCAACCCTTCTTCGGAGAGCAGGGCGATGGGCGTGCTACCGTATTCGGCCGTGCATTCCTCCAACTCGGCTCGTTGTTCGCAGACGTGCATGTGGAAGGGAAGGTCGTGTTCTTCGGCGTAGGCCGACAAGACGCGGATGCCGGAAAGGGGTACGGCGCGTATGCTGTGGGCGGCCGCGGCCACGGCCACGCATGGGTCGTCCGCGTAGCGCGACCGCAGGGCGTCGAGGTCCTGGAGCACGTGATCGATCGAAGGGTCGATAAACCGGTCCTGGGCGGGCACGGCGGACTGGCGGTAACCGGCCCTCAAGTAGGCGGTTCGGATCAGGCAGATGCGCAATCCCACGTCCCGCGCCGCGCGTATCGCGGCGTCCGCCAGTTCGGTGCGTTCGGCATAGGGACGTCCCCCGGTACCATGATGCACGTAGTGGAACTCGCCGACGGCCGTGACGCCGGACATGGCCAGTTCGGTATAAGCTAAGCGCGCGATTGCGTACAGATCGTCCGGGCTCAACCTCTCGACCAGCCGGTACATTTCATCCCGCCATCCCCGGAAAGTTCCCGCGCGGGTCGCCCGGCGCTGCGTACGCCCGCGAAGCGCGCGCTGGAAGGCGTGGGAATGGGCCGTGGCCATCCCGGGCATGACCCAGTGGCCATCGGCGTATCGAACGGCTGGCGCGTCGTTCCCGGGGTTCATGGGTTCAGAACCTGCCCGTTCTTGATCACGGTTTGCACGGGGTTGCCCCCGAAGAAATAGGGGATGTGGCGGTAATCGCCCTCTTTCAATATCAGGATATCGGCCCGTTTGCCGGCTTCGATGGAACCGGTCTCGTCCCCCTGGCCGATAGCGCAGGCCCCGTTGATGGTGGAAGCGTGGAGCGCTTCCGCGGGGGTGAACCGCTGGTACCGACAGGCGATGGCCATGGCCGCGGGCATGGACGGACAGGGCGCTGACCCGGGATTGAGGTCGGTGGCGAGGGCCACGGCGGCCCCGGCGTCCATCATCAAGCGGGCATCGGCGTATTCCGCCATCCCCAGGTTGAAGTTCACGGCCGGGAGCAGCACCGCGACCGTATCCGACCGGGCGAGCAATTCGATCTCCTTCGGGCCCGTCACATCGAGATGGTCCACAGACAGGGCGCCTAATTCCACGGCCATGGGAACGCCTCCGAAGTCATTGAACTGGTCCACGTGCATTTTCGCTTTGAATCCGGCTTTCATGCCGGCCTCCAGCACGCGTCGGGACTGGCCGAGATCGAAAGCGTGGTCTTCGCAGAACACGTCGATGTACATGGGGATGCCGCGGTCCGCGAAACGGGAGGTCCGGTACCAGTCGGTCACTTCCGGCAGGATCTCGTCGATAACGCACCGCGTGTACGCCTCGGAATCCCCATCATATTCGGGTGGGACCGCGTGGGCGCCCAGAAAGGTGGGGACGATGTCGCAGGGATGGTCCCGGTCCAGTTGCTCGATGACGCGCAGCATCTTAAGTTCGTCCGCCACGCTCAAGCCGTAACCGGTCTTGATCTCCACGGTCGTGGTGCCCAGCACAAGCATCTCGTCGAGGCGTTTTGTCGCGGATAAAACGAGATCTTCCACGGTCGCCGACCTCGTGTTCCTTACGGTGTTGACGATCCCGCCGCCGGCCGCCATGATTTCGAGGTAGGAGGCGCCCTTGATCCGCATCTCGAACTCGGCGGCGCGGTCCCCGCCGAAGACCGCGTGGGTGTGGGCGTCCACGAAGCCGGGACAGACTGCGTGTCCCTCGCAGTCGATCGTGCGATTTGCCGCGTATTTGCCATCGAGGATATCGGTCGGGCCGACCTGTACGATCCGACCGTCATGCACGGCGACAGCCCCGTTCTCGACCACTTCGACCGAGTCGAGGGCAGGTCCTCGAAGCGGCGCTTCGGCCGCGCAGGTCACCACCTGATCCGCATTGTGGAGGTATAGATCTACGGTTTCCATGTTTCTTTATTGCGAACAATGACTGTTGCCGTCGATTCGAGATGCCCCCATCGGCGCTGAATCTGGACCGGGACGCGGGGGCGGGGGGCGTCTGCATTTCCAGCTGGACGGCCCAATCCAGCTGGACGGCTCAATCCAGCGTGGCTGCTCAGTCCAGCGTGGGCCCCGGCACCTTCACTTTCTCGCCGACCGCGTCTGCTATGGCGCCCTGCACGACCAGTTCGCGTATGCGTTCGATCAACGGGGCGACCGGGGCGTCGTGGTCCAGGAAGGGTACATGCCGGCGAATCAGCTCATAAGCCGGCCCGGTACCCCGCCCCATATCACCGGGGGTGACGCCGGGCGCTCTGCACCTGAAATCGATGGCCTGGGCCGCGGCGACCAGTTCGATGGCGACGATGGCCTCCACGTTTTCCAGAACCTGTCGCGTGTGGTGTACGGCGGCCGCACCCATGCTCACGTGATCTTCCGTGTTCGCGCCGCTCGGGATGGAGTCCGCGCTGGCGGGGTGGGCCAGCACTTTGTTCTCCGACGCCAGCGCCGCGGCCGTGTACTGGGTGAGCATCAACCCGCTCTCCAGGCCGCCATGGTCGGTGAGGAACATGGGCAGCACGCCTCCGTTGGAGTCGGCATCTACCAGTCGCGCCGTGCGCCGCTCGCTCATGTTACCCATATCCACGAGCGACAGCTTCATGCTGTCCATCGCCACGGCGACGGGTTCGCCGTGGAAGTTGCCCGCGCTGATGATCTCAGCGTCGCCGGGATCATCCCCGACAAAGACCAGGGGATTATCGTTCGCGGCGTTCAGTTCGATGTTGATCATCCAGCGGGCGTAGTCGATCGTGTCCCGGACCGCGCCGTGTACCTGGGGCACGCAGCGCAGCGTGTAGGGATCCTGTACGTTGCCGGGATCGTCTGAGCGCAGTAACCGGCTGCCGAACAGAATGTCCCGCAGGAACGCCGCGCAGGCGATCTGCCTGGGATGGGGGCGGATGGCGTGCACGCGGGCATCGTACGCGCGGTCGGTGCCGAGCAGCGCTTCCAGAGTCATGGCGGCCGCGATGTCCGCCGTAAGCGCGAGAACGGTTGCCCGGTGGACCAGCAAGGCGCCGAGTCCGGCCATAAGGGTCGTGCCGTTGGTGAGGGCCAGTCCCTCCTTGGCCTTCAGACTGACCGGATGAAGGCCCGCTTCCCGCAGCGCGGACGCACCGTCGAGCCGCCGGGACCGGTACATCGCCTCGCCTTCCCCGATGAGCACCAGGGACATGTGCGCCAGGGTCGCCAGGTCGCCGCTCGCGCCGAGGGAACCCCGGCCGGGTATGCAGGGATGGACACCCTCGTTGAGCATGTCCACCATCAACTGCACGACTTCCGGCCGGATACCCGAGTAGCCCATGGCGAGCGTATTCGCCCGGGTGACCAGCATGGCCCGCACGGTCTCCTCATCCAGTTCGGGACCGGCGCCGGCCGCGTGACTCCGAATAAGGTTCGTCTGCAATTCGGCGACCTGGTCTGAAGAGATCAGCTTGTCCTTGAACCGGCCGAATCCGGTGGTGATCCCGTAGGCGATCCGGCCTTCCGAGACCAGCCGTTCCACCACTTCCCGGGAACGCATCATCCCGGGGAGGGCATCGGGGTGTATGGCCACGGGCCGGCCGCGTGATACGGCGACCACGTCGCCGATAGCGAGATCGTGACCCGTCAGGGCCAATGCGTCCTGGGAATGGGTCATGCCTGCCACCCCCCTGCCTGGTTTCAGTCCATCATGGGGATCTTGACGCCTCGGGATTTCGCCACGGCCACGGCCTCTTCGTAGCCCGCGTCGACGTGTCGGGCCACGCCCATCCCCGGATCGTTGGTGAGCACGCGCTCCAGGCGCGCGGCCGCCTCGGGCGTACCGTCGGCGACGATGACCTGGCCGGCGTGCAGGCTGTACCCGATGCCCACGCCGCCGCCATGATGGTAACTGACCCAGGTGGCTCCGCTGGCCGTGTTGACGAGCGCGTTCAGCACGGGCCAGTCCCCGATGGCGTCCGAACCGTCCTTCATGGCCTCGGTTTCGCGGTTGGGACTGGCGACGGAACCGCCGTCCAGGTGATCGCGGCCGATGACGACAGGTGCGCCGACTTCGCCCGAGGCGACCAGTTCATTGAGTTTCAGCCCCGCCCTGGCCCTTTCTCCGTAACCCAGCCAGCAGATGCGCGCCGGCAGTCCCTGGAATTCCACGTGCCGCCGGGCCATGGTGATCCAGCGGAACAGGTGATCGTCCTCCGGAAACAGTTCGAGGATGGCCTGGTCGGTCCGGTAGATGTCTTCGGGATCTCCCGAGAGCGCGACCCAGCGGAAGGGGCCCTTGCCTTCGCAGAACAGGGGGCGGATGTAGGCCGGGACGAATCCGGGATAGTCGAAGGCTTCCTTCAATCCGTTGTCATAGGCACGCTGGCGCAGGTTGTTGCCGTAGTCGAATACCACGGCGCCTTTCTTCTGCCATTCGAGCATGGTCAGCACGTGCCTGGTCATGGAATCGACCGAGCGTTTCTGGTATGCGTCCGGATCGCGCTCGCGCAACACGCGGGCATCTTCCGGGGACAACCCGGAGGGTATGTAACCGTAAAGCGGATCGTGGGCCGCGGTCTGGTCCGTGACCACGTCGGGCACGATATCCCGGGCCAGGAGTTCCGGGAGCACGTCCGCGGCGTTACCTGTCAGGGCGATCGAACGGGCTTCCCCCGCGGCCAGCGCTTCGTTCACCCAGGTCAACGCGAGGTCGAGGTTCTCCGCAACCGTATCCACCTGGCGCAGTTCGAGGCGCCGCCGGGCCCGCCATGGATCCACCTCTACCAGCAGTCCCACGCCGCCGTTCATGGTGATGGCCAGCGCCTGGGCGCCGCCCATCTCGCCCAGTCCGGCCGTAACCACGAGTTTGCCCGCCAGGCTGCCCCAGCCGTGTTTTCGCGCGAGGGCGCCGAAGGTCTCGTAGGTGCCCTGCAGAATGCCCTGCGTGCCGATGTAGATCCAGCTGCCGGCCGTCATCTGGCCGTACATGATCAGGCCTTCCCGCTCCCAGGTATCGAAGTTCTCCTGCGTAGCCCAGGCCGGCACCATGTTGGAGTTGGCAATCAGGACGCGCGGCGCGTCCTCGTGGGTGCGGAAAACCGCCACGGGCTTGCCCGACTGCACCATGAGTGTTTCATCGGGTTCCAGGCCGCGCAAGGTGTTCAGGATGGCTTCTAGCGCCACCCGGTTCCGGGCGGCCTTTC
Source organism: bacterium (assembly GCA_965202605.1). Taxonomy (GTDB): domain Bacteria; phylum JAAXHH01; class JAAXHH01; order JAAXHH01; family JAAXHH01; genus JAAXHH01. Next base: position 2,984,346 of record OZ241838.1, read on the forward strand.
CCCGGCCGCCGTACACGACGAGGTGATCCGGATCGAAGGCGACCAGGGGATCCAGGTTGTTCTGGATCATGCGGTAGGCCGCTTCGATGAGCCAGTTCTTGCAGCTCAGCTCAGTCCCCGTCGGTGCTTTCACGTTACAGTCCAGTAGGCTGCTTACGCCCTCGATTCCCGGTTCTTCCACTTCTCGTAGGTGAAATCGGGACTGTTTATCATGTCGAAGTGGGAACGCTCCCAGGTCCTGATCTCACCCGCCTTTCTCAGCGTGTCTCCCGCTATGTCGAGGGGGATCTTCACCACGCCGTCGACGTCCGCGAGCAACAGGTCGCCGGTCTGAACCAGCAACTGGCCGGCGACGAGGGGACGGCCGACGGCCCGCACGTTGAAGGGACCGTGTCCGGAGACCGTGCCGAGACCCCATATGGGCAGTCCCGCCGCCCGGATACCCTCGAGATCGCGGACGCAGCCTTCGACTACCGCGCCCACTACGCCGAGCTTCCTGTGGATATGCGCCATGCCGTCGCCGAAAAGGGCGGCCCGTTTCGGACGGGTGTCGACGTCCTTCATCACCGCGATCATGGGACCCGGCGTCTCGTTCAGCACATCGTAATAGTCGGGCCAGCTCATGTTGGCCGGCGTGGCGTCCAGCGGAGTGACCTCGGAGGTTACGGCATACCCGATCACGGCGCCGAACTCGGGCGTCAGGTACTGGATCTCCGGTCCGGTGTAATCGTCATTTGAAACACCCTGAACTTTCTCCACGGCGTTGTAGACCGTGGCCGAATCGAATCCGGCCAGACCGGTCAATATGGCATCGTCCACGCGGGTCATTCCTGTAACTCCTTTTATTTGAAGGAAAAGCAACTATTCGACGTATAAGAATCGTCGCAAGAGGAAGGGTCGTTTAGTCGTAGTGTCTCGCAGGCTAAAATCGATACGGGGGGGTCGAAAATCAAGGGAAATACATTACGAGTCCCCGTTTCCCGAAGCCGGACCCGGCAGTCGGATCGCCTGGTCCGCCTGGTCTCCACACCGGACTCCAGGCATCGCCGGATCGATGTAAATGCGTTGACACGAGTACGTATTTACGGCATTTTCTCTGTGCGTAGCCAATTCACCGGCATGACAGAACAAGAACCGTTTTAAGGAGGGTTTCTATGCTTCGCATTACCCGTTTGATCGGTGGTCTGGCCCTTTCCATGGCAATCGCGGCCATGGGCGGTACCGCCGATGCCCAGACGACGATGCCTTCAGGCGGAGGCGAAATGGACCCCGGCCGGGGCATGGCTGAAGTCAGTTTGATGGGCGGCAAGGTATCCATCGACTACGGCCGTCCCGAGATGAAGGGGAGAGACATGCTGGCCATGGCGCCCGCGGGATTTGTCTGGCGCTTCGGCAGTAACAAATCCACCACCCTCACGACGGAAGCCGATCTCATGTTCGGCGACAAGTCGCTTGCCAAGGGTTCCTACAGCGCCTGGATCAAGCACGTGGAAGGCGATTCGTGGTCGCTTATATTAAACAGCGAAGTGGGGATCTGGGGCGCGCCCGGCGCCAAGCGGGAGAACGACGTACTTGAAGTACCGCTTCAGTACAGCACGGGCGACGAATCGGTGGAACGCCTTACCGTGGAACTCAAGGACGCGGAAGGGAAGGGCAAATTGTCCGTCTCGTGGGGAACCCACCGCCTCAAGGGCAGTTTCTCGGCCAAGTAGTCAGCGTGGCAGTCGCGCGTGGCAGTCGCGCGTGGCAGTCGCGCAATGTAAACGTCAAAGGGACAGGTGCGTTACGCCTGTCCCTTTTCTTTACCAGTTCTCAGGGTTCAGACCGACGCGGATACCCGCGTCCCGGATCTGCTGCCAGGTGGTGTCGTCGATGTTGATCCCCACCCGGCGCCGCTCCGCCGCCAGGCGGAACTCCGGTTCGCCCGGCATGAGGATCTCGTCGAATCCCGGTGCTGTTCGGCTGGCCTTTACGTGGCGGATCAGTCCCTCGACTTCTTCGTAGTACCAGTCCAGTTCCGCGAAGAACGAAATGTCGTAGACGGTGAATAGCACCCCGTTGCTTTCCACGATCTGCTCGCCCTGCGCGCATCCCTGCCCGCTCAGCGTACCACCGAGGATCTCCACGAGCAGGCCCAGGCTGTACCCCTTGTGGGCGACGATACCGCCCATGGGCAGGATGGCGCCGTTGGGCGGCGGTCCCTTTATCACGGTCGGATCCGTGGTGGGGTTTCCTTCGTGATCGATCAGCCAGCCCTCGGGGACGCGCACTCCCTTGTTAGCGGCGACGCGTACCTTGCCCTCCGCGACGACAGACGTCGTCAGGTCCACCAGGACGGGATCGTCGTTCCGACGGGGAGCGGAAAAGGCGATGGGATTGGTGCTGATGCGTCCGTCGATGCCGCCAAAGGGTGAAATCTGGCGTCCGAACCGCCCCGCGTTGACGAAGGCCAGCCCGATCAAACCTTCCCGGGCCGCCATGAGCGGGTAGGCGCCCACACGTCCCACGTGGCTGGTCCGCCGGAGTGAAACCGTGGCCGTGCCGTGCGTACGCGCCTTTTCCATGGCCAGTTTCATGGCAAAGGTCCCGCCCACCTGGCCGAGGGCGCCGCCGTTGTCGACAACGGCAGTACAGGGACTGTCCCGGACGATGCGCACGTCGGCCCGGGCCTTGAACCGGCCTTCGTCCATGATGGCCTTGATGTATTCCGGGAGCCGGATGGCGCCATGGGAATCATGGCCGAATAGATTCGAATCCACGAGGTGATCCACCACGCTGCGGGCATCCTCTGCCGTGCAGCCTGCCGCCTCCAGCAACTCGCGGCCGATCTGATGCAGTTTCTCGGAAGATATTAAAGGCATTGGTCCCCTTTCCGGGTTTTACAAATACACTATGTCCTGCGTCTGATCCGTGGTTGGCAACCGTTCTGCGTCCAACGTGTACCCGGTCGATACCCGTCGAGTCAGGTCCTGAACTTCTCCAGCTTCTTTATCAGTCCGGGCCGCTCGAGCACCTCTCTGTTGACCACGTAGGGAGGCTCTTCTCCCCTGGAAACGGCCAGTGCCGCCTTCATGCAGTCATGTCCTATATCGCGAAAGAGTTCGTGGGTCCAGCACGAAGCGTGAGGCGCCAGGATGACGTTCGGCATGGACAGCAGTGGGTCGTCGGCGTCAGGCGGTTCCTGCTCGAAGACGTCAATGGCCGCGCCTGCGATCCAGCTTTCCTGCAACGCCTGCTCCAGTGATCTCTGGTCGACGATGGCCCCGCGGGCCGTGTTGATCAGAAAGGCGTCCCGCCTCATCATGCGCAACTCCCGCGAACCGACCAGGTAGCGGGTGTGTTCGTTCAGCGGACAGTGTATGGAGACGAAGGTGCTGCGCTTCAGCAGGGTCTCCAGGTCCACCAGCGTTACCCCAAGCCGCGCGGCCTCCTCCGCGGACACGGCCGGATCGGTGACGAGGATCCCGGACGGCTTGAAGGGCGCCAGCAGACGCACCACCTCGCGGCCGATCATGCCCATGCCGATCAAACCCGCCACGCGGCCCCTGATCTCGCATCCCATGTGATCGAAGCGGGTATCCCACGTATGATTCCTGACGATGGCGTCCTTGATCGTCACCCGGTGGCAAAGACCGAGCATCAGGGCAAGCGTCGCGCTGGCCACGGGCCCGCGCGTGGCTTCCGGGGTGATGGTCACCATGACGTCCGCCTCCGTGGCGGCTTCCAGATCGATCATGTCGTAGCCCACCCCTGTCCGGGCGATGAGCGCCAGGCGGTCGATACCCGCGAGGCTGTCGCGCGTATAGGCCTGTCCCATGGATATGACCACGTCGAAGTCCGCGAGTTGGTCCGGGGTGACGGGACTCCGGTCTTCGGCCAGGAACGCGTGGGAAACGCCTGCCTCGTCCAGCTGGTCGATCCCGAAGTCCTTGAACACCACCTCGCCGCCGGAACCCAGCAGGTCGGCGACCAGGGCTACGTGGAATTCATTGGGCATGAGAGATGAGTTCCGGGTTTACAACGGTCAGAACAGGATCTGGGACGTGGACTTGGCGATCAGCACCAGCGACACGGCCGCCATGCCGATCAGGCCCAGGCCGCAACCGTATCCGGCCAGGATCACCGGCGCGTAGGCGCGCCACCGTTTTTCTCCGTAGCGCCGTCCGAAATAGAACCTGCCCAGCATCGCTCCGATGAACGTGGGCAGCGTATAGTGAATCCAGGCGCCCGTGCCCAGCCCGGCAACCAGGCCGTAGAACAGCAGGGGCGGCGCCTTCAGCAGGCTCAGTACCCCGTAAAGGGCCACCGTGAATCCCATCCCGGCGCCGATGTACTCCCACTTTATCAGTTGCCCGATCACGTCTGAACCGCCCGGCAGGGTCGACTTGATCCAGATCGTTTCCATGGTCGCCTGCAGCGGCCACATCTTTTCGACGAAGGGATAGGCCGCCGACGGAATGGGCGCGAGCTTCCAGATCAGCGCGTAGAACAGGAAACTGAAGACGATGAGCAGCAACAGGCTCAATATATACAGTTTGACCAGGCTTGGGAATCGCGTTCGGGTGAGTTCCAGCTGCCGGAAGGTCGCCACGACGCCGCTGTGATCGAAAAGGGGAACCGGGGCGAACCAGATCGCCACCCCCTTGTAGCCCGAAAGGTAGAATGACCCCTCCCTCGCGTAGGGGAAGGATGATCCGTAGGGCGATCCCGTAAGGCCGATCATGCGTGCGCCGATGTAGGAGAAGAAGGGTGTCCACAGAAACCCGAAGATCACGGAGATCCAGACCGGAAACGTCGGTTCCAGGTAGTAGACCAGGAGTATGAAGCACAGGGTGGAAATCGCCCAGAGCGCAATGGGGATGGGCAGCCTGAAATCACCCCGGTCCGGCGGCGGCCTGCGAGGTCCCTGGCCTCCGGAAGCTCCGCCGGGGTCTCGCCTCAACGCACGAACGAAGGCCACCAGGCCGATCAGGCCGATGACCAGCGAAGCGCCGATGGAGGAGAAACTCAACCAGAAATCGATGGTGTTGTTGATGGAAGTGGGAATGGTGCTCATCCCCGGCGCCCAGCTGTGCAGCAGGCCGAAGTGGTAGAGGACCGGATTGGCGATGAAGGTGATGACGAAGGAGCTGATGAAGGTGCCGACCACGATCCAGAACGGCAGGACGAATCCGACCAGGAGCGTGGCCAGGTCCGTGCCGATGCCGATGGGCGACGCCGGCAGCACGTCCCGGACCCGCGGCGTGAAGTCCGCGAAGGGAATGGGGAAGACCTCCACGCCCTTGGTCAGCACGACGCCCGACACGGTCGGCACGACGACGTAGAGTATGCCCCAGCCCAGTCCGATCATGGCGCCGACCGTGAACAGGCGCCACCGCCAGGTCTCCTCCCCCGCCGAAGATTCCGCCAGGGCGGTGGCCCCGGCCGCCTGCACGGGCGCCAGGGGAAAGGGCAGGCGTTCGGTATCGGCCGTGATGCGAAAGAGCAAGTATCCCAGGGAAAGGGCGTTGACGAGGCCGAGGATGGACACGAGCACGGCGAGGAGGATCGGTTCCAGCCATTCCATGGAAAACAGCGTGCGCGTGATCAGTGAATCGGAACCCCGGGGCGGCGAGACCCACTGGGGCAGAAGCTGGGCCAGGCCGTCCGCCTGGGGCGACTGGATCAGGTACTGGAACCAGATCATCTTGGCAAAGGGCGCGCCGTGCACCGAGGACCCGGCCGCCATGCCGCTGGCGCCCAGGCCCGTCGCCGCCAGACCGGCGGCGAGCCAGTAGAGGATGATGGCTTCCTGGGGCTTAAGCTTGATGAACAGGCGCTTGCCGATCTCGATGAACATGATGATGGTGACCCACTCCGCGGCGCCCGCGAAGCTCTTTCCGGTCACCAGTTCCAGGTAGATCGCGCCGGGGAGCATGACCAGCCCGACGAAGAAGGCAGCCCAGATGATTCGACCGCTGAACCCGTCTTCGTAGGGGAGGCTGTCCGGAACGATCTGCCACCGGTCGTCCGCGGACACGGACTTTGCGTCCAGGTCCCGCGATTCGGCCGGCTCCGCCCGATCCTGATGGTCACGCCTGGTGCTGTCGCTCATAAATCACGCTCGGTCCTGATGCGTTGGTTGTCGCTCATTTCTTCCCTGTTGCTGATTCAGACGCGCAAGCTCATCTTTTCACTCAGCCCTGATGTAATTCCCCGCCTTGTCCCATTCCGGCCGCGTCAGGCCGTTCAGGTCCCAGACCACCTCTCCGGCGCGGACGGTCAGCAGGCACCGCAGCCGCCGGTCGCCGCGCATGCGGGCCAGGCCCGAATCGACGAATCCGAATTCCCCGTATTCGAGTTCCAGCACGGCGACGTCCGCCTCCGCGCCAATGCTCAGCGTGCCCAGTTCGGGACGCCGTATGGCCCGGGCGGGATTGCGCGTGGAGCGCATGACCACGTCCTCCAGGGTCATGCCCATGTTCAGGCATTTCGACATGGTCGTGGTCATGCTCGCGTTCGGCAGCAAGGCGCTGTACTTGTGAAAGTCCGTGCTGACCGTGTCCGGCAGGAAGCCCTGTTCGATGGCCGGTACGGCGATGCGGAACCAGAAGCTGCCGCCGCCGTGGCCCAGGTCGAACAGGATGCCCTTGTCCCGCGCCTCCCGGACGTAGTCGTTCACCCTGCCGTTCGCGTCGAGCAGGGGAATGTGCTGCGCGTACAGGTGGGTGTGTATGTCGCCGGGACTCAGTTTCTTCAGCAGCAGGTCCCTGTAGCTGCGGTTCGGCTTCGGCGCGAAATCGATCATGGCGATGGTGCCGCTCCGCCGGGCCGCCTCGACGGCGCCGTCGACCGCTTCCCAGCCCGGCTGGTTGAAATGGGCGGTCTTGGATCCGACAACGTGTTCCGGGTACCTGCTGATCATGTCCGCGCAGGGCACGGGGTCCATCTCCGACACGTCCTGTTCCACGGCGCCTTCCATGCCGGCGCCCACGATGTTGATCAGGGCGAGCACCCGGGTAATGGACTCCGCGATGACCGTGTCCTTGAAGTCTTCGAATTTCTTCCAGCCCGCGCCCCCGGTATCGAGCACCGTGGTCACCCCGTTGGGGAGCACGTGGGCGTCGGGGAATACCCATCCCCGGTAGCCGCCGTACGCGTGCATGTGTATGTCGATCAGTCCGGGCGTGACGTAATGGCCGTGAACGCGGGCAACCCGCCGACCCTGCTCCGCGGGGATGTCGTGCTCCACCGCCGCGACCAGCCCGCCGTCGACGGCCACGTCCCGGCTTTCGTTGATGCCGTTCTCCGGGTCGATGACGTGCCCGCCCTTGATGATCAGGTCGTACATCTCCGCTCCTCTCTGTCGATTACAGGGCCGTGTGACGATCGAAAGCCTTGATCTCCCGGTACCGGGCCTTTATGGGCTCGGCGAGGGTCCGCCAGACGAGAAACCGCTTCCTCAATACGGTAAAGAACCGGCGGTTGATCGTCTGCCATTGAGCCAGGTCTCCGCTGCGGCGCCGGATCACGATCAGGATGCGGTACAATCTCTCGTGGAGGACGGGCTCCAGTTCAAGCCGCACGTCCTGACTGATGGCGAGGTCATAGGGCGCCAGCCAGACCGTGGCCGCAACGTGATACGTGTCGAGGGTGTCGCCCGGTATCGCGTCGAGCGTGGTGCCCTCGGCGACGAAATCCTCCGCCGAACTGTCTTCATGCGTCTGGAATATGTGGTTCAGATAACCCGACAGAGGCAACGCTTCGGGGACGGTCACCGTGAAGGGGAACTCGAAGCGCCAGTCGTCGCCGTCGGGCGGAGGCGGCGACCAGCGTCGCGTCACGTCCTCTACCGTCATATCCGCGGCCTTCTTCGCCGGGTAGAGGGTGGACAGGAAGACGATGGCCATGACGACCATCGTGGCGTACACGGTCGACAGGGAGGAATAGTTGAGGGACATTCCGCCCAGCAGGTCCCATTGCGAGAGTCCCATGGTGATGATCTGGCCGGCAAGATAACCGAACACTGCGCCGAGTGTCGCGAATACGGCGGCTTCGGCGATGAACAGGGCGGCGACGTGGTTCGGCGCCAGGCCGACGGCGCTGTACACGCCGATCTCCCGGAACCGTTCGAACACGGCGCCCATCATGGTGTTCAACACCAGGAACGCCGCGATGAGCACCGGGATGATCAGGTTGGCCAGGCCCGAAACCGAAGTGGCGCCCAGGGAGCTGTAGACCTTCACTTCGTCTTCCATACCGACGAACACGGCCAGGAGTACCCGTGACATGAAGGCCTCCACGGAGTCCCGGAGCTGATCGCCGTCGGCGAATCCCGCGATCGCCACGGACCGCGTGGACCCGTTGAGGTCGAGGGTCTGCCGATAGGGCAGGACCAGCACGTTGCGGGATGGCAGGTGTTCGGACGCCTGGATCGTGGACATGAACACCTCCACGTCCACGTCCGTCAGCGTACGGGTCATGGAAAAACTGGTGGGCATGATACGCTCGTCGTCCATGTCCCGGTAGGCGTCGAGTCCACCGGAATCCAGCAGTCCAATCACCGTATAGCGTCCTCCGAGGATCTCCACCTCGGCCGTACCCACATCTTCCGGCCCCAGATCCAGCCTTTCGGCCAGTTCCGTGGGCAGCAGGCAGACCGCCCTTTCGTCCGGGGCGAACCATCGCCCGCCCGGCACCAGGTAGCGGTCCAGACCGGTGATGGCCGGTTCGTCGGCATGAAGGCCGAGGATGACCTGCACCGTGGTGGCGGTCCCCGTGCCGGGAGCGCGCAGATCGATGTAGGGGCTGGTGAGATCCTCGGGTTCGTACCACGACCTGGGCACGACCTCCGCCTGGTCTTCGAAGGCGTTTTCCACGTAGGGCACGAAAGACGTGGGCAGCGAGTGCCACGACAGGCTGCGCATGAGGACGCCTTCGTACGGCGGGGTGTTCTCACGGTCCAGCGTGTAGAACTGGATGCCGGTCCTGAAGGAGGTGAAGGACAGCACGGTGAAGGTCAGCAGGGTCAGCGTGACCGCGGTCAGCGCCGTGCGCATCTTCCGCTTGCGCAGGTTGGATATCCCCAGGGATATGGCCACCGCGGTGGCGCTCAGCCGGCCGATGTCCGCTTCGTGCAGGCCGGCCGCGGAACGGGTCAGGTTCTTCATTTCCGTGTCGAACCGGGTGACGATCATGGTGATGATGATCAGGGCCAGGGCCAGGATGATGAAGGCGAGAAAGACCATGTAAGGCGTCAGACTGAGTTGAAAGGCGGGGTGCACGTTCTGCAACAGCATGAAGACCGCCGCGAAGATGGCGCCCACCGCGAGCAGCCGCTTCCGAATGTCCGTGAAACCGAAGAAGAGCCGTTCGAGGAAGAAGCAGAAGGGGACCAGCAGCATGAAGTAGAACACGATGCCGTCCACCGTGTCGTCCGCCGCGTATCGCACGTCGGGATAGGCCCGCGCCTCGTAGCCCCACGCTTCCCTCGACCGTGCGGCGAAGGCGTCGTAACGCCGGTTTTCAAGGGCTTCCCGGGCGGCTCGGAGCGCTTGCGTGCTTTCCTCGTGAAGTTCGGCGGCACGGGCGTTGGTCACGCCGTGGTCCGCCAGTTTCATCAGGCGGGCCCTGTTGAGCGACCACAGATCCAGGGCACTCTGATAGAAAGGATGGAGGATCAGCCCCCGGTCCGACGTGAACCCGCGCCCCTGGGCCAGTGCCATGACTTCGTCGGAGATACTTTCGGGCGGATCTTCGAGCCATGACTCCGGCGTATTGGTCAGCAGGTACTTGACGCCCCGGGGACCCGCGCTCATGAACATTTTGACCTGGTCCTCGGGCCTGGCGAAGACCACCGCCGCGTTGGTCATCCAGTTGCCGAAGAAACTCTGGTCTTCCACGAAGGCCGCCCCGTATTTGCGCAGCGGACTGTTGTCCCTCCCAAGCACCGTCAGGTTGTCGAGGGCGACGAATACGCCGGGATCGACGATATCGAAGAGGTTGATCTCCTCGCAGGGGAAGAGGACCTGTATGGTATTGTTCACCTTGGAGGAGTTCGGCACCGCAAGCGGGAAGGTGGCGTTGCCCTCCTCACCCAGGTCCGGTGCGTACACGATCCTGCCTTCCGCGTCGAGACCGTAGCTGCGCAATTCCGTCGGCCCCCTGGGGAACCGGATCATGGACAACCGGAAATTCCCCAGCGAGTCGGCCTGGGTCACCAGGAATCCCCGCACGCCGCCGTGGCTCTGGTATCCGGGCTCGTAGACGACCAGGGCATCGGATACCGGGGTATTGGGCTTGAAGAAATCCACGGTCCGGTCGAACTCGAGGACCCGGCCCTCGATGTCGCGTCCCTCGTCCTTCAGCCGGATGGATTCGTCCACCTCGAAGGCCTCCGGGTCCGAAAGCATGGCCGGCAACAGGGTGCCGATGGTCCTGATCTGCCGGACCAGGTTGGGGAAATCGACGTACTCGGCCCGGTCCTTTGGGGTATCGATAAGCAGCCTGTTGTCGTTCGCCGTGGCGAAGGTCATGCCATGCAGCCCGGCGAGCGTGACCATTTCGTGATCGAAGGCGGGACCCGCGGGCATGTAGCTTTCCTGCGACCGGAGCGAGGGCGTCAGCGTGTTCAGGTAAGGCGTTCGGCTTTCCTCTTCATCGTAGACCCCGGCCTTGCGCGCGTAATTCAGGTACCGGTCGGCGTAGGGCTCATACAGGATGTTCAGATTCGAGGTGAAGAAAATGAAATCGCCATAGCTGAACAGGCCGACCTGGTCCATCCTGCTGGTCAGGTCCAGGCCCAGGAACAGGGCAAAGGGGATCCGGTCTTCCCCGGGTATCCGTTCCAGGAAGAATTCGTCCGTCCGGTAGTGGCGGTCCAGGAAGTCGTTGATGCCCTGGAGTCCGTGAAAATGGGCGGACGTGGCCAGGAACAGCACGGTGTATCCCGGCGGATGGGCCCGGAGCACGTCCATCAGCTCCAGCATGGCGGCGATACCGCCCGCGCTCTCGGCGCCCGGCGCCAGTCCGGGTACGACCGACATGGCGTCGTAGAACGCCGAAAGCACGACGATCCTGTCCTTCCATTTCTCCGTACCGTCACCGCCGGGAAGCGGTTCGTCCCGTCCCGGCAGCCACCCCATGACGTTCCAGGTCTCGGCCCGCTCCCAGGACATGCGCCCCTTGATCGTCACGTCGACAGTGCCGGACCGCGCGGCCTCCAGGACCATGGCCGCGTGCCGGTCCGGGATCCAGAAGCGAGGTACGTCGACGGGCACGTCCAGGATCTTGCGCTGGGCCTGGTTGTTGGTCACCGCGCCGGGACCGCTGTCGTAGAACAGGACGGCCCGGGCGCCCAGCATCCGCGCGTTGAGATACTGGTCGCGTCCGTCGAAATCCACCAGGACGATGCTCCCCTCGATCTCCTTGCCGTTGAAGGCCTGGAACTCGCCCCGGCGTCCGTAATGCAGGGGGCCCCTGATCCCGTCGGGAAAGGAATTCAGCCGCACCAGGTTGGGCCAGAACTGGTACACCGGTATTTCGGTTTCCACGGAGTCGTGCACGGTCAGCGTGAAGCCGTGGTCTACAGGCGAGGAAACGGTGAAGGTGTCGACGGCGACCTCGGTCAGCCCCCCGGCGCGGAAGGCATCGACCACGTATTCCATGGCCGCCCGGTTTCCCGGGTAGCCCACGACGCGCGACGGATGTTCGCTCATCGCCCGGACGTGGGCTTCCACGCGCTCCGGGGTAACGATTTCGGACACCTCTTCCCAGGACACCGGGGCCTCTTCGAGCGGCCTGGGCGGCACGTCTTCGGGCAGGGAGACGATCTTCAGGATCACGTGCTCCGTCACCCAGGCCGGACCCACCACGGCCACGGCGAGGAACAACAGGACGCCCACTGCGAGGAATACGTATCCGAATATCCGCGAATACACGCTAGTCTATCCCATAGATGTGATGCCCCGCGTGGGGAAACCACACGAAGTCGACGAGCATGGAGATGACCACGCCAGTGGCCACGCCGAAGATCAGGCCCAGGAAGAAGGGCTGGCCCTTGCGGTACAGTTCGATGCCGCCTACCCACATCATGATGCTCTTGATGACCCAGCATACGAACATGGACGAGACGATCGCCCGGGCGGGCCAGGAATATGAAAGGAAGAACCCCAGGGGGTGCAGCGGCCAGCCGGGCAGCCGGGCCCGCAGGGTCATGAGCAGAAACATGAGCGATCCGCCCACCATGAAGAACATCAGCCTTGCCGTGTCCGGCCCGAAGGGGTCCCGCATCTTGGTGAGCGTTTCGTTGTAGGGGATGGTCGAACCGATCCGGCCGAACCACCATCCGTTCGTGAACTGGCGCGTGCCCTGGTCGAACCCCATGTAGATCGTCCAGACCAGGGAGATCACCACGCCGATCACCGCGGCGGCAAGGATGCTCCAGCCCAGGCCCCGGTGCCAGCGCGCGCCGATCTCGGACAGCTTGGCCGCCTGCATGAAGGCGGGCATGAAGGTCGACTTGATCTCGCTGACGGGTCCGTAGGTCTGGGCCATGGCCGTCATGGTGGACATGGACAGGTTGGCCGACCCGACCGAGTAGAACACGAGCACCTGGGCAATCATGGGCGAACGCACGTAGGGCAGCCCCGCTTCGGCGATGATGCGGGAGACCCCGATATAGATGATGAAGACGCCCGCGAGAAGGAACACGGCGATGGGCACGCTCATGCCCAGCTGGTTCAGCCAGACCACGCCGTAGACGAAGCCCCCGATGAAGCCGAAGACCGCGACCCGGTAAGGCAGCATTTCATCCGAGTCGTCCAGGTCCGGTCTGCGGCCGAAGGCCTTGGAGAACACGGCGCGGATATGAAACCTGGCCCGCCAGAGTCCCCAACCCACGAACACGATGAACGCGCCCATGTTCTGCCAGTCCAGCATGGGATGGATCGAGGTGTAGTTGTCCCTTCCCGGGATGTCGTACCCGATCCGGTGGGCGATGCCAACCTGGATGATCCCAATCATGTAGAACACCCAGAATCCGGCCAGCACGTCCAGGTTGACGAAGTACGAAATGCCAAGGATGGCCGGGCGGAAATTGATTTCCAGCGGGGGAAATCCCTCGCCGAACACGATGGGCGGCGCCGAGCCGAAATAGGGGAACTGGGGCACGACCGGGGTGAAGAACCCGACGATGTTGTACATCATCACGCAGAAGGGTATGGAAAAACCGATCCAGAACCGCTTCTCCGAGAGAAAGGCCGGCACGCGGGTGGGCGAATCCATGCCCCGGGTAAAGGCGAGGGGGATCTGCATCATGGGAAAGACGAGTTTCTCGTGTTCGACCCACTGGCGCCTGAGGATGACCACGAGACACAGTCCCATGAAGATGATCGGGACGATGAAAGTCAGCCACCAGAACAACGGAATGCCCCAAACGCTCCAGGGAATGGACGCATCGGGCGGGATGCCGTCGACGAACCACGTGAGGGCGTTGCCCTGGTTGGTAACGGTCGCCCAGGGCTTCAGGTACGGGTAGAAGTATTCGCCCCACTGGTTCTCGGGCGTCGCAAGCAGGTAGGGCGCCATGAGCGTGGAGATGAAGGGGGCGCCCATGCCGTTGGTCGTCAGCCCCGAAGCCGCCATGCCCATGGCCAGGGGAATGACGAACTCATGGGGCGTCAGGGCCCAGTCTCTATTCCACCGGGCGAGGATCACGTTGAAAAGTACGAGATACGCAAAGGCCAGAAACAGCGCGCCGATGTGAAGATGATCCGCGCCCAGCTGAGACGAGGCCATGGTGTACTGGAAATAGGGGACGATCAGGGAGATCAGGACGACGCTCACCAGTCCCAGGAGGATGGATCGCGGCGTAATGATCCGGGTCGCGGTCGCCTGGACAGCAGGGGCGGAAACAGTTTGCTGTGCTGAGGCCATGGACAGGGCGGGGAACGGTATTCGCGATGTTTGAACACTGGCAGAAACAAAGAAAATGGGTCCAGATTATGTAAGGGCGCGCGCCATGTATGTCAAAGAAAAACAGCGTTCGCGAAGGTCCTGCAACTTCGCCGCGCCAACCGTTTTCGTGGTTGACACATTTCAGGATTGCGGGGATATTTCCATACCCTGACGTGTCCGTTTCAGCGAGGATTTTCCAGATGAAGGCCGAAACCAGAGCCGCTATTGACCGCTTTCTGAACAGGTACATCGCCTTCATCTGCCGCCATCCGGCAAAGATCCTCCTGGGCGCGCTGCTGACCGCCGTCCTGGCCGTACATTTCACCTCCAGGCTCCAGCTGAAAACCGACTTTGTCGAGCTCCTTCCCGAGGGCTACCGCAGCGTCGACGACATCCACCGGCTCACGGAGCGCGTCGGCGGAATCGGCAACCTGACCATCGTCATTGAAACGGAAGACCTTGCCGCCGCCCAGCGGTTCGCGGACGACCTCGCCGGCAGGATCCGGTCCGAACTCCCGGAGGGGTACGTCCGTTACGTCGAGTACCGGGTGGACGAGGAAAAACGGTTCTACGAAGACCACAAGTACCTGTACGCGGACCTGGAGGACCTGGAAGAGATCCAGAGCCGGCTGAGCCGGCAGATCCTGAAGCAGAAGCTGGAGCAGAACCCCCTCTTCGTTTCCGAGGAGGACCTCGGGCTCGAAGCGGAAGATGAACCGTTCACCCTGAGCGACCTGGAAGAGAAGTACGAGCAAAAAGCGTCAGAGAAGCTGGACAAGTGGGTCGACGGGTATTTCACGGGGAGCGACGAGCAGGGGCAGTTTCTCGTCATGATCCTTAAACCCTATGGCTCGTCCACCGGCGTATCCTTTTCGCGGGACCTCTGCGAGCGCGTCCTGGCCATCGTGGAACGGCTCGACCCGCCGTCCTACCACCCCTCGCTGAAAGTCGGCCTCACCGGGAAGTACCGTCTCATTCTCGACCAGTATTCATCGGTGCAGCGGGAGATCTTTTCGTCCGCCGCCTTCACGCTGACCCTCGTCGCCCTGGCCATCTTCCTCTATTTCCGGACCATCGTGCCGGTCATCAACATCACGCTGGTCGTGGTCGTCGGCATCCTCTGGACGTTCTGCATCACCTACTTCCGCATTGGCTACCTGAACATGCAGACCGCCTTCCTGGGCGCCATCATCGTGGGAAACGGTATCAACTACGGCCTGATCCTGATGGCCAGGTACAAGGAGGAGCGGCTGCGGGGAGCAAACGCCCTGGACGGCGTGCAGATCGCCTTCCGGAACACCCTCACGGCGACCATCACCTCCGCACTCTCGACCGGTCTCGCCTACGGCACCCTCATGATCACCGATTTCCGGGGATTCAACCACTTCGGATTCATCGGCGGCCTGGGCATGCTGCTGTGCTGGTTTTCGACCTTTTCCATCCTCCCGGCGCTGCTGATGCTCTGGGACCGCACCGAATTCGGACGAAAGACCTGGACCCGGAGGGTGTCGCGGGGCAGGGCGCTGACCCGCCTCGCAAACCTGGTTCAGCGGGCGCCGCATGCCGTGGTGGGCACGAGTGTCTCCCTGGTCCTGGCAGGCGCCGTCCTGCTGATATGGTGGCTTCCGAACTCCTTCGAGTACGATTTCTCGAAACTTCGAAACGAGCCTCGGGGCGACACCTACGAGCGTATCCTCAACCACCGCGTCAACGCCCTGTTCGGCATATCGCAGTCTCCCGCGGTCATCCTGGCGGACCGCCTGGACCAGGTGCCGGGCATTCGCAGGGCCGTACTGGACAAGAAAGAAGCGGAAAAGGAAGTCCCGAACCCGACCATCGACCGCGTGAGGACCATTTTCGACCTGCTTCCGGAGGATCAGGAGGACAAGATCGACGTCCTCTGGGACATCGAGTACATGCTCGACACCAATCCGCCCGACGAACTCGGCGTCCCGCCCGGCCAGCTCGCCCGGATCAACGATTTCCGCGCCAATCTGAGCCTGGAGGAGATCGCCGTGGACGACCTGCCCCAGGCGCTTACCCGTCCCTTCGAGGAGCGGGACGGGACGGCGGGCAGGCTGGTCTACGTCTACCCGAGGTCGGACGCCGGGCTCTGGAACGGCAGGAACCTGATCCGGTTCGCGGAAGTTGTCCGATCCAATCGCCTGCCAGACGATGAAGTCATCTATTCATCCGGAGAGGCCGTGGTGTTCGCCGACATGCTGAAGGCCGTGGACCGCGACGGCCCCATCGCCACGGTTGCCTGTTTCGTGGGCGTGATCACGCTCCTCGTGCTGGCTTTCCGAAGCATACACGCGTCGGTTGTGATCCTGGCCTCCCTGCTGGGCGGCATGCTGGTCATGGGCGGGGTCATCGCCGTCTTCGACATCAAGGTGAACTTCTTCAACTTCATCGTCATTCCCACAACGCTGGGGATCGGCGTGGACTACAGCGTGAACCTGTATCAACGCTACCGCCTTGACGGACGCGGTTCCATACGTAATATGGTACAGCATACAGGCGCGGCCCTGGTCATGTGTTCGTCCACGACGCTGATCGGGTATACTTCGCTCATGCTGACGTCCAACCGGGGCCTGCATTCCTTCGGGATCATGGCCAACGTGGGAGAGATCGCCACGCTGACGACGGCCCTGGTCGCGCTGCCCGCCTATCTGCTCATCATGGAAAAGCGGATGGGGAACAAGGCGCCGGGACCGCGCAAGCCGGTCCACGCCGCGTGACACCGCCTTCGCTGCCGAACCGCCGGGACTAGCGCCGAACAAGGCCGGTTACATGAACCCTTATGCAGTAGATTACCGCCAGGTGCTGCCTGCACCCCTGCTGCATGCCTATCTCGACGATTTCGAGTCGCTGCGGTCCTTCTACGCCCACGATCCCCGCGACCCGGACGTCTGGCCACGGATGATCGATGCAGTCCGGTCCCGTGCAACGCCCCCGCCGCGAAGAGCGCTCTCCCGGATACTCGAGAAACAGAACACCCGGTACGGGGCGGACGAGACGGTCCTCGAAAACGCCCGTTCCCTCGCCGGGGACGACACCTTTGTCGTCTCCACGGGACAGCAGACGGGGCTGTTCACCGGCCCGCTCTATACCATCTACAAGGCCATAACGGCGATAAAGCTGGCAAGGCGGGTGTCGGAGGAAACCGGCGTCCGGGCCGTGCCCGTCTTCTGGATGGCCGCCGACGACCACGACTACGCCGAGATCAACCATGTCCACGTCTGCCGGGCGGACGGGGACGCTCTCCGCTTCGAACTGGGCCCCGACGACCCCAATGACCGCCGGTCCGCGAGCGGCCGCCTGATGGGCCCAGGGATCGGGCCGTTGCTCGATCGGTTCGCGGATGCATTGCCTGACTCGGAGTACAGCCCTTCGGCGATCGATATGCTTCGGCGGCACTGTACCGCCGAGACCTCGCTCTCCGATGCCTTCGCCCGGCTCATGACCCGGCTTTTCCAGGGGCGGGGCCTGGTCCTCGTCGATCCCACCGATTCGGCGCTGAAACCCTTGATGAGCCCCGTGTTCGAATGGGAAATCCGGGATCCGCTCGCATCCACGCGCTCGGTCCTGGCGGCTTCGGGCAAACTGGCCGGAGCCGGGTTCGATCCCCAGGTCTCCCGTTCCCACGACGCGGTGAACCTGTTTCTCTACCAGGACGGACAGCGGAACGCCTTGAACTACCGGAATGGGCGGTTCAGCAACCGGGACGACAGCCTGTCCTATGCCGCCAGCGACCTGCTCGAATTGCTCGAGGAGGCGCCCGAGCGGTTCACCCACAACGTCATTACCCGGCCCCTGGTGCAGGACACGCTGTTTCCGTCACTGACCTATATCGGCGGTCCGGCGGAGATCGCCTACTACGGCCAGCTCGTCGGCGTCTACCGCCAGTTCGGCCTGCCCTTCCCCGTGGTCTATCCCCGGGCTTCCCATACGCTGGTAGGCGCAAGGACCGCCCGGATCCTGGAGAAGCACGGCCTCGCGATCTCCCATTTCGTCCAGGGCATCGAAGCCGTGGTCGACCGGAAACTGCGGGACGACGTGCCGATGCATATCGCCGAGGGATTGCGGGCCGCCCGGGGAGACGTGGAGGCCCACTACAGGAGTCTGAAGGGACACATGACGGCGCTTGACCCCGGGCTGAGCCGGATCGTCGAGGCCTCGGAGAGAAAGACCAGTTACGCCCTGGGCAGGCTGGAGGAAAAGACCCTTCGCGCCTTGAAGAAGGCGGACGGGGTCATGCGCGGCCAGATCATGCGGGCGGACCGCCTGGTGTATCCCAACGGGCAACTCCAGGAACGGGTGGCCAACATCTGGCAGTACGTCGCCCTCCATGGATTCGATATCATGAAGACGCTCTTCGAGGCCACCGACGAGGCCGACTTCAGACACAGGATAACTCCGCTATGAAACTCGACGTCCTGGCCGTATCCCCCCATCCCGACGACGTGGAACTCCACTGCGGCGGCCTGATGATCCGCTTTGCCGACCTGGGGTACGCCACCGGGATCGTCGATATGAGCCGGGGCGAGAAGGGTACCCGCGGCACGGTCGACGGCCGGAAAGGGGAAGCGGCGGCGGCGGCGGAGATCCTGGGGCTGTCGGCGCGGCAGAACCTCGAACTGCCGGATGCCCGCATCGGCGCCTGCGAAACCCACCGCGACGCCCTGGTGGACGCCATTCGCATTCACCAGCCTGATCTGCTCCTTGTACCCCACGAGGTTGCGCGCCACCCCGACCACGAGGCGACTGCCCGGCTGGCCAGGGACGCGGCCTTCCTGGCCGGCCTGGAGAAAATCGAAACGGACCACCCGGTCTTCCGGCCCCGGAAAGTCGTCTTCTACCTCACCCATCACCGCTATCAGGAGCCCCGTCCTTCCTTCATCGTCGACATTTCTACGACGTTCGACCGCAAGATCGAAGCCGTCAAGGCCCACCGGTCCCAGTTCCACGATCCGGACTCCACCGAGCCCGAAACCTTCATCAGCCGTCCGGAGTTCCTCGAAGAGGTGGATGCTCAGAGCCGCTACTACGGCGCACTGATCGGCGCGCGGTACGGAGAACCCTTCGTCGTCCGTGAATATCTTTCGATCGACGATCCGCTGGTCCATTTCGCGGGGCGAAAATGAACATCGGCATTACCTGCTATCCTACCTACGGAGGAAGCGGCGCCATCGCCGCCGAACTGGGACAGGCGCTGGCCCGGAGGGGGCACATGGTCCATTTCGTGAGCTATTCGATCCCCTTCCGCCTGCAGGAATACAACCAGAACATCTCCTTCCACAACGTGGAGGTAATGCCCTATCCGCTGTTCAAGTATCCGCCGTACACCCTTGCGCTCGCGGCGAAAATGGCCGACGTGGCCTCCGAGGCGGAACTGGACGTCCTGCACGTGCACTACGCCGTTCCCCACGCAACCTGCGCCTTCCTGGCGCGGCACATGCTGCGCGACCGGGACATCAAGGTCATCACGACCCTGCACGGGACCGATATCACCCTGGTGGGGAGCGACAAGTCCTTCTACCGGATCACCCGGTTCAGCATCGAGGAAAGCCAGGGGGTCACGGCCGTATCCGAGTCCCTGAAGCGCGATACGCAGTCGCTCTTCAAAATCGACCAGGACATCCGGGTGATCCCCAATTTCGTCGACGTCGACCGGTTCCGCCGGGGCGACGGCCACTGCGACATCAGCAAATTCGTCGACGAGGACGAGAAGGTCATTACCCACGTCTCGAATTTCCGGCCGGTCAAGCGCATCGGGGACATCATCCGCATGTACGCCGAGGTGCGGCGCAGGGTCAAGTGCAAGTTGCTGCTGGTGGGAGAAGGACCGGAGCGCATCCCCATGCAGGAGCTGGTCCGGGAACTGGGTCTGCAGGACGGCGTGGTTTTTCTGGGAGAGCAGGAGGGGGTCGACCGGATCCTGTCCTGTTCCGACCTGTACCTGCTGCCCAGCGAGCAGGAGAGCTTCGGCCTTTCGGCCCTGGAAGCCATGAGCTGCGGCGTCCCGGTGATCGGCGCCAACGCCGGCGGCCTGCCGGAGCTGGTGCGCCACGGAGAAACGGGATACATCACCAGGGTGGGCGACGTCCGGCAGATGGCCCTGCACGCAACGGACCTGCTGTCCGACGACGCGTTCCGCCAGACCATCGGGCAGCAGGCGCGGCAACGGGTGCTGGACAATTTCGCGGAGGAAACCGTCGTCCCGCAGTACGAGGCCTATTACGAAGAGGTATTACGCGGGTAGTGGCTGCGTCTCAGGCCCCTTCCGACTTCGCCTCGAGCGACGCGTAACTGACGCCTTCGCCGCTGTCGCAACTCACCGGCAGGCCCACTTCTTCCCAACCCGGGTTGACCACCTGGCCGAAGGGCGTCATCTCCCCGCTGAACCCGCACCGCATGTTGACCACCGTCCGGTATCCCATCGACTGCAGCAGCTGGGCGGCGTGGTCGGACCGCTGTCCGGTCCGGCAGCCCAGCACGAGCTTCGAATCCTCCGGATAGTTCGCTTTCACAACCCGTATAAAATCGGGATTGGGCGTCATCTGCCCGGTCTGCTCGTCCGCGTGCAACAGCGGGATATTCACCGCGGGCGCGGGATGTCCCTGGTCGAATTCGGGCACGGACCGGACGTCGACGTACACGTATCCCTCGGATTCGACCAGCCTGGCCGCCTCGTCGGGCATGACCTGCTCCACGCTCATGGTAACACTCCTTTCGGTTTTAACTCATTAAAATGGCCAAAGGGTCGTCGCCGTTGTTCTTCCAACTATACGTGCCGCCGCCCTGGGGCCGTTTCGCCCGTTCTCTCGCCGCTGTCGCCGCCGCTGCTCTTTTCGCTCTGTCGCTGCCTTCCCTCGCCGTCGCCGCTGCTCTCCCCGCTTTGTCGCCGTCGTCCCGGACCTCCTGTCCGGCTACCACGTCTCCACGATGTGGCCGGAGGCCGGAAACCAGATCACATCGACGCAGTAGGAGAGCGCCACGCCCAGCACGTAACCCACCAGCATGCCGATGAAGAAGGGTTGTGCCTCGCGGTAAAGCCTCGTGCCGCCCAGCTTCAGGATCACGGCCTTGATGAGCCAGACGATGAAGATCGAAGTGGCGATCATCCCGATGCCCCAGGTCTTGGCGACGGCCCAGCCGATGGGATGCAGCGGCCACCAGTGGAAATTGTGGTGGGCCAGAATCAGCAGCCAGGCGACGAAGGCGCCGATCCCGAGACCGGCATACTCGCCGCCGGTCAACTGGGTCTGGTTATTGATCCACGTCGTCAACGTGGTGTATCCCGCTTTCGCATTGCCGAAGGCGTCCCTGAATCCATCCGCCCCGGTAGTCGCGTAGCCCAGGTAGATGGTGTAGATAACGGAAATGACCGCGGCCATAAGCAGCGCCGAGACGATGACGGGGAATATGCCGCGCCGGGCGCCGCCGACCTCGTCGCCCATCTTGTTGACGTGGGCCATGGCGCACATGCCCAGCGTGCGCCAGTTCCGCGAGAAGGTCTGCGACAGCGTCAGTATCGTGAGATCCGCACGGTGCAGGTTCGCCGACCCGAAGGAAAACACCGTGAAGTCATGGGCGTTGTACGGCAGGTCCAGGTTGATGAGCCCGGCTTCCGCCACCACGCGGGTGACCCCGAGGAACAGGAGCATGCAGGTGGCCAGGAGCGTGGCCGCGGCGGCGAGGGACATGCCCATGCTGATCAGGAAGAAGAACATGTACAGGACACCGATCACTACCCCGCCCATGGCGGTCCTGTACGAGAAGAATTCCCCCGAATCATCGATGTCCCGGCCGCGGCCGATCGCCTTCCTCACCACGTCGCTCAGGTGGCGGCGGGCCATCCAGAGTCCGAAGAGGGTGTACATGAAGAAACCGCCCAGGTGCTGGGCCGTTACGATCTCGGTGGTCTTCGGAATGCCGAATCGGCTCATGATGCCGATCTGGATCGTGGCCAGCAGGAAGAACACCCAGATGCTGAACAGGATATTCAGTTCGGTAAAGAACCCGATGCCGATGAAGGCGAAATTGATCTTGAACTGAATCGGCGGGAAGGACTCGGCCAGGGTGATGGGAATGCGGTAATCCCCGCCCAGTCTGATCGGAGGCACGACGTCCCAGTACGAGACGATGTTCCACAGGATGATGAAGAGGGGAATGGAGAATCCGTACCAGAATACCTTGGACCGGGCGATCCGGGGCAGCACGGAACCGCTTTCGTCCTCTTCGATGAGCAGCAGGGGCACGCGGGCCAGCGGAAAGGTCAGCCGCTCCCTTTCGATCCACTGCTTGCGCAGGATCACCATGAGCGACGCGCTGGCGAAGAAGAGGGCCAGAAAAAAGGTGCCCCACCAGCTCATGGGGATGACCCAGTCCCGCCAGGGGATCACGCCGCTGGACGGCAGCCCCTCGTAGAACCAGTGTATCGCGTTCCGCCCGTCCGGGACGATCAGCCAGGTCGGCAGATATTCGAAGAACAGTTCCACGTACCTGTTCTCGGAGTTGGCGTAGTAGTGTGGGATGGAGGGAATGGCGACCCAGTAGGTGGTGAAGGCCCACCCCGGAATGGCCGATGCCGTGAAGACGATGAAGAAGATGATGATCAGTTCCGGCCCGGTGAATACGCGTTCGGGCGCGAAACGTTTCAGCAGGCCGTTTACGACGAAGACGACCAGCATGAAGGGGAAGAGCGCCGCCATGGGCATGTGGGTAATGGAAAGGTAGGAGGAATGGGCTTCGAAGGCGGAGTGCACGACCCACCACGCCATCGAGGCGGACAGGAAGAGCCCCAGCCCCACTGCTCTGACGGTCATGCCCGAGGCAAGGCCCCCGGCCTTGCCCTGTAATCCCGCACCGTAAGGCCCCGATTCCGGCTTTCCGGCGGACGACGGGGACCGTTGTCTGACACTCATGGGATTAGCGCTTGAGGGGATGAAATCACTGGAACTACGGGTTGCTTTCCGGACGTTCCGGAATGCGCACAATGTATTTCCGTGAAGGGGCCGGATCAAGGACTAAAACGGTGTCCGGCAGGCGGCCGTTTCCCTTGACACCGGCCCTTGCGCACCGTACAATGGACGAGGTTTTTCAGCCCTTGTTTTCCCGTTCAGAGGACAGTTTAAATGCAGTATCTGCTCACCGGCGGATATGGCTGTATCGGTTCGTGGATCGTGAAGAACCTGATCGACGACGGACACGATGTCGCGATCTACGACCTGGTGGAACACACCGCCCGCATGGCGTTGATCATGGACGAGGAGCAGATCGCCCGGGTCCGGTTCATCGAGGGCGACATCGCCGACGGATCACACTTCACGAGGGTCGTCGGAGAAACGGGGGCGACCCGCATCATCCACCTGGCGGGTCTGCAGGTGCCCGTGTGCAGGGCCGACCCCATAAAGGGCGCCACCGTAAACGTGATCGGCACCCTGAACGTCTTCGAAGCGGCTAAGACCCACGACGATATCGTGCAGCGCATCGTCTACGCGAGCTCCGCGGCCGTCTACGGCATGGAGGACGACTACGATTCGGGTCCCGTGGACAACGACGCGGTGCTGAGGCCGGTCACCCACTACGGCGTGTTCAAGCAGTGCAACGAGGCGAACGCGCGGGTGTACTTCCTCGATCACGGCATATCCAGCATAGGCCTGCGTCCATGGACCGTGTACGGACCGGGCCGGGACTTCGGGTTGACATCCGATCCCACGAAAGCGGTCAAGGCCGCCCTGTTGAACCGGCCGTACGTGATCGGGTACGGCGGGCGGAACAACATGCAGTTCGTGAACGACACCGCCCGTACGTTCATCCGTTGCGCCGAGGCGGAAACCACCGGCGCCGGGGCCTACAGCATCCGGGGCGACGTCGTGTCCATCGACGAGGTCATCGCGTCCATCGAGCGCGTCGTGCCGGGTTCGGAGGGGCTCATCTCCCACCTGGACATGAACCTGCCCATCGCGCCGGACCTCGACGACCGCGCCATCCAGGAAGACGTGGGCGAGATTCCCTACACGCCGCTGGACGACGGGATCAGGGAGACCTGGGACGTGTTCCGCCGGCACCAGGAAGCCGGCACACTGAGCACGGATGACCTGGATGGATAACTGTCGTCCCCCGGCTTTGCTGCCCAATGAACCGAATCTCCACCGATCGGAGTTTTTCGTAAAGATGTTGGCGGTGACCGAATGACGCTGGAAAGTCAGATACAGGCCATGCGGACGGACGGCTGGTGCGTCCTGGACAACATTATCCCGGCGGACAGGCTGGAGGAAATACGCGCCCAGGTCATCGTCTCCACGAACCGGCACCGGAATCCCGACGCACCGGCGAACATCGGCCACGTGAGCGGATTTCTCAAATACGACCAGTCGCTGGCGTCCTACCTCGCGGACCAGCGGATCGTCGACCTGGCCGGCGCCCTGCTCGGCCACCATTTCCGCATCTCCTTTACCACGGCCACCATCAATGAACCCGGGAACGAACGCGGCGGATGGCACGCGGACTGGCCCTTCAACCAGCGGAACGCGGGACATGTCCCCGCGCCGTACCCCGACGCGGTCATGCACCTCACGACCATCTGGATGCTTTCATCCTTCACGGGCGAAAACGGGGGCACCCTCATCGTGCCGGAAAGCCATCGCGCGTCAAACAATCCCACCGGAGAGAACGGCGTACCGCCCGAAAAACCCTATCCAACCGAACTGAACGTGACCGGCGAGGCGGGAAGCGTCCTGGTCATGGACAGCCGGCTCTGGCATTCGACGGCCGCCAACACCTCCCGAGACCCCCGCGTGGCTGTCGTCGTGCGCTACGCGCCCTGGTGGCTAAACCTGAACGTCCTGATGCCCGGGTCCGAAGACCGCAGGATCCTGGTGGACGAGACCGGCGGGACGGAAAACCTGGTTCCCACCCTTCCGAAGGACGTCTTCGACAGCCTGCCCGGCGCGCTCAAGCCCCTCGTATCGCACTGGGTGGAGTAGGACTCCTTCCACCTTGGCAACCTCTAAACGGATTCTCAAGGCTCGAGCAAGGCCGCACCGCGAAACATTTACCCCGCCGCATTAGTCTAATATTCAAGAATCGCACCACACATTTCCAATTCTGCAATTCTGATTGGAGGAGGTTATGAGCCGGACTGGTTTCGTCGCGGTCTTATTCACATATGTCTGGATATCAAGCGCGTGTAGCACCCAGGAGATCGGATTTGAGCACGATGAGCGGGACTATACCTTTGAGCGCGACGGGAGAGACTATATCGAAGATGATCGGCAAAGATTCGAGGTGAACCCTGGTGGTACATTGACGGTCGATGCCAAATTGGGGGCAATTCGCGTCAGAAGCTCGATCAATGATGAAGTAGATGTCCTGGTGAGAAAGCGATTTCGGGCAACCGATGCTGACCAGGTTCGAAAAGCCTTCAGTAATATCGAAGTCGTAATCAAACAGACGTATAACGGGGTACGAATCGAAGTCGATTGGATCAGGTACCCCACGTACACGAAAAAGTTCTGGCAGGACGACTGGCCGGAACGGGTCTATGTTGAAATCAATGTTGTGGTGCCTGAGGAATACAACCTCGACCTCATTACCATAAGCGGTGATATCCAGACGGGGAATATCGCAGGAAATGTGACGGCTGAGACTCTTACCGGGGAAATTTCGACCGGTCCCACCGAAGGTGACTTGAGCATAAAATCGAACGGTGGAAGAATCGTGACGAGTAGCGTAGTAGGCGATGTACACACTACTACACTGACCGGTATCGTCGATATCGGCCCCGTGGCAGGTGATGTGATGATCCGTTCGAACTCTGGCAGTATAGAAACACGTAACATAGACGGGGACCTGCACGCCAAGTCCTTAACTGGGCGCATCAAGATCGGTCCAGTGGCAGGTGATGTGAAGGTCTATTCGAACTCCGGCAGAATAGAAACGGATATCGTACGGGGGGATCTGCATGCCGGATCCTTGTCGGGTAACATCGAAATCGGCCCCGTGGATGGCGATGCGACGATACGTTCGAACTCCGGAGATATTCAAACCGGTTCTGTGCAAGGAAATTTGAAATCCACGACGTTCAGCGGCAAAGTCAGGGGAGAACAATGAAACCGGCAGTTTTGCTGACATTGATTTTTGCGTGTGTCGTTGCCGCGAATACATGCAGCACACAGGAGGTTACATTCATGGCGGAAGACCGGAAACACGCTGAGAGAATAGAAGAACAGTTCAGCGTCGAGCCAGGAGGTACGCTGACGATCGATGCCGACCTGGGCGACATTCGCATCGATACCTGGGACGAGAACAAAGTGGACGTGCTCGTGGAGAAGTGGATCGCGCGCTATTCGGAAGCAAAGGCCCGCCGGGAACTTGAAGACGTGGAAGTGGACGTTTCGCAACACGCGAACGATGTACGGATCGAGGTCAACAGGCCCGGATGGTTCAAGCGGAACAGGGTCAGGGTGAAAATGACCGCGCGCGTGCCCGGATCCTTTAACCTGGATCTGAAGACCGCCGGCGGAGACATCGAAGTGGCCGATTTGCAGGGCAACGTAAAGGCCGGGACTGCCGGCGGGGATATAGACATCGGCACCATCACGGAAGGCGACGTCAAAGCCAGCACCGCCGGCGGGGATATCCAGGTACGCGGCGGCGGCAGGGAAACCGCGTTGTCGACGACCGGCGGCAACATCACGGTCGATCGCGCGGAGGGTGGCGTGACGGCCAGATCGACGGGTGGCAACATTGAGATCGGTGATACCGGTGGAAATGTCGACACGAAAACGACAGGCGGCAATATCGGGATCGGAAGAGTCCAGGGCAACGTTACCGCGAAGACGACAGGTGGGAATGTAGAAACCGGACCTGTCCTCGGAAATGTCGACGCGAAGACGGTTGGCGGAAACATCGAGATCGATGACGTGCAGGGTACGGTGAACACCAATGCGGTGGGTGGACGCGTTACGGTCGGCGTCCAGTAGAGAGAGCCGCGCGTCGCCGTCAATCAGCCGCGGTCCAGCGAAGCCGCGGTCCAGCGAAGACGCAACCTTTCAGTCCCTGCCGAAGTCTCAGTAACACAACCGGCAGATGTCTTCGCTACACAACCGTGGGAGTTCAAACAGCATGAAGTCGATATGGGTAGCAGCGATCGCGTGTGCGTGTATTTTTACGGTTCTTGTTTCCGGCGCGCAGTCAACCGGGACTATTCGGGCTGGACAGGGCGGACAGGGCGGGCCGGGATACACGGAAACGATTGAAGAAACGTTTGCCGTGAATCAGGGCGGCAAATTGAGCATTGATGCCGACCTCGGATCCGTTCGCATCGAGACCTCTACGAGCAACACCGTGAAGGTCCGCGTGGAAAAGCGCCTGAAGGAGGGCACGGAAGACCAGGCCCGCAGTGCCTTCGAAGACGTGGACGTGAAAATCGAGCGGCAGGACAGCGGCGTACGCATCCGGGTCGACAAGAAACGATGGATCAAGCGCAACAGGGTGTCCGTGATGATGAAAGTCCGGGTGCCGGAATCGTTTAATCTCAAAATCGATACCAAGGGCGGGAACATCGATATCGAGGATCTTGACGGCGAAGTCCTGGCTGAGACCGCGGGCGGCAACGTCACGGTTGGGAATACAAAAGGTGACGTGACCGCCAGGACCCTGGGCGGAAGCGTCCGTGTCGGACAAACCGAAGGCGACGTTGAGGCCAGGACGATGGGCGGCAACATCGACATAGGCGACGTGAAGGGCGACGTTGAGGCCAGGACCCTGGGCGGAAGCATCCGCGTCGGACACTCCGAAGGCGACGTTGAGGCCAGGACGATGGGCGGCAACATCAATGTAGACAGCGCGGTGGGTGAAGTATCGGCCTGGACCCTGGGAGGAAAGGTCAGGATCGGTTCCACGTAGCGCGATATCTAAAAAGGCCTTTGATTCATTTGATTCAGGTAGTAAGGAGAAAAAGATGAAATCGTTATGGACCCTCGCAACGGTCGGTTTGTTCATCGCCTCGGCATATGCATGCCATGCACAGGAGACCATATTTATGCGGGACGGATTGAACTTCAAAGAAAGAACCCACCAGATACTTACGGTGGATGGAGCCGGCACGTTGGCCGTAGATGCCGACTTCGGCTCGATCCGGGTCGAAAGCTGGGCCAACGATGAAGTGGACGTCGAGGTGGAAAAACGCCGTACGGGGATCAGCGAAGACAGCGCCCGCGAAGCCTTCGACGACGTTGCCGTGGATATTTCACAACGGGAAAACGACGTCGACGTCCGGATCGACCGGAAGAGCCGTTTCGGGTCGGACAGGGTATCGGTGGATATACGGGTTAAAGTTCCGGAATCGTACAGCCTGGACCTCAAGACCTCGGGCGGCGATATCGATATCGGAGACCTGCGGGGCGACGTTTCTGCCCGCACTTCGGGCGGCGACGTGAACGTCGGTAATGTAACGGAATCGCTGGTCCGGGTGCACACGTCAGGAGGCGATGTGACCGTCAAGGGGGGCGGAAGGGAAACGAAGGTGTCCACTTCCGGCGGTGATATCGAGATCCGGGACGCCCGGGGCGCAGTGGACGCGACCACCTCGGGCGGTGACATCACGATCGGTGGGACAACAGGCGAGGTATCGGTTAAGACCTCGGGCGGTGATATCGAAATCGAGCACGCCAGCGGAAGCACAGAAGCGATTACTTCGGGTGGCGACATAAGGGTAGGCCGTACCACGGGGGACGTGAGGGTAAAGACCTCGGGTGGCGATATCAGGATCGAGCACGCCAACGGCGCGGTGGATGCTCATACCTCGGGTGGCGATGTCACCATCGACAACGCTGAAGGAAGCCTGAAGGCAGGCACCTCGGGCGGTGATATCAAGATCAGCAATGCGACGGGCGGCGGCGTTTCGGCGAGTACATCGGGTGGGGATATCGAAGCCCGTTTGACTGCGAGCGTAGGCGCACTGGAAGAAGACTGGTTCCTGCAATCATCCGGCGGGGAACTGACCATCCGCATTCCCGAGAATCTGCCGGCCACGCTCGAAGCGGAGATCCAACTTGAGCGGTCCTGGTCCGGACGCGACCAGGATTACCAAATCGACTCGGATTTCGACCTGGACGAACAGGAAGACAACGGGCGGAACCGGAGGACGATCAGAGCCACCGGCGATATCAACGGCGGCGGTAATCTCATCAGGCTCGAAACCAGTGGCGGCGATATTCAGATTCGGAAGGTGGCTTCCTGAACCCTTACCGGATGCAGCTTTCCGGATCACCCCGCGCCCAGGTACCCCGCGAGCTGTTCGGGCATGATGTTTCCGCCGCTGAGCAGCACGACAACCTTCTGACCCGCTAACGAAACAACGCCGTTCAGCAGGGCGGCAACTCCCACCGCGCCTCCCGGCTCGACCACGAGCTTTGTTGTCCCGACCAGGTACTTCACCGCGTCGATCGCCTGTTCGTCGGAAACCAGGACTATTTCGTCCACGTAGGCCATTACGTGTTCGAAGGTGAGGTCGCCCGGGCGGGGCGCCACGAGCGAATCGCAGACCGTGTCCGGTTCCGGCACCTCGCAGATTTCTTTCTTCAGAAAAGACTGGTACACGGCCTGGGAGCCCTCGGGCTGTACTCCGATCACCTTCACCGCGGGGTTCAGCGTCTTCACGGCCGTGGCGATCCCGCCGATCAGGCCGCCGCTGCTCACGGGGACGACCACCGCGTCCAGGTCCGGCGCCTGCGCCATGATCTCGCTGCCGATACTTCCGTGGCCCCGTATGACGTTCTCATCCTCCCACGTATTGATCGCGGTGATCCCGCGCTCCCTGCCCAACCGGTCCAGCGTGTCCCACCTCGCCTGGTTGTGATTTTCACACAAAACCGCTTCGGCGCCGTAGTCCTTCGTTCGCTGGATCTTGTACGGCGAGGTCTTTTTCATCATCACGATGGCGGTCGGGATTCCGAGTAGCGTACCCATGCAGGCGAAGGCCGTCGCGAAATTCCCGGAAGAGGAAATGGCGGCGCCTTTCTTCTTCTGGTCGTCGGAAAGGCGGTTCAGGATGGTAAATGCCGCGCGCGTCTTGTACGAACCGGTTACCTGAAGGTTCTCCGCCTTCATCCATACGTCCGCGCCCACCTGATCGGAAATCGCACCCGACCGCAGTACGGGCGTGTAGACGGTTTCCGGCGGGAGCTCCTTCCTGGCCTGTTCTATTTCTTCGAGTGTAACCAGCATGGCTTTCCCGGTTGATCTACGCGATTACAATTGCGTCCGCAGGCAGTTGGCCGGTCGGGGATCGGCGACAGGTCATCCGCCGCCGGACCGACCAGATTCCGAGACTTTTCACAATCTGTTCTACGAAGGCACGGCGTCAAGCGATTTCAACTTCAACTGTGCGCAAGGTTTCCGACCCCGGATTGTCAAAGCAGAAACGACTTTCTGGACAACCAGGTCATGAATGCCTATATTCCGCCCGCCGAGGATAGAAGCGCATCCTTGAAGGATTAGACAAGTTGGATTGTAAAATATAAGATGGATGTGATCGTCAATATCAGTTGAGTTTCAATGCGTCACCCGACGCTGGAGGATTAAATGTCTTTTCGCGCGTCCGCCCGGATACCTGGCGGTTTGTTTTCCGTCTTCGCCGGTATTCTACTGTCCGTTGGTACTGCCCAGGCCCAGTCTCAGCAAGACGAGGCCGCACTGGAAACAGGCATGCCTGAAACGCTGGCGGCGATATCGGAAGAAACCGAACGGACCTCGGACCCGCGACCTTTCAGCGTTCCCCTTCCCGTCTCGAACGCGCCCTTCGACTACCGTAATCTCGATCCTGCAGACTATATGCTGGAGGCTAAGCGGGCGACTTCCGCGATCAATGTGGACGGCCATCTGGACGAGATCGAATGGCAGCAGGCGGACGTGGCCGGCGATTTCTTCCAGCTCGAGCCGGTAGAGGGCGCCCCGGCGACTCATCCAACCGAAGTCCGGGTGCTTTACGACGACAAGAACCTCTACATAGGATTTGTCTGCTTCGACCCAAACCCGGAGCAGATCATGGCCCCGGACATGCAACGGGACACCCGGATGAGTTTCTCCAACGACATGGTAACGGTCGTTATCGCATCCCTCGACCAATACCGCGAAGCCTTCGAGTTCCAGACCAATCCCAATGGCGCCCGTGCCGACTCCTTCGTCAGTTCCGAAGGCAACAACTCGGACCGTGACTGGAACGGGTTGTGGAATGCGGCGAGCCAGGTGTACGATTACGGCTGGTCGGCCGAATACGTGATCCCCTTCCACACGCTGCGGTTTCCCAAACGCCAGAATCAGACGTGGGGCATAAACTTCGGACGTCGTATCCAGCGCAGCAGGGAGGAATCCTTCTGGGTTCCCCTGAGCCTCAGGGACGGCGACCAGGCGCTGTATCGCTTCGGCAAAGGCGGCCGCCTGACGGCCCTGTCGAATATCACACCGGGCGGCCGGGTACAGGCCACTCCCTTCACCGTGCTAGGCGCCCAGTCCTCCCGGTTTACCGATTCCGCCCCGACGCCCGCCCGCCCGATCGCCGTGACGGAACTGGACAACGGCATGCAGCGGAGTCTGGGCGGCGACCTCAAGGTCAGCGTTACGTCCGGGATGACGCTGAACGCCACGGTTAACCCGGATTTTGCCCAGGTGGAAGCGGACGACGAGGTCGTGAACCTGTCCCGGTTCGAATTCCAGTTTACCGAGAAACGTCCCTTCTTCCTGGAGCGCAGCGATATCTTTACCCTTAACCAGCGTCCGCAGCGGCGTGGACCGCAACGCAGAGGCGGCGACCTGACGCCTCAATTGTTCTTCAGCCGGCGCGTCGGACGACAGTTGCCGGATGGACAGTCCGTCCCCATCGACCTCGGCATGCGCCTTACGGGCAAGGTCGGACGCACGACGATCGGGTTCCTGAACGTTCAGTCCCGGGAGACCGAGTACGAAGACGACGGGGAACAGAAGACGGAACCGCTGACCAACTGGCAGGCCCTGCGTGTCTTGAGGGACTTCGGGTCGCGGTCGAGCGTGGGCATGATGGCCACTTTCAAAGAGCCGAATCCCAGGTTCGACGACCGGATCGGGATCGCCATACCCCGGTACGCGGAATCCGACTACAACCGGGTGTTGGGATTCGACCTGAACCTGGCGTCTCAGCGGACCAATCACCGGGGACAGATCACTTTCGCCAGGAGCTGGACCGATACGTTGAGCACCAGCAACCAGGACTGGACC
Source organism: bacterium (assembly GCA_965202605.1). Classification (GTDB taxonomy): domain Bacteria; phylum JAAXHH01; class JAAXHH01; order JAAXHH01; family JAAXHH01; genus JAAXHH01. The sequence continues at coordinate 3,016,545 of OZ241838.1, forward strand.
TTCCGGATCATCGAGCGGTGGCAGAACCGGTGGCTCATGTACGGGATTTCCTACCTGGACATCGGCGAGGACTTCATCGCCCAGTCCGGCCTGGTCCGGGACGAGGGCCTGCAGCGGTTGGGAGGCGGTTTAACGGTCAACAAGTTTCTCCGCCGGTATGGCATTCGGCGGATCAGCGCGGGATTCAGAAGTAACTACGTGACCCGGAAGAACACGGATTTCTCCGATGCCGATTCCTGGTCCTTCCAGCCGAATGTCTTCCTGGAACTGGAACGGGGGCTGTGGATTTCCGCGTCCTATAACATGAACTTCGATACCCTCAGCAAGACGACGCGCATTGCCGGCGTACATTTCAACGAAGGGTCCTATACCTTCAATCAGGGCAGCTTCTTCCTCTTTACCGACAGCGGCCGGAAACTCTCACTCCGGGGCAGTGCCCAGTTCGGTCGATTCTACGGCGCCGACCTCCTCAGTCTTTCGAGCGAACTGTCCATCAAGCCGAACCCCCGATTCGCGCTGGAACCGGGCATTACACGCAGCCGGGTCGATCGTGGCAACCGCCGGGGACTGGAGGCCGACGAATACGATCATCGCACGCAACTCATACCGAGCGTCCGGATGAGTTACGCCTTTACGCCGAACCTGTCGTTCTCCTCCTTCATCCAGTTGAATGCGGACAGGCAGCGGGAGATAGATGACTTCCACCTGAACACGGTCACCATGAATCTCCTCCTCGCCTACCGGTCGCCTTTCGGCCATTCCTTCTTCCTGGCCTTCAACCAGTTCCGCGACGACGACCTCGATACCGACGGCACCTTCGGGGTTTACGAACGGACGCCGCTCAGGTTGCGGGACCAGCAGATCGTCGCCAAGGTATCCTACCTGCTGAACCTGTAGGTTGCTTCACCCGATCTTGCGCAAATACCGCGATACATGATTATGAACTTGCAAAAACCAATAGCCGTGGTGTTCGCAATGACGATCTGTCTGATGCTCGTCACGGTTACCGAGGCGGCGGCTCAGGACCGGAGGACCTCAGGCTGGTACGTTTCCGGTGGACTGGGCGGCAACCTGGTATACGGCCTGGACCAGTCGGGGTCGAACACGGAAACCACCTGCTACCCCACCAGCGCCTGCTTCGATTTGATTTTACGCGATATACCCGGTTACCGGTGGCGTTACGATCCGTCTACCGACCGGGGTACAGGTTTTGACGCAGCCGTCGGGCGGGTGTTCGACCGTACCCGCCTCGAAGTTTCATTTGCGCATAGGCGAAACAAAGTAGACCAGGGGCCGCCGCTTGAAGTAACATACCTCGACGGCACGTCCACGGGAGCCAGTTCTTTCCTTGGACAGGGGCTGGTGCAGGCTGCCGCCATGAATTTCTTCGAAGACCTGGTTACGCGAACGGTTTCTTTGAACGCCTACTACGATCTGCCCCTCGGTCCCCAGAGGATCACGCCCTACGTGGGGGTGGGGACCGGTATCGCCTTCGTCGAACTGACCAGGATCTTCTTCTCGATCGAATACAGCGACCCCTCGGGAGAGGGCACGTATTACGATCCGCCCCTGTCGTTCTACAACAGCAAACAGGATGCCAGGCTATCGGATACGGTCTTCGCGGGGCACGTATACGCGGGAGCCGACTACAGTCTGGGAGACCGGACCGCCGTCGGCCTGAAGATGGCCTACTCCAGGGTGGACGACGTCGAACACACCGGGACCTACGAGTATCATCCCTATTTAGAGACGGACCCTTCCTTCACAAACAAGAACACGTTCAGCGCCATGAACCACTGGTCCGTGACATTGAACGTGCGTGTCCTGTTTGGAAATTGATCGGGATATCGTAGTCTGATCTGCGAGCGGTGATTCTACCGCGTACGCTTTTGCGCGTGCCCCCAACGCTCGCTGAACCGCATTGGATGCATGACTCTCGAAACGCTCAACGCAGCGCTGAAAAAGTCGGATGGCCGCAAACTCGCGCTGGTGGGCATCCCCGACGACGCCAATTCCACTTTCCTCCGCGGCGCGGCCGAAGCACCTCCGAAGATCCGCGAACAGCTTTTCTCCGATGCCTTCAACATGTGGACGGAGACGGGCGTCGATCTGGGCGGGGACGTTTTCTTCGACGCGGGCGACCTGAATCTCGGCGAGGCATCCGATGCCTGGACCGCGATCCAGGACGCGGTCTGCGCCGTGCTCGATCATGGGCTCCCTCCCATCTGCCTCGGCGGTGACCACGCCATCACCTGGCCGGTCGTGAAGGGATTCCGACGCAGGTACGACGCGCTCAGCATCCTCCACTTCGACGCCCACCCGGACCTCTACGACAATCTCGGGAACAACCCCCGCTCGCACGCGTCTCCCTTCGCGCGGATCATGGAGAACCGCCTGGCGGACCGGCTTGTCCAGGTGGGTATCCGCACGGCGACGGGCCATCAGCGGGAGCAGGCCAAGCGGTTTGGGGTAGAGATGATCGAGATGCGCGAGGTGACCGGGGATCTCCGCCTGGCATTCGACTCGCCCGTCTACGTATCGGTGGACGTCGACGGGCTGGACCCGGCGTACGCCCCGGGCGTCTCTCATCCCGAACCCGGCGGCCTATCTCCGCGGCAGTTAATCGACATGATACAGCGTTTGGAAGGCAGGCTCGTCGGGGCGGATATCGTCGAGGTCAACCCTCGAAGGGATTCCCACAATCTGACCGCGGTTGCCGCGGCAAAGATCGTGAAGGAAATCGCCGCAAAGATGCTGCAGGGGTAGGTGTCCACACACAAAAACACGTTCAGCGCCACGAACCACCTGTCCGCGACACTGAACGTGCATTTCCTGCCCGGCGACCGCGACCGGCGCGGCACCCGCTTCAAGGCGCCGGTCGCAGTCATCGCTTTCTATCCGGCCTATCCCGTCGAATCCACAAAAACACTGTGCGCGCTGCGGTCCTTGCCGGCGTCCTGCGTATGCTGGTATGACCGGTGCTCGGACGGTTTTCCGAGCGAGGTCAGGGCGAGCATCTTCTCCGCGGTCTTCGTCGCCACGTAGGGCCGGCGGATGTCCGTCGGGTTGGCCTGGATATGCTGCTTCCAGGCGCCCAGGTCCGTCTTCGCCTGGATCAGTCCCTTGATCATCCCCATGTCGTTCAGCATGGCCACGTCGTCCGCCGGACCGAGGATGACGGCGCCGGTGATCGTGGAGCCGTCCCAGACCAGCTTGCGGTAGACCGGACGGTTGGCGTTGACGACCTCGGTAACGTCGCCGTCGCCGGACCAGTCGCCGAAACTGGCGCACTGCAGCCCGCACACGTCCAGGATATTGATCAGCAGGCTGCCGGGATACTCCACGTCCTGGCCGGCCATGTTCGCTCCGGCGATCCGGCCGTGGTCGACCGCGGTGGGCTGAATGGCGTGCACCGCCTGTCCGCCGGTGGACAGGTCCGGTCCCTCGGCCACGTCACCCGCGGCGTATACGTTGGACACGTTGCTCTGGCACCGGTTGTTGACCAGGACGCCCTGGTTGGTCTCGATGCCCGATCCTTCGAGGAAGCCGATGTTGGCCTTGATCCCCGTGGCCACGATGACCACGTCCGCACGGGTGGACGAACCATCGGAAAGCTGCAGGGTCTTGACGCCGTCGTGGCCGTGATCGATGGCCTGCACGCTTACGCCGGTGTGGACTTCGACGCCCTGGGACTCGAGCCAGGAGCTCACGAGGGAGGCGCCCTGGGCGTCCAGCATGCGGGGCAGCACCTGTCCTTCGAGTTCGATCACCTTCAGGCGGGCGCCGCGCTTGTGCATCGCGTTGAGGATGATGAACCCGATGAACCCGGCGCCGATGAAGGCCACCTCGGCATCGCTGCCGAGGGCGCCCACGGTCTTTTCCGCGTCAGCCACGGTCCAGAGATTGTGGACCCCGTCGCCGTCCGCGCCGGGTATGTTCAGCTGCTGGGCGGACGACCCCGTGGCGATCAGCAGGTTGTCGAAGGGCACCATGGAGCCGTCGCTGAGCGTGACCATGCTCGCGTAGGGGTTCACCTCGGTGACGCTGGCCCCGAAGCGGGTCTTCACCCCCAGCCTGCCGAAATAGTCGTCGTCTCCGGTATTTACCTGTTCGACGGGGATATTCCCTGAAATGTAATAGGGCAGGGCCATGCGGGAATAGGCCGGCTCATCGGAGATCAGGGTGATGGACGCGTCCGCGTCGTAACCGCGGATCGTTTCGATGGCGTTCATCCCGCCCGGTCCGCCGCCTATAATCACGTGTTCTGTAGCCATAATCCACTCCTTCAGAGAAAGTACCGAAAAACGAAGTACAGGTCATCCATGGTTTGGTTCGGTTGTCATCCGTGGCTCTGGTTCAACACATCCTTTGCGATCTATTCGTTTACGTGTCGTTATGCGAGTATGTGCCGTTATGCGAGTCCAAGTTCCATCAGCTTTTCCGTGGTGGGCCGTCCGTCGGCCGTCCAGCCCCGGGCCGCGTAGTAGTCCGGCAGCATGGCGTCGAGATCGACGGTCACCCCCGCGGAAGGCCCTTCCCTGTGGGCTTCTTCCATCAGCCTTTTCGGTAGCGTGTCGTCGGCCGCGGTGAGACCGGCCTTGAGATTCCACAGCCGTTCGATATTCCAGATCCGCTCGCCGATGTGCACGAAGTCGTCCATGGAGTAGTCCACGCCGGTGGCCGCGGACAATACCGGTATCAGGTCGTCCAGCGGGGCGCCGGCCGTGGTGAACATGCAGATGCCCGTGGCGTCGTGGGCCGTGGTCCGGTTCTGCTCCTCGGCCACCCAGACCGACTTCCCCTCGGTGGCGTGGGGGTCGTGCTCGCCGGAGGTTTCGATGCCGGGCGTCCAGGCCCTCAGGTGACAGGCGCCGCGGTTGCAGGTGGCGTAGGCCACGCCCATACCCTGGAATCCGCGGGGATCGTAGGCCGGGAACTCCTGTCCCTTGACGCCCATGAAGTACTCCGGATGCTCGAACTTCTCGGTCATCCGCTTCGAGCCTTCGGCCAGTTCGTCGCCGAATCCTTCCCGGAATCCCGTGGCTTCCGTCATGGCGATCAGCGCCTTGCCGTCGCCGAACCGGAGCGCCATGCCCGTCTGCGCATCACTCAGCAGGCCCCGCTCGTACATTTCCATGGCCGCGGCCAGCGTGGCGCCCATGGATATCGGATCCATGCCCAGGTCGTTGCACAGGTAGTTCGCCATGACGATGGCGTCCATGTCGTCCACGCCGCAGTCGGCCCCCAGCGACCAGAGGTTCTCGTACTCCGGCCCCTCCCCGGCGACCTTCCAGTTGCGGGGATGCATGTTCACCATGTACTTGTCTGCGTTGGGAGACACCTGGGTCACGCGTCCGCAGGCGATGTTGCAGGCGAAGCACGCCTTGTTGGCGATCAGCCAGTTCTCCTTGATGCTGTCGCCGTTGATCGCCTCGGCGCCCTCGAACTGGCCGGCCGTGAAATTGCGCGTGGGCAGGCCGCCGAAGGTGTTGACCAGGTCTACCGTGGGCGCCGTGCCAAGTTCCGTGAGGCCCTGCCGGCCGGGACTTTCCGCCAGGTGCTCGTGGTAGGGCCAGATGGCGGACATGTAGTCCACGGGCCGGGCGACCCGGACCCCCTGGTTGCCGCGGACGGCGATGGCCTTGAGGTTCTTGGAGCCCATGACCGCCCCGACGCCGGAACGGCCCGCGGCCCGGTGCTTGTCGTTGACGATGCACGCGAAGCGCACGAGCTTCTCGCCCGCCGGCCCGATGCCGGCTACCCGCAGCCCGGGCATGCCGGCCTCGTCGCGGATGGCGTCTTCGGTTTCAGAGACCACCCTGCCCCACACGTCCGAGGCATCGCGGATCTCTACGCGGTCATCATCGACGAGGAGATAGCAGGGGCGGTCCGCCCGGCCCTCCACGATCACCATGTCGTAGCCGGCGAACTTGAGTTCCGGTCCCCAGTGGCCGCCCGAATTGGACGTCGTGATTGCGCCCGTGAGCGGACCCTTGGTCACCACCATGTAGCGGGAACCGCAGGAGGCGTTGGTGCCCGTCAGCGGTCCGGTGGCCATGATCAGCTTGTTGTCGGGACCGAGGGCGTCGACCGCGGGGTCCATCTCCTCGTAGAGGTACCGGGCGGCCAGACCGCGGCCGCCGATATATTCCTCGGCCCAGTCCAGCCTCAGGGGCTCTTTGGTCGCCCTGCCCCGCGACAGATCCACCCGCAGGATATGGCCGGCCCACCCGTGTGTCATGAAGAAACTCCATTCCTCGGCTCAGGCCTGGCGATGCGCAGGGACGCGGGGCGCGCCCCTGCGCTCAGCCCGGCTCAAGCCGGATCGGGCGCTACGCCAGTCCCAGCGACGCCAGTTTCTCCTGCGTGGGTTCGCCTTCCGCGTTCCAGCCGCGGAGTTCGTAGTATTCCGGCAGCATCTCGCCGAGCCGGTTCACTTCGCCCTTGGTCGGACCGTCGGGGATCGGATCTTCCAGCAGCCGCTTGGGCAGCGTGTCGTCCTTGCCCGTGAAGCCCGCCCGCTGGTTCCACATGCGTTCGATGTTCCACACGCGCTCCCCGACTTCCAGCAGATCCGGCACCGTGTAGGAAACGCCGGTCACCGCCTCGAGCTGGGGCTGTATCTCGTCCAGGCCCACGCCGAAGGTAAGGAAGAGGCAGAGGCCGGACGCGTCCACGGTGCAGGTGGCATCCTGGAAGATCTTGGTGATCTCCGCCTTGCCTTCCGTCACGGCCGGGTCCATCTTTTCCGGGATCCCCAGGATCTCGGGGGCGACCGTGTAGCTCTTCAGGTGGCAGGCGCCGCGGTTCGAGGTCGCGTAGCCCAGGCCCATGCCCTGGATCGCCCGGGCGTCATAGGCCGGGAACTCCTGGCCGCGCACGCCCATGAAGAACTCGGGCCGGTCGAACTTGGCGGTCATGCGCTTCGAGCCTTCGGCCAGTTCGTCGCCGAAGCCTTCGCGGTAAGCCGCCTTTTCCGTCATGGCGACCAGCGCCTCGCTGTTCCCGAAGTTCAGCGGCATGCCGGTCTGCTCGTCGCCGACGGCGCCGGTCTCGTACAGTTCCATGGCCGCGGCCAGGGTCGCGCCGAAGGAGATCGGGTCCATCCCCAGTTCATTGCACAGGGCATTGGCCTTGATGAGCGCGTCCAGATCGTTGATGCCGCAATCGGCGCCCATGGCCCAGGCGTTCTCGTACTCCGGTCCCTCCACCGCGATCTTCCAGTTGTGCGGCCGGGTGGTCACGGTGAACTTGTCCTGCGCCTCGCCCGGAAGCTGCGACACCCTGCCGCAGGCTATCGTACAGCCGAAGCAGGCCTTGTTGGCCACCAGCCGCGTATCGGCGAGGGTCTCGCCGCTGATGTTGTCCGCGCCTTCGAGCTGGGAGACCTGGTGGTTGTTGGTCGGCAGCGCGCCGCTTTCGTTGATGATGTTGACCAGCACCGCGGTGCCGTAGGCGGCCAGACCCTCACCCGTGACCGGGTGCTCGACCAGCTTGCTCTTCATCTCCCACATGGCCGACATGAACTTCTGCGGGTCGGCGATGGTTACGCCCCCGGTGCCGCGTACGGCAATGGCTTTGAGGTTCTTTGAACCCATGACCGCGCCGACGCCGGATCGTCCGGCGGCCCGGTGCCGGTCATTGACGATGGCGGCGAAACGCACGAGGTTCTCGCCCGCCGGACCGATACAGGTAACGACCGTGTCGTGCTGCCCCGACTCTTCCCGGACGATGTCGTCCGTCTCCCAGACCGTCTTGCCCCACAGGTGCTCGGCGGAGCAGATGCGGACGTCGCCGTCGCAGATGGAGATGTAGGACGGGACCGGCGCGCGGCCTTCCACGATCAGCATGTCGTAGCCGGCGCACTTCAGTTCCGGTCCCCAGTGGCCGCCCGAGTTGGACGTGGTGATGGCGTTCGTCAACGCCCCCTTGGTGACCACCATGTAGCGGGAACTCGTCGAGGCGTTCGTGCCGGTCATGGGACCGGTCGCGAAGATCATCTTGTTGTCGGGGCCCAGCGCGTCCGCCGCCGGGTCCATCTCTTCATAGAGGTACCTGGCCGCGAGGCCGCGCCCGCCAACGAATGATTTGGCCCAGTCCATGTTGAGGGGCTCTTTGGAGATCCGACCGGTGGTCAGATCGACGCGCAGAATCGTGCCTGTCCATCCGCCGTTGCTCATGCCGCGTTCCCTCCCTCGATGGATTGCAGATAGGAAGCATTGACCTTCTCGGCCCAGCCGCCCAGCCAGTCGGCCGACTCGCTCTCGGTATACTCGATCGCGCCGGTGGGACAGGCGACCGCGCAGGCCGGATTGCCATCGCACAGGTCGCACTTGAAGGCCTTCTGCGTGTCGGGATTGTAGAACACTGTGCCGAAGGGACAGGCGATGGTGCACAACCCGCATCCCACGCAGTTGGCATCGCCCACGACCTTGGCGCCGGTATCCGCGTCAATGCTGATGGCGTTCACGGGACAGGCCGTCATGCACCAGGCTTCGTCGCACTGGAAACAGGTGTACGGCGCGTAGCTGGCCTGCTCATCGAATATGTTGACGCGGATCAGCGACCGGGATGGTTGAAACATGCCGGTCTGCACCCAGGAACATGCCAGTTCGCACTGCATGCACCCGGTGCATTTTTCGGGAATGATGCGTAGAGATTTAGCCATGCCGACTCCCTTCTGTTACGATAGGCTGGGTTTGGTGGCGTTGCTTCCCGGGTCCTGAAAACTACAACAATAGCGTATAGGACGGGCCGTTGGCTTCTGGTGTTAAGCCCGTCGTCACGAAGCGATTGCGATATTGCGATGTGATTCTTACGGTGATTGACGAAAAACTACTGGGGTTACCAATCAGTATAATGGCACGCAAACCGGTTGGCAATAGCAAATCTTGCGATTGGTTGATTTATCGATATGGTATGACCGGAGCCAATCAGGCCCCGGGCAACCGGTACGGCACGCTCTTTCCTACCGCCTCGTCGATCGTTTCCGGCGACAACAGGACCGTCGTGGAGACTTCCAGCGCGCCTGCCGCGGCCACGTTCAGGGCGATTGCGGTTGCGGTCGCCTCGTCGGGAACCTCGGCGATGAGAATGAGATCGTCGTCCCCCATGGCGTAGTAGAACCCTTCCAGCGTGCCGCCCATCCCTTCAATCGTCTGCGTAAGGGCCGCGCGCCTTCCGGTTCCACCTTCCCTGAGCAGGCCCTGCAGGCCCGACTGCGTGTACTTGGTACGGAACATGTACTTCGCCATGGTACTTCCTCCTACGGAAGCTGTTGTATGGTCCGTGCCACGCCACCCTCCGGCGCAGACTCCGGTCTATGACAAATACGGTTTGTACAATTAACAAGACATCATAGCACCTAACAAGACATCATAGCACCCCGACTGTCAAGCGGATTTTTGCTCCCGCGAGCATATGGAAATCCAGTGGATTTACGGGAACAAATAAGGCTCATACATGCGTTTGCCTCATACATGCGTTTGCCAGGATATCCCGCATGGCCTGCCTTCTTGCGCTGACCTGGCTTGCATGGCTATATTCAGTACCGTAAACCTTGACTGGCGATCAACAGGCAATCCACAGGGGCGGATCTCATGGAAACCGGTGGAAAACCGGGCCAGCCTCCCGATCTGATCAGCCCGGCTGCCATGAACGTCGAGACTTCTCACCGGACCACTGAGATGCACGAGGCCAATCGCCGATCCTGGGATCATATCGCCGGTTGGTGGGCCGAAATGCGCGAGCGGGACGGGTTGTGGCGCCGCTGTCCATCGGAACCCGAACTGGGATTCGCGGGCGGCGCCTTCGAGTTGATCGTCGCCTTTGCCGGCGACGTGGGAGGAGAGAAGGTCTGCGTCGTCGGCAGCGGGGACAATCATGCCGCCTTCGCCCTGGCGGGGATGAAGGCCCGGGTCACTTCCGTAGACATCTCCGAACGGCAATTGGAAACCGCTTCAGGGCGGGCGAAACACCTGGGCCTGGAGATCGACTTCGTACGGGCCGACGCGATGCGTCTCGATACGATTGCGGACAGTACCTTCGACCTGGTCTGCTCGACCAACGGTTTTTTCGTCTGGATCGCGGATCTTCGCGCGGTCTACGGGGAGATCCTTCGCATACTGAAACCGGGTGGGTACTACGTCTTCTACGATGTGCATCCCTTCCAGAGACCGTGGGCGGAACGGACCACGCCCCTCGAGGTGGACAAGCCATACTGGCAAACCGGACCCTTTCGCGACGAAAAAGCGGGAACGTTCGAATACAACTGGACGCTCGGTGACATTCTGAACCCGCTGGCGGACACGGGATTTGTCCTCCGGCGTATCCTGGAACGTCCCGCCGCGGATTCGAGTTTCTGGGAAGGATCCTCCTGTCTTCCCGGGAAGAACGAAGGGTTGCTCGATTGGAAGGAGAATCCCAGGGCCGCTTTGCCGGTCTGGCTCTCGGCGGCTGTTCAACGGCCGGAGTAACCGCGTGAAGGTCCGTCAGGACGGCATGACTGAGATCGGTCTGAAAACCCCGAGGCGGAGGGATGACATGAACGCAGTCGCGGAATATCGCGGCATACCGATCGGTCGGAGGGTCCACGTCACCGGCAACAGTTGTTCCGGCAAGAGCACGGTGGGGGGCGGGCTGGCGGCCGTCCTCGACATCCCCTTCGTCGAACTGGACGCGCTCAACTGGCAGCCCGGCTGGGTCAGCCTGGCCGAAACGGACCCGGGGGAACTGGAGCGTCGCATCGCCGATGCGACGGCCGGGGAAGGGTGGGTCGTCTCCGGATCCTACATGTCCTTCTCCCAGCGGGTCTTCTGGCCGCGCTTGGAAACGGTCGTATGGCTGGATCTGCCGATGTACAGACTCCTCTGGCGCGTGCTGGCGCGGTCATGGCGCCGCTGGCGGTCGAAGGAGTTGCTCTGGGGGACCAATTACGAGCGGTTCTGGCCCAATCTGAAGGTGTGGAACCGCGAAGACTCGCTGGTCTGGTGGATCGTCACCCAACACCGAAGGAAGCGCCGGCGCCTGGAGGCCTGCATGCGGGATCCCGAATGGCGACACATCACCTTCCTGCGACTCGGATCCAACGCGGAAATCGAAGCATTTTCACGCGCCGTGACAGGAACTGGTACTTGAAGGGTGGTTGAATGCTTGCCTGCTGGCTAGCTTGCCCGGGTGGCAAGTTCTTAGGCTGATTCAAAATGAGATCTTGGTTTAGCCTGAAACCTCGGGGTGGCTGGTACCCTGGCACGGACTTCACGAGGCGGATTTCTGGAAAGAGGGGCATTGAAATGCATCAGGACGGGGCAGGCGGGGCAGACGCGACAGGCGGAGCAGGCGGGGCAGGCGGATCAGGCGCGTCAGGCGGGCTTTGGGGGTCGAAATCGGCTGTTTTTTGCATGGTGTGCGTGGCGGTCTGCGCCGCCGTTTCCGTACCCGCCATCTCCCTGCCCACGGCCTCCTTACCCGCGGTCGTCGCACAGGAAGATACCGAGGAGAACACCATGTTCTGGTCTACGACGCTGAAGATGATCCGCGCGAAATTCCCGCAGGTCGCCCAGCTCTCAACCGACAGCCTGCATACCTGGCTCGACGAGTCGACGACGGCGGAGCGGCCGGTGCTTCTCGACGTGCGGGAAAAGGAAGAATACGAAGTCAGCCACTTGAAAGGCGCCGTTCCCGCTTTGACCGAAAAGGAGGCGCTGCAGGCGCTGGAAGGCGTTCCGCCGGATCGGCCCGTCGTGCTCTACTGTTCCGTGGGCTACCGCTCGTCGGAAATGGCCGGGTTCCTGCAGAAGAGGGGGTTCAGAAAGGTCTACAACCTGGAAGGATCGATCTTCGCATGGGCCAACGAGGGTCGGCCCGTCTACCGCGGAGACGAGCGCGTGCGCGTCGTCCATCCCTACGACCGGGTGTGGGGCAAGCTGCTCAAGAAGGTCCTGCGGGCCAGATAGTGTGCGGAACCGCAGTGCACAGCCGGTCCGGGCCATCTCACGATTCGAGCGGTTTCTTCCGACCCGCCAGCAACAGGTTCGCCGGCATTTTCTCTAACGGCGCGCCGCCCTCCCAATCCTGTCGCCCGTCACCGTACTCCTCCATGGCCACGAGCTCGCATCCCCCTTCGAGCAGCGCGCGGGTCATGTCCGATACCGTCCAGTGGAATTCGTAGCTGGGGAGCGGTCCGGTACCCTCGGGCAGTTCGTCCGACCGGTCATAGGTAAAGGGACCGTGGTCGAAGTAATGGAATTCCTGTTCCAGGGGGCCGGGGCCAGGTTTCCACAACCGGCGGAACGGATGGTACTCGTTGACCATGAAGAGACCGCCGGGTTTGAGTATCCGGATGCCCTCCCCGTAGTAGCGATTCAGGTCGGATACCCATACGGCGACGTGACCGCCCGTGTACACGACGTCGAACCGCCCGTCGGGTGGACCGGCCGGGCCGCCCAGGCAGCCCAGATCGATCACGTCCGCCCGGTGGAAGTCGATCGCGAGGCCGAGTTCACCCGCTCTTTCGGCAGCGATGTTCAACTGGGTCTGCGAGATATCCACGGAAGTGACCCGGGCCCCGGCGCCCGCCAGGGCAAAGGCGGCCAGGTTGTCCCCGCTGCCCAGCACGCAGACGGACCTGTCGGACACGTCGCCGAGGTATTTCAGCTCGACTTCATCCAGCGCGAGATGGATGTTGTCCGGGATGCTCCGCCAGTCCACCCTGGCGTCGATCTCCGCCTGCCATCCGGCGGAAGCGGCGTCCCAGCCCCTGCGGTTCGCCTCGTGCATGGGATGCTGGCTCATGATCTTTTCCTATCGGGCCACCCGGCTCAGGCCCGCCTTCTCAGATCCGCCTGGCCACCCACACCTGCTCGTTTCCATGCCGGAACGGACCGCGTCGGAAATCCCCATATAGCGCTTCCACTTCGTAGCCGCAGAGTTTGAGCAGGTGCTGCATCTCGAAACGGTGCACGTAGCGCAGATACAACGGAGTGGTGGTCTTCGAAAGCACCCGCCCCTCGTCGTCCACTTCTTCAAAGAAGCGATGTTCCTCCAGCGTCTGCTCCAGCGGATCGTACCGGCGCGTATCCGATACCATGACGCGGTTTCCCGTTTCGGGATGGGTGAACGATCCGACATGTTTTAAAGAACCGCCCAATGGTCTCATGTAGGCGGCGATCAACTCGATGCTCGGATCGAACACGTTGAAAACCAGCCGTCCCCGGTCCGTCAGATGTTCGCGGATGCGTGTCAAGGCCCGGCGCTGGTCGTCGTCGGTCATCATGTGCAGGAACGCGCGATAAGGTATGATTGCCAGCGGGAAGCGCCGTTCCAGGCTGAACGTACGCATATCACCATCGACGATCTCTATCCGGCGCCGCGTTTCGTCCGGCAATGCGGCGGTCTTGCGTCGGGCCACCTCCAGCATCGCCGGCGCGAGGTCCAGGCCGACGATGGACACGCCCGACTCGGCGATCGGGATCATGATCCGGCCGGTTCCGCACGCGATCTCCAGCACGGGACCGTCCGCCCTGGCGGCCTCCTCCACGTAGAACGCCTCGTCACCGTCGAGTCCCGTCGAATAACTGTCGTACAGGCCGGCGTCCGTCCTGTCGTATTCCGACACGTCCTTCCCTCCTTGGAAAAATGGCCCGACCTACGTCCACGCATAAACCTGCGCGACGTCAATGTGACAGCACACCAGATTGGATGCAGGATTACCGGGAACCACGCCAGGCTTTTGGATTTCTTCATGCCTGCTATATCTATATCTTACTATGTCTTCATATCTATTATATCGGTTGATTTCGCCATTGTCCCAATTTTACTTCAATGCAAGTCCGGATCACGCGATGTAACAACGCGGCGGTCCGGGCGGCGGGATTCGTCGGCAGAGCGCGGTTCCGCCGGGCAACGAACACAAAGGCACGCCTGTCACGCCACGATCAAGGATCACCTATGCCTGACCGATTACGCATCGTCATACCCGGGGACGACCCGCCGCAGATGCAGGGATCGCCCCACCTGAAACGCCTTGAGGCCTATGGAGAAGTCGTCCTTCACACCGACCGTCCCGAGACGGCGGAAGAGAAAGTCGAACGGGTCCGGGGCGCCGGGGTGATGATCAATTCCCGGGGACTCGTGAAGTGGCCGGGGGACGTCCTCCGCGCCCTGCCCGATCTCCGCATGATCGCGACCTGTTCCATCGGCGTCGACAGCTTCGATCTCGCAGCGGCGCGGGAGTGCGGCATCGTCATTTCCAATCAGCCCGGACGGACGGCGCCGGTCGTGGCGGAACACACTTTCGGCCTGATGTTCGCCCTCGCGAAGAGGGCGGCGTACTTCACCGGCGCCATGAAAGCCGGCCGGTGGCCCCGGATCGACGCCTACTACCTCAGGGGGAAGACGCTCGGCGTCATCGGGACGGGCCCCATCGGATCGGAGCTGGCGAAGCTGGCGGGAAGCGTGGGCATGGACGTGATCGCCTGGACGTACAACCCTTCGGATGAACGGGCCAGGGAGATCGGGGTGACCTACGTGGAACTGGACGAATTGCTGGCCAGATCGGACGTGGTGTCGCTGCACGTCATGCTGACGGACGACAGCCGGCACATGATCAATAGTGAATCGCTGGGGAGCATGAAACCGGGCGCGCTGCTGGTCAACTGCGGCCGGGGCGGCCTGGTGGATACGGACGCGCTGGTCGACGCGCTTCGGTCGGAGCGCCTGGGCGGCGCGGCCCTGGATGTATTTGAAACAGAACCGCTCCCCGCGGATCATCCCCTGCTCGGCATGGAGCAGGTCGTGCTCACGCCCCACTGCGCGGACATGACGCCCGAGGGGGTCGAACTGCTCAACGAAGGCGCGGTGAACAACGTGATCGCCTTCCTGGAGGGCCGTCCGCAAAACGTGGTGGAATAACCCGCGTGGCGGGGGCGGGCTCTATCCCGGATCACCCCGGCGCGCGGGGGCGGGCTCTATCCCGGATCACCCCGGCGCGCGGGGGCGGGCTCTATCCAGGATCACCCCGGCGCGCGGTGCCGCGCCTCCCGTCCCTTGTCGGGCGTGGGGTCCTCGACCAGGCCGTACATCTGCCGGCCCTCGTGGTCTTCCGGCAGGTACTCGGTGATCGGCAGTCCCTCCGGGGTCACGAACAGCAGGCAGTGGCAGTACTTCCAGATCTTCATCTCGTCGCAGGCGCACACCCATTCGCGGCTGCGTTCCAGTTCGGCCTTCTTGTCGGGATAGAAATTGCACGGACACAGGGGCCGGCCCAGCTCGTCCACGTGGGCGGCGAGGCCCTTGACGACCGAATCCTTCACCTCCGCGTTCGGATGGGGCGAGGTGCCCGTCTTCTCCCAGTACTTGTCGCAGTACTTCTCCATGCGCCGCATGCTTTTTTCGGATGGCTGGTTCTCGTTCATGGATTCACTCCCCGGAAAGAGTAAGTCTGCCTGGGCGCCCTTCTACGCCATATTTTCAAAGGTGTTGCAAATCGTCCAGATCCTTGTACCTCCCACTCGCTTTCTTGTTCTGCTTCAAGTGTTTCAAGTTGATAATACGTACTTCAACCTCATCTATCGTATCAATGATCCGTTCTTCGTAACAGCGTTCGAAACTGACACCTGATATTGTTGTCAGAAGCTCGATTCTCATGGGAGGAACGCCCATTCGGAAGATCTGATTCTCTTGCAAAAACAGTTCGGGTGAGAACTGAGGGCCGTCCATCCCGAATTTCCGTAAGGCAGCAACCAGTCTTACCGCGTTGTCCCGTCGGGTTGCTATCCACAAGTCCATGTGGCCCGTTGCTCGCGGGTATCCGTGATAACCGACAGCGTAACCGCCAATGAGCAGGTATTCAACCTGGTACGAGTTGAGCAACTTCAAAAATTCTTTGAAGTCGGATGGTAGTTGGGTCGTAGCCATAGTTTATCTGTCGCATCACTTCAAGGGCTTCCAGGCGTTCACGGGGCGTTTTGGAGTGCCAGTAGTCCTTGTCGCCTGGATCGTCATAAAGCGAAACAATGGAAATGGCACTCTTATCTATTTCAATTCCACCTATTGCACTCATGAGTTCTATCCTGCTCTTACGGTGGCCGTGTACAGTCCTTCGTTTTACGCACGCTCCGAATATGAAGCCGCAGGCAAGGCATCGTCGTTAACTTAGCCGATTCCACGCCCGATGTCAACCCGGCCGGGCAATCCCGAAAGGCACGCGTCGGCATTGCGGGCATCCCGGATGAACGCACGGCACATGCGCTGTTTTCGTTGCCCGGCGCGGTTCGTGTCGCCTGTGCGGTGCAGTCGAAATGCGTGCCGGAACGAGTCGTCAGGAAAATAGCAGATCATATGCCGATTTATATTGACTTTGCTTGCGGCGCGGTATATCGTGCATGACTGTTGTCGAATGTCCGGTATTTCGTTGAGGAACGCATCAGAGAAAGACAGAACGAGACAATATGCCGCAGATTTTCTCCCCCGCCGCGAATACGTGGCTCAAGGCGAGTATCGTTGGCGGGGCGCTTCTACTGGCAACCACATTAGGCGTTATTCTCTACCTCGGCTCGACTTCCTATGTTACCCGGCAGCACCAGGTAAGACCCCAGCCCGTTCCCTTCAGCCATCGGCACCACGTCAACCAGCTCGGCATCGACTGCAGGTACTGCCACGCGTCGGTCGAGACGAGCGCCTTCGCCGGCCTGCCCGCGACCAAGACGTGCATGAGCTGCCACTCCCAGGTCTGGACCGACGCCCCGATGCTCGAACCGGTGCGTACGAGCTACGCGACGGGGGAGTCGCTCGAATGGACCCGGGTACATGATCTGCCGGACTACGTGTATTTCAATCACAGTATTCATATAAACAAGGGCATCGGCTGCGAGTCCTGTCACGGCGCCGTAAACGAGATGGCCCTCATGTGGCAGGAAGAGTCGCTTCAGATGATGTGGTGCCTCGAGTGCCACCGCGACCCGGAGGGCTTCATCCGGGAACGGGCGGACGTATACAAGTTCGAATCCCAGCCCGACTACTCGGCGCCGATGGACCAGAGAGCCCTCGGCGCGCAACTGATCCGGGGCTACCGGGTCAACAAGGATCAGCTGGAAGACTGTTCCATCTGCCACCGGTAGCGGACCGGGTCACGGTAACGGACTATGAATAAGACCCTGGATCGGGAAATGACGGAAACGGGAGAAACGAACGTGGGGCATAGCGGCGCGCCCGAATACTGGCGCAGCCTGGATCAACTGGCCGGGACCGAGGAGTTCCAGTCCTTCATGGAAAAGGAATTCCCGCAGCACGTGGAGGAGGTCAAGGCCAACCCCGTCAGCCGCAGGAAGTTCCTGAAGCTGATGGGCGCCTCGATCGCCCTGGCCGGCGCCACCGCCTGCACCCGTCAGCCGTCCGAGAAGATCATACCGTACGTGCTGCCCCCGGAGGAAGTCGTCCCGGGCAAGCCCCTGTATTACGCTTCGGCCTACGTCCATGACGGCGTGGCGAACGGCATCCTGGTGGAAAGCCACATGGGCCGGCCCACCAAGGTGGAGGGCAACCCGGAGCATCCGGCCAGCCTGGGATCGACGGACTCCTTCGCCCAGGCTTCCGTCCTGACGATGTACGACCCGGACCGGTCGCAGTCGGTGATCAGGCGGGGCCGGATCACGACCTACGACGCTTACCTGAACGAACTGAACGAGGCCCTGTCCAACCAGGTAGCGAAGCAGGGCGGCGGAATACGCGTACTGACCGGCACCGTCACCTCGCCGACGCTGCACGGGCAGCTGGAAGCCCTGCTCGCGAAATACCCCGGCGCCCGGTGGCACCAGTACAGCCCCGTCAACCTGGACAACGCCAGGGAAGGTTCGCGCCTGGCCTTCGGAGAAGTCCTGTCCAGCCGATGCCACGTCGAACAGGCGGACGTGATCCTGTCCCTCGACGGCGACTTCCTGTCGGACGGCCCCGGCGCCGTGCGGTATGCCCGGGACTTCGCCTCCCGCCGGGACGGGAACGACCCCGACAACATGAACCGGCTGTACGTCATCGAGAGCACGCCTTCGCTGACCGGCGCCCAGGCCGACCATCTCCTGAACCGGCGCGCGGGCGAGATTGAAGGACTCGCCCGGTCGATCGCCGCGGAGCTGGGCGTGGCGGGGATGGACGCGGCGGTTCCGGCCGGCGCGGATGGCGACGGTGATACGCGGCGCTGGATATCCGCCGTGGCGGACGATCTGCGCGCCCACGCCGGCGCCTGTCTCGTGGTCACGGGCGATCACCAGCCGCCCGCCGTGCACGCCCTCGTCCACGCGATGAACGACGCGCTGGGGAATACGGGCAACACGGTCACCTATACCGAGTCCATCGAAGCGTCGCCCGTCAACCAGACCGAATCGATTACGGCACTCGTCGGCGACATGAACGGAGGCGAGGTCGATCTCCTGGTGGTAATCGGGACCAATCCGGTCTATGGGACGCCGGCGGACCTCGATTTCAAGGCGGCCATGGAAAACGTGACGATGCGCGTGCACGCCGGCCTCTATCACGACGAGACGGCGGAACTGTGCCACTGGCACCTCCCGATGGCCCACGACCTCGAAGCCTGGAGCGACGCCCGGTCCTACGATGGCACGCTGACCGTCGTCCAGCCCCTCATCGCGCCCCTGTACCGCGGCAAGAGCGCCCACGAAGTCGTGGCGGCGCTGGACGGCAACGCCATGAAGAAGGGCTACGATATCGTCCGCGAGCACTGGCAGGCCCGGGCGTACAACGGTTCGCAGGCCTTCGAGACCTTCTGGCAGACCGCGGTGCACGACGGGTTCATCGCAGGTTCCGCCCTGGCGCCGCAAGCGGTATCGGTCGGCGACGTCGCCGCGGCCGTGGGCGAAGCATCCGGGCCGGAAGCGGGCATGGAGATCATATTCCGGGCGGACCCGACCGTATGGGACGGATACTACGCCAACAACGGCTGGCTGCAGGAGCTGCCCAAGCCGCTGACCAAGCTGACCTGGGACAACGCCGCGCTGATGGGGCCCTCCCTGGCGAAACGGCTGGGCGTCGAAAACACCGACGTGGTCGAACTGGCGTACCGGGACCGAAAGGTGAACGCCCCCGTATGGATCCTGCCCGGCCATCCGGACGGCGCCGTCACGGTGCATCTCGGCTACGGCCGCCGCCGCGCGGGCCAGCTGGGCACGAACGCGGGGTTCGACGCCTACTCGATCCGTCCGTCCACCTCCCCGGATTTCGGCGGGGAGCTGCGGGTGACCCCGACCGGGGATACCTTCGACATCTACAGTACGCAGGACCATCACGCCATGGAGCTCGAGGGCCTCGGCAGCATGTCCCGCGACCGCAACCTGATCCGCGTCAGCGACGTCGAGACCTTCAAGGACGACCCCCACGTGATCCAGGAGATGTGGGAAGAGCCCGATCCGGAACGCAATCTCTATCCCGACGATCACGCGTACGACGGGCCCAACGCCTGGGGCATGGTCATCGACCTGAACAAGTGCAACGGCTGCAACACGTGCACCATCGCATGCCAGTCGGAGAACAACATCTCGGTCGTCGGCAAGGAAGAAGTGGCCAACGCCCGCGAGATGCACTGGATCCGGATCGACCGCTACTACCGCGGCGACCTCGACGCGCCGGAGACCTTCCACCAGCCCGTGCCGTGCATGCAGTGCGAGAACGCGCCGTGCGAACTGGTCTGCCCGGTGGGCGCGACCGTGCACAGCAAGGAAGGGCTGAACGACATGGTCTACAACCGCTGCGTCGGCACGCGGTACTGTTCCAACAACTGTCCCTACAAGGTCCGGCGGTTCAACTTCTACCTGTACTCCGATTTCGAGACGCCGAGCCTGCAGCTGGGACGCAATCCGGACGTGACGGTGCGCAGCCGCGGGGTCATGGAGAAATGCACCTACTGCGTCCAGCGCATCAACGTGGCGCGCATAGAGTCGAAGAAGGAAGACCGCGACATCGCCGACGGCGAGGTCCTGACGGCCTGCCAGCAGGCCTGCCCGTCCCAGGCGATCACTTTCGGCAACACGAAGGACGAGCACAGCGAGGTATCCAGGCTGAAGGCCAGCCCGTTGAACTACGGGATGCTGACGGACCTGCTCACCAAGCCGCGCACGACGTACCTGGGACGGATCCGCAATCCGAACCCGGTCCTCGAGGCGTGAGGCCGAACCGGGGCGAACAGAAGGCACGGCAATCGACGCCGTGAACGGAAGGCACGGCAATCGACGCCGTGAAAGAGGAGTGGTTCCTTGTCGCAACAGGCTGTTGACATAGAACAGGCCAAAAAGTACACCGGCGACGGCTTCGTGGCGCCCGAGTACAACAACACCACCGTCACGGAGAAGATCTCCAACATCGTCCTCCGGTCGCATACGCCCTGGGGATGGTTCCTGGCCGTGGCGGTCCTGCTGCCGGTCGTCGGCATGCTGGGCATCTCCATTACGTGGCTGGTGCTGATCGGGACCGGGATCTGGGGCCTGAACGTGCCGGTCGGCTGGGGATTCGCCATCATCAACTTCGTCTGGTGGATCGGTATCGGCCACGCCGGGACCCTCATCTCCGCCATCCTGCACCTGATGCGGCAGGACTGGCGCAACTCGATCAACCGGTTCGCGGAAGCCATGACGATCTTCGCCGTGATGTGCGCGGGCATGTTCCCGCTGCTCCACGTGGGCCGTCCCTGGCTCGCCTACTGGCTGCTGCCGCTGCCCAACACCATGTCGCTCTGGCCCCAGTGGCGCTCGCCCCTGGTCTGGGACGTCTTCGCCGTGTCCACCTACTTCACCGTGTCCCTGATCTTCTGGTACATGGGCATGATCCCCGATCTCGGCACGCTCCGCGACCGGGCAAAGCACCCCGTCATCGCGCGGATTTTCGGCATTCTGTCCATGGGCTGGCGCGGCGCGTCCTCCCACTGGGCGAGGTACGAGAAGGCCTACCTGATCCTGGCCGGCCTGTCCACGCCCCTGGTCCTGTCCGTCCACTCCATCGTTTCCCTCGACTTCGCCGTATCGCTGATCCCGGGCTGGCATACGACCGTCTTCCCGCCCTACTTCGTGGCCGGCGCCATCTACGCGGGATTCGCCATGGTGCTCACGCTGACCATCCCCGTGCGAAAGTGGTTCCGCCTCGAGGGACTCATCACGACGCGGCACCTGGAGAACATGGGCAAGGTGACCCTGGCGACGGGCTTCATCGTGGTGTACGGATACGCCATGGAGGCGTTCATCTCGTGGTACAGCGCGAGTCCCTACGAAGGATTCATGATGTGGAACCGCATGACCGGCCAGTACGGGCACATCTACTGGGCGCTGATCTTCTGCAACGCCGTAAGCATCCAGATCCTCTGGTGGAAGCGGGCCCGGCGCAGTCCGGTCGTGCTGTTCATCGTCTCCCTGATCGTCGGCGTCGGCATGTGGCTCGAACGGTTCGTCATCGTCGTGACCAGCCTGGCCAACGATTACATGCCTTCGTCGTGGGACTATTACGCGGGTACGATCTGGGACTGGAGCCTGTACATCGGCACCATCGGTTTCTTCCTGTTCATGATGTGCCTGTTCATCCGGTTCCTGCCCATGATCCCCATGTCCGAGATGAAGATGGTCATTCCGAAACACCGGAAGAAGGACGCCTGATATGAATCACGGACCCGCGACGCCCCAACTGCGCGGCCTCATCGCCGAGTTCGAGAACGAGGAAGCCATCGTGGAAGCCACGCAGAAGACCGTGGACGCCGGTTACCATCATATCGAGACGTACACGCCCTACCCGCTCGACGAGCTGCTGGACATTCAGCATCTCCACAAGAACAAGGTGGCGCTGGTGATCCTCATCGGCGGGTTGACGGGATGCGCCGTGGGCTTCTTCATGCAGTATTTCGCCTCGGTGATCCACTACCCGATCAACGTGGGCGGACGGCCGCTCAACAGCTGGCCGGCCTTCATACCGGTCATGTTCGAGTGCACGGTCCTGTTCGCGTCTTTCGCCGCGCTGATCGGCATGATGATGATGAACAAGCTGCCCCGTCCGAATCATCCGCTCTTCGACATCGAGCGGTTCCGGTACGCCACGCAGGACCGGTTCTTCCTGTGCATCGAGGCGGAGGACCCGTACTTCGAAAAGGACGCGACCCGGCAGTTTCTCGAAGAGCTGAACCCGCACGAGGTGAACGAAGTTGAAGCGTAACCCCATGGCCCTCCTGTACGCCGGTTTCCTGTGCGTCCTGTGCCTCGCCGCCACGGCGGCCTGCCGCCAGGACATGCACGACCAGCCGCGCGCCGAGCCCTTCGAGGAGAGCGATTTCTTCGGCGACCGGCGCTCGGTGCGTCCCGCGGTGGAAGGGACCATACCCCGGGGCCATCTGCGGCTTGACGAGCATTTCTACACGGGCAAGATCGACGGCGCGCTGGCCGCGACCTTCCCGAAGCCGGTGACCATCGAAATGCTGAAGCGGGGACAGGAGCGGTACGATATCTACTGCGCGCCGTGCCACAGCAAGACGGGCGACGGGCTCGGCATGATCGTGCAGCGGGGCATGATACAGCCGGAGTCCTTCCACAGCCAGCGGCTTCTCGACGTGGAGGTGGGGCATTACGTGGACGTGGTACTCAACGGTTTTGGCAACATGTACAGTTACGAGGAGCGAGTCGACGCGGCTGACCGGTGGGCCATCGCCGCCTACATCCGGGCGCTGCAGATGAGCCAGGGCGCCAACCTGGCCGAACTGCCGGAGCCGGATCAGCAACGCATACGGCAAATCGTGGAAGTGGAAGAATGACGGCGATCTCCAATACCCTTTTCAATCAGATCAGCGGCATACAGTCCAGGGCGCTGACCGTCGGCGTCGTCCTGGTACTGGGCGGACTGCTCTACGCTTTCGCCATGGGCGATTTGTCCGGGTTCTACCAGGCCTACCTGGTGGGCTACATGATCTGCGCGGGCATCACCCTGGTGTGCATGGCCTTCACCATGCTGCATCACCTCATCGGCGGCCGCTGGGGTTTCGTCATCCAGCGCCTGCTCGAAGCCGCCATGAGCACGCTGCCCGTGCTGCTGATCCTTTTCATACCCATCGTGCTGGGCATGCACGACCTGTACCACTGGACGCACGCGGAAGTGGTGGCCGTCGATCCGATCCTGCAGCACAAGGCATCCTATCTGAACGTGCCCTTCTTCCTCGCAAGGACCGTGTTCTATTTCGCCATCTGGATCACCGCCGCGTTCCTGCTGATCAGGTGGTCCCGGTCCCAGGACGCCTCGGGAGACCCCAGGCTTACGGACAAGATGCGCAACGTCTGCGGACCGGGCGTCGTGGTGTTCGCCCTGACGATGACCTTCGCGTCCTTCGACTGGATCATGTCCACCGATCCGCACTGGTTCTCGACGCTCTACGGGGTCATGATGATCGTGAACGCCGGGGGCGCGGCCCTTTCGTTCATCGTGATCATGATGACCTGGCTCCGGAAGCACGAGCCCATATCGGAACTCGCCGACGCGGACCGGTTCCACGACTGGGGCAAGCTGCTGCTGGCCTTTACGCTGCTCTGGTTCTACATGATGCTGTCCCAGTTCCTGATCATATGGGCGGCGAACCTGCCGGAAGAAAACCCCTGGTACGTGCACCGCGTCCACGGCGGCTGGGAAGTCGTTTCGGTCGTCCTGGTGCTCTGCCGGTTCGTGATCGCCTTCTTCCTGCTCCTGTCCATACCGCGGAAGCGGGACCCGCGCCGGCTGGTGCGCGTGGCCTGGTTCATCCTGGTCATGCACCTGGTCGACATCTTCTGGCACGTGGCGCCCAACTTCCGGCTCGATGGATTCAGCGTCAGCGTGACGGATCTGATCGTCCCGGTCGGACTGTTCGGCGTCTGGTTCTACTTCGTGCTCAATCGGCTGAAGAGGAACCCGCTGATCCCGCAGAAGGATCCGCGGTTCGAGGAACTCGTGGCATCGGTCTCGAAAACAACCGTCGCGAAGGCCCAGGCGTGAGGATTGCATGAACAACCACAAGAACCATAACGTCGTTGACCAGGAGTCGGTCGAGCGGGGACACGAAGTCTTCGAGACCAACGTGCCGCTGGTCATCAAGTTCGGCATCGGCCTGACGGCGCTGGCCATCATATCCATGGTGCTGATGTGGCTGATGTTCGTGGTGATCGAGGATTACAACGCCATGACCTTCGAAGCCCCGTCTCCCATGATCGAAGAGAACGCGATCCCGCCCGAGCCTCGGATTCAGGTCATCCCCGAGGAGGACCTGATCGCCCTCCAGGAGGCGGAAGCGAAGAAGCTGAACAATTACGGGTGGGTGATCCGGACCGCGGAGATCGTTCAGATACCGATCGAGCGGGCCATGCACCTGATCGCGACCGACGACCGGTACAAGCTGCCCTCGGCGGCGGAGTCCGGGGAAGGACAGTAGGATTATGGCAAGCATCCCTTACAGATTCGCCGCAACCGCCGCGTATGCCGGTTGCGCCGCGCATGCCGTTTGCGCCGCGCTCCTGGCCGCGGTCCTGCTCGCGCCGCCGGGCGGCATCAGCGGACAGGAAGGCGAAAGCGGACCGGCGGTCATGAAGGACATCGGAACCGGCCCCGGCCTGGACGCCAGCGCGACGCCCGA
The DNA here is from genome assembly GCA_965202605.1 of bacterium. GTDB lineage: Bacteria > JAAXHH01 > JAAXHH01 > JAAXHH01 > JAAXHH01 > JAAXHH01. The sequence goes on from OZ241838.1 coordinate 3,041,173, forward strand.
AATCCTCCAGCACGTGGGCATCGACCAGAATATCGGCGTCTCGCTGCCCCTGGATCTGGCGTTCAGAGACGAATCGGGCACGCCGGTCGAACTGGGCAGCTACTTCGGGGGAAAGCCGGTCATCCTCACACTGGTCTACTACGACTGTCCCATGCTCTGCACGGAGGTCCTCAACGGGCTCAACCGGAGCCTGGCCCCGCTGAGCTACAGCATCGGCGAGGAATTCGAGGTCGTGACCGTCAGCTTCGACCCGAGGGAGACCCCGCAGCTCGCGTCGCAGAAGAAGGCGGTCTACACGCAGCGCTACGGACGGCCCGGCACGACGGAAGGCTGGCATTTCCTGACGGGCGACGCGCCGGCGATCGACAGGCTGACGGAGACGGTCGGCTTCAACTACGTCTACGATGAATCGGAAGGGCAGTTCGTGCACGGCAGCGCCATCATGATCGTCAGTCCGCAGGGCACGGTTTCCCACTATTTCTTCGGGATCGAGTATCCGTCTGAAGACATCCGGCTCGCCATCATCGAATCTTCGGAAGAGAAACTGGGCAACGTGTTCGACCAGATCATGCTGTACTGCTTCAACTACGATCCCGAGCAGGGCCGGTACGGGGTCGCCATCATGAACGCGATGCGCGTCGCCGGCCTGATCACGCTGGTGGGCATGGGTTCCTTCATGATCATCATGTTCAAGCGGGACCGCCGCAGGAAGCGGGCGCGGCTCGAACGCGGGGAAGGTGCGTAAACGGACGACAAGGCCGGACATAACCGCAAAGTGAGCGTATGAACAACCAATTTCAACTCCATCCCGAGATCGCATCAACCTTTGCCTTCGACGTCGATCTGCTGTATTTTTTCGTAGTGGCCGTCAGCATCTTCTTCATGGCCCTGATCTGCGTCCTGATCTTCGTATTCGCCATGAAGTACCGGCGCCGCACCGAGGACCAGCAGGCGGAGACCCAGACGCACGGCCACCTGGGACTCGAAATCACGTGGTCGGCCATACCGCTCGTCCTCATGCTGATCATGTTCGCCTGGGGCGTCTGGCTCTTCTTCAGGGTGTACCAGATCCCGGACGGCGCCATGGAGTATTACGTGGTCGGCAAGCAGTGGATGTGGCACGTGCAGCATCCCACGGGACAGCGGGAAATCAACGAAATGCACGTGCCGATCAACACGCCGGTGAAGCTGACCATGGCGTCCGAGGACGTCATTCACAGTTTCTTCATCCCGGCGTTCCGGGTGAAGAACGACGTGATCCCCGGGCGCTACACCTCGCTGACTTTCGAGGCGACGAAGCCCGGCAAGTACCACCTGTTCTGCGCCGAATACTGCGGCACCGAACACTCGCAAATGGTCGGCAGCGTATACGCCATGGAACCCGAGGACTACCAGGACTGGCTGGGCGGCGGCGTGGCCGACGAAACGCCCGAGGAGGCCGGGGCCCGGCTCTTCTCGCAACTCAACTGCGATACGTGCCACAGCGACCAGGCCGCGGCCCGGGGGCCGTCCCTGAACGGTAAATTCGGCACGGAGGAAGTCCTCGCCAGCGGAGAACGCATCCTGATCGACGAAGCCTATATCCGGGAATCCATCGTGAATCCCCGGATCCGGCTCGTAGCCGGCTATCCGTCGATCATGCCGACATACCAGGGTCAGATCACGGAGACCAACATCTTCAATCTGATTTCCTACATCAAGACACTGCCGAGTACGGAGGGGGGCGCCCAATGAGCACGATAGCGCAGCAAGGGGCCGCCGAACACCGGATGCCCCGCGACCACTTTCTGAACGCGGCCTACACGGTCAAGTCCTGGCTGCTGACGATGGACCACAAGCGCGTGGGGCTGCTGTACCTCTTCTCGATCACGTTCTTCTTCCTGATCGGGGGCACCTTCGCCAGCCTGATCCGCCTGGAACTGGCAACGCCCGAGGCGGACCTCATGGAAGCGGACCAGTACAACGTGGCCTTCTCCATGCACGGCATCGTCATGATCTTCTTCTTCCTGATCCCGTCGATACCCGCCGTGTTCGGGAACTTCATCATGCCCCTCATGATCGGGGCCAAGGACGTGGCCTTCCCGAAGCTGAACCTGATGAGCTGGTACCTCTTCATCTTCGGCGGGACGTTCGGCGTGCTGACGACCCTGCTCGGCGGGGTGGACACGGGCTGGACCTTCTACACGCCCTTCAGCAGCACCTACTCCAACAGCAACGTGATCCTGGCGGGCATGGCGGCCTTCATCGCCGGCTTCTCCTCCATCCTGACCGGGCTGAACTTCATGGTGACCATCCACAAGATGCGTGCGCCGGGGATTACCTGGTTCAAGATGCCCCTCTTCGTCTGGGGCATGTACGCCACCAGCCTGATCATGGTCCTGGGCACCCCGGTCATCGCCATCACGCTGGCCCTGATGATGGTCGAGCGGGGACTGCACATCGGCATATTCGACCCGGCCCTCGGCGGCGACCCGGTCCTGTTCCAGCACCTGTTCTGGTTCTACTCCCATCCCGCCGTGTACATCATGATCCTGCCCGGCATGGGCGTCATCTCCGAGGTCATCGCCGCCTTCAGCCGCAAGCGGATCTTCGGGTACGAATTCATCGCCATGTCCAGCGTGTCGATCGCGGTCCTGGGCTTCTTCGTCTGGGGCCACCACCTCTTCGTGAGCGGCCAGTCGATCTACGCCGGCATGGTCTTTTCCTTCATCACCATGCTCGTGGCGGTGCCTTCGGCGATCAAGGTATTCAACTGGATGGCGACCATCTACAGGGGATCGGTGTCCTATGACGCGCCCATGCTCTACGCGCTGGGCTTCATCGGACTCTTCTCCGTGGGCGGCCTCACCGGCGTGTTCCTGGCCATCATGGGGCTGGACATCCATATGCACGACACCTATTTCGTGGTGGCCCATTTCCACTACGTCATGGTGGGCGGCGCGGTAACGGCCTTCATGGCGGCGCTGCATTTCTGGTGGCCCAAGATATCCGGCCGGATGTATCCGGAAGGATGGTCGCGCCTGGCCGCCTTCCTGATCTTCGCCGGGTTCAACATGACGTTCTTTCCCCAGTTCATCGTGGGGTATCTCGGCATGCCGCGGCGCTACCACGTCTACCCGGAGGAGTGGCAGCTGCTGAACATCATGTCGTCCGCCGGCGCCACCGTTCTGGCGGTCGCCTTCATCGTGCCCGTGATCTACCTGCTGTGGTCGCTGAAGAACGGGAAGATCGCCGGTCCCAACCCCTGGCGGGCCACGGGGCTAGAGTGGATCCTTTCATCGCCGCCGCCGGAGCACAACTTCCCGACCACGCCGATCGTTGAGGAGGAGCCGTACGATTACGGCGAGGTGATCGAGAACCCGGTGCACGAGGAAGAGGAAGAGAAACAGCACGAACACGCATGACCGGCGCGCATGGGCAATAGCCCCGCGGGCGTGCCGGACGCTTGAAGCGGTCGGGCCGGGAGCGCGGTCGGACGCGCAGTCAGCAAAACGCGCCAGGCGCTCAAAGCAACCCAGTGAAGGAGCAAGCATCGTGTCAGTAAGTACGGAAGCGGCCCCCCACGGCCACGACGTGCACGAAGACCATCCCCATTACATGCGCCATCAGTTCGACGACATGGACCAGCAGAACGACGCCGCGAGCCTGGGGATGTGGCTCTTCCTGCTGACGGAAGTGATGTTCTTCGGCGGGTTCTTCCTGGGGTATTCGATCTACCGCAGCGAGTACTACGACTCCTTCGTCATCGGCAGCCAGAACCTGGACGTCTTCCTGGGCGGCCTGAACACCGTCGCCCTGATCACCAGCAGCGTCACCATGGCCTTCGCGGTCCGGGCGGCCCAGCTCGGCAAGAAGAACCACGTCATCGTCTTCCTGGTGCTGACCCTCGTACTCGGACTCGTGTTCATGGTGAACAAGTACATCGAGTACTCCCACAAGCTGCACGACGGGCTGATTCCCGGGTACAATTTCCTGTGGACCGGCGCGGGCGACGGGCAGACCATCCAGCTGTTCTACGGGTTCTACTTCTGCATGACCGGGACCCACGGCCTGCACGTCCTCATCGGGCTCGTGCTCATCGTCTGGCTGCTGATCCGCGTCTGGCAGAACAAGTTCACCACCGAGTACTACGCGCCCATCGAGAACTTCGGCCTGTACTGGCACTTTGTCGACCTGGTCTGGATCTTCCTCTTCCCGCTGCTGTACCTCATCGGCGGCCTGGTCGTATAGACCGCATGGGTCGTATGGACCTCATGGAGCGCATGGAGCGTATATACCGCGTGGGTTGCATGGATCGCACAAGAACAGCATGTACTTCATAGCGCGCATGGACCGCACAGGAACAGCACAATGACTGAACACGCCCAACACGCCGAACACGGACACGGGGACCACCACGGCCCCCACATCGCGACCTCGGCCAACTACCTCACCATCTTCGCGGCGCTGCTGATCCTGACCGCGGTGACCGTATGGGTGGCCACCGTGGACTTGGGCGTCCTCAACACGTTCGTGGCCATGGGCATCGCCAGCGTCAAGGCCATCCTGGTGATCCTGTACTTCATGCACCTCAAGTTCAGCCCCGGCCAGACCAAGCTCGCCGCCGCCGCCGCCATCTTCTGGCTGCTCATCCTCCTCATCATCACCTTCTTCGACTACATCGGCCGCACCTGGCAGGACAATCCGCCTGGTTGGTAGGTGGTCCGGCGGTCTCGGAACGACTGGCACAGGATCCGATGCAATGCCCAAACCACCGGATGACCATGCCATCCTGAGAGAACACTTCGCCTGGACATATGGGTTTCTCGCCATGGTACATGCCGCGGTCAAAGAGGAGGCGACCGGCTACAAGCGCGTACACTACATCATCAGAGGTCGATTCCGGCATGGTTATATGTCTGGAAAGATAAAAATGCGGCCCCTATATGACGATGAAAAGACGAAGATGAACGCGAGCACATGCTGCTATTGCGGTCGTGAAACCAAACTTACTTTGGACCACCTGATCCCCAAACTCAAGGGCGGACCTGACGCCGCGGATAACATCACCTACGCCTGTCGTAGTTGCAACTCCTCCAAAGGACCCAGGGACATGGTTCTCTGGCTCGTTTCGAAAAACAGGTTTCCCGCCGTTCTGGTCTTTCGGCGGTACCTGAAGTTGGCGGCACGTTGGTGTGAAGAAAACGACGTGATGGACACACCCTATATCGACGTGCCGGATGACCTGCTACCCTTCGATAAACGATCTCTCAGGGTTCAATGGCCGACGCTTTCGAAGCACCGGTTGTGGCCCGAGCCTGAGGGATGATGCAATGCGGCGTGGCATGTAAGCCATTCGAGCGGACGGGATGCTCTAACTGATACAACTGGTTCTGGTATACAACTACCAGGTACGGACCAAGAGAGTTGCGGACGTGCACGACCCTATCCATACTCGGCCTATCCTACAGTTTCCGGAATAAAGATGACCTGACTCGGGTCTCAGATGTGAGAATACAACGCGATGGAAGAGAACTGCTTCAGATACTGGCTAGAACGAAGAGCATACAGCCCCGGCACCATTAGCAGTAAGTGGTCTCGGGTTAAGCGGGTTGCGAAACACTACGGGGATCTAGATGAGCTCTACGCGCAGGACCAATTAAATGGTTTGTTAAAGGAATTGGCCTACACAACGACGGATGAACGGGAAGGAAAAGCGAACCCATCCCGTATTGAGCCAATCAACGGCAATATCAGAACAAACCTCGCAGATTACAAAAACGCGGTTAGTACATACCGCGAGTTCCGGATCGAAAGCGATTGCGTGAACGTCGATCAGAAGAAAAAGAAAACTCGTCAGACCGATAAAAATACATCACAACGATCGTCACGAAGTTTGTTTGAACCTCCGAAGCTATACGATGACGCCCTCGCGCTCTGCAAAATCGTCGTACCGTATTGTAAAATGCCCCACTGGGATGTCGTCAAAAAACTGAACGGTCCGGTGTTTCCGGTTATCAGGAACCACGGCAGACGCTTTGAGAAGGACACGAAGGATGGTTGCAGGATAATGTACGACGACAATACAGCCGCTAGGTGGGCGTTTCTCTGGTCACATGATCTCGGGACTACGGCACATCCCCATAATGGGTGGTATTTTGCACACGTCTGGGAGAAACCAAAAGACCCGGAGTCCTACACGAATGTCGCCAACCTTTTTATGTTGCCGGCCGGGCTTGCCAGTCTTTCGGATAAACACGGTCCCTTGGCCCCCTTCCTTCAATATCATGCGAAACAGGTCTACGGCTGGCAGCCAAATGACGATGCCATTGAAAAGCCACCGGGCTACGATGAGTTGGTATGGCCGTACCTTAATGTCTGTTCTCGGGGAATGGGAGAAAATCCCTCGCCTTAAGGCGAAGACTTGAGTAAGGTTTGCGGTATGGATGAATACCGCAAGACCTCCCATAGTGTATACGATCTGAAAGTGCACTTTGTGTGGATCGTGAAATACCGCAAACGCATTCTTCGTGGTCCGATAGCGGAACGCACGCGCGAGTTGATCCGTGAGGTCTGCCAACGGCACGATGTGGAGATCATCAAAGGGCACTTGTCCTCAGATCATGTCCACCTTCTGGTATCCCTTCCGCCTCATTTGAGTGCGAGCCGTTTCATGCAGGCGGTGAAGGGTAAGAGTTCGTACAAGTTGCTGAGCGAGTTTGCCCCGCTTCGCAAGGCGTTCTGGGGTCGTCACCTTTGGGGTCGCGGTTACTTCGCAGCCTCATCGGGCAATGTGACCGACAAAGTGATCGAAGCGTATATAAACGACCAGGGTGGCGAAGTCCAGGACGCCGATGTGACCATCGAAGAGTAGCCTGCATGAACCGGTGCAGTCGTCTTTCAGACGACCTGCTCAAGCCACCGCCTTCAGGCGGTGGTCATTGACTCCGTATCCCGATCCAAGGAATGCGATTCGCAAAAGACTCGATAAATCGCAGTCAAAATGCGCGCGTGCTTTGCGCTGCCTCCTAGAATTGTAGTGTATCGCACGGATTCAAGATGGCGCAATTTACATTACACGATTCTTGTCAGAAGGATAATGTTCACTAACGCGATTCTCCCAAACGAAACTCGGTATGGATTCACTGACGATATCGGAAACCTCAATTCGTGCAATGACTGCAAACCGTCTCTAGTGGTGTTGATAAACTGCGAGGAACTACTACAAGGCCCGGTCTATCGATAACCGGGTTTAAACTGATGACGAATATACTTTGACACGAAGAATACTTTGTTTTATTAACACTATTGATCCAATTGTCAATCCACTCCAGCAGATGGATGGCATGCATCTGCCTGAGACGTGATGTCCTGTGGCGCGGCGGTGAGGCCGGCAAGTAGCACTGCCGACGAAGTATCCGATTAAATCTCGTAAATTCAATGGTTACATATATTTACCCCCCCCCCCCCCTTGATTTATCGCTCTTCAGCATCCGAATCGTTCATCTTGCAGGCCTGAATCGCTCCCCGCCGTACTTTTCCTCGTTCATACAGTTGAACCCGAGGCCACCGCCTCCCCTCCATTGTATTCCGGCAGCTTTACCCTACATCAGATGAGAATCGGCGTGCGCGGAGCACATTCCGTCGAGTCGGTGTGTCGTTTCGTCCGTTCCTGTGATTTAGATACAGGTGCTACCCGTCAGAATGATTGGTATCGGGGGTGGTATTCATTGCTACAGGCATAAAAGGATGGAGATCATGATTTCTCGCTTAGGAGGGTTGCTACTCGTTGTCGCGTTACTGGCTTGCGAAGGGAAACCGGGTCCAACGGGACCTGCGGGAGCGAGAGGGTCCGCAGGACCAACCGGAGCTACAGGACCACCTGGGGATACCGGAGCTACGGGACCAGCTGGGCCGCAGGGTTCACGAGGACCTCAAGGAATCCCAGGGAGAACAGGGCCGGCAGGCGAACCTCTGAACTGGGCGGACGTGATAGAGGAAGGAAACTTAGATGGGCCATATATGCGATTGGCAGTCAGGTAGGGCGTCGGATCTATGTGTTTGGTTCAGGATTTGCTGCTCGTTTTTCTAATGCGATCTGGACCAACGCCCACGTCGCGAAAACTTTAGCCGAAGTACCACGTCCCATAGCCGTTAAATCGGGCACGGAAGTCGGGGGACCGGGAACGTACCGGATAAATACACGCCAGATCTGGATTCATCCCGACTACGATAACACGACAGTCTCACCGGACGTTGCGTTGTTGAACATCGATGCGAGGCTGACAGGCCTTCCATCGCTACTACCGAGAAACCGCATCCATGAACTACGTGTGGGACAACCGATAGCAACCATTGGGTTTCCGGGAGAGCTTTCAGGTAGGCCAACGGCGGTTCCTATTGCTACCTTCAATGACGGTAACATCAGTGCGTTACGACCCTTTAGGGATGTAATCGCCACCCCCGAAAACAGTCGTCAGATCCAGCATAATATGGACTTGACAGCGGGGACGAGCGGCAGCCTCATCTTCGACCACGAGGGATTCATCATAGGTATAAACGCCAGTGGATTCGATATTGATGTACGCGATGTAGATGGAAACATATTTCGTATCGCCAGGGGTGACATCGGATTCGGTATAAGGGTGGATGAACTGTGGCGCCTACACGATGACGCAAGAGCACGTAGATCAGTACCTGCCATCGCAGCAAAACGTACAAGCATCTCGCTGGGCATCCTCCCTTCAAGAGACTATCCCCACTCCACCTACCAACCCTTCCCCGAAAACTGGAACGGAGAGACAGTTTTGCCGTAGCATAGTGGCAGTGTCGTAGTAGCTCCCTAACCCCGCAGGCGTCAAACGGATTGGACTGTCGATCATCCTCCCGTCGCCGGCGGGGTTTTTCGACTGAATCCGTCACGTACCGAAATCCACACCGCTCGGGTTGTCGTCTTTTTTCGACAACAGTCAAAAAACTTCGATGCGTTTAAGGAATATCAGACTATAATTGTGTAAGGTTCATGCTGTTTTGTGTAGTCTTTGTTAGCGGTAACCGCCAATTGGTTACAAGGGCTACAGGTATCAAGACTGGACCAGAAGACTCGTTTCTATTCACACTCCACGCTGTAAGGAGGAGTTATGTGGGAGAATCCCGTCACATATGCAGTGATTTTAGGCGCGATAGGAAGTCTTGTCAGTACAGGGATCTGGATCGGCAGAATGAACGCATTCAAGAGTTCGGTTGAAAACACGCTCGTGGAAATCAAAGAATCGCTCAACAATGTGCAGGACTCCATCGAGAAAATCCTGTTTAGACTACCTCCTGACTGATGTACACAGACGACGTCCGATCTCGTTAAAGGAAAACCGGAATCTCGATCGAAATGGCCTTCCGTTTTGTAATGGCCGTCGCATGTTAGCGACCGATAACCGAAAGGTCCGATCATGTACGATCCCCCCCATCCGGGAAGAATAGTGAGGCGACAGTGTCTCGATCCGCTTGGCCTTACGATAACGAGAGCGGCTCAAGGATTAGGGATTACGCGTAAGGCGCTGTCCGATTTCGTTAATGAAAAAACCGGGATCTCGGTCGAAATGGCCTTCCGCCTTTCAAAGGCGTTTGGCTCGAGTCCCGAGACGTGGCTCGGTATGCAGATCGCATTTGATGTGTGGCGGGTACGAGACCGCGCTGATCGCATATCGGTTGAACGATTCACGCCGGCTCAGTTGGGTTAGCCTTACGCGTAAAACGCCGTTGGTCGTGTGGAGGATTCGCACTGAAAGGTGAGTAATATGGGCGAAATCGTCGCTGACATCGAGTTGGAGAACGTTGTGGAGTTCCCTGATCTGCCGGGTTTGAGGTTGTGAACGTCATGACCTCGGCCGGATGCCCATCGCCAGGGAACCGGCCCCTGCCTCGCACCGCAATGATGTCAAATTGCCCCTGCTGTGTCTTGCCTTCGCACCGGTGCTTATGCCCAGACCATGATCATGGCTTCCATGCTATTCGGGCTGTCCGACCTCGCTCCGCGACAACCGGTAGGTCGCGTACATCAGCCCGGCCAGCAGGATCACCACCAGGCCGCTGCCGACGAGCAACGCGTATTCGTCGAGGAGCAACAGGAGGTAGAGCGCGGTGTAGAGGGTCGCCAGTACGACGGCCACGTATGCCGTGCTTCTGCCCGACCTGGAAGCCGCAGCGACGTAGACGCCGTTCATCGACGTGATCAGCGCGGCCGCGATCAGGTAGCCCGGGCCGAATCCGATATGTTCGGCCAGCGAGAGCAGCGCGAGGAAGAACACGACCAGGCCGATGCCTACCACGCCGAACTGCACGACGTGAAAGCGGACGCCCGTGATCAACTCGATGCATACCACGCTGATCATGGTGAAGACGATGAACAGGATCCCGTATTCCAGGCTGCGGGACATGGAGCGATAGACGTCATCGGCTTTGAACACGCTGAAGCCGACCCCTTCCTTGTATTCCGGTGAACCGGTCGCGCGCGGCCGACTCGTCTCGGTCTGGGATGCTCCGCGGACCTTGAACGGCAGCATTTCCACGGCACCGCGCCCGTGTGCGTCCAGGACCCGCGAATATCCTCTCGCGAGTTTACCCGTGGACCACGTGGCCGTGAATCCGTCGCGGCCGACGGTCCGGTCGTCGGGCAGTATGCGTCCGTCGAAGCTCGGATGCGGCCACGTAGACGTCATGGTGATCCGGGTCTCGTCTCCCACGGGTTCGATGCCGAACCGCTCGGTGCCGCGAAACGCGAGCGTGAGTTGAAACGCGCGGTCCCACGTGGTTCCTCCGGCGAACCGAACGGGCGCCTGCACGCCTTCACCGATGGTATCGAAACCGGTGCCGGCCTGCAATTCCACCGGCGTGTCGGCAAGCGTCAGCGACCCATCCTGTATGCCCCGGGTGTCCGATACGCCCACGAGCACCGTCATGCGGTCAAGCACCAGTTCGCCGTACTGGGCTTCCAGCTCCTGCACGTTCAGTTCGGGGAAGCTGCCGCTGGCGTTCAGGGACGCCGTGAAGACGGGCACGTCGAATATCCCCCGCGACCGTGTTTCGTAGGAACTGCTCAGTTCCGCGTTCAGTTTTTCGGGCATGACGAAGATGTGCGGTTCGCCCTCCACGTAATTCGCGCGCTCGTCTTCATTCGGCAGGCTGTAGGGAATGGCCAGGATCGGGCCCACGATGGTCTGCGGTCCGGACCATGAATGACTGACGTTCCTGAGCGCCTCGTCCCGGTAACCGCTGCGGTCCATTACCACGGCATTGAGCAACGCCCACGGGATCATCAGGCCGACGATCAGGAAGATCGCGATCAGGAATCGAATGGTAGTCGACGAGGTGTTGATTTGCATCGTAACGCGTTTCCTTTCTGGCGGGCGGCGTTCCTGTCACGGCCATGGCGTCTGTATCATTGGGTTAGACGAAAGACCCGGGAGATCGTTCCGCCGATCCCGTCATGATGTCCTGAACCGTTCAGGGGCTGGTCTCCACGGTGTGATGACATCCCGATCTTGCTCGATCCGGCTGGAGCTGATTTACCTGAAGTCCCGCGTGCCGTGGACGGTGTCCACAGCGGGCTAGATATACCGCACCCAGCTCCGGGGGCGGCGGGCCTTGAAACGGCGGAACCACCGGCACAGGGGATAGAGCAGGAGCAGGACGCAGAGGGCGGCCAGGTAGGCGGCGCCCACGCCCTGATTCATGAACGTGCCCATGGCCAGCGCGCTGAACATCAGTATGTGCATGTGGATCAGGTAGAAGAAGAAGGCGGTCTGACCGAAGACGAGCAGGGGATTCCAGGTGCGTACCGGGCCCTTCATCGTCCGCTGGTACCGGAAGAAACCGGCCAGCATCACGGCCATCAGCCCCAGCTCCAGCAAGGCGAAGGTCAGGCTGGGCGGGTATTTGTTGATATACAGCCACTGCACCAGCGAGAAGTCCTCACGCAACAGCAGCATGTTCCCATAGCCGTTCCAGGCGCGGAAAAGCACGAACAGGCCCAACGCCAGCAGGCCCGTGATGGCCAGAATGCGTTCGACCGGCATCGAAGGCCGGGCTGCGGCGGACGACTGCCCTGCAGCGGCGGGCGACTGCCCTGCGGCGGCGGGAACCGGCGTTGCCATGGAGGGCGTCGGCGCAGCAACGGCCGATCGTTGCACCAGGTAGCGGCCCAACAGCCAGCCCAGGATCATCATCCCCAGCCACGGAACGAAAGGATACTGTACCCACAGGGGCATGGGGCCGATCTTGACCAGCAGCCCCGGATGGAAGAACGGCGTGAAAACGCTCATCCAGCCCAGTCCGCGGATCTGTGCGCCCATCTCGTCCATCGCCTCCGGATCGAATTCCCCGTCCGGAATCGGGAAACTCGTCACCTCGCGAATCATGTCGGCCGTAACGCCTCCCAGGTGCATGATTCCCCAGAACAGGCCTTCGTACAAAAACAGGATCGCCAGTGCGGCGATCAGCAGCGTGCGGGTGGACAGGCGCCGCAGGGGGATCATGCAGATCAGTCCCATGGCGATGGCGAACAGTACCTGCAGACTGAACGGCGCCCACCAGATCAGTTCGAAGGCCAGGATGACGAGCGCCCGCTTGAACAGGTGCCAGTCCAGGTCCCGGTCGCGGGCGCCCACGAGACGGCGCCGTTCGAAGCTCAGCGCGAGCGCGGTCCCGGCCAGGAAGACGAAGGTCGGTGCGCACAGGTGGGTAATCCAGCGGGTAAGGAACTGGGCGGCTGGCAGCTCGGCCCCGGCCTCGCGCGTGAACCACGAATCGTCGGCGAGCCGTCCGCCGTTGAAGGCCAGGCTCGCGTGATCAATGGCCATCAGGACCATGACGAGGCCGCGCATCCAGTCGATGGCCGCGAGGCGGTTGGGGTCCACGATCAGCGGTGAGTCGGAGTCACCGGGAACCGTCGTGGTGCTTTCTCCCTTGATCTTCTTGCTCCTTCCCTGAAGTCCTCCCGCGGAGCTCGTGACGGGAGACGGTGCTTGAACCGTCAAACTGCGCCGCAAACACGCTCCCGGGGTCCTCGCGCCGGTCGACGAAACGGCATATCCTGAGCCTACAACAGGGACATGTAGGTTTTAAGTTCGTAGTCGGTGACCTGCGACCGGTAGCGTTCCCACTCTTCCCGCTTGTTTTCGATCAACTTGTCGAAGACCTCTTCGCCGAGACACTTCACCAGCAGCTCGCTCCCCTCCGCCAGCTTGATCGCCTCGTTCAGGTCCTTGGGCAGGGACTGTATGCCCAGCTTTCGCCGTTCTTCGTGGGACATGCCGTACAGGTCGACTTCCGCGGGGGGACCGAGTTCGTACCCGTCCTCGATGCCCGCGAGGCCCGCCGAGAGGATGACGGCGAAGGCCAGGTAGGGGTTGCAGGATGGATCGGGGGCGCGGTACTCGACGCGCATGGCTTCGTGTTTCGCGGGGTTGTAGGTGGGCAGCCGGATCATGTCCGCCCGGTTGCGCAACGCCCAGGAGACGAAGAGCGGGGCCTCGTAACCGGCGATGAGCCGCTTGTAGGAATTCACCCACTGGTTGGTGACCAGCATGGTCTCGGGGGCGTGGCGCATCAGCCCGGCGATGAAGGCCCGGCCTGTTTCCGACAGGTGGTATTCCCGGTCTTCGTCGAAAAAGGCGTTGGTGTCGCCGCGGAAGAGCGAAAGATGCATATGCATCCCGCTCCCGTTGTGGCCGGCGTGGGGCTTGGGCATGAAGGTGGCGTACACGTTGTGCCGGAGGGCCACTTCCTTCACCACGAGGCGGTAGGTCATGGTGTAGTCCGCCATGGTCATGGCGTCGGTGTACCGCAGGGAGATCTCGCTCTGGCTGGGGCCGCCCTCGTGGTGGCTGAACTCGACGCCGATGCCGATTTCTTCGAGGGCCATCACGGTGTCGCGGCGCAGGTCGGTCGCCCAGTCAAGGGGGGTCAGGTCGAAGTAGCCGCCCTGGTCGAGGGGCTGGGGCGGACCTTCGCTGGACTTGAGGTAATAGTACTCCAGTTCAGGCTGGACGTAGAAGGTAAACCCGTGCTCCGCCGCGCGCTGGAGGCTCCTTTTGAGGATCTGGCGGGGATCGCCTTCGTAGGGCCGGGCGCCATCGGGGTCCAGGATATCGCAGAACATGCTGCCCACGGCGCGCTTCCTGGCGTCCGGGCGCCAGGGCAGGATCTGGAACGTGCTGGGATCCGGCATGGCGATCATGTCCTGCTCGCTGTGCCGGATGAATCCCTCGATGGACGAGCCGTCGAAGACCTCGCCGTCCTTCAGGGCGTCTTCCAGTTCCTCCACCGTGATGGAGAAGCTCTTCAGAAAGCCCAGTATATCCGTAAACCACAACTGAATGATCTTGACGTTGTGTTCCTGGGCCGTGTGGAGGACGTAATCCTTCGCCGCATCCGATGGGTCGTTCATGCCTCACCTGTCAGGGGAACCAGACTGGCTACTTGGACGGCTTTATCTTTCTCTTTAGCTTCATCTCGCGGACCGCGGCCTTGCGTCTCTGCTCCTTGCGGAACCGCTGTCTCCGGAGTTCCTTCTGGCGTTCACGCATATCCACTCCCTGGTGCATGTCCCGGCTGAATGTCCGGGGGCGGTTAATCAGGACTCGCGCCGATCCGGTTCACGGTGTTCGACGACGGGTTTTTCTAACTCGGATTCGCTCAGAATGTCATTGATTGCGCTTGCAAGGACGATTATACAATCTAAACCGGGCCACCCGTCCGGGCAATCAGTTTCTCGCAGGCGCAACACGCCATGAGCACGTCTTCTGAACGGAGTCTGCCGTGAACCACGTACGCCTTCTTTCAAGATCGGATATGGCCTCCGTCCTCACCATGCCGGACGTGATCGAAGCCGTGGAGGAAGGGTTTCGCACTGCCGGTGAGAAAGACGACGTACCCGTCCGCCTGCCCGTCCGGGTAGCGGACCGGCCCTCGGTCGCACTCTTCATGCCGGCCTATCTCCACGGTCGACATACACTGGGCGCCAAGGTCGTCTCCGCATTCCACGACAATCCGTCCCGGGGCCTTCCGATGATCACGGGGTTCTACGTGCTGTGCGACGCGGAGACCGGCCGGCTCATCGCGCTGATGGACGCCACCTACCTCACCGGGATCCGGACGGCGGCGGCGTCCGCGGTGGCCACGAAGTACCTGGCGCGCAAGGATGTGAAGGTACTGGGCATCATCGGGACGGGCGTCCAGGGCCGGTTCCACGCGGACGCGATCGCGGCGGTCCGTCCCATTGAACGGATCGTCGCATACAACAGAACGGCCGATCGGGGCCGTGCCTTCGTGGAAGATATCAAGTCCAGGGGGATATCCTGCCGGCTGATGGACACCGCCGGGGATTGTGCTGGAGAAGCGGACGTGCTGGCGGTCTGCACGTCCTGCAAGACGCCCCTCTTCGACGGCGGCCGGGTTCGTCCCGGCACCCACGTAAACGCCGTGGGCGTCTTCACCCCTGACTCCCAGGAACTGGACGCGGAGCTGATCCGGCGGGCCCGCGTTTTCGTGGATACCTACGAAGGCGCTTTCGAGGAAGCGGGCGACATCCTCGTCCCCCTTCGCGCGGGCGACATCTCGCGAGATCACGTCCTGGCGGAACTGACCGAACTGGTCGACGGAAGGAAGGCCGGACGGACGAGCCGGGAGGAGATCACGGTATTCAAGTCCGTGGGCTACGCAATGGAAGACGCGGTCACCGCGAAACTGGCCTATGAGCGGGCAACGGCTGCCGGGACCGGCTCCGTCTTCGACCTGGAAGCATGAAGCGCGTCCTGATCGTCCGGTCGGGCGCGGTCGGCGACCTGGTCCTCACCCTGCCCGCGCTCTCCGCGCTGAAGAAGCGCTACGAAGGCCTGTCCATCGACATGATGGGCCATCCCGGCCGCCTTTCCCTGCTGAAGCAATGCGGTTGTATTGAAAACGTGCTGTCGATCGACAGCCGGGACTACACGACCCTGTTCACGCCGGGCGGCGCACCCACGGGGGCGGCAGGCGGGCCCGCAATACGTAATCTGCGGTCCTACGACGCGATCCTCTCCTACCTGCCCGACCCCGACGGGGTGTTTGAGGAAAACCTTCGAAGGTTCGCGTCCGGTCCGGTGCAGACCGGGCGGTCCCGCCCGCCTGACGGCCGCAGGACCCACATGACCCGTGTGCTGATGGACGTCCTGAAGCCCCTTGGCGCGGACACCATCGACGAACCGCCCGCGATTCACCTTCCCTTGAGCGCGGCAACGGCGGATATCCAGAATCTGCCTTCGGACCGCACCCTGGTCGCCATTCATCCAGGCGGCGGCGGATTGGCGAAATGCTGGCCGGCAGAGCGGTACGCGGCGCTGATCGAACGCCTGATCGACAGGGACTACAGGGCGGTAATCACCTTTGGGCCGGCGGACGACACGATTCGCCGCCGCATCCTCCCGCGCATCCCGGATCAAGACGTGCTTATCGTGGCGGACCGTCCGCTCGCTGACATGGCCGTCCTGTACGCCCGGTGCCATGCGATGATTGGCAATGATTCGGGTATGACCCACCTGGCCGCGGCGGCGGGCGTGCCTGTCATAGCTCTTTTCGGTCCTACGGACCCGGCCGTCTGGGGCCCAAGGGGTAAACAGGTCCGGCTGTTGTGGGGAACCGGCGAGATCGAGACCGATGTGGGCAGGTTGACCTGGAAGAAGCCATTTCGCCCACGCAGCCTGGCTGATATCCACGTGGAAACACCCATCCGAAAGCTGACGGATCTCGGCGTACCGGCCGGTAATGCAGTTTAAGTTAGTTTCAAGAGAATCGGGTAGTGCCACGTATATACAAAGTAGATACACAGGTTACACGACGATATGGAAGCCGCTTGACACGATTTCCAAGTTGTGCTAAGTTCGCCGACATGCGACAAAACTGGTTGGCTCTTCAGCGCTGGGGCGGGATAATCGCCCTCGCCCTCTTCGTTCTCTCGACGACGCCCCATGACCACGACGACGACGAAGAGTGCGTAAACGGTACCTGTGTTGCGTGCCACGTCCAGAGTCAGCCGATTATCGATTCCACCGATCTCTCCGGCGTTCCCGAGGCACACGATGCTTCGGTACGCCGAATCTCCTTCGTATATGCCCAGGATCACCCCCGAAACGCGGAGATCCACGGCAAGGACTCCCGGGCGCCACCCGCCTGAATACCCCTCCAGTCCCATAGCAGGATCAATCGCTGATGCCCAACGCCGTTGCCGGTCGATTGAAGGCCGCCCGGTGCATGGGTGATCGTTTTCGCGTATGTGGAATCCGCAGACGCACCAATGGCGCGGACGCGATTCCGTATATCTTATTTCCCGGAGGGAGAATCCATGGAAACCGGTCCGGAATCCCGGATGAATCATGAAAGCGAGGTAGCGACGGTCGACGCAACTCAAAAGCAGGCCGAAGCAACCGATGGAACTTCGACACCCGTGCTCGAGGCACGGTCGCTGTCCAAGCGTTACGGCGAGCTGGAGGCTGTCGCCGGCCTGGACCTGCGTGTCGAGCCATCGGAAATCTACTGTCTACTTGGCCCCAACGGCGCCGGCAAGACGACTACGATCCATCTTTTCCTGGGGTTTCTGGAACCGACCTCCGGAAGCGTGCACGTGATGGGGATGGACGTTGCCGACGAGCCTTTGAAATCCAAAAACCACCTGGCCTACATACCCGAGCAGGTCATGCTCTACCGCAACTTGAGCGGCCTGGAAAACCTGGCTTACTTCTCGGCGCTGGGCGGGAAGGAGTCTTTGTCAACGGAAAGGCTTTCCGAGATTCTCGTCGAAGCGGGTCTGCAGACGGAAGCGGTTCATTCCCGCGTCTCCGAATATTCGAAGGGCATGCGGCAGAAAGTCGGCATCGCGATCGCCATCGCCAAGGAGGCCGACGCCCTGCTCCTCGACGAACCGACATCGGGCCTCGATCCCCAGGCATCGAACGAATTCTCCGAACTGCTGGAACGACTCAAGGAACGGGGCGTCGCGGTGCTCATGGCGACCCACGACCTGTTCCGCGCAAAGGAGTCCGGCTCGCGGATCGGAATCATGCGATATGGACGACTCGTCGCGGAGATGACGACCGATGAAATCGGCCACGCGGACCTCGAACGCATCTATCTGGATCACATGCACGAATAGGAGCCAACCATGATCAGGCATATTGTCCGCAAGGAGTTTATGGACGTGGTGCGGGATGGCCGCTTTCGATGGTGTGCCGCACTGATAGGCGCACTGCTCCTGGTCTCGCTGGGAACCGGATGGGTCCAGGCGCGCAATGCGCAGAAGGAACTGGCCGCCGCACAGGCCACCGCCCGTGATCACTGGGAATCGCAGGGCGAGAAGAACCCCCATTCCGCGGCCCACTACGGCGTCTACGCATTCAAGCCGCGGCTGGCGTTGTCCTTTGTCGACGAGGGCGTGGACTCCTATGCGGGGACGTCGGTCTTTCTTGAGGCCCACAGGCAGAACGATTTCCTGTTGCGTCCGGCACAGGACGCGACACCCGCGCAGCGATTCGGCGCCTTGACGGCGGCGCAGGTTCTTCAGCACCTGGTGCCGCTGCTCATCATCCTTCTGACCTTCGGCGCCCTCGCCGGCGAGCGGGAGCGAGGAACGCTGCGGCAGTTGCTGGCTACGGGCGTCGGACGCCTTGAACTCGCATTGGGCAAGGCCCTCGGCGTAGCCGCGGCCCTGGCGCTGCTCCTGGTACCCGCGGCACTCGTCGGTGCGGCCGCCATCGTCATAGGAAGCCCCGGACCGGCGACCTCCCCAATAGTCCGCGGTGCCGTACTGACCGGCGTCTACCTGGTTTATTTCGCGACGTTTATCGGACTGTCTCTCGCCGTCTCGGCACGGGCCCCTTCGGCGCGGACCGCACTGGTGGTGCTGCTGGCCATCTGGGTGGTTAACGGCCTCGTGGCGCCGCGTGTCGCGGTGGATCTGTCGAAGTGGCTGTACCCGACGCCCTCGGCGGTGGAGTTCGCTCAAACCCTTGGCAGGGAGATGGCCGATGGCGTGGACGGCATCGAGCGCCCCGACCGGACCGCTTCGACGCAGGAACTGCTCGATCAGTACAATCTGGAAAAAGTCGAGGACCTCCCCATAAACGCCATTGGCGTCTTTCTGCAGAAAAGCGAGGAATTCGGCAACCAGATCTACGACCGCAATTACGGTTCCCTCTGGAGCACCTTCGAGCGCCAGGGATACGTGCACGAGGCGCTTGCGGTGACGGCGCCCCTGCTGGCGGTTCGGACGCTTTCCATGGGCCTGGCCGGGACCGATGTCGAACAGCACCGGCACTTCGCCGCCGCTGCGGAGGAATACCGCCGGGTGTTGGTTGAACGCCTGAACAGTGAGTTAACCGAAAACTCCCGTACCGGTGAAGTTTACCTTGCCGCTTCCGATCTCTGGTCGCAGATGCCGCCCTTTCAATACGACGCCCCGACGATGGCGTGGGTCCTTCAGAACCGGGCCCTGTCGCTCCTGGTTCTGGGGCTTTGGCTGGCCGGTGCTTTTGTGGCCGTAGTGGCCGCCGTGCGCCGCGCGGAGGTGGCCTGACTATGAGGACCATGACTACGAAAACCATCCTGACAAACGAGTGGCGGCTACTTGCCGCCGACCGTATCCTGCGGATCGTACTGCCTCTTTTTGTCGTCCTCTTCGCCTACGCGCTGGCCAACGGCATGGCCTGGGTCCGATTCCAGGAACACACCGTGCAGGTCGTGCGTGACGGGAACGTCGAACGGACCGACGCGTTGGAACGCGAACTGATCGCCATAGAAAACGGAAGCGAGCCGTCCTCCCCGTTCCGCGATCCCCGCGCCGCCAACGTGATGGGCGGAGCACGGGGGGCCCGATCCGTCGCGCTTGAACCCGGACCCCTTACCGCCCTGGCGGTAGGGCAAAGCGATCTCCTGCCGTATTACTACGATGTCAGCATCAACACCAACGAATCCACTTTCCTTCAGAATGGCGAGGTGGAGAATCCCCTCAACCTCATGGTCGGACGATTCGATCTGGCCTTTGTGGCGGTCTATCTGCTGCCCCTGCTCGTGCTGGCCCTGAGTTTCAACGTGTTATCGGGGGAGCGGGAGCAAGGCACCCTGGCGCTGACGCTCTCCCAACCCGTGTCGGCGCGCCGCATCGTGGCCACGAAACTCGCATTCCGGGCGCTGCTTGTCATGGCCGTGGCCATCGGGGTTTCCGTTCTCGGCATACTGATCACAGGCAGCCTCGGATCGTCGGAGCCTTCCGGCAGGGCGCTGCTGTGGTGTGCGGCGCTGACTGTATACGCACTGTTCTGGTTCTCGCTTACCGCATGGGTAAACAGCCTGGGTCGGTCATCCGCATGGAACGCCACGGTGCTGGTGGGTGCCTGGCTCGTACTGGTGGTGGTGCTGCCGGCCGCCATCAACATCGCGGCGGGCCTGTTCCATCCGCTGCCTTCCCGGGTGGAGATGATCACTGCCCAGCGCGAAGCCTCGAACGATGCGGTAAGCCGCCGCAGCGAACTGCTTGCCCGCTACCTCGAGGACCATCCGGAACTGGCGGCTGGCGCGGTTGCGGATGAATCCAACAGGGCGGCCCTCGCATGGGCCGCCACGGAAGCAGTTAACCGGCGCCTGGAGGAGGTGTCGGCGCAACACCAGATACGTCGTGAAGAGCAAAGTGAACTGGTCCGTCGATACCGGTTCCTTTCCCCCGCGCTCCTGGTCCAGGAAATGCTTATCGACGCGGCGGGAACAGGTGATGCGCGGTTCGCCCGGTTTCAGTCGCAGGTGCGCGAATTCGCAGATCAGTGGCGTTCCTTCTTCGTGCCGGCGATCCTGGCTGGAGAGAAGATGTCCGCGGAGGTAATTCCCATGGTACCGAGATTTCAGTTTGTCGACGAGTCACCGGGCGACGTGGCCCGTCGCGCCGCGGTACCGCTTTCGACGCTGACCATACTGGTCGGGCTGGTGAGCGTGGGCGCATGGGTCGGCCTTGGAAGGGTGCGCGGCGCCGGATGAGCCGGCTTCGGCCATCTTCCTTGAGACTTGGAGATGAAATGATACATCACATCAGTCGAGGAGCCGTTGACAACGCAGGCGTGTTCCTTTCCACGGCGTGCGCGATCCATTGCATGGCCGTGCCGCTGCTGGTAACGTTTCTGCCCCTTGTGGGTCTGGGTTTTCTTGCCAGCGAACCCGCCGAGTTCGCCATAGTCGGCGCCGTCGTGCTTGCAGTCGGGAGCGTGGTCGCGGGCGTCAGGTACCACAGGCGATGGAGGGCGTTTCTCACGCTCGTACTGGCCGTGGGGGTTATCACGGCGGGTTACATCGCGGCCGAAGGAAGCTTCGAGGTCATCCTCCACGTAACCGGGGGCGTTCTGCTGGCGTCAACCCACCTCCTGAACAGGCACCTGTGCAGGACGTGTCCCGCGGCGGGATGCGGAGAGACGCCTTAGACTGCGTCGCGTCGGCACGGTCATCCGCCGCAATCGACCGAATCGTCGATTGACGTCACCCCGTTATGGGGTCGAACGACCAGGCCGCCTTGCCCGTCCTGTCTACCGTAAGGCGGCACGCGGGTCCGAAGGTGTGGGTCGTGGTTACGGAGACCGGCCGGGTTTCCATGGTAAAGGCGGTGATGCCTCCGATCCCGCCGCCCACGCCAATACGCCCTGGTCCATCGCGGTCGTCGTCCTTCAGCATTCGCTCCACCACGATTTCGAGATCGGGTCCGCGTAACTTCGTCCGTTCATGGGAAGCCGTCGGGTCGGTCCCGGTTTCGTCATTTTTCTCAGGATCCGCGTCTCGCCTCCTTGAGTCCGCAGCAACGTCCGGTCCCGCCGCGACGTATCCGTAAATCCCGAGTTCCGCTTCGAGCAGATCAGCCTCGTCGGGCGGCAGGGTAACGGTAACCGAAACAATGTCCCGGTAGAGACGGCCGGGCAGGTCGTCTCCGATGGCGGAACGATACCGGGTCAGGAACCCGCTTCTGGCGATGCCGACGGTCCCCGCACCGGGCCGTCCCGGGGGAAGATCCGGCGACCACCTGTCCAGGAACCCGGGATCGTACTCCATTACCCAGGAAATCAACCGGGCATCGTCTGCGCGCGGGACCTCGACGGACCAGAACCACGGGATGTCCTGGTCCTGGTATCTCCTGTTGCGCATATACCGCCGCACGTCCTGACCCGTGCCCTGTTCCAGTCGCCGCGCCAGCGCTACCGATCCGCCCTCCGACTCAATGCCGAATGCCAGGCCGTCGCGGGGCGCCCAGGAGGTCTTGTCCGGATTCATGAACTCGAAATAGGTATGGCGGCCATAATAGTAGCGGCCGGTCCAGGACATGCCCGTGGCCTGATCGTGGGTCGTCCGTTCTTCGGAACAGGCGAAGTATTCGTTCAGAAACCCGGAAGCGGACAGGGCGCGGTAGGTGTCCCGGTCGACGAACACGAGGAGGTGATTCAGATAGACGGGTTGCATGGCTCAGACGGGGTACTGGGGGTCATCGGCCGCGGAAAGGTCGTCGGGACGGTTCAGCATGCCCCCGGGATCCGGGGGAACGACCTCGTGATCGACCAGGGGATCGCCCGTCGAAACCATCCAGCGGTCCAGCCGGGCGCGCATGTCGCGTAACGTGTCGGCCGCCTCGGGCCGGTCGGCCAGGTTGTTGGTCTCGGACGGATCGAACACCGTGTCGTAGAGCCTTTCGCGGGGAACGGTCCGTTCACGCCAGCCCTCTTCGATCAGGGTCGATTTCGTGATCGACGCGTCGCAGTTCGTCATGACCGGCAGTTCGCGGTCTCCATATCGTCGGATGTACTTCCACCGGCGGGTCCGCACGGCCCGCTGGGGCTCGTAGGCCGCGTGGTAATTGACTTCGGCGAATACTTCCTCCCGCACCTCTTCGGCTCCGCCTCGCACCAGCGGGTCAAGCGAAACGCCCTGCAGCCAGTCCGGGCGGTCGATCCCGGCCAGATCGCACACGGTGGGGAGTACGTCGATCTGGCTCGCCATGCCATCGACGACCTTGCCGCCGCTGTATCCCGCGGGTCCGCGCAGGATGAGCATGACGCCCATGCCGTGGTCGGTGAGGTGGCACTTCATCATGGGGAAGGCGATGCCATGATCGGTGGTGCAGACGACCAGGGTGTCGTCCCGCCGCCCGTACCGGTCTATCGCCTCCAGCACGCGTCCCATCTTCCGGTCGAGCGTGCGTGCGGCGTCGATGAACAGGCCCATGTCGCGGCGAAAATCGGCAGAATCCGGGAATGGCGCCGGCGGGCGCACGAAACGGGGATCGGTCGGCGTTTCCCCGTCCGGTTGCGGCGTGAAGCCCGCGCCCCTGCGATGGGTTTCGCCGAATCCCACGTCCAGGAAGAAAGGCCGGTCATGGGATTCCGACAGGAAGGACGCGGCAAGTTCCTCGGCAGGCGCTTTTTCGTTACCGGTTTCTCTCGGCATGACGCGGGACCAGCCTGCGTCGTCGAGGTCCTTGACGACGTGCTGGAATCCGGCCATCACCGTGTCGTACCCCGCCCGTCGCAAGGTGTGCATGATGAGCCGGTCGGGGTGGTGGATCGACCAGCCCCGGTTGACCAGGCCGAACATGCCGCAACTGTGCGCCCACTGTCCGGTGAGCAGGGCCGCCCGGCTCGGGGAACAGGTCGGGTTTGCGCAGTAGGCCGACCGGAACAGGACGCCCTCTTCCGCCAGATTCTGCAGGGCGGGCGTCGGGATGGCATGGCCGTAGGGCTGGATGTACCGGCCGGTGTCGTGGGAATGGAGGTATACGATATTCATAAAAGGTGCGTTCCACGTTCGTCATGCCATGGGGCGGGAGTCGACCGCCATGCTTCATGATCACCCGCCGCGCTGAATGGCCAGCCGCCGCGCTGCATGACCAACCGACGGGCTGCATGGCCTACCGTCGCGCTACATGGACAACCGCCGCACTACATGCGCCTGGGTACCTCGATACCGAGCAGGTCCAGCACCCGTTCCAGCACCCGCAGCGTGACCCCGGACACGGCGAGCCACGAGGCGCGGCGTTCGCCGTCTTCCTCGCTCAGGATGTGATGGGTGTGGTAGAACCGGTTGTAGGCCGTGGCCAGCTGGAAGGCGTATTCGCACAGGTGGTTCGGCGCGCGGGTCTCGAAGGCCAGGCCGATCACGGCGGGCAGTTCGGACAACTTGAGGTCCAGGTCGCGCTCCGATTCGCTCGAGGGTGCCATGACGCGGCCGGCTTGAAGACCCCGGTCGCCGGCCCGTCTGAGCACCGACTTGATCCGCACCGCGGCATAGAGGATGTAGGGACCCGTGCGGCCCTCGAAGGACGAAAAGCGGTCCAGGTCGAACACGTAGTCCTTCGTGCGGTGGTTCATCAGGTCGGCGTACTTCAGGGCGGCCACGCCCACGATACGGGAGATGGTCTCCTTCTCGTCGTCGTCGTATTCCCGGACCGATTCAATGGTCTCGATCCGCGACCTGGCATGTCCGGTCACCAGCTCGATCAGGTCTTTCAGCTTCATGACCCCGCCCTCGCGGGTCTTGAAAGGCTTCCCGTCTTTTCCGTTCATGGTCCCGAAACCGCTGTGTTCCAGCCGCGTCGACCCCGGCGCCACACCCGTCTTCCAGGCGGCCTTGAAGACCTGCCTGAAGTGGTGCTGTTGCCGGTTGTCGACCACGTAGAGAATGAAATCCGGCCGGTATTCCTCCACACGCTGGTCGATGGTCGCCAGGTCGGTCGTGCCGTACAGCACCGCCCCATCGGTTTTTTCCAGCATCAACGGCGGGATCGATTCCGGGTCTCCGGGTTCTTCCACTTCCACGACCAGGGCGCCCCGGCTTTCCCGGGCGTAGCCTTCCTCTTTCAACCGCGCGATCAGACCGTGAACGCGGTCCTGCGTATCGCTCTCGCCGAGCCACAGGTCGAAGCGGATGTTCAACTGCTCGTAGCTTTGCCGGAGGTCATCGACGGACACATCGCGGAAGTGCTTCCACAGCGCCCGGTAGCCCGGACGTCCGGCCTGGAGTTCCACGGTGGCCTGCCGCGCGGCCTCGGCGAAATCCGGGTCGTTTTTCTCCCTTTCACTGGCCTGCGGATACAATTCTTCCAGATCGGCGATGCCCACCGGGGGATCTTCGGGATAGGGCCCCGTGCAGGCGTCATCGAAATAGGGAAGATCCGGCTGGCGGCCCCGAAGGCCCTCGATGATGAGTCCCATTTGCAGGCCCCAGTCGCCCAGGTGCACGTCGCCGATCACTTCATGGCCCACGAAGCGGCAGATCCGCACGATGCTTTCGCCGATGATCGCGGCGCGGAGGTGGCCGACATGCAGCGGTTTGGCCACGTTGGGGCCCCCGTAATCGACGATGATCTTCCCAGGAGCACCGGCGGAATCACAACCCAGCCGCTCGTCCCCGCATACTTCCTGCAAATGGGCGGCGATGAATTCGTCTCTAAGCCGGATATTGATGAATCCCGGCCCGGCGAGGGACAGATCCCGGATGACGCCGGGCGCCTCGATCGCGTCCACCACGTTCTGCGCGATCCGCCTCGGGTTGGTCCGGTACTGTTTGGCCGCCGCGAGCGCCCCGTTGCACTGGAACTGGCACAGGTCCGGCCGATCGGAAACCCGCACTTCGCCATAGCTTCGATCACAGCCGGCCGATTCGAAGGCGTCCGCAAAAACGGCTGTAAGTTTATCCGCCAGCGTTCCCACTGGGTTCCCTTCAGGCTGGATCGCCGTAGATGGTGACCACGAGCCGCCGCGCGCCGCCGCGGTCGCGATGTTCGCAGAGAAAAATGCCCTGCCAGATGCCCAGGTTCAGCCGGCCGGCGGTGACGGGTATGGACACGCTGCTCCCCATCATCGAAGCCTTGATGTGCGCCGGCATGTCGTCCGGCCCCTCCTCGTCATGGCGGTAATGGGGCTGGTTCTCCGGTACGAGGACGTTCATATGGCGCTCGAAGTCGCCCCGTACGTCCGGCGCCGCGTTCTCGTTGATGGTGAGGGAAGCGGAGGTATGGCAGATGAAGACATGGGCGATGCCGACCTCGATGCCGGCCAGTTCGGGGACCTGGTTCGTGATCTCATCCGTCACCAGGTGGAAGCCCCGGGGCCGGGCGGCAAGGGTGATCTGTTTCTGAATCCATTGCATCAGCGTTCGCACCGCCTTGGGAAGCACGCCTTGGGAAGCAGCCCGCCGGACGAAGACGCGAAACGTCCGAACGTCCGGTGAACTGCGTGCATCAGAGTACGTACCGCTTCAGGAAGCGTTCAACGTCGTCGTAGAAGGCGACGATCGTTTCCACCTTGCGCCAGCCGTGCCCCTCCCCTTCGTACAGCCGGTAGATATGGGGCACCTTGTTCTGCTTCAGGACCTCGACGATCGATTCGGCCTGGTCCGGCGGAACCACCTTGTCCTCGCTGCCCTGGAAGATGGCGACCGGGTCGCGGATCCGGTCCGCGTGGAAGAGCGGCGACCAGGCCTGGTACCGGTCGCCGTGTTCGGGCAGCGTCCCGACCATCAGGTCCAGGTACTTCGCCTCGAACTTGTGGGTGTCCGTGGCCAGGCCGAAGAGATTGGTCACGCCGTAGAGGCACAGGCCGGCCCGGAAGACCCCGGGATGATGGACGAGGGCGTTCAGCACGGTAAATCCGCCCGCGCTGCCGCCCTTGATGACGATGCGGTCCGGGTCGGCGAGTTCCCGTTCGACGAGGGCACGCGCGCCGCTCACGGCGTCCTCCGTGTCGTACTCCCCCCAGTGTTCGCGCAGGGCGGTCATGTAAGAGCGGCCATAACCCGTGCTGCCTCGGTAGTTTACGAACAGGAAGGCATAACCCCGGCTGGTGAAGAAGGGGACTTCGGCCGCGTAGTCGGCCCTGGACTGGCCCGTCGGCCCCCCGTGGATGCAGACGATGGCCGGCGGTTTGCCCGAGCCGGTGAACCGGCCGCTGGCGGGCGGATAGTAGAGTCCGTGCACCTCGCCGCCGCCCGGATTCGTCCAGGCAATCGGTTCGGCCATGGACAGGTCCGCCCTGGGGATCATCTCCGACTGGCTGCGGCGATGCACGGTATGGGCGCCTTCATCCAGGGTGACCACGCGCTCGGGCACGGCGGGCGACGAGGCGATACAGGCGACGGCATTCCGCGCCGGCGAGACGGCCGGCTGCATCATCCAGGTGTACTGGGGCGTGTCCAGTTGCGCGATCCGGCCCGTGGCCAGGGAGATGCTATTCAGCGACGCGAACCCCCGTTCGTTCCCGCGGCAGTACAGGGTATCGCTGTCCGGTCCCCAACCGTAGACCCGCATGCCCTGCACCCAGGCGGGATCAGCCAGGGTGGTGCCCTCCAACAGCACGCGCCGTTCCCCCGAATCCAGTTCCAGGACGACCAGGCTGTCCCACTCCCCTTCCGTAATGATATAGGACAACCACTTCCCATCCGGTGAGTAGGCGGGTTGAAAGACCGGCGTATCCGTGTTTCCCGCGATCAATTGCTCGCCTGACAGGATGCGGCGGTCGGTATCGATCCGACCGGTCTTCAGCCTCGTACCGTCCCAGGGCATCTGTGGCTGGTCCCATTCGGTCCACGCGATCCGTTCGCCGTCCGGGTGCCAGGCCGGCTGCATGTAGAAATCGGCGCCGCGGACCAGGTTGACGGGCCAGCCGCTGCCTTCGCCGTCGACCAGGGCGATGACGTCGACGGATTCGCAGGTGTGGACGTAGAGTACCCATGCCCCATCCTTCGAGACGGCGGGAGCAGCGGCCGCGCCGAAAGCGGGCGTGATCGGCCTGGCCGACCCGGGGGAGAGGGACTGTCGGTACAGCCTGCCGTCCTTTTCGGCGAAGACGACGAAGTCATCCGCCACGGTGAAATCGCCGCCCCCGTATCCGACGCCGGCCCGGACCGGATGTCCGTCCGTCAGGTCGTACGGGGCCTCGTCGCCCCTGCGGCAGACGAGCACCCCGGTATCCGAGCGCTGTTCCAGCCAGACCAGGCCGGAGCCGTCGCCGATCCACTGCACGTCGTAGAGCGGCGTTCGGGCCCCCATGGTCTTTGCCGTGATGGCGCTTTTCCAGTAACCGTACGCGACGGGTATGCGTTCCATGTTTCCACCAGGTGTTGTCGGGTTGATCATAGCGGACGATAGCGTGTTTAGCGCTTGTCATGACCGTCTTCAAATCCTTTCTTGAATATACCGGCGGCCGGTATGAAAGCAACCGTTTATGCGCCGCCTCGGGCGGCCGGTCCGCCCCTTCGCGATTCGGTGTTTCCACTCCAGGTTACGGTCCATCCATGCGCCTTTCCGAGTACCTTTTCCAGACCCACCGCGATCCCCAGGGCGAAGCGGAACTGGTCAGCCATCAGCTTCTCCTGCGCGCCGGTCTCGTCCGGCAGGTGGCATCCGGCATCTTCGCCTACCTGCCCTTCGGCCAGCGGGTCAAACACCGTATCGAGCAAATCGTCCGCGAAGAGATGGACGCCATCGGCGGGCAGGAGGTGACGCTGCCCGTGGTGCAACCCGCGGAACTGTGGCGGGAAAGCGGACGCTGGCAGCAGATCGGCAGTGAAATGGCGCGGTTGAAGGACCGCAACGGCCGCGACCTCTGCCTGGCCATGACGCACGAGGAACTGGTGACGTCGCTGATCCGCGACGTGATCCGAAGCTACCGGCAACTGCCGTGCCTGGTGTACCAGGTTCAGACGAAGTTCCGGGACGAACCGCGCCCGAGGGGCGGGCTGATCCGCGTGCGCGAGTTTACGATGAAGGACGGTTACTCGTTTCACGTGGATGCCGATGATCTCGACACCTGGTACGACAGGGTATACGAGGCCTATGCCAACATATTCCGCCGTTGCGGGCTCGACGCGGTGGCGGTGCGTAGCGATCCGGGGATGATGGGCGGATCGGACGCCCACGAGTTTATCGAACCGTCGCCGTCCGGCGAAGACACGATCCTGTCCTGCGAAGCCTGCGGTTACCGGGCCAACAGGCAGGTGGCCCGGTTCGGGAAAGACGATCCGCCCAAGGAAGAGCGGTTGCCCCTCAAGGAAATCCACACGCCGGGTACCGCCACTATCGACGACCTTTCCCGTTTCCTGGATATCCCGAAGACGAAGACCGCCAAGGCGTTGTTCATGGTCGCCACGCTCGCGGACGATCAAGGCGCGTCGGTGGACCGGTTCGTATTCGCCGTGCTCCGGGGCGACATGGAACTCAGCGATACCAAGCTGGCCAACGCCGTGGCCGCGCTCCAGCTCCGGCCGGCCACGCCCGAGGAGATCCGCGCCGCGGGGGCCGAACCGGGCTTCGGCTCGCCCCTGGGCATCGATCGGGCCCGTACGCTGCTGGTCGTCGACGACCTGATCCCGTCCTGCTTCAACCTGGTCGCAGGCGCCAACCGGATCGACTATCACGTGGCCAATGTGAATTACGGCAGGGACTACGAGGCCGATCTCGTCACGGACATCGCCGCGGCCGGCAACGGCAGCGCCTGTCCTTCCTGCGGCGGCGCCCTCCGGGCCGACCAGGGCATCGAAGTCGGCAACATCTTCAAGCTGGGAGACAAGTACAGCAAGGCCATGGGCGCGGGCTACCTGGACCGGGAGAATGTCTCCCGTCCCATCGTAATGGGTTGTTACGGCATCGGCATAGACCGTCTCATGGCGTCGATCGTCGAGCGCCACCACGACGAAAACGGCATATGCTGGCCCGCGAGCGTGGCGCCGTTCCAGGTCATCCTCGTCGACCTGTCCGGCGGCGACCCGCACATTTCAGAAGTTGCCGCGTCGGTATACGACGCCCTGGTGGAAGCGGGACTCGAGGTGCTTTACGACGACAGGGACGACCGGGCGGGTGTGAAGTTCAACGATGCGGACCTGGTGGGGATCCCGGTCAGGCTTACCGTGGGAGGGCGGGGCGTGAAGAAGGGTGTGGTGGAGCTCAAGGTACGGAGATCAGGGGAGATGAAGGACGTGCCGCTGGGGGATGGACTGGCGGAAGCAGTGAAGAAGGTCCTGGCGTCCTGTTCCTGACACGCCGAGACCTGTTCCCAGTGTACGTCACACAATCTCCACGCCGGCCTCCGCCGCGATGCGCCGGACGTTGGCCACGGCGGTCGGGATCTTGTCCTCGGGCAGATGTTCGACCAGCATGTAGCCGGCGGGATGCAGGGCTTCCCAGCGCCGGACGGCCGTGACGAGGTCGAGTTCCCCGGCGCCGGGCACTTCTTCGTTCATGTGGAGGACGAACCCGGGTACCAGGCTGATGTCCTTGATATGGGAAACGGTTGAGATCGGCCCCATGACGTCGTAGATGTGGTTTAAACGCGCCGTGCTGTCGTACACCTGCGCCAGGGACTGGAAGTGGTTCACGAAGTCCATGACCACGCGCAAACGGTCGGAACCGACGGCGTCGACCACCTGCCGGTTGATTTCGGGCGATCCCATGATCGTGAGCGCGTGGGTCTCGATCACGACGGTCATCCCCTCTTCTTCTGCCTTCTCCGCGACTCGCGACAGGGTATCGATCAGCACATCGACACGCCCGGGTTCATGGTTCTCGGGCGCGGGGTCGTAGGACCCTGAAGGGTTCAGGCTGCCGGTGCGGATCAACACGTTGTGCGCGTTAAGGGCGCGCCCCACCTCCAGGCCCCGGTGGATCGTCCGTACGACCCGGTCACGGACCGCCTCGGCCGGGTCGAATAGGCATTCGCGGTACCCGATGCCGAACTGGGCCAGTTCCAGGCCCAGATGGTCATAGAGATCGTTGGTCCGGTTGCAGTCCGAAGTCGTCAGTTCGTCCAGGATCTCGCCGGGTCCGTGATAGCAGACGGACGTGACGCCCAGTTCCAGGCCCTTTCGCAGTACCTCCTCCGTGACGGCCCGGGGATCTCCCGGCGCGTATCCCACAACGCCCAGACGCATGGAAAAGCCCTTTCTGTACCTGCCTGAATTCGATCTGTCTCGCGCTCATTACCTCGCGCGCCCTGGCTCGCTATCTCGCGCGCCGGGAGTCCCGCTGCGGATCAAACACGGCACGAGTTCAGTCCCCGATGACCACCAGCACGGCGTTCCTGTCTACTGTATCCCCTTCGCCGACGCGGATCTCTCTGACCTGGCCGCTTGATTGCGCGCGCAGTTCGTTCTCCATCTTCATGGCTTCGATGACGACCACGCCCTGGCCGCTCTCCACCGCGTCACCCACGGCTGCGGATATTGACACGACGCGGCCGGGCATGGGCGCCTTGATCTGCTCCCCCCCGGCGCGTCGCCGGGACTTGACCTGTCCGCGCAACCGGGCGAGTTGCTCGTCTTCCACGGCCACCGCGGACGAAACGCCGTTGACCGTGACCTCCCGTTGCTCGCCCTGAGTCGCCGTCACCGCCGTATACGACCTTCCATCGATAAGCAGGGAGTAGGAATGGTCCCCTTGAATCGAGGCCATGTCGATTTCCAGTTGCCTGCCGTCGACGCGCAATGCGACCTGGTCTTCCCGGTCATCCAGGCTGACTGTGTACGTCGTACCCTGAATCGTGACGAGATAGCTCAATGTCCACCTTTCGCGGTTTTATAACTCGTAGGGTATGCGACGGTTCGTACGGCATGAGAAAGCTCACACAGCATGCGGCGGGTATACCGTCAGCGTTCCCTTCGCATGGCGTCTCGCCGCCCGGTCAGCGTTCCCTTCGCATGGCGTCTCGCCGCCCGGTCAGTTTCCATGGACTCTCACCGGACCGGTCGGATCCGTCCCCGCCGACCCCGGCCGGCATGGCCCTTCTCGCCTCCCGGTGTTTCACGATCGCGGCAAAAGCGGCGGCGATATGACGCTCGTCGGCCCCGGCATCCTCGTCCGGCCCCATGGTCTCGACGAAGGACGTAGAATAGTCGCCGGAGGTGAAACGGGCGTCCGACAGGGCCCGGAGGTGAAAGGGAATGGTGGTCTTGATCCCGCCGATATCGTATTCCCCCAGGGCTCTTTTCATGCGGGCGATGGCCTCCTCCCGCTTTTCGGCCCATACGATCAGCTTGGCGATCATGGGATCGTAGTAAATCGGCACCTCGTACCCCGCGCAGAAGCCGCTGTCCAGGCGGACGCCGGGTCCTCCCGGCTCGCTCAGGCGCGTAACCACGCCGACCGAGGGCATGAACTGCGCGTTGGGGTCTTCGGCGGAGATGCGGCATTCCAGGGCCGCGCCGAGCAGCCGCACGTCTTCCTGGCCGAAGGGCAGGGGCATGCCCGCGGCAATTTCTATCTGCCTCCGCACCAGGTCCTGTCCCGTCCTCAATTCCGTGACGGGATGCTCGACCTGGAGGCGGGTGTTCATCTCGAGGAAATAGAACCGCCGGTCCCGGTCCACGATGAACTCCACGGTACCGGCGTTGGCGTACCCAACGGCCTCGGCGGCCCTGACGGCCGCTTCGCCCATGGCGTTTCTCATGGCATCGTCGAGTACGCAGGAGGGGGATTCCTCTATGAGTTTCTGATGTCGGCGCTGTATCGAGCATTCCCGCTCGCCGAGGTGCACCACGTGACCGTGGTGGTCGCCGAGCACCTGGAACTCCACGTGACGCGGCTCCACCAGGTACTTCTCCAGGTAGACCGTGGCGTCGCCGAAGGCGGACCGGGCCTCGGACCGCGCGGTTCGTAGCGCGGCGGCCAGGTCGTCAGGGGAATCCACGACGCGCATGCCCTTGCCGCCGCCGCCCATGGCCGCCTTGACGAGGACAGGGTATCCGATGGATTCCGCCACGCCGAGGCCTTCCTCGTCGCTTTCGATCCCTTCTTCGGTCCCGGGGACGACCGGTACGCCGGCCCGGCTCATGGTCTTCCGCGCCGCGGTCTTGCTTCCCATGGCCCGCATGGCCTCGCCGGAAGGACCGATGAACGTAATCCCCGCCTCGGCGCAGCGGTCGGCGAAATCCGCGTTTTCCGACAGAAACCCGTAACCCGGGTGTACCGCGTCGGCCCCGGCTTTCCGCGCAGTTTCGATGATCCGGTCCGTGCGGAGATAACTGTCCGAGGACGGCGCATCGCCAATGCAATACGCCTCGTCGGCGAACTGGACGTGCAGGGCGGTGCGGTCCGCTTCCGAGAACACGGCCGTCGATTCAATGCCCATCTCCCGGCATGTGCGGATCACCCGAACGGCGATCTCACCCCGGTTGGCGATCAGGATCTTCCGGATCATGTGCCCTCTTTTACAGTGGGATGTTCCCGTGTTTCTTGGGTGGATTCGCGTCTCGCTTGTTCCTCAGCATCTCCAGCGCGGATATGATGCGGGGACGGGTCTCGTGGGGCTGGATCACTTCGTCGATATACCCGATTTTGGCCGCGACGTAGGGGTTGTCGAATTTCTCCCGGAATTCGGCGGTCAGTTCCTTCCTCAAGGCATCGGGATCGTCTGCCTCGGCCAGCTCCCGGCGGTAGAGTACGTTCACCGAGGCCTCCGGGCCCATGACCGCGAACTGTCCGGACGGCCAGGCGTAATTGACGTCGGCGCGGATCTGCTTGCTGTTCATCACGCAGTAGGCGCCGCCATAGGCCTTGCGCGTGACCACGGTCAGCCGCGGCACCGTGCTCTCGCAGAACGCGTAGAGCAGCTTGGCGCCTTCCTTGATGATGCCGCCGTGCTCCTGGCCGACGCCGGGCAGAAACCCGGGCACGTCCTCGAACACCACCAGGGGGATGTTGAAGGCATCGCAGAAACGCACGAACCGCGCGCCTTTCACGGACGCGTCGATGTCCAGCACGCCGGCGAGCGAAGCGGGCTGATTGGCGACGATCCCGGCGGTCCGTCCGTTGAACCGGGCGAACCCCACGACGATATTGTCCGCGAATTCGCCGTGCACTTCA
Source organism: bacterium (assembly GCA_965202605.1). Taxonomy (GTDB): domain Bacteria; phylum JAAXHH01; class JAAXHH01; order JAAXHH01; family JAAXHH01; genus JAAXHH01. Next base: position 3,075,047 of record OZ241838.1, read on the forward strand.
AAGAAGTCGCCGTGGTCCACCACCCGGTGGATCACGTCCTTGATGTCGTAGGGTTTGTTGGCGTCGTCCGGCACGATACCGGCGAGTTCATCGTCCATGCGGTCCGGATCGTCCGAGGGGGACAGCCGGAGCGGATCCTCCATGTTGTTCGAGGGCAGGTACGCCAGGAGTTCCTTCACCATGGTCAGGCACGCGGGTTCGTCGGGCGCGGAAAAATGGGCCACGCCGGTCACGGAATTGTGGACGTGCGCGCCGCCCAACTCGTCGAACGTCACCTCTTCGTGGGTGACCGCGCGAATGACGTCCGGGCCGGTGATGAACATGTAGCTGGTATCTTCTACCATGAAAACGAAGTCGGTCATGGCCGGCGAATAGACCGCGCCGCCCGCGCAGGGCCCCATGATCACCGAAATCTGCGGGATCACGCCGGACGCCATCACGTTGCGCAGGAAGATGTCGGCGTATCCCGCGAGGCTGACCACGCCTTCCTGGATGCGCGCGCCGCCCGAGTCCTTGAGACTGATGACCGGCGCCCCGTTCTTCATGGCCAGGTCCATGACCTTGCAGATCTTCTCCCCGTAGGCCTGGCCCAGCGAACCGCCGAACACCGTGAAGTCCTCGGACACGACGTAGACGCTCCGGCCGTCGATGGTGCCGTAGCCCGTGATCACGCCGTCCCCGAGTATTTCCTTGCCCGCCATGCCGAAGTCATGGCAGTCATGGGTAACGAACGCGCCGATCTCCTCGAAGCTGCCTTCGTCCAGGAGGAAGGCCACCCGTTCCCGCGCGGTCCATTTCCCCGCCTCGTGCTGACGGGCGATGCGCCGCTCTCCGCCGCCTTCCGCCGCCTTCTTCCGCAGCGCGTCCAGGTGCTTCATCTTGTCGGCCATGGACATGGGATACGATTCTCCTGCCGGGGTCTCCGTACCGGGATGAACGCCTGGCCGTCCGTGCTCTACCGCGCGATACCGTGGACTTTCGCCGGTTCGGTCGGACTCAGGGCGCCACTGGTCCCCGACTTGATCTATACTACTTCGAAATCCAGTGCCGCCAGGCCGGCTCGCAGCCGGTCTTCCCCTTCCGCGGTCAACGGGGCGGTCGGCGGGCGCGGAGGCCCAACGGGAACGCCACGCCATGCGAGCATCGCCTTGATCCCGGCCAGGACGCCCACCGAGATCAGCAGCGCGATGACCCGGTTGGCCTGTACCTGCAGTTCCATGGCTTCCCGTATGCGGCCGCCGCGGAAGGCGTCGTACATACGCCGGAACATCCGGGGCATGACGTTGTAGGTGGAACCGATGGCCCCGTCGCTGCCCATCACGAATCCCGCCACGCACATCTCGTCCGGCCCGGTGATGGCGTTCAGCCCGCCCTTCGACAGGTCGACGAGCTGCTGGAAGACGAAGAAGTTCGGGTCCGTGAACTTGATGCCCGCGAAGTTGGGTACCGCGTCCATGGCCTCCAGGAACTGCGCGGGCGTGACCTGTCCGTCCACGTCGCGCGCGAGCCAGTAGACGTAGAAAGGGACCGCGGACGCGCTGCCGATGGCGGCGTAGTGCCGTACGGCCGCCGCCAGGTCGTTGGCTTGATCCACGGGCGCGACGGATGCCACCGCGTCGGCGCCCAGCGACCCCGCTTCGGATGCGAGGGCGACGGCGTCCTCCGTGGTCGTGCCCCCCACGTGAAAGACCACCGGAACCTGGCCCGCGACGTCGCCTGTCACGGTCTCGCACATCTGCCGGCGTTCCGCGACCGACATCTGCCGGCCCTCCCCCGTTCCGCCGGTGATGAAAAAGCCGTCGCTGCCGGCGTCCACCAGGTAACGTACCAGGGGCGCCGCCCGCCCGGGCGACAGGTCGAGCCCGTCATCGAAGGGCGTGCAGAGCGCCGGCCAGATGCCTTGAACCAGTTTTGACATGGCAGCTAGAAATGGTAATTGATACCGAGTTGAACGAAACTGTCCCGGCGGAGATCATAGTACAGATCGTCCCCGTCGATGTTGGTAATCGCGACTGCGCCCAGGTCCAGGGAAAGCGTATCCGTCAGCCGGCGCGCCAAATCAAGGCCGTAGATACGTTGATTCCTGTCCAGATCGTGGAGGACACTCACCGTCATCTCCGTACCCTGGATATCGTTCAGCATGAGCCGCAGGGCGCCGAAGAGGTCGTTTTCATAGAAATTGGTCGCGCGGCGGCCGCGGCCGTCACGGTCCCATTCGGCGAAAAGGGTAAGGTCGGCGTCCGAATCCCACAAGGAAAAAAACGTGTACTCGCCGCCCAGCACGAAGGCGTTAAAGGTCTCTTCCATGCCCGCCAGGTTACGTGCGCCGGACCGTCGAATGGCCTCGAGCTTCAGCAGCAGGGAGCCTGTGGTCCACTGCGCGTCCAGGCCGTACTGTCGGATCTGATTGTAAATCGGATACAGCACCGGCGGACCGGGCAGGCCGGGTCGACCACCACAATCCGGACACAGGTCCAGGGCGGGTTCCCTCGCCGTGCCGTTGAAGATACTGGCGCCAAAATCGAGCAGCCCGAGCGTATGGCTGTACCGGGCGGCGAAATCCAGGTGCCATTTCCCGGATTCGTGCTCGTATTCCACCCGGTCATTGTCAATGACGAGCGATGCGCGCAGTCTTCCCTTGCTGCCTGGAAACGTGCGTTCGCGGTGATAGGGCATGCCCAGCAGTTCCACCACGCCCCAGTCCGACGACCAGGTCACGTAGGCCATGGGCTGCCCCATCCTGGTCTTTTCGTCGGGATGTTCGACCAGGTCGATCTGGTTGACGATATCCACCAGGTGGCGGGACTCGACCACGCCCCAGAAAACGCGGTCGATGCCCAGGCGCAGCTCCCATTCCCCGTCGCCGAGGGCGCCGGAGAACAGCGCGTACGCCTCCCGCAGATCGAAATGGGTTCGCCGGCTGTCCGCGCCGTCGTAGCGGAAGAAGGGCGTTACATTGAGGATGCGGCCCGCTTCATCCTCAATGTAGAGGTTGGGTTCAACCGCGAATCCGCTGGCATGAGCATCCTGGCCGGGAAAGAGGGCGGCCTGGGGGAACCACCGGCTTTCCGCGCTCAGCCGGCCCGTGAAGTCGATTTCTGCGATGCCGCCCTGGGCGCGCGAAGAGGCCGGGTACAACGTGATGCCGATCATGCACACGCCGATCATGCACACGCCGGACCACAGGAAGCGAAGCAGGACCCGCGAGGGCATCACCGCACCCGCCTCAGCCCGGTCCGGGTAAAGTCGCGGTCGTCTATGTCGGTCAGGAACCGGTAGTCCGTCCAGATCAGGTCGGTGCTCTTCCCGGTGAGGTGGTTCACCATGTCCATCCTGCCGGCCCGCCAGTAACGGTCCAGGTACTGCTGGTACTCACCCAGGGTAAGCGTCTTGAGATGGGCGTCCTTGCGGTCGAAGTACTCCACCTTCCAGACGCGGAGTTCCTCCTTGTCGCGCCAGACCAGCTGGCGGCGGTAGACCGATCCCTTTTCCGACGGGATACGCTCGGTTACCACGCAGTCCAGACCGTCTCCGCAGGGTTCGTCGCGCAGGTACCGGTAGGTATATTTCTCCACTTCCTGGACGGTCATGTCCTCGTAGGTAAACTCGCTGCCCATGAAGGAACCCGAACGGTTGGACGAACTGATGCGCTTGACGCGCTTCAGGGCCGGCAGATAGAGCCACTGATCATCCGGCCGGTCCCTGTGGCCGTGTATGAGCAGCGCGGTGCCCCGGGCGTCGCGCGGCTGGTCGAACACGAAGAGGCTCTTATTGCCGTCGTCTTCCGCTTCGAGTACTTTCACGCGCACTTCGCGGAGGCTCTCCTGTCCCTTCTTGTTGCGCAGGACCATGGTCATGCCTGCCGTGAAATTGCCGAAACCCTCGTCCTGCTTCCGGGCGTCACGGGCGATCTGAAGCCCCTTTTCTTCCTCGGTGTCGGCCGCCGATGCCTCGGACGGCGGCATGCCAGGAAGAACGAACATCGCCAGGAGGCATAACCGGGCGGCGCGCAGTCCGGGCGCCGGTCGCGCTGGTTTCTCGAATGTCATGGTTTTCTCCTGTCTAGTGCCATAAGCAGGGGAGGAAGCAACAGGAAATCGGCGATGATGGCAAAGGCGATGGTGATGGTGACCAGCAGCCCGAGGGCCCACGACACCTGGAACCCGGAACCCGCGAAGGCCAAAAACCCCGCGGAAAGGACCAGCGTCGTGGTCCACAACGCCTTTCCCACCGACCGGAAGGTAACACGCACCGCTTCCTCCGCCGAAAGCCCGTCCTCCTTGCGCGCCCTGAGGTACCTGCTGAGAAAGTGGATCGTATCGTCCACGACGATGCCGAATGCGACGACGATCACCACCGAAGCGGCGATGCCCACTTCACCGACCAGGTGTCCCCAGAGCCCGAAGCTCATGGCCGCGGGTACGAAATTCGGCAACAGACTGATGAGGCCGAAGCGAAGACTTTTGAAGACAAGGACCAGGATGACCGAAATGAGCGCCATGGCGATCACCGTTCCGCGCAGCATCGATTCGATATTGCGCTGGGAGATATGGGCGAAGACCACGCTCAGCCCCGTGGCTTCGGTCGCGAGGCCCGGAGCGTTCTCGCGCAGCCAGGTTTCACCCCGGCCGGCCAGGTCCTGCAGGTCCTGGCTCGACCGGCCGCGAATCACGACCGTCATGCGCGTCGCGGACTTGGAGACGTCGATCCGGTCGTTCAGGTCGCTGCCGAAGGGCAGTGACAATTCGTAGAGCAGCAGGTACTGCGATGCGAGATCCTGGGCGTCGGGAATCCGGAAGAAGGCCGGATCGTCGCCGTGCATGTTCTTGTTCAGCCGCTTCATGATGTCCGAGAAGGCCTGCACGTGGCCCACTTCAGGCTGATTCCGGTTCCATTCCGCGAAAGCCTCCACCTGCCGAAGGTAGTCCGGATCGGTGATCCCGCCCTCTTCCTCCGCGGGCAGCGTATATTCCAGGGACAGCAATCCGGTCAGGTTGTCCATGACGAAATCGGTATCCCGCCGGAACTCGTAGCGTTCATCGAAGTAATCCGGCCAGCTGTCGGTCAGTTCGTTCCTGGGCACGCCGGTGATCAGGACGACCGTCGCCAACCCCACGCCCCAGAGCAGCGGCTTCCTGCGGGAAACGACGAAGTCGCCCAGGCGATCGAAGAAGACCGGTTGCCTGGAACCACCGGCACGGGCCCGCAGCGGAAGGACCGAAAGCAGCGCGGGCAGGAGCGTCATGGCGTAGAAGAACGTGATGATCACCCCGAAAGCCACGAAGTTGCCGAGAATGTGAAACGGCGGGGAATCCGAGAAGTTCAGGCTGAGAAAACCGATCGCGGTGGTGATCGAGGCCAGGAACACCGGGTAGGCATTTGTTTTTACGGATTCCGCCACCGCCTCGTTCCGGTCCGCCCCGCCTCTTATCCCCGAAAGCGCGTGGGTGATGATGTGGACCGCCTGGGCGACGGAAATCGCCATAACGATAATGGGCACCCCTGAGTTCACCGGGCTGAAAACCGTATGGAACCAGCCGGCGAACCCCATGGTCGTCGAGATCACGAAGCCTATCATGACGACGATGACACCAGTTCCCAGCATGGATCTCAGGAGAATGGTCGAGGTGATTACGATGAGGGCGAAAACGATGGGCAGCAGCATTTCGAGGTCGTCTCTGGTGGCATCGGCGAAGGCCCGGTTCATGACCACGTCGCCCGTCAGGTAGAAACCCGTGTCCGGGTTGTCCGCCCGTGCATCCTCCAGCATGGTGTCCAGGTAATCGGTGAGCTCGTTGACCGCGAGGTCCGGATCGTCGCCCATTACGAAGTTGACCGCCAGCCCGGCCACGCGTCCGTCGGGAGATACGAGCCGCCCGACCACCTCCGGGGAACCCAGCGCGATCGACTCGACACGGACCAGGTCGGCATCGCTCAGCGACGAGGCGTCTTCGACCAGCGGACCGACGATGAGATCGTCTTCCATCGCCTCGCTGTGGAAGTAATTCGTGAGGGAGTTTACCCGGGTGGAGTGAGGAGCGAGCCAGGCGGCTTCGGTGAGTGATTCGACGACGCCCAGCGCATCGCGGTTGAACAAGGAGCCGGTCCGGGGCGCTATGGCGACCAGGGCGGTATTGGAGGCGGCGTAGGTGTCCTCCAGCGCGTCGAAGGCGGCGAGTTGCGGATTGCCCTCGCCGAACATGACGCGGTGCTCATTGGAGACGGCGATGAAGCGGCCGCCGGCTGCCATGGCCAGCATGAACAGCGAGGTGAGCGCGATCACCAGCCATCGATGGCGCAGGATTGCGTTGATGTAGTTATGCAAATGCAATTGATCTCGCTACCATTTGCTGGATTGGGAAGCCTTGACGTGATCGGGCAGCCGGTAGCTCATGCCGACGTCGTCGTAAGCCGAGAGCTGGAGCATCTGCGAGAAATTGTCCAGTTTGGTCTGCCGGCCCCTGGTTTTAAACAACAGGTTTTTAATACGACTGATCCGGTTCTTCAGGCGATGGGCGAACAGGACGCCGAAAGTCCTGCTTTGGGGGTAGTGCAGCGCGTCGGCCAGTTCGTGCCCCAGCAGCGCGCGGGAGATATTGTACAGGGTTTTGAGGGCGGCGGCCACTTCACCCGGATCCGTGATATTCAACAGCGCGGGACCGGCCTTGATCAGGGCGTTCGCGTTCGCGATCGAATGCTCGTCGGGAGGGGGTTCGCACGTGAAGCCGATGTCAATGGTCGTCCGGGCCTCGTCCTCGTCCTTCATGAGAATGCTCTCGGGTACGCCCATGACATAGCCTGTATAGCGAAAGACTTTGACGAAGCTCTCCCTTTCTTCCGGTGTGTAGATGGCGCCCAGCGAGATCGAATGCTTCAGTATCTGTGCGGAGAATATGCTGGTCGCCAGGGCAATATGGGCCGCGCTCAAGGGTGTGCCCCAGACCTGGGTATCCCATATGTCGGAGTCCCTCAACATGTGGCGCACCATGGCGTGCACGAAGCGGATACGGGCGGAAAGCCGGTAGCCGTCCCCTTCCCTTCTGAGGCCTCCGGGCAGGAAGATCTCCAGCAGGTGGCGGTTGTTCTGCTTGAACCGGCGGGTGGCATGGGCAGAATGGACCCGCCCCGTCAGGTAGAAGGACTTGCTGATGAGCGTCGTGAATCCTTCCAGCAGGGCCGCGGTCACAAAGGCCACGAGAATCTCCGGCATGTTCTTGTGGAATCCGACCACGGCGGGCCGAAAGTCTTCGAACTGAACCCATTCGGGAATCTTCGAATCGACTTCGCGGAAGTAGCGCTGCAGGGATTCAGGCGCGCTCTTCAAGCCGTTCTCGTCCTGGTGCAGGCCGGCGTGAATGTACTGGTGCATCTTACCGGGCGGCATGCCTGACAGGTCTTCCATCACCGGATCCAGGTCGGGGTCGCCGATCATGGTGTGTCCGATGTAATTGTCGGCGAACTCCGGATTCAGGGCCCTGGCCTGCTCATAGCCTTTTACATAAGACGATGGGACTTTGGGCAAGTTTGTCTCTCAGTTCAGCGATCTTTCATGGTTGCAGCGGGTTGTTGATTTAGAGGATAAGGTAGAGTACCACCATGTAATGTCAATATTTTAGATTTAATACGAGTTTACGCTCACTTTCTCGACTATTCCTTTAAGTCAGTTGAATTCCGTTATGCTCGCCGTCTATTGCACACGTGTACATTAACGGTTGAGTACGCAACCAGACACGAGCATTTCATAGGTCAGAACATACGACTGATCAAAGCGACCAGCGGCTAAAAGATCCGCAATTCACCTCACTGGTCCGAGATGCACCAGACTGACACTTGAAACCGGTCCGCCGCGACGAGGCGCCGCGTGGCTGTCACCGGTTTGCACTACGAGGAACAAGCAGCACCGGGGTTTCCGGTCTGCCCTTCGATGCATTCAGGCGTGTACCATCTACCGCCTCAGGAAGCACAGACAGAACGCTGTTGCGTCCCATCGACCGTGGATGGAGCAGCCTTCGATTTCAGTGTCCCAATAAGACGAGTCGATTACCGGCACCCTATCCCGGAACTGGCAGGGCCTCATCCTGACTGTCCGTTTACCGGAATAGGGCAGTGGAACCTCCGTTATCGGACACTCCGAGACCGGGAACCCTGCTGTGCCGGATGCACCCGTTGCGCCTGGACAGTCCCTTGGATACAGGCGCTTTCAATGGAAAGGTATTCTCGTTGCAACTATGAACACGCAATCAAAAAGGGCAGGGGACGTAAATCTGATACACGCTTGTCTGCAGGGTCGATCGGATGCGCAGAGCCAACTCTACGATCTGTATTTTACACCGGACAAGCCTGTCCACTTCTGGGTCTACCAGAAAGCTTACTGGATTCCGGCAGGTGAAAAGGAAGATATTCTGAATGATATATACATCGCAGTCATGCAGAGCCTTCCACAATTCGAATTTCGCAGTGCGTTGAGCACCTATATTACCCGCATTGCGAAGATCAAGTGTCTTGACGCCATGCCTTCGCGCCTCGGCGTCGCCCGGGGGCGGGGCATCAAATTCGTCGATATCGACTGGTTCGCTTCAAGCAGCGAGTCGGGGCTGCAGCTTGAAGACACCGATCCCAACAACAGACCGGACCGGTTTTTCAGGGTGATGGAAGAAGAAGAGCAGGTATACCTGTTGCATACGGCCCTGAAACACTACACCGGCCCGAGATGCCGGGACGTCCTGAAAATGTACGTCAGAGAACTGAAAGGTGAACTGAGCAGGGAGGACATCGCGGAAGTGTTTGGAGTGTCAGTGCAACGCATGGGACAGATGATTTATGACTGCATGTATCGACTCAGACGGAAAATGCAGAGCAGGTTCAGGGACTACGAACATTTTACAAACTGCGTCTGTGAAGGTATTCGACGTCCCAAACCCACTGAAAAGGAGTAGTCATGCATCAGCGAGTTGCGGAGCGCGGCAACGTCGACAGGTTGCCAGATCGTACTCGGATCGCTGACCTCCTGCGCAGATACAGCGAGCCGCTGCTATCTCCATGCCCTTCGTCGGAAACGCTGGTGATCTTCCATGAAGACCCGAAGCAGCTTCCCATCCGCGCGCGAGAGACCTTGAACAGACATCTGGAGATATGTCTTGATTGCGGGGACAAACTGCGATGGTTGGAAGAATCCGAGACCTCGTCCTGGCCTGATTCCTTTATCCGTGTGATCTGGTATGTGCTCAGAGTCCGCCATCCGAGCGAAGTAGAGACCTCAAGGTCCCCCGCCTCCTCGGAAGGGAGCTCCGGCAAACCCGGCTCGTCTACCTCTCAGACCGATCACCCGGATATGGCGTTTACGGCCGCGACCCGAAAAGCCCCCGCGCCCTTTTTCGTCAGCGGGGATGGCGCGTTGTGTGGAGAAATCCGGCAGGACCGACATCACCGGATGTACCTCCGAATGAACCGGATGCCCCGGTCGTTTCAGTGGCATGCCCTGCATATTCGAGCGCTGACGTTTGACCGGCGCGTGCTGGTGAGCAGGACGAGGACTATATCGGGGCCGAATTTCCAGATCAACCATCCTCCCCGCGTCACGCCCGGTGATCTGGACCGGGTTGAGCTTGGACTGGTCCCGTTGCGCTGAGCGGAACCGGTGCCACCGCGATACCGCCGTCTGGCTTCGACAGGCCTTGATGGCCGGGAATCCGGGCATTAAGGTATTGACATTCGGCAGGGGGAAAGTACGTTACGATGTGTCCAGGCAAAGCGTGCGATTGGATTCACGAACATCGGTACCGGAGCGTCTTCATTGTAAAACAGCCTGGTATGATGAGGCCGCCCCTGGCGCCGACCATGAAGGAACTGGCCAGATGGAGATGATCTATCCGCGGCGAAAAACCCGTGAAGTCCGCGTCGGGAACATCACGATCGGCGGCCGGAATCCCATCGTCGTGCAATCGATGATCACGGAAAATACCCGCGACGTCGAAGCCTGCGTGGACGCGATCATCCGGTTACACGAACGGGGGTGCGAGATCGTTCGCGTGACCACGCCCACGCTGGCGGACGCCCATAGTCTGCGGGAAATCAAGCATGCCCTGGTTCTGAGGGGCGTGGACGTGCCCCTGGTTGCGGATGTGCATCATCAGGGTACCCGAATCGCCGAGGAAGTCGCCCGGTCGGTCGACAAGGTACGCATCAACCCCGGCCTGTTCGTATTCCAGCGGCTGTCCGATACCATAGAATACACGCCGGAGGAATTCGAAGCCGCAAGACGAAAGGTGGAGGAGGACCTGGCGCCCGTGATCAGGGTCTGCCGGGAGCGGGACATCGCGATGCGCATAGGCGTAAATCACGGCTCCCTGTCGGACCGCATGACCGTAACCTACGGAGACACGCCGCTGGGCATGGTGGAATCCGCGCTGGAATTCATAGGCATCTGCGAGGCGCACGACTACCGGAATCTGATCGTGTCGCTCAAGGCGTCCCGCGTGCCCGTGATGTTACAGGCCAACCGGCTCATGGCCAGTCGCATGGACGAAGAAGGCATGGACTACCCGCTGCACCTGGGCGTCACCGAGGCTGGCGACGGCGAGTACGCCCGGGTCAAGTCGACGTCTGGAATAGGCACCTTGCTGGCCGAGGGACTGGGGGACACGATACGGGTATCCCTGGCGGAGGACCCGGCCAACGAAATCCCCGTTTGCTACGATATCCTGCAGGCGTTGGGCCTCCGACGGACCAAGGTGGAGTTTATCGCCTGTCCCTCCTGCGGACGTACCAAGTTCAATCTGGAAAACGTACTGGCCGAGGTCAAGTCGGCCACCGATCATCTCGCGGGCCTCGATATCGCCGTCATGGGATGCATCGTCAACGGTCCCGGAGAGATGGCCGATGCGGATTACGGGTACGTCGGACGCGCGAACGGCATCATATCGCTTTACCGCGGGCGTGAATGCGTGAAGATGAGCGTGCCGCAGGAACGCGGCGTCGAGGAACTGGTAGACCTGATCAAGGCGGACGGTCGCTGGGTCGATCCCTAATTGGGTTGACCGGATTGACGCGGATATTTAAGTTGTTGCTTTCACGGCGCGCAAATCCCGGTGTCGATCCCTGCCCGGGCCAGCTTTCAGGAGGTTGTACTGAATGCCTGACACGTTAACTGTCATTGACAACCGGACTGGCAAACAGTACGAGATCCCGATCATATACGGGACCTATCCCAGGTACGGCGCCGCGATTCCCACCACGGACTTTCGTCAGATCAAGGTGTCCGAGGACGATTTCGGTCTGCTTGGATACGATCCGGCCTTCAACAACACCGCCTCCTGCCGGAGCAGCATCACCCACATTGATGGCGAGAAGGGCATTCTTCGATACCGGGGCTATCCCATCGGGGATCTGGCGGTCAAAAGTTCCTTTCTCGAAGTCGCCTTCCTGATCGTCCACGGCATGCTGCCGACCAGAGCCGAGCTCGATGAATGGTCCTACGACATCACGCACCACGCGATCGTCCACGAGAACATCAAGAAGTTCATGGATGGATTCAGATATGACGCCCATCCCATGGGTATCCTGATCAGCACGGTCGCCGCGCTATCCACCTTCTACCCGGAAGCCAAGCAGATACGCGACGTGGCCATACGCAACGAGCAGATCCACCGGCTCATCGCCAAGATACCGACCATCGCCGCCTTTGCGTACCGGCACAGCCAGGGCTTTCCCTACACCTATCCGGACAACGGCCTGGGTTACTGCGGCAACTTCCTGTCCATGATGTACAAGATGACGGAACAATACACTCCCGATCCCGTGCTGGAGAAGGCCCTGGACGTGGTGTTCATCCTGCACGTGGACCACGAACAGAATTGCAGCGCCAACGCCATGCGAAGTGTCGGCAGTTCCCTCCCGGATCCCTACGTGTCCGTCGCCGCGGCGGCGGCCGGGCTGTACGGACCCCTGCACGGCGGCGCGAACGAGCAGGTGCTGCACATGCTGCAGGAGATCGGACACATCAGCCGCGTGCCCGACTACATCAAGAAGGTCAAGCAGGGCGACATCCGGCTCATGGGATTCGGACACAGGGTATACAAGAACTACGATCCGCGGGCCAGGATCCTCAAGGAGATGACCCACCGGGTGCTGGGCGTGACCGGCAAGAACACGCTGCTCGACGTCGCCGTGGAACTGGAGCGTATCGCCCTCGAAGACGACTATTTCGTCAATCGGAAACTCTATCCCAATGTCGATTTCTATTCGGGCCTCATATACCAGGCCATGGGCTTTCCGCTTGAAATGTTCCCCGTGCTGTTCGCGATCCCCCGCACCGTGGGCTGGCTGGCGCAGTGGGCGGAAATGCTGGACGACCCGGAGCAGAAAATCGCGCGTCCCCGCCAGATTTATTCCGGTGACGACGTCTGCCACTACGTGCCGATAGAGGATCGGTAATATGGCCGCGACACGATAGCACGTCGGTGGATCTTCAACTAACTTCGCTGCACCCACCTGTAGGCGTCCCTGCTGTTCTTCCCCATGATTTTCTCCAGGGCTTCCGGCCCCCGCGGCTCGAAGCATGTCATGGCCAGCGATTGCACCTGGCGGTAGGAAGCGTATCTCCAGGATACCGGCCAGTTGCTGGCATAGAGCAGCCTGTTCTCGCCAAAGGCGTTCCAGAGCACGTCAAGGACCGCCCTGTAGTAAGCCGGGTCCTCCGGCGGCGGGGAGGCCTGCGCCAGTTCCACCATGCCCGATATCTTGCAGAACACCTGGGGATGGCCCGCTGCGCGCCGGATGCCTGATACCCATTCCTCGTCCGGCTGGCCACCTGTCACCGGCACGTGGGCCAGGTGGTTCAGCACGATCCGGAGATCGGGGAAACGAGTGGCGCAGTCGGCCACGGCGGGCAGCCACTCCTTGCCCACGAGCAGATCCAGCGTCAGGTCGAGGGCGGCGAGTTGCTCCATGGCCCCGAGATATTCCGGATCGCCAATCGGCGCCTTACCCAGCCTGATGCCGTAGAAGAGGTCATGCTCCGCGAATCGATCCAGATCGGATTCGAAACGCGCATCCGGAGGCTCCAGGTGTCCCACCAGGCCCAGCAGGAAGGGATCGTCCTCGGCCAGGTCCAGGATCCACTGATTGTCCTCCACCCATGCGCTGGCTTCCACGACGACCGTGCCGGTCACGCCCTCCGGGAGCGCTTCGCGCTTGAAATCCTCCGGCATGATACGCCGGTAAAGAAACGCGTCGTCGGGGTTGGGCCATGGCACGCCCTGCGGCCGGGACGGATCGTAGAAGTGGGTATGGGTATCGACGATCACGATACGTTCCTTTGCGGGATCTTCTGGCAACTCTCGAAGAAATCCGCGTTGGACGCTGAAAACCCGAATTGCTGCTCGATTTCCCGGACCGCGACTTCCGTCACGAAGAGTTCGTCCAGCGTATCCGGGAACTCGACCCCCGCCGTGCAGTCGCGCAGGAACACGATGTTGTATCCGTACCGCGCCATGGCCCGGATGCCGTAGTCCCTGCCCAGGACGCACCAGTTGGTGGCGAAACCGGCATAGACCAGGTGGAGCACGTTCCGTTCGGCCAGCACCTCGTGCAGTTCGGCGCCGCTGGTGATCACCACGTCTTCGTCGCGGACCTTGACGGCCGGCGAGATGGTCAGGTCGTCGCTGATGGGATCCCAGTGCAGGCCGATGCCCGGCGGCTGGCTCCTGGGACCGCGATAGGCCTGGTATTCGCCTTCCCTGTTCCTGAATGCCGGGGGCGGCCAGTCCGCGCCGCCGCGCGGCGGGACGGGCGCCGAGGGATTCCGCGATGACTGGGGGAACTGCCGCGCCACTTCGGGCGACGGGGCGTGTATTACGGCCAGGCCGGCCTTCCGGCTCATTTCGATGGCCGGCACGATCGCCTCGCGGGTGACCCGGGCGGCCCGCTCGATCCAGCTGTCGATGAAATGGGTATTCCACAGGTCTACCAGCACAAGCGCCGTCTGCTCGACGGGCAGCTTCATCCGGATTTCCCGCCGGATGAAGTGCTCTTCCCTGCAGGGCACATCGGCCGGGGTGCTGTCCTGGTAGTATCTTACTTTCAGATCGAGTACGGACGGGCTATTTCCCATTTTTACCTGCCTTCGCCTTTGTCTTTGAGGGCCTAAGAGGCGCTGCCGTCTTCTTGGAGGACGCTTGAGCCGCCTGCTGTGACGGTTCCCGGCCCCCGGTCTGTCCACCGTTCCCCAAGCGTTGGACGATCTCATCCACATCGTAGACACATCCCCCCCAGGCGCCGCCGCCGGCCTGTTGCAGGGCGGCCCAGAGGCGGGTGTCGTCGGGTAGATTCGGGTCGACGGCCAGGTCGGACCGCGGCGGACGCCCGGCGAGCTGCCTGGTACCCTCCTCGACGCCGAATATGCCTTCCTCGTTCCCGACCAGGTCGATGGATCCCGTCAGGGCGTTCCGGTCTATGACGATTTCGATCCGATCGCCGTCGAGTACTTTACCGATGGGCCCTCCTGCCAGGGCCTCGGGTCCGACGTGGCCTATGCAGGCGCCCGTCGAAATGCCGGAAAAACGGGCGTCGGTCACCACGGACACGTGCTTGCCGAAGGACAGGTGTCTCAATGCGGCGGTGATCTGGTACGTCTCCTCCATCCCGGCGCCCATGGGTCCGCGGCAGATGAGGATCAGCACGTCGCCGGGCCTGATCCGGTCCTCGCCCCGGCTCTTGATGGCGGCGATGGCGTCCCGTTCCCGCGTGAATACCCGCGCGGGTCCCGTTTTCCGGTATACCCCGTCGGGATCCACCACCGTCGGATCAATCGCCGTGCTCTTGATCACCGCGCCTTCGGGCGCGAGATTGCCTTTGGGGAATGTCACCGTGCTCGTAAGCCCGCGGTTTCGCGCCCGTTCGGGGGACATGATGACGCCGTCCGGGTCGATCCCGTCCACCTTCTTCAGCCGCTCGCGGACCCGCCGCCGTCTTTCAGAGGTTTGCCACCAGTCCAGGACCTGTCCCAGGGACGTACCCGCCGCGGTGAGCACCGAATCGTGCAGCAGGCCCGCCTCCCGCAGGTGCAGCATCACTTCCGGCACGCCGCCGGCGAGGAAGGCGGTCACCGTGGGATAGCCCGTCGGGCCGTTCGGCAGCACGTCTACCAGCCGGGGCGTCCGGCGGTTGATTCTGACCCAGTCCTCGATCGCGGGACGGCGCAACCCGGCGGCATGGGCGACCGCGGGGACGTGCAGCAGCAGGTTGGTCGAACCGCCGAAGGCTGCGTGGACCGTCATGGCGTTCTCGAGGGCCTCTTCGGTCAGGATCTTCCGGACGGTAAGGCCCTCGGCTTCAAGCCGCATCAGCGCCCGGGCCGAACGCCGGGCCATGTCGGTCCAGACGGGCTGGCCGGACGGTGCCAGCGCGCTGTGGGGCAACGCGAGTCCGAAGGCTTCCCCCACGACCTGCGAAGTTGCCGCCGTGCCCATGAACTGGCAACCGCCGCCCGGCGACGCGCAGGTTCGGCAACCCACGTCGGCCGCGTATTCCAGCGAGATTTCCCCGTGGGCGTACCTGGCGCCGATGGACTGGATCTTGCCCGCGTCCTCGCCCTCCTCCGGCGGCAGCGTAACGCCGCCCGGCACCAGCACGCACGGCAGGTCATGGGTCGACGCCAGCGCAATCATCATGGCAGGCAGGCCCTTGTCGCACGTCGCCACGCCGATCACGCCGCGCCGCGTCGGCAGGGACCGGATCAATCGGCGGAAGACGATGGCCGCGTCGTTCCGGTATGGGAGGCTGTCCATCATGCCGGGCGTGCCCTGCGTGCGGCCGTCGCAGGGATCGGAGCAGTAGCCGCCGAAGGGGATGCCTCCCAGGGCCGTCAGCTCCTCGGCGGCCGCCTGCATGAGCAGTCCGACCTCCCAGTGGCCCGTATGGTATCCCAGGGCTATCGGCGTTCCATCGGACGCGCGGATGCCCCCCTGGGTGCTGAGGATCAGGTATTGCCGCCGGTTCAGCGCGTTGGGACTCCATCCCATGCCCACGTTCTGGGACAGGGCGAACAGGTCGCCGCTGGGGCTTTCCCTCAGCATGTCGTCGGTGAGCGGCAGGCTGCCCTCGGGGCCGGGCGCACTGGATTGGATGTCGTATATGCCCGGATCGGATTGGCCGACGACGGCTTCGAAGGACAGCAGGGATGGGGTTTTCATGAATGGGCTCTTCCGTTTCCGATTCGTTCGGTGTTCCAGGAAGCGTACCAGTAATCCTGGGTGAGTGTCGACGGGACTTCTTCGAAGTGATATCGGGTTTCGCCGCCCTGGAAACCCGGCAGGAGCCGGTTGCCGTCGGATTGCATGATTTCGTCGACGGGCTTGAACCGCGCCCACAGCGCTTCCGCTTCTTCCGGGGTAAAGCGGTCCCCCAGCGGCCTGCCCCATTGAAGTGTCATGGGGTGGACCATTTCAATTCCCTGGGCTTCCGGCGCGGTCAGGCTGTCCCCGTCCCTGCAGTGTTGATTGTATATGTGCCGGGCTGTTTTACTCGGGCAGATGGTCGACTTGACGACGCCCTTTTCGCCCCTCCCGGGACGGAGAACGTCCAGGGCGTGCCGATAGGCGGCGGCGTCCGCGGCCAGTACGGCGCGCAGCGCCTCCTCCCCATGGTTCATGTAACCGGCGGCCCGTGCGTTCCATCGCAGGCAGGTTTCGCGGGCCCCGGGCGGCAGGTGTTCGATCCAGTCGGTCGTATGCCAGTGCGTGAGGCGCGCGAAACCCCCATGGATGGTGCGGCGCCGCTTCGTGGAATAGTCGCTCCCCCAGTGGAGGATGGGAAGAATATAGACGACCCCGTCGCCCGCGCGCAAGTGGGTCTGCACGCCGCCGGGAACCGGCGACCGGGGATCCCTCGACATGGACGCGTTCTCTTCCGGGGTGTTGCGCCGGACGTGGCTGCCCGGAATCACCCACAGCACGCTATCGTCATAAAGCGACACGTTCCACCGGACGTACCGGGGGCCGCATTCCAGGATGTCGTCCGCGTAGGCCATGAGCGGACAGTTCAGGGGCGGGTAGAAGTCGCGGTGCCACCGGGCGGGACCGTGGTCTCTCACGGGGTTGCACATGAGCATCATTGTGGCCCTGGTCGATGAATGTTTCGGAGAATGCGGGGACGGGACCCGAAACGAACCGGAAATGCACGTAGTTGATCTTGCCACGCTTCCCGAAATACCGGATGGCGTCGAGCACGTCGCCCGGCATCCTCGATGCGCGCCTTCTGAAGCGACAGGTCATGGAAATCATAATAACCCTTTGCGAGGTCGCAGTCCGGCAGACGGTTGACCATGTCGGTCACGCCCAGTTGCCGGGCGAAGGCAAGGTGCTCTGCGTCCATCTTGCCGTTGACCGCGAGCTTCATGACTAAACCTCCGCGACAGGCTGTTTTCGTGTCCGCTCCCGGGGCGGCGCATGACCGGGTTTACCTTGACAGGAACGCCCGTGAACCGTATAATTACCCGAAGTTTACGGGGTGTAGCGCAGTCCGGTCAGCGCACCTGCTTTGGGAGCAGGGGGTCGGGGGTTCAAATCCCCCCACCCCGATTACCGTTTCCCCTGTACGCAGCATGAGTCCCGGCTGGCGCACCTCGGCCGGCACGCTTCCCTCCTGGGGATCCTGGCTTCTGATTTCCACGTATCGTTCCAGCCGGCCCACTTCGCCGTCGTCCACGTACTTGCCGATCTCGCGACGAAACTGCTCCATGCTGGTGTAGGGGCGGTATTCTTTGAACTCATGGGCCATGCGGTCGCCGACTCCGGGAATGGCGAGTATTTCCTCGTCGGTGGCCGTGTTCAGATCGATAGGAACGAACACGTACTGCTCCATGCGCGCGACCTCGGCATCGTCCACGTACTTGCCCATCTCCCGGCGCCACTGGGCAATGGCGAGATAGGGGCGGTACTCCTTGAATTCGTGGACCATGCGGTCGCCCACACCGGGTACGAGACGGATTTCCTCATCGGTGGCCGTGTTCAGGTTCAGCGGTATGAACATCCGGGTGTAGAGCGCGGCCGCTTCCTCCGGGTCCATGTGCGCCGAAATGAGCCCATTCAGTTCGATCATATTCAGAAAGGGTCGTGCTTCCAGCACCATGTCCGCAAGTTCCGCCGTCATTCCGGGCAGCGCGGCAAGTTCTTCGCTTCCTGCCAGGTTGGGATTGACGACCGTTTCCGCCGCCGGTTCGGCCTGCGGTTCATGCTCGGCAGGATCGGTCTGTTCAGCTGTTTCAGAACTGCCGCATCCACCGATCGCGAAGAGGAAGGCAACGAGCGATGTCAGCAAGGCGGACCCTGGTTGCTTGAATGTGTTCATGGTTTCTCCTTGGTTTTTGGGGCAATGCGGCCTGGACCCAGGGCCGGATGGCGAAAACAGGCGGCCATCCCCAGCAGGCCGAGCAGCATCATGGTGCCCGGAGCAAGTGAAGGATAGGCGCCGCCCAGCGCCTCCCATACCAGTTCCAGCCCTTCCCGCGATGGATACATCTCGAGTTCGAATTCCACGTTACCGCTGAAGTGCAGCCACTGCCCGACGAACCCGGACAGGATGAACAGTCCCATCAGGACCTGGAACCCTCGTATTATCGCAAAACCGGGCGAAAGCAACAGCCAGATCGAAGCCGGAAGACCCACGGCAAGCAGAACGAGCGGTACCCATTGCCAGTTGTCCTCCGTGTGCTCCAGGAGGATGAGCTCGAAACCGGTTCCCAGGATGCCAAACGTCAGGATTGCCAGGACGAGCCGGCGAAGCATGGTGGCGTTTTCTCGCTGAATCCCCCGGCCCGATTGAGCCATGGCAGCTCCTCGCGTGCGTTGCGGAGTCAGAACAGCGTGTTCTTCACCGGGGGTTCGAGGATATCCGGGGTGTCGTTGGCCACCCGGTTTACCTTTTCACTGACTTGCCGAATCTCGTATGGTCCTTCGTGGGGCGGTCCGATGATTTCCTGGAGCGTTTCCACAGGGGTAACGGGATCGAGCCAGTCGGTGAAATCATCGGGATCGACCACCGCGGGCTGACGGTCGTGTATTTCTGAAAGTGCGGTCGAGGCCTTGGTCGTTATGATCGTGAATGTTTCGAGATGTTGGCCGTCCCGGCTCCACTGCTCCCACAACGCGGCTAAGGAAACGGGAGAACCGTCTTCGAGCGACAGGAAACAGGGTTGCTTGCCGTCCCCTGCCCGCTTCCATTCAAACCATCCATTCGCCGGGATGAGGCACCGGCGCGCCCGAAACGCCGACCGAAACGCGGGTTTGTCCCTTACGGTCTCCGCTCTCGCATTGATGAGCCGCGCGCCGATCTTTACGTCTTTGGCCCAGGACGGCACCAATCCCCAGCGGAGCAGGGCCAGGGATCTTTCTCCGTATTCATCCAGGCGGCACAGGACGAATTCCTGGGTAGGAGCGCCGTTGTACCTCGGCTGCGGATCGAGGCGTTGATTCGAATCAGGCAAGGTATAGAACGTCAATATCTGTTGCCGGGCCAGGCTTTGGAAGAGACGGCCGCACATGGTGATTTTCCATTTAAACGTGCTTTTTAGCCAGTTCTACCGGAAAGTGGTCTATGATACGGAATACTTGACCATGCCTGACTGACATATATCATTTACACAGCGAAGATATGACGTTTGACACGCGAAGCAAGCCCAATCACGTACGTGAGAAGGAGAATCGCATTTGAACTACAGCCTGGACACTCTCCGCGGTGATCTGTTCGGCGGGATCACGTCCGCGATAGTGGGTCTGCCGGTTGCGCTCGCTTTCGGCGTCGCGTCGGGCATGGGCGCGGCAGCCGGTCTGTACGGCGCGATCGGGGTCGGCTTCTTCGCCGCCGTGTTCGGGGGCACGCGATCCCAGATATCCGGCCCCACGGCGCCCATGACCGTGGTCATGGCGGTGATCATCGCGGAACACTCGGGTTCGGTCGCCGATGCCCTGACCGTCGTGATCATGGGCGGCCTGCTGCAGATCCTGCTGGGCACGTTGCGGTTCGGACGATTCGTGGCCTACACGCCCCACGTCGTGATCTCGGGGTTCATGTCCGGCATCGGCCTCATCGTCATGCTGATCCAGGCGCTGCCCTTCATTGGCGCGCCCGCCGCGCCCGGAGGCGCCGTGGGAACCATCCGGGCGCTGTCGGAGGCCCTCGGCGACGTGAACTACAGCGCCTTTGCGATCGCCTTCACTACCCTCGCCGTCGGCGTGCTCTGGCCCCGGCGGCTTTCAAGCCTGCTTCCCGGTACCCTGGTGGCGCTCGTCGCCGGTACGATGCTCAGCGTG
The DNA here is from genome assembly GCA_965202605.1 of bacterium. Classification (GTDB taxonomy): domain Bacteria; phylum JAAXHH01; class JAAXHH01; order JAAXHH01; family JAAXHH01; genus JAAXHH01. The sequence goes on from OZ241838.1 coordinate 3,095,353, forward strand.
TTCTGGTTGTCCGACGTACCGGTCATCGGGAGCATACCGTCCGGATTGCCAGAGATCGATCTGGTACCGCCAACCGCCGCCTTTCTGGTTCGTGCCATTGAACCCGCGCTCATTCTCGCCCTGCTTGGATCAGTGGACAGTCTGCTCACCTCCCTGATCGCCGACTCCCTGACGGGTACGCGGCACAACGCGGACCAGGAACTGGTGGGACAGGGGCTGGGGAACGTAGTGGCCGGGCTGGTTGGCGGGCTTCCCGGCGCCGGCGCCACCATGGGTACGGTGACCAACATCCGGGCCGGCGGCGCCACGCGCCTGTCCGGCGCATTGCGATCCCTGATCCTGCTGGTACTTCTCATGGGCCTGGGCTGGGTCGTCGAACCGATCCCCCACGCCGTACTCGCGGGCATATTGATGAAGGTCGGCTGGGACATCGTCGACTGGCGTATCCTGACGCGGGTCCACCGTCTGCACAGGGAACACCTTTTCATCCTGCTGCTCACCCTGGGGCTGACCGTTTTCGTCGACCTGATCACCGCGGTCGCGATAGGACTGATCGTCGCGGGCATGGCCCACGCCAGGAAACTGGAAAACCTGGAACTCGACAGCGTGGTGTCCGTGCCGCTGCTCGACCAGCAGTTTTTCACCCGGGAGGACGACACCGCAAGCATGGATCAGTTTATAGCCCGGGTCGGGCTGGTGGCGCTCAGGGGAAGTTTCACCGTCGCTTCGTCCAAGAAACTGGTGGGGGTGATCAGCGAGGACATCAAGGATCACGACGTCGTCATCTTCGATTTCTCCGGCGCCACGTACATTGATGACAGCGCGGCCATGGTCGTCGAACAGCTCATGGATGTCGCCACCAGCGTAGACACGGAGTTTATCGTCCTGTCGCTCTCCGGATCCGTCGAGGAAACCCTTTCCGCCCTCGGCATCATCCAGCGCGTGCCGGAAGCTCACATCGTGAACACGCTGGATGAAGCGCGTGAAATCGCCAGGAAAACGCTCGGGATGTAATGCGGCCAAGGGAGACTGGACGGTTGAAAGGATCTGCGGCATGGACGATCCACATCGTATAGACGGGGCTATAGCGGTCGTGACCGGCGCGGCGCAGGGTCTCGGCCTGGGTATCGCGGAGCGGCTTGGGCGCAACGGCGCGACCGTGCTGATGGCGGATCTGCAACGCGAGAAGGTCGAGGCCGAGGCCGGGAAGCTCCGTGAGCAGGGATTGGAGGCGGTTCCCGGGTACCTGGACGTATCGGACAGCGCGTCGGTAAAAGCCTTCTTCGATGAAGTCGCCGAAGCGCACGGAAGACTCGACGTCCTGGTCAACAACGCCGGGGTCGGCCAGAAGGTAGCGCCGGTAGTCGAACTGGACGACGGAGAGTGGGACCGTGTCATCCGGGTCACGCTGACCGGGGCCTTTTACTGCTGCCGGGCCGCGGGCGGGATCATGGAGGGGCAGGAATCGGGAGCCATCGTGAACATCTCATCCATCAACGGACAGAACCCGGCGGCCCTGGTGGCGGCCTACAACGCGGCCAAGGAAGGCGTCATCAGTCTCACCCGGACCCTGGCGCTGGAACTTGCGGCCTACGGGGTACGCGTGAACGCCGTCTGTCCGGGTCCCGTCTACACCGAGTTCAACCGGTCGAACATGGCCCAGCGCAGCAAGACCCTGGGACTTACCGAAGACCATATGATCGAACGGATTCGAAGCGCCATCCCGCTCGGCAGGTGGGGCGAGCCGGAGGACATCGCGAACGGCGTGGCGTTCCTGTGCAGCCCCGCGGCGGGCTGGATCACCGGAGAAGTGCTGCGGGTGAGCGGCGGCATGGAAGGCGTGGCGGCCGCGCCGGGGAGGCGGGGCTCCGGTTGATGAGATGGCCAGGTGTAACCATGCCCCCTACACCCCCGCCATCATCCTCATCACCGTGCCCTGGTCCGCTTCCGCGCGGGACAGTTCCCCCGCGATACGCCCGGCTCGAAGCACCAGGATCCGCGTCGACAGGTTGAGCACCTCCGGCAGTTCGCTCGACACGAGCACGATGGCCGTGCCCTCATGAGCCAACTGGTCGATCAGGGCGTGCATCTCCGACTTGGCGCCCACGTCCACGCCCCGGGTGGGCTCGTCGATCAGGAGGACCGGACACCGCGCGGCCAGCCACTTGGCCAGGACCACCTTCTGCTGGTTGCCGCCCGACAGGCCCGCCGTTTCATACCGGACGTCGTCCGGACGCACCGACAGCCGTTTAACGTATTCCCGCGCCAGGTCTCCTTCTCTTTTGCCGCGGATCCACCCAAAGCCCGAGCGGTGGTCCAGGGTGGGCAGCCCTATGTTCTGTTCAACGCGAAGCGAAAGGACGAGACCGAATCGCTTGCGGTCTTCGGGAACGAGCCCGATGCCCTTTCGCATCGCGTCGACGGGACGCCGGATGCCCACCGGCCGGCCCCGGACGCGTATCTGTCCAGTGGCCATGGGATCCAGCCCGAATATGGCCTGCAGCACATCGGTCCGGCCCGCGCCCACCAGGCCGGCCAGGGCGAGTACTTCCCCGGACCGCACGGAAAAAGACACGTTGTCGAATTTGCCCGGACTGGCAAGCCGGTCCACGGACAGCATCTCTTCACCGGGTTCGGTCTGCACGTGGGATGGGAAGTAGGCCTCAAAGGTGCGCCCGATCATCAGGTTGATCAGCGTGGCCCGGTCGAGGTCGGCGACCGGGCGGGTAGCCACGTGCCGGCCGTCGCGAAGCACCGTCACGGCGTCGCAAAGGCGGAAGATCTCGTCCAGGTCGTGGGAGATGTAGATCGACGTCACGCCCTTTGCCTTGAGACGCCGGATATGCGCTCGCAACCGTTCCGCTTCCACGTGCGACAGGCTGCTGGCCGGTTCGTCGAAGACGATCACGCGGGCGCCGCTGCCCAGGGCCGCCGCGATCTGTACGAGTTGCTGCTGGGCGACGGGCAGTTCGCCGATGGGCGTTTCCACGTCCAGGTCGGCTTCAACCGCCTCCAGCATTTGCCGGGCCCGGTCTTCCATCCGTCGATCGGAGACGAACCCTCCCCCGCCGGGCAGGGCGCCCAGGCAGAGGTTCTCGGCAACGGACAGGTTCTCGCAGAACACGAGTTCCTGGTGGACCATGCCGATCCCCAGGTCGAGGGCGTCCCGTGGTTCGTGGAACTGCACGGGCCGGCCGTCCACCCGTATCCGGCCGCCGTCCATTCCGTAGATTCCGGTGAGGATCCGCCCCAGCGTACTCTTGCCGGCGCCGTTTTCGCCCACCACGGCGTGGCAGGAACCCGCTGCTATGTCGAAGGTGACGCCGTCAAGGGCCGTCACACCCGGAAACCGCTTGGTGACCCGGTCGAAGGCTATGTATGCATCAGGCGCGTTGCGGTCCATGGCGTTACCGGGGAAGCGATGCGGGATCCGACGCACGCGTCAGGATCGCTCGTCCGAGGCCGGCGGGTCCTCCGAATCCTCCATCTGCAGGTACCGTTCCGGCACGTCCGTGAATCCCCATCCCTGGAGCATCTTCGCCCAATCGCCGAGGTTCTCCTGCGACACGTGGACCAGTTCGAGGGGATTGATGACGGGGACGTCTTGCTTCAGGTGGATCTTCTCGACGATCAGGCGGACGGATTCGTACCCCCACAGGTAGGTGGGCTGTCCCCATAGCACAGGTACGATGCCCTGTTCGATGTAGGTCAACTGGGGCGGCAGCGCGTCCACCGAGATGATCTTCATGCGTTCGGGGTCCAGGTCGGTCAGCAGGGACTGGGTGAACAGCGCCCATCCGCCGACCATGGCCCATCCGTCGATGTCCGGATAGGCATTGTTTACCCGAACCACTTCGGCGGCGGCGTCCTGGGGGGTTTCAATGTGATAGAAGGTCCCCACGATCGATATATCCGGGTACTCGGCGGCCTTCTGCAGGACGCCTTCCACCCGCTTGCGCAGGTTAGGCGCGTTCTGGTTGCCAGCGAGGATGGCCACGCGGCCCTTGCCGTTCATCGCCTTGGCCAGCTCTCCCATGATCAGCCCGCCGGTCTTGATGTCGTCCACCCCGAAGAAGGCGAACCGCCTGGAATCGGGGGCATCGCTGTCGAAGGTCATGACCGGCACGCCCCGGTCCACCGCGTCATTGATGGCGCCCGTGACCTTTGCGGCGTCCGAACAGGAAATCAGGACCACGTCGGCCCCTTCGTTCACGGCCTGCGCTATACGCTGCGCCTGCACCTGGCCGTCCTCCGTCGGCGGCGTTCGCCAGTCGATCACGATGTCTATGCCGTGCTCGGCCGACAACTCGCCGGCTGCGGCCTCGGCGCCGGTACGGGAGGAGAGGAACACGGGATTCGTCGTGCTTTTGGCGATCATGGAAATCACAAGCCGGTTGTCGTCGGGAGGCGCGGTTCCCCCGCAACCCGTGCCGAAAATGAAAGTGCCCAGAACCGACACAACCAGGGCCTTCAGCCGTCTTTTGTATGCCATCATCGATTTCATTCCTTTCTGAAGTGGTCTAAAACACCTGGTCTGAAGTAGCCTGACGCGTCATGGATCTAACCCGCCCCGGCCAGCTTCCGCGCCGTGAGACGCCGGTTCACCTGGTCGAGGACCACCGCGATGATGATCGCGCAACCGATCACGACCCATTCGTAATTCTGGTCCAGGTGCAGGGTGCGGATGGATTGTCGAATCAGGACGATCAGCATGGCCCCCAGCATGGCGTTGACCGCGCTTCCCCGGCCGCCGCGCAGGCTGGCGCCGCCGACCACCGCCGAGGCGATGACGTAAAGTTCGTATCCCGTGGCGTCGGCACATGAGGCCGAACCGTAGTAGCTGCTGCCGACCAGCGCGGCGATACCCGCGGTGAGTCCTGAAACCACGTACACGCCTACCAGGATACGGTCGATTCTCAGACCGGCGTACCGGCTGGCCTCCAGGTTGCCGCCCACGGCGAATATGTGGCGGCCCATGACCGTTCGGGACAGGTAGACGGCACCGGCGGCGGTGATCAGGAGCATGATGATCATGGGCATGGGATAAAGCGCGTCGGAACCGAAGGACAGCTTGATCGCATCGGTCAGGGACTGCGGCACGAGTATGCTCTCCGCTTCGCTGATCACGAAGGCGATGCCGCGGAAAACCCACATGGTGCCCAGGGTGACGATGAAGGGATGGACGCGAAGTCCGACCACCATGACGCCGTTCAGCAGGCCGCACAACAGGCCGAGGCTCACGCAGACCAGGACGGCCAGCGTGACCACCGCTACGGGACTGTCCGGCGTTACGGAACGTAACACCATGGCGGTCATCACGCCGGACAGGGCGTAGATCGAACCGACCGAAAGATCGATTCCTCCGGATATGATGACCATGGTTGCTCCGACCGCCATGATCACGAAGAAACTGGCGTCGGTGGCCGTCTGCATCAGGGTGCGTGAATTCAGGAAGTTGTTGACGAGTTCGCCCGTCGTTCGGTCCACGTGATACCCCGCGAAAACGGAGAGTACCGCGCCGAGAAGCAGGATGACGAGGATCAGGCCCGTTTGCTGGGAACCGAGCAGGATGCGTAGCATGGGCAGGGTCGGTGTTCCGGGCGTTAGCATGGTCGTCGTTGGTGACAGGGTGTCCTGAAATAGTACGGGACCGCAGGTCTAAATCAAGGAAAACGTGGTTCCTGGCGGAATGGCCAAATGCCTTGCGAAAAGCATGCGGAGAGACGCCCGGACGTTCCGTTTTACTCGTGCAAAGAAAAACCCCGACATGCGTATGCGACATGCCGGGGTCAGTTGAAACCGGTAATCCTGCGCACGGTGACGCCGTGTCAGGAGGCTTTCTTCTCCGTGCCTTCCGCATCCTCGCGCCGCAGTTCTTCTTCGCGGTCCGCTATGTTCCCCTGCAGTTCCTTGATGCGGTCCAGGATGCCCGTCACCTCGGTATCTCCCGACACATCGGTGATACCGTCCTCGACCACGATCTGGTGGACGCGGCCGCCCAGTTCGGTCAACTGGTTGCGGATATCGGCCCGGGCCGACTGGATCTCCAGCTTGATCCGCCCTTTCCGCGTGAGATCCTCTGCCATGTCCAGCGCGCCGGACAGGCTTTTCCGGACAGTTTCGATTGGTCCGTCCAATTCCGATTTAATTGTTTGCCAGAGGTTCATGATGGTACTCCTTATCTGGATCCTTCGCGGATCTTTGATCTGCGGTTTGCCGGATGAAAGGCCTCCTACCCGTTTAGACGCCCAATTCGCCTTCCGGGTTTCAGTATATCCCCATGGCGTTCTCCCGTCAACGATAGAGCGCGTAGGCGACGATGTTGATACCCATTCTAAAGGCGGTCTCTCGTTTCGCCGGCGGATCATTGTGGGTCTTTTCGTCGGCCCAGCCGTCACTGACATTGCTTTCGTACGTGTAATACACGACCAGGCGTCCGTCGTGGAAGAGCCCGAACCCCTGGGGCCGCTTGCCGTCGTGCTCGTGGTGTTTGGGCGGGCCGGACGGAAAATCGTAGATGATGTGGTAGATCGGATGAGTGAACGGCAACTCGACGAATTCCTGGCCGGGAAAGACTCTTTTCATTTCCCTGCGGAATGCCCTGTCCATCCCGTAGTCGTCATCGGCATAAAGGAACCCGCCGCGTGTCAGGTACTTGCGCAGGTTCCGGATTTCCGGCTCGGTCCACTTCACTTCGCCATGGCCGGTCATGAAGAGGACGGGTGAAGAGAACAACCGGTCGTCGGTCAGCGTAACGACACGCTGATCCAGGTTCGTCTCGATGCCGGCGCGCAGTTGCAGTTCCCGGGCCAGGTTGGGAATCGCCTCGGGGTCGTTGTACCAGTCGCCTCCGCCGTCGTACTTCATCCGCGCAATGGTCAGTCTGCCGTTTTCGCTTTCAGCCGCTCCCCCCTCGGAATGTGTCCACCCGGAGGCGAGGCCGCAGAGCAGAAGACCGGTCATGCATCTTCGAAAGGCGGCCGCCCTGGGGAAACCCCCGATCATCTGCGGCCGCCGGCGGGCCGGCCGGTCCGCGCTCTGCCGCCTGCGCGGCGCCCGGCTGCGCGTACCCGCTGGCCGCCTCCCGCGATAGCCATGAGGTATACCAGGCCGATCGCGACAAGACCCAGGATGATCGTACCAATCACGCTGAAGCCAATCGTCGCCAGCATACTATCTCCTCGCGTGCTGTTGAAACCGCGCCCCGCCGGACGCCGCTCATCCGTTTTCGTTGCAATACCGGCTACCCGTCGACGCCACCGGGCCGGTCGACGTCCTTCATGCTCCAGTCCAGCAGGCGCCTCATGTCCGTGAACCGGGTCCGGCTGGTCGGTCCGCCCAGAATGACGGCGTAGATGTCATCTCCCGAGTCGCCAAGCGCCCGCATGACGAGACAGTATCCGGCCCGGCGGATATAGCCTGTCTTGCTCCCGACACCTTCCCACTGTCTTTCAGATACCGTATCGCGCACCAGCCGGTTGGTGGTCCGGATGGAATGCGTGCGCCTGTTCGTTCCGAACCTGTACTCCCTGGCCAGCAGGACTTCCGCCAGCAATTCGTCCTGAAGGGCGGTCCAGAGGAGGGCTACGCAATCCACCGCCGTGGATACATTGCCCGCGTCCAGCCCGGTGGGTTCGGTAAAACGCGAGTTCGACAGGCCAAGGGAGGCCGCGGTTTCATTCATGCGCTCCACGAATGCCTTCGAGGTCAGGCCCGACGCGCGTGCCAGTGCGCGCGCCGCCGCGTTGTCCGACGCGACCAGGGTGGCGTACAACAGATCCTTCGTCGAGACCTGTTCCCTGTACCTGAGTTTGGTCCAGTTCGCCCGGTAAACGTCCTGCCGGGTAATCCTCACCCGCTTTTCAAGGTCCGGATTCATCCGCATGTAGGTCACCGCGGTCATCAGTTTCGTGATACTCGCGATCGGGAACGGCGAAGTGGCGTTCTTCTGGTAGATCACCTCGCCCTTCTGGATATCGATCACGAGCGCGGCGCGGGCGCGTACCCGGATTCCCGCGCTGCGCGCGGTTGATCTGGCGGGCGGCGTCTCGACCCTGTCGGCGGAGGCTGCGAGGGCAGCCGGAACGGGCGTATGTACCGCTTCGCCCGGGACTTCAACCCCGTTCGGTACGCCCGCCGGTGTTGTTCCGAAGACAGGTCCCGTGTTCGTGAATGCTGAAACGGCTGAAAGCAGCAAGGCGTAAAACACCCTCGCCGCCCATGGCCGGATCGAAACGGCAATGCTCATAGGTTGGGATTATAGGATGGGGGATATCTCTAAGTCAAGGTGAATCAAGCCGTTTATCCGGGCTTTCCTGCAGGGAAGATGCGAACTGCGCCTGGCTGTCCGCCTGCTCGAACGACTGACCCTCTCCGGCGGGTTGCAGATCGATTTGGACCCTGACCTCGCGGTCCTCGATGCTGAACGAGGAATAGGACAGGTCCTGCGGCAGGATCTTCAGCCGGCAATCGAAGGTCCGGCTGTCGGTAAGTTCGGAAAGCTCGATCGTGGGCGAAGTCACCACCCGCTCGATCTGGTCGATTTCCATTTCCCGGCCCGTTATAGGCACCGAGGGCGGTTCAACGGTGACACGCGCGATCTCCAGGCCCTCCGGGAGTTTGCCCGTCAAATCGTGGTCGATCATGATGCGTCGGTTCACGATTCGATCGGACATGATGGTGAGGCTTGTCGGATCGATCGAGGTGGCTATGATACCGAAAGGCAATTCAACGTTCGATTCCGTGAGCGGCATGGTATGGGTCCCGGGTTCGATGTCGTCCAGATCGACCATAACCCGTACCTGGTCCGCCGTAAGCGTGGATATGCTGCCCTCGGGACCCCGTACCCATACGCTCACCTGGCTGGCCGAATTACTGATCAACTCGATGTTCGACGGGATGTTTTGAAACTCCAGGGCGGCGGTTATCGCTATTTCGGAGTGTTGCCGACCGATCAGGGTGAACCAGAGCACGCAGGATAACCCGATGGACGCCAGCTTGGCGGTAAGCTTCCTGCGGTTGAACCGGTAACCCGGCCGGAGCGCGATGACTTTCTCTACTGCCTCCCGCAGCGACGGCCTGGTCCGGGGAATTTCGATCGGCAACAACGATTTTTCCAGCATCTGCCACAGTTTCTCCCGGTCGGCCACGGCCGTGATGTCACCGCCGGAAGCTACGGAAACCTCGCCGCTTTCTTCCGACACCACTACGCAGAAAGTATCGCCGAGTTCCGAAACGCCCAGGGCCGCCCGGTGCCGCGTGCCGTACCGGGGGGGAAGATGATCCCTGGTCGAAAGGGGCAGATAGGTGGCGGCTTCGACCACGCGGTCCTTCTCCACGATAATCGCGCCGTCATGAATCGGCGAAGATGGATGAAAGACGCTTACGATCAGTTCCTGGCTCACGAGGCTGTCGAGTTTTACCCCATGCTGTACGACTCCGGATATTCCGGTCGCCCGGGGGAAGACCAGCAGTCCGCCGATGCGTTTCTCCGACAGTTCGAAGCAGGCCTCGGTGATCTCCTTCAGAATGCGCCGGGAGATGGGACTGGACTGGAGCCTGAAGATGACCAGGGGACTGACCCGCTCCAGCAGTTGCCTGATTTCCGGCTGGAAGACGACAATGATCAGGAGGAGGATAACGCCCAGGAGGTACTGCAGTATCTGGCTGGTCAGGAGCAACCCGCTCCAGTTCGCGATGCCGTAGAAGATGCCCAGGCCGCCCAGACCGATCAGGATATGATAGGCCCGCGTGCCCTTCAACCACATGTATAGGCTGTAGATCAGGGCCGCTATGATGAATATATCCAGCAGGTTGATCAGGTTGATCAGTTCAAACATCGAAAGGGATCCCTTGACGGGTGGTTATGCCATGCCATGCCGTTTCAGTGTCGCCGGGCGCTCATTCATATAAAGATAAGCGCATACGGAACATTTGCCAATAAAACGATTTTCGGCCCGGTACTCCATCAATCGGACTGCCTGTTCCGGGAAGGGGATGTTGTCCGTCCGTCCCGGGAAGGGGATGCTGCCCGTCCGTCCCGGGAAGGGGATGCTGCCCGCTCACCGGGGCGCAGCGAAGGCAGGGTAAGCACGTTGCTGAACGCCGTCCCGCCCGAAACCACGAATTCCAAGGCTTCCTCGACAGGCAGGTCCACGGGGATCACGTCCCGCCTCGGCACGATCACAACACGTCCCGCCGCGGGATTGGGGGTATTGGGCACGAATACGCTGACCAGGTCTTCCCCGTCGTCTTCACTTGGGATCTCGCCGACAATGAACGCGACCATCCACGCGCCGCGCCGCGGATACTCCACCAGCACCGTCTTCCAGACCCGCGTCTCCCCCACCGTGGTGAAGGTGTCCAGCAGCTTCTTGACCGTGTGGTATACCCTCCGCGCAACCGGCAGCCGCATCACCTGGTCCTCGAACCAGGCGATCGCCCTCCTGCCCAGCACGTTGGACGCCACGAAGCCGGCCAGGTAGATCACGACCAGCATGAGCAGGATCCCGAGTCCGGGTATGCGCGTGTCCAGGCCAAGCAGTCCGGGAATGACCGGCGCCGCAAAGGAGTCGAGCCAGGTCAGCAGCCAGCTCAGCACGGCCACGGTGGCCGTCAGGGGTACCAGCGCAATCAGGCCCGATACCATTGTACGCTTTATGTTCTGGCGGATACGGGCTATCGCGGACTGACGCCTGGGTTTGGGATTCAGATTGAAGGTGGACATGATACACGCCGCCGTTCGGAGGGGTTAACCCGGCGTAGCCGGCAACGATCTCGTGACTGCGTGAATATCCAGCCGGCCAGAGATCGATTCCGGCCACTTCTGCTCTAACCATATAATACGCGTTTTCCGGCTCGTCGGTTCTACACCTTGAACAGTTGACCCATTCTCTTCCCAAGTACTTTACCCGTAAAAAGCAAACTGCATGCCAACAGAATCATGCCCAGCATGCCCATGGCACTGGCCATATAGGGACCGTCGGTGATGCGGCCCATGAGGCTGTATATGGCCTTGGTAATGGGATAGTACTGTTCCTTGATCGCCAGGATCAGGCTGTCGCTCACTTCCAGCATGGCGAAGGAGAAGGAAAGGATGGCGCCGGCGGCCACGTTGGCGAGTACAAGCGGCATGGTGATCTTCCAGAGCGTCCTCAGGGGACCGGCGCCCATGTTCATGGAAGCCTCTTCCAGGGTGACGCTCATCTGCTGGAAACCGGCATAGGCCGCCCGGACCATGTAGGGCAGACGCCGCACGGCGTAGGCGATGATCAGCAGGGGGACAGGGGAGACGCGGACGTCCAGCACGGTGCCCGAGAAGCCGGAGATGTAGCCGAAGGCGAGTACCAGGCCCGGCAGCGCGAGGGGCAGCATGGCCACGGCGTCCAGCGTATCCCTGAACGGAAAGCGGCGCCGGGTCAGCAGGTAGGCGATGGCGACGCCGAGGACGATATCGATCACCGTGCTCATCACGCTCAGCCAGAGGCTGTTCCGGATGGAGAGCAGAGTCAGGTCGTGCTCGAAGATCTGCCCGTAGTAGGCCGTGGTGTAGTCGGAGGGCAGCACGGTCATGAACCAGCGCTCGGTCACGGAAGTGAGGACCACGCTCAGATGGGGGATCAGCGCGATGCCCGTGATGGATAGAAGCAAGCCCCAGATCAGCACGGTCTCAAGTGGCCTCGCGCGCCGCGAGGCGGACGTCACGTGTCCGCGGGCGACCATCTCGTAGTGGCGGCCGCCGAAGAACTTCTTGGACAGGTAGAAGAGTGCCAGCGTGACCAGGACGACGAAGACGACCAGGGCGTATCCCAGGGGATTCGCGTGGACGTCGGTGGACATGTTGAAGATCTGGACCGCCACCACTTCGCGAAACTCGAAGATCAGGGGCGTGCCCAGGTCGGTGAATGCCCAGATGAACACGATGATCGCGCCGGCGAAGTATCCGGGCAGCATAAGCGGGAACGTGATGGTGCGGAACAGGCGGAAGCCGCCCGCGCCCACGTTGCGGGCCGACTCCTCCAGGCTGGGGTCCACGTTGGCCAGTCCGGCGGCGATGTTGAGGTACATGATGGGGTAGAGGTGCAGCGCCTCGAGGATCACCACGCCCCAGAACCCGCCTCCCCCGAACCAGTCGATGGGCGCGTCGATGAGTCCCGTTTCGAGGAGGAACAGATTGATCGAGCCGAACCGGGCGAACATCTGCTTCATCCCGATGGCGCCTACGAAGGGCGGCATGATCATGGGCACCAGCGCGAGTCCGCCCAACAGTCCCTTGCCGATGAAATCGTACCGGACGAGGGCGTAGGCCATGGGCAGGCTGATGATGGTCGTCAGCGCGGTGGTGACGATGCCCAGTTCGAAGCTGTTCAACAGGGCGCGCTGCTGGACCGGGCTCTGCAGCATCAGCCCGAAGAACTCCACGGAGAACTGTTCGTCCGCGTAGAAGGCGTTCAACAGGACGTGCAGGAGCGGATAGAAAAGGAAAAGGCCGAAGAAGAGAACGAGAATGCCCAGGATGGCGAGGACGCCGGGGGTGAGGTCCGAGAGGTCGAATCGGGTACTGGGCATGAGGGTATGCTCCGCGGTATCGCTATCCCGGCTTCCCGAGCACGACGACCTGCGACGCGTCGCATTTCAAGCGGATGGGCGCACCGGGGCCGGCGCGGCGCCGGCCGGGGTGATGGTCCACCAGCTTGACCAGCGTGCCGTCGCTCAGCCGGACCGAATACTGCTCGTGATCGCCGAGGTACACGGTCTGCTGGACGACGCCGTCCAGCACGTTTCCATCCTCGCCGCCGGCAGCGTCCGGCTCCGAAACACGGATGGCCTCGGGCCGCACGGAGCAGACCACTTCGTCTCCCAGCGACAGGCCTTCGGCGGGTTCGACCGTCGAATGAAGCACGCCGACAGCGGTCTCTACGGACAGGGGCGTTTCCGTACGCGTCAACCTGCCGGCCACGAAATTCGTCTCCCCGATGAAGTCGGCTACGAAAGCACTCGCGGGCCGGGCGTAGATCGAACGCGGGTCGCCGGTCTGGGCAACGGCCCCCACGTCCATCACGGCCATGCGGTCCGCCATGGAAAGGGCCTCTTTCTGGTCGTGTGTCACGTAGACCATCGTCGTGCCGGTCTCGTCGTGAATGCGCCGGATCTCATCGCGCATTTCCAGGCGGAGCCTGGCGTCCAGGTTGGACAGGGGTTCGTCGAGCAGCACCACGTCGGGCTGGATCACGAGGGCCCGGGCAAGGGCCACGCGCTGCTGCTGACCGCCGGACAACTGGTTCGGCGACCGTTCCCCGTAGGCGTCCATCCGAACCATCCCGAGCGCTTCCGACACCCGGTCCCTTTGTTCCGAAGACGGTACCTTCCGCAGGACGAGCCCGTAAGCCACGTTCTCCCGGACGGACATGTGCGGCCATAGGGCGTAGTTCTGGAAGACCATGCCCGTGTTCCGCCTGTGGGGAGGCGTGCGGGTCACGTCCTGGTCGTCGAACAGGATGCTTCCCCTATCAGGCGCATAGAACCCGGCGACCAGCCGCAGGAGGGTCGTCTTGCCGCAGCCGGAAGGACCCAGGAGGAAGAACAGTTCCCCCCTTGCGATCTCCAGAGATACATCGTCTACCGCCGTCACGTCACCGAATTTCCGGGTTATGCCCTGCAGCGTCAGACTGACCATACTCGGTATGCCAGGATGTGAAAAACCATTCAGGGTGTGAAAAAACACGCATCCGTTTGCGCCGTCCGCGACGCGCGCGACCGGACCGTTCGACGGGGCGGATTCCCGGGCCTCATCCGCTTCTCCGCTTCAACCTCCAGAGGTACAGCACCATCCCTGCCAGCACCAGTCCGCTTCCGGAGAAAAGCATGTAGCTGGCGCCTGGCCGTCCCGCCTCGCCTGATCCGTACTTCTCCGCCGCCACCCTGCTCCACGCGAGCAGGGTCCGGTTTCTGAAGGCCTGGTCCCGCCACCGGTCGCCCAGGGCCAGGGATTCCTCCTCCGTGATGGGCACGGAGCCCAGCGCGGGCAGGACGCGCGCCAGGTCCCCTTCTTCCATGGCGCGTCGCCACCTGCGCTGCAAGGCCGCGTGGGCGTCGATGACGAAGACGCCGATCATATCATCGACGATATGACGCCTCGCCGCGCCTTTCACGGCGTCGTACACGAAGGACGACTCCCAGGTAAAGGGATTGAAAGTGACCGAGGTATGGGCGGGATCGATGCGCTGGTACAGATGGGGCAGGACGGTGAACCGGTTCAGCTGGAACTGCTCCGGTCCGCCCGGCGTGCCGGGTTTCTGCATCCACAGGCGCTGTCCGGCCTCCGACAGGATGTAGCGCAGGAAGGACTGCGCTACGGCCACGTTGGGCGCGCCCTTCAGGATGGATATGCCGTCGGGATTCAGGATCGTGAGGTTGTCGGGCATGGTGTAGCCGATCATATCCGGCCCCACGGCGTTGATCTGGGCCCAGGCGTAGAAATCGATGGCCATCCCGTAGGCCACTTCGCCGGAAGTCACGTCCTTGGGCACCTGGCTTCCCGTATTGGCGAATCCCCGGGCGTTGGCGCCCAGGGCGGTAATGATCTGCCAGCCCCTTTCCCACCCGTAGACCTGCAGGATGATCTCGAAGGGCACGTGCGCGCTGCCGCTCTTCCTGGGATCGGCGGCGCCGACCCACGAGTACAGCCGCGGATCGGTCAGGTCTTCCCAGGTCTCCGGCAGAGGCAGGTCCACGAGTTGCGCCACCCGCTTGTTGTACACGATGCCGAATCCCGCCATCGTCGCGCCGTACCAACGGTAGCCGGCGTCGTAAACCGGGTAGCCGCCCACCTCGGCGGGCAGCTTCGAAAGCAGGTCTCCGGGAAGCCTGTACGGCGCCAGCAGGTCCAGGCGGGCCAGTTCCATGAACGGGTCGCTCCCCCCGCCGAACATCATGTCTATGCCGATGCCTTCCGGCTTGCCGGTGAATTCGGACTTGATAAAACGGATGATCTCGGAGGTCCCGCCCACGTCCATCCACTCGATCTCGGCCGCGCGGCCGGTTTCCTCCCGGTAAAAGGCGTCGAACCCCCGGGTGAACTCGTAGCGGATGCCTTCCCAGTGGGGGGATACGATGACCAGCCGGTCCTGCGCCGGAACCGCGGCCGGACCGCCGGCCTGGAAGAGGACGCCCGCGAAGAGGAAGCAACGTATGAGTGAACGGATGACGGGCCGACGAATCAACGATACCTCGGGGGAGTTGATATCTGTTACCGCTTTCTCGCCGTGAGGACCAGCACGACGGCGACCAGCAACGACACCGCCAGGCCGATGCCCACAACCGCGGGATTTATGGCGTTACTCATCAGGGGATCGTCTATCCCCGCCAGGACGGACAAGACGAGCACGGGGAGCAACAGGGCCACCAGGAAGGTCAGCCGCCGCGAGGCGGCGTCGATGTTCCTGAGGGCTTTGGTCTGGACCGCCATGGCCGCGTCGTTCAGCATTTCCCAGTGACGCGTCAGCGCCTCGACCATGTTCCTGAACCTGTGATACGCGTCCTGGAGTTGGACGACCGTGTCCGCCTGCAGGGAGAGTTTCTCGCCACTGTAAAGGGAATGTACGATTTCGCACTGTGGTTTGACGAGATGGATCATGTCGGTGAGTCGGCGCTGCGTCTCATATATCCACCGGGCTTCCACGTCCCTGTCCGGCGCGATCGTCTCCGCGGTAAGTTCGGATACCAGCGGATCCTGGAGATCTGCGATCTTCTGCATGATCAGCGCGACGGCCTGGTCCGTGGACCGCATCGACTGGGCATCCTGCTGAACCCGGTCCTTGACTTCCTGCAGAAAGGCCAGCGGGGTGGCATGTATGGTCACCAGATAGTCCGGCGCCAGGAAGAACCCCAACTTGACCGGCGGCGCATCCAGGCTTTCCTGCGCGTGCACGACCGCGAACAGGTGTCCCGGAAACACCGCCGAATAGGGCCGCATCGAAACTTCCCGGCAGGCCTTCACCGACAGGGGATGTGCACCGAGTTCCTTGAAATCACTCAGAAACGCCGCGTCTTCGTCCGTGATCTGCTCCAGGTCCAGCCAGAACAGGCCCCTGGATGCCTCCAGGGTTTCCTGCAGATGGGAGAGCGACACGTCATCGTAGCGGATGACGCTGTTTTGTTCTACGATAAGCAAATCCCGCATGGAATCCCTCAGTTTCTTTGGTTTTTCTTTTCCCAGTAGAAGTAGAAGGGAATGCCGACTGCGACGATGGCCAGGCCGATAAGGGTATTGTAGATGAACGCCACGTTGGTCAGCAGCGACACCAGGTAACCGGTGATCACGGCAAGGAAGAGCAGGGGCGTTACCGGATATCCCCACGCCCTGTAGGGCCGTTTCGCCTCGGGCCGGGTAAAGCGGAGCACGATGACCGAGGCGATGGCGAGAATCGAGAAGGCGTATGATGTGAACGAACCGTAGGAGATGATTTCCTCGTAACTGGGCGTCAGGGCGATCAGGGCGGCCAGGATGCCCTGGGCGAGGATGGAAACCGCCGGCGTGCGGTATTTCGGGTGCACCCGGCTCAGACCCTCGAAAAACAGCCCGTCCCTGCTGAGGGCGAAGAAGAGGCGCGGAGCCACAAGCATATGCACGTTTACCCCTCCGAAAGTGGAACACATGACGCCTACGGATATGAAGAGGGCGCCCCATTCGCCGAGCAGCACCTGCATCACGTCGGCCGCGATCCACGGCGAGGTCTGGACCTGTTCGAAGGGGAGGATCAGCATGTACACGAAGTTCGCCGCCATGTAGATCAGGATCACGAACAGGATGCCGGCGATGATGGACAGCGGGAGATTGCGGCGGGGGTCGCGCATTTCCCCGGCGACATAGCTGGAAAAAGTCCATCCTTCGTAGGAGAACAGTCCGGTGACCATGGCCGCGCCGAAGGCCCCCAGCGCGAATCCTCCCACGGCTGCACCGCCGCCGCTGCCGAACAACGGCGAGAAGTGGGCCAGCGATCCCTTTTCGGCCATGAACAGGCCCAGGAGGATCAGTCCGCCCAGGGCGGCGATCTTGATAAAGGTGAAGAGGTTGGTGACCCTGCCGCCCCACCGGACGCCGATTACGTTGATCGTCATCAGCACCAGCACGCAGGCCGAGGCGATAAGCGCCCGGGCGCCGGCGCTCAGGATGATACCCGTCCCGGAGCCGTCCGCGGTAACGACGTTCACCACGCTCGCCAGGTAGCTGGCGAATACGCTGGCGACGGCGGCGATGGACACCGGCCATACGATCCAGAAGGCCGACCAGCCGTAGAAGAAGGTCACCCAGCGTTTTCTATAGGCTTCACGGATGTAGACGTACTGGCCGCCGGTCCGGGGCAGCATGGCGCCCAACTCGGCGATACACAGCCCGCCGCACAACGCAAGCAGACCGCACACCAGCCAGACGAGCAGGCTCATGCCCGGCGAGCCCACGTTGGATGCGATGGCGCTTGGCGCCTGGAAAATACCGGAACCGATTACTCCGCCCACGATGATGGTCGTGGCCTCAAGGGGCCCCAGCCCCCTGACGAGTCCTTCGTCTTCGCTCCCGGCTGCCGGAGCGCCGGCGGAGTGTGCTTCAGTTTCAGCCAAGTCTCACCTCGGCGTAAATGCCTGTGAAATCAGCGCAAGCATGTGTAATATAACGGTACTTACAGGTCAACAACAATCACATTTGAGTCCATGCCGATTACGTGGTTAATAGCTTGACAGACTACCTGTCCGCCGCTATATTTGAGTGCTTGAATCGAGGCGGCGTAGCTCAGTTGGTCAGAGCATCGGAATCATAATCCGAGTGTCCGGGGTTCGAATCCCTGCGCCGCTATTACCCATGGCCTTTCTGCTCTCGGAAGGCCATTTTCGTTATGGACGCCCTAGTCGAGTTCCCATGCCCGATACCGTTGCTCATAAAGTCGAAGCGGCGGTCCTTCGCCACCGCATGATCAGTGAGGGCGATCACGTGATCGCCGCGGTCTCGGGCGGCGTGGACTCCGTGGTCCTCCTGCACGCCCTGCACGGCTTTCGCGAAAGGTGGGGCATGAAACTGGGGGCGGCTCATCTCGACCATGGCCTCCGTGGCGAGGAAGGACGAGAAGACGCTGCTTTCGTCATGAACTACGCGGCGTCTCTGGGCCTTCCCTGCACAGTGGAGCAGGCGGACGTCCCCGCCTATTGCCGAAAAGCGCGCTGTTCCATCGAGCAGGGCGCCCGCGAGGTACGGTACGGATTCCTCCGAAGGGTGCTGGCGGACCAGGAGGCGGATTCCGTGGCGACCGGCCATACGGCGGACGACCAGGCCGAGACGGTGCTGATGCGCCTGTTGCGCGGCAGCGGCAGTTCGGGTCTTTCGGCCATTCGTCCCGTCAGAGATGGCTGGATAATCCGGCCGCTCCTGGACGTTACCGCCGACGAAATCGCCGCGTATGCGCGAAGCCGTCGGCTGGCCTTTCGTGTAGACCGGACCAACGCGGTCCAGGACGTGCCCCGCAACAGGATCCGGCACCGCCTGATACCGCTGCTGCAAGGCGAATACAACCCTCAGATCGTACCGGGTCTGGGACGGCTCGCCGACGTGATACGGGGCGAGGCGGAGTATCTCGACGAAGTGGCGTCGGCTTTCCTCGCCGATCATGCGCGTTTCGCGGACGGGAAGGCCCTTCGCCTGGACCTCGAGGCCTGGCCGAAGGCGGCGCCCGCCGTCCAGCGGGTGCTGATCCGGCATCTGGTCCGGACTATGGGCGGCAACGAGGAGCGTTTGAATTACGGCCGGGTGGAGGATGCCCGCGCGTGGATCGACCGGGGCGCGATCGGCCGGATTCATGAGCTGCCCGGCGGGATCCGCATGGAATGCCGGAGGTCCGAACTGGTGGCCTGCCAGGGTTCATTCGCGCCTTTCCGACTGGACTTTGAAGTCCCCGGCCGGGTGGAAGTTCCGGAGACGAACCTGTCGATCCGCATCGAGGAAGGTTCGGCAACGGACGCGCCGGCCGCAACCCCGCGGCGGGCCGTTTTCGACGCCGAGGCCGTACCGCGGCACTGGACCGTGCGTTCGCGCGAACCGGGCGACCGCATGTCGCCCCGCGGCCTGGCGGGACACAAGTCGCTGAAGAAACTGTTCAACGAATGGGACGTGCCCAGGCTGTTGCGCAACCGTGTGCCGGTGGTGACGGACGGGAACCGCGTGTTGTGGGTGGCCGGTCACCGGCAGAGCAACGAAGGCATGGTTACCGGGAAGACCCGGCGCGTGATGGTCGCCGAGTTGATGGGGAGCCATCCGGGATGATGGCGGGCGGCCCGAACTGACGCGGAAGATCCGCGTCACACCGCAAGGGGGCGCCGGCCGGGCAGGAGTTGCCGATGAAGATTCTCCTCACGGCAGAACAGATCGCGGAGAAGGTTCGGTACCTCGGGGCGCGGCTGTCCGATGACTACAGGGGGAAAAACCCGCTGCTCATCGGATGCCTCAAGGGGTGCGTGGTCTTCCTGGCTGATCTGATGAGAGTGATCACGGTGCCTCACGCAATCGACTTCGTACGCACTTCGACCTATGGCAAGGGACAGGTTTCGTCCGGCGTCGTCCGGGCCGATCTCTTCGATGTAAACGTCCGTGGACGGCACGCCGTGATCGTGGAAGACATCGTTGACACGGGGCTCACGCTGGGCTATCTTACGGAAGCGTTGACAAAGCAGGAGCCGTCGTCCCTGACGGTATGCGCCCTGCTGGTCAAACCGGGCGCGAACCGGGCGTCCGTGGCGATCGACTACAAGGGTTTCGACATACCGGACGATTTCGTCGTGGGTTATGGCCTCGACTGGGGAGAACGGTATCGGGACCTGCCTTACGTCGCCGTGGTCGATGAACAGGATGATTGAGCGTGGGGGCATGCGGGCGTGTAACGGCCTTGCGTATCCTCACGCTTATTTCTTGGCGTTCCGGGCCGGGACGCGGCATACATAAGCGGGACCCTGGCGGTCCGGGATCCTTCTTCTGGTTCCGCTCGGTTCGAGTGGCATCAAGCGGTTGAATCAAATGTCCAAAAGCAAACCGAAAAAAGAGAGACAGCGGGACCGGAAGCCGGATGAACCCCGGCAGGGCCGCGGCAACCGGCAAAACGCGCCCAAGCGGACCCGGACCATGGTCACGTGGGTGCTCCTGGCCCTGCTGTCGGTGGTGCTGGTACAGTTCTTCAGCCGGAATCGTTCCGACGAGCTGGAAATCGGCTACTCCGTTTTCCGGAACCACCTGGCCAACGGGAACGTCCTCAGCGTGACGATACTCGAAAAGACCATCGTCGGCGAATTCAACAACGCGGTCAGTACGCCCGTCGCCGGAGGCCGGGAGTCCCTGGAGACACGGTTCAAGGTCGAGATTCCCTTCGAGGACACGGAACTGATCGATGAACTGGTCCGCCAGAACGTAACGATCACGGCCCGCCCGAAGTCGGCCCCGTGGTATACCCACCTGCTGACCTGGCTGCCCCTCTTCCTCATCATCGGCCTCTGGATTCTCATCTTCCGCCATATGCGGGGGGGACAGAAGGGGCTCTTTTCCATGGGCAAGAGCCAGGCCAGGCTTACTGGCGACCGCGACGGCGTAAAGTTCAGCGAAGTGGCCGGGGTCGAAGAGGCGAAGCGCGACCTCCAGGAGGTCGTGGAATTCCTCGAGCATCCCGACAAGTTCAAGCGGTTCGGAGCGCGACTGCCGAAAGGTGTGCTCCTGCTGGGACCTCCGGGTACGGGCAAGACGCTCCTGGCCCGCGCGGTCGCGGGTGAAGCGGGCGTACCCTTCTTCACCATGAGCGGGGCCGATTTCATGGAGATGTTCGTGGGGGTCGGGGCCTCCCGGGTTCGGGATCTGTTCCGCCAGGGCAAGGAAAACGCCCCGTGCATCATCTTCATCGACGAACTGGACGCCGTGGGCCGTCACCGCGGC
Organism: bacterium; assembly: GCA_965202605.1. Classification (GTDB taxonomy): domain Bacteria; phylum JAAXHH01; class JAAXHH01; order JAAXHH01; family JAAXHH01; genus JAAXHH01. Next base: position 3,116,309 of record OZ241838.1, read on the forward strand.
GCGGGCCTGGGCGGCGGACACGACGAACGGGAGCAGACGCTGAACCAGATGCTCGTGGAAATGGACGGGTTCGAACCCAATAGCGGAGTCGTCCTCATCGCGGCCACGAACCGGCCCGACGTGTTGGATCCGGCACTGCTCCGGCCAGGAAGGTTCGACCGGCACGTCACCGTGGATCGCCCGGACGTAAGGGGACGGGAGCAGATCCTGGAGATCAAGGCGGCGGACAAGCCCCTGGCGGAGTGCGTCGACCTGAAGACAATGGCCAGGCTCACCCCGGGCATGTCGGGCGCCGACCTGGAGAACATCGTGAACGAGGCGGCCCTGCTCGCGGCGCGGGAAGACCACAAGCGGATCACCATGGCAGATCTCGAGCGGGCCAGGGACCGCATCGTCATGGGCTCGGAACACCAGTTGATCATGTCGGAGGAAGAGCGCAGGACCGTCGCGTACCACGAAAGCGGCCACGCCATGACCGCCGCCCTGATCCCTGAGATCGATTCCCCGCACAGCGTCACCATCATTCCCCGTGGACAGGCGCTGGGGATCACGTACTCCATTCCCGAAGAAGACCAGTACCTGTATTCGGAAGCGTGGTGCCGGGGACAGATCGCCTGCCTGCTGGCGGGCCAGGTCGCGGAACGCATCGGCGTCGGAGACACGTTCAACGGGGCCGGGGACGACATCAAGCGCGCCACGGAACTGGCGCGTCACATGGTCTGCGGATGGGGGATGGGCGAACTGGGCCCGCTTGCCCTGGGAAACCAGGAAGGGGAGGTGTTCCTCGGACGCGAACTCACCCGGAAGCGGGATTACAGCAACAAGACAGCCGTGAAAGTCGACGAAGACATGCGCAGGATCATGGATTCCTGCCGGCAGCGGGCGGAATCCATCCTCACGGAGCGGGAAGACGCCCTGCACCGGATGGCCGAGACCCTTCTCGAGCACGAAACGCTGGACAGGGATCAGATGGAACAGGTACTTGAGGGGAAACCGCTGGAGTCGCCGGCGAAGCACGCGGTTACACGGGAGCAGGGCGAAGCGGATACAACCGGGCAAAAGGAAAAGACACGCGCCGACGATGACAAAACGCCCGCTCACGCGCCTTTCAAGGAACCTCCGCTGGCCGCCCCCGGAGTCTGATCGTGCGTGGTGAACTGGTCATCGAGGGAGACGGGTTCCAGTGGGATTGCACTGAACGAACGCGGGTCATGGGCGTCCTGAACGTCACGCCGGATTCTTTCTACGACGGCGGCCGCTACTGGGATCCCTATACCGCCGTGCGACACGGACAGCGGTTGGCCGACGAAGGCGCGGACATTATCGACGTGGGCGGCGAATCCACCAGGCCGGGCGCGGAACCGGTCGACCTGGAGGAGGAACTCAGGCGCGTCATCCCCGTCATAGAAAGGTTGAAGGACCGGATCGAGCAGCCGGTCTCCATCGACACGCGGAAAGCCGAAGTGGCCCGCAGGGCCATGCGCGCCGGGGCCAGGATGGTGAACGACGTCAGCGGCCTGACCGCCGATCCGGAAATGGTCGAAGCGGTTGCCTCCGCGAGGGTCCCCGTGGTGATCATGCACGCCGCGGGGACCCCGGCGGACATGCAGCGGAATCCCGGCTACCGGGATACCGTCGGTGAAATCGTCGACTGGCTGGGCGCACGCATCGAACACGCCGTGGAGCACGGCGTCCGAAGATCGCGGATCATCATCGATCCGGGTATCGGCTTCGGCAAGCGGATCAGCGACAATCTGCTTCTCATCCGGTCTCTGGCGTCCTTTCAAACACTGAAACGGCCCATACTCATCGGCCCGTCGAGAAAATCATTCATCGGCCGCGTGCTTGACGTGGAGAAAGATGACCGTATGGAGGGTACGGCGGCGGCCGTCGCGTTGAGCGTCGCCAACGGCGCCGGCATCGTCCGCGTGCACGACGTCAGGGAAATGGGACGCGTGGTCCGCATGGCCGACGCGATATGCAGGGCGCGGCAGGAACAGGTACCAATCGAAAAGCGGCAGGAATAGGTCCCCACCGAAACGGGCAGTCCATCGATCCACCATGATCATAAACATTGTAATCCTGGGTTCCGGCGGCGCCGTACCGACCCTGACGCGCAACCTGCCGTCCGTAGCCGTCCAGTGCGACGGCCGCGTCTTCCTCTTCGACTGCGGGGAGGGCACCCAGACGCAGATGGTCCGGGCGAAACTGGCCCTGAGCAAGATCGAAGGGATCTATATTTCCCATCTGCACGGCGACCACGTCATGGGACTGCCCGGTCTTTTGATGACCATGGGCCAGATACCCAGGGAACGGGAACTGTACATCCATGGACCGCCGGGCATCTCCGATTTCGTCGAAGGCAACCGGCGCTTCCTGGGCCACCAGTGTCCCTTTCCGGTGATCGTCTCGGAGCACAGGGGCGGGCTGGTGTCGGAGGATGATACGGTCTTCATTGAAGCCGTCCCCGCGGAACACAGCTGCTTCACGCTGGCCTTCTCGTTTCAGGAAAGGGAACGGCCCGGACTGTTTCTGGTCGAGGAGGCGCGGCGGTTGGGCGTGCCCCCCGGTCCGCTATACGGCCGGCTTCAGGCGGGTGAATCCGTTACGCTGCAGGACAAACGGGTGATCGAGCCCCGGCAGGTGCTGGGTCCCGCCCGCAAGGGGCGCAAAATCGTGTATGCCACGGATACCCGGCCGTGCGACCAGGTGGCTTCGCTTGCGCTCGAGGCGGACGTACTGATCCATGACGGCATGTTCAGCGACGACCTGCGGGCGCAGGCCCGGCAGAAACACCACTCCACGGTCGTACAGGCCGCCCGCATCGCACGGCGCGCGAAGGTCGGCAGCCTGGTGCTGACCCATATCAGCTCCCGCTACATGCAGGACGGGCCGCTGGCCGCCGAGGCGCGCAAGATCTTCCCGGCCGCGCGGGTCGCGCGGGACCTCATGGAAATCAACGTGCCGATGTACAAGTAAGCCGGGCACGGAACGTCGCGTCCGCGGCATATCCCGCCCCACCGCTTACCGGCGGTTTCCATACCGCCCGGCGCCTTCCGCCCGTCAGTTCGCGGATTCCCGCCGTACGGCCTCCCAGGCCGACAACCCCCCGACCAGGTCCATGACGTCGTCGATGCCGTGCCGCTTCAGGATGCTGGCCGCCATGGCGGAACGGTATCCGCCGGCGCACTGGACGATCACCGTCGCGTCTGCGGGAATCTCTTCCAGGCGTTCCTCCAGGTGATTCAACGGCACGTGAAGGCTCCCCGGGATGTGTTTTTCCGTCCGTTCACTCCCGGAACGGATATCGAGGATCACCGGTGGGGGATCGTCTCTGTCCAGCCTGTCCTCCAGCGTGGCCGCGGTGATGCGGTCGGTACGGCCCACCAGGTCCGGCCGGTCCGCCAGCGCGTGCATACCCCCCTCGAGATATCCGGTGATGTGGTCGAAACCGATGCGGCCGAGGCGCAGGGCGGATTCCTCTTCGGCGCCCGACTCGGTGACCAGCACGATCGGCCGGTCCCTCCGCAGCAGGGTACCGGCCCAACTGGCGTATTGTCCCCCGAGCCCGATGTTGATGCTGCCCTTCAGGTGCGCGCCTTCGTAATCGGCGGCGTCCCGCGTGTCGAGCACCTGGGCGCCGGCGCCCGCCTTGTTCAACACCTCGTCCAGCGAGAGCGGGTTCAGGTTCCGCTTCAGCAGATGGTCCAGCGTATCGTGCTCTTTCGCGTTGAACACGGCGTCGTACGTGAAGTACGACGGCGCCTCCGGCTGGTCCGTCGTGATGAGGCGGCTGAAGGTGTCCCTGTCCATGGGCTGCAGGGCGTAGTTGAACTTCTTCTGCTCGCCCATGGTGGAGACCGTGTCCGTGCTCAGGTTCTTTCCGCACAACGAACCGGCGCCGTGGGCGGGGTAGACGAGCGTTTCGTCGACGGTGGCCGGAAGCAGCTTCCCGTGGAGGGAGTCGTAAAGCAGGTCGGCGAGGTCGGCGGCTTTCCAGCCGAGGGCGGCTCTCAGGTCCGGACGGCCCACGTCGCCGATGAACAGGGTGTCCCCGGTCAGCGCGGCGTAAGGCGCGGCCTCCTTTTCGGGGTCGAAGACCAGGATGCAGACGGATTCGGGAGAGTGTCCGGGCGTCTCGATGAATTTGAGCCGGATCCCGCCCAGGTTCATGCTGTCGCCATCCCTCATACGCTCGAAGGCGTAGGCCGCCTCGGCCCGCGCGCCCAGGTGGATCACGGCGCCGGTACGGTCCCTCAGCTCCAGGTGGCCCGCGGCGAAATCCGCGTGGAAGTGGGTCAGGAAGACATGTCCGATGGCCATGTTACGGGTTTCGGCTTCTTCGATATACTGATCGACGTCGCGCTGCGGGTCCACGACGGCCGCGGCCCCCGACCCCTCGTCCCCGATGAAATAGGACGCGTGGGCCAGGCATCCCAGGTAGTACTGCCTGAGTATCATGTCAGCTTTCCCCAATGTACAGCGTGATCGAAGAACTCATCACCTGGTCTCCCCGCCACGTCCGGAACCCCGACGCGTTCGGTTCCAGCGCCGAGCCTTTCAGGTAGGGCTTCCAGACCTGCGCCCGTTGCCTGTGCCACAGGAACACGCCGGCCACGTCCTCCACCAGGAGCCGTTCGGCTTCCCTGTACAGGGCAATGCGGCGATCCGGGTCCCTGACCTCGGCGTCGGCGGCGGTCATGAGGGCGTCGAAGGCGGTATTGTTCCAGTTGTGCCGGCCGTTGGACCGCCAGAGCCCGAGGAGGTTGCTCGGATCCACGAAGTCGAATTCGTAGGGCACCAGCCCGAAGGTCAGCGTATGGTTGTTCAGGCCGTCCATGAAGACCTTGTTCTCCACGTTGCGCACTTCGACCCTCATGTCGAGGTTGCGCTGCAGCATCGCCTGCAGGCCCTCCGCCGCGTCGCGGTGCATGGCGATCTCGTTTCTGAGCCACATGTCCAGCTCGGGCAACCCGCGTCCATCCGGATAGCCGGCCTCCGCGAGGAGTTGCCTGGCACGCACCGGATCGTATCGCTGGCTTTCCTCGTAGACGTTTCCCGAGAAGGCCGGGAATCCGGGTGGCAGCATGGCGTAGCCGGGTATGGCGAAGCCCTTCAGCGCGGAACGGCATATGGCGGCCCTGTCGATGGCGAGACTCATGGCCAGGCGCACTCTACGGTCGTTGAACGGTGGTTTCGTGGCGTCGAAAAACAGGTAGTGGGTCCAGAAATTGGGCCAGGTATGCACCTGGCCGCTCAGGTTGTCATCGGAAAGCAGCCGGGCCAGCTCCGCCTGGTTCTCCACGTCGGTGAAATCGATCTCGCCGGCCTCGTATGCCGGCAGCCGCGGAGGCGGCGTGGTCAGGTTGAACATCTTGTATATCAGTTTTTCCAGGTAGGGTCTGTCGGCTCCCCGGTACATGGGATTGGCGGCGTAGACCATCCGTTCGCCCTTGGTCCATTCCACCATGACGAAGGGACCCGAGGAAACGCAGGTCTCGGGACGGGTGGACCAGGTGTCGCCGTATTTCCGTACCGCGTGCTCGGGCGATACCCACGAATAGGTAAGCAGCAGGGGAAGATGAGGCGTGGGGTCTTCGGTGGCGACATGCAGCGTGAGGTCGTCGGTCGCCCACACCCCGAGGGAGTCCACGGGCGCCTTCCGGGCGACGACGTCCCGCCAGTTCCGGATCGGCTGGTAGTACCACCCGAAGTCGTAGGCGTTTTCCGGGTCGGCGCCCCGGCGCAGGGAAAAGACGTAGTCGCGGGCCGTCAGCGGCCTGCCGTCGCTCCACTGCAGCCCCGGCCGAAGGTGGAAAGTCCATACCAGTCCGTCATCGGACATCTCCCACCGTTCCGCGGCGCCGCCCCGCAACACGAAATTCCGGTTGGTGCGCGTAAGCGGCTCGGCGATGATGTACTTGCCCGCGGCCCCCTTGTAAACCGTTCGGAACCACTCGTTGTAGGGCCGGGATTCGGAGAATACGCGAAGGACCTGCTGTTCCGGGGGCAGGGCGTCCGCGGGCAGCGGCACGCCGATGGAGTTGACGTACCGTGATCCGTTGGCGGGAAGGAGGGTATCGATCAGGCCGTAGGCCGACCAGGTCATGCCCGCGGCGAGAAAGATGCAGATCGAAGGCCGGAGAACCGATGTGCCGGTCTGTTTTCGCATGTTGCACCTGCCATGGGGAGGACCCCTACTCGTTCATCCTCGGGTCGAGGGCGTCTCGGAGGCCGTCGCCGATGAGCGAAAAACCAAGCATGACCAGGGCGATCATGAAAACCGGAAAGAGGGCGAGGTGCCAGTAGTAGATCACGTTGGGCAGGTGGCTGCTGACCATCTGGCCCCAGCTCGGCGTGGGCGGATTGATGCCCAGCCCGAGGAAGCTCAGGCCCGCCTCGGCGAATATGGCCTGGGGAATGCCCATGGCCAGGCCGACGATGATGGGGCTGAGGGCGTTGGGCAGCATGTGGCGCACGGTGATGTGCACGTTGGAGGCGCCCATGGACCGGGCGGCCCGGACGAAGTCGGACGCTCGGAGAGACAGGAACTGCGCGCGGACCAGCCGGCATACGCCCACCCAGCCGGTCACGCCGATGGCGAAAAGCACGTTGCTCAGTCCGCTACCCAGCCAGGCCATGATCAGAATGGCGAAGAGCAGGCTGGGGAAAACCGACATGACGTCCACCAGGCGCATGACGATGTAATCGGCCTTGCCCCCCTTGAACCCGGCGATGGCCCCGAGGGGTACACCGATCAAAAGGGAGATCATCTGCGCGACGAATCCCACGATGAGCGAGATCCGGGCGCCGTACACGATCCGGCTGAAGTAATCCCGGCCGATGCTGTCCGTGCCCATGGGGTGGGTCCAGGACGGAAACTGCCACGCTTCGTCGAAATTCGCCTCGGAATAGTGGGAAGGCGAGACCCATGGCGCGAAGATCGCCATGAACGAGATGACGATGACGATGATCGCCGCGGCGACGGACAGCTTGTTCTTCATGTAGCGGCGCAGGGCGTCGCGCCACAGGCCGCCGGTGGAAGGGGTGATCTCCGTCATAGTGCTGGTTTCCGTTTACGAGTCTTCCGTTTTTTCTGTGGAGCGCCTTGTCGCGAGATGCTCGATGACCAGTACGATGGCACAGCCGGCGATGCCCAGGGTAATGGCCAGCAGGACTTCTTCCGACACCGCCGCGGGCAGGACGTTTTGCTCCACCAGGGGTTTCACCACACCCTGGCTGTTCGTGAACGTTTCCACCGTTTCCTTCCACGGCCAGATCTTTCGCAGTGAGCCGGCCATGAGGCCGATGAGGGCCGCCACGGTCACGTCGTGATAGCGGCGCAACAGCCACCTGAGCACCCGTGCGAAGAAGACCAGCCCCAGGATGCCTCCGCACCCGAAGATCAGAATGGGCAGGAAATCGCGCTGGACCACGGCGTTAAGCATGTATTCGTACTTCCCCAGAATGACCAGGATGAAAGAACCCGAGATGCCGGGCAGGATCATCGCGCAGATCGCGATGGCGCCGCTCAGGAACACGAACCACGCGGCGGAGGTCGTCTCGACCGGGACGGCGCCCACCAGTACGAAGGCCGCCGATGCCGCCAGCAGCAACGCGAGCACTTCCGTCGCGGTCCAGGCGGACACCTTGCCCCGGACGGTGATGATCGAAGCGAGCACCAACCCGAAGAAAAAGGCCCAGACCAGGACGGGATGATAGGCGAGCGCCCAGGCAAAAAACCGGGCCAGGCTGAAAATCGCCACCATGATGCCGGTTACGAGGGAGATCAGGAAAGGATAGGGGAAATCGGCGAGCGCCTCGCTCAACCGAAAGGTAGCCAGCGAGCGAAGAAACCTTATGTTGACCGAATGCACGGCGTCCAGCAACTCTTCATATACGCCGAGGATAAAGGCCATCGTTCCCCCGGAAACCCCGGGAACGACATCGGCGACCCCCATGCAGAATCCACGGGCGGAGATGCCCAGGTAATCCAGGAAAGTACGTCCCGAACGTGAAGACTCGTTGGCCATTACTTGCTCCCGCGTACGTATCTGACCCTGGGATCCACCAGCGCGTAGAGAATATCCGTAATGAGGTAGACGATACCGATCAGCACCGCGACGAGCAGCGTCAGCGCCATGATCATGGGATAATCCCGTTCGAAGATGCTGGTGACGAAGAACTGTCCCAGGCCCGGGATGCGGAAAATGCCTTCGACGAAGAGCGATCCGGTCATCACGCCGGGCAGCATCGGGCCCATGATGGTCAGCAGGGGGATCAGGGAATTCTTCAGCACGTGGATGAACAGGACGCTCCGCTCCCTGAGCCCCTTTGCCCGCGCCGTGCGCACGTAGTCCATGCGCAGGTTCTCGAGCACGCTCGAACGGGTGTAACGGGCGATGATGGCCATGGGTCCCAGGGCGTATACGATCACCGGCATGATCCAGGTCTCGGGTCCCCCCCATCCGCCCGTGGGCAGGACCCTCCATATGGTCGCGAAGAGGACGATGAACAGGATGGAAATGGCGAAACTGGGCACAGTGATCCCAAGGGTCGCGAGCACAGTAGTCCCGTAGTCCATCCAGGTGTTCTGTTTTATGGCGGACAGGATGCCCAGGAGGATGCCGAAGGAAAAGGCCAGGGCGAGGCCCATGCCGCCCAGCTGCATGCTGATGGGCCAGGTCCGCGCAATGAGGTCCGTTACCGTCTCGCCCGGACTCTGGAAGGGAATGCCGAAATCGAATTGCAGCGCGTTCCACATGTACCGCCCGTACTGCTCGTACAGGGGCCGGTCCAGGCCGTATTTGCGCAGGATGTTGGCCTTGGCCTCGGCCGACAGGGGCATCTTCTCTTCGTCGAACGGGCCGCCCGGTACCGCGTGCATCAGGCTGAAGGTGATGACCGTGACCAGGAACAGCACGCCGACCAGGCCCACGATGCGGTATATGATGTATCGGATCATAGGGTCAGGTTTTCTGATGCACTGCAGTGAAATCGGGGGAATCCGCCGGTTCGTGAAACGAGCGGGAATACCGGCGGTTCAGTCTCAATAGTGCAAGCAGACGCGCCGGGGTGTCAAGGTTTATTTCCCGGATCCGGGCCGTACCGGAACGCGTATTCAACCACGGAAAACCCGATGTCGGAGCGGGGTTTTCAGGGACCGTGCTTCGCCCCCGATTCGGGGGTATCTCCCCTTGACACTCCCCACGTCGTTTCACACATTACTGACGTGATTTCATAGTGCCGGGTTGATGGACAAGGGGGACGCGAGCGTGCGGATCGTCGAGGTTTCTGCGCTGGTTTTGCGGCTGCCGGAAGTAACGGAAGCCTGCGACGGAACGCAGGACACCTGCCTGATCAAAATCGAAACGGACGAAGGCATAACGGGCTGGGGCGAGGTCGATTCGTGTCCCACCGTGGTAAAGGCCGTCATCGACGCGCCCCTGTCCCACCAGATCTGCAACGGGCTGGCCAACGCGCTGGCCGGCGCCGATCCCCTGGACATCGACGCGTGCACGGACCGGATGATGGCCGCGGCCAATTACTACGGCCGTGCCGGCGCAGGCCGGCACGCCATGGCGGGTGTCAACCTGGCGCTCTGGGACATCGCCGGAAAGGCGGACGGACAGCCCGTCTACCAGCTCCTGGGCGGTGCGCACAGGCTCAGGTTCCGGGCCTATGCTTCCGTCCTGTTCGGCGACACGCCCGCGGCGACCCGGACCATCGGCCGGAAGTTCGCCGACCAGGGATTCACGGCGGTCAAGTTCGGCTGGGGACCCATGGGCAAGGACGAGAGGCAGGACGTCGCACTGGTGCGGGAGGCCCGCCGGGGAACGGGTGAAGACGTGGACGTACTCATCGACGCGGGGCAGGTATGGGACTGGGAGACCGCGTTGACCCGGTCACGGCAATTTGCCGAGTACCGGCCCTTCTGGATCGAAGAACCGCTGCACCCGGACGATATCGAAGGGTATGCCTTGCTTACCGCGGAGAGTCCGGTTCCCATCGCGACCGGGGAAGCCGAATCCCGTCTCGAGGATTTCGAACGCCTGGTCACCAAGGGTGGGCTGGACTGGATTCAACCCGACCCGGGCCGCTGCGGCATCTCGACAATGACGGCGGCGGGGCGGACTGCCCACGGCCACGGCCGCAGGGTCGTCAACCACAGTTACAAGAGCGGCATCACCATGGCGGCGTCGCTCCACGCGCTGGCCTCCCTGCCCAACGCGTCCGTCTTCGAATTCTGCATGTCGGATTCGCCGTTGCGGCACGAACTGACCCACGAGCGGTTTACCCTCGACGACGACGGATTCGTGGCGGTCCCCGACGGACCCGGACTGGGCGTCACGGTGAACGAGGAAACCATAGCCCGGTACCGGGTCGCGTGACGGCCGCATCGATTTCACACGGATATGTCGCACGATCCACATACCTGCAATCCGATCTCAAGGAGCACCACGATGGCCCCACCGAACCCGGTCATGCACGCCGCGCTAAACAGGATCAATATCGATGAGATCAAGGAACGGATCGGTCCCCCGCCCGCCTCCTGCGCGGTCGTTGCGGCGGACCACGTAACCGCGGCTTTCATCTGGCAGGAATCAGGCACGATCAACGACAACCACTGCCACGACTACGACGAATGGTGGCTGGTGCTGGAGGGAGAGATCGACTGGGTGATCGAGGGGCGGGACGAAACCGTCCACGCGAAGGCGGGCGATTTCATCTACGTGCCTGCCCTGACTTTCCATCATATATTCCCAGTGGGCGGCAAGCCTTCGATCCGCCTCGGCGTCGCCCTGACGGGGCACGGACACCTCCACGAACGGCCGGAACGCAAGGTGAAGGTCACGTTGGAGTAGCGCCACAACGGAGTGGATCCATGTCTACGAGAGCTGAAAACCTCGCAAGCATCAAGGCCGGCGGCGTGGTCGCGGTGCTCCGGGCCGACAGCCCCGACAACCTGGTCCACGTCGCCCAGGCCATCGGCAGGGGCGGCATCGGGGCCGTCGAGATCACCATGACGACGCCCGGCGCCCTGGACGTCATCGGCGAATGCGCGGACCGGCTCGGAGGCGGGCTTCTCCTCGGGGCGGGTACCGTGCTGGACCCCGAGACGGCCCGGGCGGCGATTCTGGCCGGCGCCGAGTACATCGTGACGCCGACGCTGAACCCGGACGTCATCACCCTCTGCCGCCGGTACGACAAGATCGTCATCCCCGGCGCGTTGACCCCGACAGAGATCCTGACGGCCTGGGAATGCGGCGCGGACATCGTGAAGGTATTTCCCGCAACGGCGGTCGGGCCCCGGTATTTCAAGGACGTCAGGGCGCCGCTTCCCCAGGTCGATCTCATACCGACGGGCGGGGTGGACCTGGATAACGCGGGCGACTTCATCCGGGCGGGCGCCTGCGCCATCGCCGTGGGCGGGAACCTGGTAGACAGGGCCGCCGTGGCCGCGGGCGAATGGCACGTGCTCACCGAGACGGCCCGAAAATACGTGGAAGCGGTCCGCAACGCGCGACGGGACGGTGGGGGATGATCCGCAAAGCCGTGGTGCCCGTCGCGGGCCTGGGCACGCGGATGCTGCCGCTTACCCGTTCCGTTCCCAAGGAGATGCTGCCCCTGGGCCGCAAACCGGCGATACACCGCGTGGTGGATGAACTGGCGGCCGCGGGAATCGAACGCATCCTCTTCGTGACGTCCAGCCGTAAAAAGGCGATCGAGGAATACTTCGAATCCGGCGGGCGGGCAGGTGGGCAGGTACGCGGCGTGCGCCGGGAACGATCCGGTCGGGATCTGCCGGATCAGACCGGACCGCCCGCGCTTGACTATACGTTCGTCCGACAGGATGTACCGGCCGGCAACGGAGACGCCGTGCGGCTGGGCGCGTCCTTCGCGGGATCGGACTCCTTCGTCGTAGCCTGGGGCGACGCCGTCATCCGGTCGCAAGAGGAGGGCGACGTGGCGCGGCGCATGATGGAGACCCACGCGAAGGAGGACGCCGCGTGTACCATCGCGGTGGAATACGTACCCGAAGAGAAGGTGTCCCGATACGGTATCGTACGGCCCAGGTACGAATCCGGCACGGCATTCCCCATCGATGATATCGTGGAGAAGCCGTCCGTGGAAAGTGCGCCCAGCCGCTACGCCGTGTCGGCCCGGTACATTTGCGGCCCCGGCATCTTCCCGGCGCTGGAGGCGACGCCGCGGGGAAGGAAGGGCGAACTGTGGCTCGCCGACGCCATCCGCAACCTGCTCCGGGAGGGTCGGACGGTATGGTGCGTTCCCCTCGGGACCGGCAACAGGCGCTACGACATCGGCACGCCCCTGACCTACTGGGAAGCCTTTGCCGATTACGCCCTGGAGGACGAGACGGACGGAACGGCCTTTCGGGATCTCCTGCAAGGGCGGTTGAAGGAATCATGATCAGCGCGCGCATACCACGTGCGTTTCGGCGCGCATATTAGGTAATCAGTGCGCACATATGGCGAGCGTTTCGGCGCGCATACCGTCTTGAACAACTCGTGCCAGTCGGCGCGCGCCAATGGGAGTCCAGGTGAACGGGACCGTTACCGCATCCGCGCCCGGCCGCGTCGGCATCGTGGGCAATCCGACCGACATGTACGGCGGCAGCGTGATCTCGTGCTCGACGAAGGAAAGGGCACGCGTCGTGATTCGGCCGGCGGACCGCCTGATCCTGGACGCCGGCGCCGAACAGCGGGTCATCGCGTCACCGGACGACCTGGCCACAAGGGAAGACATTTTCGATATCGCCCGGGTCGCGCTGGCCGGTACCGAATCGTCGGACCTGCGCGTCAGGATCACCTGGTCGACCGATATCCCGTTCCGCGCCGGACTGTCGGGGTCTACGGCGCTGCTCGTATCCATGGTCGCCGGCCTGCTCGCCTTCCGCGGCATCCGCCACAGTCCATACCACCTGGCGGAACTCGTCCGCAGGATCGAGTATCTGAACCTGACTTTCTGCGGGTACCAGGACGCCTACATGTGCACCTTCGGCGGGTTGCATTACATGGATTTCAGGGGGAAGGAATTCCACCTGGAATACGGGACCGATCCTTTTGCCACCATGGAGCCGATGACCTCCGTCGTGACGCTGCCGGTCGTCGTGGTCATCACGGGGGGACAGCGCGTTTCCGGGGGCGTGCATACGCCGCTCAGGGAACGGTGGCTCGCCGGGGAATCCGAAGTGGTCGAAGCCTACGATGCCATCGCGGCCCTGGCCCGGGACGGAAAGAAAGCAATGCTGGAAAACCGGATCGACACGCTGGGCGAACTGATGAACGAAAACCAGGCGCTGACGCAGTCGCTCGGCGGATCCAATCCTGAGGACGACCGGTTCATCGAACTCGCTCGGCAGTCAGGCGCGTCCGGCGCCAAGCTCGCGGGCAGCAGCGGCGCCGTCGTAGCGCTTCACGCATCACCCCGCGAACTGGCCCGGACCATGACGGAGGCCGGTGCCGCGGGCATGCTCGAACCCGTACCGGGACCGGGACTCACCATTGAACGAGAAGACGCTTAGGGAGTCGCCGTGAACATCACCCTCGACTATCACAAAACCGGGCTCGAAGTGCGTGTCCCGGACGAAAACCTGGCGGCCGTCCTCAACATGCGGGAGACGCCGCCGCTGGATGACCCCGTGGCCGAGACCCGGGAGGCGCTGCGCCGGCCCGTCGCGGGCCCGCCGCTCGAGGAACTCGCCCGGGGACGCCGGAACGCCTGCGTGGTCGTTTCCGACATCACCCGGCCCGTGCCCCACGACATCATCCTGCCGCCCCTCCTGGAATGCCTGGAGCGAAGCGGGATCAGGCCGGAGGACATCACCCTCCTGGTCGCCACGGGCCTGCACGCTCCCATGAACGAAGCCCAGCTCCGCGAGACCCTGACCGACGCCGTGGTCGATTGCTATCCCATCGTAAACCATATCGCACGCAACGGAGACGAACAGGCCCATCTGGGCGCCACGAGCACCGGGATCCCGATCCACGTGGACCGCAGGTACGTGGAGAGCGAGCTCAAGATACTGACCGGTCTGATCGAAGCCCACTTCATGGCCGGGTATTCGGGCGGACGCAAGCTGGTCGCGCCGGGACTTGTCGGCGTGGAGACGATCGAGCACCTGCATGGTCCGAAGATCCTCGAACACCCCCGCGCCACGACGGGCGTCCTGGACGGCAACCCCCTCCACGAAGCAGCCCTCGAGATCGCCCGGCGGGCCGGGGTCGATTTCATTCTCAATGTCTCCATGGACGAGGACCGCCGCGTAACGGGGGTGTTTGCCGGCGAACTCGACCAGGCGCACCGCCACGGAGTCGGCCACGTGGATGGCATGGTCATGGCTACCGTCGAGGAACCGGTGGACGTCGTCGTCACCTCGTCGGCCGGCTATCCCCTGGACACAACCTTCTACCAGGCGGTCAAGGGCATGGTCGGCGTGCTGGACATCCTCCGGGAAGACGGATCCATCGTCATCGCCGCCGGATGTGCCGACGGGATCGGCAGCGCGGAGTTCGAGGGGCTCCTGCGGAAGACGACGGATATCGACGCTTTTATCGAATGGATCCAGCAACCGGGCGTATTTACCATCGACCAATGGGAGATCGAGGAACTGGCCAAGGCGTTGAAGAAGGGCCGGATTTACCTCTATACGGATGGCCTGAGTGACGACGACGTGCGGGCATGCCTGGTCGAACCGGTCCCGTCCGTCGAGGCCGGCATAGCGCGGGCCGTCGGGCGCCACGGGGCCGACGCCACCATAGCGGTCGTTCCGCGGGGACCCTACGTCATTCCCCGGGTGCGCCGGGGACATGAAGCAGCCGGGTAGCGCGCCTGGTGTCAGAGCGCCGCTACCCGGCGGACGCCACCGGACCGGCAGGCTACCGGATAGGTGCGCTGCCGCGGCCGGAAGACCGCAGGAAGTTTTACCGCCGCGGCCGGAAGACCGCGGATTTCGAAGCCGCAGCCAGAAGACGAGCCTGCCATGGCCTCCAACAGGTATGTCCACCATACTCCCCGCATCCATCCCTCCGCCTTCGTGGCGGAAAGCGCGGACCTGATCGGAGCCGTCGATATCGGCAAGGACGCGAGCGTCTGGTACCAGGTGGTGATCCGGGCCGACGACGAGCCGGTTACCATCGGCGAGGGGACCAACGTGCAGGACGGCAGCGTCATCCATATCGACGCCGGCATGCCCACCGTGCTGGGAAAGGGCGTGACCGTGGGACACCGGGCCATCGTACACGGCGCGGTAGTGGAAGACCACGTGCTGATCTCCATGGGCGCCGTGATCCTCAGCGGCGCGCGGATCGGCGAGCACAGCATCATCGGCGCCGGTGCGCTGGTGCTCGAAAATACGCAAGTGCCGCCGCAGTCCCTGGTGGTAGGCGTTCCCGGACGCGTGGTACGTTCCGTCACGGACGAGCAGATCGAACGCATACACCGGACCGCGGAAGGGTACGTCGAACGGCGTGGAATCTATCTCGAACGGCAGGCTCGCGGCAACGGCTGACCTGCCCGTTTTCGACGCTCCGGATACCGTGTCCGGCCTCAAAATCCGCTTGACTTTCGCGGTCTCGACCTGTAGTTTGCGGTGCTCTGTTACGGCGGTCCTGAGCGCCTGTAGCTCAATTGGATAGAGCACCTGACTACGGATCAGGAGGTTGGGGGTTCGACTCCCTCCGGGCGTATTTTTCGCGGGACGCGGCAGCATGAGAAGCAACGACGGAGAACACGAAGGATGGCTTCGGCTGGCGCTCGAAGAAGCCAGGTCGGCCGGGGCCGCCGGCGATGTGCCCGTCGGGGCCGTGATCGTCCGCGACGGCGTGGTGATCGGACGGGGTCAGAACCGCGTGGAGCGATTGCGCGATCCCACAGCCCATGCCGAAATGCTCGCGATCCGCGAGGCCTGTGCCGCGCTGGGGTATGAACGGCTGGATGGCGCCGCGCTCTACGTTACGCTGGAACCCTGCGCGATGTGCGCGGGCGCGATCGTGCTGGCCCGCTTGCATAGCCTGGTGTACGGTGCGGCCGATCCCAAGACCGGCGCCTGCGGCTCTCTTCGCGATATCGTGCGGGACAACAGGTTGAATCACCAGGTGGAAGTAACGGGCGGTGTGCTGGCGGAGACCTGCTCCCGCCTGCTGCAGGACTTCTTCAGGGCGAAACGGAGAGCAAGCGGACCAAGCAGACCAGGCGGACCTGGCGACCCAGTCAGCTGACCACGATTACCGGAGAGGTGCGAGAGTGGTTGAATCGGACGGTCTCGAAAACCGTTGTGCCTCCGGGCACCGTGGGTTCGAATCCCACCCTCTCCGTTTTAATTTCCCCAGAGGCAGGTTAGAGGGGGCAGGGTTCCGTGAGTTCCTTCACTGCGATACCCTGTAACCAGGCCTGGAATTCGGCGTCTGCCGGTACGCAGATCGAAGTTCCCTTTATAAGCAGATGGCTGAGGTCGAGATTTGTCATCTGCCGCGGTAGCCTGCCTGACATATCCATGTTGTATCTTATGTCGAATTCCATCAAACCCGAAAGGCGGTCTATGTCGGACGGAACCGTTCCCGTCAGTCTGTTAATGGAAAGTCTCATGTACTTTAAGCTGTTGAGGCGCAGTAGTTCTCGCGGTATGAGTCCCGAAAGCAGATTCGTTGAAAGATCAAGGATTTCCAGGTTCTCGAGTAGTCCGATTTCTCCAGGTATGGAGCCGTTCAATGAATTCTCGGCGAGAATGAGTACAGTTAGATTCGCGAGTTGGCCAATTGTGCCTGGAATGTTGCCTTCCAGATCGTTAGCGTCCAGCCTCAATATCTCCAGGTCTGATAGCTGCCCGATCTCCGGCGGGATAGTACCCGTCAGCATGTTTTTCTGAAGATACAGCGTATTGAGATTGCCGAGTTGACCCATTTCCCCTGGAACGGTACCCGAAAGGTCGTTGCGTGACAGATTCAGCGTCTCGAGATTATGAAGTTGACCGATCTTCGCGGGAATGCTCCCCATCAATTCGTTACTCTCCAGGTGTAGTCCTTTCAGTTCGGAGAGTTCTCCGACCTCAGGCGGGATCGAGCCGGTCAGGCCGTTGTCGAAGAGGTTGATTTCGGTTACCCAGTCCTGATCATCAGTTACGATCCCATGCCACGTTTCGACGGGACTGTGGCTTAACCAGTTATTCCCGTACTTCCATTCAGGTCCATTGGTAGCGTTGTAAAAGGCAATCAGCGCATCCACGTCGGGATGCGGGTTGATCACGTCGCAGGTGTGGAAATCCCTGTTCTCGATCGTACTGAGCCAGTCTTGAAACTCGTCGTCTTCAGAGAAGCACAACTGGGTGCCGGTCAGCAAAAGCGTATCCAGATCGAGACGCGTGATCTCTGGAGGCAGAGCTCCTCCAAGGTGTGGGTTGCCGGTCAGATCAAGATGCGTGAGATACTCCAACAGGTACATCTCCGGCGGCAACCGGCCCCGCAGGTTGTTTTCCGCGAGTTGCAGGCCGGTTACGCGTCCGTCTTCATTCGTGGTCACACCGTGCCAGGCGCCTACGTATTCGTTACTCCCCCAGCCGTCGTTGTCGGTCCAGTGGCGACCTCGAGTGCGATCATACAGTGCGTCCATTGCTATTCGGTCGCCCCTGAGATCAGCGCAGTCGGTGATCCGTCTGACCGGAATCCCCTCCAGCCATGCTTCAATATCGCTTGCACTTTGCGCACATATCTGCGTTCTGTGCAATATCAATTGCTCCAGATTGTGAAGTTCCGTGTATTCGTGAGGAAGAAAACCGGTCAGACCGATATTGTCCTGAAGCTGCAGACTAACGAGATTCCCCAACTCGCCCAGTGTGGGAGGAAGCGGCCCCGTCAAGAGATTGCCGGAAAGGTCCAGAATCTCCAATTCGGTCAGCTTCCCCAACTCATAAGGCATGTCTCCCGAAATCATGTTATCCGGAAGCGAGATTGATCGCACTTGCCCATTCGCATTGGTCTCGACTCCGAACCATTCGCCGATGGGCCGGTCTGTGAGCCAGTTCTGCCGTTCTGTCCAACTTTCCCCGTCCATTTCATTGTACATAACGACCAGGACATCGCGGTCCGAACCTGTAAACTCACACGAGGCGACGCGGTCCAAAGACTGAATTTCCAACAACCAGTTATAGAACTCGGCATCCAGGGGCGCGCACAGACCCGTGTTCTGCGCATAAAGTATAACCTTCCCGAGGTTGAGAAACGCTCTGGGTATTGGTCCGGCAAGGTTGGGGTTATCATTGAGGAAGAGCGCTTCCAGTTGATGCAGTTGCCCCAACTCCGGAGGAAGGGAACCTGACAGTTGATTATGGGACAGCACCAGGGTTTTGAGGTGTGTAAGCTGTCCCAGTTCTGCGGGTATTGATCCGGTCAACCGGTTACCGTTTAAAAACACCTCCTCGACATTGGCAAGCAGCCCCGTTTCCGGTGGTATAGACCCTGTCAGTCTGTTTTCGTGCAGAAACAGTGCCTTTAATTCGCTCAGTTGCCCAATCTCCCGCGGTATGCTACCCGTCAACCGAGTGTTGTTCAGTACAAGCCGTTCGAGTTTCGCCAGGCGACCTGACTCGGGTGGAATGGGACCTTCCATTTCATTATCTGATAAATCCAATTCCTCGAGATGGGACAACTGTGCGAGTTCCCCGGGAATCTGACCTTTGAGGTTGTTCGAACGAAGCCACAATTCCCTGACATTGCCCTGACCATCCACAGTAACGTTCTCCCACTCGCTCACCGGTTTCTCGCTCAACCAGTTGGAAGACCTGTTCCAGTTCGCTCCCTCTGTCCGGTTGTAAAGTAAGACCAGAACCTCCCTGTCCGGACTTCGTACCGAGACGGTAACTGGAACTTCGACTCTGATCTTCAGATAACTCGCAACGATCGGTGTGCTGCCGTTCCCGACTGCGGCTACTAAACCCCGGTCGTTGACCGTCGCGACAGTAGGGTCGGCGCTCGACCAGGCCACGCTGGCGTGCCGTATCGGATTCCCGTTCGAGTCCTGTAAGATGGCTGTCAGTTGAACCGTCTCCCCGACAGCCGATAACATGACCGTCGAAGGCTCGACGACAAACCTGGATACTACCTGTGACACCCCAACCGCGACACTCGCCGTCGCGGTTCCCGATCTCGCCGTGATCTTCACAGTGCCGACGCCAACTGCCGTTACCAGGCCCCGGGCGTTGACCGCCGCTACACGTGAATCGCTGCTCGACCAGGCCACCTGAGCGTCTTCTATCGGCCTGTTGTTTTGATCCCAGACCCGGGCCGTGAGTTGAACAGTCTGGCCCAGCGCTCTTAAGACGAATTCAGAATTGGCAGGCGAAATCCGGACCGTGGAAGGTACCGACGGCGGCGGTGGCGGTGGAGATGGCGGTGGAGATGGCGGCGGCGATGGTGGTTCCGGTCTCGTAGGGCCGTCTTTGCCACAGGTGGCAACTGACAGTACCGTTGCCAGTATCAATACTTGAAAAACGGAACGGGTCACGTAGGTTACTGACGTTTGATCAGTGAAAATCCTGTTGTTTCTGTTTACCAAATCTATTAAGTTGTTCGTTCTGACTATACGTTAAATCTGGGATGATAACAGTTCCATGGGGTATATGTTTTACGTTATATAAGATCCGGCCAGCCAGCCGGCACAATGTAAATCGCAAATGATGACAGGAGGCTTTTGCCGGGAGCCGTAGAAAACAGACGACGATTCCGGGGAGCAATCGTTTCACATTGAGCGCGGCAGCATCTTTTGTTTGTCCGTTCGTCTGCGTGTTTGAGGCAGACCATCCGGCCCGTACGCGGTAACTGTTGAATCCAGAGACCTGGGAGAGGTGCGAGAGCGGTTGAATCGGCACGCCTGGAGAGCGTGTGTTCACCATGTGGACCGTGGGTTCGAATCCCACCCTCTCCGTCGAAAACCGGGAAACCGGAACCGGAACGAGGGGGCGGTGGCCCGCATGGACGCGCATGGTCCCGCCCGGCCCTTCGCCCCCGCCCGGCCCTCGTTCCACGACAGATTTGGGGCAGTAGCTCAGTTGGGAGAGCGCCAGAATCGCAATCTGGAGGTCGGCGGTTCGATTCCGCTCTGCTCCACTCGGGAGGCCGGGGCCGCCATGAATCGGCGTTCCTGATCATCCCGCAATACAGGCTTGGTTCGATTACGGTCGTGCTAGATGGGGAGTTAGCGGTGCCCTGTAACCCGCAACCCGCTACAGCGGGATCGAATTCCCATCCCGAGGATCTTCCTTGCTTCGCCGGTATGCGCTGCATCCGGTATTGAAGGTCAGGTCCTGCGCAACGTGACAACGCCCAACCCCGTCAGGACCGGAAGGTAGCAGCGGTAAGCGCCTGAATCGTGTGCCGCGGGAGCGCCTGGCCGGAGCCGGCGGCACGGATGCCCCGTTACGAGGAGATTCGAGGGTGGGTGCACGACCGCTTGACCAATTCCGCTCCGTTCCGCCTGCCTCTCGTCCCACGTAACCCAGGCATGGAGGTTTGGGCATTGGCCTACGAAGTCACGGCCCGAAAATGGCGTCCCCAGGAATTCGACGGCGTAATCGGCCAGGAACACGTCACCACCACGCTTAAAAACGCCATTCAGGCCGGCCAGATCGCCCATGCCTACCTGTTCGCCGGTCCCCGCGGCGTGGGCAAGACGACCACGGCCCGCATCCTGGCCAAGGCCCTGAACTGCGTCGAAGGCCCCACTGTAACGCCCTGCAACGCCTGCACGTTCTGCCGGGAAATCTCGGAAGGACGCAGCGTCGACGTGCTGGAGATCGACGGCGCCTCCAACAACCGGGTCGAGCAGGTCCGGACGCATCTGCTCGAGAGCGTCAAGTACACGCCCAGCCAGGGCAAGCACAAGATCTACATCATCGACGAAGTGCACATGCTCACAAAGGAGGCCTTCAACGCCCTGTTGAAGACGCTCGAAGAGCCGCCCTCCCACGTGTACTTCATCTTCGCGACGACGGACCCCCGGAAGGTGATCCCCACCGTGCTTTCCCGGTGCCAGCGATTCGACTTCCGGCGCATATCGGGACCCACCATCGCGGAGCACCTGGCCATGATCAGCGAGCAGAGCGGGTACGACGTCCAGCGCGAGGCCCTCGCCCTCATCGCGCGCCGGGTGGACGGCAGCATGCGGGACGCCGAAAGCCTGCTGGACCAGGTCGTCGCCTTCGGCGGCACCGGGCTGACCGCCGGCGAAGCGGCGGAGGTCCTGGGCATCGTGGACCAGGACGTCTATTTCGAACTGATCGACATCGTGGCGGACCAGGACGTCCCCCGGGGGCTTGACCTGGTCGACCGGGTCTTCCGGCATGGGCACGACCTCGAAGAGATCATCCTGGGCGTGCTGGAACACCTGCGCAACCTGCTTGTCGTCAAGGCGGCTCCCGAAGCGGACGCGTTGCTCGGCGCCGCCGCGCTGGCATTCGACCGCTACCGGGAACAGGCGGAGCGATTCGATACGGAAGACCTGCTCAGGCTGTCTCAACTGGCCACGCAGATGGAACAGTCCGTCAAGCAAAGCGCACTTCCCCGGGTGCAGCTCGAGACGGGCATCGTCCGCATGATTCGCATGGCCAAATCGGTGCAGTTGACGGACGTCATGACCCGTCTGTCCGAAATGGCCCGCCGCGTTGGATCGGGAGAAGGGGACGACGACGCTTCCGATGCAGCGGCCTCCGAGGAAGCGAAACCCCCCGCCGGCACGCGGGAGTCAACCCATACCGCCGCGCCTCCCGAATCACGGGACGCCGCTGAGCCAGGACCATCGGCCGCGCCTCCCGAATCACAAGACGCCGCGGGGCCGGCACCATCGGCTGGCCCGTCGCCAACCGCGTCTTCAACGCCTCCGGCCGCGGCGCCGGCCACGTCCTCCAGGGATCCGGCCGCTTCCTCTTCCCGCGCTCCGGACCTGCCACGGGGCGCGTCGCCCACGTCGGTCGACAGGGCACCTCAAGACTCCGTGACCTCAGCGTCGCCAGCCGCGTCTTCCTCAGAGCCTCGGGCCGAGGCGTCTTCAGTTCCACCAGCCACGGCGTCTGCCCCGGAGCTGGACGTGCGAGAGGTCCGCAACTGTTGGCCTTCCATCGTGAAAGAGATCACGGCGCAGCGGAGCGCGCTGGGCAGTTTCATGGCGGAAGCGGAGGTCTCGGGTTACGCGCCGGCCGACGATGACCGGCCGGGCGCACCCGTCAGGATTACCCTCAGGTTCGGGGCCAGCCGGATCTTTCACAAGCAACAGGCGGAAAAACGCGAGAACGCGGCGCTGATACAGAAGATATGCGGCGACGCGTTGGGGATTCCGGTCCGGATCGCCTGTGAAATCGCGGACGGTCCCGTTCGGGACGAGAGTGCCATCCTCGAGGAAATTCCGGCCGGGGATGCACGGGGCACCCCACCGAGCGCCGCATCGGCCGGGAACGCCACATCAGCCGGGAAGGAGACGGGCGCCCGTTCCGGCGCCGCGAATGATCCGGACGTCATGAAGATCGTGGAGGCTTTCGACGGCCAGATCGTAACGGACTGAAGCCGGGTCGCGGCGGTCCGGGGTAAAACAGGAAAGGACAGGACAATGGCCAAGGGCATGTCGGGCATGATGAAGCGCATGCAGAAGATGCAGAAGAAGATGATGCAGCTTCAGGAGGAAATCGCCGAGCGCCGGGTCGAAGGCACGGCCGGCGGCGGCATGGTCACCGCGGTGGTCGACGGCAGGCTGAACGTCGTGGAGCTCAGGATCAACCCGTCCGTGGTGGATCCTGAAGACGTGGAGATGCTCGAAGATCTCGTGCTGGCCGCCGTCAACCAGGGCCAGCAGAAGGCGCAGGAAATGATGAACCAGGAGATGGGGCAGCTCACCGGCGGACTCGACATCCCCGGCCTGTAACGACCCATCCAGCGGTATTTCGCGGACCCGGTCCGGTTAGTCGTCGATTTGTCGAGGAACAGGTCTCATGGCGCGCAAGTACAGTTCCGAGGCCCTGGCCGTCCTGGTGGACGAATTGAGCCGCCTGCCCAACATCGGCAGGGTGACGGCGCAGCGGCTGGCCTTCCATATTCTGAAGGGGCCGGCCGAACGCGCCTTCTCGCTGTCTGACGCCATCCGGGCGGTGAAGGAGAAGGTCCGGTACTGTACCGTGTGCTGGAACATCACCGAGTCCGAAACCTGCGAGATCTGTCACGATGCCCGTCGAAAGCCGGAAACCATCTGCGTGGTGGAAGAACCCCGGGACGTGATCACGCTTGAAACCACGGGAGAGTACCGGGGCCTGTACCACGTGCTCCACGGCGCGCTTTCGCCCCTCGACAACATCACCCCGGATGACATACGCGCCCGGGAGCTCGTGCAGCGCATGAACGATTCGGTGGAAGAGGTCATCATCGCGACCAATCCCAATATAGAGGGAGAAGCCACCGCGCTCTACCTGAGCCGGCTGATCAAGCCCCTGGGCGTCCGGGTTACCCGCCTTGCCCGCGGTCTTCCCATGGGCGGCGACCTGGAATACGCCGACGAAGTGACCCTTGCCCGAGCCCTCGAAGGCCGCACGGAGTTGTAACACGGAGGCGTTGTAACTCGAAACGGTAATACAATCGCCGGACCGATCTACCGATCCCTTGCCGCCATGAATCTGCCAAACAAACTGACCATATTCCGCATCATCCTGAGTCCTGTCTTCATGGTCTTCTTCCTGGTAGATACATTGTATACACGGTATATCGCCTTGGTGATCTTCATGATCGCTTCGCTGACCGATCTGTACGACGGTTACCTGGCCCGCAAGACCGGGGTGATCACCAGTTTCGGCAAGTTCATGGATCCCCTGGCGGACAAGATACTCACCTCCACCGCGCTGATCTGCTTCGCGTCCCTCGGCTACATCTACACCTGGATGGTCCTGGTCATCATCGGCCGGGACTTCATCGTGACCGGCCTGCGGTGCATCGCGGCGTACCGTGGACTCCTGATCCTGCCGACCCAGGTCGCCAAGTGGAAGACGGCTTCGCAGATGGTGGTCATCGTGATCATTCTGCTCTACATCAACGTCCAGACGACCATGGTCGCCTACGGCCAGTGGAACGGGGAGTTCGACGACATCGCCTGGTGGGTGCTCAACGGAATGGTCTTCGTCTCCATGACGCTTACGGTCAGTTCCGGCCTCGACTACGTCGTCAAGAACCGGTCGATTTTCACCAGTCTGCTGAGGTAGGCATGCGCGCCCTGATCATTCTGCTGTCGACCGGATGTTACGTCGGCTACACGCCCCGCGCGCCCGGCACGGCCGGCAGCGCGCTGGGACTCGGACTGGCCTGGGCGCTGTCCGGTCCCCTTGGCCTGCCCCTTCCCTATTACCTGCTGGCTACCGCGGCCCTGTTCCTTCTCGGCGTCTGGGTATCGGGCAGGGCCGAACCGCTGTTCGGTCACGACGGACCGGAGATCGTGATCGACGAGATCACCGGGGTCGTGATCGTCTTCCTGATCGTCTTCTCCGGCATGCCGCTCGATCTCTTCACGGTCGTTGCCGGCTTCGTACTCTTTCGCGTCCTGGACATATGGAAGCCCTTCCCCTGCGACCTGATGCAGCGTCTTCCCGGCGGCCTGGGGGTCATGATGGACGACGCCGTTGCCGCGGTCTATACCTGTCTCCTGCTATTGCTCACCGGATGGCTTCTGTTATGAAATCCGCCGCGATCATCACGATCGGCGACGAGCTGCTCTATGGTTCCGTGGTCGATACCAACGCCGCCTATATCGGCCAGCGCATGACGGAAGCCGGCATCGAACCGGTCTGTTCCATGACCGTGGGAGACGAGGGTCCCCGTATCGGACAGGCGCTCGATGTCGTGTGCCGCCAGGCGGACGTGGTGCTCGTCACGGGCGGACTCGGACCGACCCACGACGACGTGACCAAGACCGTAATCGCGGAGGCGATCGGCCAGGACCTGGTCTTTCATCCCGATATCCTGGACACGGTGGAAGCCATGTTCACCCAGCGAGGCATGGACATGCCGGAGTCGAACCGCATCCAGGCCTATATGCCCAGGGAAGCCGAGGTCCTCGACAACCCCGTCGGCACGGCGCCCGGTTTCCTTGTGCGCCACCACGGCGCGGCCGTTTTCGTCATGCCGGGCGTCCCCCGCGAGATGAAGAAGATGCTGAACGAACAGGTCCTGCCCCGGCTGAAGGAGCGCGGCGCGGGCAGGGTCATACTGCACCGGTGGGTCCGCACGACGGGGATCGGCGAATCGAGTCTTTCCCAGATCATCGGCGATGTCATCGAGGAGGCGGAGGACGTCAAGATAGCCTCCCTGCCCCAGGAAGCCGGCGTCAACCTGCGTCTCACGGCAGAGGGTCGAACCGGGGAAGAAGCCCGGCGGCGCATCGAGGCCGTCGAATCCCGGATGGTCGACCGGGCCGGCGAACATATCTACGGCATGGACGACGATACCCTCGAAGAGGTGGTGGGACGCCTGCTCCGGGAGGCGGGCGCGACGGTGGCGGTCGCCGAATCCTGCACCGGCGGTCTCGTGGCTTCCCGCATGACCGACGTGCCGGGCAGTTCCGATTACCTGTTGGAGGGGGTCGTATCTTATAGCAATGCCGCGAAAACGGCGCGCCTGGAGGTGCCGGTCGGGACGATCGACCGGCACGGCGCGGTCAGCGCGGAAACGGCGGCCGCCATGGCCCGGGGCGTGCGGCAGACCAGCGGTGCCACCTACGGCCTGTCCACGACCGGTGTGGCGGGACCCGGCGGTGGGACCCCGGAAAAGCCCGTCGGCCTGGTCTACCTCGGGCTGGCCGCGGCGGACGGCGTCGAGACGCGGAAACTCATGCTGGGTCCGGACCGGCACGTCAACAAGACGCGGGCCGCCCTTGCCGCCCTGAACCTGCTTCGGCTGGCGCTCACCCGCCCTTGCCGCCCTGAACCTGCTTCGGCTGGCGCTCACCCGCGCCGCCGGGGGAACTGAACGCGCCGGAGGGGAACTGAAGCCTCGTTGGCGCCGTAGAAAGGCTATCGATGCGCACGTTCATTGCCGTGGAAGTTCCGGATGCCGTAAAAGAGCGGATCGCGGAGCTGGAAAACCGACTGAAGGGGACGGGAACCGATATCAAGTGGGTCGAGCCGGGCAATATACACATCACGCTGAAGTTCCTTGGCAACGTCGAGACGCACCAGCCGGCAACGATCCGGGACGGACTGTGCGAGGCCCTGGATCCGATAAGCCCCTTCACCTTGACCCTCGGACGCGTGGGGGCGTTCCCGGACATGAACCGGCCCCGCGTCTTCTGGGTTTCCGTCGACGAGGGCAGGGACGAACTGACTGACATGCAGCAGCGCATCGAAAGCGAATTGCACGCCCGGGGCTTCGTTCGCGAGGAGAGGCCTTTTTCGCCGCACCTGACCGTCGGAAGGGTACGGTCGCCCCGGGGCCTGGCAAAGCTGACGGAACTGGTCCGGAGCACGGAATTCGAGACCGAACCGTTCCCGGTGACGCGCGTGGCGGTGGTGAAGAGCGACCTGCAGCCGGGCGGACCGGTCTACACGGTTATCGATCACGTCGAACTGGACTGACTATGCCGACCATTACGAATATCAGCAATCCGGGAAGCGGAAGGCGCCGCGAACGCAAGGTCACGATCGACGATGGGCGTACGTTGACAGTCACGGAAGAAACCTGTGTCCGATTCGGTCTGGCCGGCGGCCAGTCGATGGACGCTGAACGACTGCGGGAAATGGAACTGGCCGACGGCGTAGCCCGGGCCATGATGGAATCCCATCGGCTCATCGACCATCGCATGCGCACCCGGCGCGAGCTGGCGGCGAGACTCAGGTCCCGGGGTCGGCCGGAAGACGTTATCGCGGCGGTGCTGGACCGGCTCGAGAACGTGGGATTGATCGACGACGGGCGCTTCGCCCGCCAGTGGATCGACGAACGCCTGCGAAGCCGTCCGGTCGGCCTGTCCCTGCTGCGCCGGGAGTTGAAGCAGAAAGGGATCGACGCCGAAGTCATCGAAGCCGCCCTCGAGGAAAGTGCATCCGGCGAAGAGGAAACGGACAGGGCCTACGAGGCGCTTCGCCGGCAGACCTATCGGTACGCCCGTCTCGACCGCGACGCGGCGCACCGGCGCATGGTCGCCTTCCTGGGACGGCGGGGGTTCGGACAGGATGTCATCTACCACGTCGTCCATCGCGTGCTGGACGAGATTGAGGAGTCCGGAAATTGACCGGAGCCGAACTGCGCAGATCGTTTACGGGTTTTTTCGCCGACCGTGACCACACCGTCGTGCCGAGCGCCAGCGTGGTGCCCTGGGACGATCCGACCCTGCTGTTCACGAACGCGGGGATGAACCAGTTCAAGGACGTTTTCCTGGGACGGAGCACCCGGGACTACGTGCGCGCGGTGGATTACCAGAAGTGTATACGGGCCGGCGGAAAGCACAACGACCTGGAGGACGTGGGCAGATCGCCCGTTCACCAGACCTTCTTCGAAATGCTGGGGAACTGGTCCTTCGGCGACTACTACAAGGAAGAAGCCATAGTCTGGGCCTGGGAACTGTTGACCGAAGTATGGGGACTGCCCGCCGACCGGCTCTGGGCAACCGTGTTCCGGGAGGACGACGAAGCCGAAGCGCTCTGGCAGCGGCACACCGACGTGCCCGCCGACCGCATACTCCGTTTCGACGAAAAGGACAACTTCTGGGAAATGGGCGAGACCGGTCCCTGCGGTCCCAACTCGGAAATCCACTACGACCTCGGACCGGAAAGGTGCGATCGGGGAGACGACCCGGACCAAGTCTGCGCGGTCAACGGGGACTGCGGGCGATTCGTGGAAATCTGGAACCTGGTCTTCATCCAGTACGACCGGGGAACCGACGGCGTGCTGACCCCCCTGCCCGCCTGCCACGTGGATACCGGGATGGGGTTGGAACGCGTCCTCAGCATCCTGCAGGGCGTGGATTCGAACTACGAGACCGACGTGTTCCAGCCGCTGATGAATCACATCGGGGAACTGTCGGAACATCCCTACGCGGAGGGAGATACGGCCGTGGCCTATCGCGTGCTCGCCGATCACGTCCGGTCCCTGGCTTTCGCCATTGCCGACGGCGCCCTGCCCTCCAACGAAGGGCGCGGCTACGTCCTGCGCCGGATCCTTCGCCGCGCGGCGCGATATGGCCGCACGCTCGGGCTGACCGATCCCTTTCTCTACCGGCTTGTGTCGACGCTTACCGAACAGATGGGCGGAGCCTACCCGGAACTCCTGCCCGCACAGGAAAAAGTGCAGACCGTGGTTCGATCCGAGGAGGAAGCCTTCGGCCGTACGCTCGACCACGGGCTCGAGCTCTTCGACGGCATGGTGGAACGGGCCGAGGCGGAAGGACGGCGCGAGATCCGGGGCGAAGAGGCCTTCAGATTGTACGATACGTACGGCTTTCCCCTGGACCTGACGCAGTTGATGGCCGGCGAACGGAGCCTGACCGTGGACCTGGCCGGTTTCGAGGCGGAGATGGAGGAGCAGCGGACGCGGTCCAGGGCCGGGGGGAAGGCGGTCGATGCAAGGGCGACGGGTGCTGCCGGCCGGGCGACGGGTACATCGTCGGGCACTTCGTCGGGCGCGGCCTCCGGACCGACCCGTTTCGTCGGCTACGAAACGCTTTCAGCAAGTCGTACCTCCGTAGTCGCCTGTGCAAACGGGGACGTCGTCCTCGCTGAAACGCCCTTTTACGCGGAATCGGGCGGACAGGTGGGCGACACGGGTTGGCTGGAGACGGAGGCGGGCGACCGGATCGCCGTGCTGGATGCCACGCGGGACGGCGATATCGTAATTCACCGGTGCGATCCGGACGGCGCTTCGGGTCTCGAACCCGGGATGGCCGTGGCCGCGCACGTCGACCAGGCGCGGAGGCAATCCATCACGCGGAACCACACGGCGACCCACCTCCTCCACGCCGTGCTGCGGGAAATCCTGGGCGCGCACGTGGAACAGCGGGGCTCGGTGGTCGACCCGGACCGGCTTCGCTTCGACTTCGCCCATTTCGGCGCCGTCGCCCGGGACGAACTGGACGCCATCGAACGCACGGTCAACGAACTCATCTGGCGGAACATCGGCGTCGAGTGGTTCGAGACCGACCTGGAAGACGCCAGGAGCCGGGGCGCCATGGCGCTCTTCACGGAAAAATACGACGACCGGGTGCGCGTGGTGCGCATCGGGGACGTGAGCATGGAGCTATGCGGGGGCACGCACCTGGGCGCCACGGGCGGGATCGGGATGTTCCGGCTGGTCCGGGAATCGGGCATCGCCGCCGGCGAACGGCGCATCGAGGCGTTGACCGGTACCGCCGCGTACGAGGCCGTCAAGCGGGACGAAGGCCTCATCGCCGGGACCGCGGAGGCCCTCAGGTGCGAGCCCGATGATCTGGCGAAGCGGGCAGGAGACCTGAACGCGCGGGTCCGAGAACTCGAACGGCACGTCCGCGAGCTGAGCACGGATTCCGCGCGGAACTGGATCGACGACCTGATCGGCGCCGCCGTGGACGCAGGCGGCGTCTCCGTGGCCGCGGGCCGCGTGGCGTGTCCGGACATCGATACCCTGCGCGCCATGGGAGACACGGTGCGTGAACGCCTTGCCGGCGCCGCGGTGGGCATACTCTTCGCAAGCTTCGATGAAAGGCCCGTCTGCATTGTCGTGGTCACCGATGCCGCGATCTCCGGACACGGACTCCACGCAGGCAGGCTGGCGCGTGACGTGGCCGCCTTCATCGGCGGCGGCGGCGGCGGGAAGGCCCACATGGCGCAGGCCGGGGGGAAGGACGCGTCCCGGATTGATGAAGCCGTGGAGCAGGCGCCCGGGGTGGTCGGTAAACACCTTCGGGACGCCTGACCTGCCGGGAACGCGAAGAGGCCGGACGCTCGGGTCCCGGGTACACCGGCCGCATGCGTCGACGACGACTCGGTTCCGGATGCGAACCGGATGCACCGGGCGCGTTTCGAGACCTCGACCCGGGATACTCGATCCAGGACAAGAGATCGGCACGGATTCATGCGCATACTCATAACCGGCGCCCGCGGGCAACTGGGTACGGACCTGCGGCGTTCGCTGCCGGCTCATGAACTCGTTCCCTGTACCCGGGATGAACTCGACGTTACCGAAAAGCACCGGGTATACGGCCTGCTGAAAGACCACCGGCCCGACGCGGTGATCAATACCGCCGCGTATCACCGGGTCGACGAATGCGAGTCGCACCCCGACCGGACGTTCGCGGTCAACGCCTTCGGACCCTGGCACCTGGCCGCGGCCTGTCGCGTGTACGGGGCGAAACTGGTGCATATCAGCACGAATTTCGTCTTCGACGGCGAGGCGGACCGGCCGTACACGGAAGATGACCTGCCCCTGCCCCTGAACGTGTACGGCACGTCCAAGCTGTCCGGGGAACACCTGGTGCGGTCGGCCTGGGACCGTCATTTCATCGTCCGGACCACCGGCCTGTTCGGTTTTTCCGGCGGAGGTGGAAAGGGGTACAACTTCATCGAGGCCATGATCCGGGCGGGCATGGAAAGACGGGAGGTGGTCGTGGTGAGCGACCAGGTGATGGCGCCCACGGCGACGGCGGACCTGGCCCGGGTGCTGGCGGAACTCGTTACAACCGATGCCTACGGCACGTACCACGTGACCAGCGGCGGCGCGTGCTCCTACTTCGAGTTCGCGCGGACCGTCTACCGGAAGACGGGGATCGACGCGGCAGTGAAGCCCACGTCCACCGAAGCCTACGGCGCGCCGGCCGCCCGGCCCCTGTACACCGTGCTGGACAACAGCCGCATCCGGTCCCTGGGACTCGCGGAGATGCCCGACTGGGAAGACGCCCTGGACGGTTACCTGGCGCAAAGGTCGGCGGCGGCGCAAGGGTCGGCAGCGGATCGATCGGCATGAGCCCATGATCATTACCCAGACGCCCCTGCGCATCAGTTTTGCCGGCGGGCTCACGGATTTCGCCGATTTCTACACGCGGGAAGACGGCCTGGTCGTCAGCGCGGCCATCGACAAGTACATCTTCGTCATCATCAACGAACGGTTCGACGACCGGATCTACGTCAACTATTCGAAGCGGGAGGCCGTCGATCATCCCGACGAGATCGAACACGATCTGATCCGGGAGGCCCTGCGGCTCACCGGCGTGACCCGGGGCGTGGAAATCACGACGCTGACGGAAATCCCCTCCGAAGGCTCGGGCCTGGGGTCTTCGAGCAGCATTACGGTGGGTCTGCTGAACGCCCTGTATACCTACTGCGGCGATCCACAGCCCACGGAGAAACTGGCCCGGGACGCCTGCGAGATCGAGATCGGCCGGTGCGGCCAGCCCATCGGGAAACAGGACCAGTACATCGCGGCCTACGGCGGCCTGCGCGGGTTCACTTTCAGGCCCGGCGGCGTGGAGGTGGAACGCCTCGGCCTTGCGAACGGCCACGCGGAACGGCTGAGCGACAGCCTGATGCTGTTCTACACCAACAAGACGCGCAAGGCGGAAACCGTACTGCGCGAGCAGAAGGCGAATATGACCACCAAGTTCGCCCTGCTGAAAGAGATCAAGTCCGTGGCGGAAAACGCGCGGGAAGCCCTCACCTCCGGCTGCGTCGACCGCATGGGCGAATTGCTGGACCGGGGCTGGACGTGGAAGTACCGGATGTCCGGACTGGTGAGCAACGCCGAGATCGACTCCATGTACCAGAAGGCCAGGGACGCCGGCGCCACGGGCGGCAAGGTATGCGGAGCGGGCGGCGGCGGCTTCCTGCTCCTGTTCTGTCCTCTGCCGTCTCAACCCCGGGTCCGCGAAGCGCTTTCCGACTACACGGAACTGCCCTTCAACCTGGAGCGGGACGGCACCAGGGTGATCTTCAACATGCGGAGGTAGGCATCCAATGATCCGCGAATATCTCGACTGGACGCGGGAGGTCTGATGATCCGCGAATATCTCGACTGGACGCGGGAGGTCTGCGGCCGGATCGAACCCCGTGAAGTGCAGGTCCTCATCGATCTCCTGATGGAGGCGCGGAAGAACGGGCAGGGCATCTTCGTCTTCGGCAACGGCGGCAGCGCGGCGACGGCTTCCCATTTCGCCGTGGACCTGGGCAAGGGCACGCTGCGCGGCACCGGGGATCGACCCCGGTTCCGGGTCAACAGCCTGACGGACAACCTGCCCTACGTCACGGCCTGGGCCAACGACTTCGAATTCGACCTGGTCTACGAACAGCAACTGCGCAATCTCGGCGGGCCCGGCGACGTGGTCGTCGGCATCAGCGCGTCGGGGAACAGCCCAAACGTGGTCCGCGCCATGGAATACGCCCGTTCGGCCGGGATGGTTACGGCCGCGATGACGGGATTCTCCGGCGGGAAGCTGAAGGACCTGGCCGACCATTCGGTCCACGTCCCCGTGGACGACTACGGCATGGCGGAAAACATGCACATGATCATCGTCCACATCATCATCACGCAGACCACCGCCCGCGTAGCGAACGGCGAATGATCCTTCGTTCCTTTGCCAAGATCAACCTGAGCATCCACCTGCTCGGCAAGCGGCCCGACGGCTACCACGAGATCGTCACGCTGATGGAGACCGTGGACCTGGCCGATGACGTGGCGGTGACCGGACAGGAATCGGGGACGACCGTCACGTGCTCCGACCCGGCCGTGCCGGTGGACGGGCGCAACCTGGCGCACAGGGCGGCCGATCTCGTGCGGGGCCGGTACGGACTCGGCGACCGGGGCGTGCGCGTTCACATAGAGAAGCGCATCCCGGTGGCGGCCGGACTCGCCGGCGGGAGCGGCAACGCGGCCATGACGCTGCACGGGCTCAACGCCCTCTGGTCCCTGGGATTACGGGAAGAAGAGTTGATGGGCCTCGCCGCGGAACTGGGATCAGACGTGCCTTTCTGTCTCTACGGCGGCGTGGCGGTGGCATCGGGTCGCGGGGAAAAGGTCGCCTGGCTGAACGCGGCAGGTCCGGGCCACCTGGAAGCAGCCGGATCCCGCCATTACGTACTGGTCTGCCCACCCCTCGAGGTCAGCAGCGGATGGGCCTACAGCCGGTCGAAATTGGAATTGACAAAAGACAGTTCCTGTATTAACTTGATTTCTTCTGTCATGCAGGCCGGGGATGTCGACAGACTGGCGTCCTGCCTGCATAACGACCTGGAACCGGCGGTCCGGGCGGCCTTCCCCGAAATCGACAGGGCAAGGTCCCTGCTTGCGGACGCCGGCGTGGAAGGTATTCTGATGTCCGGCAGCGGCCCGGCGGTCTTCGGACTGGCGTCCGGCCGGGCAACGGCGGAACGGATGGCAAGCGATCTGCGGGGACGGGTCGAACCGTCCTGGCGGGTCTTCGCGGTCTCCTCGAAATCCCGGTGGGAAGCCGGGGTTTAGTCGAGCGGCGGGAGGGAGGACGGCGCATGGCGGTCGGTTTGAAGATTCTGAGTGGAAACTCAAACGCACCGCTTGCACAAGACATCGGCGAATATCTCGGCGTGTCGCTGGGCAAAGCCTCCGTTTCGCGATTCAGCGACGACGAGATCCGCATACACATCAACGAGGATATCCGCGGGACCGACGTGTTCGTGGTCCAGTCGACCAATTCGCCGGCGGAGAACCTGGTCGAGTTGCTGTTGCTGCTGGATGCGTCCAAACGGGCGTCGGCGCGCAGGGCAACCGCGGTGATCCCCTATTACGGCTATGCCCGCCAGGACCGCAAGGCGGGACCACGGGTGCCCATCTCGGCCAAGGTCGTCGCGAACCTGATCGCCGCGGCCGGGGCGGACCGCGTACTGACGATGGATCTGCACGCGCCGCAGATCCAGGGGTTCTTCGACATCCCCCTGGATCACCTGTACTCCGCGCCCGTGTTTACGCGGCGCCTCAGGGAACTGGGGACGTCGGACGACCTGGTGATCGCTTCCCCGGACGCGGGAGGCATGGCCATGGCCCGGTCCTACGGCAGGCGGCTGAACTGTCCCCTGGCCCTCGTGGACAAGCGAAGGCCGAGGCCGAACGTCTCCGAGGTCGTCAACGTGATCGGCGAGGTGGAAGGGAAGAACGTGATCATCCGCGACGACATGATCGACACGGGGGGGAGCCTGACCGGCGCGGCCGAGGCCTTGAAAAAGAACGGCGCCGAGACGATTTACGCGGCCTGCACCCACGCGTTGCTCTCCGGGAACGCCGTGCAGAAGGTGGAGGATTCCGTGCTGGACAGCCTGATCGTCTCGGACACGATACGCCTGAGCGAGGACAAGCAGAACGGCAAGCTGGAACAGCTTTCCGTCGCTTCCCTGTTCGGCGAGGCGATCAAGCGCATACACGAAGAGAAATCCGTCAGTTCGCTTTTTGAATCGTCGGACCAGACTTGAAACGAATCATCATGCCAGTGCCGCGGGAACCGAGCGGAAACCGGCGCTGTTCGCAGCTGAACGCGAACCGATCGTAATTGAACACGCAATAGAACACCGGAAATCGCACAGGAGCACAGGAGAAGGAAATGAACCAGGTTTCTTTAAAAGCCCGTCAACGGACGGATACCGGTAAGCAGGTCGCCAAAACGCTTCGGCGGGACGGCAGTCTGCCCGCCGTGGTCTACGGCAGCGGAGAGCCCCCGACGCCGTTGACGCTCGACTACCGAGAGTTCGAAGGGTTCCTGAGGAAGACCAGGGGGGAAAGCGTCGTCATCAACCTGGAAATCGAAGGCATGGAGGACAAGAAGGCCCTGTTGCGAGACCTGCAGCGGGACTACCTGAGAAACCAGTTGCTGCACGCCGATTTCCAGCAGATCAGGATGAGCGACCAGATCACCACGGAGGTTTCGCTCGTGATGATCGGCGAGCCCGTCGGCGTGACGAGAGACGGCGGGGTGCTGGACCAGTCCCTGCGGGTGATCGAAATAAGCTGTGTCGCTTCGGAAATTCCCGAACACCTGGAAGTGGACATCGAACAACTGAGCATGGGCGAGACGATCCACGTCAGTGATCTTTCCTTCGAAAACGTCGAAATCGTGACCGACGGGGAGGTCGCCGTGGTGTCTGTCCTCACGCCGATGGCCGAGGAGCCGGAGGAAGAAGAAGTAGTGGAAGAGCTGGAAGAGCCGGAAATCATCGGCCGGGCCCAGGAAGACGGCGAGGGCGAGGAAGAAGAAGAGGACGAAGACTAAGGCGGCCCGGTTATGTGTCAGCATGCCGATTCCGGGCCCTTGCGGCCTGAAGGTGCGTCCATGCACGCCTTCATCGGCCTCGGCAACCCGGGCGTTCGGTACGCGGGCACGCGCCACAACGCCGGTTTCGACGTAATCGACACCTGGCTGCGGCGGCTCGATATCGAGCCTGCCCCGGTAAGCGACCGGTTTCACGGCGCCGTCGCAGCGATCGCCGGTCTGCCCGTGGCGCTGGTCAAGCCGTTGACCTTCATGAACCGCAGCGGCTACGCGGTACGGGAGGCGGTCGAACATTACGAACTCGACGTCGATCGCATCGTGGTCGTCTGCGACGACGTCAACCTGCCCTTCGGTACGCTGCGTCTCAGGGCGAAGGGCAGTGATGGCGGCCACCGGGGACTGGAATCCATCATCGACGCGCTGGGAACGGAAGGCTTCGCCCGCCAGCGCATCGGAGTCGACCTCCCCCGGGACGCGGATACGCTCGTCGACTACGTGCTGGAGGCGTTTACCGAAGAGGAAGCAACCGATCTGCCCATCGTCCTCGACCGGGCCTGCGACCAGCTGGCGCTGTTCGCAAGCGACGGCTGCGGCGAGGCCGCCAGCAGGTACAATGGCCCGTCGTTCACGGACTGAAGGCGATCCGGAAAGCGAACCCGCATACAAACAGGGAGGAATGCACGTGCGGTCCTATGAAACAGTAGTGGTTATCGATTCCAAGCTCGAAGAAGCGCCGCTCGATGAGGAGATCTCCGCCATCGAGGGGCTCATTACGTCGAACCAGGGAGAGGTCGTCGACACGGAGCGCTGGGGAAGCCGGAAGCTCAGCTACGAGATCAACGACGCCCACCATGGATTCTACACGCTGATCCGATTCGATGGCGAACCGAACGTGGTCGACGAACTGGACCGGTCGTTCAAGTTGAACGATCGCGTACTCCGCCACATGACGAAGCGGGTCGGGAAGCATCCGGCCCATGTATACGAAAAGGCGGAACAGGCCGAAAAGGACACAGGAGCGGAAGCATGAATCAATCCAGGACGAGGATGACCAGGACACGTAAGCAGAAGCGCATACCGGGCCGCATCAAGAACATCGATTACAAGGACCCGAAGCAACTCCGGCGTTTCGTCACCGAGCGTGGCAAGATCGTGCCCAGCCGCATTTCCGGCGCCAGCGCGTTGTGCCAGCGGCGCCTGGCAAAGGCCGTCAAACGGGCGCGTCATATCGGCCTGCTGCCTTTCATCGAAGAAACCTACAAGTAGCCGAGGAGTCGGACGTGAAGCTCATATTGACCGAATCTGTGCGGGACCTGGGGAACATCGGCGAGATCGTAGACGTTTCCAACGGGTACGGCAGAAACTACCTGATGCTGACGAAAAAGGCCGTTCCGGCGACGCCCGGTAACCTGAAAATGCTACAGGGCAAACTGAAGCGGCAATTGGCCCAGGAAGCCAGGACGGTGGAGCAGGCCTCCGAACTCGCCGGGATGCTCGAAGAAGTCTCCCTGACCGCCGTCGTACAGGTCGGAGAAGAAGACCGCATGTTCGGTTCCGTCACCCAGCAGCATATCGCCGACCTGCTGAAGGAAAAAGGCTACGATATCGACCGGCGCAAGATCCGTATCGACGAGCCCGTCAAGGCGCTGGGCATATATACCGTTCCCATTGCGCTGCATGCCCGTGTCGAGGCCAATGTGAAGCTCTGGGTGGTCAAGGAATAGGGATGGACCGCGCCTAAAAACAGACTTGACGCGGCCCGCCGGAATTCATATATTGGACGGCCGTGGAGGTGGGGGAGAAATGGCGAAAAGAACGCGGTCGGAGCCCGGTTCATCCCGGTCGTCGGGTCGGCGTCGCGCCACGGGAACCCAGACGCATGTCCCGCCCTTTCGGGGCTCCCATTACCGTCTCCTCGGTGCGGCACTCGGCGCGATACTACTGGGTTTTGTCGCCCTGGCGTACGAATCGATCACACTGGCGCCGCTGTTGATGGTTTCCGGTTACTGCGTGGGCATACCCCTGGTGCTGACCTGGAGAAGCAAGTCCGCAAGAACGGGTTCGGCCAACGACCGGGAATCGCGTCAATCGTAGTGTGGACGCGCGTGCGGGCGATTAGCTCAGTTGGTTCAGAGCGCATGCCTTACAAGCATGAGGTCACTGGTTCGAATCCAGTATCGCCCATGCAGCATATCGGGGGCGTAGTTCAATCTGGTTAGAGCACTGCCCTGTCACGGCAGAAGTTGCGGGTTCGAGTCCCGTCGTCCCCGTTGGATTTCAGAACGATAGCCCGCCGAACGAGCATGTCTCCGGCGGGCTATCTTGATTGTGCCGGAGTGGTGGAATTGGTAGACGCGAGGGACTCAAAATCCCTTGACCGCAAGGTCGTGTCGGTTCGAGTCCGACCTCCGGCATCCTTCTAACCGAAAACAACTCCATCTGAAAGCAGGCGGCAGCCATGTTCGATCCCGTCCAGGTCACCAGGGAACTGATCGCGTTCAATTCGATCAGCGCCAACAGCAACGCGCCCGTTTCCGATTACCTGCAGGAGCAACTCGACCGGTTGGGCTTCGAGGTCGAACGCATCACCTACCGGGACGCCAACGGCGTGGAGAAGGTCAACCTCGTCGGCCGCAAGGGCAAGGGAAGGGGCGGACTGGCGCTGCTGGGCCATTCCGACACCGTCCCGGTGGACGGCTGGGAAACGGACCCCTTCACGGCGGAGATCCGGGACAATCGGATTTACGGCCGTGGCAGCTGTGACATGAAAGGGGCGCTGGCCACCATGCTGGCCGCGGGCGCGGCCTTCGAGGCGTCGGAACTTTCCGCGCCGATCTACCTCGTGTTCACCGCCGACGAAGAAGTCGGGTGCTGGGGCGCGGCGGAGGTCAGCGACCGGTCCGAGCTTCTGGCGGATGGCGATCTGCGGTACGGCATCATCTGCGAACCCACACTCATGCAGGTGGTGCGGGCGCACAAGGGCGCCGTTTTCATGCGGGCGGAGACGAAAGGCCGGGCGGCCCACAGCAGCACCGGCAAAGGCGTCAACGCCCATCTCGCCATGATCCCCTTCCTCTCGGAGATGAAGGCCATCCACGACGAGCTGCGCTCGGATCCCAGGCACCTGAACGACGAATTCGATCCGCCCTTCTCCGACTGGAATATCGGGATCAACGACGGCGGGATCGCCCTGAACATGACGGCGCCCAGCAGTGTATGCACGGTCTACTACCGGCCGATGCCCGGACAGGACCAGGAAGCCCTCCTCGACCGCACACGGCAGACGGCCGAGCGGTACGGCGTGGAGCTGACGATCCAGAAGATCGGGGATCCCTTCAGCACGTCCGCGGACTCGGAGCTGGTCCGGACGGCCCTTCGCATCACCGGGACGGAGCAGGCCCACACGGTACCCTACGGCACCGACGGCCTGGTCTTCGGCAGGAAGATGGAGCTGATCCTGCTGGGCCCGGGGGATATCAGCCAGGCCCACACGGTGGACGAATGGATGGACCTGGACCAGTTCGACCTGGCGATCGACGCGTACAGGGCCATGATCCGTACGTTCTGCGTGTGACGGGTGGTTTGGCCGGCATGGTCCGTATGACCATTGTAATGGGAATGGCAACCTGAAGTCTTCAGCGTTCTCCTGCCTTCGCGCATTACACATTCGTCTCAGTCTCCCGGATATAGATATGGCTTGACCATCGGTTGCGATATGGCTAATATGGCATCATGAAGACGACGCTCAACATCCAGGACGAATTGCTGACCCGTGCAAAACGACACGCGCAGCGGACCGGACGACCGTTGCGCGCCGTAGTCGAAGAGGGCCTGCGTCAGGTGCTCTCAAACGAATCCTCCCGAGGACGATACCTTCTTCCCGACCACAGCGCAGGCGAAGCCGGGGGGAGAGATCCCCTGGAGGCGTACTCTTGGCAGGACCTCCGGGAGGTGATTTACGGAAAGCCTGAACTCCCGTGATCGCCGTGGACACAAACCTGCTGGTGTATGCGCATCGGCGCGAATCGAGGCACCATGAGGCAGCCTCTTCGCTGTTGCGCGAATTGGCGGAAGGCAACGACGCCTGGGCTATTCCCTGGCCCTGCTGCTACGAGTTCCTCAGCGTTGTGACCAATCCTCGCTTATGGAGGGATAGCGCCACGAGCCCAGAACAGTCATGGCGGCAACTCGCCGCCTGGACAGCCTCCCCTACGATACGATTGATAGGAGAGACCAATGACTTTCTGGAAATACTGGAGAGTTTCGTTCGGCGACCCCGCGTTATAGGTGGAGTAGTCCACGACGCCAGGATAGCAGCGATGTGCGTGGCCCACGGTGTGGAGGCGCTTCTGACGCGGGATCGCGACTTCTCGCTCTTTCCCGAACTCAAGACGCGGGACCCAATCGCCGGATGACCCCTCGCCATTCCTCAATGAGATGCTAAAGAGATTCTCGGATTTTGCTGGCGTAGGAAGTTTTCAACCCGCGTCTCGACTGGTCCGTGCGCGATCAGTCCGCTTCCTTCTGCTGATCCAGGGAGAGTAGCAATTGCAGATCGGCCTCGTAGGCCTGCCCGGTTCCGGGAAGACCACGTTGTTCAACGCCCTGGTCAGGGCCAACGCGGAAACCGGCGGTTACGCGGGACTTAACAAGGCCAACCGGGGGACGATCAGGGTACCCGACGATCGCCTTACCCGCCTTTCCACCCTGTTCAATCCACGCAAGACCACTTTCGCCACCGTTGAATACCTCGATATCGGCGGCATCACGACGGGATCGGGAAAACAGGAGGAACAGGAGGGCACAGGGGGACTGGGCGACCTGCGGACCATGGACGTACTCGTGCACGTCCTGCGCGGTTTTCCGGACCTGGCCGGTGCGCCTCTTAACCCGGGAGAAGACTTTGAATCGGTGGAACTGGAACTCGCCATCGCCGATCTCGAAGTCATCGAGCGCCGGTTGACCCGTCTCTCCAAGGAGGCCCGGTCCACGAAACAGCCGGACCTGGTACGCGAATGGGAACTGCTCGAACAGTGCAGGGAGGAGATCGAGAGCGGCGGGGTCATACGGAACCTCGAATTCGTTCCGGATGACGAGAAAAGGCTCAGAGGCTACCGGTTCCTGTCGCAGAAACCCGTGCTCCTCGTGCTGAATATCCCCGAGGAAGACCTTGGCTCGGAAGCGCGCAGGCTGGAAGACCTTGGCTCGGAAGCGCGCAGGCTGGAAGACCTTGGCTCGGAAGCGCGCAGGCTGGAAGACCTGGGTGAAAGCGCCAAAGGGCTGGACACCTTGGGGCTCTGCGCGAAGGTCGAAATGGAGATCGCCCAGCTCGACGAGGACGAAGCCGGCGCCTTCCTGG
This sequence comes from bacterium, assembly GCA_965202605.1. Lineage (GTDB taxonomy): Bacteria > JAAXHH01 > JAAXHH01 > JAAXHH01 > JAAXHH01 > JAAXHH01. The sequence goes on from OZ241838.1 coordinate 3,156,891, forward strand.
ACGAACTGGGCATCGGGGAATCCGCCCTGAACCGCATGATTACCGCCACGTACCGGTTGCTTAACCTCATCTCCTTCTTTACCGTGGGCGGAAACGAAGTCAGAGCCTGGACCGTTACGCGGGGCGTCACGGCGCCTGAAGCGGCCGGGACGGTGCATTCCGACATGGAACGGGGATTCATACGGGCCGAGACGCTGGACTGGCAGGTGATGCTCGAACTTGGCGGATGGCAGGCGGCAAAGGAGAAGGGCGTGCTGCGCGTCGAAGGCAAACAGTACGTCGTCCAGGACGGCGACGTGATCAACGTGCGGTTCAGCGTCTGAGTCTCACGTTGAGACCCATAGATATCTTCGCCTCCATTGTCTCTCAAGTTTTATGTCATAATTACAGCATTTTAGTAACGTATCGTTTGAAATACGCCTCTGCCAGTTTTTCTTTTGGAAATACATCGCAGTATATGCATATTTAGTATAGAACACAGATGATATTCGGCGTAAATCGAGGGCGGGCCTTGAGTTATGTCGGGTATGCCCCCGAAGGGAGCACCCGGTGTCGGCGTCGGGCTGGGTTAATCGGATAATAACGGGCGATGCGCGCGACGTTCTGAAATCACTGCCGCCAGAAAGCGTTGATCTCAGCTTCTGGTCTCCCCCCTACTACGTTGGAAAGTCCTACGAAAAGCACCTGAGTTTTGCCGAATGGCAATCCGTTCTGCGTGATGTTATCGGTTGCCACAATTTCGTATTGTGTAGCGGCGGCTTCATGGTTATAAACATCGCGGATATCCTGTGTTTCCCCGATCCCGAAATGCCAAGGTATCAAGCCGATAACGTGCGCGGTAAGAAAAACGGTGTAACGAGAGAGCAGGTTCTTGAAGCCTTAAGCAAGAATCCCAACGCCAACCGCCACGAGTTGGCCGCAATGTTAGGTTGTAGTGAACAGACAGTCCAGCGACGCTTGGAACACAACAACGTGCGTGGCGGCAAGTCCTCATGTTCGACAAAGGTGTTATTGACAGGAAACATGGTCGTCGAGTGGGCGGAAGTTGCAGGATTGTATCTCTACGATCAGCGAATTTGGCACAAAGATCCGAGTTGGGCAAATAGTAGGTGGCACTCTCTATCCTACAGGGCAGTTGATGAATTCGAGCATTTGTATGTATTCTGGAAGCCGGGAATTACGAAATATGATCGAAAACGGTTGACCGATGCGGAATGGTCGGATTGGGGGTCACGTGGCGTATGGCGTATTCCATCGGTTGCGCGGAACAGTAGACACGAAGCCGAATTTCCCGAAGAGCTGGCCAGACGCGTTGTACGGTTGTATTCACCAGATGGCGGAGTCGTTATCGATCCATTTGTCGGCACGGGCACGACTACCAGCGTTGCCAAGAAGTTAGGGCGTCAATGGGTTGGAATCGATACAGTGCCCGACTACACGGAACTTGCAGTAAGGCGGACCAATGACGCTTGAAGAGATCGAACGTTTGGAACAGACCGTAATGTCGTTGGTCGTGCAAGCATTGACAGACTATAAATCAGAGATTGTAATGATATTTGCGGAAGAAACAGATCAACCGCAGGATATCGCAGAGGATGTGACACGTGAAGCTATTGAGAAAATGGGAGTGTCCAGTATACAAGACCGCTTGTATGGGAAGGTAGACGTAAAAAAAGCGATTTACGTTTTCCTTCCAAATCCCGTTCCAGTCGCATTGATGTTGGACGCGAAGGCAGAGAAAAGAAACGGCGACAGGACAGCAACGATCCAGATGTCTCAAACGTCTATGCGAGTAAGATTGAATCGGCAAGGCGTAGCGTTAGACGAGCAGGGGAAGTTAGACCAGGTTATCCATAGAGATCATCGAAGTTATCATGTGGTCACAGTCATCGCCAAGTATGTGTATGAAGATTTGAACCCAGGGCAGAGGCTACTACGTATAATCGTATCGTGTATTCCAAATGGAAAACTTCAGGATAGTTACAACCCAAGCGCCGACGATACGATCTGGCTGGTGGGTCGAGATGCGCCGACACTCGGAGAAGACTTTAGAGTACGTCTCAATTACAGACGGCTTAGCGAGCAGGCCGAATGGCGAGTCCAAGAAATTTCCCTTCAAGACATGCCTTAATCGGAGTTGGTCATTCTTAAAGTCTAGGATGTAAAGTGCGAACCGCAGATACCATCGGGCGCGTACTTCAGACCATCACCCGTGTCGCTATGTACCATTGTACGATGCATGTTGATTAGTGCTGATCATTGACGAGTGTCAGTTTCACCTCGGGTAATTGATAGTATTAGGCAGTTCGCAATCCCGCCGCACACCGACTACAAGAGGCACCCCACTAGCTTCAGAGTTTGTTTGACGTAACCAAGCAATTCCTCGTCGTTGATGGTCTCAGTTGCTGCGTTCCGATTGTATTCATGGTGATACCGACGACTATAGGTGTTGAGTTCATCCAGATCTTCAAGGATTTCCGTCAATTGATGCGTCGCGCCATCGTCTCGGATTTTCCCAATCATTCTTCCAAGTTCATCTTGCTCGTCGAATTGTAAAGGGGACAGATTGCGACAATACGCCTCTAGAACTGGCCGGATCTTTTGAACCACGTCTCGACTGTCACCTTGGTTCGACGAAAAGAAATCTTGTAGTTTTTCTAAGTCCGCTCTGTAAGGTGCTTGAACGGCCTTTTCGATGTCCCATTCTGCGATTGTGGTGTTTTCCTCGCCTATCCTTGTCATACACAGTGTCTTTCGTAATTCACCCGCTCCAATTCGTTTCCAAAGAAGGTGTAGAAATTGGGGATCGTGCGAGAGCACGATAACTTGGGCGCAAGACTCCCCGCACCGGTGGATTTGATGTACCGTGTGATTTCGCCTAAACATATCCATGCTCCCGAAGGGATCGTCAAACACCACTACCTTGCTGGCACGGTTCGGATCCTGTTCCAGTTGAGCAAAGAAAAACGCAAGGGCCAGTGTGGTTCTGTCGCCACTGCTGAGAGTGTTCTTGAAGCTTGGCGTGTCAGTTGGGGTCTGTGGGTCGCCGATAGCCACTTTTTTATTGTTAATAACGATCTGGTAACTCGTGTTTGGTGATCCACCACGATATGTGTACGTTGGTGTCGTGATTGTAAAGCTAGCGTTGATCCGCTCCAGATACCAGTTTATCCGTTGCCCATATAGAGTGATCACTTGTTCCGTGTGTGTATCGAGTTGCTGACGCACGGTACCTTTGTGGTCTTCCAGATCAGTCTTCTCGACTTGGAGTCGATCGTAGATTGCACACATTTCACGCACTTCTTCAGTATACCGAATCTTCTGTGCTTCAAGGCTTGCTAGATCAGCTTCTAAATCGCTTACGTTAGCGATCTGAGCCTGGTTTTTCCTGTTAGCAATGATTTCGTTTACCGTGGCAACTTGTTCGTTGTAAATCTCCAGCGAATTGCTCAAAGCTTCGAATGTTTCTAGGTCCTGTATAAACGTTAAATCAGGTGCCACCGCTTCAAGTGGCGTGCTGGCTTTTGCGGCAATCAAGGCCAGAGCCGCATCTCGTAGAGCAATTATGATTTCTCTAACGCGTTCAGCCTCGGGCAAGACCGGTTTGTCCAACTCACAGTACTGTTTCCAAATCTCGGCACTTGCTGTGTTTTTCACCAGCGTCTGCACTAGATCCGAAGCCACCTGCTCGTCTAGTGCGGTGTCAACTTGTGTTTTCAGTTGGTTCACCTCGTCACGTAGTGCTCGATATTCATGACTGAAATATGATCTGTAGGCTCGGATGAGTGAAACGTCTGAAATGTCTTGGTCGCAAAACGGACAAGTTTCGTCGACGACAAAACTTAGCCCTTTATTGATCCAAGATTCTCCGCGACCTTCCATCTGGTGTCGCTCAATATGCTCACCAACTCGACGTTCGGCGTCCTCCGCCACATCCTCTAGTGTCTTTTCTAACAGTCCTACAAAGGAGGTTGGAAACACCGGCACTATCAATGCCTTAAGGGCTGTCTTTAACTGAAGCTCCGCGGCCTGATTAGCCGCTTGCAACTCTAGTTTCTTTGCAGCGATCTTCGTGTTGATCTCCTCGTCTTCCGGCAAGGCAATAAACGCCTCGACGCTCATCCCTGCCGCCGCGTGCCGCTGTATCTGAGTTCGGATGTCCCGAATAGCACTGTTTTTGTCCCTGACCAGCTCTTCGATCTCTTTAAATTGGGACGCCAAAGCAACGCCGTGTGTCCCAATAATCACACGATATAGACTCCGCCGTTGTTCCGTGTCAATGGCATCGCCCGCGTATACGTTCTCGCTGATGTACGTCGAATCAAATATCGCTATGTTCGGGTAAGCTGCGCTCCAGTTCCCTTCCCTAAATACCGAATTCCCAGCGGCAGTTAGCAAGTTAACCTCGGGTAGCGCACTGCTCCCTAGCGTTGCACGACCTACAACGAAAGCAGGATCATTTGTTATCAATGATCGGAGAATTGAGCAAAATGTTGTCTTCCCACGTGCGTTCTCTCCGAACATTAGTGTGTAGGGACGAAACGAAACGTCGCCATTAGCTGTGCAGTTTTTAAATCGTCCTACATTCCTGATTGAGACTATACGTTTTAACATTGAGTTCCTCGCCTGTTTTTCATTCCTCGTCTCATCAGCTTCACCATGAACGACGGTTTTCACAATCGTTTGCTGTTTTTGCCGATATCAACTTTACTCCATCCAATCTGACCTTAAACAGCTGCGTTCTCAGTTAATGTCCAAACCCCATTGAATCGAAGTTCTTTTCCAATCGCGCCTGGAAACCAAAATTTGTTCACATGTCGTGACCATACGCCGAGAACTGCACCTTCTACCAACAATCTTCTAAACGTGGTGTAGCACGCTGACCAATCTACTTGATGACCCCGGACTCTCGGAGTCAGATGGGAAAACTAACCAACTTATCTTCAAAACTCCACACAGACCAATTGGTTTTATTGGTAATTTGGAAAACAGAGCGATAAATTAGATTTTGATAATCGACGCTGTAATGATTATTATAGAGGGTGTTATATTCGATTTGTTATTGCAGAATGAAAGAAGCTATGTTGGCACCTCAATCTTCGCCGTAGATCGATTGCTTGTACTAATTACATTATTACTGGTTTCAGCCCACATGGGCTGGGTTTCAATCCACCACCCGAATAATGGATCTATAAAAATGAAAATCCGAAACCACCTGATAACCGCACTGATCCTGGCTGGGGTCCTGTTGTTGCCTTCGCAGGCCGCCGCCCAACTCGGCGCCAGCGCCGGCTTCAATCCGGAACCGCTCAGCCTTATGGAATTCAAGAAGGCGTTCAACGGCGATACGGGCAAGGTTCGCCTCGTCGTGATGTTCTCGCCTACATGAGGCCACTGCATAAGCGGCGCCGGGGCGGTGCAGCAGAACATACTGAAGAAGTTTCCCTCCGACGACCTCCGGGTCTACGTGGTCTGGCAGCGGATTCTCAGGAACGATTCGGTCAATGCGGCTCGGACCGCGGCCGTCAATGTATTCGACGACAAGCGTGTCCGCCAGACGTGGGACCCCGCGAACGCGCTGGGGTACTGGTACAAGCAGTCGGGGGACCTGAATCACAAGGACCCGATGGTCTGGGACGCCTACTTCCTCTACGGAGCGGATGCCGAGTGGAAGGACGCGCCTACCGGGCTGATCGACGCCGGTTACACGGTGTGGAATATGAAAGACAGGCTCTTGAAATCGGTGATGACGACGATGGAGACGGTAGACTGAATGATATAACCTATTGATGTGACTTGCTGTCATCGTGATGTAAACAGTATGGTGATAAATGGTAGGAGGAATACGAACTACGATATTCCCCAGTACAACTTCGGACGGTAGTGTGATATTTGGGATTCAGGTAGGTTATTTTCTACGCTATTGCTTTTTACAGTTCTATGGACGCCGCTGAGTACATACATCTCGCCTTTAACAGATCATATCTGAACTACATCTCCGAACCATTCGAATACCCCGGTCGACTGCGACATATACACCGCCTCATACACTTTCTGGGCTTCACCCAGCGCACTTCGAATTCACTTCAAATCCCAAATCAGATATAAAACATTCGACCGGATCGTCGATGACGAAATGATAACGACTGAGTGAGACTTCCCTTCGCCTAAAGATGTGTTGCCCAGGTAACGTGCTCGTCCTATACTCAACAAGCAGTGGTTCGTTGTTGTGTATTTTAACATTCAATAGAATCCATTGACACACTTATCAGCGACAATGGTGGTGTCCGCGACAACCTTTTTGTCAATGATCTAGAATCAATCGAGGGTTGCGCAATAGTTAGCCATATTACGAAACATGGAATCGGTGGTATCGATATCTCTGGTACAATACGGTATTCATCAATACGAAATAGTCACCCCGCTTGCCCGCCTCGAATCCGGCAGATCTAACTATTACACAGGGGCTACTTTATACCCTAGATTGAGATCAATTATCATCAGGTTGTAGGTAGGCAGATCAAGAATTTCGAGTGAAAGGGTCTTACAGTCCCTTTCAAGATCACCGCATGTTTTCAGTTGGTGGATTGTTTCATGAAGGTATCCGTTGTGCAGATGCTAAATTGATGATTCGTACCTCTCTAAACGAAATCCTACTACCGATTCTACCGTCCGGTTCGAATTGTCTGACAAGCGCCGGTCAATTCGAAATGGAGGGCCGGACTTGAACTACACAGAGTCCTTAGGTAGTTCAGTTTACTACTCAGGCACCATAGATTCCACCGAGTGGGAGGGGCTAGTTGTCGAAGACGAATCGCTGTTCATTACGTATATGCAGGAAACCGTGTTTACACGTGTTGCTGATGCTAACTCAAACTTCGAAAGCGATTTGCGAGGACTTACCACCACTGGCATGGCGACAGAGTTTGTCGAACGAGTACTAAACGCCGTCCCAGAACCCACAGCATGGGAGATCGGCGAAGCATTCGCGGAGTGCGCACTGGCAGGAGATGCCCGTCGTGAAGTTCATTGGCCATGGAACTCGGTTAGGGATCGACGAACACCTCGTGCCAGTCTTCCCGGTGCCGATCTCGTCGGTTTCTATCATGAGGACGGTACTGTCCTATTGTTGTTCGGTGAAGTAAAGACTTCATCTGATGTAAACACCCCGCCTGGAGTGATGACCGGTGGTAGCGGTATGGCCTGGCAACTTGAGAGGAATGCTACCCGACTCGACATTCAACATTCTCTTCTTAAATGGCTACATTCTCGCTGTGTCAGTCATCCATACCGGGGTTTTTACCAGAAGGCTGTGACTCGCTACCTCAAGTCTGAGGGAAAGGACCTGCTTCTGATCGGGGTGCTTATTCGTGATACGGCGCCGAACGAGAATGATTTGAAAGCACGAGGTGAAGCTCTCGCTGTGGCGCTCCCCACGCCTACACGTATTGTACTAATCGCTTGGTATCTGCCAGTACAGATTGTTGAATGGCCAAAGTTGCTGCAGGGGAAAAAGCCATGAAGAGCGACTCTTGGATTGTTCAGTCACTCGGAGCCGAAAAAGTTAGCTGTGGCGAAACAGAAGCGACACGCCGACGATTACACCGAGCACTGAAGATAGATGGTGAGATTGAGGTTTCTGACGAGCAGCTCTGTTTCATAGCCAACGGCCTAGAACTTTACGTGTTCACTCTGCTGGATGACACGGATACCAAGAAACTGAGTACTGCAGCAGCACAGGCTTTCCAAGTTGGTCGGGTGGCGCATAGGGACGGCTCACCCACAGAGGTTGCCCAGAGTTTGTTACGTCTCGGATGTTTGGCTACGCTCGGAGACCGAGGCGCGGATTTTCGCCGACTACTGATCGATCAAGGGATTCCTACATTACCCATCGACGACACCAATTGGGGAGTTCGTGTATGGGCGACAATACTGAACGTGTGGCTGTGTTTGATGCGTAAAGACGGATGGAGCGATCTAGATGAAGTGCAGAATCTTATAGCGACACTACGCTCTACGCAGCGAATTCACGAACCGCACTTTCTAACTGAGGCCGAAGACCGAAAAGACGCCAGCCCTGCGTGGGAACTCGTATCGGCCTACCACTTGGCGAAGGCTGCCGAGATCCTCGGTACTTATCTATGCCAAGGGTCAGTCGACGGGCACTATGACATACGAGAACAACTTGATGCTCAGTTCGATCGGGCGACTTTGGCTGCGGCGCGAGGTCGGCTAATGGAACGCGAGAACATCACAAAACTTTTAGCACGAACCGCGCAAACGCTAGTTGACAACAGCATTTGGACTGTGACACGTGCAGTCAACAGCCGAGTGACGAGTTTTGTCGAGTCGCTGATCTCTCGTGAGCGAGCACGACCTATGTTTGAAATGCTACCGCCACAGCGAAGGACACTTCGTGAGGAAGGTTTATTGGGCTCGGGTCACCGATCTGTTGTCGTGAGTTTGCCAACATCAAGCGGGAAGACGTTCATCGCCGAGTTCCGTCTATTACAGGCACTGAACCAGTTCGATCAAGAACGAGGCTGGGTGGCCTATCTCGCGCCGACACGGGCACTTGTCAATCAGTTGACTATTCGCCTACGGAGGGATTTCACGGACATTGGTTGCGTTGTCGAAAAAGTGAGTCCTGCGCTGGAGATCGACGGTCTCGAGGGCGACATGCTCGCTGATACAAATAGCAGCCAGCAGTTTCGTATCCTAGTGGCCACACCCGAGAAACTCGACCTGATGCTGCGAGGTGGCTGGGAGCAGAAGATCGGCCGGCCGTTGACCTTGGTGATTGTTGATGAGGCGCATGGGCTTGCATCGAAAGATCGTGGCCTGAAATTGGAACTATTACTTGCAACAATTAACCGCGAATGTCGGCACGCACAATTCCTGCTTCTTACACCATTCATCAAGAACGCTGAGGATATTGCCCACTGGCTCGCACCGGATAGCCACAAAAGCATGGAACTTGGTGTGGATTGGGTGCCGAACGACCGCGTGATCGCCATCGCGCGAGCGCGAAGGGGCGCGGTGCGTGGTGAGTTCGGCATAAAGCTTATCACCCAGCACACTTCGCATGCGACTGTAACTGTTCCGGACTCCCTAGAACCCCCGGGCAGTCGACCACTCGGCCTGTCATGGTCCCAGGTGTCCAGTTCGCCAGGGAAGTTGGCGGCAGCGACGGCTCAAATTCTTCAGCATCGCGGCACTGTTATCGTTCTTGTTGATAAACCGAAGAATAGTTGGGGGGTGGCTGAAGCGTTCAAGGTCGACGAGAACCACATTGACACACCAGACGAAGACATGGCGCATATCCAACGCTTCCTTTCTGATGAGATGGGTACGGATTTTCCCCTGACGTCGTTATTAGAGTACGGTGTTGGCGTCCACCACACGGGTCTTTCTGACGACACCCGTACTCTTGTCGAGTGGCTAACTGAACGATCGAAACTGCAAGTCGTTGTTGCGACTACTACTATCGCTCAAGGTGTTAACTTCCCAGTTTCGGGAGTAGTTTTTGCGAGCCATCAGTATTTTAACAGCCAGTATCCCTACGTCGAGGATATGCCACCTGAAGACTTCTGGAATATTGCGGGCCGCGCGGGCAGGGTGGACCAAGGCGATCTTGGTGTCATCGCGCTCGCCGCTCACAACGAGACCAAGGCGGCGAGGATTGAGGAGTTCATTGGGCGATCCGTAGGCGCTCTAAACTCGACACTGATAGAAATGGTTCAGGAGGCAATTGAATCGGGTCACCTGTTTACACTTGAAAAGATGGCTAGACATCCTGCCTGGTCCGCGTTCCTGCAGTACCTCGCTCACACGTATCGTCAGATCGGCAATCATGAACGCTTTGCCTCCGAGGTGGAACAAGTCCTTCGAGGAACTCTTGGTTTCCAGGAACTTCGCAAAAGCCATCAGGGGTGGGCTGACGGTCTAGTCGATGGTGTATACAATTACGCAGAGCGCATTAAGGGTAAGTCGTTGAAGCTCGTTGATGTGACGGGATTCTCCTGGGAGTCCGTGAGTAGCACGTTGTTTCGATTAAATGAGGCAGGTTTGAAAAATGTCTCATGGACTCCGGATCTATTCGAGTCGCGTCGCAACGAACTCCAGCGTATGGTCGGTGTCCTGTTGGAGGTTCCTGAGCTCCGGGCTTCACTGAAGGAAGTCACCGGAGGCCAACAACCAGGAGGAGATACGCTTTCCAGAATCATTTGCGATTGGGTTCAGGGACGCTCATTGACTGATATGGCAACCGAATATTTTGCTGGGGAAAGATCAAACGATGAGGACGGTAACGGCCATGTAGACCCGGTCACGGCAATGACCCGATGCTGCCGTAGCGTGTTCGGAAGGCTTACACAAACTGCGTCGTGGGGCTTAGCAGCACTCCAATCGCTGACCATTGGCGACTCGATTGAGTCTATGTCGACCGAAGAACAAAGAGCCCTTCGCAACCTGCCCGCTCGTGTTTACTACGGTGTGAATTCTGAAGAAGCAGTGGCCCTTCGGCTCGTCGGTGTTCCTCGCACGGCGGCGGAGGCACTTGCGCGTCATATAGGAGTAGATGCGAGTGATTCGCTATATCAGGTACGGGCGAAAGTTCGAGGAGCATCCGTAAACGACTGGGAATCCGCACTCGGCAGTCAAGGTGTGAGCTATCACCGCGTTTGGTCAATCTTGGAGGGCGACGTTTGACTGCGTTCATTGAAACGATCGTTGAAGACCCAGAACTTTAAACTAATAATCCTTTATTGAGTGGTCGCACATAAACTGTAATTCGAAACCAATTTACCGAGTGAAGAACAGCGACGATATCGGAGAGGTCAACATGGATCTAACCAACTCAAGGTCGAAAAATATCCACAAGGTACATTTGGCATAGGCACCTAAATCTGCATTAGACCTGAGAGTCTAGTACCACTTTACACCGACGGCGACGGCAGTGCTTACCTAAACTTGCGTTTGCCAGCTTTAACCTTTGAGGTCACCACTCGCACTCATCGAAGAAACCGCTAAAATCTATTCTACGTTTGTGACAACATTCAGAAATTCAGCCTGAAATCGTCAGACCTCACGTCACACAGTTTAAAAACTCATTGTAAAACCATCCAATAACCTGAGTTCGTTCCCTTTGCGAGATAGGGTTCGAATGGTCGGGTGCACCCGCAACTCAGGCATGAACACTTGGAACTGTACTGTATGGATGTGCTGTAATCTGAATTATAATCGGTAAATGTGATGGAATGCTAACCAGTTAATCCAAAAACTGTAGGTAGACGGAAATTCGTCACGTGGTTATGATGTTTCAACAATCACACCGTTGTTACACAAAATTAACAATGTGGAACTGGTTCATGCAGACAACATTATAGTGTTAGCTTTGTTGTTAGACTTAGCTACAAAATCTTAACTACGAAGTAAGTCAGACAGTCGACATCGAAAGTTAATCGGTGGATTTGTTTGACAATTCTTAGCATCTAGCAGGTAGTCTTACAAAAAACCAAGAATTAGGTAATACAATTAGCCGGATATTCTGTAATGTCAGCTGACTTGAAAAATTTTCGCCAAGATATGAGCGACTGGGCCTTGCATTTTACTCATGACTACAACCCAGATTCCGAAGCAACAAATGAGACGATCGATTTCGAGCATTATGAGGGTTTTCCCTATCACATAAAGAAGGAACTCAATGATAGATTTGATTCTTGGGAAATCAGCGATAGGGACTATGGAATACCTGATCCAAACGCATTTGCGGTTCTGCTAAAGATTATCACAGACGGACATATCCGTGCTACTTGGGCATTTAGAAACAACCGTCCTACAATCTATGGCCCGCGAGCCGCTGTATGCTTTACAGAAATGCCTCTTTATGCGCTTGTGGAATATGCTAATCACAGGAAGAAGGATTCTGTCGAAACTTACGCAATCGGAATCCGTAAAAGTGAATTGTTCGCTGCTGGCGGTCGCCCGGTAATATATGGTCTTTCTACCAAGCATATCGAACGTAGAATGAAACAACCTTTCAATCGGGGATGGCCACGATATCTCGCCCCATCGTGCGGTATAGACTATAAAGAACAATATCGTTATGTTGCAATGTCTGCAGATACTGAACGACCAATTGATTGGTCACACGAACGAGAGTGGCGTTGGGTCGATCACGAGGACAAACACTCTTGTCCGGGACTACCAATATGGCTGTCTGAGGAGCAGACTTCCTTTACAAGTATATTTATCGTGGTACGAGAATCATCAGAAATCAACCGTGTGCTCAATAGACTGCAAGAGTTGTACGATGCCGGGCAAAACGACTATTGCAATTTGTTTTGTAAAAAAACACTGTCCAAAACATCAGTAATCTCACTAGACCAGTTAGAGCGAGATCTGGGCAGGACCAATAATCGTTCACTGCGTTTGGACACCATTCGTACTTCGCAGATTCAAAGTATCGATCGACCCGAGGCCGAGCCGGAAGTTGTAGAAAGTGTACGTCAAACTCTCAAGGAAGCGCGATTAGCGGCTGACAAGGCGGCGATGAAGCGCCTTAAATCAGCTCCTCGCTCAGCCGATGGGCGGTATGTGGGCGATGTCGCTGGATGGGCAAGTTTGATAGTTTACGATGCTCAATCTCCACTGGTATCAGCGCTGTTGCAACTAGGGGAAGCGTGGTCGAACCCAGGAAACGGATACTATATCAGAAATATAGGAGGTCTAGGGTGGGGGGAGGATCAAGCACTGTCGTTAGCAGAAGCTGCGGTAGAAGCTGCGAAGTCGGTATTTGAGAAGCACTTCCCAGAAAATACTTTTCACATGGAGACGAAATGGGATTGAATTTAACACGCCGTACTTCGATGAACGATCTTGAGCAATCTAACCGTTACTTTTGTGCAAAATCAACAACAGTCAGAAACTTCATAAATGTCACTACCGAATGCACAGTTAAGAACGAAACTTTCAATATGCTTATGGGTGTCGGCTTGAAGATTGTCCCACATATTTACCTGAGGCGAACCCGTTATTTACGACGTAAATAGTGCTTATGAAGTGGCGAGCCGCCGCTTGGTCCAAACCACGCTGGTGATGAAACTTATCCAAGAATTACAAAAGTCTAACACAAGAGCGCGAGCGTCGGTGCTGTCGAGACATCGACCTGCCACCTAAGACACCCAGAATGTCTACGACCACTCGTTAATTTGTTGCGCGATGAAGTTTGCACGACATTGTCAGAGAACAGTCGATATTTTGAAGGGCTATGTAACCATCGACTGGACGTTGCACGAGATCATCTGCGCGATTCTCTGAAGTCTCGTTTCCCGCATCCTCAAGCAAAAAGTAAGGCAGCCACGTCTACCATATTGGAGCAAGTCGCCAGATCCGATCCGGCAGCTCCGATCACCCCTCGAGGCTGAGAAGGAAGGGCTCCTCGAAGGCCTGTACCAGCCACTGCATGAAACGGGCGCCGTCCGCGCCGTCTATGAGCCGATGGTCGTAGGAGACCATCAGCGGCAACATGAGGCGCGGCTGGAACGCCCCGTCCACGTAAACCTGTTCCATACGGCTGCGGGCGAGACCGAGGATGGCCACGTCCGGCGCGTTCACGATCGGTGCGAAGAAGGTCCCGCCGAATCCGCCCAGGTTCGAGATCGTGAAGGTACTCCCCTGCATATCGTCCGGCGAGAGCTTCCTGTCCCGCGCCTTTGCGGCGACCTCGGACAGTTCGACGGAAAGCTCGACCATGTTCTTACGGTCCACGTCCCTGATGACCGGCACGACCAGGCCGCGGTCCGTGTCGACCGCCACGCCCACGTGGCAGTATTTCTTGTAGATGATCTCGTGCCTGGACATGTCGACGCTGGCGTTGAACAGGGGAAATCGCTTGAGCGCCGCGGCCACGATCTTCAGGGCGATGGCCGTCATGGTCAGTTTGCCGCCGGCGGCTTCTGCCGCGGGGCCGAACTGCTTTCGCAGGGCTTCCATGTCGGTGACGTCGGCCTTGTCGCCATAGGTGACGTGGGGGATGTTCGTCCACGCCGCGGACAGATGCTCCGCCGCGGTCCGGCGCAGGTTGCTCATGGGCTCGGTTTCCACCGGACCCCATTTCGTGAAGTCCGGCAGCGGTGCGGAAGGTGCGGATGGCCCGGGATCGGCCGCTGCGCCTCGGCCGGCGCTCAACTGTCTGGCATGACCTTTCACGTCTTCGACGGATATCCGCCCTCCCGGACCGGTTCCGGGCACCTGGCCAATATCGAGTCCGATCTCGCGGGCAAAGCGCCGCACGGACGGAGCAGCCGGCACGGGTTGCGCGTCGGAAGAGACGGATGGAACGGACGGAACGGATGGCGCTGTCGGTGGCGAGGCGGCTTCCCTTACGGGAGCCGGTTCCGCGGCGGGTGCCGCGCTCGTGTCGGGCGGCTGTTCCACCGGTTCCGTGGCCCCGGCCGCGTCCGCCTGATCACTGGAATCTGTGGCGGCCGTCTCCGGCGTTTCGGCGGTCGGCGCTTCGCTCGCAGCCTGTCCTTCTTCCTCCGCGGCCGAGGCATCCTCAGCGGCGTCCGGCGCATCCACCGCGTCTTCATACATGAGCACGGGAGCGCCTACTTCGGCGGTCGCGCCGTTCTCCACGAGGATCTCGGTGACCACGCCGCTGAATCCCGACGGCACCTCGAGGTTGGCCTTGTCGGTCTCTATTTCCAGTACGGGCTGGTTTTCTTCGACGGTATCCCCCACCGCGACCAGGATACCCACCACGGTCCCCGCGTCCACGTTCTCGCCAAGGGCTGGAAGATTAAAAGGCGTCGCCATGAGTCTCGCTTCTCCGGAACTACAGCATGAGCGGATTCGGCTTGTCGGCGTCGATCTCCAGGTCGGTCATCGCCTGCTTCAGCCTCGAGGCCGGCAGCTTGCCGTCGCGCATCAGCCCGTAGAGGGCGGACAGCGTGATGTAGCGGGCGTCCACTTCGAAGAAATCCCGTAAGGCGCCGCGGCTGTCGCTGCGTCCGAATCCGTCGGCGCCGAGTGTGATCAAATGGCCCGGGAACCAGGCGGATACGGTGTCCGGCAGCGCTTTCACGTAGTCGCAGGCCGCCACGTAGGGGCCCGGTATATCGGCCACGCACGAAGTCACGTAAGGCACGCGGGGCGTTTCCTCGGGATGCATGATGTTCCATCTTTCCACGTCCACCGCCTCGTTGTGCAGCGCCTTGTAGCTGGTGATGCTCCAGACGTCCGCGGCCACGCCGTACCGTTCTTCGAGGATCCTGCCCGCCTTGAGCACCTCGTTCAGGATGGCGCCGCTTCCGAAGAGCTGGACGCGCAGGTCGCCGTCCTTCTTCTCCGATTCGCGGAAGCGGTACATGCCTTTCAGGATGCCCTCGCGGGTTGCCTCGGGATCGCCGGGCATGGGCGGCATGGCGTAGTTCTCGTTGTGGACGGTCAGATAGTAGAACACGTCGTCCTGTTCTTCGTACATGCGCCGGATGCCTTCTTCGATGATCACGGCCAGTTCGTAGCCGTAGGCCGGGTCGTAGGCCAGCAGGTTCGGCACCGGGTAGGCGAGCAGGTGGCTGTTGCCGTCCTGGTGCTGGAGTCCTTCGCCCGCCAGCGTGGTGCGGCCCGACGTGGCGCCGACCAGGAAGCCCTTGCAGCGCATGTCGCCCGCGGACCAGACCAGGTCGCCGACGCGTTGCAGCCCGAACATTGAATAGTAGATGAAGAAGGGGATGGTGTTGATGTCGTAGGTGGCGTAGGCCGTGCCCGCGGCGATGAAGGACGACATGGCGCCGGCTTCCGAGATGCCTTCCTCCAGCAGCTGGCCGTCCTTCGACTCGCGGTAGTACAGCAGCGTTTCGCTGTCCACCGGGTCGTAGAGCTGACCCACCGGGGAGTAGATGCCGGACTGCCGGAACAGGGCCTCCATGCCGAAGGTCCGCGCCTCGTCGGGCACGATGGGCACGATGAGGTCTCCGATCTCCTTGTCGCGCATCAGGTCCGACAGGATGTTGACGAAGGCCATGGTCGTCGACACCTGCCGGTCCGTCCCCTCGTAATACTTGCTGTACTTGCCCTGTTTCGGCGCGTGCAGCGGCGTGAAGGTCGTCCGCCGGGAGGGCACGTAGCCTCCGAGGGTCCTGCGCCGCTCGTGGAGGTAGACCATCTCCTCGCTGTCCTCGGGCGGCTTGTAGAAGGGCACTTCGGCCACGTCTTCGTCGGAAATCGGGATCCGGAAGCGGTCCCGGAAGGCCAGCAGGTCGCTGTCTTCCATCTTCTTGATCTGGTGCGTGCTGTTGGCCCCCTGTCCGCTGTCGCCCAGACCGTATCCCTTGATCGTCTTCATCAGGATGACCGTCGGCGCCCCCTCGGTTTCCACGGCCGCCTGGTAGGCGTGGTAGACCTTGAGCGGATCGTGGCCGCCCCGCCGCAGGTGCTGCAGCTGGGAATCGGACAGGTGTTCCACCATCTTCTTCAGGTCGGGATGGACGCCGAAGAACTTGTTCCGGATGTATTCGCCGGACGCCATGCTGTACTTCTGGTACTGGCCGTCCACCGTCTCGTGCATGCGGTTCACGAGGAGCCCGTCGCCGTCCTTCTCCAGCAGCGGGTCCCAGTCGCTGCCCCAGATGCACTTGATGACGTTCCATCCCGCGCCCCGGAAGATGGCCTCCAGCTCCTGGATGATCTTGTGGTTGCCCCGGACGGGACCGTCGAGTCGCTGCAGGTTGCAGTTGATTACGAAGATCAGGTTGTCGAGCTGCTCGAGGACCGGCACGGTGATGGCGCCGAGGGACTCGGGTTCGTCCATCTCCCCGTCGCCCATCATGACCCAGACCTTGGAATCGCTCGGTTTCTTGATCCCCCGGTTCTCCAGGTATTTCATGAAACGGGCCTGGTAGATGCCGGTAATGGCGCCGAGGCCCATGGATACCGTGGGGAATTCCCAGAAGTCCGGCATCAGCCAGGGATGGGGATAGGACGACAGCCCGGGCGGATTCACCTCGTGGCGGAAGTTCCTGAGCTGTTCCTCGGAGATGCGGCCTTCCAGGTAGGCCCGCGCGTAGATGCCGGGTGCGGCGTGTCCCTGGACGAATAGCAGGTCGCCCTCGTGGCTTCCGTTCCGGTTGCGGAAGAAGTGGTTGAAGCCTACCTCGTAGAGCGTCGCCGAAGAAGCGAAGGTGGAGATATGCCCGCCGATGGAACCGTCGGCCCGGTTGGCCCGGACCACCATGGCCAGCGCGTTCCAGCGCACGATGTTCTTGATGCGCCGTTCCAGGTCGCGGTCGCCGGGATAGGGTTCCTGAAGTTCGACGGGTATGGTGTTTACGTAGGGGGTGTTGGCGGAGAAGGGCAGGCGAACGCCGGACTCGGCGGCGCGGGATTCCAGGGCCGCGAGAATGCGGCGGGTGCGCTCCGGGTCGCCCTGCGAAATGACGTACTCGATCGATTCGAGCCACTCGTGGAGTTCCAGCGATGCTACATCGGGTTCCACGTCCGTTGTCATCAAGCTTCCCCGGGGTGCGCCGCGCGTCGTCATCCAGCTCTTTTCCCATTCGAAAACAACGACTCAAAATAGGTGCGTGGCACCCCTTCTGTCAATCATTATCTATGTTTACATACATTGGATTGACCTGGTTTCGCGGACATGTTACAGAATTTGCGATCTGAACAATTTCTCCTTACGCCGGCATCCACTCCAATAGCAAAAAGGCCAGCAATATCGCTGGCCGTCCGTGTACCTGTTCCAGTACGCAGTCTAGCTCTAAAACCGGTGCTCCTGTTCTTCGCGGAAAGTGCTAACTTTCTGCCCGGCCATCCGCGTGATTTGCTTGATTGGGAACGGTGGCGACCAAATTAGGGTTTTTCCATCCCCACCAGGCGCTGTCATGGTATCCCTCGCGTAACTTGATCGTCACTTCAATTCCAAGTATCTCTATGTCCTCGTTTTGGAGATGAGACATTACGGTTTCTTTTAGGCGGTCACCCAACTGGCCTTTTCGTATGATGTCGTTATTGTGTGCCATGGCTACGCCCCTTCAATCTGTTAACCAAATCTGGAGAGATACAGCGACGAATATCCCAATAATCAGGATATACATCCTAAATATCCAATTTGAAAGATTCGTGAAGCGAGTCTCTGACGTTATCATCATCTGTCGTAGGTTTGCATCTGATGTTTCGAGACCTCGCAGTCTGTCCCTTATGCTTTGTTCTTTATAATAGATTTCTTCGAAGAGTAAATCTTCTTCCTTGCCATGTGTCTCACTTGCATCTCCAGCTTTTTCTTTCAAAATCATATCCTCCGTATTTCCTGCAGTGCTTCCGAGGGTTTGTTCATCTTGCGTTCTCTAGTCATATTACGTAGTACTACTGCCTGATAGAAACGATGATCGAAATCTCCTTCAACTGCAATAACTCCTCATTCGTCTGATAAATTGCTGTGTGCCGGATTCGTATGTTTTGCGATGGGTTTCATATCAACTCCTCCATACATGTTCATAAAGAGATCTTACCCCGAAAACACTTAAAAGTCAATTGAAACAACCTGTTTGTTGATTACCATCCAACTCCGGATTTTGCTATTGTTGATACTCATAGGTGCTGACTGACGTTGTAGAGTACCCGCTTGTTTTATAATGACGAATCAAGGTCAGAAGCTGTTTTGACAAAACCGCCTGGTAGCAATAACGAGCCGAAAACCTATTGGAACAATGGGAGGATGGCATGAATTCCGATGGTAAGCAGGGCCAGCAGGGAGAGCATGGCTGGCACGGCATATTCACCATACCGCAGACCCCCTTTACCGACGAGGGCGCCCTGGACGAGGAGGGGCTCAGGAGGCAGATCGATTTCTGCGTGGACGTGGGCGCCCACGGTATCGTCTATCCCGTCATGGTGAGCGAGTTCTGGCTGCTCTCGGACGACGAGCGGAAACGGGTCGTGGACGTGGCCGTGGAGCAGGTGGACGGGCGCATTCCGATGATCGCGGGCGTAGCCGGGGTGAGTACCGAGGTCGCGGTGATGTTCAGCCGCCACGCCCGCGTAGCCGGGGTCGACGGCGCGATCGCCCTGCCGCCCTACGTGCTCAAGCCCGGGCTGGACGGCCTGGTGGACTACTACCGGCAGGTGGCGGAGGCCGTGTCGAACCCCGTTTTCATCCAGAACTTCGATCCGCCCCTCGGGTCCAGTCTCTCGCCGGCTTTCATCCGGCAGTTGCTGCTGGACATTCCGCAGGTCAAGTACATCAAGGAGGAAATGATGCCCTGCGGTCATTCGGTGACGGCGCTGCTGGAGACCTGCGGGGACGAGTTGCACGGCGTCTTCACCGGGTTCGGCGGGCGCTGGTTCATCGACGAGCTGAACCGCGGCGTGAGCGGCACCATGCCGGCCTGCGAGTTCACCGACGTGCTGGTCCGGCTCTACGAACGGTACCGGTCGGGCGACGTGGAAGGGGCGCGGGAGATACACAACCTGCTGCTGCCCCTGATCAACATCGAGAGCCTGCACGGCGTGATCTTCTGCAAGGAGATCCTGAAGCGGCGCGGACTGATCGCGTCGACCTACACCCGGGCGCCGGGGCGGCTGGACCGCCACGACCTCGCGGAGATCGACCGGCTCCTCCGGGACGTAGAGCCATTGTATATACGGTGATTGAGTTCGTCGCCTATACGACCGGGACGTAGAGCCATTGTATATATGGTGATCGAACTAGGCGAACCCGCGCGCAGAGGCCTCCCGTTACGTCCATTCGTGCAGGGCGTGTCCCTGGCCGGGAAACCAGATCCAGTCCACGAGGAACCCGAGAAACACCCCCACACTGTATCCTATCAGCACGCCCCAGGCAAAGGGCTGGGCCCGTCGGTAGACGGTCACCCCGCCGATCCGCATCAACAGCATCTTGATCAGCCAGGCCAGGAACAGCGAGAACATGAGCAGGCGGATCACGTCGGCGAAGGCCACGGTGAAGCCCACCGGCGCGAGGGGCCAGCCGGGAAAACGGTAGGTCAGGGCCGTCATGACCAGCATGATGACGCCGCCGAGAGCCATGAACAGGAACTCCGGCGGCTGCAACTGGTCGGCGTTGCGTATCCACCGCACGATATCGTCAAAGTAGGTCTCGTTGATGCCGCCGAAGGCGTCGCGCGTGCCGAAGTTGTACGCGCCGATGGTCGTGTTCCCGATGTAGATCGTGTACAGGACGGATGTCAGCAGGCTGACGACGAAGGTGACGGACATGAGGGCGAGTATGCCTCGCTTGTCCCGCAGCAGGTCGGACGCTACCTTGTCGGACTGGGCGATGGTGCCGATCCCCATGCCCCGCCAGTTCCGGGCGTAGACGGACCCCAGGCCCAGGGTGGTCAGGCTCTGGGGGTCGATGTTTCCCGAACCCACGGTCAGTATGGTGAAATGGTGGGCATTGACCGGAAGGTCCATGAAGGCCAGGCCCGTCTGGGCGATGATCCGTGCCGTGCCCAGGTACAGAATGAAGAGAAACAGCAGGTAAACGGGCAGCACCTGCCAGGAGAGGCCCGACCCCACGAGCCAGGCCACCAGGTACACCACGCTGCCCGCCAGTCCGAGCACGGCCACGCGGTAGGACATCAATTCCGAGGCCGGCCGCTCGCCACTGCGCAGGGCCCGCCGGAAGACGTCGGCGATCTGCGCGCGGGCCGTCCACAGGTGCCAGAAAACGAAGACGATGAACCCGCCGAAGAACTGGGCCTTCACCACGGCGTTTACCCCCACCGGACTGCCGGAATACTGGAGGCCGACGCGGTCCAGCAGTCCGCCTTCCAGCACGCCGCAAAGGGCGAAGAACCACAGGCTGAAGGTGATCTCAAGCGGCGCCAGGAAAGCGAAGCACAGGGCATAGATGTTGACGCTGATCCTTATGGCCGGAATGCCTTCCAGCAAGGTCAGGTTTGTGTGGTAGAGCGCGCCGATGGGAATGTGCGGGATGGCGCCCCAGAACGAGGAGATGTTCCAGATCATCAGGGCAAGGGATGCGCAGAAGCCCATCTGGAACATGCGGTCGTAGACGAAGCCGGGAAAGGTCCGTTCCGTCCTTTCGTCGTGGCGGATCAGGTCGACGGCCATCCGGACGAGCGGAAAGGAAAGCCGCTCGTGGGCCACCCAGGTCCTCCGCATGATGGTGGACATGCAGGCGCCCATGAAGAACAGCACGACGAAGAAGGTCAGCCACCAGAAGAGCGGCGAAAGCCAGGGCCCCCAGATGACGTCGCCGGCCCCTTCCGGGATCCCCTCGTAGAACCACACCAGCGTGTTGCCCTGTCCGCTGACCAGCAGCCAGTCCGGCAGATAGTCGAAGAACGTGGCCTCCCACTGGTTCTCCGGTCGCGCGAAATAGTAGGGCGTGGCGATGACCCCCATGAGATAGGCGACCAGGACCTTGCCCGGTACGAGGGAGGAAACGAACATCATCACGAAGACCAGGGCCAGTTCGCTTCCGTTCAGCACCCAGGAAGGCCGCCACGTGCGCAGCGCCGGGTTGACGATGAGCAGGAGGAAGAAGAAGGGGATCAGGACCGCGATGGGCAGGTGGGACACCGTCATGCGGGAGGAATGCACGAGGAAGGAGCCGAAGGGGACCCAGATGTTGATCAGGACGGCGAGCAGCAGGCCCAGGACCACGGCGCGGCGGGATATGCCGGCTGATTGCAGTACTCCGGTTCGCGGGATACCAATGCGCAGTCTGGTTGCCATGGTCTTACGCCGAAAGGACTAAGAAAACCGGGTTTTAAAAGGGGATAAGGATGCCGGGTCTGTACGCCATGCAATATACCCGGTTCCCGACAGACGGCACAACCATAGATTTGGCGCGCACAGCCGCGGCCTTGGTTTTTGCTTGAACCGGTGTGTCAACCTTTTTATATTGTTACGTTCAAGCATGCAACGGCTCATTACGCTCGGGACGTATGCGACCGTTCGGGCCTCGCGGCCGTTCCGCGCAATTCCCATGTACTCCGGCCAAAACAGACGCGGAAGCGGCGGTTCTGCGCGGCTTCCGGCGCGAGAAACCACCCGTACCGGAAACGGACAGGGGCAGCGCCGGCGGAAATGCGCCACCGCTCATCATGGATAGACGCACATGTGGTCCAAGATAAAAACGGGGATCGGCATCGCCATCGCGGCACTGATGTTGTCCTCGGTCACCATCTTCCATCCCAAGGATATCACCGAAAATATCCTGATGAAGCTGATCTCCCTGCCTGAACCCCAGGAGATTCAGCCCTTCCTGGGCCATGACCGCTCGCTGGAGGAGGCCCTGGAGTCGGTCAGCGCGGAGTCGATTGAAAACACGGTGCGGACCCTCTCCTCCTATCCTTCCCGGGTAGTGGGCTACGCCGGCGCAGATTCGGCCTACGAATACATCAGAGATCAATTCGAAGCGCTCGGTCTGCAGGACGTGCAGACCGAGACGTTTCCGGTCACGGTACCCATCGACAAGGGCTCGAAACTCACCGTGCCGGAAACGGGCGAGGAAATCCCGCTCCACGCCCTCTGGCCCAATCTCGTGCGCACGCCCACCACGCCCCGCGAAGGACTTTCCGGTCCGATCATCTACGGCGGCAAGGGGGAATTCGGCGACTTCAACGGCTACGACATGCAGGGCAGCATCGTACTGATGGACTTCGATTCGCAGGACCGGTTCATCAACGCCCGGATGCTCGGCGCCAGCGCCGTCATCTTCTTCGACAACGGACGGGTGACGCGGAGCGAGGCGGAGCTCAAATTCATGGGCCTTCCGCTGAACGTGCCCCGCTACTGGGTCGAAAAGGACCACGTGCCCGGACTGCTGGCCCTGGCCGAACCGGGGACGAACCAGGTGAACGTACAGGCCCGGATGGACTGGGAGGTCGTGGAAGGGAAGAACATCTTCGGGTGGATACCCGGCCTCGACGAGGAAATGCCGAACGCCCGGGACGAGACCCGCACGAAATGGAAGGACTACACGATCGTCATCGAGTCGTTCTACGATGCGATGTCGGTCGTACCGGGCGTTGCGCCGGGCGCGGAAAGCGCCACGGGCGTGGCCGCGCTGCTCGAAGTCGCCAGGGCGGTCAAGCGCTACAGCCCGAAGTACTCCGTGGTCATCCTGGCCACTTCCGCCCACTTCATGGGGCTGGAAGGCGCGCACAACTGGCTGTACCGGCACGGCAGGGCGAGCGGTTACTTCATGTCGAAGATCCCCGAGGAAGACAAGATCGATTTCGACATGTTCTTCGGCATCGACCTTTCCAGCCACGATTCCCGCGTCGGCAGTTTCGCCTTCGGCACCTTCGACAACGGGGCCTGGGCGACCAACCACTACATCAAGAACATCTTCGCGCCCTATTCGAGGAAATTCGCGGGCTACATCCAGGAAGCCTTCGGGGCCGGCGCCGACTCGGCCCGGTACGTCAACGCCATCGTGCCGCCCCAGCGGACCTGGAAGGACTTCATGCCCGTCAAGCTGGGCCTGGACAGCGAAGCCGTCACCTACTTCGGCAAGAAGGGCATGTCCTTCGTCACGCCGAACGGGGTCCGGGGACTGGTGGACACGCCCCACGACCGCTTCGAATCGGTCGACATCGCCAATGTAACCGAGCAGGCGCGCTCCCTCGCGGTCATGCTCGCCCGGGCCACCACGGACGGCGAGCTCTTCGAAGAGACCAAGCTCAAGATCCAGGACACGGCCCACGACATGGCGGGAACGGTCTACGAATTCGACCGGGACGTCAACTTCTTCGTGCCCAAGAAGCCCATCCCGGGCGCGCTGGTCACCTATTTCAAAAGCCTGACCAATACGGGCGTGCGTGGCATCCTGATCAACAAGGCCGATTCGCTGGGACGCTTCGCCTTCCGGCCGCTGAAGCAGCAGAAGGGGCCGATCAGGCTCCGGTCTTACGCCCTCGACGACGAGGGCGAGATCATCTACGCGCCGGACCTGGGACAGGAAGGCGACAAGACCTTTCCCCTGAACGCGGCCAGCGGCGCAAACGAAAACACCACCCTGCAGATCGTGTTCCGGGCCCGGGCCCTCGACGTGTACGAGATCATCGATTCCCGCTACCTCACCGCGCTGGACCAGTTGACCGTCCTGGCGCAGAACGACGCCGAACCCCAGTGGTACGGCCACAGCTACATCGAAAAGCAGAGCGGAGCGGAGGGCCGCACCGTGCCCGCGGCCGTCGTCTTCGCCAAGCCGGGGCAGCGCCTCAAGCTGCTCATGAGCACCAGCCTCTTCGGCGTCAAATACCTGCTGACCAACGCGCCGGATAACTTTCTGAAGGATCCCGTCGAACCGGGCGAGGTGACCCTGGAACTCCTGGAAGAGGCCCAGGGCCAGGGCTATCTGGTCGACCAGGGGCTCATCGTCAATCCGTCCTACCAGGGCACGCGGGACATGTGGGTCGTGGACGACGTGCGGCTCAAGCAACTGGCCCGCTTCGGCGTGGAGAACCAGCGCATCGAGCAACTGCACGAAGAGGCGCGCGTCACGCTCCTCGAGGCGGAGGAACATCTCGCGAACAGGGAATACGACGCCTTCATTTCCAAGTCGCGGGAGGCCTGGGGCCTCGAAGCGCGGGGTTACCCGGAAGTCAAGTCCACGGCGGACGACACGGTCAAGGGCGTGATCTTCTATTTCATCCTGCTCCTGCCCTTCTCCTTCTTCATGGAACGCCTGGTCTTCGGATTCCCGACCATCAACAAGCGGATCTTCGGATTCGCCGTCTTCTTCGTCGCGGTCTTCCTCGTGCTGCAGCAGGTGCATCCCGCCTTCAAACTCAGTACTTCGCCTTACGTCATCTTCCTGGCCTTCGTCATCTTCGCGCTGGGGACGACCGTGCTGATCATCGTCCTGTCCAAGTTCAACCAGGAAGTGCAGAAGATCAAGCGCGCGCAGACGGGCATGCACGAGGCCGACATCGGCCGGCTGAGCGCCACGGCCGTCGCCCTGTCGCTGGGGGTTTCCAACCTGCGCAAGCGTAAGATCCGCACGGCCCTCACGGCGGCCACCATCACGCTGCTGACCTTTACCGTGCTGTCCTTCACGTCCATCACCACGTCCCTCAGGTACTACAAGCTGGAGCGGTACAACGAACCCGCCTACGAGGGGACGCTGGTCCGGGACCGGAACTGGAAAGGCCTGCAGCCCTCCGTCTACGACTATCTCAAGAGTACCTTCCAGGACAAGGCCACGCTGATCCCCCGGGCCTGGTACATGTCCCAGGTCAAGGGCGAAAAGGGGTTCTTCTCCTTCTCGTCGCCCAGGTCGTCCCACGAAAGCTACGTGAACAGCATCCTGGGCCTGACCCCGGACGAGCCGAAGGCGACCCGCCTCGATGAGTACCTCCTGGGCGGGAGATGGTTCCAGCCCGGCGAACGGAACGCCGCCATACTGCCCGACGACGTGGCCGCGGTGGTGGGTATCAGGCCGGAAGACGCCGGTTCGGCCTACATCGACATGTTCGGTATGAATCTGCAGGTCGTCGGCGTGATCGATTCCCGCAGGTTCAACCAGCTCAAGGACCTGGACGACGAGAAGCTGACCCCCGTCGACCTGGTCCAGGAAAAGGGCAAGATCGCCCAGCGCATCGGCGAGGACCCGCGGCTGCAGGCCGAATCGCCGCCGGAGGCCTTCATACACCTCGAATCCAACAACGTCATGATCCTGCCATACGAGACGGTCATGGATCTCGACGGCAAGATGTATTCGGTCGCGATTACGGACTTCAGGGACGAGAACGGGCAGCCGAATCCCGATTTCGACCGGGATATCGAGGACTTCCTTTCGCGGGTCGCCATGACCATGTTCGTGGGCAAGGACGGCACCGTGAACGTTTACAGCTCCATCGGTTCCACCTCCATCGGGGGCATCGGCAACTTCCTCATACCCATTCTCGTCGCCGCCATGATCGTCCTGAACACCATGATGGGCGCGGTGCACGAGCGCTTCCGGGAGATCGGCGTCTACAGCTCGGTCGGACTGGCGCCGAGCCACATCGCGGCCCTGTTCCTGGCGGAGTCCTCCGTCTTTGCGACGGTCGGCGCCGTGCTGGGCTACCTGGGGGGGCAGACCATCACCCTCGTGCTGTCGAATTATGACATCCTGGCCGGCCTGTCGCTGAACTATTCTTCCCTCTCGGCCGTCTGGTCGGTCGTCGTGGTCATGGCCACGGTCTTCCTTTCGACGGCCTATCCGGCGAAGAAGGCGGCGGACATGGCCGTGCCGGACGTGGGGCGGGAGTGGAAATTCCCCGAGCCCGACGGGGACGACTGGAGTTTCGATTTCCCCTTCACCATCGGCAGCGTCGAGGTGCTGGGCATGTACGCCTATCTCACGCGGGTCTTCGAATCCTACGAGGAGGGTTCCCTGGGCGCCTTCGTCACGGAAAACGTCCAGTTGAGCGCCCAGGAGATGCCGTCGGGCCATCCCATGTACCATATCTCGATGATGACCTGGCTCGCGCCGTACGACCTGGGCATCAGCCAGCGGGTCTCCCTCAGCGCCGCGCCGGCCGAAAATGAAAGAGACCTCTACGCCGTCTGGGTGGACATCCATCGCGAGAGCGGCGACGTCGCCTCCTGGCAGCGCATCAACCGTCGCTTCCTGAGCGTGCTGCGCAAGCGCTTCCTGGTCTGGCGCACCCTGCCGCAGGACCTGAAGAACGAATACGCCGTCGCCGGGCGGGAAACGACCAAAGAGGCGCAAGAGGCGGGCCAACCCGTATGAAGTTCGCCTTCTGCAACGAAATGTTCCGGGACGTGCCCCTCCGGCAGGTCTTTCGCACCGCCGCGGAAATCGGTTACGACGGCGTGGAAATCGCCCCTTTCACGGTGGCGCGTTCGGTGAACGAGGTCGGACCGGACGCCAGGAAGGCGATTCGCGACGAGGCCGCCGAATTCGGACTGGAGATCACGGGACTGCACTGGGTCCTGCTCAGCCCGGAAGGCCTCTACCTCAATCACCCCGACGACGGCATCCGCTACTGCACCAGCCTGTATCTCTGCGACCTGGTGCAATTCTGCGGAGACATCGGCGGCCGGGTCATCGTCCTCGGATCGCCGAAGCAGCGCAACGTTTTGCCGGGCCAGACCTTCGAGGCCACCTGGGACCGGACCCGGACGGCCCTCGAGGAATGTCTGCCCGCGGCTGCGGCACACGGCGTAACGATCTGCCTCGAACCCCTGGACGTCGCCCAGACCAATTTCATCAACACCCCCGCCGAGGCCGCGCGGATGGTCCGGGAGATCGATCATCCGAATTTCCGCATGATCATCGACGTGCGGGCGACCCTTTGCCAGGGCCTGGACGTCGCGGCGGCCGTTCGCGAACACAGGGACGACATGGCCTACATTCACTTCAATAACGCCGACGGTGACGGCCCGGGTTACGGCGATACCGATTTCGTGCCCATTCTGCGGGCGCTTCGGGACACGGGGTATGAGGGATACGGTTCGGTGGAGGTTTTCGACTATTCCTACGGCGCGGAGCACATCGCGCGAAAGAGCCTGGAAACGCTCCGGACGGCCTGGGCGGCCGGGACGGCACGAGCCGGAACCTAGAATCTGGAAACGCTCCGGACGGCCTGGGCGGCCGGTACGGCACGAGCCGGAGCCTGGAGCCCGGGAGGAGGCGGCACGAGCCGCGGAGCATGAGAGGGTGGCCGGGTGAAGCAGCAGGTCCTCGACAGGGAAGGCATCGCCAGGGCGGTATCCCGCATCGCCCACCAGATCCTGGAACGCAACAAGGGCGCGTCCGGCATCGTCATCGTCGGTATACAGAGGCGGGGAGACTGGCTGGCGCGCCGGCTGGCCGATGCCTTGCGCGAGGCGGAGGACACGGCGGTTCCCGTGGGCGTGCTGGACATCAACCTGTACCGCGACGACCTCCAGGTCCGCGCGGACTACCCCGTCGTCCGCACTACCGACATACCCTTCGACATCGAGGGACGCACCGTCATCCTCGTCGACGACGTCCTGTACACGGGCCGTACCATACGGGCGGCGCTGGACGAACTGAAGGATTTCGGCCGGGCCAGGCGGATCGAACTCGCCGTCCTGATCAACCGGGAGGGGCGGGAACTGCCGATCCAGGCGGACTATGTCGGGGAGGACATTGAAGTCGGCCCCGGCAGGACCGTGGTCGTGCACGTTCGCGAACTCGATCGGAAGGATGACGTCTCGGTCGAGGAGGTGGTGTGATGGGTGAAGCCCGCCTCCACGCGCTACGCCACCGGCACCTGATCGGCCTCGAGGGTTTCTCGCGCGAGGAAATCCGGCTTGTCCTGGATACGGCGGACTCCTTCAAGGAAGTGATCCGGCGCCCCATCCGCAAGGTCCCCGCCTTGAGAGGGAAGAACGTCGTCAATCTCTTCTTCGAATCGAGCACCCGCACGCGGCTGTCCTTCGAACTGGCCGAGAAGCAGCTTTCCGCCGATACCCTGAATTTCGCGTCCTCAGGCAGCAGCGTGTCCAAGGGAGAGACCCTCGCCGATACGGCCCGGAACATCGAAGCCATGCAGGTGGACTGCGTGGTGGTGCGTCATGCGGCGGCGGGCGTCCCCCTCTTCCTTTCCCAATGCCTGTCGAAGGCCGTCGTCATCAACGCCGGCGACGGCGCCCACGAGCATCCGACCCAGGGCCTGCTCGACCTGCTGACCATGCGGGACGCCCTGGGCGACCTGGAAGGGCTGAAGGTCGCGCTCATCGGCGACATCGCCCACAGCCGGGTGGCGCGCTCCAATATCTGGGGACTTCGGACTATGGGCGCGAACGTGGCCGTCTGCGGCCCGCCCACGCTGATCCCCGTCGACGTCGAAGCGATGGGCGTGGAGGTCTGCCACCGGGTCGAGGACGCCCTCCGCGACGCCGACGTGGTCTACGCCCTGCGGATACAACTGGAAAGACAGCGGGAAGCCTTCTTCCCTTCCCAGCGCGAATACACGCGCCTCTTCGGCATCGACCCGGAGCGCCTCGAAAACGCCCGGCCCGGCGCCATCGTCATGCATCCCGGTCCCATCAACCGCGGCGTGGAACTCGACTCCCGCGTGGCGGACGGCGGCCGGTCCGTCATTCTCGACCAGGTGACCAACGGGGTCGCCGTTCGCATGGCGGTCCTCTATCTCCTCAACGGCGGGGGTGAGCGCGATGCGGCCTGACGGACAGGGAACGGACGGACGGGTTACATCGGGCGGCCTGGAACTGTCGGTGGTCCGCAACGGGCACGTCGTCGACCCCGCTTCCGGCCGCGACGGGACCGGCGATCTCTGGATCCTCGACGGCAGGATCATCGACCGTCCCGCGGACGGCGAGGCGAAGGGCGCCACCGTCATCGATGCGGCCGGCTGTCTCGTTATGCCGGGCCTGGTCGATATGCACGTACACCTCTGCGAACCCGGCTACGAGTACCGGGAGACCCTGGAGAGCGGGGCAGAGGCGGCGGCGGCCGGTGGCGTCACCGGCGTGGCGTGCATGCCGGATACCAAACCGGACCTGGACGATGCCCCCGCGGTGAGATTCGTACGGTCGCGGGCGTCGGGCGTCCCGGTGCACGTCTACCCCGTCGCGGCAGTCACCGTCGGCCGTGCGGGCGAGCGTCTGACCGAGATGGGCGAGCTTTCCGACGCCGGCGCCGTCGCGCTTTCCGACGCCGACCGAACCATCCGGAATCCGGCCATCCTGCGGCGGGCCCTC
Organism: bacterium; assembly: GCA_965202605.1. GTDB lineage: Bacteria > JAAXHH01 > JAAXHH01 > JAAXHH01 > JAAXHH01 > JAAXHH01. Next base: position 3,186,600 of record OZ241838.1, read on the forward strand.
GAATACGCAAGGATGTTCGACCTGCCCATCATCGCGCACTGCGAAGATCCGTCGCTCTCCGCCGGTGGCCTCATGCACGAGGGGCGCCACGCTACCCGGCTGGGCCTCAAGGGCGTCCCGTCCATCGCGGAGGAAACCATCGCCGCACGGGACATCATGCTGGCGGAATGGACGGGGGGACGCCTGCATATAACCCACGTGAGCACGGCCGTGACCGTGGGACTCGTCCGGGCGGCGAAGCAGCGGAGCGTCCGGGTGACCGCCGATGTCAGCCCCCACCACCTGGTGCTGACCGACGAAGCGCTGTCCTCGTACGATACCCGCCTGAAAATCAATCCGCCCCTGAGAAGCCGGGCGGACGTGGAGGCGCTTCGGGAGGGCCTCGCGGATGGGACCATCGACGCGATCGCTTCGGATCACACGCCGCGGTCCGTGGACGAGAAGAACACGGAATTCGAGGAAGCGCTCCCCGGCGCCGCCGGTCTCGAGACCATGCTGTCGGTCGTGTATACCGAGTTGATTGCGCCGGGCCTGATGACCTGGCGCGATGCGGTGCTGCGCCTGTCGACGGCCCCCAGCGGGATACTGGGCATGGAAGGCGGCAGCCTGGCAGCCGGCAGTGCGGCCGACTTCTTCCTTTTCGACCCGGAAGGAACCTGGACCGTGGATCCCGCGTCCTTCAAGTCAAGGTCCGGTAACACGCCCTTCGCGGGTTGCGTGCTAAAGGGGAACGTTACCATGACCATTGTCGGCGGCCGGGTAGTTTACCGGTGTGACGTCCCCGAATCATCTTGACTGGAAGTGACATATGTATGTAGTTTCAGGAGACTGTTTGTTCTGGATACACCGGGCATAATCACCGAAACGCATCCCCGTGACAGGCCTCGACGACGTGCCGTCGACGCATCTGTCGAAAGGAGTTCGTAATGTTTTTCAGAAAGGTTTCCATCTGCGTATTGTTCGTCCTGGGCTTCGCCGTGCTGATCCCCGTCGCGGCTGACGCGCAGAAAATCGAACTTCGTTCCGCGAAGATCTACATCCGTGAAACACCGCCACAGTTCGACAAGGCCCTGGGCCTGCTCGAGACCGCCCTGGAAAAAGACCCGGGCAACAACGACGTCCACTATCTCCTGGGGCTCATACATTACTACAAGGGCAACTTCGATGATATGTTCGGGAACTGGGAAGTGGTAACCTTCGACGACCTGGACAGGAAGGACAAGAGCCAGTACCAAAACACCCTGAACTCCATGATCCGCATGAACTACCAGGTGGGCCAGCAGAGCTACGAAAAAGGCGAATACGCGGAAGCGGCCGGTTTCTACGGGCGCTCGGTCGGGGCAATCTCGATGATGCAGGACGCGCTGCGTTCGACGGGCAAGAAGGACGACGCCAAGAATGCCGATGAATTCGAAGCCGCCAAGCAGCAGAGTTACCTGTACTGGGGTTATGCCGCCCTGGGAGCCGAGGATTACGAAGACGCGAGGATGCCCCTGGAAAAGCTTCTCGAAGTCGATCCGGACAAGTTCGAAGCCTGGGACGGCCTGGTCAACGTGTACTATAACAGCGAAGACTGGGACAGGGTGATCACGGCCTGCAACAAGGTCATTGAATTGTCGGAAGAGATCGACCTCAACACCTACCTCGTTCTGCGCAACGCCTATTTCAGCGTGGCCGACACGACCAACGCCATCAAAACCTACGAAAGGGCGATAGAAGCCTTTCCGAGCGAGAAGACCCTGTACCGGGACGTAAGTTCCATCCACGACACCAGGAAGAACTACGATAAGGCGATCGATGTGCTTGAAAGGGGACACTCCGCCCTTCCCGAGGATGTCGACCTGCTACGGTATCTCGGGACTACGTACTACAACAAGGGTCTGTCGGTACGGGATGCCGGAGACGTTGACGCCGCCTCCATGGCGTTTCACGGCGCAGTGGGCAGCATGGACAAACTGTTGGTATTGCAGCCCAACAATATCGACGGCCACGATATTATCAGTGATGCTTATTTCGGCCTGGTCACCACGGAGACGGACGAGGCCAAAAAGCAGGAGTACTCCACCAAGGGAGAAGAGCACCGGCAAAAGAAGCTGGACCTGATCACTTCAGGCGAGGGCATGTAATTCCGGGCTTGGTCGCCGGTGGCGATAAAGCAGGTTGAACACTGGGTTTTAAGAGGATTCCGCGTTTACCGGGAATCCTCTTTTGTTTTGTCCAATTTGATTGACACCTCATGGGCGCTCGTCTATACTACCGTTGCCTTTCCACCTGTCCTTCTTCCAGGTCCGATTTGGCTGCTCCACCGAAGGGAACTCCTCCAAATGACATCATGCCACGGTTCATTCGCCCCCCTGAATCCCGGCCGGCGCATGCTGATGGGGCCGGGCCCGAGCGATATGCATCCCAGGGTCTACCAGGCCATGGGCGCACCGCTTACGGGGCACCTGGATCCCTATTTCATCGGGGTCATGGACGATACCAAGGCCCTGCTCCGGTACGTGTTCCAGACCGAAAACGACATGACGCTGGCGATCTCCGCTACCGGCTCCGCGGGCATGGAGACCTGTATCTGCAATCTCGTCGAACCCGGCGATGAAGTGCTGGTGTGCGTGGGCGGCGTATTCGGGGACCGCATGGCCCAGATGGTCGAACGGCATGGCGGCGGGTTGATCCGCCTGGAGACCGGCCCGGGCGTCCCGTTCGCGCCGGAGCAGGTGCGGGAGGCACTGGCGGGTTGCCGGCCGAAGCTGGTCGGCCTGGTACACGCGGAAACGTCCACGGGCGTGCTCCAACCCCTCGAGGAAATCATCCGGGTCGTCCATGAACACGGGGCCCTCGTCCTGGTAGACACCGTGGCCTCCCTGGGCGGGACGCCCGTCAAAGTCGACGAATGGGGCATCGACGTCTGCTATACCGGCAGCCAGAAATGCCTGAGCGCGCCTCCGGGCCTGGCGCCCGTCACGCTGAACGAACGGGCGTGCGCGGCAATCTCCGCGCGTAAGACGCCGGTTGACAGCTGGTACCTGGATCTTTCCCTGATCAACGCGTACTGGGACGGCGACCGGGTCTATCACCATACCGCGCCCGTGAGCCTGATCTACGCGTTGAGGGAAGCGCTCGTCCTCATACACGAGGAGGGGTTGGCGAAGGGCCATGCGCGGCACGCCTTGAACTACGAGGCGTTTAAGGCCGGTATCGACGCCATGGGCCTCGGGTTCTTCGTCGACGCCCCGCACCGCGCCCCGACCATCAACCCCGTCCTGGCCCCGGTGGGGGTCGAAGAAGCCAGCGTACGGCGCCGCCTCCTCGAGGACTACGGCATCGAACTCGGCGGCGGCCTCGGCGCGTTGAAAGGCAAGGCCTGGCGCGTGGGCCTCATGGGGCAGTCCTCGCAGAAGGATCACGTCATGTTGTGCCTGGGCGCCCTTGAAGAGACGCTGCGGGCGGAAGGACACGAAGTCGCGGGAAGCGGCGTGGCCGCGGCGAGCGCCGTGTACGCCGGTTCGCCCCAGGGCCGTCCGTGTGGGGAAAATTAGGCTGACCGCGTGACGGCAATTCGCCATCACCGGACATCCGCCGCATAGCTGGAGGAGCATCGGAGGAGCGCTGGAGGCGGAGCATTGGAGGAGCATTGGAGGAGCACTGGAGGAGCTTATGTACTTCGTCGAAGAAGAGCACATGTCCACTAAATCGATCGCCCCGGGCGTAAGCATCGCCGTGGCGGGAGGCGACCGGGCCCAGATGTCTTTTGTGACGCTCACGCCGGGATCGCAGGTGCCCATGCACGATCATCCCCACGAACAGCTGGGCGTCGTGCTGGAAGGTGAATTCGTCATGGTCATCGGCGAAGAGAGCAGGACCATCAAGACGGGCGACAAGTACGTGATCCCCGGTGGGGTTCGACACGGCGTGACCGAAGTCAGGGTCAAATCCGTCGCCCTGGACATATTCAGTCCGCCTCGCGAGGATTACGCTTAATCGATCTCCAACCAGTCAGGAGTGATCCATGCCCGATACCCTGCCCCAAGACCGTCCCGTACAGCTATGGAAAATGACCCGCAGGCAGTTCCGCGAGGGAATCTGCGCCGGCAACCTCAAGGGCGCGATCATCCCCACGGGCAGCACGGAACAGCACAACGAACACCTGGAGATGTCCCACGACACCGCCAGCGCCGTGCACGTGTCCGAACGCGCCGCGCAGAAACTCTACCCGGAGGTCGTGGTGACCACGCCGCTGGCCATCGGCGTGTCGGAGCACTGGATGGATCACAAGGGGACGCTGACGACCCGGCCCGAGATCTTCACGGAACTCCTCTACGACGTGGCCGACAGCATGAAAAGGGGCGGGATCAGCCATATCCTGGCCGTCAACGGCCACGCCGGGAACGCCGGTCCCGTCAACGCCGTGCTGGAGGATATCCAGTCCCGCCTGGGGGTCGATTTCGCCTTCTGCAGCTACTGGGAAGCCTATACCCCGGAAATCGTCGAGAAGTACATGGACTCGAACAACTGTCCCGGCCACGCCAGCGAGTTCGAGACCTCCTTCGCCTATGCGGCCTTCCCCAGGCACATCCACTGGGAAGGCGTCGACTACGATTCAGCCAGGCTGACCATTTCCGAGGCCGACCGGGCCGCCCAGGACCGGGAATTCCACCACGAAGCCAAACTCGCCGACGCCGTGAAGGGACAGGGCATGATCGACGTGGCGGTCGACTGGGTCGCGGCCAGGATGAAGGCGATGATCGAGGGCACCTGAACCGTGTCTGACGATACACAATCCGTTTCTGGCGATAACCAGCCCATCATCGTGTTTGACAAAGTAAGCAAGTGGTTCGGCGCGTTCCAGGTGCTGAAAGACGTGGATCTGAGCGTCCGGGAAAGTGAGTGCATCGTCATCTGCGGGCCGTCCGGGTCGGGCAAGTCCACGCTGATCCGCTGCATCAACCGGCTCGAAAAGCACGACCGGGGCGCGGTCCGGGTCGAAGGCGTTTCGCTGGGACCGGGCGAGCCGCTGCCCCGCGAACTGCGAGGCAAGATCGGCATGGTGTTCCAGGGCTTCAACCTGTTCCCCCACATGACGGTCCTGCGGAACCTGGCGCTCGCACCCATGCGCAATCTCGGGATGGATAAAGACAAGGCGGAAGAGACCGCCCTGAACTACCTCGAGCGCGTGCACATCGGAGAGCAGGCCGAAAAGTACCCCGACCAGCTCTCCGGCGGGCAGCAGCAGCGCGTGGCGATCGCCCGGGCGCTTTGCATGAAGCCCGATATCCTGCTCTTCGACGAACCCACCTCCTCCCTCGACCCGGAGATGATCCGGGAAGTCCTCGACGTGATCTACGAGCTCACGGACGACGGCATCACTATGGTCTGCGTGACCCACGAAATGGGCTTCGCGCGTAAGGTATCCGACCGGGTCATCTTCATGGACCACGGCGAGATCGTCGAGAGCGCCACGCCGGACGAGTTCTTCGACGCGCCCCGGGAAGAAAGAACCCGGGCTTTCCTCAACCAGATCCTCCATTACGAGGCTTCCGCGTGATCGGCGTATTTCGCGGGCCGTGGGTCAGGCGTGTCCCGTCGAACTGGGTACAGCCGGCGGCCATTGCCGGTATTCTCGTCTTCGCGGTCATGCGCGGCGCGGAGAACATCAACTACCGGTGGCAGTGGTACCGCGTGGGCGATTTCCTGTTCACCACGGAAAACGGCGCCTGGTCCGCGGGCCCCCTGGTCCAGGGACTCTTCGTCACCCTCGAAATTTCCGTCCTGAGCCTCTTCCTGACGCTCGTCATCGGACTTGCGACCGCCATGCTCCGCCTGTCTGCTTCCGTGGTCGGGCGCGGACTTGCCCGAGGGTACCTGGAACTGATCCGCAACACCCCCCTGCTTATCCAACTCTACGTGATGTACTTCGTCCTGGGTCCCATCCTCGGCTGGGGTCAGACCACGACGGCCATCGCGTGCCTCGCCGCGTTCCAGGGCGCCTACACGTCGGAGATCTTCCGGGCCGGCCTGCGCGCCATCCCCCGGGGGCAGGTGGAGGCGGGAGACAGCCTGGGACTGTCGCGCGTCGACAACTACCGGTACGTCATCCTGCCGCAGGTGATTCGCAACATGCTGCCGCCGCTCACCAACGAGGCGGTTTCACTCGTCAAGAACTCCTCGATCGTCAGCGTGATCGCCATCTTCGACCTGACCACGCAGGGCCGGAACCTCATTGCGGACACCTTCCTGACTTTCGAGATCTGGCTGACCGTGGCCGCGATCTACCTGGCCGTGACCCTGGCCCTTTCGGCCGCGGCGGCCATGGCCGAACGACGCAGGGCGGGGGTTTGATGTCGACGACCGGACGCGACAGCAAGGGTGACAACGGGCGTGTCGGCAGGCGCGGCAACGGGCGTGTCGGCAGGCGCGGCGGCAGAGGCGACACCGAGGGTGACAGCAGGCGCCACGGCACGCGCGAATCGAGACGACGGTTCCGGGTCACCCGGCTCGACGGAGTCCTGCTGGTCGGGCTGGTCCTGGCGGCGGGCTGGCTGTGGTACCGCTCGGCCATCGGCGTGGCGTACCGCTGGGACTGGCCCCAGGCGCTGGCGACCGTCTTCGCGTCCGGCGAGACCGGCGACACGCCCTTCTTTCTTATGGGGATCTACGCGACCCTGCGGCTAAGCGTCTGGGGGGCGGTCCTGGCCACCATCCTGGGTGTGCTGATCGGCGTGGGAAGATACTCGGAGGTGCGCGCCCTGCGCATGTTCTGCGGGACCTACATCCAGATCCTCCGCAACATCCCGCCCCTGGTGTTCATCTTCATCTTCTACTTCTTCATCAGCAGCCAGTTGATGCCCCTGCTGGGCCTGGACGGCCTGTTCAACCGGCCCGCGGAGGATGCGTCGGGATGGCAGCGCTTTCTCTTCGGGCCCCCGGCGCTCTGGGAGAACCTGATTTCCGGCGTGCTGTGCATCTCCTTCATCAGCGCCGCGTACATCGCCGAAGTCGTCCGCGCCGGTCTTTCCGCCATTCCCCGCGGCCAGTGGGAGGCCGGGGAAAGCCTGGGCATACCGGTCCTGGACCGCTACCGGTTCGTCATCTTCCCCCAGGCGCTGGCGCGCATCGCGTCGCCCCTGGCGGGCCAGTACATCTCCCTGGTGAAGGATTCGTCCATCGTCTCGCTCATCTCCGTCCAGGAGCTGACCTTCGTCGGGTCGGAGATCGCCAATTCGAGCGGACTGCTTTTCGAGGTGTGGCTGCTGGTGGCCTTCGTGTACTTTCTGCTCTGCCTGTCCCTGTCCATCCTGCTGAGGCAGGTGGAACGGCGCGTGACCCGGCATTTCCACCAGTTTGCGTAGGAACGGATTGGCGTATGACCGGCTGCGGAAAGCGGTCGATCGGACGAGTTGTCTGAATTGCGAAGGGTCTGACGAGGATTGGCCTGACGGCGGCGGTTTGCGGCTTCGAACTACCGGCGGCGATTCTCCGCGTCAAGGCCGCCGCGAAGTGGATCGAATACCGTCTTGACCGTCTCGAACCGGCGCTCCACGGTCGCGGGCCTGCCCAGCAACCGGTCGCTGAGCACGCGCGCCGCCACCGTGGCGTAGGCGTTGCCCCGGCCCGTGAATCCGGCGACGATGTGGACGCCCGGCGTCTCCGTCTCGCCGACGAAAGGACTGCTGTCGTAGGAAAAGCCCATGACGCCGCCCCAGCGGTGGGAGCGACCGAGGTCGGCAAGGTGGGGGAAGGTGCTGGTGAACGCCCGGTCGTTGGAGCGTTGAACCGCACGGGTGGGGCGTTCCTTGTATCCTCTGTACGTCCTGATCGACCGGCCCCTGTGCCGGAGAAAATGAAACCCCCGTTCGGCGCGGACGTGGTGATTTCGTCCGCCGCCATAAAGCAGTCTGCCGCCCTCGCCGGGCCCGTCGTGCAACTGCCGCCAGAAATCCCATCCATCGTTGGCGTAGAAGACGCCGTTGAACAGGCGTTCGGTAGCGGGTTCCGTCGTGAAGACCTGTCCCCGGTGGGGTATGATGCGCCGTTCGTACCGGGCATCGAGCTGGGGCGTGTAGGCGTTCATGCCCAGCAGCACGTGCCGGGTTCGGATCCTTCCGTTCTGGGTATGGACCAGCAGGCCGCTGTCTTTCCGCTTGCCCTGGCGTCCATCTGCGCCTCCCTGCCTCCCCGTTCCGGAACCGGAGCGCTCGACCCCGGTGACGGGCGTGTTTTCGAAGAAACGCACGCCCAGGCCTTTGGCTGCGGACGCGAGGCCGCGCACGTACTTGACCGGGTGGAGTTCGCCGTCGAACTTGTTCCATAACGCGCCGGCGAGCAGGGGACTGCGCTTGAGTCCGTAAAGTCTCTCCTCGTCCAGGTACTCCACGTCGAATCCATCTTCCTGGAGCAATCGAAATGACTGGACGATCCTTTCCAGGGGATCCGCGTGAGAACCGCGGTCCGGCCGCTTCATGGCCACCACGTAGCTGCCGTGCCGGTAGTAGTCGCACTGAATGGCGTATTTGTCCATGAGACCGGCCATCAGATCGTGGTTCTCAAGGGCGATCATCCACGCCTCCCTGGCCAGCTTCCTGCCGTCCGCGCCGTACATGTCCGTCAGTTCCTCCACGGCTTCGACATAGTACTCGTGGGTCCCGGCCAGCATGAATCCCCCGTTGCGGCCGGTCGCGCCCGAGGCGATCTCGCGGCGCTCGAGTACCGCCACACGCGCACCGCCCTCGGCCAGGAATAAAGCACCGGTCACGCCCGTTACGCCGCCGCCGATCACGACTACGTCCACGTCCAGGTCTCCGGACAGGGGATCCGAGGGGGTGTAGGGCATGTCCAGCCAGTAGGAATCGCGGATCATGGGGAAATCAACCGGGCCTCAATGCGCCATTAAGCAGCAGATCAGCAACGGAATCCATCGTTTAAAATATCCAACGAGCACGAGATGTCGGAGCGATTTCCGACAGTTAAGGATAAGACACCGAGGTCCTATGCGTCAAGGAACACGTCCGACGAGTAGTCCGAACCCTGGCTCGGGCGATTGGCATTGACACGAACATACAGGGTCCGTTACGTATCAAGTGATACAATCGTTTCGACACCGAGGTCTCAAGCGGATTTATGATTCTGGTTCGACAAGTGGGGTACGCGGTGATCTCGCGAGACGCATCGTGCTTGTCCTGTCGGATCTCGACGCTGCTTCCAAGCCATCTGATCTTGATCTTCCAGGGTATCGTCTTCATCCACTCAAGGGAAGCCTTAAGGAGTATTGGAGCGTATCCGTTTCCGCCAACTGGCGTATCATATTTCGATTTGTAAAGAATAACGTGCGCGACGTCGATTTGGTCGATTATCACTAGAAAGGGTCACGCCTCATGGCAATGCACACTCCGTCGCATCCCGGCAACAGTATCAGGCAAAACTGTTTGATACCCTTTGGGTTAAGTGTCACCGAGGCAGCAAAGGTACTTGATGTTTCTCGCCACACGCTTTCGCGTCTGCTGAATGGACATACGGCGATTTCGGTTGAAATGGCCATCCGGCTGGAAAAGGCAGGATGGTCCAACGCAGAATTCTGGCTGCGTCACCAGGCAAACTTCAATCTTGCCCAAGCGCGTCAATACGAAGATCAGATCAAAGTCGAGCGTTTTCAACCTCGTTAGGGAACAAGCAAGTTGACTCGAAAACCCTGGATGGGCGTTATGAAGAAGCAGCCCGCCTCACCCGGAGTAAACCGAGGGATCGCAAAAGTTCGTCATCCCCGTATCAGACCTCCAGGACGGCCGCCAGCGTCTCCCCTTCGTGCACGCGGTTGAAGGTACGCAGGACCAGCACGTGACCGGACTGCGTGGACTCGATCTCCTCCCGCCGTTCGCCCAGCAGGTCGGTGACCACGCCAAAAACGTCTCCCGGCTCTACGCGATCCATCAGTTCGACCCAGGGCTCGAAGAATCCTGAAAACGGCGACGGATAGTTCAACTGGATGTGGCCCGCCCCTTCCCGGTCGTCCTCCACCGTGTGCCGGACTCCAGACGGCGGCTGGACGCGCTCGATCATGTCCAGCACGCCCATGACGTTCAGACAGCCTTCGTAGTATCCATCGACACCCTCGGGGTCGCAGTCCCCGGCCCCCATCCATTCCGAGTAGATGGCGGGAATGCCGGCGTCGCGGGCGATGGAAAGCGTTCGCCCGTCGTGACCCGCATACGTACCCCAGACAATCGGCATGTTGAACGCCCGGGCCATCTCCCGCTGTCGCTCCAGGACGTCCGCGTCGGAATGCAGCATATAGCCCACCGTCGGATAGAACCTGCAAATCAGTCCGCCGCTGTGCAGGTCGATCAGGTAGTCGGCCTCGCGGATCAGCGCGCTCACCGCGAAGGCAACGCGCTCCGTGATGGTGCCGTCTTCCCGTCCCGGGCAGGTGCGTGCCAGGTCCAGGCCGTCCTCCGCGGTCCGCTGGCCGCGCCAGTAAGCCGCCTCGTTGACGACGGGGACCAGGGTTACCGTGCCGCGCAGTTCGTCCGGGTCCAGGGCCTCTTTCAAACGCCGTATGGCCCACATGGATTCGAATTCGTCGCCGTGTATGCCCCCGAGTATGAGCAGTTTCGGGCCGGGAGCCTTCCCGGTTATGGCTAGGGACTTCAGCATGACGGGGCCTGACATGGCCTGCTCCTTGATTTATATTCGTGAAAATCCGGATGTCCGTCCTGAATTCAGTATCGTGGTGGTTTAAACCGGGACCGACGAAAGACGGCACCTGGGGATAAACGCTTCCATTGGAGCCACTCCTGAGCCACTCCGGGAAGCTGCGATGGAATATACGGTCGCGATTGATTCGGAGCAAGCGACCCGGGCTGGTCAATCAAATCGGAGAAGTCATGATCTCGATCCCCATCGTGTTTACCCATGACCCCGCGCGGAAGCCCAAAGGCTGGCCCGTCACCCGGGGCGTGCCATTGCCTGCAGGCATGCTGCACGGGACAGAAGGACTGGTCGTGCTGGACCCCGCCGGGGTCGGCATTCCCGCCCAGTTCCGGGTGCTCAGCCGATGGCCGGATGGATCGGTGAAGTGGGTGCTCGTGGACTTCCAGGCGGATGCCGCATCATCGGGCGGCAAGGTCTATTCCCTGGCGGATGAAGGGACCGGGGGAGCGCGTATGCAGACGACTCCGGCTGCTTCCGTTCGTATCGAGGAAACAGAAAACGACCTTCACGTGGATACCGGCGCCCTGCGGTTCCGGGTTGGCCGTCATCAATACGGTCTCTTTCATTCCGTGTCCCACTCGAACGCCGGGAATCGGGACGACGGGCAAGGCCCTCGCGTTACAGACCACGGCACCGGCGGCGATGCATGGACGCGCATCAGCGAAGGCGCCTCCGATGGGGGACTGGTACGCCGGCTTTACGGTCCGGGCGGTCTCTGCCGGGCATCCCTGGCCGGTGACTCCTGTACGGCGAGCGTTGAGGAGCGGGGTCCCCTGCGCACCGTCATCCGGCTGGAAAGCGCACTCGAGGCCGACGTCCCCATGCACCACTATGGCGGGTACAGGCCCCTGCGTTGCATCACCCGGTTCCACGCCTATGCCGGCCATGCATTTGTCCGGGTGCTGCAAACCTACGTGTTCACCTGCAATCCCCGGGAAGTAGAAATCGAGGATCTCGCCGTGGACGTCCCCATCCCTTTCTCCGGCTCCCTCACGAACTACGCCTACGGACTGCGTGGCGTCCAGGCGGGCGGATCGTGTGGCGTCCAGGCGGGCGGATCGTGTGGCGTCGAGACCGGAACGCTCGAACTCGACGAGCGACTTCGCATCGCGCAGCAGAAAGACAACTACGTACGGGTACTCCACGGCCGTCCAGGAGTTGAAAAGATCATCGCGGAGGACGAAGCCTGCGAGGGTTGGGTGACGCTCGGCGACGGCACGTCGGGCGTAGGCGTTGCGTGCCGGAACATGGCTGAAGAATACCCTCGGGCCCTGGAAATCTCGGGAGGCGGTCGTTTGACCGTGTACGCGCGGCACGACCCGGACGGCAGTCGCCTCTCTCTTTCGCGGTACGCCGAAGAGGTCGCCTGGCACGAGGGCGAAGGAATCTACTCGGACGGCACGGGCATAGCGAAGACCACGGAGTTCTACGTACTGTATTTCGATGACGCGCATAGAGCCGAGGCGGTTGAAACACTGCGATGCGCCCTGTCCCGGCCCCATGCATCGATTTCAACGGATTGGATGGCTCAATGCGAGGTCGCAGGTGGTCCGGACGATCAGACGCGCTCCCCCGAGGAGACCGATACCGGTCACGAGGTGAACCATCGGGACATGATCCGGTCCGCGGAGCGCATGTTGACGGGTTTCGCGGACTGGCTCGCGCGAAACATCCGGTTCGGCCGCTGGTACGGATACCTGGACTACGGCGACGTGCGGGCCACCTGGGACGAAGAGGAGGACGACTGGAAGTCACAGGGCCGTTGGGGATGGTGCAACAGCGAATGGGACCCGCGCCACGCGATCTGGATCCAGTACGTGCGTACGGGTGACCCGCAGTACTTCGAGCTGGGGGAAGCCATGACCCGCCACTCGGTGGACGTGGATACCTGCCACTGGCATCCCTTCAGACCGTACATGGTCGGTGGCTGTTACCGTCACGGGGTCGACCATTTCAGCGATGAACCCTGCGCATCGCATACCTTCATAGATAACTGGATGGATTACTACTACCTGACTGGCGACGGAAGGACCCTGGAATCTATACGCGAAGCCGGCGCGTTCTTCCTGCGTTACAGGTGGACCGAAGATCCAACCTTCAGCTTCAGCCTGCGGTCCATCGGCAATACGCTACGCGGACTGCTTTACGTCTATGAAGCCACCGGAGAAGAACGCTTCCTGCGAAGAGCGGAGGAAGTGTATTCCGTCGTCGCCCGGGCACAGAACGACGACGGGAGCTGGCACAAGCGCTTTCACGTCGCGACCCCGGACAGGCTGCCGAAACAGCTACCCTACGGCATGGCGACGGAAGGCACCACCCTGGCGGTTGAAATGGGGTCGGCCGCGCCTTTTACCGACGATGAATTCAAGACACTCGGCGGCCCGTTCTCCCGTTTGATCCGCGACCTGCCCTACGAGGAGCAGAAAGGCTACCAGACCCATTATCTCATGATAGGACTGGAGTTGATGCACCGGATGACCTGTCGCGATGACGTAGCCAAGACCTACCTGCGCGGCGTGGACTGGTTCTGTGGCTTCCCGGGTACTTTCGCGTCCGATCGCCCCTACAGTGAACACTACGGCGGCATCCTCTGCCGGCACCTGGGCTACGCCTACCGCCTGACCGGCGACGACCGCTACCTGGAAACCGGCATGAATATCCTGAAGCTGCTCATCGACGCCCAGGATTGGAGCGACGACCCGCGAAAGCACGGATCCATCGACATGAACCCCTCATTCTTGAGCCTGTTGTTCTTCGGTGTACCCAGCTTTCTTGCCGAGTTGCGGAGCGAATCGCAATGATAGGGCCGGCGCCGCGGCTGCCTGGCTCTTCCTCCGCAGGGACGTGACGGGACGGCTTTCTGCCGCGCTCTCCTTGACGCGTGCAATTCAATCGCGCTTCTTTGAGTAAACCCCAGCCTGCCGAACGCTTCCACCCTGTATTTCGATTAACGATCAACCGGCCGATCTTATTCAGCGTTCATATCTCGGGATGGAACAGGTTGAAATCGCTTATCTTCCGGTATCTCATACTCAGTACGCTGGTCATGTTGTCGTGTGTGCACATCGGCATGGTCACCTGGTCCACGGTGCAATTGCCCAAGATCGACCGCTGGTCTTCCGGCATCCGGCTTCTGGGGAGTGAAAAGATTCCGACGGGAGGATTGTCGAAGGGTACAGTCAACAATCTGCAAAAAGGTACCTGGCTGGATCTATTCATGGTTCGGGCGCTGGGAGGGTTTTTCATTGAGCGAGTAATGCCCGGCAGTCCGGCCGATCGGGCAGGCCTGCAGGCAGGCGATAAACTCATATCCATCAACGGTATCGATCTGAAATCGAATCCTTCATCGTACTTTCAGGCGCACTTGCGAAACCGCCCCGGAGATCGCCTCAATCTCTCCTGGGTTCGAGATGGCCAGGTACACGAAGGTATTCTCGCACTCGAGCCCAACGAATTCATACGCGACACCCCGGGGAGTGATCAAAGAGAAATCGTGATAAACAACGAGTTGATGAGTTGGCTCCAGCGCGGACCGTTCCTGGTCTTCTCCATTGTACTTTTGTGCTTTGGCACCTGGATGGGATATCATGGTATGAAGAATACGGTGGCATTCCAGTGTGCGTTGCTTGTCCTTACTATGGCTATAGTATCGTCCCCTGTCTTCTACCTTATTGCCGCGTGGCCGGGTTGGATGATACCACTTAGTTTAGTCGTTTTATTATCAGCGGGTTTTCTGCAACCCATCCTGATCCTGTTGATTCTAACTGTCTATCCGACCATAACCAAGACAGGATCATGGGTGCGAAGATGGATCTGGTTCCTCCTGACACCCCTGGTCGTCTTCGAGGCATTTCGGACTATCAATGACGCGAGTTTGCTCTTTGACTGGGACCACGATTGGATCGGCGTGGTCGGCAGTATTGCGCATCTGGTTCCCACGCCCGGTCCGCTCATTATCGTCGTGGTAGCGGCTGCATGCCTTCTGATAGCACAGCGATACGTCGCACGCCGGCAACAAAGAATGCGACTGCATATCATTGAAGCAGGATTCCTCTCGGCGTTCATACTCGCGCCGTCATGGCTGATCCTGCAACCCGGCATGCTCCTGGCTTCATGGGGTCTGATGCCGGAGAACAGCCAGATGTTGCTGATGACCGTGTGGTTTCTCGATCGAATTGTTCCAGCGGGATTGCAATGCATGCTGGCCCTTGCGTTTGCCTACGCGATTCTCGCTCATCGGGTCTTCGGTTTGAGGTTCGTCCTCGGAAAAAGCATAAGATATCTGATCACCAATCAGGCAGTGTATCTCTTACTGAGCTTTGGCGTGTTCGTCGTACTATACGACATGATTTCATCAGAACAGATCGTCGTCAATGCCTCCGGCTTCCTTGCCGCAAGTGTCGTCGCAGGGCTGATGTTGATGCTCATGGGAGGGTGGAACTGGGTGAGGACACCGGTCCTCCGGATCATGGACCGATACTTCCTGCGAAATGAATTGCTGAATCGGCAACGGTTGTCCGAACTGGGACGAACCGTATCGCGTTGTCAGGATCGGGATTCCCTTTTGGAAAAGACCGGCCGAGAGCTGATAGAGGGACTGGACCTGTCCTCCATGGCGATCTATCTCAATGAAGATTCCGGAAAGCCGCTTTCACTTTCGTGGTACGAAGTAGCGGAAGCGCCCGACCAGAGTCCGGAACGTGGCAGGTCCTTCTTCATTGAGTCCGCCGGCATAATCGAGCACTTCTTGCAAACTGAGACTGTCGATAACGCGCTGATCGAATCTGGAGACGTCGATTCCGGCGGAATACCTGGAGAACCGCAATTCGAGCTGCTCATTTTTCTCGGAGGCGAGTCCGGCTGTCGAGGGGTACTGGCGCTGGGCGCGAAGCGATCGGAAGAACCGCTCACCGGCGAAGAAAAAGAACAGTTGATCGTCCTGGCCGCGGAGTTGGAATTGGCATTGGAAAACATAGAAATGGGCGCGTCGCTGAAGGAGCAGGCCAATAGAATGAGAGCGCTTTCACGTCGACTCGTAGACGTGCAGGAATCCGAGCGCCGTCGTATCGCACGAGACCTGCATGACGATACCGGCCAGGACCTTTCGGCATTGAAGGTATCTCTGGAACTTACACAGAAAGAACTGGCCGGTGTCCCCGAAGGGACGCGGGAACGGCTTCGCGACGCGGTAACGATAACCGACGAAACCCTGGAAAAACTACGGACGATCGCCCATGATCTGCGCCCGCCAACGCTCGATACGTTCGGACTGAACGCGTCGCTGGACGGACTTTGCAAAAGCTTTGCTCATCGTACCCGGATCTCGGTTGCATACCATGGCACGGATTGTGCCGGGCTCTCTAATACGATTGACGTCTGCCTGTATCGTATTCTGCAGGAGGGCCTTGCGAATTGCGTAAAACATGGTCACGCCACCCAAGTGGAAGTGGAATTGAAGCAGACCGACCAGGCCATACAGCTATCGATTCTTGACAATGGCCAGGGATTCGACCCTGACAGGACAACCGAGAATCAGGTTGACGCAGGCATGGGTTTAATCGACATGCGGGAACGCCTGGAACCATTTGACGGCAGCCTGGATATTCGTTCAAAGCCGGGCGCGGGTACCCTGGTGATCGCTTCGATACCCCGGGAGGAGATATGATAAAGGTCGTCATCGCCGATGATCATCATCTGTTTCGCCAAAGCATCAAATCTCTGCTTGAAACGACTGATGATATTCAGGTCGTCGGCGAGGCCTCGGATGGCCAGGAAACCCTAAAGCTGATTCAGCGGAAAAGGCCCGACGTGGCATTGGTGGATATAGCCATGCCTTTATTGAACGGCATAGAAGCCACACACCGGATACAGTCATTGGATGTCGGGACGCGCGTTGTCATCCTGTCCATGTATTCCGACGAGGATATGGTGCGTCAGGCGCTAAAGAGTGGCGCGAAGGGATATCTCCTTAAGCGATCGTTAATGGAAGAACTTCTGCTCGCTATCCGGTCTGCCAGCATAGACGAAGTGTATCTTTCCCCCACAATTGCCAAAACCGTACTATCAGGATACCTGCAGAATGAAACAGATGACCGCACGCTTAGCCCCGTAGACCGCCTCTCGTCCCGAGAAAGAGAGGTCCTCCAGTTGATCGCCGAAGGCCATACGAACCAGGCCGCGGCGCACGTCCTGAACGTCAGCGCCAAAACAGTCGAAACACATCGGACAAATCTGACAAAAAAGCTGAAAGCGCGCAATCTGCCGGACCTCGTCCGCATTGCCCTGAAACATCGTCTTACCTTCCTCGACGAGTGAGTAATCCGCGGCTATGATAAGAGTTGTTATTGCAGACGACCATCATCTGTTTCGCCAGGGGCTGCGAAACTTACTCGGAAATGAATTCGATATAAAGGTGGTGGGTGAGGCAGGAGATGGACAGGACGCCATAGATACGGTGAGCCGTTCCCGCCCGGACGTCGTAGTGATGGACGTTGAAATGCCCGGTACAAACGGGATAGAAGCAACGGCCTGTATTCGCAAGTCGTTTCCCGCCATACAAGTGGTGATGCTTTCCATGCATTCCGACCCGGTACTGATCAGGCAAACCCTGGATAAAGGGGCAAAAGGCTATGTACTCAAGAAATCAGTCAGCACGGATCTGGTCAGAGCCATACGAACGGTTTGCGGGGGTATCACCTATCTTTCCCGGGCCATCGATCTAACAGAAAACGAGTATGATCCGCTACCTCGCGGGACCGTACCCCGATTGACCTCCCGTGAACTCGAAGTCTTGCGGCGGATCGCAGACGGCGAATCCAACCGAATGATCGCAGACGCTCTGCACATCAGTATCAAGACTGTCGAGCATCATCGAACCAATCTGATGGCCAAGTTAAACACGCACAGCCTTCCCGACCTGGTCCGTACGGCGATCAAACGAGGCCTGCTCGATTTGAAGTAATCCCTCCACAGGATCTGCAATCACCTCCCGTTTTTCCAACAAATATCCGGATTTTCCGGAATTTAAGGGAAAATCCCACGCCGAATCAGGCAAACACCCCATAGGCAATCGGTCTGCTCTTCCTATTGTTAACAGGTAGAAGAGACGATTGCGGGTACGGTTTGCGTCGGCCGTTCTTCCGCAGAACCTTTCTCCGCTGCTTAGGAAGTCACCGACGAGAGGTGAAAGGAGCAGAACGATGATCTGGAACTACCTGAAAACGGCCCTGAGAAACATCCTCCGGAGCAAAGGGCACAGCGTCATCAACGTATTCGGCCTGTCCGTGGCCATGGCCTTGTGTATCCTGATCTTCCTGCTCGTCCGGCAGGAACTGAGTTACGATGGCTTCCATGAAAAGGGCGCCAACGTCTTTCGTGTCACCCAAACGGCCTTCATGGGGGAGTATCGGACGATCGGGATTACGCCCGTTCCCCTTGCGCCGGCGTTGGAAGACGCGTACGCGGGTATCGTACGAACCGTTCGATATGCCAATACCGGACCGGTTCTGGTAAGTTATGAAGACGTGGCCGTCCGCGAAGAAACGGTTTTCTATGCCGACCCCGGGTTTTTCGAAATACTTACCTTTCAGGCCGTTTCCGGCTATCTCGAAGGCGCCCTCGACAGCAGGTCCCAGGTTGTACTGAATGAGAAAATCGCAGAGAAGTACTTCGGAGACGCCGACCCTGTCGGGAAATGGCTGACCATGGACGACCGGAAGCACCAGGTGGCCGGCGTGGTTCGCGTTCCCGCCAATACCATCTTTCAGTTCGACTTTCTGATTTCGATGAAGACCCTGACGGAGGCCGGCGACAACTGGAATCGGAACTGGAGCCAGTCTGTTGCGGCTACCTTCGTCGAACTGACCGGCCCGGAAGTCGCCGGGACCCTGGAGCCCCAGTTTCCGGACTTTGTCGAAAAGCACTTCATCAGGTTTCGCGGGACAGATGCCAGCGTAATGCGACTTCAGCCGTTAGCCGACATCTATCTGGATTCCTCGATACTGTTCGACCTCTTTCCGAAGAGCGACGTTGTCGTTTCG
Source organism: bacterium (assembly GCA_965202605.1). Classification (GTDB taxonomy): domain Bacteria; phylum JAAXHH01; class JAAXHH01; order JAAXHH01; family JAAXHH01; genus JAAXHH01. The sequence goes on from OZ241838.1 coordinate 3,205,343, forward strand.
TATGTGCTGGGAACGCTCGGCTTCTTCCTTCTGTTCATCGCCTGTATCAACTTCATCAACGTGACCCTGGGCAGGTCGGCTCTTCGCGGAAAGGAAGTCGGCGTGCGCAAGACGCTGGGCGGAACCCGCGCTCAGCTTATCTGCCAGTTCTGGGGGGAGGCGCTGCTGGTGGGCGTGGCCGCGCTGATACTGGGTTTGTCGTTGGCCCATCTGCTGCTTCCCGGATTCAACAACCTGTTCGCCAAAGACCTCCGGATCGACTACTTAGAAGACGGGTCGACGCTCCTCGCGCTGATCGGACTTACGGGCCTGGTCGTCGTCATATCCGGAAGCTATCCCGCGCTCTACATGTCCCGCCTCGACCCCACCTCCATCCTTGCGCATCATGTAAAGGCCGGGGCTTTGACCATCTTAAGCAAAGTGCTTGTCACCATACAGTTCACGCTCTCGATCTTTCTTATGATCTGCCTGTTTACCATACTTCGCCAGCTTCAATACTTCGCCGACCAGGATCTCGGCTTCGACGCGTCGAATGTGCTTGTTCTAAGCATGCCCGACGCCGGGATGCTCGGGCCCATAAGAGAGGCGCTGGACGACTACCCTCAGATCACCCATATCTCGGCGGCGTCAAGCTCATTCGGACCCATGAGAGGGCTGGGGCAGACAGGTCACACCGACAGGTCGGGCAAGCAATTCTCAGCCTACGAATACCACGTGGATTATGACTATCTGCCCACGCTGGGCATAGCGTTGGCGGAAGGACGCGACTTTTCAAGAGCACACGCCACGGATGAGACCGACGGCGTGATCGTCAACGAAGCGCTGGTAAGGGAAATGGGGTGGGAAGATCCGATCGGAGAGGCTATTCCCGGTAGCAAGTCCCGCGTGATCGGCGTGACTGAAGACTACCATTACCGGTCGTTGCAATACGACCTGGAGCCGGTGGTCCTCCGTCTTGCTCCCGACAGAATCCGGTTCCTCCTGATCAGAACAAGGCCGGAGGGTTTGCCGCAGACCCTGTCGACCGTGCAATCGGTATGGGAGCAGGTTTCCGGGGGGTTGCCGTTCGAGTACTACTACCTGGAAGACGATATCGGCCGGTTCTATCAAAGAGAACGGTTGCTGGGAGATATAGCGCTATACATCGCCGTCATCACGCTGTTGGTCGCCCTGCTGGGCGTTTACAGCCTGAGCCTGTTGAACATCAACAGGAGAACGAAGGAAATCGGGATCCGAAGAGTGCTGGGCGCGTCGACGTTCAACACGACGGCCCTGATCGGCAGGCAGTTCATGCTGCCTCTGGCGATCGCGATCCTGCTGGCCTGCCCGCCCGCCTATCTGTTGCTGAGCTTCTGGCTCGGGATGTATGAGTTCAATGCCGCGCTGGGAGCCGGCGAGTTCGTACTGGCCGGTTCGGCGGCCCTGGCACTCGTGCTGGGCACGGTGGCCTTCCAGGTCTTGAGGAACCATTCGAATCCGCTGGTCGAGTCGCTGATGTACGGATGACGCCAATACCGGTTGTGTCGGTCCTTTTGCAGTTCGGGGCGAAACGCGTCCCTCCGCGGATCACTGTATTCGAATGGCCGCCTTTCTCTTGACACCCGCCTTTCAACACCGCTTCTTCATTCGTCACCCCGACTTCCGATAAGACGCCACCCCCGTCTCTCGATTCACCATCGTCTCTCCGAGATCGGATCGATTCAGTACCCATATCCGGGGATACCTCCAGTTGAACACGCTCATCCATCGATACATCATCATCGGTATACTTGCCATGCTGCTATGCATGCAATTGGGACTGGTGGTGTGGACGCTGGTTCGATTCACGCAGATCGAGCACTGGTCGCCCGGCATCCGATTCTTTGGAAATGACTTGATACCTGCGGATGGGCTGGCGAATAGAGCGGTCAGCGGTCATAAGGAGGGTACATGGTTTCACGTCACTCAGATTCGCAAGGATGGGGGCATCCGTGTTTCGCAACTAGATGCCGGCAGCCCTGCAGAACAGGCGGGGTTAGAATCGGGCGACTTAATCACATCCGTAAGTGGCATTGAGCTGAGATTCCGTCCCGCCGCCTGGTTTCAGACGCGTTTACAGAGTAATCCTGGTGATAGCCTTGATCTCGTCTGGCTTCACGATGACGAAGTAAACACCGGCTCTCTGATACTCAAGGCGGTAGACGACATATCTTACGCCTTCGAGGTTAATCAACAGCAGATAGTGATGAGCATCGGAGCAGTGACTTGGTTCAAACAGGGCCCGATCCTGATCTTTCCGATCGTGCTGCTATGTTTCGGAACATGGCTGGGCTTTCGACGACCGGGCAATCACATCGCTTTCTACTGCGCGTTACTCTTCCTTACCAAGGCTATTTTCTTTACATTCGATCTTCATCCTATGGTAGCCGGGTGGCCGAACTGGATTCTGTCGCTTAGCGTTTTCATCACCACAACCGCATCGTTTCTGGAATTCACGCTCATGTATCTGATCTTGACTGTCTTCCCGGTCGAAACGACGATCGGATCCTGGTTGCGCAGACGGACATGGTACTTACTGGTACCGCTCTTCGTCTGGATGACTCTTCGGCTGATTTACTTTGTAAGTATGACATACGGCTGGAGCGATGAGTCTATGGTGCAATTCGTGGTGGAAGTGGTCGAATTTGTGCCAGAGACTGTGTTGCCCATCCTCGTCATTTCAACTGCCGGAAGCTTACTGATAGCCCAACACTCCGTCGCACGACGGCAGCAACAAACACGCCTGCAATTTATAAAGGTAGGGTTTGTTTCGGCCTTTATTCTCGCCCCAGTGTGGACAGTCCTTCAACCTGGTACGTTACTGAACTCGTCATATCTTGTTCCACTACAGGACTCTGTGACACCGGTGTTCGTGTGGTTGCTCGATGGCATCGTCCATGTAGGACTACTATGTGCTTTGCCTGTTGCCTTTGCTTACACGATCCTGGCCAATCGGGTCTTCGGCCTCAGTTTCGTTATAGGAAAAAGCCTGCGTTACATGATCAACAATCACGGCGTTAATCTTATCCTGAGTCTCGGGATGCTTATCATACTCTATGAAACAATATCCTTCTGGTCAAACGGTGTAAATGCATCCGATCTCTTGGTGGCAAGCGGTACTGCTGGATTCATTTTGATTCTTGTTGGCGGCTGGAGCGTGGCGAAGGACTCAATCATCCGTTTCGTGGATCGGTATCTGTTTCGTGATGAATTAGAGAATCGAAAACGTTTGTTCAGGCTCAGCCGCACGTTGCAACATTTCCAGAATCGAAACGCCCTTCTGGGTAACACTGGACGAGAGTTGCTCGGGGTATTGGATGTCTCATACGTAGCGATCTACCTATATGACAAACATCGAGAATCGCTTTCAGTCTCCTGGTATGGGATTAATGAGGTTTTAGAACAGGGATTTACAGTGGACTCGTCATTCTTTCACGGAGCTACAGAAAAAATCGAAAAAGTATTGAAAACAATGTCTACAGAAAGACCTGTAATCGAATATGGAGATTTACTTACCGATACGCAAAAACTGAAAGACCTTGGTCTCGAACTCATCATCTTACTACGCGGCGAGTCTGGCACACAAGGATGTATAGCTCTGGGAGCCAAGGTGACGGAAGAACCGTTCTCTGGCGAAGAAAAAGAACAGTTATTGGTCCTTGCCGCCGAGTTAGAGTTGGCGTTGAAAAACATCGAAATGACGACTTCACTCAGTTTGCAGGCTCAACGCATGAAGAGACTTTCCCGACGCCTGATCGATATACAGGAATCGGAGAGACGCCAACTGGCTCGAGATCTACATGACGACACCGGGCAAGTACTTACGGCGTTGAAGATTAACCTGGAACTGACTCGTAGCGAGTTGTCCGGAATCAACGATCCCGCTTGCGAACGACTTCACGACGCCATATCGCTTACAGACGAAACTATGGACAAACTGCGGACGATTGCCCATGGTCTTCGCCCACCTTCCCTCGATACAGTCGGGCTGAATTCAGCGCTGAAAGAACTCTGCAAAAACTTTGCCCACCATACCCGAATCTCGGTTGATTACAGCGGCGTTGAAGTTCCGAATATATCCAATCCGATCGATATCTGTCTGTATCGCATTCTGCAGGAGGGGCTTACGAACTGCGCGAAACATGGCCAGGCCACACGCGTTGAGGTTAAGCTGGAACGTAAAGAACAGGCCATACAATTATCAATTATCGATAACGGGCGAGGCTTTGATCCTCATATGGCGGATTCGGATCGAGATGAAGCGGGAATTGGGTTGATCGACATGCAGGAACGTCTTGAGTCACTAAAAGGCCGAATGAATGTTTACTCGCAACGGGGAAACGGCACCCGATTGGCCGCTTCGATTCCCTTGGAGACGCCATGATCAGAATCATCATCGCCGACGACCACCATCTGGTTCGCCAAAGCCTCATATCCTTACTCGAAAAGTACGAGGATATAGAGATCGTCGGTGAAGCCGCAAATGGTTATGAAACGCTTAAACTTATACAAAAGAAGAGACCTGACGTAGCGATAGTGGATGTTGCAATGCCTCTTTTGAACGGCATCGAAACCGTGCGCCGGGTCAAATCGTTGGACGTAAACACGAGCGTTGTTATCCTGTCCATGCATTCGGATGAGATCGTGGTGCACGAAGTGCTCCGAAGCGGGGCCAAAGGATATCTCCTTAAAAACTCCGTCGTCGAAGAACTCGTAATTGCCATCCGGTCCGCCAGCAAGGGTGAAATCTATCTGTCGCCGGCCATCGCTCAAACCGCGTTATCAGGTTATTTTCAGACGGAATCGGCGTCGGAGGCTTCGAACATTCTGAACCGGCTATCGGCCCGTGAGAGGGAGACTCTTCAGTTGATCGTAGAGGGGCATACCAACCAAGCCGTGGCACAGATCCTGAACATCAGTACCAAGACTGTTGAAAAACACCGTGCGGCCCTGATGAAGAAGCTGGAAGTACGTAACCTGCCGGAACTTATACTCAAGGCCGTAAAGAACCGTCTCGTCTTCATGGACGAGTAGCCTTGAATTGTAAACCGAACGTTGTTCTGTCTGCCTGTTCAAGTCTGCCTGTTCAAGCCTGCCTTCCCTGGCAGTCGACCGTACCCCGCTATCCCTCGGGTCCTCCCGGTCATCCAGTCAAATTTGCTACAGTCAGTACCCTGCCAAATCGAACCGGGTATTTCGATATGGTGCAACGCGCCGTCAAGAGCATGCGGTCCTGGTGCCTTCCCGCAAGTGCATTGAACTGATCCCGGAGATCCAAAAGCATACCCGACAGGTAGTTTGTATTACACCGATAAAAGTAAGCCTATTCCAATCCATAATCAGGGTATTACCGTCTTCAATGTAGGGGAACACCCTATAGAAAATCTTCCATTTTCGACGTTTATTATCAATTGAACACGGTGAGATTCAGTTTACAGCTGACTTCAAGAATGCCTCGAGGTCGCCATTATGATACGATTGGTTATTGCCGATGATCATCATTTGATTCGACAGGGACTACGTCATTTGCTTGCAAAGGAGTACGATATTCAAGTAGTCGCAGAGGTAGCGGATGGTCAAGCCGCCATAGATACCGTGAAGCGACTCCGCCCCGATGTCGTAGTGATGGACGTTGACATGCCGGGTATCAACGGTATCGAAGCGACGGGACAGATCACTGCGTCGTTTCCGGAGATTCGGGTGGTTATGCTGTCGATGCATTCCGATCCCGTGCTGGTCCGAAAGGCCCAGGATAGCGGAGCCAAAGGCTACGTGCCCAAGAAATCAACCGGTGTGGAGTTGGTAGGAGCCATCCATACCGTTTGCAGTGGGGGCACCTACCGTTCTCACGTCAAGGGGCAAGATGAGTACACATACGAGCAACTTCCTATCGGAACCCCGCAGAAACTTACTCACCGAGAGCGCGAGGTCCTGAGACTTATCGCAACAGGACACACCAATCGTCAGATTGCCGGTAAGTTACATATCAGTGTAAAGACCGTTGAAAACCATCGTATTAACCTGATGAGGAAATCTGACGCGCACAGTCTTCCCGAACTGATCCGTACAGCGATCAAACTTGGTCTGATCGACACAGATTTACTGGGACATTCATCTTAACCAGGAATGTCACCGATGTTTTTTTGATTTTGGGGGTAAGATACTGAAGAAGGCAGGGTAACACCCTATAGTATCAAGTTCCGCCATTTGTATCTTCAGTTGTAGAAGCCATCATTCGTAAACGCAGTTCGCTTTGAATACTCCACTGGCCGGCACAAGACCTCTATTGGTGATGAAAGAAAACTTAAGTTGAGGGAGTTAAAAATGAACTCCAGCCGGACTTATCTATCTCAATGCGTTTTGATCGCATTGATTTTAATGCCTAAAACAGCTTCAGCGGCCTGGCGAGTCGTAACCGATAGTTTTACGACTTCCGAGGTCTTGTTCTCAGTAAGAGATCTAAAGGATAGCATAGTCTCCGAATCCGGATACTACTTCCCCGTTTATTTTCCCGGCGACGCAGTTGTTACCTCGGGATTGCACTTATCCGGATCTGCCGACATTCCAGAAGAGATCAGGGCTGATTTATCCCCAAGTAAAGCATTTTATTCATGGACGTATTCATTCGAAAATCCTGTTAAGTGCACTATGAAGGAATCGATCCTGTATCAACGAATGTATGTCGAACATGTCACCCAATATTCAATTTACATCCACTCCAGCATCGATAATGGGTGGTACAAGAAAAGCTATTCGATTCCGTTTGAACGGTATCAAATACCTGAAATCGACGCGATTGCCTCGCTGACCAGGATAGGCGGAGAAAGTACACGTAACTCCTACCCTTCTGTTTTTGAGGACAATCAAGTAAATGAAATTGACGAAATCACGATTGTGGTTTTCCCGCGATCTGAAAAGTTTGAATTCGTTGTTGGAGACTTGAAAATAGCGAACTGGGAACGATCCAGAATTGAGTACAACCATCCCTTGTTCGACCCAATAGTCAAAAAGGAAACAAGCCGGTTAGTCCCCCGCGACATCTTCTCAATCTCCGATAATCTGCCGGTCGTAACTGCCCCGCTGTACATGCGATCAACAGATAAGTCAGCGGGTACCAATTTCCATATCGTTCCCGATTACAACCAAAAAACGGAGCTCAAATCTATCCGTATGCTCAAAGAAGACACCATATCGCGGATTCTAAGCCTCTATCCGTTCTATGGTGTAAACCAAAATGTTGATAAGTCGCAGGTGTTAGACAGGTTTGCAGAGATATGCAAACTCCCGTTAGGGCAGAATGAAGCATTCGAAGACAGCATACGTCAATTGGTCTCGGATTTCAACGATGTTCATTTTGATATTGTCACTCGCCCGATCACCTCGCCCCGCGTTAAAGTCAGCCCCCTCGCTTTGTACGAAATCGAGAACGACATATACATCGCTGCCGTCTTCGATACGCTTTTAACCGATCTAGTGGGAAATCGTATCGTTTCTATAGACGATGTACCGATACAGGAAGCTATTCTGAAAGAAAGCAGGATACACAAAGGATCCGGTACAGTAAGAAGACGCAAAGCACTGAACACCATTTTGAAAAGGGAAAAGTACGAGCAGGTGACGCTACGCGTTCAGACCGGACCAGAGCACTCTAAAGACGTAACCATTCGCTATGACAGTAAAATCGTAATTCCTCCGGGTTTTGTGCCCGCCCATGGCGACTTCAGGATGTTAGAAGACAATATAGCATATTTCCGTGTTGCAAGATGGACCCCCGACGTTTGGATCAGGTTTTTAAATCATTCGGAACAGATTCGAAACTCAAAGGGTATTGTGCTCGATTTGAGATCGAATGGAGGCGGGGATATGCGAGTGGTTATACGCCTCGTATCAACCTTCCTGGACCAGCCTGTGGTTTCTGGTCATCTTGTGACTCCCGCTGACGGTAGAACGGAAAGCATGATTGTATATCCCCATCCAGTCTTCCGTTTCAACCAACCGATGATGATTCTGGCAAACAATCGGACTGCATGCGCTAGTGAAGAGTTCATCGATACGATGCGATATGCGGGTAAAGCACGTATGCTCTCCAATAGCAAAACGCAAGGTACGGATTCCGCTTTGATCTACGTAACCTTACCCGATGGTTTTCGAATCGCCACCAACACGTGGATGATAAGATTGAGCGCCTCTGGTGAATCAATCGAGGCGTCAGGAATAGAACCTGACTACTGGGTCCATTTGGATCACGTCGATGACCTTGCACACCGAGAGGATAAACTGCTCAAGGTAGCCACTACGATTCTAGAAAAATACCCGTTTTCTCCCTATCAAGAAAGGCAGGTCGAATCCCGTCAAGATTACCGATAGTCAATCTTGGTCAGCAGCTGGATAGGTGGTGTACGTCATATTCAAGTTTCTCGAAAGGAGATTATCATGAAAGTCTTGATCAAGCCCCAAGTTGTTGTAAACGAAGAGGACTCTGATGTCGATGAAATAGAACCTGAAGCCATCGCCATGTGTGATCTTGGACCGTGTCTCCCCCTGCAATGCACGCTGGGTGCATGCAATCCACTTTCCGGCGATACATCGGACGGGGATATACTGTTCTGATTTCGTTCAACACGTTCTGTAGTCTCTTGCTGAAACTTGAATTTGCAATCCACCATCTTCCAGCCAAGCGCCCCCGGTGGATTTCGATCCACCGGGGGAAAGAAAGCTACCAGGTCTGTTGTACGAGGGAGATCAATCATGTTAAAGACAAGTTATTACAATATGATCATTCCCGTTAAGGAAAAGGACTTGCATCTGGTATATAACACACGCTCTAATGTGCTCCTGGAATTAGAACCGGATGAAACGCAACTTTTGTATGACTGGAGGAAAACAGGCACAATTACATCGGAGGACCAGTTAAAGCACAGCGGTTTCGTTTCTGCATTACTGGACAACGGGGTAGTTGTACGACACGATTTAGACGAAAAAGAAGATATACATCAACGGATAGTCAAGGAACGCGAGTGGAGTTTTAAGAAGGCTTACTTTTTTATCACTATTACTCCTACACTATCGTGCAATATGGGTTGCTCATACTGCTTCGAAGGCGAGAAGCCATGGAACAAGTTCATGAAAGACAAAACAATAGATGGAGTAATTGAGTTTCTACATCGCGAAATCAATTCCAGTAAACTAGTAGAGGAATTCGAAGGTATCAAGGTAACCTGGTTCGGCGGCGAACCGTTGTTGAGACCGGAGATCATAGATCGATACTCGGAAAAACTGTATGAAGTATCTGAGCAATATGATCTGAGTTACGGTTCAAGTGTCATTACAAATGGCGTAAACCTCACCAGAGAAGTATGGGAGATACTGTTTAGGTCTCACGTGGAACAAGTACAGGTAACATTAGATGGTTACAGAGATACGCACAATATGTTGAGACCTATTGTTCCAACAGGTGTCGCCCCGGACGCCAATAACGATCTGGGCAGCTATGACCTCATACTAGATAATCTTTCAAACAAACCTGCATCGGGGATTTTTGCTACTATACGAATCAACACGGATAAGATCATGTATCCTCATCTGGAGGATCTTCTTGATGACTTGGAATGTCGCGGAATCTGGCCGCAGCGCCATGAGGAGTTTAGCCCTTATTTGGCTTTCAAAGAAGTCCCATATGAAGGATCAGGCGTTCATGACAGTATGTCGCAATATTACCACAGAAGAGAATTCGCAAGGGTAGTAGAAGAATTCCGTGAATTGAAATGGAAGCACTACAATGCGTTTGCAGAGGCGAACAACCTTCCAAGAGCCAAGAAAGAATTCAAAGTCCCCAAAGCCACGATGCACTTATGTGGTGCAGCTTCCCATCCCTACAGCATGGTAATAGATCCGGATGGTTACATTCAACAATGTTGGGAATATGCGAATGATCCCAATACTCGTTCACACCATATAACCGACGAATACAACATTCATGACAAGAATCGTACCTTGTTCACAAACTGGGATCAGTTTACAAGGCCCATTTGCCGAGACTGCAAAATACTGCCCGTTTGCGAAATGACCTGCCCTCACAAAGACCCACCGGAAGCGTGTCCCGACTGGAAGTATTCTCTAAAGTGGATGCTTCGCGACCAATATCTCCATTCGATAGACAATCCGGATGATATTCAAGCCTTATCTGAAATTGGCACGCCCGTGGAGCCTGCACTTGAAGAATGTGAAGAACTGTGAGCGCTCTTTTTGTGTCTTTCGACGGTCTTTGTCTTTGGTCCATGTTTCGGAGTCAAGTTCATCCATGTGAAGATCATCATCAAAGAGTCCTGAGTATACAAAGAGAAGAGGCCTACGATGTTCTCTAAACACATAACTCATTCATTACGTTGGATAAATCATAACAGAGTATACACAGTCCTAAACGTCCTGGGGCTTTCTCTTGGTTTTGGTTCGGTCCTGATCATAGGAATGTATACATATCAAAGTATGCAGTTCGATGATTTCCACACAAAGAGGGATCAGATATATCGCGCTACTCTCCAAGTCCAATTTCAGCAGTCAGATCCTCACTTTATAAGCGGTATAATGTCTCCGGTAGGACCGTTAATCAAAGAAGAACTCCCGGAAGTGGTTGACTATGCTCGACTGCGAAGCACCATTGCGACGGAGAAGATGTTCATACAAGCCGCCACTAAGTCGTTTGAAATCAGCGAGTCGTTTTTTGTGGACCCATCGTTACTAAGCATATTTGATTTCGGACTTGTGCAGGGCAAGCAGGATGATCTGCTGAAATCGCCCTTTACGGCGGTAATGACCACGACATTGGCTCAACGGGTTTTCGGCGAGCAAAACCCAGTCGGCAAGGTCATTCAGTGGCACAATGACGTTTATACGGTAGAAGGGGTCGTGGAAACGCCACCCTGGAATTCATCAATTCAGTTCGAACTCCTGATCTCTTACTCGACCGTTCAATCGCTTACTACGGATTTGGAACAGGGATGGAACGGTGGAAATACCTATACCTACCTCCTCCTTCGAGGTGATTCGGAAGTATCCGAGATAGAACCCAAAGCGCTGTCGTTGGTCAGAGACCGCGGCCAGAGCGGTTTGGGATCAAATGTCACAGCGTTCGTTCTGCAACCACTTTCCGAAGTCCATATGTATTCGGCGCATATAGGCGGAGAAGATCAAGTCCGGTGGGTGAACTGGAAGAAAGGAGATATCGAGGATATCAATCAGTTGATTGCCATCGCGGTACTTGTCCTGTTAGTATCGACTTTCAACTTGATTAACCTATCCTCAGCCAAGTTAACATCCCGATTCAAGGAGATGGGCGTTCGGGCGGCTTTAGGCGCCGACCGCATACAGCTCGTTCTTCCATTAGTTCTCGAATCCATTATCGTCTATCTATGCGCGATGATTGGTACTTTCTCCTTAACATTCTTAGTTGTTTCGATCTTGAGCAATTTGGATCTGATCGAGCTAAAACCGGAATTACTTACATTGATGGACTACGTCATTATCGGAGGTGTCTCTATCTGCATGGTTGTAGTCCATAGCACTGTCATCGGCTTAGCGTCGTCATGGAAGCTATGGTTCCGAAAACCGTTCTCTCTACTTCGAACATCCAGCAAAGGAAACTACAGAAAATCCGTTCAATATGCCTACATCACTGTCCAGATGACAATATGGACACTTCTGGTGACATGCGCGACGTTCATCGTTGAACAAGCCCGGTACATGGAAACGAAAGATATCGGATTCGAGAAGCAGAATACCATGTTGTTGCCTATCGGCGGCGATGTGGATTACCGAACCGCCAAGCAGGAATTTGACAAATTCGCCGGTGTTGCCGAAACAGCCGCGTCAGGATGGGAGTTTGGCGGCACGACCCAGATGTATATGAATATGAAATTCAGGGATCGCCAAGATCAACCGCAGGTACACTTGTTGCCGGTTGATGAGCACTTCATGGGGCTGTACGGCCTGAGCGTCGCGGAAGGCCGCGCCTTTTCTTCTTCCGGATCGGACAATCCGCTGGAGTTCGTCGTGAACCGGAGTTTGGCCAGGCAAATGGGATGGCAGGACCCGATCGGTCAGCAGATGGGATTTCCCTTTTCAGGTGAATACGGACGGGTCGTCGGCGTGATCGACGATTTTCACTGGACGTCGTTGCACAATCCCATCGAACCTCTTGCGTTGTATCTCGGTCAGACTCCGCCCCGGTTCTTCTTCCTGCCGACGGAACTTCCCATGTTGTCGGTCAGGCTGAACCCCGGCACGCGGACGCAAACGATAGACGACGTGGCCGGGGCGTGGCAGGAACTGATCCCGCAGCGGCCCTTCACCTATTCATTCATCGAGGACAATTTCACCGATCTGTATCAGTCCGAATTCAGGACGAGCAAGATAATAGGCGTTTTCTCTTTAATGACGACTATCATCACCTGTATTGGACTGTTCAGTATAACCAGAATAGTCGTAATCCGCCGGATGAAGGAAGTAGGCGTCCGCAAGGTCCTTGGAGCTTCATTTCGTAGCGTGACCTGGTTGCTGCTACGGGACTTCGTATTGCTTGTTGCCATCTCAGTCATAGTGGCCTGGACGATTGCTTACCTAATCCTCAATCAGTGGATTCAGGACTTCGCCTATAGAATCGAACTGGAACCGGTCACTTTTCTGGCGGCAGGAGTGAGTACGCTCGTCATTGTTGTATTGACGACGTTGTACCATGTCCTGCCCGCTTCTTCTGCCAACCCTGTAGACATCCTAAAGAGCGAATAGACTTCTCGGCGTATGATGCGCCGCTCTTCTTTCGGGGTAATCTGATACGACCCCTGCGACATCCAGAGGTATGGCATCTGTTTTCAATGTCTAACAGCCAATTCACATCAATAAAAAGTTCGATTTGTATCTGACAAGATGGGAGTTTGTGGAATGAGAATCGCAGTGGTGGATAGCGGAATCGATCCGGATCATCCACGTTTAGAAAACATCCGTTGTTCTGGAGTATCTTTCGTACAGGACGAGCATAGGCGTGTTTCCGCCGTCACGGACTATGAGGATCGTCTGGGACACGGAACCGCCTCCGCGGCAATCATCTATAAGTTCTGCCATGAGGCAGAATATGTAGCTGTTAAAATCTTCCGGAATGAATTGGTTTCATCAGAGAAAACATTAAGTACAGCCATCTCATGGTGTATCGAAAACTCAATTGACATCATAAATCTCTCACTAGGCATTCTTACTGATTCACCCTCCGAAGACTTGTTGCGCATATGCGATGAAGCCCACTATCGAAATATTGTCATAGTCGCTGCTGGCCATCACAATTCCAATAACGACTGTTATCCCGCCTGCTATCCATCAACCTTCGGTGTCACTTGGGGTAACGTCCCTGATTTCAGAAAACATGGTTACATACCGGATTCGCCTGTAGAGTTTATCGCAAAAGGTACGATTCAACGTGTGGCGACCATCAACGGCGGATACCGAATACGAAGCGGCACGAGCCTCGCGTGCGCCTATTTTACAGGCATAGTCGCGGCAACCCTCGAATCGCATCGTAAAATGGATTTGACCACTCTAAAAAGACATCTGGTCGATAACGCAGACGGTGATATCAAACCTATACAGTTTGGAAGACAGACAAAGCAAATCGACTTCCCCTCAGTACGCAGTAGTGATTTGGATACCGTACGAAAACGGGTGTTTCGTAACATAAAGAACCAAAACTGGATCGGAAGACTGGGGATATTCCCTGCGAGCGAGAAAGAAATGCGGGCATTTGTCGAATTACCTGACTATGCCTCGTTTCCGATCAGGAAGTATCTGGACTATCCGAGAAACGTTGATTTCAGGAAACCTTCAATATCAAAAAAAGACGGAACCTTATCGCCGGCAACAGATCCGGATACCATAGAAGGTTTCGACACGTTGGTCTTGGGATACTACTCGGATCAGATGTTTGAATCGAACATTAGATTTGGCCGTTCACTGGTAGACAAGTGCCTGACAGAGAACAAAAACATCTTTGCATTTGACTTTCGCTTGCAATCAGAATTGCAAGAACATATGCGGAACCGCTTTTACAACGGTAAAGTATATGTCCCTGGCGTTACCCGGGAACTGTTCGATGATGTTATGAAGTTCAGGTATCTGCCACCAGTTAAAGTACCTGTTTTAGGGGTGATCGGTACAAGCAATCGACAAGGGAAGTTCACGACACAACTTCGTGTTAAGAGGATCATGGAAAACGCAGGGTACGAAGTTTCATACGTGTCTTCTGAGCCGCAGGGTGAACTTTTTGGTGCGAACATGACTTTTCCTTATGGCTATCAGTCCGCGGCGCACATTGAACAGGAAAAGTGGCAGTTTTTCTTACGTACATATCTGAAAGGAGTAGCAGAATTTCAGCGTCCACACGCGATTTTGACGGGCACTCAGGGTACAACCATTCCACGCGGGAACAGAGACTTGATCATTGGGAACGAGACCGACACGCTGAATTTCCTGATAGGGACAATGCCTGATCGCTTTATCTGCGCAATCAATCCTCAAGACTCGATTGGGTATATACGCAACGTCTGCAAGGTCGTTAGTATATTCTGCAAGGCAAGTCCCATCTTCTTTGTGATGACGCCTTGGAAACGTGTTTTCGAGAAAACCGAGACCGGACAAACCGTTGCTCAACACCGAACTCTGGACGAAGACGAAAAAAACGATTGTCAAACGAGATTTGAAGAGGCTCTGGACAAGCCGGTCATAGATATCATGGATCACAAAAACGATGGTTTGATTCTGCGTACTATAGAGGCTGAATTCTCATGAGAAAGTATTGGCATCATGACGAAAAACGAGATTAAAACAAACCTATACGGGCTTACCGATACGTTTCTTGGTGGTCCCTTGGAAGTTGCACAAGAAGATCGGGAAACTGTGGTTCTCAATCATCTTGCAAGTGATTCGATACAGGCCATAGAGTTCGTTCTTCTTATCGAATCGGAATTCGAAATCGAATTAAATGACGAGGATATCAACGAAGAGTTTTTTACAAGCTTTGATTACATGGCCACGCTCGTTCTCGAGCAGTTGAATGGCCGGAATCGAAGAGGGTCTGATGGTACACAGTAAAGAGCTAAAATCATTACTCATACCCAGGGCACTTAGTGAAAACGTCTATCACGTGATAGGATTTTGCTGTGTGGCAGCGGTTCTAGTCATATTAAACATCATCAAACCGCTGATTTTCTCCAGGATAATCGATATGGGACTTGTCGTCCAAGATTGGTCATTTATAAAGGAACAGTGTCTGTACTTTGCTGGAATAGCCGTTCTGATTGCGACAGCGTCATTTTGCCAGGGAGTACTGGCCTCTGTAATATCCAATCGTGTCGGAGTAATCGCCAAAAAAGCCGTCACGGAAAAACTGTATAAACTGGGGTATGTATTTTACCAGAAGTTTGGAACCGGTGACGTCCTCGCAAGGGTTGATGGGGATACCGATCAAATTCGCAACTTCCTCATGACCATCTTGTACTATTCTATGACTAGTTTGTTAGGATTCATTGCAGCAGTGGTGTTTGTTGGCTATGTGGAATGGAGAATGTTAGTCGCAAGTTTTGTAATTGTACCGTTCGTTGGATTGCGGATGTACGCGTTCAGAAATGTTACGCTAAACTCCAACCTGAAGGTATCCGAAGACCGCGCAACGAGTATTGAACAGATGACATCAGGCATTCAAAACATAATACATCTCCGGCAAATCAACCTCGACGCATGGTCGCTTGATAAGATAAAAAAGGGATTTCAAGCGTTAAAACGGTCATCGATAATCAGAGACAGTTGGATGCAAGGTGGAGATGCCGTCACCATGCTGCTTATGGCGATCGGGTATACCATTACTATCGGCTATGGTGGACTGTTGGTAGTAGAGGGAAGTCTGAGCGTGGGATATCTGTTTGCGTTTCTCACATTGCGAGATCGTTTCAATGCACCGGTTTACTTCATTACGCAATCTTACCAAAGCTATCTGGCGGCTAAAGCATCACTACAACGTATTTCCGTATTCTACGAGAATGAAGAGGAGGATGGGATCTCTCAATCATCAAAGATGAACGGTTCGCTAAAATTCGATCATGTAGAGTACAGGAATTGTGTCTTTCGCTACAATGGCCAAAATCCCTGTCTGGAAGTTAACACGATCTTCAATACTGGTTGGAATACTATCTATGGAAACAATGGAACGGGAAAAACTACGGTGCTAAGATTGCTGTTAAAGTTGATAAAACCTGCTGAAGGCAAAATACTAATTGATGATACCGACATAGCAAGATTCAACAATCAGGAATGGCGGCATTGCATAAGTGCAATGCCTTCAGACACCTACCTCTTTAGTGGCACCATTCGTGAGAACATCCGGCTATTTGATGATACCATTAGCGATCACGAAATCGTCCATATTTTAACTGATCTGGGCATTGAAGAAGACACGCTGGAAGGAAATGCAGGCGTGGATTTTGTTGTATCTGACGGCGGAAGAAACGTATCTGATGGGCAACGTCAGAAAATAGCACTCGCACGGGTACTGGTTCGCAATTCCCCGATAGTTGTTCTTGACGAGCCTTTTTCTCACTTTGACGGGCCATCTAAGCAATCGATTCAGTGCTACCTGAAACGAAGATTAACAGACAAAATCGTCATCTGCGTATCGCACGATGATGTTACAGACATAACCGATCACGCATTCGTGATTAAAAATGGGAATCTTGTAAACATATCATGAAAAAGCAGATCCCTGTTCTAGAACCTCCTGTTACTTCTTACCTGTTCTACATGTACCCGCTGTCGGTCATTCGTCCCCACGTGGCGTTTTCACCGTGGATATGCAGTAATTACCTCCAGCTCTACCATTACAACGACCGGGACCTGAAATTCTACGTCAGCCCATTTTCACCGAAAGGCGGGAAGAAAAACTCATGTTTCGTCGCTTGCCCGTTCTTAGAGATCCAAAGCCTGGAACAAAGCATGATCACGCGGAGGCGTGACGATATCATACAATTCGTCATGAAGAGTCTTGATGAAGATTGGCACGTGCAGTTGGACGTTGATTACTTCCATTTGCCTTCTACGGCGCCATACAGGCAATTCCATTATCTGCATGAAGTACTGGTATCGGGATATGACGACAATAGCAGGACGTTTGAGATTTCCGGTTACGATAGGTCGTGGAAGTATCACATATCAACGATAACGTTCAGCGACCTCTTTGAAGCCGTAATAGATAAGACGGCGAACGATAGCACCAATCCTGCAGACCAATTAGATGAAAGCCCCAAGGTCTTCTTGTACAGAGCCGATCACAATAGAAAGTGCGATATCGATATCAGGCAAATGTATGAATTGCTCTCGGATTATCTGGAATCAGCGAATACGGCTGAGAAGTATCGTATGCTGTATATTCCTCAAGAGGATGGGCTTTGGGGAGTATCCGTGTACTCATACCTGATAGAATTACTGGATCAATGTCGTTCATTGGATGCCCTCACCATTCCTCTACGTGTTCTGTGGGAACATAAGAGAATCATGGCCGAGCGGATCCGTTATCTGGAAGAGCGTGGTTACATTGATTCCGGCTATCGCATTTTCGAAGAGTATTCAGAAGTAACAAGAATGGCGAACCATGTGAGGTGGCTGCTTCTCAAATGCCTCAGGAAGCCGAAAGCATCATTAGTAAGGAAAGCCAGCGACACCTTGCATGATATTGCGGAGCGCGAGTACAGGGTATTGAGTAATCTCAGGAAACTACTCGAAGACTGCAACTCGGCACCTGGCAAGGGGTCAACCGATTACTTCTCGTTATGCGACATGAGAAGGTCGCCCCACTATGCGAGTTGTAATGGTCCGATCACGGCGCGTTCTTCAGAATCACCTGCTGAACATGCGGCCACCTTAACTCAGCCAACCCATAGCATGAACTTCGGAGCTGACTCCCTGGAACATCATCGGGAACGCTCCCTTCGACAGCTTGTCCGGAGAGACGTATATCAACCGTCTTGCGAAGATCTGTCCGATTGTGCCAAACAAATACTCCGTTATACTCAATGCGGTAAGGTAAAAGTGCTGATGCCACTAAGAGAGTTGAAAGGCGACGGAGCCATTATCGTATCGGAGATTCTGCAGGTTCTTCGACAGCACGTTGGTGTATCCAACGTTTTTGTCGTTGATAACGGGGTCCATCCACGGGTCGCCCGAGAGATCGTTGACAGTCGCGTAACGGTGATCACCGAGTCCATGATACGACAACGGTTGGACTGGGACCGATTGATGCGTCTTCTGAACCTTCCCGACATCCAATGCGGTAAAGGATATGCCATTACATTAGGCATTGCATACCTGGCCACTAATGGACTCATGGATGATGACGATTGGCTTGTCCAGTGTGACGGCGATATCGCGGAATTCAGACAGTTCCAACTGATGCCGCATCTGTTCTATCCGGTCATTGCGGAACCTTACAAATCCTGGGAATATCTGAAAACTGCACAAATCCAAAGGAACAATGAGACGGTCAAAGCAGGAATCAACGGTTTGGCGACTTACTTCAAACTTGCACAGCACGCTTCCGTTTCGCACATGAATCAGCAACGATTGACCGCGCAGGAAATATACGAAGCCTGCATTCACCACATCTGGATGCTGACCGGGCAATTCGCGCTAAGGTGGCGGCATGCGGTCAACAGAATGATAACCACCGGATATTGCGATGAGACCCTGGCCAGCGCGCAACACGGTTGGCGCAGACTTGCTCAGATTGTGAATCCCAATCCGTGTATGGACCGGACGAATTCGAAGCAGAAAGAAGATTGCATGATGACGAGGATCTTACAGTTCATTAACGCGCTGACTGTTTTTGGGCAATCGGTCAGAACACCCTGGTCGTTGGAAATGATCAGAGAATTCAACAACGGTGTAGTCCCGGGCGTGGATTCCATAGTCAGGATTCCGGATAAGAACGGTCCTCTGTGCGTTGATGATATCGAAATGGATCGTGTTTTCCCATCCGTTCAAACCATGTTGGATAATGACCTGTTGTCATAACAGATGGTTTTAAATCTCCCTGGTGGATACAGCCATGCATATAGCAGTAATAGGTCACGGATTCTGGCCCCAAGTAGGTGGACTGGAAAGACAAATGTACGATTGTGCAATAGGCTTCACCCGTAGAGGTCATAAAGTATCGATATTATCGATCTCAGGTGAAAGCAGCGAGTCCCCTCAAAAAGAGCTGTTAAAAAGCCCCAGTGCCCATCCCATCGAGGTTTATCGTTTCAAGGTTCCTTCATACAAACCTGACCGGAATGATCCTCTTCAAGACCTTTCCATCCCTTTGGCGTTTTATAAACGTTCGGCTTCAGACTGGGCGCGGTTGATACGGTCGGCTGATATCATTTGTACCTTTGGCGTGGTTCCGGGCATAGTGGGAGGGATGATAAAAAACACCTCTCAGGTACCCCTTGTTGCCGTACTTCCAGGTATTCCGGACAAGTCGAGTCCGGATTTTGAAGAAGTACTCAACAGCAAGGCAGATGCCTTCGTCAGCGTCTCAAGATACATGCAGGAGAAGGGCAGGGCGTTGTATGATCTCGAAATGATCAACATCTACAATGGAGTGGACACCGGTTTTTTCAAACCGACACACAAGAATATGAAGTATGCCTTTCTTGAAAATGTGTCCGAGGATTTGATCACCAGTCCGGTTCGTCTCGATCCAATGAAAGGCATCCACATACTCATCGAAGCATTTGACAGGGTACATAGATCTTACGACAAGGCAACATTGTTGATTACAGGCAATGGAAGCGTGTTTCACGAAATGGGTACGATCAGTCCATATCATGAGTATCTGTTGAATATGTCTGAGCGCATGGGACTGGCCGATCATGTAGTTTTTGCGTTAGGTGAAACCTCGAACGAAGATATGCCGGCCCTTTATACTCTGTCTTCTGTCTGTGTAATGACCAGTCTGAGCGAGGGATTCGGGTTGGGCATAGCGGAAGCGATGGCATGTGAAACGCCAGTAGTGGCTACGCGGACGGAAGGCATGCAGGAGGTTTTCGAGGATGGCATTGGCGGTTACTATGCCGATGTTGGAAACACGGATCAAATCGCTGAAAGTATCATCAAGCTGTTGACGGATTCTGAACTCAGAACACGTATGGGGAAGGAAGCCAGAGAACATATTCTCAGTACATATTCCCTTAACGCTCAGATAGATGGTTACTTAGACCTGTTTTGCTCGTTTTGAGGAGCAATGCAGACCACGGGGTCGCAAGAGAGGAGGCAGGACTCGTCTCTTGCAACGGATGAAAGGAGCTAATCATGAGCAAGCCTACTCAAAACGGCGAAAACAAAAGTGGTCTCGTGGACATGTTCACGGATGAAAGACAGCGTGAAAAGCACGGCACCATGGACCGCCGTATCGACAAGAAGCGTTTCACGCCGCGCCGCATCGCCCTCGGCGTCCTGGCCGCGGCGGTGGTCGCCTTCGGCGCCTACGCGCTGCTCAGCGTCAACCCGTCCTCCCTGAACGTGGAGGCCGCGAAGCTGACCACGGCCCCGGTGACCCACGGTCCGTTCCTGGAATACATCGTCGAGCAGGGCGCGGTGATGCCGCTCAGGACATTCTACCTGGACGCGGTGGAAGGCGGACGCGTGGAGGAGGTCTACGTCGAGCAGGGCACGCACGTGGATCGGGGCATGCCCATCCTGCGCCTGTCCAACGCCGCTTTGCAGCTTAACGTCATGCAGCGCGAAGCCGAGCTGTTCCGCGAGGTGAACCAGCTCAGGCAGACGCGGGTTACCATGGAGCAGCGGCGCCTGAACCTGCGCTCCCAACTGGTGGAACTGGACTACGAACTGCGGAAGGCCGAACGGGAGTACGACCGGCAGGACGCCCTGCTCAAGGCAGACCTGATCTCTCGCCAGGAATACGACGAGGCGAAGGACAACCTCGAATACTACACGCGCAGGCGGGAGGTCACCGTGGAGACGCTGCGCCAGGATTCGCTCTTCCAGGCGGTTCAGATCCGGCAATTGGAGGAATCGATCGACCGGCTGCGGCTCAACCTCGACATGGTCAAGGAAAACCAGGAGAATCTGACGTTGCGCGCACCGATCACGGGACTGCTGTCCTCGCTCATTGCCGAGGTGGGCGAGTCGAAGCCCGGCGGCGAACGGCTGGGACAGATCGACGTGGAGGACCAGTTCAAGGTCAGGGCCGCCATCGACGAGCATTACATCGCCCGCATCCGGTCGGGGCAGGCGGGCTCCTTCGATTTCGCCGGGGAGACCTACGACCTGGTGATCCGGCGGGTGTACCCCGAGGTGATCGAGGGGCAGTTCGAGGCGGACATGGTGTTCCCCGAGGGGATGCCCGAGGGGCTGCGCCGCGGCCAGACGCTGCAGGTGCGCATCGCCCTGGGCGAACTGGCCGACGCCCTGCAGGTGCCCCGGGGCGGGTTCTACCAGAAGACGGGCGGACGGTGGATCTACGTGCTCGACCCGGCCGGCGAGACCGCCGCGCGGCGCCCGATACGGCTCGGCCGGCAGAACAGCCAGTTCTTCGAGGTGCTGGAAGGACTCGAAGAGGGCGAGCAGGTCATCACGTCCATGTACGACAACTTCGGCGACATGGAACAGCTGGTGTTGAAATAGCGCGTGTGAAGAAACAGGGAAGTACTGTTGTGTTATGATACAAAGCCTTCATAACGTCGGGACGAAACAGTGCGTATTGAACGCAAGTCGAATGATTAGAGCGTAGCGTTTACGACCAGAGAGCAGGCGTTTACTAACATTAAAGGAGCCCGTCATGATAACGACCCAAAATCTCAAGAAGCTCTACGCAACGGAAGAGGTGGAGACCACGGCCTTGAACGACGTGACCATGACCGTGGACGAGGGGGAATTCGTGGCGATCATGGGACCGTCCGGATGCGGCAAGTCCACCCTGCTCAACATCCTCGGACTCCTCGACAACCCCACGGGCGGAGAGTACCACTTCGTCGGCGAGGAGGTGTCCGCCCACTCCGAGCGGCAGCGGGCCAACCTGCGCAAGAACAACATCGGCTTCGTCTTCCAGAGCTTCAACCTGATCGACGAGCTCACCGTGTACGAGAACATCGAACTGCCCCTGATCTACCTGGGCACGTCCAAGACAGAGCGCAAGCAGCGGGTGGAAGCGGCCATGGAGCACATGCAGATCCTGCACCGTCGGAACCACTTCCCGCAGCAGCTCTCCGGCGGCCAGCAGCAACGGGTGGCCGTGGCGCGGGCAGTCATCGGCAATCCCAGGCTGATCCTGGCCGACGAACCGACGGGCAACCTGGACTCGGCCAACGGCGCCGAGGTGATGGAACTCCTGAACGGCCTGAACGAAGCGGGCACGACCATCATCATGGTGACCCACGACCAGGTGCTGGCCGACCACGCCCACCGGACCATCCGGCTCTTCGACGGACGGGTCGTGACGGAAGCCGCGGCGTAAGAATTTGATCCGTGCGGCGATTTCCGGTCCATCGGCAGACGCATTGAAAGCGTTAGCCGCGCCGGAGGATCGGTGTGCCGAGTACAGGGCTAATATTGCAAGGGCAGAAGATGAAATTGCCGCCCTGCGCGATGAAACAAGAAGTTTGCAGGAAGACGTCCTGGCCGGTAAGAATGCGGAGTGGGCCAGACAGCAGATTGAACGTCTGAGGGACGAGATACGCAGACTTCAAAACCGGATCAGAACTTGGCAACGATATATAGACCAGAACTGTTGGAAGTTACATGCGAACCAGTTAGCATGTGAAGCAAAGTAGCCGGGTTGACAATGACACTCAACCCGGCTACTTGTATTTACGTAAGACCCTCCTTCGAGATGCAGGACGAAGTCACGGAGCGCATCGGCGTGTACGAGAAGTCGGTCAACTTCATGGTGGTGGAACCGTAGAGGGCGGGGCTGCCGCCTGCTACGAATCGTTTATCAAGACCGTCTTCTCTTCACCCGCTGCCAGTTCGAGCATCTGATCAAACCCGGCCTCGCCCGAATCTCCCAAACGCAATCCGGACAACTGCAGACTGCCGTGAAGGACGCTCAGCTCGGCCCCTAATCCATCGTCCGACCGTGTGACCGTACAGGTCCCCCACGCGTACCCCGTCGACCAGAAGTACCGGCCCGGGCGGTCGGTCAGGGCCATGGTCTTCGTGACGGCGGAGTAGTGGAAGCGGGTCAGGGCGAGGTGGGCGGCCCAGGCCGCCATGGCCCGGGCGTAGTGATGGCCGCACTCCGCCTCGTCGAAGGGGTTTCTCCTCTGGCCGTCGTACCGGTCGCGGATGTCCTGGATGCAGGCCACGCCCTCATCGACCAGGCCCTCGTAGATCATGCCGATGGCCGCGGTATATTCGAAACCGGTCATGACTTCGGTGAAGTAGGAGAAAGGGTTTTCGGGCCGGTCCTTCGGGTAGGACGCCATGAGCAGTGCCGACTCGTCGCCCAGGACGTAGGACCGCATGACGTTGGTGTGGCCGTGGAAGCCCTCCAGACGATTGTATTTCATGATGCTCTGAAGCGACGTGCGTACATTGCCGGATGCCGCAAGGTATCCCAGGTCGCATACGTGGGCCATGTACTGGCCGACGAGCTGGTCCACGAGGCAGCCCGAACCGAGCTGGTAATCCGGATTCGACAGGTCCTTCGGGCCCATGCCCACGGTCAGTCCTTCCGCAACATCCTCGACGCGCTCCGGCGCGCGGATCTCGTGTTCGTAGTATTCCCCGTTGAACAGATTCGCATCGGTCCAGGCTCTTCCCCGCTCGTACAGATCACGGCATTCCCCGGCGAAATCGTCGTCCCCGAGATAGCGCGCCATCTCCTCCGCTGCCCGCAAGGCGCCCAGGTACCAGAACTCCATCTGGGGATTGGGTCCGAAGTACTCCACGTCCATTGTGTTGTGCTGGCAGCCCTCCATGACGCCGTCGCGGTCCGCGTCCCAGCCTCCGGGTATCCAGCAGAAGGCCAGCGCCTTCCTGACCCCCGGCCAGAGCGCCCGCAGTTGCTCGTCGTCGCCGGACAGTTGCCATTCGCGGTACATCTTCATGACGCATCCCATCTGGCCGTCAGCGGCCGCGCGACTGAAGTTTCGGGCCCTTGCCAGCGGCAGCCAGACGCGGAAGCTCATCAGGCCGTTTTCATCGGTGGCATGGGCGAATTCCACCTCGCGCATGGTCTGTGCCAGGCCACCGAAGAGGAAGGCCGTGGACTGCTCGTAGTTCCAGACGTGGGTGCAGGAGCCCAGGCAGCAACCCGCCGAGTCGTGGCATCCCTCCCAGCCGTAGAAGCGGCCGTCGGGCGTCTGGAAGCAGGTCTGGCTGCGGAGCGTGCTCAGGTTGAACAGCGCCGCCTCCTTGACCACCTCCGGGAGATCCGAACCGCAGAACGCCTGAACGAACCGGAGCGTGTCTGATTCCAGATCGTCCAGGTTGGGTATGACACACTCCACCACGTCCCAGGCGTCCTCGAAGCGGGTCGTATAGTAGTTTCCGATACGGTCGCCCGTGTCGCAGCAGGCGCCGTCGTCGCCACAGCAGTCATCGCCGCCAGCACCGCCGTCGTCGCAGCAGGCGCCGTCGGAGGTACCGTCGTCGCAGCAACCCTCCTCCTCGCAACAGGCTTCCTCCCCGACGGACTCCGTATCACCGCCTACGGTCAGGTCCTCCTTCGTTGCGGGCGTCCACGTATAGCGGTTGGGGAAATGCCACGCCAGCACGAAGGTCACGCTCGACGTTTCTCCTGGCGCCAGGTCGACCCGGGCCGAGAGCGAAGCCATGGGCCGGTCGTTGTTGCCGGCGTCCCGGTCCGAGAGGGTGCCACCCGCGCTGAATTCGTCCCAGAAGTCGAGCAGCGGGGTACCCCACCGGTCGTCGCGCCAGGCAGTACGGTAGCTGACGGCTTCCGCCGTTGTCGCCAGCGCCATCGTACCCCACTGCGCGGCCTCCCGGTCCACGCCCTTCGACGACATGAAAAGCCCGCGCAACCCCTCGCCGGCCCGGTAGCGGTTCAGGTTCTCACTGCATGCCCCGTCCGTGCCGTCCATGCCGATGAAATTGGGTATCGAACCGCATACGGCAGCCGATACGGGTACACCGGCCCGGTTGGTCAGCACGTAGCGGATGACCGCCACGGGAAGTCCGCTGCGGTCGGCGTCGCACGGCACGAGGGGATTGAAAGCCTCCAGGCGCACTTCGACCGGCACCTCGTCGTCGGACAGATGGACCTGGCCGAAGGGATAGGCCGCGTCGAAGGCGCACCGGGCGAAACGGGGCAGTCCGTGGTTGGCGGCGGGACTTCCGCTCGCGCCTTCGTATTCGAAATACTCGAGGGGACCCTCGAGCAGGCGCGTCACGGCATCGCCGCCCTCGGCCCGGGCGTACAGCACAAAGGACGGGGGACACCGGGTGTCCCGGCCGGGGATGAATCCCTTGGCCGGCCGGTTCATCAGCTCCCAGTCGCGCAAGTCGCCTCGTCCGCCAAGGGAGACCGTACCGGTGCCGATGCCGCCCAGGGGCAGGGCGATACGCGCGAGATGATCCTGGTCGTAATGGTGTAGAACGGGCCAAGTCATAGAAATACGTCCCTTCCTAACCTGAAATGAAGCGTCGCCGGTAATCCCGCATCGCCGCCATCACCCTGGGCGCCAGCAGGAAGGCCGAAAGCATGGTGGGAATGGCCATCAGGGCAAACGTGCCGTCGATCAGGCTGACTGCGGCGTCCAGCGAAGCGACCGAAGCTGCGATGACGCAACCTACGTAGAAGTAATTGTACAGAAACTGCCACCTGGCCCCGATCAGGAAACCGAGGCACTTGGTACCGTAATAGGAATAGGTGAATATTGTGCTGGTACTGAAGAAGACCACGCAGATGATCAGCATGTATGATCCGAAGCCCGGCATGGCGGACTCGAAGGCGTTGGCCGTAAGCGTCACGCCGTTGTCGGAAGTCGTCTGCCATACCCCCGTAATCAGGATCACGAGCGCCGTGCAGGTACACACGATCATCGTATCGATGACGGGCTCGAGCATGGCCACCAGGCCCTCGCGCGACGGTTCCCGGGTCTTCGTCGCGCCGTGGACGAGAGACTCGGTGCCGATACCCGCTTCGTTCGAGAAGGCGGCTCGGCGCACGCCGGTCACGACGACAGCGCCCACGGCGCCGCCCGCCGCGGCTTCTCCCGTGAAGGCGTCGGTGATGATCAGCATCAGGTACCGGGGCACGTCCTCGATGTTCATCACGATGATCCACAAGGCGCACAACATATACAGCACGACCATGGCCGGCACGACGCGCGAGGCGACGTCGGCGATGCGCGTGATGCCGCCGAATATGACGGTGCCGACGAGGAGCACCAGCACGATTCCGGCCGTGAGATCAAACCAGAAGTGATCTTCGCCGACCACGCCCATGGGCACGAATATCACGTCGCGGATGATCTGTACCAGCTGGTTGACCTGGAAAAGCGGCAGGCAACCGATCACGGCGACGATGGCGAAGAAAACGGCGAGTGGCCTCCAGTGCCGGCCCAGTCCTTCCCTGACGACGTACATGGGCCCGCCCTGCGTCTTGCCGGCGCTGTCCTGTCCCCGGTACATGATGGCCAGGGAACAGGTGAAGAACTTGGTCGCGATGCCGACGAGGGCGCTGACCCACATCCAGAACATGGCGCCCGGTCCGCCCACCGCGATGGCGATGGCCACACCGGATATGTTGCCCATGCCGATGGTGGCCGCGAGGGCGCTCACAAGGGCCTGGAAATGAGTGATGTCGCCGGGTTCGTTCGGGTCGTCGTACTTCCCGCGGATGATTTCGATCGAGTGCTTGAAAAACCTGAGCGGAATGAAGCGGGAGTAGAGGAGGAGGAACAATCCCCCGCCGATGAGCAGGTACAGCAGGTACGACCAGGCGGTGTCCGCGAAGAAAACTATACCCTGTTCCACTGAATCCATGATTCAACTCCCTCGCGTCGGCGTTCGGGACCCACTTTGGCGAGATACCTGCCGCGTCCCGCAAAATCCAGGAATCGTCTCCTCCGCGGCGCGCCGCGCCGCGACGATTTCGCAATGTATTGCGGCTGTCGGGCGAACCTATTTCTTGGTGAACACCAGGGTGCCGCTCTTCAGCCGGGAGACGTCCGGCACTTTGGCGGCGACCAGCACCTCGTTGGGGGGCACCAGGAAAACGGTATTGTCCCGCCCGACGGCCTGACGGGCGGCTTTGTTAAACGCGACCGGCGCGTTGTAACGGACGAGCACCCGCGTCCCCGGCGGAATACGGGACCATCGGCGGACCTGTCTGCCGTGCTTTATTGTGCCCTTTGGAAAGATGTAGTAGGTGTCGGACCGCTTGTAGGAAGGGCCGGCGATATCGAAGGCCGTAGTGCCCCGTTTGATGACGGGCACGGCGGCCGTGACCGCCTGGACGTCTTCCGCGCGGTCCCGGTGAAGATAGACTTTCGTGCCGACCGGTATCCGGTCCCAGTTCCTGATCTGGTCCCCTCGCATTATCGTACCTTTTGGAAAGTGGTACACCGTGGTGGGCCAGTTATACTCCTCCCGGGCGATGCGCCAGGCCGTGTTGCGCCGGGTAATGACGTTCTCGGAGAGCTGGGCGACTTCCTCGTCGTACCTCCTGCGGTCCACGAGCCGGACCCTGGCGATATCGATGTCGGGGTCCCGAATAAGCCGTCCCGCCCTCACGTCCGGGTCATAAAGTACGCTGTTGCGCGAGTCCTTCGAGGTCAGCCCGGCCCGGGCCCGGCTGAAGTTGAACACGCCGGGGTCCTTCTTGCGTCCGCGGTGGAGCTTTTTTACCCACCTGTTCGGCCGGCCGTAGGCGACGCGGTAGTGCTCCAGCACGTGGTAATCGGGTATTTTGTACACCCGCTGCAACACCTCGATCAGCCACTTGAGGGAACGGTATTGCGCATCGGTAAAGGGGTCGTTGTGGTATCCCACCAGCTCGATGCCGATGGAATGACTGCTGATGTTCGTCAGCCCGTTCCACATGCTGAGGCCCGCGTGGTGCGAACGGTACTTCTTGTCCAGGATCCGGTAAATGGTCCCGTTCCGGGCGACGAGGTAGTTGGAGTGTCCCCTGCGGGAAAGGGTTCGCAATGCGCTTCTCAAGCCCGATTCCGTGCTGTGAAGGACAATGAAACGGGTGGATTCGCGGAGGCGTTTCTTGAAGGACCTGGGCAGGTGCTTCTGGTAGTCGACAATCCTGGGCGCCGCGCGGGACGCCTGGTCCGCCTCGAGGACGTCAGGCTCAAGGGAGATGGGCCAGAGCAGGACCAGGCAGAGGGACCAGACCGGAAAACGGACCAGCGCCAGGAGACTGAAATGCTTGGGTTTCGGAACCATCGTGCACGTATGTTAACGAACACACGTGATTAGTACTACTGTTTTTTCTTTGTTTCTACGACTTCGGCTGGTAACCGCAGCAGGTGAGCGACGGGCTGCCAACGCGGAAAACCGGCGGGAAAACGCGCTACCAGTTCGTGAAGGATCCGTCCTCCCGCTGCAGCATGTGGCCCTGCGCCGGGCGGTACGGAAACCGCTTCGCGGCCTCTTCGTCGAATTCCACCCCCAGGCCCGGCCGGTCAGGCGGCAGCAGGTATCCCTCCTTCCATTCGACCTGGACGGGGAAGACCTCCGGGAGCATGCCCGGCAGTATGGGCAGCTCCTGCACGCCGAAGTTCGACGACGCCAGGCTCAGGTGCAGACAGGCCGCCGTGGACACGGGCCCGAGCGGATTGTGCGGCGCCAGGTCGATGTAGTGGGTCTCGCACCAGCCCGCGACCTTGCGCGCCTCGGTCAAACCGCCCACGAGGCACAGGTCGACGCGGGCGTAGTTGATCAGGTCTTCCTCAATCAGCTCCCTGAACTCCCACTTGCTGGTGAAGTGTTCGCCCACGCCGAGGGGCACGGCGACGTGCTGCCTGAGCATCCGGTAGGAAGACTTGTTTTCGGAACGCAGGGGATCTTCGATGAAGAAGGGCCGGCAGGGTTCGACGGCGCGGCAGAAGGCGATGGCTTCGGGCGGGTCCAACCGGGTATGTACGTCGCACAGCAACTCGATATCGTCGCCCAGGGCTTCCCTCAGCGCCTCGAACTGCGCGATGCCCTTGCGTACCGACCGCGTGGGTTCCAGCACATTGCCCTCGTGAGGCAGTCCCCAGCGGATGAACTTCCAGCCGTCTTCCACCCTGCTCCGCGCCTGGTCGACCAGTTCTTCGGACGGACCGTCACCGCCGCAATGCGTATAGCAGACGACCCTGTCCCGGCACAGGCCGCCGAGCAGTTCGTAGACGGGAACGCCGAGGGCCTTGCCGTGGATGTCCCAGAGGGCGATGTCGATGGCGCTGATCGCGGCGGAAAGGGCGTGGGCGCCGGGAAAGAAACTGCCGCGGAACATCACCTGCCAGAGGTGTTCCCTGCGCACCGGGTCCTGGCCGATCAGCCTGTCCCGGAGGGCGAGGACGATCTCCCGGACGGCCAGTTCGCACCAGGTCAGACCGCTTTCGCCTATCCCGTAAATCCCTTCGTCCGTCTCCACCTTGACAAAGAGATAGTTACGGTGGCCACCGCAGACCGGGAAGACTTTGACGTCGGAAATGCGCATGGGTATCTCGGACCTACTCCTCGGGCTCGAAATCCAGGGACGCCGAGTTCATGCAGTACCGGAGACCCGTGGGTCTCGGCCCGTCGGTGAACACGTGACCCAGGTGGGAGTCGCATCGCTTGCACAACACCTCGGTGCGGATCATGCCGTAGCTGAGGTCCGTTTTCTCATCGATGTTCTCTTCGGCCACCGGCTCATAGAAACTGGGCCAGCCCGTGCCGGAGTCGTACTTGGTTTTGGACGAGAAAAGCGCCGTTCCGCAACCGATGCACTTGTATACCCCGTCCTCGTAGTGCTTGTCGTACTTGCCCGTGAAGGCCCGTTCCGTGCCCTTCTCCCGGGCGACGTAGTACTGCTCGTCGGTGAGTCGCTCTTTCCATTCCTCTTTGGTCCTGACCACTTTTTCCACCGTAACGGCTCCTTTCTTCGTTCCGTCGGAAGCGACCTCGACGATGGTCACTTTCTCCGACGCGCCGGACTTGTCCTGGGCCGCCGCTTCATCCTGTCTCGCCATGCCGGAATCGCACGCTGCGGCCACGAAGGCATACGCAGCTATGGTTGCAAGTATTCGGTACATGACACCACCTCCCGATCAACGAACGCGCTTCGACAAGCCGGTCAGCCGGGCCGAGGCCGGGCCGGGGCCAAGCCGGTCGGGCCGCCGAAAACCAGCCGGTGCGGGCCGGCCTTACCGAACCCGTCGCCGACCGGTGCCAGGCTGAAACTACCCGGCGCCCGTCTCCTGCATGACCGCCGCCTCGGACGTGGGAATGCCGGGGACGGGGAAACCGGCGCAGAGTTCCCTGACCTCGTCATGGATCGACGACAGTTTCTCGTCGTCTCCGTGGTTCTCGATCGCCCTGTCGATCCAGCCGGCGATCCGCTTCATTTCCGGCTCCTTCATGCCCCGCGTCGTGGCAGCCGGCGTGCCGATACGGATCCCGCTGGGGCTGAAGGGCGATCTCGTGTCGAATGGCACCGTGTTCTTGTTCACGGTCAGCCCGGCCTTGTCGAGGGCGGTTTCGGCGTCCTTGCCGATGATGCCCTTGCTGGTCAGGTCCACCAGCACGAGATGGTTGTCGGTCCCGCCGGAAACGAGGTCGAAACCGTGCTCGAGCAGCGCCTCGGCCAGGGCCTTCGCGTTGGCCACGATCTGGCGGGCGTAGTCCTTGAAATCGGGCTGCATGGCTTCCTTGAAGGTCAGGGCCTTGGCCGCCGTGATGTGATCATGGGGGCCGCCCTGCAGGCCGGGGAACACGGCCCGGTCGATATCCCTGGCGTACTTCTTGTGACACATGATGATCGCGCTGCGCGGACCCCGCAGCGTCTTGTGGGTCGTCGTCGTGACGACGTCGGTGAAGGGCAGCGGACTCGGATGGACGCCGCCCACGACGAGTCCGGAAATATGGGAGATGTCCGCCATGGGCACGGCGCCGACCTCGTCGGAGATGGCTTTGAAGGCCTCGAAGTCGAACTGCCGCGGGTAGGCCGTGGCACCGGAAATGATGAGCTTCGGCCGGTGTTCGAGGGCAAGTTCCCTGACCTCGTCCATGTCGATACGGCCGGAATCCCTTCGGACTCCGTACGAGACCACGTTATAGGACTTGCCCGAGTAGTTGACGTGCAGGCCGTGGGTCAGGTGGCCGCCCTGGTCGAGCTTCATGCCCATGATCGTGTCGCCGTACTCCAGCAGGCCGAACATGACCGCGGTATTGGCCGGACTGCCCGAATAGCACTGTACGTTGACGTGCTCGGCGCCGAAGAGGGCCCTGGCCCGCCGTCGGGCGAGGTTTTCGATCTTGTCGATGTATTCCTGTCCGCCGTAGTACCGCTTGCCCGGATAACCTTCCGAGTACTTGTTGGTCAGCACCGAACCCATGGCTTCCAGGATGGCCGGCGAGACGTAGTTTTCCGACGGGATGAGCTCGATCCCGTCCCGCTGCCGTTCCCTTTCGGCCACCAGCAGGTCGTATAACTCTTCGTCCCGTTGCCGTATGGCGGAAAAGTCCTGCATTATCGGCTCCACGTCCCGCGTCTGCGTGAACGGTCGGGGATCGACCGAAGCCGATCCGGGGCTGTAACGGATTTCTTGCCGTACGCCCCGAGCCGTGTTTCGTCAACGTTCCACGGCCCCCCAAAACCCCATGACTTACGGATTTATGGTAAGGAAACCAAAAGGGACTTGCAAGCAAAAAGGGACGAGAATGACATGATCCGGCGCGGGATCCGGTGCGGTTGGCCAGATGCAACGCCTCGGTGTGTCCAGGGGCATCCGAACGCTTAAAATGAAATCAATCAGCGAGATGTCCAGACAGGCTTATCTCGCACGAAAGCACGACGGGGGATCGTATTTTTACAATACAGTTCGAGATATGCGCGGTGGTCCATACTAAAACTCTATAGATCAAGTCCATCAGAGATCACGTGATGTAATCCTTGGTGGGCAATGGTCGGCACTTGCCGGTCGACAGTTGTCATTTGCTATTCGTATCATGGTGATGCCATCAACCCGCCGCGAAGGAGCCGAAATGTCAGGACAGGATCAACTGGACGTACCATCGACGCGGTGGGACTTCCTCGTCGAACGCCTGAACAGGATCGACAACCGCCTCTCCGCCTTGGAAGATGCGCAGAAACACGTGGCGACGAAGATGTGGGTCGTCGGGACCGGGTTGACGACCATCGTCGTTCTCACCGGGCTGATCATCAACCTGCTCAACTTCCTCAAGCCATGATCCAGGCAGGCGATTGCAGCGTGAGACGCCGTGTGGCGTATTTCCGTGATCTGCCGCGTCCGGTATCCGATAGGCGTCGCTCCGTCCAAGCGCCGCGCAATCTCTCCATCTCTTACCATCGCGTATCACTGGTTTTTTATTTCTGCAGCATGCCGGCGGCGCTGACGACGAAGGCCGAGAGGAGCACCACCGTGGAGAGCACGCCGAGCACGAGCATGGCGGGCCGGGTGCGGTAGGCGGGAGGCAGTTTGAAATTCAGGTAGACGGCCGCGAAGCAGACCAGGCCCACGCCCATGTTGGTCGCCAGGAGGGCCACGATCTGGGTGATCAGGTCAAAGGTGATGTCGCTCCAGATCGCCACGGAGGAAGAGATGAAGAACCAGATCACGATACAGGTCTGCAGCCTGCGGTAGGAATAGGAAGCGAAGCGCGGCCAGACGGCCGTCAGGAACTCGTGAGTGAAGCGGGTCAGGGCCTCCGGTATGGTGGCGAGCGTCCCCCAGAGGGCCGCGAGAATGGCCACGTAGTACACCGGGATGAGTGCGGCGTGGATCTGCGCCCAGATGGACGACTGTCTCGTCAGCAGGTCCCACGCGTTGCCGGGCAGGACCGTCTGCCGCGGATAGAGCACGACCGCGCCGGCGATCATGAAGGCGGCCGTGACGATGAAGAGCACGAGCGCCCCCATGGACACGTCCCACTTCAGGGGAGACAGCAGCACGCGCATGCGTTTCACCTGGGAAGCATCTTCCTTGAGGTATCTGATCTTCAGCGTGCCGTCGATCCGGCCGCCAAGCCGCCCCACCTCGGGATTCCCCGTCAAACCCCAGCCCCGAAGCGCCACCCATCCGGAATAGGCCAGATAGGTGCTCAGCGTACCCCCCACGTACCCAAAAACGGTGACCAGGTTCAGGAAGTAATCGTGCCGCGCGGCGGAAGGCGCCCAGTCGGGGGCAGCGGGCAGGTTCCCGATGGACAGCGTTCCGAAGAGGATGCCGCTGATACTCGGCCAGACAATGACCGTGGCCAGTATGGTGCCGGAAACGAGAATGCCGCAGATGATGATCTGCTGCTTTTCGAGTATGTCGTAGGACGTAAGCAGGCTCAACCCGATGGCCAGTCCCAGGAATACCGTGGTAACCAGGTTCTCCCAGAACGTATCCGTCGGACCCACGGGCAGCGAGTCCGTGAAGATATGGACGACGAGGTTTCCACAGGGCTTGGCGACCGCGGTCAAGGCGATGCTGAGGGCGAGCAGCTCGATAACGAGCAGCGTCAGGATGAACCAGCCCCGGGGACCGGGCAGCTTCGCCAGCATGCGCCCGAAGGGCTGGCCGCTCACCGCCGTGAAGCGGCCCAGCAGGTACGTCACCGCGACGCCCTTGACCAGCACGCTCAGCAGGATGAGCCAGAGTAAGCCGTATTCCGCCCAGGCGCCCACGCCGGTGACCAGAATGGTCTCGCCGGCGCCAACGGCCATGGAGGCCACAAGCGCGGCGGGTCCGAAGAAACCGAGCATGCGCCTGAACTTCTTCCAGGACCAGGGCTCCGCGTAGACGCCGGCAGGTTCGGGAATGGACAGGAATTCGGAGGAGTCAGCAGGATCTTCGGTTTTGTTCATGGAATTGAAATGATATGATCACGAAGTCGTTACATCAAGTATTTATAATGTCCACAAAAACCTGTTTCAACAGGTCCGACGAGTGTATTATTACCGCATCACACTCCTTTTGCGTCGATGCGGATGACTTACCGGCCATCCGCACTTTTCCGGATCCTGATCCGGCGGTTGAAAGGAAGCCTTTCGATGGACACCGGCCTTAAACCGAAACCCGATGAAGTCGACCGGTCATCGACCCGGTCCGAAGAACGTGAAGCCCTGACCCGGAGAGTCTTTCTGAAGCAGGCGGCCTTCGTGGCCGCTGCAATGGCCGCCCCCTTTCCCGTGCTGGCGGACCCCTACGCGCCGCAGGCCAGAAGTGCCGCGGCGGCCCGCGTGCGTCCGGTCCGCGTATCCGGCCGCGTCCTGTCCGGTAGTGCGGGCCTTTCCGGAGTCGCGGTAACGGACGGGCTGACCGTCACCGCCACGGACGCGGAAGGTCGTTTCGAAATCGTGTCCAACACGC
Source organism: bacterium (assembly GCA_965202605.1). GTDB lineage: Bacteria > JAAXHH01 > JAAXHH01 > JAAXHH01 > JAAXHH01 > JAAXHH01. The sequence goes on from OZ241838.1 coordinate 3,239,935, forward strand.
TCCAGTCCTTCGTATCGATCTCCACGCCCGACGGTTACGCTTTGGCGCAGAATCCAAGCGGAACGGCCTCCTTCTACCGCCCGATCATGCCGGACGACTCGGGGGAGATGGCCGCGCGTTTCGACCTTGCGGAGCTGGACGGATCGGATGAACGCCACGGATTCCTGGTACTCTCCGACCCCCAGACCCAGGATGCGTACGAAATGGGACTCTTCCACGCCGAGACCGTGCCGGACGTTCAGCAGACCGCGGCCGCGCTGGCCGGCCGCCGGCTTTTCGGCGTGGGCTGCGGGGATATCATGTTCGACGATCTGGCCCTGTATCCCGAGTACGAACGGGGTGTCCAGCGGATGGGCATGCCCTTCTTCCAGGTCGTCGGCAACCACGACCTGGACTTCGGTCCGACCGACGACGGGTCCGTCCGCACGTTCTGCCGTCACTTCGGTCCCAACTTCTATTCCTTCGAACGCGGGGAAGTCCATTACATCGCGCTGGACAACGTGTTCTGGCACGGTGAAGGCTACATCGGCTACGTGACCGACGACCAGTTCAACTGGCTCGCCCAGGACCTCGCCCTCGTCGAACCCGGCAGGACCGTGGTGGTCTTCAATCACATCCCCCAGTACACCACGCGGCATGTCAGGACCGGGGACGACAGTCCGTCCATTTCGTCCACGACCGTGAACCGTGAACGGATGTACCGGCTGCTTGAACCCTACAAGGCCCACGTGTTCTCCGGTCACGTCCACGAACACGAGCACATCTTCGAAGGCGGGGTGCACGAGATCGTCCAGGGCACGGTCTGCGGCGCCTGGTGGAGCGGCCCCGTCTGCTGGGACGGGACGCCCGGCGGGTACGGCGTCTACGAAGTCGACGGTTCGGATATCCGATGGCGCTACAAGTCCACGGGCCTGGACGAGAACCACCAGATGCGGGTCTATCTGCGGGGCGCCGACCCCAAGGCGCCGGACGAGATCGTCGCGAACGTGTGGGACTGGGAACCCGGCTGGCAGGTCGTCTGGTATGAAGACGGCATGCGGAAGGGTGCGATGGCTCGCAGGCCCGGGACCGATCCCCTGTCGGAGAAGCTACACCGGGGGGCCGGCCTGCCCGAACGCCGCCCCTGGGTGGAGCCGGTCCCCACGAATCACCTGTTCTACGCGCCGGCATCACCCGATGCGGAGAAGGTGGTGGTCGAGGCGACGGACCGCTTCGGCAGGACGTACACGGCCGAGATGAGATAAGGCCGGGCTGACGCCAAGTTGAGCCGAGGCCGGGCTGACGCAGCCGCGGGTTAATCCGGTTCATGCCGGACCATGCGCAGTAAGTGATCGTCGGACGCAAGTAGAAATCCATTCACGGCGGAACGATACCGCCTGACCCAAGGGAGCACAGCATGGCGAGCGACGGGCTGATCAGCCCCTTCGACATCGATGACGAGGAATACTTCTGGCTCAAGGGCAATCTGCATGCCCACACGACCAATTCCGACGGGAAGCCGTCGCCCCAGGAACGGCTGGACGGCTACGTCAACCAGGGCTACGATTTCCTGTGTATATCCGACCACTACACGATCACCCGGATCGACACGGTCAGCGCGCCGGACGATTTCGTGCTGGTGCAGGGTGCGGAGATACACCCCGAAAACCCCTTCGGCGGCCAGACCCACCACTTCCTGGCCTACAACATCGACGAGGACATGGATTCGAAGCGCATGCCGCCGCAGCACGTGATCGACGAGGTCAGGCGCCAGGGCGGCTCGATCTGGCTCGCCCATCCCCACTGGAGCTCGGTCAACATCCTCCGGGATACCCTTCCGCTGCACGGCCTGGCCGGCATCGAAGTCTTCAACACCACCTGCCGGTGCGCCGGACGGGGCGAGTCCTCCGTGCACTGGGACGACTGGATGGATCTGCTGGGCAGAACGATCCCCGCGCTCTCCAACGACGATTCCCACGCCCTCGAGTTGGATAACAAGGACACCTACGGCGGCTGGAACATGGTGAAGGTCAAAGAACGCTCGGCGAAGGCGATCATCGACGCGCTGGAGCGGGGCTGCGCCTACGTCAGCTCAGGACCTGAGATCCAGGACATACAGTTGCGCCGCGTCGACGATGGGGGCGACGACAAACGGGTCGTGGAGGCGAGCATCCGGTGTTCGGAGGCCCAGAGCATCCTGGCCGTGTTCGATTCCCACGGGACGGAATACCGGGACCGGTCCGGCAAAGGCGGCACCTTCGAAGAGGCCACGTTCACGCTGCGGCCCAATGTGCGGTGGGTGAGGTTCGAAATCATCGCGCCGGACGGTACGAAGGCGTGGTCGAATCCCATGGACCTGGAAACGGTGGTGAGATGACGGCGGTCTGCGCGTCGGGGAACTGACCTTTGAATCCCCGGGCCCGGCGGCGATCGTGCGCCCATCCGACGCTACGGAAGGTCCATCCGGCGGCCGGCCTCGGCCAGCACGACGGCCGACATCGAGGCGTTGTCGTCGTAGTAGGTCACGAAACGCCTGGTTTCGTCCGCGTCGTACGGGGCGAGGTTCCGCGCCCAGCGGAATCCGATGGTCTGGAACATGAGCCGCGCCCTCACCTCGATCTCCCGCACGCCCGCGGGGGCTTCAACCCGGTAACGGATCCTGTCGCTCCCGTCCCGGAAGTCCGCGTCCTCCCGCGCCCGGCCGCGCACCATGATGGCCGCATCGGCGGTCGCCTTGTCGAATCCCTCGGGCAGCACCCGGTTGTCCTTGGCGTACGTGACCGCCGAAAGGAGCCCCGTTGTGACCCTGCCCGATCCATCCGCGATGATCGGTTCGTAGATCTGCACCTGGCCGGGATCGTCGATTACCCGGTAGTGCGGCTCGAAACGGGACGCGTCCGCGTCGTTGTCGTTGCCCTTGATGCTCCCGTCGGGACGCATGGCGCCCGACTCGAACAGCACGTCCCCGGCGCCGTCACGCACCTCGAGATGGATCCAGGCCCTTCGGGAAGGATAGGCCGTCGGCAGCTTGTGGCCCGCCAGGTTCGTCACCTCGAGATCGATGACGACGTGGTCCTCATCGCGGGAGACTTCCAGCACATTCAAGCGGGCGGTGTCGGTCTGCAGGTTTTCGAGGGTCGCCTCGGCGGCGCGCTGGAGGTCGCTCGACGGCGCATTCACGAGCAACTCGTCTCGGTACTTGTCGAGCAGGCGCAACATGAATGCGTTGCCTCCGAGGAAGACGTGCTGCGAGACTTCCTCCCGGGGTTCCCCAAGCACAGAGGAGATCGGGGCCGTCGACGCCTCCGGCATATGGCAGGACTGGCAGCTCTCCGATTCGGCGAAGGCGCTGTGCCGCCACTCCAGGTAGGGCGTCTGCTCGGGGAACCGGCCGACTTCCCGCCCCTCGGCGTCCAGGCTCGGGGTGAACAGGGTGTGGCAGGTGGCGCAGAGTTCGGACTGCTGGACGTGGGTGGAACTGTCGGGCAGGAAACCCGTGGCCGACTGCATGATCCGGCTCAGTCCGTCGTCCACGTCGAAGGGTCCGAATATCTGCGGGTCGACGCCGGCATCCGTCCGAATCACGAAGTTGCCGTCGAAACTCGATTCCTCGCCGAGATTGTCGGGCCGGATCTGGTGGCAGGTCGTGCAGGATACCCCGTCCATCGCGAACCGCGCGCTTTCCTCGCCCCGCCGGGCGGCCTCCAGATGCTCGAACACCTTTCCCAGACCGCCTTCCGCGCGGGCCAGCGTCCGTGCCATGGGCATATGGCAGGTCGAGCAGGTGTCCTCGATCTCGTCCCGGGCGGTCGGATGATCGGTCACCTCCCGCCGCACGGAAGCCTGCCAGTAGGGGTCGCGCGCCGAATGTGCCATCATGGATCCGCGCCAGATGTGCCCGATGGACACGTTTCGCCCGTCCGAATCGATGATATTGCTGTGGCAGGCGATGCACTGGTCCGAAGTGGCAAAGGTGGTGTGATCCACCGACTGCGCGTCAACGGAAGCACAGGAGGTCCACAATACCAGCGCGACCGGCCCCAGTGCGGCCCACGCCATCAACCGCCACGGGCAGCTACCAGCCATCGCGGAACCCCCCGTCGAACCAGTCCCAGAGCAGGTACATGACAATCTGCGACTTCCGGTCGCGCCGGTTGGCGGCCGGGACCCGCACGCCCACGTTGAGCAGGATGTGCTGGCGCGTATTCAGCGCGACCTGCAGCTGGGGCACCAGGTCCAGCGTGACATCGGACCCGGATACCAGTTCGCGGGAGGCCAGCGCCTCGACCATGGGACTCCATGCCCGGCCGAACTCGCCCTCGGAGAAGGTCCTGCCGAACACCGCCCGCACGGCCACCTCGTCCTCCGCGGCGCCGCTTACGGCAATCTCGCCCAGCACCTGGGCCTGGAGAAAAGCATCGCCGGGCAGCAGCTGCACGAAGGCAGCGTAGGGCTCCAGTTTCGTCGAGCCCGATCCGAAACCGTCCTCCGCCCTGCCCGTGGGCAGGATAACTTCGCCTCCGATGCTGAAGGCATTCCCCCGCGCCAGGTTGTGATAAAGCGCGTACTTGTAACCTAGTGCCAGGTCCTCGAATCCCAGGTTCGCGCCGTCCTCCCGCGGGGACTCGCGCCTGCCGAAGGGGACCTTCACTTCGACCATGCCCCGGGGCCCGAAACGCTTCTCGTACACCGGCTCGATGATCACGGCCTTGCTGTCGTCCGTGTCCAGCCTCACGTTGAAAACGGTCTCGTCCTCGGGGAAGGCCTTTTCGGTAAACAGGGGCTTGGGAACGTTGAATTCGCCGCGGGGCCAGGCATCGTTCGTGCAGAAAGTACGGACGTACCCGAGGATGGCGTAGATCTGCTCGTCCGTGAGGGCGTCCCCGAACGCCGGCATCATCCGGTCGAAGGCCCGCACCGGACCGCCTTCGTGGATCACGGCATGCCAGTCGGGATCGGGTTCCCGGGACGCGAATTCGCAGTCCGTAAAATCGGGCAGTTCCAGCTCGAAACCCAACTCTTCGGCGGAGCGTCCCCGGCCATCGGACCCGTGACAGGCCGAGCAGGCCTGCTCATAGAGTCTGGCGCCGTCTATCTGGTCGGCGAAGGCGGAACGCGCGAGAAACAGACAGAACAGACAGAGCAGGGCCGAACAAAGCAGGACCGCAAGGTATTTGAAATGAATACGCATATTCGCGCTTGATCCCGCGACAGTATCGGCCGGACCGGGCGGACTGGCCGGACTACGCCTGGCACGCAGCGAACCGACCGGCCGGAAGGGCTTTCCGCCTTACCGTTAACTCGTTGAGTATAACTGTGTATTAGATTAGACGGATTCGGGCGGAATTTCCTGCGATTCGAATTCAGGCCACCCGCTCGATCCGGACGCGCTTCACCCCTTCCCGGCGGATGCGGTAGCACACCGCGAAGAAATCGGTCGTATCGCCGATCATCCGCGCGAAGAGATTCACCGCGACCGGGCCGTCCGGCATGTTGGGCCGCCCATCCCTGCCGTAGAACCAGCAAAGCTCGGTGATCCCGTCGAGCCATCCGTGCATGAGGCCGGGTTCCAGGCGGTAATAGCAGATATCCCCCGGCAGCGTGCGGCTCGTCAGGTTCTCGGGCGGAATGACGATGTCGCGGGACAGGAAGTAGGCGATCTCGCTGCCCGAGTACACGGCGTGGATGCCTTCTTCCTCCAGGGGCAGCGCGTCCCAGACAGCCTGACAGGTCTTCGGCGCCTCGTCCTCGAGCAATTCGGCGTCGACCGAGACGCCTTCTTCGATGAAAGTCAAACGGATGCTACGCGGCATGGCGAGTTTCCAGGTTCCGGATTCGATAACGACTCAGCTTCCGGAAGTTAAACTATAACTTGAGAAACAGTCCGATATCCCAGGCCGGGGCATCCAGCAGGTTGCGCGCTCCCGTGTACTTCGTTACACCCGCGGTGATCCCCGCGTTGGACGTAATATAGAAGTTGATTTCGGGACCGAAGGACACGTACTGCTGGTCGTTCATGGTCCATTCATCTCCCGTGCCGAGGGCTTTCACACCGCGAACCCACGCGGATACCCCGATTCGCTCGTCGATCATGAAACCCGCTTCCAGGGCATAACGCAACTCGTCTGAAAAATTGCTCTCCCGGTTGTTGAAGCCTATTTCGCCTTTAAGATAACCCGGTGTCGGCCAGAGGGAATGGCCGACCTGTAGCGAGAACAACTGGTTGAATTCACCGTCGCCGGTGAACAGGCCGACTTCCTGTTCGGAAGAGGAATCCCCCAGCGGCAATCCGGCCATGACCTGAAGGCTCACGACCGTGGCCCGGTTGGTGAGTAATCCAATCCTGGCTCCGAGTTCCCAGTCCCCGGTACCCGCCTTGGTGCCGGACCCGAGCTTGTTTTCACTGATGCGCTGATAAAAGGGAATGTAACCTACAAGCGTCAACCGGTCTGTAAGGCCGAATTCACCATACAGGCTGGTTGTATAACGGCTCTGGGCCGTTATGAGCACCTTTTCTCCAGACGGCTTAAAATACGAATCGCTCCGTATTATCTGCTCGTTCAACTTGAAGTAGCCCTGCCCCCTGGGATGCGTCCATCCACCGCCGAAGGCCGCGCCCGACTGAAGAAGAAACCCCGCGAGCAGGGCGCCGGCAAAGACGAGTCTGGGCATGGGCTATCTCCCCGTAGAATGTGGAAATGCCACGCCGCCTACAGTTTCAGAAACACCCCGAATTCCCAGGCAGGAGCGTCCAGCATGTTACGGGCTTGGGTGAACCGCGTCATACTGGCGGTTACACCCGCGTTGGGCGTGACGTAGAGATCGACCTGGGGTCCATAGGACAGGTACTCGATATCGTTGCGCGGGTGGAACTCGTCGTCCGCTCGGTCGAGGGCCTTCACGCCGCGGAGGCTCAACGCGATGCCGACGCGTTCGGCGATCGTGTATCCGGCCTGCAGGCTGTACCGCAACTCGTCGGCGTAGTTATCGTCGCGAACGTCACTGCTCTTTCGGTTGTTGTATCCGATCTCACCTTTCAAGTACGCGGGAACAGGGTAAAGCGAGTGGCCCACCTGGAGGGAGAAATGCTGGTTGAATTCGCCGTCTCCGGTCCAGAGGACGATATCGCCCCCCGAATCTCCGAGGGGCAATCCGGCCAGGGCTTGCAGGCTGACTACCGTTGTCCCGCCTGTCAGGATACCGATCCGGACACCAACGTCCCAATCACCAATACCTGTTGTTGAATCCAACCCCTCGGCATCAATGCTGTAACTCGCATAAAACGGCATGTAGCCCACCAGCGTCACCCGGTCGATCAAGCCGAATTCACCGTAAAGACTCGTCGTATTGCCGCTGACTTTCGGAATCTCGGTTTTGATTCCGGACGAATGGTTCAGTGATTCGGCGCGTACGATCTGCTGGCTGAGTTTGAAATACCCCTTGCCCTTTGGCTGGGTCCATCCGCCCGCGTGGGCCAGGGTTGAGTAGCAGATCAACGCGACTGTCATCAATATGGCTGATATGAACCTGTTCACCCAAACGCTCCTTTATGATTCAGTTGTTAAAATGATCCGCTACCGAGTGGCATGTTCACCAATGCGCAATGAAGAATGACATGACTATAGGAGTCGATAGTCTCGCCCGAATCGGGTTCGAAGGTCTTTGTAAAACTCCCCTGGTTAGTGACATCACCGAAATGCCTGGCGCCATCAGGGACAGCCCCGCTTGTCCAGTTAATCGTCGAACTGGTGTAAAGAAACAAATGTGCGCGAACCCCACCTCCATCGTTCATACCGGTTATGGTCAGTTTGAGCTTCCCGCCGGCGACTTCTTCGAAGGTCACGCTCCCGGCAGTGCTCTGATAACTGCCCCTACCCGAAATCGTCGCTGTTCGACTCCTCAACATTGGAGGCGGGGGCGGCGCGGTCACGGTCAGCATCGCCGTGCCTGATTCGCCGTCCACTGATGCCGTGATCGTCGTGGAACCCGCTTCAACAGCCGTAGCCGTCGTAGACGTACCGGAAGATGGACTTACCGTCGCGACGGAGGTGTTGCTGCTCGTCCACCTGAAGGTCTTGCCCGATATCACCGTGTTGTCCGAATCGTACGCGGCAGCCGTAAACCGTTGCGTTTTGCCTTCCTCGATCGAAGGGGACGTTGGCGACACGGTCACGCGGTCCACTACGGGCGGCGGTTCAGTCACGGTCAACGACGCCGTCCCGGATACACCGTCTACGGTTGCCCTAATCGTCGTGGAGCCCGCGATCCTTGCCGTGGCCAGACCTGCGGTGTTGATGGTCGCGACCGCAGTGTTGGTGCTCTCCCACCTGAAGGTCTTGCCCGTAATCACCATGTTGTCCGAATCGTACGCTCTCGCCGTAAACCGCCGCGTCTGCCCCTCCTCGATCGACGCCGAAGAGGGACTCACCGTCACGGTTGCCACCATGGGCTCGGGTGGTGGCGGGGGGGGCGGCGGATCCGGCTCGGGCTCCGGCTCGGGAACGGGCGGCGCGGTCACCGTCAACGTGGCCATACCGGATACACTGTCAACCGTTGCCGTTATCGTCGTGGATCCCTCACCCACGCCGGTAGCGAGGCCCGTTGAGTCTATGGTTGCTACGGTTGTGCTGCCGGTTTTCCATGTAAAGGTCTTGCCCGTAATCTCCACGTCGTCCGAGTCATAGGCGGTCGCAGTGAACTGCTCGGTCTCACCTTCTTCGATCGACGCGGTCATGGGCTCCACGGTTACTCGATCAACTACCGGCGGAGGATCGGCAACCGTGACGGTCACCGGTTCGGAAGTCGTATCTTCTGTCATGGCGGTAACATCTGCCATGCCCGCACCGACCGCGGTCACCAGGCCGGTAGAATCAACGGTCGCCACTTCGTTGTCGTCGCTCGACCACGCAAAGGTCACGCCGCCCACCATGGTCCCGTCCGTGGTCCGGGCGACGGCCATGAGCTGGTGCGTTTCGCCTGTCTGGAGCATCACCGGCATGGCGTCCACGATCTCGACGGTGGCGACTACCGGCGCCGCTTCCTCCACGGTGACCGTCGCGGGCATGCTCGTCACGTCATTCCCCGTGGCCGTAATCATTGCCGTACCGGCCGCGACTGCCGTTACCAACCCGGTTACATCCACGGTGGCGACTTCCGCATCATCGCTCATCCAGGTGAATTCCACGTCATCGATCACCATGCCGTCGGCCGTCGTGGCAACCGCCGTGAACTGAAACGTGCCTCCAACCATCATCATCATTGAAGCCGGAGTCACCGTTACCGTCGATACCACCGGCTCCGGCGGCGGGGGTTCGGCCACGTTGATCGTTACCGGCGAACTCGCGATGCCGCCCGCCGTAGCGCGGATCGACGCCGTACCGGCGCCGACGGCCGTCGCGACGCCGGCGGAAGTAATGGTCACCACCGCGGTGTCGCTGCTCGTCCAGGTGAAGCTGACGTCGCCGCGAACGGCGCCTCCCGAGGTCCGGGCCGTCGCCGTGAAGGTAACCATTTCCCCTATCATCAACTCCTGGGTGGAGGAGGGGGAAACCGTGACGCGGGCCACGGGGGCTTGAGTTACCGTGATCGTCACAGGTGCGCTCGATATGCCGTTTCCCGTCGCCCGAATGGTTGCCGTTCCGGCAGCCACTGCCGTGGCGACACCGGTGTTGCCGATCGTCACGACAGCGGTATTGCTGCTCGCCCAGGAAATGTTGACCCCGCCTACCGTCGCCCCGTCCGATGCCTTCGCGGTCGCGGTGAACTGCCGGGTCCTGCCCACCTCCAGCGATGCGGAGGTCGGACTCACTTCGATACGGGAGACCGTCGGCGCGGGTGGGGGTGTAGGCGCAGGTGTAGTCGGCTCGGCCGGCCTGGTCGGGGAGGAGTCCCCCCCGCCGCAACCTGCGGCCAGAAAGCCGCCCGCGAAAACCAGCGTGGCAATACACGTTGTAATCATTCTGTATGTCATACAACCTCCCACCATGGCTAAGGCTTCATTCCGTTTGTCATGTCGTCTTGTCACGTCGTCACAGACCAGCCGACTCGCGTGATCCCTGGCGTGTAGGTCGACTTTCATGTCATTTCGCAGCGATTCGCCGACACCTACTTCCCGTTTCCGTTCCAGTTTTTGCCGTTCCGTCTCCGGCCGTTCATTTCCACGGGCTTCCATCCGCTTTCACCGCTGTGCACGGGAGCGCCGGCCAGTCGAATGCGTTTCGCGTCGACGGATTCGCGAATCGTCTTGAGCAACTCGTCCGAGGGTCTGACCCGGAAATCGCTCCCCGCCTTGACGCCGATTTCGCCATGATCGGTTGTCGACACTTCGAGCACCACGTCGCAGTCTCCCGGGTAGGTCTCCAGTACGTCCTTGAGCGATGCGAGGTTTTCATCCTCGACCTGTTCATGCTCCATGGTCACCACGACGGACCGTGCCAGCTTGTCCCGGGCATCCGTCAATGACATAATCTCGGAAGCAATGATCTTGTTGTCCTCTTCCTTCTTCGATATGTGTCCGTGCACAAGGATCAGCGCGTCGATCGTCACGAGTTCCCGATGCATGGCGTAAGGTTCCGAAAAGACGAGTACCTCGCCCGATCCGGAGAAGTCTTCGAGCGTGACGAAGGCCATGGTCTTGCCGTTCCGGTCCACGATGGGCTTGATCTCGGTCACGATACCGCCGACCACGACGCTGTCCTGCCTGCCGTTGGCGTGGTCGAGACGCCGCATTTCCGCAGACGTGAACGCCCGGATGTCTTCCTCGTATTCCTTCAGTGGATGTCCCGTCACGTAGAACCCGAGCAGTTCTTTCTCGAAACCCAGTTCCTGGCTTGCCGCCCACCGGGCGACAATCGGCAGCACGGGCTTGTGTATTTCCAGCCCCGCGCCCGGTCCCGTCGCGTCGAGCTCAAAAAGGGAGGTCTGGCCCTTTTCCCGGTCGTTCTGGCGTGTCTGCGCGCCCTCGATGACCGTGTCGAGCACGTCCATGAGTTGCGCCCGGTGCCCCTCGAGGCTGTCGCAGGCGCCGGCCTGTATCAGGCTTTCGAGCACCCGCTTGTTGACGAGCCGCAGATCGATGTGCTCGCAAAGCCCGAAGACGTCTTCGAAAGAGCCATGTTCCTCTCTCGCCTCGACGATGGATTCCACCGCGGCCTGTCCCACGTTCTTTATCGCGCAGAGTCCGAACCGGATGGCATCGCCTTCCACGCCGAAGGTTTTGTCGCTTCTGTTGACGTCGGGCGGCCGCACCTCGATGCCCATTTTCCTGCATTCGTTGATCAGTACGACGATTTCCTCGGTATTGGACATCGTGTTCGACAGCAGCGCGGCCATGAACGGTACCGGGTAGTGGACCTTCAGGTAGGCTTCCTGGAAGGCGAGGACGGCGTATCCGGCGGAGTGGCTCTTGTTGAACGCGTAACCGCCGAAATACTCGATCAGGCCGAATACTTCCTCCGCGATATCCTTCGCGATGCCGTTCTCAACGGCGCCGTCTACGAAGTTCCGCCGTTCTTCGGCCATGACTTCCGGCTGTTTCTTGGCCATGGCCTTCCGGAGGAAATCCGCCCGGCCCAGGGTATAGCCCGCCATGTCCCGGGCGATCTGCATCGCCTGCTCCTGGTAGACGATGAGGCCGTACGTCTCCTTCAGGGCCGTCTCCATCACGGCGTGGTGATAGGTGACCTCCTTGCGACCGTGCTTGCGGTCGATGTAGTCGTCCACCACGCCGCCGTTCAGGGGGCCCGGCCGGCAGAGCGCGTTCATGGCGATCAGGTCGTCGACGCCGTCCGGCCGCAGGCGCCGCAGGAATTCGTGCAGCCAGCCGCTGTGGAACTGGAAGATCCCGGTGGTCTCGCCCCGGCGGAACAGATCCAGGGTTTTCGGATCGTCCAGGGGGATGTCATCCAGCTCGATTACATCGCCTGTCGTCTCCTTGATGATCGCGAGGGCGTCCTGGATGACCGACAGGTTCTGCAGCCCCAGGAAGTCCATCTTCGGCAGCCCGATGTCTTCCATGAGCTCGCCGGGATACTGGGTGACGATCGTATCCTTGTTGCTGGGCTTGTACAGCGGCACGTAGTCGGTCAGCTCGCCCGGCGTGATCACCACGCCCGCCGCGTGCACGGAGGCGTGGCGCGCGAGGCCTTCGAGGGTCTTCGCGTACTGGATCAACTGGCTTTCCGTGCCGCCGCCGTCGGCCATCCGCTTCAGTTCCGGGACCTGGTCGATGGCCCGGTCCAGCGTGATCTTCAGTTCACCGGGCACCAGCTTGGCCACGCGGTCCACGTCGCCGTAGGACATGCCGAGGACGCGCCCCACGTCGCGGATCGCCGCCTTGGCTCCCATGGTCCCGAAGGTGATGATCTGGGCCACGCTGTTCTTGCCGTACTTCTCCACCACGTAGTTGATGACCTTGTCCCGTTCCCGGTCCGCGAGATCGATGTCGATGTCGGGCATGCTGACGCGCTCGGGGTTCAGGAAGCGTTCGAAGAGCAGTCCGTAGCTGATGGGGTCGATGTTCGTAATGCCCAGCACGTAGGCCACCATGCACCCAAGGCCCGAGCCCCTCGTCATGAGCGGGATGCCCTGCTCCGCGGCGAACCGGGCGATATCCTCGACGATGAGGAAGTAACTCGGATAGCCCATCTGGCTGATGACGCCCAGTTCGTATTCGAGCCGGGCCTTCAGTTCCGGGGTAACGGTGTCGTAACGCGCCGCCATCCCGTCGAATGACAGCTTGTGCAGGTAGGCGTCCGCGCTGTCATATCCTTCCGGCAGCGGGAAGTGGGGGAACTTGAACCGGCCCATTTCCAGCTCGAAGTCGATCAATTCGGCTATCGATACCGTATTCGCCAGGGCGCCTGAAACGTGGCCGAACAGCTGGTCCATCTCATCGGCGTTCTTGAAGTAGAGCGAGTCGGTGGCGAACCTGAGCCGCTTGGGGTCGTTCAGTTCCTTGCCGGTCTGTATGCAGACCAGCACATCCTGGGCGGGCGCGTCGCCGCGCCTGAGATAATGGGCGTCGTTGGTCGCGACGATCGGGAGGTCGAATTCCCGGGAGAAGTCGATCATCGCGTTGTTGATGGTTTTGTCGAATTCCAGCCCGTGATCCTGGATCTCCAGGTAGAAGCGATCTTCGAAGATCTCCTTCAACTGGCCGCACTTCGTCCGCGCCCGGTCGATCTGGCCGTCCACCACCAGGTTGGCGAGGGGGCCCTTTGCGCAGGCGGACGTGGCGATCAGTCCCTCGCTGTGCTTCTCCAGCAACTCCATGTCCACGCGCGGCTTGTAGTAGAATCCCTCGAGATATCCGGCAGAGGTGAGCTTCATCAGGTTCCGGTAGCCCGTGGCGTTCTGCGCGAGCACGACGAAATGGGTCGTCTGATCGGCCCGATCGCCGTTTCTCACCGGTCGTCTTTCCTTCCGGCTGCCCGGCGCAAGGTACAGTTCACAGCCGATGATCGGTTGGAGTCCCGCGTCCCTGACCGTCTTGTAAAACTCCACGGCGCCGAACATGTTGCCATGATCGGTCATCGCCACCGCGGGCATGCCAAAGTCTTTGGCGGCAGATGCGAGATCCTCTATTCGGCTGGCGCCGTCGAGCAGGCTGTAGTGGGTATGGTTGTGCAGGTGTACGAACGAGGACACGGGGTTCGCCCTTCAGGAGGTTGTCGCTGTTTGCCAGCGACGGCCGGGAAGGAAACTGCCGCGATGGGAACAGACGTATTTCGAAGCAGGTGTGACTTACGGGAACGACAATGCAAAAATAGGTTGATAAGAACCGTTTACGCAAGGTATTTTACGTTTTTTTCGGCGAGGTATGAAGACGATTCGTACGGCAGCGGAAAGGGCCTCGGTCCGACCGGCCCGCGACCGCGAGTCCGGCCCGGGGAACGGCCCGGAGCACGGCCTGGCAAACGGGAGTTGGAAGACCGCCATGCACCGCATCGTAGTCCTCGATAAACTGGCCCGTGAAGGGCTCGACCGGCTCCAGGGGACGGAGGGCGTAACCCACGACGTGCGCACCGGCCTCGGCGGCGAAGCCCTGCGCGAGGTCCTGCTTGAATACGACGGCGCCATCTGCCGGAGCGAGGCGAAGATCGCGGCGGACGTGCTGAAGGGCAACCGGCGCCTCCGGGGCATCGTCCGCGCGGGCGTGGGCACGGACAACATCGACCGGGAGGCGGCGACCCGCCGGGGCATCGTGGTCATGAACACCCCCGCCGGGAACACGCTCAGCACGGCGGAGCACACTTTTACGCTCATGGCGGCCCTTTCGCGCAACATCGCGCCGGCGAACCGGAGTCTCATGGAAGGACGGTGGGACCGCGGCGCGTTCACGGGGGTCCAGCTGGCCGGGAAGACCCTGGGCGTCATCGGGATGGGACGCATCGGCCGGGAAGTCGCCGCGCGGGCAAAGGCCTTTGCCATGCGCGTCATCGGTTTCGATCCCTTCCTGTCGCCCGAACAGGCCGCCAAGCTGGGCGTGGAATACGTCAACGACGTGCGCGATCTGCTGCCGGAGGTGGATTACCTGTCGGTGCATACGCCCCTCACGCCGGAGACGCGCCACCTGGTGAGCGACGAGGAGATCGGCCTGCTCAAGCCCGGCGCCCGGCTGGTCAACTGCGCCCGGGGAGGCATCTACGACGAGGAAGCGCTGGTCAGGGGGCTCGAGTCCGGGAAACTGGCCGGCGTGGCGCTGGACGTCTACGAGGAGGAACCCTGCGTGGACAGCCCGCTGTTCGACATGCCGGGCGTGCTGTGTACGCCCCATCTCGGCGCCAGCACGGAAGAGGCGCAGGCCGACGTCGCTGTGGAAGCCGTGGACCTGCTGGTCAACTTCCTGGCCACGGGCGAAGTCCGTCACGCGGTGAACGCCGTCGCCATCGATTCGAATACCTTCCAGGCGCTGGGCGGGTATCTCGACGTGGCCTACCGGCTGGGCATCCTGCTTTCCCAGTGGCACGGCGGCGGACCGCGCGCCTGCCGCCTGACCTACCGGGGCAAGGTGGTGGATGAGAACACGCGCCTGCTCACGTCCGCCTTCTGCGCGGGACTGCTCGAGCGCGCGCTGGACGAGGAAGTCAACATCATCAACGGCGAGATGCTGCTCCGGGAACGGGGCATCCACCTGTCGGAAGAGACGCGGAGCGCGGGGGGGTTCTTCACCTCGGCCATCAGCGCGGAGATCGACTGCGCCGGCGAGACCTACCGGGCCGACGGCACGGTTTTCGGCAACAACATGCCCCGGCTGATCCGCCTGGGCGAGCACCGCATGGAGGCCTATCTGGACGGCAACCTGCTGGTCTTCAACCACAGCGACGTGCCCGGGATCATCGGCGCCATCGGCGATACGTTCGGGCGGTATGAAGTCAACATCGCCCAGATGGCGGTGGGAAGACTGGGGGACACGCCCGGCGGCAAGGCGGTGGGCGTGCTGAACCTGGACGACGTCCCGCCCCGGGCGGCCATCGAAGAGATCCTGCGCCATCCGGCCATCAACAACGCGCGGTTCATCCGGCTGCCGCCTCACGGGGTCCTGCCGCCGTGGATGCCGGGGCGGTAGCGGGCGGCACGTGCGAAAATGCGCGGGCGGAGGCGCCTGGCGCGGCGAGGAGACCTGAACGGGCGGTGACGGTCGAAAGCGCAAGGAGCGAGGCGGTCGATACAGTGGAACGTTTGAAGGAAAACAGTAGTTAAAGGGAATACAGAGTTTATTCAGATCGGAATCGAAGGAGCGGTATCTACAGGCGTCGCCAAATCGCCGTGGCGACCAGTCGCTTCATAGCGGAGAGACCATGACCAGACTCAGCGTCAACGTAAACAAGGTGGCGCTGCTGCGGAACACCCGGCTGCACGGCATACCCAGCGTAACGGGCGCGGCGCGGACCGCCATCGAGGCCGGGGCCTACGGCATCACGGTGCACCCGCGGCCCGACCAGCGGCACATCACGCCGGGCGACGTGGACGACCTGGCCGAGATGCTGAAGGATTACCCGGCGATCGAATACAACATCGAGGGTAATCCCTTCCACCAGGTCATGGACATCGTCCGAAAGGTCCGGCCCACCCAGGCGACCCTGGTCCCCGACGACCCGGACGCCTTCACCTCGGACCATGGATGGGACGTGAAGGCCAGCGCCGGACGGCTCGTACCGGTCATCCGTGAGCTCAAGGGCCTCGGTTGCCGGGTCAGCCTGTTCATGGACGCGGACCTGGAGCAGATCGAGCGCGTCCCGGATATCGGCGCGGACCGGATCGAGCTGTACACCGAGCCCTATGCCGTGGCATTCGCGGAGGGACCGGAACAGATGCGGCCCGTGCTGTCGTCCTTTGCCAGGGCGGCCGAACGGGCCTGCGAGATCGGCCTGGGCGTCAACGCCGGCCACGATCTCAACCTGGACAACCTGGCCGTGTTCTGCGGAACCGTGCCGAACGTACTCGAGGTCTCCATCGGCCACGCGCTGGTCGCCGACGCGCTGGACGTGGGGCTGAAAAACGCCGTGGGGGCCTACCTGGGCGAACTCGAAAAGGCGGAAGTGATTTCGGTAAATACATAAATGCTTGTAGTTACGCGTCGTCTATACTTGTAGTTTCGTAGTTTCGCATCGCCGCAGCATTTAACATTCGCTTATCACTGAAGTGCAATGATGCGCAATACTGCTGCAACCATGGAGGTACCTGACATGAAATACGGTTTGCTTCGAATCATCCCTCTCGTGACCGCGATCCTGGCAATGGCCGGCCCGGCACAGTCCCAGGACCTCGCAGCGTTCGAGGAAAGAGTCACCGAATTCACGCTCGACAACGGATTGACCTTCATCGTCCTGGAGAACCACGACGCCCCCGTGGTCTCCTTCCTGACCTACGCGGATGTCGGCTCCGTGGACGAAGTCAAGGGCATCACCGGCCTGGCCCACGTCTTCGAACACATGGCCTTCAAGGGCACCACGACCGTCGGCGCGAAGGACCTGGAAGCCGAATTGGCGGCCATGGAGAAGGTGGACGGGATCTTCGCCGAGCTCCGCCGCGAGCGGCACAAGGGCCATCTGGCCGATTCCGAGCGCCTGGCGAGCCTTGAGCAGGCCTTCGAGGACGCCAAGAAAGTGGCCAGGGAACTCGGCGAATCGAGCGCCATGGACGAGGCCATCGATCGCGCCGGCGGCGCCGGGTTGAACGCGACCACCAGCCGGGACGCCACGCGGTACTTCTACAGTCTCCCTTCCAACAAGATCGAGCTTTACTTCTCGTTGGAGTCCGACCGTTTCCTCAACCCGGTGCTCCGCGAGTTCTTCATCGAACGGGACGTAGTCAAGGAAGAACGCAGAATGAGCGAAAGCAGTCCGGTCGGACGCCTGGTGGAGGAGATGCTGAGTATTGCCTACAAAGCCCATCCCTACGGCGAACCGACCCTGGGTCACATGTCGGACATTGATTCCATGACCCGCGCAGAGGCAATGGATTTCTTCAGAAGGTACTACGGCGCCGACAACCTGACGATCATCGTTTCGGGCGACGCCGACCCCGCACACGTCAGGGAACTGGCCCACGAGTATTTCGATCGCCTTCCGGCCGGACCTCCGATAGAACCGGTCGAAACGGTCGAACCCCCGCAACAGGCGGAGCGCCGCGTAATCATGGAGGACAAGTCGCAGCCGGTGCTGTTGATGGGCTACCACAAGGTCGACATCAACCATGAAGACGACGTGGTGTTCAACGTGCTGTCGGATATCCTGGGAAGCGGCCGGACCAGCAGGTTATACAAATCGCTCGTCAAGGAACAGAAAAGCGCGATCGACTCCTACTCGTTTACGGACTTCCCCGGCAGCAAGTACCCGAACATGATGGTATTCGTCTCCTATCCGAGCAAGGATCATACCGCTGCCGATAACGAGAAGGCTATCGAGGAGGAAATAGAGCGGATCCGGAACGAAGAGGTGACCGAGGAGGAACTCTCCAGGGCGAAGGTACGGGCCCGCGTGAACCTGATCCGCCAACTCGACTCTAATATGGGGTTGGCGCTTCAAATGGCTTATTTCCATGTTCTTACGGGTGACTGGCGGAATCTGTTCCACAGTATCAACGCCATCGACGAGGTGACCGCCGAAGATATCAGGCGCGTAGCGAATCAGTACCTGGTGCCCGGGAACCGGACGGTGGCTTCAATCGTGACCGCGGAAGATGAATCTACGGAATAGATACGCGACCAGAAACGTGACCGGCTCGATGATCCCCGGCACCGAACACAGGAGCTCAACTCATGCGCAGTGCCCGACTGAAAATCACCATCCTTGGTCTGTTTCTCACGGGTCTATGTACGCTGGCCATGCCGGCCGCGGCCCAGAAGGACTACCGGGAACTGGAATTCCCGCCGCTCAATGATATCGAAACCCCGACGCCCACGCGGGTCGTCCTGGACAACGGGATCATCCTGTACCTGGTGGAAGACCACAGGCTGCCTATGATCAACCTCAGCGCCCGCATCGGCGTGGGCGCTGTAAATGAACCGGCGGACAAGATCGGCCTGGCCGGGATCACCGGCGCGGTAATGCGCACGGGCGGGTCCGCGAGTATGTCGGGCGACGAGATCGACGAAACGCTCGAGGGCATCGGGGCATCCGTGGAGACGAGCATCGGTATGGTTTCCGGTTCCGCCTTCATGTCGGTCCTGAAGGACAACGTCGATATTGTATTGCCCATTCTCGCGGACGTACTCATCAATCCCGCCTTTCCGGAAGACAAGATCGAACTGGAGAAGGTCACCGCGCGATCGTCGATTGCCAGGCGGAACGACGACCCTACCGGCATGGGCTTCAGGGAATTCAGGAAGCTCATCTACGGGGCGGAGAGCGTCTACGCGCCGCGTCAGGCGGAATACGCCACCATCGATGCCATTACCCGGGACGACCTCGTGGCCTTTCACCAGG
This sequence comes from bacterium, assembly GCA_965202605.1. Taxonomy (GTDB): domain Bacteria; phylum JAAXHH01; class JAAXHH01; order JAAXHH01; family JAAXHH01; genus JAAXHH01. The sequence goes on from OZ241838.1 coordinate 3,258,843, forward strand.
CCTGGCTGCATCCGGACAATACCATGTTCGGCGTGTGGGGAGACTTTGACACGGACGAAATGGTAAAGAAGATTTCCGATGTCTTCGGGGGATGGAAGAAGGCCGGGTTCGAGCGGCCCGAACTGCCCGGTGTCGACTATACCTTCGACAGCTCGGTCAACTACATCGAAAAAGACGATATCAACCAGAGCACGGTCGTACTCGGCCACATCGGCGGCATCATGAGCAATCCCGATTACTTCGCCCTGCGGGTCATGAACGACATCCTCAGCGGCGGGTTCTCCGGACGGCTCTTTCGCAACGTGCGGTCCGAGCAGGGCCTGGCCTACGCGGTCTTCGGCATCTACAGCGCCAACTACAACTTCCCCGGCATCTTCTACGTGGCCTGCATGACCAAGTCGGAAACCACGATCCAGGCGGCCCGATCCCTGCTGCATGAAGTGGAGCGGATGAAGACGGACGAGATCACGGAGGAGGAACTGAACCTGGCCAAGGACAGTTTCCTGAATTCCTTCGTTTTCAATTTCGATACCCGGCGGGAGATCATCAACCGGCAGATGACCTACGAATACTACGGATATCCGCAGGATTTCCTGGAGAAGACCAAGACCGAGGTCGAAAAGGTGACCGTGGAAGACGTAAAGCGGGTAGCCCGCAAGTACCTGCAGCCCGACAAGGTGCGCCTGGTCGTCGTCGGGAACGGCCAGGATTTCGAAGAGCCGCTGTCCGTGCTGGGCGAGGTGAACGAGATCGACGTGACCATCGCGGTCCCCGCCATGGACGTGCCGGAGGCCACCGAGGACGACGTGGCCAGGGGCAGGGCGCTGTTCGAACGAGCCGCTGAAGCGCTGGGGGGAAGCGACGCCATTGCATCGGTTCATTCCATCAAGCAGACGGGAACACTCACCATCGTCCGGCCCATGGGCGAGATGTCCATCGACGTGGAAACGCTGGTTGCTTTCCCCGACAAGGCGAAGTCGACCATGCGGACCCCGATGGGGGACATCACGCAGTTGCTGAACGGCGACCAGGTCTGGATGATCAACCCCACGGGCGCCGCGCAGCCCGCGCCGCCGCAGATGCGCGATGCGATGATCGAAGAAATGTGGGGGAACCTGGTCTTCCTGTTCGGCAAGATAGACGAGGAGGGGTTGGCGATTCAGCATCTGGGACAGGAGGAGATCGACGGCAAGGCCGTGGAGGCGCTGCTGATCACGCCGCCCGGAGTCAGTCCGTTCAGGCTCTACCTGGACGCGGAGACCATGTTCCCGGTCAAGAAGGCCGGACAGACGGTGACCCGGCAGGGTCCGACGGAGACTGAAACGACGCTGAGCGATTACCGCGATGTGGGCGGTGTCAGGCTGCCGTTCAAGCATACGATCGTACAGAACGGGCAGCCCGGTGGCGAGTCGGTGACCGAATCCATCGAAATCAACCCGGAGATACCGCCGGACGCCTTCGCGGCGCCGGAATAGCCGCCGGACGCCTTCGCGGCGCCGGAATAGCGGGTCGAGGCATGGGGGGTTGTGGAAGGCCGGCGTACGGGTTGTGGAAGGCCGGCGTACGGGTTGTGGAAGACCGGCGCAGTTGTTAAGGACGGAGTCATCTGAAAGGACGCGGGCATGTCCGCTGACATCAGGCACCTGATCGACTGGAAGTACTGGGACGACGGCGAGATCGTGGAGATCCTCGGCCTGGCCCGGCGCGTCAAGCACTACCGCTGGGAGTACCAGGGCCGCATGCAGGGCAACACGCTGGTCATGATCTTCCAGAAGACTTCCACGCGCACCCGGGTGTCCTTCGAGGCGGGTATGACCGAAATGGGCGGGCACGCCATCAACCTGGACTGGATGGCGACCAACTTCACCCTGAGCAAGGTGCGGTTCGAGACGCGGTACCTGGGCCGCAACGCGGCGATCATCATGGCCCGGCTGAAAGACAACCGGGACCTGCTGGAGATGGAGAAGGCCTCGACGGTGCCGGTCATCAACGGGTGCTGCAACCTGTACCACCCCTGCCAGGCCCTGGCGGACATGCTGACCATCGCGGAAGACCGTCCGGAGGGCGTGGCGGGTGCGCGGCTGACCTACATCGGCGTGTACAACAACGTGGTGAATTCGCTGGTCTCCATCGCCGCGCCGCTGGGCGTGCACCTGACGCTGGTCTGTCCGATCCGGGAGCCGGCCAGTGTGGACGAGGAGAGCCGGAGGAAGCTGCTGGAAAGTGGACTGCTCACGGAGACGCTGGACGCCGAAGCGGCGGTCGGGGAGGCCGACTACGTCTACACGGACACCTGGCTCGACATGGAACTGTTCAACGATCCCGCCTACACGGCCGAGAAGGAGAAACGCAGCAGGATCATGATGCCCTACCAGATCAGCAAGTCGCTGCTCGCCGGCAGCCGCGCGAAGGTCATGCACGATATGCCCATCCATCCCGGCTACGAGATCGCCGAAGACATGATTGAGCACGGGCAGTCGATCATCTACGACCAGGCGGAGAACCGGCTCGACGCCCAGAAAGCCATCATGCTCCGGCTGCTGAACCGGCTTTAGTGGCCGGCGCGCGCCGGCCGTGAGCGTCGTCTAACTACGATCCGGGCAGGCTCAGTCAGCGCCAGGCAGCGCCAGCACCACCAGTTCGGCCCGTTCTGACGCGCCGCCGATCGGTACGGCGATGTACTGCTTGCCACCCGTCATGTAGGTCATGGGATTGCCCGTCGCGTTTCCCGGCAGCGGGATCTCGGCGAGCAGCTCGCCGGTAGCTGGATCAAAGGCCCGCAGAAACGCCTCTTCGCTCGCCGAGTCATACGTCATGGCGTTGCCCCGGTCTGACACCTTCCGGTCCAGCACGATCCCCATCTGGGCTGCGAACAGCAGCGATTCCGTCAGCAGCGGGAAGGTCCGCCGGTCCCACCCCAGGACCGGCAGGTCCAGGACTTCGAGGGCCGGGTGGTTTCGCGGGCCGTTGCCCACCGGGCTCATCCACGCGTGCTCGCCCGTGTTCAGGTCTATCGCGGTGATGCGGCCGTACGGCGGCTTGATCACCGGGAGGCCGTCCATGATGGTGGGTCCGTAGGCGAACCGGCCTGTGTATGAATAAGGCGCGCTTTCGTCTTCCGATTTGTTCACGGTCATTATGGTCGGCAGGCTGTAGGAAGGTACGTACAGCATGCCCGATTCCGGGTGCACGGCCGCGCCCGACCAGCTCGCGCCTCCGACGAGACCGGGTACGGCGATCATGCCTTTTTGCGTCGGCGGCGAGAAAACCGGGCCGTAGTCGTACTCGGCGATCGCTTCGAGCGCGGCCTGGCGCAATTCGGGTGTGAAATCGATGAGATCGTCTTCCGTCAGGCCCTGGCGCTCGAAGGCCGCCGGCTTCGTGGGAAAGGGCTGCGTGGGCGAGGCGGTTTCGCCGGGCACCGTGGACGGCGGCGTCTCCCGCTCCTCGATGGGCCAGACCGGCTCACCCGTGACCCGGTCGAACACGTAGGTGAATCCCTGCTTGGAGACCTGGGCGAGCGCCTGGATCTCGCGGCCGTCGACCGTGATGTCCACCAGGCTCGGCGCCGCGGGCAGGTCGTAGTCCCAGATGCCGTGATGCACCATCTGGAAGTGCCAGACCCGCTCGCCCGTTTCGGCGTTCAGGCAGACCAGGCTCTCGGCGAAGAGATTGTCGCCGAGCCGGTGGCCGCCATAGAAGTCGTTGGTGGGCGTGCTGACCGGCAGGTAGACGTATCCCAGTTCCTCGTCCGCGCTCATCCACGTCCATACGTTCGTGCTGCCCGTGGTCTTCCAGGATTCCTCCAGCCAGGTCTCGTTGCCGAACTCGCCCTCCTGGGGGATGGTCCGAAACACCCATTTCCGTTCGCCCGTCCGCACGTCGAACCCGCGCACGTCGCCCGGCGGCATGGCCGCGTCCGGCATACGGAACACGGCGAAGGAGTCCAGTACCGTCGCCCCGACGACGACCACCCCGCGGACGACCACCGGGGGACTGGATACGGCGTAGAGGCTGCGGTCGATGGGACGGCGCAGGCCCTTCGTCAGATCCACCCGGCCGTTCTCACCGAAGTCCGCTATCAGTTCGCCCGTTCCGGCGTCCAGGGCGATGAGCCAGGCGTCGCCCGTGGCATACAGGATGCGCCGGTCGTCGCCCTCCTCCCAGTAGGCCACGCCGCGATGGACGAAGCCCACGTTGGCCGGCGTCCCGTCCTCCCAGGTCCTCGGATCGTACGTCCAGATCGTTTCCCCCGTGGCCGCGTCGATGGCCGCCGCCTGGCTCAGGGCCGTGCTCGTATACAGCACGCCGTCGACCATGAGCGGGGTGGCCTCGTTTACGAAAACGCGCAGGGTGGAATCCGCCTCCAGGACGGCATTGTCGATGGAATCCCAGCGCCAAGCCACCTCGAGGTCTCCCACGTTCTGCCGATCGATCTCGGCCAGGGGCGAGTACTTGGTGCTCCCGTGGTCGCCGGCGTACGCGCGCCACGCGACCTCGGAGGCGTCACCCTGGGAGGCGTCACCGGTCTGGGAGGCGTCGCCGACGCAGGACATCAACGCGCCTAGGCAAAGGACCGGGAGCAACAACCCCGCAAGCCATGTAAACGGGGAGGCTGGACTTGTCGTTTTCATGTGCTCATCTCCTGAAAATCAGGTGTGAATTTTCACAGTATTGTACAATTGTACAACTTCTATGCGCTTGCGCCATGGTCAGGTCGTGCGCGCTTTCGCCATGTCGTGTGTAATGCTGCCAGAATGCCGTGCGTGAAAAGCCGCCGATATGCCGCGTAATCAAATATACCCGGTAGACCCATCCGGACGGACGTAACACGTTCGCTGCCAGTGCACTACCTCGTTATCCTTCACCACTTCTTCATCTACGTCGATGCCCAGTCCGGGCGTGTCGCGAAGCTGCAGGTACCCGTCTTCGGGCAGGTACGGATCGATGATGCACTGTTCCCATTCCGTGCCCACGGGCAGGCCGTATTCGAGGATCTTGAAATTGGGAGTGGCCGCCGCAAAGTGCACGTTGACGGCCGTGGCCACGGGTCCCATGGGGTTGTGCGGCGCCATGGTGACGTAGTGCGCCTCGGCGATGGCCGCGATCTTGCGCATCTCCAGCAATCCGCCGCACACGCAGACGTCCGGCTGTATGATGTCGGCGCCCTGCGCGGCCATGAGATCGAGGAACTCGAAACGGGTGTACAGCGACTCGCCGGTGGCCAGCGGGACCTGCATCTGCGCGCGCAGCCGGGACCACGCGGGCAGGTGCTCCGGACGGAGCGGCTCTTCGTAGAAATAGGGATCGTAAGGCGCCAGGGCGTTGGCGAGTTGCAGGGCCCTTACCGGTTCGAATATCCGGGCGTGGGGGTCGAAGGCGATCTCCCAGTCATCCGGCGTCCCTTTGCGTACGTCCTCGAAAAACCTGGCGGCCGCGTCGCAGACCCTGCCCCATCGTTCTGCCTCGATATCCACCTGGTACGGGCTGGTCTTGAAGGCCGTGAACCCCCACGCTTCATGCAGCGCATGGGTCCGTTCCACGAAAACCTCGGCCCTGCCACCGGCGCTGTGGTACACCCGCACGCGGTCCCTGACGGTGCCGCCCAGGAGCATGTACACCGGAAGGCCCGCCGCCTTGCCGCTGATATCCCACAGGGCGTGGTCCACGGCGGACATGACCGCAAGGCCCGTCCCGCCGGGCGGAAAGCGAAACTGCTGGAACAGTTTCAGCATGATGTATTCCACGCGGCGGGGATCCTCTCCCTTGATCATCTCGAAGATGTAGTCGGCGATCGGCTCCACGGACCTGTCCGGCCCGATCGAGTAGGCCTCTCCCCAGCCGTACAGTCCCTCGTCCGTCTCCACCTTGACCAGGCCCCGGGAACGGTTTCCGAAGGTGCCGGCGTATGTTTTTATGGCGGTTATCTTCATGGGGAGGCTCCAGCGTATTGATACACGACACGCGGTCTCTGCGACTGGCAGCCGAGACGATCGGAACGTGGGTTTTGCCTTTGAACACGGAAGGAATGAGTTATTGCAAAATAGACGGGTCATTTCGGTGTGTCAAGGAGCGGAAACGCGACAGATCGAACATGACATATGACGATTCCAGAACAAGAACCGGGGTCCTCTGCCGTGGTTGACTTGCACATTCCAAATCGTATCTTGATTGAATGGGCTACGCCGTCGAACTGATTTGCGATCCCGAGAGTGAACGGGCTGTCTGCGAAATCTGGGACGGCCTGGGGGCAGCCCTGGGGAAGCCTTCCCTGTCGGAACTCGGTGCCCGTCCCCATGTCTCGCTGGCAGTTTACAGTGACGATCTCGACGTGACCGGATTCTCGAAGCAACTGCACGAATTCGCGGGGTCGGTGGCGGCCTTCGAGTTCAAATTGAGCAGCGTCGGCACTTTCCCGGGCAGTGAAGGGGTGGTGTTTCTGGCGCCTGCAGCGACCCGGCAGTTGCTGGCCGTTCACACGCGGTTCCACGAGGTCTTTTCGCAATACGACGCGTCAGGCATGGCCTGCTACCTGCCCGGAAACTGGGTGCCGCACTGTACGGTCGCCATCGATCTGACGGCACCGGAGGTCACGGAGGCCATGGCGCACTGTCGCGAGGCTTTCCAGCCGGTCACGGGAAGGTTCCAGGAAATCGGTCTCGTCGAATTCCGTCCCGTGAAGGAACTTTATACCTTTAAACTTGGTTAGCCTGTATCAGACCGACTGACATTCGCCATTTTGCACATGCACAAGGATCTCCATGGCCAATCTGCTCGTTGAGGGAGGAAAGCCGCTGTCGGGTACGATCGTCCCGTCCGGCAACAAGAACGCGGTCCTGCCCATCCTCTGCGCCACCCTGTTGACCGATGAGACGGTGACGATTCGGAACGTGCCGGACACCACCGACGTGAGCAAGATCGTGGGATTCCTCGAGGCCCTGGGATCCCGTATCGACTGGGACCGGGAAGCCGGCAGACTCCGGATCAACAACGCCGGGTTTCACGACGATTCCGGCGGGGTGGCCTTGCCGGAAGGCATGCGCTCGACCCTGTTGCTCCTGCCCGGCCTGCTGCACCGTACCCGGTCCATCCGCTTCTCGAATGCCAAGGGATGCGCCCTGGGCGTACGGGAAATCGATCCGCACGTGGACGTACTGCGTTCGCTGGGCGTACGTCTCGTCTCCGAGGATCCCATTGAATTCGAACTGAACGGCCGTTTCAGGGGCGACCGGATCTGGCAGGACTATGTTTCGGTGACCGGGACCGAGAACTTCATCATGGGCGCGGTCCTGGGCGAGGGCAGGTCGACGCTGGTCAATGCCGCGTGCGAACCGCACGTGCAGGACCTGTGCCATTTCCTAAACGCCCTCGGGGCGCGGATCGAAGGCATCGGGGCGAACGTACTGCATGTCCAGGGCGTGGATCGGCTCCGGGGCGGCACCGTGGACATAACGCCCGATCACCACGAGATCACGACGTTTCTGGCCGTGGGCGCCATGACGGGCGGCGAAGTGCGGGTCGAGCAGGCCATTCCCCATCATTTCGACCTGATCAACCGCTGCTTCAGGAAACTGGGCGTAGACATTGAATATGAAGGAGATACCGCGCTGGTACGCGGGAACCAGTCCCACCGGATCGAGAACCCCTTCACCTCCAATATCCTGGCCAAGATCGAGGCTGCGCCCTGGCCCTACCTGCCGGCCGACCTCGTGCCCCTGATGATCCCCCTGGCCATCCGGGCCGAAGGGTCCATCATGTTCTGGAACAAGGTATACGAAGGCGCCTTCTTCTGGATCTCGGAGCTGGTCAAGTTCGGCGCCCACGTGGTCATCAACGACCCCCACCGCATCATCGTCTTCGGGGACCGTCCCCTTCAGCCGGCCACGGTGGAAGCGCCGTACATCATCCGGGCGGCCGTGGCCCTGTACATGACCGCCGCCAGCATACCGGGCACCAGCGTCATCAAGGGCGCCGAGTCCATCCGCAGGGCCCATCCGAATTTCGTGGAGAACCTGCGCGCCCTGGGCGCGGAGGTGTCGTGGGACGGGTTGGACGAGGAGTAATCCAAATCAAATATCGGAAGTCGTGCCGAATCGTTGAGCAGGTACGGGAGTGGCGGGATTTTACCTGTAAGCGTTCCGGCGAGACGTCGCTCCGCGTTCCCTCGAGTTGCCGGACGCGAGTTGCCGGACGCGAGTTGCCGGACACGAGGTGTCGGACGCGGGATGCCGGACGCGGGATGCTGGACGCGGGATGCCGGTTATGCGCCGCCCTAGCCGATAACCCGGATGGGCATGAGGGGTTTGGCAGGGTCGATCCCGAAATCCAGCTTTAATTCCTGGTCTCCATGACGAAAGGTCATTTTGCCCGTGCCCGCCGGGGCGTCCACCCCGGGCGCCTCGTACAGGGGATAGGCGTCGTAGTCGATGGCCGTGCCGTCTACCCGGTGCTGACCGTCGTAGTACATTTCCAGCCGGTTACCGGCCAGCGTTTCGACGGCTGCGCGGTCGCTCCCCGGCCATCCGGACAGGTCGGGCTGCGATGCGGCGCGTCGCGCGCAGAACGCCTCGAACGAATCCTCTTCGCTTGCCTCCCGCGCCTCCAGGATCAGTCCGCCGTGCACGTCCGGGATCCTGAGCAGCCATCCGTCGATCTGGTCGGGATTCGCCGCCAGGTGTCGCATGGCTCCTTCTTCCCGGATCTCCGTCCACTCGTAGGGACCGACCGGATAGACGGCGACATGCGCGCCGTTGCCCGTATCACCCATGATCCAGCCGTCCCGCTCCACCCAGGCAATCGTGCGGGGAAGGAACAGGTTGATAAAAGGCGCTTCATCGTCCGGCGGGATCTTGTACAGGACGATGACGGTGCCCTCGTGCTGCATCATCCGTTCATAGGGCGATGCGCCGAAGAGCCGGTCGGGCCACTGCAGGTAGGGCTTGTCGGAGCCGATCTGCCGTCGGATCTGCTGCGGATAGCCCACGAGGAAGGCGCTGAAGCGTTCCGGGCTCCTGTAGGGATGGTTGCAGCATATCTTCGCCTGCTGGTTTTCTCCCCGCCACGTCAGGTCCCACGAAATCAGGTCGATGGGGCCGGCACCCGGTCCCGGCAGACCCAGCTGCGACGATCCCAGGGCGAAGGACGGGCTCATGTACGTGTACTTCCGGACCGGCCGGGCCTCGTGCTCCACGCGGCGGTATATCGTCCTGGGCGCCTTGGTCTTCTTCACGACGTGGGCTTTGGAACGGTCCACGGCCATCTCGGCGAACAGGGCCGGGGGCCGGTAGGCGGCCGTGGCCGGCGGGATGCAGAAGCCATGGACGTGGTGCTTCGGATCGAATGCCTCGTCACCGAAGTACAGGTACTGTAGCGCGGAGATCGCGCCGGATTTCCGCCAGGTGTTTTCCCGGTATCCTTCACGGCTGTGTCCGCCCGCCCATGCGCCGTAAAAGTACTCCAGGGCCATGTCCGCCACGTACAGGGAAAGGACCTGTTCGACCTGGTGGCGCAGGTGGGGATCGGCCGCGTGATCGGCGAGCGTGATCATGGGCACCATGTGCTCCACGTGGTACTGGGGGGAATCGTATTCGTGGTGGCCGTTGACGGCCGTCCGGTCGATCATGCCCAGGATCCAGCGCGTGGCCTCGGCCCGGTTGGCTTCCGCGGACAGGCCGTTCCACATGCATTTCGCGTCCGGCCACCGTTCCGCCGCCAGCAGGTTGCCCACGTAGAACATGAGCCAGTGGTTCTCCGTGTTGCCGCGCTCAAGCACGCCGTCCATCATGAAATCCCGGATGATTCTCAGTGCCTCTTCCGGCAACCGCTCGGGCCAACGGGCGATGAGCGCGCCGCAGGGGTACACGTGGAAAGGTCCGCCGGCCGGCCGGCCGCCCCATCCGTCGGTCTGATCCGACAGGGATTTTCGCACGATTTCGACGACCTTCGCGTCATCCATGCCGGTCGCCAGGTGGGCGTTCAGGTCCCAGAGACCGCCACCGTCCCTTTTGGACCAGTGCTGGACCACCTGGTCTGCTCGTGCGCTGACTTGTTTATTGTAAAATGCCTGGTCCATATGCCCTGAGCTTCGGTTTAATCTAGGTTTGTCTGTGTTTTGAGCGCTACGATTCGCCCGACTTCTAATGACTATGCTTCAGGTGCGATGATCGCGCGTACGTTTACAAATCCAGGAATCTGCTGCCACGTATGACCGCCGTCTTCCGTGTACCACAGCCCGCCGGGTGTGGCGCCGGCCAGCCAGGTCGACGTCGAACCGGGATGGCATCGCACGGCCGCGCACAGGTGCCGGGGTCCGGTGCGGACCCAGTGGCCCGACCCATCGCCGATGGCTACGCCGTGTTCCGTTGCGGCAACGATATCGTCGCCGGCCAGCGTCAATTCGAAGACCGCGCCGCCGTCCGGCGTATGGCCCGCCGAATCCCAGCGTACCCCGTCTTCGCTGCGCCAGATGCCCCGGTCGTCGGTGCCCGCCCAGAATTGTCCGTGAATGTGTGCCAGTGCGCGAACGGCGGTACCCGAGATACTGGTCCTCCTCCACGCCGCACCCGAGTCGTCGGCGATCAGGACGCCTCCTTCGGTGCCGATCAGCCATGTCGAGGGCTCGTCGGGATGCACGAGGATGGCGTTCGTGAACCGCTCATTGACGCGAAGCGCGTCCGAGTGGTGCGTCCAGCGGACCGCGCCGACATCGTCGTATAGACCCGTTGCGATGCCGTAAGGGGATCCGGCCACGACGCCCGGGGATCCGTCGATGGACGCGATGGCCATGATCTCGGTGAGTGTTTCGTCGTGCAACTGTTTCCAGCGGTCCGGCCTGCTCCCAGAGTCGGATTGATCCGTCTGGCCCGCCTCGTTCGACCATTCCCACAGTCCACTGCCCCAACTCGCTCCTGCCACCAGGCGATCCGGCTTGCGAATCAGTCTCGAAATGCCGTACTCCTGGGCGCCGATTCGCGTCCAGGATCCACCGATAGTGCCGTGATATACACCCTTGGATCCGATGAGCCAGTGGTTTTGGGGGATGGCTTCCAATTGGCACTCCGAATGCAACTACATGTAATTATGGTTTTTATCGGTTGTAGAGCAACATCATCAATCCGGCTTCCCAGCGAGGGTCGTTCCACGTGAACGGGACGATTTCAACTTAATCTCGGCGGAAACACCGCCCCAAAATACATACTGGCCATTGGGTAAACAAGCACCTTTCCCGTCACCGGAAAGTTTAAGGTTGCGCGGCAGCGCACAAGGGATCCAGATTCCAGAAACACCCCAATGACTTCGTTGCCCTTACTGAGGGAAATCGATTTGACGAATACCCGGGAACTCACCGACTGGCTGTTCTATTTACCCGACCTGCCTCGCGCGTCGTTGGTTCAACTACCCACGCCGATTCATCAACTCGCGAATCTCGGCTCGCACCTGGGCGGTCCGGAGCTTTGGATCAAGCGCGACGACCTGACCGGGCTGGCGGGGGGCGGCAACAAGTCGCGCAAGCTGGAGTTCCTGGTGGACGACGCCCTGCGGTCGGGCGCCGATACCCTGGTCACGATCGGGGCCATTCAGTCGAACCACACCCGGCAGACGGCAGCGGCGGCGGCCAAATGCGGGTTGCAATGCGCTCTGCTGCACTGTGCCTGGACCCGGGACACGGGACCCGGATACAGGCAAGTCGGAAACATCCTGCTCAGCAGCATCCTGGGTGCCGAACTCTACCTCGACGAACGCGAACGTCCCATTGAGGATCAGAGTCCGCTGGAGGGTCTGGTCGAACACCTGCGACAGCAGGGACGCAGACCGTACCCGATTCCGGGTGGAGCGTCGGAACATCCTCTGGGGAGCATGGGCTACGTCGCCTGCGCCGCGGAGATCACGCGGCAGTCTCGGTACCTGGACATTCATTTCGACTACATCGTGCACTGCACCGGTAGTGGTAGCACGCAGTCGGGACTGGTAGCCGGTTTCGCCGCGCTGGGTGCCGGTACGCGGGTGATCGGCGTTTCGGATGACAACGAAGTCGAGGTCAAGAAAGCGCGTGTGCGCAGGTTAGCGAACGAGACCCTGGAGAAGCTTGGACAGCCGGCCCGCGCCACACCCGGCGACGTGGAGATCATCGCGGCCACGAAAGATCCCTACGGTGTCGCGTCTCAAGACGTTTACCAGGGGATTCACCTGCTGGCGCGCACTGAGGGCCTGACGGCCGACCCGGTCTACGAGGGAAAGGCGGTCCGTGGGCTGCTCGATCTTGCGGCCGAAGGAAGGTTTGAACCGGAAAGCCGCGTATTGCTGATGCACCTGGGTGGCTCACCCGGGATCCATGCCTACGCCAGTCAATTCCCGCCTGTCGAGTTCAAGCGGTTCGAGGCCTGAATGCCTTCCATGTCAAAGCAGACTCCCCGATTTCCAATATCCATTGAAGGATCATAAGAATCCCGAAGGCGATAAAACAGGTAAAAAACACAAGCATAGCTGGACTGAGGAGTTTCGAGATAAGAAAGCTTATGTACCAACTGATATTACCGCGTCGATTTTCGAACCAGTCACTCTTTGGGAACAATTCTGCGGGGAAGCTTGTATTGAGCATATTGGTATATTAAACCAACTACCGCCTCGACAGGAGGAACTGTTCCAATGAACAAAACCGATTTGTGTGAAGCGTTGCAAAGGGAGATCGGAAAATCTTATACCTGCGAGGACCAGGGCGACTACCAACGAATCCATACACCGTTTCTTTACCCAGACGGTGATTGCATAGATCTTTATTGTCGAATTGACGATGAAGAGATAACTGTAACCGATCTCGCCGAAACTACAAGGTGGCTTCGCTCCCAGACGACAGTACAAAAACGTTCGCCGAAGCAACGTGATCTGATACACGATATTTGCCTCACACACGGAATAGAGTTCTCCAGGGGTATGTTACGTGCCAGTTGCAGATCCGAGAATGACCTGACCGATGTTGTCACGCGCGTAGCGCAGGCTGCACTAAGAGTATCTGATATCTGGTTTACCTATCGTACCCGGTCGACAATGCAAGTCTCGGACGAAGTTGCAGATTTTCTGATTGAGAACGATATCTCTTTTGCACGATCAGAAAAAATGGCCGGTCGCTCCGGGCGGGATTGGACCGTTGATTTTCATGTACGCGCTCACGTTTATGGTTTTCTTGTATTTGTACTGAGCACTGGTAACCGTTCTGCCGCTCGGAGTGTGAGTGAGCATGTTCTAACAGCATGGTATGACCTGAATTATCTAAGAGAAACTCAAAAAAACATCGATTTCATATCACTGTTCGATGATACGACTGATGTCTGGTCAGACGAGGACTTTCGTTTGTTGGAGGAGTTTTCCACGGTAAAATACTGGTCCCGTCCTGATGACTTCGCAACTCATCTAAAGGAAGCGAGTTGATTATCTACACGTACTTGTCCACGGAGGAGGTAGTATCAACTTGTAGGGATACATCCAAATAGGCAGAGACGACGGTTCTTCAATCCAAATGTAATTGGAAACTGAATATATCCGCAGTTCTTATCTCCTCATCTCCAGTTGTCCCCGCAACTTGACCCGCATCACCCATCCCGCTATACTCTCCTACCATGTACCGGTCCCTGTTCTGGTTCCTCCTCCCCCTTGTCATAACCGAACTGATATATGAACTGGGTATCCAGGTTATCAACGGCGGCATCGCCCGCGTGCCCAGGCCCACCGAAACCCTGGCCGCGTACGGAATTGCCTGGGGACTGACTTCCTTCCTGACCGGCACGGTCTCCCAGACCCGGCAGATGTCCATGGTCCTCGTCCGGGACCGGGCGACTTTCCATACCGTGTTTCGATGCGTCGGCGGGTTCGGCGGCGTGCACTTTCTTATCCTTGCGTGCCTGGCTTTTACACCGGTGGGACTATGGGTGATCGACGAACTGCACGCCGTGGACCCGACCCTGGGCGGCACGGTGCGAAGGGCGCTCGGATTCCTGCTGCCCATTCCGCTTATCGTGGGGATCACGCGGTTTCTGTCGGGGCTGTTGCTGCGGGTTCGCCGGACCGACGTCGTCAGTTATGCCATGATGGCGGGCATCAGCATGAGCGTGGTGTCCGTGTTCCTTTTCCTGCCGACGCCGACCGTCCAGGCCGACCCCATTCTCCTGCCCGTCATGGCGACCTGGTTCGGCGTCCTGACGGAACTGGCCGTGATCATCTATGGCTACCGGCGATTCGCACGGCGATTGCTGTACAGGGGTGTGAGCACCGAAGGGGTGCAAGCGGCCGGACAGGAAGCGGGGGGCGAGTCAGTCGGACAGGATACGGGCGGCGAGCCGATCACCCGGAGGCTGGCTACAGACGGCGAGCAGACCACCCGGAGGCCGCGTACCCTGACCGCGGCCTATGTGCTGCGGTTCTACTGGCCCCTGGCCGTAACGATCGGCATACAGGCTTTGAGCCGGCCCATCATCAATCTCTTCGTAGCCCGTGGGGCGGACGGGACGGAGTCGCTGGCCGTGCTTACGATCGTATACGCGCTGGCGCACCTGCCCTACGGGTGGCTGAACGAACTCAAGAACCTGCCGCCCGCCTTTCAGCGGCAGGACCCCGATGCGCGGATCATCCGCCGGTTCACGGCGGTGTGCGGTCTGATTTCCTTCGGAACCATGGCCCTGATGTTCTGGACCCCGGTGCGGTTCTTTTTGCTGGAGACTTTAATCGGCGTAGATCATGATTTTGCCGTGCGCTGCACCGTGCCGCTGATCATCTTCTCGTTCTTTCCCCTCGCCGTCACCATCCGGTCCTACCTGCACGGGATCGCGCTGCGGGACCACCGGACGAGCGCCATCGCGCCCAGCGGACCCGCCCGGGCCGGCGCCATCGTCATTGTCGTTAACGTGCTTGCGCTCTTCGACCTGCACGGCGCGATACGGGGCGTGGCCGCCCTGTACAGCGGATTCGTCGTGGAAGCCATCGTAGTCCGATGGCGGATGGGCAGGCGCCGCGTCGCAACCGCCCGGTCGGACTGACCCGGGCGATGGCTGTCGTGGATTCGACGTGTCGGCGCGACTCCGGCGCGGCTGCCCGGCAGATGTTCCGAGCGCACCTGGCTTTTGGATGCGCCGAAGCGGCTTCTACGCGCCTAGCTCGCGGTCTCTCTCCACCCCTTCGTGATGTCCAGGAAGGCGTCGATATCCTGCTCGTTGTTGAACATGGCAGGGCCGACACGGATCTGGGCGTCGTTCTCCCGGAAGGACAGCCGGACATCCGCGTCCGCGAGTTGATTCTCGAGTACCGCGCGGTCCGAACCGTGGTTGAAGGAAACGATGGCGGATTGATTGCCGGGCGGCGTGAAGACCTCGAAGCCCTGCTCGGTCAGGCCGCTGTGCAGACGGTGCGCCAGGGCGACCGTGTGCTGCTCGATCCGGTCCGTTCCCACGTTCAACAGGTAGTCCAGCGATCCGGAAAGCTGGTAGATCGCCGCGAAGGCGGGCGTGGCGTAGCCGAATTTCCTGGCATCGGTGTAAATCGTGTACTTGTAGTCGGGCAGCCTTTCATCCACCATTCTCCATCCCAGGCGGTCGGGCTTCACCACGTCCATCACCGATTCCCGAACGTAGAAGGGCGCCACGCCGAAGCCGCCGAGGAGCCACTTGTACGAGCCCGTGGTGAGGAAATCGACTCCGGTCGGACCGACGTCGAGATCGATCATGCCCACGCCCTGCACGGCGTCGGCATACAGGTAGGCGCCGTGGGCGTGCGCCAAGTCCGCCAGCGCCTTCAGATCCTGGCGGTAACCGTTCCGGTTGGATATCCACGCCACGGAGATCAGCTTCGTCCTGTCGTCCACCATCTCGGCGAAGGCATCCGGTGAAGTCACGCCGTCCACGTTCCGGACGATGCGCGTCTCGAGGCCCCTGGTCTCGGCCAACTGGCTGTACATCACCAGCGACGTCATGTAGTGGAGATCGTCGATCACCACGTTGTCCCCGGCCTTCAGGTCCAGGGAATTGACCACGATGTTCTCGCCTTCGCTGGTGGACGACACCAGGCCGATCTCCCCTAGCTGGGCGCGGATCAGACGGGAGAACTTCTCCCGAACGGCTTCCTCTTCCTCGAGCATGGCGCCAAGCAACACGGGATCGCGGGACTTGGCCGCAAGGAACTCGATGGTCTTGTCCACCGCGGGCTGCGGCGATGGGCCGATGTAGGGGGTGTTCAGGTACAGGGATTCGTTGGCGACCGGGAAATCCGCGCGTACGCCCAGGGGATCGTCGCCGGAGGGTGTTGGTGCGGCATCCGCCGTGGATTGATTTGCTTCGGTGCTGCATGCAGGTCCCACGACGCCGGCGAGGGCGGCCGCGGACGCAATGCCCATGAACTCCCGTCTCGATACGGACATGAGTTGCTCCTTTTGGAACTTTGCCAGGTTGATTCGTAGCTGGGGGTAATTGTTAAGGGTGTGCAAACACGGTATGGAAACCGGAGAAGAGCGTCAAGGAAGAACCGGCCAGTCGTCCACCGACGGCTATCTTTCGAAGTGTACGAAACAGGTCGCGAGCGTGCAAAGAAATCACTTCAAAGGCAACTTGAAGAGTGGTAACTCACCACTCAGAATAGTACCGTACCATTATGAAAGTCCCTTTACTACCAAACACGAGAACGGTTTAGGGGACATCTTGACACGAATGGGTTAATTCTGTTCCTTTATTTTGGATTATCCTCAACAACATACACTATATACAACAACACTCCTTACGCCTCCGTCTCTAAAGTGTAAGATTTAAAAATGCATACTAAACAGACAGGAATTCAGAGTGCGATTGCCTACTTACGAGGAACTTGCCAGTGTCGAGGAGCAACTGGAAATTCTGGAGTGGCCACTTGATGTACCTCTTTTCGTCGTCGGTCCACCGGGTTCGGGCAAGACAGTATTGGCAGTACGGCGTGCGGAGATAGTATCAGATTGGGAAAAAGCGAAAGGTGTTGTGGTGGTTACCTACAACCGTATGCTCAGACGGTTGCTGGATCTGCTAAACAGTGGTGGTGTCAAAGCATCGACTATGCATAAGTTCATAGGGAGCGACTATCGTTGGCAAACTAAGGGTCACCCCGTACCTACGCTGAATGACCTCTACGACTATGATTGGCAGGCGATGCTTGACTGTTTTCATCAAGCGCGTGTCAAACCTTCTCGCTCGCATATGATCGTTGACGAAGGGCAAGATCTTCCAGAGGGATTCTTCACTTACATAGCTCGCTACGTCGCACAAACCCTCACGGTGTTTGCCGATGAGGATCAGGCACTGTCACGAAACCACACGACCCTGGAACAGATCAAGGTATCAGCAAATCTGGACGACCCCATCATACTCCATAGGAATCACAGGAACTCACCGGAAGTGGCGCGATTGGCTGAGCATTTCCACAGTGGTCGCCTGCCCGCCTCGGAAGTGGGCCGCGAAGCATTAGGTGAATTGCCGCGTCTTGTTCATAGTTCGAGCATTGATTCCACGGCTTCGTTGGTGTCGAATTGGCGGCAGACCAGGGGAGGCACAGTGGGTGTGATCGTCTACAATAACTCCACAGGTGAGGAGATTCATCAACAGCTTTTACGGTTGCTATCTGGATCTCGAGTAGACATTTACCGGAACGAGCATAGGAACGAAGAATCCACGAACGTCCTAGAAGACGGCGTGACGGTGTTGAACAAGGAATCAGTCAAGGGTCAGGAATTCGATGCGGTATTTGTCCTAGAACTAGAGCGATTCATTCCCTGTGCCAACCATACCGAGAATCGGGCAATGTATATGATGTGTTCTCGTGCTCGTGACCATCTGTTCCTCGTATATGGCCCCAGTGATCTCTCGAGGCCGGCTGTCGAAGCGCTGCCAGGGTCTGATATTCTGGAGTGGTCATGACTACGGAAGGCGACAAGCAAATATCGATGCCTCTCACAAGTGTTGCAGAAGCTGCGCCAACCTACAAACTTGATCGTACGGGGGATCGTTGGCTCGGGCTGATCGTGCATCACAGGCGGTTGTTCGATGCGCTACAAGATGGCTGGCTGCGCCCTCAGCCGAATGACACCGGGTTGATGTTAGGCGCCGGTGCTTTCACTTCGGAATCGGGTGATGCGGGAAAGCACACGATCCGCGTTCGCATGAAGTTCGATGCAAGGAGACTGCCTGGTCTAAGTACGTTCGTTTATCGCGGCGAACATTGGTCGCAAGGTGCTCCGGATGACGTAGAATCGTCCTATAGTGCGTTGTACTGGCCCGGCGCCCTGCCCACTTACGCGGTTTCCGCCTTGTCCGTGGCCACGGACGAGGAGCGAGTGCGGCTATTTGGAATGGCTCGACAGTCTTCCAATGTGCTTCTCCCCGTCGATGTTACGGTAGATCATGAAAAAACCGACATCGTCTTACAGCCTGCGCCACCGACATCCGATATGAACAGGAGGATCGATATACCGGCCTGCGAGGATGCGATTCATGGAGCAATGACCATGGCAGTTTGGGCGGTACCGCGAATTGATCCCTGGCTGGACATGCTCGTGGCGAGCCTGTCTGATGACCAGGAAGTACTTTCCGCATCGGCTGCCAAAGTGAAGGCCGATTGGTGGCGGGTTCCTCCGTGGGCGATGACGGCCGACACCGGTTCACCCGACGACCTTTCGGTCGACAGTATGCAGAACGCTCTTTGGCGGTCTGCCATTGAAGTCTTTCGGAAACTGCCTGGCCAGAGCGGTATTCGTCCGCTTGTACTCGCCGAAAAAATCGCTGCCGGTGCTGGTTCACGCTTCGCCTGCTCGACGGCGAAAATCAACGCTTGGCTCGACGAGACACGCCGCATTCTTCGCGCGGATACCACATTTCATTCCACCAATTGGCTGGACTGTCCTGTCGGGATGGCGATCCAACTGGTGCTCACACGTCCTGAACCAAACACCTTCAAGACTTGGCACCGAGAATTACACGAACTGCCCCCTTCGGTATGGTGGTCCGCGGCAGCCCTGTGCGGACTAAAGCACGGTTACAAGAGACTGGACCTCTGTTTTCGCGGCGAAGCCCCGCTTCAGGAGACTCTGTCCGTACACGCGCTGTTGACGAGCGACACGGAATTTCGAAATCTCAACTGGCCCTCCAAGTCTGGCGAACCGAGTTGGCGCGCAGAAGGCGACGGAGTAGACTTACTATGGGGTGATAAGCGTGTGGACCATAAGCCGTGGACCGCACGTGGCCGATGGTACACCGCCGACTTCAAGAACGAAGTAGTGCGGCGCGAGGCCCATAAAGTCGCAAAAGAGTTGAATTGGCAGTGTTTAGATCGAGAACTCCGGTTAACAACTGGTCTCGTATCTTTTACCGGCTCCGGAGAAGTGGCGGTGTGTGGCCAAAAAATCGACATACGAGGAGACATTGGCCTACATTTGCCACCTGACTCCCACATCGAAGAGGTGCTTGACGTCGAGTCCTTTCGTCATAATGTCGCCGTATCTGCCGGTCGTCTTCCAGAACCGCCGGTCGTACCCGTCGCTGAGTTACCTTCGGCACGTCTAGGTGTCCCTGGACTCACCTACGTGCCGAACTTCCTCAGCGACCTTGAGGAGGCGAAAATCGTCGAGAGTATCGATCGGAACGAATGGCAAAATGACCTTAAGAGACGTGTGCAGCACTATGGTTGGCGATACGACTATGTGAATCGTCAAATAGACCCTGGCATGCGTATAGACAAACTGCCCGATTGGGCCATTGCAGTAGCCGAGCGGCTCGTTGAACAGCAGATTGTTCCACAGATGCCTGATCAACTGATCGTCAACGAATATGTCAGAGAGCAGGGAATCGGCAGACACATAGACAGCGAACCGGACTTCGCCGACGACATTGCTATGATCAGCTTGCTGGAATCCTGGGAAATGGTGTTCAGAAAGAAAAACAACAGTAAGATCAAGCACAATATCATGCTGGAAAACCGGAGCGTGACGGTTATGAGTGGCCCTGCGCGTTACCAATGGACACATGAGATACCGAGCCGAAAATCTGAACCAGGATCTAAGATGCCTGATGGAAAGAGACAAAGGAAGTTGCGAAAACGCCGCCTATCGCTGACGTTTCGGAAAGTACTCGACGCAAATCTTCGAAAATAATCTCATGTTCATTTATTCATAGAATCTGCCCGTAAGGGAATGGACGATTTGGCTATAGTATTGCCCCAATGGCTGGAAGACCTCCGATATTGCCAAATAGTCGAGCGTGTTAAGAACGATCCGCGATCTGTCGGACAAACCATATTAGGTTTCGACACCGACACGGCACAACGTGAAGTCTTGGGAAGTGGACAGGCCGACTTCGACGAATCTTGGGGCAATCTCACACCCGAAGATCGCGTACTTGTGTACGCCTACTTGAATCAGTTGGGTCACCTTGAGGAACTCGTAGAGGCATTTCGCCAGATATTTCAAGAAAACAAACCGCCCTCCGAACCGGTAATCATCGACTTGGGAAGTGGACCTTGCACCGGCGGCCTTGCTTTTGCCAGCGTCCAGTCCGGCAAACCGCTATTCGACTACATCGGCGTAGATCGGTCTCGCGCAATGCGTGAATTGGGTGAACACTTGATCTCTAATGCGCCGCAATTGGACGAAGTCCGTCGACAATGGACAGCGGCCATCCCATTAGTCCAATGGCAAGAGGCACCTGGTTGGCGGCCTGTTATCGTAATCGTATCGTACCTGCTTGCGAGTCCGACACTGCTCCCCGCACAGCTTATTGATCAACTGGAGTGCCTTCTACGTAAAATCGGAAACGGTTCGGTTACGATTCTGTATACGAACTCCCCCCAACCGTCCGCCAATCGCAGATTTCCAGACTTATTGGAAGCACTGAGAGGTATCGGTTTTAGGTTATATGCTGATGATGTGGGAATGGTTGAGATCAACCGATGGAGCGGAACAGCAGAACGAAAACTTCGATATGCGTTGTTTCATCGACCAAGCATACAAACTCTAACCCTATGAGGCTATTGACAATCCGTCGAAAAACCTTAAACAGGGCGATATCGTATGTCTGAATGGATACTACATGGATGTTTCGGAGAATTGCCTTTTAAGACACCGAAAGCAATCTCCCTTGTTCGCAGTTAACGATCCTTTCCCTGCTATTCACTTTAAATGGAAGGTAAAAACAATGCCCAGCCGATATAGCCTCCTGTTCGCATTCTGGTTAACTGCCACGATACCCCTCCACGCCCAGGAAGTCGACCCGCCCTTCGGCGATCCGGAGTACATTTCACCTGACGCTAAATTGGAAATGGTGTTCAACGAGGGTCTCGCGCTGACGGAGAGTCCCGCCGAGGGTCCCGACGGGATGATCTACTTCAGCGATATCACCTTCACCACTTCGGCGGGTCCCGATGGCATCGAGGCCGGCCACATCTGGCGCTACGACCCGAAGACGGGCGAGACCACGATCTTCCGCTCCCCCAGCGGTATGTCCAACGGTCTCAAGTTCGATGCGCAGGACCGGCTCATCGCAGCAGAAGGGGCCGATGAAGGCGGTCGGCGGGTGACGCGGACGGACATGAAGACGGGCAAGGCCTACATCATTGCCCACGAATACGAAGGCCGGCCGTTCAACGCCCCAAACGACATTGCCATCGACGAGAAGGGACGTGTCTACTTCAGCGATCCGAAGTACATCGGAAATGAGTCGGTGGAACAGCCCGTGATGGCCGTGTACCGCATCGATACGGACGGTTCGATCCACCGGATCATCACCGACGCGGGCAAGCCGAACGGCGTGGTGGTGTCTCCCGACCAGAAGACCCTCTACGTGGTCAGCAACGACAACGGTTCCATCGACCTCGGCAAGATCACGCCGGACATCCCCGTGCGGAAAGGACGCATGGCGCTTTTGGCCTACGACCTGCACGAGGACGGAACCGCCACGTTCCGGAGCGTGCTCGTGGATTACCTGCCCGAAGACGGTCCCGACGGCCTGGTCGTCGACGTCGAGGGGAACCTGTACGTGTCCGAGCGCGACGTGACGAGGCCGGGCATCGCCATCCGGGCGCCGGACGGCACGGAGCGGGCCTTCATCCCCACCGGCGTGCTCCCCACCAACGTGGGCTTCGGGCGGGGCGAAAACGACAAGATCCTGTACATCACCGCCGGGACCGGGCTATACCGGATCCCCGTGATGAAGGCCGGGTATCATCTGCCACGGTAAAGGTAGTGGCCGTGCATCCATCCGAGACCTCGTCGGGCTGACCTGGTGACCTGCCAGATCGTCGCCTGGCCAGTCCGACGGCTTTTTCACCAACCCTAGCCCATGTCCTTTCTAGACTGGACCATCGTCTTTCTCGTCAACGGCGGCATCGTCGTATACGGCCTGCTGGCCTTCCGCGAGAAAGGCGAAAGCTTCGACTGGTACCTGGCCGCCAAGTCCATGCCCTGGTGGGCCATCGGCCTGTCCGCCTTTGGCACGGCCGTGGACAGCGGCGACTACGTGGCCATCGCCGGGGGATCGTACCGGTTCGGACTCTCCCAGCTGTCCCAGTGGTGGCTCGGTATCGCCATCGGCTGGTTCGTGCTCAGCTTCTTCGTCATCCTGCCCATGTACCGGTCGGGCGTCTTCACCAACGCCGAGTGGCTGGAATACCGCTTCGGGCCGTCGGTCCGCATCATGGCGGTCCTCATCAACATCCAGTCCCGCACCAACGTCCTCGCCAACATCTTCTTCTCCATGTTCCTGGTACTGAGCGTCCTCGCCGGGTTCTCCTCGACCGCCAGCTGGTTCGTCGTGGTGGCCGTGGCGGCGTCGGCGACGCTCTATGTCGTCCGCGGCGGCCTGCAGGCCGGGGTGTTCACCGACGCCGTCCAGGGCGTGGCCATGATCATCGGATCCTTCGTGCTGTGGATCGTGGTCTGGGTACGGGGCGGCGGATGGTCGGGCCTGAACGAACGCCTGGCGGCCGTGGATCCCGCGCTGCCGGACACGCTCCTCCACGTGGGCGGATACGCGCCGCCGGGCGTTCCCGCGGTGGTGGTCATCCTGAGCTTCATCGTGGTGCTGACAATGTACGCGGTCATCAACCAGTACGAGGCGATCCGGTTCCTGGGCGCGCGGTCGGAATGGGACTTCAAGATGGCCGCGGTGGTGGCCAGCACCGCCACGGCCATATGCCTCTGGTTCAACGTCACCATGGGTCCCATGGCCCGGGCGGACTTTCCCGGACTCGAAACCATCGACCAGGCCTATCCCCTGATGATCCAGGCCTACCTGCCCCACGGACTGATCGGCCTGGTGGTCGCCGGCCTCATCGCGGGCGGTTACTCCACCTTCGACTCCATCGGTATCGGCATATCCAGCCTCTTCGTCCGCGACATCTACGCCCGGTTCATCGTGAAACGCGCGTCGGACGCCCATTACACCCGGGTGGGACGCATCGCGGCCCCCTTCATCATGGCCCTGGGATTCGCCTACGTGCCCTTCATCCAGGAGGGCATGCTCGCTTTCTACCTCAGGCTGGCCGGCGCCATCGCCGTGCCGCTCATGACGGTCATCCTCATGGGTGTCTTCACCCGCGTGCACCGGTCCACCGGCATCGTGGGCCTGCTCATCGGGCTTGTGTACGGCGTGTCGGCGATCCTGGGCGAAAGCCAGGAATGGGGCCTGCCCGTGTGGTATACCAACACCTGGTGGACCTACCTGTGGAACATCGTGTTGCCGGCGGCTGGCATGCTGATCGCGTCCTGGGTCATCACGCTCCGGCGCGGTCCCATGTCCGAGGAAGACCTGGAAGGGCTCGTATACGCCAGGCAGAACGATATTCCTTCCGTGCGCAACCGCATGACCCACCGGCTGAAGGCCCTCGAAGGGACCTGGCTGCAAAAGACCCTGGCCGAGTCGCCCATGCGCGGAGCCTATCCCTTCAAACTGCCAGCCGGCGGCCTGCCGATCTTCCGGCGTCCTGGCGTACTGGCCCTGGGTTACCTGGCGATCGCGTCGGGACTGCTGTTCGGGGTGCTGTGGTAGGTCGTTACCTGATCATGAAACAAACGACAATCTCTGTGAGTCTTAACATCAACGTATAAGGGTAAATCTGTAGGGGATAAAACCGTCACCTGTTCATGGAGTGCATGATGAGTTCATTTGGAATGACCGAGTTACTCATATTGGCAATCGTCTTATTTCTATTGTTATTCATAGCGCTGCCTGTGTTGTTCTTCATCTGTATAATACGGAAAAGAAAAACCGACTCTAATGAATCCACATAACCTGGTTGATCCGGAGTTGACTAACCACGACTTCTGTGACAGAGCCACCACGTAACGGCCCGCCTCATGTTCAGAAACTACCTCACCGTCGGCATAAGAAACCTGCTCAGGCACAAGGGCTATTCGACAATCAACGTCCTGGGGCTGGCCATCGGCATCGCCTGCTGCATTCTCATCATACTGTACGTGCAGGACGAGCTCAGCTATGATCGATATCATGAGAAGCATGACCGGATCTATCGCCTGGCGGAATCCGCCACCATAGCGGGAAGACCGATCGAAGCGGCGGTTACGCCTCCGCCCTGGGCCCCGGTGCTGGCAGAAGAATACCCCGAGATCGAGCAGATTACCCGGCTGAAGCCGCCCGGCTCCCGCTGGCTCATCCGGTACAAGGAAAACCGATTCTACGAGCGGTACTTCGTGTTCGCGGATTCGTCCGTCTTTGACATTTTTACCATTCCGCTTTTGCAGGGAAACGCGAAGACGGCCCTGGCCGAACCAGGTGCCGTGGTGTTGTCCGAGTCCATGGCGGCCAAGTACTTCGGGGACGAGAACCCGGTCGGAAAGGTGATTACGGGAGACGACCTCTACGAGTTCACGATTACCGGCATCATGGCGGACATGCCCGGGAACTCGCACTTTCATTTCGATTTCCTGGCTTCCTATGCCTCCCTTGCGCCGTACAATCTGTACAACGAACCGTCGACCATGCAGAACCAAGGGTTCAACCACGACGTGTTTACCTATCTGCTTCTGAGGGAAGGGCAGGAACCTGAAGACCTGGAACGCAAATTCCCCGAGTTTCTGGACAGGCACCTTGGCGATATGCTTGAAGGAATCGGCATTGTCGCCAGGCCCTTCCTCCAGCCAATCACCGATATTCACCTGCATTCCAACATGGAAGCCGAATTAGGCCCCAACAGCGACATCCGGTACGTCTACATCTTCTCGTCCCTGGCCGTGTTCGTGCTCCTGATCGCCTGCGTGAACTTCATGAACCTTTCCACGGCACGTTCCGCCCGCAGGGCACAGGAGGTGGGCATTCGGAAAGTGCTTGGCGCCCAGCGGCAGCAACTGATCAGGCAGTTTACCGGCGAGTCGATCTTCCTTTCCGTGATCGCGCTGGTCATCGCGCTGGCCGCGGTCCACCTGCTCCTGCCCCCGTTCAATGCGGTATCGGGCAAGTCGCTGGCGATGGACTACCAGTCGATCTGGCTGGTGCCGACCCTGGTGGCCATCGCGCTGCTCACGGGGATCGTGGCCGGCGGCTATCCCGCCTTCATCCTGTCCTCCTTCAGACCCGTTGCCGTGCTGACCGGCGCGCTGAAAGCGGGCGCGGCCCAGTCCCTTCTCAGGAAAATCCTGATCACGTTCCAGTTTATCATCTCCATCATCATGATCACCGGCACGGTCGTAGTGCTCGATCAACTGGAGTATATGCAGACCAAGAACCTGGGCTTCGACAAGGAAAACGTGGTGATCGTACGACTGCCGGACGCCGAAGCCATCAAGGGATATACGGCCTTCAAGAACGCGGTCCTGCAGTATCCGGAGATTTTGAACGCGAGCACTTCGACCAGTGTGCCGGGCGGACAACCCAGCCTGAACCTGGTTACGCCGGAGGGCGTGCCCGAGGACCAGAGCCCGGTCTACCAGGTTATCTGGTCGGACTATGACTTCATTGAAACGCTGGGGGTCGAAATGGCGGCGGGCCGTACATTTTCGCGCGAATTCGGCTCGGACTCCACCGCGTGTCTCATCAACATGGCGACGGTGCGGTCCCTGGGATGGGAGAACCCGATCGGCATGACCTTCAAAATAACGGGCATGCAGGATTCCAGTCCGCCTTTCGAGGTCATCGGCGTCATGGAGGATTTCCACAACAAGTCGCTGCATCAGCCGATCGAACCGTTGATGATCCGTCTGCTTTCGGAAGCCGCTTCGTTCATGGAGATCAGGATACAGGGAAGCAACGTTACGCGGGGACTTGAAATCCTGGAGGAGCAGTGGAGAGATATCTATCCCAGCCATCCCGCCATGGATTACTCTTTTCTCGATGCGGACCTGGAGCGGCTCTACATCGCGGAACAGAGGATGGGCTCGGTTTTTGTGGCCGGCGCCATACTCTCCATTTTCATATCCTGCCTCGGACTGCTGGGTCTCTCGTCCTTCATGTCCGAACAACGGACCCGGGAGATCGGGGTGCGCAAGGTCCTGGGCGCGACCATATCAAACGTGGTCCTGCTGTTGTCCAGGGACTTCACGAAACTGATCCTGCTGGCATTCGCGGTCGGCGCGCCCGCGGCCTACTACGTCATGCATACGTGGCTGGAGAATTTCCCGTACCGGGTCGAACTGAGCCTGGGGGTATTTGCACTTTCAGGCCTCGCCGCGCTGCTGATCGCCTGGCTGACGGTGGGATACCAGGCCTTCAGAGCCGCGGCCTCCAATCCCGCGGACGCGTTGCATGCCGAGTGAGGCGGACGCGTTGCATGCCGAGTGAGGCGGTCGTATATTAGTCCAGGTATCCGTAACTGGACCACCGCGTAACCGACCGCCTCATGTTCAGCAACTACCTCACCATCGCCATACGTAACCTGCTCAGGCACAAGGGCTATTCGGCCATCAACGTCCTGGGGCTGGCCATCGGCATGGCAAGCTGCGTCCTGATCCTGCTTTACGTGCAGGACGAACTCAGTTACGACCAGTATCACGAACATAAAGACCGTATATACCGCATCGCGGAGTCCGCCACGACAACGGGCGGATCGATCGAAGCGGCGGTTACTCCCGCGGCCTGGGCGCCGGTCCTGGCACGGGACTACCCGGAAGTCGAGCGCTTCACCCGGATCAAACCGCCCAACTCCAGGTGGCTGATTCGATCCGGCGACAGACGGTTCTACGAGCGGTATTTCGTGTTCGCGGATTCGTCGGTCTTCGACGTCTTCACCATCCCGCTCCTGCAGGGCAATCCTCAAAACGCCCTGACCGAACCTCATACCGTGGTCCTGTCCGAATCCATGGCCGGCAAGTATTTCGGTGACGAGAACCCCATCGGCCGGGTAATCCATGGCGACGACCTGTACGAGTTTACCGTAACCGGC
The DNA here is from genome assembly GCA_965202605.1 of bacterium. Classification (GTDB taxonomy): domain Bacteria; phylum JAAXHH01; class JAAXHH01; order JAAXHH01; family JAAXHH01; genus JAAXHH01. The sequence continues at coordinate 3,286,224 of OZ241838.1, forward strand.
ATCATGCGGGATATGCCCAGGAACTCGCATTTCCATTTCGACTTCCTGGCCTCCTTTGCCACGCTGGCGCCGAACACGATCTACTACAGCGATCCGGACGATATTCAGAAGAGCGGGGCCAGTCACGACTTGTATACCTATCTTCTACTGCGGGAAGGGCATACGCGCGAGGAAATGGAATCCAGGTTTCGGCCGTTCCTGGACCGATATCTGGGCGAAATGTACGCGTCCATCGGCATCGAAGCCAGTCCCTACCTGCAGCCGCTCACGGAAATCCACCTGCACTCCGACCTTGATTACGAGATCCGGCCCAACAGCGACATCCGGTACGTATACATATTCACGTCGCTGGCCGTCTTCATCCTCGTGATCGCCTGCGTCAACTTCATGAACCTGTCCACGGCCCGTTCCGCCCGCAGAGCGCAGGAGATCGGCATCAGAAAGGTCCTGGGCGCCCAGCGGGTCCAGCTGATCAGGCAGTTCATCGGAGAATCGGTGCTGCTCGCCCTGATTGCGCTGGCCATAGCGCTCGTCCTGGTACATCTGCTGCTGCCGCAGTTCAACCTGTTGTCCGGCAAGGAACTGGGTATGGACTACCGGTCGGCCTGGCTGGTGCCGGCCCTGGCGGCCATTACGCTTTTCGTCGGTCTGGCCGCGGGCGGGTATCCCGCGTTCCTGCTGTCTTCCTTCAGGCCCGTCGCCGTGCTTACCGGGGCACTGAAAGCCGGCGCTTCCCATTCGCTGCTCAGGAAAGCGCTGATCACCTTCCAGTTCAGCGTCTCGATCATCATGATCGTGGGTACGGCCGTCGTCTATAGCCAGTTGGAGTATATGAAGAACACGCGGCTGGGATTCGACAGCGAGCATCTGGCGGTCGTCCGCATGCCGACGGCGGAAGAACTCAAAGGGTATCCGGCCTACAAAGACGCGGTACTCCAGTATCCCGAAATCCTGAAAGTGAGTACGTCGAGCAGCGTGCCGGGTACGCGGGTCAGTTCGAACATGATGACGCCTGAAGGCTTGTCGCCCGATCAGAGTCCGGTCTACCAGACGATCTGGGGAGACTTCGACTACGTGGAAACGATGGATATACCGATCGTTACCGGACGTACGTTCTCCACCGCCTTCGCCACGGATTCGTCCGCCTGCCTGATCAATGAAACCGCCGTCCGAGCGCTGGGATGGGAAAACCCGGTCGGAAAGACCTTCCGATTCTCCGGTTCACCTGAAACCGCGCCGTCCCACACCGTGATCGGCGTCATGGAGGACTACCATCACCAGTCGCTGCGTCAACGCATAGAACCGCTGATCATCCTGTTCAACGCGCCGGGTCCGTTCATGGTCATTCGGATGCGGGGGGAGGAGCTGTCCCGAGGGTTGGAAATACTGCGGGACCAGTGGCGTGTTACCTATCCGAACCATCCCGAAATGGATATCTCGTTTCTCGACGCCAATCTCGAACGGCTATATGCGGCTGATCAGAGGCTGGGTTCCGTCTTCGTCGCCGGTTCCGTGCTCTCCATCCTGATCGCCTGCCTGGGACTCCTGGGGCTTTCGTCCTACATGGCCGAGCAACGGACCCGTGAAATCGGAATCCGCAAGGTCCTCGGCGCCACGATCACGAACGTGGTCGTGCTGCTGTCCCGGGACTTTACGAAACTGGTACTGCTCGCCTTCGTCCTGGGCGCACCGGTTGGTTACTTCGCCATGGGCGCGTGGCTGGAGGACTTCCCTTACCGCGTGGAACTGAGCCTGTGGGTACTCGCGTTCTCGGGCCTCGCCGCCCTGGCGGTAGCCTGGATGACAGTGGGATACCAGGCCTACAAGGCCGCGACGGCCAATCCGGTGGACGCGCTCCACGGGGAGTAAGCCCGCCTGTCACTCAGCTGCTCACCATCACCTTCTTCAGCGCCGCGATGAACGCCTCGTTCTCCTCGGGCAGGCCGGCGGTCACGCGGATCCAGCCTTCGATGTTCCAGCGCGCCTTCGCGTTGCCCACCAGGACGTTGTGATCCTCCCGCAGGCGGCGGACAAGCTCGTCCACGTCCGTCCTCATGTTCATCATCACGAAACTCGACTCGCTCGGCACGTACTCGATGCCCATGGCGTCCAGTTGCTCGTAGAAGTAGCGTTTGCCCCGGCTCACCAGATCTTGTGAGCGTCGCAGATGGGTCTCGTCGTCCAGAGCGGCTGACGCGGCGTGGGTGGAGAGCAGGGTGAGCGTGTTGGCCCGGTGGCTGTTGATCCGGGCGATCACCGCGGGATGGGCGACCGCGTATCCCACACGCATGCCGGCCATGCCGAAGACCTTGGAAAACGTGCGCGTTACGATCACGTTCGGGTGATCGGCGATCAGCGATGCCGCGCCTTCGCGGTCTGCCTCGTTTTCAGCGAATTCGATGTACGCTTCATCGACGAGGACCAGGACCCGCTCTGGGATGGAGGCGACGAAGGGCTTCAGCAGGGACAGGGGGGTCAGCTGGCCCGTGGGGTTGCCGGGACTGGTCACGACCACCACGGCGGTCCGGTCTGTCACGGCGTTGCTGAGACCATCGAGGTCGGGTTTCATGCCCGCCAGTAGCGGTACCCGCACCGGATCCGCGTTTGCCACGCCGGCGAACCGGGTCATGAAGCCGAAGCCGGGCAGGCTTTCCACGATTTCCGTCCCCTCGCGAACGTAAGCGTGCCCAATTGCGAAGAGCAGGTCCGACGAGCCCGCGCCCACGGCGATCCATGCGTCGTGCACCGGCGCGAAGGGGCTGTCCGTCCACTCCACGACGGGTACGCCGTGCCTGCGGGCCAGTTTGCCCAGCAGGTCCGGGTTCTGGCCGTAGCGGTTGATGCTGGTAACCAGGGAGAGTACCGCCTCGACCGCCCGGGGAGACGGACCAAGGGCGTTTTCGTTGCTGTCGATGCGTACCAGTCCGGGGGGCACGCCCCAGCCGCGGACGGAAGGTCCGCCCACCATCTGTGCCACGGCTTCGTAGCCGCCTACCGACAGCGTACCGGCGCCAACCAGGGCCCCTTTCAGGAATCCCCGGCGAGAAAGCCCCGACCTTGCCGAAGTATCGTCGTTTTTTAGCTCGGACATTTTCGTGCTCCTTAATCGATTACTGTTTCGCGGTGCATGCCTGTTGATCTAATGATATAATGTCGTGCCGCGGATGGGAAGATCAATTGCATTGACCTTGACGATCCCCCGGACCTCCCGTAGATTTAAAGCGGAAACGCGCGCGACGGCCATACGGCGAAGCGGCACAGGGACATCCGCATGCCGCACGCGGTTCTGGATGCAGGCGGTCCCCGGCAGGCATGAGCGACCCTGGACCGGCAGGTATGGGCGACCGTGGCGCGAAGACCCGCGGAGTACAACCTCGTGAAGGAGTCCTTAATCTTCGGAAAGTCCCCTCTCGTTGCATCTGAAACCCACCGCCTGCTTGACCGGCTCCTGTCCGAACGCATCCTCATCATCGACGGCGCCATGGGCTCGGTCCTGCAGGGCCATGCCCTCGAAGAGGCCGATTTCCGCGGCGATGCGTTCAAAGATCACCCCGTAGCGCTGCGGGGCGATCTCGACCTGCTGTCGATCACGCAACCCGAATTGATCGAGCAGGTCCACCGGCAGTACCTGGACGCCGGCGCCGACATCATCGAGACCAACACCTTCAATTCCACGGCCATCTCGCAGGCCGACTATGGTCTGGAAGACCGGGTATATGACATCAACGTGGCGTCTGCGAAGATCGCGAAACGAGCCGCCGCTGCCGCGATGGACGCCGATCCCACCCGGCCCCGGTTCGTCGCCGGGACCATGGGGCCCACGACCCGGTCGGCATCCGTCGCCACCGACGTCAGCGATCCATCCTTCCGGTCCGTGACTTTCGATCAACTCGCGGAAGCCTACAGTGAGCAGGCCCGCGGACTCCTCGACGGCGGCGTGGACCTGCTCCTGGTGGAGACCCAGATCGACACGCTCAACCTGAAAGCGGCCCTGTTCGCCGTCAACACGCTATTCGACCAGGGGATGCGCCGCGTTCCCGTGATGGCTTCGTTCTGCATCGTCGACGCCAGCGGCCGCACCCTGTCGGGCCAGACCGTGGAGGCCTGCTGGACGTCCATACGCCACGGGGAACTCTACAGTGTGGGGATCAACTGCGCCCTGGGCGCCGCCGAACTGAGGCCCTACATCGAAGAACTGTCCGGCATCGCGAATATCCCGGTTTTCTGTTATCCGAACGCGGGCCTTCCGAACGAGATGGGCGGCTACGACGACACCCCGGAACACATGGCCGAAGTGCTGGGCGATTTCGCCGAAGAAGGCTGGCTCAACATGGTCGGCGGATGCTGCGGCACCACGCCCGAACACCTCGCCGCGATCGCGGAAGCCGTAAGGCAGCGGGGTAAACTGCGCGTTCCCCATCCCGGCGAGCCCCTGTCCCGCTACGCCGGGCTGGAGACCTTCACCGTGCGGCCCGACGGCAACTTCACCATGATCGGCGAGCGGACGAACGTGACGGGATCGCGCCGTTTCGCCCGGCTGGTCCGGCAGGAAAAGTACGAGGAAGCCCTGGGCGTGGCCCGGCAGCAGATCGAGGGCGGGGCGAACGTCATCGACGTGAACATGGACGAAGGCCTGCTCGACAGCGAACGGGCCATGACCACCTTCCTGAATCTCATCGCGTCCGAGCCCGACATCGCCGCAGTCCCCGTGATGATCGACAGCTCGAGCTGGCCGGTCATCGAGGCGGGACTGAAATGCGCGCAGGGCAAGAGCATCGCCAATTCCATCAGTCTGAAGGAGGGCGAGGAGGTCTTCAGGAACCAGGCGCGATTGGCCAAAAGGTACGGGGCCGCCGTGGTGGTGATGGCCTTCGACGAGGAGGGCCAGGCCACGGACGTGGACCGCAAGGTGGAGATCCTGGGCCGGTCCTACCGGATCCTCACCGAAGAGATCGGCATGGACCCGACCGATATCATCTTCGACCCGAACATCCTCACCGTGGCCACGGGTATGGAGGAACACGACGACTACGCCGTCAACTTCATCGAGGCCGTGCGGCGACTCAAAGATCGGCACCCCCTGGCCAAAGTCAGCGGCGGCGTGAGCAACATCTCCTTCTCGTTCCGCGGCAACGACCATATTCGGAAAGCGATGCACGCGGCGTTCCTCTACCACGCCATCCAGGCGGGCATGGACATGGGCATCGTCAACGCGGGGCAGCTGGCGATCTACGAGGACATCGACCCGGAGACGCTTGTCAGGGTCGAGGACGTCCTCTTCAACCGGCGGCCCGACGCCACCGAGCGGTTGCTGGAGTTCGCGGAATCGAGAAAAGGAGCGGCGTCCGGAAGGGTGCGGAAGGACGAGGCGTGGCGCGAGGACAGCCTGGAAGGGCGCATATCTCACGCGCTGGTCAGCGGCATCGCCGACTACGTGGTAGAAGACATGGACGAGGCCCTTGCGCGCTACGACCGGCCGCTGCACATCATCGAAGGCCCCCTGATGGCCGGCATGTCCATCGTCGGAGACCTCTTCGGCGAGGGGAAGATGTTTCTGCCCCAGGTGGTCAAGAGCGCGCGCGTCATGAAAAAAGCCGTGGCCCACCTGGTCCCGCACATGGAGGCCGAGCACGGAGACGGCGGAGAGAGACAGTACCAGGGGACCATCCTCCTGGCCACGGTGAAGGGGGACGTGCACGACATCGGGAAGAACATCGTGGGCGTGGTGCTGGGATGCAACAACTACCGCATCATCGACCTGGGGGTCATGGTCCCGGCAGAGAAGATCATCGGTACGGCCGTGGACGAAGGCGTCGACCTTATCGGACTGAGCGGGCTGATCACCCCGTCCCTCCACGAGATGATCCACGTGGCCCGCGAAATCGAGCGCAACGGCTTCGAACTGCCCCTGCTCATCGGCGGCGCCACGACGAGCCGAAGGCACACGGCGATCAAGATCGAACCTTTCTACCACGGGCCGACCGTGCACGTGACGGACGCTTCGAGGGCGGTGGAGGTGGTCGGGAACCTGATCAGCGACGATCTGCGACCCGACTACGCCCGGCGCGTGCGCGAGGACTATCAACAGATCCGCGACACGTACGAAAAACGAACGCCGCGCATGCCCCTTGTGCCATTCGCCGAGGCGTGCGCGCGGCGGCCCGCCCTCGAATGGTCGGAAGATACCATCGCGGTACCCGGGTTCACCGGGGTTCGTGTCGATGACGATATTCCCCTGGACGAACTCGTTCCCTATATCGACTGGACGCCCTTCTTTGGCGCGTGGGAGTTGCGTGGGCGGTATCCGGCAATCCTGGAGGACGAAAAAGTCGGTGGTGAGGCGCGGAAACTCTTCGAAGACGCGCAGGCACTATTGCGGGAAACTGTGGACCGCCGTTTGCTTCGGGCCAGGGCGGTGTGGGGGTTCTTCCCGGCTCGATCTACGGGAAACGACATCGTGCTTTTCGAAGATGCCGGCCGATCGGAGGCGCTCGCGACGTTCCACATGCTGCGCCAGCAACGGCCGCGTTCGGCGGACGGACCCTGCCTGGCCCTCTCCGATTTCGTGGGTCCTGAAGACACGGAGGACTACGTCGGCGCCTTCGCGGTCACGGCAGGCATCGGTCTCGACGAATCAGTGAGGCGGTACGAGGCCGACCACGACGACTACCGGGCCATCATGGTCAAGGCGCTTGCCGACCGACTGGCCGAGGCCTTCGCTGAACACACCCACCAGCGGGCGCGACAGGCCTGGGGATACGGTCGGGAAGAAAACCTGGACGGCGAAGATCTGATACAGGAGAAATACCGGGGCATCCGGCCGGCGCCTGGCTATCCCGCCTGTCCCGATCACACGGAGAAACGCCGGCTCTTCGACCTGCTCCAGGTCGAGAAAAGGATCGGTGTCACGCTGACGGAAAGCTACGCCATGGACCCGCCGCCGTCCGTCGCCGGCCTCTACTTCGGCCATCCCGACGCGCGGTATTTCAACGTGGGCAGAATCGGGCGTGACCAGGTGGAAGACTACGCCCGTCGAAAGCGGATGACCGTCGAATCCGTAGAACGATGGCTGGCGCCCAACCTGGACTATGAACCTGTGGATGTTGCTAATGCAAGTCCGGGTTGCTGTAGCAGATGCACGCCCTGACCTGATTGCAAGTTGATTCAAACGCCCACCCGACTACCTCCTTAACACCGCCGTGCCCCAGGTGCTGGGATCGACGTGGACGCGCAGGTCGCGCCCGGCGCTCCACCACTGGGCGGGGTATTCCGAATTGTTGAGGAAGTAGGTGAACCCCAGGCGGGGGAATTCTTCCGGGTCATACCCGCTGAGCGCTTCCGTGGGCAGGCAGATCTCCAGCGTGTAACCGCGGTCGGTTATCAGGGAAGCGATGGGGAGGACTTCCGGTTCCGGCATGTTCCACTTCTCGCGGGCGCGGTCGACCTGCGTGGGTTTGACCACGGCCCGGTCCCCGTTGTCGCCGCCGCCGGTGGGCAGGCAGTTGAACTGGTGGCAGTACCGCCCGGCCCTCCGCGCGGTCTTCACGTCCCGCGTGTCCAGCCAGACCTGGAAACTGTCCCCGGTCCAGTGCCGGCCGTAGTAGGAACGGACCGGCTTGCGCTTACGCACGTCTACGGCGAAGTACAGTCCCTCTTCGTTCCAGGCCATGTAGACGTCCGCGGCTTTTGGCCGGTTCTCCAGGAACCCCAGGTCGGGTACCAGGTATTCAGGGCCCCAGTCGTCCAGTACGCCGTTGATCCGGGGCGCTTGCCCACGGTAGTGGCACTGGAAGGCGTAAGCGAAATAGACTCTGTTGGGAATATCAAGCGGCATGGGCGGCAATCATCGGATGTAATCCGCACCTTCGAGATCGAGCAGAAACGCCTTGATGTCGGGCTGGCCGCCGTAGCCGCCCAGGCGCCCGCCGCTGGCGATCACGCGGTGGCACGGCACCAGGAGGCTGATGTCGTTGCTGCGGTTGGCCTGGCCCACCGCCCGGGCGGCCCTGGGCCTGCGCGAACGCTTCGCCACCCACTTGTAGGAACGGCATTCTCCGTATGGAATGGCCTGTTGCGCACGCCAGACCTGCCGGTAAAAGGGCGTGCCCCGCAGGAAATCCAGGGGCAGGTCGAAGACCTTCAACACGCCGCCAAAGTACCGCGTGACCTGGTCTTCGACCGAAGCCAGCAGTTCGTCATCCGGGACGAAGGCCACGTCCGCTTCGAAACGGTTCAGCATGTCGGTCTCGAAGGCCTCCGCCGTGACGTCATAGGTGATGCGGCACACGCCCGCGTCGCTGGCCGCCGCGTACATGGGACCGAGAGGCGTGGGAAACACCGTGTATTTCAGTAAGCGTCTCAACGGGTCTGGACTATCCTGCGATGTCGCGGTCCCGCAGACCTTGCGCCAGCGCCCGCGCGATGATCTCGTTGCCTTCGATGGTGGGATGCCAGGTATCGGAGAAATACCGTTCGCGCTCAACGTCCATCCCGGCGAAAGCGGCGTTGAGGTCGATGAGATCCGTATCCTCGTCCATGGCCAGCCGGCGGATCGAGGCATCGTAGACATCGTAGAGTTGCGTAAGCCGGTCGACGTCTCCCCGGGCCAGGAACGACGGATACCTCAGCTTGTCGAGGCTTTGCAGGGACATCTCGGCGCCGTCTCGGGGGATGAGCGTCGGCAGGGTCGTCAGCACGACGCGTACCCGGTCGTTCTTCGCCGTCCGGATGAGCCGGCGCATATTGTACTCGAAGTTCTCGGGCAGAAAGTCCTCGAGATCGAAAGAGCCGATGGGCGGCGGGGTATTCAGATCCAGGATCTCCTTGGCTTCGTCCAGCAGCCTCAGCCCCGTATCGCCGCCGTTGCCGTAGTGCCAGTACGACTGGGTCTTCCTGCGCATGTCCGGATAATGCTTCGGGTTCCCCAGCCACATGTCGTTCCAGCCTATGTAGACGATCAGGATGTCGGGATCGAAGGCCAGAAGCCGGGGAAGGCGCAGCTGGGCGTTGATGGAGGCATGGTCGTCGACCCCCGCGTTGATCACCTGGTGCTCGCGCGCCAGGTCCATCTGCTCCAGCTGCCGTTCGAGCTGATAGGGATAGGGTGAATCGTCCCCCGGCGCGCCGAAGGTACAGGAGTCGCCCAGACACATGATGCGGACGACATCGGAGTCCTTCCGCCGAGGGAAATCCCTCCCCCGGAATCCGTAGTCGTTGATCCGGATGCCGGCCACGCTGTATCCCGGCATCAGTTCCCAGCCGCTCCGGTTGTGAAACACGATGTAGGGATGGGCCCCATCGTATTCTTCGTGGAACCAGCGGTCCCTGTTGTACGCGTGATCCTGGCGGCGGAGGTAGAATTCCGCACCCGCGAGGGCGCCCACCGCGGCGCCGGCCATGGCAGCAAATGCGTAACGCTTCATTCCCGTTCTCCAGCTGTCTTTCGACCGATTCAGAGCCTTCCGGGCGGATTGTCTACAGCCAGCGTCCCGTTTACCCGGTCGTCCGCCGTCCACTACTCCGCCTGTAACTTCGCCACCGTCGATTCACCCTTGAATCTAAAGGCATATGAGCGATTCCTGCAAGGGAAAACGCCGATGGATCTTCCTTTGATGACATCGCACTCATTCTTTGTATAATCTTACTAAATGGCCAAAGTGAAAGGTCTTGACGGCGGGCGGGTCCACTTCCATATTTAGTGCGTGGTTCCCATCCCGTCTTGCCAGTGAAAACCGTGCGCTACGATTCAGTACGCCGTACGTTGCGATTTTCTACATTCGCGATAACTTGCCAACCTGAATCTGTCGGATAGCATTCGCCAGTTAGCGTGATTGCAGTATGCATAAAGGAGGCCTTATGGCTGACCGAAAACAAAAGGCCGTGCCTGAAGAACCGTCGGCCGCGCAGGAGAACGGCGGAACCCGGTTCACCCGGCGCGGTTTTCTCAAGGGCGCGGGCGCCGGTGCGGTTACGGCGGCCGTGGCGCCGGCCGTCCTGGTTTCAGGAGCGGAGACGGCAGCCGCCCAGGAAGCCGAGGGCGTCATGTCGGCGCCGGTTACGCTCGACGTGAACGGACGGACGCACAACGTCGAAGTGGAAGCGCGCACGACCCTGGCGGACGCGTTGCGGGACAGGCTGGAAATCACCGGTCCCAAGGTCGTCTGCGACCGGGGCGAATGCGGTGCCTGTACGGTGCAGATGGACGGCAAGCTCATCTTCAGCTGCATGACGCTGGCCATGGACGCCCGGGGACGGAAGATCGAAACGGTCGAAGGACTGGCCGACGGCGACAATCTGCATCCCCTCCAGGAAGCGTTTATCGAGAAGGACGCCCTGATGTGCGGATTCTGCACGCCGGGTTTCCTGATGTCCTCCAGGGCGCTGCTCGATGCCAACGACAACCCGACGCCGGAAGAGGTCCGGGAAGGCCTTTCCGGGAACATCTGTCGCTGCGGCACCTATCCCCACGTGTTCGAGGCCGTGATGACCGCAGCCGAAAAGATGCGGAAGGGAGGGTGAGGCCATGCAGCAGAAGATGAAGAAGGTCAGGATCACCATCCAGGAAGACGGTGAACCCAGGGAAATAGAAATTGAAGTGCCCGATACCGGCGAGGGCGGCTGGGGCGATCTTTCGAAGAACACCTATATCAACAGGCCTCACGTCCGCGTGGACGCGGTCGACAAGGTCACCGGACGGGCCAAGTACACCGCCGATATCAAGTTGCCCGGCCTGCTCTACGGACGCATCCTCCGGTCGGCCCATCCCCGTGCCCGCATCAACCGCATCGACGCCACCCGGGCGATGGCCCTGCCTGGCGTGGTGGCGGTGGTGCTTCCCGGCGACGATCCCGCCCTGTTTTCGCGGGAGTGCCGGTTCGCCGGACAGGAAATCGCAGGCGTGGCGGCGACGACGCCGGAGGTCGCGGAAGACGCGCTCCACGCCATCGACGTGGATTACGAGGTGCTGCCCTTCGTCGTGGACGAGGACGCGGCGCGGGACCCGGCCGCGGCCCAGGTGCACGGCGACCGGGCCAACGTGGGCGAGCCCAGGGTAGGCGAGCAGGGCGACATCGCCGCCGGTTTCGCCGCGGCCGACGTGACGCTCGAAGCCACCTACCGCTGCCAGGTACAGTCCCATATCGCACTGGAAACCCACGGCAACGTGTGTCAGTGGGAAGGCGACAGGCTGACGGTCTGGGCCTCCACGCAGGGCGTATTCAGCGTGCGCGGGGAACTGGCCGGGCATTTCGGCATCCCCGAAACGAACGTCCGCGTGATCACCGAATTCATGGGCGGCGGATTCGGCGCCAAGTTCGGCGCCCGCAAGGAGGGCGTGATCTGCGCCCTGCTCGCCCGGAAAGCCGGTGCGCCCGTGAAGCTGATGCTCACGCGCAAGGAGGAGCACCTGGCCACCGGGAATCGGCCCTCCGCCGTACAGCACGTGAAGCTGGGGGCGACGAAGGACGGCAAGCTGGTCGCCTACGAGCGTTCCAACTACGGAACGCCCGGCGTAGCCGGCAGCGCCAACATACCCGGTGCGCCGTACCTGTACGAGATCCCCAACTACCGCATCGAACAGACGAGCGTGTTCACCAATGCCGGGCCGATGGCCGCCCAGCGCGCGCCGGGACATCCCCAGGCGGCCTTCGCCATGGAATCCATGATGGACGAAATGGCCGAGGCGCTGGACATGGATCCCGTGGATATCCGGCAGATGAACGATCCGAACGAGGCGCGTCGCAACATGGTGGCCATGGGGGCGGAGCACATCGGATGGAAGACCCGCCGAAGCGCCACGCCAGACACCGGGACCGGCCGGATCAAGACCGGTATGGGCGTGGGGTCGTGCAGGTGGGGCGGCGGCGGCGGAAGGACCCAGGCCGAGTGTACCATCAATCCGGATGGAAGCGTCGAGGTGAAGTGCGGCACGCAGGATATAGGCACCGGGACGCTCACCTTGGTGCACATGGTCGCGGCGGAAGAGTTCGGGCTGAAGACAGAGGACATCACGGTCGGTATCGGCGACACGAACTACCCCTATTCGGGCGGAAGCGGCGGCAGCACCACGGCCGCGTCGGTATCGCCCGCCATCAAGGGTACGACGATGCTGGCGAAACTGGAACTGTTCAAGAAGATCGCGCCCAGGTTCGGCGTGGAGCCAGGGGAACTCGCAGCCTCTGACGGCAAGGTATACGTGGCCAGCGATCCTTCCAAGAGCATGACGTGGCAGCAGGCGACGGCCCAGCTCGGGGACGAGCCCATCTTCTTCCACGGTCAGTGGCTGCCCGGTTACTCGGACAGCGGCGTGCCCGGCGTGCACTTCGTCGAAGTCAGCGTCGACACCGAGACCGGCCTGGTGAAGGTCGACCGGGTCGTGGCCGTTCACAACAGCGGCATGATCCTCAACCCGCTCACGTGGGCGAGCCAGGTAAACGGCGGCGTCCTGATGGGCATCGGATACGGTATGTACGAGAACCGCATCATGGACCCGGCGACGGGCTACATGGTCAACGCCAACCTGGAAGACTACCGGCTCATGGGCTCCACGGACATACCCGAAATCGAGATTCTCAGGTACGACGAACCGGAACGAGGCGTCATCGGCATCGGCGAACCCGCGACGATCCCGACCCCCGGCGCCATCGCCAATGCGATCTACAACGCCTGCGGCGCCCGGATACGGGAGATGCCGTTCACCCCCGACAAAGTGCTCGGCGCGCTGGCCGCAGTGAAGGAGGGCTGACCCATGCAGAACTTTTCCTACGTCAACGCGACGTCGATCGAGCAGGTGCCCTCTCTTCTGGGCCGCAGTTGGGACGACGCGGTGGTCATGGCGGGCGGGACGGACCTGCTCGGAGAAATGAAGGACTTTGCCGCCGTTCCGAAGCGCGTGGTCAACCTCAAGTCCATCGAAGGACTGGACTACATCCGGCGGGATGATGCCGGGCTGCGTATCGGTGCGCTGACCACGCTGACGGACGTCTTGAACAACGATGCCGTTACGCGGGACTATCCGGTACTCCACCAGGCGGTTTCCGTCATTGCTTCGCCCCAGATCCGCAACATGGCCACGCTTGCCGGGAACATCCTGCAGCGTCCGCGTTGCTGGTATTACCGCAGCGAGGACTTCCCCTGTCTCAAGAAGGGCGGCGCGCGGTGCTACGCGGTGGGCGGTGTCAATACCTACCACGCGATCTTCGGCTCCGGACCGAGCTATATCGTCCATCCGTCCGACGCGGCCCCGGCCCTGATGGCCCTCGACGCGACGGTGAAGATCCACGGTCCCCGGGGTGAGAGAGAGGTCGTCATGGACGATTTCTTCACGCTGCCCGAAATGAACATCCGAAGGGAGAACATCCTCCGCCCCAACGAGATCGTGACCGAAATGTCGATACCGAAGCCGGAGGCGAACAGCAGGGGCATGTACCTCAAGGTGCGCGAGCGGGAATCCATCGATTTCGCCCTGGTCAGCCTGGCCGCCCAGATGGCCGTGGCGGACGGGACCTGCGAGCGGGCCAGCCTCGTATTCGGCGGGGTGGCGCCCGTTCCGTGGCGGGCCATCGAGGCCGAGCGGTACCTCCGGGGCCGCAGGATAACGGAATCGCGGGCCGAAAGCGCCGCGGAGGCGGCGGTGGAGGATGCCGCGCCCATGCCGCACAACGGTTACAAGGTGGAGATCGCGAAGAACCTGGTAAAACAGGCCGTTCTGGCCCTGGCGTCGTAGACGGTACGGCGTCGCAAGCAAGGAGTCTATCATGGCACAACCCGTATGCCGGTACCTGAGAACGAAATCGTTCTACACGGCGGAAAAGAATGAGAAGACGCTGACCGAGGAGTCTCCGGGCCGCGCCTTCTGGTGCGTCCGTTCCGTGTCGGGCATCGGTCCCGACGACAAGGTCGTGGGACCCGCGGAGTGCGACGGGCAACGCGCCTGTTTCGAAACCGTCGACGTAAGCTTCGTATAACTTAGTGGGAGATCTTTACGATTGAGTGATTTTGTCTACCACGAGCTCCTGCCCGTGGGAAAGGACGATACGCCGTACCGTCACCTGACTGCGGATTTCGTGTCCACGGGTACGTTCGAGGGGCGTGAAATTCTCAAGGTCGATTCGGCCGGTTTGACCATGCTCGCGGACCAGGCCATCCGGGACAGCGCCCATCAGCTTCGGCCCGGCCACCTGGCCCAGTTGCGCAAGATCCTCGACGATCCGGAAGCGTCCGACAACGACCGGTTCGTCGCCATGGAGATGCTGAAGAACGCCAACATCGCCGCCGGCGGCATCCTGCCCATGTGCCAGGACACGGGGACGATCATCATCACGGGAAAGAAGGGAAACCGCGTCTGGACCGAGGGAGACGACGAGGCCGCGCTCTCGGAGGGCGCCATGAACGCCTTTCTGAAATCCAACCTGCGCTACAGCCAGCTCGCGCCGCTGGATATGTTCACGGAATCCAACACGCGGAACAATCTGCCGGCGCAGCTCGAGCTCTACGCGGACCGGGGCGACGAGTACAAGCTCATGTTCATGACCAAGGGCGGCGGATCGGCGAACAAGAGCCTGCTCTTCCAGGAAACACGGGCGCTGCTGAACCCGGGACGGTTCCTCGAATTCGTCGACGAGAAACTGCGCATCCTCGGTACGGCGGCCTGTCCGCCCTACCACCTGGCCATCGTGGTCGGCGGCACCTCCGCGGAGTACTCGCTCAAGATCGCCAAGCTGGCCAGCGCAAGGTTCCTGGACAACCTGCCCACCGCGGGAAACGAGTTCGGCCAGGCCTTCCGCGACCTCGAGATGGAAGAGAAAGTGCTCAAGATGAGCCAGGAGATCGGGATCGGCGCGCAGTTCGGCGGGAAGTACTTCTGCCACGACGTGCGCGTGGTCCGCATGCCCCGGCACGGCGCTTCGTGTCCCGTGGCCATCGCCGTTTCCTGCGCGGCGGACCGCCAGGTCCTGTCCAAGATCACGCGGGACGGCATTTTCCTGGAAGAACTGGAGACCGAACCGTCGAAGTACCTGCCGGACGTCGCGGACGAAGCCTTGGGCGGCGAAGTGGTCAGGATCGACCTCAGCCGGCCCATGTCCGAGATCCGCGCCACGCTCAGCGGCTACCCGGTCGCTACGCGGCTCTCCCTGACCGGTCCCATGATCGTCGCGCGGGACATCGCCCACGCCCGGCTCAAGGAACGGCTGGACAGCGGCGAGGACCTGCCGCGGTACATCAAGGACCTGTGCGTCTACTACGCGGGACCGGCAAAGACCCCCGAAGGCTATGCCTCCGGTTCCTTCGGTCCGACCACGGCGGGCCGCATGGATACCTACGTGGATCAGTTCCAGGCGGCCGGCGGCAGCATGGTCATGCTGGCCAAGGGCAACCGCTCCGTCCAGGTCACCAACGCCTGCAAGAAGCACGGTGGCTTCTATCTCGGGTCCATCGGCGGACCCGCCGCGCGGCTGGCCAAGGACTCCATCCTTGAAGTGTCGCTGGTGGAATTCGAGGAACTGGGCATGGAAGCCGTATGGCGTATCCAGGTGGAGGACTTCCCCGCCTTCATCGTGGTGGACGACAAGGGCAACGACTTCTTCTCCGGATTCATGCGCAGGAACTGACTACTCGACGCGTTTGGTTCCGACGTGCCCGACTCGACGTGTTCGACCCAAGGCCGTGCAGCGCGCCGACCACCCTTGCGAACCAGATCAATCGCCGGCAGAAGTTCAGCCGGTCTCTAACCGGCCAGTTCCAGTTCCAGGTGGGTTTCGGGCATCCGGCCGTCCACCAGGACCAGCGGTTGCCAGGTCCACGTGGCCTGCCAGCGGTGGCCACGCTGGTCGATCACCTGTCGCCGAAGCAGACCGATCCGCCAAACATCACCCGGAGCGGGCGGCACGGCCTGCCCATCGGACAGCCATCTGAACCCTTCCCACGGGAAGGCCAGTTCCACGCTCCAGCCCCGGTCGACCCGGTCCCTTCTGCCCGGATCACCGTCCAACTTCACCCCGACCTGCAATCCCGGAAAACGCCAGTCCGAGAAGGCCCAGCGCATGGCGCTGAAGTCCGTCCTCGCATGACCTCCCAGCACCTCGGGCCGGTGGACCGCCAGGTCGAATTCCGGTACGTGGAAGCGATCGTCGTCCCGGTAGGCTTCCTTCCAGATGTAGCACATCTCCGAGGTGGCGCCCAGTGGATTCACCGCCAGGTCGCAGTACGCGCCCGGACCGGTGAGCAGCACGCCCACGTGGCTGTCCCGTCGGACCTCGTGCGACGACGCTTCGTGAGCAGCCTGGATATCGCGGTCCTCCAGCCAGAATCCGACGTAAAGACTTCGGTCATCCCAGGCCAGGGCAGCCCGCGTATCGAACAGAGCCCGGGCGCCCGTATGATCGCTGAACAGCGGAGAACGCTCCGCCAGCGCCCACGTTTCCTCGCCGAGGTGGCCGTCCACGGCCAGGTTTTCCCGGGATCTCCGGCAGATATACCGTACCGTCTCCGCTGCCGTCGAGCGCTTCTCACTGTCCATTGCGCCCTCCTTCCTCACGCGCTCCTTCACCATTCGCTCCTTCGTCATTTGCTCCTTCGTCATTTGCTCCTTTGTTACACGAGACTTCCTCGCGCGATCCGTCGCTGCATCCACCTGTGGCTCGCCGCGCTTCCTCGCCCACAACGCGCTCGGTGAAATGGATCACGCTGAATCGATCGGGGATGTGTGAATCGTAGATCCCGTGGCTGTTCCAGGCCCATCCCGGACACGTCCTGAAACCCCCTTCGTCAATCCACTGGAACCGCGAGAAATCCATGCGCCAGGTATCTCCCTCCCGGGCCGGCAGCCAACGCCCGTCCGCCAGGTGCTTCAAGCCCTGCCAGGGGAAGGCGATCTCGGCCGTCCACCCGCGGTCCCGGTCGCCGGGATCGTTGATGGTGCCGTCCACGTGCACCGCCCACTTCAAACCCGGCATGTCCCATTCGCGGAACGCCCAGCGGCGGCCGCGGGGATGGGCATGGCCCGTCTTCGTACCTCCGAGGGTGTCCACCAGGCTGGTGCCCTGCAGGTCGAATTCGGGAATCGTGCTGTAACCGGCTTCCACGTAGGCGTCCTGCCACACGTAGAACCGCTCCATGATGGTGCCCAAGGCATTCAGTTCGAACTCATAGTAGGCGTCTTCCCCGGCGATGAACACCTCCACGTCGTTCTCCTCGCAGATCATCGAATCGCGCTGCGTGTACGTCGCCCGCACATCCGGCTCCTCTACCCAGAAGCCCACGTAAAGGCAGTCGTCGTCCCAGAGCACCGCCGCCCGCGTGTCGAACAGCGCCGGACGGCCCGGCTCCTCCAGGTCCTCGAAGCGCGGCGACCGGGTCGCCATCCGCCATGACGGTTCGTCCAGGCGTCCATCCACTGCGATGGGACCACTGGTCCGGCAGGCGGTGTAGTGCTTCAATCCTTCTTCCGAATAGCCGTATTTACTGGTCATGCGCTTGTTCTCCATTCCACGGCACTTCCAGCCCGAACTTCCCCGCAACCTCGCTCAGTTTGTCCCGCGTGCCGGGCGGCAGCGGGATGCCATTTTCGACGCGCTCCCGGCGCACAAGCTCCTCCGGTTCGCCGGGCACGAAGAGTTCGTCGACCCCTTCTACGCGCGGCAGGCCTTTCATGGCCGCGGTAAGTTCATCGATCTGCGTGCGGTATGTTGCCGGGTCGGTGAAGGCGTCGATATCGATGGCGCCGATGAAGCTGTTCTGTACGCCGGGCGTCGCGCCCGGTCCCGAGATGGCGGCCGTCAACAGGGGATTCCCGACCATCAGGCTCGAAAGGCACTCGAAGATCAGGGCCAGACCGTAGCCCTTGTAGCCGCCGGCCGGTTGCAGGAACCGGGCCTGGCGGGGGTCCGTCGTAGGGTGGCCGTCTCCGTCGAGCGCCCAGGTATCCGGGATGGACTCGCCCCGGTCCACGGCCACGTCCAGCTTGCCGAAGGCGGCCACGCTCGTGGCCATGTCCAGGGAGATGAAGCGGTCGCCGCGACCTGGCACGGCGATGGCGATGGGACTGTTGTGCACCCCCGGCGCACGCGCCCCTGGCGGGGCCATGTTCGGGGGGTTGCAGACGGAGGCGATTCCGGCCATACTCTCCTTTGCGGCCATCTGCGCGTAGTAGGCCATGGCGCCCTGGTGGGTCGTGTTCCGGATGAGCACCCAGCCGATGCCCGCTGTGCGGGCTTTGCCCATCGCCTGCTTCATGGCGTAGGTCGTCACGACCGGTCCGAACGCGCGGTCCGCCTCGATGAGCATCGTGGCGGGCGTCTCCCGTTCGATCCGGATGTCCGGCCGGGGATTGTAGTGGCCGGCCTCCACCGAACGGACGTACCCGGCGACGCGCTGCACGCCGTGGGAGTCCACCCCTCGCAAGTTGGCCCATACCAGCACCTCGGCTTCGATGGCCGCGTCCCCGTGCGGCAGGCCGGCCCGCTTGAAGACCGCCGTCGTAAAGGCCTGCAACTCCTTCCAGTCCACGCGGATATCCGCCATGGGCTTTCCTTTCCGATCAATGCCCGACTGCTGTTCCGGATCCCGGCTTCATGCCGCCGATCAACATCGCAACCAACATGAAAGCGCCATGAGAATGCCGTAAGATAGAGGGTGCGATCACACCACGCCAGAGGTTACTTTCCGGTCGGGATCATGTCGGATGGAAACCGGTACTGCGTCGAACCTGGCACGGGTCGTCAGGGCGCTCCGCGCACGATCTTCATCATTGACAAAGCACACCCCGGTCGGTAAAGTGCCCTTGCATTGGAAACCCGTTGTCTTTGCCAAATACGCCATCGCCATGATCCTGCTTCAGATACTTCGAATATACCTGGTCCTTATCATCATTCGCGCGGTGATGTCCTGGTTCAACCCGGATCCATCGGCGCCGCTCGTGCGTATACTGACCTGGCTTACCGAGCCGGTCCTGTTGCCCTTCAGGCGGATCATTCCGCCCATCGCTATCCCTAAAACCAACGTGCGGATCGACCTGGCCCCGGTCTTCGTGCTGCTGATCGGCGGCTGGCTGTTGACCAGACTGCGTTACTGACCGCGTCCGTCGGTTCACCGCCGCGGAGGAAAACCACACATGATCGTCGTGGGATTCGAGACTTCTTCCATCAATGCCGGGATCGCCGTGATCCGGGATCAGGCGGTGATGGCTGACGCGACGCTCGAGGCAGGCGCGGTGTACGCCGAACAACTGCCGGTTATCCTGGAACGAACCATGGGCGACCTGGGCCTGAAGTGGCCGGAGGTGGAAGGATTCGCGATCTCGATCGGACCGGGGTCTTATACCGGTCTCCGCGTGGGACTGAGCCTGGTCAAGGGCCTTGCCTACGTGACGAAGCGGTCCGTCGCCGCCGTGCCCACGCTCGATGCCGTCGCATTCCAGGTGCCCTGCTGCCGGTACCCCGTCCATGTGTTGACAGACGCCCGCCGGGGCCAGGTCTACGAAGCACGGTACGATACGGGGGCCGGGTGGCCGAAGCGCATGACCGAATACAGGGTGGGCCTGCTCGAAGACGTGCTTGAAACCATAGAGGATACGGTGTTGCTCATCGGGAGCGGTGTCGACGCGCACCGTGCGCGTATCGTCTCCTCGCTCGGTGACCGGGCCCGCTTTGCGCCGCCGGGCACGGGACGGCCGATGGCGTCGTCGACCGCGTTTCTTGGCCTGGACCGCCTCGAACGGGGTGCGCAGGCCGACCTGAACGAGCTCAAGCCCATGTACCTCAGGAAAACGGACTTCGCCAGGCAGCCGCCATCCCGGCTGGAACGGAGTGCTTCGAACAGTCCTACCCCCGACCCGCCTGGCCAACCGGACCCGCTTGGCCGGTCCGGACCGCCGGCAGACTGACCCATGGCCGAGACGAATCCCTTCGTCATACGGTATATGGACCGCAAACACATCCCCCAGGTCCTGGAAATAGAACGGACCTCCTATCCGGCGCCCTGGTCCGAAACCGCTTTTTCCAACGAAATGATATCGGGGGTTTCCGTCGCCATCGTTGCCCTGGTGGGGGAGTCCGTCGCCGGCTACGTGGTAGGGTGGATCGTTGCCGACCAGCTGCATGTCGCCAACATCGCCGTATCGCCAGGCCATCAGCGAAGAGGCATCGGGAACGGGATGATGACCTGGCTCCTTGAAGAGGCAGTTCGGAGGGGGTGCACGTCCTCCAGCCTGGAAGTGCGCGAGTCGAATCAGGCGGCCCGTTCGATGTACGGCCGGTTGGGATACCGTTCGGTCGCCATTCGCAAGGGGTACTACTCGAACCCCGCGGAGGACGCCGTGGTCATGTTGAAGGATCTGTGAACGTGCGATACGAAGAGGATGGACCGGCCAAATAAAGTGTCGGTTTAGAGGTCCATCTTAACCGGGACCGCCTCGCGCAAGCCGCGCTAGCACGGCCGTCGCGGAACGGCCGATCTGTTCCACTGAAGCCTGTTCACGGAATACCCGGTGGCCGGCTCCGGCGATCCCGCGTAGCAGTTCGCGGTCGGCGTACAGCCGGCGAATGGCGTCTGCGAGCGCTTCCGGGTCTCCGCGCCTGCATAGCACCGCGCTTTCGCCGTCGGTCAACAGCTCACGGACGGCCGGGGAATCCGCCGTGACGACCGCCTTACCCATAGAAAGCGCGATGAAAACCTTCCCCGGTATCACACGGGCCGCCTTATCCGACGTACCGAAGATCCCGAGACACGCACCGGCTCCCCGCAGGTACCGCGGGATCGTTTCGTAGGGAATCCATTCCGTAAACCGGACGTTTTCAAGCGCCAGCCTGCGCGCTGTCTCCCGCATTTCGCCGCTCAACTGTCCCGAGCCGATGAAATGAAAGACGATGTCCGGTTCGTCCCGGAGCCGCCGCGCCGCTTCCATCATATACGGCAGCCCGTGCAACGGCGTGAACTTGCCGATGAAGACGACCTGGAACGGGCCATCTTCGGTAGGTTCGAAAACGTTCCCTTCGTTCAGAATCCCCGCCGGGTCCGGTTCCGGCGGCCTGGCGTCCGGTTCCGGCGCACCCACGAATATGCGCGCGAAACGGTGGCGCGGCAGGTCGAAGGTATCCGCGAAATAACCGATGTGGGCGTCGGTATCCAGGAGCACGAGATCCGCCCTCGCGCAGGTCCAGCGGTCCAGCCGGCGCAGTAGCCGGCTCATGAGCGAGCCTTCCACGAAGGACCGCCGGTCGTCGACCAGGGTATCGTACAGGGAGATCAGGGGACTGAAAACGAGGGGCCGTCGCGGCAGCCTGGTCAGCAGCCACGCCAGCGGCATGTCCAAATGGCCGATGTACCCGACCACCATGATATCGTAGCTTCCTACCGTGAAAACGTACTTCAACAGCAGCCGGAGGTAAGCCAGTTTCAGTTCCACGGCACGAAACACCAGCGACCAGGATCCCAGGTACGCGCCGGTCTTGTCGCGTTCCTTCTCCCAGAGGGGGACGTGGCACTCCCGCACCTGCCAGCCCGAATTTCTCAGGCCTTCTATGAGCGTGATGTTACGCAGGTAGTCGCGTTCGTACGTGCCGAATAAACAGATCCGGCCGGGTCGGGGGCGTGCCATGGTATCATCCAAGTCGTTCCTGGACGGCGTAATCTTCCGTGCGCCGGGCCTGGTGGGCAATCATTTCCGCGATCAGGCCCATGGAGACCAGCTGGATGCCGAGGACCATGAGGAGTACGGAGAACTGCAAAAGGGGTCGGGTCCCGATGCCGACGCCGCTCAGCCAGAGCCAGGTCAGATAGAGTGCGATGCCCAGTCCCGTGACGAATGACAACAGGCCGAAGGAGCCGAACAGGTGGAGCGGCCGCCGGGTGTAATTCGATACGAAGTACACGGTCAGCAGGTCAAAGAACCCGTGGGTGAACCGGCCCATGCCGAATTTGCTGCTGCCGTGCTTTCTGGGATGGTGGAGCACCGGCGTTTCCGTGACGCGGAATCCGGCCCAGTGCGCCAGCACCGGCAGGTAACGGTGGAGCTCTCCATAGACGGGGATATCCTCCACGACCTCCCGGCGGTAGGCTTTCAGTCCGCAATTGAAATCGTGCAGCCGCAGGCCGCAGACGATGCCCGTGACCAGGTTGAACAGCTTCGAAGGAAGCCGTTTCGAAAGGGCATCCTTCCGGTCTTTCTTCCACCCCGAGACGAGATCGTATCCCTGCCCGAGCAGCTCGACCATGCGGGGGACCTCGGCCGGGTCATCCTGCAGGTCTCCGTCCATGGTCACGACGACGTCGCCGCGGCTCGCCTCGAATCCGACGGCCAGCGCCGCGGACTTCCCATAGTTGCGGCGAAACCGGACGGCCCTGATCCGGCCGTCGTTTTCCCTGAGCCGCCGTATGGTCTCGAAGGATTCGTCCCGGCTGCCGTCATCGACGAAGATCACTTCGAATGACGCGCCGGCCGCTTCCAGGGCGTCCGCGATCCGGCGGTGCAGTTCCGGAAGGCTCTCCGCTTCGTTGAATAGCGGGACTACGACGGAAACATCCACCCTGTCCTCCCGCTTCTCCGGGTGTTCACCGGGCATCTGCGCGTTCCCCCATGGCATGCCGGATAACCTGGATCGTCCGACGGGCCGTGTCATCCCACGTGTAACGCCTGCTCCTCGCCCGTGCGTTCCGGGCGAGCCGCTCCCGCTCGTCCGGGTCCCGCAACAGGCCGATCAACGCGCGCGCCATCGCCTCTCGATCCCCCAGGGGCGTCAACAGGCCGGTCTCCCCGTCGACCACGGCGTCTCGAAGTCCGGACACGCGGGTCGCCACCACCGGCGTACCGCGCGCATTGGCCTCTATCACGGAAATACCCCATCCTTCCTTGCTTGACGGGTACGCCGCCACTTCCGCCCGCGTCAGCAGACCGATCTTCTCCGATTCCGATACGTATCCGGCGAATTCGACCGCCTCTTCCAGGCCCAGGGTCCGGGTCAGCGCTTCCAGCGCGGGCCGCCAGTCCCCCGTCCCGGCGACCACCAGGCGGGCGCCCGGCACCTCGCCGCGAACGATTGCCAAGGCCTGGATCAGGTGGTCCACGTTCTTGTACTTCTTCAGACGTCCCAAGTATACGATCAGTCCGGGTTCCTTGCCGTCCGGCGCGGTTGGCGCGTCGATGATCCCGGCGCCGAGTCCGTTATGCACGACGCTGATCCTGTCCGCCGAAACCCCCATGCCGACGAGTTCGTCGCGGCAGCTTTCCGACACGACTTCGAAAGGACACCGCCGGTAGACCCTGGGAATCAACCGTTCCATCAGGTACAGGTAGGTCGCCGGCAACGGGTTGATCTGCCGGTAGAAGGTCGTGCCGAACAGGTGGTGCAGCAGGACCATCACCGGAGTTTCTTTCACGAACCAGGGCAGCAGAAACGGGATCTTGTTGATGTCTTCGATGACTACGTCGAACGGACGGTGCGCGAGGTGCCGCCGGTAAAACCAGGGAACGGCCAGGTTGAACGTCCACTTCCCGCCGAACCGTATGATTTCGATCCCGTCCCGGCTGTCGTTCTCGCTGGCGCCGGGGAATCTGCTGCAGAGCAGGGTGACCTGGTGTCCCGATGCGGCGATCCGCGAAAACGTCTCGTGCAGGTGCACTTCGGCGCCGCCCGCTTCCGGGTTCCGGATATCCCGCCAGTTGATGATCAGAATGCGCATTTCGCTGAACCGGCGATATTCCCGCTGCGGGGCCGCGGAAGTCTGCGGGGCCGCGAAAGTCAGCGAAGCCCCTCGTCCCGCATGCGGACCTGGTCCGCCAGGGTCCGCCCGGCGCGTCTAAGGCCCGCTCGACTCGCCGGCCTCCTCAAGGTCCTCGATCATGGCCTGTACGACCGAATCTCCCGGCGCGATCCGCCGCCACCTTTCGAGGGTTTCCAGCATGCGGCCCGTATCGTTCTGCTGGTAGTACAGGTTAACCAGTTGATCGTATCCCGCGGCAGAATCGGGAAAAGCCGCCACGCCTCGTTCAAGCAGCGCTATGGCCTCCTCGAGGCGTCCCTGTTTCCGCATGGCCTGGCCCAGGGCCGTATAGCCGTCGAAGGTCTTGTATTCACCGGCCAGCTCGAAGGCATAATGCTCGACCTCGGCAAACGCGCCCTTGTCGGCGTGGAACTGGATGAGCATCAGCCGTTCGAGGACCCCGTTGGTGATGCTGTACTCCAGGTATTTCTCGACGGCTTCAATGGCCTGATCGATTTCGCCCCTTTTCCAGCGGTTGAGCGCCAGTTGATGGAAGGACACGGTGTAATTCCGCAGGAGCGTCTGGACCTGTTCGTCCTTGTATACCTCCGGGTCCGCTATGCCGCGGTACCGGTAGACGTTCCACAGGTTGTGCCAGGTCCTGTCGAGGTCCATCAGCTCGGGGTTGGGGTTCGGCACGATCCGCCACACCATGCCTTCCATCTGCATGTGCTCGTCCAGGCCCACGTCGTTCTCCGTCGGGACGGTCACGGCGAAAAAGACGGGTTTTTCCCAGTCGTTCTGTTCCAGGATGTGCAGAATCATCAGGTCCTGCACCCTCAGGTATCCGATATCTTCACCCAGCGTACCGGCCCGGGGTACGGTCCACGTCATCCCGGCGACCTCTACCTCCCTGTCGTCCCAGCCCTGGACCGTCAGCGCGTCAATGGTCTCGTCGGTCAGCGCGATCGGCACCCTGGGCTCCTGGTTTTTCAACTGCTTGATGTACCAGTTCGTGTTGAGCAGGCTGAGATTGATCACCCGCACGTCCTTGCGTATGCCTTCCACTTCCTGCAGGAACCAGAGCGTAAAGGTGTCGTTGTCTCCGTTGGTGAAGATGAGCCCGTTTTCGTCGCACGACTGCAGTATGTTGTAAGCGTAGTCGTACGGGATGTAGTTGCCCTCGCGCGAGTGGGATTCGTAATGATAGGAGAAGGGCACGAGCGGAAGGGCGATCGCAAGCACGGCGATACCGGCCGTTCCCTTCTCCACGGGCAGCCGGAATCGACTCAGCCATCCTGCTATCTGGGTCATCATCGACCGGACTCCTATGCCCATCAGTACCGAGGCATATACGAAGGCGGGCGTATAGAAATAGTCCCGAATGCGCACCTCGCGCTGTATGCCCCGGCTGCCGTCTGAAAAGTTCATGTACAGAATGAGGCCGACGCTGCAGGTGAGCAGCATCCCGCCCAGGAACAGGATGCTTCGGCGGTCACGTTCCGCCTGGGCGAGGATACCCAGGGCGACCAGCAGGACGGGGAAGAGCCAGTAGGGGAAGCCGGGCTCGCTGAACTGGCGGGAAAAGAAACGCCAGAATCCCATGTTTTCGCCGTTGCCGAACTGGGATGACCAGCTGCCTTTGCGATTGAACATGGATTCGAGCATGCCTTCCTGTCCGTATTGCTTTCGCTCCAGGAATCCCTCGAAATTCTGCCAGTTCGACGGGTCGTTTTCGTTGATTACCGGCTGCTGGGCCGCCCGGACCGGCACGTAGAAGTTCACGGAGTATCCCAGCACGGCGAGACAGAGCACGATGAGCCAGAAAGGCCACTTGTACCGGCCCGGGTCGCCGGCCGTCGCGGAGACCAGGGCGAGGGCCAGGCTCACCAGCGCCGCGCTGAACATCACCGTGCCGACCGTGGCCTCGAATCCGCCGATCACGAGCAGCGGGAGTCCGTTGTATGACCCCACGCCTTCCAGTCCGAAGAACATCACGGCGACGGACAGGACGAAGGCCAGCGCCGGGAAGCCCCAGGGCAGTCGTCCCCTGGAAAGGACCAGGCCGGCGATGGCGAGGGGAACCGAGAGGAAGAACACGTCGATGGAGGCCACGACACTGAACAGGATGAGGCCCATGACCGCGCAGAGCAGGATCAGCTTCCTGTTCGACCGGATGACCCGGTCCGTGCAGACGACGCTCAGAAACGCGGCGGGCAGGATCAGCATGGTGAACATGTGCACCGCGATGCCGAGAAAGGCCAGGTAGCCGACCAGGAAGAGATATCGCTCGCTGCCGCTCTGCTCGTGGTTTTCGATCCAGTGCAGGACCAGCCAGGTACAGACCATCATGATCAGCATGGAAAGCGCGTAGACCTCGGCCTCGACCGCGTTGAACCAGAAGGTATCGGAGAAGGCGAGCAGGAGCGCGCCGGTCAGTGCGCTGCAACAGACGACCACGCTCTCGTACCCGGTCAGTCCGTCCCGGTGCCGGTTGAGCGTAACGGCTTTTACGACGATCAGGTAAACGGCCGTCACGGTCAAGGCGCTGAACAGGCACGAAGAGAAATTCACCAGCCAGGCGATGCCCAGGCCCAGGTCGGGCAGCAGGGTGAAAAGCCGGCCGATCAGGATGTAAAGGGGAGAGCCGGGTGGATGGGGTATGCCGAGGATGTAGGAAGCCGCAATGAACTCGCCTCCGTCCCAGAAGGGCACGGTGGGCGCGATGGTCCTGGTATACACGGCCAGCGACAAGATGAACGCGGCCGCCATGCCGGTCAGGAGCGCAATACGAAAAACGGGCATGTTTCTGATGTTCCTCGTAGGGTTCCAGATCATCGGGACGATACGCCGTCGTCAGGCGACGAAACCGGGTTCATCTGCCGTAAGCGAGGCGCTCGGCGAGCACGTCCGGCAGACCGGCGGCGCGGATCTTGCGTTGCGCCGTCTCCACGTCGTAGGAAACCCGCTTTATTTCCAGCCGTCTCTCCGCGGTGTCGAACACGCAGTAGGCCGCCCTGGGATCTCCGTCCCGCGGCTGGCCGACACTGCCGACGTTCACGATATATCTGCTTCCCGATTCCAGCCCGAGCGTCGCCCCCGGGATCTGTCTGCTTCGGTCCTGCGTAGTCCGCTTTTCGAATATCCCCGGCACGTGCGTATGGCCCAATACGCAAAGCGCAATATCGCGGGGCATCGCATCGAATGCTTCGTCCGCCAGCCAAAGCGAAGTCAGGTAGGTCCAGTCCTCCGGATTGGCCGGACTCGCGTGGACGGCGTAGAGGTCGTCTATGCGCCGGGTGCAGGGCAACTCGGCCAGGTAGCGCCGGCCCTCTGGCGTAAGTTGCCGCCTCGTCCAGAGCGCCGCTTCCGCGGCGTAGTGGTTGAACGAAGCGATGTCCAGCTTCCCGACCGCGGCATGGTCGTGGTTGCCGGCGATCACGTCCGTCGTCAGCCCGGTCACGCGGTCGAGACAGGCATTGGGACTCGCGCCGTATCCGACAATGTCGCCCAGACAGAGGTATCGCTCTATGCGCTCATCCGCCAGGGCTTCGAGCACGGCATCCAGCGCTTCCAGGTTTCCATGAATGTCGGACAGAATGCCGTATCGCACGTTGAAGGTTCATTCCTGTGTATGCGCTGGTATGCCTGCAGGCGGGATCAGGACTGCTCGGTCGTGAGGTGTCTCGCGGCCACGGCGTCCAGGACGCCATTAACGAACCCCCCGGACTGTTCCGTGCTGTACTTCTTGGCCAGTTCGATCGCTTCGTTGATGGAAACCGCCGTTGGAATATCGAGAAAGGCGATCAGTTCGCAGGCGCCCAGCCGGAGGATGCAATCGTCGATACGCGCCACGCGTTCCCTGTCCCAGTGCCGCACCACCGCGGTGATGTGCCGGTTCACGGTCTCGTCGTGCTGCCGGAGCCGGTCGATCAAAGTCTCGGCGAACCGGCGGGTGTTCCGCGGCGCCAGGGACCATCCCGGCAGTCTCGCCAGGGCCTTGCCGGGATCGTCCCCGGTCTGTCCGGCGAGATAGAGCGACTGCAGGGCCAGTTCACGGCCCAGGCGCCGTTCCGCCGCGCGCGCATTCACGTCGAATCCCTCGGTCCGCCTGGACCGTCCTGCCCGCCTGGACCGTCCTGCCCGCCTGGACCGTCCTGCCCACCCGGTCCGCTCAACCTGCGCATCAAGTCCGCCATTCTCAGTGCGGCCAGGGCGGCTTCCCGACCCCGGTTGTCCTCCATCGGACCCGCGCGTTCGGCTGCCTGTTCGAGGCTTTCCGTGGTCAGCACGCCGAAGATCACCGGCACTCCGGTGTCCCTGGCGGCTTCGGCAATGCCCTTCGCCGCTTCCCCGGCCACGTAATCGAAATGGGACGTCTCGCCGCGTATTACGCAACCCAGGCAGATCACGGCTTCGTAGCTTTCGCTTGCCGCCATCTTCCGGGCCGCCAGCGGGATCTCGAATGCGCCGGGTACCCAGGCCACGTCGATACGGTCTTCATCCACACCATGGTGGAGGAGCCCGTCCAGTGCGCCTTTGAGCAGGGAATCCGTAATGAAGCCGTTGAATCGGCTCGCCACGATACCGTACCGGTCGTTCGCGCTGTTATCCAGGCTGCCCTCAATGGTTCTCGTCACGTTCCCGCTCCTTGACGGGTTATAACCTGCCTGACAGTACCGCACTTCGAGGCGGGACCATGTGGGTCCGGAATCTCCAGGGCCTGGAAGCCCAGACGTTTCGGGGTCGGATCGCCGCGATCACAAGAGGCTGTCGAAACCGACGTCGTCCGGTGGCTCTTCGAAGTCCAGCAGGTGACCGAGCTTTCCGCGCTTGGTCCTGAGATAACCCACGTTGTGCCGGTTGGGCGAAACCTGCAGCGGGACGCGTTCGGTAACCTGGAGTCCGTACCCCTCGATCCCGAACCGCTTGGACGGGTTGTTGGTCATGATCCGTATCGTGGTCAGGCCCAGGTCCGCCAGGATCTGCGACCCGATGCCGTAGTCGCGGGCGTCCACGGGCAGGCCCAGCGCCTGGTTCGCTTCCACGGTGTCATGGCCCTGGTCCTGGAGGGCGTAGGCCCTGAGCTTGTTGGCCAGTCCAATGCCCCGGCCCTCCTGGCGCATGTACAACAACACGCCGCGTCCCTCGGCGGCGATGCGCTTCAGCGCCTGCTGCAACTGGTCGCCGCAGTCGCATCGCATGGACCCGAACACGTCTCCCGTAAGACACTGGGAGTGCACGCGGACGAGCACGTTCTGTTCTCCGTCCACGCTGCCCCTGACCAGGGCGACGTGGTGGTCGCCGGTCAGTTCGTCTTCGTACAGGTGCGAATCGAAATCCCCGTACTTGCTGGGCATGGTCGTCGTGACCACCCGCTTGACGAGTTTTTCGCTGCACCGGCGGTACTCGATCAGGTCCTTGATGGTAATGATCTTCAGGTCATGGTCGTTCGCGATCTCCACCAGCCGGGGCAGACGGGCCATGGAGCCGTCGTCGTCCATGATCTCGCAGAGCACGCCAGCGGGATACAGCCCGGCCAGCTTCACCAGGTCGACGGTGGCCTCCGTATGCCCGGCCCGCCTCAACACGCCTCCCTCGAAGGCCTGCAGGGGAAAGATATGGCCCGGTCGCGCCAGGTCCTCGGGCCTGCTGCCCGGACGGACGAACACCTGGACCGTCTCGGCGCGGTCCGCCGCGGATATGCCCGAGGTCGTACCGTTTACGGCGTCGACCGATACGGTGAAGCGCGTGCCCAGCAGGGCCGTGTTGACCTCCTCGCCGACCATGGCGGGCACCTTCAGCTCTTCCAGGCGCTCACGCGTGGTCGGAAGGCAGATCAGTCCACGACCGTACCGGGCCATGAAGTTAATGGCCGCCGGTGTTGTCCTTTCGGCGGCCATGATAAAATCGCCTTCATTTTCGCGGTCTTCGTCGTCGATGACTATCAGGATGCGGCCGGCCTTGATCTCTTCGATCGCTTCCGGGATGGTACAAAAGGGGGACGACATGGAGTTCAATCGTGTTTTCGGTTACCTGGGCAGCGTGCGTTCCGGTCTGCACTCGAACCGCCGCCGGGCCTCGCCGACCTACATCTTCTCTTTCAACCAGGCTTCGGTGATGGGTGAAGCGTCCGGCTCGCCACCGGGATCAGCACTCCGGCCGGAATGCATAAGGGACGCGACGTACCGGCCGATCATGTCCACTTCTATGTTTACCTCGTCACCGATCTGCCTGCTCCCAAACGTCGTGATCGATGCGGTATGCGGTATGATCGATACGGCTGCCAAATTACCCGCCAGACCGGCTATTGTCAAGCTAATTCCATCCAGTGCGATGGACCCCTTTTCGATAACAAAGGGGGTCAGATCGTCCGGAATTTCCACTTCGTAACAAAGGCTGTTGCCCCGTTCTTCCCGCGCCGCGATGCGTCCCACGCCGTCCACGTGTCCCTGGACCAGGTGGCCGTCTATTCGGTCCGACAGACGCAGCGGCCGCTCCAGGTTGACCCGGTGCCCGACCTGCAGATTCCCAGAGGTCGTCCTGGAGACCGTCTCGGGTACGATCTCCACGGAAAACGTCTGGTCGCTTTGATCCACGACGGTCAGGCAGACGCCGTTCACGGCGACGCTGTCGCCCAGCTCGAAGTCCGGCGCCATGGACGGCGCCTCCACGGTCAGCTTCAGGCCGCCCCGCTCTCCGTCGAGGGTCTGTATGGAGCCCGTGGTTTCAACGATACCCGTGAACATGAGTATTCTCCGAGTTCCTGTTCTGCGTTCCTGCTCCGCGTATCGTGCTTGGCGTATCCTGCTCCGCGTCGGGCGGCACGCCCGTGATCTGGTCAGGCGTACCCGGGCGTTCCCGTGACGAGGAAGTCGTCGCCCAGTCGCTCCACCCGCGTATCCCGCAGATCTATGGCCCGCGAAAGGTCGTCCAGTTCCAGGCCGGCGATAGATGGGATCCCCGCGCCAAGGATGCGCGGCGCGACGAAACACGCGATCCGGTCGACGGCCCTTTCCCGCAGGAAGGAAGCGGCCACACGGCTTCCGCCTTCAACCATGAGGGTCACGATCCCGGCCTTGCCAAGTGTCGATTTGAGCGGTTCCACGGGGACGGATCCCTCTCCGCCAGGCAGAACGAGTACCTCGGCGCCCGCCTGTTTCAGTCCGTCGATCCGGTCTGCCGGCGCCGCTTCCGTAACGCATATGGTCGCCGGCGCTTCGCCATTCAATACCCGAGCCTCCACCGGGGTGCGGGCGCGGCTGTCGAGCACGATGCGGCGGGGCTGGCGGCCTTCCACGTGGCGGACCGTGAGCCTGGGGTCGTCCGCCAGCACGGTGTCGATGCCCACGAGCACGGCGTCCGCCCGGCTGCGCATCAGGTGTACCCGTTTCCTCGCGGCCTCCCCGGTGATCCACCGGGAATGGCCGTTTCGCGTGGCAATGCGGCCGTCCAGCGTCTGGGCCAGCTTGAGCAGCACGAAAGGCCGGCCGGTCTCCCGGTGGTGGACATAGGCCGCGTTCAGCTCCCGGGCTTCCGCTTCGAGCAGGCCCGTCTCCACGGTAATGCCCTCCGCACGCAGCCGTTCGATCCCTTTCCCGGATACGCGCCGGTCCGGATCGGCCATGGCGACGTGGACGCGGGTGACGCCAGACGCGATGACCGCGTCCGTGCACGGCGGCGTGCTGCCCCGGTGGCAGCAGGGTTCCAGGGTGACGTACAACTCGGCCCCACGGGCGCGGTCGCCGGCCTCCTCGAGCGCCTGCGGCTCGGCGTGCCGCCCGCCGTATTCCCGGTAGTATCCCTGGCCCACGACCACGCCGTCGCGGACGACCACGGAGCCCACCATGGGATTGGGACTGGTCCGGCCTGTACCCCGCGCCGCCAGGTCCAGCGCCAGGCGCATGAATGCCGCGTCGTTTTCCGGTTTCGTCATGGGGTAAGCTAGGTGGAATGCGAAGAGGGTGTCAAGGCCTTTTGCCCTTGACAACGGGGGGTTCGCCCCCTAGTTTGCGCCAGATTATAAGGCGTGTAACGGACCGCAGAAAGGAGACCGGGCATGGCCACCCTGCCGGAGGCCGAATACATCTGGTTCAATGGAAAACTCGTACCGTGGCAGGACGCGAAGATCCACGTACTTTCCCACGTGGTCCATTACGGTTCGAGTTTCTTCGAGGGCATGCGCTGCTACGAGACGAGTCAGGGTCCCGCGGTATTCCGGCTCCAGGAACACACGGACAGGCTCTTCGACTCCTGCAAGATCTACCGGGTTGAGATCCCCTACACCCGGGAGGAAATCAACGAGGCCGTCCTGGAGACCATCCGGTCCAACAGGCACGCTTCCTGTTACGTCCGCCCGGTGGTATACCGCGGCTACGGCCTGCTGAGCGTCGAACCCATGGGCTGCCCCGTGGAAGTCGCCATCGGCACATGGGACTGGGGCGCCTATCTCGGCGCCGACGTCCTGGAGAACGGCGTGGACGTGTGCATCTCCTCCTGGAGCCGTCCGGCGCCGAATACCCATCCGGCCCTGTCGAAGGCCGGCGGAAACTACCTCAATTCCCAGTTGATCCGGATGGAAGCCATCGAGAACGGGTACAGCGAAGGGATCGCCCTGAATACCGACGGCCTGATCAGCGAAGGCAGCGGCGAGAACATCTTCGTCGTGAAAGAAGGCCGGGTCATCACGAACAGCCTGGCGGCCTCGGTCCTGGGCGGCATCACGCGCAATTCCGTCATGACGCTCGCGCAGGACGCCGGGTTCGAAGTCGTCGAACAGGACATCCCCCGGGAAATGCTCTACATCGCCGACGAAGTGTTCTTCGTGGGCAGCGCCGTGGAAGTGACGCCGGTAAGGTCCATCGACCGCATCACCGTCGGCGGCGGATCCCGCGGTCCGGTCACAAAGGAAATCCAGGACCGGTTCTTCGCGATCACCACCGGCGAGGCCGAGGATACCCATGGCTGGCTGACGTACGTGTGAGCATGCGCTGAGAATCTCGGCTACCCCACCCACACCGGGTGATCCGCACCCAGGTGTTCGTACCCGTCCGTCAGCATGCGCGCATTGCCGCCGTTGGCATCGGCCAGCCAGATGCCGCTCGGTGCGCCCACCTCGGCGCGGCAGAAGGCGAACAGGGCGCCGTCCGGAGACCAGGCCGACCGGAAGTTCCAGACGCGGGGTTCATAGGGTATGAACTCCGATTCCTCGCCCGAGAAGGGGTCGAGCAGGCAGATGGCGGTACCGCCGCGGGCATCTTCCGGATAGTAGTCCCGGTTGAAATGGTCGGTGTCCGGGCGCTGCGCCTGGTACGGCCAGGCCGTCCGGGAGCCGGGCTCGGCACGGGTGTAGGTGACCTGTTTGCCGTCCGGCGTCCACTGGGCGATGTTGGAACCGCCGCCCCGGGAATCCGGGTCGCCGTAGGACGTGGCGAACCACTGGCGCTGGCCCTTCGTGACCTTCCGGGGCGCCGCGCCGTCCGGACCACCCGGACCGTCGAGACTGCCCAGACACAGATCGGCCCAGTCGTGTCCCGGATCTTCGGGATAGTGGCAGTCCTGGTATATCAGCCACGCGCCGTCCGGCGACCACATGGGTCCGAAGTACAGGTGTCCCTGCGCCGCCGCGACCTCCAACCGGTTGTTCCCGTCCAGGTCCGATACGAAAATGCAGTAGCTGTCCCGGTCGGCCAGCATGGTCGCATGGTAGGCGAAATGCCGTCCGTCCGGGCTGATCTGCACGCAGTAGACGAACCCGTCCTCGGCGCCCGTGATCTCCTGCGGATCGGAACCGTCCAGGTCCATGGTCCAGATGCGCTGTTTCCCGTCGATGATGGGATTCATCACGAGACGTTCCTCTCCCGGCAGGATATGGGTGCACCCCATGAACGGCGCGGGGCGGTTCTTGAGGGCGATCTCCTCCAGCAGGCGGTCTTCATCCAGATCATATATCCAGAGGTGGACCCGCACCTTGCCTTCCCAGGCCTTGCCGGGTTCGTAGCTGGACAAAATCACCCTGCGCCGGTCTTCGAAGACAGGCCCCCAGCCCCAGCTGGACATGCCCGGGACGTCCAGGCCGGGATACCAGACTGTAGTGCCCGGCTCGGCCGGAGCGTCTTCCGCGCCGGCCGCGTTCGCGGTGGCACCCACTCCCGTCTCTGCGGCGTCTTCTGCGCCGGCCGCACTCGCGTCTGGGCCCGCGCCGGCCGCGCCCGCGGCGTCTTCCGCGCCGGCCGCGCCTGGAACGTTTTCCAGGTCGGCAACGCCCAGCCGACCATGGGAGTTGAAAAGAATCCGGTGCCGCTTGCCTTGCATGAAGTTTCCCTCCGTACCCTGATAGTCAGGGCGTCCGCCACGCGATCCGGGCGTGGAGACCGACATCGGGGGTGTTCTGGTACTGGCTGAGATTCTCCGTGATACCGATATCGAGCGACAGGGACTCCGACAGGGCGTACCGCACGCCGGCGGTCGCCTCGATGGCCGTGCGGTTCAAGGGGCCCAGCCTGCTGCCGGGAAAGGGGCCGATGTTGACCTGCGTCTGGACCAAGGCGGCGAGCCGGCCCGGGGTCCGGTATTCGAAGGCCAGCAAGAGCGTCGAGATGGAACGCAGGGGGAATCCCTCGCCCCGGGTAGCTCTGCCCAGTCGGCTGTGGGCGAGGTTGGCATGGAAGACCAGATCCCGCTTCGGCAGCCGCGGCCGCCAGGTCGCGAACAACGCCGCCTGTACATCCGTTCCACCGCTGCCGGTCAGCGTCTCCAGGCTGCCCGTGGGCAGCTTCACCGCGCCGGCCAGGGCCAGGATAAACTCCCGGCCGTCCCGGTTCAGCGGCGTCTTCATCCGTACTACGAGGTCTCCCGGCCGGAAGTCGGTGGACTCCATGCTCCGGATCCAGAAGCGGCGGTTGCGTACGACGAATACGCCATAGTCGTTCCTGGGGGTCCACTCCCTGCCCCCGTTGGACAGTTTGAACATGCGGTGGAATCCTTCCACTACGCCGTCCAAAAACCCGCCGCCGTGCTTCAGGAAAGGCATGGTCGCGCCAATCTGCAGTCGCGACGCGATCCGCCAGTCCAGGTCGACCGACACGCGCAGGGTCTCCGTATCGACGAAGAGGCGGTATTCGTCCGGCGGAGCGGCCTGGTAATAGTCATCGGCGATCAGGCGGTCGCCCACCGGAAAGGTGCTCGCGTAGGTGTTGGCGTAGTCCAGCCGAAGGGACCAACGGACCGAGCGCCGCGGAAGGAGGTCTCCGGCATCGGGTCGGAGACCGAGGAACAGCATTCTTACCGGGAACTGGTCCCGCTGCATGAAGGGGCCGGTTGCGGGGGACTGGGAGAAGACGGGCAAGGCGGTAAACAACAGGCTGCAGGCGACCGCCCGGCACAGCAGGCTGCAGGCGACCGTGCGGCACAGCAGGCGAGCCTCGCTCGGGTGGCGGGTCGCGTTTAACAAGCGCTTTTCAACCCGGTTGCGGTGCAATGGAAACCCGGCCATTCGACGCTCCGGAACTGGGCCCGCCCCGGGGGGACTCAACCCAGGTAGGCCAGCGTCTGGCCCGCGATCACCTGGACGCCCGGGTTGATGGAGACATGGGTCACGGTACCGGCGACGTCGGCGGTGACCTGCATTTCCATTTTCATGGCTTCCAGGACCGCGATGACGTCCCCCTCCTCGACGGTCTGCCCGGGGGTGACCGCCACCTTGAGCACTTTACCGGGAATCGGCGCGATGACCGGCGTGGTCCCGGCCCGTTCCGCCGCCTCTGTCGCGGCCTCGGACATATCGGGCTGCAGGTCGACGTCATAGGCCTTGCCGTTCACGATCGCCGTCTTTCCTTCGATGCGCAGCGCGTAACTCCTGCCGTTGACGGTCACCTGGTATCCGCGGGGACCGTCCGTCGCGGGCAGCCCGTCCTCCGGCACTTCCTCCTGTTCCTGAGGAGATTTCTTGCGCACCCCGATGAACCCCTCGCCCTTCAGGAAGGCCAGGCCCCGCTCACCACACGCCGCGACGATGAAGATGTTCTCGTCCGTATCTTCGATTCCGGCTTCTTTGAGTACGCTGCGCGCCGCTTCGACGCCCTTCTTCGGATCGTTGTCGTTCAGTTCCAGCACCGGCCGCCGGTTGGGCGGCAGGCCGAGCTGTTCCGAGGCTATGTTCACGACCACCGGGTCCGGGGGCACGGGCGTCCTGCCGAAATAGCCCAGGACCATGCGTCCGTAGTCTTCCGCGATCTTCTTCCAGGGCCCCATCATCACGTTGTTGAAGGCCTGCTGGAAATAGAACTGGGAGACCGGGGTGACCGACGTGCCGTACCCGCCCTTCTCCACGACCTCGCTCATGGCCTTGATGATGGCGGGATAGCGGTCCATGATCCCGTTGTCCCTGAGCATCTGCGTATTGGCGGTCAGGGCCCCGCCCGGCATGGGGCTCCATGGGAGCAGGGGTTCGACGGCCACGGCCTCGGGGGGCAGGAAGTAGTCTTCCATGCATTCCTTCAGGATCTCCGCCGCTTCCCGCACGCCGTCGGGATCGATGTCCAGGTCGTAATCCGTGCCGCGGAGCGCGTGCCACATGACGAGGATGTCGGGCTGGGAGGTCCCGCCCGAAACGGGCGCGAAGGCCAGGTCGATGGCGTCGGCGCCGGCCTCGAGCGCAGCCTGGTACGCCGAGACGGCGATGCCGGACGTGTCGTGGGTATGGTAGTGGATCCAGGTGCCCTCGGGCAGCAGCTTCCGGGCGGCCTTGACGGATTCGTACGCCTTGGAGGGAACGGCCGTGCCCGAGGCGTCCTTGAAACACACCGAGTCGAAGGGAATGCCGGCATCCAGGATCTTCCTGAAGGTCTCCGTGTAGAACGCCGCGTCATGGGCGCCCGAACATCCCGGCGGCAGTTCCATGACCGTGACGCACACCTGGTGCCTGAGGCCGGCTTCCGTGATGCACCGCCCGCTGTGCACCAGGTTCTCCACGTCGTTCAGCGCGTCGAAGTTCCGTATGGTCGTCATACCGTGTTTTTTGAACAACTCCGCGTGCAGCCGGATGATGTCGCTGGGCTGCGAATCCAGTCCGACCACGTTGACGCCCCGGGACAGGGTCTGCAGGTTGGCGTCCGGACCCACCGCCTCCCGGATGGCGTCCATCCGTTCGAAGGCGTCCTCGTTGCAGTAGAAATAAGGCGACTGGAACAGAGCGCCGCCTCCGGCCTCGAAGTAATCGAGGCCCGCGTCCCGCGCCGCTTCCACGGCGGGCAGGAAGTCCCGGGTGAATACGCGTGCGCCGTAAACGGACTGAAATCCGTCCCGGAACGTGGTGCACATGAAATTGACTTTCTTTTTCACGTCAGATCCTTCGTTTGGGGGACAAGGTGCTCGCTGCGATCCGATTCGTATTTAATCTAAGCGGTATCCACGTATCACGGTACAAACTTATTCGTGTTGCGGTATGAACCCGGTCGCCGCGTCTACACGCCCACCAGCACCGACCAGAGTATGCCCGCCGCGATGGCGGATCCGAGGACGCCCGCCACGTTGGGCGCCATGGCGTGGAACAACAGGAAGTTCCGCGGGTCCTCGCGGTGCGCTTCCACCTGGGCCACACGGGCCGCCATGGGCACGGCGGAGACGCCCGCGGCGCCGATCAGCGGGTTGATCTTGTCTTTCGTGAGCAGGTTCATGCCCTTGGCGAAGAGCACGCCGCCGGTCGTCGCGATGCAGAAGGAGACCACGCCCAGGGCAAATATAAAGAGCGAACCCAGCGAGAGAAAGGCCTCGGCCTGCGTACTGGCGCCGACCGAAAAACCCAGCAGGATGGTGACGATGTCGATCATGGACGTGCGGGCCGTGCTGGCAAGCCGCTCGGTCACGCCGCATTCCCTGAGCAGGTTGCCGAAGAAGAGCATGCCCACCAGGACCATCGAATCCGGTGCGATCATCGCCGCGACGAAAAAGGCGACGATGGGGAAGATGATCTTCTCCCTCTGCGAAACCTCCCGGGGCGGCGCCATGCGGATGAGCCGCTCCTTCCGCGTGGTAAACAGCCGCATGATGGGCGGCTGGATGATGGGGACCAGGGCCATGTAGGAATACGACGCGATGGCGACCATGGACAGCAGGTGCGGCGCGAGTTTCGAAGACAGGAAAATGGCCGTGGGGCCGTCCGCGCCGCCGATGATGGCGATAGCGCCCGATTCCGCCGGGGTGAATCCGATGGCCATGGCGCCCAGGAGGGTCAGGAAAATGCCGATCTGAGCCGCGGCGCCCAGGAGGACGAGCCTCGGGTTGGACAGCATGGCGGAGAAATCGGTCATGGCCCCGATCCCCAGGAAGATCAGGGGCGGGAAGATGCCTTCCCTGACGCCGAAATAGATATAATAAAGTACGCTTCCTTCATCGTATACCCCGTGGCCGTCCCCTTCCATCATGGGGATATTGCCCAGCATGATCCCGAAACCGATGGGTACCAGCAGCAACGGTTCGTACCGCCGGGCGATCGCGAGCGTGATCATGGCCACGCCGATCAGGATCATCACACCGTGACCCCACGTCGCCGCGGCCAGGCCGGAAGCCGACAGGAAATCATACAGTATCGTCATTTAATCCGCCGCATGGCCTGATTTACCGGTTGTTGTTTTTTTCGTCGAGTGCGAATCCGACCGCCGCGGCCACGGTTTCGTCGTCGTGCGGGGATTCCGGTTCGGTGGGAGCGTGCGGCCGCTCCGGGAGCTTGTCCCCGAGTGCGGCCACGGCCTTCGGCAGCAGGGCAATGCAGAGGCTGATCGCGGCGAGGGCCAGGAACACGATGAACATGCCGGTGAAGGCGATTTCGAGGCCTTGGCCGTCCAGGATTCGTTGCCAGCCGATGTACAGGGGAATGGACATTAGCCCTTTGACAGAACCCATGGTGACCTTAGATATTACCGATGGGATCAAATAACAGGCGGAACGCGCTCCGGGCAAGGGATTTATGGCGTAACGGAAAGCGCCGGAAAGGTCGTTTCCCCGCAACCCCGTGGAAGACAGACAACCGGGAATCCGGCATGGACGACAAGAACAGGAACGGCACGTACGCACTGGTCCCGGAACGGGTGTGGGACGGCGTTTCCGACAGGCCCCGGACCGGTGTGGCCGTGGTGGTGAAAGACCGCCTCATCGACGCGGTGCTGCCGGCCGTCGAAGTCCCCGCCGGGCTGGCGTCCGTACCCCTGCCGGGCTGCACGCTCCTGCCGGGCCTGATGGACACCCACGTCCACTACAGTTCCGTCATGGGGGCGGCCTTCCTGGCCGCGGGGGTCACCACGGTCCGCGACGTGGGCAACGATCTCGTGTGGATCCTGGGTGAACGCGAGCGCCACGCGGATGATCTTTCCGCGGGTCCCGCCATCCTGTGCTGCGGCCATCTGCTCGACGGGCCCAGGGTCTACTGGCCCCAGCTGGGCCGCGCCCACCGCAAGCCGGAAGAGATCGCCGATTCGGTCCGCCGGCACGTGGAGGCCGGGGTGGACCAGGTCAAGCTGTACGCGGGCGTGGATCCTCCCCTGCTGAAGGCGGCTGTTGACGCCGCTCATGAATCGGGTAAATTCGTGGTGGCCCATCTGCAGGCGACGACCGCCGAGGATGCCGTACGGCTCGGACTGGATGAATTCGAGCACCTGGCCGGCTGCGGCGTAGCCTGGCGCGCGGCGTCCGAGATGGAAGACGATCTCATGATCGATCAGCTCCTGGACCGGGACGTGATCATCGACCCGACCCTGGTGGTCTGGGACCGGCTCGGCCGCATCCTGGACCGGCCTTTCCACAACGACGCCCGGAGGGCCTGGGTACACCCCCGCCATCTCGACATATGGCAGCGGTACCTCAACCGTTTCGGACCGGCGGAACACCGGTGGCGGTACCAGGGCGCCATGGTGCACCTGAAGCGGTTCCTGCGCAGGGCCCATCAGCGGGGCGTGACCGTCGCGCTGGGCACCGATACGCCCTTTCCCCATCTCGTTCCGGGGATGAGCGTGCACGACGAACTCGCCATGTACACGGATGCCGGCATCCCGGCCGTGGACGCGCTCCGGTCGGCCACTTCGATAAACGCCCGCGTGCTGGGCATCGACGGCATGACCGGTTCGATCAGGCCGGGGCTGCGGGCCGATCTCGTGGCGGTCCGGGGGAATCCCCTCGAACGGATAGAAGATATCGAAAACGTATCGTGCACCGTGCGCGAAGGCCGGCGGTTCGAACCGGACGGCCTGATGGAGGTCTTCCGGGCGACCTTCGACCGCGAACCGGACGGTGCGGTCACCCGGGACCTGCTGGATTACGTCGACGGCAAGCTGGTGGATCGGCCGGTTTCATGAAACGCATGATCAGGGATGTTCTATTCTGCCTGGCGGTATCCGCCTTCACGGCGGCTATCCCCGCGGCAGGCGTCAGTACGCTGCTGGCCATGACCGGGATCATCGAGGACGACCGGGTGCTGATCTGGATTTTCCTGGCCCTCGCGATACCCATTTTCATATTTGCCTACACGCGCGTTACGCGTAGTTCGCGCGGCTGAGCGCAATCGAACACGATCAGGCGCGACAGCGGCGAACGGAAACGAATCAGCCCCTTACCCCCGGGAGGATGGCGACATGACACGACAGGCGCAGGCGGCAACGCTGGGCGGCGGTTGCTTCTGGTGTCTCGAAGCGATTTATCAGCAGGTCAAAGGCGTCTCGAGCGTGGTGTCCGGTTACGCCGCCGGCAGCGTAAAGAACCCGGATTACAAGTCCGTATGCACCGGCGCGACGGGCCATGCCGAAGTCGTGCGGATCACCTTCGATCCGGCCGTGATCGGCTACGCGGATCTCCTGCACGTCTTCTGGCGCATACACGACCCGACCACGCTGAACCGCCAGGGCGGGGATGTCGGCACCCAGTACCGCTCGATCATCCTGTACCACGACGAAGAACAGCGGCGCGCGGCCGAAGGTTCGAAGACGGAAACGGACGCTTCGGACCTCTGGAGCGACGCCATCGTCACGGAGATCGAACCCCTCGATACGTTCTACGAGGCTGAAGCGTACCACCACGACTATTATCGCAACAACCCCCGGCAGCCTTACTGTTTCATGGTCATCGACCCCAAAGTGGACAAGTTCAGGAAGTCCTTCCAGCACATGATGTCGTGATCCGCGCCCCAGGTTACGCGGCAGCGCGATCCTCAGTACGATCCATAGAAGCGCGATCCGCCGCCCCGGACTACGCGGCTGCGTGATCCCAACGTAAAAGGAGCGCCGATCCGTGCGCGTGGGCATCCTCTCGCTGATCCACGAATCCAATACCTTCAGCCACACGCCGACCACCCTGGACCTGTTCCGGCGGGACGGGATCCTTACGGGCGAAGCCGTCGCCGACCATTTCAGGGGCGGATTCCACGAGATCAGCGGCTTTCTGGATGGACTGGACGGCGCCGGACTCGATGCCGTACCGCTGTTCTATGCCTCCACCCCGCCGTCCGGCCGGATCACGGAAGACACCTGCGACGCGTTGATCGGGATGATGTTCGATCAACTCGCGGGCGCGGGTCCGCTCGACGGCCTGCTGGTCGCTCCCCACGGCGCCAATGCCGGCGAGGGGGCGGATTACCACGACCTGGACGGATACTGGCTGTCGCGGCTGCGGCGGGAGGCCGGGCCGGACCTCCCGATCATCTGCACCATCGATCCCCACGCCAATCTCTCCCCGCGCATGATAACGGCGTGCGACGCCACCATCGCCTACCGCACCAACCCGCACCTGGACCAGAAGCAGCGGGGCCTGGAGGCCGCGTCGCTCATGAACCGCACTTTGCAGGGAGAAATACGTCCCGTGCAGGCGGCGGCCTTTCCGGCGGTGGCCATCGGCATCGAGCGCCAGGACACGTCCTCGCCGCCCTGCCTGTCCCTCTATGATAGGGCGGACGCGTGGTTGGAGAAACCAGGCGTCCTGTCCAACAGCATCGTCCTCGGCTTTCCCTACGCGGACGTGCCGGAGATGGGTTCGGCCTTCATCGCCGTGACGGACGACGATCCGGGGCTGGCCCAACGCATCGCGGGCGACCTCGCGGGGTACCTGGTCGCGCGCCGGGACCGGTTCGTGGGCGAGTTCGTTTCCATCCCCGCCGCCGTCGACACCGCGCTGGAGAGCGAGGGCCCGGTCTGCCTGCTCGACATGGGGGACAACGTGGGGGGCGGCTCGGCCGCGGACGGCACGCTCATCGCCCACGAGTTGCTGGCCCGCGGCGGCGCGAAGACCTTCCTCTGCCTGTACGACCCCGAGTCAGCCAGACAGGCTGTTTCCACGGGGATCGGTGGACGGCTTACGCTGGACATGGGGGGCAAGACGGACGACCGCCACGGTCCGCCCATCCGGTCCGAGGTGCGGGTGCAGGGCATCCACGAGGGACGCTTTACCGAGTCCGCCGTGCGCCACGGCGGCAGGACTTCGTTCAACATGGGCCTGACGGCGGTGGTGACCACGGACGGCGGGCTGACGGTCAGCCTGACGTCGCTGCGGACCGTACCGGTGAGCCTGGGCATGATGACCAGCATCGGCCTGGACCCAGGCAATTTCCAGGTGCTGATCGCCAAGGGCGTGCACGCGCCGACGGCGGCATTCGCCCCCGTGAGCAAGCGCCTGATACGGGTGGACACGCCCGGCGCCACGACGGCGGACATGCGGCGGTTCACCTACCGGTACCGGCGGCGGCCCCTCTATCCTTTCGAGGAGTGATTCGGACCCGCATCAGAGATCGCCGACAGGTTTTCTCCGTCCACTGTAAGACATGCGCATGCCCGGCCCGTATCCCTTGACAGGAACGACCCCTCCGGTTATGGTTTCCCCGACACGCCTCAGACGCCCGGCCCGATCGTATCGCCCCACATCGGACCGTACATCGCATGACAAGGAGCGGCGCAGTGAAGGATCTCAACGCAAAACTCGATCAACTGGAACGGGACGGTTTCGTGCTGATCAAGGGCGCCCTGTCCCCGGAGGAAACAGAACGCGTCAGGTCGCGCATCTTCCACGCCAGGGAACAGGGGTGGGAAGAAGGGCTGAACGCCGTCGGGAACATGTGGTTCGATACCCTGCTGGACCGGGAACCCGATGTCTTCGGCCCGATCGTGGGTCATCCGAGCGTGGCGCCACTGCTCTACGCCATGATGGGCAAGCAATGCCAGCTCCGCAGTTTCCGGGCCCACATCAATCCCGGCGCCTACACCCAGGAATGGCACATGGACTTCTACGGCTACTGGAACGAAAAGCGGGAGACGGAGAAACGCCGGCTGGCCGTGCAGCCCAGCAGCGTGAACACGACCTTCTACTTCCAGGACAACGTCCCCGGACAGGGCCATCTCAGGT
The DNA here is from genome assembly GCA_965202605.1 of bacterium. Lineage (GTDB taxonomy): Bacteria > JAAXHH01 > JAAXHH01 > JAAXHH01 > JAAXHH01 > JAAXHH01. The sequence continues at coordinate 3,329,292 of OZ241838.1, forward strand.
TCGTCAGGAACGGCCACCTGGCGGAACCGCCCCACCTCTATCCGCGCATCGAGCATGAAGCATTCGAAAAGTGGTGCTACGCGCAGGAACACGTCGTGCTGCACCCCATGGCGGGCGACGCCGTCGTCTTCCTGAGCCACATCCCCCACCAGGGCGCCAAGGAAGACGACGACATGGAACGGTGCAACGTGGTCTGCCATTATCAGACCTGCCCGATGTACGAGGGTGTCTGGTACGTATCCAGTCCCCGTCCCTTCAAGGGCTCCTTCCCTTTCCACAAGACGGCGCCGGCCGGCATGAATCAGGTTGATGAATGACTGTCGCACGAGCGTGACGGGAAAACGCTCACCTCACGCATACATGGACGACGGGATACATGGAAGACCTGGCGCCAGTCGCAGTCGCATCAGGGCGCCTGGAATGAATGAAATCGAAATCCGTTGACACATTGACTGCCGGTCTATAGAATACGATGCGGCGTTGTTAAGTTAAAAGACTGCATAGGGATAGCGTCCGGATTCACCCGGCGTTCCCTTTGCAGCGAGGAGGTCCTTCATGACCACCACCAAGAAGGAACTGGTGGAACAGATCAGCAAGCGTCTGGGGTTGAAGAAAGAACAGGTCTTTCCTGTCGTCGACCAGACGTTTGCGGCCATGCGGGATTCGCTGGTCCAGGGAGATCGAATCGAAATCCGTGGTTTCGGCGTATTCGAGGTCAAGGACACGAAGGCCCGTACTTCCGCGCGAAATCCCCGCACGAGCGACATCGTATACGTCCCGGCCGGGAAAAAGACCCGTTTCAAACCTGGAAAACTGTTGAAAGAAGCCCTTCGGGTCCCCCTCGATGAGTGAAACAATGGCGGACTGCCACCCCTCCGCCGTCCTGTCGAAACTTGCAGCCTTCACCCGTCTGAATCTGTTCAGGTGGGTGATGTGCCTTTGCCTTTTCCTGGCCGCGCAACAGGACACGGCCGTTGCCGCGCCTCCGCCGCAGACCTCCGCGATATCCCTTGGCGAAGCGTTATCCTTCTACGAGGCCGGCCAGCACGACCGGGCCCGCGCCGCCTTCCTGCGCATACTGGAAGTCAGGCCCACGGAGCCGGTAGTCCTGTACCACCTGGGACGCCTGGACCCGGACAGGGAAGCCGCGGAACAGTACTATCTGCAGGTACTGCTTCACGACCCGGATCACGTGCTGGCGGACGACGCGCTGCTGGCGGTGTCCCGCATCCAGTTCGACCTGGAACGACACGACGACGCGGTCAACGCCTGCAACCGGCTCCTGAAAGCCTATCCGGATTCGGAACTGAAAGATGAAACGCGTTTTCTGCTGGGCAGCGCGCTCCTTGCCGGACGGCGGCCGGAGCTGTCTCGCATGGTCCTCCAGCAACTCCTTGCCTCGCAGCCCGACTCGTCGCTCGTCCGTTCGGCGCGTCTGGCGATAGCGGACAGTTACCGCGACCAGGGCGACCTTATCGAAGCCGCACGGCAGTACCTGAAATTCGAAACGGATTTTCCCGGAACAGAAGGACTGGAACGGGTCCTCTGGCAGGCGGGGCAGTGCCTGCAGCAGGCGGGGCGAGACTTCGAGGCCGGTTACGTGTACCAGCGTCTGATCAGGCGGTACCCCGACACGCCCGAAGCGAATCGCGCCCGGGTGACAAGGCCCGTGCCCGAGTAGTGGGTGCGCGCGTTCTTACTGCGCGTGCCTGAAATACACGGAGAAATCCGGCGCGATGGCGACGCGCTTCACTTCGTCCGGCACCGTATACTCGAAGGTCTGACGTTTTTTCGTATTCCAGATTTCCCGCGTTATCCGGTCCCCGTTTTCCAGTTCGAAGACCAGGGGCACGACCGCCTGGAAGGCATCCCCTTCCTGTTCCTGCAGCAGCTGTCCCCGCACCGTGTACCCGTGCGCCGGTTCCGGGCTGGTGGCGTGGTACGTCCGGTAGACCGGATAACCCGTGCGCCGGATCCACTGGTCGAAGAACCAGTCCATTTCCCGGCCTGTGACCGCCTCCACCGCTGACTCGAAGTCCTCCGTGGTCACCAGCCTGCCCGCATTATCCCGGCAAAAACGTGAGAGCACGGCCATAAAGTGCTCATCGCCTATGGTGCGCCGCAGCATGTGCAGCACCATGGCGCCCTTCTCGTAGACGATGGCCTGGTAATGTTCCCCGAGCCGCCTGCCCAGGTCGATCGCGCCGTGCCGGTCGGCAAAGCGCGCCCGTTCCGTGTGCCGCTTCAGCATTTCTCGAAATCCGTCGCCGCCTGTCTCCCTTTCGATATACAGGTCGGCCGCATACGTGGCCATGGCCTCTGAAAGCCAGGCGTCGCGGTACGTCTTCGGGATCACGGCGCCGCCCCACCACTGGTGGGCGAGTTCATGGGCCAGGAAGCCGCGAAAGATATGCTGCACTTCCGTGTACATGTGGGCGTGCAGGTTCGCGTCCAGGCGGAAGGCATCCTGGAAGTACAGGCCCCACAGCATCAGCATCGACGGCAGCGCCCGGCCGAATTTGTAGTCGTCCGGCATCTGCACGATGTCGAGTTTCCCGTAGGGATAGGGGCCGAAGAGGCCGCCGAAGAAGTCGAGGGCCGGGCCGATCTGGCGGATGATCCGCTCCGTACTCGAATCAACCTCGCGCCGGTCCTGATCCACGTTGAAGGACAGCTCGACGCCACCCACGGAAACCGACCGGGTACGGTTTTCAGAAAACGCAACCCCCAGCGACGACACGGGACGCAGTCGCTGCCACCGGGATACCCGCGTACCTCCCTCCACGCGCCCGTCCACGACCGCGCCCGTCGTCACCGCGGCCAGCTTTTCCGGGTAGCGCAGTTCCAGGTCGAAAGTGTAGAGGTCATCGTCGGAATGCACGGGCAGCCACTGCTGGTTGTTCAACAGGCCGAAGAAGTCTCCTCCGCCGCCCCGGAAGACGTCCCCTGCGTACCACAGGGTCAGCGTGGTGGTGCTGTCCTTCGGGACGGGATGGAGAAAGGGAATGGTGCAATAAGCCCCCTGCCTCGTGAACAGGGCGCCCCGGCCGTCGGCGTGGTCCACGCGCAAGATGTCGAAGGCCGGATCCAGCGTGAACGTCGCCGCCGTGAGCGTGTCCGCCCGGGCCGTGATGTCCAGGGTCGTCTTCAATCTCATGCGCTTCCCGTTCCGCTCAAGCGTCCCCGCGACCTCGTAGTGATCCACGGACAGCAACGGCCCCCTGATCCCCTCGTCCTTCCCGGGGTGGCCTGCCTGATCCGCCCCGAAACGGCACCACACCACGGGGGGACTGATCACCGGGTTCCGGGGGAAACCGCTCTTCTGCACCAGGCTGACCGCTTCCGGTTCGTAGGGACTGTACGTATAGACCAGCCACCGGTCCGAGTCCGCGAGGTCGATTTCCGCCTGGAGGAAGGCGGGATGCGAGTGGCCCAGCGAGAAGCGTTCCCGGGCGGGGCGCATGTCCATCAGGTAGTCTCTGTCGACGCGCTTCAGCAGGGTTTCCGCCCGGTCGAAGGCCCGGCCGCCCCGCACGCGTGACAGCACGACACCTTCCACCAGTTGCTCGTAACCTCCAGGAGAGAGGATCAGCACGATCCGCTCGAACCGGGTCGTAAACACCGCATCGGTCGTACGGGCGTACTTGTTCATCTGCTGGCGCTCGACCCGGTCGGGCGGCGTGAAGGTGAACCGGCCCTTCCCCGCGAGGACCACGCGCCCGATGCGGTCTCCGGAAAACCCGGGCATCAGCAGGCCGTCTTCCACCTGGAACACGCCGCCGGCACGCTCGAACGTCAGGCGGTCGAAGGCGTAGACCTCGTCCTCGCGGAGCGAGAACCGGAAGCCGAGGCGGGCCGCCAGCAGCGACTCGTACCGGCTGGCCCTCCAGCCATCCCCCTCCGGCACGAAATGGACTTTCCACAACTCGGCCGAGAGCCGGTCCTTCTTTTCGAGAAAAACGCTGAGACGGACTTCGGGGCGCGCGAGGAGACTGTCGACCGCGTGCCGCTTCCTCAGCCTGATCCTTGCATCGTCATACCGTTCAACGAGGGAAGGCGCGCCTTCGGCCAGGATCTCCTCGAGGGGATTCTCGTCGATGTCCCGGTCGTTCAGCAGCTCGTAAAGTTCCCCCAGGGCGCGTTCGACGGCCGCGCCAGGGATGACGGGGCCGGCAGCACCGTCAAGCGCGCGGTCTTGGGCCGCATGGTCTTTGATTGCGCGGTCTTCGCGTGCCCGGCTTTCGAGTGCGGCGCCGATGGCATCCGCGGCCGCGGCCGCGCTGTCAGCCATCGCCGTGCTTTCCATTACCTGCGGTGTCGGCCATGCCGCGCGGGCACCGTCAATCGGAGTGAAGAAGACGTGAAGGAGTAAGAACAGTAAGAACAGTAAGAACAGTAAGAGCAAAGGCCTGGGATATGTAGTCGGTGACGACGGACGGGGCGGGGAGGCGATCATGGCCGTTTCCTCACACGGAATGCATGATCCCTAGTCCATCATTTCCCGCATATCGGTCAGGCGGGATCGGATCCACTGTATGATTTCGGATTCGGAGGCGGATTCGGGGGGAGCATCCTTTTCCGCAGTGCGGCCGTTCTGTCCTGCAGTGCGGCCGTTCTGTCCTGCAGCGCGGTCGGTCCGCCCCGCGGCGCGGTCCGCCTTTTCCGCGGCCCGGCTCGGCGAGGATTCCTGGAGCTTCTTCCGGGCGCCGGCTATGGTGTATCCCTCGTCCCGGGTGAGCTGCTTGATCATGCGGATCAGCTCGATGTCCTTCTCCCGGTACATCCGCTTGCCGGCGCGGTTCCGCTTGATGCGCAGCTGGCCGAACTGATCTTCCCAGAACCGGAGTACGGACGGTTCCAGGTCGAGCATGGTCGAGACTTCGCTGCTGGAATAATACAGCTTGCCCATCAGTCCCCTTCCCGCCCGCGGATCAGCACCCGTATGGGCGAACCCTCGAATACGAAGGCCTCGCGGAGCCGGTTCGACAGGTAGCGCTTGTAGGAATCCGGTACCGCGTCTGGACGGTTCACGAAAAAAACGAAGGTGGGCGGAGCGATCTGCACCTGCGTGCAGTAAAGGATCCGGGTCGCCCGCCCGTCCGGTGCGGCCGGGGGCGGGTAATGGGCCGTGATGCGTTCCACGACGCGGTTCAGCTCGCCGGTGGATACCCGGAGCGATCGCATTTCGTGGACGTGCCGCGTCTTCTGCATGATCTGGGTCACGCCGCGGCGGGTCTCGGCCGACACGAACAGGATTGGCGCATAGTCGGCGAACCGGAGGTACTCCCTGGCCGTCTGGGTGTAGGCCTCGGTCGGATGCTCGGTCCGGTCCACCAGGTCCCATTTGTTGAAGGCGATGACCAGTCCCTTCCCGGCCTCGTCCACCTGCGAGACGATCCGCTGTTCCTGTGTGGACAGGCCGTCGACGGCGTCCACCAGGAGCACCGCCACGTCGCAACGCGCTATGCTCCGCATCGTGCGTGTGAAACTGTAGAACTCGATATCGCTTGAAATCCGGGCGCGGCGCCGGAGGCCCGCGGTGTCGATCAGGTTGAACTTCGCGCCCTGCCGGGTGATTTGCGTGTCCACCGAGTCCCGTGTCGTGCCGGGGACGTCGGAGACGATCGCGATGTCCCTGCCCACGATGGCGTTGACCAGGGACGATTTGCCCACGTTGGGCTTGCCCACGATCGCCACCTTGACTGCGCCGTCTTCCTCTTCGACGACGGGCGCGGGTTCGGGCATCTGTTCGGCCAGCAGGTCCATCAGATCTCCGGTATTCCGTCCCTTCAGGGCGGAGATCATCATGGGCTCGCCCAGCCCCAGGGCGCCGAACTCGTAGGCGTGGTTCTCCTGCGCGCCGCTGTCCACCTTGTTGGCGACGACGATGACCTGCTTGCCGGCCCTTCGGACGACTTCGGCCGCCTTCTGGTCCAGGGGCGTTATGCCCGCGCGGACGTCCGTGACCAGCAGGATCACGTCGGCTTCGCTGACGGCCAGCCGGGCCTGCTGCTCGATGGCCGCCTCCATGGGCTCGTCGGATTCCGGGACGAGGCCCCCCGTGTCCACCACGGTGAACTTCTTCCCGAACCAGTCGGCCTCGGCGTAGTGCCGGTCCCGCGTGATGCCCGGTGCGTCGTGCACGATGGCGTCGCGGCGGCCGATCATCCGGTTGAACAGCACCGACTTGCCCACGTTGGGACGGCCTATGATGGCGATGACGGAAGACATGGCGGTTTGTAGTCCTGTTGCGACCATAGGTTCAGCGCGGTTCGCCCGCGGGTTGCAGCCCGGGAAGCGCTCCCACGGACTCCGGGAACAACTCCACCGGTGCGCCGACCCGCTCGCTCAGCCCGGGCAGGGTCGTGTCGTCCAGCAGCAGCCCGTCGTCGTTCAGCACGTTCGGCGGGAGGTACACGCGGTCTCCTACCTGTTCGTTCTCCAGCGCCCGGACGATGTCCTGGCCGGTCAGCAGTCCCGACACGGTGATGCCCGGTCCGAAGAAGGTGTTGGAAGCGACGACCAGGTTCGCTTCGACGTTGTCCACCCGGTTCAGCGGTTCCACGAGCGACGTCCTCACCACGTCCCGGGCCAGTTCGGCGGTAACGAGCGTCGTCCGGAGCGGCTCGGCCGCCCGGTCGGGCAGCGCGCGCGTCTGCTCCGCCATATCGGTTTCGAACTGCGTGACCATGCCGACGCCGTTCTCCACGACGGGACAGTCCGCGTAGAAGGACGGCGGAGGCAGGGGCGTGGAAGACATCAGGTACCATTCGTCGGACAGATACACCAGCGGATGGCCCAGGCGTTCACGGAGCTCCTCCTGCCATGCGCCGACCGTGTCGATCATGCGCCGCGCGTAGTCCACGGTGACCGGTTCGAGGTGGTACAGGCCGCGCCGGTGTTCGGTCAGGCCGACGGGCACGATGGAGATCGACTCCACCGCCGGATACAGTTCGGCCAGGTCGTCCACGGTCTTCCTCAGCGCCGCGCCGTCGTTGAGCCCGGGACAGAGGACGATCTGCGTCTCGATCAGGATGCCGCCCCCGGCCAGCCGGCGGAGAATGGGCATGACGTCCTTGGCCTTGGGCGCGCCCAGCAGCATCCGCCGCAGCTCCGGGTCCGTGGCGTGGACCGACACGTAGATCGGGCTCAGGCGCTGCACGATGATTCTGTCCAGATAGGCGTCGGACGCGAAGGCCAGCGTCACGTAATTGCCGTACAGGAACGTGAGGCGGACGTCCTCGTCCTGGAAGTAGACGGCCTTGCGCATGCCCTTCGGGTTCTGGTGGATGAAACAGAACACGCACTTGTTGGCGCAGGACTGGTAGGGCGGTTCGTGAAGGGCCAGTCCCAGGTCTTCGTCCGGGTCCTTTTCGACATCGATCAGCACCCGGCTTCCGTTCGCCTGGAGCACGTCCAGTTCAAGCACGTCCTCACTGGACCAGAACCGGTAGTCGAGAGAATCCCTGACCCGGGCCTGATTGATCCGGATCAACCGGTCTCCGGGCACGAGACCGACGTGTTCCGCGATGCTGTCCGGTAGTACCTGTTCGATACGCATATCACATAACACTTTGAAATTGCTGCAACAAAAACAGGGTCATCACAAGCAATCGTTCAGGTATCTCCAATAACAAATTGCGACCCTTGACAATATAGAGAATCGGACTCTTCCTGTCAAGGAGATTGGGGCGTCTTGGGGGTCGCTGACGGGGCGTTCCGCCAGCCGGTAAATCAACCCGTTCCACAATGGACTTTTTGCTTGCCCGAAACCCGCTTCCAGGGCTATATTGGATGCGTTGGCCCATGCGATGGCTGCGACGGTGCAAGTATTTGAATTTACAGAAAATAAGGTTTTAAGGGCCGTTAAGGGACTTGCTGGCGCGCAAGGGAGGCGAGCCGTGCCGGATCGCCCTTCGTGATGGCCGGGGAACAGTCATGCCTGCCAAAACCATGTACGAGAAGGTCTGGGACCGGCACCTGGTCAGGGAGATGGGCGACGGGCTCGCCGTGCTCTACATCGACGCCCACCTGATCCACGAGGTGACCTCTCCGCAGGCCTTCGAGGGACTGCGAGCCGCCGGCCGGAAGGTGAGGCGGCCGGATCTGACCTACGCGACGATGGACCACAACGTGCCCACCACCGACCGGTCTCTGCCCATGACCGACGAGGTCGCCCGGCTCCAGGTGGACATGCTGGTCCGGAACTGCGAGGAGTTCGGCGTACCCCTGTACGACCTCGATTCGCCGCGCAACGGCATCGTGCACGTGATCGGGCCCGAACTGGGCATCACGCAGCCGGGCAAGACCATGGTCTGCGGCGACAGCCACACGTCCACCCACGGCGCCTTCGGCGCGCTGGCCTTCGGCATCGGCACCAGCGAGGTCGAGCACGTCATGGCCACGCAGTGCCTGCTTCAGAAGCGTTCCAGGACCTTCGAGATCCGGATCGACGGGACATTGAGCGAGGGCGTGACGGCCAAGGACATCATCCTGAACATCATCCGTCGCACGGGCACGGCCGGGGGCACGGGCATGGTCATAGAATACACGGGAAGCACCGTCCGAAGCCTGTCCATGGACGAGCGGATGACAATCTGCAACATGTCCATCGAACTGGGCGCGCGGGCCGGCCTCATCGCGCCCGACGACACGACGTTTGAGTACCTGGCCGGTCGCGAGTTCGCTCCGAAAGGCGCGGGATTCGACCGGGCCGTGGACCGCTGGCGAGGCCTGGCGACCGACGATGAAGCCGGATTCGATGAGCGCCTCACGCTGCACGCGGACGAGATCGTTCCCCAGGTGACCTGGGGCACCAATCCCGGCATGGTTACAGACGTGACCGGCGTAGTGCCCGATCCCGGCGGGATGGCCAGCGAGAACGACCGGCGCGCCGCGGAAAAGGCGCTGGCCTACATGGCGCTGGAACCGAACACGTCTATCACGGATATCGAAGTGGACCGGGTATTCATCGGAAGCTGCACCAATTCCCGCCTCAGCGACCTGCGCGCGGCCGCGGAAGTCATCAAGGGCCGCCGCGTATCGCCGAGGGTCACCGCCCTGGTGGTACCCGGTTCCCACTCGGTAAAGCGGCAGGCGGAATCCGAGGGCCTGGACCGGGTCTTCAAGGAGGCCGGGTTCGAGTGGCGCGAGGCCGGATGCAGCATGTGCCTGGGCATGAACCCGGACATCCTGCAGCCCGGCGAGCGGTGCGCCAGTACCTCCAATCGCAATTTCGAGGGTCGGCAGGGCCGGAACGGAAGGACGCACCTGGTCAGTCCGGCCATGGCCGCGGCGGCGGCCGTCGCCGGCCATTTCGTCGACGTGAGAAACTGGTAGGGCACACCGGAAACGGAGCAAGGCATGGCGGAACCCTTTACCCGGCACACCGGCCTGGTCGCCCCCCTGGACCGGATCAACGTGGACACGGACCAGATCATCCCCAAGCAGTTCCTGAAGCGTATCGAACGCACCGGCTTCGGCCAGTTCCTGTTCTACGACTGGCGTTTCACGGGCGACGGCTCGTCCGATCCCGGTTTCGTGCTCAACGAAGACCGGTACCGGGGCGCTACGATCCTGGTTGCCGGGGACAATTTCGGCTGCGGGAGTTCCCGCGAGCACGCGCCCTGGGCGTTGCAGGACTACGGCTTTCGCGTCATCATCGCACCATCCTTCGCGGACATTTTCTACAACAACTGCTTCAAAAACGGACTGCTTCCCGTCGTGCTGCCCGCCGGTACCGTGCGCCGTATGCTCGAAAGCGCCGCGGAGCAGCCCCGCTATACGGTTTCGGTAGACCTCGAACGGCAGGTCGTCACCGAACCGGACGGCGCCTCCGACCGGTTCGAGGTCGATCCCTTTCGCAAGACCTTTATCCTGAAGGGTCTGGACGAAATCGGCTGGACCCTGCAATACGAGGATGACATCGCGGCGTATGAACGTACCCAGCGTACCGGTTGACCAGCTCCTTGCGCTGTCCAGGGCCAGCGACCAGATGTTGCGCAGCGTGTTCCACCGGGACCATGACGCCACGTTGCGCACGGTGACCCGGTGCGTCCACGATCTGCTCGACGCCGAGTACTGCAGCATCTTCCTGGTCCCGGAGGACGCGCCCCACGAACTGGCGCTGGCGGCGCAGTACTCGGACCAGTCCGGCCACGACGACCCGCCGCCCGTACGCTTGCAGATTCACAGCGCGCCGAAGGGCGGCATGACGGGGCATATCGCCGACCAGGGAGACGTCGTCCGTCTGCACGGGGAGCAGATCACCGGAAGCCCCTTCCACACCGGCAACGCGCGCGAGTACCTGGCCGGCAAGCGGTTGCGGTCTCTCCTTGCCATACCGCTCAAAGACCACAAAGGCGTCGTCCTGGGACTCGTCAAGGCGGAGAACAAGAAGCTGCCGGGCGGCGTCCTCTCGGAAACCGGCTTCGACGAGGCCGACGAATACATCGCCCGGATCCTGGCGAACAAGATCGTCATCGTCCTGGAGCACCTGAGGACGGTCTCCGTCAACCGCGACCTGATACACGCCATCCACACCACCCGGGACCGCGTGTCCATGCTCGACGAGATCCTGGAGCGCAGCCGGGCGCTGGTCCGCGCCGACCGGGGCGATTTCGTCTCCTGGAACGAGACGCTGGGCGATCTGGTCATCGCCGCACAACTGGGAGAGGACACCTTTCCAGTCGGCCGTCCCGCTCCCGGTCCCAGCATCGTGCGCCGCCTATGGGAAGATCCTTCATTGACGGAGATCCGCGTCCCGGACGTATCGGCCGAACCGGACTATCACGCCATGGATGGCAGGACGAAAGGCCAGATGGCGGTCAAACTCCAGTTCGAGGGCAGGCAGATCGGCATCCTGAGCGTCGAATCCTACGAGGCGGACGCCTTTGACGACCACGACCTGGAGATGTTGCACTGGCTCGCCCATTACGCCGCGATCGCCTATCACGTCGTCGGACGGGAAGCCCAGTTCAGGGGCATCGTGCAACGCCTGGTCGAACAGTCTCCGCCCCGCGACGAGATCCTGAACCGGATACTCGTCAGCGTGCGGTCGATCTACGGGTTTACGGACGGCATCATCTACATCGTCGACTACGCGGACCGGATGCTCCACTGCCTGTCCTATATCGGCTGCGAGGGTTTCGACGGCGATCTTTCCCGCCTGAGCTTCCGTTTCGACGAGAAAGCGCTGGCGACCAAGGCGTTCCGGGAACGGAAGAGCTATCTTTGCGTCGATCCCCAGTCGGATCCCCAGATCAGCCCCCGCGCCCTGCGCATACTGAAATTCGACGTGCCCATCGTCGTCATGCCGCTGCTCTACGATCAGAAGGTCGTGGGCGTATTCACCCTCTGGAGCCAGAGCGGCCAGGTCACGCCCGGCGAGCGCCATCTGAGCGAAATGGAGCCCTTTGCCCGGCTCGCCGCCGCGAACATCGCGCTGTCGGAGACCGAGCGGCACCGCAGCACGGTCCTGGAATCCATCCAGGAGATCCTGACCCTGATGCAGACCGAGTTGTCCAGAGAAAAGAACCTGCGTCTCATTCTCCACGGCGTGCAGATGGCCGGCTTCGACCGGGTGCGCATATTCGAAGTCGACGAAACGGGAGAAAAGCTGGTGGGTATCGATTCGGTCGGCATGGACGATCCGGACGGCTTCATGGGCTATACGATCGCCATCGAGGACAATCCTTACACGGACTTCGTAGCCAGGCAGTCCAGGACCAGGCCCTCGGCCTGCTGGTTCGACCCCGCCGATCCCCCGTTCCGCGGCCGCTCTCCCGACGCGGCGGCGCTTGGCAAGGACGACGACCTGCCCTGGCTGGCCGTGCCGCTGGTCATCGCGGGACAGTTCTACGGTCTGATCGGCGCGGACAACGCGCGTACCCGCCGCGAGATCACCCGGGACCACCTGGAATTCATGACGGTCATCGGCGCCCTGGCCGCGCAGGTGATCGCCAACGCGCAGACGGTCGAACTCCTGCGCGACCGCACCCGCGCCGAGGCACGGAGCGAACTGGCCCAGCGGACGCTACATGCGTTGAAGACGCCGACGATGGCCACGCAGATCTTCCTCAGGCATCTCAACCAGGCGGTCGACGGAGAAACGCCGCACGACGGAGAAACGCCGCACGACGGAGAAACGCCGCACGACGGAGAAACGCCGCGCGACGGCCAGACGAAGCAGCTCATGGACAAGATCCGTGGACAGGTAGACCGTATCGCCGCCATCGCCGAGGACATGCAGCGCCTGACCAAGCTGACCCTTACGCCGAAGCGGCGGGTGGATATCAACGACCTCGTGCGGCGCACGGTCATGGACGGCTTGATCGGAGATGCCTGCCAGGCGGATTTCGATTTCGTGGATCCGCCGCCCTTCGCCGAGGTCAACGTGGAGGAGGTCGACCAGGTGATCACCGAACTGACCGGCAACGCCTGGAAGGTCATGGGGTACAGCGGACGCATCCACGTTTCCACGCGGCTCGGCTCCGCTTCGCAGTATCCCCGGCTACGCCGGAAGAGGGGCCGGTACGTATTGATCGACGTCCGAGACACGGGGCCTGGAATTCCCGAAGCCGTGCTCAGGGATCTATTCAACCCGGGCGTGTCCACCACGGGCGGTTCGGGGCTCGGGCTCTATGCCATCCGGACCATCGCCGCGGAACACCAGGGCGAGGTCTGGCTCGAGGACACGGGTCCGGGCGGCGCCACTTTTACCTTTGCCCTGCCCGTGGCGAACTGAACGGCGGACGCTATGGCGAAACCCCTTATTCTCCTCCTCGACGACGACACCGCCATGCTGGACGCGGTCACGCTCGATCTCGGACCCGCCTTCGACGTGATCTGCGCCACCGGGGTGGAGGAGTGCGTCGACAAGATCAGTCATGCCCGCGGCGCCGTGGAAGTGGCGGTCATCGACATGTGGCTTGAAACGGACCGGGAGGGCGGCCTGGAGGCGATCCGGCGTGCCAGGACCTGCGAGTCTCCTCCCGAATGCATCGTATTGACGGCCTACGGCACCTACGCCAACATCGTCAAGTGCATGGAAGCCGGCGCCTTCAGCTACGTGGAGAAATCGGGCCGCGCCGCCGACGACACCACCGGTCTGCTGATCACGACGATCCACAGGGCGGTGGAAACCCGCCGCCTGAAGCAACTCGAGGCGGCCCAGGAGCAGATCAAGGCGGATGAGCGCATCAAGCAGGATCTGCAGCGCGCCTACGAGATCCAGCAGTCGCTGCTGCCTCCAGGAGACCTGCGTCACGCCGGCATGCATTTCAGCGGTTACTGCCGTCCGGCCGAGAACGTGGGAGGCGATTACTACGATTACTTCCTGCTGCCCGACGACCGGGTCGGCCTGCTGATCGGCGACGTGACCGGACACGGGTTCGACGCGAGTCTGATCATGGCCGTGGCGTGCAGCTGCCGGTCCACCCAGACCCGGATAGACCCGGACGTGGCGCCGGTCATGGACGCTCTCAACCGGATCGTGCAGACGACCGGACCGGACTGGCGGCTGATGACGGCGTGCTACCTCCTGATCGATCCGTCGAACCGCCGCTATTTCTATGCCAACGCCGGCCACCATTTCCCTTTCCACTACCAGGCGGACACCGGGAAGGTCGAACCGATGGAATCGACCGGACTGCCGCTCGGCGTAGATGCGGATATCCCCTTCCCGGTCGTCGAGCGGTCCTGGACCCCGGGCGACACGCTGGTCCTGTTTTCGGACGGGATCGTCGAAGCGGAAAACGCCGCGGGGGACATATTCGGTGAAGACCGGTTGCAGGACCTGGTGGAATCCCATGGACGCGAATCGCCGCCGGACCTGAAGCAGCGGATCATCGACGCGGTGGAAGCCTTCAGCCAGGGCGTACCGTTTCTGGACGACGTGACGCTCGTCGTGGCGAAGCTCTGAGCATGCTGTCCTGCCCAACGCCGCGCCGAAACGCCAGTGAGACGCCGCGCTGATCGTGGACCGCGCCGAAACGACAGGATGAAATCCGGGGCGAATCCCAATACCATGTGCGTGAAGATCGTCGAAGAGCCCTTGTCCAGCCTGACTGAATATGGCGCCGTGCCCATCGCCTTCGAGGTGAGCACGCGATTTCGACCCGTTTCGGCGGAAAGCGGCCTGGGCGGCATCAGGCTGGTGGAAGAACCGGTTGATCCGCCCTACATAAAGGACTACGACGCCACGTCCGAAGAGGGCCCGGCCCGGTGGCTCAGGCGGTGGAAGTGGGACACGTCGTCGTGGGGACTGCTCGCGGCCTACGAAGGTTCACGGCGGGTGGGCGGCGCGGTACTGGCCCGGCGCTCGCCGAACGTGAACATGCTGGAGGAACGGGACGACCTGGCGGTGCTCTGGGACCTGCGCGTCCACCCCGACCACAGGGGTGCCGGTGTGGGGCGGAGAATCTTCAAAGCCTCCGTGGACTGGGCAAGACGGCACGGTTGCGTGGAACTGAAGATCGAAACCCAGGATATCAACGTCCCGGCGTGCCGTTTCTACGCGCGCCAGGGATGCCGTTTAAGCGCCATCATCTCCCACGCCTACGCGGAATGCCCCGACGAGGCCCAGTTGATCTGGCGGCTGGCGCTGTGATGGGATCGGCCGACTTTCAGTGACTGTCGTCGGGATAGACCATGTCGGTCGCCTTGCCGGCCAGGTCGTAGCGATAGAAGACGTCCTTTTCGGGCAGCGTATCGATGGCTATTGGACAGTCTTCGGGACCTCGGCCGACGCGAACGGAGTCTATCGTCTGCTCACCCCGGCCGCTGAAGAGGGTGAATCGGACCTGGGCATGTGACACTCCTTTCAAACACAAGAGATAACATGTCCGCTAAAACGGGTCAACTCCAACTTCACTTCGAACAGCAATTACATATCGAGGACCCATCTTAAAGATCACAATCTGTGTCGCGGTCAAGGGTGCGGTACACGTGTTATCTCCTTCACAGTGTACAGAACCCTCTTTTTTTGCGCTCGATTTCTACACCTTTCAATTGTCCAAAAACCTCGTCCATCTTGGGCATTAACAAACTGGTAATGATCATTTCATCTCCAGATCGCAGTAACAAGCGAGCGTAGTAATAACGTTCCACTGTAAAGAACGTCATTCCTCCCTTGTCCATGCTTGCAGATTTGTAAACAATGTATTTTTCTATATCATCTATGTTGTATGTCTCTTCCCCCCCGGCTGTGTATCGTATGATTTCATTTCGGGTCACTACATATTCTTCCTTGCGATTTTTACGCCAATACTGCAGGTGCAGGTACAGAGTAGGGAGAAAATCCAAAAGGAAAACAATACCAAATATAACAATTGCGTCCATTGCAAATTCAAACCAAGCAACGATAGCTATTAACATTACCCAAAACACAAAAGCAGAATAAAGTGGTATGAAATGATTTCTTAGATCAATGCCGTACCTTTTCATTCACATATCTCCGGCAGGTTATGTTTCCTCTAGTTTTCACGGGCAACAAGCATTGGGTTGGATTCAAGAGAGGCCTTGAACCTAAATCGTTAAATCCTGGTCAAAAAGACGGAACAAGGCTTATAGCGTCCATTGGACCAGTGAAGTCCTTGATGTTCACGAATAGTAGCGAGGCTATCTTTGGCTTTGGAATTAAAGCATCTTCGATCAGCAATTTGCTTTTCTTGTTTGTAAACAAGCTTTTTGTACAGGGCTCTGCCGTGGCAATCTTCGGCAGAGCCCTCAAACTGTCAGACACCTGTTTACCCACAAGCACAGGCCTCAGGGAAACAATGTATCTCTGTGTGCGTGTTGTTTACCTCCCTGGACGCCATCCTTTACGAACAGCGTTTTCCAACTTGCCGATCTCCCTTCCTATTTCATTCAGTTTCGGGTACAACAGGTGATTGTAGGCAGCCTCTCCGCCAACAAAAACCAATCCAACCGCTGCCCCAGCCAATAATCCATATGGTCCGCCGTATGCAGATGCAACCAGGTATCCGGTCGCGGTAGATGCGCCGTACCCGGTGAAAACGTAAGCGAATTCGCCTACACTGATTCGTCCCTTTTGCATTGCTCGGAAATCATGGAGTATACCCAAAGAAGAAGCAAGCGGACCTACCCTACCCAAGTGCCTTCTGATAGTCTCCAAGCTTCTATAGATAACCAAGGTTCTTCTACTGCCCATCAAGTCTTGAATTGTCGTGGAGTTCCTATATCTTAGCACCCCTAATTCGACAGTAGCTATACCTGCGGACACATACTCACCACCACTACGTACAATGCGCCTTGCTGTGTTCAGGGTTTCAATGTTGAAGTAAGGCGAGCCTTGTTTTTCAACATCGAACCTGGCACCCCAGGCGCGATCAAACCACAAGTGATTGTAATGACGCTGCCCCCATACGACCACCGGATCCATCTCGTATACATCCACCTCTCCGTCACCGTTCTTGTCCTCCCACTCGAGTCCGTATTGGTCAATGCGATTTACCGGATTACTGCCGGTATAGGCATATGCGCTGAATTCAGGATCTTTCAAGGCCAGCGGGTCTGCTTGCAGGAACCGCAGCGACTCCGATCGGTAAGTCCGAAACGGCATGAAGTCCAGTCTGGATTCTTCATCCCTCTCGTGGCCGGTGAACTTGAACGGCGTGCTGTCCGTGCCGCTCGAGGCCAGGACCTCTCCGTAGGGCCAGTAGTCGTAGGTGGCGGCAGCCGTGCCGCTTGACGAAAGCAGTGTTCTCGTGCTTCCCAGATGATCCTTAAGGTAGTAGGAAACCACCCCGCCCGCAACTCTGGCCAGGCGCTCGCCGCCGGCATACACGTAGGCGGCGGTCAGGTTGCCGGCGCCGTCATAAGTGGCGAGCACGCTGCCGCCCGCGCCCCTGACGTAGTACGTCGTCTGCCCGCCGCCGGCCTTCTTCACGCGGTAGCCCTCGGCGTCCAGGGTGTACGCGTAGGCGCCGTAGCCGGTGACCAGGCCGCGGTGGTCGTAGGCCATGGCGGTCCCCGCCACCGAGGTGGCCGATCCATTGGCATTGTACAGGAAGTAGTCGGTACTTCCGTCTACGATGAGGCTGTCCAGCCGGTTGGGGGTTGAACCGCGCGAGTAGGAATAGGTGGCCGTGTCGCCGTCGGTCGCGACGTGCGTGATATTGCCGTTGGCGTCGTAGGCGTAGGTCCTGGCGTGGGCGCTGCCCAGGCCCATGGTCTCGAGGCGGTGCAGGCCGTCGTAGGTATAGGAGGCGGTTTTCAGGGCTTCGGACGCGGTGCGGCGGTAGCGCTGGGAAGTGACGTTGCCCACCGCGTCATACATCTGGCTCAGGGTGAACCTGCCGGGATAGCTTATCCGGCTCACCCAGTCGCGCACGTTGTATGCGTAGGCGCCGGTGGCCAGGCTGCCGCCGACCGTGTGGGTGCTCATGCGTCCGTCGCCGTCGTAGCCGTAGGCCGCCAGGGCGCTTCCCTCGGCGTCCGTCACGCCCGCCAGGCGACCCGCCGCATCGTAGGCGTAATGGACCTCGCCGCCGTCTGGATAGACCATGGCGGTCACCTTGCCGGCCAGGTCGTAGCGATAGCCTATGTCCTTGTCGGGCAGCGTATCGATGGCTACCCGCCGGAGGACGACGCGTCCTTCGTGGTCGTAGGCGATACGCGTAGCGACCTCGGCCGCGGCGTCGGCATCGGTATTCTGCTCGATCCGCGTGGGACGGCCCACGGGAAAGGTGGCCCGCACGCCCCATGCGTTCGACGCACCCGATTCGCCCGTATCATAGCTGTACCGGCTCGTCCACGAGGCCGCGTCGGTCTCGAAGGCGTAGGCCCTGTTCGGGTCGAGCGAGGCGAGGGTCCGCGTCACCTCGCCGGAGCGGACCATGCGGTTGAACCTGTCGTAGGCAAAATAGCTGACCTTGCCGCCTGCGGCCTGCTGCGCGTCCTGTGAGAAACGCACGTTGTGACGGCTATCGTACTTGTACTTCGTCGTGCCCGCGTCCGGCTGCGTTTTCGAGACCATGTCGCCGTGGGCGTCGTAGGTATACGTCGTCGCGTCGCCCATGGGCGCGGTGGACCTGACCAGTCGTCCCAGGCCGTCGTAGGCGAAGCGCGTCGTGGTTTCGTCGGTCCCGCCGGAGTCGGCTACGGCGGCCACGACCTGCCCCCACCTGTCGAAGTGGCTGGTCACGCGTCTTCCGAGCTCGTCGGTGACGGTCTCGAAGCGGTTCTCCATGCTCACGCGGGCGAGATCGCCCTTGCCGTATACGATGCTGGAGGAGACGGTCTCTCCGGGCACCGTGACGGTCTTCGTACGCATGAGGGGATCGGCGGCGTAGGCGGTTCGGGTCGTCCGCGGCGTCACAGGCGCGGTCACGGAATCCGTCCGCGCGGTCGTTACCCCCACGGGCAGGGTCTGCGACACGGGTCTTCCCAGGCCGTTGTAGGCGGTGTGCGTCACCAGGTCGCGGCCGCCCGTATTGACGCGCTGCTGCATGGGCCTGCTGCTCGCGTCGTAGTAGGCGACGCTCTGCGTGGAGGCGCCCAGGTAGAGTCCGGCGACGTGGAAACGGCCGCCGCGGCCGCGCAGGGTGAGTTCGGGACGCCAGCCTGAGGGGAAACCGCTACGGCTCGCCCGCGCGCCCTGGCTCTTCCTGGCGGAGGCGAAGTTGTCGTACCGCATCACCGAGGCGTAGATATCGCCGCCCGCGGTGACGTCGATCTCGCAGGCGTACCACGCCAGGGCAGGCGCGTCGAAATCGTCCAGGCCGCTCGCCCGATGCACGCCGTCCTCGTACACCCTGAAGCGGCCTGGGCCGCTGTCGTAGCGTATCTCGAAGGACGACTTGCTGCTGCGGGCCGTATCCCGGACCCCGAGGACGACGGGGGTGCTGTCCGCCTGCGTGGTTACGTACACGTCCGCGCGGATGCTCAGGGGCGCACCCGATGTGGGCAGGGCATAGCTCCCGTCCGTGCCGATGCGCATGGCCTGCCGGCCGGCGTACCGCACGTCCTCGTCGACGTCGCCGGAGGTGACGGCGGGCACGCCGAGGTCGGGGTCTATGCCGGCCACGAAGTCGGCGCCGGGCTTCAGGTGCGTGCCCGGGCCCAGGACGATGCGCCGCCACGCTGTGATCCGGCCTGCAACGTCTCAACACCTCAGACACGATACTGATCTGATCAACGGGTAAAACCGCAGGTCTTTCGTTCTACAACCATGAAAGACAGCATCAGTCGCCGGGTTATCTCGCTCCAGCCAAGGTGCATTTCGAACAGCAGTCACATATCGAGGATCCACTTTGAAGATTGCGATCTGTGGTCCATGCTTTGGGGCAAGTTCAAAAACATATCGGTTCGTTGTCCTCTGGACCGAGTCAACTCCACCCGTACTATCTCCATCTGAGGGTATTGAACCCGCGTTTCTTACGTTCGGAGGGAATACCTTCCATTCGTCCAAGTATTTGATCCATCTTGGGCATCAACAAACATGTAATGATCAGCTCACCTCCGGATCGCAGTAACAAACGAGCGTAGTAATACTCCTCCATTGAAAAAAACGTTATCCAACTTCCCTTATCTATGCTAGCGGATCTGTATACAATACAGTGCTCTATATCTTCTGCTTTGAATACCTCTTCCTGACCGTTTGTGTATCGTATGATCTCGTTTTCGGTCACCGCATATTCCTCTCCGCGGTTCTTATGCCAGTACTGCAAATGGAGATACAGAGCTGGGAGAAAATCTATTAGAAAAACAATACCAAATATGATAGACAAGGATGTATCGAATTCGAACCAGTAAAGTGTCGCTAAAAACAATGCAGGTAGTATAAAAGCGTGATGGATTACTATCATGTGGTTGATTGGATTAATCCTGTACCTTTTCATTACTATACTCCTCCGATATGTTATAGAGTTTCATGTTTTCTTGAACAGTTATTGGTTCATTCAGGAGTGGTCTTGAATCGCAATTTACAGTTCCTGGTCGACAGGTAGAACAAGGCTGAATGTCATCAATTGCTATCGGTAAAGATATTGGTGTATTCGACCCGGGCTGGTTGCCTTCAGCTTTGGAACCAACTCATCTTCGATCAAGCAGTTCGCATTCCAAGTTGGCGAGCAAGTTACGCGCAGGGCTCTGCCGGGTCAGTCTTCGACAGAGCCCTGGAGGGTCGGAAGCCGATCTACCTGGATCGTACACACAGGCCTCGAAGAAGCTAAGACCTTGGTTGCTTTGGGCGTTGACTACCTCCTCGAAAGCCAGCCCTTACGGACAGCATTTTCCAAGTTTCCGATCTCCCTACCTATTTGATTTAATTTAGGATACAGATTACTGTAGGCAGCTTCTCCGCCAACAAAAACCAAACCAACCGCTGCCCCAGCCAATAATCCATATGGTCCGCCGTATGCAGATGCAACCAAGTATCCTGTTGCGGCAGATGCACCGAATCCCGTAGAAATGTAAGTGAATCTGCCTACACCGATTTTACCAGTTTGCATTGCACGAAAATCAAAAGCCAAACTTAAAACAGAAGTAAAAAGGCCAACCCTGCCCAAGATCGACCTGGCAGCTCCCAAGTCTCTATACACCGCATACAGCCTGGGTGGGTTGTCTATCAAGTCATCGATCGATGAGAAATTCCCATACCTACGTACCCCGATTTCGACGGCGCTTATACCAGCGGCTCCATACTCGACTCCGCTACGTACAATGCGCCTTGCTGTGTTCAGGGTTTCAATGTTAAAGTAAGGAGATCCTTGTATTTCAACGTCGAACCTGGCACCCCATGCGCGATCGAACCACAAGTGATTGTAATGACGCTGCCCCTATACGACCACGGGTTCCATCTCGTACACATCCACCTCTCCGTCCCCGTTTTGGTCCTCCCACTCGAGTCCGTACTGGTCGATGCGGTTTATCGGATTACTGCCGGTATAGGCATATGCGCTGAATTCAGGATCTTTCAAGGCCAGCGGGTCGGCCTGCAGGAACCGCAGCGACCCCGACCGGTAAGTGCGGTACTGCATGAAGTCCAGTCCGGACTCTTCGTCCCGCTCGTGTCCGGTGAACTTGAACGGTGCACTGTCCGTGCCGCTCGAGGCCAGGACCTCTCCGTAGGGCCAGTAGTCGTAGGTGGCGGTAGCCGTGCCGCTTGACGAAAGTAGCGTTCTCGTGCTGCCCAGATGATCCTTAAGGTAGTAGGAAACCACCTCTCCCGCAACGCTGACCAGCCTGTCGCCGCCGGCATACACGTAGGCGGCGGTCAGGTCCCCGGCGGCATCATAGGTGGCGAGCACGTTTCCGCCCGCGCCCCGGATGTAGTACACGGTGTTCCCGCCGCCGACCTTCTTCACGCGGTAGCCCTCGGCGTCCAGGGTGTACGCATAGGCGCCGTACCCGTTGACCAGGCCGCGGTGATCGTAGCTCATGGCGGTCCCCGCCACCGAGGTGGCCGAACCGTTGGCGTTGTACGAAAAACGCTCCGTCACGCTCCCCTTGGCGATGCTGTCCAGCCTGTTGGGGGTTGAACCGCGCGAGTAGGCATAGGTGGCCGTGTCGCCGTCGGTCGCGACGTGCGTGATATTGCCGTTGTCGTCGTAGGCGTAGGTCCTGGAGCGGGTGGCGCCCAGGCCCATGGTCTCGAGGCGGTGCAGGCCGTCGTAGGTATAGGAGGCGGTCTTGAGGGGTTCGGTGGCCGCGCGCCGGTAGTTCTGCGAAGTGACGTTGCCCACCGCGTCGTAGGCCTGGTCGAGCGTGAACCTGCCGGGATAGCTTATCTCACTTACCCAGTCGCGCACGTTGTATGCGTAGGCGCCGGTGGCCAGGGTACCGCCGACCGTGTGGGCGCTCATGCGTCCGTCGCTATCGTAGGCGTAGGTCGCCAGGGCGCTTCCTTCGGCGCCTGTCACGCCTGCCAGACGGCCTGCCGCATCGTAGGCGTAATGGACCTCGCTACCGTCGGGATAGACCATGGCGGTCACCTTGCCGGCCAGGTCGTAGCGATAGGCCATGTCCTTGTCGGGCAGCGTATCGATGGCTACCCGCCGGAGGATGACGCGTCCCTCGTGGTCGTAGGCGATGCGCGTAGTGACCTCGGCCGCGGCGTCGGCGTCGGTGTTCTGCTCGATCCGCGTAGGACGGCCGACAGGCCAGGTGGCCCGCACGCCCCATGCGTTCGACGCGCCCGATGCGTCGATATCGTAGATATACCGGCTTGTCCACGAGGCCGCGTCGGTCTCAAAGGCATAGGCCCTGTTCGCGTCGAGCGACGCGAAGGTCCGCGTCACCTCGCCGGAGCGGACCATGCGGCCAAACTTGTCATAGGTAAAGTAGCTGACCTTGCGGCCTGCGGCCTGCTGCGCGTCCTGGGAGAAGCGCACGTTGTGACGGCTATCGTACTTGTACTTCGTAGTTCCCGCGTCCGGCTGCGTCTTCGAGACCATGTCGCCGTGGGCGTCGTAGGTATACGTCGTCACGTCGCCCATGGGCGCGGTTGACCTGATCAGCCGTCCCAGGCCGTCGTAGGCGAAGCGGGTGGTGGTCTCGTCGGTCCCGCCGGAGTCGGCGACGGCGGCGACGACCTGCCCCCACCTGTCGAAGTGGCTGGTCACGCTCTTGCCCAGTTCGTCGGTGACGGTCTCGTAGCGGTTCTCCACGCTCACGCGGGTGAGATCGCCCTTGCCGTATACGATGTTGGAGGAGACGCTCTCTCCCGGCGCCGTGACGGTCTTCGTGCGCATGAGGGGATCGGCGGCGTAGGTTGTCCGGGTCGTCCGCGGCGTCACAGGCGCAGATACGGCGTCCGTCCGCGCGGTGGATACGCCCACGGGCAGGGTCTGCGACACGGACCTTCCCATGCCATTGTAGGTGGTGTGCGTCACCAGGTCGCGGCCCCCGGTGACGACGCGCCGTTGCATGGGCCTGCTGCTGGCGTCGTAGTAGGCGACGCTCTGCGTGGAGGACCCCAGGTAGAGTCCGGCGACGTGGAACCGTCCGCCGCTGCCGCGCAGGGTGAGCTCGGGACGCCAGCCTGAGGGGAACCCGCTGCGGCTCGCCCGCGCGCCCTGGCTCTTCCGGCCTGAGGCGAAGTTGTCGTACCGCATCACCGAGGCGTAGATATCGCCGCTCGCGGTGATGTCGATCTCGCAGGCGTACCACGCCAGGCTCGGCGCGTCGAAATCGTCCAGGCCGCTCGCCTGGCGCACGCCGTCCTCGTAGACCCTGAAGCGGTCCGCGCCCGCGTCGTAGCGTATCTCGAAGGACGCGTTGCTGCTGCGGGCCGTATCGCGGACCCCGAGGACGACGGGCGTGCTGCCGGTCTGCGTCGATAGGTACACGTCGGCGCGGATGCTCAAGGGCGCGCCGGTAGTGGGCAGGCTATAGGTTCCGTCCGTGCCGATGCGCATGGCCTGCCGGCCGTCGAGCCGCACGTCCTCGTCGACATCGCCCGCAGTGACGGCGGGCACGCCGAGGTCGGGGTCCACCCCGGCTGTGAATTCGGCGCCGGGCTTCAGGTGCGTGCCCGGGCCCAGTACGATGCGCTCCCTGGCACGGAGCGTCACGGCGGCGCCGGGCTCGGCCGTCAGGCCGGCATTAAAATCGATGGCGTCCGCCTCGTAGCGCATCTCCTCTCCGTCGCTCACCGTCACCTGCGCGTCGAAGTCCAGCAGGGGAATAAGCCGTTCATGCAGCGGATACCCTTGCGGGTCGACGTAGGCCGCCGAGGCGATCCGGTTGGGGTCCGTTTTCGCATAGGTGCCGTCGTTCTCGTGGCGGGACCACGCGGTGAGCCGCCGCGCGGTGATCCGGCCCATGCCGTCCTCGGAGAGGAAGGCCGAGCCGAGAGGATCCCTGAAATAGCGCCTTGCGACGCCGTTGGCGTCCTGCATGGCGGTGACGGCCAGGTTCGCTGGGTCGTACGTGACAAGCGAGGTGGGCAGGGCCGACGCGGGATATACGCGCACGTTGTCGATGAACAGGCGGCCGCTGGCAACATCGTTGCGGAAGAGGACCCGGTCGGGCATAGAGGCGGACGTCAGGTCGTAGTAGCCGGTCTTCGGATAGCGGACGCCGTCGACCCGGGCGAACCAGCGCCGCGCGGATGAGTTGGTGGTGTCCCACTCCAGGCGGACGTGGTGCCAGCGGTTGACGCGGTAGGCGGTGTGGAGCGCTTCAGGCGTCCGGCTTCCGTTGTCGTGAACGCCGAAGGTGCCGTCGGCCTTCAGATCGAACCCCAAAACCGTTCTCGCGCCCGACGACAGGGTAACGGCGGAGTGGTCCGCGTTGCTGTCCAGCATCACGTCGCATTCGAACACGCCTGCCCCGAGCGCCGGGACGGTAAGCCTGAGCGCCTGATCGTTCGCGCTGCCGAGTGCCCTCAGCACGCCGTCTTCAAGCGCTACGCGGGCCGGACTAGCGGACGACCAGTCCGGGGTGGCCAGGAGCGCCGCGGCGTCCTCGTAGTCGTCGAAGACGTAGGCTCGGACCTGCGACGACCTCGTGTTGGCGAAGGCGGCCACTGGCGCGAGTCTGTCGTAGCCCCATACGGAGGTTTCCACGGTCCCTGCCGCGTCCTTTATCTCGATGGGCTGTCCCTCCGGCGTGAAACTCAGGACTTCCTGTTCCAGACGCCTGCCGGACGGCGTGCCGCCGTAGGTTTTCTGCACCTTAAAATTCGTGCCGTAGTCGAATTCTGCATGATCCAGGATGCCGCCGCCGTGGTCTTTGACCGTGACTGCCGCCGGCTTGTCCCAGATACGCCGGGCGTCGGTCATGATCTCGTACTCCGGGTCGGAAGCGGCATCGGGTAGGAGGATGACCTCGATATCCCTGGCGTAGCCCTGAACGTGCCACCTGGCCGCCCCGTCCATCGGCTTCGGGGTGAGTGCGCTGATCGTCACTTCGAGCAACGCCCTGGGCGACACGCCGGCGGCGTGTCGCGGCACGGCGATTTCCTCGTCGAAGGCTAACTCGCCGTTCGCAACCTGGCCGGAGAAACCACCGACGTACGTGGATCTGCCGTTCAGTCCCGGCCAGATGAGCCTGACCGCCACCGAGCCTGAGGGTCCGCCCGTACCCGTTGCGGGACCCAGCACATCGCGAAGGCCCGTCTTGCCCCGGACCCTGACGTAAGGGTCGGCAACGTCGAACGCCGTGGAGCGGAAGCGGACGCTGAGCGTACTCTCCTTGACGACGGCCGGGGTTGCCGTGGCCTCGGCCCAGAGTTCCTGAAGGCCCGTGAGGTTCCCGGACCAGTCGTAGACGCCCGTGGAATCGGAGGCGGCTACGCTGTCCCAGGCATAGTCCGCCTTCGCGTTCTCCACGCTGGTGATCTCGGCGTAGGTCCGTATGCCCGTCGGCGCCGCGCTCGGATCGGCGGAACTGTGCAGCGTCACCCGCATGTAGCCCGAGCGCACGCGGTCGGGCACGACGAGGGTGGTATCCACGGTCATCCGGACCGTCGCCGTCGGCGCGGTGAAGATCTCGTCCGCGATGATCGAGACGGGCGAAGAAGGCGCGTCCCACACGATCTCGACCTTTGCTGTGCCGTACAGGTCCGTACCGGTGCCGGACACCTTGTCGAGCCCGACCGTACCCACGATCTCGAGTCTCGGACTGGTGAGCCGGAACCTGTCGCTCTCGTACACCGCGGTTACCAGGTTCTCCTTGTTGTCGTTCTGCCCGTTCGCCCGGGTCCACACCCGGCTTCTGCCGGTCGCGGACCGGTTGTAATCGAAGTCGCCCCTGGGTGTCTCCCAGGGACGGCGGGTCGTCTGACCAGTCGTACGGCTGGTCCTGGCTGTCGGCGCCACCGAGCGGAAGCGGATAGAAGGTCTCGGTGGTTCGATAGCCCGGGATCTCCTCCCGTTCCACCAGGCCGTTTATCGGGTTGTAGCGGTACCTCGTGGTGGCGGTTACGCCGTCCGTGGTCTCGGACGTCTCGGTCCGCCGCACCCGGAAGCTCTGTTTTTTGGCGCCGCCGTGATAGATCATGTTGTTGAAGTGGCCCGACGTATCTACCGCCCAGGTGTTTTCCAGCCTGCCCACCTCCCCGCCGGTTGCCGTGTATCGGATCTCCTCCTCGAGCAGCCCGCGCCACATGCGCCGCTGCGCCTTGCCCAGGTCGCTCGTGGCGGGCGCCAGGCCAAGCCGGTCCACGTCCGCCTCGCTCACGAACTCCCGCCGGATCCTGCCGTAGGACGTGCCGTCCCGGTCCACGATGCGCTCCTCCACCCAGGGATACGTCACGGCTTCGACTGGACCGCTTCCGAACCGCCAGAGGTCGGCTGTATCCGGGTAGACGTACCAGGTGGACGCGGCCGGCGTTCCGGCGTCGCCGTCGTCGTCCACGTCGCGCCGGGAGACGCGGTACGCGTATTCGTCGTACTTCTTCGCGAGGTGGGACGAATCGGGCCGCGCGTGCGCCGACGTGGTAGCCCGTTCATAGGTAATGGCCATGGTCCGGCCCGTGGGGTACTTTACGCTGGTAAGGCGGTACTTGTACGACGGGGCGTAGTCGAAGTCATAGGAAGGCAGAGGCGCCCTGCCCTTCCCCTTTACCGTCACCGAAGAAAGCAGCAGAAGGTTCTGCCGCTGATGTTGTTCGAGAGAATCGGACACGGCATAGGGTTCAGGTTTCAGACGGTTTGGTTCGAAAGCAAAGTCGATCGTCGTGATGGTCCGTCCGGCGCCGTCCTCGACCGTTATGCTTCTCAGCCGCCTCGTGGTTTCGATGCCGTCCAGCGACCGGAACAGGAAGGGGTGGTAGAGTTCCTGCGGGGACCGGTAGAGATTCCCGTTGGGCATGGCGGCGATCATCTCCTGCGCGGTGGGAATCCGGACCTGCCCTATGGTCGAGTCCGCCACGACCGAGTTGGTGGCGAAGTCGTAATAGTTATTCCCGTTGGAAAACGAATTGCCGGCGAGCGGCAGGTCCTCCGATCGCTCCGTCGCGGCAAAAGTCACCCGGCTCACCAGGTCTCCGGCGGGGTTGTGAAAACGGACCTCCGCCAGATGCGACGTCTGGGAGGTCTTGACCACCGTATACTCGGTGCTGGCTGATCCGATGCGCGGGTCCAGGTCGCCTGCGCTTATCCTGTTCGGGAAGCTGTTGAAGACCTGGCTTCTCTCCTGGTTGGTGCGCACGGTGGTCACCGGCTTGTCCGCCTCGTATCGGAAGTAGACGGTATTGCCCTGCGGATCCCTGATGGAGGCGAGATTCCACTGGTATACGAAGCTCCTGTTCAGCCAGCCGGAGACGATGACGGTCTCTCCCCGCAAGTCTGTTTCGGAGCCGAACGCCATGGCTTCCGTGGTGAGGTTGGCCCCGTATCCGTCAGCGGGGCCGAAGGTATAGACGTTTCCCGACAGGTCTGTCGCGGTCCAGGTCGATGTCAGCGAATCCTCATTCGCCCACCTGATGTCCCAGAACTGCCGGCGCTCGACGAAGAACCGGTTGGTGAGCGATGCGTTAGTTCCGCCCGATTCCTTCTGACGGATGAGCGGGTGGTACCCGCCGGGCAGCACCAGGGCCATGTCGTACTCGTTAGGGTTGTTGGTGATCCACTCGCCCTGGCCCGGCTCCGTCGTATTGTAGCCGCCGATGACCTTGACCGCTCCCACGGTGAGGTTCCAACCCAGGCCCGCCCATGAAGGCTGGTTGAGCGTGTAGGTGGCTTTGCCGTCCGCGACGTTCCCCCGCAGGAGCCGGTCCGGCCCCGCGATGCCGCTGCTGTATTCGAGGGCCAGCGGCCAGGACAGGTCTCCGGAACCGGCCACCGTGGCCAGCGGCAGCGAGAAGGACCAGTCGCCGGTGAAGTAGTCCACCCGGTCCGCCTCCAGGGTGCTTTGAAGGTGCTCGAAATCATAGGCCCCGTGGGTCAGCTGCCCGGTCGCCGCCTGTCCGGAGGCGGAAAGGACGCCGATCATCAGCGCCAGGGCGGCAAGCAGCCGTATGGCAAACGGGCCAGTCATGCTGAAATTCTTACTTGCCGGTGATATTGGCGATGTGTTTTGAATTGCTTCCGCCGCATTATGGTCCCGGTACGGGAACGATGCGCGGACGCAAGGCGCCGCCCCTCCCCTCCGGTCCTTGCCGCGGCCGGATGTGCGTGATTGTGATGCGTCGTGCGATGTAGGGTGTGTGCGGACGTGCATGGCTCCCCTGCCTTTCTGTTCGATCAGAAGTAGCACGGGGACGCTCGAGGTCCGCGGGGTGCGGGTCCGCTAAGGGACGCGAGGGTATTCTGATGCGGTGGTAATGCTCTCGCTCAGGCGGCACGCGTGAGCGAAATGACAATACGAAGATTACAACATTACGATACTATGATATTGCGTTCCTACCGATTTACCGGACTGAACCCTCCTTTCGTGAGCGATCCGAATCGTGAGCGATCTGAAACGGATCACGCGTCCATGTTACGTGCGTGACCGCACACAACGATATACTATACGTATGTTTAGTTAATGTGTCAAGAGCAAAAATGAAAAAACGCCTTTCAGGACGAAAAGCCCGTTCCGTATCCCGCGCTTACCGGATGGTATGGATGCCACAAAGGGGATTGCGCAAGTTCCGACGCGGAATTAGATTTGACAGGAACTCCGAAGTCCCGGGGATCGTATGAATATCGTCGGTGCGCGACTGACGCGGATGTCGGTCGAACCGCTGAATCCGATCGTTGTTTTCGTGATCCCCTCTACGAATTCAGCCGTCCGGTACGAAGAGTGGTGCGAGGATCCGCCCCATGCATCCCACGCCTCTGACCGAATCCCAGCGGCGGTCCTTTGAGGAGGACGGTTACCTGATCGTCCGTAACGCGCTGGACCCCGTGGAAATCGAAGTGCTGACGGAGACGGGCGACCGGCTCATGGAAGGCTTCGAGTACCCCGGCTTCTATGCCCATCGCCGTCCCGGTCTCGTGCAGGAGCGGCCCTTCCTGGATCTCGTCACGAACGAGCGCACGGTCCCGCTGATCGTGGCCCTCCTCGGCTTCAACATCCATATCACGAACACGGCGCTCATCCACAAGCACCCAGAGGCGCCCGGGGATACCGACCAGGTCAACTGGCACCGCGACGTGGGCGTTTCGCTGGACGTCGGCCACGTGGTGCTGCCCCTCGTCGGCCTGAAGATCGGCTATTGCCTGACGGATTTCCCCGGTCCGGACACAGGGGCGACGATGTTCGTGCGGGGCAGCAACAACATGAAGTCCGCGCTGCCGATACGAAAGGGCCAGATCCATCCGGACGAATACGTACAGCCGGTCCTGCGGGCCGGCGACGCCTTCCTCTTCGAAAACCGGACCTACCACGCGGCCGGACTGAATTTCACGAAAGAGACCGCCAGGGTCGTCATCTACGGCTACCACTACCGGTGGATCAAGCCGGACCACTACATGCGCTTCTACAATGATGAGACGCAGCCCGATGCCGGCCTGCTCGCAGCTACCGACGACATCGGACGCCAACTACTGGGCGCCACGGTGGACTCACAGGGCCGCGAGGCGCCGGACGGCATCGACTGGCCCATCCGGGAATGGGCCGAACGGCACGGAATGGATGTAGCCCAGGACGTGCATACCATAGAAGCCTGAGAAGCCTGATCCAGGCGACCTGATAAACCGGCGTTTGCAAACCGGACTTTTGCAAATGGATCAGGTCCGACAGACCGGCTCCACACCCGAACCGGACGAGATGCCATGTACCTGAAGCACATGCTTCCCCATCAACTGCGCGAGGCAGTGGAACGGGACGATCCGCTGCTGGTCCCTGCCGGTTGCATCGAGACCCACGGACCGCACATGGCCATCGGTCACGATACGATCATCGTGGAAGAGATCTGCGCGCGGGTGGCGGAGCACCTGGACGTGGTCATCTCTCCGCCCTTCGACTTCGGTCCCACCGGTTACGCCCTCGGCGGCCCCGAGGACGGCACCATCGATCCGGACTATGCAGCTTTCGGGTCGTTCGTGAAGTCCATTCTACGCAACTTCCTGGAGATGGGCTTCCAGCGTGTCTACGTGATGATCATGCACCAGGGCATGGAGGCACCCCTGGTGCTGGCCTTCAAGAAGGCCGCGGCGGAGTTGTCCTTCGAAATGGTCCTGGCCGATGGCAATCCGCGGGGATGGTGGGCAGACGCCAGCATGTCCAGGGAATCCCGCCAGTTCGGCCGGGTCCAGGTGCACCCCATGATCCTGCCGGCGGCCTCACCCCCGGCCGGCGGCGACCACGCCGGGTACAACGAGACCTCCTTCCTGCTGGCCACGCGCCCCGAACTGGTGGACCAGGGCCGCCTGGACGAGAACGCGCCGTGGTACTGCCGGCAGGAGGAAGACCGGAACAGCTGGACCGCCAATGCCGCTCACGGGGATGCCATGGTGGAAGCGGTCGTGGGCGCGTGGGTCGAGATGTTGAAGGATTAGTGGTAGCGGTCGAGAGCGCGTGGACCGAGATATTAAAGGGTTAGTGGAAGCGGTCGCGAGCGCACGGATCGAGATGTTGCGGCGTTAATCGATCGAAACACCAGTAAGGGCCGACTGTTACGCGGCTACCGGATAAGCCGCCGCGCATTACCGTATCTGAGTTTAACAGCTAATCATCGTGGAAAGGAGCAATCCATGCGGTCCATTTTCGTCGGCATCGAATACGCCGGCAAGTCCACCCTCATCGATCTGCTGGACGCCTACTACCAGAAACGTCGGCGCCGGACGCATCTCGACGATCACTTCACCATCCCGGACGCGTCCCTGAGTCCCACGTCCCGGGCGCAGTACGTCCACTACCCCGACGACGTGAAGGAACGCATGCAGCGGATGCAGCTCCACTACCACGTGGAGGTCATCCGGAACTACCCCCATACGCTGATCGCGGGCTGGCATATCGAGGAAGCCATCTACTGCGACGTGTACGGCAACGTGGCGGGGAACCCGTACTATCCCAACTACGTCCACCACAACCAGCGGCACTACGAGGTGCTGGTGCTGGAAGCCCGGCTGCCCGACGTCGTGCTGATCCACCTCACGGCCGACGACGAGGCGATCCGGGAACGCATGCGCACCGATCCCCACGAGTACCAGATCATCGACGAAAAGGATATACCGGATCTCAAGAAACGCTTCGAGGACGAGGTCGACCGGTCGCTCCTTACGCGCAACGGCCACCTCGTCACGCTGGATACGACCGAAAAGTCGCCGGAGGAGTCGCTGGACGAATTGCTGCTGAAGACCGATCCGATCGTGACCGACGGGGAACTGGCCATGCGGGCCATGCCGGTGCCCGAAGGGGATTACGAGGTCCAGTACGAGAACAGGGTAAGGAAGATGGTGTGAAGCTCGATGGATGGCAGGAACCAGTGCACATCTTTTACTGGCTGATTCAGATTTGGTTACGAGATTGCCGACTTGATATCGACTAACTCGGTATGGAACTGAAACGACGTTCTCAGGTTGGTTTATTCAGGCCGGCAAATGGAACACCACATGAAGACTGATCCTAATAAGACAACTTTGAATGAGCATCTTAATGCGAGGCTAAATCGCGATGCCGGTGTCGTTGTGCATGATTCAATAGATGGCGAACTCGGTTTACTCTACGATGCTGCGGACAATACCGTTTGGCTCTGTTGGAAGGAAAATGGGAGTATTTACATGGAGGATAATCCCTGCTCAGTCAAGGAGCCGGCATGAGTGAGAGCGAATGGTTACCTCCGTTAATAACGGTGGTTGGTGCTGCTATTGTTGGATTCGCCGGACTGGTTGCTGGTTGGCTGTTTTTCGTTCGTGGGAATATGGCCACCAAGAATGATATCAATGGCATTAACAAAACAATTCACGATATGAATACTCTATTGGGTAACGTAGAGGGTAAAGTCAGTATTCATGATTTGAAATTGGTTGAAAGAAACTGAAGTAGTTGATAAAACAAAATGTCAGTGAATTCGATCATCGACATATTAGTTACATACTCAAAAGCCCCGGGCAGAAAGCTCGGGGCTTTTCAATACTGAGTGGTGATTCAGGGCTATTTCCAATTAAAACCAATACTTACCGGTTTATCAGGCTTTGTCGGGTCTCTACGCCGCCAGACCCTTGCCCTGGGCTTCCTTGACACATTCCGCGAGGATGGGTATGCCTTCGTGGATATCCTCGATCGTGGGGAACCCGTAGGCAATGCGCAGGTAGGGTACGTCCTCGCCCGTGGCGCTGAAGCCCTGTCCGGGGGTGTAGTAGACTCCACGGCTTGCCGCTGCCTGGTGGACCTTGCGCGTGTCCGCCGCCGAGGGGATCCTGACCCATACGAACATGCCGCCGGGCGGATCCGTCCAGCATACCTCCTCACCCAGATCACTGAAGTGGGTCGATAACGAATCGACTACGGCGTCCTTGCGCGCCTTCATGACGGCGTTCACCTCTCGGATGTGGTCCCAGAGATGTTCGCCGAAGTATTCGGCCACGATCATGCTCGCCAGGGCATTCGTTCCCCCGTCCATCTTGTTCGCCATGATCCGCTGCTGCAACGTCTCCGGCGCCATGAAGTACCCCTGCCGGACGCCCGGTCCGAGGATCTTGGAGAATGAACCGACGTAAACGACCCGTTCGTCTTCGTCCAGATGATACAGGTTCGGCGGCACCGGTTCGGTCTGGAACACGATGTCCCCGTAGCAGTGGTCGTCCACCACCAGCGTATCGAATTCACGGGCCAGTTCGAGCAGGCGTTCCCGCCGGTCCAGCGAGAGGATGGAGCCCGTGGGGTTGTGATGCGTGGGAATGGTATAGATGAATTTCGGCGGCGTTCCCGCGTCGATGAGCCACTTCAACACCGTCTCCAGTTCGTCCGGCACCAGGCCGTGGTCATCGATAGGCGTTGGCGCGATGCGCACCTGCCGGCTTCGGAACACGCTCAGCGACCCGCCGTAGGAAAAGGATTCCGTGACGATCGTGTCGCCGGGAGACGCGAAGGCGTCCGTGATCAACTGCAGCGCCTGCATCGATCCGGATGTCAAGACGATCTCCTCCAGGGGCACCGCCCGTCCGGCGCTGCGCTCGAACCGTTCCGAAGCGATGGCCCGCAGCGGTTCGTAACCCCGGCCGTCCGGGTAATTCACGAGTTCTGCCCCGCGGGTGGAAATCACCTTCGCGGCGGCCTCGGCCAGCGCATCTGAAGGGAAGGACAACGGGTCGGGCCTTCCTGCGCCGAGATTGATCTCACGCATCGAATTGCTCCTGTTGATGGCGGTTACGCCCGGTGTTTGATTTCGACGGCTAAGCGTGTTCGGGATAGTCAATCAAGGAATGTAGAGTGGCCGTCCCACGCCTGTCAACCGCTTATGCACAAACTGTGAGCCCTATCCATGGAAAGTAGTGGGCGCCGGGGTCAGGCTAAAATGGGCGCCGTTGACAGGTAATCGCGACCTTTCTACATTCACTCTACCGGTCCCTGAAGTTCGAATCCATCGGTTCTCCAATCATGACCTCGTTCCGCTTCCTTCTGCTTTTCAGTATCATCATGACGTCTGCGGACGTTGTTGAAGCCCAGGACCAGCCATCCATCCGCGCCCAGGATGCGCCTTCGACACAGACGCAAATCATACGCCCGGTCCGCGTCGAGATCCCGCTTTTCGAAGGCGGGCAGGGGCTGGAGTTCTTCCTCGAGTGCGCCCGGACCTATGAACAGGAGCACAAGGGCGTAGTGATCGACCTTTACGGCGATCCCCGCATCCACGACAAGGTGCGGGTGCGCATCCTTGAACGGTCCTTCCCCGAGGTCACCAACGCCAGCCTCAACTACTGGGCGCTCATCCGCAACGGCGACCTGCTGCCCCTGGACGAGTTCCTCGACCAGCCCAACTGGGAGGGCGACCGTACCTGGCGCGAATCGTTCCTGCCCGGAACCCTGTCCCGCTACACCCACGAGGGCAACACCTACGGCGTCCCCCTGATGGCCTCTGCCTACGCCGTGTGGTACAACAAGAACCTCTTTGAAGAGCACGGCTGGCAACCGGCCACGACCTGGGAGGAGTTCTTTGCACTATGTGAAGAGATCAAGGCCGCCGGCATGTGGCCGCTCGCCTTCCAGGGCCGGTATCCGGGCTACGTGCAGGCCGTGATCGACCACGCGTACTATCACCTCGCCGGTCCGCGTCGCTACTTCGACCAGAAGAACCTGGTGCCCGGCAGTTTCGACAATCCCGAGTTCGCCGAGTCCCTTTCCATTGCGCAACAGATCGCGTTGAACTACTTCCAGCCTGGCGCCATGGGCATGAGCCATACCGAATCGCAGCTCGAGTTCTTCCTGGGGCACACGGCCATGATCTTCTGCGGTTCGTGGCTCAAGAGCGAGATGCTGGGCAAGATACCGGACGGCTTCCGGCTCGGGTCCTTCAACCTGCCGGTGGCGCCCACGGGCAAGGCGGATCCATCGGCCGTCTACGGCGGGTCCGGGTACTATTTCGTCCTGAAGGACAGCGACCATCCCCGGGAAGGCGTCGAGTTCCTGCGGTTCATGACTTCCCGCCGCATGGCCGGTCTTTTCGCGCGGATGCGCGACATCCCCGTGTCCGTGGCCGGCGTATCCGAAGAGCACCTAACGGAAGACATGGCCGACCTGGCGGCCATGCTGAGGGACGCGGCCGTCACCTACGGCACGCCGCCCGGGGAGGGCTATCCGGCCATGACCCAGTACTGGACCGATGCGCGATTCAGGGTGATCACGGGACAGACCACGCCCGCGGAGGCCGCCGCGGAACTGGAAGCCAACGCGGCCGTGGTACGGCGGCAGTCCCTGGCGCCGGACGAGATCAACATCCGGCACGTATGGAAGCCGGCCCTGCTGATCGGCCTCATGGCCCTGGCCGTGGTCTACTGGTCGGCCACCACCTACAAACGCTACCGGGATCGGCGCCGCGCGGGAATCAATACGACGGAGGCCCGGCCCTTCCTGCGCCGGACCGACCGGATCATCCTCATCGCGCCGGCCCTGGTGCTGTACACGGTGTTCGTGATCATCCCGAGCGCGAAGTCGTTCCTCTGGAGCCTGAACGAATGGGACGGGCT
This sequence comes from bacterium, assembly GCA_965202605.1. Taxonomy (GTDB): domain Bacteria; phylum JAAXHH01; class JAAXHH01; order JAAXHH01; family JAAXHH01; genus JAAXHH01. Next base: position 3,364,319 of record OZ241838.1, read on the forward strand.
GACCGACATGCGGTTCACGGGCCTGCTCAACTTCGGCCGCCTGCTCTTCGAAAGCGACGGATTCTGGATCGCGCTGAACAACAACCTGTTCATCATGTTCGTCATCCCCCTGTTCGTCATCCCGCTCTCCCTCTTCCTGGCCGTCTGCATCAGCCGCGAGATCTGGGGTTCGCGGTTCTTCCGCATCGCCTTCTTCTTCCCCAACATACTCGGAGCCGTCGCCGCCACGCTGCTCTGGATGCACCTCTACAACCCCCAGGGCGGGCCGATCAACACCGCGCTGGTGGGACTCGGGGTGATCCTGTCCGCGGCAGGCCTCGAAAGCGCAGGAAGCTGGCTGCAGGCCATGGAAGGATTCGCGTGGCTGTCGCAGTCCAACCTGTACTGGGCACTCATCCCCATGTCCATCTGGGGCGCCTGCGGCTTCAACATGATCCTATTTCTGGCTGCCATGGAGAGCATCCCCCAGAGTCTCTACGAAGCGGCGGATATCGACGGCGCCTCGTCGTGGCGGCAATTCTGGACCATCACCCTGCCGCTGATCTGGGAGGTGCTGTCCATCTCCATCGTGTTCATGGTCATCGGCGGTATGAAGGCCTTCGAGACCATCTGGCTGCTCACCAACCAGACGCCCACCACGCAGGTGCACGTCATCGGCACGCTCATGGTGCAGGACATGTTCACCGAGTTCAAGATCGGCGAGGCCACGGCCATCGCGGTGCTGCTGTTCATCATGGTCTTCTTCGGCACAGCCGCCACGCTCAGGGCCATGCGAAGGGAAACGGTGGAATTCTGATGAGTGGGACCTGGGAAAAGAACCGAGCTGACGAGCAGAATGGGAGCGCCGATTTGGCCCGGAACGCCGGTAAGAGCCGCACTGGTGCAAAGGATCGCGGTAGCGAGAAGAACAGTCCTGGCGAGAAGCGCCGGACTGGTGAGAAGAACTGGAGGACCGTGCGGCATCTGCTGGTATATCCCGTGCTGCTCGCCTACCTGGTCGTCGTGGTCTACCCGATGGCGTGGTTGCTGTACACGTCGCTCAAGACGGACCGGGAGATCTTCCTGGCGCCGTTCACGCTGCCGGACTGGACGGACCTGCAGTGGATCAATTTCTCACGGGCGTGGACGGTAGGGCAGTTCGGGGACTACTTCCTGAACAGTGCGATGCTGACGGTCCTGACGGTGATCCTGTCGCTGCTCTTCGCGGCCATGGCGGCCTATGCGCTGTCGCGGTTCCGCTTCTTCGGCGCGCGGCCCCTGTTCTTCTTCTTCCTGGCCGGCCTGATGGTGCCGCTGCAACTGGCCATCGTGCCCCTCTTCTTCCAGATGAAGGACCTGATGCTGCTCAACTCCCGCCTGGGGCTGCTCCTCGTCTACATCGCCTTCGGCATGCCCTTCGCCATCTTCATCCTGGCGGGATTCTTCAAGTCGCTGCCGTCGGGGCTGCACGAATCGGCGCTGATGGACGGCGCCGGCGAACTGCGGGCCTTCTGGCACATCATGCTGCCCCTGGCCAAGCCCGCCCTGGTCACCGTGGGCATCTTCGCCTTCCTCGGCACCTGGAACGAGTTCTTCATGGCCTTCATGTTCCTGTCGGGAGAGAACGCCGAAAGCCTGCGCACCCTTCCCCTCGGGCTGGCCAACATCACCATCGTCAGCCAGTACCGTAGCGACTGGGGCATGGCCTTCGCCGGCCTCGTGCTCATGATGCTGCCCACCATGGCGGTCTACGCGCTGCTTCAGCGCCAGGTGACCAAGGGAATTACGGTGGGGGCGCTGAAAGGATGATGGGGTGTTTCCGTAGGCACACGCTGTTTGTTACAACAAATCAATCGATAATTAGTGGAATGTCCGTATTTACGCAGGAATTGTGAGTATTGACCCCAATATGAGTTCGTTATTGATTGTCCTCAATGCTATATGGAAACTATTCTGATCGCCGCCGAAGAAACTCCAAGTCGATGCCCTCGAGTAAATTACGCCGGGTTGTAACGGATAGGTTCGAAAGATGCGCTTGTGCTATCAAGTCAGGGGATATGTCATCTGTTTGTAAGACAGTACCATCCTCATATATTTGAAAAACTCCTCTGTCAAAAGCCCTATGGCAGTAAACACAGAGCACAATACCGTTAGCCGGATTCGCTCGATTCTTCACATCTTTTGAATAACTGCTTATGTGGGCTACTTCAAGCACCTGTTTGAGGGTCGTACCACATATTGTGCAAATGTAATTCTGGCGGTGCAGGACTGATTTCTTGAATCGTTCTAAATTGTGTCGCCGTCTGACAAATGTCCACGCCTCTGGTATTTCATATTCATGGGATTCCGGTGGTACGGTCTCAATCAAGTTCCCTCGGTAGGCAAGTTCTATGATATTTCTAAACATGTCTAGACTAAGTTCAGCAATTGACCGTGACCAGCCTAACATGTTGACGTCGGAGATACCCAATATTGACCTGTTTTTTCTCCCCTCGACACTAGTTGTCCTTATGTCGAGAGTATTGACGTACTCAACATAGTCGCAAAGTTCAGCGGTGTATATTTTCTTTACCCTGGAATTCAAACGTTCTGTATTATTGGGTGATCTCGTAAGCACCTTCGCTACGACTCCATGACCGGTGAAACCGTAGCCACCACCCCTTTTATCCAAGTAAACAAAGGAATCTTCAGAACTCACTTTGATCGAATGTCTATTGTCATAGACGTATGCTTCACCAGGTTCGTCGCCGTATTGGTCTTGATCTGAATGTTTGAATATCCAATAAGTCATGAGACGCAGACCCATTCTGCTTTGGTCAAGTCATTCCCGTGTATGTATAAACAGCATCTAATGGTGTCTGAATAAATCGAACAGTGGCTTTCGTAAGATACCCACATCAGAACCCCTCTTCCACCTGCCTTAGAATCACTTATGAAGTAATTTCGGCCGAGTCTCTAGGGAACGGTAGCCATAGTAAGTAAGACAACTTACACGTCACTTTGTATAGTTTGATGCTCCAAAGACCACAGTTGCAGCCATTCCTCAAGCTCCAACGCAGTAACGGTCGGACCTGTGGAGAGGTCCACCTTATAGTGAGTTCCAGAAACTCCTGCGGGCTCAGGCATACGAAAGTGAGGGACATCAGTCGAACGGAACCAAGCAAGACTTGCCCCCGCTGCGATGGCATCAAATCTAGGTCCGTTTTCTGAGATGTTCTCCATTCCCGCCTTACGTACTGCCTTTTCTAGCTTCAGGAAACAGGGCATTCCAAGTATAGCACTTCTACACTCTAGGATGAGTTGTCGTAGGCTAAGGCCAGAATCATCTTCATTCACAGTAAGGGATGCAATGAGAATCTCTTCATCCTCAATCGTGTAGATTTGCCTATGTGAAAAGTGATGGATTCGCTCTGACCTAGTAGTAGTTTTAACCTCAATTCGTCTTTGACCATACGTGAAGTCAAATCTCCGAGTTGTATCACTGTGCCAGAAAGGTAACCAGAACCGAAAGCCTCGGACCCGGCTCATCATAAACAGTTCACCCCACAAACCGAGTTGTTCACTCCAGACGTCTCTCGCTGGCGTAACCTCGAATAGTCTAACCATCGATCTAAAAAACGATGTAACATCATCTTGTTCGATAATATCCCCTGAATGGCGAGACAAGAAGGCTTCCGACAGGACAAGGAAAGTTTCTATATCCGTTGGATTGCCTGTCTCACAATACAGTGCGTGAAGAAACTCTATCCCTGGTTTCCCGGTTGTCGTAGAGACACTGTAGTTCTGACCAATATGTAGTGATACCATTTTCGTATGGAGCGAGGGTTCTAGTGCACCTTCCTGTGCTCGTACGAACAATACTGGGTGACCATCTAGATCCACACCCAAAAGCACGTTTTGATAACCCGGTATACTAGCAACGGTGTAGGCATGACCGGATGGTTTTTCCGTTAGTTGCTGATACACCGCTTTGAGTCTCATCGTATCTCATCCCTTACGACGTATCTTAGATCAAAACGCGGGTCGTCGGCTGGAATATACAATGCGAATGCGGTGGTCTCTACGGAGCGATCTTCACTATCGTCACGTACTCGTATGACATGAACCTGTATTTGAACCCGATCATCGTGGATATTCTCGTCACCCGGATAGTACTCAGGATCAGAAGGATCTTTATCAGGTGAGCGTCCTTGCATAGGATTCACCCGACCATTCCTTTTAGTTCGCACTCTTGTGTGTCCTTCGGTCATGAATACGACATCCATGTACGAAAGTTCTTTTGAAAGTAAAAGACGTGTCAGATACTCAATAGAATAGGAAACATCCCAATCGGTTCTCTCAGTTTGTATATTGCACAACAACTCGGAGACTACTGTCTCCACGGGGCAATTATCAATAACGAGGTGCTTGACATTCCCAAAAAGATGTGTTACTCCTCGGTGCCCATTAAAAAATCCCCTGACGATTTGGAGATTATGCGTAGCAACTGGCTCATCTTCTATAAGCTGGTTCTGAATGTCCCAACCGCTGCTTCGGAACTGCCGATATCGGGCGACATTCGACCGTGTAGGTCTGATGTTCATATTTATGTCAAGAGATAGCATACGTGGCCACTCTCGAATAGATAAACCTTGTCTTTGGTTCCGTCTGAGGGCCTCCCAAAAATCGTCTTCATGTCTCAAAAGTTCGGTATAATCGTCTCGGAGTTGGGGTGTTACGAATATCCGACAGACATCCAGATAAGCTTGCTTGTATCCAAACCAGCGTGCTCTCTGTTCCATGGTATCAGCGTTGGTGTCGCTCTTTGCTCGGCGAGTGATATAAGTTACAGCTAAGCCCTCTATCGTCACTCCTCGGCCTAGCATGTTTCCCCCAACAAGTATATTGTTCTTCAGCCTGAATGGAGTCCCAATGGGATCGCGACCTAAAGGCAAACTGTTTACCATCCACACCTCGACAAGCCGAATCTCATCCCGGATTTGATGATAAACTTCATCCCACTGTGGGGGACTCTGAACTGTGGTGCACAGATCGTTGTAAGCTGATTTTAGAAGTCCGATCAGTTCCTGGGCTGCAGGATCGGTATCTGGAAGACTGAGGCACTCCCTCCAAAGTCCGATCAGATTACGAGTAGCAGATTGAAGCCTTGCGTGGTAGGCAACAAGATTACTGTTATGTATAAGCATTGAGTGCCATTCATTCGACTCACGAAGGTGGCGGATAGCACCTCCGACGAGGAATGTCGCGATGGCCAGCCGGAGACCGTCCGGTATACCTGAGACGTACTCCTCCTCAGCTTCCACTAACGGAACTACCCTAACATAGCGTTCTCGTTCGTTACCAAAAAAAGTCGATCCACCGCAATATCCCTGTCCTGGCTCGACAAGCACTCCGAAATCAGGAGAGAGGCCGTCGATGCCAGAGATCAACAGATTGGCTTGTGGTGTCGCGGTGTAGGCTACATATGCGTGAACTTCAAGTGCCCTGCGAATCATCAGGATACTGTTGTAAACAGCCGAACATCTACCTTGCCGGAACTGGGTATTAAGCGAGGCCTCGTCTCCCTCGTCGTCAATGATGAGTGTTGGAAAAGAGCGAAGTTCAGGGGTCGCAAGAACGCGTCTCACTCTGTCAAGTCTTGTACGGTGTTTAAGTACTACTATGAGTACATGCCCTCTTCCATGTATCACGCTACTTAAGACTTCCGCATCTTGAGGAATTGGATTCCTAAACGGCGTTACAGTTGGTCTATTCGTCTCAAGGTCATTACATAAGCGTGAGTAGTTCTGTTCCAGCAAGGCATTCTTGGTACCGGCAAGAACCACGGTAATCCGATAACCGTTGTCGATGCCTAGTGCAATGAGTGATGTATATGAAAGGGTCTTCCCACTTTGTACCTTGCCGAGGGCTAATCCAGTTACAATTCCTGCGGGTACCATCGGGTTTGGACATCGACCCAAAATTGAGGCCGCAGTTTGAACAACGCTGTCCCATTCATCCTCGGTTACCCGCTCTTCGTACCTTCCCTGGAGAAGAGAGATCTCCTCGCCGTCGATGGATGGTCCCCATACCCCTTCTTGTGAATCAATAGGATCAATTCCCATTGTTTCATTAGCTTCGACCATATTCTGCCTCTATCTCCCCGGCACGACGGAGCACTTTGTTCATGTACATTCGAAAGTCGGAGGGGCTAATCAGCCCGTTTGTTGAAGTCTGACGGGCCATCCGTTCGGCAAGGGCTAACGACAGTACAACCTTCTGAAGTAGTTCCAGAAAGCCTTGGCTATCGAGATAAGGGACAAAAAACGGATGGGCCATGTTTAGGAATACGTCTATTTCGTTTTCATGTGTAGCGCTGATCTGCATCCAGTGAGCATCACTCAATTGATCCTGCCAATGAAGCCTGAAAAGCCAAATCTCAGTACCAGTGTCAAGCCGATAGTGAATAGGGCCACTACTGACAACTCGTACCTTCTCGGCGTCAGCTTGCTCCAATTCTCTAGACTTTGGAGGATCCGGAAATCTCATCTCTTCGTCGATGGCGTTGCTAAACCTTCTGTCTCCAAAAACCTGTCTGAGAGGCTCCGATGCGACTTCCATGATCGGCTGGGAGACAGGCTCACCTCGTTCGCGATAGCCTTCAGCTTTATCCATATAATCTTGGCAAACTTGCTTCAATTCTTGAATGAAATCATCTTCAAGTCCCCCAGACCAGTCAAACGCATCCTTTGCTTGAGTTACAGGCCATGCATCTAATTTGATCTCTCCTACGAGCCTCTGTGACCTAAAAGTGTTTCCCTGTCCAAAAATCTCTGAAGGTTTGTATCCCTCACTAGGACCGCCAACTATAACCCTTCCTCGTCTTAATAGAGCAAATCCAGCATCCTTTTGGCTTCCTGGGGTCCTAACTCCCACCCACCCTGATGCTTGAAGAGTTGTACTCTCCGATTCCCACGGCACGGTTAAGGTAAATTCCTTCCTCCATTCGTTTATAACACCATTACCCAAATCCTCTACAAGGAAGCTTGGCTCATCGAATGATATAGGCTCTCCGTTCCATAGAATCTCGACTTCTTGCGAACGGAGATCTTCCCTATACATGCTACCAAGTTGATCCTTAACTCGACCATGTGTCCTTCCACGAATCGGCTTGTAAAGTCCCTCAATTGTAATGGCAGTGTAATGAGTCTCCGACCGTGCGGAAGAGATTTCGACGTCTACTTTCTCTTGGTGATTATCTACAAGATCAGGTACGTGTACTCGAACCCGGTATTCTCTATCAGAGCCGAGTTTACTCGTTTGAATCGTCCAAGTTGTACCAAACCAGCACGCAGCTGTTTTAAGACCCATGCCAAACTCACATCGTCCCGATATGTCAGGAGGTGGTCTGTTCAGCACAACAGCACGTGTTAGCTCGTCTTCCTCCATCCCATAAGCATTGTCAATGACAGTCAGTGTATTTCGCTCACTGTCATAGGACACTTCGATGCGTAGATGGTTTGCACCCATATCCGACTTGTATTCGTTCAGGAGTTCCGCTCGATGGTCGTAATAGCTTTGTGTAGAGTTATCTACAAATTCTGCAATTGCATACCAAGGTTTGTAACTCAGCCGCCTATAAGTCGCATAAACACTTACTGCTGGTCGAATGTCTATAGATAGTTGATTGCTAGAAACAGTCATCCGGTCCCCTTTCAGTCAGCATCTCGGCAAGTAGGAGGCAACATGTTCTCTCCGTTGGACTATCTGGTTCCTAGAAATCTCTTGGCAATCTCATACACTACGTCAACATGAACTGCGTTCCCAAGCGCCTTGAATGTTGCAGCCCTAGAATTTGGGACGTTGAAATCGTCGTTAAAGCCTTGTAAACGCAACCCTTCGACTCGAGTAAAGTGTCGTTGCTCAGGACCAAGGATTGGAATCTGAGTGCTTGTCATCGCGACTAAGGACGGACTACTTACATATCTCTTGACACGCAGCCCAGAAGGCCTGAACTGTAGAATATGTTTCCATAGATTCCTCTCTTCACCTTGGCAGTTCCACTCAAGTTTGCGGAGTGTTGGAGGAAAGGTGCGGAGGTTACTAATCCATTTTGATGAAAGATTATCGCGAATTGATGCAAGCCATTCACGATTTGACTTAATAAACCTTACTTTCCATTTCGGAAACTTTTCAACTTCTGTCCGTGCATAACTAGGAAGATCGTAGTAGGCTTCCCAAGTTTGAAAATGCCCGTTACTGGTAATAATTGAGTCATTTGTCGCGGCGAGCATAGCAGCCCAAGGTGTTATCTCTTCATAGGGATAGTCAGCACTGATTTCATCCCCCCAAATTGGGAATGAAGGTAGAGTTGTTCTTTCCTCTGGTAACGCACAAAGGAATGAGTTCCAGTGCTCAATGCATCGACGATGTTGGTCAAAAATTTGAGTTTCTTCCTTGTCACATTCTGATAGATCGTCCCTAGGCTGCACGATGTCAGCCATGTTTGTCACTGCCGTTCGATTTCTAGGTGGGAAAACACTCTTTGATAGATCATCGAGAGATGCGACAGCGAAGAATCGTTCACGGTGATGAGGTAAACCAAGGTGGTGTGGTGAGAGTAGTCCTTCTCCACCACTCGTTAAATGTTCTGTCCCAACGACGTTATAGTCTAATTTCTCAATGCTAGACTTAACTATACGCCAGGTCCACCCTTCGTCGTGACGTTCAAAGTTCCCAACATTTTCCAAAATAACATGTTTCGGTCTATGCCTTTCCAGGATTTCCAATATCTCGTGAAAAAGGGTTCCACTCGTTTCGTCATTCAAACCAGCCTGGGCCCCCGACTTTGAGAAGGGCTGGCATGGAAACCCAGCGCACAGCAAGTCATGAGACGGCACATGCTGCTTTGACAGCCGTATGTCACCGTGGATTGGAGGTCCGTCAGGAAAATTGCGACCGTAAATCTCTTGGAGTTGGCTATCAATCTCGGCGGCAAAGACACACTCATGACCAAGTCGCTCTAGAGCAACTCGAAAACCACCAATACCTGCGAAAAGATCAACAAACTTCATTTTAAATTACCTAAGCCTGAATTGGCCAGTCAAAAGAACTCCAATCTGTGCATCATATCTTCCCGGTCATGGGTTCTACGGATTACCTAGAATAGCTGGTAGGTACTGTTTAGTTTGCCCGAAGCCTTAGAGTAAAAAGCGTTGGTGCATCTCTAAAACTGAACAGGAAATGAATACTACGATGCCTATTACCGACATACCGACAGCAAAATGTTTTGATCGGGCCCCATGAAGCTTTTGTAGGGAAAAGCAACAGCCAATTCCTGAACCATCTATTTACTGGAATGGCTTAGTGTTGAACCGCCGCTACTAGTGAGCCCATCTTGGATTGTATTGATCAGCCCTATAAAGGGAGGGAAGTTCTATGAAAAATCAACTTAGACCGCTGTTGTCGAAACTCTTACCAGAATAACCCTTACAAACCTAGAATCCGACTAAAAGCCCATTAATGCCCTTTGGCGGACTTAAAATGAAAATCTACCCGTGATTAAATTCTCTACTGCATGCGGTAAGGATTGAGATTCGACCTGGCTTATGCACGTAGACACAAACAGATAACTGTACTGTAACATCTACGGCTTGGCGATCCAGACGGGGTCGGGTGTGATGGTCGTCTCCGGCGGCGGGCCCGTATCGGTCCATTCTTCCTCGTTCTCGAGGAGAAAGCCCGGTTCGACCGACATGTCGTGGTCGCAGATGATCTGGCAGGAAAGCCGCACCTCGCCGACCAGCCCCTTCTCGGAAAGCACTGCGTGCTCGGCCTCAGTCATCGTGTCCGGCTCGCCGTCCGAAATCGTGACCCGGCACGTCGTGCACTTGGCGTTGCCGCCGCAGCGGTGGCCGATGTCTACGCCGGTGCCCTCAATGGCCAGCACGAGACGCTGACCCGATTCGACCTCATGCTCCACTCCGCTCACGGTGAGTTTGACCATGGTGACACGCTCCTTTCAAGTGGTTGATCTTGTGCTGTGAATCAGTTGCTATCCGGTAATCTATTCTAATCGTTACGTTACCTTAATCAGTTCAACAGTTCCGCTGTCTTTTGCTTTTTACCGTTCACGCGATCGTCGCTTTCAACCTCTTAAATAACGTGACCTAACCGGTCCCGCGTGTGCTCCAGATCCACCCAGCGATGCGGACCGTCGGTCACGGCGTAACACACCTCGTATACCGGTTTTTCGGTGGTTTTGAGCGCGAGTTCGATGATGGTCGTGATGTCCGCCTGGCTGCACCACACCGATCTCAAGAAGGGTTCGGTGGCCTCGTTTTGTTTGTTGACCCAGCCGATGCGCAGGCAGACGACGGAGAAGCCGTGGGCGTCGTGGTAGGTGCGACAGATACCCTCTCCCCAGACCTTGCTGGCCGAATAGGGTTCCGTGGGCCTGGGCGGGTCGGTGACCTTTACAATGGGCATGGGATCGGGCAGCCCTTCGAGACGTCCTTCGTTGAGAGACACGTAAGGTTCGGAGAACTGGCCGTACCCCCAGCTCGCCATGACGGAACTCGCGTAGATCAGCCGCCTGATGCCCTCCTCCCGGCATACTTCCAGCACGTTGTAGGTGCCCCGGATATTGCATTCCAAAATGGTCTCGAACGACGCGCCGGGATCGGGGACCGCGCCCAGGTGGACCACCGCGTCCATGCCGGACAGCGCCCTGGACACCGCGTCCCGGTCGGTCAGGTCGGCCAGTGAGAAACGATCATCGGGGATGCGCAGGAGGTCCTCGTCGTCAATCCGGTCCGAGGAAGCTCTCCGCCTGCCGCTGCCGTAGACTTCGTAGCCGTCCTTACCGCTCAGATGCCGGTACGTCAGGTTGCCGATCAGTCCATACGCGCCTGTTACGTGCACCTTCAAGGGGCTTGCCTCGCTCATTTATTCCTCCAGTTGAACTTCAGTGAATCGATTACTAGTGGACCGCCGACTCACGCCTCGTCCATGAAAGGATAGCGCCAGTCGGCCGGCGGGACCATGGTTTCCTTGATCGTCCGGGCGCTCATCCACCTCAGCAGGTTCATGGGACTGCCCGCCTTGTCGTTCGTCCCCGACGCCCGCGCCCCGCCGAAGGGCTGCTGCCCGACGACGGCGCCGGTGGGCTTGTCGTTGACGTAGAAGTTCCCGGCCGCGTTGCGCAACGCGGCCGAAATGTGCACGATGGCCTCGCGGTCCCGGGCGAAGACGGATCCCGTCAGCGCGTACGGCGAGGTGCCGTCGCACAGCGCGATGGCCTCGTCCAGCCGGTCATCCTCGTATACGTATATGGTCAGTACGGGGCCGAAGATCTCTTCTGCCATGGTTTTGAAATTCGGGTTCGACGTCACGATGGTCGTCGGCTCGACGAACCAGCCCCGCTCCCGGTCGTAACCGCCGCCGGTGATGATCTCGGCGTCGTCCGCCGACCGGGCGTATTCGATGTAACCGGCGATGTTATCGAAGGACGCCTCGTCAATCACGGCCGCCATAAAGTTCGTGAAATCCTCGGGATCGCCTGTCTTGATTCGCGCAACTTCCGCCGTGAAACGGTCCCTGAACGCCGGCCACAGGGAGCGGGGCACATACATCCGGGAGGCCGCGGAACACTTCTGCCCCTGGTATTCGAAGGCGCCGCGTACCGCCGCCGCCACGAGGGCTTCGACGTCCGCCGAGGCGTGGACGAAGATGAAATCCTTGCCGCCCGTCTCGCCCACGATGCGGGGGTAGTGTTTCATGCGGTCCAGGTTACCGGCCACGGTGCGGTACATACGCTGGAACGTAGCCGTCGAACCGGTGAAGTGGATACCCGCCAGGTCCGGGCTGTTCAATACCGGATCGCCCACCTCGGACCCGGATCCCGGAATGAAGTTGATCACGCCCGGGGGCAGTCCGGCTTCCTGCAGCAGCCGCATGACGTGCCAGGCAGAATACACCGCCGAAGAGGCTGGTTTCCAGAGGACCGTGCAGCCGGTCAGGGCCGGCGCCGTAGGCAGGTTGCCGCCGATGGCGGTGAAATTGAAAGGAGTGACGGCGAATACAAACCCCTCGAGGGCGCGGTACTCCAGGCGGTTCCACACACCCGGGGAGGAAGCCGGCTGATCGCTCATGAGCTGCGCCAGGTAAAACACGTTGAACCGCCAGAAGTCGATCAGTTCGCAGGCGGAGTCTATCTCGGCCTGGAAGACCGTCTTGGACTGGCCCAGCATCGTCGCGGCGTTGACCGTCTGGCGCCAGGGGCCGGCCAGCAGGTCGGCCGCCTTCATCAGCACCGACGCCCGGTGCTCCCAGGGCATGCCGGCCCAGGCCGTTCGGGCCTCCCGGGCCGCGTCGATGGCCATGCGGATTTCAGCCTCGCCGGCTTTGTGATAAACGCCGAGGTCAAGCGCGTGATCATGGGGAGCCCGCAACGGCGCCGTGTTGCCCGTTTTCACCTCCCGTCCGCCGATGATCAGCGGGACCTCGACGGGCGCGGATTTCAGCTCGCTGAGCTTCGCCTTGACGGCGGCTCTTTCGGCCGATCCGGGGGCGTAGTCCAGGACGGGTTCGTTGTAGGGCTGAGGGGGGTTGAAGCGTGCGTTGGCCATGATCCATATGTACCGGGCGCGAGGCCGCCGTGTCAACTGTTTTGTAGGTGATCCGTCCCGGCCATTTTACCCTTGCCAGACCCCGCGCCGATATGAGATATTGGGGTATTAACCGAGTCAGACGGGCGATCCATAACAGCAGGGCCCGCGGCGGCGCGGAACAGCGGCCGGCGGGACCGGGAGTGCGGTCATGAGCACCGAACATGCTGGCCAGGAACACGGCATCAAGGCGGTAAACCAGGAATACACGCAGTACGACCAGGTGAAGAAGGAACAGACGTACAACCTGGCCGAAGGCGCGGCGCAAGAGGAATTCGACGAGGAAACGCGGATCAGGACCTGCGACATGAGCCTGTTCTATCACGGAGGTCCGGAGGGGAAGGCGCAGTTCGCCCGGGACATCGGCGAGGCCATGGAGGGCATTGGCTTCGTCATCCTCGAGAACCACGAAATACCGCCCGGCCTGTACGTCGAGGTAGAACAAAAGGTGGCCGAGTTCTTCACCGCCACGCCCATGGCGGACAAGATGAAGTACGAGGCCCAGCGTCAGGGCTCGGTCAACCAGGGCTATTTCCCCATCAAGCAGACCAGCCGGATGCATCCGGACCTCGTCGAGGGCTGGGTCTTCTGCCGCCGGGCCTTCGACCTGGGCGAGAACCCGGATTACCGGGAAACGGACTTCTGGCCCGCGGCCGGGTACGAACCCTTCTTCCGGCAGGTCATCCAGCGTCACGAGAAGCTGATCCTGCCCCTCATGCAGAGCATCCTCACCTACCTGGGCTGTGACCCCTCGCTCTACGACGACAAGCTCACGCGGACGAACTTCGGCTTCCGGCTGAACTACTACCCGCCCATAACGAAAGAGGACGACGAGTCCGGGGCCGGGCGCATGCTGGGCCACGAGGACGTGGACCTGTTCACCATCCTGCCCTCCCACGGGGCGGACGGCCTGCAGGTGCTGAACCGCGAGAATATGAAGTGGATCCGCCTCAATCCCCCTGAAGGAAGCATCATCATCAACACGGGCGACTACATGCAGCGGATCACCAACGACCGCCTGCCTTCCACGACCCACCGGGTCAGCAAGCCGCTCGACGCCAGCCTGTTCGAAACGGCCCGCATCAGCATCCCCATGGCCGTCTACGTCTGGGAGGAGGAGATGCTCGAGGTGCTGCCCAACACGGGCGAACCGAAGTACGAACCCATCTCCGCGGTCCAGTTCCACACCCGGACCACGAGCAAGTATTACGGCGACGACTATGCGGTGGACGACGACTGAAAAGATCGGGGCGGATGACGATTGAGAAAATCGCGGCGGACTGAGGTACTGCGATACCGCGACGGACGACGATCGACTCTTCCAGGATGATCGGCGATCGACACTAACAGGATAGCCGACGACTGAGCCCTGGTCCGGGAAAGGAGAGCCCATGACACCCCACGAACGATACCTCTTCGACCTGCAGGGCTTCATCGAAGTCCCGGACGCTCTCGACGCCGGGCAACTCGCCGAGTTGAACCGCATTCTCGACGACAAGATCGAAGATGCCATGGAACCCGGAGCCACCACCCACCGTTTCGGCTTCACCCTGCTCGACTGGGGACCCGCGTACCGGGCGTTGATCGACAACCCGAGGATAGATCCTTACCTGGAGCAACTGGTCGGACCAAAGTACCGGCTGGATCACGACTACGCCGACGTCATCCGGAAGGGAGACGGGCCCATCGGCACGACCCTCCACGGCGGGGCCATCCCCTTCGACCCGCTGTATTCCTACACCTGCGTCAACCAGGAGATCCGGTGCGGGCTGACCGTGGTCGCCTACAACCTGAAGGACGTGAACCCGGGCGACGGCGGCTTCGGGTGCGTGCCCGGCAGCCACAAGAGCAACTTCCGGTTCCCCGACGAATGGCGCAACCTCAAGACCGATCAGCCCTTCATCCGCGCCGTGACCGGCAAGGCGGGCACCGCCGTGATTTTCACCGAGGCGCTGACCCACGGTACCATGCCCTGGCACGGCGACGAGCGCCGCACCCTCTTCTACAAGTATTCGCCCAACTCGGTCTCCTGGTACGCCCGGTACTATGACCCGGAATGGTACGACGATCTGACGGAAAAGCAGGGTCAGATCCTCGAGGCGCCGAACGCCAGGTACCGGAAGCGAGAACGGAGTCGACGCGGGATCGGGGTCGGGATGGAGTGAAGAGAACATTAGAACATACGGAAACTGTACCTCGTCGCTTCAATCGTTGAAGATACGTATAAATGAAAGGGCTCCTGGGAGAGGGTTCGCTCAGTACGCGAGCGACATGCCAACCTGTTCCACCGGGAGCCTTTTGTAATTGATCACCCTACCATGACCGTCATCACCGCGACCACCCGGCTTTCCCGCGAACTCCGCCAGGAATACGACCGGGAACAGCAGGCGGCGGGCCAGTCCTGCTGGCCGGCGGCGCATATCCTGCCTATGTCGGCCTGGTTGCAGGACCTGTGGAATACGTGGTTGTTTTCCGACCACGGGGCAGCCGCATCAGACCGGCTGCTCTGGCCGGCCGAGGAACGGGTCATCTGGGAAGAGATCATTCGTTCGCAGACCGGCAACACGCTGCTGGACATCCCCGCGACGGCCGAGGCGGCACTCAAATCCTGGGGCCTTGTATGCGACTGGGACCTGTCGCTCGACGCGCCGGAGTGGCAGGATTCCGCGGATCCGGAAGCCTTCCAGGCGTGGGCCCGGGCGTTCCGAAGGCACTGCCGCGAGAACGGCTGGTTCTCAAACGCGGAACTGCCCTCGATGCTCGCGGGCCTCATCGAACGGGGAGAGGTTCCCGTCCCCGAGGAAGTCGAGTTCGCGGGGTTCCATGAACGGACGCCTGGCCAGCAACGGCTGGTAGATGCCCTGGCCAAGCGCGGGGTGGATGTGCGGGAACGTGAACACCCGGATGCCCGGGGCGAGGCCGTGCGCGTGGGCCTGCCTGACGCCAGTCGTGAAATCCGCGCCGCCGCCGAATGGGCCCGGCGGATTCTGGAAACCGAACCTGATTCCGCTTCCCCGGCCTTCCAGATCGGCATCGTCGTTCCCGAACTGGAGCAGCACCGCAGCGAGATCGAGCGCGTCTTCGGCGAAGTGTTCCATCCCCGCACCCGGCTCCGACCGGACCTGGACCCCAATCGGCTCTTCAACATCTCCCTCGGCCTGCCTGTCGGCGAATATCCGCTTATCAATACGGCGTTCCTGATCCTGGAGACGGACCCCCGGGACATCCCGATCGAGCAGGCCAGCCGGATATTGCGCTCGCCGTTCCTGCTCGGCTCCGAGACGGAGATGACGAGCCGCGCCCTGCTGGACGTAACCCTGCGATCGCGGCGACAGACCCATGTTTCACTCTGGGACATCATCGGCCTGGCCCGGGACGAGGACACCGCCCACCACTGTCCCGGGCTTGTCGCCCGCTTCGGGTCGTGGACGAACCGGTACAGGACTCTCCAGACCCCGCGCATGCCGAGCGACTGGGCGCCGGTCCTCTCGGATTTCCTTGGGCACCTCGGATGGCCGGGAGACAGGGCACTCGACAGTACAGAGTACCAGACCCTGGAAGTCTGGAGAGAGCTGCTTGCCGAACTCTCGAAACTGGATAGCGTCTCGGGGCCCGTTCCGCTCGGTGCGGCGACAGGCATCCTGCGAGACCTGGCGTCATCCCGGCTGTTCCAACCGGAGTCGGCGCGTGCGCCGGTCCAGATCCTGGGCCTGCTCGAAACCGCCGGCCTCCGCTTCGACAGGCTCTGGACCATGGGCATGCACGACGGCGCGTGGCCGGCGGTCCGGCGGCCCGATCCGTTCCTTCCCCTTCGCCTGCAGCGCCGTTTCGAGCTGCCCGGGTCGTCCCCGGCGCGGGAACTGGACTATCACCGTATGCTCACCGGCCATCTGCTTTCGAGCGCGCCGTCGATTGTCGTCAGCTATCCCGAGCGGGAAGAGGATGCGGACCTCAGGGTCAGCCCCCTTTTCGATTCGCTGCCGCAAAAACCTGTCGCCGATCTGGAACTGCTCACATCTGCCGGTTACGCGGAACAACTCCTGGACGCTTCCACCGTGGAGACCATACACGATCACCGTGGCCCTCCGTGCGGCGATGCGGCGCTTACCGGCGGGACCTACCTGTTCACGCTCCAGGCGGCCTGTCCCTTCAAGGCCTTCGCCGAACTGCGGCTTGGCGCCAGGGTGCCGGATGAGGCGGCGCCGGGATTGGACGCGCTGGACCGGGGGAACCTGGTTCACCGCATTCTCGAGCGGGTCTGGGAACGACTGCGGTCGCACGACGGGCTGCTTTCCGAGACGGAGGACGACCTGGAGGTTCTCGTGCGCCTGCGCGTCAGTACCGAGATCCTGAATCAACTGGGCGACCGGGCGCTACGCAATCCCCGTTTCGTTGAAATCGAGCAGGCGCGGCTGGAAGGCATCATCGGGAACTGGTTGCGTCTGGAAATGGATCGATCGCCCTTCACGGTGCTCGAGCAGGAGAAGTGGCAACGGGCAACGGTGGGCGGCATCGAGGTGAGTATCCGGGCCGACCGGGTGGACCGTCTCGAGAACGAGGAAATCGTCATCATCGACTACAAGACGGGAGCGTGCAGTCCGTCCGGCTGGGAGGGACCCCGGCCGGATGAGCCCCAACTGCCCATCTATGCCGTGGCCACGGACGATCACGTCGCGGGCGTGGTCTTCGGCAGGATTACGGCCGGGAAAGTGGAATTCCGGGGTCTGGCCAAGTCCGCTGAAATCGTTCCCGGGCGCGGTGTCAAGGCGCCCGACGGCGAGGCGGCGCTGGCGGACACGATCGAAGCGTGGGGAGAGGTCCTGGAAAAACTCGGCCGCGACTACAGAATGGGCATGGCGTCAGTCGATCCCAAGAACCCCCACCAGACCTGCAGGTATTGCGCGCTGCCGTCCCTGTGCCGAATAAGCCAGGGCACCGTCGAACTGGAGGATGGCGATGACTGACCTCATGCCGGACTGGGAACAGCGTCTGCGGGCGCTTGACCCCACCCAATCCTTCATCGTGCAGGCGCCCGCGGGATCCGGGAAGACCGAATTGCTGATCCGTCGGTACCTGACGCTGCTGGCCCGGGTGGACCGGCCCGAGGCCGTCGTCGCCATTACCTTTACACGGAAGGCGGCCGCGGAGATGCGACACCGGATCATCGCCGCCCTGCAGCGCGCCGCCGGTCCCCAGCCGTCGACCCCCCATGAAAAGCACACCTGGCAACTCGCCCGGGACGCCCTGGACCGAAACAACAGGTTGAACTGGCGTCTGGCCGAACACCCGTCGCGTCTTCGAATCCAGACGATCGACTCGCTGTGCGCCATGCTGGTCCGGCAGATGCCCTGGGTTTCCCGCATGGGCGCGGCGCGGCAGCCGGTCGACGACGCCGGGTACCTGTATGACCGCGCGGCCCGCCTGACGGTGGCCTCCTTGGATACCGAGGGAACGCCCGACGACGTATCAGAGGCGTTGTCCAGGCTGTTGGCGCACCTGGACAACTACGTCGGAAGGATCGAGCGGTTGTTGAGCATCATGCTGGGGAGCCGGGACCAGTGGATGCGACATGTGGCCGGTAAGTCGGCGCCCAAGCCCGACCCGGCGCCTGGGCCCGATATGACGCCTAACACCGACGCGGTACCTGGGTTCGATAGGGCTCCCGGACCCCATGCGGCGCCTGGACCCGATACGGCGTCCAGTGCCGACGCGCTGCGGGCCGAACTCGAGGCCACGATCCAGCGGGTTGTCGAAGGCGCCTTGCAGGCGGCCGACGCGGCATTCCCCGCGGGCTACCGGACCGAGGCCGTGGAACTCGCCCGTTTCGCGGCCGGCAATCTTCGGAACGAAGGCCATGCAGACGGCCATGCCACCGGCCAGACGACCGCCCTGGACGCCTGTTTCAATCTCCAGGCCTTCCCCGATGCCTCGGCCGATTCGCTGCCTGCCTGGCTGGGACTCGCCGAGATGTTCCTGACCGCGCAGGGGCTACGGCGCCAAAGTCTCACAAAGAGACAGGGATTTCCGGCTGGCAGCGCCGGACGCGACGCCAAGGCACGGCTCGCCGGCATCGAACTGGACGATGACGCCGTCGCCTCCCTGCACGCGTTGCGATCCCTGCCCCTGCCGCGTTTCGAGGAGACACAGTGGGAAATCCTGAACGCCCTGATGCTCCTGTTGCCGCTGGCCGTCAATCAGCTCCGGCGGGTGTTCCAGGAAGAAGGGTGCGTGGATTTCACGGAGATCGCGATCGGCGCGCGAACCGCCCTGGGGACGGACTCGGCGCCGACCGACCTGGCCCATGCGCTTGACTGCGAGATCCGGCATCTGCTGATCGACGAGTTCCAGGACACGTCCCAGAGCCAGTATGACCTGATCTGCCGGCTCATCAGGGACTGGCAGCCCGGAGATGGCCGGACGCTGTTCCTGGTCGGCGACCCGATGCAGTCTATCTACGGCTTCCGCGAGGCCGAAGTGGGCCTCTTCCTGCAGGCCCGGAAGAACGGGATCGGCGCGGTCGGGTTGACTCCCCTCACGCTGTCGGTCAATTTCCGTTCCTTCCCGGCCATCGTGGGATGGGTGAACGGCGCGATGAATGAGGCGTTCCCCGACGCCGAGAACGTACTCACCGGAGCGGTGACGTACAAACCCGCCGAGGCGTTCAAGGACACAAATTCCGACAGCGCCGTACGCGTACATCCGTTCCTGGGAGCGGAGCCCGAAGCCGAGGCCGACCGTGTCGTCGAGATCATCGACGAGACCCAGGCGAAGTGGCCGGAGGAGACCATCACCGTGCTGGTCCTGGCCCGCAATCACCTGTTCGGTATCGTCTCCGCACTCCACCGGAACAGGAAGCAGTTCCGCGCCGTGGAGATCGACGCGCTGGGCGAGCGTCCGGTAGTGCAGGACCTGATGGCGCTGACGCAGGCGCTCGTGCACACGGGCAACCGCCTGGCCTGGCTGTCGATCCTGCGGGCGCCGTGGTGCGGGCTCACGCTCGCGGATCTCGAGACGCTGGCCGGCGGCGACACCCCGCGCGCCGTCTGGGACCTGCTCCGGGACCCCGAGCGGGTGGAAGGACTGTCTCCCGACGGCCGGGCGCGAATCGGCCGCATGATTCCTGTCATAAACGACGCGTTCGACAAGCGAGGCCGGCTGCCCCTTCGCCGGCTGGTGGAAGGCGTCTGGACCGCGCTGGGCGGCCCGGCCTGCCTGGAAAACCGGACGGAGCTTGAAGACGCCGCGGCCTACCTGGATCTACTGGAAAAAGCGCAGGACGGACTGGGCATTCCGAACGAGAGGAAGTTCGCCGAAGACGTCACCCGGCTGTTCGCGGGCGCCGACGTCGAGGCCAGCGCGAACCTGCAGTTGATGACGATCCACAAGGCCAAGGGGCTGGAGTTCGACACGGTGATCCTGCCGGGCCTGGGCCGGCGCACGCGGCCTGAGGAACAGCAGCTCCTTTTGTGGCGCGAGTACATGGAAGGGGATAAATCCCGTCTGCTGCTGGCGCCGATACCCGGCGTCGGCGGAGACAGGGATCCCCTGTACGCGAGTCTGCAGAACGTGAACGCGAAGAAGCGGGCGCACGAAAGAACCCGACTTCTGTACGTGGCGACGACGCGGGCCCGGAAGTGCCTGCATCTGCTGGGGCACACCAACCTGGATTCAGACGACGAATCGATGAAAAGTCCCGATCCCCGTACGCTATTGGCGGAAGTATGGCACACGGTCGAACCGGATTTCGAGGCAGCGTGGGCGGCACGCAAAAAGGCGGAGGATCAAACGGATCAATCGGAGAACGAGGCTGAAGACGATACAGTCGACGAACAGCTTCGCGGCGTCCCGCTCCAGCGCCTGTCCGCGGACTGGAATCCCCTGCCCCTGCCTGAAGATATCGATCTGGAGCCGCAGCAGCAGCCGGCCGAGACCGCAGACGCCGGCGCGCACCATCCAACCTTCGAGTGGGCGAGTGAACTTCAGCGGCGCGTGGGGGTCGTCGTGCACGAGATGCTCCGGCGGATGCGGGTCCCGGATCACGTGGATTTCAGCGAGGAGACCGTCCGTACCGCGCTCAGGCGGGAAGGACTGGACGGCGACAAGCTCGACGAGGCGGTCTCCCGTACGGTATCGGCCCTGATGAATACCATGCGCGACGACCGCGGCCGATGGATCCTGTCGCGCCACGAAAGTGACGAGAGGGAGTTCGAGCTATCGACAATGGCACAGGGCAGGTTCCGGCGTTACATCGTGGATCGGACCTTCGTGGACGATGGCAGGCGCTGGATCATCGACTACAAAACGAGCGCCCATGCCGGGGGAGACCTGGAAGGCTTCCTCGACAACGAACGAGAGCGGTACCGCGACCAGTTGGAAGGTTATGCTAGCCTGATACGGACCATGGATTCCCGGCCCATTACCCTCGGCCTGTATTTCCCGTTGCTGCAGGGGTGGAGGGAGTGGGGGTTTGAGGGAGATGCGGGGTGAAACGTATCCGATCCCGCCATTATTCCACCATGCCGGAGCGCCTTGCCAAAACCCTATTGAAAAGTGTATTCCAATTCGACTATAACTATTGTATATAATTCCCTGGTAGTATACTTGCCAGCCAGGATTTCGGCGCAGTAGGAATGCCTGAGAAGGGAATCATCTTGGCGACCGCAACAGCGCCCGTGGCAGACAGACACGAAATAACATCGCCAACTTCGGCGCAGACCGATCTCGAATACGGGTCAATGAGGGCCCGGGGGCTTGTAGCGTCGGTAAAACCTGAAGACCGACTCGATTTCGCACGCGCGATGGTATCCGGCGTGGTCTGTGCATATTGGGAAGGGCTACAGTCAAGGTCACGCTCGCTTCTACCGCTACGAAAACCGCCATTCGATTACCAGGCCACGCCCATACCGCCGGAAGCCAGCGCACTGGCGGAATCCATCGGAACGACCGCAAGCCTGCTGGACCCGCCGGACGCCAGCTACCGGATAGGCATGATCTACACAGGGATGATGCCGGACAGGTTGCGGGCAGAACTAGGCGCGTATTACACGCCACCGGCGCTATGCGAGCGATTACTGGACATGGCAACCGAGGCCGGCGTCGATTGGCATTCAGCCCGAATTCTCGATCCTGCGTGCGGAGGAGGTGCATTCCTGGCTCCGGTGGCGCGTCGAATCGTGGAAAACCTGGACGATTCCAGTGCTGAAACCGTACTGGAGAATATCCAGAACCGGTTGTACGGGTTCGAACTTGATCCGTTCGCGGCCTGGCTGTCGCAGGTATTTCTCGATGTGACACTCGGCGAGTTGTACCGTGTGGCAGGAACCCGGCTTCGTTCCATCGTGCAAGTGCACGATACAATGGAGCAGACTCCGCACGAAGAAGGGTTCGATCTTGTCGTTGGAAACCCACCGTATGGAAGGGTCTCGTTGTCGACAGAACTGCGTAGCCGGTTCCGCCGCAGCTTGTTTGGCCACGCGAACTTGTATGGCGTGTTTACCGATCTGGCGTTGCGCTTTGCGCGGCCTGGGGGAGTAATCGCATTCGTGACGCCCACAAGCTTTCTTGCCGGCGAATATTTCAAGAATCTGCGCGGTCTGCTTGGCCGGGAAGCTCCACCTGTGAGCATCGACTTTGTTGGCGAACGTAAGGGAGTTTTTACTGATGTGTTGCAGGAAACCCTGTTGGCAACCTATCGACGCGGCGGCAACTCAGATGTAGGCAAGGTGCATTTCATTACGCCTGGACCGGATGGATCGATTACAACAAAGAGCGCAGGGTCCTTCGGTTTACCTGATGAACCGACCCAACCGTGGGTTATGCCACGATCTGAAGAGCAATGCTGTTTGGTGCGCCAGGCTGAGAGACTGGTGTACCGACTGACCGACTACGGCTACACGGTAAGCACCGGCCCCCTGGTATGGAACAGACACAAGGAGGGTCTGAGGGACGGACCCGGGAAGGGACGATATCCGTTGGTCTGGGCGGAATCGGTGCGTTCGCACGGTGCGTTTGAATTCCGGGCGGTCAAGCGGAATCACGAACCGTACTTCGAACCAAAGCCGAACGAACGCTGGGTGGTCACCGATTCGCCGTGCGTGCTGTTGCAAAGGACCACGTCGAAGGAGCAAAATCGACGTTTGAAAGCGGCGGAGTTACCCATCTCCTTCGTCGAGCAACACGACGGCGTGGTTGTCGAGAACCATTTGAACATGATCAAGCCGCTCGACGGCGAGCCCAAGGTGACCCCTGCGGCGTTGTCGGCATTGTTGAACAGCGAAGTGGTGGACAGACTGTTCCGCTGCATAAACGGCAGCGTCGCGGTATCCGCCTATGAACTGAAATCGTTGCCCCTCCCATCTCCCGATGACATGAAAGCAATTGAGCAGATGGTGAATCGCCATGCGAAACGAAATGCAGTAGAACAGGCGGTGGAGCGTCTGTACAGCGTCGAGGAGACCTGATGACATTGCCTGCTTTGACGCCCGTTACCGATATCCACGAACGGCTGCAGGTCATCTTTCCATCCGGAACGACGAACCGGAACTACGTGACGCGCGAGATCGCTGCCAAGACGCTATTCGTCATGATGTATATCGGAGCGATAGAAGGATCGGACCACTGGATACGACCGGACCAGGTGACTCGGATGACTGATGCGCAGGCAGCATCTACGGGCGAAACCGACCGCGAAGCGTGGCGGGCAGCGTCTCTACGGTCGGCGGGATCTATTGAGGGGCGGTGGTACGCCGCTAATACACGCGAGCCGATCCGCGACGAGACGTTGCGCGAGGGGTTGGTTCGCACCGGTGCCGTGGTGGAGCGGGAGGGGATTCCAACGACCTCGCCGAGACCGCGCTATGCGCTTACTCGGGATTTCGTGGCTTTGTTCGATCCTGGCTTGTACGGAAAGGCTCTAGAAACGGCCATTACGGCCTGGCAGAATTCGAATCTCTCGCCGGGCGCGCTGGCACGCATTGAGATCATGAGACAGGGCGCGGTCAGCAGTGAAGGTAGAGTGCTCGTGAGGATGCCGAGCGGCGAAACCCGGCAAATGCAGCCCGGTCCGAGCTCCGTGATTTCAAAAGCCGTCATAGAGGAATTCGCGCCGCGATTCCTTGATATGCCCGGTGTCATCTGGTTAAGTGAAAGTCGCAACCAGGTCGTGGCGCGGGATGACGAATTGGCGCAGGCAATCGGTCTGACGATCGATCCCCAGCGCAATCTGCCCGATCTGATCCTCGTAGACCTTGGTCCGGTCGAACCGCTGCTCGTGTTCGTGGAGGTGGTAGCAACCTCCGGACCCGTTAGCGCGTCGCGTCAGACGGCGTTGTGGGGGATCGCCGAAGAAGCCGGGTTCGACGAAAGACAGGTGATATTCGTAACAGCCTTCGAGGACCGTGACACGGCCGCGTTCAAAAGCTCGGTGAGCCAGTTGGCCTGGCGGTCTTTCGCGTGGTTCATGTCCGAGCCGAACCACGTCATGATCCTGCATCAAGGCGTCCATGACAGACAGGTGAAGTTGAGGAATCTGATCGGATATTAAGTGATGAACGGTCCGAAAACCCTCATCCAATACCACAAGGTCATGGCGAAGCCAAAGCAGACGCCAGCCAATAGAACATTGATTCCGAACAAGTTGTTCTAGTGCTCTGTAAAGTTAATGTTTAATAGATTTATAATGTCGTTTCAGCTTGTCTCTGGCGTCGTTGGTCGTAAAGCCCCAGTTCAGCTTGACCGCTTTCTCGTTACGCGCCTCTACCCAGGCGGCGATTTCCCGGTCCAGGACGTGCTGATCGGCGATACGGCGGTTACAGCACTGCCTGCCCAGCACGGACAACTCCAATTCGGCCATGTTGAGCCAACTGGCCTTCTTCGGCGTACGATGCGGTTCGAACCGGCCCTTGAGACCGCGGGCGACCTCCGGCTCGAAGGCTTGATAGAAAGACCCGGCGCTATGGGTGTTCAGGTTGTCCTCCACCAGACGGACCTTGCGGACGCGTTCATAGCGGGCGGCGATCATGGCCCGCATGAACTCGGCATAGTCGATTTTGGTGCGCCGCTTGCGTACTTGGACAAAGCGCCAGCCGGCCAAAGGTTCGACCGCCAGCAGAATGCAGCAGGTGCCCTCGCGCTTATAGTGATGATCGTAACGCCAGGTCTTGCCCGGCTTCATGGGGATAGGCACCAGCACCTCGCCCAGGAGTTGAAACGGCATCTCGTCGTAGCAGACCACGGGATGAAGGGGGTCGTAAGGTTGTTCATAGAGGTCCAAAAGGTCTTCCATGCGCATGAGGTACTCGCTGTCCATGACGCCGATGCACCACTGCTTCTTCAGCCAAGGCTTAAGTTCATTTTTTTTAATGCTCCTGCCACGGCCGTATGACTGATGCTGTCTACCGCTTCCAGTTCCACCAGCCGATCGGCCAGGAGGCGCAGGGTCCAGCGACTGTGGCCCGGGGGCGGGTCGCTGCAGACGATGGAACACAGCTTCGCTTCGACCCGGGCGGTTACCTTGGGTTTCTGGCCGGGCCGGGGCTTCTCATGAAGCGATGAGGCAAGCCCTCCGACGGCGAATCTGCGCCTTATGTTGTACACCGTCGCTCTGCTGAGACCCACCTGTGCGGCGATGGCCTCGTCGGGCTGACCGGCGTCGGCCAACAGCAGGACGCGAACACGGTTGAGCATGCGGGCGGCATGCACGCCCTTGCGCAGACAGCTTTTCAGTTCCTGACGGGCATGATCGGTCAAGGACACGTGATGAAGCTTCTTAGACATGATGACCTCCGGGAGATAAAGGTGGCGTGTCATGTCTAATATAACCACTAATCTATAACTTTACAATGCACTAGTAAAAAGTTGCATAAAATACTCTACGACGCACTCTGGTTTTATTCATCGATAATTGTGTATTCTCACCAAGAACTCGACACACACGACTTCATAGGGAGTCCGTATGGTTCTTCTCGATGCAATAGAAGAAGTCCTTAACGAGATAGCAAAACCTTTGCATGTTTCCGAGATTTACAAAGAAATCACCTTAAAGGGCTTGTGGGATTCGTCAGGCAAGACTCCCGAAGCGACCATCGGTGCGCAACTTTATTCAGATATCAAGAAATATGGCGACGCATCGCGGTTTGTTAAGGTAAAAGCACAGACCTTTAAAATGCGTAACGTTTCTACGGGCGATATCGAACCGAGCCCGAATATGACGTTCACCGAATGCGCCGAAAAAGTCCTAGATGTATTCGGCGCCCAAAACCCGATGCACTACAAGGATATCACGACGAAAGCGTTGACAGAAGGCTGGCTTGTTACCAAGGGTAAAACACCCGAATTCACCATGAACGCACAGGTGATTACTGAGATAAAGCGCCAGTTGAACCGCGGTGAGATCCCTCGTTTTGTCCAACACGGACGAGGTTATATAGGCCTTAGCAAATGGCAGGCACGCGGTCTGTCATTTCAGATTGAGCAATACAATCAAGAAGTGCGAAAGTCGTTGCGAGACCGCCTACTAGACATTGATCCTAAAGAGTTTGAGAAGCTGATCTCGCAGTTACTCGCCGAGATGGGATTCGTCGATGTAGAGGTTGGGAAGTTCCATGCCGACGGAGGCATTGATGTTCGAGGCGAACTTATGGTAGGAGATGTTGTTCGTATTAAGCTGGCGGTACAGGTCAAACGATGGAAGCATAACGTACAGGCTCCAGTAGTAAGAAATGTTAGAGGTAGCCTAGGCGTCCACGAACATGGGTTGATCATTACGACCAGCGACTTTGGTGCGAAAGCACGAGAAGAAGCCGCGCAATCTGACAAGAGTCCCATCGCACTCATAAATGGAGAGCAACTCGTTCTGCTTCTGATGGAGCACGGGATCGGCGTTCACTGCTCGACTCCCAATCTGTTCGAGATAGATGAAGAATTACCAGCCTGGAACAAAGATTAGTGGAGCGTAGTTAATGAACTCACTATCGCAAGAAACCAACACCAGACCTTGCTGGTTTGTAGGTGCGCATTTTTCGGAATCGGGTGATCAAACCGATCGGTTTCTTGAGGAAGGTATCTGGGAGCATGGCTTCGACGACGATCATCAGGATGTCGCGACCACTAAGACCATGCAGGCCGGCGATAGAATCGCAATCAAGTCCGCCTATGTCCGCAAACACGATCTTCCTTTCGACTCCCGTAACCGGTTCGTGTCTGTTATGGCAATCAAAGCAATCGGGCGGATAATCGAGAACTCAGGCGATGGCCATGTCGTAAAGGTAGCTTGGCATCGAGTCAGACCTGTGCGGGAATGGTACTTCTACACCTTTAGAGGAACGGTCTGGGAGGTGTTGCCTGGCGAAAGCTGGCACAACAACGCCTTGATCAGATTCGCGTTCGAGAACAAGCCTCAAGACATTGAGGGTTTCTTGAAGATTCCCTATTGGCGGGAAAGGTATAAGGATCAACGCTTCGCTTGGACGAGTTTCTACGAGGCTTTCGCGGATCAGTTGCTCACATTTAAAGACAAACGCACCGAACTAATCGATAGGATACATGCCATCGCTACCAAAGAAAACTCAATGTACTTGGTGCAGGATCGGTTTTCTGATGGCAAGTCCGGACCACTTAAAGACATATGCCCGTTTACGGTCATGGGTATGTTTAACCGGCAAATAAGGGATTCTAATAGACTATTAGTTGCTTCAGAATTGGCTGACCTACTGAGCGTGTCTGAGCCGGTACCTGACATACTCGAAGGTATCCCCGTTGTAGACAATCGAAGCTCCTGGTTTTTCAATTTCGATAAGGACAGGAATCCAGAAGATATTGATGTTCTCTGGGATGTTTTCTCCCGGGCCATCTCCTTTTACGAATCGGAGGACTCCAACACACGATCTGCTTTCGTCTCCACCTATGACTCAGCTACAGAGTTACCAAATGTTGGTTGGAAACTATCATTTGGCCTGTATTGGATTCGGCCTTGGTATTTCCCTTCCCTCGACACTTCGGCCCGGGAATACATAGAACGCGAACTTGATACAGTAATTGGTCTTAACGGTCCAAAGAACCGTTGCAATGCAAATGATTATCTAAATGTCCGAGATTCTTTGGATGCCAAGTTCAAGGAAGAGGACTGCCCTGTAAAGTCCTTTCCACATCTCGCCTATGAGGTTTGGATGAACAAGGTTGTTACTCCTCCACCTCCTCCACCACCGCCTGAAACCGTATATACATTGGACGACATCGTAAAGGACGGTTGCTTCATCGACAGAGACAAACTGGACTCGATACTCAACCGCCTACGATTCAAGAAAAACCTCATCCTTCAGGGTCCTCCTGGCACAGGCAAAACCTGGCTTGCCAGGAAACTAGCCTACGCCCTTATCGGCCAGAAGGACGACAGCAAGGTAAGGTCGGTTCAGTTTCACCCCAATCTTTCATACGAAGACTTCGTGCGTGGCTGGCGTCCAGCGGACGACGGCAAACTCAAACTCGTGGATGGTCCTTTCATTGCTCTAGCAGATGAAGCAGAGAAAGACCCCGATAATCAGTACGTCATGGTTATTGAAGAAATCAACCGGGGCAACCCAGCCCAGGTTTTCGGAGAGATGTTGACTTTGCTGGAGGCTGACAAACGAACACCAGACGAAGCGTTGGAACTAATATACAAACGGTCCCCCGTTGAACGTTTCTTTATTCCGGACAATCTCCACGTTATTGGAACTATGAACATCGCCGACCGTTCGATTGCGCTTGTGGATCTGGCCCTTCGCCGCCGATTCGCCTTCATCGATCTGGAACCTACCTTTGGCAAAACCTGGCGAGAATGGGTTCATTCGAATTGCGGAATTGAAATCGAAACACTACGTGAGATCGAAAAACGTATTGTTGAATTGAATAACACGATCTCGGAAGACACCAGCCTGGGTTCGCAATATCGTGTGGGTCACGCATTCTTTACGCCAACATCCGAACAGCGGACAGAGGACGCCCCTAAGTGGTACCGGGATGTCGTCAATACAGAAATCGGACCGTTACTCGATGAATACTGGTTCGAGAATCCTGAGGAATCAAATAAGGCAAAGCACAAACTCCTGGAAGAGTTTTAATGGTAAACAGCGTTTCAGATAGTGCGGTTGTCGAGACGTCTGAGCGGGTAGGTCAAATTGGTCGTATCCCCGTACGTAATCTGTGGCTGCTCATGCTTTACGCCTCGGACCTTTTCAGGCAACTTGATTCATCAGGAGACCGCTCTGTCGAAGGTAATCCTGATGGGTTACCTGATCTAGTTGCCGAGATTCTCACGCATGAAGTCGAGCGTCGACTAAAACGTAATCTGAGTTACGGCTACCGATACCGACACGAAGTACTTGGTCGCGTCCGCGGACGTATAGACCTACTCCATACTGAAACGCATCAGTTGCTTCAGCGGGGTGTGGTCGCCTGTCGATTCGACGAACTGACGATAGACACACCGAGAAACAGATACGTTCGATCCGCGCTCGAGGTGATATCCAAATTTGTACGTAGAAAAGAACTTGCCCATCGGTGCCGGACTCTCGTTGGAAGCCTGAGGCGTCAGGGCGTCGTAGGTGAACGACCGGGACGCGAAGAGATTTCAGTCGAACGATACGGTCGACACGACGCCGTTGACCGCAAGATGGTCGACGCGGCACGTCTTGCCTTCGAAATGGCTATTCCGACCGAGACGTTGGGAACAAGACACCTGCCACTGCCATACCGCGAAATCAACTGGATTCGCAGACTCTACGAGAAAGGTGTGGCAGGATTTTATGATGTGGTACTTACCAAGCAGGGATGGCGGGTCCGTCCGGAAACGACTATTCGATGGCCCGCGACCGATATGAGCTCACGAGTAGGTTCGATCCTGCCTACAATGCGCACCGATATCGTGTTGGATCACGTTGATACCAATCGCCGAATCGTCATCGACACGAAATTCAACTCGTTATTATCAAGTGGTTGGTACAGGAACGAAGGGATCCGAAGCGGATACATGTACCAGATTTACGCCTACCTGAGGTCCCAGGAAGATAGTGGCAATTCGCGCGATAAAAACGCAGAGGGGATGTTTCTACATCCGGCGGTTGGTGAGATGTTCAATGAATGGGTGGATATTCAGGGTCATTGCATCCACTTTAAGACCGTTGATCTCGCAGCCGACACTCAGACTATCAGATCGCAATTGTTGGCAGCCATACAAAGTTTGAGTTAATCCGTAGTCGACTTAGATCGGCTTGCGGATATTCATCGCAAGGAGGGGTTGTATTAAAAACAGAAACCGTAAAGAAGTAATGAGCCGTAATAAAGACATTCAGAATCCCCGGCACGATCTCTCGGCGGATGATGCGACTCACGAGATACTTAGCGAGGAACTTAGCGAAAGCGATCCCCCTACCAACCTGGCAGAAGCGATCCGTGCTCGTTTCGCACCATTAGGTGGCGTCGAGTTGGAACTACCACCCCGCGAGCCCATGCGCGAGCCGCCCGACTATGAATGAGGCGAACGCGTCAATCCTGATTGGCATCTATGTGAAACAGACTGCCCACCGTAAGCACCCCCAACCCACAAAAGGACACCCCATGAACCCCATCGACCTGGGCTCGCAACGTGAACTCTTCGTCGACCACTACCTGATCGACAGCCTTTCAGACGCCCACCTGCACCTCCACGAACCCGTCCGGAAGGAGACGGTCTTCCGCGTTATTGAACCGCTGGAGAACGCCTGTACGGGGTGCTACAACCTGTTACAGACCGACGGCAAGATCATGGTGTATTACCGCGGCTATCATCCCACGGGTAAACACGAGGATTTGCCCGAGGGTTGGGCGCAAACGCAGACGGCGAACCTGCTGGTCAGCGACGACGGCATCCATTTCGAGCGGCCCGGCCTGGGTCTGGTGGAGGCGGAGGGTTCTACGGACAACAATATCCTCATCCGGGGCTCCGAGGCCCACAACTTCTGCGTCTTCCTGGACGGCAATCCGGCGGCGGCGCCCGATCAGCGTTTCAAGGCCGTCGGTGGAGAAGGCAGGGACAGTCTCTTTGGCTTTGCTTCTTCCGACGGGCTGACCTGGAGACCGGTACAGGACGGCCCCCTCGCTATCACGGGCGCCTTCGATTCGGTGAACGTACCCATGTGGGATGGCCATGCGGGGTGCTACCGCATCTTCAGCCGGTACTTCGAACAGACGGGAGACGACGGCGTCGGAGTCCGCGCCATTCAGAGCTGCACCTCGGACGATTTCATCCACTGGACCACACCTGAACACCACGTGTACGACGAAGGCGTCCCCTTCGAGCATTTCTACACCAACGCCACTACGCTCTGCCCCGGGGCGGAACACATTCTGCTGTCCTTCCCCATGCGGTTCGTGCCGGAACGGACGAAGGACATCGAGGGCATGGATTACCCGGGCGGAGGCGTCTCGGACGCGGTGTTCATGTCGAGCCGGGACGGCGTCCACTGGGACCGGACCTTCATGGACGCCTGGCTGCGCCCGGGCCTGGAAAAGCGCAACTGGACGCACCGCAACCAGACGCCGGCCGCGGGGATCATTCCGACGGCGCCGGACGAGTGGTCGATGTACGTCGCCGAACACTACGGCTGGGACACCAACGGCGTGCGGCGGGTGACCGTCCGCCCTCATGGCTTCGCCTCGATTCGGGCGGGATACCACGGCGGAGAACTGGCCACCAAACCCCTGACCTTTACGGGTTCGAGGCTGTTTCTCAATTACTCTACGTCGGCCGTGGGTAGCGTGTCCGTGGAGGTCCAGGACATGGAAGGCCGGCCCGTGGAGGGTTTCGCCGCATCCGACATGGAACCGCTATTCGGCGACGACCTCGACGCCCCGGTCGCGTGGAAAGCAGGCGGCGATCTCTCCCGCCTCAACGGCGTGCCGGTCCGCCTGCGTTTCCTCCTGAAGGATGCCGATATCTTCGCTATCCGGTTTGGAGATTCCTGAGACGACCGGCGTCCGGACGACCCGGGGAATTACTGCCGCGCTTCAGCCGCTAACCCCGCTTCACCTGCTGACTGCGCTCACGCGCTTACAGAGCATCCTGAAGCGAAACTACTGCTGCGCCTTCCCTCTCAATTTCCGGTAGATTACCGGGGTCAGGGAGATGGTTACCAGCAGGGCGAGGGCGATGGCCAGGTTGGTGAGCGCCGAGGAGCGGAGGGCGGCCCGGGCGAGCTCATCCAGTTCGGCGCCGGCCATGTAGACCTGCATCAGGGACGCCGCCGTGTAGACGTAGATGAACGTGGCGGGCGTAATGCCGATCGCGGTTCCCAGTAGGTAGTGCAGTTTACGAATGCCGGAGAGCCCGGCGGCGAAGTTGAGGAGGTTGAAGGGGATGACCGGGATCAGCCGAAGCTGGAGCATGCGCAGGAACCCCTGGTTCCGCAGTTGCCGGTCGATCCGGTCGATGGGACCCCTGATGTGGCGTGATATGAAATCGCGGCCCAGGTACCGGGCCAGGTCAAAGGCGAGGTTGGCGCCGAGATTCGCCCCGATCAACACGTAGAGCGTGCCGTGCATGACGCCGAAGGTGAATCCCGAGAAGAAGGTCAGGATCACCATCGGCACGCCCAGCACCGTGAGGATCACGTAGAGGCCGATGAACACCAGCGGCGCCCACCAGAATCCCTTGATGGATTCGAAGAACCCCTCCATCGCAAGGGGCTGGAGATACTCGCCCAGGGGCGTGAAGGAATAGGCCAGAAAGCCGGAAAAGGCGACCGCCAGCAGGATGACCAGCCTGGCGACCGGCCTGGTTCGGCCGTCTACCCGGCCTGCTGTCTCGCCGTTATCTACCTGGCGCACTGGTGGTACTGTTTTGTCATGAGTTCAATCCGTTTCAGGTGGCCCTCAACGCTGCTCATTGATCCCCCAGTCGTAGTGCAGGTAGTCGACGTCCAAGTCTTTCTGCCTCAGCAAGGCGCGGGCCGCGTCGTTCGGGACGTAGGGGGCAATGTAATCCAGGCGCTCCCGCCGGTTTTTCCCGAAGTCGTCCTTGTACCAGTCCATGATCGGTGAGAGCCACACGGTTCGATTTCCCGGATCGGCACGGAACTTACTGGGATCGGCGAAGAAAACAAGGGTATTCGCCCGCAGCTGACGCTCCAGGTCTTCCGCCGTGAACGCTTCCCTCATCAGCGGCGGGCATCCTATGGAGGCGCACACGAGGGCGAAGTGAATCAGGGGTTCGTCCATCTTGCGCAGGATCTCGTGCTCGATGTCGTCCAGCGAGTAGTCGGTGCCGCTGATGTTGATCTTGTAGTCCTTCCAGATGCTGTACCCGAGCAGGCTGACGTGATTCCTGATGCTGCTGGTCGGGTAGAAGTGCAGCATGCCCCTTATGGTCAGCGCGTTATAGGCATTGATCCAGAAGGCGAACACCTCGTTGCTGTCCCTGAGTCCCTCGGGATCCACGCCTTTGAGCATATCCAGGTAGCCATCGAGCGTACCCACGTCCCGGGCTTTCCAGGCGCGGTAGTCGATCATGCCCCTGTCATCGACGTATTTCTTCAACAAACCGTCGTACACGGAGTGGTCCACCCGGTCACCTCCCTGTGGTTCCGCGGTTCCCGGAAAGGTGATCGCCAGCGCAACGATCATCGCCAGCGCAACGATCATCGGGATATTCCATCTTGATCTCCGCATCTCATGCGCCCCCTAATTCCCTTGCCTTGCGTGCGTTTTAGTGCTATCTTACACTAATTGCCACGGACCGGTTGCGGGCCGTACCCACCCTCCAGGACGGAATGAAATCATGGAAACGAAATCGCGTTTCAACTTCACCTACATCCTCGCCGCGCTCCTGATCGTGACCGGCCTGGTTGCCGCCATTCTGGGTGATAGGGACGGGTCTGAAATGCCCGTCGTGTTTACTTCCGACGGTACGCTGACTTCGGAAGCCTACTCGATCGACCTGGAGTTCGCCTTGCAGGATGCCGACGAGAATGAATTCACCATCGCGCAGTTCGAGGATCAGGTCCGGGTCATCAATTTCTGGGCCACCTGGTGTCCGCCCTGCCGCGACGAGATCCCCGACTTCCAGGCGTTCCATGAAGAATACGGCGATCGGGGCGTCAAGATCATCGGCATCGCCCTCGACGACGAAGGCGCCGAAGTCGTGCAGCCATTCGTCGAAGAAATGAACATGACCTATCTTTCCCTCATCGACACCAGTCAGATGGCCGCCGCGAAGTTCGGCGGGGTCTACGGCATCCCGACCACGTTCATCATCGACCGGGACGGCATGGTCCGGAAGAAGCACATAGGCTACATGTCCTACGAAAACCTGGAAACCGCCGTCCTGCCCCTTCTGGAGCAATAGGCCGTCTTTCGGCCGTGACGCGATACGCTTTCTCATTCGACTCGCTTCACCCCGCCGCCATTCGCCCACGATACGTTTTTTCACCCCGCCGCGCCGTGCAGTTTCTCCAGGGTCTCCGCCAGTTCGCGTCCCAGTCCCTCCACGGCAGCCTGTCGCTTCTCGTCCTTCAATTGGCCGTCATCGGTGAACGCCCCGAAGGCGCCCGGCACCGCCACCTGGTCCGGCAGGACCAGCACGTGGATGTTGCTAAGTATGGACCGCACGTGCACCAGTCCCCGGAGACCGCCCAGCGACCCCGGCGCCGCGCTCATCAGGGCGGCCGTCTTGTGCCTGAATACCGCCAGCCTCTCCTCTCCGGGCGCGGGCCGCGACGCCCACTCGATCGTGTTCTTCAGGAGCGGCGTGATCGAACTGTTGTATTCCGGCGCGGCGATCAGCAGACCCTGGCAGGCCATCATCAGGATCTTGAACCGCACGGCATGCTCCGGGATGCCTTCCCGTTCCTCCAGGTCGCCGTCGTACAGCGGCATGGGATAGTCCCGCAGATCGACCAGGTCGACCACGGCGCCGGCTTCTTCTGCTCCCCGGGCGGCGATGCGCACCAGTTTCTTATTGAACGATCCGGTCCGCGCGCTTCCCGCAAAGGCAAGTATCCTGGGCACATAGCCCATGTTCATATCACTTTCTACACGCACGCGCTTTGCTTTTGATTCCGCGTTGCAGTGACCGTTTCAAACCCGTCCGGTACCGCCCTGCCGTTTAACCCGAACTGTTTGAAAAGTCGTGTCCGGACCCTCAAAAGTCAAGGGATGTTTGCCTCATGGCGGGGTTCCGCCGATCAGCCGGATCAACCCTTCCCGCACGGCCTTTTCCGGCTGTTGAACGCTGGAGAAACACCTTGACGGGAAGGGCTGGTTTGACTATGATTCCACATCGTCAGATCAACTGCCATACACGGTCGCGGGAAGCCTGGCAGCGGCCGGAATACCGCAGCGTCCCCGAGCGTAATGCCGGTTTCGCCGAATCGATCTAAACCCGGCCAGTCCAGCCCTGCCCATGCCCCGATCCAAAGCCGCCCTCACGCCTGCCATGGCGCAGTACGCGAGGATGAAAGATCAGCACAAGGACGCAATTCTCTTCTTCCGCATGGGGGATTTCTACGAGACCTTCGGCGACGACGCCCGGCTGGTCTCGCGCGTCCTGGGCATTACGCTTACGGCACGGAATTCGGGCTCGGGCGGCGGGGATAAGACGCCGCTTGCCGGCGTGCCCTACCATGCCGTAGAGAAGTACATCGCCGAACTCGTCGGGTCCGGATACAAGGTGGCCGTCTGCGAACAGGTCGAAGACCCGAAGAAGGCCCGCGGCGTGGTCAAGCGGGACGTGGTGGAAGTCGTTACGCCGGGCACGTCGATGCTGGCGCAGACCCTCGATCCCGGCGAGAACAACTACATGGTCGCGCTGACCTTCGACCAGGATGTCTACGGCCTGGCCTTTCTCGATCTGTCCACCGGCGAGTTCCGCGCGGCGGAGCTCGACGAGGACGACCTGCTCAGCGAACTCAACCGCCTGGCCCCCACCGAGGCGATCGTGTCCTACGACCGGGCGGAGCAGGCCGAGGCCCTCCTCGAACCCCATTTCCCCGACATCGCGATCAGCCGCCTGGAGGAATGGGCCTTTTCCTACGACCACGCGCTCCAGACGCTGCTCGATCATTTCGAGGTGTTGACGCTCAAGGGCTTCGGGTGCGACGAAATGACCGCCGGCGTCGCCGCGGCGGGCGGCATGCTGGTCTACCTGCGGGAAACCCAGAAGAACCATCTGGCCCATCTGAGGACGATGGCCCGATACGACGTGTCGGACTCGATGCTGATGGACACGTCGACCCAGCGCAATCTGGAGCTGATCACCTCCCTGCGGGACGGCGGCCGGGAAGGCACGCTCCTTTCCGTGATGGACCGGACCTACACCCCCATGGGCGCGCGTTTCATGCGCCAGGCGATCACGCGGCCGCTGGTTTCCGTCGAAACCGTACTGTCCCGTCAGCATGCGGTGGCCGAACTCTACGAAGCCCACGAGACGCGGAACGAGTTTGCCGGCCATCTGAAGTCGATGGGAGACATGGAGCGGCTGGCCGCCCGCGTCGGGTCGGAGCGCGCGAACGCCCGCGACCTGATCGCGTTGAAGCAGGCCCTGCACGTGATCCCGGTGATCAAGGAGACACTCGCAGGCCTGAAGGCCGGGTTGACGGCCGGCCTCCGGGACGGACTGCGCGAATTGAAACCCCTGGCGGAAAAACTGGACCGGGCCCTGGTGGACGATCCGCCCCTGTCGCTGACAGAGGGCGGGCTCATCCGCGCGGGATACAACAAGGATCTGGACGACCTGCGGGTGATCAGTTCGGGCGGCAAGCGCTGGATCGCCGAACTGCAGCAGAAGGAACGGGAGCGCACGGGTATACAGTCCCTCAAGGTCGACTACAACCGGGTCTTCGGTTACTACATCGAGGTCACGAAACCGAACCTGCACCGGCTCGAAGGCGAGTATATCCGCAAGCAGACCATGCGCAACGCGGAGCGGTTCATCACGCCGGAACTGAAAGAATACGAAGAGAAGATCCTGGGCGCCGAGGAGAAGATCGGAGCGCTGGAATACGCCCTCTTCCTGGCATTGCGGGAAGAAGTGGCCGCCAGCCTGGACGATATCCAGGGCAACGCCCGGGCGATCGCGCAGTTCGACTTCCTGGCCGCGCTGGCGGAGCTGGCCGTCCAGAACGACTACGTGGCGCCGGAGATCGACGACGGATCGGTCCTGGAGATCAACGACGGACGCCACCCTGTGGTGGAACAGCTGCTGCAGGGCGAACCCTTCGTGCCCAACGATACGCGCCTCGATTCCCGGACCAGGCAGATCGCCCTGATCACCGGGCCGAACATGGCCGGGAAGAGCACCTATCTCCGCCAGGTGGGCCTCATGGTCCTCATGGCCCAGGTCGGTTCCTTCGTACCGGCCAGATCCGCAAGGATCGGCATCGTGGACCGCATCTTCACGCGGGTGGGCGCCTCCGACAACCTGGCCCGGGGCGAGAGCACGTTTCTCGTCGAGATGAACGAGACCGCGAACATCCTCAACAACGCGACGCCGGACAGCCTCGTCCTCCTCGACGAGATCGGCCGGGGCACGAGTACGTACGACGGCCTGAGCATCGCCTGGGCGGTCACGGAGTACCTTCACAATACGCCCGGACGGACCGCCAAGACGCTCTTCGCCACGCACTACCACGAACTGATCGAACTGGCGTCGTCCCTGGACCGCATCGCCAACTACAACGTAGCCATCCGCGAACAGGCCGATCAGATCGTATTTCTGCGCAAGGTGATGCCCGGCGGGAGCGACCGGAGTTACGGGATCCAGGTGGCGCGCATGGCCGGATTGCCGCGCAGCGTGATCGAACGGGCCCGGGTCATCCTGGCCAACCTGGAAGACGAGGAAACTGCGGCGGACGGCCTGGACGGCCTGGGCGGCCTGGACGGCGAGTCCGGTACGGCCGGCACGCCTCACCACGGAAAACCGAAGGTGGAAGGCGGCGACTACCAGCTCAGCCTGTTCGTGCCGGCGGACCATCCGGTCGTCGAGGATATCAGGGAACTGGACCTGGATCTCATGACCCCGGTCGAGGCTATGAACGCCCTGTACAAACTTCAGCAGAAAGCCGCAGAGCCGGACGAAGAGTAGGCGCGCTCAAAGGAAACAGTCGTGTCCGTCATTTCCTCCGCCATGCTGGTCAACGCCGACGGGGATGTCCTCGTCAATCTCCGCGACGACGACCCCCGCATCATCTTCCCGAACCAGTGGAGCCTCATCGGCGGGCATGTAGAAGCGGGTGAATCCCCCGAAGACGGCCTGATCCGCGAAGTGGCGGAGGAGATCGGCTACCAGGTGACCGGGTACCATCCCCTGGCGACTTTCTTCGACGGGGAAGACGTGCGGCACCTCTATCTCGTACCGATCGATGTGCCCATCGACGACCTGGTGCTGGGCGAAGGCCAGGCCATCCGGTTCATCGACCCCTCCCAGGCACTCGACGAACTCGACCTGTGCATCACCGGCCGGCGGTGCATCGAGGTCTACCTGCGCCACCTGGATTTCCAGGCGTACGTCCGGTCGCGTGGGTGAGGCCGCCCGTTAACTGGCTCCGCGTCCACCCTGCGCGAAACACCGGCGCGCGCAACACGGCTCCTCCGCGCTGTCTCGCAAGGCGCCACCCTGCGCGTCCCGGCCCTAAGCCTTCCGCAGTCCCCACGACCTGACCATGTAGTAGATGACCGGGATGACCACGAGGGTCAGTACCGTGGACGTCACCATGCCGCCGACCATGGGCGCGGCGATGCGCTGCATGACCTCCGAGCCCGTGCCGGTCCCCCACATGATGGGCGCCAGTCCGGCCATGGTGGCCGCGACCGTCATCATCTTGGGCCGCACCCGTTCCACCGCCCCGTGCATGACCACCTCGTAGAGATCCTTTCGGGTGTTGAGCGCGTTGCGGCTTACCCGCTCCTGGTAGGCCTGTTTGAGATAGAGCAGCATGACGACGCCCGTTTCCGCCGCCACGCCGGCCAGCGCGATGAATCCGACACCCACCGCGATACTGAAGTCATAGTCCAGCAGGTACATCAGCCACACGCCGCCCACCAGCGCGAAGGGCAGCGACAGCATGACGATCATGCTGTCCACGACGTTGCGGAAGTTCATGTAGAGCAGCAGGAGTATGATCGCCAGGGTGACCGGCACGACGATCTGCAGCCGCCGCTGCGCCCGTTCCAGGTACTCGTACTGTCCGCTCCAGGCCATGCTGTACCCCACGGGCAGCGAGACCCGTTCGGAGATATGCCGGCGGGCGGTTTCGACGTAGGCGCCGATGTCCGTATCCGTGAGATCGACGTACACCCAGGCCGTGGGCCGTGCGTTCTCCGACTTGATGCCGGACGGTCCCTTGTGGATCCGTATGTCGGCCACCTGGCGGATGGGGATCTGCGCGCCCGAGGGCGTCGGGATCAGGATGCGCCTGAGGTCCGATACGTCGTCGCGCAGTTCCCGGGCGTAGCGGATGTTCACCGGGTAGCGCTCCAGTCCCTCCACCGTGTAGGTCACGTCCACCCCGCCCACCGCCGACATGATGATGTCCTGCACGTCGCCGACGGTCATCCCGTAGCGGGCCGCTTCGATCCGGTTGATTTCGAAGTCGAGATAGTTGCCGCCCATCGTCTTCTCGGGAAAGACGCTGAGGGTGCCCGGCAATTCACCGAGTTCCACCGCGACCTGCTGGGCCAGGTCCGACAGTACGGCCAGGTCGTCTCCCATCAGCTTGACGCCGACGGGAGTCCGGATGCCCGTGGAAAGCATGTCGATCCGCGTGCGGATGGGCATGGTCCACGCGTTGGTCAGGCCCGGGAACTGGATGGCGTCGTTGAGCGCCTGCACGAGCCCTTCGCGGGTCATGCCCGGCCGCCATGCCTCCTCGGGCTTGAGCATGATGGTGGTCTCGATCATGGACAGCGGCGCCGGATCGGTCGCCGTGTCGGCCCGCCCCACCTTGCCGAAGACCCGTTCCACTTCCGGGAAGGAACTGATGATCCGGTCGGTCTGCTGCAGAAGCTGGCGGGCCTTGGTGATCGATATGCCGGGGTCCGTGGTGGGCATGTAGAGCAGGTCGCCCTCGTAGAGGGGCGGCATGAACTCGGATCCGATCCGCTGCAGCGGGTACCACGTGGCGGACAGGACGACCACCGCGACGGCGATGGTCAGCCACCTCACGCGTATCGCCGCCCGGATCACGGGCCGGTAGAGGAACACGAGCAGACGGCTTAGCGGGTTCCTGCGCTCCGGCAATATGCGGCCACGGACCAGGTATCCCGCCAGCACCGGCACGCAGGTGATGGCCAGCAGGGCGGCCGCGGCCATCGTGTACGTCTTGGTAAAGGCCAGCGGCTTGAAGAGCCGGCCCTCCTGGGCCTGCAGGGCGAAGATGGGCGCGAAGGACAGGGTGATGATCAGCAGGGAGTAGAAGAGGGAGGGGCCCACTTCCTTCGTGGCGTCGAGCACGATGCGCCAGTGGTCCTTGTTCCCGCGGTCCCGCTCCATGTGCTTGTGGACGTTCTCGATCATGACGATGGCGGCGTCCACCAGGGTGCCGATGGCGATGGCGATCCCGCCGAGGGACATGATGTTGGCGTTGATTCCCTGCCAGGACATGACCAGGAAGGCGGCGAGCACGCTGATGGGCAGGGTGAGGATGACCACGAGGGCCGAGCGGAAGTGGACCAGGAAGATGATGCAGACCAGGGCGACGATGAGGCTTTCTACCAGGAGCTTGTCGGAAAGATTGTCGATGGCACGCTCGATCAGGTTCGACCGGTCGTAGGCCGTGATGATCTCCACGCCTTCCGGAAGGCCCGACTTGAGGGACTCCAGCTTCTCCTCCACGTCCCGGATGACGTCCATGGCGTTCTCGCCGTACCGCATGACGATGATGCCGCCGACGATCTCGCCCTCGCCGTTCCATTCCGCGAGTCCGCGCCGCAGCTCGGGTCCCGTCGTGACCCGGGCGACCTGGTGGAGGAGGACGGGCGTGCCGAAATCGTCGACGCCCAGCGTGACGTTCTCCAGGTCCTCGACGGACTGGATATACCCCAGGCCGCGGACCATGTATTCGGCTTCCGCCATTTCGACGACCCGGCCGCCCACGTCGTTGTTGCTACGCTGGATCGCCGTCTTGATCCGGTTGAGCGGAATGCCGTAGATCAGCAGCTTGTTGGGATCGACCTCCACCTGGTACTGCTTGACGAAGCCGCCTATGCTGGCAACCTCGGAAACGCCGTTTACCGAAGTCAGTTCGTACCGGAGGAACCAGTCCTGGATGCTCCGCAGCTCCGCCAGGTTGTGCCGGTCGCTGCGGAGTACGTACTCGTAGACCCAGCCCACGCCCGTGGCGTCCGGCCCGAGCGCGGGGTTCACCCCCGGTGGCAGACGGTCGGTCACGTAGCTCAGGTACTCCAGCACGCGGCTGCGGGCCCAGTAGATGTCCGTGCCGTCTTCGAAGATGATGTACACGAAACTGAGCCCGAAGAAACTGTAGCCGCGGACCGTCCGCGCGTGGGGCACCGCGAGCATGGCCGTCGTCAGGGGGTAGGTCACCTGGTCCTCCACCACCTGGGGCGCCTGCCCGGGATACTCGGTCAGGACGATCACCTGCACGTCCGAGAGGTCCGGGATGGCGTCCAGCGGGATCTCCACCAGGGCCACGGTCCCGCCGGCGATCAGCAGCACCGTGACCAGGATCACCAGGAACCGGTTCTTCACGGAGTATTCGATTATGCGTTGTAACATGATGAACCTCTTTACGTTCCGGACGGCCCAGGCCGTCCAGGCGGACCAGGCTGTCCAGGCGGACCGGTCAATGCATCATCCGGTGATCGAGCATCTTATGGATCGCCTCCTGGAGCCTGCTTTCCGAATCGATCAGGAACTGGGCCGACGTAACGACCTGCTCACCCTCGCTGACGCCGCTCGCAGCCTGCACATAGCCGTCCTCCCCCTCCATGCCGAGGGTCACCTCTCGGGGTTCGAATTTCCCTCCCTCGAGGGCGACGAAGACCACGTTGCGTTCGCCGCTGCGGATGATTGCGTTGCCGGGGATGACGAGCACGGGCCGTTCGCCGCGCGCGGAAAGCCGGATATTGGCGTACATCTGGGGTTTCAGTTCGAGGTTCCGGTTGGGAAACACCAGGCGGATCTTGATATCCCTGGATGCCTGGTCCAGGTAGGGATAGATGTAATCGATCCTGCCGCGGTAGACCTTCCCGGGATTGTAGGGGAGCTCCATTTCGGCCGTCAGACCCGGGCTCAGCCACGGGGCGTCCGCGTCGTAGACGTGTGCGAAGGCCCAGATGGTGGAAAGATCGGCCATGCGGTACATATCCATGCCGGGTGTGACGCGCATGCCCAGTTCGGCCATGCGCTCCACGACGATGCCCTTCGACGGCGCGTAGATGGTCAGCGTGCGGGTGATCGCCCCGCGCGCTTCCAGTTCCCGGATCTGCGCTTCGGTCACGTCCCAGTAGCGCAGCCGGCGCCGCGAGGCATCCAGCAACGACTCCGCGCCTTTCGCGATGTTCTCGAACGCGCTGCCTTCCAGGTTCTTGAGATGCTGAAAGGCCAGGAGGTACTCTTCCTGCGCCGCCACCAGTTCCGGTGAATAGATGTCCAGCAGGGGGTCGCCCGCGCGTACCTGCTGCCCCGTCTCGTTCACGTACAGTCTTTCGATCCACCCGGGATACTTGACGTTTATCCGGGAGAACATCTCCTCGTTGTAGTCGAGGTGTCCTACGGTCCGAATGGACCGGGTCAACGGACGCTCCCGGACCGTCGCGGTCAGCACGCCGATGTTCTGTATGGTGGCCGGGTCGATCACGATGGAGGCGTCGCGGGCGGGGCCCGTGGTCTCTTCGGGGGACGGCGCAGCCAGTTCATCATGCGCGTGTCCCGCTCCGAAATCG
The DNA here is from genome assembly GCA_965202605.1 of bacterium. GTDB lineage: Bacteria > JAAXHH01 > JAAXHH01 > JAAXHH01 > JAAXHH01 > JAAXHH01. The sequence continues at coordinate 3,406,855 of OZ241838.1, forward strand.
CGTCCCGCTCCCATTTCGTGTCCCTCATCGGCGATCGCCTGCTTGACCGGCGTCAGGTTCATGCCGCAGATCGGGCACTGGCCGGGCTCTTCGGTGATCACGTTCGGGTGCATTCCGCACGTCCAGAGCTGGGTCTGTGCCGTTTCATCGCGGGCGCCCTCCTGAACAGTCGTCTCGGGGTCGCCGCATCCCGCGCCCATGGCTACCGGGACAGCGGCCACCATCACGAGGAGCAGCGTCTGAAGTACGCGCCCGCGTATGCGTCTGATGATTCTCATGGTTTGCCTCCAGTGCCTACGGGAGCGAACCCCCGGCGGCGCGTTCAAGCAGACTGAGATACATGCGGTATCTCGACGATTCTTCCACGTACCCGAGCCGGGTGCGCAGCACCATGCGTTCCGCGTCGAGCAGGTCCAGGAAGTCCATCTGCCCCGTCTGGTAGGCGGCCAGCGTCGCCAGCACGCTGCTTTCCGCCTGGGCGATAAGCCCCTGCTCGTAGACGTCCAGGGCCCGTCCGGAGTGTCGCAGCCGCCCGTAGGCCTCCGCGATCTCCGCCACAATGGTATCCCGGATGTTCTCCCTGATGTAACGGCTTTCTTCCACGCGCGCCCTGGCTTCCTGGACTCCGGCCCGGATGCGTTTCCTGAACAGGGGCAGATTCACGTTCAGCATGATGCCGAAGGCGTCTTTCCCGGCGTCGGACGCGGCATTGCCCCCGACCTTCGGGACGGTGACGTAGGATGCCTGCACCGTGAAATCAGGCCGGCTGCCGAGGCGGGCGAGGCGCACGCCCAGTTCGTCCCGGCGGATCCGGGCGTCGACCTCGGCGAGTTCCTGTCGGACGGACAGCGCATTTTCGACCACAAGGGACTCGGGCCGGGTGTATCGCGTCGTATCTATGGCCGCCACCTGGTCGACGGGGGTATCTGACGGACGGGCCAGGACGCCGTTGAGACGGGCCGCAAGGGCGCTGCGCTCGCCTTCCAGCGTGATGCGCCGCTTCAGGACTTCCGATACTTCAACGTGTGACTTGAGCACGTCGGCCTGCGTACCGCCTCCCGCCGCGTATTTCTCCTCCGCGGCGCCGGTGAAGGTCTCCAGCATCACCAGGTAGTCATCCAGGATGCGCACGGACCGGTCAACCCTGTAAAGGTCGTAGTATACGGCCTTCACTTCGTGGGTGATATCGCGGGTGATCGTTTGGATACGGGCTGTTTCGGCGGCTGTTTCTTCGCCGGACATGTCGCCGCGCAGGCTCAATTTGCCCGGGTAGGGGATCTTCTGACCGAAAGCCAGCACGTTCCGCTGCGGTCCGACGCGCGTTTCCGGCGAGGAAAGCCAGCGCGTATACGCAAAGGTCGGATCCGGGTAAGAAGTAACCTGGGGTGTCCGTTGCTCCGCCGCGGCCCGGCGATGACGGGCTGCATGAAGGGCCGGATTGCGGTCCAGGGCCTCGGCGACCAGGGCCTCGAGTTCCGGCGTCTGGGCCCGGGCCGGCTGGAAGGCGACGGCCAGGGCGACGGCAATCGCGATAAAAACGCCCGCGTATCGTATGAATACGGCCATGGGCAGTTCCTTGGGTTGTTATGGATGTTTTGCTATTGATGGATACGGGCCGGTGTTCGGATGGGGCGGTTCCTGGCGCGACATCGCGGTGCGTGGATGTCATGCCGGACCGCCCGCCGCTACGACATCGCGCCACGCGACTACATGCCACGATGCGCCACGCGACTACATGCCACGATGCGCCACGCGACTACATGCCGGGACAAGCCGCGCAGCCTGGGGAACAGAGAATCTCTGGTCCGATGTATCGGTCAATCCGGATACACGATGCCCGCTACGCGCCATGCGCGTCACGCAAGGCCGCTGCCGTCCGAAAGAATCAGAGACGGGATTAAATGAGGTAGGTGCAGAAGAGCGTGTGCAGGGGTGGTGGAGACCGGATGGCATCCTTCCCGGGTGAAACCCCGGAAACATGGACCACCGGTTCGACTACGTAAGGGCCCCGCAGCGGTGTGGACAGGTCCGGCTGATCAGGTTGGACGAGGGAGTACGCAGGGAGTGCACCCGCTCCGGCCTCTTGGAACGGCGCCGCTTCGAGGCCGCAAGAGCACATGGCCAGCGTCACCGTGACGCAAGTTTCCGGCGCCCTGGCCGTCGCGCAGCATGCATGGGCGTCTTCGACCGGCATCCCCCCTGGCGACAGAACCCCTTCTGTCATACAGATGCCCGTCACCGCGCCGACCATGGTGGCCGGAGACGATAACGCGAGGAAGAGGATGAGGACGGTGAATCGCCTGGTCCGCCTGATCATGAACGGATTCTCCTGAAAATGAAAAACGCTCAACACGTATAATCTACGCATATCCCGGCGGATACGCAATCGAAAACGCGTCCTGCGCCGCCGGGCGAGGTCCAGGCGCGGGGCCCAGGCGCGAGGTCCAGCTACGACGTCCAGGCGCGGGGCCCAGGCGCGGGGCGCTGCCGCTTACTTTTCCGAATCGCGTCCCCGCCTTTTGCCCCGGATACGCTGGCGTCTGACGAGTTTTACTACCTCCTTCACCGTGATATCTGTTTTGGCCGCGGGAACGTCCAGCGGCGACGCGGGAGGCAGCTCGGGGACGACGGCATACCGCCTGCCGTCCTTCCGGCGGATGATGACCTTTCCCGTCGATTCGGCTTCGTCGAGCAAGCTCGACAGTTGCTGCCTGGCTTCGGAATAGGTATAGACGTCCATCGTAAAACTCCCTTAACCCTCCAGGCGAACCACGTCGATTCCGAGTGATTCCGCGGCACGGCCCAGGGAACGGTCCAGCGTCAGCAGGGGCGCATTGTACCTGAGCGCGGCCTCCAGAAAGAATGCATCGGCCGCCACGCCCTTCAATCGGGACGCGATCATAAGGACGTTGGCCATGTCCAAGTCCACGTAACGCAAAGGGATGTTGTCGAGGGTCTCCATCGTCCTGCGCGCCTCACGGGCGTCGATCCCTTTCTGCCGGACCATGACGGAAAAGGTATTACAGACTTCCCATCGGATGAAGTCCGGCGCGATGAGGGCATGTCCCGAAGCGGCCTTCGCAAGCAGTTCTCTTTCCGGACCCCGCAATACGGAAGCGATAATCGCCGATGTGTCGATGACCATATTCATGTTGCAACCCCTGTTTTCATATTGTACAATTGTACTTATGAGATCAGGCAAAGTCAAGTAAATTCACGAAAGTCCCGGGACCTGGCGTAAACGGTGGGACCGCCGATGCGGTTAACCTGGTTGGTCTGGCCTGATCCGTCAGGCGATCCGATCCACCAGGCGATCCGATCCACCAGGCCACCCGGTCCGTTCAGGCGGTTGTTCACGCAATATTCTCCTTAAAGCACGTATTGTTCACACACGGATCACACTTTTTCCTGTATACTTTGATAGAATGGTCCGTAATGGACGACCTCATGTCGATAACTTGTCAAACCGGGTATCCCGTTCCATCCCGGATCCATCAGAAGTCCCAACCGATAGTTGATCGCGTATCAGGGGTTAGCGTGTATGAGCGGATTAACAGGAGAAGGTAGCAGGGGGAAGTTGACAGACCGTTTCGTCCGCGTGATTCAACACCTGAATCGCCTGATGTACAGCGGGCGTCTGGACGATCTGAAGAAACTGGACCTGAATGCTCACCAGATTAACACCCTGGTTTTGCTGGATTATTACGGACCCTCCAGGATGGGTGCCCTGGCAAGTCACCTGGGTAGCAAGTTGTCCCATACGTCCAATATCGTAGACCACCTGGTGTGCGAGGGCTACCTTCGAAGAAGCTCGGATCCGAACGATCGGAGAGTGGTTATCTGTGAATTGACCGCACGCGGCAGGAAGGCTACGGAGAAGTGCATGCAACTTGCAAGGATTCGTGCGAACAAGGTGGCCGAGAAGTGGGATTTGGAACAATTCGAATCGGTGGTCGAGTCACTGGAACTGTTATGGAGGGCGGAAAAAGAAGTTCAGGAATCGGTTGTTTCGAGCCAGTTGAGGAACCGATCATTGGACAAGGCTTAAGGTAAAATCAGATACGCAGTTCAAAGTTCCGAGAAACGGCCGGCGACTCGATGGGTATCTCAGCGGTTTGACATAGCGGCGCCGGTGCCATGTTCGCTGTGACTGGCCATGCGCCGGTACCATGTTTGCCGTGACCGGGCATGCCTTCTTTCCCCTGAAGCGAAAGCCCGCCAGGACGACAAGGGCGGACCTGCCGTCAATCCCCCCGGAACCTCGAAAGCAATTTCAATCCCAGGCTGATCAGCAAGTACCAGATCGTCAGGTGGAACAAGCCGGCCTTCCCGGCCTTGTGCGTTAAAACGCGTAGCGGCAGGGAACTTCCAGCCCGCCTGGCCCCCTGGCCGCCTGGACCGTCCGGGACGGTCCTTGCCGGACGGCTGAGTTCTGCTCCCTTCCCCATTCCCGACGGCTGCTCGTCCTTATCCGCGTGACCGTCCCCTTCATTCGCCGCAACGCCCGGCCATCCCAAGGCGAACTCACCCCCGAAGCGAACATCCTTCAGGCCCGCTGGAAACGGCTTGATCGTGGTTGCCTGCCGCCCGGCCAAATCATCCGGTACGAGCCACAGCCTGGCCTGGTGTGGCGCTAGTATGATCACAGGCTGGTCCAGTGAAGCGCCAGCGTGGCATATGAGCGCGTCTACGCAAAATCACGCCAGGGCTAAGAAGTTTACTTTGACAAATGTTAATATGTTGTATAGTCACTATATAGATTAGTTTGAAAATAAGATTATCTCTGAACAGGACACTGCGCAGTTCGGTCCCGTGGAAACGGTATAATCGTAACCCTTGGCTGATACCGGGTGTATGGACACATGGACGACGAACGCAGAAAGCAGATTTCAACCCGCTACCTGGATACCGTAGAAGAAATCAACCGGATCATGTACAGCGGCCGTCTCCATGAATGGCAGGGCATGGACCTGTCAATTTCCCAGTTCAATACCCTGGTCATGCTGAAACAAATGGGGCCAATGCGCATGGGCATGATTTCCTACTATCTGAGGAACACCCTGGCCGCCACGACCTCGATCGTAGACCGGCTGGAGCGCAAAGACCTGGTGACTCGTTCCAGGGATCCCGAGGACAGAAGAGTGGTCGTCTGCGAGTTGACGGAACAGGGGCGGAAAGCCACGGAGCGGTTCTGGCGTGTTGCCAGGGAGGCGGCTTTGAGGGTGGCCGGCAAATGGGACCTGGAGCAATTCGAGTCCGTGGTCGACGCCCTGGAGTTGATTTTGCGGACCCACAAAGAGATCGTTCAGTCCGGACAGTCCGGACAGTCCGGCGTATCCACGGAGCCGACCCGGTAGCTGTCATGGAGCCGACCGGGTAGCTGTCACGGAGCCGACCGGGTAGCTGTCCGGCGGTCATCTTCCGCGAGGGCGGTTCAGGACATCGAGGAACGGGACAGCATGAAATGCCGGGCGGCGCCGATTATGCCGGCGTCGTCACCTAGTCTGGCGGGCACGATCCGGAGTATGCTGGCCGACCACTTGTATGCTCGCCGGGCCACCTCGGCGCGTATGGGGTTGAAGATCAAATCACCCGCCCTGATAACGCCTCCTCCGATGACGATCAGCTCAGGATTCAGCAGGTTGGTGAGGCTGGACACGGCCGTGCCCAGCAGCGTGGCGGATCGGTGCATCACCTCGCGCGCCGTCTCGTCTCCCCTGTTGGCCGCCTCGGCGATCATCGCGGCGTCGATGCGGTCGAGGTCGCCGTCGGCCATTGCCGTCAAAGCGCTCTCGCGCCCGCTTTGAAGCAGTTCCCTCGCCCGGCCGGCGATGGCCGTCGCCGAGGCGTAGGCTTCCAGGCAACCCGGCGCGCCGCAGCCGCACATCCTCCCGTTCTCCACGACGGTCATATGGCCGATCTCGCCGCCCGCGCCGTTGGAGCCGCGCCAGACTTCGTTGTTCATGATGATCGCGCCGCCGACGCCGGTCCCGAGGGTGATGCACACGATATTGGCGTGCCCGGCGGCGCCTCCGACCCAGTGCTCGCCAATGGCCGCCGCGTTGGCATCGTTCTCGATCGTCACCGGCAGGCCCAACCGGTCATGCAGTATCGACCGGAGGGGCAGGTCCGCCCATTCCGGCACGTTGGGCGCGTACACCACCGTGCCGGTGTCCTCGATAATCAGGCCCGGCGTACCCACGCCCACGCCGGCCACCCGGTCCCGGCCGCATGAATCCATGGTCATTTCGACGCAGGCCACCAGGCGGTCGATCACCTCGCCGGCGGTACGGCTGCCCGATATGGACTGCCAGGCCCGGTGGGAGATGCGGCCGCCGTCATCCACGACGGCGCTGTTGACGTTCGTCCCTCCCAGGTCGACGCCAATGACCAGGTCTCGCTTCATGCCTCGCCGGTCCCCTCTCAGTCACTACCTGCATTCGCCGTAATCGCTACCCGTTTCCGCCGACATCGCTACTTGCATCCTCGGTCACCACTGCTCGCAACCGCCGTCAGATCGCCACCCGGCGGCCACCGTCATCTCTACCCGACATCCGCCGCCAGGTCTCTGCCCGACATCGACTCCGGCCCGGGGATGCCCATCATGGACAGCACGGTCGGCGCCACGTCCGCCAGCCGGCCTCCGGTTCGCAGTCCGGCTCTCTGGCGGTTCTCGTCCACGAGGATGAGCGGTACGGGATTGGTGGTATGGGCCGTATGGGGCGTGCCCGTTTCCGGATCCACCATCGCTTCCGCGTTGCCGTGGTCCGCCGTGACGACCGCTCCGCCGCCGGCCGCCGCGACCGCGTCCATCACCTGGCCGAGACAACGGTCGACCGTCTCCACGGCCGTGACCGCCGCCGGGAGCGAGCCCGTATGGCCCACCATGTCCGGGTTGGCGAAATTCACCAGGACGAAGTCGTATTCCCCGCTGCGAAGGGCCTCGGCGACGCGCGCCGCGACTTCGGGCGCGCTCATTTCGGGTTTTTCGTCGTAGGTGGCGACGTCCCGCGGCGAGGGGACCAGAATCCGGCTCTCGCCTTCGAAGGGCCGCTCATCACCGCCATTGAAGAAGTAGGTGACGTGGGGGTACTTTTCCGTTTCCGCCACACGCAGTTGGCGGCGGCCGGTCAGACTTATGGTCTCTCCCAGGATCTCGCGCATATGCTCCGGGGGACGAAAGGCGCAAGGTACGTCGAAACGCGCATCGTAGGGCGCCATGGTGACGACACGCACGTCCGGTACGGTCCCGCGGTCAAATCCGTCGAAGGCCGGCTCGATGAAGGCCCGAACGATCTGACGCCCACGGTCGGCCCGGAAATTGAACACGATCAGCCCGTCGCCGTCAGCGATCACGCTTGTGGAACCGGCTTCCGCCGGCGCGACGACGGCGGGCGAGACAAACTCGTCTGTTTCGCCCCGGCCGTAGGCCGCCCGGATGGCTTCCGCCGCGGTGCCGGCCCGGTTTCCTTTGGCTTCGGTGAAGAGTTCGTAGGCCCTGCGCACACGCTCCCAGCGGTTGTCCCGGTCCATGGCGTAATATCGCCCGGTCACGGTCGCGATGCGTCCCACGCCCAGCCGCTCGATGGTCTCCTGAAGCGTCCGGAGATAACCCGGCGCGCTCCGGGGCGGCGTGTCGCGCCCGTCCACCACGGCATGCACCAGGACGCGGTCGCCGGTCAGACCCTGGCGTCTGGCCAGTTCGAGCAGCGCCAGGTAATGCCTTTCGGCACTGTGGACCAGGCCGTTCGACGTGAGGCCGAGGAGGTGCAGCCGTCCGCCCGTTTCGCGAAGCCGTTTCAGGACTTCGATGAACGCGGCGTTTTCGAAAAACGAGCCGTCGTCGATGGATTCGTTGATCCGGCTGACTTCCTGCCCCACTACCCGCCCTGCGCCCAGGTTGAGGTGGCCGACTTCCGAGTTCCCCATGATGCCCGGCGGCAGGCCCACGTCTTCGCCCGATGCACTCAGCAGGGTGCGGGCGTATCGCTGCCACAGCCTGTCGAAATTCGGCGTATCCGCCAGCAGGACGGCGTTGGCGTCGCTTCGGGGCCCCATGCCCCAGCCGTCCAGGATGACGAGCGCAACGGGAGAACTCATTTGGAAGTACGTATCCTGGTTGCCGAACCGGGTACCTTTCGAGCGAAAGGCCCATTATGAAGAAAACGCGGAAGGCGCTCCGCGTTTTCTGTTGATTCATCTATGTTTCGTGTATGCCAGAGGTACGGCGGCACGCCGAATGCGCGGGCGTCATGCCGCACGCGCGGCTTCGACGTCCCGAATGCGCCATGCGCCGCCCTTATTCTTCGGGGACCCGCAGGCCCACCAGGAACTGCGCATTGCCGCGCTGTATCCTGAACCGGATGGCCTGGCCGGCTTCGAACTGCCGGACAATGGCCACGAATTCCTGAACGCTGGACACCGGATCGCCGTTCACCTCGCGGATCAGGTCGCCCCGGCGGAGTCCCTTGTCCTCGGCCACGCTGCCCGATCGCACCTGTGCGATCACCACGCCCGAACCCGTGTCGTAGAAACGGGTCCACTCCCGGGCAATATCCATGACGTCGATGCCGATGTTGCTCGCTGGACTTCTTTCCCTCGAATCCTCCCTTGACGCGGTACGCGTGGGATCTCCATCGGGCAACTCGCCCAGTTCGATCATGACCGTCTGCGGCGCTCCGTCCCGGATCACCTCGAGTTCCACTTCCGTGCCCGGCGCGATATCCGCGATCCGGTTGCGCAGGTCATCCGTGTTTTCCACGTCTGCGCCATTGAGCGAGACGACCACGTCCTCCACCTGGAGATCGGATTCGATCGCCGGGCCGTCGTCCATGATTACACTGATGAGTGCTCCCGCCTTGTCTTCCAGCCCCATGGACGCGGCCAGATCCTCATCCAGGTCGCGGATCTGCACGCCCAGGTACCCGCGGCTTACGCGTCCGTCCTCGACCAGCCGGGTCATGATCTTACGGGCCATGTTGGCCGGCACAGCGAAACCGACGCCCTGGTACCCGCCCGTCCGGGTGGAAATGGCCGTGTTGATGCCCATGAGGTTCCCGTCCAGGTCGACCAGTGCGCCGCCGCTGTTGCCGGGATTGATGGCCGCGTCCGTCTGGATGAAGTTCTCGTAGGTACTATTCCGGACCGGCAGGACGCGGCTCCGGCCCTTGGCGCTGACGATGCCCGCCGTGACGGTATGGTTCAGCCCGAAGGGATTGCCCACGGCCAGGACCCATTCGCCCACGCGCAGCTTGTCCGAATCGCCGAAGGCCAGCACGGGAAGGTCATCGAAATCCACTTTGATGACGGCCAGGTCCGTCCGGGGGTCCAGGCCGATGATCTCCGCTTCCGCCTCGCGCTCGTCCGACAGTTGAACGGTCAGTCTTTCCGCGTCTTCCACCACGTGGTTGTTCGTAAGGATGTAACCGTCCTCCGACACGATGACCCCGGATCCCAGACCCTGGACAGGCCGGGGTTGGGCATTGCGCGGCGGTCCGCCGCCGAAGAACTCCTCGAAGGGGCTCCAGAACCGCTGCGCCTGCGCCTGCCTGGTCACGCGTTTGCTTGTAATACGCACCACGGAGGGTTTGACTCTTTCCGCGATGGTGGCGAAGGTTTCGCTGAATTCCTGTAGCGACCGCTGGTCCGCCGCCACGACCGGCGTGATCGACCGGTATTCTTCCGGCTCGACGACAGACGCGTCCCAGTTTGAAATGAACAGCCCCCCGAGCACCATGCCCGTGACGAGCAGCGCCGCGCCGGTGAGGCCGCCGAGTTTCTTTTTCGCCGTCATGCTCAATCTCCCTTTTTATACGATCACCGACCTACACAATGCGAAGTATGAAAATACCGCGCGCGCGAGGCCGCGTCAATCCCATATCTCCCCGATTCCGCTTCAATTCAGATTCGCGTCCCGGGTCGAAACCGTCACGCCCCCTTCGAGGCTTTCCACCCATGCGCCGTCGCTTTCCGGCGCGTCGTTTTCCGGAGAATCCACGGGCTGGCCCATGAGCGCCAGTTCCAGGACCTGGTCGATATGGTCGACCAGGCAGAAGCCGAGCTTCTCCTTGACGGCCGCGGGCACGTCGTCCAGGTCTTTCTCGTTCCGCCGGGGCAGGATGATGGTGGTGATGCCGGCCCGCATCGCCCCGAGGACCTTCTCCTTGATGCCGCCGACGGGCATGACCTTGCCGCGGAGGGTAACCTCGCCGGTCATGGCCAGGTCGTTCCGGACCGGCCGGCCCGTGAGCAGGGAGGTCAGCACCGTCACGAGCGCCACGCCGGCGGAAGGCCCGTCCTTGGGGATGGCGCCCACGGGCAGATGGATGTGGATGTCGTGCCCGCCGAAGAACGCCGGGTCGATCTGCCATTCCGCGGCGTGCGACCGGACATAGGTCAGGGCGGCCCGGGCGGATTCCTTCATCACGTCTCCCAACTGGCCCGTCAGCGTCAGTCCCTTTCCGCCGGACATCTTGCTGGCTTCGACGAACATGATTTCGCCGCCCGCGGGAGTCCAGGCCAGTCCGATCGCCACGCCGGGTTCGCCCGTGCGTTCCGCGGTCTCGGAAAAGTATTCGGGCGGGCCCAGGTACGGGTGGAGGCCCTCGCTCGTAACGGGAAAGGGCGGGGACTGCCCCTCGGCGACCGAACGGGCCGACTTGCGGGCCACCGTGCGGATCTTGCGCTCCAGGTTGCGCAGGCCCGCCTCCCGGGTGTAATCCGAGATGATCCGGCCGATCGCGCGGTCGTCGAAAACCACGTCTTCGGCGGACAGCCCGTGCGTTTCCAGTTCCCTGGGGACGAGGTAGCGCCGGGCGATCTCGATCTTCTCCTCTTCCGTGTACCCCGAGAGCTCGATGACCTCCATGCGGTCGCGCAGCGGTTCCGGTATGCCGGCCAGCATGTTGGCCGTGGTCACGAACATGACGTTGGACAGGTCGAAGGGCAGATCGATATAGTGATCGGTGAAGGTGTCGTTCTGCTCCGGGTCGAGCACTTCGAGCAGCGCCGAGGAGGGATCCCCCCGGAAGTCCCGTCCGAGCTTGTCGATTTCGTCCAGCATGAAGACGGGGTTGTTGGTGCCCGCCTTGCGGATGCTCTGCATGATGCGCCCGGGCAGCGCGCCGATGTAGGTCCTGCGGTGTCCCCTGATCTCCGCCTCGTCATGCACGCCCCCCAGCGAAATGCGCACGAACTGGCGGCCCAGGGCGCGGGCGATCGACTTGCCCAGCGAGGTCTTGCCTACCCCCGGCGGCCCGACGAAACACAGGATGGACCCTTTGAGGTCCGGCTTCAGCTTGCGTACGGCCAGGTGTTCGAGGATGCGGTCCTTGATCTTGTCGAGGCCGTAGTGGTCTTCGTCCAGGATCTCCCGGGCCCGCTCGATGTCCAGCTGGTCATCGGACGAGACGGACCAGGGCAGCTCCGACAGCCACTCCAGATAGGTCCGCAGCGTCGAATACTCCGGCGAGACGGCCGGAATGCGTTCCAGCCGCTTGAGCTCGCGCTCCGCCTCCGCCCGGGCTTCTTCCGGCATGCCGGCCTCGTCGATCTTTTCACGCAGGCCGGCCAGGTCCTCGCCGTGGGTGTCCGCGTCTTCGCCGAGTTCCCGCTGTATGGCCTTCATCTGCTCGCGGAGATAGTATTCCCGCTGGGCCTTGCCCATCTTGTCCTCGACCTGGGACTGTATGCGGCTGCCCGTCTCCGCCACCTCGATCTCCCGGGTGATCAGGAAGGTCAGCGCCTTCAGCCTGTCCCGGACGTCGCTCAGTTCCAGCATGGCCTGCTGGTCTTCGAGGGACAGCTTCAGATTGAAGGCGATGAAATCGGCCAATTTGGATGGCCGGTCTTCCAGATTGAGCAGGGGTATCCGCAACTCCTCGGACATGGTCGGGACCAGCTCGATCAGCCGCTGGAACTGCTCCACCAGGTTGTGGGCCAGGGCCTTGCCCTCCATGGATTCATCCTGGCGCTCCGCCTGGAGTTTCACCCGGGCGCGCATGACGGGCTCGGTTTCAAGCACTTCCACCACCCGGGCGCGGGAAACCCCGTGAACGACCGCGTGGAGACTGTCTTCCGGCAACTTCATCATCTTGTAGATCCGGACCAGCGTACCGTACTTGTATAGATCGTCGGGCGCGGGCCGGTCCGTCTCCGGGTCCCGCTGCGCCAGGATCAGGACCATCTTGTCCTGCTGGAGCGCTTCGTCCAGCGCCTTGACGGAGCCCGGCCGGTCGGCCACCAGCGCGGCGGCCATATGGGGATACACGACCAGGTTGCGCACGGGCAGCACGGCGATGGACTCGATCACCGAGTCCTCCTGCAGGTTCATCGGGACTTCCTGGAGTGCCTTGGATTCAGCCATCTTCCACCTCGCTTTCCCTTCCTTTGCTTCGCGTCGCCCGAGATGCGGCCGGCCGGTTGTCCGGTGCTGCTTGAACAAGGCGAACGGTCGGCCGGGTCTCGCGGCTGCTTACCTCTTTATACGCACGAACCGGCCTTTACGCTTCAATCGGCCTGAAAGTTCTGCCGTACTGCACTCTGTAATGTGCAAACATCATGCCACCATGAATCCAGGCGTGAATCTGCCAAATTGGCATATTCCAGTGATCGTGATCTGCCATTTCGTCAGACCAGGCGTATCTTCGTTGCATAATGCCCTTTGATTGGCCGATACGCTGATTCCTGAAGATCCCGCGCCCGCGCGCCGCACAGACCACCCCTGCGTCCAGCCCGCCCGGTACCACGCAATGCCGATGCCTTCTTCCATCGAAACAGGTTGACAATTCACCGGGTCGCGTTACCATGACGGGAACATGTTGACGCGCATGTCCGTACGTTTCGACCCGTGGTCCGCAGGTTAAACGAACGGTTTGTCGCGCCGGTTCCGGCGTGAGCCCACGCGTGATTCCCGGCGGGAATACTGTCGGCAACCCCAGGTCTACATATAGAGGAATACCTATGAAAAGTCCTTTCTATCGGATCATGATGGCCACGCTTGCGTGTTTTTTTGTTTCGAGTATGGTAATGGCGGGTTGCGGCGGCGAAGACGGCGGCGAAAGCCAGCATCACGGCGAAGAAACGGCCGAAAGCGAAGCGCCCGATCCGAACGCCGAGGCGCGCCAGGAGCACATGAGAGAGATCGTCCGGCTCTGTGAAGGCATCGCCGGGGCGGTCGAGGAAGGTTCCGTGGGGACGATCAGGGCCGACGTGGAGCATCTCAAGGACATCATGGAAGAGGTTTCGACGATGCCGCCGCGGTATGACTCCTCGAGGTACGGGTTCTACGCCTCCGACTTCCAGATACGCGCCGAGACGCTGATTGCCGCCGCGGAGACCGGTTCCGCCATCGAGGCCGACTCGGCGCTGCAGGACCTTGCCATCACTTGCGGCGTTTGCCACTACAACTGCAAGTTCCCGGCTGATCTTTGATCGCCGCGCCCGGGACGCTCCCTGGGCCGCGCATCGTTTGAGCCGCGCATCGTTTGAGCCGCGCATCGTTTGAGCCGCGCATCGTTTGAGCCGCGCATCGTTTGAGCCGCGCATCGTCCGATTGTAACTGCAAATAACAGCAAAACCGTACATTCCCGGCCAATCTTCAATAGCGTACGTAGCCGGCTTCAATAGCGTAGCCGGCAAGGAGGTCTCATGGATCGTTTGATTTCTATCGTGCTGGTCTGCGCGGCGATCGCAGCCGTGGTCTACGACTTCCGTACTCCACCCGAAGAACAACCGGCGCGGACCGAAGAGGAGTCTGTACCCGTGAATCCCATGAACGAATACGGCATGACGGCCAGCAACGTATTCCTGTACTACGCCGACGTGGAAGCGGCGACGGAGTTCTACACCCGGACCCTGGGCTTCGCCGTGGCGGCCGACTACGGCTTCGCCAAGATCCTCCGCGTCGCGCCGAGCTCCTTCATCACCCTCGTCGACGAAGAGATGGGCATGCACAGCGCCAGCGATCCAAAGACGGTCGCCATCGCCCTCATCACGGACCAGCTGGACGAATGGTGGGACTACATGAAGGACCGGGACGTGGAGATGCGGTTCCCGTACAATCCGGTGGAGGGGCGTCCCCATCACGGTTTCGTCGCCATCGACCCGGAGGGCTATCTCCTGGAGTTCGAGCGGTTCAACGAGCACGCCGAGAACGAGATGCTGATCCCGGTGCTGAACGAGACCGAGACGGTCTATCCCGCCGAAGGGGCGTCCAATGTGCCCGCGGGACTGGGTTTCAAGGCGACGGTGGTGTGGTTCTACTACAAGGATATGCCCGGCATCCAGGCCTTCTACGAGGAGGTCATGGGCTTCGACCTGATCGTGGACCAGGGGTGGACCAAGATCTACCGCATCTCGCCGTCGGGCTACATGGGCCTCGTGGACGAACAGCGCGGCATGCACAACTTCACGGAGAAGAAGGCCGTGACCATGTCCTTCTGGACGGACCGCATCGACGACTGGTACGCCTACGTCAGCGGCCAGGGTTCCTTTGAAATGCGTTCCGAGAAGGTCGAGGAAACCGACCGGTACCGCGCCTTCGTCGCCTACGATCCGGAAGGCTACTACCTCGAGTGGAACGTCTTCAAGGACGCGCCGGACAACGAGACCCTCCACCGGATGCTCCGGGGCGAGGAGTAACGCGCGCCGCGAGAAGAAACTCCGGCACACGCTGCGAGGAATAAGGCGCGCCGCGAGAAGAAACTCCGGCACACGCTGCGAGGAATAAGGCGCGCCGCGAGGAATACAAGGAAGATTAATGCCGACCATCAGGCCCTATGACCCGGAACGGGACCGCGACGCGATTATCCGGGTCTGGCGCGAAGTGCACTGGGTCACCAGCGACGAACAGGCCAAGTGGGCGCCTCAGTTCATGGAGAAAACCCGGACCGACGTGGCCGAAGTGAACGGCGAAGCGGAGTGCCAGGCTTCGTCGGCCGACGGTACGTTCCGGTACCAGGACGAAGACCTGGCCATGTCCGCCATCGTGGGCGTCACGACCAGCCGGATCGCCCGGAAACAGCGCCTGGCCCAGCGGGTTACGGCACACCGCATCGGAGAGGACGCCGCCAACGGGGCGGAGATCTGCGTGCTGACCATGTTCGAACAGGGGTTCTACGACCTGATGGGGTTCGGCACGGGTCCCTACGGACACAGGATACGCTTTGATCCCGCCGACCTCACGATCGACCGGCCCTTCCGGGTACCCAGGCGCCTGACCGCCGCCGACTGGGAAATGATCCATTCCGCCATGACGAACCGCAGATTGACCCACGGTGGATGCAGGTTGCATCCCGCGGAGTTGCTGCAGGTCGAACTGAATCACGCGGAGAAGTCCTTCCTGCTGGGGTATTGCGACGGACCCGCCGGCGAGTTGACCCACTTCTTCTGGGCGAGCGACGACGAAGAACATGGCCCGTGCCATATCCACATGATGGCCTACCAGAATCACGACCAGCTCATGGAACTGCTCGCGCTCATGAAGTCTCTCGGAGACCAGATCCGGCTCTTCCAGATCGTCGAACCCCCAGACGTGCAGCTTCAGGACCTGATCAGGCAGCCCTTCCGGGCCAGGATGGTATCCGAAAAAGGCCCCTTCAACACGCTAATCAGGGGCGACGGATACTGGCAGGCCCGCATCTGCGATCTGGCAGCCTGCATGGGCAAAACCCGCCTGCACGGCCCGACGGCCCGGTTCAACCTTACCCTGCATGATCCCATCGAGAAGTACCTGGACGCGGAGGCGCCCTGGCGCGGGATAAGCGGCGAGTACGTGATCGCGCTCGGCCCGGAATCCAGCGCCGAAAGCGGCAGCGACCCCGCCCTGCCCACGCTCGACGCCTCGGTGGGCGCCTTCACCCGCATGTGGCTCGGCGTCCGCCCCGCCACCGGCCTGGCCGTCACCGACGACCTGGACGGCCCCCCCGAACTGTTGTCCGCGCTGGACCGGACCCTGCGCCTGCCCGTGCCCGGGTTGGGAGGGTGGGAGTTCTAGGAAAGCGTAAAAGGAATCTCGAAATGGTCTTGAAAATCACATCTGATCGCAAAGTTACGATACCTTCCGAGGTCTTGGGCGCCATGGGCTTAAAACCTGGTGATCAAATCGAAATCATCGAAGGACCTGACGGGTTCATCCTGAAGCCCCGACAGATCGACTACTCTCCCCTTGCTCCCCTCAGAGACAAGATTCCTCCCGGGCATCCGGAGTTCGACATCGATTCGTTCCGGGATCAACCGTATGATCCATCGCTTCAGGATTGATACGTCCAACCACCATCCGTTCGCCGGGACGGGATTGACTTCGAAATAACCTGCCCTTTTTTCGAGAAAATCCGATAGGCACCTACTGTTCTTTATTGTGTTATCCAGCATGTACGTTCAGAACGTTGACCGTATCCTTTGCCGGTACGATCTGAATGTGCTCTAAATTTGGAGATAATCATGAACGAAAATGGACAAGCCTGGTTTGAAGACTATGGAAAAGATACCGACGAATTTGAAGTTGATAAATTCGATATTACCGTAACACCCAACGACTTCAATGTAATGACGTTGAACGGTTTCGTAGAGTCCGGTGCGGTCAGGATCCCCGCCTTTCAGCGAAACTACGTCTGGGATCTGCGACGCGCGTCCAAACTTATCGAATCTCTGATTCTGGGCCTTCCTGTTCCTCAATTGTTCCTATACGAACAGGAGCGCAACAAGTACCTCGTCATAGACGGCCAACAGCGGCTCATGTCGATCTACTATTTCTTCAAGCAGCGTTTCCCCCGAAAAGAAAGGCGTGGTGAATTGCGTTCGATCTTTGATCATGAAGGACGTATCCCAGACGGAGTACTGCATGATGACGACTATTTTCAACCCTTCAAGCTCAGACTTCACGACAACAACCCCAATTATGAAAGCAAATTCAAAGACCTGAACTACTCGACGCTTGGATCCTATAAGTCACAGTTCGATTTGCGACCGATCCGGAACATCGTCGTTAGACAAAACATGCCTTCCGGCGACGACTCTTCCATATATGAGATATTCAGTCGTCTGAATACGGGCGGGATAAGTCTGAAACCACAGGAAATCCGCACCAGCATGTATCATTCGGGTTTCTACAATCTTCTGTACGACATCAACACGAATCCGTCCTGGCGACGGATACTGGGTCTGCAGGAACCCGATATACATATGAGAGACATTGAATTCCTGTTACGAGGGTTTGCGATTTTGATCGATGGGAAAAACTACTCCCCATCAATGATCAAGTTCTTGAATCAGTTCTCCCTGAAATGCAAGAACTACAATGAACAAGAGAATCATTACTTCCGCGAACTCTTCGAGTCATTTCTGAGGTCTTGCTCGAAATTACCTGAGAGCGCCTTCAAGAGCGGGAACAATCGATTTAACGTGGCGCTTTACGAGGCGGTTTTCGCCGCCTGTTGCGAAATTGCGTACGACCAACGCGCGACCGTTGAGGGGGAGATTCAGGCAGAACGGATCAGAGACCTGGAAACGGACGCAGACTTCATCGAGGCGAGCCGCGAAGGAACTACGCAGACCGCGAATGTGAAAAAGCGGCTGGACAGAGCACGGGAACTGGTAGGGTCGCTGAGTATTGGAGAGGTATCTTGATGAGTGCCGTAGACGGCATGTATAGTGATTTCACCGGGATTCTCAGATTCCTGGAACAATCGGGCGAAATCACCTGGCGCAGCGTTTCAGTGGTTTCCGAATGAACTGGAGGCGTTTACCACCGAATCAGCTTCTGTAACGTAATCGTGCCCGCTTTGAATTAGATGGTCCCCTCTACCAACTTGGTGGAACCCACAGCCGCCACCCAACCTCGGGCTGTCCAGTATGTCGACAGTAGAACCCGACTTTGGGCGTTACGTATTTCGGCGACCTGGGAAAAATCGTGAATCAGCCCAATATCATAGTAGATATTGTCGATCTCCTCTTGCCGCTCGACCCGTACAGGATAGTGCTTTTCGGCTCATATGCACAGGAGAGGGCGATCCCGGAAAGCGATCTCGACCTTCTGATCATCCTGGACTCCGAGACCATATCGCAGACTTATGAAGACCGCATGAGCAGAAAGATTGAGGTAAGAAACTGTATCCGAGAGATCAATCGGGAGATCCCTATTGACCTGCTGGTTTACACCAAAGCCGAGTACGAATACCTGTTGCATCATGGCGCTTCGTTTCTGAACGCAATTGCCAGATCGGGTAAAATCCTGTATGAGAAGACCGGCTAAAGTGATGATCAGTACCAAGGTCCGGGATTGCTGAGATTCCTTCGAATCGTTTGACTTCACTTCCTTACTTGATTTAGTTTGCTAGCAAGAATAGAGGTCGACACTTGAAGACAACCCGTTACTTTGATGAACAGGTGCGTCGCAAGCGTCCCTATATCGAATTGACGTGGTGCGTTCAGATCGTCGTCGCGCCAATTCACAGGGCGGAACAACCGGACGGTCGAATACGCTTCTGGGGGAAAATCGTCCAACCCGGTCAAGTCCGTCCTCGCTATCTGCGTGTAGTAACGCTGGCAGATGGGGAGACGATCCACAATGCGTTTTTCGATCGACGATTCCGGGAGGAGGATCATCCATGAAACTACACTACTATCCGGAGACCGACAGCCTCTATGTCGAGTTCAAGGCCGGCCCCGGTGCGGAAACGCTCGAGGTCACGGATGGCCTGAACGTCGATCTGGATGCCAGTGGGGACGTGGTAGGATTCGACATTGATCACGCCTCCCGACGCGTGGATCTGTCCACGCTGGAAACCGAGGCACTTCCCCTTCACGCGATTAAAGCGACCTGAGGCTGTCGTCGATGAGAAACGAATTCATGGCGATTATCGAACGGGGCGAAGATTTCTACATCGCCTTTTGTCCTGAAATCCCAGAAGCAAATGGTCAGGGTAAGACCAAAGACGAGGCACGTGAGAGCCTGGCGGAGGCCATTGCCCTTGTACTGGAAGACCGCCGGGAAGAGGGGCTTCGCGGAGCAGCCACAGGAGCAATTCGGGAAAGAGTCACTGTTTCGCGAGACGGAGGAGTTTAATCCGGCATCTCCGTAGACACAGAAGTTCTGACAGACCCCCATACCGACCGCTGCGTCACAACTTCGGATCCGGGTCCCGGGTGTTCTCTCCGCCTTCCTGTATCAGCAGGTAGTTCATCGTAGACGCGGCCTGGCGAAACTTCATCGCCTCCTGGTACGCCGGGTCGTTGTACCACGCCTCCGCGTGCGCCTTGCTGGGAAACTCCAGTATCACCATCCGACCGTCGTAATCCTTGCCTTCGACACAGGCGATTTCCTCGCCCCGCGTCAGGAACCTACCCCCGTGTTTCTTGACGATGGCAGGCGTGCGGTCGGTGTACTTCCGGTAGGTCTCGGGATCGTGGACCCACATCATGGAGATGACGTAAGCGGACATTGAAGGTGTACTCCTGTCTAGTTGGCGTGGTTCGCGTGGTTCGCGATGTGGGCGTGGTTGGTATAGTTGGAGTGCTTCGCGTTACAAGGCGGGAGATGGCCTGGACTTCACTCAAAGGATGTTCAGTTTTTGAAAGGCGACTTGAAACCTCCGAGCCAACTGAACTTCGTGAGTTTGGTTTTTGCTGAAAGCTGAATGTCTCGAGGCCGACTGTCGCGATGTCGAGTTCAAGGCCGACTCGACACGGAAGAACTTTCGGACATCAAGACGAAGCAATGAGTCAAAAGACTGTTGGACTTGGCATCAATCTTGTAAAGCGTCCGTCCATCTCAGCATGTGCTGTGCGTCTGCATGTATGGTAGGTTGCTTTTCCCATTTTGAATATGCATCTAGGAATGTTCTGGCGATCGTCTTCACATCCATACCACGCATCCGGTCACGTTCACGCGCCCGATTCAGTAGGAAATGAAACCGGCAACGTTTTGCAGCAGCAGGTGTCTGCGCCTTACGTTTCGATTCCGCTGTGGAGTAATGAAGATCACCAAACGAAGGAAATCTCCTGTAATCCGTACCGATGATCCCACGACAAATCGCACAATCGCAAACCGTTTTGAAGAATTGCTCGGCATTCTCAACGCCAACGCCTGGCAAAGCCCGTTCAATTTGCGGCACGCTCAGACGGCGTCCAAGATCTGGCAGGTAATACCGAACCGTCGGTGTCGACTGACCGATCACAGGAATCACGTCCTTCTGTTCACCGTACCCCACTCCGTGAGAAGTACCACTCAAACCGTATCGTGACAAAGCCAGGCTGAACAGGCCCCCATGCATGTTAAAAACCTGAACGGACTCGCTCAATTCCTCAACGAATTGCCGAAACGCCAGCAGTCGGGCAGTCGAAGCGGCTTCTTCGTAGTAAAGACTGAACCAAAGCCATACACCGTCGACTCCGCTCTCTCTTATGGAATCAGCGGCTTTCGCAAGAAAATCTTTGGAGTCCAAGGTTGAGGCATCCGTGCAGAGAACTGCATGTACAGGTTCATCGGTCTTCAATGAGGCGGAAGCAGTTGCACACGCCGAGAAAAGGGCGAGTCCTGGATCCGGATTCACCGGGTCAATATAGAAATACGGCGCGAACACAGCCGCGGGGGTTGGTATTTGACCGGCTTCAGCTCCGTACTCGGGATCCGACTCGAATTCACTTATGATCCGAGTCCTTTGATACTGTAAGACCGCGGCACACAACTGTTCGATTTCCATCAAGTTAACGAAATGTTCCGGTGATATACCTTCGTCATTTTCCACGGCGTTGAGGAGTGAGCCTCCTATGTTTTCCGCGAGTGCTTGATATGATCGTTTGTAACGTCGTTCGACCCGGTTTGTCTCTTTGTTTTTTTGATTTGATTTTATCCAGTCCAGGTCGGTTCGAGGTTCGTTCGTCCCATGCTCAATGTACGTCCCGAATGCATACGTCATAGGGTCGAGATAGTACGGAATCTCGTGTTTCTTACCAGCAAACTTTAAGACCATGCTTGAGGTTGCCCCCGGAGCCGCCTCCACTAAATTCGCCCCGACCATGAGTCCATCCCATAATTCAATTGTCTTGAGAAAATAGTCTTTCTCTGCGTGGCTTCCCAACCTGAGCACTACAGAGGGATCGACGACTGACATAGAGTTATCTTTGCATCATAGCCGTATACACGGCCTTGTAATTTGAGTTGATGACGGTTGAAGCTACCGCCGGCAGTTCTTCGATACATCTGTTTTCGGAGATCGAAAGCAGTCCAATGCCATGTTCTCGCAGAGCTTCAACGTCAACCCTTCTTGCGGTGTATTCTGGAACCGCAATGTATACATAATCGGAACAGAGTTGATACAAGAGTGCCTGTTGAAGCGCCCGTTGCCAGTTTCTTAGTTTCAGTTCTACGGCGATGCAGCAGTCGGCAGACGGTGAGTATCCGTACAAGTCAATACGGTGATCATAGAACTGCACTTCAGGTACCAGCTTGCAGTATTGGTCCTGGAAGTACTCATCCACTACATGAAGAAGCATTGACTCACGAGCTGGTATCATAGTTTTCCTTCAGATCGACAATTACCCCCTGCTTCCTGTGCACGTATATCAGGCATATGAATATACCACCCATGACTATCGCTGTCGGAACAGAACCCACAAGAAGCGCCCACAAAGGTACCTGGAGCGTCTCGTTTATGCTCACCAGGACAAGCAACGTCGAGGCAAGCATGAGTGACTCCAGGATAACAAGAAACAAGATTGACGAAGACAGTCGATGTGCCCAGTCTCTCCACGCTTTGGCTGTGTCAAGAACCAGACTGTAGTCAACAAGAGTCTTGGAGGAATTCGTCACGAAATCGTGAACAGCCTGATAGTACCCCTCCCCCTCCGTTACGTCTGCAGGTTTTTCGATATAGACGCCTTCCGGTCTGAACAGGCCTGTTCGGACACTTGTTGAGTCGCGTACGATCGGCCTGAGTTGGTCCGCGATTTCGCTGGTGATCCGATTCCGGATAGACTGACGCAATCGTCGGATTTCCTCAGGCAGTTTATCGAACAATTCCTTCGGATTCGCATACTTGAAATAAGTAGTAGCCGCGACTAGTAACACAGCACCATGAGCACTAAACGCCAATGTCGTCGCTTCGGCAAAATTCATCTACGTGAACCTCGACTCAGGATCTTGTCTCGTATTTCCGATTCCGTAGTCATTTCCGGGTACTTTCTGTATACGTAGTACAGCAGGTCGTTTAGCGAAAATCGACCAAATCTGGACTTTATCCGACGGATTTTGTTGACCACAGGCGTATAACCCTCAGACGTGAGCAATTCTTCAATGTGAGCTCTCCCCTGATCTGTCAGCTTAAAACGCCGTTCTTCGAAGGTGTCTGCGGATGCCGGACCATCTACGTCGTTACCATCGCTCGAGTGCTCGACTTCAACACCCATTAAATGATCGAACGAGAGACGGTCCACTTCTGCGGCTTCGGGTTCCGATGCCTCGGCCGTTACCTCACTCTCGATATAGCCTAGATTCTCGAGGAACTCCAGATCGTCATAAAGTCGTGGCGAATATGGCCCCGCCTTGTACGCCTCAAAACCGAACCCGCTATGCGGCTCGATGCCTTCCTCTTTCTCAAGCAGAAAAACTAACTTCTGCAAACGAGTGATTCCACCAAGTCCTCTCGAATCCGAGTCTACACCCAGTAGCAGGAACAGCAACCTTCGGCGACTTATATTCTGTTCCATGACTTACCCTCCCACCGTTTAATGACGTTCGCTCGATAATATCGATTATACCGTTCAGATTGACAATATGTGGGAAGTTAGACACCCCGTCGGATTAGACCAAATAGGAAATTCTCTAGCATTCATCGCTTTATTCCGATCACCCCTGCTATCTCCCTGAATCTCTAAGGATATCAATCGTTGCTTTGTGTCTGCTATTCTAAACACTTAGACTGAATCACGGGTTGAAATCTCGATTTATATCACGACCACCCCAATTGACCCGCACCGCACGGCACGTCTTCCCGTCCTGCAGAAAGAGGAAGTACTCTACGTTTTCCTTATCGTCCCGGACGAAGGTGATCCGGGCGTCCTCCTCCGCCAGGTAGAAATCCCCCGGAGCTATTCGAAAAAGCGTAACCATTTCGTGAAGACGACCTGCTTCGGGGAGGACAACTCGAATTCATTGCGGGAAGCACAGGGGCGCCTGACTGGCCGCCGGCGGATGAACGATGCGCTTGACGAAGCCGCCCGCCCCGTCGTCCTGCCACTGGATCTGTATGCCCTTCAGGTTGCGCTGGGCGCCGGCCTGCGCGTCGCCGAGCGGATAGACACCGAACGTTCCCAGGACGGTCGGTTTGGAGGTCGCAAACAGAAAGTCGCGTATTGACGCGCGGTCGATTCCCCCGGTGGGCGTAGCGGCCCGGTTGATGCCCTCGGCGAGCAGTTCCACGGCGCCGAAACCCGAGGCGGCCTGGTAGTCTGGCATCCTGTTGTAGGTCGCTTCGTAGCGTCGTACGAACGTCTCGTTCGTGGCGATGTACCCCTCCGTGCGGATCGTTGGATCCCAGGCCGCGTTGCTGATGACGCAACGCCCGGCCGCGCCTGCCTCGTTGATGAAGGATGCCCCGCTCGCCAGGAGGAGGGACGTAAGAAGCGGTCTGTATTCCACCGCGGCCACGGCCTTCGCGAACGCGATCGCGTCGTCCGAATACCCTCCGCCGATGAATAGATCGGCGCCCGCATCCCGCGCCATGGCCGCCAATGCCGCGTGGTCCGCGCTGCCCTCCGCGTAGGCTTGCTCCATCACGAGGTCGAGCCCCCGGGTTGCCGATGCATCGCGTATGCCCTGGGCCACCGCCGTGGGAAAGGCCGTATCCTCCCACACCAGGGCCACCGTGCGAGCGCCGGACTGCTCGGCCAGTTCCACGGAACCCTCGAGATATTTCGGACCGGGAACCGACATCTGCACGCTCCACTGCCTCCCACGATTCTCCCAGATCGCGGGAGTCGCCGCAGCCGGGGCGACGAGCGGGATCCCGGCCGCTTCCGTCACGCTGATCACGGGTTCGGTGATCCCGCTGCTGTAGGGACCCAGAAAGGCGGTGATCGTGTCCGAGGCGATCATCTCCTCATAGAGGCGAACGCTCGCATCCGCGTCGCTCCCGTCGTCGTGAATCACCAACCGCACCTCACGCCCGCCGATGCCGCCCCGCTCGTTCAGCATTTCGACGGCAAGCCGATAACCGCGGCTGACCTCCGCCCCGGGCGTGCTGAGGCGACCGGTCTCCGCCACGGCCGCGCCAAGCACGATGGGTTTCGGTTCCGGCATCGGCGCCGGCCCCACGGGATCTTCCTCGCCGCACGCGGCCACCGCCGTCGCCAGTATACCAAGCCATAGATACCTCATGATCGCACCTCTCAGGTCGAATCGTGTGGGGTGTGGCGGCGTTTCAACGTCATGGTGCGCCTCCTGAATCAATGGAAGCCTGGCTGTGTCCCGATCGAGGGTGCGGTCCCGGCATTCGGGGTTGAATCCCGTTCAGGACGGTGCGAGTCCACCCCTACCTCACCCGCACCGCCCGGTGCGTCTTGCCGTCCTGGAGAAAGAGGAAGTGGTCCACGATTCCGCTCTCGTCCGGGACGAAGGTGATCCGGGCGTCCTCTTCTTCCAGGTAGAAATCCCCTGACGATTCGAGCACCAGTTCGCTCCGGGGCTGGCCGGGCGGCTGGCCGTAGAGCTTGCCGTCGCTGTAGGTGATGTCGACGGTGAATTCGGGGGAGAATGCGAAGGTGCCGATACAGGCCTCGTAGGCGGCCTCGCTCATGCGCGCGGCCTGCTTCGGCGGGGGCGCGAGGGGGTTCCGGGCGCTCAGCAGGTGGAACCCGATGTCCTCGATGTCGGCCGAGCTGTTGGACAGGACCACGACGCCCTTTCGCCAGGCCTTGATGAAGGCGGCGAAGGCGTAGAAGCCGTTGGTCCGGCCCGTGAGCCAGTGGATGTCGCGTCCTTGCGCGTCCTTGCGCACTTTCCAGCCCAGTGCGGTCTCTACACCCTCTTCGCCGGTCGATTTTCTGGCTACGATAAGGCTGTCGAAGGACGCGTGGTAACGGGTCGAATCGTCTTCGGTGAAGTCCTCCGGCAGCGCGTAGATGATCCCCATGTTGGCCGACACAAGGGTCATCATGTCGTGGAGATTGGACTTGAGTCCCGTGCCGCCCACGAGGGTCGTATCGGACCAGGCGGGCACGGGCCGGCGGGCGTCGTCGTGTCCGGTCGCCAGGTAGGTCCGCATGGACTGCGAAGGCGTATTGGCCGTGTTGGCCAGCTTGATGGGATCGCCAAGCAATTCCCGGATCAGGTCGTCATAGGATTCGCCGGCCGCCCGCTCGAGCACGTGTCCGAGGAGTCCCATGCCGAGATCCGAATACGTGTAGCGGACTTCCTCCTCGAAGGGATCGTCACCTTCCTGATCGCCTCCTTCCTGACCGTTATCTTCCCGGTCGTCTCCTTCCTGATCGTCAAAATCGAAGAAGGACCCGGGCCGTTCGCGCTGTGCGTCCGCGTACCGGGCGAGGAATGCGTAAAGCAGCTCCACCGAATACCCCTTCAACGGATCGTCCGGATCGTCCGAAACCAGGTTGTCCGGCAGGCGGGGCAGTCCCGAGGTGTGGGTGGCGAGGTGCTCTATCTGGATCGGGCGTCCGGTGGGGGTGGTCGGAACGGTCACCGTCTCGGGGAGGTAGTCGGACACCCGGTCGGTCAGGTTCACGTCGCTCCGCTGAACCATGAGCGACAGCATGGACGTCGTGTACAGGCTGCTCAACTGGCCGATCTCGAAGACCGTCATGGCGCTTGCGCGCCGTATCGTGCCGCGGTTGAGCGTGCCATAGGCGTAGGGGTACCGGTTGATGCCGCGGATGATCCCGGCGACGATGCCCACCGTCTGGCCGTATTCGTCGACGCGCTCTCGCAGCACGCGCCGTACTGGATCCTCTTCCTCCTCTTCCGCGCCGGGGCTTCCCGTGATGCCGGGCGTACTGCCCCTCGCGCCCTGCGCGTACGCCGAAGCTTGCGCGAGCGCCATACCCTGCACATGCGCCGTAGCCTGAGCGTGCGCAGCCCTGTCCACGGCGAGCGAAAACAGGATTCCGAAACAACACAAGCAGGCGAGAAAACGGCCCGTGTATGAACGCATGAGGCTGACCCTCTCCCGGTGCGTTTAGTGCCGCGGCACCACCACTTCGTTAACGCAGTCCATCCGGACGGGTTCCGCGTAGTGATACACGTTGACGCCCTCGGCGACCGGCGTGGGAACCCGTACGATGAACTCCACCCAGTCCGGTGTATTAAACGCGGCGAAGGCCAGTTCGATCCCTTCCATCATCTCTTCCGGGCCGCGCGACAGGTCCGGCAGCAGCACCGGCCCCGTGTCCGGCTGGTAGATCCAGTCCCGCTCGTTGGCATTGATCGTCTTGACCGGGTATTCGAGCACCGCGGCGTACCGGTCGTTCTCGATGGTCGTACGGGCGTTCAGGGGGACGTTGCCCAGGACGGCTTCGACAATGGCCCGGGGCGACTCCAGGACGCGGCCGTCGACACGGGACAGGTCGATCCGGACGTCGTCGAAAGTCTCCTCGATGGCGACAATCTGCCGTTCGGGCTGTTCGCCCAGCGTCGGCGGATAGAGCGTTGCGCCCCGGTTGGCCACTTCGTAGGTCTTGATCGCCATGAAGGTATCCGACGAGAATATCGGCTTGAAGTCCGCGTTCGGGATGTGCCAGATACCCTGCTCCACGCCGACCTGTTCGGTTTTGCAACTCACTCCCAGGACGTAATCTTCCCGGAATCCGCCGGCCTTTTCGTTCACGGTCAGGCTGGCCTCTATTGGAATGCGGGCGTTGTTCAGGGAATAAGGTACCTTCTGGGTCACGGTCTTCGGCGGTTTCTTCTCGGAATCCACGCGGAAGGTAAAGTATGAGCGCGCGAAATCGATGGTCTGCATGGAAACTCCTGTAAACAAACGGAACATGGTATGTCGGGGTTCCGCATAATATAGTGTTTCCCGCGGTTTTCCGGTATAGATTATGCAAATTGGAGTCACCATTTCGAGGAGCAGAAATGTCGAACGAACTGACCAGGACCTACCGCCCGTTCACGGACTCCCGCCCGTACACGCGCTGGTGGTGGTTCCACGACGATATCCGGGAAGAAGACGTCCGGACGCAGTTGCAATGGGTGCGGGACCAGGGTTTCGGGGGCGTGGAGATCGCCTTCATGTACCCCCAGCCCGGTGCGGATGAAGGTCCCCGTTGGCTGAGCGAGGCGTGGACCGGCCTTGTCGCGCGCGCCAAGGAGGAGGCCGACCGTCTGGGGATCGGGTGCGACTTCACCTTCAGCACGTCCTGGCCCTTCGGCGGATCGATTGTGTCCGAGGAGGACGCGGGACAGGTGTTCGGCGGAGCGTCGGCCCAGCGGCTGGAGAAGTCTTGGGAGTTGTCCTATTTTGGCCGCGGCCGGATCCTGAACCACCTGGAACCCGACGCGCTGGCGCGGTACGCCGGCCACGTCGGCGGTGCGCTGAAACCCGCCCTGCGGGGCACCACCTCAGCCCTCTTTTCCGACTCGTGGGAGGTTTATCCGGAGGGGCTCTGGAGCGCCCGCCTGGATCCGGTCTTCCGGGACCGCTTCGGGTACGACCTGGAACCCTTCAAGGCCTGTATCGACGAACATCCCGACGTGCGGTACGACTACAGGAAGATCCTGTCGGAAGCGGCGATCGAGGGCTTCTTCAGGCCCTATGCCGAGATCTGCCACGGCCTAGGCGCCGTGAGCCGCGTGCAGTGCCACGGGGCGTCGGCCGACCTGCTGGCCGCCTTCGCCCTCGTGGACGTCCCGGAATCGGAGGCCCTGCTGTTCGAGACCTTCTTCTCGGCCATACCCGGCTCGGCGGCGGCCCTGGGCTCGCGGCCCGTCGTGACCTGCGAGACCTTCACCTGCATCTACGGCTATGAACCGTGGCCCGCCCCGTCGCCCCATCACGGCGAGGAGAAGGTGGAGGACATGAAGCTCATGGCGGACGCCGTGTTCGCCAACGGGGTCAACCACATCGTCTGGCACGGCATGCCGTACAACGCGCCGGGCGGGAACAACACCTTCTACGCGACCACCCACGTCGGTCCGGACAGCGGGTTCGCCGGCCGGCTTCCGGCCTTCAACGCCTACATGACGGAGGCCGCCGATTTCGTGAAGCAGGGCAGGACCTACACGGACCTGGCGGTGTACCTCCCGTTGGAAGACCACTGGATGCGCCACATGCTGCCCGAGGAGCGGCGCGGACCGGCCGCCAACTATTACTGGGAGCTGCAGACCGTCGAACGCCCCGGCGCCTTGCTCGGATACCATCCCCTCTGGATTTCGACGCCTTTTCTGGCAGAGGCGGTGGTGGAGGCTGGCCGCGTACGATATGGCGAGGCCGAATTTACCGCGATCTACGTGGACGTGGCATGGCTGGACGCCGAAGCCCTTTCGGCGCTGCTTCGGCTGGCCAGGGAGGGCGCCCGGATCTGCGTCCCGCGTCGGCCCGCCGCGCCTGGCCGCCGTCCGCCCGCGGACTACGACGATCGTCTCGGGGAACTGATGGGCCAGTCCTCGGTCACTACGGATCCCGGTGCGGTGCTTCCCCATGCCCCGCTCGTGAGCGGCCGGGACGCACCCGAATTCTGGTGCCGGGAAGTCGACGGCGACTACCACGTCTTCTTCGCCCATCTCGATACGAAGCGGATCCGGTATCCCATGGCTTACGAGGGCTGGCGATCCACCGGACCAGTCGACCGGGAGGTGACCCTGCATATAAACGGTCGGGAACGGACGTTGCGCCTGCCCTTCGACCCCGAAGATTCCATGCTGGTCAGGATATCGGCGTCCGGCGCGTTGGACATGTCGCCCGGTCGCGTCGAGGAGTGACGCCGGGGTGAATCGTGCGTGAAGCGGCGGACTCGGGTGGCGGACACGGACGGGCGGCACTCGTCCTGCGATTAACCCGGGCGACACGCATCCAGCCGCTCAACCTGAACAATTGCAATACTCAACCCACGGAGATCAAACACCCATGCGCGACCCACGATACGGCGACCTGGCCAAAGTACTCACCGGACATTCAACGAAGATCAAGGCCGGGGACCGGGTGCTCGTCGAGGCCTTCGACGTGCCCGACGATATGGTGATCTCGCTGATCCGCACGATCCGGGAGGCGGGCGGCGTGCCGCTGGTCTCCATCAAGCACCAGCGCGTCATGCGGGAACTGGTCCGCGCCGGGGACGAGGACGCTATGGAAGCCGCCGGGGCCCATGAATCCCATCGCATGGACCGGGTGCAGGCCTACATGGCCCTGCGCGGCAGCCGGAACGTGATGGAGATGTCGGACGTGCCGGGCGAGGCCATGCGGCTCTACGAACAACACTGGCTCAAGCCCGTGCACTTCGATGTGCGGGTGCCGAAGACCCGGTGGGTGGTGCTGCGGTGGCCGACCCCCTCCATGGCGCAGCAGGCCGGCATGAGCACCGAGGCCTTCGAGGACTTCTTCTTCGACGTGTGCACGCTGGATTACGGCAAGATGGAACGGGCGCTCGCACCGCTGAAGGAACGCATGGACCGCACCGACCGCGTCCGGCTCACGGGACCGGGCACCGACCTGTCATTCAGCATACGCGACATCCCCACCGTGGGGTGCTCGGGCGACCGCAACATCCCCGACGGCGAGTGCTTTACCGCGCCCGTACGCGATTCGGTAGACGGCGTCATCCGGTTCAACACGCCCACGCTCTATCACGGCGTGACGTTTACGGACGTGGAGTTGCGTTTTGAAAACGGCAGGATCACCGGGGCCACGGGAAACCGGACGGAGAAGCTCAACGAAATCTTCGACACCGACGAGGGGGCCCGCTACATCGGCGAATTCGCCATCGGCTTCAATCCCCACATCACCACGCCCATGCTGGATATCCTCTTCGACGAGAAGATCGCCGGGTCCTATCACTTCACGCCCGGACAGGCCTACAAGGAGGCCGACAACGGCAACCGCTCCGCCGTCCACTGGGACATGGTCATGATCCAGACGCCAGAGTACGGCGGCGGGACCATCGAGTTCGATGGGGAAGTGATCCGGAGGGACGGGCGGTTCGTCGTTCCGGACCTGGAGTGCCTGAACCCCGAACGGCTGAAGTGACAGAACCTGCACTGGGAGCGGCTCAAGTGAGTCAGGTCGGGCCGCGTGCAAAAGCGGCGACGGAGCGTCCTACCGTTCCATAACCAGGAAGTTGACCGATTTGGATACGGAACTTTCGGCGTTCAGGTCGGTAAGCGTGACGGTAAGTACGTACTCACCCGCCGGCAGATCTCCGGTATCCAACGACGTGTACTCATGATCTTCAGTCGAAAACCCTTCTCCCGCGAAGGCCATCATCACCGTCTGCATGTTTCTTTGCCTGCGGGCCGACCAGCTACGCGTTTCATTACGCTCCACGGGCTTGATCTCGTAGAGGATTTCGTACTCCGTTCTCTTCTCCTCGTCCAGGCCGAGATTGTATATCTCGTAATAGACGTAAACCGGGCTCCCGCGGATATATAGCCGTCCCGGGTTCGGCGTGATGTTCAACCCCTTGCGTACAAAAGGTCCCTGCACGCCCGATGGCGCAATGAGGGTGGCCAGCTTGAGATCGCTGATGAGCAGCTCTTCGCCGCTGTAGTTGGACAGGGTGACCGGCTTACGATACACCCCGATCCGCTGCGACGTTTCGTCCCGCACCTGGACCGCCAGCGTGAAGCGTCCCGGCGGCGCCACGACGCTCTCGGGCAAGGTATAGACCGGGACTTTTACCTGGGATGCAGCCATCACTCGCTTCGGTCGGTCGAAGGGACCGAAACCGAACTCGTGGGTGAACTGCGGGGTCATAGTCGAATCGCGCAGCGTGACCAGATGCGCCAGCCTGGTCCTGTTCCCTCTACCGTCCGACACCTCGCCGAATTGCCATACGGGCATGCTGTATGAAAGGTCCAGTTCCGTCGCACCGTTGTCCGTTCTGAAGGTCACGGCGTCGAAGGCGTACTCGAGGGGGTCTCCGCCAAGGTCGTGCAGGTATTCCTCCGGTGCTTCCGCGATAAGTTCCTCGGCGAGCCGACGCGGACTGAACCGTTCCTGTCGAACCATTTCCTGCTGGTTAGTGAGCAGGTTTCCCCACGGGTAATCGAACCTGCCCCCGCCGAACTGGTCGACGAAGAACAGTTCCAGGCCGTACCGGGCGTAAACCCAGCTTTCGGTAGCGTATCCCGCCCCCATCAGTTTTCTTTCCCTCTGTCGGGCAAGGTCCACAAGTGATGCAACGATTCCGTCGGCCAGCACGCCGCCACTGTTGACCAATTCTTCTTCGGATACCTCCTCGGGCACGACGATCGTCAAGTAGCCTCGGTCAACTCTCAATTGATAACCGAACCGGTTATTCTGCTCTCGGATCGCATCCACTTCCGGCTCATCGGAAATCGCGGCCGATTGATAGGCGTTCCGGTCCGCGATAAAGACGCCGCCGCGGCGGTTTTCCGGTTCACCGTAACGGACGTATATCTCGCCGCGGCGGTCATAGGGGTGTTGGCCCTGGGAAAAATGGTACCGGGCATACGTTACACGCCGGTAATGTTCTACGAGGCGTTCGTTCGTCAAGGTGGCGGGATTCGGATCCCTGATGTTCCAGAAGGCATGCCAGCCCGCGTCGCGTTCCTTGCCGTCGGCCTCCTTCCAAGACGTCAGTTCGTCAGGAGGAGCCACGTGCGCCAGGTCCCGGTAGACTTCCTTTTCGTCCGGGTCAAGCAGGGAAAAGTACGTCTCATAAACCTCATGCAGCACATCTGGTCGAGGTTTTGAGTCTTCGGAAAGCGCGCTGAATTGCGAAAGCAGATTCCCGACGATCGCCGGTCCCGATGCACCTGGTTCGTCCGCTGTTCCCAGGTCGTCTGCTGTTTCCAGGTCGTCTGCTGTTCCCAGGTCGTCCGCGGCCCGTTCGAGCAGTTCCACGGCCAGGCCATACTTTTCGGTAAGAAGGGCCAGGTAGACGAAACGGCCGAGTGCGTCGTAATGGTCGGAGTTAACCCGGAACTGAGCGACGTAGGCCGCCATCGCCTTTTCGAATTCGGACGACTCGGGCCGTTCGTAACAGCGGCCGATCTGAAAATACGCATCGGAATGGGCAGGGTCCAATGCTGCCGCTTTCAGGAAGAACTTCCGTCCGTCCCGGTCGCCGCCCACGATCCGGTCGGTGTATCGCGGATTCATAAAGGCCAGGCCGAGATGGTACTGGATATCCGGGTCGTCGGGCGACAGCCTGGCCGCCATGCGCAAGGCGTGCCGCGCGTCCAGCCTTCGATGCTTCATCTGCAGATAGGACTTGCCCAGCCCCACGTAGCCGGACGCCCACTTCCCGTCTAGCTGGACCGCGCGCTTGAAGGAACTCACCGCCTTCCGGTATTCTCCAAGCTCGTACCGGGCCATGCCCCGCCAGTAATGGGCGGGCGCCGAGCGGCCGTCCTCCTCAACCGCCTCCTGAAACAGCGCCAGCGCTTCCCTGAGCCGTTCATCTTCGTACAGCGCCTTGCCCGCTTCCAGGGCCGCGGAGTGGTGTGTTTCGGGAACTGGATTCGCAGATGCAGGCAGGGCCTGGGCATGACCCTGCAGCGGACAAATCAGCAGGGCCGTCACGAGGAGTAAGCGGAATCTGGTCACGACAATCATCCAATCTGAGGTGTGCAGCATACGATGAGACGTGTACCCGCCAATACTGGCAACATTTGGAAACTAAACCAGGTTTTCGATCCGGTCAACCGGGGTATCCGACAGAAACCGTCTACTCGCGTCCCAAGGTGTCCGCCGGGTTGGCCAGGGCGCTTCGGAAGGTCTGCAGGCTGACGGTGAGCAGGGTAATGGCCAGGATGACGACACCCGCCGCGATGAAGGGGCCGACGCCGATTTCCGTTCGGTAGGCGAAGTCGGCCAGCCACTCGTTCATGAGCCACCAGGCCGCGGGCCAGGCGAGGACGTTCGCGATCAGCACAAGATAGACGAACTGTTTCGATATCAGGCCCATGATGTCCGATACGGCGGCGCCCATTACCTTGCGGATGCCGACCTCTCGCGTGCGGCGAGCGACTTCCAGCGATACCAGGCCGTACACGCCCAGGCAGGCGATCAGCAGGGCAAACACCGCCGAATAGGTGAAGATACGCGCCAGGTTGGCCTCATCCACGTAGAACCGGGCGATATCGTCTTCCATGAAGGCATATTCGAAGGGGGTTTCAGGCGCGGCTTCCATCCAGGCTTCTTCGAGCAGCGAAAGCGTACCCGGCACATCCCGGCCGCTGATTCTTACCAGGATGACACCGATATTTGGCACGAAACCCTGTATGGATTTCGTATGGAGGGTGAGTATGGCCGGTTTTATTTCCTCGTGCATAGACTGGAAATGGAAATCCCTCACCACACCGATGACCGTTCTACCCTGGGGCAGCCTTCGTCCCAAGGGCTCTTCCCATCCCAGTTTCCGTGCTGCGGCCTCGTTGATGATGCACGATTCGCCCTCGTCGCTCCCGAATTCCCTCGAGAAATCCCGGCCCGATACCAGCCTCAGCTCAAGTGTACTCAGATAATCGTATTCCGCCGAATAGAGGAACGCTTCCAGCGCGTTTCCATCCTCATCGGTAGAGGCGCCTACGATTTCGCCTCGCCCCTGTCCCATACTGGTCGACGCGCCGGACACCAAGAGTATGTCCTCGTACGCGATAATCCTGTTTCGGTACACCTCGTAGAAGCTGGAACCGGGCGCGGACGGAATGACGACGACGTTTTTCGGGTTGAATCCGAGATCACCCGTTCGGACGAAGTCCAACTGCCGGGTCATGACGATAATGGCAATGACGAGCAACGCGGACAGGCCGAACTGAACGACCATCAGGCCGCGGATGAACAGGTTGGGGCCGCCGATCTGAACCTGGCGCCTGAACACGGCGATGGGATTGAACCGGGAGAGTACCAGGGAAGGATAGCTGCCGGACACCACGGCCACCAGTCCGGTCAGCGCCAGCAGCGCGGCGACCGTGGACCCGCTGGAAAGATAATCGAGGGCGAGAGACCTCCCCGCCAGCATGTTGAATACTGGCAGGAACAGGTGGGCCAGTATGACGCCAAGCGCCAGGGCAAAGCAGCACAGTACCGCGGTTTCTCCGAGGTGTTGCGTGATAACCTGTGTCCTGTGCGCGCCGAAGACCTTCCGCAATCCGACTTCCTTCGCCCGCGTGGATGAACGGCAGATGGCCAGATTCATGAAGTTGGCACAGGCGATGAAGAGGACGAGAAGGGCCGTGCATATCAGGAGGTAGGACCGGTTGGGGTCGCTGGTGGGTCCCGGGCCGCCTTGCACTTCAGGGTCGAGGTACATGTCGGTTATGGGCTGCAATCTCATATACAGCGACTCCGAGCCCGGATAGTGGGTTTGCACGAAATCCGGCAGTTGACTTTCGAGCGACCCGGCCATTTCCGGTACCGGAAGTTCAATAAACGTTGTCGTGAGCGAGTAATTCCAGCTGCCGACGGCATTTGAAGTCCAGGGGTCAATTTGAGGCATTTTCCCTGTCGGAACAATCAGATCGAATCGAATACTGGAATTGACCGGACCGTTCTTCGCCACACCGGTTACGGTCAGGAGCACGCCTTCGACCATAAGTTGCCTGCCCAGTGGGCTCGTCTGTCCATAGTACTTTGTCGCGGCAGACCGGCTGATTACTACGGAATTCATATCGTCCAGGGCCGTCTCGGGATCGCCTTCGATTATCGGAAATGAAAACATCTCGAAGATGGACGGATCGCAGAACAGGACATTCTCCTTTCGAAAGATGTCCTCTCCGACGCGAATTTCGGCTGGCCTTTGTCGTATTCGAACGGACCGGATCACCTGCGGATACTGCTGTTTCAAGGCATTGGCGAGAGGAAGGGGGGTATGCGCACTTACAAATGGGTTGTCGCCGAATCCCGATCCGCCGACTACGACCCGGTAGATCCGGTCCGCCTTCTCGTGAAAGGCATCGTAAGTCCACTCGTGCAGTACGAAAAGGAAGACCAGCAGGCTGCAGGCCAGGCCCATGGACAGACCCAGCGTGTTGATGAAGAAGTAGCCCTTGTTTCCGAAGAGGTGCCGAAGGGCGATAACGAGGTGGTTCTTCAACATGGCCGCACCAACTCCCGTGTCTCACGGTTGTACACTGCGGTTGTATACTGTTGTCACGGTCCGGGGTCACCACATTCCCGGCGGAATGGAAAGGGGATCTACGGACTTGCCCCGCCGATCCCCTTAAATGTTGCGTATAGGAAATTGTTTCTATGCGAAACAGACGTTAAACGATCCCGGGACGGTCATGGAATGGTAAACGTATTCTCACTCTTGCGAAATTCCGTCTCATCGTTGATAGTCACCTCTCCGACCAGTCGATACTCACCAGCGACATCGGAATCATATGCGCAAGCGTCATATGTCTCCCTGGTATCCTCGATGGTGTGCCAAGTATCGCCCATATCGTCGCTTCGCTGCCATTCGGAATAGTGGACGGTAAGGGTGTAACCACCGTAATTAGGCGGAACCGTCCAATCTTTCAGTCCCTCGTCAGGGAAGGGCGCAACCAATCTGATTAAAGTGCTCCTAGTGCTATTAGTGATACAGCGATCTAGACTAATTTCTAATTCGCCTGTGCTGAGTATCAACTCTCCGCGCTTAACCGACACCCCTTCCCACGCGACGTATTCGATCATGTCCCCTTCATCACCGCCATCCCCACCTTCCCCGTCATCGCCGTCGCTCGGCGCCATGACCGTGATGCTCACCATGTCCGACACGTCGCCGGACGCGGCCGTGACGTCGGCCATGCCGTTGCTCTCGGCCTGGACCAGTCCTTCCATGTCCACGGTAACCACCATTTCGTCACTGCTCGACCACGTGACGTCCGCATCGGCAATGGGGTTTTCGTTCGCGTCGCTGACGGAGGCCATGAGCTGCAGGGTCTGTCCGATCTCGGTCAGCGTGGCGTCTTCGGCGTCGACCTCGATAGCGACGGCGGCCGGAACCTGGTCGACGGTGATCGCCGCACTGCCCATGGCGTCTCCGGCCTGGGCCGTGATCTCCGCCATGCCGTTATCCACCGCGGTCACCAGGCCGTTCTCGTCCACCGTCGCCACGGCCTCGTCGCCGCTTGACCAGGTCACAGCCGCGTCCGCCATTGCGTTCTCGTACTGATCCAGTACGACGGCCGCAAGCTGCAATGTGTCGCTGATCGCTTCGAGCGTGTGCGACGCCGGATCGATCGTGACGGTTGTCGGCTCGGGTTCGGACACGGTAATGGCCGCACTCGAAGACAGACTGCCGAACTTGGCCGTGATTTCAACCATGCCGTTGCTCACCGCCGTCACGAGACCCGCCTCGCTCACGGTCGCCACGGCCTCGTCCCCACTTGACCAGGTAATGGTCTGACCGGACATGATGTTGTTCCGTTGATCCTGTACCGTTGCGCTGAGTTGAACGGTCGCCCCTATTGCCTCCAGCGTATGTGACGAAGGCGTGATCGTTATACGGGTCGGCACCGGCTCGGCCACCGTGATGTTCGCGCTTCCCGACGCGTTGCCCGACCGCGCCGTAATCTGCGACGTACCATTGCTGACCGCCGTCACCAGGCCGTTGCCGCTTACGGTCGCCACCGCCGTATTCACGCTTGTCCAGGTCACGGCCTGGCCGGTCATCGGATTGTTGTTCTGGTCTCTCACCGTAGCTGTCAGTTGCACCGTCGCCCCAATCGTCGCCAGCGTATGTGACGAAGGCGTGACGGCTATGCTCGTCGCCACGGGCGTCGGCGGTGGAGCTGGCGGCGCCGGTTCTGACGGGGCGGGGCTCGTCGGGCTGCTGTCCCCGCCGCCGCACCCCGCCATGATCATGAAGTACATCGAAGCCGTAATCATGGCGAACGCGCGACTATATGGGCGAATCACTTTTGACTCCTTTCCGAGAAGGACAGGAATGCGGTCCCTGATTTCCCTTCGCAAGTGATCTTAACATACTGAATACAGGTAGTTTATACTTGAAAAAGCCTCATGCTCTCCCGGGCCGCTTCGAGGGTCCGGTCGATGTCGTCTTCGGTGTGGGCCAGGGACACGAAACCCGTTTCCAGTCGCGATGGCGCCAGGTAGACGCCCCGGTCCAGCATGTTCCAGAAGTACCGTCCGTACGTATCCGCGTCCGAAGTGGAAGCGGCATCGAAATCGGCGACGGTCCGGTCGGTGAAGAAGGTGCACATCATGGAACCTACCCGTGTCAGGTACGCCGGAACGCCCGCCTCTGCCGCCGCGGCGCGGAGGCCGTCGCCGAGCCGGGAAGCCAGGTTCTCGAGCCGTTCGTAGACCCCTGGTTCCTGCAGCTGTTTCACCGTTTCATACCCCGCGGTCATGGCCAGCGGGTTGCCCGAAAGCGTACCGGCCTGGTAAACCGCGCCGACGGGCGCCACGGTTTCCATGATTTCCCTGCGCCCGCCATAGGCGCCGACGGGAAGGCCCCCGCCGATGATCTTGCCCAGGCAGGTCATGTCGGCCGTGATGCCGAATCGTTCCTGCGCGCCGCCGAATGCGACCCTGAATCCCGTGATGATCTCGTCGAAAATCAGGATGATCCCCCGTTTTTCCGTCTCTTCCCGGATGGTTTCGAGAAAACCTTCGGCCGGCGGGATCATGCCCATGTTGCCGGCGACCGGCTCTACGATCACGCAGGCGACGTCGTCGCCCCGCTCCGACAGGGTGCGCCGGACGGCCTCGCTGTCGTTGTACGGCAGGTTGATGGTCATTCGCGCCAGGTCCGCGGGCACGCCGGGGCTGTCGGGGATGCCGAACGTCGCCGCGCCGGAACCGGCCTGGATGAGAAAGCTGTCACCGTGGCCGTGGTATCCCGCCTCGAACTTGACCGCCAGGTCGCGTCCCGTGTATCCGCGGGCCACGCGCAGGGCGCTCATGGTCGCTTCCGTGCCGGAGTTGACCATGCGCACCAGTTCAATGGACGGGAAGGCCGTCTTGACCAGTTCCGCCAGCCTGATCTCGGCTACCGTGGGCGTGCCGAAACTCGTGCCCCGTTCGCACGCCTTTTTCAGGGCTTCGACCACGGCGGGATGGCCGTGGCCCAGGATCAGCGGCCCCCAGGACCCCAGGTAATCGATGTACTCGTTGCCGTCCACGTCGCAGACCTTCGACCCCGCGCCCCGGTCCATGAATACGGGGCGGCCTCCGACCCGTCCGAAATTGCGCACGGGGCTGTTCACCCCGCCGGGCATGGATCGGAGGGCCTGGTCGAAGTGGGAACTGGAACGGGAGCGGTTCATGCGCGCTACTCCATGCAGGCTTCTTGTTTCGCGTCAAGCTTCTTGTTATGCGTTGTTGCGCGCTCGCGGGCCGGTCTTCGGGCACGCGGGCGGACACGGGAGTGTCGGCGCCGGCCTTTCAGGATTCGTGTAGTCTGCGCGCGACGTCCCGCGCGAAATAAGTGAGGATCATGTCTGCCCCGGCGCGCTTCATGGCGGTGAGCGACTCCAGGACGATCCGCTCTTCATCGATCCATCCCATCTGTCCCGCCGCCTTGATCATGGCGTATTCCCCGCTCACGTTGTAGGCGGCCACCGGCACTTCAAAAGTCGATTTCACCCTTTGTATCACGTCGAGATAGGCCAGGGCCGGCTTCACCATGACGATATCGGCGCCCTCTTCCAGATCCAGTTCCACTTCCCGAAGCGCTTCGTTGGTATTGGCCGGGTCCATCTGGTAGGAACGGCGGTCGCCGAACTGCGGGTCCGAGTCCGCGGCTTCACGGAAGGGTCCGTAATAGGCCGAAGCGTACTTGGCGGAATAGGCCATGATCGGAATATGCTTGAGGTGTTCGCCGTCGAGACCCTCCCGTATCGCACCCACGCGGCCGTCCATCATGTCCGACGGCGCGACCACGTCGGCGCCGGCGTTGGCCTGCGAGAGCGCCGTCCGGACGAGCAGCCGAAGCGTGGCGTCGTTCTCCACGTCGCCTTCCCGGATCACGCCGCAGTGTCCGTGATCGGTGTACTCGCAGAGGCACACGTCGCCGATAACGGTGAGCTCCGGCGTCGCCTGCCTGATCGCCTGTATGGCCCGTTGGACGATCCCGTCATCCGCGTAGGCGCCGGTACCGTAGGTGTCCTTGCTTTCCGGGATGCCGAAGAGCATGACGGCCGGGATGCCCAGGTCCAGCACTTCACGGCAAACCTCCGCGCCCTGGTCCACCGACAGCCGGTCCACGCCGGGCATCGAATCCACCGGGGAACGGACGCCTTCTCCCGGACAGATGAACATGGGATAGATCAGGTCGTCCACGGAAAGCCGGGCTTCGCCGACCATCCTGCGCAGACTCTCAGTCCGCCGCAGGCGCCGCAGCCTGTGTACGGGAAATGCCATGTATCGTCTCCTGCCGCCGAAAGGTCCTCGGCGTCCGCTCTGAGGCCGTCAGCGTCCGCCGCAGTTGGCGCATCCGCCGGTGTCGAACCCGTTCAAGGCGCTGCAGCGCTCACACTGGAATAAAACGTGGCCGTCGTCGATGGACCGCGATTCCATCCACTTCCGCGCCGCCTCCCGGTATTTCGAAGGCACGATGATCCTGGCCACTTCGATCAAGCCCCTTCCGAGGACCATGCCGGTATCCTGTTCGGCCGAAAATACCCGGGACTCCACCCCCCGCTGCGCTAGAGCGCGCCGGTAGTTCAGGGCTTCCCGGTCTTCGGCCCGATAGAGAATCTCCTCCTCCGGCGGCTTCTCCTCCGATCCGTGTCTTTCGCAGAAATACCGTCCCAGCCGGCGAGACCCGCAGTCCGAGCACAGGTGCTGTCCGCAGACGACGCACCGCCCGTGGGCGGGTTCGGCCGGATGGGCCAGACAGCGAAGATCGTCGATGAATACCGTCCCGCAGACCGGACAGGACCGCGCGTCGCCCGGGATCTCCGATTTGCATTCGTCGCAGACACACGTCGACTCCTCATTCAGCGTGTCGACCAGGGATGTCGCGCAGATGGGGCATTTTTCCACACCGGGGGCGTATTCACATTCGCATTCCGGACAGAAAGGCATAGAAAACCGCAACGGTTTGTCAGTGGACGCAAGCCGGGGAAATATACACCGGGCCATCGGGGCATGGCAATTGTTATTCAGAAGGCGTTCCACCGCGGCCGGTCCAGTGTGCTGTGCCGCCACGGCCAGCCGGTCACGCATGACTTGCCGCCGGGGCCAGCCGATCGCTTACGATCGCCTCCACGAGCGCGGAGACCGCAGCCTGGCCGGGCATGATGTCCACGGTCAGGCCTGCCTCTTCGGCGGTCGCCGCCGTGGCGGGGCCTATGCAGGCTATGCGGACGCCCCTGGTGAACCGTGCCAGACGGTCCGGTCCCACGGCCTGCGCGAAAGCCTTCACAGCCGAAGAACTCGCGAAGACGGCTACGTGGATCTTCCGGTCTTCCAGCATGGTCGCGACGCCGTCCGGCAGGACTTTTTCCATGGCCGTGCGGTAGACCGTCACCCTCTTTACGCTCGCGCCGGCGGCGGTCAGTCCCTCGACCACGGCGGGGCCCGCGATGTCCGCCGCGGGGAAGAGGATACGGGCGTCCCGCAGATCGCAGTGTTCATCCAGGGTCTCCACAAGCTTTTCAGCCCGGAAGACCTGGGGTTTGTAATCCGCTTCGATCCCCCGTCTTCGCAGGGCGTCGGCCGTGGCATGGCCTACCGCGGCGACGCGTACTCCCCCCAGCGCCCGGGCGTCCAGGCCGCATTCGATCAACCGCGAGTAGAAAGCTACCACGGCGTTCCCGCTGGTGAACACCACGTGATCGTAGCCGGAAAGATCGGCCAGCGCCGCATCCACGCTCGACCAGTCATCCGGCGCTTCGATCCGTATCAAGGGCGCTTCGACCGGCTCCGCGCCCATACGGACGAGCGACTCCGACAGTTCGCCGGCCTGGTCCCTGGCGCGTGTGACCAGGACCCGCACGCCGAAAAGCGGTTTCGATTCGAACCAGTTGAGTTGCGTCCGCAGCGCCACCACTTCGCCCACGATGATCAGCACGGGAGGGGAAAAGGAAGCCGACCGTGCCCTGGACACGATATCTTCCAGGGTGCCGACAAGGGTCCTTTGCTCCGGCGTGGTGCCCCATTGGATCAGCGCGACGGGCGTATCCTTCGGGCGGCCGTGGTCGATCAACCTTTTCACGATGACGGACAGGTTGCGCGCGCCCATGTAGAAGATCAGCGTGCCGATCCGTTTGGCGAAAGCTTCCCAGTCCAGATCCGGCCGGGCCTTGTCCGGCGCCTCGTGGCCGGTTACGACGGTCATCGTCGAGGTGATCTCTCTATGGGTCACCGGTATGCCGGCGTAGGCCGGTACCGCGACGGCCGCCGTGATGCCGGGAACGACCTCGAAAGGAATCCCGCGGCGTCGAAGATGCAGCCCTTCTTCGCCTCCCCGGCCGAACACGAAAGGATCGCCGCCCTTCAGCCGGACCACGGTCTTTCCCGCCTCGCTGTGACGCACCAGCAGGTCGTTGATCTCCTCCTGCCGCCCCGGACGCCACGGTACGTGAATGCGCTCGGCGTGGGGGGGCGCCTCAGCCACCAGCCGCGCGTCGGCCAGGTAGTCCGCGACCACGACATCGGCCTTCCGCACGCAGGCCAGGCCTTTCACGGTAATCAGTCCGGGGTCTCCGGGGCCCGCGCCAACCAGGTAAACGACACCCGGGGCCCGCGGCGCAGTAGTACTCATTATCTGGTTTCCATCACTTACCGGGTTTCGGTGGTCCGCCTGGTCCGCCTGGCCTGAGCCAGCACGACCCCGGCCAGCCTGCGGCCCAGATCGGGGCCGTCTTCAGGGTCCCCATGGAGGGCATGACGCACAATCCAGCTTCCGTCGTCGTCGGCAAGCACGCCGTCCAGCCGGAGGACGTCCCCGTCGATTCTTCCCCAGGCGCCTACCGGGGTATGGCAGCCGCCTCCGATACCATGGAGATAGGCCCGTTCAGCCATCACCGCCTGCCTCGACGGAAGATGCTCGATACTCCGTGCCGCCGCCAGGGTCCGCTCATCGTCCACCCGGGTTTCAATCGCGAGGGCTCCCTGGCCGACGGCCGGCATGCAAAGATCGGGGGACAGCGGTTCGGTGATGCGGTCCGCCCAGCCAAGCCGCAGCAGGCCTGCCACGGCCAGTACGATCGCGTCCGGTCTGTCCGGTCCATCCGGTCTGTCCGGTCCATCCGGTCTGTCCGGTCCATGCGCACCACCCGCTTCGTCCAGCTTCTTCAACCTGGTATCGATGTTCCCGCGGATACCCGTGAAGCGCAGGTCCGGCCGGTAGTGTTGCAGGAGCGCCCGCCGCCTCGGACTGCCCGTGGCGATCCGGGCGCCCGCGGGCAGGTCGTCCAGACCGGTCTCGTCCCGGCTGACCAGGGCGTCCCGCACGTCCACGCGTTCCGGTACCGCGGCGATAACCAGGCTATCGGGCAGGATGGTGGGGAGGTCCTTCAGGCTGTGCACGGCCGCGTCGATCTCTCCCGAGTCCAGGGCCCGTTCCAGTTCCTTGACGAATACGCCCTCGCCGCCGAAAGTGTCCAGCGAAGCGTCCCGGTCCGTATCTCCCCGGGTCTTGAGGACGCGCACGTGGACGGTCAGGTCCCGGTTGGCCGTCTCGATGGCCTTTGCCACGGACCGGGCCTGGACAAGGGCCAGCCGGCTGCCGCGGGTGCCTATGGTGATTGAGGAAGACATGGATATGGGGGACCAATGCCGCGGCGTCCCGGTCCAGCCCGGGTTCACCGGGCTATTCGTTCCGGGCGCCATTCCTGTCGTTCCCTTGCTCATCGAGACCGAAGAGATGGCGCAGGCTGTAGAGGTGGTAGTCCTTGTGCTCCGGATCGGCCGTGTTTCTGAGCTGGACCGTCGGTTGATGCAGCAGCTTGTTCACGATGGCGCGGCTCATCTTGTCAACGGTATCCCGGTCCTTCTCGGAAAGGTGGCCGAGCTGGGCCAGGGCCCGGTCGACTTC
Source organism: bacterium (assembly GCA_965202605.1). Taxonomy (GTDB): domain Bacteria; phylum JAAXHH01; class JAAXHH01; order JAAXHH01; family JAAXHH01; genus JAAXHH01. The sequence continues at coordinate 3,449,980 of OZ241838.1, forward strand.
CTGGTGCCGCACGTCGTCGGCGAAGTGTCTAAGCTGCGTAATGGTAGGCGTAATGGCCAGGTTCTGGTACCAGGCAAGGAACCGGTCCACTTCCGTTTTCACGATCCCTTCCACCTTCCGCGCTTCCACCTTCCTGGACTCGGTGTTGTCGTCCACCACCGACTGCAGGTCGTCCATGTCGTACAGGATGACATTGTAAAGGTCGCGTACGCGGGGGTCGATGTCCCGCGGCGCCGCGATATCGATCAGGAAGATGGGCCGGTTCCGCCGGTCGTGCATGATATCCACCATCCGGTCCCTGACCAGTACCGGTTCGGTGGCGCCGGTGGAACTGATGATGATATCGACGTCGGAGATCATCTGCAGTCCGTCATGCAGGGACACGGCGATGCCGTCGAACCGATGGGCCAGGTCGGCGGCCCGCTCGTAGGTCCTGTTGGCGACGATGAGCCGCTTCACGCCCTGGTCGACCAGGTACTCCGCCGTCCGTTCGCCCGTCTCCCCCGCGCCGATCAACATGGCGGTATGCTGACGCAGGTCCTTGAAGATCTTCCTGGCCAGTTCGACCGCCACGGAGCTGACCGACACCGAGCCCGCCCCGATCTCCGTCGTCTCCCGTACCTGCTTGCCCACGGCCAGGGCCTTTTCGAACAGCCTGTTGAGCACCACGCCCGTGGTCTTCGTGTTCAGCGACTGCATGTAGGCCTCACGGACCTGGCCCAGGATCTGCTGTTCGCCCACGACGAGGGAATCCAGACTGGAGACGACGCGGAACAGGTGCCGGATGACGGCCTCGTCCTTCCGGTGATAGAGATAGGGAGACAATACGCCTTCTTCCAGGCCGTGGATCTCGTGGAACCACGCCTCGATGGGCCTGGGGTCGGTATGTTCCTCGTCGGTGGTCGCGTACATCTCGCTGCGATTGCAGGTGGACAGCAGCACCGCTTCGAGGATGCCGCTCGAAGACTTGACGAAGGAGAGGGCTTTCTCCTGGAGCGTCTTCGTCAGCACCGCCTGGTCGCGCACGTCGATGGGCGCCGTATGGTGACTCAGTCCGACGAGCGTAAGATGCATGACTCCACCCTGTCGCGCGCTTCGTCCGCACGCCCTTCGCGTATGAGGTCGAGGAGGTCGGAATCCACCAGGGACGTCCACAGCCTCGCGCGGGTTTCGATATCGTCGGGGTGCCGGGCCTTCATCCGGGGACGGTACGCGCCCAGCAGGTCGAGCAGTACGGCATACTCGGTCCCGAATGCTCCTTCCAGCTGCCCGCGGATCTTCTTCGCCAGCGCGGGACTCTTGCCGCCCGTGGATATGGCGATGCACAGGTCGCCCTGCCGCACGACGGAAGGTACGATGTACCGGCACAGCGCCGGCACGTCCACCACGTTGACCATGATGCCCTCCGCCTCGGCGTCCCGGTAGACCCGTTCGTTGACCTCCGTCGAGTCGGTGGCGGAGACGACCAGCCTGAAGCCCCGGACGTCGCCGGGTTCGTACCGCCGCGCGATCCAGCGCAACTCGCCGCGGTCCGCCCGGCCGCGCAGCTCCCCGGTCAAATCGGGACTTGTTACGGTAACATCGGCCCCGCAATCGAGCAGCGCGGCCGCTTTTTCCGCCGCGATCACGCCGCCGCCCACCACCAGGCAGGCCTGATCCTCGATGTCCACAAACGCGGGATAGTATTTCTTCATGGTCTGATGTCCATCATGCACCGAATCAGTCGCCCCGGTCAGTCGAAGATGTGCAGGTTCGTCCAGAGTCCGGCGCCGAGATAGGCCAGCAGCACGGACGCGAACCCGGCCATGGAGATGATCGCCGCCCGCTCGCCCTGCCATCCCGCGGTATAGCGGGTTACAAGCTGGGAAGTGAAGATGATCCAGGTCAGCATCACGCACAGCACCTTCGGATCCAGCAGCCAGGGCGTGATCGAGTCCCATGCGGCCGTCGCCCACCAGAAGCCCGTGAGGATACCCGCGGACAGGAAGACCCAGCCGATGAGCGTCGCCTTCAGATTCATTTCGTCCAGCATGTCCAGCGCCGGCAGCCGCGAGAACACCAGGCCCACGCGGCGGTGGTGGATGTAGTACATCTGCATGACGTACAGCAGCCCCGTGATGAAGGAGAAGGAAAACGCCGCGTAAGCCAGGAAGCTGGCCGTTACGTGGAAATTGAACCAGGGACTCTGCAGCAGGGGCGGCAGCGGGTCGACGGGGCTCATGAACGCCGTGGACGCCGCCTGCGCCGCCAGGACGAGCGGCAGGACGAACACGCCCAGCGACCGGTCGTGGAATCGGCGCTCCAGGAACAGGTAGACCACGGCGATGAGCCAGGCGAAGAAGCTCATGGACTCGTGGAGCCCCACGAAGGGCGCGTGACTGGATTCGAACCCACGGGCCATCAGAAACGCGCTGTGGCAGACCAGCGCCAGGATCAGGCACAGGGTCGCATAGAACCCGGTCCTGGGCTGTCTCGTCCAGAAATGGCGAAAATAGATCACCGTGGCGACCGCGTAACCCGCCAGAATCAACCCGTGCAGCATGTAAATACCCATGTGACTGGCCTCGACCCGAACCCCGGTCAACATTCCATGCATGACAAGATACCCTGAAAATACCGTCATATCATGTATTTATCAAGTTCAAAGGGGTGTATGAGGCAACCGCGGCGCCCTGGTCCGGCATGGGAACGGTTGAAGATTCATGGAACCCGTCGCACCCGCGCGGGCAGCCTAGTCCACGGTGCTCAACTGCTCCATGATGTCCATTCCCACCCGCCGGCTCCACGCCTCCATGACCCGCCCGAACAACGGCCCGGGCCTGCCGTCGCCAATGGGCGTATTGTTGATGCGCGTACACGGCGCCAGGCAGTACGGTGTGCTGGTCAGCCACGCCTCGTCGGCATTCACCGCGTCGTAGGGCTGCAGGTCCTTTTCCACCCAGCCCAGCCCCAGACCGGGCGCCAGTTCCCGCAGCGTGACCAGGCTAACCCCTTCCAGTATATTGCGGCTGGTGGGCGTAAAGATCGTGTCGTTTTCCACCACGACGAAGTTGGCTCCGGAGCACTCGGTGAGGTTGCCGTCCAGGTCGAGCAGCAGCGAGGTGGCCGCGGGGTCGACGGCCTGCGCCTGCCTGTCGGCCATCCAGTAGTGCAGGCGCGAGCGGTTCTTGGTCTTGGGGTCGACGCACTGGGGCGGCACGTGGCGGATGGAAGGCGTGACCACGTGGGCGCCCCGCTCAAAGTAGGATCGCCACACGGTAAAGGGCAGCGGGAAGGAGTGGATGCACAACGTGGGCGCCAGGCGCGCCGGCCTGCCCGCGCTGCCGGCGTAGATCTGGTTTTCTCCCGGCGTTACGAAGTGAACGACGCCCAGGTCCTGTTCCGGACCGATCAGCCTGCTGTTGGTTTCTATCAGCGTCCGCGTGCGTTCCACGAGACCGGCATGGTCCAGGTCCAGCTCGATCCCGGCGTATTTGCACGAACGCAGAAGCCGCTTCACGTGCTCCTCCAGGCGGAAAGGCTCGTGCCTGAACGTGCGGGTCATTTCAGTCAGGGTGGCCCCCAGGACGATCCCCAGATCGTAGATGTTGAGATGAGCCCTGGAAGCGGGGACGAAGCCATCATTGAGATAGACGACGGGTTCTTTCATAATGAAACAGTCCTTTTCTTTACTGGACGAAGCGTTACGTATATGGTGTATTGAAACACGGTTGAATAAAGCGGTATCAATTAGGTAATAAAAAGGATAGTATCTCATGGAACCCAACGAGATGGCGGGCGCTGCCGGCGACGGGTCGCATCGCGCGGGGTTCGTGGCCCTGGTCGGGAAACCGAACGTGGGCAAGTCCACGCTGATGAACGCGTTGCTGCAGCAGCGGCTGTCCATCGTGACGCCACGGCCTCAGACCACCCGGCAACGGGTCCTGGGCATCCTGACGAAGGATGCCTGCCAGGTCCTGTTCCTGGATACGCCCGGTCTGCTCGAACCCGGTTACCGGCTCCAGGAATACATGCTGCAGTCCGCGGTCCACACGTTGCACGATTCGGACGCGGCCGTGGCCATCGTGGACGCCACCCGGTTCAACCGCGACCTCGACGACCGGGTCGTCGGCTTCCTCGAACAGAGCCGCGGTCCCGTGATCCTGGCGATAAACAAGATAGACCGGACGTCCAGGACTTCCCTGCTGCCCCTGATCGACCAGGCCGCCAGCCGCTTCCCCTTCACCGAAATCGTGCCCGTGTCCGCCCTCGAAGGTGACGGCCTCGAACCGCTGCTGTCCGCTGTCATCCGCGCGCTTCCGCCGGGTCCGGCGCTCTACCCCGAAGACATGATCACCGACCAGCCGGAGCGGTTCTTCGTGGGAGAAATCATCCGGGAGCACCTGTTCCTCGCCGTGCGCGAAGAACTGCCCTACGCGTCGGCCGTGATCGTGGAGGATTTTACGGACCGGCCCAATGGTACGGCCTTCATCCAGGCGAGTATCATTATCGAGCGGTCTTCCCAGAAGGGCATCATCATCGGCAAAAACGGACGCATGCTGAAAAACATCGGCACGTCCGCGAGGAAGGCCGTCGTCGAATTCCTGGACCGCCCCGTCTATCTCGACCTGCGGGTCAAGGTCCGGCCCTCCTGGCGAAAAAACGAGCAGGAGCTGAGGCGGCTGGGCTACGCGAAGCGGTGACCGGTCCGCCTGGCCCGCGCGGCCAGCCCGATGTACTGTTCCAGGTCGCCCCAAAGCGCTTCCAGCGGCCGGGGTCTGTTCCAGGGCTGGACCGGCTGCCGGTCGTATCCTTCAATCAGGGACAGTATCCGCACACACCATTGCACGGGAAGTATGGCCCGGTACACCGCCATCCTTTCGAAGGCGTGGGGATGGGTGTCTCGCTCACAGTAGTCCCCGATGGCTTCTTCCCGCAAGTCCGACTCCATGCCAGCGCTTTCCGGGTGCCAGAAAAAACCGGCGACCTCGAAGAGCGGGTCCATGATACCCGCGTGTTCCCAGTCCACCAGGCCGATGCGCTCCGGGGCTGCGCTGATCAAATTGGCCGGCCGGAAGTCTCCGTGACACAGGCACGGCACGCGATCTGTCCATAACGCTGGCCGCAGGTCCACCATGTCCAGGCATCGTCTCAGGTCGCGCAGCCGGTCCAGGGCCCCGCGGAACGACGAGTCGTTCATGGCGGCCCGCGCGGTCATGGCATGCATGGTTTCGTCGATGAAATCGAGACAGTCCCGGGGCCGGGCCGGTCCCGCCGGCCTGGCCAGGGCGGAATCCCCGGGATCTGAAATGCCATGCACCGCGTGCATGGTCTCCAGGAGCGGGTTCAGATCTTCCCGGGTCATACTTGCGAGATTCACCGGTGCCCCGGGAAGTTTCTCGTAGATCAGCACGGGCGCATTCAACTCCGCCGCCCACGGATCGCCCGTTACGGCTTTCGGCACGGCTTCCAGGAAGGAGAGCCGTTTCATCGCGGCATATTCCCGTTCCAGGCGTTGACCGCGATCCGCCGGATATACCTTGACCAGGTAGACGCTGCGGCCGGTATCTACTTCGTATATACGGTTATTGAATCCGCCTCCCAGCGGCCGTACCTGGCGTTGTCCGGCGGCGAATGCGTGTCCGTCTCCGCACAGCCGGTCCAGGCAACGCACCACGGCCGCCAGGTCCGGGGATTTACTTTCGCGTCGCGTCGATGCGCCCCGACCGGTCTGCGAATCCATCGCCTTTGAAAGGTACGTGGGTCGATACATGGCCGGCTGATTCCGTCCGGTCTTTTCCGATTGCCCGCGGGTCCGAGGTTTCGTATCTTCAGTGGGCGGACTCGTCCGTCTCTGCACCCCGCAACCCGTGGCCCGTCCGTATCCCATCCCGTTCCCGGCCTGTCCCGGATTCCGGTGTGACTCGCGATGAAACTCCATGCGCTGATTCGACACGCACTAAAGGGTCTGTCCCGGTCCCTGTCGCTCAGACCGGCCGCCTGGTCGTTCAGACCGGCCGCCTGGTCGCTTTCTTTCTTGCTCCTGGCGGCCCCTGGCTGCGGAAGCGCCTTTCAGAACATCAACATCCTTTCCGACGCGGATGAAATCGCGCTCGGACGCGAGTTTTCGAGAGAAATCGAAAAAGAGGTCAAACTTTACACGGACCCGGAGGTGGTCCGCTACGTCGACGACCTGGGCCAGACCCTCGCCCGGCATTCCACGCGATCGGATATTCAATACTACATAAAAGTCGTGGATACCGATGAAGTCAACGCCTTTGCCCTGCCCGGCGGCTATCTCTACGTCAACCGCGGCCTTATTTCCATTGCCGCCACCGAGTCGGAACTGGCAGGCGTGATCGGCCACGAGATCGCCCACGTGGCCGCGCGCCACGGCGCCAAGGCCCTGACCCGGCAACTCGGGCTTGAGATCATACTGGGCATGATATCGGGGCGAAACCCCACGGGAGTCCAGCGTGTCGCGTCGCAACTGGCGGGTGTCGGCGGCATTCTCTCCATGTTGCATTATTCCCGCCAGGCGGAACGGGAAGCGGACGCCCTGGCGGTGTTGAACCTGCGGGAGGCCGGCTATGATCCCGGGGGCGTCACGTTGTTTTTCGAGAAACTCCTGGAGATCGGCGACCGCGAGCCCGGCGCGCTGGCTACCCTGTTCGCGACCCATCCACCGAGCAGGGAACGTGTCGAGAATACCCGGAAGCAGATCGCCGCGCTGCCGGCCCTGGATGGGCTGACCGCGGATTCGGAACGGTTTCAGCGGATAAGGAACCTGCTCCCGCCGCTCAGGGACAACCCCCTGGATAACAGGAAGGAACAGCACCCTGTCCGCGAAAACTGACCTGCACATGTCCGCCAAATCCGGATCCGAAGGCCGCCCCGGCCTGTTGCTTCGCGGCGGGACCGTTGTCGATCCGTCGCAGGAGTTGTACCGGGTATGCGATGTCACGATACGCGACGGTTCGATTTCGGCCGTCGGCGACGGTTTGCCGGCGGAAGGCCACCGTGTCGTCGACGTATCCGGCCGGTACGTCTTTCCCGGCCTGGTCGACCTGCACGCCCACATATGCTGGGGGTTCACCGACATCGGCCTCGTTCCGGACGACGTGTGCCCCTCCACCGGGGTAACGGCCATCGTGGACGCCGGAAGCTCGAGCTGGCCGAGCCAGGATGCGTTCCGTCGTCACGTGGCGGAGCCCTCCCGCACCCGGGTCTTCGGCTTTTCCAATATTTCCAGCGTGGGCATCCCGACGGCGGGCACGCCCGAACTGGCCAGCCTGCGGTTCGTGGACGTGGATCGTTCCGTGGCTTCCGTAGCAGGCAACCGGGATCTGATGACCGGCATCAAGGTGCGTCAGGGGCGGCACCTGGTGGGCGACAACGGCATCGAACCGACGCGCCTGGCGGTGGAGGCGTCCGGACAGCTTGGCGTCCCCGTCATGGTCCACGTGGGCAATACGCCCTGTCCGCTGGGCGGCATCATGGACCTGCTTCGCCCGGGTGACATCATTACCCACGCCTATCACGGCCATCCCCACGGCATACTGGACGATCACCGCGCGATTTGGCGGGACGTCCTCGAAGGACGTTCGCGGGGCATCCTGATGGACGTAGGCCACGGCGCCGGCAGCTTCAGCTTCGACGTGGCCAAATCGGCCTTCGAGCAGGGGTTCTTCCCGGACGCCATCAGTACGGATCTGTACACCGTTAACGTCAACGGACCGGTTTTCGACCTGCCGACCACCATGTCCAAGATGCTGAACCTGGGCATGCCCCTCGAGGACATCGTGCGGAGCACGACCGCCATACCGGCCGCGGCGATCGGAAGAACCGAACTCGGTACGCTTCGTCCGGGCGGGGCCGCCGACGTGGCGGTATTCGAACTGGAGGAGGGTGACTTCGAATTCAGCGATTCTCATGGAAACAAGCGGAGGTGGTCCCACCGCCTGACCTGCGAAATGACCCTGCTGGACGGGGAAGTCGTTTTTGACCGGCAACGCGCTGATCGTCCGTTATTAGATCGACAACCAGGTTAAACGACCGTCAATCACGGGAACAACGCGCCATGAAAGCCAGATACTGGGCAGGCGGGTGTCTATCCGCGATCATTCTGCTCGCCGTCATCGTCGCAGCGGCCTACTATCTCATCCGCCAGGCCAGTGATGAACTTGTCGAGTCCTATACGAGTTCGACGCCCCGGGATTTCGCCCGCGCGGAGGACGGCCGGAAGGAGGCGGAGTCTGCTATCGACCGGTTCAGGGATTTCATCATTGCCCTCGAGCAGGGCGAAGAGACCGGGAGCTTTTCGCTTTCGGCGGACGATATCAATGCCCTCCTGGCGTATGAAGACCTTTTCCGGGACCTCCACGGGATGGCGCGCGTGGACATCCGGGAAGACAAGCTGCAGGCCGAGATCAGCGTGCCTCTCGGCATGTTCAACGATCGATTCGAGGGCAGGTACCTCAACGGCACGGGCGAACTCGCCGTCGAGATGAGGGACGACCGGCTGGAGGTCACCATCGACCGGCTGGAGGTCGGCGGCAGGAACCTTCCCGAAGAGTTCATGAATGAAATCCGGAAAAACAACCTGGCCGAAGCCCTGTACGAGGAGCCGTCACTGGAGCGGTTCTTACATCTGGTGAAGTCCGTTAAAATCGAAGACGGCAGACTCGTGATCCAGCCCAGGTAGGCCATCCGTCGCGCGGCGTCGTGGTAACCCCTTCATGCCATGGTAACCCCTCCATGCCGATCCTCCTCGCCATCGCCCTGCATCCTGAAGCGCGCCCGGTGATTGAGCGCTTCAGGTTGAAACAGGACGCTTCCTTCGCTCTGCCCGTCTTCCGTCGGGATGAAGTCTGGCTGGCCGTAACCGGCACGGGACGCATGAGGTCGGCCATAGCGACGACCCATCTGGTCACGCAGGTTGAAAAGGGGGAGTACGCGGTCATCTTCAACCTCGGCATCGCCGGCCATACGCAGAACGCGGGGGAAGGTCCCGTGGAGGTGGGCGACCGGTTCCTTGTGAGCAAGATCCTGGAGCGGGGTACCGGCCGAGCCTTCTATCCGGACCTGCTGGCCAGAACACCCCTTTCGGAATCACCGGTCACCACCGTGGAACGACCCCTGGACCGGGCGGATGCCGACGGCGTGGAACCGGGCCTGGTCGACATGGAAGCAGCCGGATTCTACCAGGCCGCCGCGGCCTTCCTTCCGCCCCACCGTATCGGTTGCGTCAAGGTCGTCTCCGACCACCTGGAGACGCGGCGCCTGGATAAGAACAGGGTGGGCGAACTGATCGCCGGCGTGCTGGATGAATTCGAAGAGACCATCGCGGCCTACAGGACTTTCTCCGATGGCGGAGGGGACGTGCTGACCGACACGGATGCGCGGGTCATCGGAGACATCCGCGGCCGGCTGCGGCTGACGGCCAGCCGCCACAGGATGCTGTCCGACCTGGTACGGGCCTACAAGCTCCATACCGGGGCCGCCATGCCGGATCTGTCGCAGTTTACCCGGATTACGGTAAGAACGAAACAGGAAGGCGACGCGCATTTTGAACGGCTCCGTGACATCCTGTCGGTGGGGTAACTTCTCCCACCTGTATATCGAGCGCGGCGCCGACGGCTACCCCCTCACGCGGCGCATCCGTGATCGCTTCGCGAAGGCGCGGGTGGTGGAAATCGACGACTACAAGGCGGTCTTCGCCCGGCCGCGGCAGCGGTTCCAGGCACAGAAGGAAAGCATGAAGCTGATCCTGGCCGTGAAGAAGGACCGGTTCCTGTACGACGGATCGGGACACAGCCAGGACTTCAGCCTCGAGAACTTCTATTACAACACGCTCATGTTCAACTGCGTGTACAACTGCGACTACTGCTACCTGCAGGGCATGTACCCTTCGGCGAATATTGTGGCCTTCGTCAACGTGGAAGACTATTTTTCCGCGACGCGCCGGGGTATTGAGGACCGGCCGAACCCTGCGCAGCCGCTGTACCTGTGCATTTCGTACGATACCGACCTGCTCGCTTTCGAATCGGTCGCGCCGTACTGCCGCGCGTGGATCGAGTTCGTCCACGGGGAGCCGGACCTGCTCGTCGAAATCCGAACCAAGAGCGCCGCGTACCGGGCCATACGGGACCTGGCGCCTGCGGACCGGGTCATCCTGGCCTGGACGCTCTCCCCGGAACCGGTCGCCGCCCGCTACGAGCACGGCGCAGCGCCGCTCCGGCTTCGGCTGGACGCCGCACGGGCCGCCATAGACGACGGATGGCCCGTACGGCTCTGTTTCGATCCCGTGCTGGCCGTACCGTCGTGGAAGTCGGTCTACGGTGAACTGCTCGAAGAGACCTTCCGGCGCATTGATCCCTCTGCCGTAAGGGACGTGTCCGTGGGCGTCTTTCGCATGACGAAGGGGTATTTTCAGCGCATGAGGCGTCAGCGGCAGGATACGCCGCTGTTATACGGCGAGTACGTGCAGGAGGGTACGACCATAACCTATCCTGCCGGACAGCGGGAGGAGATGACCTCCTTCCTGCGGCAACGCCTGGGCGAACACTTTAAAGAGGATCAGATCGGCGTATGGACGTAGCACTGGTCACGGGCGCTTCCTCCGGAATCGGACTGGCCGTCGTCAGGCGCCTGGTCGAAACGGGGTATGACGTCTACGGTTATGCCCGGGACCACGGGAAGGCCTCTTTCCGCCACGAGCGGTACCGCCCGATCGACTGCGACGTGACCGATACCCGGGTCCTGATGGAACGAACCGAGGCACTGCTCAGGGAAACCGGGGGCCTGAAGATCCTGGTCAACAACGCCGGCGTCGGTTTCTTCGGCCCCCACGCCGCCATGGCGCCCGACCGGATTGAACGCATGGTGCGGACCAACCTGGCCGCGCCCATGGTCCTGACCCGGGCTGCCTTGAAACACCTGGAGAAATCCCGGGGATTTGTCATCAACGTCGCATCTACCGCGGCGTTGAACCCCGGACCCTTCGGCGCCGCCTACGGCGCGACTAAGGCTGGCCTGCACCAGTTCGGAGAGGCGCTCTTCAGCGAGGTGCGGAAGAGCGGCGTCCGCGTGGTGACCCTGTACCCCGACATGACCCGGACGTCGTTTTACGACCATGTGGACTTCGAGCCCGGAGAAGCGCCTGATGCCCATATTACGCCGGAATGCGTGGCCGACGCCGTCGCGCAGGCCTTGGACCAGCGGGAAGGGACGGTGATCACGCAGATCGTCATCAAGCCGCAGCGCACGCAGGTCGTCCGCAAGGGGCCGTCGCGGAAAAAGAAAGATTGACGGTCCGCGAGGCTTGCGTTGAAGCGCAGTGGTCGTGATCCGCGCGCCGGAGTGCACTGGTCGTGGCGCGCGTGCTGGTGTGCGTGCTGGCGCGCGTGCTGGCGCGCGTGATGGCGCGCGACGGTATAGACCGGGTGCGGAACCGGATGAACGATATGCCGCACGGCGGTATTATACGGTATTCAGGTAAGGTACAATTGTACAACTGGTGCGTCCGACTGCTTGCGCGTGATGCTTACGCGTGAAAGGAACATCGATGCCCTACGTCTCCTCTCTCCACGTCTATCCCATCAAGTCCTGCGCCGGTCACGAACTGACGCGGGCGGAACTCGACGCCCGGGGAATCCGCGACGACCGGTCGTGGATCGTCGTCGGCGACGGGGACACGATGCTCACCCAGCGAGACAAGCCCGCTCTGGCCCTCGTACGGCCCGCCCTGGAAGCAGGAGGGCTGGTCCTTTCGGCGCCGGGAGTGGCGGATCTGACGGTGCCGCGCATGGAGGGGGGTGACCTTCGAAACGTGGACGTATGGGGAGATCGTTGCGACGGGATCGACCAGGGCAGCGATGCCGCGGACTGGTTCAGTACGTATCTGGATACTTCCTGTCGCCTGCTGTACTTCAAACCGGACTTCGTACGGCCCGTGGACCCGGATTACGCGGCCCGGCCCGGCGACCGGGTAGGCTTTGCGGACGGCTTCCCCCTGCTGATGATCTCGGAAGCTTCCCTGGCGGACCTGAACGCGCGGCTGGAGGAACCCGTTCGCATGAACCGCTTCAGGCCCAATCTGGTCGTGGCGGACTGCCCGCCCTACGCGGAAGACACCTGGAAGCGCGTTCGAGCGGGGGAGGTGGAACTCGACCTGGTCAAACCCTGCGGCCGGTGCGCCACGGTCCTGGTCGAGCAGGAGAGCGGAACACCGGGCAAGGAACCGCTCAGCACGCTGGCGACCTACCGAAGGTTCGGCCGGCCGGCGCCATCCTTCGGCCAGAACGCCGTGCACCGGTCTCCCGGCGTGCTGGAAGCGGGCTCGGTCATTCAAATCCTCGGGTGCGAGTAATACTGCCGGGGCCATCAGAAGGAGGACCGTTTGAGTGAGCGCGTGATCGCCATGCCGGCCGGCCGGTGCGAACTGGGTTTCGCACGGATCGACATAACCCCGCCGGCGGGCATCTACCACCGCAGCTGGGGCGCCGCGAAGCATGACGCGTCGACGGGCGTGCACCGGGAACTGACCGCGTCCGCGCTCGTATTCACAGAACCGGAGACGAAAACGGAACACGCCCTCGTCTCCCTCGAACTGGGCTGGCTGCAGGCAGGCGATCTGCAGCGCCTTTCGGATACCATCTCGACCGGAACCGGTCTGCCTGCCGAGTGCGTCGTGATCACCTTCTCGCATACGCACGCTGCCGGCAACTACGATCCGGACCGCCTGCGTTTCGAAGGCGGCCCGCTGATCCCGGGATACCTGGACGATCTCGGCACCAGGCTCGCCGGCCTCGTGGAAACGGCCCGTACCGCCGTGCAGCCGGTCGACCTGGCCTTCGGATACGGCCGGTGCGACCTGGCCTGCAACCGCGATTACTGGGACGAAGAAAACCAGTTGTACGCCTGCGGGACCAACCCGGACCGGTCCGCCGACGATACGGTCGTGGTCACGCGCGCGAGCGACCGGGAAGGCGGGGTGGTCGTCACCCTGGTCAACTACAGTTGCCACCCGACGACCCTGGCCTGGGACAATACGCTGATCAGTCCCGATTACCCCGGGGCCATGCGGGAGGTCGTGGAGAAGGCCACGGGCGCGCCCTGTGTGTTCCTGCTGGGCGCAAGCGGCGATCTGGGACCCCGATACGGGTTCGTGGGCGAAACGGAGGCGGCGGACCGGAACGGCCGGCAACTGGGCTACGCCGCGCTGTCGGCCCTGGAGGCCTTGCTGCCCGATGGAACCGAGATGCGTTACGACGGGCCCGTGATATCGGGCGCCACGATCGGGGTATGGCGCCACAGCCCCGTGGATGCGGAGCGCCGGCGGGCGCTGGGCGCCTTCGACTCCGCCGTGATGACCCTGGACCTGCCCCTGCTGGACCTGCCCACGCAGACGGAACTGGACCGGCAACTGGCCGAATGGCAGGTCCGGGAAGAATCTGCCAGGCGAACGGGACAGGACCGGGAAGCCGCCGACTGCCGGGCCCGGATCGAGCGTGTCAAGCGGGCCATGCGGCGCGTCGAGACGCTTCCGCCGGACAGAAAGGCCGCACCCTACGGCGTCACGCTCTGGCGCATCGGCGAAAGCGTCTTCGTGCTGGTCAGCGGCGAGCCCTACAATGTGCTTCAGCGCGAGCTGCGGGTACGCTTCCCCGCTACGGCGATCGTCGTGGTCGTCCTGTGCAACCGCGGGACGGGCGGCTACCTGCTGCCCAGGGATGATTACGACAAGGGGCTCTACCAGGAAGAAGCCGCGGCGATCGGTCCGGGCGGTCTCGAAGCGGTGGCCGAAGCCATAACGCGACAGCTGGAGGCCTGGGGGTTGAAATAGCCGAACCGGGAGCCTGGGCAGGTCGTTGAATTCCGGGGTCTGAGCCGGACGGCAGCATCCGGGGTCCGAGCAGGACGTCGAACATGGAACTGAGCACAGATCAGATTGGAGCAGCCAATGTCAGCTGGCAACTTACGCATCGGACTCATCGGACTCGGTACGGTTTGCGAATACGTGCATTACCCGGGGTTTTCCCGCATTCCCGGCGTGGAAATCGCCGGTCTCTGCGAGGTGGACGAGGACCTCCTGGCCCGCAGGCAGGCGCAGTGGGGCGTCACGGCGGGTTACACGGAGCTGGACCGGTTCCTCTCCGCCGTCAGACCGGATGCGGTGGCCGTGGCCGTGCCGAACGTGTACCACCACGGGATCGTGCTGAGCGCCGTCCGGGCCGGTTGCCACGTGTTGTGTGAGAAGCCCATCGGCATGACCGTTGCGGAGACCGTCGAGATGTACGAGTCCGCCCGGGACGCCGGCGTTCGGCACATGACCGCCTTTACCTACCGCTTCGTGCCGGGCATGCGCTACCTGAAGCACCTGGTCGACGAAGGACGGCTCGGCGAGATACGCCACGCGCGCTTCCAGCGCCTTCAGGACTGGGGCGAGCGTTCCGTGGGATGGCGCCAGTACCGGCGCATGGCGGCCACGGGGGAACTCGGGGACATGGGTATCCACCGTATCGACTTCGCCGAAAACCTGCTCGGTCCGATCAAGTCGGTATGCGCGTCGCTTAGACAGGTCGTTCCCCGGGACCGCACCGGGGACGGCAGGCCCTGCGAACCGCAGGACGTGGAGGACTGGGTCGCGTGGATCGCCGAGTTCGAATCGGGAACCACCGGCGTGTTCGAAATGGGTAAGCTGACCAAGGGTCGCGGCCCCGGCGGCGACCACGACGTCTGCGAGTTGAACGGGAGCGACGGTTCCGCCGCCTACCAGCTTCACGCCCCTCACGCGATACTGACGGGCCGGCGTCAGCAGAAATACCGGCGGCGCAGCGTACCGAAGCGCTTCCTGGCCCTGCCCGGCTCGCCCCGCGACCCGAAAGAGGGCGACCCGGCCCAGACCTTTCGCTTCGACCAGGCCTGGGAGTTCGTCAGTGCCATCCGGGCGGGACGGGACTGCGTGCCCTCCTTCTACCACGGCATGCGCGCCCAGGTCGTGGCGGAGACCATCCTCGAAGCGGCCGCGTCCCGCCGGTGGGTGGACGTGCCGGCCTGAGCCGGATCGAAGATGGATTCTGTTTAAACCGCTTGACAACGCGTACCGCCGGCGTTATTTTTCTCTTACAATCGATTTACGCCTTTCAGATATCGTCAGGAGTCCGCCTATAATTCGTCGCTAATGATTTGTACTGGTTGGTTTTGACAAATTGGTCGGTTCGCTTTCCTGCTTGCTGTGGAGCGGGTCATGGCGAGAGTGCAAATCTGAGGCGCGATGGGTGGAGCGGTGGTTGCGGTGCCTGGCCGGGAACTCCGGTCTCTTGAGGCGCCGGCGCACTGGAATCCTGGCGATTCCTTTTTATAGCGCCATACACGATCTCCCTCACATCTCGCGTTCACCGGATCCGGCGTGGGTAACTGCCCAGGCGGGACCCGGAATACAAGGAACGAAGAAGGGACCGAACGTCAACGCGCCGGCACCGGATGGCTTGAGGGACCGGCGGAAGGTTCGGATCGGAGACATGCACCACGCGAGTGACGAGAGGGCCTATGGAAATAGGATAATCCGCTGAGGTGTCGGAGATGTATCGTCTTTGAGGAATGAAATCAGAGGAGAAAGATAGTGAAACACTTACGTTACCTGCTCATTGCAGTCCTGGTGGCCCTGCCGGTCCAGCGTATCCAGGCGGGTGTGGGCCAGGCCGGCGGCCTGTTCCTGCAGATTGCTCCCGACGCCCGGTCCACGGCCATGGGCGAGACGGGCGTCGCCCACGCGCGGGGCGCGCTGGTGCCGGCGTGGAATCCCGGCGGCCTGGGGTTTCTCGAGAACCGCGCCGCATCGGCAACCTACTTCAAATGGCTGCCCTACCTGGCGGACGACCTCTATTACCTGCATTTCTCCTATGTACAACCCGTGGAAGGTATTGGGACCTTCGGTGTCAGTGTGCCTTATCTTTCGCTGGGTGAACAACAAAGGGTGAATGCGACCGGGGACAGCCAGGGCACGTTCAACAGTTCCGACATGGCCGTTTCGCTTTCCTACGGTGCCCGGATTAACGATCGGCTGGGGGTCGGCACGAACCTGAAGTTGGTCCGAAGCGCCCTGTCGGACGAGGACGACGGTGTGGGAACGAGCTTCGCCCTGGATTTCGGCGTCACCGCCAACGTCACGCCTCGTTTTACGGTGGCCGGCGCGCTTCAGAACCTGGGAACGGAGATCAAGTACGCCAATCCGGACCAGGGGGACCCGCTGTCCCGGAACCTCAAGATTGGCGCCGCGCTGAAAGCGCTGGAAATCGAGTCGAACAGCCTGCTGCTGGCCGTTGACCTGAACCGTATGCTGCTGAAGGACAGCGGGAACATCCTGAACGTCGGGGCTGAATTCTGGTACCAGGATCTCATCGCGTTGCGCACCGGGTACGTGCATGACGCGGAAGGCGACGTGAAAACGCCCACCTTCGGCGGCGGCCTGCAGTGGAAGATGTACCGCATCGACTTCAGTTATACCACCGGTTCGACGCTCCAGGACGTCACCAAGTTCACCATTTCGGCCAGATTCTGAGCAGGTCGGACAGAGCCTGCGGGCAACGTGCAATGCACGAGGACCCGCCGGGCCATACAGGCGACAGGCAGAGCGCATCGCAAGCGAGGCGGACGTATCACCGGGGAGGGCCCGGCTCTTCAATGAGCCTGATCTGGAAGAGCCGGGGCCACCACTTCCCGGTGACGAACAGCCGGTCCCCCGCGGCATCGTAGGCGATGCCGTTGAGCACGTCCACCGTGCCGCCCGTCTCTTCATATCCGGCTGATTCGAGCAACCCCTCCAGATCGACCCACCCGGTTACCCTTCCCGTTTCCGGATCGATGCGGGCGATACGGTCCTCTTGCCAGATATTGGCGTAGAGCTCGCCCTTTACATACTCCAGTTCGTTCAGATTGCGTACCTGGGCGTCTCCGTCTCGCACGAATATCCTGCCGGTCTCTTCGAAGGTCACCCTGTCGCGGAAGTACAGCGTGGACGATCCGTCGCTCATGATGAACCGCTCCCCATCGTAGGTTATGCCCCATCCTTCGCCGGGATAGGCCACGCTCCGCAGTAGTTCGAAGGTATCCCGGTCGTAGATGAAGCCTACACCGGACTTCCAGGTCAGCTGGATGATCTTGCCGTCGTAGAGGGCGAGCCCTTCGCCGAAGATCGTCGAGGAAAGACGGCGGATCCGTTCTACCGCACCGCTCTGCAGCGCCACTTGGCGTAAGGTGGATCGGCCGTAGTTTCCGGTGCTTTCGAACAGGGTATCGCCCTCGATCGCCAGGCCCTGGGTGAAGGCGCCGGTATCGTGGGGGAACGAACGGACCACCTCGTAGGCATACGACTTCGCGGCCGCCCCGGCAGTGGAATCGGGCCCGTCCACTGCAACGTCGGGATGGGTGCTTGAATTCGTGGGTTCGGAACAGGCGGCGATGGCAAACAGGCCCGCCAGGCAGACCAGAACGGCACAGGCAATCCGGATCACAGGACCGATTCCTACAATTTTCGATGCATGATGTGGGCATCCACGAGGCCGTGTTCAGGATGATTGAACGCGCCCGGTATGGTGCCGGCGACCGTAAACCCCAGGTCCCGCCACAGGGCCACGGCCCGGGTGTTCGTGCTTACGACCATGTTGAACTGCATGGCCAGGAATCCCTCGCGGCGCGCCTCTTCGACGGCGTGCGCTCCCATCGCCCGTCCCACGCCGCGGGCCTGATGGTCCGGGTCGACCATGAACCCGGCATTGGCCACGTGGGCGCCCTGCCCCGGCTGGTTGGGACGGATATAGTAGGTCCCCACCACCTCGCCATCTTCCAGTGCGACGTAGGGCCGGTTCGGCGGCGCCATCCACAGCGCGTACGCTTCCTGCCTGTCCGTTTCGGGCGGATAGGGATAGGTGTCGGCCGCCCGCACGACCTGGTGAAAGATCGACCAGATCGCTTCGAAGTCGTTCTCGCCGGCACGGCGAATCCGGATCATCCGGCCCCTCTCTCCTGCAACATGGATACAATCGTCTTTCGTTTCCGATCGCGGGCGATGTCCAGGGCCGTGGCGCCGTCCTGGTCCGTAATCGCCGGGTCGGCGCCCTGGTCCAGCAGGTAGGAAACGAACTCTTTTCCTGCGCCGCGGACGGCGGCCCAGTGGAGCGCGGTGCGCCCGCGGTGATCATCGACGCCGTTCACGTCGGCGCCCCGGTCGATCAGGAACCGGGCCATGTTGTAGGTGCCGTACTGCACCAGTTCGCTCAAGGTGTCGTCCACCGCCGGGTGCCGGATGTCCGCCCCCGCCTCCAGGAGCAGTTCCACGGAGTCGTAATCCACGTTCCACAGGGCGCTGATCAGGCCGGGATCCGGTTTCGCGCCGGCATCCAGCAGCATCCGCATCATGGACGGATTTCCGATGGCGGAGGTCAGCGCGGGGGGAGGCCGGTTGACCCCGGCGCCCCGCTCCAGGAGCAGCGCAACGATCGCCTCCAGGCGCGCCGCGACGTCCGCATCGTCCCTTCCAGCCCTGGAAGCCGTGGCGTAATTCAGGGGCCGCCACCGGTTCTCGTCCACCGCGTCTACCAGGCCCGCGTCCCCTTCGAGGAGCGTTCTGGCGCGATCCTGCTCGCCCAGTGCCACGCTGGTGAAGATATCCCATGCCCCGATGTATTCGCGGAGCACCGGCAGGAACCGGACTTCCCCGCCGACGGCGGCGAGACAGGGCGCCGTCATGCGGCTGTGTCCGCCGCGAAGGTCGACACGGGCGCCGTGTTCGAGGAGGACGCGGACGGTCTCGACGTGGTGTGGACCCTTGGGAATCGTCTTCTTGTGTTCCAAGACGCGGTGCAGGGGCCGGTGGCGGTGGTTGTTCCGGCTGATCACGTTGGGGTCGGCCCCGTGTTCCAGCAGGACCCGCACGATCTCTTTGCTCCCCACGAAGGCGGCGGTCATGATGGGCTGCCAGTGCGCGGCGGCGGCCGGGTCTTCTTTCAACAACGCTTTCGCCGCGTCAAGATCGCCGGACCACGCCGCACCCGTCAGTTGTTTTTCCAGGGCCATGGGCCTCGTCCTCCATACCTCAATACCTGACGGCGACCTTGATCACTTCATCCGGCGCGTGCCGGATCTTGCCGTACGCCTCGGGCAACTCCTCCGGCGTCACGACGGGGTCGGGCAGGCCGTGGGGATGCAGAGTCCCCGCCCGGAACAGCCGGACCAGGGTTTCGAATATCCGGTCTTCCTCCCAGAACAGGCCGCGCTGGGGCCGGCTGCAGGCCCGGGCGGAAACGATATCGATCTGGTTGAAATGAAACTCCTCCCCCAGGTACAGTCCCTTCGCTTCCCCCAGGTAGAAGGCCAGGGGCACTACCCGTCCTGCATACCGGGTCGCCCGGATGGCCTGGTTCAGCGCATGGTAGCTCCCGCTGGCCTCGATGGTGACGTCCGCGCCGAGATCGAGCC
Source organism: bacterium (assembly GCA_965202605.1). GTDB lineage: Bacteria > JAAXHH01 > JAAXHH01 > JAAXHH01 > JAAXHH01 > JAAXHH01. Next base: position 3,469,438 of record OZ241838.1, read on the forward strand.
ACTTCCGGGACGCCATGCCGAAATCGCCCACCTCGCCCGGATCGACCGCCAGGGTGGCCCCGTGCCGCAGGGCCAGGTCGCGCCGCCGGCCGATCGGGTCGACCGCCACCACGTCGATCGCGCCCGACAACCGGGCCAGCTGGACCGTGAAGAGCCCGATGGCGCCCATGCCGAAGACCATGACCCGCTCGCCGATCCGCACCTGGCCGTCCCGCACCGCCGCCATGCCGAAGTTGCCGGGATCCATGCAGCAGGCCGCCTCCTCGGTGAAACCGGGAAGCAGCGGCTTGAAGTGACGGCCCTGGTGGACCGTCCTGAATCCGCCGTATCCATACACCCGGTCGCCCTCCTTGAGACCATCGACCTCCTTGCCGACGGCCATGACCGTGCCCACCGTCGTATTCCCCACGGGTTTCCAGGTCGCCGGGTCGTAGGGACTGGTCCGGGAACGGTCGAAGACCCGTCCGTCCGGGTCCATGGGCACGTTCGTGTATATGGACTCGCCCGTGATTTCGCCTTTCTCCGTCCCGTGTTTCGCCGCGGTCAACTCGCTGCGGACGCGGACCTCGTCGGATCCCAGGTCGTCCAGCGCATAGGGTTCCCAGCGGGGTTCAAAGGCGTTGTTGCAGACCAGTTGCAGCAGTTCGACACCATCCGCGGTGGCCATGCTCTCCTCCAGTAACGCTTTCCACGTTAATGCTTGGCCGTTGATGCCTGGCCGCTCTTCGATGCGGCGAAAGATTCAGCCCCAGATCGACTTCATGCGGTACGCGTTAAGCGACAGGACCCGGCTGTCGACGCCCTGGGAACGAAAGGAGACGCCCGTGCTGTCCGGCCGGTCGGGATAGACCCGCAGCGCGACGCACTGGCGGCCGTTGGCGAAGACCTCCACGACGCTCCGGTCCACGAAGACCCGCAGTTTCACCGTTTCGTCTTCTCCCAGCGCCAGCGGCGCGGTCTCGGGCGCGCGGGACAGGACGTCGGGCGCCGTGGACGCGTAGGAGGTATCGACGGAAAGCAGGCCCTTGCCCCGGAACCCGCGGCCCCGGTAGAAGGCGATGCGCGTGAATTCCTCCCGGTCCGGCGACCGCAGCACGTTCATCTCTACCATGGGCGATGGGCCCGTGTCGATTTCCACCTCGAATTCCATGGTATTGCCGCCCTCCCGCACGGGCAGCACGACCTCCTGGTTCGCCGGAAGGTCCACGGCGCCGAACCGGGTCGGGGCCTCGCGCAGCGACTTCAGGGCCTCGACCGGCTCCTGGTACAGATCGTCGCCGTCCACGGTCATGCGCCGGGGCAGGGACATGATCTGGTTCCAGCCCTTCGTCGGCTTGCCGTGATTCATGTTGAAGATCGCTACAAGCCCGCCCTTGCCGTCCGGCGTGGCCGACGGCGCGTGGAGTCCGGAGGGCTTGTACGCGCCGAAGTTGAACTTGGCGCCGTAGGTCACCACGAACTTGTCCCGGGCCGTGTCATAGTCCCCGAGCAGGTACTGGGGGCCGCTCATGTGGCTGAAGAAAAGCAGGACGTGGCGGTCGCCGATGGGCCAGAAGTAAGGACAGGCGCCGTCGTCCCCCACCAGGGTGTAGTCGTCGTCCTCGACGAAGGGATGGAGATAGGTCCAGCGGGCCAGGTCCTCGGAACGGAACAGGTAGTTCGCGCGGCGCGGCTTGCCGGCCGGGCCTTCGGGCCTGGTACCCGCCGAGAGCGAATAGTAGACGCCGTCCTTCTTCCAGATACACGGGTCGAAGACGTTGTACGGCGCGGGCGGTCCATCCTTCGGCGGCATGGGGATGACCGGACTGCCGGTGACTTTTTCCCAGTTGAGGAGCAGGGGATCGCTGGAAACCGCGACCATGTTGCCCGCGACGGTTCCGTGGTACATGGCGATCACGCGGTCTTCCTCCACCAGCGCGGCGCCCGAGTAGCAGCAGCGCTCCGGGTTCGGATATATGCAGTAAGGCAGGTCCCGCCAGCGGACGAGATCGTCCGAGATGGCGTGGCCCCAGTGCTGCCGCGTGTCCTCGGGCGGATAGGCCTGGTAGAACAGGTGCCAGCGGCCCTGCCAGAAGCACAGGCCGTTGGGGTCATTGAGCATCGCCTCGGGATTCACGTAATGGTACGTGGGCCGGTGGGGGTCTCCCGCGTAGCTCTTGCGCGAAGCATGGAGGCGTTTCAGGAGCGGATTGTCCGCCAGCGCGGCCTCCTGCGCCTCGAGCGAGTCGGTGGGGAAGGTGTAGTACGGGACGAGGGACGTGTAATCTTCCATGGTGCGCTCCATTCGTGGCTTCAATTGCGCCTGGCGGTCACAGGCGTTCCCGCGGTCCCGATTGCCCCGCGTCGATTATCGTATCTACCTAGAAGTGCGGTTACTTCTGAATCTTCCTTAAAGTGCGGTCACTTCCGTATCTTCCTCAGGGGGCGGTCACTTCCGACACCCATGAATCGACCAGGTACCGGGCTATGGAATCCTTGCGGGGAAGCGCCCACGGAACCGATTCGTCGCCCCATTCGCCAAAGGTCCGCACCTCGTCGGCAGTGAACCAGCGGGCCTCCACGAGTTCCTCCGCGTTCACCACGATCTCGGTCGTCTCGGCCCGCGCCCGGAAACCCAGCATCAGCGAAGAAGGAAAGGGCCAGGGCTGCGAGGCCCGGTAGTACGCGGCGCTCACGCGAACGCCGACCTCTTCGAACACTTCCCGCGCCACCGTTTCCTCCAGGCTCTCGCCCGGCTCCGCATACCCGGAAAGGGTGGAAAAGACGTTCGGGGGCGGCCTGTGGTGGTTGCCCAGGAGACATCTGGGCGGTCGCCCGTCGTCCGGCCGGTGCTCCACCAGCGTGATCACCGCGGGGTCGATCCGCGGAAAGGCGTTTTTGCCGCAGTCCCTGTTCGTGCACCGGCGCCGGTGACCTCCTTCCCGGCTCTCGGTGGCGTGGCCGCAACGACCGCAGTACCGGTTCTGTCGGTGCCAGAACAACATGCCCCGCGCGTAGGCCATCAGGGCGGCCCCGCGGGCGTCGATCGACGGTCCGGCACGCCAGAGGTCCTGGAACGTCCCACGGCTCCCCGCCGCGGCCGCCGCTTCGTCCTCTTCGGTGGCGGACAGGTCCGCCGCGAAAACGGCATGATCATCGTCCATGCCCAGGAACACGGTTTCGCCGCTGGCGGCCAGTACTTCCGCCGCGCCGCGTCCCCGGCAGACGACCGACGTCGGGAAGGACGCGCTGCTTCCTTCGTCGATCAGGCTGAGCTCGCGCCAGACGGGTATGACGCGGGTATCCTCCCGGTTAAGCCGCGCGGTCAGCCAGTCCGTGTCGCCCCGCCGCTCCGCCGCCCGCGCCAGCGGGACGTCCGCGAATTTCAGTACCGGATTCCTCATGGGACGCATGCTCCGAGACCGAGATATCCATCATGCCTTCGTCGTTCGGGCGGGCCGGCCCGCATCGGCCCGCATCCCGGCGCAACAACCTGTAAATGCACTACAACACCGCTTCAAGCGTGTTGATGAAGGCCTCGTTCTCATCCTGGGTGCCGACGGTTACGCGCAGATGTCCCTTCAGCCCCCACCACATGGCGTCGCCGATCCAGACCTTCCGCTCCTGGAGCGCATTGAATACGCGCTCGGATTCGTCCTTGAGCTGGAACAGGACGAAACAGGAATCACTGGGCGTATACGGGATGCCCAGCCGGTCGAATGACTTGCCCAGGTAGGCCTTGCCCTCCTCTACCGACCTCCGGCTACGCTCGTAGTGGCCATGGTCTTCCAGCGCGGCGATGGCGGCGTACAGACCCAGGTTGCCCGGCGGGCCGCCCAGGTTGTAAAGCGACAGTTTCTTTCTCAACCGGGGAGAGAGTACAGCGTATCCGACGCGCATACCGGCGAGGCCGTAAATCTTGGAAAACGTCCGGGAGACGATCACGTTCTCGTGCTCGCGGGCCAGGTACACCGCGTCGCGGTAATCGGGATCGGTCGTGTAATCGATATACGCTTCGTCGATGAACACGGTGACGCGCCCGGGCACGGACCGTACGAAATCCGCCAGCGCGTCATGGTCCACCACCGTACCGGTCGGGTTGTTTGGATTCGTCACGACCACGACCGTCGTGTGCTCATTGATCTTTTCGTACATGGCGTCCAGGTTGTGCCGCAGGTCCCGGGTCAGGCGGACGTTGTTGACGGTGACGTCGGCGCCCTCTTCTTCCTTGAACCGTCTCCAGACGTCCGCGGTGTCGAAGTAGGCGGGCTGGGCCTGGACCAGTTCCGCCTTGTCCCGGACCGTCGCCAGGCCCACGGCGTGCAGAATCATGCTGGAACCCGCGCTGAGGACCACGCGGCGGTTTTCCGTAACCTGTTCCCAGGTGTCCCACGTGGTCTCGGTTACCGGGAGGCCGTGTTTCCGCTCGAGGGTGTTGATCAGGACTTCCACCGGGTCCGGCACGGAACTCCAGTGGTAACGGTTGACGCCGAACATGCGTGCGGCGACCGCTTCGACCGCCCGGGGTGAAGGTCCCAGGGGGTTTTCGTTGGACGACAGGTTTACGTAGCCCGGCGCGATGCCATGCCCCTGGATGTCCTCCGGTTTCTTGCCCGAAAGCAGCGCCTGTGCCATGACCAGGGGATCCGCGGACAGGACGGCGACGCTTCCCAGCATCGAGCCCGCGATGAATCCCCTGCGCGACAGGTTGGAGTCTTGTATCATGACGTTACCACTCCCATGGTTCTGGCAGCTTCGACCAGATGGTTCGTGTTGAGATTCAAGCCCGTATCTTCTTGACCACTTCCCGGATGCCGTCCCACAGTATTTCCAGCATGACGTCCGTCTCTTCCCGGGTGATGACGAGCGGTGGCGCGAGGGCGATCCAGTTGGGATCGAAACGCGTCAGCAGGCCCTTTTCCAGCGCGGTCTGCCCTACCCGCACGCCGAACTTCAGGGATGGATCGAAGGGGTCGCGGGTTTCCGGGTCCGCCACGAATTCGACGCCGGCCAGCAGGCCGCAGCCCCGGATATCGCCCACGATCCCGAATTCCCGGAGGTCCTCCAGGCGCTGGCGGAGATAGGCGCCCATCTCCCGCGAGCGCGCGCACAGGTCCCGTTCCTTGATCTCCGCCAGGTTCGCCAGGCCGGCCGCCGCGGCGAGCGGGTTGCCGCCGTAGGTGTGGCCGTGGGAAAACTCGATTTCGTCCTCCTCCCTGCCGAGGAAGGCGGAGGCGATGGAATCCCGGAAGGCGATCCCTGCCAGCGGCACGTATCCGCTCGACATGCCCTTGCCCATGCACAGGATGTCGGGCGCGGCCTCGAAGGTCTGGGCCGCGAACATGCTGCCGGTGCGGCCGAAACCGGTGATGATCTCGTCGTATATCAGCAGGATGTCGTGCCGGGTACAGACGTCCCGGAGTCTGGAGAGGTACCCCGGCGGCGGCATGATGATCCCCCCGGTGTTGCCCACGGGCTCCAGGATGAGCGCGGCAACGGTCTCGGCGCCTTCCAGTTCGACGAGGTCCTCCACCGTCCGCGCGCAGAATACGTCGCAGTCCGGGAAGGTCTTTTCATAAGGACACCGGTAACAGGTCGGCGGATGGACGTGCAGGAAACCGTGCAGCGTGGGTTCGAACATGGTCTTGCGCCGCCGGGTGCCCGTGGCCGACAGGGCCCCCATGGTCGCGCCATGGTACCCGTGAAACCGGGAGATCACCTTGAACTTGCCGGGGTTGCCGGTCTGCCGGTGGTATTGCCTCGCCAGCTTCATGGCCGCTTCGGTGGCCTCCGAGCCGCCGGACAGCAGCTTGATCGTGTTCAGGTCTTCCGGCGTCGCTTCCGCAAGGCGCCGGACCAGCTCGATGGCCGGGGGACTGGTCGCGTGGAGCGGCGGAGCGAAGGCCATGGTGTCCAGTTGCGCCTTGACCGCCTCGATGATCCGCCGGTTGTTGTGTCCCGCGTTCACGGTGAAGATGCCCGAAATGCCGTCCAGGATCCGCCGGCCGTTTATGTCTTCGTACCAGACTCCGTCCGCTTTCCGAACGACGAGGGGATCCTCGATGAAGGTCTCCATCTGGCGCAGGTCGAGGACGAGCCGCCGCAGGGATTCGGGCGCTGTGAGCAGTTCGGTATTCATGGCGTTTTCTCTTGAACGCGGTCGAACGGGGGCGTGCAGGTCCGCCGGTTGAAAACAGACGGTCGGGGAAGCCGTGCAGCATGTGGCTGCCGACTGGCAGGTCGACTAGTACAGCGTGTCGATGACGACGTCGGCCCCGGTGTCTCCGACGACCACGCGGGGAGTGATCCCCTCCATGTCCCCGCCCTGGGGAACGCCGGCGTTCCCATCCAGGTCGATGCGCGCGACGATGGTGACTTCACCGGCGAATGGCGGACCCTGGACGGCCTGGTCCGCCCCGCTCAGCGTGTAGGCCATGGGAAACCGGAGGCTCCTGAATCGTTTGACGGCCACGGGCGGACCGGCCTCGCCCCGTCTCGCCATGACGTACAGGGTCTCGGAGCCCCTGAGGCGCGCGAAGAGCGCCGGCGTGATGTCGATGGTTCCCGAAACGCTGGTTCCATTCACAGGGACTGTGGCGGGTTGACCTTCCTCGAAGCTTCGACCGGCTACCCGCCCGCTATCTTCGGACAATTGACGTTCCACGAAGGTCCTGCTCGACGCCCGCCCGCCGTCTTCGGGCAAAGGACGAAGGTTCTGATCGCATCCACACCAGATCAGCACGCCCAGCAGTATCTGTTTCAGTCGGAATGCGCGCATGGTCCAAAAAGAATCCCGCCGCCGGGAAGACCCTGATTTCATGGGTGTATTTCCGCTTTCGACTACTCCGGATAGTCTAGGCGAACCCCCGGCTTTTGTCAACCTCTATGTACCTGGCCTTGCATGAAGAAAAAACTTGACTTTGCCCTCGCGGCGATCCTAACATGAACCTTTGTCACCAGCCTCGAAACCGGGGTTGGCCGGCACGGTTTCACAGGCCGGCGAAGCGCGGGCGTTCGTCTCCTTCGCTATGCCTGCCGCAGGTGGAATGGCCTCCTCCGATTCCGCCTCCTCAATACGATACGCCGGGTCTTATCTCAACGGTTCCACGGAACCAGGACGAACAGGCCATGCCTCAGGGTACGATTTCCAGGTTGAACCAGACCAGGGGTTACGGGTTCATCAACACGCCGGAGAACGAGGACCTGTTCTTCCATCGATCCAACATCAAGGATGCTCAGTTCTCGTTGCTGCAGGTCGGCGACCGGGTGACCTATAGCGTCCAGTTCACTTCCCGCGGCCCCCGGGCCGACCAGGTGCAGGTCGAGAATCAATCCGCGAGACTCCAGGTAAACCTGGCCGTGAAGGACCTCCAGGTATCCGCCGCGTTCTACACGGAAACCCTCGATTTCAAGGAACGCTCCAACAATCCCGGCTACGTCCTGCTCCAACGAAATGCCCTGGTCCTGGGACTGAAGACGGACGAACTGCTCTGGTATCCGGATCCCGGGGAACAGCCCGTGGAGTCGCTCGTTCGGGGCGTGGGCGTCGAGCTGGTCCTGGAAACCTCGGATATCGAACAGTTCCATGCACGGATGCAACAGGCCGGCGTGGCCATACACGAACCGTTGAAAGAACAGCCCTGGGGCGCCACGGACTTTCGCATGCTGGATCCGGACGGCTACTACTGGCGCATCACGTCCCCCCTCGACCAGGACGTCGTCCATGCCGAAGAAGAACCCGTGGAAGGGGAACCCGCGTGAGTTTTCTGGGTATCGATATCGGCGGAACGGGCATTAAAGGCGCGCCGGTCTGCCTGGAAACCGGAAAACTCGAGACGGAACGGTTCAGGATCGCCACCCCCAGGCCGGCCACCCCGAAGAAAGTCATCGAGACCGCGGCGGAAATCGTCCGGCACTTCGACCCGCCGGGTCCCGTGGGCTTCGGTTTCCCGGCAGTGATTAAAAAAGGTACGGTGCGGACCGCGGCGAACATCGACCCGTCCTGGATCGGCGTCAACGCCGCCGAACGCATGGCGAAGGCGACGGGTCGGCCGGTCGTTTTCGTGAACGACGCGGATGCCGCCGGGATCGCGGAAATGCGGTACGGCGCGGGCAGGGGCCGGGACGGGGTGGTGGTCATCGCGACCCTGGGAACCGGCATCGGCACCTCCCTGTTCGTCGACGGCGCCCTTGTGCCCGGCACGGAGTTCGGCCACATCGAGATGAAAGGACGCGTGGCGGAGAAGTACGCGGCGGAAAGCGTACGGAAGGAAAAGGGACTGGGCTGGCTGGAGTGGGGCGGCCGCGTGAACGAGTACCTCTGCAAGCTGGACGAGTTGATCCGGCCCGACCTGATCATCGTGGGCGGCGGCGCCAGCAACAAGTACGAGAAGTTCTCCCCGTGCTTCACCGTGGATACCGAGGTCGTACCCGCCCGGCTGAGAAACCAGGCCGGGATCATCGGGGCGGCCCTCGCCGCGCAGACCGGCGGGTCATCCAGTGGTTCGACGAAGGCATAGCTCATGCCCATACTCACCAAGTCGAAACTGTTTCCCATGTTGCCCGAAGACGGCCGGGGGCGCGTGACCGAAAGCCACCGCCTTTCCTCGTCCAGCCGGATCAGGAACAGGAAACAGGCCGGAGAGTTCATCCTGGACCGGTGTTTCGTCTCGGTTTTTTCCGGGACGGAACTCCCCAGCATCCAGGAGGCGATAGACGGCAGGACCGATCGGCCCGGCAACCGGGACCGGATAAGCTCGGGACAGGGTATCGCCAGCATCTGGCTGACCGACCTGCCGGAAGCCGTTCCCTGCCTCTTCGGCACATTCGTCAAGCGGAAGCCCACGCTGGTCGCCCGTAAGCACTGGGCGGCCCTGCTGGCCATGGAAGGGGGCGGATACCAGGGTGCCCGGGAGCGCAACCGGATATCCCCGGCGGCGTTCCGCCTGGCCGACTGCATCGAGCGGGACGGCCCGGCCACGGGACAGGCGCTGCGCGATCGGCTCGCCGGATCCGACCGCATGGACGAGCGGATTTTCCGCAGGGCGTTGCTGGAGCTCGAAAAGCTGTGGTTGATCGTACCCGGCTGGAGCGGCCGGCCCGGAAGGAACATCCATGACACGGCTTCATGTGTCTGGGAGCTGACGAAGCGATGGGTGCCCGACGACATCGAGCGGGAAGCCGCCGCCATGACCCGCAGGCACGCCATGCGCAGTCTGCTCGTGGGCGCCGTAGATTCCGCGGGCGCCGTCGACGAGCAGGCGGTCTACCGGTGGTTCGGCTGGCCCCGGTCCATGACGGGCACCCTCATGGACGAAGCCCTGGCGGCGGAAGTGTGCTACCGGGTGGGCGGCCCCAATCCCGTGATCATATCGAGCGCGCTGGCCGGATTCTGGCCAGGCGCATAGTACGGTTTTCCCGCCCACCGGCGGAACGCCTGGCGCGTGCATCCCCTGACCATTCTGCGACACCTTGTCCTCCCGGACGGTCACGCCATTTTATGCGGCTTTACCACGATGACGATCAAGTCCGGCTCTGGCTGGGCGACGCGCGGGATATGGACCCGATCCCGGACCAGTGCGCCGGCCTGGTGCTGACCTGCCCGCCGTGGTGGGACAGCGGCGACTACGGCCATCCGGACCAGATCGGATTCGGCCAGACCTATCCCGACTTCCTGGCTTCCCTCTCCAGGGTGTGGACGCACTGCCTCCGTTGCCTGATGCCCGGCAGGGCGATCGTCGTCTGGACCGCCGACCTGCTCTGGCGGGAGGAGCCGGTGGCGTTGGTGGCGGACACGCACCGCGGTCTGCAGGAGGCTGGATTTCAATATGAGGCCACCTGGTACTGGTTCGAGCCGGGGAAAAAAGCGAGGAAGGAAGAGACGGAGGACCGGCTGCCGATGGGATGCCGGCCCAAAGTGCACGCCGAGACCATCCTGGTCTACAGAAAGCCTGGCGAATTCAAGCCGCCGGCGCCTGATGTAATGGAAAAAAGCCGCGTGCCCGAGGAGGTATGGCGGGCGGGTCGACAGGCCTTGTGGACGCCCGGCGACGAGTCGGGACACCCCTACAATCGCCTGATCCGCCTCTGGTCATACGCGGGCGAAACGGTCCTGGATCCCTTTGCCGGCCAGGGCGCCATCGCGCTGGCCGCGCGGTCGCTGGAACGGCGCTGCGTCACCGTGGAACTGAATCCCGATTCCTGCCGCCATATAGCCACGCTCCTCTCGGCGCCTCACATGCCGTGTTCAGCCAGCAGACGCCGCAGGTAGGCGACGGCCTTGGGCACCGCGGTCTCCTCGGCTTCGACGTCCTGCCCTTCGTAGACGACCGACATCCAGCCATTGAACCCGACCCGCTTCAGGATTCCGAGTATCCGGGGATAGTCCAGCCAGACTTCTTCGCCGGACTGGACGCGGTAGAATTTCGCCCGGACGTGCACGGCGTGTGGCGCGCTTTTCTCCATGCTGCCATAGAAATCGCAGGCGGGGTCCGGATTGCCTCTCGCGCCCGATGCGCCCGGTGATCCGACGTACTGGCCCGTGTCCAGTATGTGGGTGAAACCGGGGTGGTCCACCTCGTTCAGGATCCGTACGACGTCGTCGCCCGTGCGGGTCACGCAACCGTGGTTGTGGTTGTGCAGCCCCACGGCGACGCGTCGCGCGGCCCCGTGGGCGACGACCTCCGAAATCGCGTGGATCATGCGGGACCAGGTGACGTGGGGGGGCGTATCGTCCCGGTCCCACGCGGCGAAGATACGCACCATCGGCACGTGCATACGCGCGGCCACGTCGATCCAGTGCTTTACCATATCGATTTCCGCGGAGATCTCTCCGGCCGGCTTCCCGAAGTTGTTGCTGATGCCCAGGTAGGAGATGGCCAGCCCCCGTTGCAGGCATCGCATGCGTACGTCCCCCAGATACGCGTCGTCCTCTGATGCCAGCGCCCTGGTATGGACGTCGATCCCGTCCAGTCCCAGTTCACGGGCGCGATCGATGAATTCGAAGAGGTCCATGCGCCCTTCCTGAATGGCGTGACCGTAGCTGAGAGACATGCACCCGAGTTTGATCACCTGGTGGCAGCCTTTCTCCCGCCGGGTTGGTCGTTGCCGGCGCGGTCGTCGCGGACCCGACTCCCGCGGTCCTGGTCGGCGCCGGTCCGGTTGTCGTCGGCCTGGCCGCCGTCCATCGTGCAGGACTGCTCCAGGAAATAGACCATCACGTACTCTTCTGCCGTGCGCTTGGGACCGGGCAGGTTTCGGATCCGCCGCGCGTGGGCTTCGAGGTGGCGCTTGACGAAGAACAGGTAGAGCCGGGTGACGAAATCGGTCGCCGTATGGTTGTAGAGGTAGGTGGGCGGCAGCGAGAGCGTAGTCCCCAACCTGACGTCCGCCTCCGTTCTTTCCTGTCCCTTCAACAGCCTGTCGTTCAACGATTCGAGCTCCTCGGTAGACACGCTGAAAAGGAATTCGCGAAAGGCCTGCAACTCTTCCGGCGGACAGGTCTTCCGGGAGAAATAGTCGAGGAACCGGATGTCGCCGCCGGCGCGCATCAGCGCGAAGATCTCGGATACGCCCATCAGCGTGCCCAGTTGCACGGTGGTCTGACGCCGGGCTTCCCAGGTGGTCTCGAGGACGGGCAGGAAGGCTTCGATGCGCCGGGAGAACCGGTCTTCCCAGAGGTGGGTCAGGGCGGTGGCCGCCTTCGTACGCACGGCGCGGCCGAGGCTGTCGTCGCAGACGATGGCGATCAGCAGCGATTCGATCACCTTGTTGTGGATGCTCTGGCTGATCCGGCCGCCGATGGCGTCTTCCACGGCCGTGAAGTCGTCCCGGCCGCCCAGCGCCTCCTGGGCGACCTGGTGCAGGAGACGGAACAGGTTCAACCGGGCCATGACGTACACCTGCCCGACCGCGGCCCGCATGGGAAGCAGCATGTCGACGGTGAAGAGCGTGGCGTTGGACAGCGCCTCGATGAGGGAAGCGGCGTCCCGCCGCTGCTGGCCGAGGGACTGGCTTTCCAGCAGGGAAGGATAGGCGTTCATGACCTTGGCCAGGTCGCTCAACCGGGCGATGGAATCGCAGATCGCCTGGTCGAGGTGCGCGGCGTGGGGATTCCGGCTTTCCTTCAGCGAATCGGTGAGGTCCCGGATCAGCCGCTTTTCGTCTTGCGTCAGGACGGGCGTATCGAGGGTGGTCGTTTCCAACGTGTTCTTGTTACCCCCGCGCGTCGCGCTTTGCGTACAATGCTCAGGTTATTCCAAATAGAAAACCTGTTCCAGCGGCACCATGTTCTCGTCGGCGTGCCTGCCGCCGAGGTTTTCGAAATAGGGTGCCATGAATTCCTGCCAGCGCGCGTTGACCTCCTTCTCGGCCATGGTGGCCAGCGCCTTCTCGAAGTCCGGTGTCTCGCAGTAACCGAAAAGCAGTCCGTCCTCGCGCATGAACAGCGAGTAGTTGCGCCAGCCGGCCTCGCGCAGGGCGTCCAGCATTTCGGGCCAGACCTCCCTGTGGTGCTTCTTGTAGTCTTCGATCATGTCTTCCTTGACCTTCAGGATGAATGCCACCCGTTGCATGGAGATCTCCTTCACGCTGCGTACCTGCAACTGACCTTTTCCATCACGCTTTGTACTTGTAACTGACCTTTTCTATGTTCTCGTGGTCCGACCTGCGGGCCCGCTCGAGAGCATAGGACGATACCGGGAAGTAGTAGTGCGTCTCGGCGTTTAGCGAAATGAACCCTTCGGCGTAGGCGACGTGGCCCGCGCCGCCGAAGGCCCCGTCGGACGTCTCGATGCGTTTCCGCGCGTAGGCGCCGCCGTAGCCCTGGCTCACGAGGGCGTCCAGCGAGGCCAGTTTCTTGTCGACCACGTCGGTGATATCGATGAATACATCGTTATAGTACCCGCCGCGGGCGTCCCAGACGTTCCTGGGAAGACTCGCCGCGCCGCAGCCCCAGTAGAACACCTGCGCGACCTGGTGGGGCGGACGCCGGTCCCCCGGGTCGACGGAGCCGGCCAGTCCCATGGCGAGCATCACGATGCGTCCGGCCACGGCGTGGGGGTTCCAGGTGCCCCCGCCCTCGTCGGGGAAATGGGTGAGGATGATATCCGGCTTCAGCTCCCGCAGCAGGCGGGCGAGCTGGCGTACGATCGGCTTTTCAGGCAGCAGCACGGCGTCGTCGGCACCCAGGAAATAGACGTCCTCCACGCCGAGGGCGCGGCAGGCCGAGCGCACCTCCTCCGCCTTCACGTCGGACCGTTCCGCCATCATCTGCTTCAGGGTGTCCCCTTCCGGCACTTCCTCCGCGTGGAACATCTCGTCACTGATCACCTTGTCGTGCACGCGGGCGCCATGGGTCAGCACCACGCATCCCACCCAGTCTCCCCGGGCGGTGTGATGGGCCATGGCGCCGCCGGACTGATCGAAGATGTCGGCTGGATGCGCGCCGATGGACAGGATGCGAAGCCGACCGCTCAAGACGACACTCCCATGCTTTGAGATGGCGTGATCAAGGTGTTCGAACGGGTATGCGGAACGCTTGACTGTGACCGATAGAAAGGCTTTCTTGTCCCAGGATCACCGGCGGACCGAATTGTCGGCAGACGACGAGGGGATCCGGTTTTCGGTGGTGCTGAAAGTCAGATAATTCGGAATATAGATGGTCCCACCTGCCCGTCAACAGGATTTTCCACAGGGCGTCCATGTTCGCGCGGCTTGGCTTACGCTGGAAAGCGGCCGGTCTGCTTTCCATCCCCGACTTCCGTTATCTCTGGATATCCAGCAGCATCTGGTGGCAGACGCGCTGGATGGACGAGCTGATCGTAGGCTGGGTCGTGCTGGAACTGACGGACTCGGCCGGCATGGTGGCGCTGGTCGGTTTCTGCCGCATGGCGCCGTTCATGCTATTCGGCCCCTTCTTCAGCACCGTGGTGCGGTACGTGAGCTACCGGTGGCTGATCGTCAATGCGCAGTTCATCAACTGCATCGTCAACGGACTGTTCTGGCTCCTCGCGTTCCTGGGCGATCTCGCCTTCTGGCACATCGTCCTCGGTTCGATCTGCATCGGCCTGGGCAGCGCCTACGACTGGTCCTGCCGCCGGGCGCTGATCCCGGACCTGGTGGGCAAGGACCGGACGACGGACGCCATGGTCCTGGAGACGGTGCCGCAGAACGTCTCCAGGCTGATCGGACCGCTCACGAGCGGCGTCCTGCTCGAGTTCGCCGGGACGAAGGGCGGCTTCCTGGCCCTCTTCCTCATGCAGGTCGTCCAGATCGCCGTCATCGTCCGGCTGTCCGCCAAAACGGACCGGAAGGACCGGAAGAAAGGCCGGCTCGGGCCCCGAAAGGACCTGCTCCTCGCCTACCGGTACTCCCGCCGGAATCCCCGCATATCGGGCGTGCTGCTCATTACCTTCCTCATGAACGCCTTCGCCTTCTCCTACCAGGTCCTGCTGCCCGTCTTCGTGCGGGACGTCCTCTTCCTCGGCCCCCTGGAACTGGGCATCCTGGGCGCCGGCACCGGGATCGGATCGATCCTGGGCATCGCCCTGATAGACCGCCTCGGCCAGTACTACCGGGAAGGCATCGTGTTCACCGTCAGCTCCCTGCTCAACGCCGTGGCTACGCTGGTCTTCGCCCTCTCGATCTCCTTCCCGCTTTCGCTGGCCATGCTGGTCCTGGTGGGTATCGGCCAGACCGGGTTCAGCATCATGCAGTCCTCCATCATCCTGCGCTCGTCCAGCGACGCCATGCGGGCCCGGGTCATGGGCCTGCTCGTACTCGCCATCGGCGGCGGTCCGCCCGGCCGGCTGCTGGTCGGGTCGCTGGCCGGGATCGTGGGGGCGCCCCTGGCCCTGGCTTCGTGTGCGGGCATCGCTAGCGCGGGCGTCGTGGGCGTGCTGTGGCGGCTGGGGGGCATGAGAAGGAGCTGAGGGTCGGGCCGGCTACCGTAACCAGCCCATGCGGTCCTTGCGCCATCCCAGCCTGTCGAGATGGTTCGCCCGGATAGCCTCGATATGCCGGGTGTGCAAGTCCTGCTTCTCTTCCGTCCACCTGTATTCCGCGAGCAGGTCCGGGTCGAGCTCGACGCCCAGTCCGGGTCCGTCCGGAACGCGCAGGCACCCGTCCTCGTAGCCCATCTTCCCGCCTTTGATGACGTCGCCGACCCACTGGTTGTAGTGGGCGTCCAGGCCGTGGAGCGACATGGGCATGGTGCCGTTTCCGTGTACGATGTGGTAGGCGATGGCGTAGGGAAAGGCGAAGGCGGCGACGTGGAGGCGTATGGCGGTGCCCGGGCCCAGTTCGTAGGCGCTGTGCATGCCCAGTTCCATGCCCATGAACCGGGCGGTGTCGTAGTACCGCTTCAGGGCCAGCGGACCCGCGTAGGCGTCCGGCGCGGACACGTCGGCGGGCACGTGGCGGCCCATGACCTCCAGGTCGAGCGGCTGGTCCAGGGTCTCGTCGCCGTAACGGCCCGAAACGTAAGCGCCGTAGGGGCGAGGCGCCGCGTCCCGCTTGAGCGGCGGCAGCCAGACATGGGAGGAAATGGGGATGCTGCTCATGAGCCGGAGGCGGTGTCCGGCGCGGAAGATGTTCTCGAACCGGCCGCCTACCGGTTCTTCGATCCACTCGACCCGGCAGTCGTCGACCCCCTGCATGAAACTCAGCGCCTCGCTCTCGCTCCAGGACGCGTGGGGATCGACGCGGATGTCCACTTCGTAGCCCACCAGGTCGCGGATATTGTGGATCAGTTCGATGTAGCGCACGGGTTCGAAATCGCACATGGAAAGCTTGATGATGCGGAAGGTTTCGTCCTCCATGAGCGACTTCACGTGTTGCGGATACGTGTCGAAGGTCACCTCGTTCTCGCCGTTGACGTCGGGAAACCGGTACCAGGTGTAGGCCGCCATGGGGATCTTCGCGACCACCGGCGTATCGAGATCGAAGACGTCGCG
Source organism: bacterium (assembly GCA_965202605.1). Lineage (GTDB taxonomy): Bacteria > JAAXHH01 > JAAXHH01 > JAAXHH01 > JAAXHH01 > JAAXHH01. The sequence continues at coordinate 3,485,370 of OZ241838.1, forward strand.
CAGGTACTGGTAAAGGGGCTTGCCCGCGATCTTGCCGGCGAAGTCCCAGTAGGCCAGGCCAAGCAGGCCCCGTATTCCGGGGTCAAAGGGGTTTTTTCCTACTACCTGTTCGCGGAGATCATCGCCCTCGCCGGAGACGCCCTCGGCCACGCCCACCAGGCCCTGGTCTGTTTCGAATTCCGCGAAGGAGAACCCTTCAGCGGACCCGTCCCAGCGCTTGGTGCCCCGCCACGGCATCAGCACCCGCCAGGTACGCACATCCGTGATCTTCAACCCGGCCGCCTGGCCGCTTTCGTTGATATGGCCCTGCCGTGCCTTGATATCCGCGACGTTTTCACGGTCGAAGGCGGCGATGGCGTCGACGTCATACATGGCGGGCTCTCCTTTGATGGTCCGATCTCTCCTCAAACGGATTGAACGTTTGCACACCGAGCAGGTCGAAATCGCCGGTGTTCCGCGTCACGACAATCAGCCGGTGAACCACGGCCGTGGCCGCGATCATGGCGTCAGTCATACGAACGTCCCACCTGCGGTACAGGAGCCTGCCCCAAACCCGGAAGACGGCCGAATCCATGGGCAGTACACCGTGGGTATCTGTCAACCTGCCCAGCCAGGCTTCCAGCTCCGCCGCCCGGGAAGCATCCTTTGCACGGGCGATCTCGATACCCGACTGGATCTCGCCCACGGTTACGGCGGAAAGGTACAAATGATCCGGGGCCACGCCCGAAAGCCATGCCAGCGCACCCGGGTGAGGATGGTTCTCGCGTAGCTCCGAAACGACTTCAGTATCCAGGAGATACATGGGCTATTCCCGGCTTGCCGCGTCGCGCGACCGGCGTTTCTCGCGCATAGGCGTCAGGGAACACGTGCGCGCCTCGGGTGAAAGCAGCAGGTCCTTCAGGCCGGGCCGGGCCGACTGCTTCATCCGTTCCCACTCTTCGACGGAAACCAGGACCGCCGCTTTCACGCCCCGCCTGGTCACGGTCTGCGGACCAGCGGTCCGGCTGGTCTCGAGCAATTCGCTGAACTTCGCCTTCGCTTCCTGTACCTGCCATTCCTTACTCATAATGCGGTCGCCTCGATCGGGACGGTCTGCTCTGAATGACCTGCCCGTAATGATCTATTCTGGTGGATTTATATTCAAACATGAATAATATATGACTAGTCAGATAACTGGTTATTTATAAGATGTCAAGAGAAACCGCACGTAGCGGTGCGGCGACTTGGTCAAATCAGAAACGGCGCAGCCAAATCAAAACAGTCGCCGTAGGAGTTCCAGGTATCACGCCGGCAACCAGGACTTAATCCCTTGCCCGATCTTCCCGGCGGCGTTTAATTCGGTTTTCACGTGAGCGGGGACAACCCGTACAGGCGAACCTTCTCTCTTACGCGCTCTTGAACATCCAACGTAACCGGGAACCGGCATGACCACCGACACGATCAGCCAGGGCGGCCGGGTCGCGGACCAGGCGCAGATCCGGGAATGGGTCGACACGTTCAACCGCCAGGGATTCCTGTTCCTGGAGAACGTCCTGCCAACCGACTGGTGCGAAATCCTGCGTGAGGACCTCGACCGCGGCCTGCACGAAAACCCGAACGGCCTGAATTCGGTCAGCGCGAACATGGCGTTGTGCCACCGCATGTTCGAATTCAGCGAGACCAACCTGCGTCTCTTCGACCTCGAGCCGATCGTCAGTTTCGCCGAGGCGCTGGTGGCCGAGAACTGTCACGTGATCCACAACAACTCCTTCGTGACCCGTCCGGGCGGATCCTTCCGGTGGCACCAGGACGACGCGCCCCATTTCCTGCTGACGGAAGGCGAGACGCCGGCGAACATCCGCCTGCCGGTGCTGTTCTTCACCTGCAACTACTACCTGACCGACGTCACCGAACCCGAACACGGCGGCACGGAGGTCATCCCGGGTTCCCACCTCTTCGGCCGGCCCTGCCCTGATTCGCTGGAGGGCACCGAATGGGAGGATCAGATCCACTACAACCTCGGACCGGCCGGCAGTGTAACCATGTTCAACAACCAGGTATGGCATCGAGGCGGCCCGAACCGGAGCGACCGGACGCGATACATCACCCAGGTCACATACGCCCGCCGCGTGATCGGCCACAAGTACTTCCCCTTCGTCAATTACACCATGCCCGAACACGTGTACCGGGACGCTGACCCGCGCCGGAAACGCCTGCTCGGGTTCCTGGAGCACGGCGCGTATGGGTGAGTGCGCGGGCAATCGGGTGAGTACGCGGGAATTTGGTGAGGGCGCGGGCAATTGGGACGATTGAGTGATAGCATTCGATCCGAACGCGCCTGCTGACTGGAAACTGAAACACGCCCGCCGATCGGGACCCTGGACGCGGCACCGATCAGAACTTGAAACGCGACACTTATCGGAACCTGTATAGCAAGGAGAACCGAATGGGAACGATCCGCCAGTCCGTCTGCTTCGGCTGTTTCCAGCGGAACGGGGTCACGCCCGAAGCGCTGATCCGTGAAGCGGCGCGCATCGGCTACGCTTCCGTGGAGATGCTGCCCCGGGAGCACTGGGACCAGGTCCGCGACGCGGGCATGGACATCGCCATCGTGGTGGGGCACGCCTCCCTGCCCGACGGCCTGAACAAGACGGAAAACCACGACCGCATCGAGGACGAACTGCTCGCCAACATGGACGTGGCCGTCGCGTACGGCATCCCCGGCCTGATCTGCTTCTCCGGCAACCGGGAGGGCAAGTCGGACGAGGAGGGCCGCGACAACTGCATCGAGGGCCTGCTGCGCGTCGCGAAGGCCGCCGAGGAGAAGGGCGTCACGCTGTCCATGGAGCTCCTCAACAGCAAGGTGAACCACCCGGACTACCAGTGCGACTACACGGACTGGGGCGTGTCCGTCTGCGAGGGCGTAGGCTCGCCGCGGGTCAAGCTGCTCTACGACATCTACCACATGCAGATCATGGAAGGCGACCTGATCCGGACCATCCGCGACAACATCGGTCACATCGGGCACTTCCACACGGCCGGCAACCCCGGGCGCAACGACCTGGACGAAACCCAGGAGATCTACTACCCGCCCGTCATGCGTGCCATCGCCGAGACCGGGTACGTGGGGTTCGTGGGCCACGAGTTCGTTCCCCTGGGCGACCCGCTGGCGGCCATGCAGGCGGCTTACACGACGTGTGACGTCTGAGCGGATTTTCGGGTCAGTTACGGCTGACATTTACACCGGTTACAATCCCGCGGGACATCCCGCCGGGTAACATGATCACCCCGGCAAGTCTTGTGCGACATCACTCGCAGGCCTGCGCGACATTACTTGCAGACCCGCGCGACATTACTTGCAGACCCGCGCGACATTACTTGCAGACCCGCTCGATATCTCACGCAGAAAGGAAGCCCCCTTGATCGTCGACACCCACGTACACATCTGGGAGATCGACCCGCCCCGGTATCCGGTGGGACCCACCGCGCCGACGTGGACGTCGGAACCGGACGAACCCGGCACGGCGGACGAACTGGTCGCGGACATGGACGCCAACGGCGTCGATATGAGCGTGCTGGTCCAGACGTCGTGGTCGACGTGGGACAATGGGTACATGTCCGATTCCGTTGCCCGATTCCCCGGCCGATTCGTGGGGCACGGACTGATCGACCCGCAGGATGTTGACGGGAACGCGGAACAGGTCCGGTACTGGATGGAAGACCGGGGGCTGGTCGGGTTCCGCTTCCATCCTTTCTATTACCCGGACGAGCAGATCCTCGTGGACGATAGCAACCGGCCCATGTGGGAGGAACTCGCCGCCCGGGACGCGGTGGTGCAGTTCCACATGAAGCCGTGGGACGCCGGCCAGGTAGCCGAGATCGCCCGGCGCCATCCCCGGATGACCCTGATCATCGACCACATGGGATATCCAGACCCGGAGACCGGAATGGACGCTTTCAGCCCCATTCTGGACCTGGCCGGACACGAGCGGATGTTCGTGAAGATTTCAGATGTAAAGGGACGGTCGCGGGAAGCCTTTCCGTTCCGCGACGTACATCCCTACATCCGGGCGCTGCTGTCCGCCTTCGGCGTGGAACGGGCCATGTGGGGCACCGGGTTTCCTGGCCATCACCGGGAGAAGCACAACTGGCTTTCGCTGGCTGATGAACTGCGGCTTGTCAGAGAGGGGTACGACTTCCTGACTGACGCGCAGAAGGACCGTTTGCTGGGCGGTACGGCGGTGGAGGTGTGGGGGTTGGATTGATTTTGCGTGAAGGGTCGAGCAATAGGGTTTTCGAAGATTAGTTTTAGTCTGTAGGAGTTAAACGAGTATAACTAAATGGATAATTGGGAGTTATCTTCCATCCAAGTCGCATTAGATGATGCACTTGTTACCGTCGCCCATGAATGTTGGTTTCATCTCGCTGGAGAATTGGATTCTTCAGATTCGAAGCTCTATGCAGCACGAAAGGTCGAAAGTTCTTTAATCTCGTTGAGACTCCTTCAGACTGGAGGGATGCCGACCTACAACGATTGGGACGCCTTGTTTTACCTGACTTGGTACCAACCAAAACAAATTAACGTTTTGTACAGTCTGCTTCAGTGGATGAAAAAAGATTGGACAGTGAAAAAACGTCCATGGTGGAATGGAGATATCTTCGATTTCAGCGAAGGTAATACCCACGTGATTGATTACGGTTGTGGTACTTTTGCGACTATGTTTGCAATAGCTATAGCTGCGGCAAGATCACATAGCTTAGGAAAACAAGTATCAAAAATTACAGTCGATAATATCGACAAGAGCCCTGCAATGACAAAACTTGGCAAGAGAATCTGGGATGAATTCATTGGCATAATGGTGCTTCGACACCCTAATCACCCCCTATGTGGGATATTAAATAAAATCGAATACGAGATTCATTTACAGTCTCGTAGATTCAGGAAAAAGCTAGAAAACACGCAATGTTTTGTTGTTGCAATGCATTGTGTATATGAAGATTCATTGCGAGAGACTAGATCTGATCTGTCTCACATCTGTTCTCATTTCGAACCATGTGGAGTGTTGATTACTTCCCATAAATCCAAATTAAACCTACTGGAACGTGTGTGTCCGGACGTAATGAAGAAGACTTTGTTAGAAATTCCATATCAGCCTGAAATGCCTTCTCAGTTTGGTTCAAGTAAATTAGATAGAACAACTGAATGGAGACAGTTGCTGGCCAATAAACTAGCAAAGAATAGATATAGGTTAATTGAATCAGGTTTTGATTCACGAGGTGGAATAAATCCTGATTCTCTGGGACTCTTACAGCGTGAAGTTACTTGGCATACGAAATCAGCTAACAAAACTCTCATACGTAACGATGTCGGTATTCAACATAATGACGACCTTCCATTTTGATTAAACAGACAACCATTGTTTACCATAATGACTAAGCCATTTAATTCTTCAGTCTCAACATCGTTTGAATCGTATAGTCTCGGAAACTCAACGATTACCAGTGCACCTGCAAAAGAAATCCTTACGCGGGCCTCCGGGTTCATGAATGAATATGACTTCACGCTGAATCCATATAGCGGATGTTCCTACGGCTGTACGTATTGCTACGCTGCGTTCTTTAGTGGAAAAATCAAGGAACGTGATACCTGGGGTGAATGGGTTAGAGTTAAATCCAATGCAGTTGGTATTCTATCAGATAGACTTAAGAAAAACCCTGTCTACATTGATGACAAAGTTATCTACATGAGCAGTGTCACCGATCCGTACCAACCAATCGAACGAAAGATCGAACTGACGCGGGACCTACTTGCGGTCATGGCAGGTCATAAACCATCAGAGAAAATTGGTCAGTATTCTTTAGAACTGGGAAAATCGTATCCAAAGCCCAAACTGGTTGTACAAACCCGAAGCCCTGACGTGGTTCGGGACTGTGACTTATTCCATCAGATCGAAGAGCACGGCGGTCGCGTGCGAGTGAATATGACAGTGACGACCGATGACGAAGATGTCCGTCGTACCTTCGAGCCATACTGCCCATCGAATACGGCCCGCCTTCGTGCAATCACACAGGTACAAACTAAGGGCGTTGACACCTGCATCACAATGACACCGCTATTGCTCGTAAGGGAGGCTACCAGTTTCGCTGAGCAACTTCTGGATACTGGTGTAAAAAAGTTCATAGTCCAACCATTCCATTTCCAGAAGGGGAAGTTCGTTGCTGCTACGAGAGATCAAGCCTTTGACCTCATGGCAGAGAAACTCAATTCCAACAAAGCGGAATTCGAAAAGGCGTATCTCGACCATTACCGAAGAGTTAAGGATGTCCTGCAGAAAAGGCTTCCTAATCTTGGCGAAGGGAAAGGCGGGTTCGCACCACCGTTCTGATTGCTTCCATAATCACACGCCTGGAAACCGATTTGCTAGATGGTCATGCGCGTCAGAGCGATGGCTACATGGCGAAGACACAACTTTAAAACTCGATACGGACGCCCCTGATTCCGACTAAACGGGAGAAGACTGTCAACATCAGGGGATGGCTGGCCGGGTTGATATTGCTCAAACCGGTGCCAGTCAATTCCGGGAGCCGGCAACGCGGAACGCGTCCAATGAAGGAGGAACATAATGGGTACGACCCATGTCAAGGTCAGAGTCACCAACCCCGCGGATACGCAGAAGTTCTGGGAGGGGCTGTTTCTGGTGGACACAGGCGCCACCGACACCCTCGTACCCGGTCCGTATCTTGAAGGGATCGGCCTGAAGCCAGAGACCACACGCGTCTATACGCTGGCGGACGGGAGCGAAATCTCGGTGGGGGTCACCGTGGCCATGCTTGAATTGATGGACGATAAAATCGGAGCCACGGTTCTTTTCGGCGACCCGGACATCGAGCCGCTACTCGGTGTAACCGCGCTGGAGTCCGCGGGCATAGAAGTTGATCCGGTCAATCAACGTTTAAAGAAGCTGCCGTCCGTCCGGTTGTAGGCAATCGAGTAGGTACCTGAAACGCACATGCCTGCAGGTCTGGCGTACCGACACACAGCAAACGAAATTTAGCATCAGATTCAGGCATCACAAGGAGGCGCTACATGGGCGCGACCTATGTTACGGTACGAATCACCAACCCCGCGGATCCGGAAAAGTACTGGGAAGGGCTGTTTCTTGTCGACACAGGCGCCACCGACACCCTAGTTCCCAGGCCGCACCTGGAAGCCATCGGTCTGAAGCCCAAGGGCCGGCGGACGTATCAACTGGCCGATGGCAGCGATCTTGTCATGGACGTGACCACGGCGGACATCGGATTCATGGGTGAACTCGTAGGTGGGACCGTGCTTTTCGGTGAAGCTGATGCGGAACCGCTTCTGGGCGTGACCGCGCTGGAATCCGTCGGAATCGAGGTAGACCCGCTGAACCAGCAGTTGAAGCGGCTTCCCGCCGTTCGTTTGAAGACGGTGGCATAGTGCAGAATCCTCCCGTCCCGGCCGGCATGGCTGTCCCGAGCGTTGACCTTATCGTTGGCCCGGATTCTCTGAACGTTGGCCCGGGTGTTGGCCTGGATAATCTGAACGTTGGCCCGGAAGAGATCGAACCGAGCGAGAGGCACCTTACATGGTAATCGACGTACACGCCCACGTCCTGCGCTGGCCCGTTCTGAAGAAGTTCAACAACGGGCTGCCTTTCATGTCGGCCGAGGAGCAGGTCCGGCGCATGGACGAAAAGGGGATCGACAAGGCGGTCATCCTCCCGCTTACGTCGGCCGATGTGGCCGGCGAACACCAGAGCATGGGCGAGGTGTTCGACATCTGCCGGCTGTATCCGGGACGCTTCATTCCATTCTGTGATTTCGACGTGCGCCGCTACGACTTGAACAGCGCGGAGCGGTTCCGCGACGTGCTGGAACAGTACATGGCCCGCGGGGCCAAAGGCGTGGGGGAGCTGACCTGCCGGGTGTACTGGGACGATCCCCGGCTCTGGAACCTCTTCACGGCGTGCGAGGAGTTGGGGCTGCCCGTTACCTTTCATACCTCGCCGCCGGAGGCGGTCACCTACGGGTTGATCGACGAACTGGGTTTCCCCCGTTTCGAGCAGGCCCTTCAGCGGTTTCCCGCTTTGCGCTTCTTCGGACACAGCGCCTCCTTCTGGAGCGAGATCAGCGGCGACCTGACGGCGGACCGGAAGGAAGGCTATTCGAAGACGCCCATCACCCCGGGGGGAACGCTGATCCGGCTGTTCCGGACCTATCCCAACCTGTGCGGCGATCTGTCGGCGGGCTCCGGGTTCAACGCGCTGACCCGCGACCCGGCCTTTACTTACGAGTTCCTGGACGAATTCCAGGACCGCCTGATGCTGGGGCTCGACCACACGGACGCGCAACTGGACTTTCAGCACATAGAGTGGCTTCGAGCGCAGCGTGACGAAGGACATATCACGGACGAGGTCTGCGAGAAGATCCTCTGGCGAAACGCCGACCGGATCATCGGATTGGGCATCGCGGAAGGGGCCTGAGCGACGGAGCCGACGGGGCCTGAGCGACGAAGCCGACGGGGTCTGAGCGCGTTTTAATTGTTTACACGAGCCGAAAGAAAGACAACATTAGTACCATCCCATTTAGATATTCTCCTTAAAATACCTCTTACGAGACGACCATGAGTGACGTGCGGGAAGACGCTCGGACCGATTCATTCGGAGAGGAAACCGAACTCAGGCGGGACCTTGGACCGGTCTCGGCGACGGCCGTGATCGTCGGTTCCATCATCGGTTCCGGCATCTTCGCGGGCCCCGCCATCGTGGCCGGTTACGTGGGTACTTCCGGCTGGAATCTCCTGGTCTGGGTCATCTGCGCCTTCATGGCCTTCTGCGGCGCGTTGACATTCGCCGAACTGGGCGGCATCATGCCGCGTTCAGGCGGGGTGTACGTATTCCTGAAGGAAGCCTATGGGCGACTGTGGGGTTTTCTCTTCGGGTGGACCTCGCTCCTGGTCATACGTCCCTGCGACCTGGCGGCCATCTCCATCGTATTCGCGACCTACGTGGGTTATTTCGTCAGCCAGTTCAGTCCATACCCGGACTGGGCCATGCGTGGCGTGGCGATTATCGCCCTGATCATCCTGGCCTTCATCAATTACCTGGGCGTGCGGTTCGGCGGTCTCGTCCAGAACCTGTCTTCCTTCCTCAAGGTGGGCGGGTTGCTCCTCATGGTCGCCCTGGCTTTCGGAATCACACCCGACACGAGTAATTTCCAACCGGTCTGGCCTTCCGATTCCACCCTCACGATCGGGTTCCTCAGCATGGTCAGCCTCGGCATGATGGCGTCCTTCGGCGCCTACGACGGGTGGGACGGGTCGACCTACGTGGCGGAGGAGATCAAGAATCCGAGACGCTGGGTGCCCCTGTCCATCATACTGGGTCTCGCCATCACCACCGTCGTCTACCTGCTCGTAAACAGCGCCTACCTGCTGGTGCTCACCAACACGGGCGTCGCCCAGAGCGAGCGCGTGGCATCCGAGACCATGCAATCGCTCGTCGGACCGATCGGAGCGGCTTTCATCGCCGCCACCGCCATGATCTCCACCTTCGGCACCGTGAACGCCGGCATGCTGACCGGACCGCGCGTCTTCTTCGCCATGGCCCGCGAGAAAATGTTCTTCTCATGGGTCGCGCGCGTCCACCCGCGCTATCGTACGCCGGCCAACGCCGTCGTGTTCCTGTCCGTTGTGGGCATCCTCAATATCGTGTTCCTCGGCGACTGGGGCGCCATCATTGCTGCGCGGACCGGCTCCCTGTGGCTTTTCTACATCACAACCACCTTCAGCGTGTTCATCTTCCGGCGCACCCGTCCCGACGTGCCCCGGCCCTACCGCACCCTCGGGTATCCCGTCACGCCCGCGATCTTCGTGATCATCGGTGTGATCTTCTTCGTGTCCATCGTCATCAGCGACCCCGGAAATACCCTGATCGGGCTGACCATCACCTCATTGGGCATCCCGGCGTACTGGCTGTGGATGCGGAACAAGCGGAATGAAGGATCCGGCGAAGGATCAGGTGAAGGATCACGAAAAGACAGTTGATTCCAGTCCCGTCGACCTTCCTGTTCATTACTCACTGGGACCAGACTTTAACCAGAATCGATATCACCCCGGCCAGAAGAACCGCGAGCAACGAAAAGCCCACCCGTTCTATAGTCCCCAGTCTTTTGTCGATTTGCTCGATAATCCCCTCGAGTCGGCTTATTCTGCCTTCATGGTTCAATGATTCGGACATTGGTGTTCCCTCTTTTCTTCAAATGCGTCCGTATTGAGATTCTTCAGCCTGGTACAGATCCCGACCCGCGCCAGCTGCCATAGTTTCGTCCGCATATTCAATTCAGTGTGAAAGTCGGCCCGGATCTTGTATTCAAATGCTCGAAATCTTAATATTTACTATTTTGATCAAGATTGTTATTTTTTCTGTTGACAGTCATTTTGCAGGGCCATATCATGAGAGTCGCTTTGATGGTTTTCCGTTGTCCGAACCCTCTGTCTGAAACCACGAAATCGGAGTGCGAGCATGGCGAAAGCGGTCCGCAGACCGCGGCGGGAGCAGCCGGAGCCCACCTGGGACCTGGTCCGCAAGCGCAACTACGTGGAGCGGCTCAAGCACGAGAAGGCGCCGATGGAGGTCATAAGCGACATCCCGGAACTGATCGAGCAGGGCTACGAGGAGATTTCGGAGGAGGACGTGGTGCGCCTGCAGTGGTACGGCCTGTACCACGACAAGCCCAAGGTGGGGCACTTCATGATGCGGGTGAAGCTTCCGGGCGGCCGCCTGACGCCGCACAAGCTGCGCACCATCGGCCGGGTCTCCCAGGACTTCGGGGGCGACTACGGCGAACTCACTACCCGCCAGAACATACAGCTCCACGGCATGAAGCTCAACGACCTGCCCGAGATATTCGATACGCTGAACCGGGCTGGGTTGTCTACGAGCGGCGGTTGCGGCGACACCGTGCGGAACATCACGGGCTGCCCGGTGGCGGGCATTGCGGCTGACGAACTGTTCAACGCCCGTCCGGTCATCGAGGCGGTGGCCGATTTCTTCTACGGCAATCCCGATTACTGCGATCTGCCCCGCAAGCACAAGATCACCATCTCCTGCTGCCCCCACCAGTGCAACGCGCCCGAGATCAACTGCATCAGCCTGATAGGCCTCGTCCGGGAGGGAAGCAACGGGTTCGCGGTCCGGATCGGCGGCGGCCTGTCCACCTGGCCCCGTCTCTCGAGCGACATGGGCGTCTTCGTTCCCGTGGACGACGTGATCCCCGTGCTCCGCGCCATCATCGACGTGTGGAAAGAGGACCTCAAGTACCGCATGTCCCGCGTGAAGGCGCGGCTGAAGTTCATGGTCGCCGACCTGGGGCCGGAGGCCTACCGGGAACGAGTGGAAGCCCGCCTGGGATACCGGCTGGCCGATGGCGAGGCGCCGGAACCGCCGAAGACGGAATACGATCACACCGGGATCCATGCACAGGTGCAGGAAGGGCTGTATTACGCCGGCTTCCCCGTCTTCCTGGGCCTGTGCACCGGCACGCAGATGATCCAACTGGCCGACCTGGCCGACGAGTACGGGGGCGAGTTCAGGCTGACCCGCCGCCAGAACGTCATCCTCACGGACATTCCCGAAGAAAGGCTGGAATCGGTCACCGGCGCGGTGGCCGGCATCGGCTTCCCCATGGAGGTCAACGACCTGCGGGGGACGAGCATCGCCTGCACGGGCGAGCCCTTCTGCAACTACTCCGTCGGGGAGACCAAGACCAAGATGGGGGAGATCGTCGGGTACATGGAGCGGGTCTTCGGCGACCGGGCGCGGGGCCTGCGGCTGAACCTGGACGGCTGCCCCCACGCCTGCGCCCACCACTGGATCGGCGACATCGGGTTCCAGGCCACGACCCTGCGCGAGCGGGGCGAGGGCGGCGAGCGGCTGCGGGGATACGACCTGTTCCTCCGCGGAGGATTGAGCGGCCAGGCCGCCATCGGCCAGCCCGTGCTGCGTCGCGTGCCCGCCGGGTCCGTGCACCGCTACACCGAAAGACTCTTCCGGTCCTACCTGGACCAGAAATCGGAAAACGAGACGATACAACAGTTTTTTCACCGTCACAGCGATGACGAGTTGACCGCGATTGCCACGGGAAGCGAAGTCGCCGCGATTGCTACAAGAGAGGAATGAACACCATGGACCGCCTGGAACGCCCGGACCGCCCGCAACACACGGAATGCCTGGACCGCGACTTCCTGGATGAATTCGAAGCCGGGCAACTGGCCATCGAGTTCGACGGGGAATCCCCCGAGGCCGTGATCGAATGGGCCCTGGACCGCTGGGGCCGGCGCGCCGGACTGTGTACGAGCTTCCAGGCGGAGGGGATGGTCCTGCTGGACATGGCCTGGCAGATCGATCCCAATATCCACGTGTTCACGGTGGACACGGGCCGGCTGCACCAGGAGACCTACGACTTCATCGACCAGGTCCGGGACCACTACGAAATCGATATCCAGGTTTACTTCCCGGACCTGCTGCAGGTGGAGAACATGGTGGGCGCCCATGGCATGAACCTCTTCTACAAGTCCGTGGAATCGCGGTTCAAATGCTGCAACGTGCGCAAGGTGGAACCGATCCGCCGCGCCCTCGAGGGGCTGGACGGGTGGTTCACCGGGCTTCGGCGCGACCAGTGGGCCAGCCGGGCGAACATCCGCAAGATCGAAATCGACCACGACCACGGCGGACTGGCGAAGATCAGCCCCCTGGCGGACTGGACCGAGGAGGAGGTCTGGGACTACATCGCGCTCTACGACGTCCCGAAGCACCCCCTCTATGAGCAGGGCTATACCAGCATCGGCTGCAAGCCGTGCACCCGGGTCACGAAGCCCGGCGAGGACTCGCGGGCGGGGCGCTGGTGGTGGGAGAAGAACGCGCCCAAGGAATGCGGCATGCACTGCCCGGTGGAGACCGGCGGTTTCGAGCACGAGATGGAAGCGCTGGTGGCGGAGGAGGTGGAAAAATGAGCAACGCGGGCACCCTCTATCTGCGACTGTTGCGAAAGATCGTCCGTGAATCCGCCTGGCGTCTCGGCGGGGGCGAAGAGACTTTCCTGGCCGCGGGTTTCGGCGGAGACACCAGCGGCGGCGACCTCAGTGGCGGTGACCCCGGCGGCGGCCCGCCCGTGATCCGCGAGGGGACGGCGCTCGATGGAAAGACGGAGTACGACGGGAAGACGGAAAGCGTTTCGAGACCGGGATGCGGTCATCACCAGGAGAGATGTGGAAGTGCGCGATCTTGATGCACAGGTGACCAGGCTCGACGACCAGGAGCGTGAACTGCTGCTGGATGAAGTGGACGCCTTTACCTCCACCCTGGCCGATGCGGATGCCAGGATTCCCTACCTCGCCCTCCGCCGGGAAATCGAAGAAGGCGGAGTTTCCCCCGAAAACGTCCCCTGTCTGGAGAACATCCTCGAACTGACCCTGCAGTCCGGTCGCGCACGGCGGCGTCAGAGTCCCCAGGCCGAGAAGCGGCTCCTGCGGCTGTTCCACGGAACGCCCCGGGGCGCCGCCGTCAAACGGGCGGTGGCCGAAACCAACGAGGCCCTCGCGTCCCTGAAGGGACAGGTCCTCGACACCGTCTCCTTCACCCCGAATACACCGGGCGCCTACCGGCTCCTCATCGACACGGAAGCGTGCCGGGTCGACCTCGAGATCACCCGCCAGGGCGTATCGGTCAAGGGCGTCGAGATCGGCATCTGAAACCGGCCGGACATGCTTCCTCCTCGGATCGGATCGATCCTCGGCCGAACCTTCAGGCTCCTTTCCGAAAAAAGTTGGCGCGACCCGCCCCGACCATATATTACCCTTCAGGCAGGCGATCAGACCTCTCCTCCTTAAATCATCCCTGGAACGGACGCCCATGGGCTACCCGCGCATCGACGGCCGCAGGGTGCAGGTCGAACCCCTGGCGGACCGGGAAAGCAAGCATCATATCGATGATATCCGCGTCGATCCCGATGGTCCGCCGCCCCCGGCTTCATCTCGCCAGGCCGCCCGGATCGAAACAATAGCGGACCGTATCCGCACCGCCCGTTCCAATGGCGCTCCCATCATGCTGGCCTACGGCGCCCATCTCGTGAAGAACGGGCTTGGCCTCGTGGTCACGCGCATGATGGAAGCCGGCTGGATCACCCACCTGGCCACCAACGGCGCCGGCGTGATCCACGACTGGGAGTACGCCTTCCACGGACGGTCCGAGGAGGACGTGCGCGCCCACGTCGCGCAGGGACGTTTCGGCACGTGGGACGAGACCGGCCGCCATACCGCCCTCGCGGTGCTGGCGGGCGCGATGCGGGGACGTGGATACGGGGAATCGATAGGAAGGATGATCGTCGAGGACGGGTACGGCATTCCTGATCCGGCCGAACTTCAGAAGGCGCTCGCGGACTGGTCCGGCAATCCGGGAGACGACGAAGCCATGCCCGCCCGCGCCGACCTCCTGCAGACGATCGTACGGCACCGGATCGAACCGGGCCGCCACACCGTCGAACACCCCTTCAAGGCGTACTCGCTGACCGGGAACGCATTCCGGCTGGGTATACCGCTTACCGTCCATCCCGGCATCGGGTACGACATCGTCTACACCCATCCCCTCGCCAGCGCCGCCGCCTATGGACGCGGAGGCATGATCGACTTCCAGGTATTCGCCGAGGGCGTCTCGCGCATCGACGGCGGCGTGTTCCTGTCTGTCGGCTCCTCCATCATGGCGCCCCAGGTATTCGAGAAATCCATGTCGATCGCCAACAACCTCAGGCGCCAGGAGGGTATCGGACCCGTTCGGCCCTTCATCGCGGTAAACGACCTCACGGAGGAGGACTGGGACTGGAACGCCGGCGAGCCGCCCATGGACGACCCGGCCTATTACAACCGCATGGGCAAGAGCTTCAGCCGCATGGGGGGTGAGCTGATCTACACGGCGGCCGACAACCGGGTGTTCATTCCCCATTTGTGGAGGCGGCTCACTGGCTGAAAGTTGAAACTGGATTAAGGAAATGCCGGCGGACCACGATGCATAGGCTCCGCAAACCGGCGCTCGCGTCATAGTACAATTCCCGTCAAGGAGACCGAAATGGAAGCCTGGATATTCGTTCACAACCCCCTCGATCGGTACATCTCCGACTACAGGCGGATCTTCGACGCGTGGCAGGACGGCGGCGTCACCGGCATCGTGGTGGGTTATCTCCACTTCGAGCTGGACGACGGCACGCGAATCCCGGTCTTCGGCAGCGATCCCGCCGTATACCGGTCCTTCGGCGTCGATCCGCCCGGTGAGACGCCGCGCGACCGGGAGAAGGAACGTCTTTTCTCCGCCATGCTCGACGATGCCAGGGAGCGGGGCTGGCATATCATTACCTTTGGCGCCGGCCTGGGCGGGGGACGCCGTCCGGTGGAGGACGATCCATACGGCGTGATCGGCCACGGCGCGGCGGTGCAGGACGCCATGAACGCCCTGCCCCAGGCCCACGGATTCCTGATCGACGGTCCGGGGGAGCAGCACTACGAACTCGCCTTCCACCATGGAGGCGAGCTCTTCGAGATCAGGCCCGGCGAAGACGAGCGCTTTGCCGCGCTTGGGTACGATATGGACCGGCTGCAGCGGGGCATCGAACACCTGCGGACGCGGTTTCACCAGCTCACGCCGGCCGAGGTACGCTACCGCGCACCGGGCGGCATGCTGGCGGGCATGCAGCTTTTCGACATCAACGAGGACGCTTTGTACTGGCTCCGCGCACGCAGGGAAACTGCCCTTGGATTCATGGCCGCCACGGCCGAACAGGTGGGGAAACTCAACCGGAAAGTGGAACTGGGCGGCATACCGCGCACGGCGGCCTTTTCCTCGCTGACCTGCCAGGACTACCACGCCATGGCTTCCTGGTTCGACTTCATCTTCCCCAAGCACTATTACTGGCACCGGGGATTCGACGGCATGTACGGGACGGTCTCCCGCTGGGTGCAGCGGCTGCGGAAGTGGAATCCGTCGCTCACCGAGGAAGACGCCTTCGACGTGGTGAAACTGCTCTTCGGCATCGACCTGCCGGGCGTGCGCACCCTGATGGACATGGAGATGGGGTTCCCCGACGAGTTCTTCTCTACCATCGTGTACGGGGAAACCCGCCGCGCCCTGGAGGCCATCGGCGATACGGACAAGTGCATCTGCTGGGTCTCGACGGGCCGGGCGCCTCACGCGGGAGACGCCATGCCGGCCCGGGATTTGCACGGCATTCTCAGCGCTTCGAAAGAGGCCGGCCTCAAGCGCTTTCTGTTCCATCCCGACCCGGACATCGGCGCGGCCGAGTGGCACATCCTCACCAACTTCTGCGGCAATCCGTGGCAGGAGTCGAACGAGGCGCCTTACTGGCCGCCCGATACGCCGAGGCTCGATTCCTTCAGCCACGGGCGCAGGCCCACGCGGACCGACTAGCAGGCATGATTATAGGGGCAGATCGCCGCAGGCTCACCTGCGGCGCGGAGACGGATGCGCTCAATTGACGCGGATTGACCAGCGCGCCTGGACCGCGTGGACCGCGCGCATCGAAAGAGGATTCCTGGTATGGCGCTATCGGATTTCACGGGACCCGGTTACATCGAAGCGTGGACGGCGGATCTGGATCTGCGATGGCCCGAACGGGCGGCGATGGCAGAATGCGTCGTGGGGACGCTCGTCCAGTGGTGTGATGAGTGGCGTGTCGATGAAGACAGCGTTGGAAGGAACCAGCAGGGTCGGTACGGGAATCACGACCACGCGGTGATCCGGGTGCTGGAACTGGGGGTTGGCGCGGCGGAACTCGCCAGGTTCGTGCTGGATGCGTTAGCCGATGCGCAGACCGGAGATTCGCAGACCGTGGCCGGATCGCCAGATTCGGTCGAATATACGGGCATCGACATCGAACCGGCGCTTGTTCTGCACGGGAAGGAACTGCTTGAAACGGCTGGCCATCGGGATATACGCCTTGTTCGTACCGACCTGAGGGATGACGCTTGGCCCGCGGGTGTTGGCCCCTTCGACGCGGCCTTCTCGCGCCAGACGTTCCACGATCTCGGCGGTATCGACGCCCTAAAGACCATATACCGGGAGATACGTGGGATCCTCACCTCAGGCGGGATCCTGGTTAACGCGGATTTCGTCGTCCCCTTCGAGAAAGACGACCCCGAGCAGCCCCGTCGACTGCCCGTCGAAACGCACAAGGACCTGCTGTACAGCCTGGGGTTCATCGATTTCAGATGTGAAATGAAGCGGGGGAAAATGGCGTGTATGTCGGCAAGGCGGGGGTAAACCTGCTTTTTCTCCACCTCCGTTTCTAGACTAAAATGGCACGATTCAGTCCCTTGCAGTCCGCCGTCTTCGTACCTTCTCGAAACAACGATGTACTGCAAGGAAACCGGCCGTGAATACATCCGGAAAACGCTTTCTATTCGATTCAACGTAAACTTTGTTACGATCAGCGTGTGGGATTTGTTAAGTACTGTAGTAAGATCACAGGTGCGATGCTGTACGTAGTCGGGTTGCCTGACATCAACCGAAATGGCGTTGCGCAACTTCCTCAAAAAACTGTCGCCCAATGTGCTCAATCTTGCCGTATCGCTTCCGATTGTGGGACCCTCGGGCTACAAATCGCTCTTCGCGTACCTGATAGCCGATTTCGGTCAGGTTTGGCTTGTTCGGAGAGGTTATTCTCCATAACTGCACATAGTAGTATGATCCTGCTGGTTCTTCACGGGCGATCTGGATGGCAACCTCGCACTCGTTTCGAAGCAGAGGACTCGGCGGTCCAAAGAAGAATAGATATCGAGCCGAGTCATTACCACGCACAAAGTCTACTCTAAAGAACCATGTCCTTTTCGCTGACTCGCCCCCACGTAGGCTTAGGTACTTTTCAAACGGTAGATCGCCAAAATCTTTGAAGTATATCCTAGCCACAGGAGTAGACTCGTCAATCCTCTCCGCCGTGTATCTGAAATAACTCCTGAGGAGTTCCATCGCGTTTTTCCAAATTTCGTATTCGTTCTCGGCTCGGATTCGTTCCTTGGTCTCTAACTTGTTGGCGACAGACACCGCCCATTCCTCATGCTCCCTCCGCTCTTTGACCGCTTCCTCGTATTCCTCCACACCCTCCAATAGTGTTTCAGACAATAGTGACAGAAAGGGTGACAAATCACTACCTTGTGAAACCTCAAGTGCGTCGTAGTACCTCATGCGATCTTCCCGTGTGATAATTGCGATCGGGAACGTACTACGCATTAGCAGCAGGTTCATAAGCATACGTCCTACGCGTCCGTTTCCATCCACAAAAGGGTGTATATACACGAACCACGTGTGGGCCACAGCAGCATTCAGCAAACCTTCCACGGCAGGTTCTTGGGGAGACACAACACTTGCTTGTTTGAGCCATTCTCCGAATTCCGCCATCTTTCCGGGAACTGACTCTGGATTTGGAGGTTTGAATTCCGATCCGCTTATTTCCACTTGGACGCTTCTGTATTTTCCTGCATTTAAATCGTCAATGCCCTTCAATACAAGACCATGTAGTGTTCGCACATCAGTTTCTGTGATTGGTTGCTCTGGATTGGCTGCTAGTTCCTCCAAATAGTCTAAGGCGTGTGAAAGATTCTTGGCCTCAGCTTGGTCCTTTAGAGGTTTTCCAGTCAATGTTAGCCCGTATTCCACAACTTGACGAGTTTCACCGTGGTCGAGAACATTACCCTCAATGGCGTTCGAGTTATAGATGTTTTTGATCCTAAAGAAACGTCGAATCCTATAGAGCACATCGGTTGGGAGTGGGCCCGATGTACGGAATTCTCTGACACGATCTACAATCTTTCCAATCTGTTCCCGTTGCCCTACCTCAAAGCAATAGTGAGTTCCGGGAACATCAATAAACTCGATACTGTTGCTCATGATGTCTCCAGTATATGCTGTAGTTGTGACCATCCAGTTACAGCGTAACATGCTGGCAGTTCATTGAAATGCCACAAGAAGGTAATATGTAATGCATCTCAAAATGGGACAACCGGTAAGCTACGGTTCTGATATTCGCGCTGGTGTCATTCTCCAATCAGTGGGACAAGGTACTCCGCAACCGGCCAGTTTCGGCGCAGAACCACGGCTCTGTCGACCACGTTTCTTCATCTTTTCAACGAGTTGTTAAAGACATTGGATCCCCCAAAGATCTATTGGACGGAGGCAAACTCTTCGGGCTGACTCAGACCGGCAGCGTGGTCGTAACCTCAAATCCCCAGTTTCTTCCGTGCGGAAGGCGCCCAGCCCAGTAGCTTGCGGGCCTTGGCCATGTTCATTTCCTCGCGCTTCTCGTCGCCGGAAATGAAAAACACCTCGCAGCGGCCGCCGCCGGCCTGGTCGCCGCCGGCCTGGTCGCTGCCGGCCTGGTCGAGGAAACGCAGCCCCGCCAGGTAGGCCTTGGCCATATCTTCCTCGTCGGTGTAATAGAGTTTCGGACCGCCGGGCGGGTGCTTGATCCGGTCGATGAACATGGCCCGGTTGCAGGGTCCCGTGATGCGGTAGACGAGCAGGCTCATGTCGTACTCACGGGCGAAGTAACGGCATATCTGTTCCGTGAGCCCCTTGGTCAACCCGTAGACGTTGGGGCCGTCCAGGGGCACTTCCTCCTCGGCGGGATACCAGGTCCGGTGCCTGTTGTGGACGCTCATGGTGCCGGTGTAGATCCCGCGCATGATACCCATCTCGGCGGCGGTGTACAGCAGCACGTGGTGACCCAGGCAGTTGACGGTGTAGTTGCTGATCACCTGCTCCATGGTATGGTGCCGGTCGTGTCCGCCCTGGCCACCCTTCATCGCCATGGTGATGAACCCGTCCATGCCGTCCAGGGCCCGGCGCACCGCGTCGGGATCGGCGATGGACCCTTCTACATACTCCAGGTCATGTTGAGGGGACTTGAGGTCCAGTACGCGCAGGTTGTGACGTTGCCGCAGGTAGGGGGTGACGGCCGTCCCGACGAGACCGGAACCACCGACGAGGAGCAGGTTCATGGGGAATTGTCGTTACCGCGTTCGGAGTAATCGTTACCGCGTTCGGGGTAATCGCTACCGCGCTGCCTCGGCCTCTGCTTCGGCCCTGGGCGTGATCTCCGGTCCCCTGGGCGTATCCTTGATATCGAAACCGGCGGCGATGATCTGGTCGCGCAGCGAGTCGGCGTCGGCGTACCGCTTTTCCGACCGGGCCTGCCGCCGTTCCTCCGCGAGCGCCTTGATGTGATCGGGGACGGCCGTCTCTTCCGGTTGCCACTCGGCCAGCCCCAGTCCGAGTACGTCGTCGAACCGCATGATCGTGGCCTTCTTCAGGTCATCGGGAAGATCGCTCCGGACCAGGTCCCAGGTGACGGACATGGCACGGGGCATGTTCAGGTCGCTGTTCACCACGTCGGTGAAGCGCTGCAGGTAGGCCTCGTCCGCTTCCCCGGCGGGATCGCCCCAGCCGTGGACGGCCAGCCGGAGCCGGTTGAGCTGCCGCGCGGCGCCCTCGATGCTCTCCCACTTGAAGTTGAGCTTGGACCGGTAGCTCGCGCTCAGGCAGAACAACCGGAAGACAAGGGGATCGTACCCCCGGTCGATCAGGGTCTGCACCCGCAGGAACCCTCCGGCGGACTTCGCCATCTTGGCGTCGCCCAATTGCAGGAAATACCCGTGCATCCAGAAATTGGCGAGCCGCGTGCCGTGGCAGGCCTCGGTCTGGGCGATCTCGTTTGAATGGTGCACCGAAATATGGTCTTCTCCGCCCAGGTGGATATCGAAATAGGGGCCGAGGTACTTGGCGGACATGGCCGAGCACTCGATGTGCCAGCCCGGGAACCCGACGCCCCAGGGACTTTCCCATTCCATCTGCCGCCGTGCGTCAGGCGGACTGAACTTCCACAGGGCGAAGTCGGTTACGCTGCGCTTTTCCGCCATGTCGACCCGGGCGCCGGCCTCCAGCCCCTCCACGTCCAGCCGGGCAAGATAACCGTAATCGGGCTGCTTCGAGGTATCGAAGTAGATCCCGTCGGAGGTACGGTACGTGAATCCCTTCTTCTCGATGCACTGGATCTCCCGGATCTGCTCGGCGATGTGGTCGGTCGCCCGGCACCAGGTATGCGGCTCCTGGATATTGAGCCGCCGCATGTCCTCCTTGAAGACTTCGGTGTAGTAGTCGGCGATCTCCCACGCCGTCTTCCCGGCTCGCCGTGCCCCCTCCTCCATCTTGTCCTCGCCGGTGTCCGCGTCGGATACCAGGTGCCCCACGTCGGTGATGTTCATCACGTGCCGGACATTATAGCCGTTGAACGCCAGTACCCGCCGCAAAAGGTCCCCGAACACGTAGGTACGCATGTTTCCGATATGAGGGAAGTCATAGACCGTGGGACCGCAGGCGTAAAGACCCACTTCGTCCGGAGACAGCGGTTCGAACTCGCGCAGGCTGCGCGTGTAAGTATCGTACAGCGTAAGGCTCATCGAATGTGGCTCCGCTCGATCTTCTTCGGTTTATCCAGCTGTTCCGGTGAATCCGGCTGTTCCAGTTTATCCGGTTTATCCGACCGTCGAAATCCGTTTCGAGATTCAGTCTGGTTTTTCGTCAAATTTGCCATGTACCAAATATGCAGGGGATGGGTTGATGTCAAGCGGTAAATCGGAGGATTGCTACGAACCAATGGACCGGTTTGTTGTGAAACAGGAACCCATTTCACATGGTTTAGCCGAGATCGGGCTCAAAGTTCAGGATTCCGAATAAGATTGTGAATTTATGTCGGAACCACTATAATCGAAATGACCACCCGGATACTCAAACCTATCGAATGGGTCGGCTCCAGCAGATTAGACCTTAAGTCGTTTCCAGAAACTGTTCAAGGACGGATAGGGTATGCGCTTTATCTAGCTCAGACCGGACTTATGCATCGGGACGCCAAGCCCCTTAAAGGGTTGGGAAGCAACGTTCTGGAAGCGATTTCCCGTTACGACGGCGATACTTTTCGAGCGGTCTACACAGTCAGGTTCAGTGGAGTAATCTACGTGCTGCATGCTGTAAAGAAGAAATCCAAGCGAGGCATCGCAACTCCGAAGCCGGATCTCGATCTGATCAGGACCAGATTGAAAATCGCGGAGCAGCATTACCGTTTATACTATGAAGAGGAGGTAGACTGATGAAGACCCAAGACATAAAGATTGAACGCGGCAGCGGAAACGTCTTTGCTGATCTGGGCTTGCCGGATGCCGAAACGCATCTGCTCAAGGCTGAGTTGGTTACGCGGATCGACGGGATCATTCGCCAACGTGGCCTTAAACAGGTCGAGGCGGCGAAACTACTGGGGCTGTCACAACCCGATGTGTCGCGACTGATGCGAGGAGACTTCCAGGAGTACTCATTGGAGCGGCTTCTTCGTCTTCTGACAAGATTGGGGCGTGACATCGACATCAAAATCCGGAAGGCTCGGACAAGGGGAACGGGACGACTAAGCGTCGAGGCCTAAAACCATATAGTGTACCAGCCCGGTGTTGTACCTCTACTGGTCCGGCGCCACGTCTTCCTCCCAGTCCAGCGTCTTGAACCAGTAATCCCGCCGTTCCTTCAGCCAGCCGTCCTCCGTCCGCAGCAGGATCCAGTTGTCGAAGAAATTCAGGGCGTCCGTTTCACCCTGGCGTATCGCAATGGCCTCGGCGCCGCGGTGCAGGGGTTCGTCGAAGGGGATGAACAACCGGTCGCTGTTCCGCAGGACCTCGTGTTCCGGTTTGGGGGAAGAAGCGATCACGGCTTCGGCGTTGCCGTTCAGTACCTCCTGGAAGGCGAGAATATCGTCGTCGAACTGCTGGATGGTCGCACTGGGAAAGTGCTTCCGCGCGGCCTGGACCGAGGTCGAGCCGCGACGCACCGCGATGGTCACGTCGTCGCGGTCGTAGTCCCCCCTGTCGACAAGATGGCCCGCCTTGTGCCGGCTGGCAGCCAGCAAGAGCTCTGAATGGGAATAGGGCCGGGTGAAGTTTATGCTCAGGTTTCGCGCCGGGGTAATGGACATGCCGGCGATGATCACGTCGAACTTGCCGGCCAGGAGACCGGGGATGATCCCGTCCCAGGCCGTGGGAATGAACTCGATTTCAAGACCCGCGTCGGACGCCAGGCGGCTGGCCACGTCTACCTCGAATCCCACCAGTTCCCCCTGCTTGTTTCGCATGGCCCAGGGGACGAAGGTCGACACGCCGACGCGTATGGTTCCGCGCTGCTTGACCTGGTCGAGCAGGCTGGGCCGGGAGGTTTCTGAGGTGGACCCGCAGCCCGACAGGATCAGCGCGACCGCGCAGATGCCGGCCAGGATGTGTTTTCTCGTGAAAATCATGGGAACAGTCCTCTCTCGTTCCTTGATAGAAAGTGACGGCCCGTTCGCCGTTGTGTCCGAATAGTGCGGGGGTTTCGCGGTAGCCTCTCTGCACCGCGCGGTTCGCGCTCCTCCTTTACAGCGCCGGACTCAGCGCCCCTTCCCCGAAAATAACCGGGAATGCGTGTCCCGCCCGGGACCGGGTCGCCGCGTCCATGAAGCATATGCTGAAGGCGCGCCTCGCCGTATCGGTGCTGTTCGTCCCGGAACTGTGCAGCATCCAGTTGTGCATGAGTACGGTTTCGCCGCAGGCCACTTCCATGTTGACGGGTTCGTTCTCGGCCACCACGGCCGCCGCCTGCTCGTCGGTCAGGAATCCGGAACCGTGGCCTGGATTGATGAGCCGGCGGTGCGACCCCGGGATGATCTTCACGCAGCCGTTCGCCTCGACGGAATCGTCCAGCGCCGTCCACAAGGTGACGAGGGGGTCGCGGTCCAGGTCGGTCCACCGGTCCTGGTGCCAGACGAGGGGCGTCCCTTCGCCGCTGGGCTTGTTCATGAACATAGCCCGGAAGCAGGCCACCGGCGTACCGGGACCGTAGATTCTACCGCAGATCTCCTCGAATACCGGTTTCTGCATGAAGGACAGGTATACCGGGTCCAGTTCCAGGTCCTGGATCTTCCGGTAGCACAAGGTGGCGCCCTTGTGCCCCCTGCTCTGCGGTCCGGGCCTGTCGCCCCCGCGCTCCGGGTCGCGGTCGAGCTGCATCATGACCCGGCCGTAGTCGATGTCGGCTCGGCCCAGCATGATGTCGTCGATGCGCTCCTGGAGCCGCTCGAGCTCGCCCGGTTCCATCACGGTGCCGAGCCGCAGGTAGCCCTGCCGTTCGAATACCGCCCACTGGTCCCCGGTGATATGGCTATTCATGATGGTCGCTCCTGTCTGTCGGGATTCCGGTCGTTGAAGGGGCTGCACCGCATCGTCAGGATTTCGATCGTGACATGTGCTGAACCACACCGTCTTTCGGTCGAGACGCACGCTGTATTCGTGACGCGCGCCGTATTCGAAATGCGCGCCGTATACTTAGTCACCCGTTTTGTCGGACTCGAGCAGTCGTTCGAAACGAAAGGCATCATTGTCAATGGTCGTCTGCTGCCCGAGGGCCGTTTCGGCCAGCCATTCGCCGAAGGTGCAGGAGAACTTGAAGCCGGTCCCGCTGAAACCGCAGCCCACCGTCACCCGCTCGTAGTTCGGGTGCCGGTCCAGCACGGGCAGGTCGTCCGCCGTGCGGGTATACATGCAGATCCGCATGGCCGTGAGCGGTCCGTCGGCGTCGGGAATGTACCGACGCAGGCACACCCGCACCTCTTCCTCGTCTTCGGGACGGGCGCTCCGGTCCAGGTTGTCGGGATCGGACGCCTCGCCGTACCTGTGAAGCGCCAGCTTGAACCCCGGATGGTCGGGCATCATGGGGAATCCGTAGTACTCGCCGTCGTATTCGGGCGCGGGGATCTGCCAGATGGGCAGCGCGCCGACGTCGAAGGACGGCGCGTTCCGCGCGGGCCACACCCAGGCCAGGGGCTGGCGGGTAACGGTCATGGATATGCCCAGGTCCGCGATCAGCGGGGCGGTCCACGATCCGCTGCAGAAGACGACCTGGTCCGCGCTGTAACGGCCGCGGTCGGTCTCGACCTCCACACTTTGAGCCGTTTCCTTCCACCCGGTCACGGCCTCGCGGCCATGGATTTCGGCGCCCCGTCGCGACGCCTGGATGAGGTGACTCGCGATGCCCAGTTCGGGACGCAGCAGGCCCCCGTTCGGATCGTACAGTCCGTGGCAGTCGGACGTCAACGTGAACTGCGGATACCGGTAGGCCAGTTCGTCGGCGGTCAGCACCTCGTGCCGGACTTTGCCCTTCAAATGGTCCCACGTGCCGGTATCGGCCATGCGCAGGTAGCCGGTCGTCACCAGGATCTGCTGACCGGTCTCGCCCTCGAGGAGACGCCAGAGCTCGAAGGAGCGGCCGATGAAGGGTTCGTAGGGCGTATCCACGTAGATCGCCGTCTTCGTGTGGCGGGAATACCCGTGGGAACTGCCCTGGGCGTGGGGCAGGTCGAAGCGCTCCAGGCCGAGGACCTTCGCACCCCGGCCGGCCAGGTGGTAGCACGTGGCCGAACCCATGGCGCCGAGGCCCACGACGATGACGTCATAGTGGTTGCTCATCGCGCCTGCTGCCTCTTTTTCATGTGGTTGCTCATCGCGCCTGCTGCCTCTTTTCCATGTGGCTACTCATCGCGCCTGCTGCCTCTCCAGTGGTCTTTCGCGGCGGTCGTCCCGTGCCTCGCACCCTTCGCGCGCGTCCTCGCGCATCTCCATGTGCCGGACCAGGTCCGGGAAAAACCGGAGGAAGTGTCCTTCCATCGCTCCGTAGTTGGCATCGAGTTCCTCCACCGATCCCGCCAGCGTGTTGGGCCGCCGGAGGCGCATGGACAGACCGTCCAGCGCACGGCCGATCCCCGACGTTTCCCGGTAGCCGCCCAGCCAGTCGTTCTTCACCATGTGATCGAGTACCCGCGAGAGGACCGGCGGCATATCGCCCCGGTAGGCGCGCAGGGAACCGTAGGTCCGCCCGATGAAACCGGCCAGGGACTCGTCCGAGAAATCCGACCAGTGCCTTGCAAGAAAATGGTCGTAGCAGATATCCACGATGATCCCGGCGAACCGGCGGCGCGAGCTGCTTATGAGCGCCTTGCTCTCCCGCACCACGTCGTGGCCGTCGGTGAAGCGGTCCACGGCCACGTGGCTCCGCATGCCCCGCATGACCGCGCCATTGTACGGCTGCTTGTCCACGGGTCCCCGGACGAAATCCACCATCAGGTTCCCCACGCGGGACTCGGGCGTGTCTTCGGCGAAGTACAGGTGGGCCAGGTAGTTCATGGTTCATGCGGCCGGGTTTCCACCACGATCTCCGAATGCAGGGTCCGGTGCACGGGACAGCGGTCGGCGATTTCGAGCAGCCGCGCCCGCTGTTCATCGGACAGGTCGCCGGTCAACTCGATCTCCCGTTCGATGCGATCTACCTTGCCTTCGGTGGTCTCGCAGGCCTCGCAGTGGCTGGCGTGGATCTTCGCGTGGCCGAGCCGGACGACGATCTCCTCCAGCGGCCAGGATTTCCGGTCGGCGTACATCCGCAGGGTGATGGACGTGCAGGAGCCCAGGGCCCCGAGCAGCAGGTCGTAAGGCGTCCCGCCGCGGTCCGTGCCCCCCACCGATTCCGGTTCGTCCACGGTCAGGCGGTGGCCCGATGCCACAACCTCGGTATAGTAATGTTCCCGTCCCGTGCGCACCACCACCTGGCTTCCCGCCGCTTCGGGACCGCCGTCCCCCGCGGCAGGCACGTCCAGGTACCGCGTCGCCCACGCCGCGGCGGCCCGGCCGACGTAGAAGGCATCAGCCTCGCTTGTAAGCAGATGATCCGCCTTGTCCAGGGAGAGGAAACTCTTGGGATGGAGCGCGGCCTGGAAGATCCTTGCGGCGTTTTCGATGCCGACCGTCTGGTCGACAGGTGAATGGCACACCAGCAAGGCGCGACGCAGCCCGCGGATCGTCTCTTCCATCCGCGTCTCTTCCAGGTCGTCAAGGAACTGTTTCCTGATCAGGAATGAACGGCCGGCGAGCGTGACGGTCGCCTGGCCCGTATGCTCGATGGTCTCCCGGGCATCCGCGATCAGGTTGGCCACGTGCTTCGGGTCGGCCGGCGCTCCGATGGTCACGACAGCCTTACAGGAAGGGATGGACCCCGCGGCCTTGAGCACGGCCGCGCCCCCGAGGGAGTGGCCGATCAGGACCTGGGGCGCATCGTGATGGGTCGCGAGATATCTCGCCGCGGCGGCCAGGTCTTCCACGTTGGACGAAAAGCCGGTATCGGAGAAGTCCCCTTCACTGTCGCCCAGGCCCGTGAAATCGAATTGCAGCACGGCGAGGCCGTGGTCGGACATCTCCTGGCTGATGCGCCGGACGGCGTTCAGGTTCCGGTTGCAGGTGAAGCAGTGGGCGAAGAGGGCGTAGGCGACCGGCCTGCCGTCGGGCGGCAGGCTGAGCCGTGCGGCAAGCAGGTCGCCGTGGTCATTGGGAAAGCTGAGCGTCTGAACGGGCATGACGATCCCCGGTCCGCGGTTGACCCGTTCCTACTCCAGCTGGCTGGTTTCATCGGACAGGCGGCGCAGGACATTTTCCAACTGCTGCAGCGAAGTCCCGTAACCGGACCAGTCGCCGGTCTGCAGGTAGTTCTGCGCGTCGTCGAAATGGGACACCGCTCGTTTCGCCAGTTCATCCAGCGTGGCGCGGCGTGTCTGGATCACTTCCTGGCCGTCGACAATCGTTCTCGTCTGCCGGGCCAGCGTGCCTTCGTCGAAAGAGAAGATGGACGAAAGCGCCTGGTCCAGCGTCTCCCGCATGGCGATGCGGTTGCCATAGGCGACGATCACGCGCTTGAGCTCAGGCAGCCCGCCCCGGGTGGAGCGCTGTCTCAGGTACAGCGGCTCGATGTAGAGCAGCGATTCCTGGATCGGTACCACGATGATGTCGCCCCGGATCACCTGCGAGCCTTCCTGGTTCCAGAGGGTGAGTTCCTTGGCGATGTCGGCGTCCTGGGTGATCCTCGCCTCGACCTGCATGGGACCGTAGACCAGCTCCTGCTTGGGGAAGTTGTACACCTGGATGCGCCCGTACAGCGGCGCGTCGCAGTGGGCGGCCATCCATCCGATCATGTTCTCCTTGCCGGCCGGCGTGAAGGGCAGCAAGAGGAGCAGTTCCTCCTTGTCCATCTCGGCCGTCTTCATCACCGCGTAGTACGGGTACACCTGCTGTTCCTGCTCGGCGTAGACCTGCTGGGGCACCGCCCACATGTCTTCCTTGTTGTAGAACACCTGGGGATTGCGCATGTGGTAGATGCGGTACATGGCTGCCTGGATGGCAAACATGTCGCGCGGATAGCGGATGTGATCTTTCAGTGTCTGCGGCATCTCGCTCAGCGGCCGGAACAGGGTCGGAAAGATCTTCTGGTAGGTCAGCACCAGCGGATCTTCCTGGTCCACGAGGTAGAAGTCGGTCTCGCCCGAATAGGCGTCGATGACCACCTTCACGGAATTCCGAATGTAGTTGATGTTCTGCAGCGTGGGCTGGTCCTGGACGAACCGCCGTTGCGGCGGGGGATTGAGGCCCGGGATATCCGACTGCGGTCCGGTGCCCATGTCGCCCGTGTCCGGCATCTGCAGGAGCCCGCTGAAACGCTGCGAATAGGGATAGGAACCGGTCGTCGTGTAGGCGTCGATCATCCAGTAGAGCTTCCCGCCGGCAATGATCAGGTAGGGATCGTGGTCATAGTCCAGGAAGGGCGCGATGTTCTCTACCCGGTCCTGCAGGCGCCGGTAGAACATGACCTGGCTTTCCTCGGTGATGAGCGGACTGATGACGAAGTTGGCCTCGCTGAAATACCGGGCGAAGGCCAGGCGGCGGAAATAGGAACCGAGTTCCACCCCGCCGTCGTCCTCGTATCTGCTGAACTTGTTCTGGTCGCCCTCGGGATAGTCGAATTCCTCCTGCGTGGTCTTCACGACCGCGTAGGCGTCCATGTTCTCGCCGAAGTACAGCTCCGGCCGCCGCACGGTAAGATCGTCGCTGATGGAAACGGGCGGTATGTCCTTGACGAAGAGGTCGGGCAGTCCTTCGGGCGTGGCGGTGTTCACAGGGCTCAGGCACAGGCCGTAGCCGTGGGTGTAGAAGAGGTGCCGGTTCTGCCACGTGGGCGACGGGATCTGGTTGTAGGACAGCTCCCGGGCGGCCAGCATGACCTGGCGGTACTGTCCGTCGATCAGGTACCGGTCTTCGTCCACGTTGGAGAAATCGTAATAAGTCCGGATCTCCTGGAGCTGCTGGTAGGTCCGGCGCAGCGGACGCTTGTCCTGGATCTTCAGGTTGTTGATGGTCGTGATATTGGACTGGATATCATCCGCCGTGAGGTTCTCCTGGATCTGGAAGGGCACTTCGTCTACGCTATCCAGGCCGTATCCCTGCAGGGTGTAGTTGATGGTATGCTGGATGTAGGGCGCCTCCCGGTCGTATTCGTTGGGCGCCACCAGGAAGTACTGCACGAGTCCGGGATAGACGGAACCTGCGATCAGGGACGAGGCGATCATGCCGCCGATGGCGATGAACGGCAGGTTGCGGCGCTGGGAGCGGAGCGTCATCAGGAACAGCCCGGCGCAGGCGACGGCCACGAAGAGCAGGATCCACAGGGCGTACATCCGGGCGTGCAGGTCGGTGTATCCCGCGCCAAAGGCGAATCCCGATTCGGAGTACAGCAGGCGGAACATGTCGAGCCGGTAGCCCCAGGCCATGAGCAGAAACACGATGGCGCCCAGGACGCAGATGTGGTTACGGGCATAGGAGCGGATCTGGATGCCGCGTTCTTCTATGGTGACGGCGCCGCGGTAGAGATAGTACAGCGTGACGGCGATGGCCGAGGCCACGACCAGGAGCAGCAGCCAGAACCGGACGAAATGCCAGATCGGCAGCGAGAAGACGAAGAAACCGATGTCGCGGTTGAATATGGGGTCCGTGGCGCCGAAGGCCTCCTGGTTGAAAAACCGGAGCATGCCGTCCCAGTTGGCCAGGCCGATCAGTCCCATGATGGCGGAAATGACCAGGATGCCGATGATCGTCACGACCTCGATCAGCCTGGAGGAGGAGAAGAGTTGTTCGAGTTCCGACATCTCCTCGTTGAACAGGTGCAGTTCGGTGAGGCGCGTGGAAAAATACCGCGCCAGGTAGACATTCGTCCCGAGACCGGCCACCGCGACCAGGCCGAAGACCAGGCCGGTGACGAACTTGGCGCCGATTGTCGTCCAGAACACGTCGTTGAATCCCAGCTGATCGAACCAGAGCGCCTCGACGAAGATACTGGCCCAGAATCCGCTGAGGATCCACAGTCCGATCACGACAATGGCTGCAATGAAGAGTGTTGATCTGAATCTGCCCAAAATATCGCTCCTTGCCCGTAGTGTAGGGGACGATCTGTGGAATCACAGAACCCCTTCGTCCCCGAAATGGTCCTGCTTTAAAATACCTTTAAAATCTCTAGATCTTTCTTAAACCTGCCTCAACCCCGCCACCGTTCTCCCTTCATCCAGCATCATGGGACGGGCGGCCTGCCGGATTCGGGCCTTGACTCCGTCGTCGGTGATATAGCCGACCTGGTTGATCCCGTCGATGCGGAAGAGCATTTCGAGACCGGCCTGCCGAAGGGCCGTCGTTTCCATGCCCTCCGGCAAAAGGTCGCCCATGCCCTCGGCGTAGGCGCTCCAGAGCCGTTCGACGGCGTCGAAGATCGTGGCCGCGACCCGTGGGTCGTTATGCGCGTGCAGCAGATAGTGGGCCATGATGAAGCCCGCGTCCTGGGCCGGGTGTCCGTAGTTGACGAATTCCAGGTCGAAAGTATGGACCCGCTCCTCCGCGGCGATGACGCTGGCCGTCCAGAAATCGCCATGGAGGAGCGCCAGTTTCGTCTCCGTGAACGTCTCCGCCAACCGGCGGGCGACGCGGTTCAACTCCGGGTCTTCCACGAAATAGAAACAGTACTCGTACCTGAGGCCCTGCATGGCCTCGTTGTCGAACTTTTCACGCAACTCCGGGTCGTCCCAGGTCTGCCGGTGCAGGGACGATAGAAACTCGCCCAGCTTGCCCGCCACGGACAGGTCGACGCGTCCCCGCTCCAACTCGGTCTCCAGGGACGGCCGTATGCCCAGGTCCGACATGACCAGAATGCGGTATCCGTCATCGAAATGCAGCACGGACGGGACGGTTCCGGCGGGGAACAGGCCGTCCAGTACCCGCAACGCCTCCGTCTCGTAGACGATCCGGTCGGTGGTGACCTTGAGATCGGGGAAAAGCCGCAAGGCGTCCAGGGCCTGTTTCACCACGACCGACCGGTCGCCGGCAGAGACCCGCAGCACGGTGTTCAGAAACCCGCCGCCCAGTCCTTCCACCGTGCAGGATCCCTCCGGCGGCGCGTCCAAAAGATCTCTTGTATGCAGGTAATCCGCTACATTATCTTTATCGATGTTCATGGATGCCGTGGCGTCATCGTTACGTGATAACGGTCGCCCGAAGCCGCGCCCTTCCGGCCAATGACTCCGTACCCGACCACCGCACTCGTCCTGCCGGCAAAGTACCCGGAACCCCGCAGCGTAAAGACCAGGCTCGTCGACGGTACCGCGGAAAACGGCTATCGCGGACTCAAGGACGTCCCGGACGCTTCAGGCCGGGCTATCGGCCAGGACGAAGCCTACCGCCTGGCGGCCCGAATGTACCGCGCGTTCCTGGTGGACCGCTTCGCGGCGCACCGGGGACGGGATTACGACGTCTGTCTGGCCGCGTCACAACCCGAATACGCGGAGGCCTTTCGTACGATCACCGGGCCGGATGTCCCGTACCACTACGTATCCGGCGCGAACATGGGCGAGATCATGCTTGGGATCTTCGAGGCGCTGCTCGGACGATACGCGTACGTGCTGATCTCCGGGAGCGACATGCCCCGCCTGGACGAAGCGGTCATCGACCGGGTCCGCGCGTCCCTCTCATCCCATGATATTGTGCTTGTCCCTGCCCAGGACGGCGCGTACAATCTTATCGGCATGCGCAGGCCGCACCGTATATTCGATATATCGCGCTGGAGTTCGGGATCGGAACTCGAGGAGACCGTCGCCCTGCTTCGGCAGCGTCGAATCACCCACGAGGTGCTCGACGAGTACCGCCTGCTGGACATCGATACGATCGAAGACCTGGTGCAGCTGATGCGCGGTCCTGAAACCGTGGAAGCGCCGGAAACCAACGCCTTTCTGACGGCGCTCGACGAACGACTGGACTTCGCGGAATGAACCCGCGAATCAACGCCGTATATTAAACCGGGCGGACTTCGGGTGTCAAGGGATTTAACCGGCAAACGGGTTACTGTGCTGGGCCTCGGCGTGCTGTCGGGCGGCGTCGCTTCCGCCCGGTATTTCGCCGCGCGGGGAGCGGACGTCACCGTCACCGACCTGCAGCCCGCGGAAGCCCTTCGAAAGTCCATAGACGCTCTCGCCCGCTGGCCGGTCCGCTACGTGCTCGGGGAGCACCGGGAGGAGGACATTTCTGGAGCGGATCTGGTGGTGGTCGGACCCGCCGTCCGGGACGACAGTCCGTTCCTCCGGCTGGCCCGGGACCGGGGCGTCCCGCTGACCACCGAAACGAACCTGGTCTTCGAGACCTGCCGCCGGCCGGTCATCGGCATCACGGGCAGCAACGGCAAGACCACCACGACCCGCCTCATCGGCGCGCTGTACCAGGCGGTAGACCCGGCGGTGCTGGTGGGGGGGAACATCGGCCGGGCCCTGCTCAACGAACTCGCGGATTTGAACGATCGAGACGGCCAGCGCGAGGCGGCCGAAGCCAGGGAGGTGGCCGTAGCCACAGAGGCGCCGGGTGCAGGCAGTCCGTCCGAATCTGCGGAGGCGACTGGAGCCGGGGATGCACCAGGTGCAGGCAGTCCCGTGATACTCGAGCTGTCCAGCTTCCAGCTCCACCGGCTTGCCTGGATACGGCGAAGCCCCGGACTGGCCGTGGTGACGAACCTGTCCCCCAATCACCTGGACTGGCACGGGACCTACGACGCCTACGAGCAGGCCAAGCAACATATCGTGCGTTACCAGTCGTCGGCCGACGTGACCGTATTGAATGCCGATGATGAGCGTCTGCGCGCGTGGGCGTCTATTTGTCCGGGGCGCGTGGCGTGGTTCAGCATGGAGGGTCCGGTCGAGACCGGGTGTTACCTGCGGGACGGAGAAGTGGTCTTCCGCCATACTTCAGGCAAACGCGCCGTGTGTCCCGTGGACAGCCTCCGGCTGCCGGGAACGCACAACCGGGCCAACCTGTTGGCCGCCGTGACGGCCGCTTGCCTGGGCGGGATCCCCGCGCCGGTCATCCGCTCCACGGTCGAGGCGTTCCGTGGCGTGGAGCACCGCCTGGAAAAGGTGGCCGATATGGATGGCGTGGGCTACTACAATGATTCGGCCTGCACCACGCCGGCTTCGACGGTCACGGCGTTGCGTGCCTTCGACGGCCCGGTCGTGCTGATCGCGGGCGGGTACGACAAAGGCATGTCGTTCGGCGGCATGGCGTCGGAAGCCGTCCGCCGCGCCCGGGCCGTTGTCCTGATCGGTGCGACGGCAGGGGCAATAGCGTCCGAGATCCGGAAAATCGGGGCAACGAACATGCCCGTCATCTCCCGCGCCGAAACGCTTGATGACGCCGTCCGGCAATGCGCGGGGCTGGCGCGACCCGGTGACGTGGTTGTACTGTCACCCGGTTGTGCCAGTTACGACATGTTCACCAATTTCGAGGAGCGTGGAAAGCGGTTCAAGGAAGCCGTGTCCGCGCTGGATAAAACGAAATAGCGGAGGATCGCATGGCCATCGAGACCGTTGGCGTCATCGGATGTGGGTTGATGGGGTCGGGCATCACGCAGGTGTGCGCCCAGGCAGGATACCGGACGATCGTCCGCGAGGCGTCCGACGAATTGGTAAGCGGAGGCATCGGCCGTATTGATGGAATCCTGTCGCGGGACGTCTCGAAGGGAAAAATGACGGCAGACGAGAAGACGGCCGTACTCGAACGCATCACGGGAACGACGGATTTTAATGATCTCGCCGCGTGCGACTTGGTGATCGAGGCGGTCACCGAGAACCTCGATGCCAAGCAGGAAGTCTTCCGGACCATCGACGGCATCGTGCCGCCCGACGCCATCCTGGCCAGCAACACTTCATCCATCTCCATCACCGAACTGGCTTCGGCCACGGACCGGTCGGAGCAGGTCCTGGGGCTTCATTTCTTCAACCCCGTGCCCGTGATGAGGCTCATCGAGATGGTCATCGGGCTGCAGACCAGCGCGGAAACCGTGGAAACGGCCCGGCAGTTCGGCGAATCGCTGGGCAAGCAGGTGATCGAGGTCAAGGACACGCCCGGCTTCATCGTCAACTACCTCCTCATCCCCTACCTGCTGGACGCGGTGCGCCTGGTCGAATCGGGCGTGGCCGCGAAGGAGGACATAGACGCGGGCATGGTCCTGGGTTGCAGTCACCCCCTCGGTCCACTCAAGCTGCTCGATTTCATCGGCCTGGACACCACGCTCTACATCGCGGAAGTGCTCTACGACGCCTTCCGGACCGACCGGTACGCCGCCCCGCCCCTGCTGCGCAAGATGGTCGCCGCCGGGATGAACGGAAGGAAAAGCGGACGGGGGTTCTACGCGTACGGTTGAGCTGACCGAGGCCGGCCGATCACGTCGTGGAGACTGTCAACCGGGCCATGAAGTCAGGCGAACCGCGCAAGGTCGACCGAGCATGTAGTAAAGCAGGTGTAGCAGGGGGCGAGGTCGGTCGAGCAGGCCTGGACTTGTACAATTGTACAATGCAGAACTTTGCGGGACACCGCGAATTTCGCCAATGCCGGTGTATTCAACAGGAAAGATACAGAACCAGTGATCCAGAACGAGAGGCAACCGAATGACCGATTCACCCGGTAACGAGGCCGTCCTGCTCATCGCGGACAGCGAGCGCGACGCCGACATGTTGTACGCCACGGGAATGTTCGTGCCGGACCCCTTCACCTACCTTCAAGTGGACGGCAACTCGGTGATCATGATGAGCGACCTGGAGATTGATCGCGCCCGGGCCCAGTCGAAGGTCGACGAAGTAGTCTCGTTGACGGACTACACGGACCGCGCGAAGGGCGGCGGCAACACGGACCCGGGGCTAGTGGACGCCGTGGTCGAATTGCTACGGGACCGGGAGGTGAAATGCGTCCGGGTGCCGAACGGCTTTCCCCTGGGCTACGCGGACCGGCTTCGGGACCGGGGTTTCGAAGTGGTGCCGAAGGAGGCTCCCTTCTGGGACCGGCGGCCGGTGAAGACCGATGACGAAGTAGCCGCCATTTCGGAGGCGTCCCGGCACACGGAAGCCGCCCTGCGCATGGCCTTCGCCTTACTCGCGGAGGCCACCGTGAAGGACGGCACGCTCCACGGTCCGGAAGGCCCGATGACCTCTGAATACATTCGAAACAGGATCCACGTATACCTGCTGGAAAGGGACTGCATCGCCCAGCACACGATCATCGCCGGGGGCGTACAGGGCTGCGATCCCCATAATGGCGGCTCCGGGCCGCTGCGTGCCGGCGAACCCATCATCTTCGACCTGTTTCCCAAGTCTACGAAGACCGGCTACTTCGCCGACATCACCCGCACCGTGGCGAGGGGTCCGGTGTCCGACACGTACCGGCGGCTGTACGATACGGTGCTGGAAGGGCAGGAAGTCGCGCTCTCGCGGGTTCGAGCAGGTGTGGACGGCCGGGAGATCCACATGGAAGTGGAACGGCTGTTCGAAAGCAGGGGTTACGAGACAGGCGCGAAGGCCGGCCGCATGCAGGGCTTCTTCCACGGAACCGGCCACGGCTTCGGCCTGGAAATCCACGAACCGCCCCGTATATCGAAGGTGTCGCAGGTCCTGAAGGCAGGCCACGTCGTGACCGTGGAACCGGGTCTATACTACCCCGACCTAGGCGGCGGCGTGCGTATCGAGGACAACGTCGTCGTCACTGAAGATGGCTGCGTCAACCTGACGCGGCTGGAGAAGGTGTTCGAGGTGTAGAGCGAAATGCAGTGTTTAACGAATCTTCATTCGACTGGCAACTGTCAGACTCCGTTGCCATACTTCTTTATTGCCATTCACCAGTGATGAAGCGCACATAAACCTCCTCATCGAATATCCTGGCCGAAACGATTTCCTTCCTTGCTATAGTCACTGCGAAATCTCCAGCATCCAGATCTAATACATTTTTAAGATATCTATCATCACCAGGTTCACTAACCCACTCATAGTAGGTGTTGAAATGTGATTCCAAGGACTCCTCATCTCGGTACCCGCTCATGAAGGGCAGAATGCGTATGAACTGGTCGGTACTTAATCTCGGCCCCGGACTACTGATTGGTAGGCCCACGTAGACTTTTCTGTTCTTCAAAGTAATCTCCATCATCTTGTCGCGCTTATTGCAGTCCCGCATCAGAAGACTCAGGAAATCTCCCATTTCGGCAGCCACCTCTGCTTCTACTTCCTCTTTGTCTGAACGCCGGTTTTTGATACTGGCTACGCTCCAACATAGACCGATGGATATCCAGCCAGTTAAAAAAGGAAAGTAGGTAGTGGGGATGTTGCCGATGGGAATCCAGTCAGCCAGGAACGGAAAGTTAGTCGCGGCGTAGTTTGGCAGGTGAGAAAACAAAAACCAGGCGACCAGGTAGGCAACTGGGTAGGAGAAGATACCAATAACTGCAGATCGAAACAGGACATGGTATCCTGATTCTCTGTTGATCTGCGATCTGTATTTATATGATGTCCTGTGATAGACGTATCCACTCAATGCCGGAATAAAAAGAGATTCAAGCCCTCCCATCAGACTCCTTCTTGTCCGTAATGTTACGGAGTTTGCTTATCGTTTTACGGACTTCGGGTTTCTTGACATAGGAGTTTATATCAACCTCAAACCCACCATATTCCCGAACGCGTATGTAGGAAGCATCCTTTTTGGAGTCCTTAGCCATCATGGCACCTCGGGGAAGTATAAGAGTATTGGGGGAAAGGGAGGTATCTATCCAAGTAACGTGCTACAAAGTTCGGCGTCAATATCAAACCTCACCAGACCCGTACATACAAATTAAACAAACCAGTCATGTAATACTCAAAGGTTCCAAAATTCACTAACTACAGTATAAATAGCGTGAATCATCTCGAAGTTTCCCACGTCATTCACTCATTTTAGCTGAAATCAAGTTAACATAACCCCGGGCAGAACACGCAACGCCAGCCAGCGCACTCCAAACCCGGTTCATCCGGTTCAGTCCACCAGCGCCTGGTAGATGAGCGCCCGGAGACGCTGATGGTCGTCGAGACCCTGGGCGGGGATGACCTGCGTCATGTACGAAACCACCAGTTCTTCGACCGGATCGACCCAGTACGTGGAGTGATAAGCCCCTCCCCAGGCGTATGTCCCCGGAGTACCCGGCAATCCGTTCCAGCCGATCTCCTCCGTAATGCCGAACCCCAGGCCGAACCCGCCGCCGTCTCCCTGCCACGCATCATGGACGTGATCGACGGTCATGAGATGCACCGTCTTGGGTGACAGGATGCGCGCCCCGTCCAGCGTCCCCCCGCGCCGGAGCGCCTCGAGGAAGCGGGCGTAATCTCCCGGTGTGGAGACGAGCCCCGCGCCGCCCGAGAAGCTCTTGCGCGGTCCCTCGAGATACATGCCCTGCCCGACCATGTGGCCGGGATCGGGCGCGCGCTCCATCCCGCTATCTTCCGTCACGGAGTACACAACGGTGAGCCGTTCCGCTTTGTCCGGCGGCACAAAGAAGTGCGTATCCACCATGCCCAGCGGTTCGAGGATTTCGACACGCAGGAATTCGTCCAGCGGCATGCCGGAAGCCCGCTCGATCACCACGCCCAGGATGTCCGTGGCGTAGCCGTATATGAATGACTCGCCCGGCTGGGCATCCATGGGCAGGTTCCCCATGCGCTCGACAGTTTCGGCAATCGGTTCATCGCGGTCCGCAAAATACCAGCCCACAATGCCAGCCTCTTCCCAGCGCTCGGCGCCCGGTCCCCATCCGTACCCGATGCCGGCGGTGTGCGTGAGCAAATCGCGCACCGTGATCTTGCGGCTGGCGGGAACCGTCTCGAAGCCCCCGTCCTCGGCTTTAACGGCGACGGCGGTACTGTCGAATTCGGGGATGAAGTCGCCCAGGTCCTGGTCGATCAGCAGGCGTCCCTGCTCCTGGAGAATCATCACGCCCACCGAGATGACCGCCTTGGTCTGCGAAGCGATGCGGAACAGGTCCGTAATCTCGAGCGGTTCCCCCGCCTCGCGGTCCCGGTAGCCGAAGGCCCTGGCGTAGACCACGTGCCCGCGCCGCCCGATCACGAGTGCGGCGCCGGGCAGCCGTTCTTCCGCAATATACGTTTCAAGCATCGCGTCGATGCGTGCCAGCCGTTCGGAGGAAACACCCGCCTCCTCCGGGCTGGCCGGGACAAAGGATTGAGCGAAAACCCGCGGCGCGGCGGGCGCACAGAAGAGTAGCGCCGCAAGCAGCGGAAGCAGGATGCGGAAGCTTGGTATCATGAACATGGACGTGGTTCCTCTCTGGTGTGTAGATATGGTGCTGGTGGTGTGGACCAGGTGCTGGTAGTGTGGATCTGGCGCGAGTAGTGTGGATCTGGCGCGAGTAGTGTGGATCTGGCGCGAGTAGTGTGGATCTGGCGCGAGTAGTGCGGATCTGGCGCGAGTAGTGCGGATCTGGCGCGGCTGGAAGGAGCGCTCAAGGCGCCAGACTCAGGTCCTCGAACGTTCGATGTGGCCTGTCTTTTCTCCATAGTCGTATGCTATTCCGATCTTCCAAACCCCCTTTTCGCGAAACGCGGGAAAGGTCTGCCGCCGGGCAGCGTTTGTAACGGCGGGGGCCGACAGGCCGTTCTGCCTGACGTAATCCGCAAGCCGAATGATCTCCTCGCCTCTCAAATAACACAAACGTTTGTGTAGAGACTCCATAAGCCCGAGGAAGACGATATTTTCCATGGTCCTGGTCGAGGCGCCGTCCCCATATTCCCTGAACGCCTGGTAGTACCGCTCTTTCTCCGAATTGCGTATGATAATACGGGGCAGACCGAGTTGCAGAAGGTGGAAATTCATGACGACCCGTCCCAGTCTGCCGTTTCCATCACAGAATGGATGGATATATTCGAAGTCCAGGTGAAACAGCGCGATCTTGTCCAGAAAGTAAGCATCCAGGTCACTGACGTAGTCTATAAGGAGGTTTTCCATCATGCGTTCCACGTGCTCGGGCGCCGGCGCGATATGCGTTCCGACTCGAACGTATTCGCCCCGCCGTCGAAAGCGTCCGGCGATGGAATCGTCGATACCGCCCATCAGCATCTGATGGGACTGCAGAATCAGGGATTCGCTCAACTCGCTTTCTTTCGCCGCGATTCGCTTGTACTCCATGACCCGGGCAAGGTTTTTGGCCTCGTAGACTTCACGAATGGATACATCGCGGGACAGTATTTGTTCCAACAGGATCCGCTCCGTTTCCTCGAGCGACAGCGTTGAATTCTCAATGGCGTTGGAGTTGTACACGCTCTCTGCTATCTCCACCTCGTCGATCATGGACAAGAGCGAATCCTTGCCTTTCCGTAAGGTATCGTATTCACGTTTCAACACCTGGATGCGGTTTTTCATTGGTCTGGTAGTGGCCATGAGATGAAAGTTAACTCGTTCACTCCTTATTGTCAATATTAAGTGAATTATCTCGTATTTATGGGTATTATTCATGATATTATTGGAATTACAAGTTAATAGATGCTGATATTACAGAGGGGTGGGGGGTTCTACCCCGGCGGGCCCCCGGCCACGTTGCCCCCTTTTTCCATGCATCCAGATTCGTTTCAGTTATGTACCCCGACGAACTCGAGCGATTGGGTGTCAGCTTATTACCGCGACGAACACGGCCGGCCACAGGGCCAGGAATAATCCATCATGAGAATCAGAACCCTCGAAATCGAACACGCGTCCAGACTGACGGACTTCTACAACGAACAGTTCGCGGACGTGCCGTACTGCTATCCTGTAACGCCTGATGAATTCGAAACCGGCGTCCTGTGGCATGAGGAACGGGACGAACCCTACGAGGACCTGTCCGACGAATCGTTCCTGGTGGCGGAAGACGACGACGGCGCCATCGCGGGATTCGTCCACGTTTCCGTCTGCCGGAAGGGCGAGGAGGACCACCGTATCGGGCTCCATCCCATCGAGGAACTGTTGAAGGACCGGGTCGGCCTCATCCGGTTCTTCCACTACCGCGCGGGTGCGAGGCCGGCGG
This sequence comes from bacterium, assembly GCA_965202605.1. Classification (GTDB taxonomy): domain Bacteria; phylum JAAXHH01; class JAAXHH01; order JAAXHH01; family JAAXHH01; genus JAAXHH01. Next base: position 3,525,755 of record OZ241838.1, read on the forward strand.
GCCAGGCGCTCCTGGTAGCGGCGGAAGCACATTTGCGGGGGTTCGGTATCAGCCAGATAAGGGCCTTCAGCTATTTCGGCTACCGGTTCTACCGCTTCTGCCACGCGTTCCAGTCCGACAGGATGGGCCACGTGGGCGCCCTGCTCGGCATGAACGACTACCGCATAACGCGTGGCATCATCCTCCTTGAACTTCCCAGTTTCACCGTACCGGATCCCGTATTGCCGGACCCGGGAGTGACCACGCGGTTCGACGTCAAGCCCGGACGGGGCAAACTGCCCAACATGGAGTTTCAGCTCTACCGCGGAGACCAGTGCATAGGGCAGGGATTCGCCCAGTCCGTCGGTGATTTCTGCCGGTCGCCCCAGGCGCAGGAAACCTTCTACATCCCCTGGTTCTCCATCGAAGGCAGCCCGGTGGGAGGGCGGGTGAGCGAGGGGGAGCAGGGCAAGGGATTCGGTCGGTACATGATGGAGATCCTGCTGCGGGAGATGCGCCAGCTCGGATACCGTCACGCGACCACCCAGGCGAACACGGGCAGCCCCCGGCCCATACTCCTGTACACGAATATGGGTTATGAGGTAGTGGACACCAGCTACCAGTACTTCAAGGACCTGGAGCAGGAAATACCGCTGGAGGTATTCAAAGAGGTAGGGTTCTGATCGCGGTCCTGATGACCCCCGCGAACGCGTTCAGCGCTTTCTGATCACCCGGCTGACGCGATCAACGCCTTCGCCCTGTCGGCGATGTTGGCGGCGGTGAAGCCCAGGTTCGCGAAGACATCCTCGTAAGGCGCCGATGCGCCGAAGCGTTCCAGTCCGATGACGTCGCCCCGCGTGCCCACGTACCTTTCCCAGCCCAGCTTCACGCCGGGTTCCACGGCCAGTCGGGCGGTGACCGACGCCGGGAGTACGGACTCCTGGTATTCCTCCGATTGCGCTTCGAACAACTCCCAACTCGGCATGCTGACGACGCGTGCGGCCACGTCTTCGCCGGCCAGCGCGTCCCGTGCCTGGAGGGCCAGGTGAACTTCCGAACCAGAGGCGATGAGTATTACGTCCGGGTCGCTGGCTGCGTCGCCGCCCCCGTCGTCAGGCCCGTCGGCCAGGACATAAGCGCCCCGGTGGAGGCCGTCGGCGGGCGCGAGCCCTGTCCGGTCCGCCCGGTCCGCCCGGTCCGTTCGGTCCAGCACGGGGAGTTTCTGGCGGGTCAGCGCCAGGGCGACGGGGCCGTCCGTGCGGCGCAGCGCGGCCACCCACGCTTCCGCCGTCTCGGCGGCGTCGGCGGGACGGATGAGGGTCAGGTTAGGTATCGCCCGCAGGGCCATGTAGTGCTCGATGGGCTGGTGGGTGGGGCCATCCTCGCCCAGTCCCACGCTGTCGTGGGTGAAGACGTAGACCGGCGCGATGCCCATCAGGGCCGCGAGACGGATGGCCGGGCGCATGTAATCGGAGAAAACGAGGAACGTGCCGGAGTAGGGACGCAGTCCGCCGTGGAGCGCCATCCCGTTGAGCGCGGCGGCCATGGCGTGTTCACGCACCCCGAAGTGCAGGTTTCGGCCTTCGTAATTTCCCGCGGCGTAGTTTGATTCGGCTTCCACCATGGTGTTGTTGGACCCGGCCAGGTCGGCCGAACCGCCCAGCAACCCGGGGATTCTCTGAGACAGGGCATTAATGGTCACGCCGGACGCCTGCCGCGTGGCCATGGCTCCCTGGTCGGGCGAGAAGGACGGCAGGTTCTCGTCCCAGCCGTCGGGCAGTTCCCCGTCAACGGCCTGCTGAAAGGACTCCGCCAATTCGGGGAAGGCGGCCGCATAGGCGTCGAATGTCTGGCGCCATGCCAGTTCCCATCCCTTGCCGTAGAGGGGCATCTGCTGGAAGAACGCCTGTACTTCGTCGGGTACCAGGAACTTCGGCTCCGAAGGCCAGCCCAGGTTCTTTTTGGTCAGCTCCACTTCGTCTTCGCCGAGGGGTTCGCCGTGGGCCCTGGACGTGCCGGCCTTGTTGGGACTGCCGTATCCGATGACCGTGCGGCACAGGATGATCGAGGGCCGGTCCGTCTCCTGCCGCGCCGACTCCACCGCGGCTTCGACCCGGGCGAGGTCGTTGCCGTCAAGTACCCGCTGCACGTGCCATCCATAGGCGTCGAACCGCAGGCCCGTGTTCTCCGAGAAGGCCAGGTCCGTCCCGCCGTCTATCGTGATGCTGTTGTCCAGGTAGAGGACGATCAGCCGGCCCAGGCCGAGGTGTCCCGCGAGGGAGCAGGCCTCTGAGGCGACGCCCTCCATCATGTCGCCGTCGCTGGCGATCACGTAGGTGTGGTGGTTTACGATCTCGTGGCCGGGACGGTTGTACCGGGCGGCCAGGTGGGCTTCGGCCATGGCCATGCCCACCGCCGTGCTGATACCCTGGCCCAGGGGCCCCGTTGTCGTCTCCACGCCGGGCGTCTCGCCGTACTCGGGGTGGCCGGGCGTCAGGCTTTCCCACTGCCGGAAGTTCCTGATCTCATCGAGGGACAGATCATAGCCCGTAAGGTGGAGCATGGCGTAGAGGAGCATGGACCCGTGCCCGCCGGAGAGCACGAAACGGTCCCGGTTCGGCCAGTCGGGGTTCTTCGGGTTGTACCGCATGAGGCGCGTCCATAGCACGTAGGCGATGGGCGCCGCTTCCATGGGCAGTCCGGGATGGCCGCTGTTGGCCTGCTGAACGGCGTCGACGGCCAGCATGCGTATGGTGTTGATGCAGCGTTGCTCGAGATCGTTTACCGACACGGTCTGAGTCCCTTTCATTTCGGTTCGTTGTTCCGACAAGACTGTGGTAGCCGGCCGATACCGGTCCAAATGCCCGCTAAAGATACAACCCGCTCCTTCAACTGTCCATCATCATATCGTACAGGTCCTGCTGCCGGTGCATGGCTTCGCGATAGCGGTCCCGGTTCGCCGGATCCGGTTCGTAGGTCTTCCCCATGGGAGCGGCCTGGGCGGACAGGTCTTCCAGTACGCCGGAAGCCTCCAGCGCCAGCAGCGCGGCGCCGCGGCTCGATGCCTCGGTCACGGCCGAGGCGGTGATGGGGCGTTCCAGTACGTCGGCCAGCATCTGCATCCACACGGGCGACTGCAACAGGCCGGCGCCTGACGCGACGATCTCGCCGGAATCCCCCGAGATGGCCCGAAGCCGGCCGTAGATGTTCGCGAAACAGTAGGCCGTGGCCTCCAGGCTGGCCCGCATGACGTCCAGGGGCGTGGTATGCAGCGTCATGCCGGTAATGGCCGCCCTGGCGGAGTCGTGCCAGCCCGGACTGCGCTCGCCCGCCCAGAAGGGCAGCACCGTGAGGCCGTGACCGTCCGGCGCCACGCGGGAAAGGTCTTCCTCGACGCTTCGTTCGTCACCGAGCCTGAGCGTGTCGCGCATCCAGCCGTAGACGTTCCCGCCGTTGCTCAGGGCGCCTCCCATCAGGATCCTCCGGCGGTCCGAGCGGTAGCACCACAGGCCTTCGGGAACCGTAAACGTTTCGGCGCGTTTCATGACCCGCATGGCGCCGGAAGTGCCCACCATCAGGGCGATACGGTCTTCGTCCACGCAGCCGCTTCCGATGTTGTTGCAGGCGCCGTCGCCGATGGCGGGATACCAGGACGCGCCGGCCAGGACGGGCCAGCGGACCGCGTACGCGTCTTTCAGGCCCCGGACCGGCTGGTCTACGTCGCACAAGGGGGACAACTGCGCCCGTTCCACCGGAAGGGACGCGAGCGTCTCGTCGTCCCAGTCGCACCGGTGCACATTCAACAGCCCGGTGCCGGATGCCATGGAGATGCTGCAGGCCGGGGCGCCGAACCACTTCAGGAAGAGATACTCCCCGATGGACATCCAGCGTTCCACCCGGGTGAACCGATCGGGGTCGTTCCGGGCAAGCCAGCATATCTTGGCGGGAAGATAGGAGGCGTGCAGCACGCACCCGGTGCGCCGGTGTGTCGACGCCGCGTCGAGACGCCTTCCCAGTTCGGAGACGACCGCCCCGGGCCGGGTATCCGCCCAGCTGATGAGCGGGGTCGCGGCGTGGTCCCCCTCCACGCCCACCACGTTGTGCCAGAACGTGGTCATGGCCACGCCGGCGATCGCGGGATGGCCGCCCGCGGCGCAGAATTCGTCGAGGACCGACTCCACCTCCGCCGCGAGGCGTTCCGCGTCGATGAAGACACCGCCGTCTGGCGTCGTTTCCATGGCGTAGGAGTTTTGAAAGGCCGGGGAGGCGATCCCTCCCGTCCTGTCAAACAGGATCGCCCGCACGGACGACGTGCCAATGTCGATGGCCAGGAAGCAGGGGGGCCGAATCGTGTCGCGGGGCATGGACGATGCCTGGCGGGCGGGTCGATGAGAAAACCGTACCCTGAAGCTGTCCGGACATATCCGTCGCGCGCCGGACGCGGATACAGGAGGGACGCGGATACATGAGTTGGAAAACGGCTGCAGGCGGTATTATATCGAAGGGCGGTGCGTGTTTCAAGCCAAAAGCGACGGCCAAGAAAGGATTGACAGACAACCCCCGGGAACCTTTTTTACAAGCGGTTCAAGCATTGACTTCGACGCGTCATCGCCGACAGATCATAAATCGCAAGAAGGGCAGCAGAAGATGTCTTCCAATCTGAAAGAAGTCGCCCGGGCCATGGTCGCCCCCGACAAGGGTATCCTGGCCGCGGATGAAAGCAGCGGTACGATCAAGAGCCGGTTCGACGGCATCGGACTGCCGTCGACGGAGGAGAACCGCCGGGCCTACCGCCACATGCTTTTTACTACAGAAGGCATGGAGGAATTCATAAGCGGCGTCATCCTCTACGACGAGACCCTGCGCCAGAATGCCCTCGACGACGCCGAAACGCCGTTTCCGAAACTGCTGTCCGACAAGGGCGTGATTCCCGGGATCAAGGTGGATGCCGGCATCCACGACCTGGCGGGGTTTCCCGGTGAAAAGGTCACCGAGGGACTGGACGGCCTGCGGGAGCGCCTGCAGAGTTACGGCCAGTTGGGGGCCGCCTTCGCCAAGTGGCGGGCGGTCATCACGGTAGGAAAAGGTATTCCCACGGACGTCTGCATCGACGCCAACGCCCACGCCCTGGCCCGCTACGCCGCCCTGTGCCAGGAAGGCGGCATCGTACCGATCGTGGAACCCGAGGTGCTGATGGACGGCGATCACACCATCTGCCGGTGCGACGAGATTACCGGCGTCGTCATGCGGCGCGTCTTCGAGGCGCTGGTGGAGCACGGGGTCATGCTGGAAGGGATCGTCCTGAAGCCCAGCATGGTCATCTCGGGCTCGGAATGCCCTGCACAGGCTTCTGTCGAAGAAGTGGCGCGCCGCACGGTGAATAACTTCCTGCGCAACGTGCCCCGTGAAGTGCCCGGCATCGCCTTTCTCTCGGGCGGGCAGTCCTCTGAGTCCGCCACGGCGCACCTGAACGCCATGAACGCCCTGTTCGGCGAGCTACCGTGGGAGCTCAGCTTCTCCTACGGACGCGCCCTGCAGGCCGCGCCGCTGAGGGCCTGGGGCGGCGATCCGGCCAATTTCGAGGCGGGACAGAAGGCCTTTTACCACCGCGCCATGTGCAACAGCGCCGCCCGAACCGGCCAGTACAGCGCCGACATGGAAATCGCGGCATAGCATTGGCAGCCCAGCCGCGACGGATCTCGCGACGGATCTGATGTCCAGACCATCTTATTCCAAAATCGTAGCAAGCCTGCCTTCCGTGACCCCCTTCGTGGGTCCCGAAACCATCGAACGACAGCAGGGTCAACCGTTCCGGGTGCGCATCGGCGCCAACGAAAGCGCCTTCGGCGTATCGCCCCGGGCCGCGGCGGCCATGAGCGAGGCCGCAAGGGGCGTCGCCTGGTACTGCGACCCGGAAGGCTATGAACTGCGGGCGGAACTGGCCGGGATGCACGGCGTGGACATCGACAACGTGACCCTCGGCGCGGGGATCGACGACCTGCTGGGACTGATCGTCCGCATGTACATGAACCCGGGTGACGCGGTCGCCGCCTCCCTCGGTTGCTACCCCACGTTCGTATATCACGTCAACGGTTTCGGCGGCAGACTGGAGGCGGTTCCCTACCGCAACGACCGCAACGATTTGATGGCGCTCACGGACCTGGCCGCGAATCGGAAGGCCCGCATCCTCTACCTGTCCAATCCGGACAACCCGACAGGCACTTATTTCGGCAGCAACGCCATCGGCGATCTCCTGGACCGCGTGCCGCCGGATTGCCTTTTCATTCTCGACGAGGCCTACCTGGACTTCGTACCGCCCGATACCATCCTCCCCATCGACGTGGACGACCCCCGGCTGATCCGGGTGCGCACCTTCTCAAAGGCCCACGGGATGGCCGGCGCCCGAGTCGGATACGCCATCGCGCATGAGGACGTCATAAGGACGTTCGACAAGGTCCGCCTGCATTTCGGCGTGAGCCTGGTGGCCCAGGTCGGCGCGCTGGCCTCCCTGCGCGACCCGCAATTCGTCGCGGGCGTGGTGAAAGCCGTGGAGGAGGGTCGGCGGGACTACTACAAGCTGACCGCGGACGCCGGCGTATCGGCCCTACCGTCTCAGACCAATTTTGTGGCCTTCGATTTCGGTACAGGCGAACGGGCCGGAGCCGTCATGAACGCCCTGATCGAACGGGGCGTGTTCCTTAGAAAACCCGCGGCGCCGGGCCTGGACCGCCTCGTCCGTGTCACCGTGGGCACGCCCGAAGACCGGGCCGTCTTCTCGGAACTGTTCCGGGACGTCATGAAGGGGACGTAGGGAAGGGATCCTCCAACCATGGTCGATATCGAGTTCTTCAAACAAAACGGCTACGTAATCATTGGACAGCCATTTACCGATGAAGAACTGGGCCGATTCATCGAACTGTACGACCGCGACCGGTCGGAGACGGGTTATTTCTGGCGTCCCATCGCCTTTGATGGGCACCAGAGCGTGAACTGCGAACCGCTCATTTCCTCCCCGGAATTCGACGGGTTGATCCGCCACCCCGCGCTCATCGAAGCGATCGAAACCATCTTCGAAGGCCCCAGTTGCCTCGCGGAGGCCTGCCTGCGGCACATGGCGCCCTACGACGGCGACCCGGTCGAGGCCTGGCACCGGGACCGGCGCCACATGACCGACCGGCCCTACCGGTGCGGCTATCTACACATGATGCTCTATCTTTCCGACGTAAGGGAGGATACCCACTGCTTTTCGATATCGCCGGAACCCTTCGATGCGACTGTACTCGATACCGGGGAACAGGTCAAACAGCGCGGCGGGGTACCTCTTCACGGTCCGGCCGGAACCGTCATCCTCTTCAACCTGTCCGTGGTCCACGCCGCCACCGTCCGGAGAACCCCGCACGAACGCAAGTCCGTCCAGGTCTACTACGGCCACCGCGACGGGCCCGTCCTCAGTCAGTACACCACCATACCCACGGGGCTCTGGCGCGACCATCCCGATCCGGAAGTGCGCGGCTTCTACAGCCTGCTGAACACGCGTTCGCAGAAGTTTGCCGAAGCGTTTGGCTGAAGATGTCTGCCTTCCCGGATCATTACACTCCGCGTCGTTGAAGGCACACTTCCCGCCAGCGTTATGAACGGGCAGAAACGCCCGTAACGTCAGCGACTTACGGATCGGACGGTTCATCCCGCTTGCGCGGCTTCCTCTCATACGTGCATTGTGCCCGCGCGCTGTTCGGCGGTCCGGTCCCGGCGCGCCAGCGCAAGCTCGTAGCTCGCCTGCATCCGCATCCAGTGATCGGCGGTGCCCCAGCCTATGTCTTCCAGTGCCAGCGCCATGTTCGCGGATACCCCTGCCTTGCCGTTCAGAAGGCGCGACAGTGTACCTCGCTCACAACCGAGCCGAGCCGCAGTTTCGGTCACGTTCCAGCCCTCATCGTCCATGCTCTCGCGGATCAATTCGCCCAGGTGCGGCGGGTTCAGCATCGGGCCGACCCGATCGCTTGCAGTATCGTTCATGGTCTAAACTCCCCTGGTTCAGTGATAGTCGATCAGGTCCACGTCCACGACTTCGACTATAAATGAACGCCCAGCCCTACGAGGATTTCCGTCTTGGTTCGGGTGTGGCCGGCGCGGTGCAGGTAGAGGTTGCCGTCGATAGCGATGGAAAGACGGGACACGACGGACACGTCGATATGCGTGTATTGCCGCAGCGAAAGATGGTTGGAAAGGAAGAGGTCCCCGCGCGAGGTGATTGCCACGCCGGACGTGATCTGCCGCTTGAATTCCTGGGCGATCTCAATCCCGTAATCGCGGGTGCCGGTCAGCCGGTCCCAGTCCCCCGCCGCGCTTATTTTCAAAAGCCCGACCCATCCGGGCGGCGCGGCGGCGCTTTCACCCGTTCCCGCCTTGCCCAGCCTGTTCGTTACGCCGGCCTTGACGCGCAGAGAAAGGGGCCGGTCAGCCCCAGAACCGTCCGGACGGACTGGCGCGGTCCACGCCGAGATTCCCGACACGCCCAGGAATGGCGCGATGGTGACCACGTTCGGACGGGCGTCGATAGGCAACTCGTATGATGCGTCGCCGATAAGCCGGTCCAAAGCCTCACGCGGCGCTCCGCCATCGCGCACCTGGCCGTATCCGGCGCGCAGACGAAGCGCGGAGATTCCCCAGTGGTTCTTATGTTCCACGCCGAATTCGGATTGAAGCGCCCACGCCAGGGCGTCGGTTCCGGTCACCTCCGCGGGAGTCGCGGTGCCGGTTCCCTGGCTGTCGTCACTGGCATCCCCGGACACGGCCACCTGGGAAATCGATCCGGAAACACGAAAATCACGTGTAGTCGTACCGTCAGGATGATCTGTTTGCGCGTAGATAAAAGCAGGCAGGAGCAGTTGCAATGCCACCGCGATGGCCAGCGGAATCCTGCTCAAGCACATATCTCTTTCCAAAACCGGTTCCCTGAATCCCGCGGGTATTGCCCATCCGGAAGTGCTTCCTGATCCGTAGAGGTCGGGCGTTATTAAACGTCACAGCATTAATGTACGCAAGAACGTATACGAAATCAATCGATGCCTGTGCCAATTCAGGGGTTTATTCTCCGGTCCCACGGCACCTCAGACAACCACGGTCCTAACCGCTCTCCGTAGGCGAAGATGGCCGGCAACCCACCCGTATGGATGAACAGCACGCGGCCCCCTTTCGGGATAACGCCCGACCGCACGTGGTCGATCAGGCCCGCCATCGTCCTGCCCGTGTACACCGGATCGAGGAGCAGTCCCTCCCGCCGGGCCGCCAGGGCGATCGCCCCGCGCACCGCGTCGTTGAGCCGCCCATAACCGGGCGACAGCACGCCGTCGAACACGTGGACGTCGTCCGCGTCGAACGCTTCCGGCCGTTCGACCATCGACGCCAGTTCCGACGCCACCTTCCTCGCCCGCGCCGCCTGGCTGCCGGCATCGCGCCGCACGCAGATGCCGAGCACCGGGACAGTCTCGCCCAGAGCCCGCAGCCCCACCAGGATTCCGGCATGGGTCAAGGCGCTGCCCGTGGGACAGACCACGGCGTCGAATGCCAGTTCGAGGGCCCGGGCCTGTGCCAGGATCTCCTCGGCGGCGATCACGTAGCCCAGCGCGCCGAGCGGCGGGTGGGCGGGAGCGAGATGGATCACGTAGGGCCTTCGGTCTTCGTCCGCGAGCGATTGGGCCAGCAGGTCCAGCGACGCGTCCGCCGCGGGCTCGTCCTCGCCGACCGGGAAGGAATGCAGCTTTGCGCCGAAAAGCCGGTCGAGCAGCACATTGCCGGATGCACGGTATAGCGCGTCCACGCCGGGTACGCGTTCTTCCAGCTGTATGTGGACTTCCATGTCAAGCTGGCGCCCGGCCGCGGCGGCCACGCGGACGTAGTTCGACTGTACCGCGCTGGTGATCAGCAGGGTGTCGGCATCCTGGGACTGTGCTTCGCCCAGGGGAAACTCCAGTTGACGCACCTTGTTGCCGCCCATGGCCAGTCCCGTGCAGTCGTCGCGCTTGATCCACAGTTCGATGCCAAGGGACGCACCCAGGCGCGGGGCGGCTTCGAGCGGCGTCGGCGCGTGGCCGAGCCGGACCCGCGGGAACTTCTCTATGGCTTTGGATAGCGGGCTGGACATGTCCGGGGATGCCAGATTTGGTTTCGGCGGAAGCTCGACTTGCTCTCGCAGATGTTCGACTATCTCTCGTGGAAACTCGACTTCCGCTCGGAAAGCGCGCGAATTACTTCTAAATACATTGGAACTACCCTTCATCCCAGGCGGACTGCAGCTCGTGGACGGTCAGCGATACGATGCGCACACCCCCGTCATCCGCTCGAAGCGCGAGGGAATGGTTGGCCGCGGCCGGCAGGAAGCAGAAGGACATGGACAGTTCGCCGTGGTTGCCGAAGATCTCCAGGGAGGTGCGGTCGACCAGGAGTTGAAGGATCACGCGGCCGTTGATGGCATGCAGGCCCGCGCTTCTTCCGAAACAGGACAGGGACTGTGCGGCCGCGTCGTATACGATGGTGTGACCCCGCACTTCGATGGCGAACCTCTTCCCGTCGTCCACCTCGATCTCCATGCGTACGTCGAACAGGTCGCCCTCGTCCGCCAGCACGAGCCGGCTTTCCGCCTCGCGCTGGCTCGTCACCGCGTAGCTGCTGATCTCTCCGGAACAGTACCTTTGACGGAACTGTGCGACCGCCATGCCTGCCAGGTCCCCGCCGGGCCAGTCGCGCGTCCCGGCGTGGAGCAGTTCGATTTCCCTGACGGGTTCCCTGCAGAGCCGGACGCCCTCTGGCAATGTCCTGAGCGTCAGTTCCACCGGGAAGGACATCTGCTGGTTGAAGGGCATGGCCGGGTACCTGCCGTCCCGCATCCAGGAGATCTGGACCCGCCTGCCGTCCTTCGCCGGGATGTCGCTCCACGTCTGGGCGGCATATCCGCTGGCGCCCCGCTCCGCCTGGAGGACCTCGGTCTCGGGTGTGTAGGTCCGGCCGTCGAAGCGACCGAGCAGGTAGCCGCCGTTCGCGCCCCAGAATACCCACCGCGTGTTTGAAGGGTCCCCGTCCACCGCCAGTTCAAAGAAATCGGGACATTCGGATACGCCGGGCAAGGTCAGGTCCTGCAGGTGCGTCCACGCCCTGAGGTCCGGGGACGAGAAGAGGGCATAGTCGTTTTCGTCCATGAACAGCGTCATGATCCACCGCCTGACCGGGGCGTGCCAGACCACCTTCGGATCCCGGTTTTCCGCACGGATATGCCCGATGACCGGATTGCCGTCGTATTTCGTCCAGGAACGGCCGCGGTCATTGCTGTAAGCGATGCACTGGATACATCGCTTCCCGGGGAACATCCTTTCTCCGCCAGCCGTGTAAAACGCGATCAGCGGCGGCGTGTCTCCTTCCTGGAATCCGCCGGTGTTTTCATGATCCACCGCCGCGGACCCCGACCACATCCATCCCGTTTCGTCCACGTCCAGCGCGGCGGTATGGAGCTGCTTCCAGCGCACCAGGTCCGTGCTGACCGCGTGTCCCCAGGTGGTACGCCCGTGGATCATGCTTTCCGGTGTATGCTGGAAGTAGAGGTGGTATTCCCCGTCGAAATACACCAGCCCGTTCGGGTCGTTGATCCAGTGCTGCTTCGCCGTGAAATGGAACTGCGGACGGAGGGTTTCCCGGTAAAGGGTATCGTTGGTCATTTCGGTGCTTCCTGGAATTCGCTGATTGTCCGGTTCCCGCCGCCTGATCGGTTCTCGTTTGTCGGCCGGGCAGGATTCGCGGCGGACTGGGCGGTCTGGCGGTTCGCTACTTCAGGGCGCGCCCGGGCGTTCGGTTCCAGGCGATGGGTTCCGCCTCGCCCTCGTAGACCGCGGTCAGCGGCTTCAACTCGCCCCGGGTCGCCTCTGTCCACGTATCCGGCCGGGGATGCCGCGCCAGGTAGGCCTTTATCCGGCCGGGCAACAGGTGATACAGGGGGATGTACCACAGGGTGATCACGGTGCGCCGCCGGTCGCTCTTGTTCCCGTGGGCCGCGTGCAGCAGCCGGGAATCCCCGATGACCAGGTCGCCGGCCCGGACCGGCACGTCCACCTCGCCCGGGGCGGGCTGGTAGGCCGCATGGTCGGGGTCGGCCATGGAACGCAGTTCGTCGGTGTGCGCTTCATCGACGTGCTCGTGCATGGGATGGCGGTTCAGGTGGGATCCGGCGATCGCGCGGAGACACCCGTTGTGGCGGTCGGTATCGACCAGGTAGTACATCAGGAAGATCTGCTGCGGCGGAGGCTCATAGCTGCAGGGATCGTCCCAGCCCCACCAGTCCTGGTGCCAGAAAAGCGCCGGGCTCCGGGGCGGCTTGCTGATGACGAACCCGGAAGACCAGGTGGGGCGGTCGAATCCGAGGTCGGCCAGCGCCTTGAGCGCCGGCGGATAGGAGACCAGTTCGGCGAAGAACACGTCGTCGAAGACGCTGAGCATGCTGCCGGTGGACTTCTGCTCCGCGAAATGAGACGCGGGCTGGGCGTCGAGCAGGCGGTCGGAGACGGTCCGCACCCGCTCCAGCATATCGGGCTTCAGTACCCCCTCGACTACGCAGAAACCGTCTCTGATCAACTGGTCGTACTTGTCCTGCGCCACTCGGACGGCCATGGTCTTCCTCCCGCGCGCGGTCCCGTCAGACGTTGGTCTCGATCAACCGCACGCTGTTGGGGTCCAGTCGCGTGTAATCTATGACCTCGAACCGGTTGCCGTCGACGTCGGTGAGCAGGAGCCGCGTGTCCGACGCCCAGTGGGTGTTCTCGTGGCCGCGGATCACGAACTCGCGTTTTCCCCGGTCGGTCGTTACGTCCCAGTAGGTCACGCCATACTCCATCTGGATGGAGTGAACGCGTTCGATCATCGCCCGCAGATACCGGTGGGCCAGCTCTTCCTCGATGACCTTGCGCGACCCTTCGTCCAGGTCGTTCATATCCTTGATGAAGGCCACTTCCTCGTTCTTGATGTCCAGGAGCGACACGTACCGGTCGGTGTGGGCCATGGGCGAGGCGTTGACCGGCCGGACGCGGATATAGGACCGCTCGCCTGTGACCGTCATGCGCACCGTGTGTGCAGGCGCTCTGAAGACGCGGATCTCGTGCGCCTGGTAGGGTTCGACCGGAGCGTTCTCGATCCCGGTTTCAAATTCAAAGGTGTCCGGCGCGTCTACGCCAGGTTCTTCCGGCATTTCGATCTCCCCGCTCAGGATGTGTGTCCGTTGGCGTCGCGGTTCGGGTCGCTCCTGCCCCCGCCCACGGCCATGACCGCGGTGCTCGCCCGCTGGGTTTCGACCATGCGGTAGAAGTGACCCTTCTTGTCCAGCAGTTCCTCGTGTGTGCCCGTTTCCACGATCCGGCCCGCGTCCAGCACCACCAGCCGGTCCGCGCGGCGAAGCGTCGACAGCCGGTGGGCAATGGCGAAGGTCGTCCGGCCCTTCACGAGGTTGGCGATGGCCTCCTGGATGAGCTTCTCCGTGTGGGTATCCACCGACGAAGTCGCCTCGTCCAGGATCAGGATGCTGGGATCGTGGATGATGGCCCGTGCGATGGCAATCCGCTGCTTTTCGCCCCCCGAAAGTTCCTTCCCGTTCTCGCCGATCTGCGTGTCGTATCCGTCGGGCTTCGCGCAGATGAAATCGTGGGCGTTCGCCGTCCGGGCCGCCCGCATGACCTGCTCGAACGAGGCATCAGGACTGCTGTACCGGATATTCTCCGCGACGGACCCGCTGAAGAAATAGGAATCCTGCAACACGACGCCGATCTGCCTTCGCAGGTCCTCCAGGCTGATGTCCCGGATCGGCACGCCGTCGATCAAGAGGCCGCCTTCGTCAATATCGTAGAACCGGCAAAGCAGGTTGGTCATCGTCGTCTTGCCGGAACCGGACTTGCCCACCAGCCCGATCATCTCGCCAGGCCGCACGTTCAGGTTGATGTCGTGGAGGACGGGCTTGCCCGCCTCGTACGCAAAGACCACGTCGCTGAATTCGACCTCGCCCCGCACGTCCTTCATCTCGACCGGGTCGTCCCGATCCTCGGTTTCCGCCGGAGTGTCGACGATTTCGAAGACCTTCTCCGCGCCGCTCATCGCCCGGCTCGACCAGGTATTCAGCTCGCCGAACCACCGCAGGGGTTCGTACAGCATCCAGAGATAGGCGATGAACATCATAAGCGCGCCGGGGGTGAAGGTATCGTCGATTACGGCGGATCCCCCGTAGTACCAGACCAGGATCAGTCCCGACGAAGTGAGCATGCTGACCGTGCTGAAGAATACGGCCGCTTCCTTCTCGCTCTCGTAATCCCCCTGGAAGACGCCCTCGTTGCTGCTTCTGAACCGCCGCATCTCCCGCTTCTCCTGGACGAAGGTCTTTACGACGCGTACCGAGGAAAGCATCTCGCCCGCCATGCCCACCAGCTTCCCCCAGCGGTAGTATTTCGTACGGAAGGCGCGAATCAGCCGGACCCAGAAGAATCCCCCTCCTATTACAAGCAAAGGTATGGGGATGAGCACCAGGAGCGTCAGTTGCCAACTGGTCACGAAAAGCAGGACCAGTATCCCGACCAGGAGCAGGAGATTGGTCAGGATATAGGGCACCCCGTCGACCAGGAACCACATCATGCTTTCCGTGTCGTTGGATACCCGCGAGATCAGGGACCCGACCTGCCGCTTGTTGTAGAACTTCATGCTCAGGCGGGACAGGTTTTCGTACAGGTCCTCGCGGACGGCCACGATCACGCGGCCGCCGAGCCATACGGAAAGCCGGTCCTTGAAGATCTCCAGGACGAAGGACACCAGCCGGATGATCGCGTAGGCGCCGACGAGCAGGTAGAGGAGCGCGAACGGGTCTCCGGTCGTGGCGTCCCCGGCCGTGGCGGCGCCCGGGTCGACCAGGACGTCGTCGATGATGATCCGCATGATGTAGGGCGGACCGAGTTCGGCCAGGGTGAAAAGCAGCGACAGGAAGACCATGAGCGCGAGGCGGCCCTTGAAGGGCAGGGCGTACCGGGCGATCCGCCCCATCATCGCAAGCCGGTTGGTGCACGCAGAACAGATCCCGTTCGGTTCAGGCAGAAGGCGTCCGCACCTGTCGCAACGGATCCGGTCCACCTCCCCCTGCATGTTGACCGGCTCTTCCTTGATGAGCTGGTCGATACCCCGGGCGATCCGCGCGAACTTGGCACGCTGGGACGGCGTGTAGCGGATTACCTCGACCTCTTCGTTGCCGACCACCACGTTGATGCGGCCCGAGCCGACCAGTTCTTCCACGGCGGCGCTCCTGGCGTCGGTAAACTCGATGGAGGCGTCCCCGTTACCCGCGCCAGCCCCGTTCGTATCGAACCGCATCAGGCGCTGGTCCGTCACCACGAGCCAGCGTTCCTCGAACCGGAGGTCTTCCGTCAGGTCGGTCGCCGCCGTTATGCGGACGGACTCCCCTTCCCGCAGCGCCTCCCGGCAACGGTCGGCCAGCGCGTCGGGCATCCGCTCTTCGTAGGTGGTTGTGGTATCCGTCATGCTACCTCCATGATCTCGGAGGTGGCTTTCTGCAGCCGTACCAGGTGATGGAAATGGCCGCGATTCGCGATCAGTTCTTCGTGGGTGCCTTCCTCGACGACCCTTCCCTGCTCCAGCACCACGAGCCTGTCGGCGTCCCGCAGCGTGGACAGGCGGTGGGCTATGGCGATCGTGGTACGTCCCTCGATCAACCGGGCGATGGCTTCCTGGAGCTGTTTCTCCGTCTCGGCGTCCACCGAGGAAGTCGCCTCGTCCAGGATCAGGATACGGGGGTCGTGGAGGATCGCCCGGGCTATGGAGACGCGCTGCTTTTCGCCGCCCGACAATCCGGTGCCCTTGTCGCCGAGAATCGTATCGTATCCGTCTGGCTTCGCGAGGATGAAGTTGTGGGCGTTGGCCGCGCGGGCCGCCTCCATGATATCCTCGAAGCTCGCGGCGGGCTTCCCATAGGCGATGTTCTCCCGGATCGTGCCGTTGAAGAGGATCGGTTCCTGCAGGACGACGCCGATGTGACCCCGCAGGTCCTCGAGCCGGATGTCCCGCAGGTCCACGCCGTCCAGGGTAATCGAACCGTAATTCACATCGTAGAACCGGCAGATGAGATTGATGGTCGTGCTCTTCCCGGCGCCCGACTTTCCGACCAGCCCGATCATTTCGCCGGGCCGGATATGGAGATTGACGTCCCGGAGCACCGGCAGCGCGGCGTCATAGCCGAAGGTTACGCTTTCGAAGACGATTTCGCCCCGTGTGCCCGGCATCGATTTCGCGTTCCGGTCCTCGTAGTTTTCCGGCTCCATGTCGATGAGTTCGAAGACCCGTTCGGCAGCGCTCATCGCCCGGGTCATCCAGCTGTTGACCCGCCCGAGCCAGCGTAGCGGTCCGTAGAACATGTGCAGGTAGAAGTAGAACATAATCAGTTCGCCCGGGGTGAGTTCCTGCCCGAGCACCTGCCTGCCGCCCACCAGCCAGACCACGACAAAGCCCAGGAAGTTCAGCAGGCCCATGGTGGAGAAGTAGTAGATCCACTGCTTCTCGGTCCAGTATTCCAGGGCGAACATGTCCCGCGCGTTGCGCTTGAACCGGCCGACTTCCCTGTTTTCCTGGGCGAAGGCCTTTACGATGCGAATACCCGAAAGGGATTCCTGGATGTGGGTGAAGAACCCTTCCCACTGGCGCCACATGCGGGTGTAATAGACCCGCAGCCTCCTGTACAGGACCCGGCCCCATATGACGATCAACGGCACCGGAATGAGTATGTACAGCGTGAGCACCCAGTTGGTATAGAACAGCATGCCGATGATCCCGAGCGTCGTCAGCCAGCGGAGGATGAGGAAGGGCAGGCCGTCCACCAGGAAGCTGCGCACGTTCCGGGTATCCCGCGTTACCCGCGAAAGCAGGCCGCCCGTCTTCTGCTTGTCATGGAATCCAAGCGAAAGGTATTCCACGTGGTGGTACACCTGGGCCCTGATATCCGCCACCACGCGGGCGCCCACCCAGGCCGTCAGCCACCCGTTCGCCATCTCGCCCAGCCAGCGGATGACGAGCAGCACGCCCATGGCCGCGACGAACCAGAACAGGAGTTCCCTGTCCTCGTTTTCGAAGGCGTCGTCGATGATGAGCTGCGTGATCTTGGGCGGGAGGAGCTCCGCCACGCTGAGCACGGCGAACAGCGCCACCATGATAACGGCCTTGGACCGGTGGGCGCCCAGGTAGGAACAGATCCGCTTGAGCATGCCCCACTTGCTGACGCAGGCCGGACACAGGCCGTCCTTCGTGGGCAGACGACGGCCGCAGGTCTCGCAGACTGTCCGCGGGAACTCGGTCTTGACCTGGAACGGCTTCTGCTCGATGTGCTGCTCTATGCCCCGTTGGGCCTCGTTGAAGAGGTCGACCCGGCTCTGGGAATACTGGATGAGCGGGATGGTGTCTTCGGCCGTGGATACTTCAATGCGGGAACCACCGACCAGGGGTTCCACCGCCACCCTGGTCAGGTCCGCCAGCGGGACGGCGATGTCGTCGCCGGACCCGTTCAGTTCCAGGGTCATGACGCGTCGGTCGGTTACGATGAGCCAGGAGGGCTCGAACCGGCCACGCGCGTCCATGTCCGATTCCAGCGTGATACGGATTTCTTCGTCGGGTTCCAGTACGGGGTATAGTTTACTCTGGATCTGATCCGGCAGGGGATCGGCCAGACGCATAGAACTTCCTTTGGGACCTTGCTGCGGGGATTGCCGCCAGGCGGACTGAAGAGAACCGGTCATATATCAATATAGTGGATGCACTCCGAAGTCTTCATTATTACAAGTGCGTTCTGAAGTCTTCTCTGGGAGTGAGGAAACCCGGTCCACTCCAGCGCCCGAAGGTACACATATTCGGTCGAAAGTCAAGTAAAAGCTCCACGTGTAGCCTCCTGAATGCCATGTATATTCTTTGATACCTCGGAGACGGCGCATACATTGTGTGAGATAGCCAGTAACCCGGATATCGACACGGTTTCTCCTGTCCACTTTCCTGTCCGTTCCCATGCGGACGACCGGATCTCCATCCCGGTCTCGATGACCCCGCCCATGATGACTCCGAGCCGTCTCGAACAGCTGCTGTCCCGCTTCGCCGGCCTGTCCGTCATGGTCGCCGGCGACTTCTTCCTCGACAAGTACCTGGTCCTGGACCCGTCGCTGGACGAACCGTCCCTGGAAACCGGGCTGGACGCCCGCCAGGTGGTGGACAGGCGGTGCATGCCGGGCGCCGCCGGGACGGTAACGGCCAACCTGCGCGCCCTGGGTGTCGGAAGGTTGTACGCCCTCGGCGTTACGGGCGACGACGGGGAAGGCTACGAGCTCCGGCAGGGGTTGACGGCGATGGGCGCGCACCTGGACGGCCTGTTCGAGTCGGAGAAACTTTTCACGCCCACCTACATCAAGCCCATGGTGCGTAGCCCCGAAGGAGAAGTGGAATCGAACCGCATCGACATACAGAACCGCGCGTCCCTGCCCCGGACGCTGGAAGACCGGATCATCGCGTACCTGGCCGACGTGGCGCCGGCAATGGATGGCCTGGTGGTACTGGACCAGGTGGGGCGGCGCAACGCGGGGGTGGTTACGGACCGGGTCAGGGAGGCGATCGGCGACCTGGGCAGGGCTTGTCCCGAGCGGGTCATCCTGGCGGATTCACGCGAACGCATTGGCGAATTCCGTCACGTCATCCGCAAGGGGAACAGGGACGAGGTCCGCAGGGCCGCGCAGGCCCTGGGAACTGTCGAGAAGAGGGCGTTCGAAGAAAAAGGCGAAGGCGGGGCAGCGCGGTCCGGTCCGGAGGGAGCACGAAACCGGAACGGGAACTCTGACCGGGAGGAGGCGGAACGGTGGGGCGGCGTGCTTTTCGACAAGGGTTGCGCTGACAAGGGTCGCGTTGACAAGGGTAGTGTTGACAGGGATCGTGTCGCCGGCGACGGACCGCCTCGACCCGTCTTCGTAACCCTGGGCGCGGACGGCCTGCTGCTGATCGACGAAGAAGGATGCAACCACGTTTCCGGCATCCGTGTGCCGGACCCGGTGGATACGGTCGGGGCGGGAGACAGCGTCACGGCGGGCATCGTCGCGTCGCTCGCCGCGGGCGCGGGCCCTGCCGAGGCCGGTCTGGTCGGCAACCTCGCGGCCTCGGTCACCGTCCGGCAACTGGGCGTGACGGGAACGGCGTCGCCCGGGCAGTTGATGGAAGGCCTGAAAACGATGAGCCAGCCCGAATGACCAGCGGGATCACGCTTCCTGCTTCACCGGTGGCTTGTACGGCCGACCGCTCAGGTAGGCCTTCAGCTTCGGAGGGAATTCCCGCTTGACCAGTTCCTGCCGCAGCGGCCACTGTTCTTCGGCGGACACCGGGGACACCTCCCGGATCTCGCCGCCCTCCATGATCATGATGGGCTCGCCGTCCCGGTAGAGGATCCGGTTGTTCGTGATGCCGGGAATGCGCCGACCGGGCGTAATGATCCCGATCAGGTTCAACGGGTCGGCCGCGCTGATGGCCACGTGCGTGCCCTGCTTCTCCTTCCGGCGGATGCTTCGCAACAGGGTGACGGCCTCGCCCAGGGCGTACTGCTCGCCCCAGACCCCGTTCACGAACCGCCCGCCGCGGATTTCCCCCCGGGCTTCCATCCGTCTCAGTACCCGCACCAGGTCCCGCCACGGCGGCGAGGTGTTCTCCCGTTCCGTGAGCCGCCTGAACACCACGCCGTACCGCGCCAGCGCCACGCGGGCGTAGGCTTCGAGATCCTCATCCGGATTGCTATCGACCGGCGTCCTGACAGTCAATCCCCACCGGCCGGCGGTCGACAGGTCGAAGGGGTTCCGGCGTTCCCGTCCCCGCCGGGACTCCTTGTGCCGCGACGGAACCAGCAGAGCCCGGAGACCCGCGAAACTGTCGGAGGTCACCAGCCCCGCCGAGACCAGCTCCGCCACTGCTTCCTCGGCGTGGGTACGCAGGATCCCGGATTGCGCCACGATGTCGTCGAAAAACACCGCGCCTTGCCGGGTCATCAGATCCAGTACTGCCTTCGCGTAGGTGGACAGCGGTAGTTCTTCGTCGCCGGTCGCGCCGCTCAGGGACATCCACAGCGACCGGTTCATGCGGTCCACGATGGCGATGGGCGTCGTCCGGATCGGACCGGCCGTCTTCCCGTTCTCGCCGTTCGACCGGTGGGGTCGAAGCCGTCCCCAGGCGTACTTGCCGGAAAGGCACAGGTTGTCGAGCCAGGCATAGTCATAGTCGGTGACGCGGGCAGGCAGGATCTCGCTTTCCCAGGCCGCGGCCGGCGCCTCCACGCCCTCCAGCATGCGCAGCACCGCGGTCACGGAGTCGGCTCCCTTCAACCGGGTGTCGGGCGCCAGGTGATGCCAGGTGAAGAGGAACTGCATGAAGTCGGCGGGTGAAACGGGCTGGATCTCCCGGCGCAGCCTGGTGATCGTGAAGCGGTGGATCCGCGCCAGGAGCCGGCGCTCGCACCATTCCAGCGCGTCCGCGTCCGGCGAGAACTGTCCCCTGAAGACAAATCCCTCGCGCTCCAGGGCGGCCAGCGCCTGATCGATCTTCCCGGCCGGCAGGTCGATGGACTCGGCCAGGCCAGCCGCCGTGACTGGTCCGAGTGTCTCCAGTCTCCCCCGAATCAGTTCCACCAGCGCGGTCTCTTCCGTGGCGGATGCGCCTGCAGCGGTTTGAAAACTCTTCTCCAGTTTGCTTCTTACGTCGACCGGTATTGCCTGCTCCGGTTCGAACCGTCCGCGGGGATGCACGCACTCGAAATGGATGCGTCGTTCCAGGGGTACCCACAGGCGCCTGCCGCCTTCCGTCACGAGCGTAGCGGCCCGGCGGTCGCCTTCCAGCGCGGCGTAGTAGTCCGTCCATCCCCCGAACTGATCGCCCTTCTTCCCCTCTTCTTCGGTGACGTACCCCGTGAGCACCAGGGCGTCGTGGAGTTCGTCGGGACTCCGCACTTCGGGCCAGGCGTCGCTCCGGACGGTGTCGATGGCCTCGGGGTCCAGACGTCCCAGATCACCGGCGACCGCGGGGTCGAGCCAACGGCGGTTACGGACGGCGTTCGTCCGCCGTTCCTCGAGCGGCGCGTCGTCCAGGAAGGCGTAGGGCCGGGCGTTGAGGATCTCCTCGGCCATGGGAGAGGGCTCGCGGAGGTCGCGGGCGTGCATGCTCATGTCCCCGGCCTTCATCGTCTTCAGCACCGATTCCAGCGTATCGACGTCCATGGCCTCGTGCAGGCAGTCCTCGATGGTCTGACTGACCAGGGGATGGTCCGGCACCTCCCGGTCGCCCGCGATGTTCTCCAGGCACGCAATCTGATCCGGAAACACCTGGGCGATCAGGTCCTCGGCCACGGACCGCTGTATCTGCGGCGGCACCCGGTCCCCGCCCCTGCGCCGCAGCACGGCCAGGGCGGTGGACGCGTTCCAGCGCCAGCGCACCTCGAACATGGGGGCGTCCAGAAGGGCCTGGACCAGGACCTCGCGGACGGTTTTGGCGCTCAGATAGCGGAACACGTCGTCCAGGGGAAAGCTGTGCGTAGCGCCGAGAGACAGGATGATGGAATCTTCGTTCGCCGCGGCCTGCAGCTCGAAGTTGAAAGTCCGGCAGAATCGCTTGCGCAGGGCCAGCCCCCAGGCCCGGTTGACCCGGCTGCCGAAGGGACTGTGGAGCACGAGGTGCATGTCGCCGGCCTCGTCGAAGAACCGTTCCGCCACCAGGTCCTTCTGGGAGGGGATCACGCCGAGGGCCGCCTTGGTAGCGCCCAGGTACTCCGCGATCTGCGTCGCCGCCACGTGGGAGATGCCCGCGGACTCCATCAGCCAGTCCTCGGCCTCCCGTTTCCATCCCGAGTCGAGCTTCTTCTCGTCGTCGTGCCCGTTCGCCGCTCCTGTCCTGTCGTCGCGACCGTTCGTGGTATCCGAGCCGTCGCCATCTGCCGGTCTGTCGTCGCGACCGTTCGTGGTATCCGAGCCGTCGCCATCTGCCGGTCTGTCGTTCCCCAGTTCGATCCGGCTCGCCACCTCCTCCCTCAGCCGCGACAGGGAGGCGGAGAGTTCGGCCGTCCGGCCCGGCGCCTCGCCGAACCAGAAGGGCATGGTCGGCGGCAGGCCCTGGGCGTCCTCCACGCGAATCTTGCCCTTCTCCACGCGCAGGAGCCGCCACGAGTTGTTGCCGAGCTGGACGATGTCCCCGGCCGTGCTCTCGATGGCGAAGTCCTCGTTCAGCGTGCCGATGAAAGTCTCCGTGGGCTCCATGATCACGTCGTAGTCGAACTGGTCCGGGATCGTTCCACCCGACATCAGGGCGTTGATCCGGGCCCCTCGCCGCCCCTTGACCAGGCTGTTCACCAGGTCCCGCTGGATATAGGCGTGCTTGCGGCCCCGGCGGGGGGTGTAGCCCTCGGCCAGCATGGCCACGACACCGTCGAACTCCTCCCGGGACAGATCGCGGTAGGGATAGGCCCGCCGCACGAGATGGTACAGTTCGTCCTCCCTGTAATCGCAGTTGGCCACCTCCGCGATGATCTGCTGGGCCAGCACGTCGAGAGGCTGTTCCGGGATGATGATCCGGTCCAGTTCGCCCCGCCTGACGGAATCCATGAGGGCGGCGGCCTCCACCAGTTCGTCGCGCGTGAGGGGGAAGAGCCGGCCCCGGGGCGTGCCGGTGATCGTGTGGCCGGAGCGTCCCACGCGCTGGATCAGCGTCGCGATGGCCTTGGGCGATCCGATCTGGCACACGAGATCGACGGACCCGATGTCGATGCCCAGCTCCAGGGAGGCCGTGGCCACGAGGGCCTTGAGCGTACCGGCCTTCAGTCGCTGCTCGGCGTCGTGGCGGTGCTCCTTCGACATGCTGCCGTGATGTGAGGTTACGTGCTCGGTGCCGAGCCGTTCGCTGAGGTGGCGCGCCAGCCGTTCGGACATGCTCCGGGTCGTGACGAAGACCAGGGTGGTATCGTGACGGAGGATGAGCTCCTCGAGCCGTTCGTAGACTTCCTCCCACACCTCGTTGGACATGACGGCCGTGAGGGGGGAACGGGGCACTTCGATCTTCAGTTCGAGTTTGCGCCGATGTCCGGTGTTGAGGATCTTGCAGCCCTTGCCCCTGTCGTAGGCGGCGCCGGTGAGAAAGTGGGCGATCCGGTCGATGGGCTTCTGCGTGGCCGATATGCCGATGCGGGTGAGCGGCTCGGAGGTGATCCGCGCCAGTCGCTCCACGGACAGGGCCAGATGCGAACCCCGCTTGTTGCCCACCAGCGCGTGGATCTCGTCGATGATGAGCGTGTGGACGCCCGTCAGAATGCGCCGCCCTCCCGTGCTCGTGAGCAGCAGGTAGAGGCTCTCCGGGGTCGTCACCAGGACGTGGGGCGGGTGCTTCGTCATGGCGGCGCGCTCGCTCATGGGCGTGTCGCCCGTGCGCACCGCCACGCGGATGGGCACGTCGGGCCGTCCACGCTCCTTCAGGATCTTCTTGATGCCCTTCAGGGGGACCTGCAGGTTGGCGTGGATGTCGTTGCTGAGGGCCTTCAGGGGCGACACGTAGACGATCTGGGTACCTTCGTCCAGCGAGCCGTACTGGCTCTGGCGGACCAGGTCGTCGATGGATGCCAGGAAGGCCGCCAGGGTCTTGCCCGATCCCGTGGGCGCCGCGATCAGGGTATTGCGGCGCTCCTTGATGACCGGCCAGGCCCGCTTCTGGATGTCGGACGGTTCGTCGAACTGTCCGTCGAACCAGGCGGCCACGGCGGGATGGAAGAGGTCGTTGGTCCTGGTCATGATTCGTGCGTCGCAGGTTGATGACGAAGAGGAAATTTCCTGTAAACTATCATACAACGATCTTGCATATAACTTCTTGATTTGATCATCCGTCAAAGCCTCGCCAGGACTTTGCCTTACCTGCCGTACGGTTCACGCCTCGTACAACACCGGACAATACGCGGGATCGTCCAAGTGCCGGACGTAGTAGTCGTCCCGACCTTCCACCGGCCGGGATTTCTCGGTCCGCAGGTGGAAGGCGAAGCTCCTGCGCGGTCCCGTCGAAGTGTTGGGTCCGCTGGCGTGGTAGGTATGCCGGTCGTGGAAACTGACGGCGCCGGGCGACAGGACCGCGGAAGCTTCTTCCCAGGTCTCCCCATCCGGTACGGGAATGTCCTGACGCTGCGCCTCGTGATCGTGCCCGAAGAAGTCCCCGCTGTCCAGCAGGCCCCACCGGTGGGAGCCCCGCAGGAAGCGCATGGGACCTGACCCTTCGGTCACGTCGCTCACGGCGACCCAGGCCGTGAAGAGTTCGCCGTCCAGGTATCTCCAGTACTGCTTGTCCTGGTGCCACCCGACGTTGCCAGTCACCTCGCCGCCCGGCGGCTTGTAGAGCATCTGCGAGGCCCACAACTGGACGCGCCCTGCGTCCAGCAGGGCCGCGGCCCACCTTCCGATCTCCGGATGGGTAGCCAGTTCGTATATCGTCCGGTCCGAAAGATGCGCCTGGTCGATCTTGCGGATGCGCTTCGGGTCGTCGCCGGGATTCCACGACCGCCGGGGCGGCTCGCCGGTCTCGTATGCTCCCGCCATGACCGCGTCCATGCGGACCGCGACCCGATCAATCAGGTCCCCTGGAATGATGGGCGGTGAAAAGTAGAAGCCGTCGCGCCGGTATCGAGCCTGGGCGTCGTCGGGAATCGCCATCGGCATGCTACGCCTTCTGTGTGGAAACCGTCATCAGATCCTCAATCTCCCGGCGATTTTCACTCGTCCTGCGCCTGGCCGGCCGGTCCGCTGCCTGTCGGTATTTCGGTATGGGAATCGTCATCAGGTCCTTAATCTCCCGGCGAACGTCATTCGTCAGATCCGTACCCGTCAGATCTTATTCGTCGGGCAGCGCGCTCTTGTACGTGACGCCTCCGCGCGCCTCGGCGAACTCCACGCCCGCCTTATCGAGCAGGTCCGGGTTCCTCAGGAGATCCAGGCCCGTCATGGCCATGGCCTTTGCCGCGAAGAGCATGCCCTTGCTGCCGATGCTCGAACCGGAGGAAGCCACCATCTGCCAGCTGTGGGCGGGCGTGCCCAGGGGCCAGCAGCAGGTCGTGATCTGACCCGTGGGCGTAATCCAGCTCACGTCGCCCACGTCGGTCGATCCCTCTACGGGAAGACCCGCGTCGGCGTGGGGCAGCACCTGGGTCCACAGGGGGTTCTCGATGCTTTCGCTTATGGAATCTTTCTGCGTGGACTTCTGCATCCGGTCGAAGGCGCCCTGGACCGCTTTATCGGGAAAAGTGGCCTGGAGCTGCCGCGCGAACCGCCGCTCCTCCGCGGTGAAGGCAAGATCGTAGACGGCCTGCATGTTCTTGAGCATCAGGTCCGAGATGGTGTTGTTCGGCAGGACGTCGTAGCAGCCCGCGATGAACTCGATGTCATGGGTCGTGCCGCTCATGAGCGCGGCGCCCCGGGCGATGTCCAGCACCCGTTCGTACATGGCGTCCACCTGCTCCCGCTCCGGCGCCCGGATGTAGTACCAGACCTGGGCGAATGCCGGGACCACGTTCGGCGCTTCCCCGCCGCTGGTCACCACGCTGTGGATCCGGGCTTCCGATATCACGTGTTCGCGCAGGTAGTTCATGCCCACGTCCATCAGCATGACGCCGTCCAGGGCGCTACGGCCCAGGTGGGGCGCGGCCGCCGCGTGGGAGGCCACCCCGTGGAAATTGACCTTGAAGGAATTCAGGGCAAGGGAGGAGCCGTTCCACACCAGGTTCGTGCTGCCGGGATGCCAGGTGATGGCGGCGTCCAGGTCGTCGAACACGCCGTCCCGCGCCATCAGGACCTTGCCCACCACCTGTTCCTCGGCCGGGCAGCCGTAGAACCGGATCGTCCCGCCGACGCCGTCTTGCTCCATCGCCCGCTTGAGGGCCATGACGGAGCCCATGCACGCCGTGCCGTACAGGTTGTGACCACAGCCGTGGCCGGGTCCGCCCGGGTCGATGGCCTCCCGCTCCGCCGAAACCGTCTGAGACAGACCCGGCAGCGCGTCGTATTCGCCCAGGAAACCGATAATGGGATCTCCCGAGCCCCAGGTGGCGACGAAGGCCGTGGACATCCCGCCCGCGCCCCACTCGACAGAGAAGCCATCCGCCTCCAGCTCCCGTGCGAGCAGTTCCGACGCGTACGTCTCCTGCAGGGCGATCTGGGGATGGTCCCAGATGTCTCTGGCGACCGCGGACAGGCGGCCGTCCTGGCTGTTTACGAAATCGACGATCAGTTTTTCCGAACTCATGGGCCTGCGTCTCCGTTTGGGGTGCGGATCGAACGTGCGATGTCAGAAAATCCCGGTGAATCGTATCAATGAACCGGAGCGTCTCCGTTTTGGCTGCGGATCGAACGTGCGATGGGCCCGCAAATCACGTTTAAGATGGACCGACTATAGGCCGGCAAATCATATCAAGGGGGTACAGAAGAGACGAAGAAACAGTATATACCCGATCCGGCGGGCTGGCAAGCGATCCGTGGCGGTTCGGAAGTCTCTTCCTGAATGATGTACCGGTATGATGGTACCGGTATGATGTGCCGGCCGTCGATTCACCTGAATCGCGATGCAGATCTTGACTGAATCGATCCGGCAGCGTTCCTTTGATTCAGGGGAACAGGCACGGATTCGAAGTCTTCAGCAGGCGCGAATACAGGCACGGATTCGAAGTCTTCAGCAGGCGCGAGAACAGGCGCGAGAACAGGCGCCACAACAGGCGCCACAACAGGCGCGAGAACAGGCGCCACAACAGGCGCGACCAGGCCATGCGCATGTTCGACCGGAAATTCGGAGATCGTCTCATCGAGGAATTGCCCGCGACACCGGCGGTTTACCTGTTCAAGGACGGGCAGGGAGCGGTCCTTTACGTTGGCAAGGCGGGGAACATCCGGCGGCGCCTGCAACAGTACCGGAACGCCACCCGGCGCAAGGTGCACCGGAAGATGCGCACGCTGGTTCGCGAGGCCAGTACGCTGGAGGTCATCCACCGGGATACGGAGCGCGAGGCGCTGCTGCTCGAGAACGCGTTGATCCGCAAGCTGCGTCCGTCACACAACGAGGACGGAACCTACGACTTCCTGTACCCGGCGATCGGAATCGGCGGTACCGCGAAGCAGGTCCTGCTCTGCTTCACGACCCACGTAGACGCGTGGTCAGATCTGGAACTGCGCTGGTACGGCGTGTTCAAGTCTCGAAGGCGGGCGCTGGCCGCCTTTGATTCTCTCGTCTATCTGCTCGGCCTGATCGGGCACATCGAAAGGACCGTCCATCTCCCCCCGCACGAACGCATACGCGGTTCCCGTCTTACCGGGTTCCGCCGGCTGACGCCCGAGATCGTGACCTCCCTGGACGTCTTCCTTTCCGGCGCCGGTCACGACGCGCTCGTCCCCCTGACCCGGCAGTTGCTGGAGAAGCCGCTCGCCCGCCGGGACGCGTCCGAGGTCCAGCGGAACATCCGGATGCTGTCGCACTTCCACGAACGGGACCTTGCGCCACTGCGAACTGCCCTGCGCTCCGGTGATCGAAAGGGAACGTACGTCCCACAGGACGAGCGTGACGCGCTGTTCCTGTCCACGGACGAGCGGCATGATGAAAGTAAGGAGGTTTGATTTAATCCTTGATCTTTCGAAATATCAACGCTTTTATTATAAGTAAATGCAAAATAAGCAAAGTAAGGAAATATGAAGAAAGGATTACCATGGTCGAATCCAGCATCACCAGTAAGGGCCAGACTACGCTGCCCAAGGTGGTACGGGAAACGCTCGGCATAGAGACCGGCGACAGGATCCGCTACGCGATCTACGATGACGAGGTGCGCATTCTACCCGTACGCCCGATCGGACGGCTGTTCGGCGTACTCGAATATGACGGTCCCGCCGTAACCGATGAGGACATGGACCAGGCTGTCGCGGATGGAGCCTGTGGGGAATCCGCCGTCACCGCAGAAGACATGGACCAGGCTGTCGCGGATGGAGCCTGTGGGAAATGATCGCCCTGGATACCAATGTCCTTGTCCGGTTTCTCGTTCGCGACGACGAAGAACAGGCCTCGGCGGCGCATGAACTGCTTACGTCGCTAACCGCTGAAGCACCGGGATTTGTCTGCCGGGAGGTCGTCGTCGAACTCGTCCGGGTCCTGGAGCGCGCCTATGGCTTTCCCCGCGACCAGATCGCCGACGTGCTCGAGGACCTGGTCTCGACTGAGGTCCTGGTGGTGGAGGCTGCAGGTGACGTCGCGACGGCGGCGTTCCGCTACAGGGACGGTGGCGCCGGGTTTTCAGACCTGATGATCCGGGCTGCGGCTGAACGGAAACAAGCCCTTCCAGTGTATACGTTTGATCAGAAAGCCGCCCGGCAGGGGGGCATGCTGTTGCTTCAGGGCTGACCGTTCCGCACCTTGTCGATACCCATAGCGCCGACTAATCCGCTTCGCTTCATAACCAGGACTCAAGTCGCGTCGACAAATCGCGTAAACACCTGCTTGAGTTGCATCGAAAAGAGAGAAAAGAGAGAAAAGAGATCAAGCCATGTTCAAAAGCGTAATGCAGAATGTATGGGCTTTCGACGCGGAATGGGTCCCCGACCCCGAGGCGGGACGCCTGCTTTACGACCTGCCGGCCGATATGCCCGACCGGGAAGTCGTCCTCGAGATGTGGCGTTTGAACGGCGCGACAGCAGAACAACCGAGACCCTTTCTCAAGTACGCCATGTCCCGCCTGGTCTCCATCGCCATGGTGACCAGGAGCCAGGATCCCCTGGGGAAGGTGTCGCTTGATCTGCGGGTGCAGCCCCGGGACCCCGAAAACCCCGAGGACTGCAGGGAATCGGTGATCCTTTCCCGGTTCCTGGAAAGCGTGGGCCGGCGCGTGCCCCAGCTCGTCGGGTTCAACTCGACGGGATCGGACCTGCCGATCATCATTCAGCGGGGCATCATAAAGGGCATTACCGCGGCCGGGTTCTGCAAGCGGCCGGACAAGCCGTGGGAAGGATACGATTACTTCTCGCGCGCGAGCGAGTGGAACGTGGACCTGATGACGGCTATCGGCGAGTGGGGCAAGGCGCGCCCTTCCCTGAAAGAGATGGCGGTGCTTTCGGGCATACCCGGCAAGATGGGCGGCTTCGACGGGGACAGCGTAGCCGAGGCCTGGCTCGACGGCGACGTCCGGCGCATCGCGCAATACAACCAGCACGACGCGGTGACGACCTACCTCGTCTGGCTGCGCATCGCCCATTTCGCCGGGTTCTTCAACGACGACCAGTACCGGGAGGAACAGGACCTGGCGCGTTCCATGCTTGAAGAGAAGGCGCAATCACCGGAGAACGGGCACCTGGCCGACTACGTGCGGGAATGGGACCGTTTGAGGGGATGAAGGGGGAGGGTTGATCATGAGGACTGAACCAGAGGCCGCATGCTCCACCTGTCATCCATGGTTTCGGGTTGGTGCTTATCACCCTATATAAACATCTCGACACACCAGGACTTGAAACCATGATCCCGGTAGAACTTGAGTACCCTGTCCAGGTCCTTCGTGGCGGAGTGTACGCGGAATCGATGAATGCCGTTCTCGTTGGCAATTCCTATCATCCGTTCGACAAGCCTGCTGCCGACCCCGGCGCTTCGGTAGGGTTCCCTGACATAGAGGTCGTGGATTTCCAGGTGGGGCTCTCCTTCTTCGAAAACACACAGGTCGCGGCTGATGTGCACCGCGCCGCTGCTGTACCCGATAATCTCATCCTCAACGACGGCCACCAGTAAATACGGACTCAGGGCAGCCCGTATTTCTTCGACTGAGCTGGGACCGAAACCGTAGGTGACGTCTTCCGCTTCCCACTCCAGGTCCAATTCGTGCACGGCCTTTACGTCCTCAGGCTGGCATTCGCGTATGATCAGGTTTTTCATCAGAAGCCTCTGCTATTGGGCTGTTGTCGGTCTAACATGGGATGGGGTTCCTGGCGCAGGTGCGATGAGGATACCATGATGATCGGTTCTGCTATCGGTTTCCTGTAGTTTGCATCTGTGGTTTCCTTGACCCGTGCTTCTTTTTGTTTATCATCTATGACATCACTTTAAACACTGCCATGCACCGCCCGAAGGAACCATGCGCACCACACTCGCCCTGTCTATCCTGTTCCTGGCCTTCCTCACCGCCCAATCCTGCCGTGACGGTACACCGAACCCACCCGGGAAGATCGGCAGACCGTGGTGGTTGCGGCCCTCGATGCTCTAGTGGCGGAACTGGTGGCGGAGCGACCGGTGGATGCCGCTGCGTATACGCGGCGTTTGCAGGCCTATCTGGACGTTTATCCCGCGTTTTGCGGCAGTGCCGTCGTATTACTGAACGAGGCTGGCACAATAACCGGTAGCCCTTACGTCTATCGCACGCCGGACGGCTACAATACCATCGATCTTGGGACGCCGTCCTACAACATCGAGGGACAGGATTGGTTCAAGATGCCACTGGCCGCCAACGCGGGTATCTGGACCGCCCCTTACTACGATGAAGGTGGCGGTGAAATCTGGATGATTACACGCTCCGTCCCCGCGCGTGACGATAAGGGTATTTTCGCTGTCGTCACCACTGATCTGGTTGTAGATCCCCCGTAAAGGAATGACAGTTGACCCACAAGGCCAGTCAACCGACGGCGCGACCAACTGAGCCTGAAACACAGCCGGGCATGCCCATGGAGATCCTGGGCATGTACCTCTTCATCGCCAGCGAACTGATCATCTTCATCACGCTGCTGTTTATCCTGTTCTGGCTGCGGTCGGGCCTCGTGGCGGACTGGCCTCCGCCGGACCAGCCGCGCCTGCCCCTTGGCATCACGGGCGTGAACACCCTGTTTCTCCTCGTCAGCGGCTACACCATGCATCGCGCCTACCGGGCCGTGAAGCGGAACGCGTCCGCTCAACTGACCCGATGGCTGATGGCCACCTGCGTCCTGGGCGTCGTCTTCCTCACGGTGCAGGGGTTCGAATGGATCCGGCTGATTCGCTTCGGGTTGAGCATGACATCGAGCCTGTACGGCGCCATGTTCTACACGATCATCGGGCTCCACGCCGTCCACGTGCTCGCAACCGTCCTCGTACTGTTATACCTCTGGGTAAGGTCCTCCTCTGGCGTCTATACGTCCGAAAAGCACACCGGCGTGGTGCTGGGCTACATGTTCTGGCTCTTCGTCGTCCTCATCTGGCCCGTCCTCTACGTGCTGGTTTACCTGGTTTGAAGCCAAGGTAACTGACAAGGGATCGGACCGGTCGCCATTGAACATGGCGCTAACGGCCCAGGGTCGTCAAGATTCCTTCGACGTTTCCAAGACGACCATTCATATCATGTATCTCTTTTCTTACATCATGCATCTCTTTTCTTACGCCCGAAACTTCCATTCGTACGGAACTTATCTCATCCTTCAATTCATTACGATGCTCTTTCAACTCGTTTCGTAGTCCTTCTCTGCCGTTCTTCGCTTCCCGCCAGAAGAAGAGAAAAGCGCTCAACAAGACGCCCGGCGTGATGATCAATTGTGCGATTTCCATAAGCTCCCCTTGAATTATACCTCAATTACATTCAATCAATTGACCCCATTTGGATGTTCTCTACGGCAGTCTGCCTGAAGGACATTTCAACCGGTCCAATGTACGTAATCACCCCGACAAACCCCATGGCAATAACCCCATGGTAGCATAACGCCTTGCGATCTCGAGTTTAAAATCAACTCCGTCAACAAGAACCAATTCTCATGGTCTAGAAATGAGTCATCCGGCGTTACCAATATCGTACGCCTGTACGCCGGTCTTCTCACCAATCCAATCGAGCATGGATCGGAATTCAGGACACTGTTCATTTCCTCTTCCATCGAACAACACGTTCGGCAGAGTCGTTTCGCTAAGAATAGCGAAGCTGTCTGCGATCTCACGGTATGATCGCTTCCGTGTTGTTTGAAAGAGTTCCTCAACGAGCTTCTTTGGAGGCTTGTTCTGGTTCTGTTCCTCGGGGGGAATCGCCAACTGACGGAGGCATCGTTCTTCCTGCGTTGCGACCGCAATGGATGATTCAGCGCGGCCAGTAGCAACATCTCCATATCATGTTTCAAGGCGCTGGCGTAAAAACGGGACATCAAGCTATCGATTTTGGCCAAGTTGTCCAACCTCAGCAAAGACTGCTAAACCAATCGTCTCTGTAGCCCCTTAAGTTCTTGCAGATTTTCGTGCCTGTACTCCGTATTCGCATATTCTCGATTAGGATAGAGATCGGGAAGTCCGATGACGAGATCATCTTTATCTTGCAGCAACCGCGCCGCGGTTCGCGGGCCGACACTCTTGAAATACCTAGATTTGCCTTTAAGTGGTATGCATTGAATCTGCCAGTTTTTCCTCCCAAGCTTCTGTTTCCATTCTTTCCATAGTACCGACAACGCCTCCTTGTCTGATTTACCTTCGACGTAAACCCACACCTTCACGCGCCAGCCTCCAGTTCGCCGGAGCGATGCAGGTCGCCCAAAGTGCCACCTGAAACGTCTTTGAGCATCTCCATCAGCATCTTGCGATTCGAGGGACGATACCACATCGCCCTTGCCTCATCCTCGTCCCGTGCCATTACAGCGATATCGTCTATGTCGAAGCAATCAAGCAGATCAGGGCTGTGCGTAGTCACCAGTACCTGCGTGCGTTCTGCTGCCGCATTTATCATTTCGGCTACAATCGGTAACAGGCCCGGATGCAAACCCAATTCAGGTTCGTCGATAGCAACGAGAGACGGATGAACCGGATTCAGCAACGCAGTAGCCAGACAAAGGAATCGCAACATGCCGTCTGAGAGTTCCCATAACTCCATGGCGCGAGACATCCCTCTTTCACGGGTCCTTACAAGTACCTGAGGTGGTGCCCCGTAGGTGGTCTCGCAGTTGATTTCCTCAAACCACGGATACGCAACTCTCACGAAATCTCGCAATTCCTCCGCTGTCGAACGGAAATCATACCGGGTCAGTATTTCGTGAAGTACGGTCCCAAGGTTGTCACCGTTGGACGTCAACAAAGGCGTCGGTTCGATCTCCGCGGCCTTTGTACGAAGCGCCGACGATCGGGTAACGTCGAAACCAGGGTAGCACAAAACGCGCCTGAAGAAGTAGCGTGCCGCGGCCGGGACGGGAAACTCGTTGAAGAACACTAGTTGTGAAAGCAATAATGCAGATTCTCGTTGCGCGTCTGTCGCACCCACTTCGGCAGTTTCCGGGCCGGAATCCTGGACCTTGGCAGGTGTGGATTGTTCCATGTCAAACGGGATCAGCCTGTGTTGCTTTCTATCAAAGACTTGCCTCCTGTACGGCGTTGCCTCCAGATGTTTCAGGGGCTCCTTGTGACCTGCGTCCGGACGTATATTCTCAAGTACTTCATACTGCGCGTGCATCAGACCCTGAGCGTCGGCCTTTAGAACCACCTGGTAACTCAGGGGATTATCCTTCTCCAGAGGGACATCGTCCCAATAGGGGTTCGCTGGCTTTCGAAATTCAACCTTCCACTTCAACTCACCGTTTCCGTTCCCGGCCGTGAGAAGGGAAGAAGTCTCCCAATGCAGCCCTATCGCCGTTTTTAGTGGGTATGTACAACATTCTCGGACGAGATGAAGGCCATTGATCAGTGAACTCTTACCACTCGCATTCGCACCGATTACCACGTTTAACGGCTTCAGATCAGCCTCGAAATCGCTGAGGAGTCGGTATCCTTCAAACTTGATTCTCGTGATCATGGTCCGAACCCGTTAGATTTTTATCAACCCTGATATGTTTTTCCGGTTTCAGTCACTGGTGCTTCCACAGCATCCTTCTGTAAACCAGACCAGTTGCGCCTGAAACAGTTTTATGAATTACACAATATACGCAAATGCTATGTTAAGTACAATCCCGTTGCGTTGAGCGACGGTTTTATAAACACGGTATGGGTTAGGGGTTCAGGCCGTTAGAACGCACAACCTCTTTACAACAGTCCCTCACCCGAAGTCCGCGATGGACGTCAGATAGTCGTAGCTCTGGCGGGCGGCGTCTTCGGGTTCCATGAGTTCGGCAAAGGCCTGGTGCACGGTCACGTAGCCGTCGTAACCGAGCTCTTCGAGCGTCCTCATGATGATGGGGAAGTCGATTCCGCCCTTTTCCTGGAGCGGAACGGGATCGTGGGGCGCGGGTCCCCTGACCCAGGTGTTAAGGGTCATGGAACCTTCCGGGTTCAGCCGGTGATTCTGCAGATAGACGTTGAACAGCCAGGGCGCGAAACGCCGGATGGTCTCCGGACCGTAGTCCTGGCCGCACAGGTCGAGATTGGCCGGTTCGTAGATGATGCCGAAATTCGCACGGCCCACGCGCTTCAGCACCGAGACGGACTCCTCCACGGTCTCGAACAGGCTGCGCGTATGGGACTGGTGGGCCAGCCGGATACTCCGTTCGGCCGCCTCGTCCGCGGCCCGTTGCGCCCAGGCGATGTCTTCTTCCTTTTTCATGCCGATCCGGATCAGGTCGGCGCCCAGCAGCGCAGTCAGGTCCAGGTAGGGCGTGATGTTCCGCAGGGCGTCCGGGGCGTGTTCGTCGTTCGCGGGGATGGGGATGTCGCCCGTTACCATGGAAACGGGCAGTCCCCGAACGGCCAGGATCTTCTTCACCCGCGTGATCTGTTCCAGGGGCGTCTTTATGCCGGCCTGGGAAGCCCGCATGCACATGGCGGCGTATCCGAGTTCCCGGGCGAGATCCGCCAGGTACTCCATGGATCGGTTGGATTCTTCCTTGTTCAACACGGATTCGGCGACGCGGACGGACAGGGACAGTTTCATGAACATCTACCTCTTCGCATTTAATGTTTATTTTTTGTATTTAAGGTGTCTCAGCTGACACCATTAGCAACATCCCAGGAGTCGTCAGTGATGGCATCAACAGCCTGGCGTATCTGCACCTCGGCTCCGCCGGGAAGCCGGTGCCCGATGCAGGCCAGGACCTGGGCGGTGAAACGGTAGGTGAGTCCCCAGAGTACGGGTCCTTCGGCGCCCAGCAGGTCGATGGCGGGCACCTTCCTTTTACCCCATTCTCCCGCTACCTCGGCCGTAACGTACCGGTGGTCATCCATCAGGTCGCTCACCGGCACCCAGAACGCGCGCCGGATCTCACGGTTGAGGGACAGGGACAGCTCGGGCCCGTTCGACAGGTAGAATACGAAAGCGGCGACGTGCGCATTGCTTAAATGCGTAGCCTGGTCGTCAAGCCGGCCGACGCACTCCGCCCCGGAAAGATCGAGGGACGTTTCTTCCCGCGTTTCCCTGATGGCCGTTTCCTGGGGACTTTTGTCAGAAGCGTCGATCTTTCCTCCGGGAAAGCTGATGTGGCCGGACCAGGGATCGCCCGCGCGCTGAGCGCGTAGGAGGTAGAGCAATTCCAACCCCTTGCCCGCATCGCGTACCGGAACGGCGACGGCCGCGGCAAGTGCGTCCCGGGCGGGATCCAGCAACCTGCTGCGCCTGGAACGCAGCTTTTTGATAAGTTCATCTTCTCGCATCGAAATCTCTGCCGTTCCTCTGAAGCCTGACGGTTGATCTTCCGCAGGGTGTTCGCTCGCGATGCGAAACGCACGGGTCGCCGGGTAATGCGCGAGACGCACCTGTAACGTGCAGGACGCACGTATTCAGGACCGGGCGAACACGACCTGGTTCCGAGAATGGTCGGCCCGCTCGCCCGGACGCCTGTTTCCGAGGTTGGCGTCGATGACCGGCCGGTTTTCTTCGCTGCACGCCGAGTCGTCGATGTGTAAACCATCCGCGTAGAATGTGACGCCGAGTGCTTCACGTACGCGGCCCGACGTGTTGGCCCGAGCGCCGTGAACGACCCAGTGGCTGTGCAGAGTCGCGTCCCCCGCGAGGATCTCTTCTTCCACGACCGGAATCCGGTTCGCGCGGATGTAGTCCCCGAAAAAGGACTCTGAATCGCGGTGTATCCCCCTGGGACCGATCACTTTGTCCCGGTGGGTGCCACTGGCGAATCGCGGCGGTCCCATGTCCATGGTGGCGTCCACGAGGGGGATCCACATGGTGAGGACGTGGTCCGAGCAGAGGGGCCAGTGCGGACCGTCCTGGTGCCACGGCGTGATCCGGCTTTCCGGCTCCTTGAACATCGCCTTGTCGTAGTAGATGCGGACCGCGTCCACGCCCATCAGATCGGCCGCGATCTTGCCGAAACGGGGCGACTGGATGAACCGCGCGGCGCGCTCGTCCGCTTCTCTCAGGTTGAAGGTCTGCATGAACACGCGGGAGAAGTCGTCCTCCGCCCGGTCGCTCATCCTGGCCGTCCCGGCGAAGCGTTCGGCCGTGACCGGTTTCAACACTGCCCGGTACTCGGCGATCTCTTCCCTCGTACAGACGCCCCGGAGATGCACGTGGCCGTTTTCCCGGTATTGCCGCACGTGTTCCGCGGTCAGGGAATACGGCGAGACAAGGCCCAACTGACCGGTTTGATCACCGTCGTTCATGACAGCAGATCCCCCACTCGCGTCGATCCTCCCGTCACACGCAGATTCACCCACTCGCACAGTTCCTCCGGCCCACGTGCAGATCCCCCGGCCCGCGTGCAGATCCCCGGTCCGTGTGCAGATCCCCGGTCCGTGTGCAGATCCCCCGGTCCGCATGGTAAAACAGCCGGGCACTTTCGATCAGGATACATTAATCGGGCAACTAACAGGCAGGAACCGGGATGTCAAGGGGTTTGCCCTGCCGCCACGGGATCGTCGGACGGTGCGAAAGGCCACGAAGCGGGAACGGTTTGCCCCGGTCTACGTTTGCATGAGGAAGCCGCGCACCGTCGCATGAGGACGCCACGTACCGCCCAGTGCTGCCGTCCATTCGGCCCGCATCCTTGACAGGACGGCCGGATGGTCTTTATTTGAAGGAACGCGCCGGGACTGCCTGCAATTCATTGGTCCGCCGCGATTACAGTTTAAGCAGCCTGGAGTAAGCCTATGGAAGAGAACGGTCCGATTCTCGAATTCGAAAAACCGATTTACGAGCTCGAAAAGCGCATAGAGGAAATGAGAAACTATGCGGTGACCGAGAACCTCGACGCCCTGGCCGACGAGATCCAGCGCCTGGAAGAGGAAGTGGTCCGGCAGCGGCAGAAGACCTATGCCAACCTGACCCGGTGGCAGCGCGTGCTCATCGCCCGTCATCCGAACCGCCCCCACACGCTGGACTATATCGACGGGATGATGGAAGATTTCGTCGAACTGCACGGTGACCGGGCCTTCGGGGATGACAAGGCCATGGTAACGGGCCTGGCAAAAATGGACGGCCAGCCGATCGCCGTGGTGGGGCATCAAAAGGGGAAGAACACCAAGG
Source organism: bacterium (assembly GCA_965202605.1). Taxonomy (GTDB): domain Bacteria; phylum JAAXHH01; class JAAXHH01; order JAAXHH01; family JAAXHH01; genus JAAXHH01. The sequence continues at coordinate 3,563,187 of OZ241838.1, forward strand.
AAAACGTGATGCGCAATTTCGGCATGGCCGGCCCCGAGGGATACCGCAAGGCCCTGCGCATCATGAAGCTGGCCGAGAAGTTCGACATGCCGGTCCTGTCCCTGGTAGACACCCCCGGCGCCTATCCCGGCGCGGGCGCCGAAGAGCGGGGCCAGGCGGAAGCCATCGCCCGGAACATCTACGAGATGGGGCGCCTGCGCGTGCCCATCATCGTCATGGTGATCGGCGAGGGCGCAAGCGGAGGGGCCCTGGGCATCGGGGTGGGAGACCGGGTCATCATGATGGAGAATGCCTGGTACTCCGTGATCAGCCCCGAACCCTGTTCCACCATTCTCTGGAAGGACCAGGAGAAGGCCGCCGCCCGCAAGGCGGACTGCGCGGAGGCCCTTCGGCTGTCAGCCACCGACCTGCTGCAGTTCGGCGTCATAGATGAGATCGTGCCCGAACCTTTCGGGGGCGCCCACCGCGATCACGAATCGGCCATTGCGAACGTGAGGAAATCGATCCTCAAGGCGTTGCACGAGGCGGGCGGACTGTCCGTCGAGGAACGCCTGGAAGCCCGGCTGGAGAAGTACAGCAGCATGGGCGCCTTCGATGTAACACCCGCCGCGGACGCCCCGTCGTAACCCGGATTCCCGGAGCAGGACGCTTGCTAAAGGCCATCAAGGGCGGCTTGATCATCAACGGGAAGGGCGAGGCCCCGATCCCCGACGGACTGATCCTGATGGACGGCGACCGGATCCAGGCGGTCGGATCCCGCGACAGCCTCTCCATACCCCGCGATGCGGAAGTCGTCGACCTGGGTACGGCCACGCTTCTCCCCGGCCTCATCGATACCCACGTACATCTCGTCATGAACGCGAAGGAGGACTGCGTCACCTCCCTGGCGCACAAAAGCGCCGTGGAGTCCGTGGTCGAGGCCGCCGCCAACGCCCGCCGCGTCCTGCGGGGCGGGGTAACGACCGTTCGGGACTGCGCCGACGTGTTCGGCGTGACGCTGACGCTGAAGCGGGCCATCGACGCGGGTGAGCTTGACGGACCGCGCATCCTGGCCTGTGGACTGCCCATCACCACGACGGCGGGACACCTCCACTACATGGGGATCAGCGCGGACAGCACGGAGGAGGTGCTGAAGGCCGTGCGGACGGTGGTCACCATGGGCGTGGACTGGGTCAAGGTGTGCGCGACCGGCGGCGGGCTGACACCCGACAGCAACGTGCGCCGCGCACAGTATTCGGCGGAAACGCTTTCGGCCCTCGTCCAGGACGCCCATCGCCTGGGGAGGAAGGTCGCCGCCCACGCCCACGGGACCGCGGGCATTATGAACTGTGCCATCGCCGGTACCGACAGCATCGAGCACTGCTCGTGGATGGGAGAGGAAGACGGCCACCGCTACGACGAGGATGCCGTCGATCTGATCCGGAAGAAGGGGCTCTACGTCAGCCACACGATCACCGGACCCAGAACGGGTTCACCGGAAGAACTTGAAGAACTGCTCGAGAGCGAATACGGCGAACGGTTCGCTCTTCTGCGGCGCACGCTGGAGGAAGGCGTCCGAATGGTCATATCCAGCGACGCGGGCGTCCCGGAAACACGATTCGAGGATTTCACCGGGGGCCTCGTCATCGCCGTCAAGTGCTGCGGATTCTCCCCCATGGGCGCTATCATCGCCTCCACGAGCCGGGCCGCCGAAATGCTTGGGATGGCCGATCGGATCGGATCCCTGGAACCGGGGAAAAGTGCCGACATCCTCGCCGTCGATGGAGATCCCCTGCAGGATATCTTTGCCATACGGCGGATAATCGGCGTGTTCAAGGACGGCAAGCGGTTCGTGTGAACGGCGCGCCATCTCTCCTGAATATACCTCCCGTATCTACAATGTATCTACAGAGTCTACTGTGAGAATCACGCGATTGTCCGCGGTTTCAATGCATCCGGCTGGTTGAACCGCTCGAGGCCGAACAGGCTCATGTCGACCGGCGGCGGCTCATCGAACAGCCTGGCGGCCAGGATCTCGCCCAGAACCGGCCCGAACTTGAATCCGTGGCCCGAAAAACCCGCGGCCAGGACCACATTCCCGTGGTCGGGATGGCGGTCCAGGATGAAGTGGTAGTCCGCCGAGTTGGTGTACAGGCAGTGCTTCACGGCGACGGGATCGCGGGAAAGGTGGGGGCATCTCCGGCCGATGAAGTCCTGCACTGCGGCGAGATTGGTGCGGTCCACGTCTTCAGGGTCGTCGGCCTCCACGATCCGGCCGGTTCTGTGGCAGCCGGCTTTCACGCCAGGCACCCGCACCTGGGGCACGCAGTAGAAGGGGTCGGCGGTGTGGTAATCGATCACGTTGGGCATGGCGCCCGCCTCGTGGGAGACCGGTCCCGCCCGCGGAAAATAGGCCAGCAACTCGCGGGTCACCACCAGCGGGACGTCGATCCCCAGCGCGTCGAGCCACTGTCCCGTCCAACCACCTGTCGCCAGCACGAGACTGGTACCTGACCAGGTTCGTCCGTCCGAAGCACCGACCTCCACACTGCCATCGCGAAGTTCGATCGAGGCGACTTCCGTTTCCGTCCGCGCGTCCACGCCATCTTCCCGGGCACAGTCCCACAGGCTCCGGACCACCTCGTCGGCAAAAAGTACCGCGCTGTCGGGCTGGTAGATGGCTTCGCTCGAGTTCGCCAGGCTTAACTGGGGGAAACGGCGCGTAAAAGAAGAACCGGCCAGCCGCTCGTAGGGGAGTTCGCAGTCCCGCAAGCGGGTTTCCAGTATATCCAGCACCTCCGCGTCGGCAGGCGCCAGGTTGCAGATGCCCGTCTGCCTGAACACCGGTCTGCCCAATCGTTTCGAGAGGTCTTCCCATGCCCGGAACGCACGCGCCGCCATTTCCACGTACACGTTCTCTTCATAATCGAAGCGGATCATCCGGCTGTCGCCGTGGGAACTGCCGTGCTCGTGGGCGGGTGAATACCGTTCGAGCAGGAGGACGCGCATTCCGCGCCTGGCGAGCACGCAGGCCGTAGAGACGCCGACGATTCCACCGCCGATTGTGATCGCGTCGTACTGTACTGCCTGCGGACTCACGACAGGCCCCTGGTCGCGCGGAGGAGTGTTTCCTGCACGAGCAGTTCGTGGGAAAGGGGGCGGTCCGGCGGTTGTTCTCCGGAAATGGTCTTCAGGAACGATGCCAGTTCGAGGTCATACAGCTTCTGCCGGCTGCGGCCGACTACAGGTACCCGTGATTCCCCTTCGGGATGTCCGTCCCTGGCTTCGGCCAGGGCCAGCCGGATCTCCGTGCCCGGTTCGAAAGGTTCCAGGAGTATGGCGCTGCCCTCCGTTCCATACACCTCGAAGCGACGGGCCGGCGGTGACGGTTCCATGGCCGCGATATCGACCGTGGCCATGGCATGCTCGTATTCGAATACCCCCAGGCCGTTATCCGTGAACGCGGGGACCTCCCCGGTTTCGTTGCGCAGGAAGGCGGTCACCCTGGACGGACGGCCGAGGATCCAGACCACCTGGTCGAGCATGTGGCCGGCCAGGTCGTAGAATATGCCTCCCCGGTGCCTGCTGATCACTTCACGGGAAGAAACCGGGACGTTGGTCGACATATGCGCCCGGATCGAAAACACATTGCCCAGTGTGCCGGACCGTGCCCAGTCGGCGATCCTGCGGAACCCGTCGTGATATCGGAACATGTATCCCATCTGTACCTGGAGACCCGCCTTCTCAGCCATGGCAGCCACCCGTTGCCAGGCCGGCCAGTCGTCGCCGGCGGGCTTGTCGTACCAGACATGCTTGCCGGCGCGGACGATCTCTTCCGTCTGGCCCAGGCTTTCGTCATTGCGCCCTTCCGAGGCTATGGCCGCGATGCCGGGGTCGCCGAGCATATCTTCCACGCGGTCGAACCAGTGGATTCCTTTGTACGGCCCCCCGGCTTGAGCTAACGCGGTACGCCGTATCTCATCCGGTTCATAGACTCCGACGCACTCGACGCCGGGGTCGGTCGACATGGACTGAAGTTTGCCGGCGGCATGCCCGTGGCCGGTGCCGTACTGCGCCATGCGTATCGCCATTTCGGTTCCTCTGTATGCGGAGCGTGGAACTGCTGTGGAGTTACCGGGAAGTAACCAGCGGACAGGGCGGCGTCAAGCGAAAATCGGGTGGACATCGGCCTTGACAAGCCACCTGGTTTCCGCTACGTTCGCACCAACCTTTCCGCGATCCTGAAGCGCAATGAAAACCGAATATGAACCGGGAGCCGCAGCATGACCCCGACCCAGGCGCAAATCGACACATTCAGGGAGGTTGGTTTCCTCAACGTGGGCCGTGTCTACAGCGATGATGAGGCCGACGCGTTGCGGGATCGCCTGATGACGGTCATCGCGGGCACTTCCCGCGGGCAGGCCGAAGCGGTGCGAAATATCCGGGGCGAGCATATCGAGGACGAGCGGGACGTCGTGATTCAGGTCGTAAATACCTGGCAGGCGGACGACGGCTTCCGGACCCATCTCTACCACCCGGAGATCTGCCGCATGGCCTGCGAGCTGATCGGCACCGACGTGCTGCGGGTGTGGCACGACCAGATCCAGTACAAGCCGCCGCGCCGCGGCGGGGCGACGGACTGGCACCAGGACCATCCCTACTGGCCGATCATCCAGCCGGCGGACCTGGTGAGCGCCTGGGTAGCCCTGGACGACGCCACCATCGAGAACGGCTGCATGCGCATGGTTCCGCGCAGCCACCACTGGGGACCCCACAAGGGCGGTACGATCGGGACGAACGAAGACGGTTTCACGCCGGATCCCGATCTGTCCCTCATTCCCGGGGACGAAGAGGTGGAAATTGTCCCCTGCGAGGTCAAAAAAGGCGAATGCATGTTCCACCACTGCCTGACCTGGCACGGGAGTCCGCCCAATCCTTCAGAAAACGGGCGCCCGGCGATCGCGGTGCATTACATGCCCGGGTGGACGAGGTATGAGCCTTCCAGGACCCACATCATGGAGCGCCGGGTCGATGTCGAGCCCGGCGAACTCCTGACAGGCCATTACTTCCCCACCGTGTGGGATCACGGTCCCGTCGAACCGCCGGCAAACTGGTCCGAGGGGCAGGCATGAGCGTAGAGGCCAACGTCAATACCGCTTCCCGCCCCGGTGAACTGCGTATCACGGACATGCGCACGGTCACGATCGGCGCGTCGACGATCATCCGGCTCGATACCAACCAGGACATCCACGGGCTCGGAGAAGTACGAGACGGTGCCAGCAAGACCTATGCCCTCGCACTCAAGTCGCGCATCCTGGGCGAAAACCCCTGCGACGTCGACAGGATCTTCCGCAAGATCCGCCAGTTCGGCCATCACGCACGGCAGGCCGGCGGCGTCTGCGCCATCGAGATGGCCCTCATGGACCTCGCGGGCAAGGCCTACGGCGTGCCCGCCTATCAGCTGGCTGGCGGGAAGTTCAGGGACTCGGTGCGCATTTACTGCGATACCACCTCGTCCCCGGACCCCGGCGAGATGGGCCGGCGCCTGAAGGAACGCATGGACCGGGGATTCACCTTTCTGAAGATGGACGTGGGCATCGGGCTGCTGAAGGATACGCCCGGTACCCTCTCGGCCCCTTCCGGGATGCCGGACACCCTGCACATCATGCATCCGTTTACGGGAATCAGGCTGACGGACAAAGGCATCGGCCTGCTGTCGGACTACGTGGCGGGCGTTCGCGACATCGTCGGCTACGAGATCCCCCTCGCCGTCGACCACTTCGGACACATCGGCGTAGAGGACTGCATCCGCCTGGGCAAGGCGCTGGACCGGTACAACCTGGCCTGGTACGAGGACATGGTGCCGTGGCAGTTCACGGAACAGTACGTCCGGTTGCGCGACGCCTGCGATACGCCGATATGCACGGGGGAGGACATCTATCTCAGGGAAGGGTTCATGGACCTCTTTGAAAACCGGGCCATATCCGTGTGCCATCCCGACCTGGCCACTTCCGGAGGCATCCTGGAAACCAAGAAGATCGGCGATTCCGCCCAGGAATACGGCATCTCCATGGCGCTGCACATGTCCGCCATGCCGGTCGCCCAGATGGCCAGCGTGCACTGCGCCGCGGCCACGGAGAACTTTATCGCCCTGGAACACCACCACGTGGACGTGCCCTGGTGGGGCGACCTGGTAACCGGACTGCCGGATCCGGTGATCCAAGGCGGGTTCATGGCCGTGCCGGACGCACCGGGACTGGGCATCGAATTGAACGAAGAGGCCATACGGGAGCACATCAGCAGTAAGGACTCCGGATACTTCGAACCCACCGACGAGTGGGACGATTTACGTTCGCACGACCGCCTGTGGAGTTGACCGGTCTACTATTGGAATGAGATCGGCGCCAATGACCGCCCGCGGAGTTGATCTTTCGAAGGAGCAAAACCATGTCTATACCTGTGGCCCAGGCTCAGCCGGAACCGTTTGAACCGGACCCCCACCTGGCCATTACCGAAGCGCAACGGCGAAAGTTCGACGAAGACGGGTTCTTTCTGATCGAAAACGCCCTCAAGCCTAAACGCGTCGAGCGGCTGCTTGACGTCGTCGATAAGCTCAACGACAAATACCGCAAGGCCCACGGGACGTCTTCCGACGCACCTTACCAGATTCGCAACGCCCTGGCTCACCACAAAGAGCTTTTCAAATTGATCGATTACCGGAAGATCCTGCGGCTGGTCGTGGACGTCATGGGGGTGAACATCCAGATCCGCACTTCCCACGTGGACGTACGGCCGCCCATGAAAGATCACGCGGTGGGAGAACTTGGGGCCAGCGGCAGTTTCTTTCCCTGGCACTCCGACGCGCCCAATTACGGTTACCCTATCACCAACGGCATCATCCCCTTCTTCGAGGTGAAGGTCGGATACTACCTGACCGACCTCACCGAGGTCAATAGCGGGGCCATCTGCGTGGTGCGCGGAAGCCATCGGCGTTCGCCCGAACTGATCCACGATCCGGACTACCGAATCGAACCGGAGGATATCGTGGAAGTAAACGTAAAGCCCGGCACCGCCATGGTCTGGCGGACGGCCCTGTGGCACTGCCTGACGCCCAACCTGTCCGACCGCTCGCGCAAATGCCTGTACTACGGGTACAACTACCGGTGGGCGCGCCCGGGGGACTACGACCGCCAGGACGCCAGATTGCTGGCGCGATGCAAGCCCATACAGCGCCAGTTGCTGGGCTCCAACACGACAGAGGACGGGGTGGCCTACCAGGACGGCGACCCGGCCCATCCGGCTTCCAGGTTCTGGCGCCCCGAACCCGGGGACGTGCCCCTGGAAGCGTGGGCCGAGAAGCAGCGCCGGAAAAAGATGCAGAAGGAATGGAAGCGATGGAAGCGAAGGAATACCCTGCCTTCGTACGCCGTGGGCGCACCGGCGGAGCCGACACCATGACCGAAGCGGAAATCTTCGAATTCGACCTGAATGGTGTCATCATATACCGGAACCTGCTGACCCGGGACCAGGTCGATTACATGAACGGGGTGCTCGACGAACACCTCACGGATGAATCCTACAATTTCCGCTTTCTTCAACTGGACCCGATATTCATGGAAGTCATGGCCCTGCCCCGGACGCTGAATATCCTCGAGACGATCATCGGGAAATGGATGCGGCTGGACCACGCCTACGGGCTGCAGATGGACACGCTTACGGTGGAGCGCGGCGATATCCGGCCCAACCTCCACGGTGGCCCGCTGGAGGACAACGGCGAGCACCATTACCAGTGGTTCAACGGAAAGATGTACAACGGCCTGACGGTGGTCATGTACGCGCTTACGGACGTCAACCCCGGCGACGGCGGGTTCATCTGCGTCCCGGGAAGCCATAAGACCAACATGGAATTCAAGCCGCCGCCGGATTCCCACCTCGTCTTGAATCCGTCCTTAAAGGCTGGCGATATGCTGATCTTCACGGAAGCGCTGGTCCATGGATCCGACACGTGGACTTCGTCGAACAAAAGGCGCTCCCTGCTTTACAAGTACTCGCCCGGACATTCCACCTGGGCGATTCCGGAGAACTGGGAGAAGCTGCAGGCCCTGGCCGCCAACGACTTGCAGCGCGACCTGCTCAGGGCGCCCAGCATCGAAGGCCGGACGCCGGTAGTAATACCGGAAGCGTAATGGCGTAGAGCACCCTGGCGGGACCCGCATCATCGAACGTGGTCCACAATGAGAACGCATCATCGAACGAGCACGGACTTCCCGGAGGAACCCATGACCGAAGCCGAGATCTTCGAATTCGACCTCAACGGATACATCGTCTATAAGGACATGCTGACCCGGGGCCAGGTCGATCACATGAACGGAATCCTGGACGATCATCTCGCGGACGATGCCCACGGCTTCCAGTTCCTTACGCTCGATCCGGTGTTTATGGATCTCATGGCCCATCCCCGCACGCTTCGGATCATCCGAACGATGATCGGGGAGTGGCTGCGGCTGGACCACGCCTATGGGCTGCAGATGGACCGGCTTTCCGTGGAGCGGGGCCATGTGAAGCCGAACCTGCATGGCGGCCTCCGGCACGACCACGGTGAGCATCAGTATCAGTGGTTCGACGGGCAGATGTACAACGGCCTGATCGTGGTCATGTATGCACTCGAGGACATCAATCCCGGCGACGGCGGACTCATCTGCGTCCCCGGCAGCCACAAGTCAAATTTCCGTTTCCGTCCGCCCGTGGATTCCCACCTTGTCGTGAACCCCTCCTTCATGGCCGGAGACATGCTCATCTTCACCGAAGCGCTGGTCCACGGGACCACCACGTGGACGTCCGACCAGCGGCGGCGCGCCCTGCTGTACAAGTATTCGCCCGGGTATTCCGCCTGGGCTTCCGCCGACGGACTGGATGACGCCCGGGCCCTGGCCGCCAACGACCTGCAGCGCGACCTGCTCCGTCCACCGAGCGTCGGCAGGCGGACTCCTTTAGAAATTCCGGATGGGTGAACGTAGACCCGCAACAGCATGAGAGATGGGCGTAAGAGGAGGAGTGACCCGGAGTAGTATGAGAGGAGACCCGAATGAACGTGCGGGATGAATACCGTTACGACCGGTTGACCTGGGAGGATATGAACGAGGCGATCGCCATGCAGAAGGTGGTGGTCCTGCCCACGGGTTCCACCGAGCAGCACGGCAGGCACCTGCCCCTCGATACGGACGCCTTTCTCGTCGAATCGGTCTGCCACGAACTGGGTCGCCGCATCCCCGACCGCGTCCTCGTCCTGCCCACGGTCAGCTACGGCCTGAACCTGCACCACATCGACTTTCCGGGCACGATCCACATCGAGCCCGAGGTATTCATCGCCTTCTGCCTGAACGTCACCAAGAGCGTAGCCTACCACGGCTTCCAGAAGATCCTGCTCGTGAACGGACACGGCTCCAACTCTCCGCTCGTCGATCTGATTGCCCGTAAGACGGTGCTGGCCACGGAGTCGCTCTGCTTCGCCGCCAACTACTTCACTTTCCTGGTGGACGCCTTCAACGAGGTGAAGGAATCGGAGGTGCTGGCCCACGCGGATGAGCTGGAGACGTCCCTGTATCTCCACCTGGCCGGCGAACGGGTAAAGATGGACAAGGCCGCGCCGGACGTGGACCGGGTGGGGAAGTACTTCTCTTCGGACAGCACGGGTACCGTGCGCTTTAACGATTTCTGGGGCCGGTGGACGGGCCTGGGGGTCCACGGAGATCCGACGCCGGCCACGGCCGAGAAGGGTGAAATCATCTTCAACGCGTCTGTGGATGGCCTGGTCGAACTGATCGACGATATACGGGATTGGCCGATAGAGGAGCGAAGCGATCAGCACACGGGGCCGGTGCAGAAGGGGATCAGGTGGTAGGTACTCAGGTCGCAGGCACTCGAGTAGTAAAGTCGGCGCGGCGTTGGGAGCCTGCGTCCCCTCGCCGTCCTGTCGCCGCGTTCAGTCAGTATCCAGGTTTTGTCGCCAGCTAGTAACTCAAGAACCCTCCATCCACTACCCACGTGGCGCCGGAAACGAAACTCGCCTCGTCGCTGGCCAGAAATACGGCCACGCGGCCGATTTCCTCGGGTGTGCCCCGGCGGTTCAGCGGCGTGTCCCGGAAGAACTTGCCTGTAGCGCCTCGTCCCACCGCGTCTTCTCTCGGCCGATCGCTTTGCTCCGTGTGCACGTCGCCCGGCGCGATGCTGTTCACCCGGATGCCGTGAGCCGCCAGCTCGATGGCCGCTGATTTGGTGAGGCCGTCCAGCCCGGCTTTGCTGGCACAATAGGCCGAGGCGCCTTCCTGCGCGGCGAACTGGGCGACGGAAGATACGTTGATGATCGAACCGCCCGCCCCACGTGCAATCATCCGGCGGGCCGCTTCCTGTGTCCCGATGAACGCGCCGGTCAGGTTGATGTCGACGACGTTGCGCCAGTGCTCGTCCGTCTCTTCCATGAAGGGCCGCAACTCCAGGGATTTACCCGTCAATGCGGCATTGTTGATCATCGCGTCCACGGGTCCAAGCAACGATTCCGCCTGGTCCAGCAGGGCCGCGACATCATCCCGGCGGCGCACGTCGCAACGTTGCGCCTCAACGGCAAAGCCCTGGTCCCGAAGCCGTGCGGCTTCGCGCCCGGCGATTTCGATCCGGCGCTGGGCGATCATCACGGCGGCCCCCGCTTCTAGACAGCAGCGCGCGATGCCAAGGCCAATGCCGGTTCCGCCACCGGTGACGACCGCAACTTTGCCTTTCAACCGGTCATTCATAGGTTCTTCAATCCTCGTTCCGTGGCGCGTTACCGTCCATTAGCTGTCCGCTCTCTCTCCTTCACCGTGGTCCATCATACGCACGACCCCGGATGCTCCGGCCTCGATCGCCGGGAAATCGCGTTCCCCCAGCGTACGCAAGTCGAGCAGAAGCCGGTCGCCCGACAACCGGCCGAATACGGGCGGCGACTGCCTCCTGAACGCGGTCGCGAGCTGTCGGTTCGTCCACGCGGCGGGCCGAAGCGCCACGACGCGGGACGGGAGTTGCTGGACCGGCAGGGCGCCGCCGCCGATTTCAGCGAAGGATTCTTCCACGGTCACGGTGACCCGGTGGTCAAAACTGCCCGCCAGGCTTTCGGCGAGTCGACGCGCCCTTGATTCGAGTTCCTCGGTCGAAGCAGCGATCATGCCTGTTACCGCGTGACGATCCGCGAGCTTATCAGGATCGGAGAACAACTCCAGCGTAGCCTGCAGGGCCGCATAGACCATCTTGTCCGCGCGAAAGGCCCGCATCAGCGGATCCTTCTTCATCCTGTCGAGGAGATCCCGCCGGCCGGCGATGATTCCGGCCTGCGGGCCGCCCAGCAGTTTGTCGCCGCTGAAACAGACCACGTCGATCCCCCGGTCCAGTGCCTCCCGCACCGTGTATCCGCTGTCCAGGCCGTGCAGGTCATAGGCTTCCAGGTCGACCAGGGCGCCGCTTCCCTGGTCGTACACGACGGGCAGGTCTCTTTCGCGTCCGAGCGCGGCCAGTTCGTCGAGCGGCACGGAGACGTCCAGGCCGGCGAGGTCGAAATTGCTCCGGTGGACGGCCATGATGAGGGCCGTCCGATCCGTGATGGCGGCGCGGTAGTCCTCCAATTCGGTGTGATTGGCCGCACCCACGCCCACGAGGTGAGCCCCGCCCGCGGCCATGACGTCCGGCATGCGGAAAGCCCCTCCGATTTCCACCAGTTGCCCACGGGAGATGATGACTTCGCCGTCCAGCGCCAGGGCGTGCAGAATCAGCATCACCGCGGCGGCGTTGTTGTTCACCACGATGGCGGACTCCGCCCCGGTCAACGCGCACAGCAGGCCGGAAACCAGGTCGTGGCGCGAACCTCTCTTGCCCGTCCCGGCATCGATCTCCAGCGTGCAGTATCCCTCGACCACGTCGGCCACGGCCCGCCGCGCCGCTTCGGACAGCACAGCCCGCCCCAGCCCGGTGTGCAGGATCACGCCCGTGCCGTTCACGGCAGGCGTCAATGCGCCGGCCGGATGTCCTGGCGTGGATGAATCAGCCTGGCCTGTCATATGATCCTGGTTTGCCATCGCAACTACCACCGGCCGGCGATCGCTCCGGTCATCTTCGTCTTGAATTCCGCCCAGGGGAACGCGGGCCCGGGGTCGATCTTGCGATCCGGCGCGATATCGCTGTGGCGCACGATGTTGTCCAGGGGGATCCGGTGGCGCTCGACGAGCAGACTCGACAGCGATTCGACCTGTTCGACCTGCCCGGATGGATAAGGCGCCCACCAGTCTTCCCCGGCAAGGACGGGCGGTGGTCCGCCGTAGGGCGTACCGTAGTCCTCAGGCCAGCAGTAGAAACGCCCGTTTTTCTTCTGCAGCCGCCCCCAGTTCACGATCTCGATCCCCAGGGACCAGCGGTTGCAGCCTTCCCGTCCCCGCCACGCGCTGACCCCGCAGTGCCAGGCGCAGTCTTCGTCGCGGACCATCTGCAGCACGGCGCCGTCGAGTCCCACGATATAATGGCAGCTTACGCGCCGCTCAGGATCCTGAAAGATCGCGACGCAGTCTTCCAGCGAAGGACCGTCCGTGAAGTGGAGCACCAGCATGTCGATCGGCGCATCTTCACGACTCGAAGCATACAGGGCCGGTACAAATGGTATCTCGGCAGGGGCATTTGACATGTTTGCCGCATGTCCTTACGGGGGTTGCATTCGCCCTTCGGATCGTTCCTTGGAACTTATAGAAAGGACCGCCGCAAGGCAATCCGTTTCACCGCCTTCCACGGGCGCGGCAACCGCCCGCTCCGGTTGACACGAAGCAGCTCACCGCGTATACTAACGCCATGATCCGGAAGTGCTGGACACCTGTTTTTATATGCCTCGCGACCAGGCAGGCCAGGCCTTGACCACCGACTCCTTGCAAGCGCCCTCGCTGCGGGACCGATACCTTAAAAACCGCGGTCCGGTCTTTCTCACCGGCATACATGCCATCGTCCGCTTTCTGCTGGACAAGCAGCGGCGTGACGCCCTTTCCGGCGGCCCTGTAAGACGCAGTTTCATAGCGGGTTACGAAGGATCGCCCCTCGGCGGCCTCGACCTCGAACTCCGCCAACAGGCCGCTCTGCTCAACGAGGCAGCGCCTTTTGTGCACCAGGCCGCGGTCAACGAGAAGACCGCGGCAGCGGCGGTGCACGGCAGCCAGTACGAAGGGAGCGTGGACGGATTCTGGTACGGCAAGGCGCATGGCGTGAAATGGGCCCTGGACGAATTCAGCCTGGCCAACATAGCGGGAACGGGCAAGGACAGCGGAGTCGTCCTTTTCTGCGGTGACGACCACATGGCGAAGAGCTCCGGCTACCCCGCCGGCAGCGAGCAGGCCCTGCGCGACGCCCGCATTCCCGTTTTCTATCCTTCGACGGTCTCGGAAGTCATCACTTACGCCCACCATGCGCTTGCGCTCAGCAGGTACGCAGGCGTCCTCTGCGGACTGAAACTCGTCACGCCCATCTGCGACGGCGCGGAAACGGTGGATATCAATCCCGAACTTCCCGGCGTGGTACTGCCGCCCCGAGCGTCTGACGTACAGCCTGGTCAGCCCGGACGGCCCGGACAGCCCGGACGGCCTGGTCAGCCCAGACGGCCTAGTCAGCCCGGACGGCCCGGACAGCCCGGACGGCTCTACGAAAAACGCTTTCACCAGGTGGTCATCTCCACCCAGTCCGTCCCCTTCGAAGAAGAACTGGCCGCGGTGCGCCTGGAAATCGCCCGTGAGTACGCCCGGGTTAACGGGATCGACACGGCCCGCAACCCGGAGTCGGATTGTCCCCTCGGTATCGTCGCGACGGGAAAGAGCTACGCCGACATCGTCCAGGCGCTTCGATTGCTGAATCTGGAGGACCAGGTCCCGGTCCTGAAGCCAGGGGTAATCTATCCGGTCGATCCGCAGACGATCCGTACGTTCGCCCGGCGCATGCGGACCGTGGTGGTCGTGGAAGAAAAGGGCCCCTTCGTGGAAGAAGCGGTAGCCCACGCGCTCCTGGGCACCGGCGTCGAACACGTCCACGGAAAGCGAGGTCCGAATGGCCGCCCGCTCGTTCCCGCTCACGGAGAGTTGAATCCCGATCTGCTCACCCTGCGCCTGGGTCCCATCCTGCGGGAGGTTTTCCCCTCTGCCCCTGTAACCGAGCGTATGGAGGAATTGAAGGCCATCGCGGAAAGAGACCCCGGATTCTTCCCCCGCCGAACGGCCCACTACTGTCCCGGATGTCCCCACAGCGTATCGGCCCGCGCGCCGGAAGGGGAAGTCGCGGGCGGTGAAATAGGCTGCTCTTCGCTGGACGCCTACATCGAGGCGGACGGCAGGGGCGTGCGGTGGATACCCACCATGGGCCTGGGCGGCGCGATCTACAACGGCATGTTCCCCTTCAACGGTAACCGCCACCTGTTCCAGAACATCGGCGACGGCACGGTGCTGCACAGCGGCCTGATCACGGTGTTCAGTTCGATTTCCCACGGCGCCAACATCACCTACAAGATCCTCTGGAACCACGTGGTGGCCATGACCGGCGGCCAGGACATCTCCGGGCAACCCACGCTGGACGACTTCACGCTGATACTGCTGGGCATGGGCGTGCAGGATGTAACGGTCGTCAGCAAATTCCCGGAACGGGTATCGCTCAAACGCGCCCGGTCCGCGGCGAAACCGGGTCAGAACCTGCTGCTCGAACCGCGGGACCGGCTCGAGTCCGCCCAGGAGAGCCTGTCGCGAAAGTCCGGCGTCAAGGTGCTGATCTACGACCAGGAATGCGCCACGGAACACCGCCGCCGCCGCAAGCGCCAGGGGCTCTCTCCCGAACGGTATGTCTTCATTCACGAAAGGGTGTGCGAAGGGTGCGGCGACTGCGGGCAGCAGTCCATGTGTCTCGCGCTCGAACCAAGGGAGACGGAGTTCGGGCCCAAGACCGCCATTCTCCAGTCGGCTTGCAACCAGGACCTGTCCTGCCTGAAGGGAGACTGCCCTTCCTTCATATCCGTCGAACCGGTCGGGGGAAGCAAGCCTGTTAAACCGGAATGCCCGTTACTCGACGAAACGGACCTGGAAGAACCCGCTGCCAGGGTTGCTATAACGGGAGAATACGCGATACACCTCATCGGCATCGGCGGCACCGGCGTCGTGACCGTGGCCCACCTGCTGGCCGTCGCGGCGCTCTTCGAAGGGAAGAAGGTGTGCGAGATGAACCGCACGGGCCTGGCGCAGAAGGGCGGTCCCGTGGAGTCGCCCATCATCCTGGGGGAAGGCGAAGTCCCCCCGTCCAGCTTTATTCCGGCCGGCCGGTGCGACCTCTACCTGGCGGCGGATATCGCCGGCGCGGTGAACCCCCTGAACCTTCAGGTCGCCGCCCCGCCCCGTACCGTGGCCGTGGTGAGCCGATCCGGCGTCCCGACCGCGCAGATGGTGTACGACCCCCAGGTGCCCGGCGCCGACGTCCCGGCCATGGAAAGGCTGATCGAAACACACACCAGGCCGGAGGGCAATATCTTCATCGATGCGCAGGATTACGCGATGAAGCTCTTTGGCAATCACATCGTGGCGAACGTTTTTCTCCTGGGCGTCGCCTACCAGGCCGGGTACATCCCCCTGCAGGGCGGGAGTATCGAACGCGCCATCGGGTTGAACGGTCAGGCTGTCGACACCAACGTCCAGGCCTTCCGGTGGGGACGCATGGCCGTTCACGACCGGGCCCGGCTGGACGGGGCCGTGGAGGAACCCGAACCCGATTCGGATGCGCTGATTCGCCGTTACGCCCATCGACTCGCCGGGAAACGGGCGAAGGCCTTCAAGGCGCTGATCGACCGGATTCCCTTCCCCGGGGAGTCCTTCCGAAGAGCGTGGGTCATACGCGTGGCCGAACTGATCGCCTTCCAGGACACGAGACTCGCCGAACGGTTCGTCGATCGGATGGGGAGGGTTTACGAGGCTGATGAACGGACAGGCGGACCGGACCGCGGATACCTGCTTACCCGGCACGCGGCGTTCATGTTGCAC
Source organism: bacterium (assembly GCA_965202605.1). Classification (GTDB taxonomy): domain Bacteria; phylum JAAXHH01; class JAAXHH01; order JAAXHH01; family JAAXHH01; genus JAAXHH01. The sequence continues at coordinate 3,579,230 of OZ241838.1, forward strand.
AAGCTCATGGCCTACAAGGACGAGTACGAGGTGGCGCGGCTCCTGACGGACCCGGCGGAACCCGGCATCGCGGACAGGTTCGATGGCCCGGTCAGGGTATCCTACCATCTGCATCCGCCGCTGTTGCGGGCGTGGGGGCTTGACCGAAAACTGCGGCTGGGTCCCTGGTTCAGGCCGTTCTTGAGGCTCATGGCCCGATGCAAGGGGCTGCGCGGAACGCTCTTCGATCCTTTTGGACATACTGCGGCCCGGCGGGAGGAGCGGGCGCTGGTCGCCTGGTATGAGTCCCTGCTGGACCGGGCCCTTGCCATGCTCAGCGAGGAAAACTATCCTGAAGTTTCGGAACTGGTGCGGCTGCCGGATGAGATCCGCGGGTACGAACAGGTCAAGCACCGCTCGGTGCTGAGGGTTAAGAAGAAGGCCGCCGAAATGCTCGATGCCCTCCTTCGAGGTACGGAGGAACGCAGGATCAATGCCGGATGACCAGGGAAGGTGAAATGAACGGTCGCAGTTCGCTCGCGCCGGCCAGGTATCACGACCTGGACGCGCTGCGGTCATTCGCGATGCTGTCGGGCATCGCGTTGCACGCGAGCCTCTTCCTCATGCCCGGCGACCTGTGGCCGGTGCAGGAAGAATGGTCGAATTTCCACGATTTAGAGAACAATCCCTACGCATTCCTGTTCGGCGCCATTCACGGCTTTCGCATGCCGCTCTTCTACCTGATCAGCGGCTTCTTTACCGCGATGCTGTGGCAGTCTCGCGGTTTGAGCAGCCTGGCGCGTCACCGCCTGAAACGCATCGGCCTTCCCCTGCTGGTGGGGACGGTGACGATCATCCCGGCTACAAACGCGTTCTTCTTTCCCCCGAATCCCCTGACCTGGACGTTCTCCTGGCTGTTCAGCCTCGCCCACCTCTGGTTCCTGTGGTACCTGATCCTCTTGACGGCGGCGTTCATCGCCTGCGCGAGACTCGGCCTGCGGTTCCGCCATCCGGCCTGGTGGCTCCTCGTACCGATAAGCATCCTGCCACAGTTCCTGATGCGGGAGGGCATGATCGGCGCGGACGGATCGGTGGGTTTCATCCCGACCCCTCACGTGTTCGGTTACTACCTGGTCTTCTACCTGTTCGGCGTGTTCTTCTACCAGCGGGGCGTCGAAGTGCGAAGGTGGTGGTCCGCGGGCCTGGCTCCGGCCATCCTGGTGGTCCTGCCGGCGGGGTACCTCATGCTGAACCCCGAATCACTGGGGTTGCCGCCGTCCAGTGCAATCGGGATGACGGCCGCGGCGCTCGGCATGGCCTATACCTGGCTGGCCTGTTTCGGATTGCTCGGTCTGTTTCGCTGGATCGCGTCGACGAATCGATACTGGGTCCGTTACGTTTCCGACGCTTCATACTGGATGTACCTGTGCCATCTGCCGCTCGTGCTTGGGGGACAGACGCTTGTCGTGCATTGGCCCATCAGCGTGCATATCAAGTTCGCGCTGATATGCATCGCGGTCACGGGTATCCTGCTGGCAACCTATCAGTTCGGGGTACGATATACGCTGGTGGGTCGCATGCTGAACGGCCCCCGCGTCCGTCATTGAACGGATGGGGGCCGATACGTCCGGCATGCGGCGCGGCCGGGGACCGCGCGCAGGTTGGTCCGGTGTGGTGCCGTCAGCTGCTGACGAGCACTTTCTTCAGGGCGGCGATGAAGGCCTCGTTCTCTTCCTGAAGGCCGGAGGTGACCCGCAGCCAGTTGTTCATCCGCCAGCGGCGCTTGCCGTTGCCCACGAGCACGTTGTACTCTTCCAGTAACTTCCGGGTAACCTCGTCGGCGTCCTTGCGCACGTTGACCAGCATGAAGCTGGACTGGCTCGGTACGTATTCGAGACCCATCTCCTCGAACTGGCCGGCGAAATAGTCATGGCCGGCCCATGCGGCCTCCCGGGCCCGGTCCTGGTAGTCCTGGTCTTCAATGCAAGCCTCCGCGGCGACCACCGAGAGCGAACTGACCCGCCCGCCCTTGTTGTCTTCGAGTTTTTCAATGACATGAGGCCGGGCCAGGCCGTAGCCGATACGCAGGCCCGCCATGCCCATGATCTTGGAAAAGGTACGGGTCACGATGATGTTCTCGTGGTCCAGGATAAGGGGAGCGGCGCCGATGCGGTCCGCCGGGTTCCTGGCGAATTCGATATAGGCCTCGTCCACGAAAACCATGACATCGGAAGGTACATCGCTTACGAACTTCTTGAGGTCGTCGAAAGGCGCGATGATGCCGGTAGGATTCCCCGGAGAGGTTATGATGACGACCCGCGTGTCCTCGGTGACGGCCGCCTTCATGGCGTCGAGGTCCTGGTGGAAATCGCGGGTGGTGCGAACCAGGCGTGCCCGGGCGCCGTATTTCCGCGCCGTGCGGATAACGCCGCCGTAACCGGGCGCCGCCTCGATCATCTGGCCGCCGTCGCGCAAGTAGGCCGACGCGATGGCGAAGAGCACTTCGGACGATCCGCATCCGAGGGTGACCCACGGTTCGGAGGGCTCCCTGGAGTCGTTCGAGGGGATGACGACGGGCAACCCGTGCCGTTCCGCGATCTGGCCATACAGTCCGCGCCCCCTGTAGTAACGGTTGAACTTGTAGACGTACTGCATGATGGCCTCGACGGCACGAGGAGACGGACCGATCGGGTTCTCGTTGCTGCTAAGCCGGATGAATCCCTCGGGCACGCCCCAGCCCCGTACGGGCCGAGCCCGGGGTCCCGCCACCATCTGCGCCACGGCCTCGTAACTGCCCAGGGTAGCAGCCCCGGCGCCGACTGCAAGTCCTTTGAGAAACTTCCGCCTCGTGAACCCGGAAGCCGCCAGGTTCATCGCCTTAGTCATGTTGGACATAAAACCATCCTTTTATCAGATAATCGATCAGCTGCTCACAAGCACCTTCTTGAGCGCCGCGATGAAAGCCTCGTTCTCCTCCTGAAGTCCCGACGTTACTCTCAGCCAGGTATCCATTTCCCAGCGGCGCTTTCCGTTGCCGACCATCACGTTGTACTCTTCCCTGAGCTTGCGGACGACGTCGTCCGCGTCCTTGTGCACATTAATCAGCATGAAACTGGACTGGCTGGGGACGTACTCGATCCCCATTTCGTCGAACTGGCTGGCGAAATACTCCTGTCCCTCCCAGGTCACCTCTCGCGCACGGTCCTGGTAGTCGTGATCATCGATTCCGGCCACCGCGGCATTGGTCGAAAGCATGCTCGGCCGGCCGCCTTTGTTCTGGTTCAGCTTCTCGATGACCTCCGGCCGGGCCAGGCCGTAACCGACGCCGAGCCCCGCCATGCCCATGATCTTCGAGAAGGTACGGGCGACGATGACGTTCGCGTGGTCCAGGATCAGCGGCGCCGCGCCGATACGGTCATCGGGATTCTTCGAGAATTCGATATAGGCCTCGTCCACGAAGACGATCACGTCGGACGGGACTTCCTGGACGAACTTCTTCAGGGCGTCCGACGGGACGAGCACGCCCGTCGGGTTGCCGGGGTTCGTGACTACGACGACCCGCGTGTTTTCGGTAATGGCCGCCTTCATCGCGTCGAGGTCATGCTGGAAGTCGCTGGTCAGCGGTACCCACTTCGCCGTTGCGCCATACGCTTCGGCCGTACGGAACACGCCGGCGTAACCTGGCGTCGCCTCGATCATTTCGGCCCCGTCCCTGAGATAGGCGGAAGCCAGGGCGAACAGCACCTCCGACGATCCGCAGCCCAGGGTGACCCAGGCGCCGGGCGGCGTGAAGCTGTTGGGCGCCCACTCCACCACGGGCAGTCCGTGCCGCTCGGCGATCTTGGCGTAGATGTCCCTGTTCCGGTTGTACCGGTTGAATGAATACACGTTCTGCAGCACGGCCTCGACGGCACGGGGCGACGGACCGATCGGCATCTCGTTGCCGCTCAGGCGTACGAGTCCGGCCGGCACGCCCCATCCGCGCACGGCCCTTGCATTGGGACCGGAGATCATCTGCGCCACGGCCTCGTAACTGCCCAGCGACGCCGCGCCCGCGCCAATCATCATACCTTTGAGAAAGCCCCGCCGCGAGAATCCGGAAGGGGCTGCCTGCGTGGTTTCAGCCCTGTCTGCCATAATAGACTCCTTCAAAGGGTTTATGGTAATTCAAGTCGCCGGGAACGGCCCGGTTTGAGCGACTGCGCCATGGGAGGACGCGACCGCATAATTCGCGTGTAGTATTATACCGAGGAATCGGTCCAGAGATTCAATCAATCTAATGCACGGTACATGGCGCGACAACAGGTTTATACGCACCTGGATCGAACCGGCATGCTGGATTTTGCATGCAAGCAGTCATTCTGCGCCGCCGTCGGTCATCCTACGCCGCGCACAGGTAGTCGTCTACTTCCGCCAGCCCCATATCCGAAAGGGCCTGACGGATCAGCTTCCGCGCGCCACGGGAGGAAACCGCGGCAATGAGCATCGGATGGGTGAACCGCGACCAGGCACCGGGCAGCTCGCCGGGACCGATCACCGGCGCTCCGCGCAGGAATCCGCCGATCTTCCGGGGAGATATATCCACGAAGGCATCGACCGGTCGGTCCATGCGAACGAGGTGCTTCGACAACCTGCGGCCTGTCTGTCCAGCGCCCCAGACGATCAGTCCGTCCCGGTCATCGAGGGGGCCGTCGACCAGGAACCGGGCCTTGACGCGAAGGAAGTTCTCCACCGAGTAACGCGAGTCCGTACGCGTCAGCCGGTCCGGGTGTTCCCGCCAGTACAGCAGGACCTCCGGCACCTTGGCGAATCGCAGACCCGCGGCGTGGCAGCGAAGCCACAGGTCGTAGTCCTCCGGCCATCCTTTGTCGCGGTATCCCCCGAGTTCCAGGAATTGACTCCTCCGCATCATGGCCGACGGATGGGCGATCGGGCTTTCTATGAAGATCTCCCGCGCGATGTCCCCGGGCTCGACAAGGCCGTTCAGCCAGGCTTCGTATACCTTCATGCCCTCGCCCACCACTCCGTCGGCGAAGATCTCGACGAGCGAACCTGCCACGCTGATATCGGGTCTGGATACCAGCAGTTCAACCTGCCTTGCCAGTCGTTCGGGGTGCATCCGGTCGTCAGCGTCCATGCGGGCGACCCATTCACCGCGGCACACCGACAGTCCGTGGTTCAAGGCCTCTACCAGGCCGACGCGGCCTGCCCGGACCGGCTTGATTCTCCGGTCCCCGCGGCCCCAGGCTTCCAGGATCATCCGGCTGTCGTCGTCCGAACCGTCGTCGACCGCGATCACCTCGAAATCGGTCAGCGACTGCCCGGCGATGCTCTGCAGGGTCTCGGGAAGCGTGCAGGCGGCATTGTATACCGGCATCAGGACGGAGACACGTGGTGTGGACATGGGCGAAGCAGTGGCGGATGGCACGGCACTCAGGGCGTAAGCGCAAGCAAGGAGACGCAAGCAAGGGGACGCAAGCAAGGGGACGCAAGCAAGGGGACGCAAGCAAGGGGACGCGGCGCCGATTCTGCGCTCGGGCCGGCCGGGAACCAGCTGTTCCCTTGCGGAAAGCGCCCGGGCCGGACCTACCCCTTTACCACGATGTTAAGCAGCTTGTCCGGCACGAAGATGTTGCGGATCGATTCCTTGCCTTGGGTCCACTGCCTTACGCGTTCGCTGGCAAAGGCGGCCTGCTCGATTTCCTCGCGGGGCGTCCCGGGCGGCAGTTCGAGCCGGTCGCGGACCCGGCCGTTGATCTGGATGACGTACTCGATCGTGGCGGATACGATCAGCGCCGGATCGTATTCCGGCCAGGAGGCGTCGCATACCATGCCCTCGCGGCCCAGGCGGGTCCACAGCTCCTGGGTGATGAAGGGCGCGAAAGGCGCGGCCAGCCGAAGCAACCGGTCGATTGCGCCGCGATGATGCGAAGACGCGTTATGCAGGCCGTTGAGCAGTTCCATCAGGCGCGCGATAGCCGTGTTGTACTGGAACGTCTCCATGTCCCCGGTGACATCCCGCGTCTTCTCGTGCAGCAATGCGAGCAGTTCGGGATCTTCCACCGGCGCGTCGCTGAAATCGGTTCCGGTGGCGTAGCGCCAGAGCCGGTCGTAGAACCGCCGTACGCCGTTGATGCCGGCGTCCTGGAAGTCACCGCCCACCTGGTAGGGTCCCAGGAACATGAGATAGGTGCGAAAGGCATCCGCCCCGAATTTGTCCAGGTATTCGTCGGGATTGACCACGTTCCCCCTGGACTTGCTCATCTTCGCGCCGGAACGGATGATGGTGCCATGGGCCCGGAACTTCTTGAAGGGTTCGGAGAAGGATATGAGGCCGATGTCATGGAGCGCCATCGTGATGAAGCGGGTATACATGAGGTGCAGCACCGCGTGCTCGTTGCCTCCGACGTACATGTCCACGGGCAGCCATCGCTCGGTGGTCTCCGGGTCGAATACCACGTCTTCGCGTTCAGAGCTGGGGTACCGGAAGAAATACCACGCCGAATCCAGGAAGTTGTCGTTGACGTCGGTCTCCCGGGTGGCGGGACCACCGCACACGGGACAGGTGGTGTTCAGGAAGGACGGGTCGCGCGCCAGCGGACTCCGGCCCGTGCCGTCCGGCCTGAAATCCTCCACGTGGGGCAGGATCACGGGCAACTGGTCCTCCGGAACGGGCACCACGCCGCAGGCGCCGCAGTGGATCATCGGAATGGGCGGCCCCCAGTACCGCTGCCGGCTGATGCACCAGTCCCGCAGCCGATAGTTGACCTGACGCCTGCCGACGCCGCGGTCTTCCAGCCACTCCGTGACCGCACTCACGCCGACGGTGCTGTGAGTCCCGTCGAAGGGCCCGCTGTTGATCATGGTCCCCTCGCCCGTATGGGCTTCCTCAAGGCCGGCCGCGCCGTCGTAACCGTTCGTCGTATCTTCCGATCCGCTGATCACCTGTACGATGGGCAGATCGAATGTCCGGGCAAACTCGAAGTCGCGGCTGTCATGGGCCGGCACGGCCATAATGGCGCCCGTCCCGTAGGTCATCAAAACGTAATCGGAAATCCATATAGGTATCCGGGCGTCGTTGACGGGATTGACGGCGTAGCCGCCCGTGAACACGCCGGTCTTTTCCCGGGTGGCGTCCTCGCGCTCGATGGCCGTCTTCCGGCCGCTTTCCTTTACGTACGCACGGACGGCCGCGCGCCTTTCTTCCGAGGTCACGACGTCGACAAAAGGGTGTTCCGGCGCCAGGACCATGTAGGTCGCGCCCCAGAGCGTGTCCGGCCGCGTGGTGAAGACGCTGAGCTTTTCGTCGTGATCTGCCAGCCGGAAGTCCACTTCGGCCCCTTCGCTTCGGCCGATCCACCTGCGCTGCGCGGTCTTGGTCGTCTCGGACCAGTCGATCGTCTCCAGGTTCTCCAGCAGTTGTCTGGCGTAGGCCGTGATCCGGAAAAACCACTGGCGCATGTTTCGCTGCTCCACCTGCGCGTCGCATCGCTCGCACACGCCCCCCTCGGCCTGTTCCGCCGCCAGTACCGTGTTGCAGGACGGACACCAGGTGACCGGCGCTTCCTTCTGATAGGCCAGTCCGGCCTTGAAGAGCTGGATGAAGATCCACTGGGTCCACCGGTAGTAATCCGGGTCCGTGGACTGTACTTCGTGACGCCAGTCGAACATGGCGCCCAGGCGTTTGAACTGACGGGTGAAGTTGGCGATGTTATCGGGGATCAACCGGCCTGGATGGGTGTTGATCTTGAGGGCGAAATTCTCGGAGTGGATTCCAAAGGCGTCGAAACCCATGGGCTCGAACACGTCGAACCCCCTGGCGCGCATGTACCTGCCATGGATATCCGCGCCCGTGTAGGCGAAGACGTTGCCCACGTGCATGCCCTCGGCGGAGGGATAGGGGAACATCATGAGGTTGTAGTAGGGACGTCGCGCCGCCGCAAGGTCTACCTCGTATGTCCCTTCCGAATCCCAACGCTCGATCCAACGCGCCTCGACCGCTCCGTGATCGTATTTGTCGCCGTTCATTTCTTCCCCGGATACTGATACCCGAATCCATTCATCAGATGCCCCGCCGCCAAAGGGTTTCCGTGGTTCTGACCGGTCATTCCGCGTCCGGTAATCTACCTGTCACGATTGTAAAAATCAAGGTACTACTTATATTGTATTGTGTTCCCATTCCGGGTAATGAAAGGTATGACCTCTAATCTAAAGTCACACCGAAAGGTCCGCCATGACCAACCGAAACCCCCATCTGCTTCGGGATGATGACATCCGCAAGTTCATTACGGATGGATATGTCCAGGTTGACGCCGGCCTGCCCGAGGAGTTTCACCGGAATCTGTACCGAAAGATCGAGACCGTGCTCGAAGAGGAAGGCAATCCCGGAAACAACATCCTGCCCAGGATACCGGAGATACAGCGTGTCTTCGACCAGCCTGCCGTACGAGGCGCGCTGACCAGTCTGCTCGGGCCCGGCTACCTCATGCATCCCCACAGGTACTGCCACCTGAACAGGCCGGGCAGTCCCGGCCAGCAGTGGCACAAGGACGACTACGTCTTCGACCATAACGTGCGGCACGCCCGTTGCCGCTGGGTGATGGCCTTCTACTATCCCCAGGACGTGAGTGCGGACATGGGACCCACGGGCATCCTGCCCGGTCGGCAGCACTATAATCGCATTTCCGACTGCGACGCGTCCCGGACCAAGGAGTCCGCACTGGACCTGCGCGGTCCTGCCGGTACGGTTTCCATCGTAAACTTCGATTCATGGCACCGGGCCACGGCAAATACCAGTGTGAATAACAGGTACATGCTCAAATTCCAGTTTACCCGTTCAAGCGAACCGAACGCGCCCGACTGGGAAAACAGGATCGGCGGCTGGAAACCGCAGCCAGGCAACGCACTGCCCGCCATATCCGAGGTGGTGTGGAACTGGATGTCCGGTACGGACAGCGGACAGGCCGAAGCCCACGGCGTGTCCATCGATCGATGCCTGAACGACCTGGACGACACGGACGAAGAGGTACGGCTTCAGGCGGCCTATACATTCAGGAGGAAGGGGTTGGCAGCGGTGGAGCCCCTTGCGGAACGACTGCGGGCGACGAGCGAAGAGGAGGCGTTGGCGAGCGTGCCCAAAAACCCGGCGAATCCGGCGGGAGGCAATCCTTCGGAACTGCCCGCCGCATACGCGTTGTCAGCGATGGGATTCCCTGCGGTCGGGCGCCTGGAACAACTGCTCGAAGACGATGCCTGGTGGGTCCGGGCCGCCGCCGCGGACGTTCTGGGCGACATCGGCCGGCCCGCGGCGGCCACCATGCCGTCGCTGTTCCGTTCCCTTGACGACGAGGATGCCTGGGTACGCCGTAACGCGTCCGAAGCAGTTGGCGTGATCGGTGGTTTCAGTAACGAAGACGCTTCCGTTCTTCGCGGTGCACTCGCGGACGAAGACGAACGGGTAAGGCGCAACATCGCCTTCGCCCTGGCCAGGCACCCGATTCAGGACGCGGACCTGGTCGATGACCTGGCCACGCGTTCGGTGGAAGACGAAGGACGCTACGTGCGTTATTACGCCCTGGCGGCCGCGGCGAGAATGGCGGGGGAAGCGGGCCAGGAGTCTCCGTGGGAGTCCATGCTCGCTAAACGGTGGTGTCCGTTGACGACACAGAAGAGCGCGTATTGATCCGGCGAAACACCAGGTACAACGGATAGCTCAGGACGACCACGACGAGGGCCGTAAGGCTGACTCCCGTGCCACCCACGATGTTTCCGACCAGGAAAGCAACGCCGCCCGCGAGCGTGAGGGCCGTGGTCCACGGGTATCCCCAGGCCCGGTAGGGACGGGGGAGATCGGGTTCCTTTCGTCTCAGGATGAAGACGGAGAGGAAGAGGATGACGTAGTTGACCACGGTGAAGAACGCCAGGGCCTCCACCAGGCGTACAAAGCTTCCGCTGAACAGCAGGAAGACGATCGTGGCCGCCAGGCTGGCGACTAGCGCCACCGTGGGTGTGCCGCCCCGGTTTACCCGCCGGCACTGACGGAAGAAAAGCCCGTCGGTACTCATGGCGTAGATCACCCGGGCGGCGAACATGTAACCCAGGTTGATCCCCACGATCAGGAATCCGGTCAGGAACGCGGTGATAAGCGTCTCTGCCAGCGGTCCGAACACGGTCTTCACCGCCCGGCCCACGGCCAGTTCGGCTCCCACGATCTCCGACATGGGCAGCATGCGAAGCAGGGCGATGTTGATCAGCATGTAGACCGCTATGACGATCCCTACACCCACGAACATGGACCGGGGGATCGTACGTCCCGGATTCTCCATTTCCTCCGAAAAGTAACCGATAAACACCCAGCCGTCGTAAGCGTAGAGCACTCCCCGCAGGGCCACGATAAAGGCCATGGCCACGGCCCATCCCGCGGGCATGGCCGGCGGGGTGGACGCTTCGGACTCCGCCCACTCACCTCCCGCCAGGACGAAACAGGCGATGATGAGCACGGCGAAGATAGCCGCCTTGACCATACTCGCCGCGTTGTGAAGACCGGTTCCCCATTTCACGCCCCTCCACTGGGTCAGCGCGAAAGAGATTGCGATGGCCAGGCACAGTGACAGGCTGAATTCCGGTATGGCCGGGCTCAGCAGATGGAGATACTCGTTGATCACGATGATGGTCATGGCCGTCGCACCGCACCAGTTCAGCCAGTCGGTCCATCCACTGACGAATCCGATAAAAGGACCGAGGGTCCGATGGGCATAGACGTAGTAAGCACCGGCGCGCGGCAGTGCCGTCGCCAATTCTGCGGCGGAAGCCGTGCTGAACAATACGAACACGCCGGCCGCGATCCAGGTCGCCATGTACCACCACGGATCGGGTAGCTGGGCCGCCACTTCGCCTGGCGCCCTGAGGATGCCGAGGCTGACGATGCCCCCGAACGTGATGGCCAGACCCGTGATCAGGCCGAGTACCCGCAATAGACCTCTTTGGGAGGACACGGAAGACATGCAGGTTCCTTATTCAGCAGAAATCCGATCAGGTCGAGCACGAAGGGCCCGATGGAATCCGAGGATTTCAAATACCTCGTAAATATGGTCCTTCAAGGCGTATGCGACAAGGGATTGCCAGTTACTCGAACGAAAGGTATATTGTCCGCCCAAAGACATCGCACGATGTACGCGTGAACAGAACAGCCAGATTGTTGCGATCATCCAGGGCAGGGCGTTGAACGGGATACCGGACCCGGGAAGTCTTTAGATGGAACTACTGCTGAAATACGGACTCAATCCCCATCAACACCCCGCCAAAGTGACCCTGCCGCCTGCAGCACCGCTGCGCGTACTCAACGGAACGCCAGGTTACGTCAATATCATAGATGCCATGGGCGCGTGGCAGTTGGCCCGGGAACTGAAGCGCGCCACGGGGTTGGTCGCCGCGGCGTCCTTCAAGCACGCCAGTCCGGCGGGCGCGGCGATCGCCGCAGATCTTGACGAGACCTACCTGGCCTCCCAGTTCCTGGCCGGCAAGGAACTGTCGCCGGTCGCCACGGCGTACGTGCGGGCCCGCGGCGGCGACCGCATGTGTTCCTTCGGGGACGCGGCGGCCGTAAGCGAGGTAGTGGACCGGTCCCTGGCCAACGTGCTCAGACGGGAAGTGTCGGACCTGATCATCGCCCCGGGATACGATCCGGACGCGATGGAAATCCTTAGCGCGAAGAAGGGCGGAGGATACCTTGTGTTGGAGATCGATCCGGATTTCGAACCGCCGGATGCAGAGCAAAGAACGCTGTTCGGTCTTAAGCTGGAACAGCCCCGCAACGATGCGGCTATCACGCGAGACACCTTTTCCAACATCGTAACGGGCAACCGGGACATGCCGGACGCCGTCCTCGACACGCTCGTCGTAGCGACCATCGCCCTCAAGTACACCCAGTCCAATTCAGTCTGCGTGGCGTACGAGGGCCAGGTGATCGGCATGGGGGCGGGCCAGCAGTCCCGTATCCACTGTACCCGGCTCGCCTGCGAAAAGGCCGACAAGTGGTTCCTTCAGCAGCATCCCCTGACGCTGGACCTCCCCTTCTGCGAAGGACTCAAACGTACCGAGAAGACGAACCTCGTCGACCAGTACCTCCTGTGGGACCAGCTTTCCAGCACGGAAGCGGCCCGAATGCTGGACGACCTGGAAGAACGCCCCGTACCGATCTCTTCGGAGGAACGCCGGGCGTTTATTTCCCGTTACGACGGGATTTGCCTTTCTTCCGACGCCTATATCCCATTCCGCGACAACATCGACCGGGCAGGCCGAAGCAACGTGCAGTACGTGGCGCAGACGGGCGGATCTACAGCAGACAAGGGCGTGACGGAAGCGGCCGACGAATACGGCATGGCCATGGCCCATACCGGCCTGCGGTTGTTTTTGCACTAGCACGCCAAGTGAACCTATATATGGCCGGCAAAATCCAGGGATCCCACACGAAGGGATATGATCGTGACAACACCTACTAGGATCCCTGGGGCTCTGATACGGCTTCGAAAAAAAATCACCCAGAGCCTACGAGCGACCACCGCTTCCGAATGGTCGGATCGGTTCGATCGCGTGGTCACCGTAGGTACAGATCTGTCGCCCGTCATCCCGCGATTCCTCCGTTGGTTACTGTCTGACGATGGCCCGATGAGCACGTGTGCTGACATTGACGAGATTTCCGCCGTACGCTCGCTGTACGAACGCGTATTGAGCGGCGAGCATGTATCCTACTCGGAATGGAAGTCTGCAAAGAAAGCAGCCGAATACGCCGCGGCTATCGACGGAGAAGCCGGGACGCGGTTCGCCGAGATGGAAGTCGCCGTGTTTGCCGCCATGCGGAACGCCGCCAAAGCCGCTGAGGAAGCCGCCGAAATTCCCAAGACAGAGGCCCTGAACGAATCAATCTGCGCCCAATTCGCTGGGCTAGCCGCCGCCAAAGCCGCAAAGGAAGCCGCCGATAAAGCGGCAACAGCCGAAGATTGGGAGGCCTTTAGAGAGTGGAGTGCTTATTACGATCGGATTGATGGAGAAGCTTTGGAGAAACACGCCTATCGAGAGCCCAATCAAGATTGGATCGATGGAGAAACCATGGAGGAAGATGCCTATCGGGAGAGTGAGGAAGAAACATCGGGCTTGGATGGCATTGGTGTGGATCCAGACTACGATTCTAGGGGGGCCGAGGTCGCTGCAACGGCCGCTGCGGTCCGAGCTCAAAGGCAAGCCGATCGTTACGCCGAATGCACAGCCAATGCGACTAGATCCGTCGAAAAATCCGACGCTGCAACAGAAGCCAACTGGCGTGGTATAGCTAACCGTCTGCTCGAGATCATCACCGAGTGTACCCCGGATTAGGACACATCACGTAACGTACCTACATATGAATGATTGAATTCTGAGGCTTGATATCGTGCCCGATAAAAAACCCAACGTAGTCCTGGTCATCACGGACGACCAGGGATACGGGGACCTGGGATGCACGGGGCATCCCTGGCTGCAGACGCCTGATATCGACGCCTTTCATGACGACGCGGTCCGGCTCGTCGATTTCCACGTGTCGCCCCTGTGCACCCCGACGCGCGGCGCCCTGATGACCGGTCGGCAACCCGTGCGCAACGGCGCCTGGGCGACCTGCTGGGGCCGGTCCATCCTGCGGAAGTCGGAGACCACCATGGCGGACGTCTTCGCCGCCTCGGGCTACCGCACCGCCATGTTCGGCAAGTGGCACTTGGGCGACAACTACCCCTACCGGCCCCAGGACCGGGGATTCCAGCACGTGGTCGCCCACAAAGGCGGCGGCGTGGGACAGACCCCTGATTCCTGGGGAAACAACTATTTCGACGACACCTATTTCCACAACGGAGAGCCCGTGGAACACGCCGGGTACTGCACGGACGTCTGGTTCGACGAGGCGATACGTTTCATCGAGGGGTGCGCGGCCGGTCAGTCCGCGGGACCGTCAGCCGGCCATGCGAAGGATGGGGGCGCGCCGCCGGGGAAACCGCTCGAACCAGACACGCAACTTGGGAACCCGCACGGAGCAGACGAACCGTTCTTCGTCTATCTCGCCACCAACGCGCCGCACACCCCCTATCTCGTGTCCGAAGAATACACCCGGCCCTACCGGGACAACCCGGAGGTGCCGGAGCCGGCGTTCTGCGGAATGATCGCGAACATCGACGAGAACTTCGGGCGCCTGCGGCGCACGCTTGCCCGACTCGGCCTGGAGCAAAACACCATCCTGATCTTCATGACCGACAACGGAAGTTCCGGCGGCAGCGAACTCGATGAGTCTCAGTACGTTGCCCGTGGATACAATGCCGGAATGCGGGGCAAAAAGGGCTCCTACTACGATGGCGGACACCGCGTGCCCTTCCTGATTCGCTGGCCCGGCGGCGGGCTTAAAGGAGGGCGAAACGTCGACGAAATGACGCTCCATATCGACATCCTGCCGACCTTCATCGAGTTGTGCGGATTGAATGCACCTGGGGTGGACTTCGACGGAGAGAGCGTGGCGCCGCTGCTGGTAGGCGAGCGGTCCGGTCTGCCGGGCGACCGGGTCCACTTCCTGCAGTATCGCCAGGACACCGTGCCTCCGGAGAAATGGACCAACGCCGTCATGACGCGCCGCTGGCGGCTGGTGCGGGGAGAAGAACTGTACGACATCAAGGCGGATCCGGGACAGCGTCGTGACGTGGCCGCTGAACATCCCGCCGAGGTTGAGCGGCTGCGCCGCGCCCACGACGCCTGGTGGGACGAGATCTCTCCTGGACTCGAAGCATACTGTCCCATCGAGTTGGGCAACCCCGCCGAGAATCCCACGCGCCTCTGCGCCATGGACGTGCTCGGAGACGTGGCCTGGCACCAGACCCACATCGCGCAGGCAAAAAGGAGTACCGGAACCTGGGCCGTCGAGATCGAGCGGCCGGGACGCTACCGTTTTTCACTGCGCCGCTGGCCCACCGAGCGCGAGCTTGCCATCAATGGTGTGATCCCGCCGGAAGAGGCGCGCCGCCTCATCTACGCCCCGGGGGATGCACGCTCCGTGGCGATTCGGCCCGTCGAGGCGTCCGTAACGGTATTCGACGAGGAACATCGGCGGCCCGCAAGGGCGGACGAAGCGGCCGTGGTCTTCACCCTCGACCTACCCCGCACGGGAACGACGGTGCTGAGCTCCGCGTTCATCGATGCGGGCGGGGGTCTACAGGGCGCGTACTACGTGGACGTGGAATGGGTTGGCGAGACATGATAGGCGTGAGAGATCCTGCTACGCTGTCCGCGCTCGGTTCAAGTGAAGGGCTTCCGTGAACCGTTCGACCGATGTCTGCAATCCATCGATCAGTCCCTCGTCGAAGGCGGTCAGGCTGGCATCCGTTGAACGGCAGCGCGTCGTGATGGGCAGTCCCATGCGTTGCAGGTACCGTTTGCAGGTTACGAGGTACTTGTTGTTCACGACCGGCGCCAGCGACGTCATCATCCGTTGTACCTCCTCCGCCGTTTCCGGCTGTCCGTCGTATTCGGCGCACAGCCAGGAAAACAACTCGGGAAACACGTTGGCGGCGACGGGGGATATGCCGGCGGCCCCGTAGCGCAGTCCGTCGAGGCCGGTCTCGAAGTGGGCGTTATAGACGCCAAGCCGCGTTTGGCGCACGGCGTCGATCTTCAGACGGAGCAGATCGATGTCGCATACGGTGTCCTTGTGATAAAGGAACCTGCCGGTGCCGCCGAGATGCCCGAACAGGGTGGGCGACAGTTTCCGGTAGTAAGGGGTCGGACACTCGTAGAGACCAAGCGGAATCGGGTCTGTCAGTTCGAGCAGCCATTCCATGTTCCGCTTCAGTACATCTTCGTCCTCGTTCCGACCGGCGAGCAGGCAGACGATGACGACCACCGCGTCTACGCCCGTATCGGCCATGCGCCTGACGAAAGCGGCCTGGTCCTCGACGGGCCCGCCGAAGGTGCCCGTGGCGACTACGGGTACACTGCCGCCGGACCGGCTCACGACGCGTCGCGCCACGTCCAGGCGTTCGCCGTCGTCCAGATGAAACATCTCGCTGGAGCCGCAGACGGCGAAGAGCCCCGCTGATCCCCTTTCGATGTACCAGTCGGTCAGGGCGTCCACCCCCGGCCAGTCGATGGATCCATCCTCGTGAAAGGCGTTGAGCATCACCGGCCAGAGGCCCCGGGGCAGCGTTTGGGTTGACATGGCGTGGCATCCTGTGGGGATTGGTCGTGGCTGATCAGGTCGATACGTGCGAGCGGTCCAAGAATCATATCCTTGCATCGTCTGCAGTGTCAAGGATTACCGGGTTGAATCAGCCAGCGGCGTGATCGCCCAGAGGTATGGGTATGGCGCAAGGTGTAGTCCTTTACACCCGCCGGCGCCGAAGGTATATTTGCCGGTAGTGAACCGGGTGTCGCATGGGCGTTTCCATCCTTTTTACAAAATCAGATCCGCCATATTCCCGTTAAAACCCGAAAGAGAACCATGTCCGTTCTCGGCCTCACCTGTACCCGCTGCGGTGCCCAGTATCCCCTGGAACCGATGTTCTTCGGCTGTCCCGCCTGCGTGAACGAAGCAGGCGGCGGCGCGGCGGCGTTGACCGTGGCATATGACTACCGGGTGATCGCGTCCGGTCTGAACGTGGAGGACTGGGGTCGCGCGGGTCACGGAATCTGGCGGTTCGACGCGTTGCTGCCCCTGCGGGACCCGGCGGCGCAGATCTCCCTGGGCGAGGGGAACACGGCGCTCGTTCGGCCCCGGGCGGTGTGTGAGGCTACCGGTTTATCGAATCTGTATATCAAGAACGAGACGACAAATCCCACCTGGGCCTTCAAGGACCGATTCCACGCTTCCTCGATCTCCATGGCCAGATCCCTGGGCTACACCCGGGTCACGGCCAGTACAACGGGGAATCACGGCGCCTCGGCCGCGGCCTACTGCACCGCCGCGGGGATGGATTCCTGCATCATCCTCTGCCACCCCGAATCGTCGATGCTGCAGCGGGACATGATCGCCCTGTACGGCGGTCACGCCTTCGTTCTGGAAGACCGCTTTCAGTACCTGGACACGTTGATCCGGGACCATGGATACTATCCTTCCACGACGATGACTCCCATGCCCACGGGCACGCCCTTCGGCATCGAGGGCTACAAGACCATCGCATTCGAAATCTTCGCGCAGCTCGGCGGCCGCGTCCCCGATCGGATGTTCTGCCCTATCGCCGCGGGCGATTCGCTGTACGGTCCGTGGAAGGGTTTCAGCGAAATGCGCGCGCTGAAGCTGGTGGATCGGCATCCGGTCATGCACGGCGTGCAGCCGGAAGGATGCAACCCTTACGTACAGTCGTTCCGGCAGGGACGCTCCGACGTAATCGTCCATCCCGATCCGAGTTCCATCGCCCTGTCGATTCGCGACGATACCGGCGGCCCCGCGGCGCTGCAGGCCGTCTACGACTCCGGCGGAGACGCGACCGACGTCACCGAGGAAGAGATCATCGAGGCGGTGCGGCTGCTCGCGCGTAGCGGTTACCTGGTCGAACCCTCGTCGGCGGCATCGGTTGCCGGGGCGATCAGGGCGGCCCGGTCGGGTCGGCTTGCCTCTGACGAGACGGTCGTGTGCCTGGTCACCGGATCGGGGGCCAAGTGGCCGGAAGTCCTGTCTGAACTGGTAGATCGCGATGCGCCCGTCGAGCCCTCCTGGGAAGAGATCAGGGCGCGGGCCGGCCTGGACGACGCACCTCAATAAAACAGCAACGCGATGACCATGCCCATGTATATCCTCGCCGACGACCTCGCCGGCGCTCACGACGTGGCGGTCCCCTTCGTGAAACGGGATTTCGCCGTGGCCGTGCTGTCCGACCCCGACCGGCTGGATCGGTTCGATTCGGCGGACCTGATCGTGCTGAACACGAACACCCGTTCCTGCAGCGAGGCGGAAACCGCCGATCGCGTGGGGGCGGCCTGCGACGCGATACGGGCCCGGTCGGGCGCGTTGATCTACAAGAAGATCGACTCGACGCTCAGGGGACACGTGGGCTTCGAAATCGATCTGGTCAGCGACAGGATGGACTTCGATCTGGCCATTTGCGCGCCGGCTTATCCTGAAATGGGACGCACGACGGTGGGCGGCTATCAACTGCTTCACGGCGTTCCGTTACGGAGCATGGACATGGCGGGTCCCGACATTCCGCCGCAACGTGCCTACATCCCGGATCTCCTCGGCAATGGATCCCAAAGAAAGACGGTCCACATCGATTTGAAAACCGTCCAGGGCGGTTCGGCAGCCATTCGAGACGCGGTCGACGTGTTCGGGTTTGGTACTGAGACCACGGTAGTCGTGGACATGGCCGATCCAATGGGATGGAATGGGTTGCTGGACGCGGTCCTTGTCGGCCGTGAAGCGTACGCGGTTGAAGGTCGTGAAGCGGACGCGGTTGCAGACCGTGAAGCGGACGCAGAAAGGCGATCTCCAACGGCCGGGACGGCCCCGGCGCTGCTCTGCGGCTCCGGTGGCATGGCCGGCGCCCTGGCGGAAAGATTGGCGATTACGCGGAAACCGCGGGCTTCATCATCACGGAATTCGCGGACTCCCGCATCCTCGCCGCCACAGAGGGAAGGCCGCGTACTCGTCTTCGCCTGCAGCCTGCACGACACGACCACCCGACAGGTCGAGGAAGTCGCAGGTCGAGCGTCGACAATCATTTGCCCCTTTGATCCCCTGTTGTTCATGGATGAGCGGCGACGAGGCGACGAAACGGATCGACTGACGAAAAGCGTCACGGAGGTCATGGCGAATGACCGGAATGCGGTTGTTACACCGGAGCGGCCGGACAGGTCGCAACTTCAGGCATGGTTGGGGCAGCTATCGGAGGCAACCGGTGGCCGCGACCCCGCGTCGGTGGTCATAGAGAACCTGGGTATGGTCGCCCGCCGCCTGTTCGCGGCAACGGAACCGCGCGGCATCGTCCTCACGGGAGGGGAAACCGCCGGCAGCGTGTTCCAGGAACTGAATGCCGACGGCGCCTGGATCCTCGACGGAATCGAACCGGGCGTGGCTCTCGCCGCTGTCGCGGGCGGTCCCCGGGACGGCATGGGCGTGGTCATCAAACCCGGATCCTTCGGCGACGAGCACACCCTGGCGAAGGCTGTGGATCGCCTGGACCGCCTGGACCGCCCGGACCGCCTGGACCGCCTGGACCGCCTCTCTCCCAACGACGCTGATGCGCCGACAGGCGACAGCCGGGCTCATGGAAACCGCAGAGGAAGCGATACGGACGAACGCCCGATCATCGGCATCACGCTGGGCGATCCGAACGGCGTGGGTCCCGAGATCATTGCCAGGATCCTGTCGCAGGGATGGGTCTACGAGCTGTGCCGGCCGCTGGTTATCGGAAATGATGAAGTCATCCGACGTACCTTGCCATTGGTCCATGCCGGCTCTACCAAAGACGAAGACGGTGGAGGGCCCGTTCCGGTCCCTGGCATTCACCGCGTCGACCATCCCGCGGCCGGCTTTTACCGCCATGGCACGGTGGACGTCCTGAACGCCGCGGACGTGGAAATCGACGGACTGAAGCCAGGGCGGGAGCAGGCCGACGCCGGTCGGCTGGCCGTGGAATCCGTCAAGCTGGCCGCCCGCCTGGCAATGGCAGGTGATATCGCCGCCCTGGTCACCGCGCCGATGAACAAGGCGGCCATGGGCCTTGCGGGATACGCCTACGCCGGCCACACCGAATTGCTGGCCGAAGTCACGGGAACGAAGCGTTTTCGCCTTGCGCTGGCCTTCGACGGGATCCTGGTCTCCCACGCGACGACCCACGTATCCCTCCGGGACGCCATCGACCGTCTGTCCGAGGAAGATATCCTCGTCACCATCGACCTGGTCGGCCGCGCGCTGGTCGGCATGGGCACGACCGCGCCCCGGATCGCCGTCTGCGGACTGAATCCCCATGCCGGCGAAGGCGGGCTCTTCGGGGACGAGGAAATCCGGATCATCGCGCCCGCCCTTGAAAAAGCGCGTGAAAGGGGATGGCAGACTGTCGGCCCACTGCCGCCGGACACCGTGTTCATGCGGACCCGGAAGGGCGAGTTCGACGGGATCATTGGCATGTACCACGACCAGGGACACATCCCGGTCAAGGCCATCGCCTTCGACCGCACCGTGAACGTGACGCTGGGCCTGCCGATCATCCGCACCTCCGTGGATCACGGCACGGCCTTCGATATCGCGGGCAGGGGCATTGCAGACGCGGGCAACCTGGGCGAGGCGCTGCGGATGGCCGTGCATCTGGTGGGCGACCGGTGGTCCGTCGGCTCCAACCTTGGAGAGAACGCGACGTGATGAAAGCGAGACGGCGGTCTACATCGGGTATTCGCGTGATTTCGGGCATGGCAGCGCTGGGATGCGTCTTCTTCGGCGCGGTCCAGGCTATTCCGCAGGGCGCCGCCCCGGCGGTTTCGCAAAACACCACCGCTGTATTCAATTCCATCGGCAAGCCGATGCCGCCGGATGCGGCGCCGCTCGAATACCAGACCTACCGGTTCATGCGCGACGAACCCAGGAGCCTGGACGTCAGCGTCAACCTCTACGTGGGACAGTGGAACGAGTTCCTCTTTGAAACCCTGGTGGCCAAGGACGAGAACGGCAGCCTTATCCCGGCGGCGGCCGATCGCTGGGAGATCTCCTCCGACGGGAAGACCTGGACCTTCCATCTGCGAAAGACGGGGCGGTGGAGCGACGGCAGGCCCGTCACGGCCCACGACTTCGTCTACACATTCCGCAGGTCCCTTTCCTACGAGACGGCCAATCCCTATGCGGCTTTCTACAGCGACATCGTTGGCGCGAAGACCTACAGCCAGACCCCGAACGCGGATCCCGCCATGCTGGGTGTCCGTGCCGTCGACGACCATACGCTGACCATCGAAACCACCCATCCCGCCCCCTACCTGGGGTTGATTCTCTCCGTCCCCACGTCCATGCCGGTGCCGCGGTGGCAGGTGGAGAAACACGGCCCCAGGTGGACCGAGGAAGGGAACTGCGTGTCCAATTCGAGCTACAGACTGACGGAGTGGCAGCACGGCAGCCACATGGACTTCGAGCTCAATCCCTATTACGACGGTCCCATCAAGGGCTACGTGGAAAAGATACACCGCGTCTTCCGCCATCCGTCGACGGCCAACCTGCTTCCCTACGAAAACGACGAGGTGGGTTTTGCCGAAGTACAGGCCAACGAACTGATTCGTGTGCGGCGCGATCCCGAACTGGGTTCGGAGCTCGTTTCCAACCCGACCGACGGCACCTGGTACATTTTCTTCGATACGCGCGAGGCCCCCTTCAACGACGCCAGGGTCCGGCGTGCCGTCGCGCGGGCCATCGACCGGGAGGCGATCTGCCGCGTCGTGCTGCACGGCGCGGCCGTTCCCGCTTATTCCATGCTGCCGGTCACCTTCGACGCCCACGGCGATTACAAGGCCTACCAGGATTTCGATCCCGGGAAGGCCAGGGAGTTGCTGGCCGAGGCAGGGTATCCCGGAGGCCGGGGATTTCCAACGATGGAGATGTGGCTCAGGCAGCCCCGGCCGGACATCCGCATGGTCGCGGAGGTGATCCAGGGGATGCTCAGGGAGCACCTGGGCATCGGCATCACGTTCCGTAGCGCCGACTACCCGGTATTCACCAATTACATGTTCAACTGGAACATCAAACTGGGCCTGGTGCCTTTTTTCGGGGACTACCGGGATCCGAAGAACATGCTGGACATGATCTGGCGTCCCGGCAGCCGGGGCCGCAGCCGCCACGATTTCGAAAACGCCGAATTCGAAGCCTTGCTGGACGCGGCGGACCAGGAATTGGATCAGGAGAGGCGAACCGGGATCTTTCGCCGGGCCGAACGCATCCTGGTCGAGGAGGCCGGCGCCGCCTTCGTCTTCCACCCTATGGCCAATCACCTCTTCAAACCATGGCTCAGAGGGCTCAAAACCAACCGGTTCGGCGGCAAGACCGTGATCTTCACGGATCTCTATATCGGTGAGGATTTTCCCGAGGCGAGGTAGGACTTCCCGGTGAGGCGGAACCCCGTGCGCGGATTGGCCACGGGGAGACACCCGCTACCGATTCTACTTCTTCTTATGCCTGTCGGCCCGCAGGCGTTTCTTGCGCTTATGGGTAGCGATCTTGGAACGCTTGCGCTTCTTACCACTTGGCACGTCTGTCTCCTCTTTGATCAGTCCTGTTTCTGTACACGATCCTTCAGGTGATCGGACGGTTTGAAAACGGGCACGACGCACGGTGGAATCCTGATGCCCGTCCCCGTCTTGGGATTGCGCGCGACGCGCGCCTTTCTTTCCTTCACCTTGAATATGCCGAACCCGCGCAGTTCGATCTTTTCACCCCTGCCCAGCGCGGACGAGATGGAATCCAGCAACGCGTTCAACACTTCCGCGGTGTCCACCTTGGTCATTCCCGTGGACTGTGCGATACGAGCCACGATATCGGCCTTTGTCATATCATTCTCCTTGATCTTAATGTTGCCGATTCAGCGATACCGGTATTCAACGATGCCCGGTGCATACAGACCGGTCATCGAATCCATGTTTTCCATCAGCATCTCGAAAAACGTCTTGGACCGTTGCCGCACCACGCTGGGCTTTTCCGGCAGGCCCGCCATCTTGCCGGCCAGGGCGATGGCGTCCTGGTAGGTCCCCAGGCGGTCCACGAGACCCAGGGGCAGGGCCTGTTTTCCGGTGTATATCCGTCCGTCCGCCAGTCCGACCACTTCTTCGCGGGAAAGCGGCCGGGACCTGATGACCGCTTCAATGAACTGATCGTATACGTCGTCCACCACGGCCTGGAGGAGCTCGAACTCCTCGTCGGTCATGCCCCGGCTCACCGAACCCAGGTCCTTGTGGAGTCCGCTCTTGACGATCTGCCAGTCGATACCGATCTTCTCGAGCAGGCCCTCCGCGCTGGGCACCTCCATGATCACGCCGATGCTGCCCGTTATGGTACCGGGATTGGCCATGATGGAATCCGCCGCGCAGGCGATGTAATATCCACCAGACGCCGCTATACTGCCCATGGACGCCACGATGACCTTGCCCGCTTCCCGGGTCTTGCGCAGTTCATCGAAGATTTCCTGCGTTGGGGCTACGGCGCCGCCGGGACTCTCGACGCGAAGCACGACGGCGCGTACGGAATCGTCCTCGCGGTATCTGATGAGTTGTTTGACCGTATCGTCGCCGCGGGTTATCGGACCTCTGACTTCGACCAGCGCGACCCGTCCGCCGCCCACGCCGGAAAATGAACTTTCACTGCTCAGCATGGGGCCGGCTATAAGCAACGCCATGACCAGCACGATAACCAGCACCCCGCTACCGAGCAAACCTCCGATTATCCAGTCCGATTTGCGTGCCATTACAACGCTCCGCCAGCCGGTTTCAATAACGAATCCCGGTCAGTCGATGGGCTTCATTGGACATCATAACCCGCGACCAAAATATCACGTTAGTTTAAGTATGTCAATGACTTTTTGGAATTCGGAAGCGGGGGGAACGGCCTTGCGGCCGATTGTTTCGCGGTGCGGAAGACAGGGACATCGAAGGGCGGACATGGGACGTCCGAGCGCATGTCGTTTCACGCGACAAACATCGTCTCGCAATCGCGTCATTTAATGGGAATCGGGTAGTTCAGTACGAAGCCGGTCACCGGGAACCGGGCAGGTCGATGCGGAGCCGGTCACCGGGAACCGGGCAGGTCGATGCGGAGCCGGTCGCCGGGGTGAATGGCGCTGCGCCTGCTGAGGCCGTTTGTCCTTCGGAGGGCGCTCACGGTCACGTTATGGGACCGGGCGATACCCCAGAGCGTGTCTCCCCGCCTGACCGTATAGGTGATGGCGTTCGATTCCGCCGCGCCGCCCTCGCCGCGGTTCATTCCGGCCTTAGCAGTGGATTCCGAGGTCGAAGCGCCCTGAGAAGAGCGGGGGAGATAGATCTTCAGCGTACGGCCGGCGATGATGTCGCCCGGGTTGTTCAGCTTGTTCCAGTCCTGCAGGTTCGCCATGGATACGCCGTACCGCCTGCTGATGCTCGCAAGCGTGTCTCCCCGCCTGATACGGTACGAAACGGCGCGGTGGGTCGAAGGATCGGGGGGCGGAACGTTTCGGGGCTTCCGGTGGCGTATGGATCGATTCGAGGAGCCATACAACGGTATGGTGAGGACCTGTCCGATCCTCAGGCGATTCGGCCGGCGTATGTTGTTCTCGACGACGATATCCGCCGTCCGCACACCGAAGCGGCGGGCTATGCGTCCCAGTGTATCGCCGCGTCTGACCCTGTAGAACGTCAGGTCTGAGGGGTCCGGGCCCGGCGGCTCGATGCCGGCCCAGGAGGCGTAGGACCGGGTCGTACCCAGCGGCACCTTGAGATTGTACCCGGACCCGGCCTTCCAGCGACGCAGTTCCGGATTGAGCCGGCGCAGTTGCTCGACCGGGATCTTCATGCCCTCGGCCACTTCTTCCAGGCTCATGGGTCTCGGGACCGGCACGGATTCGTGGATCAGCGGAAGGCCCCCTACGGGTTGGAATCCATACTCTTCCGGTGACTGGGAAATGATGGCCGCCGCCATGACGAAGGACACGAAGGGTATAGTCTGCCTGGGAAGTCTCATGTTCCACAGACTCAGACCCTCGCCCCTGCGCAGGGGCGTCGAACCGGCATGGTGCGCCGCAAGCACGAGATCCCAGCTGCCCAGTTCCAGGTAGAGGTCTTTGAACCGCGCCGCCGCTGCCCGTGTCGACTTCTCCGGATCGTAGCGCTCGTCGACCTCGCCGCTTCGGGTCAGACCGTATCGTTCCGCGTCCCCCAGAGACAGCTGCCACAGGCCCGCCCCGCCTCCCGGCGAACGCGTACGGGGATCGAAACCGCTCTCGATCATGGCGACGAAAATCAAGTCGCCGGGCAGTCCCGATTTGGAGAGGATCGACTGGATCATGGCCCGGTACCTGTTCGTTCGACTCAACCAGGCGGCAAAAACATCGGACGCATCGTTCCTGAGGACGTGAATCGCATTCTTGACCCGGTCGTTGTAGCTGATGGGCACGTCGAACCGGCCGAAATCGGGCCAGGGCTGTTGCTGCGCCGAAACGCGGACAGATCCGTCCAGATACGGCGCGAGGAGGTCAAACCCGCCACCTCCGTTCTGCTCTTCGGCGTACGGATCGGCCGTGGACGTATCGGCCTCTCGTGCGCCGGTAGCCAGGGGATCGGCCGTTGTGCCCGGATCGGACTCGGGTGCGCCGGTAGACGGACCCGCATCCACCGCGGACCCTGCGGTTCTGAACGCGGATTCCGCGACGGGATAAGCCGACGCGCTCGTATCAGGCGCGTTCAAGGACGGCAATAAAAAATCCGGCGCCGTATTCAGTATAGCGCCGGGTGGCTTATCTTCGATCGTATGGGGTCCTGCGTAGAGAACGGAAGGGAGCAGGACGAGGCAAAACAGACAGATCGACAACCGCCTTGCAGAGCGAAAGCGGCCGTTGGTCGGTATACTGCGAATGACTGTGCAGGTGGTGCTGAGCATAGTGAGCGCTGTATACGGATTGCCGACTGGGTATTAAGGGTGTTAGCATTTCGATGGGACGGCCTGCAGCAACAAGATCGATCAAACAGGGACTGTATATTCACTTCAAGGCCGACACCATCGAATAGTGGAGCTGAGCGGGATCGAACCGCTGACCTCATGAATGCCATTCATGCGCTCTCCCAGCTGAGCTACAGCCCCTGACGACGGTCAAGATAGGAACACACCCGGAGGGTGTCAAGTGAAAACAGGTCGCCTGAGGATACCGCTTCGGACGGCTCAGGACGTGTTGTATCGTGCCGGTGCGGAATTGACTTGTAACGACCGATTCCGGGGTTTAAAGTCTCTATAGCCTGAAAAACCCGGCCGGGCTTCAGTTCCGTGATCCGTGTCTGCCCTGCCCGAACCGGCCGGAAGATCGACAGGGAAGAAGACGGGAACAGCAATAAACCTCTGAAGGATCGGCAAAGGACAGCCAGCTGTGTCTCTCCGCAGGGAACGGAGAAAGGATCACCAGTCATGTCCGAAGTAAAAACCAGCCAGAGCCATCCACTTCGCATTGATCCGGTACGTCCGGAGGAGGGCTTCGGCCGCATCGGAATCACCCTGTGCCCCGGCAAGACAGATCCCCGGGGGGTCGCGGGTAACTGGGAGCGCGACCTGGACATGGATCTCGATAAGATCAGAGCATGGGGCGCGACGGCGGTCGTCAGCCTGATCACACAGGAGGAAATACGGGATCTGAAAGTGTCCGGTCTTTCCAGGGCCGTCGCGGACCGCCACATGGAGTGGTGGCACCTGCCGATTCCAGACGGGCAGCCGCCGGGTGCTGATTTCGAGGAGGCATGGCGCGTCGCGGGACCGGCGATCCGGGACCGGTTGCGGCTCGGTTTCGACGTCCTCGTCCATTGCAAGGGGGGACTCGGCCGCGCGGGCACCCTGGCCGCCCGCCTCCTCGTGGAATTCGGGGAAATCCCGTCCGAAGCGATGCGCCGGGTTCGAAAGGCCCGCTCCCGCCACGCGATAGAAACCCTGAGCCAGGAGCGCTGCGTGGCGCAGTGCGCGGCAGCGGGGGAGCCGCCGCCTTCCATGACCGCGAAGCGTATCCGGGACCGTGCCACCGGGGCTTTTCTCGGTCTCGCCGTGGGCGACGCGGTGGGCACGACACTCGAGTTCCGGCCGCGCGACGCGCAGGCGCGGGTGGAGGACATGGTGGGGGGAGGCCCTTTCGATCTGCCTGCCGGATCGTGGACGGACGACACGACCATGGCGCTGGCCCTTGCGGAAAGCCTGGCTGCATCGGAGACGCTGGACTGCCGCGACCTGATGGACCGTTTCGTCCGCTGGTGGAAAGAGGGCGAATACTCCTGCACCGGAAGTTGCTTCGACATCGGGAACACTACGAGCGCGGCGCTGTCTCGCTATCTGCGCACCGACGATCCCCTCGCCGGTTCAACCGATCCGCGCAGCGCGGGCAACGGTTCGCTGATGCGTCTCGCCCCGGTCGCCCTGCGCTACCGGGTAGACCGGTCGCAACTCGATTTCTGCGCGGCGGAACAGTCCCGGACAACGCACGCGGCCGAAGAAGCGGTGGATGCGTGCCGTGCCTTCGCGGAAATGCTGGCGGACGCCATCGCCGGTTCGCCCCGGGCGGATCTCCTCGCCCCGAGGCATTTCGACGGGGCGCCGGCCGTCGCCCGGGTCCTGGGCGGAAGCTGGCGAGGAAAGGCGCGGCACGAAATCAGTTCGAGCGGTTACGTGATTGACACCCTTGAAGCCGCCATCTGGTCCGTCGCCCGCACCGCCGACTTCCGGAGCGCAGTACTCCTCGCGGCCAACCTGGCCGACGACGCCGACACGGTCGCCGCGGTGACGGGACAGCTTGCCGGCGCGCTTTACGGTCTCAGCGGGATTCCCGACGGCTGGCTCGACCGGCTCGCCTGGAAGGACCGGCTGCTGGACTTGGCTCACCGCCTGTCCGGCAGGAACGCCTGACGGTAAAGTCCCGTCCGGGGCTTCCGCGCCAATTTGTGCTTGTAACGGGTTGTCCTCCGTATTATAGTCCTGAATCCCGATTCAACCTTTCCGCGAACCAAATCTGTTCCCATCGTTGAGGCTTGACGACCATGGCGGAATCTCTGGCAATCGATGGCGGAGTTCCAGTCCGCACGGCGGAATGGCCGCCCCTGATCCCCGGTGGATCGATGTACGGGGAAGAAGAGAAGCAGGCCGCCGTTGAAGTCATCGAAGCCCGGTCGCCCTTTCGGTACTACGGGATCGAGCCCCTCGGCAAGGTGGACCGTTTCGAAGCGGCCTACGCCCGTTACGTCGGCACCCGCTTCGCCCTGGCCACCCACAGCGGCAGCACGGCCCTTTCCGTGGCGCTCGCCGCCCTCGACGTCGGCCCCGGCACCGAGGTCATCATGCCGGCCTTCATGTGGATCGCCGACGTAAACGCCGTCGTGCACCTGAGGGCCGTGCCGGTGCTGGCCGACATAGACGACACCCTCAATCTGGATCCCAATGACATCGAACGGCATATCACGCCGCGGACCCGGGCCATCGTCGCCGTGCATATGGCGGGAACGGTCGCCGACGTGCCGTCCATCGTGGAAATCGCGGACCGGCACGGGATCCCGGTCCTGGAAGACTGCTCCCAGGCCGCGGGCGCGAGCATCGGCGGCCGCCGCGTCGGGTCGATGGGAAAGGTGGGCGCCGTCAGCCTGCAGTACAACAAGAACTTCACCACGGGCGAGGGCGGCATGATTACGACGGACGACGAAGGGCTTTTCCGCCGTGCCGTGTGCTACCATGATACGGGTTTTGAACGGGACATCGAAGGCGTTTCCACCGGGGAGGATTCACTGTTCGAGACTTTTGGCATGGGGGTCCGCATGGACGAACTCCGCGGCGCGCTGGGTCTGGTCCAGCTGGACAAGCTGCCCGCTATCCTGGCAGACATGCGTCGCCACCACGTCCGTTTGCGGGAAACCCTCGGCAAGACGCCGGGCATCCAGCTGCGCCGCATCGTGGATCCCGAGGGCGACAGCGGGGCCTATTTCTCCTGGATTCATGAATCGGCCGGCGACGCGGCGCGTTTCACCTCGGCCATGCGCGCGGAAGGGATTCCCGCCGGTGAACCCCACGGCGGCATCCACCAGTACCGCTATATGTCCAACCTGTTGAAGAAGGTGCCGGTCACGACGGCGGGATGTCCGTGGACCTGTCCGTTCAACGCCGAGAGCCCCATGGAATACCGGGCCGGCATGCTGCCACGCAGCGACGACCTGCTGGACCGGGCGCGCATACTGCCCCTCCCGGCCCAACTGACGGATGCGGACGTGGACGACGTGATCCGCGCGTTCCGCAAGGTGGCGCGGGCCGTGTTGTGAGCCAAAGTCGTAAGTGATGGTGGCCATGAGAAACAGACTCGAGAAAATCACCCTCAAGGGTTTCAAGACCATTCAGTCGCTGGTTGATTTCGAACCGCGCCCGCTGAACGTGCTCATCGGACCCAACGGCGCGGGCAAATCGAATTTCATATCCTTCTTCCGCATGTTGAGTTGGGCGATGTCAGATCCGGATGGGCTTCCTGACTACGTGGGTAGGCAAGGCGGTGCGAGCAAGTTGTTGCACGATGGACCGGAGGAGACGCGCGAGATCGAAGCCGAAATGACGATCCGGACGCACACGGGCGAGGATCAATACGCATTTCGGTTGGCTTATGCCGCAGAGGATACTTTAATCTACACCGAAGAAAAGTACCGTTTCTCGAGAGCCGATCTACCATCCCGCGCACGATGGCGAACGACCACGCCGGGGCACCGAGGTCCCCAACTGCTTGCCCGCGCCACCACGGACAGGACTGCCGGCGTAATTCGGGATATCCTGAGTAAGATCAAAGTGTATCAGTTCCATAACACATCGGAAACCGCTCGTATCCGAGGCACGAGGGATATCCACGATAACCGATGGTTGAGGGAAGATGCCTGGAATATCGCCCCCGTCCTGCTCCGACTGAAAGAAGACGACGGCAGGTGCTATCAACGGATCGTGGATACCATGCGCCTGATCCTGCCCTTCTTTTCCGACTTCGAACTGGAACCGCGCCATCAGCGCCTACTGCTGCAGTGGCATGAACGAAACACCGATGAAGTGTTCAGCGTGTCTCAGGCGTCGGACGGGATGTTACGAGTAGTTGCCCTTGTTACTCTGTTACTTCTCCCGGAGCGGGATTTGCCTGACGTCCTGATTCTCGACGAACCGGAACTTGGACTGCATCCATATGCGATCAACGTCGTAGCCGGCTTGATAAGCGCCCTCTCGAACAAGATCCAGGTCATCGTCGCCACGCAATCCATGCCCCTGATCGATTGTTTCGAGCCTGGGGATATCGTCGTCGTCGATCGTGAAGAACGTAACACGACCTTCAGACGGTTGAACGAGGATGATCTGGAAGAATGGCTCGAAAACTATTCGCTTTCCGAGTTGTGGGAAAAGAACGTGCTCGGAGGGCGACCTTAGATGAACATGCGGTTGAACTTCATCGTCGAGGGACAAACCGAGGAGACTTTTGTCAATCAAGTACTCAGACCGCATCTGGAGACGTTTTCTATCTTGTGTAGCACTCGATGCGTGATGACAAGTCGCAAGCGAGGCGTAAAACACCGTGGAGGCATAACGAACTACGATCTTCCCATGAAAGATATCAACGCGTGGATGAGGGAGGATAAGAATCCCGACGTTCGTTTTACGACAATGTTCGATCTCTATGGTTTGCCGCAGGACTTTCCGGGCTACGGAGACGCCGCAGGACTAACCGATGCCTACGAACGCGTCGGGGTTTTGGAGGATGCGCTGAGCGAAGACATTTCCGATCCCAGATTCGTTCCATACATACAACTTCACGAATTCGAAGCGCTGTTGTTCTCTGATCCCCGCAAACTCGAAACGCAATTCGATGATCGAGACGACGAAGTAAACCGACTTGTCATGACGGCTTCCGCCTTTGACTCACCGGAACTGATCGATGATGGGAAGGATACCAGCCCTTCGAAACGACTCATCGGAGAGATTCCCGAGTATGGACGGATGAAAGCGTCGGCGGGGCCTATAGTGGCTGGGAAGATCGGGTTATCCGTGCTGAGATCGAAATGCAAGCATTTTGGAGCGTGGCTTGAAAGATTGGAGGCCATCTGACCTGTCTTATTCCTACCGGTTTGTAACCGTTGAAACCACTCAGACGCCTTTGGCTTCCTTCTTGCTCATAGGAGTATCTGCATGACCGACGATCGACTTGCGTCCCAACAGGATCCGCTGCCCGCTCCGGACGACGCCTTCTGGAAGGCAATCCGACGCGACCAGTTCTACCTCGACCGCGAGGTGGCCTTTCTCCAGGGCGGATCCGTCGGACCGTCGCCCAGGCCGGTCGTGGACCGGGTCACAGAGGCCATGCGGGCCTTCGACAGCGATCCCCTGAAGCACCAGCAGCGGTACTGGCCGATCGTCGAGGAATCCCGGGAGAAACTGGCGAAATTCGTGGGTACGCGCCCGGAACGCATCGCCCTGGTGCAGAACACCACCATGGCGCTTAGCGTCTTCGCCCAGGGTGTGACCTGGAAGGTGGGCGGCGAGATCCTGATGACGGACCAGGAGTACGGCGCGGTGAACGCCTGTTTCGACTACATCGCCGAGCGCCACGGCCTGACCGTGAGGCGCGTGCACCTGCCCATGGAGATCACCGATAAACAGCAGGTCATAGATGTAATCGGGGAAGGGCTGAACGAGAAGACGGCGGCCATGGTCTTCGGGCACGTATACTGGTCGACCGGCCTGGTGACGCCGGTGAAGGAACTGACCGAAATCGGACGGGATCGTGGCATCTGGGTCGTCGTGGACGGCGCCCACGCCGTCAGCATGGTGCCGCTGCGCCTGGACGAATGGAATCCCCATTTCTACGCGTCCAGCCTCCACAAGTGGACGCTTTCCCCCAAGGGCACGGGCATGCTCTTCGTGTCGGACGACGCCCACGACCGGGTAGAGCCGCTCATCCTGGGTTCCAGCGCCCATCCAAATCCCAATGCCAGCCGTTTCGACATGATGGGTACGCGGGACCAGACGCCCTTCATCGGGCTGGGAACGGCGCTGGATTTCCAGCAGGAGATCGGCTGGGATCATATCAGGACCTATTGCAGGGGCCTGGTCGAATACATGCGGGAGCGGCTGGGACGCATCCGGGGCGTACGCTTCCTGACGCCGCGGGATCCCGAGATGTCCGGGTTCATCACGACCTTCACTATCGAAGGGGCCGATCTCCAGAAAATCCGGCAGGAATTGTGGGACGACGAGAAGATCGAGACCACGGCCTTTCACATCAACGACGTGCCCGTGTTCCGTATTTCCACCCATTTCTACAACAGCCGGGAGGAAATCGACCGGATGGTCCGGGCCATCGAGCGGCGGCTGTAGGCGACGGGACCAGCGTAGTGCGAACATAGGCCACGATCGGCCGGACCCGGACGGTTCGAACGGTGGGAAGGGGTGGACGGTTCGAGCGATCAGAGAGGCCGGGCCATCGAGTGGCGGCTGTAGGGAAGGACGAATGAAATGAACGATGAACATGGATTCATCACCCGCTCCATCCACGCGGGCGAGGCGGAGAACGCGTCGGCGACGCCGATCTACCAGTCTACGACCGTGGACGGCGCCTACCTGCGGGGGAGCAATCCCACCTTCACGGCGTTCGAGGAGAAGATGTGCGCCCTCGAAGGCGGCGGGCGCAGCATCGCGACCGCCTGCGGCATGGCTTCGGTCACCCAGGCCGTGATGACGCTTATCCACGCGGGCTCCAGGATCGTTTGCCACCAGACCGCATACACCTGGACCAGGCACTTCATGTCCGAAGAACTGCCCCGGCTCGGTTTCGACACGGAAATGATAGACATGCGGGATCCGAAGCAGGTAGACTCGGCCCTTGAGAAGCCCACCGACGTGGTATATTTCGAACCCCTGTCCAATCCCACGCTGGACATCATCGACGCGCCCGCGGTAATCCGAAAGGCCCACGCGGCCGGCGCGAAGGTCGTGATCGACAACACGTTCCTGTCCCCCTATCTCTTCCGCCCGATGGACCACGGCGCGGACGTGGTGCTCCACAGCGCCACCAAGTACCTCTGCGGGCACGGCGACGCGCTCGCCGGCATCATCACGACCCGCGACCCGGACCTGGGCGAGCAGATCCTGCGCACAAGGAACACCTACGGGGGTATCCTCAGCCCCTTGAACGCCTTCCTCCTGCTTCGCGGGATCAAGACGCTCTCCATCCGCATGGACCGCCACGTCATGAACGCCCGCGCCGTGGCGGAGTTCCTCGAGTCTCACCCGCGGGTTAAACGGACTTGCTATCCCGGACTGCCCTCCACGCCCGGCCACGAGATTGCCCGGTCGCAGTGGTCCGGATACGGCGGGATGGTGAGTTTCGAACTCGCCGAAATGAATGCCGAAGGGTTCTTCGACAGCGTCCGCCTTTGCCGGCCCTGGGTCAGCCTGGGCGACGTGGGCTCGCTTGTCGCCGGCGACCGCGCGGGGCGGCGCGTCAGGATGTCCGTAGGACTCGAAGACACCGGCGACATCATCCGGGATCTCGAACAGGCGCTGGGTTGACGAAATCCCGGAAACCGCGGACCGAGGACTCGCCGGAGGGCCGTTGAAGCCGCTGAAGCCAATTCGAGCGCGGGGCCGATGAAGCCGATGCGAGGCCGATCTGAGGCCGCTTCACCTGGCCATTTGCAACCCGACTCACTGTCATTCGCAACCCGTAATCAACAGGAGCCGCTTCATGTCGAGAAAGCGTGTATTTATCGGGGACCTGACGCGTAAGGAGTTCAGGGAGGGGATCGAAGACGGTACCATTCAGGCGGCCATCGTGCCCACGGCGGCGACGGAGCAGCACCTGGAACACCTGGAGATGATCCACGATACGGCCAGCGTCGCCTACATGGCCGAGAACGCGGCGCTGAAGCTCTATCCCCGGGTCGTGGTGGCATCGCCCATCGCCATCGGCGTATCGGAACACTGGATGGAGCACAAGGGCACGTTGACGGTCCGCGCGGAGATATTCACCGAGTACGTCTACGACGTGTGCGACGCCCTCAAGCGGGGCGGTGTGACCAACATCCTCATCCTGAACGGACACGGCGGCAACGTAGTCCCCATGATGAACCGTATCGACGCGTTCCGGGAACGGCTAGGCGTCAACGTGCGTTTCAATTCCTACTGGGACACCTACCCGACCGACGTCGTCTACCAGCACATGGACGATCAGCGGCTGCCCGGTCACGCCGACGAATACGAAACCTCCATGGCCATGGCCCTCTTCCCCCACCGGGTGCACGCAGAGGACATGGAAATGGAGAGCTCGGCAAAACTCGGGACGAAGGAAAAGGGCGAAGCGCTCGCTCCCGTAGCGGTGGACGGCGTGGCCGAACTGCTCCGGAAGATGATCGCCGGGGAGAAGATCGACCTGGAACCCCGCACGTTCCGGCCGGCCGGCGCCACGTCGATGCTGAGGGATCACGTAATCGAGGAGAAGAAGCATGATAAAGGATAAACCACGCGCGTCGGGTATGGAGAATAAGGAGCATGTAGCAGCCACTATTCTGTCAATCACCACGACCCTGATCGCCTGGGCCGCTACGGCAGGACTCGTTGCGATGCTTGGCCTGGGTGCTCTGAGCGGGTGTGCGGGCGACCAGGGCGAAGACAACAACGCGACCGGAGAATCGCAGTCCGAGCACGCCGGATCCGAAAACCCGGAGTCGGTGTCGGAGGACGGAGAAGCGGAGCACGCCGGGGCCGAAAACCCCGAATCAGGGTCGGAGGACGGGGAAGAATCGGGAGAATCCCTGGACCTGGACGAGACCTATGATTTCGTCCGCAAAGGCGCCCGGCTCATGCTGCGTTACGCCGCCGAAAGCAATTCGTTCGTGGGAACGGTGCAGAATACAACCGACGGCGTGCTGTACCGGGTCCGGGTCGAAGTGCACCTCTCGAACGGCACGGAACTCGGACCCACGACGCCGGTCGATCTCGCTCCGGGCGAGAACGTTGAGGTCTCGCTCGCCGCAACGGAAGAACCGTTCACCGGATGGACACCCCATGCCGAGGTCGACACAGGGGACGGTGGCGAGCACGGTGGAGGAGGCGAGGGCGAGCACAGCGAAGGGCGTGACGGCGAGCACGGAGGCAGTGAAGGCGAGCACGGAGGCAGTGAAGGCGAGCACGGAGGAAGCGGTGACGGCGAGCACGGCGAAGGCGGAGAAGGCGAGCACGGAGGCAGCGAAGGCAGCGGAGAGCATGGCGGCGGGGAGGGTGGAGGGAACGACGGCGAGCACGGAGGAGGCGAATAATGCAATCGATGCCAGCCACTCCAGGCGTGAAGCAAGTCCCGCTGCTGACCACGGACCAGATCGCCCGGTTCAAGCGCGACGGATTCCTCGTGCTGCCCGCCGTGCTCGACCCCGAACTGTGCCGCCAGGCCAGGGAAGCGCTGTGGGCCGCGGTGGACACACATCATCCCGCCATGAAGCGCGGTGATCCCTCCACCTGGGGGCAGTTCAACGATGAAGTAACCGGCCATCTGAACGCGAAGCGGCCCGAGATCGGCGGCGACCCCTATTTCTTCACCGAAGGCCACCGCTTCTACGTCCGAAACGGTACCGAGCCCTTCATGCTCGATCTGGCCCCCAGGGCCCTGTGGCGGGTCGCCGAGCAATTGCTTGGCAAGGGCACGGTGGTCTGGCCCGCCGGAGCGGATGACTCCGGCATGACGACCGGACCGTGCTTCATGGCCGATGACGTGGTGGGCGGGCTGGCCGCCCACGGGATCAAAGAAACCGCGCAATGGCCGGAGAAGGGATCCTTCTCCACGGAAGATGCGCTGCGCCTGCCCAGGACGGGTCCGGTGTGGTCGACCGGGCAAGGAACGCGCGGCCTGTACTGCACCCTGCCCGGCAGCCCTTCGCCCGGTTCCGAATACCGCGGTGCCCATACGGACGGCGCCTGCTACGGACGCGTCCGGTTTCAGGTAACCGCTTATGTCGACGACCTGCCTCCCGGTTCCGGCGGCTTTACGGTATGGCCGGGCAGCCACCGCCGGATCTGGCGCGCGCAATGGCGGGACTTCCTCGAAGGCGAAAAGCACTCGGACGACCAACTGACCGGACGCATGTCCGGCTACGACGATCCCGTCATCCAGCGCATAAAGCAAGATACCCGGCCGGTCGATTGCCACGGTCCCGCGGGCACGGCGGTCCTGTGGCACACCAAGATCCTGCACATCGCCGGACAGAACAGGTCGGCCGACATCATCCGCCAGGCGACCATCTACGGGTTTCTCAAAACGCCGGAGTCCCTTCCGGACCCGCTCGTAACGGACGAAACCAACGTCGACATCTGGCGGGACTGGTCGGAGGAAGTGCGGGGTATTGACGAGGTCCAAAAACGACCTGGCGGAGAGGAAGCATGAAGTGATTCGACGCGATTGGCAAGGACAGGTTTAACCGTTGTAATTGCTTAGGATTGTCAGTAATTTGGTCTAATGGAGGCACGAGATATCGAGGTGATTCGAAAGGCAAAGGAGAATGTTGTGACGGCTAATCACGAACTTCTGGATCGCATTACCGTACAGGCAGGCATCTTTGACGGCAAGCCAATCATTCGCGATATGCGCATCGCGGTGGAGCACGTCTTGGGGATGCTCGCGTCAGGTGACACGACGGAAACTATTCTCCAGGAATACCCGGACCTGGAGGCAGAGGACATCCGTGCATGTCTGCTCTTTGCCCACCGCTCGATGGCCGGTGAGCATGTTCATGAACGCATAACAGTCAGGTAGACTTGGTGAGATTCCTACTTGACGTATGCGCGGCGTCCCGAAGTATGCACAGCATGCTCACCGAGTTAGGCCACGACGTCGTTTCCGCTTCAGAGCGTATGCCCGGCGCCACCGATGCGGAGTTACTGGCACTCGCAAACGAAGAACAGCGAACGCTCATCACCGAGGACAAGGACTTTGGCGAACTGGTGTTTGCGCGCAGATTGCCACATCCATGTATCGTCCGATTCGTCGAGATGCGGGTCGAAGAGAAGGTGGCAGCGATGCGCGAATTGATTGAACGCCATTCAGACGAAATGACCAATAGCCCCCTCATAGTAGTGACGAGAAAGCGTGTGCGAATACGTTCCGTTGAACGCACGAATCGACATGATACCTGATGAAGTCTAAAGGTATTGGTTTTAACTCCAAGTAAGAATCAATCAAAACCAGCAACACAAAGGCCGCAGACTGTTTTATTCTGTGGCCTTTTTTGTAACAGTAAACTCTCATCGGCAGACAAATTGACATTTGTCAGATAATTAAGTAAATTTCTGACAAAACCTCAGAAAGAGATTATCGAAGTAGAGGGTTTAGCAATGCGTAGTATTCCAAAACTCATCATGGAACACGCCTC
Organism: bacterium; assembly: GCA_965202605.1. Lineage (GTDB taxonomy): Bacteria > JAAXHH01 > JAAXHH01 > JAAXHH01 > JAAXHH01 > JAAXHH01. The sequence continues at coordinate 3,616,316 of OZ241838.1, forward strand.
CGAAACACCCGAAGGCGCGTTGTTGTGCCCGAACGCCCTGCTTCACCTCGGAACTCGTACAGCCGTGGACCAGGCGTTGTCGCGCCTGGCGCGAGACGGCCGCCTTATGCGCGTCTGCCAAGGCATGTACGCACATCCTATCGAAACTCGATTTGGCTTTCGTCCGCCATCGGTCGAAAAGGTGGTCTCGTCCCTTTCGGTGCTGACCGGTGAGACGATCGTACCCAGCGGCGGCGCCTCGGCAAACGTCCTGGGACTTACCACTCAGGTACCAGTACGGGCGGTCTATCTGACATCCGGGCCGGACCGCTGTCTGAAGCTGGGCGAATTGAGGGTGGAACTGCGTCATGTTCCGGATTGGCAACTAGTGCTCTGTAAAGTTAATGTTTAATAGATTTATAATGTCGTTTCAGCTTGTCTCTGGCGTCGTTGGTCGTAAAGCCCCAGTTCAGCTTGACCGCTTTCTCGTTACGCGCCTCTACCCAGGCGGCGATTTCCCGGTCCAGGACGTGCTGATCGGCGATACGGCGGTTACAGCACTGCCTGCCCAGCACGGACAACTCCAATTCGGCCATGTTGAGCCAACTGGCCTTCTTCGGCGTACGATGCGGTTCGAACCGGCCCTTGAGACCGCGGGCGACCTCCGGCTCGAAGGCTTGATAGAAAGACCCGGCGCTATGGGTGTTCAGGTTGTCCTCCACCAGACGGACCTTGCGGACGCGTTCATAGCGGGCGGCGATCATGGCCCGCATGAACTCGGCATAGTCGATTTTGGTGCGCCGCTTGCGTACTTGGACAAAGCGCCAGCCGGCCAAAGGTTCGACCGCCAGCAGAATGCAGCAGGTGCCCTCGCGCTTATAGTGATGATCGTAACGCCAGGTCTTGCCCGGCTTCATGGGGATAGGCACCAGCACCTCGCCCAGGAGTTGAAACGGCATCTCGTCGTAGCAGACCACGGGATGAAGGGGGTCGTAAGGTTGTTCATAGAGGTCCAAAAGGTCTTCCATGCGCATGAGGTACTCGCTGTCCATGACGCCGATGCACCACTGCTTCTTCAGCCAAGGCTTAAGTTCATTTTTTTTAATGCTCCTGCCACGGCCGTATGACTGATGCTGTCTACCGCTTCCAGTTCCACCAGCCGATCGGCCAGGAGGCGCAGGGTCCAGCGACTGTGGCCCGGGGGCGGGTCGCTGCAGACGATGGAACACAGCTTCGCTTCGACCCGGGCGGTTACCTTGGGTTTCTGGCCGGGCCGGGGCTTCTCATGAAGCGATGAGGCAAGCCCTCCGACGGCGAATCTGCGCCTTATGTTGTACACCGTCGCTCTGCTGAGACCCACCTGTGCGGCGATGGCCTCGTCGGGCTGACCGGCGTCGGCCAACAGCAGGACGCGAACACGGTTGAGCATGCGGGCGGCATGCACGCCCTTGCGCAGACAGCTTTTCAGTTCCTGACGGGCATGATCGGTCAAGGACACGTGATGAAGCTTCTTAGACATGATGACCTCCGGGAGATAAAGGTGGCGTGTCATGTCTAATATAACCACTAATCTATAACTTTACAATGCACTAGTAGCGCCTCGCACTAGGGCCGGCGATACCCTCCGCGCCATGGCCTGGCTAGTGTCCTGTCCCGTGAATAAGTTTGCAAAGTTTGTTGATCTTTTCGAGGATCGAATCGGCTGTCGCCGTCCATACGAAAGGGCTGGACCGGGCGTTGTATTGATCGGTGAAGCGCTGGATATGGGCGATGAGGTCCTTGACGTTGCGGAAAGAGCCGCGTCGTATGGCTTTTTGCGTAATGACGTTGAACCAGATCTCCACCTGGTTGAGCCAGGATGAATACGTTGGCGTATAATGGAGGTGATAGCGCGGCCGGGAAGCGATCCACTGCCTGACCTTGTGATGCTTGTGGGTGCTGTAGTTGTCCACCACGAGATGTATGTCGAGTTGGTCGGGTACGTGCTGGTCGATGTGTTTGAGGAACTGCAGGAACTCCTGGTGTCGGTGTCGGGGTTTGCATTGGGTCAGGACCCTGCCCGAGGCGATCTCGAGGGCCGCGAACAACGTGGTGGTGCCGTGCCGCTTGTAGTCGTGGGTCACGCCCTCGACGTAGCCCAGGCCCAACGGCAGCATCGGCTGCGTGCGTTCCAGAGCCTGTATCTGGCTCTTCTCGTCGACGCACAGGACCATGGCCTTGTCCGGCGGATTCAGGTAGAGTCCGACGATATCCCGGACCTTTTCGACGAAGAAGGGGTCGCCCGAGAGCTTGAAGTGCTTCTGCCGGTGGGGTTGCAGGCCGAACATCTTCCACACCCGATGCACGGTGGACCGGGACAGACCGGTCTCGGCGGCCAGGGAACGGCAGGACCAGTGCGTTTGGCCCTCGGGTTGCTCTTCCAGGGTCTTCTTGATCAAAGCGGCAACCTGTTCATCGGGGATCGACCGGGGACAACCCGGACGCAATTCGTCGTAGAGGCCCATCAGGCCCTGCGCGAGAAAGCGACGACGCCATTTGCCCACGGTGTTGCTCGACACTTCCAGTTGCCGGGCGATCTGCTGGTTGCTCAGTCCGTCCTGGCTCATGAGGATGATCCGGGCCCTGCTCACCAGGGCGTGGGACAGGCTTCGCGACCGTGTCATGGATTCGAGTTGGGTGCGCAGCTCATCACTGATACGCAACGGCTCCAAAGGGCGTCCGCGGGCCATGAGATTCTCCTTGATCGGGCGGGTTGCATGGATCAGATACCACTTTGAGAAGAATCTAACGACAGGCTACCATTAAAACAAGTTATTTAGAGGACGAGACACTAGGTCCCCGGGAGATTGAGAATCACCTCAGGACGATCAGGCGCAAGCTCTCCGATGACGAATTTAAAGAGCTGGCAGTGTTGCGCGCCTCGATGCCGACCTGGATGGCCGAACCCGTAAGTAGGATGATTGCCGGTGAATGACGTGGTCTTTAACGAGCTTTCGACCGAAGAGAAACGGGATGCCCTTCGAATTGCCGCGAGTCGCAGTGGACGCCGCGCCCACCTACTGGAAAAGGACATTTGGGTTGTATGGACGTTAAGTGCATTATTCGAAGGCCCTTTTGGCGAGAGCCTGACTTTCAAGGGCGGTACTTCATTGTCCAAAGCATACCGAGCCATCCGCCGCTTCTCCGAAGATCTCGACATCACCTATGACATACGCCGTATGGCACCAGACCTGGTGGCCGGTAGCGACGATGAAGTCATTCCCGGGAACCGGAGTCAGGAAAACAACTGGACCCGGGAAATCAGGAAGCGATTGCCGCTTTGGGTGACGGATCATGCGATGCCCGTCTTGGAATCAAATCTGGACGAAACGGGCGTCTCGGCGCACATCCGGGTAGAAGGAGAAAGAGTATTTGTTTCCTATGACCCTTTGTTCGATGAGTATGGCTTTGTGAAACCTGAAGTGATGGTTGAATTCACCGTCGTGCGCCGCGACCGGAAGACGCTGGAGATCGGCGTGGAGCCGGATACGTCCGTCGTCGTTGCCGCTCCACGCGACGCGTCATTACGGGACATCTTCAGTAAAGTCCGAAAGCGGGCGTCATGGATACGCCGTCAGCAGCGTTACTTCTCCCAGTTCCTGCCGAGAATGCCCGAGCGGCGGTTCATCGCTGGAGAAACCCACCACTATCTGGGAAGGCATTACCGGCTCAAGGTGATGGCCGTCGAAAGGCCGAGGGCTGCCGTTGACAAGCCGGGGGCGGTCGCCGACAGGCTGAGTACAGCCGCCGACCAGTCGAGGACAGCCGCCGATCGGTCGAGGGCTGCCGATGATCGCCGAAGACGGCCCGCCGATCGGCCGAGGACAGCTGCCGACCGGCCGAGCGTCAAGATGATACGAGGTTTCATCGTGGTCCGCAGTCGGGATCCCCGGAGGAGCGATCTGACCCGCAGGCTCGTCGAAAGCTGGTACCGTGAGCGTGCCCGCGCCAAACTGGCGGAACGGCTCGAGGCGAACCTGGTACGATTCCCGGATCCGGATACATACCGGCCGCGCGGATTGATCATTCGGAAGATGCGCAGGAGATGGGGATCCCTGTCGTCGTCCTCGCGGCTCGTGCTCAATCGCCGGCTGATCGAGGCGCCGGTTGATGGTATCGACTACGTGATCACGCACGAACTCTGTCACTTGACTGAACCCCACCACGGCAGGCGTTTTTACGAGTTATTAAACAGCGTCATGCCGGACTGGGAGAGGCGTAAGGAACGGTTGGAGCGGAGCGTCGGTGGGCGGATGTGAGATCAAGCGACCGTCATTTCTTTAGTAGCCTGCCAGATGGCCGCAAGGGATAGTAAATCGATTCACATTTCCTATCGTTGTCCGTTCAAGGCCCGTTCGAGAAGATTTCCTCCATTTTTCTTACGAGAGAATCGAGTTGACGGAGACTGAATTGTTATGACGGAGATATCAAGAGATAGTAATCGATACACATTTCTTATCATCGTCCCCTCAAGGTCTGTCCGAGATGATTTCTTTTTTACGAGTTTTTTACGAGAGAATCGAGTTGACAGAGACTGAATTGGAATGATGGAGATATCAGTTAGGGGACAGGGTTCGCCCGTCGAATCATACGACAGGGGGACTGCCGATGAGAATACAGATTAACTGGAACGCCGTAACGGCTGTATGCGCGATTGTCGTGGCATTACTCACGGCCAGCGGATGGTTGACCGACGGATTGCGTGAGGATATCAGGGACCTGCGCCAGGAGATGCGTGAGGAATTGGCCGGACCACGCCAAGAGATGCGTGAGGAATTCGCCGGGCTGCGTCAAGAGATGCGCGAGGAATTCGCCGGGATGCGTCAGGAAATGACCGGGCTGCGTCAAGAGATGCGCGAGGAATTCGCCGGGATGCGCCAGGAAATGGCCGGGATGCGCCAGGAACTGCGCGAGGATATCAAGGACCTGCGCCAGGAGATGCGCGAAGGGTTCGCCGAGACGCGCGAGGACATCGAAGTGCTGCAACAGGACGTAGCTTTCATTAAAGGCCAGATCCGGGCTGATCAGACGACAAATGGTAATGCGCGGCGTCGGGATTCGGGGAAATAGGGGACTATGAATCCCAAATAGTGGTTTCAATGAACGCCGGGAGCCAAACGATGCCCGCCAACCAGGAACTCCTCAAACGCATTACCGCCCGCCCGGCCGTTTTCGGCGGAAAGCCGATTATCCGCGACATGCGCATCTCGGTGGAACTCTTCTTGAGCCTGCTTTCCCAAGAGGTTTCGACGGAGGCCATCCTGGATGACTACCCGACTCGATCCGGATGATATCCGCGCCTGCACCGCCTATGCCCACGCGGTCATCGCCAGGGATACGCTGGCTACGATTTCCGTTGCCGAGCCGTGAGTATTCCTTGTCGACCGTTGCGCCGGGCATCGCTCAGCGGCGTGACTGTTCCTTGTCCATCTCGGCGATAATATCGTCTGCTACCTCGAGCACCTCGGCCGGCGCGCGAACTTTCTCGCCCATGCGTTTGTGAAGAGCCAGGAAGAGCGGGTGCAAGGCCTTGGCTTTCCTCTGATCGCTGTCCAATATCCTTACGATCTCAGCCTCAGGGGCTCTTGCTGCGAAGATCAGGATTAAGCCTCGGAGTATAGACCGCAACATCAACCCGTTACCGGGGTCGAAAGTCGCGTATGCGGACCGGAATTCGTCCATGGCGGCCTGGAGTTTTTCCAGACCCAGCAGGGCTCTTACGCGTACCAGTTTTACTTGCAACCTTAAGTTGAGCAATCTCGGATCGTGCTTCACGCCAAGCCCTCGTATACTACGCGCCAATCTGGCCGTCCAACCAGTGAGACCGGTGTTTTCACCGAGCACGCTGCCGAGCATTCTATCGGCTTCGTCACATTCTCGCAACGCTTCTTCAGTGTCACCTGTTGAGACCAGGATGCCTGCTTTTACAACAATCACACTGATGATAAAAACCCGAGGGTGCGGTAAATCGTCGGAATCTGAGCGGCGCCTGATCATTTCCTCGTATGCCGCAGTCTCACCGGCACTGTCTCCCAGTTTCGAACAGGCAGTAGCCTTTCTGGCCAACGCAACACCGACCAACATCCAGAGTTGTGGTTCATCGCTGTCGGCAAAGTGTTGAATCATGTCGTCGAAGGTCGCAATAGCCTTCTTGTAATCCCCGGATTCATGCTCGGTTGCACCTTTTTCCAACATTGACCCAGCGAGAAGATTCCGAATTGCAGGGAAAACGGGAGACTGGACGACTTCAGGGCGCTTGACGACGATGTCATAGGTGGTGAGTGAATTTCCTAAATCGCTTCGATTCAATAGTATCCATGTTTTGCCCAGATACGCGTGGGAAACCAGAGCCTGGATATTGGGTGCTGCATTGATCGTGAACTTTCCAATCAACTCATCGAAGGTTTTGAGTGCCGCGTCGGATTTCTTGCACTTCAATTGTATAATTCCCTTCAAAACCATCGCGATTGCGACCCGGGTTTGGAGTTTTGGTTCATTACGCTCCGCAAATTGATCAACGACGGACTTACAGGAGGAAAGCGCAGCTTGCAATTCGCCGGCCTTTCGCTGTTCATTGGCTTGCCTCAACTTCACGCCCGCCATATGAAAATCCGATTCTATTGGTTCGCCCTCAGCGATATGCCCGGTTAGGGCATCGTCGTCCGTTGCTGACTGGAAAACCAAAACGTCCTCGGGGTTGAGTAGGTGCTGGATTCGTTCCAGGCCAATCCTTGCCTTTTCAAAAAACCCCTCACGAACTGACATCCCCTGTGCCGCCTCCTCCAGCCTGAGCAAATCCGACATCTCCTCCAATTCATCTTCACTGTAAAACACCTTCATAAATTGGATCAGATTGCGCACAACCGCTGCCTCGTCTCGTTCACGTCGCATTTTGTAGTAGATGCTGAACAGCCTTTCCGCTGCCGCATACTCACACTTTCTGCCTGTACCCTGGACGCTGACCGCACCCCGGTCGACGAGTCTGCCCAACAAACTAGATACCTTTCGAACGCCCATTCTCGCCCTTGCGGCGATCTCGCTGGTGGTCGAGGGTTGCCAGAGGTCGATGACTGCGAGATAGACGCGGCGCTCAGTTGGCGGCAACGCTTCCAAATGGCCACGAAAGTACTCTGTATGGTCGTCAACCAGTGTAACCAGTTCTTCCATTAGTTTTTGAAAGGATCGGTGCCGAGCGAACTCGGCGACGATAACCAGAAGGCGGGGACTGCCGCCGGTGAGTATCTGCAGAGGTCTTATGCGGCGGTCGGTAACTACATCGCCGCTGACCACATGCCACAGCCGTCCGCAGGCCTCGGTATCCAACGGTTCGAGATTGATTGTTCGGAACAATTCGAAGAAGGGTTCCCGTGCTTCGTCCAGGCCTTTGAATCGGCTGGTGGCCGTGCCAAGAAGGATGACCTGAGGCTCAGTCTGCAGCGTATCTCGTAATTGCCAGCCGAAGTCGTCGTCCACGTCATCACATAGCGTCTGCAGGTTCTCGATCATGAGCACGAGCTTCCGGTCCAACCGGTCGGAAGCGTCCAGCACCGTGGCCCGTGCGCGTTCGGCCAGGGTGTCTCCCTGCCATTGACCGGAAAAATCGGTATGGACGGCCTGTAATTCCCGAGCGAGATCCGGATCGAGACGCGTAATTTCCTTCGACAGATAGAAAAGCGTCTCAAGCCAGAAGTCGGCGATATCGAGTACTTCGTGGCTTTCTTCCATGAATCGGACCGGCAACAGGCGTTGGGACAGTTCGCTCCCGGTCCGCAGTTCCGCGGCGACGCGGGCGAGCAGCATGGTTTTACCTGTACCACGGGGAGCAACCAGCAGAATATGCTGGCACGAAGCAGCATCGACGTTACCGCGTAGCACGTCCAGTACGATTTCCAGTTCGTGTCCCCTCACCACGAATTGCCGGATCACCTCTTCGTCGGACTGGAACGTACCCGGATTGAACTTACGGATCGTGGGGGTTTTGGCCATGGGCGGATCCATGGGTATCTCCTCATTCGTTGCGGACGGCGAAACCGGAACTTTGTTCGTTTCGGACCGGACAGCGCTGTTCGATAGGTGTGTAATTGTTACCGAACCGTGCGGCCCACCAGTCTTTCAGCAGGTTCGAAGGAAACCGGTACTCTGCGTCGCATGCTTCGAGGTAACCGTCATGTTCAAGCACGTCGAGGACCTCTGCAATCCGGTCGGCGGCATCGCTGACTCTGGCAGCGTACAACTGCTCCAGGTCTCGTCGCGCGAGGGAGCCGAATACATCCTGTGTGGCGGCCTCTGCCAGGATCTCCATGGCTATGGTGTAATCCAGTTCGTCTCCCAGTCCCTCTTTGAGTCGCGTAGCGTAGTGGACTAGATCGTTCTGTCCCGCCGGGCCCAGCAGAACCGTACGATAGACTTCATCCACGTCCGCCAGAACCACATTGTATCGATTCTGCATGAGCACGTGATCCGTAAGGCGTGCGAAGAAGGACTGTACGTGATGCGGGATGCCTATGCCGAGCCGTTCGTACACCGCACTGGCAACTCCGGTTTCTGCCTGAACCTCGGAATCCTCGGCAAGTTGATTGAAGCACTCGATGCAGGTTCCACGGTCCCAGGGGCCTAGTCGAAAGGTATACAGGTAATTGATCCGGTCAGGAATTTTCAGTCTTTGGACCAGTGGTTCAAGTCCGTTGCTGCCGGATACGATGACAGTCAGGGAGCCATCGCCGAGTTGTTGAAGAGTACCACGCAGCCAACTCAGAAATTCGTCGACCTTTTTGTGTCCCATGTCGTCACGGAGCATCCGTTTCAGGAAGATCGGCAGTTCATCAATGACAAGCAGGACAGGTTGATCGTGTTCGGCACAGTCACGAATCAGCTTTTCACCGAATCGTCGCCAGTTGCCCTGATCCAGCGCCGCTCGGAAACTCACTCGAAATTGCCGGGGACCTATGTCCTTGATTCTGTGAGACAGCCGATTCATTAGGCTCAATGTCCCCGTGGTGAACCGGGATTTCATGGATCGAACTGGATATGCGGCCTCTGCAACGTCTGCAATCACGTCCTCAGGACAGGTGGCACCTTCGACGTCTGCGAAGAGAAACACCCATCCTTGGGTTTCGAGTCGGAGACCCAGTTCCCGCGCGATACTGGTTTTACCCATGCGACGCTGCCCCGTAAGCAACACGTGGTTTCCGTCACGGACCCTTTGTTCCAGTATGCGTAGTTCAGATTCGCGGTCGAAGAAGTCATCGCCGCTTACCCAAGGGCCAGTATACGACTTCAATAGGGCTTCCTTTCTATTATAGGTTTTGCAAATGACAGGCTTTACAGTTGAAGTTTTGAACCGAATTTACCATTGAATAAATAGTCAACAATTCTGTTGTCAACGATTTTGTTGAATAAAATTGGGTCGGTACGGGACAGTCGCAGGTTTACTCATCGGGACGGTCGTCGCTATATCTGGAGAAAGGAATCATCATAAGAAGAGATTAGAGGATTCGACCTTGACAATCGATCTGTAATCGCGCATTGCTGAACATCATCGCGCAACCAAACCCGGCCATGCTAAAGATGGTTTCGGATCATGCCCGATACGGCTGACAATCTGTAACTTCACAACGTGTCAAGCGTTCTACTTGCGTCCCTCACCACGCATTCTGCTTGCGTCCCGCGCCTCGGTCAGATGTTATTAAATTGGTCGTAACGACAGGGGGACTTCATGGTCGAACTCAAAGTCCGCAGATTCGGCAACTCACTCGGTGTCGTCCTGCCCAATGAGGTCATAAAACGGCTGCGGGCGAAGGATGGGGAGCTTTTGTTCCTGATCGAAGATCCGGACGGCAGTTACAGGTTGACGCCCTTCGATCCAGCGTTTGCGGAGAAGCTGGCGAAGGCCGAAGAGATCATGGACCGCTATCGCAACACGCTCCACGTCCTGGCCAAGTGACGGATTCGGCCTGGATAGTGCGTGTAGCTTTGATAAGAGCGCGAGGCAGATCGTATACAGAGTGTAATGTTAGGAACGCAGAGCGATGTTGAGAGTGGAACGGTGATAGGGACGCAGAACGGAAATGACGCAGACCGATGATACCGAATCAGCAAAGCCCATCCATCACAACACCAGCCCTTATGTTATGTCAGACTCTTAATCCGGAGAATTGGAGACAAACATGTCGACCGCAACCGAATCGGCCGTCGCGTCCGCGCCCGGGTCCACATCCTCCCCCGCCCAACCCGTCCCCATGACCGAAGAGCAGAAGTTCTTCTTCGATCTGAAGGGCTGGATCCTCGTGCCGTCGGTGCTGACGGAGACCGAGATCGAGGAGATGAAGGCCGAGGTATACGCCGCGGTGAAACCGGACTACAAGGGCAAGAACAGCGACCTGAAGCAGGGTTACCAGGGGAAGCTGGCCGACCTGCTGGATCACCCGGCCGTGGTGGGCATTCTGAACGAGATCCTCACCGAACCGCCCTTCGTGGGGGACGACTTCTATGGATTCCGCTGCGAGAACTCCTTCCTCATGGTGCGGGAACCCGGTTGGAAATCGACCGTAAAAGGCACGGGATTGCCCCACGTCGTCCGTCCGCCGCAACAGGCGAACGCCATGCGCTACCAGGTGCAGGGCGGCAAGATCTTCGCGGGTCTCACCAGGGTAGTCTGGGAGTTGGAGGAGGTCAGGGCGGGATACGGAGGCACCTCCTTCCTGAGCGGCTCGCACAAGGCCCATTTCAACTATGGCGGTCCGGACCGGTACCGCCCAAACATCAGCGAATCCCCTTGGGAGGAAAGCCTTTACGCCTCCCTCGAGGATTACAGTTGCCCGCCGGGGTCGATGCTGGTCTTCACCGAAAGCCTCATCCACGCGGCGAACGACTGGACCGATCCCAACAATCCGCGCTGCGCGGTCTTCAACTGCTACAACTCGATCTGGGCGCAGTGGCACCGGCTCAACCTCGGTCACGAAATCATCGAGAAGATGCCGCCGAAACGGCAGTCCCTCTTCCGGGGTGCGTGGCAACTGGGTGGCGACGGAAACCGTACGTACGCGCTGGACAACCGGTCGGTGTAAACCGGCTCGACAACCAGCGGCAGATGGTGGCGTGTCTCACTCCGGTACCGGTCGGTTTAGCGGCGCATAGGTCGCCGGAGCGCATACGCTGAGTACCTTTCATCAATAGAGACACCTTCAGTGAGCCGGGTCGCCGACCCGTAGCCAACCCTGCATAAGGACCCTTAGATGACCGAAATACCCGGCGGACTGGACAGCGTGCCGCCACATCCTGCGCCCGTCCCGGCAAGTTCGGATCTCAAGATCACGGCCGTGGAAACCCTCATCCCCGACGACATCATGCCCGGGTTGATCCTGCTTCGGATCCACACCGACGCGGGCACTATCGGCCACGGGGAGACCTACTACGTCCCCCACGCGGTGGCCGCCGTGATCCATGACCGGCTGGCCCGCAGGCTGCTGGGCAGCGATCCATGTTCCATCGAGCACCACTGGCGGTTCTTCTACGAGCGGTTCAGCGCCTTCGGATCGCGGGGCGCCGAGATGCGTGCCCTTAGTGCCGTCGACCTGGCCCTCTGGGACATCCTCGGGCAATCTTGCGGTCTGTCCGTCTGGCAGTTGCTGGGCGGCAAGGCCCGCGAAGCCGTCCGGGTCTACAATAGCTGCGGCGGTCCGACCTACGGACGGCGGCCTCCGGGTGAACCGTCCGAACAGGGCTGGCCCGGCCACGGCGATATCGGCAAGCCCGGTCCGCTGGAGGACAACTGGGCGGCACACCACGCCGCGGGCGATTTGGCGGAGGAGTTGGTGGCTGAAGGATACACGGGCATGAAGTTCTGGACCTTCGACCGGGCCTACCGCGCCCACGGGGGCAGCTATCTCCCCATGTCCACGGTCAGGGCGTGCGTAAAGCCCATGGAGGAAGTGCGCAAGCGGGTGGGTGACCGTATCGAGATCCTCCTGGACGGCCACGGCTTCTTCCAGCTTCCCGCCGCCCTGCGCATCGCGGAGGCCGTGCGAGACCTGAACCCGATGTGGCTGGAGGACGTCATGCGCCTGGACAACGTGGACACGCTCGCGGACTTCCGCGACAAGGCGGGGGTGCCGCTGGCCGTCAGCGAGATGTTCATCAGCCGGGAGGATTACCGGCACGCGCTGGAACGGGGCGCGGCCGATTACCTCATGGTGGATCCCACCTGGGTGGGCGGCATCAGCGAGACCCGGCGGCTGGCCGAGATGGCCCAGGGTTACAACATCCCCGCGGCCATGCACGACTGCACCGGACCGCTTACGCTTTTTGCCGGTATCCACGTCGCCACCGCCGTGCCCAACGTCGTCATCCAGGAATCCGTCCGCGCCCACATCCGAACCTTCTACGATCTGCTCGTCGAGCCCAATATCGTCATCGATGGCGGTTTCGCCTGGCCGCCGGAGGGATCGGGCCTGGGCACCCGCCTGCGACCGGAACTCTTCGATCCGGCACATAAGGGATATCGGATCACGCGGGCCTAGTGGAGCCAGCACGGCCAGCCCAGCCAATGGAGCCAGCACAGCCATTGAAGCCATTGAAGCCAGTGGAGCCAGCGGAAGTAGCGAAGCCAGTTTGGAGAACCCGCCACGAAGCACTGCAAAACCAACCGGGAACAGGCCAATCAAACTAACCGATGATCACTTCGACGCACTTGTGAATAAAGGATACGTGATTATTCACAGATTCCTGCCGGAAGCGCTGTGCGCCGAGATGGCGGCCGCCGTAAGGCGATTGCTGCCTCCGTGGGAAGAGATAGGAAATGACACACGGGACGACCGCATAGACGCATGCTATTTCCCCTACCCGGAACAGTGCCTGAACCACGCCATTCTCAATCCGGAAGCCATTCGCTTTGCGCAACGCTGGCTGGAAACGGAACACATTCACTATCGACCGGGACTGGCGCTCGTCCGGTATCCGGGCTTCAAGGGAAGTCGCGGCAGAAGCCATATCGATAACGGCAACAATTCGTTGCTGCCGCCCACGGCAACGGACCGCACCCACGCACAGCTCAATTTTTGGTTCTATCTCGAAGATGTTGCCGCAGACCAGGCACCGACGCTTTTTATCGCTAACGGCGACAACCAGGATCTAAGCAAAGCGGAAGCCATGGTGGCTCCTGCGGGTTCGGTGTGCATTTTTCACAACTACACGCGGCATGCCACCAGCGACTATGGGCGAAGCCAAGGGCAAAGATACGTATGGAAATTCGCATTCGGCCGGGCGGACCACTACTGGGAGGGCGTGCTGCACTACACGGATGTCGGCAACAATGAACATTTTCGAGAGTTTATCGGATCCATTACGGCCAGAGAACGCGAACTCTTCCGCTTTCCACCTGCCGGCCACCCATACTACACCGGACAGACCCTCGCGGCGCTGGAAGAACAATACCCAGGGTGGAATCGGTGCAACGAGTACGCCTGACAGCCCGGGTGAAGCGCCTGGGATGGAATCGACGCAACGAGTACGCGTGACAGGGTGGTTGAAGCGCCCAGGTGAAGCGCCCGGGATGGAAACGCCCGGGAAGAAAGTAACGCTGATCGCATGGCCTGATGGAACGGCCATGTATCCGGACGGTAGCCACTGGCTGTCCAATCGGGGGAGTTATCATGCTGAAGGTCGAGATCCTCAAGCCAGGCGAAGTCGAGCGCGCCGCGGCCGTGTTCCACCGCGACGGATTTGTCTGCGTTGCGAATCCCCTGAGCGAGGAGCAGTTCGCCCTCAACCGTTCCGGCGCCGAACGCGTGATGGCGGAGCAGGAGGCCGAGTTCGGTCGCGGCAAAATGAACCGGGGCTACGCGCGTCATTCTTTCGGGAGCCAGTTGCACAACTGGGAGTGGTGCGTTCTGATCGACCTGCCTGCGATCCTGCCCATTATCGATACGATCTGGGGGAACGACGACTACACCTGTACCGGCGCGGGCGGCGACTACTCCCTGCCCGGCGCGAAGATCCAGCACCTGCATTCCGACCGGAACGACGACCTCTTCAACGATCCCGATGGACGGGTCACTCTGAGGGACGTTTCGGCACCTTTTATCGTAATCAACTTCACCATGGTGGATTTCACCGTCGAAAACGGGGCCATCCGGTTCATTCCCGGCACACACCGGTCCCGCGCACCGATCCCCTCGCTCGAGGAGGAGCCGGAATGGATGCGCACGAATCACCTCTGCGCGCCGGCGAACACGGCCATCATCCGCGACGTGCGCTGCTGGCACGGGGGCACGGCGAACCAATCTGACATGAAGCGGCCGATGACGAGCGTGGGTTACCACGCGCCGTGGTTTCGTGCCGTCGAGGAAAAGACACTGCCGAGGGAGCATTACGACCGGCTGTCACCCAGGGGTCAGCGGATGTGCAGGCATATCGTGGCGGATGGGTAAATTTGATTACCACTCTCGACCATACCGCACAGTATCCTTTGGTGGATGTAACACCCGACCCATGAAAAACCTGCGGATGGGTATGTGGAAAGTGTTGACAAAATGCACACATTGTACGATAATTGACGTATGGACATCGGTTTCGACTGAAGCACCGAAAAGAACCGGCGGCTCATTGAACAGCGGGGAATCTCGTTCGAGCGCGTTGTCGTTGCCATAGAACGAGGCGGTCTGGTGGACGTGCTCGAACACCCGAACCAGGACAGCTACCCAGGACAGTTGATCTACGCCGTCGAAATCGATAAGTACATTCACCTCGTGCCTTTCGTGACGCAGGCCGACGGCACTCGCTTTCTGAAGACGATCATTCCCAGCCGTAAGGCAACGAGAGATTACAGGAGGAGGCGAACATCGTGAGCGACGAATTAAGCGCCGAAGAACGCGATGTGCTCAATCGATTCGAACGGGACGAGTTGCGCACCGCTCCCGATGCCGAACGCGAGGCCGAGTTGGCCCGGCAGGCGGCTCGCAATACGTTCAACAAGACCAAACGGGTGAATCTCCGGGTGACCGAGCGCGACTTCAATCTCGCACAAGCGCGGGCAAGGGAAGAGGGGATACCCTATCAGACGCTGCTGTCCAGCGTCATCCACAAGTACCTGTCCGGCCGCCTCACGGAGAAGGAGTAGGGTGACATCGTCCGCCGGACGATGCTCGTCATCAGGGTTCCCGGCGTAAAGCGCGCTTTCAGTCAGAACGTGACGCGAGCCCCCACGACGATTCCGGGGTTCCGGTCCCGTGCGAGAACCACGTCGATCATGGGGTCGATTCGCAACCGTCCACTGGCGGACGGTACGCGGACGGAGGCCCATGCTTCTCTCTTTACGAATTCGCCAGCGATCAATCCCCCCAGCCCCACTATCCCGCCCGAAATGACGCCCGATACGATCGCGCCCTCCATCTTTTCCTCAAAGTCGCACGGGGCGAGCCCCAATGTGCCGATCACGCATCCCACGTCCATGGCGAAGTAGCCCGTGAGTCCGCCGACCACGGCGCCGGCGCCGAACCCGATGAGGAAGCCGCGTTTCTTGTACGTCCGTATTCCCAGACTGCGTTCCATCCTGGCGATGTCGCGATACATGACGGAATGAGACCCGCCATCCTGCAGGTTGATGTCGAAGCTGTTCCCGCTCGCTGACGTCACGGTCCCGATCATCACGTCGTCTTCAACGGTCACGCGAACGCGTTGGCCTATGTCCTGTCCGAAGAGATCGTGGGCATGGCTGACGCTCATAAGAAGCATGCATAGCATCAGGGGATTCATTCTCATTATCACGTATCTCCTGCTATAATGTCACCGATCGGGTTCCGGGATGCCGGGCTCCGCCTTGGTGGGGCAATCGTGACTGCAAGAAAAACCGGACCATCGATTGGACAAGCGTACATCCTTAAGGTCCGAATGACCGCGTTTAATCAGCGTCCCCGATCATATCTACTAATTTAGCATTGATTAGTAGCAAATTAGTATTTGAAGTGAATAGCTGGCCGGGGACGGGTGGTTCCTGCTTTTCTGTAACTTGCTGTCGGAGACGTATCTGAACCTGAAACTCCGACACTCAAAACTGCTCGATACCACTGCCCAAGGGTCAGCGAATCTGCCGGCATATCGTGAAGGAGGGGTAAGGGACTTGTTGCCTGATACACAGCGTATGGTTTGACATTTTGTCAGGAAGATGGCGTCTCGTCGTAACGGGAGGAAAGTCTGATGGTTCGCACTTACAACCGTCGTACTATCTTCTCCTGACCAAAGCAGCAACCTCTTCGGCCAGCCGGATTGCCTCTCTCGCCGTTTCTACATCGGGTTCTTCCGAACGCTCCATCGGATAACGAAGCGCGGTTCCATACTCGCCTAGGATCTCAGCAGCCGGCATCAGTTCCGCAAAGGCTGATTCATGCGTGTTACAGAGTTGCGTGAGATAGACAAGGTCATGGACGTAGCGAAAAGGCACCGCGTGAGCTACGAGATAACCCTTCAGGTTCTTTTCGGCGCACTGATGGGCGTGATAGCAAGCCATATCGGGCAGAGGTATTCCCGACTCCAAAGCCCTTCGAGCCATCTCCATATCCTGATCCGCTTTCTCGAACCAGTCTCTTTCAGGTCCCGCTACGCTCATACAACACTTCTCCCTCATTCAATATCGTGTTGATCAGAGAATGGGGGTCATCACGCTGTCTGGCGACGCTTGCCGGTGACCGGATAATCACGTCGACGGGCAGAACGAAACGTTCGGCAATCGCCCGGCGAACCGGATTTCCGCGCTGTTTTTGCCAATCCGCGTTTTCACGCGCCACAACCAGCAGGTCCACGTCGCTGTGCTTTCCCGCCTCGTTTCGGGCATGGCTGCCAAAGAGAATAATCTGGTTCGGATCAAAGCGCTCGACGATCAGTTTCGCTATGGCCCGGATAGTGTCTCGGCCAATCTGATTCTCGGTAGTTTCCATTGAAGTAAATCCGGTCATGAATCTGCCACCCGGGACAGGAACTGCCTGCCAACCGGGACGCGACTCGGTAGCGTTCTTCAGTTTTGACATTTCAATCCGGATCTGTTTGGAAGTAAACACGATCCTTTTCAATTCGCAAGTTGTTCTCGTGGCTGGTCGATACCACCCGGCTCAACTTGTGCCGAAAGAGTTGCCCTTTGCCGTTATCCACTAATTTTGCATTAGTTAGGGTTAATTAGTAATTAGAACCTGGCAAGCAATGACGTGCTGCTCAGGAAGCAGGCCTGGTACGATGCCGGACAAATGTACGCCCGGGCGCACGAGACCAGGTCACGCCGTGACACTCGGGACGGTGCTCGTATCGACGACCCGCAGCCTACCGCTCCCACGTCCTCTTCTTATCATCCGCGCACGTGATAGTCAGCGCGGGTCCCAGCTTGTCGATGCTGAGACGCAGACTGTCGCCGTCCTGGACGGGACTGAGGGCGTAGTGGTGCGTGCCCGTTGAGACGACGTCGCCGGGCTCGAGGGTGACCACGGCGGTCACTTCGGCCAGGAGTTCGGGGATGTGGCGCGCCATTTCGCCGGTGGAGAAATCGTGCTTGAGGTTGTCGTTGATCCACATCTTCGCGGGCAGGTCGCTGGCGTCGCCCACCTCGTCGGCCGTAACCAGCGCCGGTCCCATGGGACCGAAGGTGTGCCAGCTCTTGCCGAGGAAGAAGCCGCCGGGCAGGCCGCGGGCCGAGACGTCGATGAACTGGGTATAGCCGAAGATGTGGTCCAGGGCCTCGTCCTCGTTGAGCTTGCTGGCTCGCTTGCCGATGACGAGGGCGAGCTCGGGCTCGAAATGGAAGACCGAGGCGTCCGTGTCGGGCAGTTCCACGACCGCGTCCTGGCCCATGACGGAGGTGTTGGATTTCAGGAAGGCGTTGAAGGTTTCCTTGGTCGGATGATCAGGCTCGATGTAATTTCCGGCGAGGCAGAGCAGCTGTCCCGGCCGCGGCAGCGGTGCGCGCAGGTTCACCCCGGACAGCGGCGTGCCGGCCTGTCCCTGGGCGGCATCGGCGATGCGGGCGCCATAGGTATCCCAGCCGCTGATGACCGCTTCGATCCGGGCCTGGGGACCGGACGCCCCGGTATCCGACACCGCGGTTGAAACGTCGATGATCGCGTCGTTCTCGATGACGCCCAGGGTGTAATCGTTGTAGAATGCCAGTTTCACGTAAGCCTCCTGTCTACGAACGGTATGTCTACGGACGGTAAATGTTGGGATTGTTTCAAAAGTGGATCACCCTCAAGTGAAAATACCGACAATTCTCAAGTGAGACGGATTATTAAGGGTTCGCCGGCTTCTGTCAATCAGAATAAACGGATCGGATTTAGTCTGTAATACCGCGCATCCTTCGTTTTTTGAAAATACCTTCGATATTAGTGTGTTCAATCTGGTTGCGTGTTTGCCAATTCTCATTCCAATTCACCAAGCAGGATTTTGGGGGAATCATCCGTACCTCTACACGGCAGGCCTGATGGCGGTTCTGCTCGTATTTCCGGTTGCCTGGCCATTCCTGTACAGGTACCTTATCAAATGGCGCTGGCTGGCTTCGAAGATACAATTACCGTATGACGCGGCCTGGGATTATTTCTTCGACCGCAAGATGCCGGCTTTTGTAGTGCTACAACTGAGGAACGGATCCAAGTTCGGTGGATACTTCGGACCACGGTCCTATGCAACTTCCTTTCCGACCGAAGGAGATATATATCTTGAAACGGTTTACGAGGTGGACGAAGAGGGCAACTTCACAGAACCTGTCGATGAAACGGCAGGAGCGATCATCAGGAAAGATCAATACGATCTGATCGAGTTTTTCAAAGTGCCAGAGGAGAGATGATTCATGGCTCGTCGGGACAAAAAGAGGAACGAACGACGGTCGGGTAGGAGCGACGTATGGGAAACCAGGGATGATAATCGTCCATTTCAGAAAGGCTATCAACCGATAGTCCGTGCCCCATCTGAAGAAAGCAGCTGTGACTATCCCCCACCTCCGAAACCTCCCAAGGGAGGGACCGGCCAGTCGCCTTCAGTATATCGCACGACCAACCGTAATGAATCGTAGCCAATAGCTCCCCCCTTAAAACGTATACCGCACGCCCATCTGCACCTGCCAGCGGGACGAGAGGTTGGTGGTCTGAAACACGTCCTCGCGCTCGACTTTCCCGTCTTCGTTGGCGTCCCGGACCCGGAGGTCCAGGTCCGGTTTGCCCTGATCGTCGTACCCGTCGAAATTGAACAGGCCCACGGCGTCGAATCGCACGTAGCGGCTCTGCCCCCAGTCGCTCTTAATCAGGTTGGCCAGGTTCAGGACGTCCAGCGTCAGCTCGAAGCGGTGGTTGCGTATCGACGGCAATTGCTGGATCAGGCGCAGGTCCAGCCGGTTCCGCCACGGCGACCGGGTGGCGTTGCGCCGGACGATGCCGCCCCGGGCCGCGCGCAGCGCGGGATCGGATCCGATGAAGGCGTCGATCGCCTGCCACTCGTCGTCGGTGACCTCCGCGCTCACGCCGCTCCTGTCCGCCGGGACGTAGGCGAGGTCGTTGCCCCGGATGCCGTCGCCGTTCACGTCGTCGGCATACATGTAACTGTACGGATCTCCCGCGCTGCCCTCGTAGAAGACGGAGACGGTCGTGGCGTGCCCTCGGCCAAGTTCGAACTTCCACGACCCGCTGGCCAGGACCCTGTGCCGGACCTCGAAATCGGACGTGGCGGTCGTTTGGCCGTTGGGGTCGTCGGTCTCGTTGTACTGCCAGTTGGAGATGGCGCGGCTGGACCGCCCGCTGTTGATGTCCTCCGCGTCCTGGAATACGTAGGCGACGCTGCCGAAGAGTCCGGGCAGAAAGGACGTGTTTCCCCCCTTGCGCAGCCGCAGCGTCAGGTTGAACTGGCGGCCCTTGTCCGTGTTCTCCAGGAGGATGACGTTGGTGAAATCCCCGCTGACCTTCCTGCCGCCGTAGTCGGGCCGGCCGTCGGGTGTCGTACCCGTCGGCCGGCCGTCGTCGCCGATGTTGAGGTTGCGGAAACGGACCTCGTCCAGGTTCCGGGCCAGCAGGACTTCCACGGTGCCGACCAGGTCCAGGGGCAGCCGGCGGTCGAGGGCGAGGTTGGCGCGGAAAACCCGGGGGAGCCGGAAACCCGGATCGATGACGTTCACCTCCGTAGTCTGGGGCGCGGTAAGACTGACATCCACTGGAAGCGGTTGCGCGAAGGGGTCCGCCACGAACCCCGGGACGCTTTGCCCCCGGAAGGTCGCGAGGTCGATGCGGGTGAATTCCATTCCCGTATTGCTGTAGGCGTTGGAGAGCCAGACGGCCGGGGGCAGCCCGGCGAAGACGCCGGCGCCGCCGCGTACCTGCGTCGAGCGATCTCCTCCGGCGTCGAGATTGAAACCGAAACGGGGAGACCAGAGTATCTGTCCTCCCGGAGTCCGGTCCGTCCGGTGGCCGGCGAACTGGCGGGCGACACGGTCGTTGGCCAGGGGCTTGTCCGGCAGGACCGGCACGTCGGCCCGCAATCCGAAGTTCAGGCTGAGCCTCGGACTGATCCGCCAGTTGTCCTGGGCGTAGAAACCCATCTGGGCGTAATCCCACGCCGCGCGGGGCTGTTCTACGCCGGGTACCCTGGAGAGACTAAGGAGGTACCGGGCAGGCGTGCCTTGTTCGAAAGCCTCGATGCTGTCGAACTCGTAGGCGCCGTAGTAGTCCTGGATGAACAGGTTGTCGAAGGAGATGAACTCGTTGTGCGTGCCGATCGTAATGGTGTGATCCGCCTTGAAGAGATGGAGATCGTTGGTGAATTCGAAGGTGTCCTGGTCCAGGGCGTTGGCCTGGGAAAACCGCTCCACACCGAGCCGGACCTCGCCGAGGAAGGCGCCGCCCGGTTCCTCGAGGTCTATCCGGACCTGGGGGAAGGAAGCGGCAAGCGGCGACCGGCGGTCGCGCACGCGGCTGTAGGATAACCGCGCTTCATTGGCGAGGCTGCCGGAGAAGGTGCTGTTGAGTTGTACGACCGAGGACTGCGTGACGTTGTCGCGTTTGAACTGGTTGCTGGTCAGGGTGAAGAGGGTGCGTCCCCGGCTCAGTCCGTCGTCCCGGTCGCCGGTTACGTAGTTATGGCGCAGGGTGAGCCGGTGCCTGGACGACAGGTTGACGTCAAGCCGCCCGAAGAACTTCTCGTTCCGCGTATCCTGCGAAAATGGGTCGAATCCCCCGGCGTCATAGCCGTACTTTTCGCGGGCGATTTCCACGATACGCTGCAGGTCCGCCGATCCCGCCCCGAAACGGATGGGCTGGCCCGAATCCGCCGGTCCGGCGCTCGAAGGACTCGAACGCCGCCGCAGTTCGCCGTTTACGAAGAAGAAGGCCCGGTTCCTGGCCACCGGACCGCCGAGTCTGAAACCGAGCTGGTAGTCGGTGAAATCCCCGAACTCGTCTCCGTCCAGGTCGCCCACCAGGGATTCGTTGCGGCCGAACCAGTACAGGGAACCACGGAACCGGTTCGTTCCGCTGCGCGTCACCGCGTTGATGAGCCCTCCCGCGAAACCTCCGGAACGGACGTCAAAAGGCGCGACCTGCACCTGGAACTCCTCGATGGCGTCCAGGCTGATCGGCTGGGCGTTCACCTGCCCCGTGGGCAGGCCCTCGCCCGACAGGCCGAAGGCGTCGTTCAATACCGCCCCGTCCACCTGGAAGTTGTTCAGGCGGTTGTTTTTGCCCGCGATGCTCATCCCGCCGGCTTTCGACCCCGCTTCGGGCGCCAGCCGCGTGTAGTCCTGTATGCTCCGCGCGATAGAGGGCAGCCGGGCGATCTCGATCGCCGAAACGTGGGTCTCGGTACCGGTGTTAGACGGGTCGAGCACCTCGTCCCCGTGGGCCGTGACAATGATTTCCCCGGCCTCGATGACGTCCCTGCGCAGCCGGAAGTCCGTACGCAGACGTTGTCCCATGGTGAGCGAAACGCCCTGCCGGACGGCGGTCTGGAATCCAATGTAACTGACCCGTATTTCGTACGGGCCGCCGGTCCTGAGGCCTGCGACGTTGTATCGCCCGTCACCGCGGGAGAATACGCCGGAAGAGACCCCCGTGGGACCGTGCAGGACGATCACGGTGGCGTTCGGAAGCGGGCGTCCGGTCTCGTCCAGGACCCGTCCGCTGAGCGTCGCCGTGGTCACGCCCTGGGCGTGGACCAGGGAGGAAAGAAAAAGGACGATGACCGGAACGGATAGGCGAAGTGTACACATGAACGGTTCCCCAACTTTTCGATAAAACGTTGCACAATGCGCCGGGAGTCGAATATAATACCCCACAAGTTCAATTCCGTCACGAATCTTTGATCACCATACGTTCAGCAGGTCTGACAGACAGGGTTCGTTCGTGCGGCAGCCAATGCGGACCGAACCCTTTCAACCCTGCCCACCGCGGCTATCGCCCTCTACAAAACAACCGAAGGAGTCCGCCATGGCGCTGATGGAAATCGAACCCGGTATCAAGGTCGCGGGACAGATGTCTCCCGAACCGACACGGGAGGACCTGGAGTTCGCCCGGCAAATGGGCATTGAATACGTCTGCCTCTGGACCGACGGCGAACATGCCAACTACGACTATTTCATGAGCCGCCGGGAGATCTACGAGGAAGCCGGCATCAGGATCTACGGCTTCGGGAACAGCGACGTGCATAACCAGGACGCGATCGTGCTCAATCTGCCGAACCGGGACGCGAAGGTGGAGCAGTACAAGCGCTACATACGCGACCTGGGCAGGGCGGGCATCCCCTATACGACCTACGCCCACATGGGGAACGGGATCTGGAGCACGGAGCGGGAGACCACCCGCGGCGGCGCGCCGGCCCGGGGTTTCGACCTCGCCAGGGCCGAGGAAGGCCACTGGGGCGGGCGGCTGTTCAGGATGCCGCTGACCCATGGACGGGAGTACAGCAAGGACGAGATCTGGGACAATTTCGCCCACTTCATCGGGGAAGTCGCGCCCGTCGCCGAGGAGGCGGGCGTCCGGATCGGCATTCATCCCGACGATCCGCCCCAGCCGGAACTCGGCGGCATTCCGCGTTGTATCTTCAGCAGTTTCGACGGGTACTACCGCGCCATGGAAATCGCCGACAGCCCGAACGTGGGACTCTGCTTCTGCATCGGCTGCTGGCTCGAGGGCGGATCGCTGATGGGCAAGGGCGTGGAGGACTCGCTGCGTCACTTCGGCGAGCGGGGCAAGGTCTTCAAGGTCCATTACCGGAACGTGGACCAGCCTCTGCCCCATTTCGTGGAGACCTTCATAGATAACGGCTACTTCGACATGTACCGGGCCGCGCGGGTGCTGGAGGAAACCGGCTTCTACGGGGTCATGATCCCGGATCACATCCCGGAAATGGCGGGAGACGGCCGGATCGGCACCGCCTATTCCATCGCCTACATGAAGGCGCACGTGGACCGGGCGCGGGCGGAGTGCGCCGCCGCGTAAGACCGGTGGGCCGTGCCGCGTGCAGCATCACGTCCGCTCAGGATCACGGGGACCACGGAGTGCGTTGCGAGTGCGCCGCGCAAGACCGTTCCCGGCCCGTCCCGCGGAAGGAACGGCGCGTCATGAACGAACTGGACGATTTCCTCACCCATCTGCTCATCGAACGGGGGCTGTCGCCGAACAGCTACGAGGCGTACCGCCGCGACCTGACGTCCTACCGGGGCCACCTGGACAGGCGGGGCGTTTCTTCCTTCGCCGACGCGACCCGGCAGGACGTCCAGGGCTTCATCGCTTCCTTGCGCCGCCGCGGGCTCGCCCCTTCCAGCATCGCGCGGCACATATCGGCGGTGCGGATCTTCCACCGCTTCCTCATCGGAGAAGGACTGGCCACGGCGGATCCGACCGAACACGTCAGTGTGCCCAGGCAGCCGCGCCGTCTGCCGGTCGTCCTGAGCCGCCAGGAGATCACCGCGCTGATGGAACAGCCGGATCACACGACTTCGCTGGGGCTGCGGGACCGGGCGATCCTCGAATTCATGTATGCCACCGGCCTGCGCGCGTCCGAACTCCTGGACTTCCGGCGGCCCGATCTGCTCTTCGATTCGGGACTGGCGCGCATATTCGGGAAGGGCGGGAAGGAACGTCTCGTGCCGGTGGGCCGGCAGGCAATCAACGTGATCAGGAACTACCTGCACAAGGTCCGGCCCGTCCTCGCCTCGCCCGACAGCGGCGAGATACTCTTCCTGAACGCCCGGGGCCGCAGGCTGTCCCGCATGGGACTCTGGAAGATCCTGGACACCTACGTGGAACTGGCCGGCCTTGAAAAGAAGGTCAGTCCCCACACGATGCGCCACTCCTTCGCCACCCACCTCCTGGAAGGCGGCGCCGACCTCCGGGCCGTCCAGGAAATGCTGGGCCACGTGGACATAGCCACGACGCAGATCTATACCCACGTGGACCGCGAATACCTCAGGGACATGTATACCCGCTACCATCCGCGGGGGTGACGGTCCGTTCGTCAAGAAGCGGTTTCGCAGGTCAGTTCGATTTGCTTCCGCGGAAGTATGTGGTCCTGCTGCCCGCCAGGGCCGCCGCGACGACGGCCAGCACGCAGCAGAACAGGGCGAACACGTCACCATATCGGGTGTAGAACGTAGGTCCGCCCCGGTTGGGATGTACGTTCGCGACGGTGGTCGTGGCGACCAACATCGGCGTAGTGCCGTAGACGGCGCCGGTGGCGGAGATGAATCCCGAAATGCCAGTGTTCGCAGCGCGGATGATCGGCGTGCCGTTTTCCACGGCGCGCAGCACCGCCATGGAGAAGTGCTGGGCGGGCGCGGACGACGTACCGAACCAGGCGTCGTTGGTCATGACCACCAGCGCGTTCGCACCGCCCAGGGGGAACCGACGGACCAGGTCCGGGAAGATGGACTCGTAGCAGATGACCGTGCCGATACGCATATCGTAGCCCGTGAGCGGCATCACGGTCAGTTCGTCCCCGGGCGTGAGATCACCGATCGCGCCGGTCAGCCCGTCAAGAAAGAAGAACAGGCCTGGAAGCGGCAGGTATTCACCGAAGGGCACCAGGTGCATCTTGCTGTAGGAGGACACGACACCCCGTTCCGGCAACAGCAGAAAGGCGCTGTTGTAGGTGTCTCTTTCTCCGCTGCGGTAGCCCAGGGCGCCGGTGAGCAGCGGTACCCCCGCTTCTTCGGTCAACGCGTGGACCTGTTCGTCGAATTCCTCGAACACCGGCCCCCCCAGGTAGTAGGTCATCGCCGTCTCGGGAAACACGATGAACTCGGGGTCCTGGGGCAGGATCGACCGTGTCAGATCCCGGTATACGTTTACCGTTTCCTGAAGGACCGACTCCGACCATTTCATGCCCTGTTCCTTGCTTCCCTGGACCACGGCCACCTTTACCGGGGGCGTCAACCGCTCCAGGGCAAGAGCCTGTGAAATCGACCACCAGCCGTACCCCGTCGTGCCGATCAGGGCGAAACCGGACAGCGACATGGCGAATACGGGAGCCTGCCACGAGGTCCTCTCGCGCAGTGCGATGAAGACCATGGCCACGGTCGCGTTCAGCAGCATGACCAGGAAGCTGACGCCGTACACGCCCGTATATTGCGCGATCTGTATGACGGGGAGGACCTGGTACTGGGAGTAACCCAGCAGTTCCCACGGGAACCCCGTAAACAGGTAGGTCTGAATGTACTCGAGGGCGGTCCAGAGCGCGGCGGCGAACAAGGGGAACAGGGGGGATTTCCAGCTGGTCCGGGCCACGAATATACCGAACAGGAAGGCGTACAGGCCCACCACCATGGCCACGCCCGCCATGCTGACCAGCCCCAGCGCGAGGTTCAGACCGCCGTAATTCATGACGGTCTCCATGATCCAGTACACCTTGGCGACGCCTGACGCGAACGCGAAAGCCAGGGCGATCAGAACCACCCTGGTCAAGGAGCCGGAACGGCCCGCGTCGTGCAGCGCGATCATGACCGGCACAAAGGCGATCCAGGCCAGGGGCCACCAGTCGACCTTGGGTATGCTGAGGAAAATGAACAGGGCGGAACAGAGTGCGAGACCGTAACCTGCGATGGGCGAAGAGACGCGGAGGCGTTGCGACAGGGGCATCGGGGACTTCTCTGAGGTTGGACATCGCGTATTTACGTGTCAGGAATCAACACATATACCCCCGGTCTGTCAACTTCAAGTAGTTGTTTGTCTCCGGCGTCCTGTGTTTCAAAGGGGTTGACCATACACGACGGCGGAGTCTACCTTTCTGTCGTCGGCCGATGGGAAGAGCTCGGTCAAGCGGGGACGCAGACGTATATGAATGGGATTCACCGATAGAATGACAGAGGAGCGAAAGTCTTGCTGAAGATGAACGACGTCATCTGCGCAATGGTCCGGTACCTGACTGACAAAGGCTGGCGCATCGAAAACGTCAGCACCACTGATCGACGTAGATCTGATATTCAAGCGAGGAAGGGTCAAACCTCTCTGGTGGTAATAGTAAAGGGAGGGACTTCGGGTAAATCTGGGACCGCACGATATGGTAAGCCCTTCACTCGTAGCCAAAAGAGGAGCCACGTAGCAGTCGCCCTTTATGAGGCGACGCGCGTGATAAGCGGCGGCGATTATAAGGTTGGAATTGCCTTGCCATCCGACAATGACCACAGGGAATTGATAGACAGGATTCTACCAGCCTTGAAGACGCTTGGTGTAGTTGTTTATCTGGTTCATCCTGACCGAAGTATAGAAGAAGTAAAATGAGGTTTTATACCACCGTAGAAAGACTCGATTTCAAGATGCGACTTCAAACATTGTTGATAGCATCGCGGAAGTGTGGCGCATGTAAGTAAGGAGGACCCTGGTTTGGACCCATTGCGAACGGCCGTAATCGGTGTCGGGCGGCTGGGTGAAGCCCATGCCCGGGTGCTGGCGGACCTGCCGGGAATCCATCTCAGCGGCGTGTACGACATACGCGGCGAGCGGGCCGAGGAGGTTGCCCATCGCTACCGCACGAGAGCCTACGCCGGTCTGTCCGAACTCGCAGGGGACGCCGACGCCGTCACCGTGGTCGTGCCCACTACCGACCACTGCGAGGTGGCATCATACGCGCTGTCCCAGGGTCTGCACACCTTCGTGGAAAAACCGATCGCCGCGACCGTCGAAGAAGCCGAACGCCTCGTCGAACTGTCGGAGGTTCATCGGCGCGTATTTCAGGTCGGGCACATCGAACGGTTCAACGGCGCCTTCCGGACCCTGGAAGGAACGGCCGTATCTCCGGGGTTCATCGAGTCGCACCGCCTGGCGTACTTCGACCCCAGGGGAACGGACGTGTCCGTCGTCCACGACCTGATGATCCACGACATCGATTTGATCCGCTGCCTGGTCCGGTCGGACCTGGAAAGGGTGGACGCCACCGGGGTCGCGGTGATTTCAGACCAGGTGGATATCGCCAATGCCCGGTTGCAGTTCGCCGACGGCTGCGTAGCCAACGTCACGGCCAGCCGCGTATCCCTCAAGCAGATGCGCAAGATGCGGGTCTTTCAGCGCGATCATTACATTTCGATGGATTTCCTGAAGGGCGAAAGCGAGATTTACCGGTTGGTCGACGAGCCCGGGCCGGGTAGGATCCGGGGATTGAAGATTCCCATAAACACCGGCGACGGCCGCACGAGGCACATCCTGCGCCAGAAGACGGCTAAGGACAGGACCGAGCCGTTGAAGGCGGAACTCGCCTCCTTCGCCGACGCCGTGCGGGGCGAATCTCCGCCGCCGGTGACCGGGCGCGATGGCCTGGAAGCTCTGCGCGTCTCCCTGGCGGTGATCGATCAGATCGAACGAGGCCGGCGATAGAATCAACCTCGTCGTCTAGGCAAGTTACATGCCAGGATACATGCTAGAAACCGGTGGGCAGATCAGTTACATGATCCGTTAGAGCAAGATTTCTATGGACCTACGCGCCAGCGTTTTCGCCGCCCGAAGCTATACGCCCGTTCCGCTGCTGATCGCCGTGCTGATCATGGCGGAATCGAGCGTTCCGACTTTCGTGGGCGGCGGATTGCTGGTCGTCATTGGGGAATCCATTCGCCTCTGGGCGGTCGGCTACGCCGGCTCCGCGACCCGAACCCGGCACGTCGGGGCGCCGGCACTCGTTACGAACGGACCCTATGGCCGGGTACGCAATCCCCTCTACTTGGGCAACTTCATCCTGAGCCTCGGCCTCTGTGTCATGGCCTGGGCCTGGATGCCGTACATGCTCGGGATCTTCCTGGCGGCCTTCGGGATACAGTACGGGCTCATCGTATCCCTGGAAGAAGAAAGTCTGCGGAAAACCTTCGGCGAAGCGTACGACGCCTACGCCGGGGCCGTGCCCCGGTTCCTCCCCCGTCTCACCGAGTATGCGGGGGGCGAACCGGCGCCCTACGATTTCGCCGCCGCCCTGCGCAGCGAAAGACGGACCTTCCAGTCCACGGCCGCGGTTGTGGCTGCCCTCGCCGCGCGCTGGTACTTCGGCTAGTCGGAGACAGGAGGACCCGGTTTCAACGAACCAGGCGCGCGCCGCGCTTACGATCCCCGGCCTGCCCGAATCTCGAGAACCGCAACGGGCCGGAACCCGGGCCGTTCCCATCGGGCGGACGGGACGCAGGAGGCGTCTCGGGATTGGATGGCGGCGGCGCCGGAGGCTCAATCGTTTCGTCGGCGCCATCGGCAGCCTGTGCTTCCTCCGGCCGCTTCTGCACGCTGACCCCGGCGGCCCCCTGCAGGAGGCTGAGCACCGCGACGAGCAAGACGAGGAGTACAACAGGCCACCACGGGATTCTGCCCAAAACCCGCAACACGTCCGACTCAGGCTGGAAGAACAGCCCATACAGCAGGATGGGGCCGAGTATGACAAGCAGGGATACGCCGGCGATACACACGATCTGCGACCAGGCCGGGTTCCGCTGGAGAAACCGGGATATGCCGGAGGTGTTGATCTTCCGCATCAGGCGTCTGTCCTTTAAAAACGTGGTGCATTGGCGCACGTCAGTTTATCCACTCTTTCACCGGGGTGGATGCACGTATTCCCGGCAGGATGAACCCGCTGTCCCGGCAATGCCGCGGCCCCTCCAACGCCCGGCCCTTTCAGCATAGCGTCGTCCCTTGCGAAAGATGTTACACCTGTTTCGGATGCGTTGCGGACTGACGGGCCGGCTGGAACAGTTGAAACCACGCATATCCCCTTGACAAACCCCCGATGGCGGCCTACTGTAACAGGTCGATCTGATGGCCGCTGTTCCGGCAGCAACAGGTACCTTGACACCGACGATGAGGATTACGTGCCTCGCACCGCCAGCATAACGCGCGAAACGCTGGAAACCCGCATCGATCTGACCCTCAACCTGGACGGTGAGGGCGCGCTTTCCGGAGAAACCGGCATCGGTTTTTTCGACCACATGCTGGCCAGTTTCGTCAAGCACGCGGGTTTCGACCTCGCCCTCTCCTGCACCGGCGATTTACACATTGACGATCACCACACGGTGGAAGACGTGGGGATCTGCCTGGGGCAGGCTTTTTTCCGGGCGATCGGCGACGGGTCAGGCATTACGCGTTTCGGCCATGCCTACGCGCCCCTGGACGAGGCGCTGGCCCGGGCCGTCTTCGACATAAGCGGCCGGGCGCACCTGGAATTCGACGCCGATTTCTCGCGTTCCTCGGTCGGCGATTTCAGTACGGAAATGGTGCGGGAGTTCTTCGGAGCTTTCGTCCATCACGGACGCGCAACCCTGCACGTCAGCCTGCTCGCGGGCGTAAACGCCCACCACCAGGTCGAGGCGGTCTTCAAGGCGGCCGCCAGGGCACTGCGCCAGGCCGCGGGAATGGATGACCGCGTATCCGGGGTACCGTCCACCAAGGGCAGTCTTTAGCCGCACTACGAGAAATGTACCTACATAGCATACGCGGGTAGTCATGCGCATTGACGAACTGGACACGCCGGCCTATACGGTCGACCTGGACGTGATGGAGCGGAACATCGCGTCCATGGCGGAACACTGCCGCAATCTCGATATCGCCCTCCGATGCCATACCAAAAGCCACAAGATCCCGGAAATCGCCCACCGCCAGGTCGAAGCCGGCGCGATCGGCATCTGCTGCCAGAAACTCGGCGAGGCGGAAGTCATGGCCGCCGCGGGCATCGAGAACATCCTGGTCCCCTACAACATCGTAGGCGCCCGGAAAGTCGAACGCCTGACCCGCGTCGCCAGGCGCACCGAGATCACCGTGGCCGTCGATGACGACATCACGGCACGGGGCATTTCTGACCGGGCACTGCGGGACGGTTGCCGGGTCAACGTGATCATCGAGCTGGATACGGGCACGAAGCGTTGCGGCGTGCAGTCGCCCGTAGCGGCGGCGGAGCTGGCTGAACGCATCACGGATCTGCGCGGCCTGACATTCAAAGGCGTAATGATCTTCCCAAGTCATCCCGAGGCAAAGGACTTCCTGCGGGAGACCGTGGAGCGGATCACCGAAAAGGGCATTCCCATCGAGATCATCAGCGGCGGCGGCACCGGCGGCGAGGAAAACTCCAAAGCCATGGGGTGCACGGAGACCCGCAGCGGTTCCTATATCTGGGAGGGGATGAGCCGCATCGGGAATTCCGGCATGCTCAACGCCGAACGTTGCGCCTGCCGCATGATCGTTACCGTGGTGAGCGCCCCGACGCCGGACCGCGTTATCATCGACGGCGGCATGAAGACCTTCGCCAGCTATCCGCCCACGCCCTACGGCCACGTCATCGAACATCCGGACGCGGAGATATACGGGATGTCCGTGGAACACGGCCACGTGGACGTATCCCGCTGCGCCCACCGGTTCAGGGTCGGCGAGCGCCTGTCGGTGATTCCCCTGCACCAGGAGATGGCCCTCAACCTGCACGACGAACTCAACGGCGTGCGGGGAGACCGGGTGGAAGTGATCTGGCCCGTAGCAGGCCGGGGTAAAGTGAAATAGCCGCCAGCAAACCGGAAGGAGTGCTTGATGTCCGTAACAAAGGTAAGGGAAGTCTGGCAAAGCCGCATGGGCCTGATCATGGCCATGGCGGGCAACGCCATCGGCCTGGGCAATTTCCTGCGGTTCCCCGTGCAGGCGGCCGCGAACGGCGGCGGGGCTTTCATGATCCCCTATTTCGTCGCCTTTCTGGTCGTGGGGATCCCCATGATGTGGGTGGAATGGAGCGTGGGGCGATTCGGCGGGAAGCACGGCCACGGCACCACGCCGGGCATCCTGTACCGCCTGTGGAAGCATCCGGCGGCCAAGTACATCGGCGTGCTGGGCATCGCGGCGCCGGTCGCCTTCGCCCTCTACTACTCCTACGTGCAGTCCTGGACCCTGGCTTACAGCTTCTTCTCCCTGACCGGCCAGTACTTCGGCATCACTACCCAGGAGGAGATGGGCGCTTTCCTGAGCAGCTTCCAGGGCATCACCGAGAGTTCCTACTTCAGCGGTCTCGGCACCGCGTACGTCTTCTTCGTGATCAACCTGGGCATCGTGTTCTGGGTACTGTCCCGCGGCGTGGTCCGGGGCATAGAGACCCTGGCCAAGTTCGCCATGCCCATGCTGCTTGTATTCGCCATCATCCTGGTCGCACGGGTGTTTACCCTGGGCACACCGGACCCGGCCTTTCCGGACCGCAGCGTCATGGCCGGTTTCGCCTGGATATGGAACCCGGACATCAGCCGCCTGTCCGAAGCCAGCGTATGGCTCGCGGCCGCGGGACAGATCTTCTTCTCCCTGGGCATCGGCATCGGCAGCATGCAATGCTACGCGAGTTACGTCCGCGCCCGGCAGGACGTGGCCCTGACCGGACTGACGACCTCCATGAGCAACGGATTCGCCGAGGTCGTACTGGGCAGTTCCATCGCCATCCCGGTGGCCGTGGCCTTCTTCGGTGTCACCGCCACCGAAGCCATCGCGACGGGCGGCTCCTACGACCTGGGGTTCCAGTCCATGCCGCTGATCTTCCAGCAACTGCCCCTGGGCCAGTTCATCGGGACGCTATGGTTCGGGCTGCTGTTCTTCGCGGGGATCACCTCGACGGTGGCCCTGACGCAACCGCCCATGGCCTTCCTCCAGGACGAGATGGGATGGTCGCGCAAGAAGGCCGCGCTACTCGTTATTTCCGTCCTGTTCATCTTTGGGAACTTCATCGCCTTCCACATCCAGCACGGCGTGATCGATGAATTCGATTTCTGGATCGGGACGGTGGGACTGGTCGTCTTCTCCTTCCTCGAAATCATCATCTTCGCCTGGATCTTCGGCATGGACAAGGCCTGGGATGAGATCACCGAGGGCGCGGCGATCCGGATCCCGCGCATATTCTACTACATGATCAAGTACGTCACGCCCGTCTCGCTGGCGATCCTGCTGGTCGTGTGGACCTACCAGGCCGGATTCGATCTGCTCCTGCTGCGTAACGCCGACCCGGTAGACATCCCCTATCTGCTGCTCACCCGCGGCATCATCGTGGCGCTGATCCTGGTTGGGATTTTCCAGGTGCGGCGGGTTTCGAAGAACTGGGACTGAAGTGAAGAACCGACATGAGCGGGGCTGACGAAAACTATCAAAGCATCGGACTGCCGCCCGGCGTCATCCGCCTGAGCCGGAACGAGAACCCCATCGGCCCGTCCCCGGCCGTCGTTGAAGCCGTAAAGGCGCGATGCGCCCGGATCAACCGCTACGAAGACGCCGACCAGATCGCCCTCTTCCGCAAGCTGGCGGAACTCCACGGCGTGCCGCACGATGAGAACCTGGCGCTCCCCGGTCTGGATTCGGACGGCGCCTGGGTCCGCGTGGGCGACGGATCCGAACACCTGATGCACGCCATCGCCCGCGCCTTTCTGGCCGGAGGAGACGAGGTGATCGAACCCCGGCCATCCTTCGGATTGATGGCGCGGTACGCGGGGGCGTTCGGCGCCCGTGCCGTGAGAACGCCGTTGACGCCAGCATACGGTTACGACCTGGACGCCATGGCCGCGGCCGTCAACGAACGCACGCGCATGGCCGTCATTACCAATCCCAACAACCCCACGGGCACGGTCCTGACCCGCGAAGCCCTGTCCCGCTTCGTCGAGAACCTGCCCGGACGCGTGGTCGTCCTGGTGGACGAGGCCTACATCGACCTGGTGGAAGACGACGCGTGCGCCGACAGCAGCGCCCTGGTCAGGGAACATGAAAACGTCGTTCTGGTCCGGACCTTCTCGAAGGGTTACGGGCTGGCGGGCTTCAGACTGGGCTACGCGGTCGCCCAGCCCCGGATGATGCGACGCGTCCGCCAGTTTCACGGCGGGTCGCCCAGCGCCATGGTGATGACCGCCGCCAGTGCCGCGCTCGACGATCCGGACCACGTGGAACGGACCCGGCGGGCCGCCAGCGCGTCCAAGGCGATCTTCTACGAGACCTGCGAGGACCTCGGGCTGGCGTACGTCCGGAGCGAAGCGGCCTTCGTCCTGATCGAGGTGGGAGACGCCGCGGCAGTCACCGCTGCCCTGGCCGAACGGGGAATCCTGGTGAAAGATGCGGAGGCGTCCTGGGGCATTAGAAGCATGATCCGGGTTTCCTACGGCAACGAACAGGAAAGCCGGATCTTTGCCGGGGCGTTGCGTGAGATACTGCGTGGACGCGGCGGCCATGGCTGATGTGAAGTTCCTCAGTACCCGTGGACCTCGACGCGTTCGACCGATGTCGCGCGGCCGCGACGGCCATGGCTGATGTGACCCTTCCACCAGAACGGAAAGCAGGAATTGAACTCCAGCCAGAAAGGCGCACGATGCCCGTATCCGAATTGTGTTACACCACGGCGACCGATCTCGTCCGGATGATACGAAACAAGGACGTATCCGTAACCGAAGTCATGGAAGCCCACCTGGCCCAGGTCGACCGGGT
The DNA here is from genome assembly GCA_965202605.1 of bacterium. Classification (GTDB taxonomy): domain Bacteria; phylum JAAXHH01; class JAAXHH01; order JAAXHH01; family JAAXHH01; genus JAAXHH01. Next base: position 3,650,221 of record OZ241838.1, read on the forward strand.
GAATCCCTCCGTGAACGCCATCGTCACCTACCATCCCGATCAGGCGCTGGACGGCGCCCGGAAGGCCGACGAGGCCATCGCGAAGAACGAAGTGCTTGGCCCCCTCTTCGGACTGCCCATCGCCCACAAGGACCTGGTGCTGACCAGGGGCGTCCGGACTACTTATGGTTCACCGCTCTTCCGTGATTTCGTCCCGGGCCAGGACGAACTGATCGTGGAACGGCTGAAGAAGGCCGGGGCGATATCCTTCGGGAAGACGAACGTGCCGGAATTCGGCGCCGGGTCCCAGACCTTCAACCCGGTTTTCGGTGCCACGCTGAACCCCTACGACACGTCCCGGACCTGCGGCGGCAGCAGCGGCGGCGCCGGCGTTGCGCTGGCCTGCGGCATGCTGCCCATCGCCGACGGCAGCGACATGGGCGGATCGCTGCGCAACCCGGCCAACTTCTGCAACGTGGTGGGGCTGCGCCCGGCGCCCGGGCGCGTGCCAAGGTGGCCGGCCGTCAACGCCTGGGGCAGGCTCAGCGTCCAGGGTCCCATGGCCCGGACGGTGGCGGACGCCGCCCTCATGCTCAGCGCCATAGCCGGTCCCGATCCCCGCGCGCCGCAGTCCATTCGGGAACCCGGAAGGTCGCTCGCGCTGCCGCTGGAACGCGACTTCAAGGGTGTGACCGTCGCCTGGAGCCGTGACTTCGGCGGGTTGCCCGTCGACCCGGAGGTCACCTCGGCCATCGAAGCGAAGCGCGGGGTATTCGAGGACCTCGGCATGGACGTCATGCCGGGCCAGCCCGATTTCGCCGAAGCCGACCAGGTGTTCAAGACGCTGCGTGCATGGAGCTTCATCCAGGGTTACGGCGATCTCCTCGAGAAACACCGTGACCAGATCAAGGACACCGTCATCTGGAACCTCGAGGCCGGATTCGCCCTGTCGGGTCCGCAGGTCGCCCGCGCCGAGGTGGACCGGACCACCCTGTACCACCGGGTCCGCAAGTTCATGGAACGCCATGAATTCATGGTCTTTCCCGTCAGCCAGGTCCCGCCCTTCGACGTGAATACACCCTACCCGACTGAAATCGACGGCGTGCAGATGAAGACCTATATCGACTGGATGAAGTCGTGTTACTACGTCACCGTCACCGGCCTGCCCGCCATTTCGGTACCCTGCGGCTTCACCACATCGGGCCTGCCCGTGGGGCTGCAGATCGTCGGTCGGCACGAGGATGAATACGGGGTCCTTCAACTCGCCCACGCCTTCGAACAGGCGACGCAGACCTGGAAAAGGCGTCCAGCCGTGGCCGAGTCGTGAGCGCGTCCTGCCTGTCCCATATCCCGAATGAAGCGCGGCACCGCGGCACGTTTCGGGTTTCCCCGTCGAGCATGCGCGGGTTTCGCCCAGTGTTGCAGGAGACCCATGATGCCCGCTAAGGCGGAAATCGTCATCTGCGGCGCGGGCGTGGCCGGTGTGGCCGCCGCGTATCATCTCGTCGTTTGCCATGGCGTGCGGAACGTCGTGCTCGTCGATGAAAGACCCCCGCTCTCGCTCACCAGCGCCGCCGGCACCGAAGCCTATCGTAACTGGTGGCCCGACCTCCCCATGTTCCGGTTTGTGGACCGGAGCATCGGCCTGATGGAGGAACTGGCGAGGGAGAGCGGCAACGCTTTCCGGATGAACCGGAGGGGCTACGTATTCCTGACCGGCAACCCGGACCGCGTTCCGGAACTTAAAAAAGAGGCGGAGGAAGTCTCCGGCCTGGGCGGAGGCGCCTTGCGCGTGCATCGCGACGGCGGGTCCTACGTTCCTTCGCGGCCGGAGGGACTGGCGCGGCCAGAGGGCCTGGAACCCGGTCTGGCCGGTGCCGATCTCCTGCTCGACGGCGACGCGATTAGAACGCTGTTCCCGTTTCTGGCGGACGATACCGCCGCCATGCTGCACGTGCGCCGCTGCGGGTGGCTGGACCTCCCGTCACTCGGCCGGTGGATGCTCGCCCGCATAGCGTCCCGGGGCGGCAGGCTCCTGCAGGACAGGATTTCGAAGGTCGACGCCCGGAACAACCTGTTCAGGGGCGTAACGCTGGCGTCGGGATCGCGTATCGAAGCCGGCAAACTCGTTCTCGCCGCAGGGCCCCTGCTCCCGGCGGCCGGCCGGATGCTGGGGCTGGATATTCCGGTCTTCATGGAGTTGCACGGCAAGATCATCGCGGAAGACCGGGCATGCGTACTGCCGCCCGACGTGCCCATGATGATCTGGACGGACCCGATCGAACTGGTCTGGAGCGAGGAAGAAAAGCGGCGGCTTTCCGCCCGCGCCGATACCCTTTACCTCACCGAACCCTTTCCCGCGGGGCTCCACGTCCGTCCTCGTTACAGGGACGGAAAACAGACCTTTCTGGGTATCTGGACCTACGACGTCAAGCCGAGGGAAGCGGTGTTTCCGCTCGAATTCGACCCGGCCTATCCGGTGATCGTCCTGCGGGGACTCGCCCGGATGATCCCGGGAATGCGTGTGTATTTCGAAGCGGCAGGCGCACTGGCGGTGGACGGCGGATACTATTGCAAGACGCCGGACAACCGGCCGCTGATCGGACCGTTGCCGATGGAAGGCGCGTACATCGTCGGCGCGCTCTCCGGCTACGGCGCCATGGGTTCCCAGGCCGCGGGAGAACTGATCGCAGCCCACGTCACCGGGGCGGCCTTGCCGGACTATGCGAAGGCATTCCTGTTCAGCCGTTTCAACGGGATATCGGACGCCGATATGCTGGAAATGCGCGATGCGACGCGCGGACAGTTGTAGGTGGCGGATACGTGCAGGTGTGCGGATGCGTGCAGGTGTGCGGATGCGTGCAGGTGTGCGGATGCGTGCAGATGTGCGGATGCGCAGAAGTGCGCGCCGGATTCACTCTAATTTAACTCGCTTAGGGTCAATTTGCTTCTATGGGCACGCCGATGAATGCATTGATGATCCAGGGCACGGCTTCGGGGGTCGGTAAATCTCTGCTGGTCGCGGGGTTGTGCCGGCTGCTCGCACGTTCCGGCGTTCATGTCGCCCCCTTTAAACCGCAAAACATGAGCAACGCGTCCTGCGCCTGCCCCTCCGGCGGCGAGATCGGTCGCGCCCAGGCGCTGCAGGCTTTCGCCGCCGGGATCGAACCCGACGTGGACATGAATCCTGTCCTGCTCAAGCCCGAGGCCGACAACGCGGCGCAACTCGTCGTGAGCGGCAAGGTACGTGGTCGGCTCATGGCCGATCGATTCAAGGAAGACCGAGGCGCATTGATGCACGAGGTGCTGGAGGCTTTCAACTGGCTTCGCGGTGCTTATGACTGGGTAGTCGTGGAAGGCGCGGGATCTCCGGCGGAACCCAACCTGCGCGAGGGAGACATCGCCAACATGGGCTTCGCCCGGGCGGCCGGCGTTCCGGTATGGCTGGTGGGCGACATAGATCGAGGAGGCGTTTTCGCCGCCCTGCTCGGAACGATGGAAACCCTTGCGGCGCACGACCGAAGGCTCGTGGAGGCGATGATCGTCAATCGATTCCGGGGCGAGGCTTCCCTGTTGGGCGACGTGTTCAAATGGCTGGAAAATCGCTCGGGCACGCCCGTACTCGGGTGGCTGCCCTACTTTCAGGATCTCGTGCTTCCGGATGAAGACGTCCCCTATACGGGCATGGACCGCTCGCGGGAAATGGTGAAGCCTGGGGGCGGACGTAAACTGCGGGTCGGCGCGATACATTACCCGAGGGCAAGCAACACGACCGACCTGGACCCTTTCCTGATCGATCCGGACGTGGAATTCGCCTGGTTGCGCGATCCTTCGGAAATGACCGGTTGGGACCTCGTGGTACTGCCCGGCTCGAAGTCCACTTCCGCGGACCTCTTCTGGCTGAGAGCGCGTGGCTGGCCTCCGTCTCTCGAACGGCACCTGCGATACGGGGGGCGCGTGCTGGGCATCTGTGGCGGTGCGCAGATGCTCGGGCGTCGTATCCTGGATCCTGAAGGGATCGAGGGGCCGCCCGCGGTCGAAGGCCTGGCCTGGATCCCGATCGAGACCGAAATGCTGCCGGAAAAGCGGGTTCGTCCAGTGACGGCCCGGGCAAGATGGCCGGCTGACCTGCCGTTTACCGGGTACGAGATCCGCCACGGACTGAGCAGTGAGGATCCCGATGTGTTCCCCTTCTGCGCACGCTCCGACGACGGACGGGTGATGGGCACGTTCATCCACGGGCTGTTCGACGACGGGAGGTACCGCTGCGCCGTGCTCGAAGCCTGGCTGAACTGGAAGAGCGCCGCGGAAGAAGACATCACCGAGCGGTGGACTCGGGACCTGGACCGGATCGCCGACGCCATGGCCGCTAATCTGGATCTCACTCTCCTTGAACGCAGAGTCGGAGTCCGTTTTAATTGAAGCGGAAGATTGAGAAGGTTTTCGTTGATCCTGTTCCAGGGCTGTGGTATAATCATTCTGTTCCTGAAGCCGGGTAGAATCCCTGTGCTTTGTTGATCAAAAAGACTCGCCCGTACCGGAGTTTCCATGCCCACGCCTGAACACGACCTGCTCATACGCGCGGGCCGCGTGTTCTGTGCGGAATCCGGCCTCGACGGACCTGGCGCCGTGGCCGTGAAAGACGGACGCGTAGCGGCATCGGGACCAGGGGTCGACGGATCCGCCGCCATGACCTTCGACTTTCCCGACTGCCTGGCGCTGCCGGGACTCGTGGACCTGCACGCCCATCCCGCGCGCGGCGGCTCGCGTTACGGCGTCGACCCCGACGTCCACTTCCTGTCCCGTTGCGTCACGACCGTCATGTCCCAGGGCGACGCCGGCGCCGACAACTGGCCGGCCTACCGGGAGCGGGTGATCCGGGCATGCAGGACGCGGGTGATCCTGGCGATTAACCTCTCGATCCATGGCGAATCCCATCCGGACGGCTGTTTCCCGGACCTGGAAGCCGCGGACGTGGAAGCCTGCGTTTCGGCCATCGAATCGGGAGGAGACGCCATATGGGGTATCGCGGCCAACACGGGTCCCAGCAATCCCGCCCCGCCCAGGGAGATCATGCACCGCGCCCTGGAGGCCTCCGAACGATCGGGCAAGCCGCTCCTGGTCGGCACGCGCCTGTCCAGCGACTGGTCCCTCGACGACCAGTTGCCGCTGCTGCGTTCCGGAGACGTGGTCACCTACTGTTTCAACGATTTTCCCGAGAGCGTCGTGAAGGACGGCCGGATCCGCCCCAGTGTCCGCGACGCCCGCGAACGAGGCGTCCGCTTCGATATCGGCCATGGCATGCGGTCCTTCAGCTTCAAGGTCGCCGAGGCCGCTATCGCCGACGGTTTCTTGCCCGATTCCATTTCCACCGACCAGTACGGCCGCCATGTCGGGAGCAGCCCGCAGCACGACCTGCCCCGGACGATGTCCAAGCTGATCGCCGCCGGCATGTCGGAACGCGACGCTTTCCCGAGGGTGACGAGCCGTCCGGCGGAAGTCCTGGGATTGAAAGGCGAAATCGGCACCCTGCGCGCCGGCGCCTGCGGCGACGTGGCGGTGCTGCGCTGGAACGAAGACGCGCCAGCGCTGCGCGACGTGGACGGCGTGGAACGGCCCGGAGGCTGCTGGGAACCCGTGCTCGCCGCCCGGGCCGGCATTGTGTGAAACCAGGCGACCAGGAGACCCCAACATGGTATACGGATCGGGAGATTACACCTACGAACGCGTCGAAGGCTGGGGCGGCGGAGCCGCCGGCCGGGACCTCGGCGTGGTATCGTCCATGGCCGTCGATTCCCGGGACCGCGTGCACGTCATCGACCGGGAACCCGATCCTGCGGTCGTCGTCTACGATCGCGATGGACGTTTCCTGTACGACTGGGGCCAGGACATCTTCAAGGTGCCCCACTCGATCTGGATCAGCGCGGACGATACCATCTACATGACCGATGTCGGGTTGCATACGGTCATGGCCTTCACCCTTGAAGGCAAGATGCTCTCCATGCTCGGCACGCCCGACAGGCCGGGCGAACCCGGCCAACCCTTCAATGCACCGACGTGGGTGGTTCTCGGCCTGAACGACGACCTGTACGTAACCGACGGCTATGGCCAGAGTTACGCGCACCGCTTCACAACGGACGGCGAACTGCTCTGTACCTGGGGCGGGCACGGCAGCGCCGCGGGGCAGTTCGATACGCCCCACTGCGTACGGGTCGACAAGGATGGCCGGGTCCTGATCGTGGACCGGGGGAACGCCCGGGTACAGATATTCGACGCCGAGGGCCGGTACCTCGAATCGTGGGACCATCTGCTGGCCGCCAACGACCTCTATATCGATCCTGACAACGTCGTGTATCTTGCCGAGGCGCCCGGCAGGGTCAGCATCCTCAACCTGGATGGCGAGGTCCTGTCGCAGTGGGGCAACAGGGACGGGGATTCCGGGCTGTTCGTGGATGCGCCCCACGGGATCTGGGTGGATTCTCACGGCGACGTCTACGTGTGCGAGGTACCCTTCGCCCATAACCGGATTCAGAAGTTCCGGCGGGTTTGACCGGGTGTTTCGTCCGGAGGGTCGGGTCATGACCGGATATGGGCTGATTTCCGTACTTGTGCGTTCCGTCACCGTCACGATGATCGTCACCGGTCCGTTATCCGTGGTCCATCACCGTTGTGGTGGTCGTAACCCCTCCGCCCCCAGTGGGCTGGATTGCATACGTCACGCAACAGTTCAAGGGTAGCACATCGTTATGAAATACTTCGGTCCACTCGCAGTATGTCTCGTACTCACCTGGGCGGCGGCCTGTGGGGACGACACAGACAACCCCGTTTCCAAAACGCCCGCACCATACCCGTCCGACAGTGCCCCCAGGACGGGTAACGTCGTCTTCAGTCCGATTGGCGCCGATTTCACTGCGCTGTGGGGCACGGACGACTACGCGCTGGAAGCCGCCGCCGTCGCGGGAGATACGCTCAAGGTGACGCTGTCCTATAGCGGCGGATGCAGAACGCACCGGTTCACCCTTGTAGCAGCCGAAAGCTTCCTGGAGTCGGATCCCGTACAGCTTGGAGTGGCCATTGCCCACGACGCCGACGGAGACCCGTGCGAGGCATATCCTACGGAAGTACTCCACTTCATCCTCGATCCGATCAAAGCCCGGTACAGGGCGGCATACGGTCCAGGGACCGGCACCATCGTCCTCGGGCTCGCCCGCGCCCCGGACGGACCGCTTGTCTATCGGTTCGATTAGCCGGTCCGGGTCGGCGCGCTGCGACGAGACGTCGATGTCCGGATCCTGAAGGGGCACATACCATGGCATTCGAGATCCTGGAACACGGCATGGTTTCCCGGCAGCCGTCGACCGGACCGGACGCGGTGGCGGCCTGCTCCCGCTGCGTGGTCACAGAAAACGGCGGCCTGGTCTGTTCCTTCGCCGTCCAGGAAGCCCTCGGACAGAACGATTTCAAGCAGGTCATCGTCCGTTCGAAGGACGGCGGGAGATCGTGGACGAAACCGGCCTATCTGTGGCCCCATCTGCATGGCGGTTACGCCCACATCGGGTCTATCAGCCGGGCGCCGGACGGGACCTGCTTCATCACGGGCATACGCATTCCCATCGATGAGCCCGGCGAATCGTTCTGGCTGGACGAGACCCAGGGCATCAAGCAGAACGCCATGTTCCGGGCGTCCTCGGCGGACCATGGACTGACCTGGACCGACCCGGTTCCCATCGTCCTGCCCGCCGCCGGTTCGGCTGAGGCCCCGGGCGCACTCACCGTGACGCGCGACGGGACCTGGATCTGCTGTTATTCGCCCTACAATACCTTCGATCCCTCAGTACAGGTGGATCGAAACCGGGTGGTTTACCTGCGCAGTACCGACCGGGGCGCCACGTGGTCCCACGGTTCGATGCTGCGTTTCGACGATGCCGGATCGACGGCTGCCGAGGCCTGGGTCGTGGAACTGGCCGACGGACGGCTCCTCGGTGCCTGCTGGCATATCGCGCCCCATGGAAAGTCCGACTATCCGAACGCCTATGCCCTCTCGCACGATGGGGGGCTGACCTGGACGCCGACCCGCTCCACGGGCACGCTCGGCCAGTCCGTCTCGCTGACTGCCCTCGCGGACGGACGGGTGTTGATGGTGTATAACCTGCGGCAGCATGGCGACCCCGGCATCCGCCTCGCCGTCGCGCGTCCCACGGACGAAGCGTTCGGCATCGAAGCGGACGAACTCGTCTGGAAGGCCGGGGTACGAACGCAAAGCGACACCTCCGGCGATCACGACGACTGGCAGGATTACTCCTTTGGCGAACCCGCGGTGACCGTCCTGCCGGATGGCACGTTCCTGGTCGTCTTCTGGCTCATCCAGCCCGACGTCCGGGGCATCGGCTACGTGAAGGTGAAGTAGCGCCGTGTCAAGCACGCTGATCATACCGGATTCGCTGATCACCCGTTCCTTCGCACTGATCCGGTAAACCGACCTGGTCGCCTGTTCCCCGCGGCGCCAATTCCTTCCTTTCCGCTGTCCTTTCTGTCCGACACGAACTGCCAAATTGGCAGATATGCCAATTTGGCATATTCATGTCATGCCTGTTCCGGTTTCGCGAGCAGAAACGGCTTTGGCATACGCCGTTTCGCCCGGAGCCGCGGGGAAAACACCCGGAGCCGCGGAGAAAACGTCCGCAGCCGCGGAGAAAACGCCCATGGCACACGTTTTGCATTTAATAGGGCGTGGAATGCGCTGCAACGGAGAGGAATCCCGATAGTACAAGCGAGGAGGACATCATGAGAACGGACAAACTGACGCAGAGGTCCATGGAGGCGATCCAGGTTGCCCAGGAGCTGGCCCGCGGCCGCAACCACAACAGGCTGGAGCCCGCGCACCTGGCCCTGGCGCTGCTCGAACAGGAGGAGAGCCTGGCGGCCATCCTGCTGGAGAGGGCGGGAACCGATCCGGCCCGGGTCAGGGAAGGGTTGGAAGCCGCCCTGGACAAGCTGCCCAGGGTAACCGGCGACGGCGCGTCGATGTACGCCACCGATGCCTTTCAGCGGGTACTGGACCGGGCGCTGGGCGAGGCGCGGGGATTGAAGGACGAATACATCAGCGTGGAGCACCTGCTCCTCGCACTGCTGGAGGATGGCGGCGAGGTCCAGCGCGTAATGAAGGATACGGGCGTACATCGCGACGGCTTGATGAAAGCCATGAAAGAGGTCCGGGGAAGCCAGCGCGTCACGAGTCAGACGCCGGAATCCGGTTACCAGGCCCTGGAAAAGTTCAGCCGGGACCTGACCGACCTGGCCAGGGAGGGCGGACTCGATCCGGTCATCGGGCGGGACGAGGAAATCCGGCGGGTGATCAAGGTGTTGTCACGTCGCACCAAGAACAATCCCGTGCTCATCGGCGAACCCGGCGTGGGGAAGACGGCCATCGTCGAAGGGCTGGCCCAGAAGATCGTGGCCGGGGACGTGCCGGAATCCCTCAAGGGGCGCAAGGTGATCAGCCTCGACATGGGCGCCATGCTGGCCGGCGCCAGGTTCCGCGGCGAGTTCGAAGAGCGATTCAAGGCCGTGTTGAAAGAAGTGGAGGCCGCCGCGGGCGACATCGTCCTGTTCATCGACGAGTTGCATACCATTGTCGGAGCAGGCGCCGCGGAGGGCGCCGTGGACGCGTCCAACATGCTCAAGCCGGCGCTGGCGCGGGGGACCCTGCGCTGCGTGGGCGCGACGACGCTGGACGAATACCGGAAGCATATCGAGAAGGACGCCGCCCTCGAAAGACGGTTCGCGCCCGTATACGTCGGCGAACCCTCCATCGAAGACACCGTGTCCATTCTCCGCGGGCTCAAAGAACGCTACGAGGTCCATCACGGCATACGGATCCGGGACGGCGCCCTGGTCACGGCGGCGACCCTGGCGGAGCGGTACATCAGCGACCGGTTCATGCCGGACAAGGCCATCGACCTGATCGATGAAGCCGCGGCGAACCTGCGCATGGAGATCGACAGCATGCCGGCCGAGCTGGACGACCTGGAAAAGCAGATCCGCCAGCTTGAGATCGAGCGCGAAGCCGTAAAGCGCGAGGACGACGCGGCGGAACGCCTCAAGCCCGTGGAAAGCAGGCTGGCCGACCTGGCAGAGCGGCGTAACGCGCTGCGGGCACACTGGCTCGCCGAGAAGGAACTGGTAAAGACGATCCAGGAAATCAAGGAACGGACCGAGCAGCTGAAGATCGAAGCCGACCGGGCGCAGCGGACCGGCGACTACGAACGGGTGGCCCGCATCCAGTACGGCGAGCAGCTGGAGCTCGACGGCCGGCTCGAGGAGAAGAACCGGGCGCTCGCCGAACTTCAGCAGGAGCGCCGGATGCTCAAGGAGGAAGTGGACGAGGAGGACGTCGCCCAGGTCGTATCGAAGTGGACGGGCATCCCGGTCAGCCGCCTGGTCGAGGGCGAGGTAGAGAAGCTGGTTCAGATGGAATCCAGGCTGCACCGCCAGGTGGTTGGCCAGGATGAAGCCATCATCGCCGTGTCCAACGCCGTCAGGCGAAACCGCGCCGGTCTTGGGGATGGCAACCGGCCCATCGGCTCCTTTCTCTTCCTCGGTCCCACGGGTGTGGGCAAGACCGAACTGGCCCGGGCCCTGGGCGAGTTTCTCTTCGACGACCGGGGCGCCATGGTGCGCATCGACATGTCCGAATACATGGAGCGCCATGCCGTCGCCCGGCTCATCGGGGCGCCTCCGGGTTACGTGGGGTACGAAGAAGGCGGGCAGCTCACGGAAGCCGTGCGGCGCAGGCCCTACCAGATCGTGTTGCTGGACGAAATCGAAAAGGCACACCCCGACGTGTTCAACATCCTGCTGCAGGTGCTTGACGACGGCCGGCTCACCGACGGCCAGGGACGCACGGTGGATTTCCGGAATACGGTGATCATCATGACCTCCAACATCGGGACCGAATACATCGGCGGCCAAGACGCGTCACTGGACGAGCAGGCGCGATCGGACGTAATGAACGCGGTGCGGTCCCATTTTCGTCCCGAGTTCATCAATCGGCTGGAGGAAATCATCATATTCCATCCCCTCGGCCGGGATCACATCCGGGATATCGTCCGCATCCAGGTCCGGGCACTGCAGGGACGGCTCGCGGAACAGGCGGGACTGTCGCTGGAGGTGTCCCCCGAGGCCGAGACCCTGCTCGCCGAAGCGGGCTACGAACCCCGGTACGGCGCGCGGCCCCTCAAGCGGGTGATTCGCAGGTTCGTCGAGAACCCGCTGTCCATGGCGCTGATCGAGGGCCGGTTCCGGGAAGGCGACGCGCTCCGCGTCATCCGCGAAGGCGACCGCCTGGACTTTGTCCGGCAGGACGCGTCCGCGGCCGCGTGAGTGAGAATGGGCGATTGGACGCGCAAAACGGCCGCCTGCCGCCTGCCGGATCGCTTCTGCCCGAACCGGGTACGCCGCACAGGACGACGATGCAGCGTGTTCGACCGAACGGCCAAGCCTGTCGGCCGTCTGCTGTCTGGCCCCGCGTAACCGGCTTCGCCGTACATACAATTGAATTGACTGCGGGTTCCGGAATGCTCATCTTGATCTGAACATGAACAGACGATCCTTTCTGGAAAAAACCGCCGGAGTCACCGGCGCCGGGGTCCTGGCCGGCCTGACCGGATGGAACGAATCCGCTGTCGGCCAGACGGGTGATCCGTACGGCCCATCGGGATCCATTACGGACGTTGAAGGGATCAGGGTCGGGCATTTCACCGACGCGCGTCGGCCGACGGGTTGCACGGTGATCCTTGCCGAAGAAGGCGCGGTGGGCGGCGTGGACGTGCGCGGCGGCGCGCCGGGTACCCGGGAGACCGATCTGCTCGATCCCGTGAACATGGTACAGCGGGTTCATGCCATCGTCCTGTCGGGCGGCAGCGCCTTCGGCCTGGACACGGCCACGGGCGTGATGCGCTATCTCGAAGAGAGATCCATCGGGTTTGACGTGCGCATAGCCCGGGTTCCGATCGTTCCCGCCGCGATCCTCTTCGATCTCGGCATCGGAGGCAAACCGGAGATCCGCCCCGACGCGGAAGCCGGCTACCAGGCCTGCCGGGCGGCGACATCCGACCTGGTCCCCGAGGGCAGCATCGGGGCCGGCGCGGGCGCCACGGTCGGCAAGATGTCCGTCGGCGCGCGCGGTACGCGCACATCCATGAAAAGCGGCATCGGCAACGCCTGCTTCACCACGCCCGATGGACTCAGGGTTGGCGCCATCGTCGCGGTAAACGCCGTGGGCGACGTATACGACCCGGATACGGGCCGCGTGCTCGCCGGTGCAAGGATGCCGGACGGGTCCGGGTTCGTCCACGTGGCCAGGCGGATTCGCGAGTCCGGGTCGCTTCGGTTGGAGACGCCGCCGGGGAATACGACTATCGGGGTAATCGTGACCAATGCCGGACTGACCAAGACCCAGGCGGGCCGCGTCGCCCAGGTAGGGCACGACGGACTGGCTCGCGCCATCAACCCGGCCCACCTGCAGGCGGATGGAGATACCCTCTTCACCATGGCCACCGGGTCCTGGAAGGGTGACGTGAATCTGTCCCTGGTGTCCATCCTTGCGGCGGAAGCCGTCACCCGGGCGATCATCCGCGCGGTCGTGACGGCCGAGGGGCTGGAAGGGTATCCCTCCTATTCGGACCTGAACAGCGGATGACCCCGCCGCGGAGGACCCTCTGAGTGCCCTTCGACAGGAATGGTCCCGTCCCCGTGCGGCCTGCCGCGTACCCGTACCCGTACCTGTACCCATGCCCGTACCCGTACCTGTACCCATGCCCGTACCCGTACCCTGAAGCGTTATGTCCCCCTACGTAACCGCCCTCCTCGTATATTCCCTTTTCCTCATGCTGATCGGCTGGTGGACGTCGCGGTCGGTCCGCCGCGCCGAGGACTTCTTCGTGGCCGGCCGACGGCTGTCGCCCGCGCTGCTTTTCTCCACGCTGCTGGCCGCCAACCTGGGCGCGGGATCGACGGTCGGCGCCACCGGCATTGGATACACCCATGGCCTTTCCGCGTGGTGGTGGGTGGGGTCCGCGGGCATCGGCAGCCTCATCCTGGGGCTGACCGTGGGGCCCCGCATGTGGCGCGTGGCCAGGGACCACAACCTCTACACGGTCGGAGATTTCCTGGAGCACCGGTACAACCGCAGCGTGCGGGGTCTCATCGCCGTTTTGCTCTGGTTCGGTTCCCTGGCGATCCTGGCCGGCCAGTTCATCCCCCTGGCCTGGATCCTCAACCTGGTCCTGGGCATACCGAAATACGTCGCCTGCCTGGCCGGAGGTGCCGTGGTGGTCGTGTATTTCACCTTCGGGGGCCTGACGTCCACCGCCCGGGTCAACATGGTCCAGCTGGTCGTAAAGCTGTCCGGATTCGTCCTGGCTTTTCTTCTGATCGTCTCAGGGGGCAATCTTCTGGCCGGGGAAGGAGTGGCGAAGGCAGGTTTCACGAACTGGTTCGGGGACGATCCATCCCGTATCTGGGCCTACTTCATCGTCCTGGTACCCGCGTTCATTGTTTCGCCGGGCCTGTTGCAGAAAATCTATGGGGCACGGGACGCCCGGACGGTCAGGCGGGGAGTCAGCGTAAACGCGGCAGCCCTGATGCTTTTCGCTTTCATACCCGCGCTGCTCGGCATGGCGGCCTACCACGCTTTCCCTTCCCTGCCTTCCCAGGACCTGGCGCTGCCCCGGCTGCTGATGGACGCACTGCCCTTCTGGATCGGCGGACTGACCCTGGCGGCCGTATTCTCCGCGGAGATCAGTTCGGCGGACGCCGTGCTCTTCATGCTGACGACGTCCCTGAGCCGGGACCTGTACCAGACCTACATCGAACCCGGCGCGTCCGAGCAGCGGATGCTGACCGTCAGCCGGATTGCCGCCGTAGTCGCGGGACTTGCCGGTGTTGTCCTTGCGGTCGTGCTGCCGGACGTCATCACGGCGCTGACCATCTTCTACAGCATACTCTCCGTGGCCCTGTTCGTACCCCTGATCGCGGGACTGTATTCCACCAGGCCGAATGCGAACGGCGCCCTGGCGACGATCGCCGGTTCCGTGCTGGTGATGATCCTCGTTCATCTGGCCACGGACGGCGGCGGAATGGGCGGCGTATCTCCGGCGACCTGGGGCATCGGCGCGGCGGTGGTCATCATGGCGCTGCACATGGTGTCCCGGCGCGACGTGGCTACTGCCGGATGATACTGCGCAGAACATGCCGTCCCGGTGCGACGCGAAACCGGAAGGCTGACGCAACAGGTGTCCTTAATCGAACAAAAACCTCTCGACCAGGCAACAGGCATTACGCGAAACGCAGTCAGCGCGAAACGCAGTCAGCGCGAAACGCCGCCAGTGTGAAACGCAGTCAGAGTGAACCTGACCAATCGAAGGAGGAAGACATGCTGAACGACCTGCGGGGCGTAATTCCCCCTGCGACCACACCATTCTCCCGGGACGGCGACGTGGATCTCGGTGCCATGAAGGAACAGGTCAACTGGCTGATCGACCAGGGTGCGCACGGCATCGCGGTGGGAGGCAGCACGGGAGAGGGCCATACGATCGACGTCGATGAATTCAGGGGGCTAGTGGACACGACCCTGGACGCGTCGGCGGGGCGCGTGCCGATCATCGCCGGCATCATTGTCGACAGCACCCGCGACGCGGTACGAAGGGGCAGGGCCATCGCCGACCTCGACGTGGCGGCGCTGCAGGTGACCCCGGTCCACTACCTCTTTCGCCCGGACGATGATGCCATGCAGGAGCATTTCAGGGTGATGGGCGAGGAAGTGGAACATCCCATCATCATCTACAACGTGGTGCCCTGGAGCTATCTCTCACCGGAACTGCTGTGCCGGATCATGGATGAAGTGCCCGGCGTAGTCGGAGTGAAGCAGAGCGCCGAAGATCTGAAGCTGTTTGCCGATCTGATGCTCATGGCCGACCCGGAACACCTGCTGTTCTGCGCCGTGGACGCCCTGATGTACCCGGCGTACACCCTGGGCGCTCGCGGATCGATCGCGGCCATCCTGACGGCAGCGCCCCGGGCGTCGGTGGACGTGTGGGACGCGGTACAGGCCGGAGATCACGCGCGGGCGCTCGATTTGCACCGTAAGCTGCTGAGACTCTGGAATGCCCTGTGGGGAACGAACCTCCCGGCCTGCACCAAGTATGCCCAGACGCTGCAGGGCTGTCCCGGCCGATTCCCCCGCGCGCCCATGGAGGAGGCGTCCGACGAACAGAAGCGGAACATCGAGGAGGGCCTGGCGCTTCTGGGTGCGCTGGACGGATAGTGGAGGATACATCGCGTATGTCTGAACCGGAACCTCGTCCCATCCGCATGGAGCCGGCCCGCGTGGCGCGGATGATGGACCGCATCTTCGAACGCCTGGGCCTGGAAGGTGACGAGAGACAGGTGGTCGTAGAGCGGCTCATGGAAGCCTCCCTGTCGGGGTATCACTCCCACGGCGTGATGCGGATAACCATGTATACGGAGGGTATTCGCGCGGGCAACATGGTCCCGGGCGCGCCGCTGGACCTCCTCGGTGAAACGGTTTCCACGCTGCACCTGGACGCCAACAGGGGCATGGGCCCATGGGCGGCAACCGAGGCCATGAAGCGCGCGATCGGCAAGGCCGGGGAAACAGGCATCGGCTGCGCGAGCGTCGTGAACGCCAATGACATCGCCCGGCTGGGCGGATACGTGGAACAGCCGGCGAAAGACGGCTACATTGCCCTCCTCATGACCAACGACGCCGGGGGCAATCCCTGCGTGGCGCCCTGGGGCGCGACCTCGCCCCTGATGAGCACCAATCCGATGGCCGTCGGGATTCCCCGGGAAAGCGGCGACCCGATCCTCATCGACATCTCCACCGGCGTATCGTCGGAGGGACGGGTCAAGATGCTGCGCAACAGGGGCAAGGCGGTACCCGATGGGTGGCTGATCGACGGCAATGGTCAGACCACGACCGATCCCGAGGTCTATTTTTCCACGCCCAGGCAGGCGGCCCTCCTTCCTTTGGGCAGCCTGATCGCTGGCCACAAGGGCTTTGCGCTAAGCATCCTGGTCGACGTGTTGACGGGTGGCCTGAGCGGCGCGGGCTGCAGCGGCCGGTCACCGGACGACCTTGATCAGAATGCCCTGTTCATCCTCGTCATCGACCCCGACAAGTTCGTTTCGAGGACGGCCCTGTCCGCCGAAGTGGACCGGCTGGTGGAAAGCGTCAAGGGCGCGCGCAAAGCGCCTGGCGTCGACGAAATCCGGGTACCCGGCGATGGGGCCCGAAGCGAGCGGCAGCGTCAACAGGAACAGGGTATTGAGATCGATCCGCCCGTCTGGTCTGCCATACAGGAAATCATGGACGAACTCGGGATCGATCAGCGTAGTTTGTAACCGGATACCGGCCGTTCCGCTGCACAGGTACCGCCAGGCCCCCCTTGCCCGTATACCGGGTTCCTAATAACCGCTGTACCCCAGCCGGACACCGATGTAACCCGAAAGCCCCACGATCCCGTAACCCAGGATCTCCTCGTACTCGGCATCGAAGAGATTGTCGATGCGGCCGAACAGTTGAATGTCTGGCGTGATCTTCCAGTTGGCGGCAACATTCACGATCCCGTAGCCATCCAGCGTTACCGGAGTCGCCGGCCAGGTGGAGAAGTCGCTATCCCGGCGTTCCCCCGAGAAACGGTAACTCAGGTTCAGATCGATTCCCTGCCTTATACGCTGGTCCAGGACAATCCCGCCGCTGTGCCGCGGCCTTCTCAACAACTGCTCATCCGATTCGTGGTCCTTCGAATCGGTAAAAGTATAGTAGGCCCGGAGAGAAGTTCCCTCGGTCGCCGAATATCGGCCAGTCAACTCCATCCCCCTGCTCGTAGCCTTGAATACGTTCTTGTAACTGGAGGTTTCACTGTCCCAACCGACCATGTTGTCGAAAGTATTGTCAAAATAGGTCACGCCGGTCATCAGACGCTGATCGGCCAGGTACTGCTCAATCCCCGCTTCCCAGCTCTTGCTGGTTCCGGCCTGGAGGGTGGAATCTCCGAAGGAAGAATACAGTTGAAACAATGACGGAGCCTTGTAACCCGTACCGAAGGCGCCCTTTATCCTGGTTCCCGATTCCTCCAGGTACGCGTTCGGAGCGATACTGTAAGTGATTTTGGACCCGTACCGGCTGTGATGATCGGCACGTACGCCCAGGCTTGCGAACAACGCGTTGCCGTACTGCAGTAGTTCCTGTAGGTAAACACCGGTCATTCTCACGGTCCGCCGGTCGAACGTGCTCGGAAATCGCCCTTTCGATTCGGACTCGCCCTGTTCGGATTCGGTCTCGGCCCCGAACACGAGGGTATTCCCCTCGGACAGCAACAATGTGTTATGCCAGTCCACTTTATGCAACCGGGCGTCGAACGTGGAGTTTGAAGCGATTTCCTGGTTTTCGTCCACGGGGTTGTCGTCTTCTCCGCCGTGGTCTACCAAACTGTATCCCAGGGTCTGCTTCCACCGCTGCGACCACAACGCCAGGGTGGCCGAGGGCCTTATTAAAAGCTGCCTGGAAGAACTTACCCGATTGGGATCGTCGCCACCGGGGCCGACACCGTTGTCGATATCGGCGCGGCCATCCGTATAACGCCACGTGAGGTCGACGGTGGCGTTCGCGGCCGGGGTCGCTCCGAAGCGTCCGCCCAGCGTCGTGTTTTGATATCCGTCTTCTTCCATGCTTCCCAGGGCGTTCGCTGAAATGCCCCGTGTATTCAGGAATGAACCGTCTATCGCATACTGGTATCCTTCCGCTCCGCCGCGCAACCCCGCCTGGGCTCGAAACGTACCCAGCGCGCCGCCCTCGATGGATGCGCCGATTTTCGGACTTCCTTCTCCACGCCTTGTAATGATGTTCACTACGCCCGCGACGGCGTCCGATCCGTAAAGCGTGCTCTGGGATCCGTAAAGCACCTCGATCCGTTCGATCTGATCGACGGACAAGTGGGCCGGGCTGAAGCTCCGTCCCGGAGACATGGGATCGTTGATTTCGACACCGTCGATCAGAAACAGCGTGTAGGCTGATTCGGCGCCGCGGAGGAAGACAGAAGCGTTTTTGCCCGGCCCGCCGTTCTGTGCGATGCTCAACCCGCCCACGTCGCGCAACAGGCCGGCAACCGTGCTCTGGCTGCTGCGTTCGATATCTTCGGCCGTGATCACGGCAATCGAACTGGATACCTGATTAAGGGGTGTTTCGGTTCTCGAAGCGGTTACGACGATGGTGTCGAGTATGTACCTGGGCTCCTGGTCCGCTGTATCCTGTGTATTCTGAGCAAGACTCGGCAGAGCGAAAAGCAGGGACAGACTTAAAATGGAACCTATTGTACTTTGTATTTTCATCGTTTCTGCTCCTTGTCCATGTAACTGGTGCCGTGATATCAAGTCATTGACGCGGCGTGCCGGGGGTTTTTCCGTTTTTTCAGGTTGATCTCCTTTCAAAGAAAAATCCCCGCACCTGAACTGGGTCAGATACGGGGATGCCGTTTATCATCCTCGGAGCACGGCCTGCGGTAAACTACGCCCCGGAGATAAGATTACGGGACGAAACCGCCTGGCGGCCGTACTTGCGATTATCCATGTACATCGGATGACTTCAGTCCACGGAAGTCCCGATGAAAGCGATGGGCAGGTCGGTCTTCTGGCTTCCGGATCGATCTACTCGCCGCGCCTTCCCATTCCTGCCGGAACAGTGGCTCGAGCCCTTTGGCTCTTGATGCGGCTTTCGTCCCCGGTCACAGCGACGGGTCCGCGACGGATTCGCACCGTCTTCCCAACTTCTCACCTGCTGCGATCAAGATAGTACCGCTGCGGAGAGAGATCAAACGAAAAAGACCGGGTTTACCTTCATTTCTGAGAAACGGACCCACTCCTTCCATTCAGCAGGATATCCTTGATTTCCGATACATCGGTTTCGAGTTTGTCAAATCGTTCATCCATGCATTTTTGCATGGACGTGATCTTTCTAGTCACTTCTCTGCCGAAAGTGTTGAATCGACCGACCATCCCATCTACAAGTGCATCTATTCTTTTAATTAGCTCTTTATTTTCGTTTCCCATAACAATCTCCTCTAATGGTAGGTTGCAAATTCGTCTTTGATGATCCCTTGTAAATATGATTCTCTCGCGTAATCGTAGATCTGCATCGCTCCTCGATACACTTTCCACAGCCATTTAATCCGCAATCACCACCGGGCATTCATTTGCAGGGTCCAGCGTGTTTCGACGAGGGGGACCTTGAGTTGATCGTAGCGGGTCTGACGTGTCCGCGTGTAGCGCACCAGGGTGGAAACGCCCGATCCTACGGGTCCGTATAAAAGGATCACCCATCTTTCGCGTTTGTTGGATCGAAACAGGAAAGTCGCGGCCTCCGCCTCGGTAAACCGTGTCAGCGTGTATTCCCACTGTGCAGACAGACTCACGCGGTCCCTGGACCGGTACCGCATGTATAGACGCAGATCGTGTACGGGCTTCGAACCGGACTGGCCGCGTCGTTCGTAGCGCGCACGCCACCGGACCCGGGCGGGCAGCCGCCAGGCCACCTGGCCCCGCCAGATTTCCTCCAGGGACGGTCCGGCAACCCGTTGCTCGTCCATTTCACGACGCCACACCCCGGAGAGCAGGACGCCGCCGTTCATTCTGCGGCGAATACGAAAGGTGCTGCGCCTGTACAGTTTCAGGTAGGTCAGTCGGGGTTCCACGCTCAGTTGAAGCGTAGTCCCGCGATCGGGTCTCCATCGCAGGAGCAGACTCTGCCAGGACCTTTCGGACTTTTCGATCAACCTGACGGCGGGCTGACGGTGGAAGGTAAGCCCCCCTTCCACGCGCTCCATGCTCCAGATCATGCCTCCCTGTACGGATTGATAACCGCCATCGTCGATGGCGAATTCGCCGAACAGGTTCGTGCCGCCATAGAGTAAATCCAGGTCCGCGCCAACGCGCACGCGGCCTTCCGATTGAAGGGCCGAGAAACCGATCAGGCCACTGTTTCGCTTCCAGTCCAGGCGGCCGCCGGATTCCCAGTTGCCCGATTTGGACCTTGAAAGGATGCCCGTCAGGACAAACCCCCTGCGAGGGTACTGCAGGGCCAGGCCGTGCAGGGCACCGGATGCGTAGGTCGTCCTCACGGGTCTCAGTCCCCGGCTGCGGCGCTTCACAGAAGCGCTGAGACTGGCTGTTGAAGGCCGGATAGAGTGACTGCGCCACACCAGTCCCTGGCCGAAATCCATTTCATAGTATCCAAGGATCAGCCTGCGGGAAATATCCGCCCCGCCGAATTCCACGTAGCCGGACCGCCATCTTGTTTCACCTCCCCGGTCCCGACGTTCCCCGCGGCCACCGAGTTTGAATCTCCTCCCCAGTTCCAGGTCCGCCTGCAGACCCAGGGTACCGTTTCCTATCGCATCCGGACGGTCGGTGCGGCTTCGCGCCAGCCGCCAGCGTCCGCCGGTTTGAATCGTGCGAACTTTCGCCACTCGAATGAAGGGGCTGATCCGGGAAACCAGATCCCGCGTGACACCGGGAACAAGTACGAGATCACTCGGGTCCGAGAAGGGGCCGTACTTGTCCCGCCAGGAAACGATCGCCCCGGCAAGTTTCGGCGTGATCCACGGCAGTTGTTCCAACTCGGTACGACTGGTGCGGTTGATATCGAGTGGCTCGCGCCGCAGTGACTCCAGGACCGCGATATCCTCGGGATCTATGTCTTCCGCCTCACGGTCGACCAGGACATCGATCGAATAGTCGACGTCCTGGGCCATGCCGGCGCCCGGGCAGATCAGCGCTGCCACGAAGGCAACTGCCGCCAGGGTTTTCCCTGATTTACGGGTGATTTCAGTCATATCAACCGAACTCCATGGTGAGCGAAAACCGATGCGTGATGCCCAGCAGGGAGTGAGACGACAGGGCGTAGTCCGTTTTCAGATGTCCCTTTTCAAAGCCCAGGCCGACGTAGAACAGGGATGGATCGGTGGTCAGCCCCGCCCGGATCGTAATCAGCTCGACCAGCCTGAACTCCTGGCCCACCCGCGTGGTGTAGCCATGACGGGGGTGGCGATCGAGTTGGAAGGAAACCGTCAGCCGGTCTCCCGTCCTGCTCAGACCCGCCTGGACGATGCGCGGGTTCTCCGCCGCGGGGCCGGATTCCATCAAACGGCCGACGGCATGGGCCATCGCGCCGAGACGAAGATCGTACGGGAGATCTACGAGGACGCCCGTGTCCAGCACGACGGCGGAAGCGCCTTCGTAGTTTCTGACGGAAAGATTCATCCTGCGAAGCGCCATCCCCGCACGGACCCGCCCGCCGATGGATCGCCCGTAGGAAAGGCCGAAAACGCCCTCCCGGTACAACGAGCTTCCGAGACCGTGGTAAAAAAGCCCGAAGTGGCCGAGGCCGGTCGGCGCGACCCCGGAGACGCTTATCTGGGCCAGTTCTTTCATTCCGAAGAGCCTCGTATAGTAGCTCGTCAACGCGAACCGGCCGACCTGGGACATACCGGCCGGATTGAGGAAGGACGCTTCGGCGTCGTCCGCGACGGCCACGAAGGCGCCCGCCATGCCGACCGGCCTTGCGCCCGCGTAAACCGGTTCGAATGCGCTCCATGCCGTACCTGGCGTCGCAAGAAGTAACAACAGCGGTAGTAACCGTTTCATCTGTGCTCCCATCTGAAGGTGATCGACTTGAGTCTCGGTTTCTGGCGCCACAACCCAACAGTCGGAAGCGGGCCCGTAAATCTCGTTTTAAACTGTTTTGTCGACCCGAACCCGTCCCAATCTCGAGTTGACACCCAACCCGGATCCCGTATATTGGTGATGGTGCGCCCCAGTAGCTCAGTTGGACAGAGCATCGGACTTCTAATCCGAGGGTCGCAGGTTCGAATCCTGCCTGGGGTATCACTACCTCCTTATAGACGAGTTATTCGTATCTGTACCAACATTCATACCAACAACGTGCCGTTCAGTCGTGAGGAATGAATTTGAATCATCCTTTAACGGATTTTCTCGAAGAAAGAAAGTTTGGGACCATATTAGCCGATCCACCGTGGCGTTTTGTCAATCGAACGGGTAAGGTCGCTCCGGAACACCGAAGGTTATCCCGATACGATACGCTTACTGTCGCGGAGATCTCGGCGATCCCGGTCGTGGAGCATACGGCCGATGTTGCACACTGTTATCTTTGGGTTCCAAATGCGTTACTGCCTGACGGCCTACGCGTGCTCAAAGCTTGGGGGTTTGATTACAAGACCAATCTTATTTGGCACAAAGTCCGTAAGGATGGAGGATCGGATGGGCGAGGCGTAGGATTCTACTTTCGAAATGTGACTGAAATGATTCTGTTCGGTGTACGAGGGAAGAATGCTAGAACGCTCGACCCCGGACGTAGACAGGTGAATTTGTTCTCTAGTCGTAAAAGAGAACATTCCCGGAAACCTGACGAACTTTACGAGATTATCGAAAACTGTAGTCGGGGGCCATACCTGGAGCTATTCAGTCGTGGTGTGCGGGATAACTGGACTGTATGGGGTGATCAGGCAGATTCGGAATACGAACCTGATTGGCCTACATACGGTTACAACTCTTCGGCTTCTACGTCTTGAGCCTATCCGATCTCGAAAGTACAGGCTTCAACATACATGTCGTGAATCATGCGAAAGCGTTGCTCACCCAGGATTTTCCCGGTCCGTTGGAAGAGTTATGCAATGTACTTCAAGATCTCCGAATAGCTGACGTCGAGTTGATTCGCAGCGGTGGTGGAGAGTCTCCCATTACCCAACGAATACGTAGGACGCTTTCCAATCTATCCTGGTCAAAAACTAATATCTTCATAGAGAAGATCATCGACGGAGCGCGAACAGCGGCGATTACCCATGAAATAGATCATGTTCGTGAAACCGAAAATGGGAAAATCGCCTTGGAAATAGAATGGAATAACAAAGACCCGTTCTTCGATCGAGATCTGGAGAACTTTCAACGCCTCCATAGCGAAGGCGCTATCAGCGTTGGTGTGATCGTGACCCGTGGACGGTCATTGCAGGACGATCTCCAACAAATCGTAAAGTCGTGCGCGGATCGCTTCGGTGTTCGCAGATTCGAAGATCTACAACTTCTGTTTAATCTGAGACCTACTACACGACAACGAAGATCTGTGCAGGATGGCGGGAGAGATTTTGTAATAGATTGGTCGAGGATGTTTGTTCAGGACAAGTTTGGACGTGCAACAACACACTGGGACAAACTAATGGAACGAATAGATCGAGGGGTCGGGAATCCGTGTCCGCTACTTCTGATTGGAATACCAAGCTCAAAAATCACTAGATCGTTGCAATGAATCTTCTGATCTGACACCGCGAAACTCACTATCTTACCTCTGACGACTCTCTCCACCACTGATTCGAACCATATTGGCCAGATTGAACGACACAGGATGGCGCGATAGTAGATCCTACTCGAATTGTAGCGCGTGGATATCACACAGACTGTAGATCAAAGCCAACTTCGATCTGTAGGTTTTGGAAATAGAAAATGAACGATCCGCACGTGGTTGCTCTGAATTACCGTATTACACACGGAAAACACTTCAACTACGATGATGCAGAAGAGTTTGAAGATAATACCTCACCGGATTTCTGCCTGAAGGTTAAAGATAAGAAAGTGAGATTTGAGTTAAAGAAACATTACGCCACCGAGGATGATGCGAAGGCAAGTCTAAAAGATTTCGTACGCCAGTGGGAATTTGAAGCGTGCCTTGAATATGGCCCAGATAGCTTCGGGCTGATTTACGACGATTATGAAATCATTGACCGAAATCCGCCTACTACGAAACCCGACGTGGATGTGATTCTAATACACGAACGTATTTCAGTAAGTGATTTGGAGTTGACCCTGTTCAGCGGACAGATTATCTCTTGTGCTCAACCAGTATCATTGCATCATAAAGCCGTAGTTACGATGGTGGCCTGGGGTATGGGAATCGGGCGGCCTGCGTAGTCCGCGCACCGGCACTGGTTGCGCCGGTTCCCGGTTCCCCCGTGCGTCCGTAGCTCAGCTGGATAGAGCAACTGACTTCGGATCAGTAGGTCGGGGGTTCGAATCCCTCCGGGCGTATTCAATTCATCGACATCCCCATCTGTCGCATCGATACCCGGGCATCGATACCCGGGCATCGATTGCCGGAAAGGAACGTCTATGGACCGCATCAGGATCGGCGTGATCGGCTGCGGTGCGATCGCCCAGGTCCAGCATCTGCCCCATATCGCCGAACTGCGAGACCGGTACGAGTTGGCCGGGCTCTGCGACGCGTCCGCGAAGCTGGTCGACTTCATCGGAGCAATGTACCACGTACCCGAACGCGCCCGCGTCACGCGCTACCAGGACCTCCTCGACCTCGACCTGGACGCGGCGCTGCTCTGTTTCGCCGATCCCAAGACCGATGCGGCCGTCGCCGCGCTGAACGCGGGGAAACACGTATTCATCGAGAAACCCATGTGCTTCTCGGTGCAGGAAGCGGACCGCATCCTCGGGGCCGCCGAGGCCTCGGGCAAGACGCTGATGGTTGGGTACATGAAACAGCACGACCCGGGATACCGGTTCGCGCGTAAAGAGGTCCTCGCCATGCCGGACATCCGCTTCATTCAGGCCAACCATCTTCACTGCGGCAACGACCGCCACCTGAGTGAATTCACGCTCTATGCCTTCGACGATATCCCGGGCGAGGTGATCGAGGATACGGCACGGAGACGGGAGCAGGCCGTCCGCGAGGCGATCGGCGACGCCCCGGAAGCGGCGCGGCGGATATTCTTCTCTCTATCTGGCAGTATGATACACGACATCAGCAGCCTGCGGGGACTGTTCGGTCCGCCGGAACGGGTGGTCAGCGCCGAAGTCTGGCGCGGCGGATCGAGCGTGACGACGGTGCTGGCCTACGAGAATGACGCGCGCTGCGCGGCGACCTGGACCAGCCTGCCCGAACTGCACGATTTCCGGGAGACCCTGGAAGTATTCGGCGCGTGGCGGCGCGTGGGCATCCGATTCCCGACCGGATTCGACCGGGGGCTGCCTTCGCCCGTCACGGTGCAGGGCATGGACGGCGAACAGCCCTGGACGAAGGAACTCGTCGTCAACAAGCAGAATGCCTTCAAGCTGGAGCTGATCCATTTTCACGAATGCCTCGTAAACGGGGAGAAACCCATAACCGACGGATACGGCGCCCGGCAGGACCACGCCCTGTGCCGCGACATCGTTCACGCCTACCTGCGGGCCAATCCATCATGAAAATCGTTTTCTGTACCCTCACGTTGAGTGGTTATCGTTCACCCGAAGCCGCGGAGCGGGGCTATCCCCTGGCCGAAGAGCGCAAGCCGGTGTGGGACTGGCTCGTCCGGCACGGGTTCGACGGGATCGACCTGGGCGAGACCTGGTTCAACTTCTACGACGCGCCGGACGAGGCCCTGGTCGAACTGGGCGAGGAGGCGCGCGGCCACGGACTCGAAATCGGCGGGCTCACCGTGCTGCGGAAGATCATCACCTGGCCGGCGCCCGAGGAGGTCCGGGCGACAAACCGGGGTTTGCTTTCCAGGGCGGTGAAAGCGGCCCAACTCGCGGGCGCGCCACTGGTCAACATGTCCATCTCCCCGCAGCCCTGGGAAGTAGGCGTGCGCGAACAGGATCTCCGCGGACAATCCGATCCGGTGGGCAGCAGCCTGCGGGCGCGGGACGAAGACTACGAAGAAGCCGCCGGCGTGTTGGGGGCGCTCGCCCAGGAGGCCGAGTCGGAGGGCACCGAACTCACGCTGGAACTCCACCAGAACAGCATCGTGGACACCCCGGAGGGCATGCTGCGGCTCATCGATCTCGTCGGCCATCCCCTGATCAAGGCGAATCCGGATCTCGGCAATTTCTATTTCGCCTACGCGACGCCCGAGGGCGGCTGGGACGACGTGTGCCGCATGCTGGCGGCTCACACCAACTTCTGGCACGTCAAGAACATCCAGCGGATCTACTTCCAGGAGGAAGACCGGGCCCAGCACATCAACGCGCCCCTCGGCGAGGGCATGATCGACTACCGCAGGGCGCTCGGGATCATGCGGGACGGCGGATTCGACGGGTACATCAGCATCGAGCTGGCCACCGGGGCCGATCCCTTCAACGCGATCCTGTCCGGGAAGCGGTACCTGGACGAAATGATGCGGGACGAGATCTGAATCGATACGGAAAACCGATTTGAAGCTGAACTTCTTCCAGATGATCGCCCTGATGGGACCGGGGATCGCCGTCGCGGCCACCGGGGTCGGCGCGGGCGACATGATCTCGGCTACGAACGCCGGCGCCAAATTCGGCACCGTGCTGCTCTGGGCCATCGTCTACGGCGCCGTGCTCAAGTTCGCCCTGAACGAAGGAGTCGGACGCTGGCAGCTGGCGACAGGCACCACGCTCCTGGAAGGATGGGTTGAGCGCCTCGGCAGGCCTGTCCAGTATTTCTTCCTGCTCTACCTGGTCATCTGGTCCTTCCTGGTGGGCGGCGGGCTGCTTTCGGCGTCCGGCCTGGCCGGCCACACGGTTTTTCCGTCCCTCTCGGTCGCGCAGTGGGGCGTCATCCACGCCCTGGCCGCGTGCGTCCTGGTCTGGGTAGGACGATTCGGGTTTTTCCTGAAGGTCATGAAGGTGCTCATCGGTCTGATGTTCCTGAGCTTTCTGATCAGCGCCTGGGCGCTCCGCCCCGACTTCGGCGATATCGTGCGCGGTATCGCCCTGCCGAACGCGCCGTCGGGTTCGGTGGTCGCCGTGCTTAGCGTCCTGGGCGGGGTCGGCGGCAGTCTGTCGGTCATGTGCTACGGGTACTGGATCCGCGAAGCCGGACGGACCGGCAGCGAGTGGGTGAAGGGCATCCGCATCGATCTCGGCGGCGCCTATCTTCTTACGGGCTTTTTCGGCGTGGCCGTCATGATCCTCGGAGCCCAGATTCGGCCCGAAGCCGTGGGCATCGACATCGTGTTCGGCATGGCCGACCGGCTGGAAGAAGCGCTGGGACCCTTCGGCAGGTGGTCCCTCTATCTGGGGTTCTGGGCCGCTGTCATTACCTCGGTGCTGGGCGTCTGGCAGGGCATCCCCTACCTGTTCGCCGATTTCATGGCCCTGTTCAAACGGGTTTCCAGCGAAGATCGGAGCGCCATGGTCCGCACCGATTCGCCGTATTACCGCGGGTTTCTGCTGTTTCTGACCTTCCCGACCATGGCCCTGCTGCTCTTCGACCGGCCGGTCGCCGTGGTCATCGTCTATACCGTGGTCGGCGCGCTTTTCATGCCGTTTCTGGCCGGCACGCTGCTCTACATGAACTCGAAACGGGCCTGGGTCGGGAACCTCAAGACGGGCTGGGTGCTGAACGTGCTCCTTGCCCTCGCGTTGATACTCTTCCTGTACCTGGCGGTTCATCAACTGATCGACACCTTTGGTTGAACCCATCGGTCGTGCTGCTGAACCCGGCGATCATGCGGCTGGCCTCGGAAATCACGCGGCTGAGCCCGCAGATCCGGCTGACACCGGCGATCGCAACGTCCGATGAAACGGAGCGGAAGACATGGCGTCGCAAATCGGCATCGGCATCATCGGCATGGGCTGGATGGGCATGGTCCATGGCCGCGCCTACCACCAGGTCCGCCAGCGATTCCCCGAATGCGAGCTATACCCGGATCTGGTGATCTGCGCGGACGACGTGGCAAGCCGGTGCGAACAGGCCCGGGCCATGCTGGGATTCAAGCGTATCGCGACGGACTGGCGCGAGGTCATGGACGACCCGGACGTATCCGCGGTCAACATCACGGCGCCGAATCTCCTCCACCTGGACATGGTCCGCGCCGCGGCGGCGGCCGGCAAGCATATCTTCTGCGAGAAACCCGTGGGCCGGTCCCCGGACGAAACGGCCGAAATCGCCCGGGCGGCTTCCGATGCCGGCGTGTTGACCTGGGTCGGCTACAACTACCGGTGGGCGCCTCTCGTGCAGCACACGCGCAGTCTCGTCGCCGACGGCGCGCTGGGCGATATCACCCATTACCGCGGCCGGTTCTTCGCTGGGTACGCGAGCCATCCCGACGGCGTGCTCTCCTGGCGTTTCCGGCGTCCCGAAGCGGGAAGCGGCGCCCTGGGCGACCTCATGTCCCACGTTACCGATATGGCGCACATGCTCGCCGGGTCCATCCTGCGCGTGGTCGGCCAGCAGGCGCTGATCATCGAAGACCGGCCCGTCGCGCCGGCCGGCGAAGGCACCCATTTTTCCGTTGGATCCGGAGGAAAGCGAGAGCCGGTGACCAATGAAGACTACGTGGGGGCGCTGGTGGAGTTCGCAAACGGCGCCCGCGGCACCTTCGAAGTCTGCCGCGTGATCCAGGGGACGAAGTGCCAGATGGCCTTCGAGATCCACGGCACGAAAGGCGCGGTCCGTTGGGATTTCGAACGAATGAATGAACTTCAGCTCTTCACCGTCGATGGTCCTCACGACGGGTTTGTTACGTTGCAAAGCGGTCCGGCCTATCCCGGACACGTCCACTTCAATCCGGGTCCCGCGGTTGGACTCGGTTACGACGACCTCAAGGCCATAGAGACCTTCCACTTCCTGCAGTCCATCGCGGCGGGCAGGCAGGGCGAACCGGGTTTCAACGAAGCGCTGGCCGTCGCGGGCGTACTGGCGGCGGTGGAACGCTCCTGGTCGACCGACCGGTGGGAGTTGGTGCAGGACCCGGTGGTTGATTGATCGAGGCCGGCCGGGGCCGTCTCGGCCTCGAATCGACCGGTGGGGATCGATATCAGTAATCGACAGGAATCATCCACAAGGAATCATCCACAGCATACAGTTCGGAACCGGATAAACGAAGGAGCAGACCATGGCATTTCCCCAGGATAAAGTCCGCCTGACCACGGCGCAGGCAGTGGTCAAGTACCTGTCCGTGCAGTACAGCGAGCGCGACGGTCTGGAGCGGCGTTTCATCCCCGCGATTTTCGGTATTTTCGGCCACGGGAACGTGGCGGGGCTGGGCCAGGCGCTTTTCGAGTACGGGCAGGATCTGACCTACCATCAGCCCTGCAACGAGCAGTCCATGGTGCACACCGCGTCGGGTTACGCCAAGGTGAATCACCGAATGGCCACGATCGCGTGCACGGCTTCCATCGGACCGGGATCGACCAACATGCTGTCCGGCGCAGCCACGGCGACGATCAACCGGCTGCCCGTGCTCCTGCTGCCTTCCGACTACTACGCCACCCGGTACCAGGGCCCCGTGCTTCAGCAGCTCGAGCACCCGGTGTCCGCCGAGGTGAGCGTCAACGACTGCTTCCGTCCGGTCAGCCGGTTCTTCGACCGGATCAACCGGCCCGAACAACTGCTCACCGCCCTGCCGGAAGCCATGCGCGTGCTCACCGATCCGGCCGACACGGGCACCGTGACCATCTCGCTGCCCCAGGACGTGCAGGCCCACGCCAGCGACTACCCGGCCCATTTCTTCGAAAAGCGGGTCTGGCGCGTGGAACGCAGGCCGCCCACTGCAGAACGGGTCGCCGAAGCGATCGAGATGCTCAAAGCGGCGAAGCGGCCCATGATCATCGCGGGCGGCGGCGTGCACTACTCGGAAGCCTGGGACGCCCTCGCGGCCTTCGCCGGGGCATGCGGAATCCCCGTGGGCGAGACATTCGGCGGCAAGGGCGCCATGCGCGAATCCTCGCCCTGGGCCATCGGCGGGTTCGGCGTAACCGGCACGCCGGCGGGCGCCAGGATCGCCGCGGAGGCCGACCTGATCATCGCGGTCGGGACGCGGCTGACCGATTTCTCCACGGGGTCGCAGTCGGCTTTTTCTCATCCGGACGTTCGGTTTATCGGCATCAACGTGGCCGGTCACGACGCCTACAAGCAGGGGGCCCTGCCGGTCACGGCCGACGCCCGGGAA
Organism: bacterium; assembly: GCA_965202605.1. Classification (GTDB taxonomy): domain Bacteria; phylum JAAXHH01; class JAAXHH01; order JAAXHH01; family JAAXHH01; genus JAAXHH01. The sequence goes on from OZ241838.1 coordinate 3,680,199, forward strand.
GCGCTGACTGCCCTGACCGGGGCCGCCCGGGAGGCCGGCCTCCGTCCCAGCGAGGCGTACCAGGCCGAGGTCAAAGGCCGCCTTGATGCCCACAGCCGGACGCTGCGGGAGGAAGTATACGTCGACCATCCCGAAGAGGCCATGAGCCAGGCCCGGCTCATTCGGACGCTCAATGAGGAAGCCCGGGACGGCGACTGCGTCATCGCCGCGGCGGGCAGCCCGCCGGGCGACCTGCACCGGCTTTGGGACGTGACGGGCGGCGCGGCCTGCTACCTGGAGTTCGGGTATTCGTGCATGGGATGGGAACTGCCCGCCGGGCTGGGCACCCGCATGGCCGGGATACACGACGAGGTCTACGTGTATATCGGCGACGGAACCTACCTGATGAACCCCACCGAACTGATGACCGCCATGCAGGAAGGCCTGAAGGTGACCGTCGTCATTTCGGAGAACCACGGCTACCAGATCATCCGGGCGCTGCAGATGGCCCGGGCGGGCCGGTCGTTCGGCAACGAGTTCCGGGGGCGGGACGCCGATTCGGGCCGCCTCGAGGGGGCATACCTGGAGATCGATTTCGCGGCCAACGCCGAGAGTTTCGGCGCGCGGGCGTGGCACGTGAAGTCACCGGACGAGTTACGACACGCGCTCCGGGAAGCCCGTTCGGAAACGCGGGCCTGCGTGATCGTGTGCGAGACCGAGAAGCACCGCTACCTGCCGCCTTCGGACGTATGGTGGGACATCGCCTCGGCCGAGGCGACCAACGATCCCATGACGCGGAAGCTGCGCGAGGGCTACGAGGCCGAACGCCGCACGAGCCAGCGGTTTCATTACTAAAGGAGTCTACCGTGAACATCCGCATCGGCAGCGCGCCGGATTCGTGGGGCGTGTGGTTTCCCGACGATCCGAAGCAGACCCCGTGGCAGCGGTTCATGGACGAGGTGGCCGAAGCCGGCTATGAATGGATCGAGCTGGGACCCTACGGCTATCTGCCCACGGACATCGACGGGCTGAAACGGGAGCTGGACGGGCGCAACCTGAAGGTGACCAGCGCCTTCGCCATGGGGAACCTCGAGGACCCGGACCGGTGGCCCGAACTGGAGCAGCAGGTGGTGAGCGCGGGAGAACTGCTGGCCGCCACCGGCGCCGGCTACCTCGTGCTGATCGACGGGACCTACTCGGACCTCTTCACGGGAGAACTGATCGAGTCCAGGACCCTGGACGACGAAGCCTGGCGCCGTCTCGTCGACACGACCCACCGCGTTGCCGATCTCGCCCGAAACGCGTTCGGACTGCAGCTCGTGTTCCATCCACACGCCGAGACCCACGTCGAATACGAGGAGCAGATCGAGCGTTTCCTGGCGGACACCGACCCTGGTCGGGTGTCGCTGTGTTTCGACGTCGGCCACCACGCCTATCGCGGCGGAGATCCCGTAGTCTTCCTCGAACAACACCGCGGCCGGATCCCCTACCTCCATCTCAAGAGCGTGGACCCGGAAAAGCAGCGGCAGGTGGAAACCGGGAACATTCCCTTCGCCGAGGCGGTGGCCATGGACATGTTCTGCGAGCCCTCGGCGGGCCTGGTCGACTTTCCGGCCCTGCTGGAATTACTGAAGCGCATCGATTACGACGGTTATGCCATCGTGGAGCAGGACATGTATCCTGCCCCGTTCGACAGGCCCCTGCCCATCGCGAAACGGACGCTGAAGTACTTGAAGGGAATCGGGTTTTAGACGCTTGCCCCGGCGCGAGCCTGGCGCCGGCGCATCGCCCCCGGCAGCCAGATGAACAGCGTGCCCAGCGCGACGCTCCATACCGAACCCGCGAGGAACGTGCCCCCCGCAACCATACCGCCGTTCAATATCGTCATGAACGGTCCCTGATAGTCGAGTATCCTCCCGGAGTTTTCCGGCGAGAATCTGCCGTGCTCCAGACCGACGAAGAACGCGGTGCTGTACGAAACAAGGTTTGGAATGAACCAGACGAAGAAAACCACGACGACCAGGGAGAGGGCCACCCGCCGCCAGGCCAGATGGTCCCACCTGCCTTTCAGGCCGTAGTACAGGTAGGCCAGGGGCATCAGGAAGTAGACGCCGATGTACATCGACAGTTCAGGCGCGACGAAATCCAGCAGCAGGCGCGTCGCCGCGACGATCCAGCCGAAGTACACGAGTCCGCGGATGTCCGACCAGAGTGAAAGTTGACCGGTAGTCATGTATGCTTCTCCATTTGATGAGTGAATTACAATACGAAACTGCCAGGTAACCGGTTCTCGCCGATACGGAAAGTCCACGGCCCGTTCGTCCGCGAGCCAGCCGTTCAAAATCGGAAGTTTGCCGACCGTTCGTCCGCGAGCCAGCCGTTCAATGTTGGCGCGTCCCGGTCCTTTTCGGACATGACGGCGCTACCCGGGCCGCCTCCGGTCACCTCGTCGAACGCGCGCTTTAACTTACGATCGCACAGGGACCAGTCGATATCCGGGGCCAGCGGCGAGATGCCGGCCGCGTTGCCGGGGCTGTACTCCCCGCTGCACAGGTACTCCAGGATGCAGTCGGTCGTGCAGAAGAACCCGTGGGCGAACCCCGGCGGAACCCAGATCCACTCGCCGTGGTCCGCATCGGGATCCTCCGAGATGTCCCGGGCGACGATCCTGCCCAGCGTGGGAGAACCCACCCGTATATCCAACGCCAGGTCCACGACGCGTCCGCGAACGGCGCGGACCAGCTTGCCCATGTGGGGATTCCACTGGAAATGAAGGCCGCGGACCACGCCGGCGCGCGAAAAACTCTCGTTGATCTGCAAAAAACGGACTTCGTGGAGAAACGCCGTATCGGGGTGGCAGGCAAGGTCCCCCAGCCGGTAGGATTCGGTGAAATACCCCCGGCTATCCCTGAAGCGGCCGAATCGAACGACTTTCAACTCGGGGATCGCGAGGGATTCCACGGCTTCGATCTTCAAGCGTTGCCCCTTTCTGTAGCGTCCGTCTCCACAGGGCAGAAGATAGACCGGGGTGGAAGGCCGGGGCAAGAAGGAAATAGTCAGGCCGCCGCCGTCGCGCTTGACTTTGCGGGACCGTTGCTGTTGATTCCGAACTATACCAGAGACACCCTTGGAACCGAGAAGAAAGCAGACCCGAATGACCGTCGTTTCCGGCCCCACCTCTGCCGAATGGAAGCAGTGGGAAGAAGAGGGTTACCTCGTTTTCGAGGACGCGATCGGTGGCGAGATGCTGGACCGTCTTCAGAAAGCCTTCGACCACTGGGCCGCCGCCTGCAAGGAGGACTGGCTGGACAAGATTGCCCGGGGTGAACTCGCGGCGACCTACTACGACATTCCGAACGTGCTGGAGAAGGACGACGTCTTCATCGACATCCTCGACCGGCCGCGTTACTTCGAATATATCAAGGCATTCACGGATAACGACGCGATCCACATCGGCGAGCAGGTCCGCACGGCGCCGCTGTGGCCCATGGGCTACACGGGATGGCATCCCGACGTTCCGCCCGATCATCCCCTCCATATCAAGGTGCAGGTCTACGTGAACGACGTCGAGCGCGGCGGCGGGGAATTTGCCTACGTCCCGGGCAGCCACCGGCCCGGTGCCGGACCTTACCCCCGCGTGAAGAACCTCGAAGCCATGCCGGGTCACAAGCGGTTCCCGGGCAGGGCGGGCACGGCCATCATGTTCAATACCTACGGGTGGCACGTGGCCATGGAGAACCGCACCGGCATCCCGCGCAAGTCGATCATCCTCACCTACGAAAAGCGCACACCGGGGAAGATAGACCCCGGACGGTACGCCCAAATCGCCCCATCATTGAACACGCCGGACCGTCGCCGGCTTTTCGGGATGTCCTAGGCAGGTAGCCCCCATGCCCCGTATCGATGCCCACGGTCACGTGTTCGCGAAAGTCAGCAGCGAGTTTCCGAGGGAGGCCGGTGGCATCACGCCGCCGGACCGGGAAGAGACGGTCGAGAAGCTGATGACCTACATGGCCGCCAGCGACATCGACCAGGCCATGCTGGTCCAGATCGGGGGTACGAGCGCGGCCGAGCACGCCTACCTGCTTCACTGTCTCGGTACCTACCCCGACCGGTTCCTCGGCATCGGACTCATTCCCGAATCGGATTATGGCGCGCCGCGGGACCACATGGACCGGCTGACGGACGGAACGGGGGTCGTGGGTTTCCGGCTCGGCGCGGTGGGCGGCCCCCCGGATCCCTTCGAACCCGTGGACGTGCGCACGTTCACGACCTATCCTATCTGGCGATACGCGGCGGAGAAGGACCTCGTACTCTGGCTGTACGTGCGGGCCGCGGACGCCCACCTGATCGCCTACCTGGTAGATGCCTTTCCCCAGGTCCGCGTCGTGATAAACCACCTTGGCGTCTGTCCGGGCCTGGGCAAGGGCCGGCACGACAAGTGGGGGCGGCCTCAGATCGATATCGTGTCGTATAATCCGGCTTTCCACACAACCCACCGGTTGAGCACCTACGAAAACGTGACCATGCACCTGTCGGGCCATTACGCCTTCAGCAAAGAGCCGTACCCCTACCCCGACCTGGCGGGATGGAACAGGAATCTCCTGAACACATTCGGCGCCGACCGGCTCATGTGGGCCACGGACTTCCCGTGGATCTACGAGGAACCCGGATACGACAAGCTGGCCCGCCTGATCGAGGAGACTGTGCCCGACATCGCCCCCCATGAACTGGAGGCGGTCATGGGCGGCACGGCCAAGCGGTTCCTTCGGTTTCCGGATCTGAAATGATGCATATCGCATCTGAACCCGGATTCGTACCTGTTTCTGCAATTATGTCTGCAGGAGTCTACATACCAATCGGAGACAAAAATGAGCGATGACCAGAACGGGTTGCTGACCAGCGCGCACATCCGGGGCCTGGTTCAGCGGATGGGTGAAGCCGCTGTCAACTTCACGGCGTCCCTGGCTACCGATCAGAAAGCGAAGGCGCTTTTCTCATTCCAGGACGATGACGCGCGCACTTTCTGGGACTACGTGCCGCTGGCGAGAAAGGGACTGCCGCTCGGTGAGATGGACCGGGGTCAGCGGCGCCGGGCGTTGCAACTCGTTGCCACGGGGCTGAGCGGAACGGGATACGCCACCACGACGACCATCATGGGCCTGGAAGCGACGCTGGATGCCCGGGAGGGCTGGTCGTCGGGCAACTGGCGGGACCCTTCCGACTACTACGTTTCCCTGTTCGGCACGCCGTCGGACCGGGATCCCTGGGGGTGGAAATTCGAGGGACACCACGTTTCCATCAACTATACGATCGCAGGGGGACGGATCGTCGCGCCCACGCCCTTCTTCTTCGGGGCGAATCCGGCTTCGGCCGCGCTCAACGGCGTCGGCTCGCTTCGGCCCCTGGGCAACGTGGAAGACCTGGCGCGGGAACTGGTGCGCGCCCTGGACGAGGAACAACGGCACAGCGCGCTGATCGCGCCTGTTCCCCCGGGGGACATCGTCACGGTGAACCAGCGCTTCATCCAGGAGAACCGGGAGAAACCGGACCGCCTGGCCCGAACGGACGTGCCCTACGAAACGGTGCGGTACACGGAAACGCCCCGCGGCCTTTCCGGGGCGGGCATGAACGGCGGACAGCGGGAGATGCTGGAGACCCTCATAGGCGAGTACATTCACCGCATGCCCGACGCCGTCGCCGAGATCGAATCCGATCTGTTGCGTAAGAACGGCGTGGGCGACGTGCACCTGGCCTGGGCGGGCGGCCTGGAATCCCGGCAACCCCACTACTACCGCCTGCAGGGCGGACGATTCCTGGTGGAATACGACAACGTCCAGAACGACGCCAACCACGTGCACACGGTCTGGCGCAATCCGACAGACGACTTCGGCGCGGACCTGCTCGCCCGCCATTACCATACCGCGCACGATCAGGGGGTGGAACACCGGCACTGATCGGTCGGCCGCGGTCGGGACAGTATGCTCGGGGATAAAGGCGCGGCGCTCCGGCCCGACGCGGAATCAGTATCCTTTGCGCTTGTCGATTACGCTCAGCAGCGGTAGTCCATCCAGGTAACGCCGCAGGTTCTCGCAGAACAAGGCCACGCAACGTCCGTCCCGGTTGGGAGAACCACCTGCCGTATGGGGCGTGATTACCACGTTCTTCATCTTCCACAGCGGGTGGCCATCGGGCAGAGGCTCCTGCGGCACCACGTCCAGTCCCGCACCGCCGATCAGGTTGCCTTCAAGCGCTTCCAGCAGGGCCGCCTCGTCGACGATCCTGCCCCGCGTGACGTTGATCAGCAATGCGTGGTTCCGCATCCGGACAAAAGCCGTCCGGTCGAACAGCCCCTCCGTTTCCGACGTCAGCGGCGCGCAGACGGCCACGACGTCGGACGCTGCAAGAAGCGCGTGGAACCGGTCCATGCCCCAGCAGGCCTCCACTTCGGGCGGAACGTCCACGTCCTCCGGGTCCACGGCGACGACGCGCATTCCGAAGGCCGCCGCACGCTTTGCCATCTCCCTTCCGGTGCCTCCCAGCCCCACGATACCCATGGTTCGGTCCACCAGTTCCCACGAGGCGTCGCGGATCGGCCAGCGCGGATCCCAGCCCGGACTTCGGAGCGCGGTGTGGATTCCACGGGTCAGCGCGAGCAGCAGCGCCATCCCGTGGTCGGCCAGATGCACGCCCACCGTGCCCTTCGCGCTGCACAGTACCACGTCGCTCTCGACCAGTTCCGGATAGAGCAGTCCGTCCACCCCGGCACCCCAGCTCTGGATCCAGGCGAGCTTCTTCCGGCGCGCGAACAGCGCCCGGGTGATCTCGCCGCAGACCACTTCGATCTCAGGCATGGCGGCCAGGGCTTCCTCTTCCGTATCCGTGCGTACCACCCGGATTTTCTCGTCAACCTGGCGGATTTCGTCGACGAGGGGTTCGATCAGATTCATCCTGAGCAGGACGTTCATTGCTGCACCTTCAGGCTGACGGAGATCAGGTTCGTTTCTTGAAGCAGGAAGCGCCGAGCAGGGCATCGACATCCGCGCCTTCCAGCGATATGGGGCAGACCGCTATTCGAGCAGGTTGGCGCCGCCGTCGTCCATCTTCTCTGGCTGACGCCAGTACCGGTACTGCGGGGTCCACTCCGCTTCGCCCAGGCCCGCCAGGCCCAGCAGGTTCCAGAGCGAGCAGTACAGGTCGCCGGGGCCGAATACGCAGCTGTTCTTCCGAAGCACCTGGTCACCCTGTCGTTCGTAAAGCACGGCGCCGGGCATATTCTCCACGCCTTCCATCACCGACTGCTCCACGATGTACTCGCCGCCCCCGTGGGAAGCGAGGCGGAAGCGCCAGTCCCTGGAATTGGCGAAATCACGTTGCAATGCAGGGGGATCGCCGGACAGGAGCACGACGGACATGGCGTCCTCGAGGTGGGATAGCATGCCATTGAATCCGTCCGCCCAGAGCGTACAGTAACGGCAGCCCTGTCCCATGTTGTGGATGGCCAGCAGGCGGTCGCGCCCGGCGAAGAGATCGAGCAGGGTGACTTCACCCGTCAGAGTTGCGAACCGGTATCCGGGTACCGGCCGGGGAACACTGTTCCGCCGCAACTCGTTCAACTGCGCGGTGAGTTCGAATATCTGCCGTTCGAGTGCGACGATGTCGTTGTCGGCCATACTGATGCCTTTCGAATGTTGGCGACAATCGCTATGGTCACAGGAAGCGGTCGATGACCGTCAGAAGCGGTCGATGACCGTCAGAAGCGGTCGATGACCGTCAGAAGCGGTCGATGACCGTCAGAAGCGGTCGATGACCGTCACGCCCGTCTGGCTGAAACGGCCCATGGCCTCCAGTTCCGCGCCGGCCTCCTCGAGGGTGACCGTCTTTCCGACCAGGCGTCCGGGCTGAAGCACGCCGGACGTGATCATGCGCAGCAGGTCGGCGTACCGGTGGCCCGGCATGCCGTGGCTGCCCACGATTTCGAGTTCTTTTGCGATTACAGTGTTCATGGGGATCAAGACGTCGGCCTCGTCCGCCAGGGTCAGGCCGATCTGCACGTGGCGTCCGCGCTTGCGAAGGCATCGGATGGAGTTCCGGCTGGTGATCTGGCTCCCCAGGGCATCGATCGAGACCTGGGCGCCACCGTCAGTCCTTTCAAGGATTTCGCCGACCACGTCCGGACTCGACCGGGCGTTCACCGTCATGCCGGCGCCAAAGTCCCTGGCCAGCTGCAGCCGGTCGTCATCTATATCCACTGCGATCACCTCGGCGCCCTGGGCTGCCGCGATCATGGTCGCCGACAGACCCACACCGCCGCATCCGTGGATTGCAACGTAATCACCGCCGGTCACCCGACCCTGGTCCACCACGCCTCGATAAGCCGTCATGAACCGGCAACCCAGGCTGGCCGCCTCGACGTAGTCCACCTCATCCGGCAGGCGCACGAGATTCACGTCCGCGTACGGCATGGCCACGTATTGGGCGAACGCGCCCCATCCGGAGAATCCCGGCTGGTATTCATGGTCGCAGATATGGTGATTGCCGGCAAGGCATTGCGCGCAGACGCCGCATCCTCCGCAGAAGGGCACGGTCACCCGGTCTCCGACCCGCCAGTTACGAACCAGGCCGCCCTTTTCGGCGACCACGCCTGCTATTTCGTGGCCCGGAACGTGGGGCAACCGGATCGACGGATCATGACCCATCCATCCGTGCCAGTCGCTTCGGCAGATCCCGTTGGCCCGCACCTCGATCACGACGCCGTCGTCGGACGGCACGGGATCGGGGACTTCCCGCACCTCCAGGGGCGAACAGAAGGCGTCCATTACAGCGGCTTTCATCCGATTATCCCAGGGTTTGGCGGGAGTTCCGGCGGTCGAAGGGTCGCCAGACGCACCCGCTTCGCTATACGGTGATCGACCATGAAATCAGCATGAGAGACCATCCTAGAGGCGCCAGACTATCAACAACTGGATGGTGTTTTCGTCCTCGTCCGTGCCGAGTTTATTGCGCCAGTACTGGTACTCGAATCCGAGCAGAAACTGATTGGGTTCGCTGGCTACTGCCTGGCCGGTATCCCAGACAAACTGCGGCTGCGCGAGGAAGGAGCCGTCGTAGCGGCCTCCCAGTTCGGTGGACCTGCTGCCGATGTACTCCATGTGACCCATAATCGCGAAGGATTGTGCTCCTATTTTGAATGGTGCGGCCCAGTTCACGTCGAACATGAAGCTGTGCCCTTCCTTCGCCGCGCCGCCTTTGTCCACGCCGGCGCTACGGTCGATATAGGCGGTGAGGTCGGTATTCAGAAACAGGAATCCCGGAATTTCCCACGACGCCCTGAACCCGGGAAGAAACTTGAACACCTTCGCGTCCGCGCCCGCGTTGAAACCGGCGATGACGGCGACGTCGGAAATGGGCCCCAGGCTCGCTTCGGTCCCCTGGAGTTTACCGATACTGAACGTGGGATACCATTCGGCATAGAAGTCCCGGTCATTGAATCCGTCCCACTTCCTGTCAAAAACGTAGTCGAGGAAGAAGAAACTGTGCCCAAGCTTCCAATGGGAAGCCTGCTGTACGGTGAGCACCAGGGACTCCACGCTCTTTTGCGCGAAGGGGTTCCTGAGTTTTCCCGCCTGCAGGTGAAATTCGTTCTGCGCGGAGGCCGTACTCATCGAAGCGGTCATCATCACGGTCAATACTGCGATACGTTGGATGTTACGCAAGGTTGTTCCTTTCATCCGGCTGTTCTTGTCACAGGTGTGCCCTCTGGATCTTCCCCGATGTTACCTTCAAAAACCAGGTTGATTCCGCTCAGTCTCCCCATCTGTCCGGATTGATCCCCGGCGCCTCGCTCTTCATCCCCCTGGGTTTGTGCGGTTGCTGCCAGTCCAGGCCGGTCGTGTTCGGACTCTTAAGGAAAGGTCTGGCCTGGGCCGGTGCGGCAGCCACGTCTCCCGGATCCCATTCTTCCATGGGTTGGACGGGGCCCGACCAGGCCGGCCGGTAGCCGAACTGGATCAGTTCCCGGGGGACCGTATCGCGGTTGGGGTGGGTACCGTGAAAGACGTCCTTCGGGATGACCAGGGCAGACCCCGCCTTCGCACAAAGGGTCACCTCCTGGGGGTGGGACTTGTAGCGTACGTAGGGGTTGGCCTGGGCGTGGAAGGAGAGGTGCGAGCGCGGAACCACCCGGAAAGGCGCCCTTTCAGGCGGCAGGTCATCCAGATAGTAGAGCACGCGCACCAGCCGCGGCGAGCTGCCCTCGTAGCTGAAGATGGAGGATCCGTAAGGCTGGCCGTCCGTATGCATGGAAATGGGCGGCGAACCCGATAGCGTCCGTGTGAACAGTCCCCGGGTAAACACGATATCGGGCCCCATAAGCGCTTCCAGAAACTCGATCATGGGTGGATGGCCGATCAATTCGGCCATGGCTGGACTGAGCCACTGGGCTTCGAGGCAATAGGTCTGGCAGTCGCTGTAATCCTTGCACTCCATGGGCACGTCGGCCAGATCAGCTTTCAACCGTGCGATGTGATCGTCGTCAAGCATATCCGGCAGGAGCACGTAGCCTTCGACCTCCAGGTGGCGGATGCGCTGGGCGGTGGTAAAGGCCTCGAAGTCGGTCTCGTCGATATGCATGAAACCGATCTCTTCACGCGGGTCGATTTGAACCGTCGCGCTTTCCATGATGCGCTCCTTGTCTGTTTTACGGCGATCTGTGGTCGCAGCTTCTGGGAAAACTAAACGTCATGCGCGGATTTGTTCAAGTGTTTTCCATAACCGGAGCGGTACGCAAGTAGTCCTGGTTTACGCCGCCGGACCGAAATGGCGCCTCACGAAACTCCAGGCCGGCGTCTTGTAAAACCGGTGGCCCCCTTCGCCGATGGATAACGCGCATCGGTCTTCGGCCCCCGCGACCGCGTATATAGCCTTGAGCCGGTCGTAGGCGAACCGGACGTGTTCGATGGGAAAGATAGGATCGTCCCGTCCGGCGATGGCGCAGAAGGGGCGAGGGGCGATCAACCCGGCCACGTCGTACATCTCGCCCATGCGCAGCATGCCGGGCACGTAGTTGCATTCGCAGTGGCGAATCGTCCCTATGCTGCCCGCGAACGTACAGAAGTAACACCCCGGCATGGACAGGGCGATCCGGGTATCACAGGCCGCGGCGAAGAGCGATATCGTACCACCGCCCGAGTTGCCCGTAATAGCGATGCGCCGTTCATCAACCGCCAGATTGGAAAGGGCCCAGTCGATCAGACGGGACGTATCCCATACGCGCTCGCCGATGGGTGTTCTCCCGACCAGCAGGTCGTGGACAAGCTGATCGCGGCAGGAGTGCATTTTGTCGGCCTGGATGTCTTCTGCGGTGCGGGTTTCCCCAAAGGCCCGCGCGGTCGGCGCGATGACGACATACCCTTCCTCTGCGGCCGCCTGGCGGGCGATGTCCCGTTCACCCTCCAGCATGTGCGCCTCTTCCTCTTCATCCCGGGAAATGCCGACGTAAATGTGCGGGTGGTTGTGGCCATGGGGCACCAGGATCAGGGGCAGCTTACTGCCACGGTCGTTCCCAATCGGATTCCCGTCTGCACGGCCTGCGTCCGGCGTCATTCCCTTTGGCAGCAGGAGATAAAACGGCAGGGGTACCGTCGGTTCCACCCAGAGATACCAGCGTTCCCGGACGTGACTGCCGAGATCGGAGGTTTCCAGCCGCTCTGCTTTGGGGACGTAACCCGACAGATCCGACGCCATGTTGTCGAGACCGAGGGCCTCGCGCAATTTGGGACGAAAGGCTGTCTGCCAGGCGGACAGTTCCTCCTTGTCCATCGCCCGAAAAGCGTAGGTTCCGGGCGTGTTTTCGTATAGGCCACTAAAGTGAACAGCATCGTTGTATGGCTTAAGAAACCTGCCAGCCTGCTGCTCTGTCTGGACTCCCATCATGAACTCCGTGCTGATTTGGTTTGGTTATATTCCGCGGTGTGCGTATGCGCGGTCGAAATCATGACTTCAGGTCCGCGGTGCGGGAATCCCCGTCCGGCGGGTCACCGGGGTCCGGCACGGGAAGCAGTGCTCCGCCTCGCAGCGCGGATTCGTGGGCCACGAGACCGGGAAGCATGTACCGGGCGGCATCCCACGCGTTGTTGGGGGGCAGCGTCCGGTTGACGCAGGCCTTCACGAAATCGTCGACCAGGAACTGGTGGCTGCCCGCGTGGCCGTTGGGCAACCCGGCGAAGGCGGCCGGCAGCCGTTCGGCCGGGTGCACCGCGGAGACGCCGAGATGGGTGCCGTCGGATGCGGTCACCTTGCTCATCGGATCACTTCCCGTCGGATCACTTCCCGTCGGATCACTTCCCGGCACAGGCTGGCCAGTGCAGGCGAGCAGGCTATCCAGGTTCTCCGTCTGCTTCCCGTCCTTGCGCATCCAGGCCGCGCAGCCGCCGGACTGTTCGAAACCGCCTTCGGTGCCCTGGAGGCTCATGCGCACGCAGCCCGGGTGGCCCACGCGGCGGAATTCGTTGATGCGGCAGACGCTTCCGTCGGACATGCTGTACAGGGCGCTCTGGTTGCTGAAGGGATTGCTCCAGTCATTGCCCGCGTAGATCCCGTCCTCGTGTCTGTCTCGAAATCCCTGGCAGGATACCCGGGTCATGCGGGCGCCGGTCACGGAAATGATCTGGCTCGTCGAATGCGTCGGGTAGTACATGGGCGGGACCCCGGCCGTCTCCCGCCAGTTTTCGCCGCCGCGCCAGCGGGCCACGTCGTAGAGGCCGTGGTCCCAATCGTGGTAGTATTCCGCCTGGCCATAGACGATGTGGCCGAAGGCGCCCCGCGCGTACTGGTCCCTGCAATACAGCACGCCCGGATAGTAGTAGCTGGTCTCCCCGAGCATGTAGACACCGTCCGAGGCCGTGGCTGCGGCCACCAGTTTTTCGATTTCATTCACGCTGATCCCGGGCGGCACGGCCGAGTACACGTGTTTTTCGGCTTCCAGGGCCTGGACGGCCTGGGGACCGTGAAGCCAGTTCTGAGTAAAGAGGCACACGGCGTCCACGTCGGTTCCACAGAGGTCATCGAGGGAGGAGCTTGTCTCCCCGATCTCGAAACGGACGGCCGAGCGCGCCAGTTTTTCGGCGTCCAGGTCGCACAGCACGACCCGCTCCACGAGCGGATGCGCTTTGAACAGGGGGATGAAAGCCTGCGCGAAGGCGCCCGTGCCTACGATTCCGACGTGGAGTCCCATGTTCACCTCCTGCCTGTCTTAAGCGCCACCGGGACCGAGGAGACTGCGCAGGAACTCCAATCCGCGGGGAATGGCCTCCGGAATGGACGTGATATCGTGCGTTCCGCCCGGGTAGATATAGGCCTCGAACTCCGGCGCTCCGCGTCCGATCTCCTCCATGGCCCGGATCATGGATTCGGCCTGGGTGACGGAAACCACCCCGTCCATGTCGCCGTGGTGAACCTGCAACGGGGGCAAATCCTCGGCGAACAGGACGGCGGACCGGCGGATGAGCGCCAGCCGGGCATCCTGGAGCGAAACGTCCCCGGTCCACCAGGGCACGACGTACGTTCTGCGCAGGTATTCGACGCCGGGCAGGTCGACGGTAACGCCCCTCACCAGGAGAGAGGCGATGTCGCGCGCCCATTCGTTCTGGAAATCCGTCGGGCCGAAGAACGTGATGATCCCCGCGATACGCGCGTCCCGTATTCCCATCAGCATCGCCACGCCTCCTCCTCTACTGACGCCCACCACGAAGTACCGGTCGGAAGAGGCTTCCGGTATGGTCTCCATGGCGAGGTCGACCAGCGCCAGGGTGTCGTCCACGTCGCGGTCCCACGGACTGGCCGGACCCTCCGATCTCCAGATCCGGTCTCCGTATTCGAGCGGTTCGTCCCGGTACGACGGGATCACGTAGACGAAGTCGTCCCTCATTTCTCCGAGGGCGATGGTCAATATGAGCAGCGTGCTTTCCACCGACACGCCGTCGTCGCCGCCATGGGCGAAGACCATTATGGGAAGACGATCCGCGTCGGCGCGGTCAGGCACGACGATGGCGCCGTAGTGACGAATGTCCGCGACCTGGTGCGATACGATTCGCAGGGTGGTCGGACTTCCGCCCATGCTGTAGGCTTCTTCGAGCTCGATCATGCCCCCGGCCGCCGAGAAGTCCCGCGAGGCCCAGTCGGCGCGGACCGCCGACAGTTCGGCTTCATCGGGCGGTGCGAAAAGGACGTCGAGCGAGTCTTCCATGGAGACTGCATGGCCGCGGACGTCGACGGATGCGCCGGAAGCGGTGACGGCCAGCGTTTGCAGTCCGGATACCGGACCGAGCGTCCAGTTCGTCGCGGCCCTGCCGTCCGGGCCGGTTCCGGCGGTTGTCGGGTCCGTAACGCCGTGGCCGGGCGTGAACAGGACGAGCACGCCGGACACGGGCCGTTCTTCTTCGTCGAGCACCTGGATTACGATGGGTTCCCGCAGACTCGAACCGGAAAGCGCGCGCTGCCCGTCGCCGGACACTATGCGTATTTTGGCGGCCCCGGGAAGGTCCGGCGGTTCGGCCGTGGTCGGACCTTCCCTGCCGCAGGAAACCAGCATGGACAGGGAGAGGAGCAGCATGGACAGGGAAGGTAGCTGGCGGGAATGCCTGCGATGCACGTCTGGTCCTGGTATCATCTCATTCGCGGTGAAACGGGTTGGTGCCTTCATGAATCGCGGGTCGATAATCCGAGATGCTACGATGCGCCTTTTCCTTGCGTCTGCCCCGTATGTATCGCGCGTCGGCGTATAATGTACAGTACGGTCGCAGAGATTGGAAGTCCCGATTCACCCGGTCCGCCCACCTTGACGGCGTGTCCTGGAGATCTGCCTTTCCAACCAGCGTTTAAACGGCGACCTACAAGGCGAATTTACAGGCCGGTACACGCCGGAGCCTTAACAGGCACGCTATGCCTGCAAGGGCCAGCACACCGTTGAAACTGAACACCAGTATCCAGGCCGACTGCACGCCGGCATGGTCGAGAATCATCCCCGCCAGGACAGGCGCGCCGGTTCCCGCCACGAAGCCGAAGAAGGACTGCAAGGCCTGCGCGGATCCAACCAGGTTCCGCGTAGCAAGTTCCGTGACGGCCGTCGAGTAGATGGCGGAATCAGCCGCCGTGAAGAATCCGTAAAGGAAACCCAGGACGACAAGGTACGTGAACGGCAATCCGACCAGCCACCCGGCCAGGAATGAACATATGCCGCTGACTGTGAATATCAGCGTCGCCGTCCCGGTTCCTCCGAAGCGATCCGACGTCCAACCGCCGATCAGCACGCTGAAGATGCCGGTCATGAACATCAGGCCGGCCAGAGTGGCGGCCCGCGATGCCGCGTTGTCCGGATCGAGACCCCCCAGCATGAGCGCGGCGCCGAGAAGCAGCGGCAGCCACAGGCGGGCCAGGAAGAGCTCGGCGGTGTGCAGCGCGTAGGCCGTGATCACCAGTACCAGCCGCCGGTCTCGCAGCGGCGCCAGGCTCAACCATCCGCCGTTCCCGCGGTCATCGCCGTTCCCGCGGCCATCCTCCACGCGCGGCGTCCGCGCGCCTCGTCCCCATGCAAGCAACGCGACGATCGCAATGCTCGCCAGGCCGGGCAGCGTGGTCACCAGGAAAGCCGGCTCCCATCCGTCCAACCGTTCCAGGAGGGTGCCCATGAACACGTACGAAACCGTCGTGCCGGCGTAGCCCGACCCGACGAAGACGCTGACCGCCGTGGCCCTGCTCCCGCCGGCAAACCGGTGCGACGCCAGGCGGATACCGGTGACGTACACGCATACGTGGCCGACTCCGTACAGGAATCGCAGTAGACTTGCGGTCCATAGACCTTGAGCCGTTAAAGGAAACAGCAAGCCACTGACGGCTGACAAGGTTATGCCCAGGAGCATGATACCAAACGGCCTGAAATGGTCGGTAAACGGGACGAGCAGGAGAGAAGACGCCGCGTAGCCGGCCAGGTACGCCGAGAAGACCACGCCCGACCGCGTATTGCTCAGGTCCCATTCTTCGCGTATGAAGGGCAGGGACGCCACGTAGCTCGAGGAAGACAGCAGCACGAGGAACAGCGAGGAACTCATCGCCGCCAGCCAGACTATGTCGGTCCAGGTGGTCTTCGTGGTTTCGCTCCGGGGACGTCTGCTTCTGATGCACAACCGGGAGGGATTCGAAGAGAACGATCGTGCCGTCGTACGGATGCGGCATCCAGGGTTCATCTTCTAACTGGAGCGTACTGGCGCGAACACGAGTACGTATACTACTTACGTATCGGTACATGGTCAATGTCCGAAACGCGAATTCATCAACGTTCAAGGCAGGGATGCCCGCGTCGTGCGACGCGGGCATCCCGTCATGTGGACGTCTCGACGCGCTCCCCGGTCAGAACCGCATCCTTCCGAGGAGGCCGACGCGGTGTTCGGGCGCCCTGCCCTGATCCGCCCTCCGTTCTCCGGCGACCTCCAGGCTCAGCGCGCCTGCCTTCGAACCCACGCGGGCGCCCAGCCGAAGCCGGTGACGCGTGTCAGCCGAAAGGTCCATCTCGGTGAAGGGGGTAAGCAGGAGTCCGCCCGACGGATATGGCAGACCAAAGCCTATCCGGGCGCTTAGGGCGCCAGGGTGGGGCCGCGCGCCGGGTGCGCCGGACGATGCGGGATCTTCGCGCCACGTCATGTCCAGATCGCGGGTGTCCGCGCCCATGCGAGGCGCCAGCGAGGCGGACAGACCGCTACCGTCCGCGCCCGGCTGCACGTAAGCCATGAGGGACAGCCCCCTTTCCCCGTAACCCGAGGACGTGTGCGCGGCAAGGGCGCGCGCCCGGACTTCGACGCCCATTCTACCCGCGGTCAGGCGCAGGCCGCCGGCGACTTCAAGACCGCGGCCCGTGTCGCCGTCGCCGCCGTCGTAACGCGCGGCCGCCTGCGTGAAGGGCGTCAGCGTCGCGACTCCGAGACGCAGTGACTCGTACGCGCCCTCGATGCCCATTCGGACGCGACGCACGTCAGCTTCCATTCCGTACGGAGAAGAAGACGCGGCCGCGGGGGACGAGAGTCTCAGCATGCCGACGTGCCCCACGGCGCGCACGCGCAGACCGCCCAGTTGGGCCCAGCGCGCCCGAAGCCCCAGCATGCCCATGCGCATATTGAGTTCCCGCGGGGCGCCGTCGGAAAGCGCCGCGCCAGCGCCCGCGCCGAAGATCGACCATACCTCGAAGGGAAGACGGGTACTCCGCCAGAGCGCGTACGGGTACAGGGCAGTCAGGTTCGCCCCCAGTACGCCGCGGCCCGCGGACGCCTCGTACCGGGCGCCTCCGCCGTGCCGGGAAACGGCAAGGCCGGCGACCCAGTCGCGCCGGGAGACTTCCAGGCCGAGATAGCCCGCCCGCAGGTCGCCATCGTAACGGTCCGCGGAGGAACCGCCTCTGAACGCCTGCGCGCTGCCCGTGCCCCACAGCGCCACGCGTCGTCCGTCCGCCGCTTCTTCGCGATGGCGCAGGGTATAAGCGAAGGCGCTGTTGCGCAGCACGTCGGCCTTCTCCACGGTCCGGCGACGAACGGGGTCGTCCCATCGGGAAGGGATCTCGTATCCTGAGACGCCCAGGAGCGCCGTCAGGCCCGAGGTCAGATCGCGGACGGGTCTTCCGGCCAGTGCGACCCGCGCGGACGCCGAGGTGTCGTCAAGGCGCGCCAGCAGGGTGGAACGCGCGCCGGCCATCACCCCGCGTCCCATGGCGGCCAGGACGCGCTTGAAAGCCACCTGGTCGCGCGCAGGCACTGTCACGGTCACGTTCATGACCAGCGAGGCCGCGCCGGCCGTGTTGCGGGCCACGACGGCCAGGGTGGTCCGCCCGGCACGGACGCCGGTCACCTTCGCCACGCCGTCTGCCGCGGTCGCGCCGGCTACGCCCTCGTCCATCGACGATACCGAGTAGGTCAGGGCCTCGCCGGCGAAGGCGCCGGTTACGTCCAGGGTCACAGACGCACCAGCCTCCAGCGCGACGTCGTCGAGTATACGAACCGCCACGGGCGGCGTCGAGGCGGCGTCTCCGGCCGTAATCCTGGTGGACAAGGGATTCCCGGGCTTCGCGGTGACCTCGACTCCGGGTCCCGCGCCGGCCGCGTTGACGGCCCTCAATTGTACCAGGTAGGCCTTCTTGTTCTGCAGCTTGGTTATCGTGTGGGTCGTCGTCGCTCCCACGTTCGTCCAGGGCCACGGGTCCGGCTTGGGCCGGTTCTTCAATCGGTGGCGTATCTCATAGCTTACGGCACCGGCGGTTGGGGACCAGCTGAGCACGAGCCGCCGTTTACCGGGGGACGCGGTGAAATCCGACGGCGCCGGCGGCGGCACCGGGGACGGGTCGTCGTTGTCCCTGATGGTCACCTGGGCGGAATCGGCCGCGCCCGCGGTGTAGCCGTCGCCCGGGACCACGCGCACCGTCAACACCCCGTCAGGCTCGTCCACCGCGTCGTCCTCGGTGGCGAGATCCTGCGTGGTGGAGGTTTCTCCGGCGAGAATGGCCATCGAGCCGGATACCGAACTGCCCGGTGAACCGTCATCGCCGTCCAGGAAGTGCAGGGCGCCGCTCAGCAGCAGGTTCACCGTCAGCGTCCGGGCAGGCGCCAGGGACGCCGACACCGTGAACACCGCGGGCGAACCTTCCGTCACCGCACCGCCGCCCGAAATGGTGATCACCGGGGTGTCGTCGTCGATGAGCGTCACAGTGGCCGGCGAGACGGGCGAGTCCGAAGGCGACGCCGTGCCCGTAAGCGTGACCGTCTCGTCCGCGTTGTTGACCTCGTTTTTAACGGGTGTCAGCGTGAACGTGTTTTCCCCGCTTTCCTTGCCGGCAGGTATGAGCACCTCGAAATCCGATACCGCGCCAAAACCCACCACATCCGAAACGCCGCTGCCGGCGGCCGACACGCGCACCGTCTGGGCCGATCCGAATAACGTGCCTCCCGTCGGTGAAGCCTTCACGGTTACCGTCGTGGCGTCCTCCGACTCCAAAACCGTGGCCGGCAACGCCGATAGCGCGATGCCAGTCGGCGGGGCGTCGTCGTCCTTCACGACGACCTGGGCAGAGGAGGCAGCACCCACGGAGTATCCGTCGCCCGGGGTCACTTGTACCTTCAACGCACCGTCGGGCTCGTCCACCAGGTCGTCGTCTGTGGCGATGGTCAGCACGGCGGAGATCTCTCCGGCAGGGACAACCACCTCGCCTTGCGGCGCGCCACCGCTCAGGAAATGCAGGGTACCGCTCAGCAGCAGGTTTACCGTCAGCGAACGTACGGGCGCTGGCAAAGCCACCACCGCATAACTCGCGGCAGCGCCTTCCGTTACCGAACCGCCGGCTGATATGGAAATCACCGGGATATCGTCGTCGGTGAGCGTCAGGGTTGTCTGAGCGACGGGGGAACCCGACGGAGACGCCTTACCCTTCAGCGTGACCAGCTCGTCCACTTCGTCCGCTTCGTCGTCCTCGGGCGTCAGCGTGAAGGTCGAAACGCCGCTGGAAGCGCCCGCGGGAATCGTCACCGTCAACCCGCTTACCGCGGCGAAATCTACCGCGTCCGAGTCACCGCTGCCGGTGACAGACACCCGCACCGTCTGCTCGATACCGAAGAACGTGCCCCCCGTCGGCGAAGCGGTCACCGATACCGTCGTGGCGCCGTCCGACTCCAGGATCTCGGTCGGCGACACCGTCAGCGAGATGCCGGTCGGAGGATCGTCGTCATCCCTCACGACAACACGAGCCAGTCCGTCTCCGGCGACCGTATAGCCGTCACCCGCCGCCACCTGCATCGTCACCGCGCCGTCGGGATCGTCCACCCGGTCGTCTTCAGTGGGAAGGCGTATCGCGGCTTCACTCGCACCGGCTTCCAGGGTCGCGCTCGAAGGCGGCAGTCCCGTCAGGAAACCCGCGCCACCGCTCGACGACAGGCTCACCGTCACCGGAGCGGCCGGGGCGGGTGAAGCCGTCAGCTTGAACGCGACCGCAGCGCCTTCGGTCACCGTGTCCGCAACCGCTGCTATCGTGATTATCGGAGCTGCCGGGGCCACCGGCGTGCCCCGGACGCGGGCCGTACGTCCCGCACCGGCTCCGTTCCGTCCGCGCAGGAACACCACGTACCGCTTACCGTTCGTCAGGTTCTGCAACGTGTGGGTCGTCACGTCGCCCAGGCGAGACCACGGCCAGGGACTCGGCTTGGCATCGCCGTCACCGCGATAGCGCAGTTCATAGCTCGTTGCGCCCGCCGCACGAGACCAGCTCAACGCGAGTTCACCGGCGCCCGCGACCGCCGTGAAATTGGCCGGCGCCCGGGGGCGCTTCACAGGATCGTTGTCCTTCACGACAACGCGTGCCGAGGAGGAGGTCCCCACCGAGTAGCCGACGCCCGCAGATACCTGCACCGTCACCGCGCCGTCCGGCTCGTCCACCGCGTCGTCCACGGTGGGAAGACGTACCGTGACTTCGCTCGCGCCGGCGCCCACGGTCACGCTCGAAGGCGGCGGATCCTTGAGGAAGCCGTCGCCCCCGCTCGACGACAGGCTCACCGTCAGCGAGGTGGCGGGAGCCGGCTTCGCCGTCAGCGTGAACGCCGCCGACGCGCCCTCGCTCACCGTATCCGACACGGCCGATATTGTGATCACCGGGACGGCAACCGGGGCTGCCGGCGTGCCCCGGGTACGGGCCGTACGTCCCGCGCCGGCTCCGTTCCGTCCACGCAGGAACAACAGATACGCCTTTCCGTTCGTCAGGTTCTGCAACGTGTGGGTCGTCACGTCGCCCAGGGACGACCACGGCCAGGGACTTGGCGCGGCGTCGCCGTCACCGCGATAGCGCAGTTCGTAGCTTGTCGCGCCTGCCGCACCCGACCAGCTCAGCGCAAGCTCACCGTCGCCCGCGACCGCCGTGAAGTTGGTGGGAGCCGGGGGACGCACCACGGTCGCCTCGTCGTCGTCCTCGAGCGCCAGGGTGGCCGGCGCAACGGGCGTACCCGACGGCGAGGCCGCGCCCTTGATCGTTATCGTCTCGTCCGCGTTGTCCTGGGCGTTGTCGGTGGGCGTAAGCGTGAACGTGTCGGCGCCGCTCGCCGCGCCCGCGGGGATCACCACGTCGAAGTCCGCCACCGCGGAGAAGCCCACCGCGTTCTGATCGCCGCTGCCGGACACCGACACCCGCACCGTCTGGGCAAGCCCGAAGAGCGTGCCCCCCGTCGGCGATGCCGTCACCGTCACCGTCGTGGCGCCGTCCGACTCCGAGACCGTGGCCGGCGAAGCTGCCAGCGCAATGCCCGACGGCGCGTCGTCGTTGTCCTGCACGACGACCTGGGCCGAAGAGGAGGCGCCCACAGAGTAGCCGGTGCCCGGAGATACCTGCACGGTCACAGTACCGTCAGCCTCGTCCACCGTGTCATCCCCGGTGGCAAGACGTACCGTGGCGGTGCCCGCTCCGGCGTCGAAGGTCGCGCTTGCGGGAAGTGGATCCGTCAGGAAGCTTTCACCGCCAGTCCCCGTAAGGTTCACCGTCAGCGTGTTGACTGGGGAAGGTGAAGCCGTCAGCGTGAAGACGACATCCGCACCCTCGCTTACCATGTCCGCCACCGCCGCTATCGTGATCTCGGTCGCCTCGTCGTCGTCCTCGAGCGCCAGGGTGGCCGATGAGACGGGCGAGGTCGAAGGCGAAGCCGTACCCTCAAGCGTCACCGTCTCGTCCGCGTTGTCCTGGGCGTTGTCGGTGGGCGTAAGCGTGAACGTGTCGGCGCCGCTCGCCGCGCCCGCGGGGATCACCACGTCGAAGTCCGCCGAAGACCGCGGAGAAGCCCACCGCGTTCGCGGTCCCGCTGCCGGTGACCGACACCCGCACCGTCTGTGCAAGCCCGAAGAGCGTGCCCCCCGTCGGCGATGCCGTCACCGTCACCGTCGTGGCGCCGTCCGACTCCGAGACCGTGGCTGGCGAAGCTGCCAGTGCGATGCCCGACGGCGCGTCGTCGTTGTCCTGCACGACGACCTGGGCAGAGGAGGAGGCGCCCACCAGGTAGCCGGCGCCCGGAGATACCTGCACGGTCACAGTACCGTCAGCCTCGTCCACCGTGTCGTCCCCGGTTGATACGCTTACCGTGGCGGTGCTCGCGCCGGCATCCACGGTCGCGCTCGTTGGCAACGGACCCGTCAGAAAGCCGTCGCCGCCGCTCGAAGACAGGTTCACCGTCAACGAGGTGGCGGGAGCGGGAGAAGCCGTCAGCGTGAAGACGACTGCCGTACCCTCGCTTACCGCGTCCGCCGCCGTCGCTATCGTGATCTCGGGAACATCGTCGTCCTCGAGCGTCAGTGTGGCCGGCGCAACGGGCGTGCCCGAAGGCGAGGCCGCGCCCTTGATCGTTATCGTCTCGTCCGCGTTGTCCTGGGCGTTGTCGGTGGGCGTCAGCGTGAACGTGTCGCTGCCGCTCGCCGCGCCCGCGGGGATCGGCACGTCGAAGTCCGCCACCGCGGAGAAGCCCACCGCGTTCGCGGTCCCGCTGCCGGACACCGACACCCGCACCGTCTGTGCAAGCCCGAAGAGCGTGCCCCCCGTCGGCGATGCCGTCACCGTCACCGTCGTGGCGCCGTCCGACTCCGAGACCGTGGCTGGCGAAGTTGCCAGTGCGATGCCAGACGGCGCGTCGTCGTTGTCCTGCACGACGACTTGGGCCGAAGAGGAGGCGCCCACCAGGTAGCCGGCACCCGGAGACACCTGCACGGTCACAGTACCGTCAGCCTCGTCCACCGTGTCGTCCCCGGTTGATACGCTTACCGTGGCGGTGCTCGCGCCGGCATCCACGGTCGCGCTCGTTGGCAACGGACCCGTCAGAAAGCCGTCGCCGCCGCTCGAAGACAGGTTCACCGTCAGCGAGGTGGCGGGAGCGGGAGAAGCCGTCAGCGTAAACTCCACCGACGCGCCCTCGACTACCGTATCCGACACCGCTGCTATCGTGATCTCGGTCGCCTCGTCGTCGTCCTCGAGTGCCAGTGTGGCCGGCGCAACGGGCGTGCCCGAAGGCGAGGCCGCGCCCTTGATCGTTATCGTCTCGTCCGCGTTGTCTACTGTGTTGTCCACGGGACTCAGCGTGAACGTGGTCCTGCCGCTCGCCAAGCCCGCGGGGATACTTACGTCGAAGTCCGCCACTGCGGAGAAGCCCACCGCGTTCGCGGTCCCGCTGCCGGTGACCGACACCCGCACCGTCTGCGCAAGCCCGAAGAGCGTGCCCCCCGTCGGCGATGCCGTCACCGTCACCGTCGTGGCGCCGTCCGACTCTGTGACCCGCGTCGGCGATACCGCCAGCGCGATGCCCGACGGCGGGGCGTCGTCGTCCTGCACGACGACCTGGGCCGAGGAGGAGGCGCCCACAGAGTAGCCGTCGCCCGGGATCACCTGGACAGTCATCGCGCCGTCCGGTTCGTCCACCACGTCGTCCCCGGTGGGAAAACGCACCGTGGCCGCGGACGAACCGGCCTCTACGGTCGCGTTCAATGGCGGCAGTCCCGTCAGGAAACCTGAGCCGCCACTCAACGACAGGTTCACCGTCAACGAGGTGGCGGGAGCGGGAGAAGCCGTCAGCGTGAAGACGACCGCCGTACCCTCGCTCACCGTATCCGACACTGCCGATATGGAGATCACCGGATCGTCGTCATCGACCAGCTTGATGTCGGAACTTGTGACGATTATCCCAGGCGCCGAAGCCGACACCCGTACCTTCCCGTCGTCGGTGTGCGTCCCGTCGTCCACGGGCGTCAGCGTGAACTCGCCGCTCCCACTCGCCGCTCCCGCGGGGATCGTCACGTCGAAGTCTTCCACCGCCGCGAAACCCACCGCGTTTGAACCGCCGTTGTCCGAAACCGACACGGGCACCGTTTGATCAGTCGCGAAGCTTCGGCCATGAGGAAGAGGATTCAACCTCACCGTGATCGTCGTCGGACCGGCCCCTTCGGAAACCACCCCCGGAGACGCGAACAGCCCCACGACCAACGGCGGTACCGTGACCGTCAGCGTCGCCGTGCCCGAGACCCCGTCCACCGTGGCCTTGATCGTCGCCGTGCCGGCGCTAACCCCCGTGGCAACGCCCGTAGACGAATCGATCGTGGCCACGGCCGTGTTGCCGCTACTCCACGTGAACGTCTTGCCCGGAATCGCCACGTTGCCGGACGTGAAGGCTGCGGCAGTGAACGTCTTCGTCCCATCTTTCTCGACAAACGCCGGATTCGGTGTGACGCTGATACTGGATACCACATCAGTCGGATCGTCGTCCTCGATCGTTCCCGTGGCGGCAGCAGTGCCGATCGTGGCGTTGACCGCATTGCTCAGCGTCACCGTGAGATTCTCGTTCCCTTCATGAACCTGGTCATCATTGATCGTCACGCTGATCGTACCCGACGTAGAACCTGGTTCGATGCGAAGCGTGCCGCTCTTCGACGTGTAGTCGTTCCCGGCCGTGGCCGTCCCGTCCTTGGTGGCGTAGTCCACCGACACGGTGTCGCTGCTCGTCTTGTTCATCGTCACCGAGAACGAAATCGTTCTGGCGCTCTCGCCTGCCGATGCGTTGGAGATCGACACTTCAGGATCCGTCGACGGCGGTGGCGGGGGTTCGTCGTCCTCGATCGTGCCCGTGGCGGCAGCAGTGCCGATCGTGGCGTTGACCGCGTTGCTCAGCGTCACCGTGAAATTCTCGTTCCCTTCATGAACCTGGTCATCATTGATCGTCACGCTGATCGTACCCGACGTCGAATTTGGTTCGATGCGAAGCGTACCGCTCTTCGATGTGTAGTCATCCCCGGCCGTGGCCGTCCCGTCCTTGGTGGCGTAGTCCACCGACACGGCGTCGCTGCTCGCCTTGTTCATCGTGACCGAGAACGAAATCGTCCCGGCGCTCTCGAGTGCCGAAGCGTTGGAGATTGACACTTCAGGATCCGCATCCGGCGGAGGCTCCTCCACCGTCACCGTGGCGTTGCCCGACGCACTGCCCTCGTTTGTGGTAGCCTTCGCCGTGATCGTGGCCGTGCCGTTACCCACCGCGGTCACGAGACCGCTCGTAGAGACCGTTGCCACGGACTTGCGGTTGCTTGACCACTCGATTGACGCGTTCGAGATGGTATTGCCGTCGGCATCAAAGACCTTGGCCGAAAGCTGTGCCGTATCGCCAATGGCCGTTAGCGTAGTCGACAAGGGCGACACCGCGACGCTGTCTGGCGGTGGCGGGGGTTCGTCGTCCTCGATCGTGCCCGTGGCGGCAGCAGTGCCGATCGTGGCGTTGACCGCGTTGCTCAGCGTCACCGTGAAATTCTCGTTCCCTTCATGAACCTGGTCATCATTGATCGTCACGCTGATCGTACCCGACGTCGAATTTGGTTCGATGCGAAGCGTACCGCTCTTCGACGTGTAGTCGTTCCCGGCCGTGGCCGTCCCGTCCTTGGTGGCGTAGTCCACCGACACGGCGTCGCTGCTCGCCTTGTTCATCGTGACCGAGAACGAAATCGTCCCGGCGCTCTCGCGCGCCGATGCGTCGGAGATCGACAGCACGGGCGTCGGCGAAACTTCGGTCACCCTCAAGGTCGCCGTGTCCGACAGGCCGTTGGCCGTCGCCGTGATCGTGACCGTGCCCGCCTTCTTGCCCGTCGCCAAACCCGATGAATTGATCGTGGCTATGTTCGTGTCGCTGCTGCGCCATCTGAACGTCGCGGACCCGCCCGACTTCAGCGACGCCGTGAACTGCTTGGTAGCGCCCTCCTCGATCGTCGCAGACGAAGGACTCACCTCCACCTTGTCCACCCTCAAGGTCGCCGTGTCCGACAGGCCGTTGGCCGTCGCCGTGATCGTGACCGATCCCGCCTTCTTGCCCGTCGCAACACCCGATGAGTTGATCGTGGCTATGTTCGTGTCGCTGCTGCGCCATCTGAACGTCGCGGACCCGCCCGACTTCAGCGACGCCGTGAACTGCTTGGTAGCGCCCTCCTCGATCGTCGCAGACGAAGGACTCACCTCCACCTTGTCCACCCTCAAGGTCGCCGTGTCCGACAGGCCGTTGGCCGTCGCCGTGATCGTGACCGATCCCGCCTTCTTGCCCGTCGCAACACCCGATGAGTTGATCGTGGCTATGTTCGTGTCGCTGCTGCGCCATCTGAACGTCGCGGACCCGCCCGACTTCAGCGACGCCGTGAACTGCTTGGTAGCGCCCTCCTCGATCGTCGCAGACGAAGGACTCACCTCCACCTTGTCCACCCTCAAGGTCGCCGTGTCCGACAGGCCGTTGGCCGTCGCCGTGATCGTGACCGATCCCGCCTTCTTGCCCGTCGCAACACCCGATGAGTTGATCGTGGCTATGTTCGTGTCGCTGCTGCGCCATCTGAACGTCGCGGACCCGCCCGACTTCAGCGACGCCGTGAACTGCTTGGTAGCGCCCTCCTCGATCGTCGCAGACGAAGGACTCACCTCCACCTTGTCCACCCTCAAGGTCGCCGTGTCCGACAGGCCGTTGGCCGTCGCCGTGATCGTGACCGATCCCGCCTTCTTGCCCGTCGCAACACCCGATGAATTGACCGTGGCTACGGCCGTGTTGCTGCTGCGCCATCTGAACGTCGCGGACCCGCCCGACTTCAGCGACGCCGTGAACTGCTTGGTAGCGCCCTCCTCGATCGTCGCAGACGAAGGACTCACCTCCACCTTGTCCACCCTCAAGGTCGCCGTATCCGACACGCCGTCGACCGTGGCCTTGATCGTCGCGGTGCCCGCCTTCTTGCCCGTCGCAACGCCCGTTGACGAAACGATGGTGGCTACGGCCGTGTTGCTACTACTCCAAGTGAACGTCTTGCCCGATATCGCTTCGCTCACGGCGTTGTAGGCCGCCGCGCTGAATCCCTGCGTATCTCCTTCCTCGATCGTCGCAGACGACGGACTCACTGTGACGTAGCTCACCTCATCAGGGTCGTAAACCCCCACGTCGAAGTCTTGCGTCGCGTTGAGGCCGTCCGGGTCGGTGGCGGTGACGAAGATCTTGCCCGTGTTCCCCGGCGTCGAACCCGCCGTCAGGGTCACTCGGCTGCCCGATATACTCGCACTCACGAGGCCTGAATCGCCCCCTGACAACGAATACTTGAGCGCGTCGTTATCGGGGTCGCTGAAGTAGCCGGATACGCCAAACGACGTGGACCCGTTTATTGCCAGATTTATAGACGTTATGTATCCTTCCGTTACGGGTGCTCGATTCGGAGTCGGCACGTAAACCGTCACGTTGAAGTCCTGCGACACGTCGAGACCGCCCGGGTCAGTGGCAGTGACGATGATCTTGCCCGTGCTCCCCGTCGTCGAACCCGCCGTCAGGGTCACCCGGCTGCCCGATATACTCGCACTCACGAGACCCGTACTGTCCTCTTTCAACGAATACTCGAGCGCGTCGTTGTCCGGATCGCTGAAGTAGCCGGACACGCCGAACGACGTGGACTGGTTTATTGCCAGGTTTATCGACGTTATGTATCCCACCGTTGTGGGCGGTCGATTCTGGGCATCAGCATCCAGGGTAACGCCTAAGCCGACGATCAATGCGGTTACTAAACGCGGGAGAATCCTGTACATGGAGTGGATGCGGTTCAAAGCGAACTCCTCTCATCTGAGCGAACTGGATGACGGTCTCGAAACGTGATCGAATCTGTACCCTATCGAAATCGAACCTGTATGCGCTTATTGAAAGGCAAATGGCGTGCCAGTGCTTTTGGGCCGACTTGAAATCGCTGTTTCGACAACCGAAATCCGTACGGTATCTGATTGTAAAATCTTGATTTGTATCGGTCTAGAAAGATGATCGACATTTGAACGAAATGACCCGGCTCTTGCGCTGTCGATACGCGATATGAGGTATCTAAACTACAACGCGAATCCGGCTATTTCGGAACAAGTTGTTGTATTTCAGAAAATTACCCGTGTAGTCCACATTCTACACAAACGGGCGAGGTGTCGTACTTCCGACCAGGCGGTCACGCGGAAACCGGTACGAGGAGGGGACGAGCGGTCATGGGAACATGTATCACGGTCTGATACCGCAGACCGTGACTCCGCGGAGCTGTATCAGGCAGAAACGAGCAGCCAGGGGAACTGTACGAGGCAGGGACGAGCGGTCGTGAGAACTGTGCCAGGCAGGGTCGTGCGGCCATGTTGGATATTGTTCGGTGTACGGACGGCCTGTAGGAGTTTTCAAGGGCCAACCCGGTAGTCCGCCGGGTCTATCTCGTGTTGGCGCAGCAGGTTGTACAGATGGGTGCGATGGACTTCGGCGATCTCCGCGGCCCGCGACACGTTGCCTCCGGTCTCCCTCAGAATGCGCTCGAGATATTGGCCTTCGGTATCCCTGGACGTATCGGTTCTGACGGATCGAAGAGAAGGCAGTTCGCGACTGCTTTCCACGTCTTCCACGTCTTCCGGAAAGATATCCTCGTCGGCGATCCCGCCTCCGGACGCCAGGGCGATCGCCGACCTGATCCTGTTTTCGAGTTCTCGCACGTTTCCCTCCCACCCGTGGCAAAGCAACCTGGACATCACCACCGGCGGAACGTCCGGTGGCGCCACGCCGTTGGGCGTCAGCTTCCTTATGAAATGCCGGACCAGCAGCGGTATATCGGCCGTTCGGGACCGAAGCGGGGGCAGGTGGACGACCGCGCCCCTGATCCGGTGAAAGAGGTCAAGCCGGAAGGTTTTCCGATTCACGGCCTCTTGCAGATCCTGATTGGTCGCGGCGATGATGCGAACGTCCGCACGCATCTGTCGAACGCTTCCGTAAGGACGATAGGATCCGTCCTGCAGCACCCTCAGCAGAACGGCCTGCACGGTGCGGGGCAGTTCGCCAATTTCGTCGAGAAAGATGACGCCTTTGTCCGCAGCGGCGAACAGTCCCGGCTGTTTCCTGTCGGCGCCCGTGTAGGCGCCTCTTTCGTGACCGAAGAGCTCGTTCCCCATCAGCGCCTCGGGCAACGCGGCGCAATCCACGACGACAAAGGGATGATCGGCGCGAGCGCTGACGGCGTGAATCGCCCTGGCGATCAGTTCCTTTCCGGTTCCGGTTTCTCCCGTAATCAGAACGGGTATCTCCGCCATGGCGTAATCGTAGGAAATCGAGCAGAGACGCTTCATGACGGGGCTCTTGTGAACGATCGAATCGAAGGCGGGGTGTCCGGCATAACGGTCGTTTCGTTTCGGCGAACTGTGGATACGCATTCCTGATGTTCCCATGTATCCTCCCGGGTATCGTCCATCCTCGATCGCATGCGTCGACTGATTCCGCGTAACGGCAGAGCAACGAGCAAGGCAGGGATTGAATAGTCGTAAGTAATTGAAATAAAATACTTTATGAATGGCGGGGGGGGGGGGGGGGGGGGTAAGAACCTGCGGACTAATACCGGATCGATACCGGCCGCGGGATTCAGACGAGAAACCCGTCCGCGGTCCGATCGTACATCGTGGGGGAGCGATGCAATCGGGTCGCGTGGAAAAGTACAGGTATGGGATGTTCGCCGGCGGATCAGCGTAATGCCTCTATGGAAAGCATGGTTTCGACCGGTCCCGGACGGATTCGAAAGACTGACCCGGCACCTGCCGTTTGCGGGCGGGGTAGGTGGTACGCGCACCGTGTATCTCCGCGCATCGCATAGAACGTGCACGAAATCTCAAAAACCCGAGTCAACATAAAGTACGCAGATTACGTGTCAAGCAAGAATTATGTGATCGAAAAAGATTGTCTCGGCAGAAATCTCGTGCGCCAACTCTTATTGATGCGGAAGGTAGTAAGTCAGTAGATTACCTGCTCTGGCGATACAGGAAGGCAGACGGACCGCAGAGGATCGTAACCGTGTCGATAAACTGGAGCCGCGGAGGATCCGACATGAATGCACCCGGTAATCCGACTCAGACCTACCTGGCGCTCCTGCGCGGAATCAACGTGGGGGGCAAGAACATAATCAAGATGGCGGACCTGCGGGACTGCTTCGAGGCAGAAGGCTTCCGCGACGTCGTCACCTATATCCAGAGCGGGAACGTGGTCTTCCGCTCGCCTTCATCCGGGCTCAGGACCCTGACGGTCCGAATCGAGAAGATGCTGGACGCGGCGTTCGACTACGAAGCGAGTGTCGTCATGCGCTCTCGGAAGCAAATGCGGGCGGTGGTTTCCGATGCGCCGTCGGGCTTCGGAGAACGGCCGGAGACGCACCGCTACGACGTCATCTTCCTGAAGGCTCCCCTTGCGGCAACTACCGCCATGGAGAGCGTCCCCACGAGACCCGGCGTGGATGAGGCATGGGCAGGCAGCGGCGTGCTCTACTTCTCCAGACGCATCGACCAGGTCTCGCGGAGCTATCTAAGCCGTCTCGCGTCGATGCCCGTGTACCAGCGCGTGACAGTCCGCAACTGGAACACGACGACCCGGTTGCTTAAGCTCATGGAAGGAGACTGAATCCCGGCCAGCCGGTCCTGCGCACGTGTCCGTTCCCTGCGGTCTGTTGTTCGCAGACTTGAACCGCCAGAAGAGCGTCATAATCCGACCAAGGAGGACCGCCTGGCCTGGCGAACGGTTCCCACCCCCGACTCAGCCGGCGGGCGCCGCCCCAATAATCCGCTCCATATTGCCACCCGGGATTGCGTATCCGCGTCAATGTGCGCCCGCGCCCATGATCCGCTCCATATTGCTCCCCAGGATCGCCGCCATCTCGTCCTCGTCTAAAAATGGGCAGTAGCGCCTCACGTAGTCGAGGCTCTGGCGGTAGGTCCAGTGCAGCAGCACGATGGGGATGTCCGTACCCCACAGGATGCGATCGGCACCGAAGCGTTCGACCATCTTTTCGAGGACGGGCCGCATCTGGGGCATGGGATAGTCCCAGCGCGACTGCATGAACACGGCGAAGAGGATCTGGACGTGGAAGCGGGGGTGGTCCGCCGGGGCGGCTTCGTATATCTCATCGGGGACGTCAAACCGGTCGCCGTCGGCAAACATCCGCCAGGGGAAGCCGTGGGTCATGATCACCTCGACGTCGGGAAACCGGTCCATCCAGGTGCGCAACGAACGCAACTCTTCCACGTAGGCGGAAGGTGATCCGACCGCGCCGAGGGTGAAGAACACCGGGATATCCAGCCCGGCCACCGCCGCCCAGAACGGGTCGAAATCCGGCCCGGTCCATTCGGGCGAAAGGTCGTAGAGCGGCCGGTGGAACGGCGCGAACTGAAGTCCTGAAAGGCCGTGTATGCGGATCGCCCGCTCCAGTTTCTCGATCGCGTCGCCGGTTCTGTCGGGGATCCACCATTCGGGGATCTGGGCCAGTCCCTGGACCCGCCCCGGATAGCGCCGGCAGCATGCCGCGATGTACCCGTCGTCGAGTCCCATGTACGGCGTGCGGTGCAGGAGGGCCCGGTCGACGCCCGCGTAGTCCATCTCGGCCACCAGGTACTCCGCGGTGAAGGAGAAGTCCTCCGTCCACGGCGGCAGGGCCTGCTTTACATAATCCTCGCCATCTACCGTCCATTCGGCCAGTCCGTGTTCTCCGGTGCGGAAGTCCGCCTCCCGCAGGCCCTCGAAGCGCCACGGGCGGCCTGGATCGTAAAGCCCCGTGGCGTCGGCCGGAGCGCGGTCGTCACGCCGCCAGACGGGTTGCTGGCGGGCCTGGGCCATGAACAACTGCATGTGACGCCGGAATTCGGCCTGATCGTCGAAACCGCCGATTTCGCTCGGCGCGGGAAAGCAGTAGGCGTGTCCGTCGTAGATCATGGCGTTCATGATATATCGTTACACGCGTGATGTCAAAACTACCCGCGACCTGTTCGTCCGAGCTCGCTGTCTCCGGAAGGAAGTACGGGTACCATTTTATCGGTCGAATTGCACACGGAACGCTTTTGGGTAGCACGCGTCATATTCCGCATGAACACATCTTCACAACGGTGATTCGAGTTGACTTTAACGATCATATGCATGTTTTTGTATCATATCTAAGTGAAGTTCCCGTCATGATCGTAATCTTCGCGTTAGAGGTATCGTATGGATTACAAAGTACCTCTTATCTTGACTCCTCAGGCCGAGGGTGGATACATCGTGACTTCTCCGTTGTTGCCAGAGTTGGTGACTGAAGGTGATTCCATATCCGAAGCATTAGATAACGTCAGCGATGCCTTGGCTGCGGTAATCGAGATATACGAGGACTCAGGGAGAGAATTACCTCAGAATACACTGATTCCCGATGCAAATAGTCCTGTCTGGTTGGAAGTGGAATGAGGAAGAGACTATGAAACTCCATGCAGACAAAGAGGCGGACGCCCTGTACCTGCGTCTCGACGATTCTGCCATCGTCGAGTCTGAGGAAGTCTCCCCCGGGGTTGTGCTCGACTGCAACGAGTCGAACGAAGTGGTGGGCGTGGAATTGCTCCACCTCTCGAAACGCTCCACTAATCTGAATCTTTCAGCACTGGAGTTCGAGACAGCGTGAGTGCGATGGGGCAATCTCTTTCGACGGTGAAAAACGAACGGATACCATGAATCAATCGAATCGGTCATCAGCAGATACGTCCGTGTCCTCCGGGAACGACTCCATCCCAGTGTCGCCGATACGGGCGGTGAACGTGGCATCGGTTCCGCAACGAAGTCCGTTGCGATATCCGGGTGGCAAGACCTGGCTGATTCCGCATATCCGGGTCTGGCTCGGAAAGATGGCCCCGGCGCCCCGGCTCCTCATCGAGCCGTTCGCCGGTGGCGGAATCGTCTCCCTGACCGCGGTCATGGAAGGACTGATAGAACAGTGCATCATGGCGGAACTGGACCCCGACGTGGCGGCCTTCTGGCAGACGGCGCTCCGTTCCGGGCCAGCGTTGTGCGACAGAGTGCAGCGCTTCCGTCCGACGCGGGAAGCGGTCGAAGCCGTGGCGAGAAATCGCCCGAGCGACCCGTTAGACCACGGTTTTCGCACGCTGGTGCTCAATAGAACGCGCAGAGGCGGCATTCTCGCTCCCGGCGCGGCGTTCAGTCGGGCGGGAGAAAACGGAAAGGGGGTCGCGTCCCGCTGGTATCCCGAAACGATCATGGCCCGTCTGCGAGAGATCGCGGCGTACGCCGACTGCATAGACTTTCGCGAAACCGACGGTATCCGACTGTTGGAGGAGTTGCTGGGACGCGCCGGTACTGGATCCGAATGCCGTTCGGACACGGTGGTCTTCGCCGATCCACCGTACACGGCCGGCGGCAAGCGGGCGGGAAGGCGGCTATACGCTCACAACGAGATCGACCATCGTCGGCTGTTCGAATTGCTTGCGGACAGCGGTGCGCGTTTCCTGATGACCTATGACCGATCGACCGAGATCGTGCCCCTCGGCAGGAAACACGGATTCCACGCGGTGCAGGTGACCATGAAGAACACCCATCACAACAGGATACCGGAACTGATTATCACGCCTGAACCGGTGTTCGTCCATTGAATCCCCGGTACGGCATCGCGGAATGGTACGGGTTGTCATTCCCCTTGTTTTCAGGTCAAGGCACACCATCCGAGTTCGTCAGTCTGCGCGACGACGATGGGAACTTCAGACTCTCGCGCGGCCACTGGGAAGTGCTCACCCTCGAGGATACGACCCGGAAGCTCCTCGCTGCGGAAACGATCCGGCGGGAAGCATTCGAGCAGGAACTTCGCAGCAAACTCGAAGCCCTTCGATGAGTTATGCAAAGTAACGAAACCCTTCTAATCTGGGATCCCCGTACCGGCATTAACGATCTTGAAGGTGATCCGAATGAACTGAGTTCTTCCGAGATCTCCGGGATCAAAGCGACTTGGACCGCGCAGCGTGAAAGGTTGAAGGACACGGCCCAGCTTTCGGACTTCACCGAGAAGTTGAGTCGGGAGTGGGCAATAGAAACCGGTATCCTCGAGAATCTGTACGAAATCGACCGGGGCGTCACGCAGACCCTCATCGAGCGGGGCTTTCAATCCGAACTCCTGAGCCACGGATCGACCAATAAACCCCGAGGATACGTGATTCAGCTCTTACGAGATCAGAAGGATGCCTTGGAATTCGTCTTCGCGTTCGTGAAGGACGACCGGTCCCTCACCACGTCTTACATTAAAGAACTACACGCGGTTTTGCTGCGCAACCAGCACACGACCGAGGGACTCGACAACCAGGGTAGAAAAGTTGAAATACCGCTCATCAAGGGCAACTGGAAGAAACAGCCGAACAACCCGCTCGGGGATGGCGTGACGTATAACTACTGCCCGCCGGAACAGGTTGGTTCGGAGATGGACCGGTTGATAGAGATGCACGAGGCGCACGTCAGCAACGGCGTGTCCGCGGAGGTTCAGGCCGCGTGGCTGCATCATCGTTTCACCCAGATCCATCCCTTTCAAGATGGAAACGGTCGCGTGGCCCGCGCGATCGCTTCGCTGGTGCTCGTGAAAGAAGGGCTCTTCCCGCTTGTGATAAGGAGGGACGACCGGGGCAGATATCTGGAAGCCCTCGAAGCCGCCGACCGTGGCGATCTGAAGCCGCTTGCCGAACTGATCACCAGATTGCAAAGAGATCAGTTCCTGAAGGCGACCAAGATATCTGAAGAACTGCGTTTGGAAGAGGACGTGCAGGCGGTTCTGGACGGACTGGACAGGGAAGCGCGCAGAATCGCGACGGAGATACGCGAGGCACACCGGGAGGTAATCGAACTCGCCAACGCCATAGAGGATGATCTTGAAGAACGTCTGAAAACGATTACGCAAGACGTATTGAAAGCGCTAAAACGGGTTGCGCCTCAAGCATCTGCTTTCGTGCGAAGATCCGATGAAAGAACGGATCATTTCTACAGGGCTCAGATCGTTGAGATTGCCAGGGACCATATCGATTACTACGCCAATACGTCCGAATACCGGTCCTGGGTTTCTTTGAACATGCGATGGTCGCGTCGAGGGCAGTTGGTGTTTGCGATGCACGGGATCGGCAAACCATTCAATGGCGGCCTCATCTGCGCGCCATTCCTGGAATTCAAGGACTACGATAATACCGAAGACGAGCCTCAATCGAATTCAACGCTTATTCCGATCGACGAGGAAGGATTCGTCTTCTTCTACAACGAGGATAGGGATCGACTGCTCGCGAGGTTCAGACCCTGGCGAGAGAACGTCCTCAAGGTCGTCATCAAGGAACTCGCGCAAAACCTGTAGCGGGAGAACCTGACTATGACCGCAAACCCCGCTGCGACCGACCACCCAACGGACGCCGAACGCTTCCTCTTCGACACGAACGGCTACCTGGTGCTGGACGGTTTCCTCCCGCCGGCACTGGTCGATTCGCTCAACGCGGCGCTGGCGCGGACGATAGCCCGCCGTCGCGACCCCCAGTTCAGGCGCGAGCACGAGCCGGCCTTCGCCGACCGGTTCGACGGAGCCAACGCGCGGGTCATGCACCTGCTGGCCGAAGACCCGCTCTTCCTTGACATGCTGGACCACGAGCCGATGATGGGCTACGTCCACGGCCTGTTCAACGAGATGCCGCATCTGCACTCGACCGACGCCATCTACGAGGTCGAACGTGCCGACTACCACGGCCGGGGCTGGCATACGGACGGGATCCAGGACGGATTTCGCAACTTCCGGCCGCACGTCCCCCTGCTCCAGTTCAAGGTGGGCTATTACCTGAGTGACATGACCGAATCTGACCAGGGCAACCTGACCCTGGTGCCGGGCAGCCACAAATCCCTGGTCGAGCCGGATGCGGAGCCCGGTATGCCCGGCGCCGTGCAGATCTGCGGCCGTCCGGGAACGGCCGTGCTCTTCCACAACGGAGTGTTGCATTCGGCCGGACCGTTCACGCGCCGAGGAGGCAAGCGGGTGATCCTGTACTACGGCTACGAACACCCGTGGATGCTCGCATGCGCCGAACAGTGGCGGTACGACGGGGACTTCCTGAACAGTCTCACTCCGGCCCACCGGCGCTTCTTCCACGGTTTCGTCTTCGACCCGCCGGAGTATCGGTGGGGTTGAGCCGCTCGGAGTCTTTGGCGACGCTGGCGACAGCATCAAGGCGAATCGCCCGCGGCTCTAACGATACATCAGCCGTGTCTTCGGTCATCGATTCAAAGTTGACATTTACCGGCATTTGAATGTATGCTCAACGTACGACGATACGGGAAGACCGTTACCGCGGGGCCCCCGCCCCGTGATCAGAAACAGACTCCCACAGGCATGCAGACGCTGAAACGGCCAGACGCCGCCAGGATAGAAGGCCCCGTGACCAGACGCAGGCTCCCCATAGGCATTCAGACCTTTCGCGAGCTACGCGAGACGGACTGCTACTACGTGGACAAGACCTCCTATGTCCTGAGGTTGCTCGATGAAGGAAAACACTACTTCCTGTCGCGGCCGCGGCGCTTCGGAAAGAGTCTGTTCCTCGACACGCTGAAGGAACTGTTCGAGGGCAACGAGCCGCTTTTCGACGGACTGCACGC
Source organism: bacterium (assembly GCA_965202605.1). Lineage (GTDB taxonomy): Bacteria > JAAXHH01 > JAAXHH01 > JAAXHH01 > JAAXHH01 > JAAXHH01. The sequence continues at coordinate 3,716,675 of OZ241838.1, forward strand.
GCACGAGTACTGGGATTGGACCGTTCGATACCCGGTCCTGCGGCTCGATTTCGGAAGCGGTCATTTCGGGCAGGCGGACTATCTGCACGCAAACGTGATGGCGCAACTGGAAGCCGTGGCGGAAGAAGCAGGCGTGCCTGTGCGCTACGAAACGGCCCCGGAGTGCTTCCGCGACCTGATCCGCTCGCTGCAACGGCGTTCCGGTGCGCCCGTCGTCGTTCTGGTCGATGAATACGACAAGCCGATCCTGGACGCGCTGGAAACCCCGGAGGTAGCGCGCGCCAACCGCGATTACCTCCACGGGCTGTACTCGACCATCAAATCGAGCGACGCGCACGTCCGGTTCACCCTGCTCACCGGCGTCAGCAAGTTCTCCAAGGTCAGTCTGTTTTCGGGCCTCAACAACCTGATCGATATCACCCTGGACCCAAGCTACTCGGCCATCTGCGGCTACACCGATGCGGACCTGGATACCGTGTTCGCCCCGGAACTCCAGGATCTGGACCGGGACGAGATCCGCTCGTGGTACAACGGCTACAACTGGCTCGGAGACACGAAAATCTACAACCCCTACGACATCCTGCTGCTGTTTCACCGCCGCGAGTTCGGCGCCCATTGGTTCGAAACCGGGACACCGGCGTTCCTGGTAGAAACCCTGTTCAAACGCCGGGTGACTTCCCTGGCCCTGGGCGACATGTTGGGCAGCGACGAATTGCTATCGGCCTTCGACGTCGATCACATCGCGACGGAAGCGCTGCTGTTCCAGACCGGATACCTTACGATTCGTCGCACCGAGCCGCGCGGAGGCCGGATGTACTACCGGCTGGACTATCCGAACCTGGAGGTGAGACAAAGCCTGAACGAAAGTCTGCTGAACCGCATGACGGGGGATGCCTCGCGACGGGCGGCGCACAGCGCCCGGCTCTACGATCTCCTGCTCGCCAACGACTTTGAAGGTCTCGAAGCGCTGTTTCACGCTTTCTTCGCCAGCATTCCATACGAATGGTACACCAACAACGACATAGACAGCTACGAAGGCTACTACGCCAGCGTGTTCTACTCCTATTTCGCGGCCCTGGGGCTGGATATCACGGTAGAGGACAGCACCAGCCAAGGGCGCCTGGACATGGCGGTCCGCTTCAACGGCCATATCTACCTTTTCGAATTCAAAGTAGTGGAGATGACGCCCGAAGGCGCGGCCATGGATCAGTTGAAGGAACGGCGGTACGCGGACAAATACCGCGCCTCGGGTCAGCCCGTCTACCTGGTCGCGGTGGAGTTCAGCAGGGATGAGCGCAACCTGGCGGCCTTCGAAGTGGAGCGGCTGGAGTGAAGCCGCCAGTTCCATCCATGCCGCAAGACGCGCGCAACCTGACGGCCATTGAACTGGAACGGGCCTGGCCGGCGCCTCAACAGACGCCCTCGCCTCCCTTTCGCTGGTGCAGGATGACGCGGTTTCCGTCGGGATCTTCGACGATCGCCATGTAACACACGGGACTTTCCTCGAAATCCCAGTACACGGGGACGCCCGCCCGCTTCAGTTCCGCCAGGGCAGCCTCCGCGTCATCCACCGCCAGCGCGACCACGCCGCCTCCGGGACGGGTGAAGCTGTCGCCGTGTCCCAACACCAGTGCGCCGGGGTTCATCTCGAATTCCGCCCACGTCCCATCGAGGATCAGCCGCGCCAGCGGTATTCCCAGCAAATCGCGGTAGAAGGCGAGCGCTCTCTGCATGTCGCTCACCGCAAAGAACGTATAGTCGACGCCTGATACTTTCATGTTTCAATCTATCCGATCGTTTTGGAGTGCAGCAGGGATATGCGCAATCAGGCGGCCTTGCGTTTCGGCTACCCACGCTTCATCATAATGCCCGGGAGCCGCTTCAGTCTTTCATTGCGAGGGTCGATCTCGAATCCGCCGGACTCCAGGGCGGTCACGCCGAGCAGTGGTTCCGTCCCTTCCGGGCCATGTGCTATGGTCCCGCCAACGATCACTCCTTCAAACTCGATCTCGGCGACCGTTGCTTCCAGCATCACCGGTTTTCCGTCCGCGAGTACGTAGTCGCGACTACCCCTCGGTTTGAGGCCAAGCGCTTCAAGGCGCCCCCTCGGCACGAGCGAGTCGAAGGCGCCGGTATCGACCAGGAACTTGCCGGTCCAGCTACGCCGCGGCTCCGCGGGATTGCGGATCGTCACGTCTACGTGAATGGCGCCCATATTGATAGTCCTCCTGCTTCAGCATCCCTTTCGATGCTTCAAGTCATGTCTTTCAATACATATCTGATGAACCGACGTTCCCTTTGTTGAATATAGTCGGAATTCGCTCGATTTCCTATTCGCATTTTTCCCGAAGCGCACCGTGGTCGGGTGTTCAATGGATTGTGTTTTGTCAGAGTATTATCCAACCAATTCGCCTGATATGCTTCGGGTGAGTCTCGAAACCGATTCACGTGGACCGCTTCGGAAGGGTCTTGAACCCCCGACTGCACGGATGAGGGAGTTTTGCAGAACCTTCGATCCTTCATTCCTGCGCCGTTACCCGTACCCCATCCCAAATCCTTGACACCGCCATCCTATTCTCCTTACTTCCCGTTGTAAATCCTGACGCTTTGGACCGGTCGAACCTACGGCGTTGGAGGGTGGGATCAATTACGTTGGTCGTCCTTTTGTTGAACGTGCGACAGCGATCAACTTGTACCGAAGGATAAGGTAGCGATGCACGCGATAATCGAACAGAACCGCGCAGAGATTCTCGCCCTTGCCGAACGACATGGCGTTGCCGACGTGCGAGTATTCGGGTCCATGGCGAGAGGCGACGCCGACGACGCCGGAGATGTCGATCTACTGGTGTCGCTGCCGCCCGGCAAAACGGGCCTTGCACTCGGCGCGTTGTTGATGGACGTGCAGGACCTTCTGCAACGCCGCGTGGAAGTCGTGACGGAGAAGAGCCTTCATCCTGCTTTCCGTGAACACGTGTTGCGCGAGGCGCAGCCGTTATGAAACCCGACGCGCAGTCTGATCGCGTATTGCTCGAACACATTCGAGAGTGTATTGAACGCATTCAAGAATACACCGGCAGTAACCGTGGTTCGTTCTACACCTCTCGTTTGGTGCAGGATGCCGTAGTACGGAACCTGCAAATGCTCGCAGAGTCAACACAGCGCCTGAGCAAGGCGGTCAAAGAAACTGAGGGAAACATCCCCTGGCGTGCCATTTCAGGATTTCGCAACATACTCGTTCACGGTTACCTGGAGATTGACCTTGATGCGGTTTGGAGCGTGGTAGAACACGACCTTCCCGAACTATCCAGAGCGATCGAACGTATGGTTCATTCCACCTGATCCTCGAGAAGACCTCGCGGACGCGTGTCTTGCTGGCAATGTGAAAGGTAATCATTATGAGCGCCAGTAATGACGAAAACACCAGAATCACTCCTTCGGCAGCCAAACTCAAACAGTTGATTGGGACCTCACCTGCTCCTCGAATGTTGACGCCATACGAGATCGAGTTGCTGCGGAAAAGCAAGCGAGAAATCGACCAACTCGTGGGTGAAGCCCTGATGAGCAAAAGAAACCCATAACAGCTTTGTCCGGTTGAGCACTGATACTGTATCTTGAACTGAGGCGTTGGGTGAATCGATCAATTGCAAGATTTGACTGTTTTTTTTCGGAGGCAACAGGATTCCACCGTCACGAGTATCAATTACGTCTTGCATGCGGCGAGCGCGGTGAGCGTAGCGAAGACGAGTGGCCGAGTGATAGTAGTAAATGCGAATCCATGCTTATCGACATCCCGACGGGGTTCGGAAAGACCAGCGCAGTCGTGCTGGCCTGGCTCTGGAACCGGGTGTTCAAACAGCGGGACGACTGGCCGCGGCGGCTGGTCTACTGCCTGCCCATGCGCACCCTAGTCGAACAGACACACCAGAACGTCGGCCAATGGCTGGATAATCTCGGCGTTGCGGGCGAGGTCTGCGTTCACGTGCTCATGGGGGGTGAAGACGCCTCCGACTGGGACCTCCATCCCGAGCGCGACGCGATACTCATAGGCACCCAGGACATGCTTCTTTCCCGTGCCCTCAATCGTGGTTACGGGATGAGCCGATACCGTTGGCCGATGCACTTTGGGCTTCTGAATAACGATTGCCTGTGGGTCATGGACGAGGTGCAGTTGATGGGACCGGGGCTTTGGACGTCGGCGCAACTGGATTGGATGAGAAATGAACGATTCAAGAGCTTGAAGCCCTGCGCGACATGGTGGATGAGTGCAACGATCCACCCAAAGTTTCTCGATACGCTGGACCGCAAGAATGCGGAGATGGGGGCACCGACACTGGTGTGCTTGAGTAACCGCGATAAGGCTCACGCGATCCTTCAGGCTCGTCGCCCGTGCGAGATATGGAAGGTTCCGGAGAGACGCGCCAATGCATCCGGCGATCCGCAAACGGCGTTCGCCGAAGCCCTAGCCAGTGCAGTGGTCAAAGAACATCATTCGGGGACACTGAGCCTCGTTGTCAGCAACACCGTCGCACTTGCACAGCGGACATACGAAGCGGTCAATGGGACGTACCAAGAGTCTGATGACGTGATCCTGCTGACGTCTCGTTTTCGCCCCAAGGATCGCGAAAGAAACCAATACAAGCTTCTCGCCTTCGAAGCGGTGCGCAATCGTGCCACGAAGGATAGTTCCGTTACTGCACCGGGGCTAATCTGTATATCTACACAAGTCATTGAGGCCGGTGTGGACGTATCAGCCCGGCGGCTGTGGTCCGAGGTCGCCCCTTGGCCATCAATCATTCAACGTCTTGGACGCCTGAATCGGGATGGCCTACTGAACGGAGATGCCCGTGCGTACTTCTATAAGGGATCGGAGAAACCGAAAAGAGGAGCGCGGTTTATCGGACCTTATGAGGCCGAAGCGGTCGAACTCGGCACACAACTGCTCCGTGAGTTAGCCACACTGTACCGAAACAATGACCAGTTGTCCGCGAGAGAGGCTTTGAAACAACTGAGTGCACAGGACGAAAGCGCGGCCAAAATGAAGGAGGCGCTTACTCCGACACCCGAGCCCTTTCCGCGCGCCATAGATGTACACGGACTGTTCTCGACGGAGCCGGATGTCTTCGGCGGCTTCACCGACATAAGTCCGTTTGTGCGAAATCAGGACGTGAATTCTGATGTGACCGTCTTTTGGCGCGAGTGGAGTTCCGGTGCCAGGTTGCGACGTTCGGAAGAAATGATCGGACCTGCGTTTCATCGTGACGAGGGTTGCCCGGTAGCTATCGGCAGACTTCGAGAGTTTCTGGGTGAGTCGAGAAGAGCCTGGGTTTGGGATGACAAAGCTGAAGAATGGCAAGTCACCCGCGATTCAGACATTTGCCCCGGCATGTTGGTAATGCTTCGTCGATCTGATGGCGGATACTCCGAGGAATCGGGCTGGACGGGGCGCATAAGCGACAAGCTGCGCGACGCACCTCCGCCTGGTGAACCACACGAGAAGTTCGAGGATGACCGATTCAGCGAGAGCGGGTTTTGGGTCAAATTGGGAGACCATCTACGGGACGCCAAAGACGAAGCGACGCGCATCGTCGATTCGCTCAAGCTCAACGGAGACATCGGCGCGGCAGTCATTCACGCTTCATCGGAGCACGACATCGGTAAGGCGCTTCCCCAATGGCAAGAAGAGTTGCCCAAGCCTCCCCCTCAAAGCAGTGAGGTGTGGGCGAAGGCGCTGTATCAATTCGCGGTTGTTGGGGATGGAGTTGGCGTAGCGGAAGAGACTGAGACTATTCTGCGGAAGAACGATGTGTGTATTTGTCGGGCTGAGCCATGGGCGAAGGAGAACGCCCAGGGCAAAACGAGATATGTATGGCATACAGTTTCAAAGGTCTCTCCCAATAACCTCGAGAAAATCCGAGCGACGCAAGGAATCCTCCGTGCGTGGAACGTTCCGTTTCGTCCAGGTCTCCGCCATGAAGCAGCGACGGCACTAGCACTCTGGCACAACTATTACCGGCAAGGGGTCAGGGATTTCGTCGCACTATCGATCTATCTCACTGCCGCGCATCACGGTAAAGTGCGTACGGTCCTTACGGCTCGAACGCCAACGGGTCAGGACGTATGCGGCATAGAGAAAACCACGATTTTGTTGCCGTGGAACGATATGCCGCTGGATTTTGAGTGCGCTGTCGATGGAGCGTCCGGTCACTTCTCCGCAGAAGGCTCGGAGTTCATCATGGAAGCGCCAGGCTGGACAGGGCTCGTAACCGATCTGCTTGGTGGGTGGGAGAACGATGTTCCACAGGCTGTCAGCAGTGCTGTTCCCGACAGTGAGCCGCGAAATATCGGGCCTTTCGGACTGGCGTATCTCGAGGCCCTGGTTCGGTGTGCCGACGAACGGGCTAGCGCCAACCCCAGCGTCAAGCAGGATATAGACTCGTGACCAAAACACCTGTCGTCTTATTCTCTGGACTCAACGCGGATTCGCTTGGGACCTATCTTGCATCACTGGGGTTGTTCTCGCTCGCGACGAGGCAATGGCCAAGTGTCCGGGCTTGCTGGCGAAACGAGCGATTCTGCCTTGTTGATGGACCAGCTAAATTGGAGCAAATAGTCGATCACGTGGGAGAAGTTGGCGCGAACAGAAGTTGGAGTGAGTACCAAAAACCCTGGGATGAGGACAAGAAAGCGGACGTGAGGAAGAAGACATCCATGCGGACAGCCCGTTGGCGCGCCCTGAGAGCAGATGAAAAACAGTTGCCGTTGTTCGGGGCGCATTTGGCGCTTGATAGGCGTATCAGGATGAATCCTCTACTTGGCACTGGGGGGAACGCCGGCAAGCGCGACTTCGCAAAGGGTTGGCTAAAAGCTATAGAAGCCATTGAGAACCCGCCCCGTAGACAATGTCGAGATTCGCTTAACGAAGATATCAAGGCTTTCTTGGAAGGCAGGACATGTCACTATCTTGGTGACAAGTTTAATGCAGGATCTTGGTTCGGTACGGACAACAAAATCTACAACCACGGAACGAAGCGGCCGTTTCGAGAAGGCGAAGTAACGCCGTGGGCAATGGCATTGGCCTGCGAAGGTTTGGCGTTCTTCGCGGGTGGCCCGTCCCGTCAACTCGGTAGCCGCGGCCAACCGATGGGAGCCTTCCCATTCGTTACGGCGGGAATGGCACCTAAGAGTATGGGTGAAGCGGGCGGGTTGGACGCGGAGGTCTGGTTGCCTATATGGAATCGGCCAATGACAAGCCCCGAACTGAAGTCTTTATTCGTACGAGGGCGTGCGGAACTCGAAGGAAAGGGGGCTACCACCTCGGCGGCGTTCGGAGCGGCGATACTAGGACGCGGTGTGGACAGTGGCATCATGGAATTTCGGCGCTTCTTGCTTCTACATACGACCAGCAGTCAGACTTTCGAATCACGGTTGGCTACCATTGTACCAACGCCGAGTAAGACTGAAGACTATGCGACAACGCGAGCGACGGGTATCATCATCACGCTTCGTGATGCATTGCCACGTGACCGCAAGGTCGGTCAGCGGTGGAGATTTGTCGGTTTGCGCGGTCCTCTCGAACAAGCCCTTGTGGATTTGGCCGCCTCTGAGCCCGGTGCAGGACGCGTCGAGCAATCTTGGGCGCTTGTGGACGAGATGTTCAATGCATTAGCCAAGGTTGATCGAAATCGGATATTCCGCAGCCACAATGTTCGATTTCAGTTGCTGCCGGGTGAGTGGGCCGCGAACCTGTTTCACGAGAATCCTCCCGATTGCGAAACACGCTTGGCGTTGGCGCTCACGTCCCTTGGAAGAACATCAGCGTGTCCGCGGTTCATTGCATATCGCATCGGCGTCGACGAAGTTGGCCAGTCTTGGAATTTCCCTGAATCTATGCCGGCTCGCCGTGTATGGAGCGACGCCGAGTTGGTAACGAATCTGTGCGCGACGGGCGAGCGCCGCGTCTTGGAAGCCGCGCAAGATAAGGTGGACGCACCGCCTCCATTCGGGGCGACTGTCCCAGTGGGTCTGGACGATGTGCGTGCCTGGTTGGCCGGCGATGTGGACGATGAGCGAATGCAACTCTGGCTAAATCGACTCTGCTTGTTCGACTGGAGCACGGAGGCGGTGAGACAACTGCCGCACAAATCGGAGAAGGGAGAACAACCGACTGTTGACGGCGCCCTGGCACTATACGGGCTCTTTCGTCCACTGGTGAGTGACAGGTTGTTCAGGAAAGTTCTCCGTGAAAACGGGACGGATTCCTCAAAGGGAACTAGTTGTACCGCGCTTGGTCGGATCATGGCGCTGCTTAGGCATGACGACCTGAATGCTGCGACGGCAGTGGCTCGGGTGACCTACCGTTCTGCTGGTGTGTCTCTCGCGGACTTCGATACATCATTGGCTGGATCTGATACGGAGCGATTGCTGGCCGCCTTGGTCATTCCATCCCGTGCCGAGGATGTTGTACCCACTTTCCAGCGATGGCAGACCCCAACTCGATCTCTGGATACAACATAAGCATAAGGAGACTGATCATGTCTAATACACTTGACCCTGCGACACTACTCCAGGGAAGTGACACCCGCTTGACCCTTCAGGCAAGCCTTATGCCCGCATCCGGGCTTGACCGTTTTCAGCCGGCTGGTTTCCCGGAGATCGGTCACGTCATCTACGATGCTCCACGTTCCGACGACACCACACAAAAAGTATGCATTGTCGATAGCGCAGCAAGCATGGCCAATCATCTGGAGAAGGTATGCTTGGCAAGCGAACATTCTCTAGAACTGGCAGATGAACTCGTAGGTATGCCGTATGTCGAGTGTCTCACCGACGACGGTTGGCCGAATGTTTCGGAGTGTGAGCGTGGCCCTCATAGGCTTGTCGTCACATCGCTTTCTGAAGGACATCGGTTGGCCTCGACCTACTTGCTTGGTGAAGAAAGAGCTAGTAGTTGCACCGGAATGATCGTAGAGAACGGCAATCCGAGCAACAGGAAGTTCCGCCATGTGCTCCGCGACGAATTCGGGATTGCGGATATGGGCAAAAAATCTCATCCACTTCCGGATCAATGGTGGAACGTATTTACTACGATATTCCGGTACGACCCCAATTCGCTCGTTCACGGTATACTTTTCCCTGCGTTGGGAATCAGGTTGCCCCGAATGCTGACGGCACATCTTGAGGCGTTTAACGCTTCTCGAGTCCGCAGCTCTGGAGTTAAATTCGATAAACTCGGCAAGACGACATCGGGCCAACCGATCTTCGCGGTTGATGAAGAGGTAGCGAGAGAAATTGCTGCTACATTCGTCATTGATATGGCATTGCTGCGCTCTTTTGGGAGACGGAATAGCGGTCTGCAAGATCCACAGAAGATATTCCTCCTGTCTCTGGCGTTGTGGAAGATCGGCAAGATCCTTAACGGACCGTTCAGGTATCGAACCAATTGCGATCTAGAGCTTCGTGAACTAAGGATTCGTGGTCACGACGAACCTGTCGAGATTCCTCCCATCGACATGAGGGAGGTAATTAGGAAGGCGGAATTCCCTGATCCGGCCGTGACTCAGGTCTACTGGCCCGCCGAGGAACTGTTTCGGGCTGGTACGGACGATGCGGATGAAGAGTCTAACGCAGATGAAGACCAGGACACCGAGGATTGACAGGAATACACCATGAGAGTCATTCTAAAGCAGGTTTTTCCACTTGGGCGATTCCACGCTAATCCATGGCGGGCATTCCCGTTTGAAGATCCTCACGGAGAGTGGCCGCCTAGTCCGTGGCGCCTGCTACGTGCAATCTTAGCTCGGTCGCATCAATATGAGCGTGAGTGCGGGATAGAAGGCACAGGATGGCGCGAACAGACTGTGAGAGCCTTTCGTGTAAGCAGATTCAGATGGAGCTTGCCATCGTTCAGTTGGCGAGGGCCGGGACTCCGTCAATATCAACCCGCGACGTTTGGTTTCAATCCACCAGATTGGAGAAAGAGAGGGGTTCCTAGCGAGAAGGGGTATCGACCCACCTTGACGTGTGATAATTTCTGGTTACTCAGTGATGCGAGAACCGCCGGGGCCGGCGTAATATGGTGGTTGATAGAGGGTGTGGAGTGGTCGAAAGATCAGCTTGACTGGCTAGACGAGAGCTTGGTGAGAATGACCTACTTCGGTCGTGCGGAGTCGATCACCGAGATCCACCGTGTCGAGGAATTACCACCAAACGTTGACATCAATTGCGTATTGGAAGAGATGCCCTCATCCGGATCCGTCCCGGTGCTCGCGCCATTACAGAATGCCACGCTGGAACAAGTGCAGGCGGTCACTGACGATCCATTGGTAGCGAAATCCACTGTTCCGCCGGGTGCCCAATGGCTGTATGCCAAGCGTCCGGCCAAACCCCCATTCAAGCTGCCATCGCCGAAACGGAGATCAATGAAGCCGACACGATTCCTTCAGTTTGCAATTGGAACCCGAATCAACCCAATGCGCAAATCCACTGTCGTGCTTACCCAACGATTTAGAGGTCGTGTCATCCGCGAGTTTCTCGGAGTAGGTTGGAAACACGCGAGCATGGAGCATAGGCAAGCGGCGCGTCTGCTTACGGGGAAGGAAGCTGATGGAAAACCACTGCAAGATCATCACCACCCTCATGCACGCTTTGGCATCCTTTTCGACCATGAGACGAACAAAGCAACAAGATTAATCGTCTGGCGCGATCAACCGTTTACCACCGCTGAACAGCGCGCGATTCTTAATGCGGCTGAGCACGAACTTCAGATCGCGTTTAGCAAAGCACCTCGGAATGACCCTTGGACCGTTCGGCTCGTACCATTGGATTCACAAGTGCCGCCGCCTCGTGGCTTTGACACGCAAACCTACGTACGATGGGAAACAGCTATGCCGTATGTTCCATCGCGCCACGTGTACGACCGGCGAGGCCGCGTCAAGCCAGGAGAGACACCCGAAGAACAACTGCGCCTAGAGTTAAAAAGAATGGGGTTCGATACAGGCCAGTTGATGATCGAAGTCGATCATCATGTATCCGAGTGGATTCAGGTACATAAACCTCGGCGCAGTAACAACGGTCCCACCAATTCCGAAAAACGGGGCTATCATGTATCACTTACTTTCGATACACCCGTTCGCGGTCCCATTGCTGTCGGGCACTCATCGCATTTTGGCCTTGGCCTTTGCGTTCCGGTCATCGATTAGATAGAAACGTAAAACATTGACTGTGGAAGCGCCTGAACTTGTACACCGCTACATTGATTCAGGAGTAATCGACACAGTAATAGGGCCAACGCCGGCCCATAGCGATCGCTGTAGTTAGCCAAGCCAGCGTCTTGGTGAGGATTTGGAATTTTAAACATATTGTGAACTTACGACGAATTCAGGCCTACAACTCGGAGTATCTGCGCTATAGTTATTCAATAGTGGAAATCAGAACGCCTTGGAAGGTGATCGACCATAGCGACGAGTAACAAGTCGTTCGACGCAGTCCAGATGATGCGCTTAATACGGGACAAACTTGGCACGCAGATCAGCGGCATGACGTTAGAAAAACAGAAAGCCTACATCCGGGGGCGCCTCGGCGAAGACGATACGGATGATACCTCTCACATTCAATCCAAGGACGCCTTGCATACCGAACGCGCCTCATGGGATGAGGGGGATTCATAACCCGTATTCGTTAAAAGTACCTCTTCGGTTGTGCAGTGTTCCTAACGGCCCTCGGATCGGGGATTCGTAACCCATGATGCGGGAAGGACCACAGCCAGGTATCAGGGTAGCCACAAATACTTCAGCGACTCAACGCATGAGCCACGACCACCAACTCACCCTCCCATTGCCTCCGCCGCCGGTCGACGTGAATACGCCGTTGGTCCCGGCGCGCATGGTCAACGAATGGGTCTATTGTCCGCGGCTGGCCTACCTGGAATGGGTTGAAGGCGAGTGGGCGGAGACGGGGGACACGGCCCAGGGACGGCGTACCCACGTCAGAGTCGATGAAGGGGGCGGGCGCCTGCCCGCACCGGAAGAACTGGATGATGAGATGGCCCGCGCCCGGTCCGTCACGCTTTCGTCGGAACGTCTCGGCGTAATCGCCAAGATGGACGTTGTGGAAGCCGAAGAAGGAATCGTCACGCCCGTGGATTTCAAGAAGGGCAAGCGGCCCCACGTCGCCGCGGGCGCCTACGAGCCCGAGCGCGTCCAGATCTGCACGCAGGCCATGATCCTGGAGGACAATGGGTACAAGGTAGAGCGGGGCATGCTCTGGTACGCCGGGTCGCGTGAGCGCGTGCCGGTGATGCTCGACGATGAACTTCGATCCCTGACCCTTGCGGCAATCAGAGAATTGCGCGTTGCCGCGGCCGATGGTCGTCGGCCGCCGCCGCTGGAAAACAGCCCGAAGTGCCCCCGCTGTTCCCTGGCGGGTATCTGTCTGCCCGACGAAACCAACCTGTTCCGCAAGGGAACTCCACCACGCCCGCTGAACCCATCGGACGATCCGGCCCTGCCGCTCTACGTGCAGGAACCGGGGGCGCGACTGCGAAAAAGAGGTGAGCGCCTCGTGGTGGAATTCAAGGAAGAATCCGTAGAGTTACCCATGATCGACGTTTCCCAGGTCGCCCTGTTCGGTCCAGTCTCGGTGACCACGCCGGCCCTGCACGCGCTGATGAACGCGGAGATTCCGGTATCGTGGTTTTCCACGGGCGGCTGGTTCCTCGGCCACACGGTAGGAACGGGAAATGGAAACGTGGCCGTTCGCGAAGCGCAGTACCGCGTCGCTTTCGATAAACGCGCCCGCCTTGCCTTCGCGCGCGATCTCGTGGCGGCCAAGGCGCGTAACGCCCGTACGATGTTGCGCCGCAACTGGCGCGTCAACAAGGACGCGGAAATCAGGGATGAAGCCCTTGTCCGGCTCAGGGGAGTCGTGCGCCGCATCGCCCGCGCCGCGGACGAAAGCCAACTGCTGGGCCTGGAAGGCGAGGCCGCCGCGGTGTATTTCGACTGCTTCGAGCACATGCTCGCAAAGGACCTGGAAAACGGCGCGACGGACTTCTCCTTCGCCAAGCGCAATCGGCGGCCTCCCACGGACCCGGTAAACGCGCTTCTGTCGCTGGCCTATGCCCTGTTGACGCGGGTATTCACTACGACGATCTCGGCGACGGGGCTGGACCCCTACATGGGCCTCTACCACCATACGCGCCACGGACGCCCGGCGCTGTCCCTTGATCTGATGGAACCGTTCAGACCTATTGTTGCCGACTCCTGCGTTATTCAAGCCATCAACAACGGTGAAGTCAAGCTGGCCGATTTCGTGTTCAACGGGGCTGCCTGCTCGCTGAAGCCCGCCGGCCGCAAGTCCTTCATCGCCGCGTTCGAGCGGCGCATGGAGCAGGAGACCACGCATCCGCTTTTCGGCTATCGCGTTTCCATGCGGCGACTCATCGAGGTGCAGGCCCGATTGCTCGCCCGGCATTTTCAGGGAGAGATCGTCTCTTATCCTCATTATCTTCCCCGGTAGCTACTATGGCCAACGAACGTCTTTACATCGTCGCCTACGACATATCCGAGCCCAAACGATGGCGGCGCGTATACAAGTTGATGAAAGGCTATGGGCACTGGCTGCAGTTGTCGATTTTCCAGTGCAGACTCACGGCCCGGCACCGCGCGGAGATGACCGCCCGTTTGGAGGAATCGATCGAACTTTCGGAGGATCACATATTGATCGTAGACATGGGACCCGCTGACAAAGTAGATCCATTGGTAGAAAGCCTGGGCAAGGCATATGAAGCGCCGACTCGAAAAGCCACCGTCGTGTAGCCGGACCTTTGCCGGGGCCTCCGCGAACGCTCCGGTAGAAGAGAAAGGCCGGGCAGCGCTCGCGTCCTGGTATTTGACTGTCTTGGATGGAGTTGCGAGGTATTGTAACTGATTTCAGGGAGGGCGATTTGAATGTCGGTCAGAATTTAGCGGCAGTGCTCGCAAAAGGCCTGACAAGCCTAAGTCTACCAAGAAGTTGGTAAGGGACTGTTTTCCGGGGCTGCGCAGCCCCGGCCTCATTGAAGGGACTGTTTTCCGGGGCTGCGCAGCCCCGGCCTCATTGAAGCGCCGTATATTTTCACGCTATGCGGGCTTGAAGTACGCGTTTTCCGGGGCTGCGCAGCCCCGGCCTCATTGAAGCATTGGTGACTTGCGTGTTTCGACGTTGCCAGGCCACGTTTTCCGGGGCTGCGCAGCCCCGGCCTCATTGAAGCCGTTCCAGCTCTTCTGCCTGTGCGTTGATCAGTCTGGCCTGTTTTCCGGGGCTGCGCAGCCCCGGCCTCATTGAAGCGTCCGCTGTTGATCGTCTCAGGAAGAGAGGCGATGTCGATGTTTTCCGGGGCTGCGCAGCCCCGGCCTCATTGAAGCCCGACACAGCCGACACAGAGGCCCGAGGAGCGGAGAGGTGTTGTTTTCCGGGGCTGCGCAGCCCCGGCCTCATTGAAGCGGGCCAGGCGCCCAGCCACTCTTTGGTGCGTTCTGCTTGGTTTTCCGGGGCTGCGCAGCCCCGGCCTCATTGAAGCGTAAACTGGTAAGTCCCGTCGTTGTTCTTGATCGTCGTTTTCCGGGGCTGCGCAGCCCCGGCCTCATTGAAGCTGGAACGAGTACTGCCGTATCCCGACCGACGAGTACTATGTTTTCCGGGGCTGCGCAGCCCCGGCCTCATTGAAGTATGGCGCTTAGCGGTGCACGTGTCGATTCACCAGCCCCGGCCTCATTGAAGCACAATGGCAATTCGCGATAGAAGGGGTTAAGGAGAGGAAACCATTGAACCTCTGACGCAAAGCATTGAGTGCTCATTCACCAACAACATCAAAGGGCGACTTTGGCAACCAATTCTACTTCATGATCAGAAGACCTGTTCTTTTGATTTGCCATACAATCGATTTCAACTTAGTATGAATACTGATGGGGTGTACTGTTGATATCTATGTGGACCAAAACGGCAGACAGCCTTTCACCGAATGGTTCCGAACGCTAAGGGATATTCGAACGCAAGCGCGTACTGAATGACTGCTTCTGTTTCCTTCGAGAATCACCATTGTGATTTTCTACGGGATCCTGAACGAGCACGGGCATATCTCGAGGTCGCTCTCGAGGATTACGCCGAAGATCGGAATAGATCAGCCTTGATGCTTGCTCTCCGGGATATAGCCAATGCGCAAGGCGGTCCGGGGAGATTAGCCCGGAAGACCAGAATGAACCGAAGCCATGTATACAAAATCCTGTCCGGAGTCGCCAATCCGCGTCTGGTCACGATGGAGAAGATCCTGCACGGTCTCGGTTATAGACTTTCTATTGAGCCCTTGGCACCGCGAAAACGCGAAACCTGACGGTCCCGGTACCGTCAGTCGCGCATGGCGTAGAAAGACTTGTCTTTGGTCGCCATGGCCGGTCTCTACCTTCGCCTGAATACTTCCGTTCCTTTTACCAGATAACTATCAAGCGGTGACTGCGCAAAAACCACCGTGCCTGTCCCGTCCTTCATCCGTATACTGCGGCCGCTGCTTTCATGTCCCGGGCGATCTGCTCGCGCAGTTCCGTCGGCGACAACCCCCGTAGTCTGGACCTCAGTTGCGTATCCTGGTCTCGTCTCAATGGGCTCGGCATCGCGCAGGCGAAAAATGCGGCCACCATCGTCGGGATCCTCAACTGACACCACGTCGGCCAGTTAGACTCCCTGTCGCCTCTACAGGGCGTTCAATCCTGCGCCGCCAACCCTTACCGGAAACCTGCAGTACCTCGACGGCATCTCGCTGAGCATCCATCCGCTCACTATGGAGGTAATGCGATCCGTAGCATTCACCGCCGTATAATCCCCGCACAGAGGACAGAGAATGGCCGCGAGACCCAGGGGTTTGGACGTTTTGATTCCAGACAGGTTGATTTCCACGTATAATGAACATCAGGAAACGCGGTAACACTCATCATCCTCGATGCGTTTTGCTATGGAATCGCGCCATGAGGTTTCTTGTAGTTCCCGTCGTACTCTCGATCGTTATCCTTCCGTCGTGCGGCAGGGAAAGCCCCACGGGACCGCTACGGGCGGCCAGCATCAGCATATCGCCGGCCGAGGCCGAACTGGACGCCATTGGCGCGACCGTGCAGCTCAACGCGTCAGTCCGGGACGGAAACGATCGGGCGGTAGCGGACGCTGCCGTGACGTGGACCAGCGGAAACACCGAAGTGGCCAGCGTGACCGACGAGGGCCTGGTCACGGCCCGGAAGAACGGTTCCGCGGTCGTCACGGCCGTTTCAGGGCGATTCCATGCGAACGCCGCCGTCACGGTATCGCAGGCTGTCGCTCGCATCGAGGTCGCGCCCGCCCGCGTGACGTTGACGAAGACGGACGGGTCTCTGCGGGTGGACACCGTGGCGAAAGACAGGAACGGCAACCTGGTGCCAAACGCGCGGCTCGTCTGGACAAGCAGCGATCCCCTCGTCGTCTCGGTGAACGCGCTGGGAGTCCTCGAGGCGTGGTCGAACGGAAGCGCCCGGATCACCGCGTCTTCCGGGGAGGTATCGACAAGCGTGGAAGTCACGGTCTCGGGTTTCGGACCGGACGCGCTGGAACGCGCCGCCCTGGTCGCGCTGTTCAGCGGGACCGGCGGACCGGGATGGACGCTCGCCACGAACTGGTCGAGCGACGCGTCCCTGGCCGAGTGGCACGGCGTGGCGACCGATGCCGAAGGAAGGGTGATCGAATTGTTGCTCGACCGAAACGGCCTGACGGGTGCGCTCCCCGCGGAACTGGTCCGGTTGGAGAGGCTCCGATTTCTTTCACTCGCGGGCAATCAGTTGACGGGAAGCATACCCCCCGGAATCGGACGACTCGCCAGGCTGGAGGTGCTGGAGGTTTCCTACAACCGGTTGACGGGAAGCATACCCCCCGGAATCGGACGACTCGCCAGGCTCAGGGTCCTCGGCGCCAACCACAACAACTTCTCGCCCGGGCCGTTGCCCTGGGCCATGACCAATCTCGGCAACCTCGAATCCCTGGGGCTCGAGAGGACTTCGCTATGCGCGCCGCTGGACGCGGTCTTCCAGACCTGGCTCGGCGCGATTGACGACGTTGAAGTGGACAACTGCGAGGACATGGAGCGGGGCGCGCTGATCGCGTTGTACAACGCGGCGGACGGGGGGAACTGGAACGGACGGAAAAACTGGCTCACCGGCGCGCCCCTGAGCGCCTGGTATGGAGTTGCGACCAATGACTTGGGCCAGGTAACGGGCCTGTATCTGGAAGACAACAACCTGGGGGGAACGCTGCCGTCCCGACTGAGCGATCTCCGGTCTCTGAGCGTATTGGACCTGTCGAACAACTCCGGGCTGAGGGGACCGCTGCCCAAGTCGCTCGGCGGTCTCGGCCTGACGGTCCTCAAGCTGGGTGGAACGGGGCTATGCGCGCCGCTTGACCCCGCCTATCAGGCCTGGCTGGCCACCATCGGGGACATACGGGTAGACGGCTGTCCCGCCACCGTCGACCCCGACCGGGTGGCGTTGACCGCGCTATACGGCGAAACGGGCGGCGCGTACTGGAAGGAGGCCGCCAACTGGCTCGGCGAAGCGCCGTTGCGAGACTGGTACGGCGTCGAGACCGATGCCGAAGGGCGTGTGACCTCTATCGACCTGGGGTATAATAACCTCAAGGGGCGGCTGCCGCCGGAACTGGCCCTGATGGACCGGCTGGAAGCGTTGCGTCTCAACGGCAACGGCCTGACGGGCTCCATTCCGCCCGAACTCGCGGGCCTCGACCGACTCGTCGCGTTGGATCTCTCGGTGAACCTGCTGACGGGCCCTGTTCCGCCGGAACTGGGACGACTGGCAGTCCCCTCCGTCCTCGATCTCTCCGCCAACAGGTTGACCGGGTCCATTCCATCCGAACTGGGTCGCCTCGACCAACTCTCCGTCCTCGACCTCAGGCTCAACCGGTTACACGGGCCTCTTCCACCGGAACTGGGGAACCTCCGCGGCCTCGAGCGACTGTTGCTCTCCTCCAACGAGTTTACGGGGCCTGTACCACCGGAACTGGGACGACTGGCAAATCTCACCGTCCTCAACCTCTCGTTGAACCTGCTGACGGGCTCCGTTCCGCCCGAACTGGGTCGCCTCCGAAACCTCGTCACACTCGACCTCGACAGAAACGGGCTGACAGGCCCCGTTCCACCGGAACTGGGACAATTGGCAAGTCTCGAGGATCTGGAACTCTCCGACAACGAGTTTACGGGCCCCGTTCCACCCGAACTGGGACGACTGGCAAACCTCGAGGAACTGAATCTCTCCACCAACAGGCTGACGGGTCCCGTTCCACCGGAACTGGGACGCCTCGCAAACCTCGCCACACTGAGCCTGGCGTCGAATCGGCTGACGGGGTCGGCCCCGCCCGAACTGGGAGCGCTCGGAAAGCTCAGGACGCTGAGTCTTTCCGGCAACGCCGCGCTGTCGGGGACGTTGCCGCGCGCGTTTCTCAATCTCGACCTGGCCTCCCTGCTGCTGGCCGGCACCGGGCTTTGCGCGTCCCGGGACGTCGAGACCCAAACGTGGTTGCAGGATATAGATGAACGGCGCGTTTCCAACTGCGGCGACGCCGTCGCGCGCGTTACGTCCGCGTATCTCACGCAGGCGGTGCAGTCCCTCGAAAACCCGGTGCCGCTGGTTGCCGGCAAGCCCGCGCTCCTGCGTGTCTTCGTGACGAACGGCGGCGTGGCCGACGCCAGACGGCCGCCTGTACGCGCTACGTTCTATCTGAACGATCTTCCTGTGCACACGGCTGAGATACCAGGCGGAGACGAAAGACTGCCGGACCGTCCGGAGGAAGGAGACCTCGCGGCATCATCCAACGCCATGGTACCGACCAGAGTCGTTCGGCCGGGCCTGGAAATGGTGATCGAAATCGATCCCGGCGGCATACCGGATGCCGCTTCGGACGTCGGCCGCCGCCTGCCGTCAACCGGACGGCTGACCGTCGAAGTGATAGAGGTGCCGCCCCTCGATCTTACCCTGGTCCCGTTTCTGTGGTCGCCGAATCCGGATTGGTCGCTTGTGGACTACGCCGCGGGCCTGTCGTCCGATGACGAACTGTTCAGGATGACCCGGGAAACGCTTCCGGTAGGTGATTTGCATTTGAACGTGCGCGAACCCGTTTGGACCTCGTTGGAGTCCGAGGCGAAGAACACCATTTCGATCCTGGTCGAAGTCTATGTGGTTCGCATCCTGGACGGCGCCCGGGGACACTATATGGGCATCATACCGGCCGACGAACGCGTGGGTGTTGCCTTCATCCCCGGATATACCGGCGTGTCGGCGCTGAACGGAAACATCATAGCCCATGAACTCGGACACAACATGAACCTGCGGCACGCGCCTTGCGGCGGTCCGTCCGGCGTGGATCCCGACTACCCCTACGTCGACGGGACGACCGGCTCATGGGGTTACGACATCCTGTCGGGATCGCTGGTGCCGCCGCAAAACTACGACTTGATGAGTTACTGCAACCCCGACTGGATCAGCGACTTTCACTTCGTCAAGGCGCTGATCTACAGGGAGTCCGAGGAAACGCCCGTCCCGGCGGCGCGCGCCGCTTCCGCGACCAACCTGCTGCTATGGGGCGAAATGAACGACCTGGCGGAAACCGTCCTCCATCCTGCCTTCGCGGTCGACGCCCCGCCCGTCCTGCCGGAGACCGGCGGTCCGAATCGTCTCACCGGTGAAGACGAAGCGGGGAACACGCTGTTCTCGCTGTCCTTCGGCACGGCGGAAATCGCGGACGCGGCCGGGAGCGTCTTCGCCTTCGTGCTTCCCGTCCGGGCGGACTGGCTCGACCGGTTGCATCAGATCGTGTTATCCGGCCCGGAAGGGGTGAATACGATAGACCGGGGAGGAGGGCCGGCCGCCGCGATCATGTTGGACAGGACGACCGGAGCGGTCCGGGGCATCCTCCGGGACTGGCCGGACCAGGGCGGTTCTCCGGCGTTTGCCCGTCGCGTGCCGCCTGACGGGGATTTCGAAGTCCAGGTCAGCCGCGGCATCCCGGATCCGCGTCCCAGGTAGCATCCCAGGTAACGAGGATAATATGCCAAAGCTCACGCGGCAGGTACGCCGGCCTGTCGATTCCGCACGGCCGATAGATAAGCCGTTTCAAAAAACTGTTTTGGGAATCGCGCAATAGGGTATAATAATCAGGTATAGCCCGGACCGGTCGTGTCGTCCAGATCGGGGGCGCCGCCGAGACCGGTCCCTGTACGAACCCGGATCGACCCGGATTCCCGCCCTGATCCATGAATCTTGTGCTTGCCCTGGCTCTGACCGCCGTCTGTCTGGGCGGAGAGACCTTCTTCCACGCACCACGGACCTATCTGGGAGAGCGGGCGTTCTCGCTCCGCCTTTCCGATGTGCAGGTGGCGAACGGTCACACCCTTTTGCTGGAGTGCATCCCGGACGGTCCCGGCGTGGAAGCCGGTCCTTCCTCAGAAAGGACAGTGGGCGCGCCGGACCGCGAAGTAGACGGGTCGGCGGACTATCCCGGGTTGCAGGCCGACCTTCCTTCGGCGCGGGACGATCTCGCCGGTCCGGCCGGCCGCGTGGCTGATCTGACCGTTTCGACGGGTGCCCGGATCCATCGCCTGTACCCTCATCCGACCGCGCCTGACGGCGTTTTATTCACCCTGATCGGCATCCCCTACCGCACGGAACCGGGACCGGACACCGTTCACGTGGAATGGACCGAAAGCGATCGCATCTTCGACCGGGAACTTCCTTTCAGGGTCGTCCCCGGTCCGTATCGATCGGAGCAGATCCGGAGTGTTCCGCAGAGCAGGGTTACGCCCTCGGCCGCGGATGTCCGCCGCATCGCGCGGGAACGGAAGATCATCGCGAAGGCGTACGAGGCGGTCCGTGATACGGCGATGATGGAAGATACCTTCCGTTATCCCGTGGAGAAGAAAACCATCACCAGTCCATACGGTACCCGCAGGGTGTTCAATGGGCAGCTCCGAAGCTACCACGGCGGCCTCGACCTGCGGGCCTATGAAGGGACGCCCCTGTACGCCGCACAGTCCGGCGTGGTCAAGCTGGCGCAGAACCTGTTCTACTCGGGCAACCACGTCCTGATCGAACACGGCATGGGCATCCACACCGGGTATTCTCACATGAGCAGGCTGCACGTGAAAACCGGCGACCAGGTGAACCGGGGACAGTTATTGGGCCTGTCGGGGTCCACGGGCCGCTCGAACGCCGCACACCTGCACTGGACGGTAAGTGTAAACGGCGTGGGGGTCAGTCCGCTCCAGTTCACCGAAATCCTGACCATGCTGTACAAGCAACCCGTTGAGGTGCGCAACCGGAATGACGGCTGAACGAGGTTGTCATGCCTTCGAAGATCGCCCTGATGCTTCCCGCTTCGTTTCTCGTACTCACGGTCGCCCTGGCCGCGGAGATATCCACCGTATCATCTGGTTCTCCCGGCCGCGTCAACTCCACCGAATCGCCTGACGCCACTGGGCGCGTCGATTCCACCGTACCGCCTGACTCCACCGGGCACGTCAACTCCACCGCATCGTCTGACCCTCCGGGGCGCGTCAACTCGGTCGGCGTGACGCTCCCCCCGGACGCCGCGCCACCCTCCTTGCAGGTCCTGCGGACTTTTGAGCTGAACAACCGGTACATGGACCGGGCCACGTCTTCCTACCAGAAGTCCTTCGGATTCGCCCTGACGAACGAGCCCCTCAACCGGGTCGATCGCAATTTCAATCTGGTACCCGCCGCCGCCACTCACTGGGAAGTGTCTGAAGACGGCCATACCTGGACTTTTCATCTCAGGAAGGACATGGTTTTCGGTGATGGAAAGCCTGTCACCGCCTACGATTACGAAGACACGTTCCGCAGATGGGCGGACCCGGACGTCGGATTCGATTTCGAGTGGTACTACCGGTCGATCAGGAACTGGGGCGCCGTCGTCGCGCGGAAGATGCCACTGGATTCGCTGGGCGTCGAGGCGCTGGATCCGCACACCATTGCCTTCACGACCACGCATCCCGCGCCTTTCGCACCGCTGCTGCTCAATTACAGCTGGGTGACGCCCACCCATCAGTTCGAGAAACATGGCGCGGCGTGGTCCACCAGACCCGAAACCCATATCGGGAACGGCCCCTACCGGCTGAAGGAGTGGACGATCAACGACCGCATCGTCCTGGAACCGAGTCCCACCTACCCCGGACCCAGTACGCCCTACCTGGAACGGATCATCGCCCGGTTGTACAACGCGGCGGCCCAGCCGCCCTTTCTGGCCTCTTACGAGGCGAACGAGGTCGACTACGTCCTGCTGAACATACCGGCCGAGATCAACCGGGTCCGGTCCGATCCGGTGCTGCGAAGCCACCTGAACACCTATACCAATTTCACCACGTACTATCTCTTCATGGATACCCGGGTCCCGCCCTTCAGCGACCTGCGCGTCCGCCAGGCCATCAGCCACGCCATCGACCAGCCGGCCATCATGAAATCCGCCCTGAAGGACATCGCGGTCCCCGCCGTATCCATGATGCCGGCGGGATTCCCGGCCGCCAGTACCGAAGCGCTCGCGCCTATACAACGGTACGACCCGGAAAGGGCCCGACGCCTGCTCGCGGAAGCGGGTTATCCAGGCGGCAGGGGATTCCCCGTCATGGACATGTGGCTGCGCGGCGAGGCATACCTGAGAAAGGTGGCCGCCGAGGCCATACAGGCCATGCTGAAGCAGAATCTCAATATCGACGTCGAGGTCCTGAACGTGGAACGGAAGGTCTACACGGAAGCGATGAACGCCAAGGAAATCCCCTTATCCATGATCGCCTACGGATGGGATTACCTGGACCCCAGCAACCTGCTCAACCTGTTCCTGTCCCGGGGCCGCCATCCGTGGCGCAACGACCGGTACGAGGAACTCGTGGAACAGGCCAACCAACTGGTCGGTGATCCCGAACGCCGAACGCGGATCTACCAGGAAGCGGAAGAGATCCTGGTCCGCGACGTGGGCGGCGTCTTCCTCTGGCACGACCTGGTCAACGAAATGTGGCGTCCCTACATCCGCGGCGACGCGCTAGAACGGAACGAATCCGGATACCGGGCGTGGCGCGGAAACCAGATGCTGAACCTGATGACGACGATTTACATTACAGAGGACGTAACCCGGGAAAAGGCGGCACGGAAGACCGGCGGACCGTGGAGCTGGTTTACCGACCGTTGACCGGCGGGGTTCCCGGACGGAACGGGCTTCCGGGACGGAGCGGCCCTTCGGAAGGAATCGGCTTCTCGCGTCAATGTTCGAACCGGTTCCAAATGGATGCGCATGCCATCAAACATAAGAAAATGGTGTATCCTCGCCCTGGCGGCGATATTCACAGGCATGACCGCGCTCCTGTGCGCCACACTTATAGGCGCCGACGGCGGTCCATCTGGCCAGACCGTCGCCGATCCATCCGGCCAGGAGAATCCCGCGCGGGTCAACTCCGTGGGTGCTCAGGTCAACTCCATAGGCGTCACCCTTCCGGCGGACGCCGCGCCCGCATCCATGCAGCACCTGCGCACCTTCGAATTGAACAACCGGTACATGGACCGGGCCACGTCTTCCTACCAGAAGGTCTTCGGCTTCGCGCTGACCAACGAACCGCTGACCCGGGTGGACCGCGACTTCAACCTGCTTCCCGCGGCCGCGACGCACTGGGAAGTGACCGAAGACGGCCACACGTGGATTTTCCATCTGCAGCAGGACCTTGTTTTCGGCGACGGCAGGCCCGTCACGGCCTACGACTACGAGGCCTCGTTCCTGCGATGGGCCGATCCGAAGACCGGGTTCGACTTCGAATGGTACTACCGTCCCATAAAGCACTGGGGCGAGGTCGTGGCCGGCCGCATGCCCCTGGATTCCCTGGGTGTGGAAGCGCTGGACGAACACACTATTGCTTTCACCACGACCCTGCCGACGCCCTACGCGCCGGAACTGCTGAACTACAGCTGGGTGACCCCCACGCACCTTTTCGAGAAATACGGCGCGGCCTGGTCGACCCGGCCCGAGACCCACATGGGAAGCGGTCCGTTCCGCCTGAAGGAATGGACGATCAACGACCGCATCGTCCTCGAACCCAGCCCCACGTACCGGGGTCCCAACAAGCCCTACCTGGAACGCATTACGGCGCAGCTCTTCAACGCCGCCGCCGAGCCGCCCTACCTCGCCGCCTACGAGGCTGGCGAAGTCGACTACATCATGCTGAGCAACCAGGCCGAAATCAACCGCGTAAAGTCCAACCCCGAGCTGAGGGGGCATCTGAATTCCTACGTGGACTTCCAGACCTACTACCTGCTGATGGATACCCACAATCCTCCCTTTAACGACTTGAGAGTACGCCAGGCCTTCAGTCATGCCGTCGACCAGGCTTCCCTCATGAACTCCGCCCTGAGGGACATCGGGCTGCCGGCTTCCTCCATGCTGCAACCGGGGTTCCCCGCGGCCAACACGGAAGCGCTGGCCTCCATACAGCGTTACGACCCGGACCTGGCGCTCAGGCTTCTGGCCGAAGCCGGTTACCCGGACGGCAGGGGATTCCCCGCCGTGAGCATGTGGCTTCGGGGAGAAACGATTGTGAACGCCACGGCCGCCGAGGCGGTACAGGCCATGCTGAAGCAGAACCTGAATATCGGGGTCGGGGTTCGAAACGTGGAGCGGAAGGTGTTTACAGAGGCGATGAATGCCCGGGAGATCACCCTGGCGCTCATTCCCTACCGTTACGACTACGTCGACGCGAGCAACCTGCTTACGCTCTGGCTGTCGAACGGCAGGCATCCCTGGTACAACAGACGCTTCGAAGACCTGGTACTTCGGGCGAACGTGCTGGTGGGAGACCCGGGCCGGCGCACCGCACTATACCAGGAGGCAGAGGAAATTCTCGTCCGCGACGTGGGCGGCGTGTTCCTGTGGCACACCTTGATCAATGAAATGTGGCGGCCCTACGTGCGCGGCGCGGCGCTGGAAACAAACAGGTGGGGATACAAGGCCTGGCGGGGCAACCAGATGCTGAATCTGATGCCGACGCTGTATATTTCGGAAGATGTCCTGGACGCGACGGCGGATAAGGAACCCTCGGGCTTCTGGGAGTGGCTGACCACGAGGTAGCGGGCCCCTACGCCGCGGCGTCGTTCACGATCCGTCCGTCGAAGAGCCGGATGGTCCGGTGGGCGTGGTCGGCCAGCACCTGGTCGTGGGTCACCATGATGATGGTCGTGCCCGCTTCGTTCAGGCCGTTCAGGAGTTCCATCACCTCGGCGCCGTTGGCCGAGTCCAGGTTGCCCGTCGGCTCGTCGGCCAGGATCAGCCTGGGATTGCCGATGACCGCCCGCGCCACGGCCACGCGCTGCTGCTGGCCGCCGGAGAGCTGCTGCGGGAAGTGGTTCCGACGGTGCAGGATCTGCATGTGCTCCATGGCCGCTTCCACCCGCTGCTTGCGCTCTGTCTTGGACGTGCCCAGGTAGATCAGGGGCAGTTCGATGTTCTCGTACACGGTGAGCTCGTCGATCAGGTTGAAGCTCTGGAAGACGAAGCCGATGTTGTTCTTGCGCAGGTTGGCCCGCTGCCGCTCGGAGTGGGCGGACACCTCCTCGCCGACGAAGTGGTACTCTCCGCCCGTGGGGTTGTCGAGGAGTCCGAGGATGTTGAGCAGGGTGGACTTGCCGCATCCGGACGGTCCCATGATCGCCACGAATTCCCCCTCGTCCACGGTCATGGTCACGTCGTTCAGCGCCGTGGTCTCCACCTCTTCGGTCGCGTAAAGCTTCTTGAGATGCTCTGTCCGGATCATGGTTCGCTCCTGTGATTTATCGATTACCTGTATCCGCTATTTCAACACCAGCTGTTCCATGTCGCCGAAGTTGTCGTACATGGACGTGATGACCTGCTCGCCCTCTTCGAGCCCCTCCAGCACCTCGAAGAACTGGCTGTTCTGCCGGCCGAGCCGTATCGGGCGCCGCGCGGCGGTCTCGCCGGCGGAGTCGAGCACGTAGATCCACCGTCCGCCCGTCTTCTGGTAGAACCCGCCCCGGGGTACCTGCAGGGCGTCCGCCAGTTCGCCC
Source organism: bacterium (assembly GCA_965202605.1). GTDB lineage: Bacteria > JAAXHH01 > JAAXHH01 > JAAXHH01 > JAAXHH01 > JAAXHH01. Next base: position 3,742,807 of record OZ241838.1, read on the forward strand.
AGGGCGATGCGCACCTGCAGCGTCTGGCCGCGGCGCAGCCCGTCGGGTATCCCCTCGGGGAACACCATGTCCGCCTCGAACTGCCCCTCGATCACCTCGGGGTACACCCGCCGGATCACCAGGTCGTAGGTCTCCCCGGCGAAATCGAAGGAGCCCGCCTGCCCCGACCGGATGCGGGCGATGTAATGCTCGTCGATGGCGGCCCTGACCTTGAACTGGTCCTCCACGTCGATCTGCCCCAGCCGGTCACCGCCGGGCTTCGACTCGCCCACCTCGGCGATGAGGGAGGAGAGCAGCCCCGTAATCGGCGCCCGGATCGTCAGGTTCTCCTGGTTCTGCTTGATGACCTCGAGATTGAGCCGCAGCCGGTCGATCGATTCTTCCAGCTGCTGGATCTGGATCGTCTGGTAGAGCGAATCCTGGCGCAGCGTTTCGACAGTGACCTCCCGCCTGCGCGTGTAGTATTCGAGGTTGTCCTTCGCCTCGTCGTATTCCTTTCGCGAAGTCAGGTCCGCCTTGAACATCTCGTCCTGGCGCGCGTACTCCCGTTCGGCCTGACGCAGCTGGTAGTCCAGTTCCACCAGTTGGGAGCGCAGGTTCAGGCGCCGCTGCTCCATGGTAACCCGCGTCTGCCTGAGTTCGTTCACCTCGCGGAACAGCTCGGCTTCGCGCTGCATGACGTTGAGCTGCAAAGCGGCGTTGGACAGGCGCAGGATGGGCGTGCCCTGCTCGATCCGCGTGCCCTCTTCGACAAAGACTTCCTCCACCCGCCCGCCTTCGACCGCGTCCAGGTAGATGGTCCTGAGCGGCATCACCGCGCCCTGCTCGACGATGTATTCCAGGAACGGACCGTGGGTCACCGGGGCCGTGGTCAGCTTCGCGGCCTCCACGTTCAGGGAGGACGGGTTGACGCTGAGCAGCGCGTAGGCGCCGAAGGCGACCACCGCCGCGGCCAGGACGCCGAGGGCGATGCGGCGCGGCGTGAAACGCTTCTTCTCGATACGGCGGTCCATGGTGCCGTGCTGTTCACGCTGCCTTTCATCCGTGAACATGTCCACGAGGCCCTTGGGCTCTTCACCGTTTTGACGCTTATCGCTCATATCCGATCACTCCCTGCTCGCCGCCACATCCACCGAAACGGCAGCACAACGCTATAACCTCATATCGGATGCATCCTGCCGGCATCATTTGACTGTTTCAACTGCCAATTTAGCCGTCTATATCAACCGTCTATTTCAACAGTCATCCCAAAGTCGTCGCCATCACCCAGAAAGGCTTGTCTCCCACGGTATAATCTCCGATCGGACGCAGGCGTCCGTCGGACTGGTCCACGCGGTACGCCGTCATCACGCCGGCGGCTTCTCCGGCGCAGTAGAGAAACCGGCCATCCGGATCGATATTGAAGGACCTTGGACTGGCCGGCACCGATACGTGCCCAAACGCACTCAGCGCGCCGTCCCCGGCCACGTCGAACCCCACGATGCTGTCGTGTCCCCGGTTGGAAGCATAGGCCCACTTCCCGTTGCGATGCACTTCGACGTGCGCGGTAAATCCGCCTTCCTCGCAGCCGTCGGGCAGCGTGGAGACGTTCTGAAAGATCGCAAGCGTTCCGCGTTCGGCGTCGAAGCGGTGTGCCGTGACCGTATTGCCCTGCTCATTGACTATGTAGGCCACGTCGCCCTTCGGCCGGAAGCAGATATGCCGCGGACCCGTTTCTTCGTCCGGCGGGTCCAGGACCGCGGGATCGTTGGGGGCGAGCAAACCCGTTTCCGCGTCGAATCGAAACTGGCTGGTCTTGTTGGTGGGACAGACGTGGGGGACGATCACGTACCGGTCCTCGACCGCCAGGTAAACGGCATGCGCCTTTTCGCCCGTGTTGATGTACTGGACGAGTTCGCCGATGGCGCCGTCTTCACCCAGGCGGTGCACGGTGATACCGCCACCGCCGTAGTAGACGGTGAGCAGGAAGCGGCCCCGCCTGTCCGTCACGAGGTGCGCGGGAATCCCGATACCGGTGTCCACCTTGTTGATCAGGGCGAGCTCACCGGAATCGGTGTCCAGTCGAAAGGCCGCGAGCGTCGTGGATTCGACGTGGGCGTCGTACATCAGGTTCCCGGACGGGTGCAGGCACAGCGCCCCCGAAGGACCGTGGGCGTCGCTGGCCGAACGCAGGGTCAGGGAACCCGAATCCCTGTCCTGGTCGTAAACCTTTACCTGTTCGTCGCCGGTCAACGAAACGAAAACAACAGAGCGGCCTGTCGAAGAATCAGCCATGCGCTTTCCGACCTCCCGTGTATTACATTAAAGACAACCTTACTGGGTAAGACTTCAAAATATACTCCGAGGTTGCGCCCTCAAAGTGTATTTTGAAGTTTAGTTCGTCGTCCCGGTCAGAACCCTGCGTTCAGCGGAGGCTAGTTCATTGCGGATCATGATCATCGCCGGTGAAGCATCGGGAGAGCTGCATGGCGCCGGCGTGGTGGCGGCACTCAAGGCAAGGCGTCCGGGAATCGACATACTCGGGGTCGGCGGAGACCGCATGGAGGAGGCCGGTTGCGAACTGGTCTACCATATCGAACGGTTTTCGGTCATGGGGATCACCGAGGTCATACGGCACCTGCCCTTCGTCTGGAGGGCATTGCGCCGCCTGGACGGACTCCTCGAATCCCGGCGTCCCGACGTGCTGATCCTCATAGACTACCCCGACTTCAACCTCCGGCTGGCCCGCAAGGCCCGCAATCGCGGCATACCCGTGCTGTACTACATCAGTCCCCAGGTATGGGCCTGGCGGCCGCGGCGCATACACACCATCGTCAAGCTGGTCGATTGCATGGCGGTGGTCTTTCCCTTTGAAGTGGCGTTGTATGAAAAGGCGGGGGGGAAAGTGGTCTTCGTCGGGCATCCCCTCCTGGAAGTGCTTGAGAGCAAGCAGACCAGGGCCGGTTTCTGCGCGAGCGCCGGCCTGGACCCGGACCGGCCGATCATCGGGATGCTGCCGGGCAGCCGGGACATGGAAGTGGGGAGCTTGCTGCCCGCCATGATCGGGACCCTGAAGGCGGTGCAGGGGGAACTGCCCGGCGTCCAGGGCGTCATCGGACTGGCGCCCACCGTCTCCCGGTCCGACCTGGCGGCGCATCTCGCGGGGAAAGCGGCCCCGGAAGAAGACGCAGGGGGCGTGCCCGTGGTGGAAAACAGCACCTACGAGGTGATGAACCATGCCGACCTTCTGCTGGTCACCTCGGGAACGGCGACCCTGGAGTCGGCGTGTTTCGGTACCCCCTTGCTGGTCCTGTACCGCATGTCCCGCCTGTCCTGGTGGATCGCCCGGCGCCTGGTCAACATACCGGATATCGGCCTGGTGAACGTGGTGGCCGGCCGCCGCATCGCGCCGGAGTTTCTCCAGGACGAAATCGATCCGAACGTACTTTCGCCGGTAGTCCTCGATCTGCTCAGGGAACCGGAGAAGCGGCGGGCCATGACCCGCGAGCTCCGTGAAGTACGGGACCGGCTGGGTGCGCCGGGCGCTTCGTCACGCGTCGCCGACCTCGCGCTGGAAACAGCGGGCGGCGGGGAGAAAGATCGGTGAGGTGGACGGGTAGCAGACGATGAGGCATAGGGCAGAGGATGCCGTATGGACAGGATGATCGAGGACTGGTCGGGCACGGACAGGGAGCATACGGTGAGCCGGGAAGGATCCAGGAAGGACAGTGGATGATGCGCACGGAAGGCCCAATGGTTTCTTTGGCAGGCAAACTGAGCGCCGGTGCCATCAATCTCCTGGGGACGACGCTCTCCATCCGCATGATCGGAGAGGAACGCCTGGAACGGGCCCGGGAGGCCGGCGGGAGGGTGCTGTACGCCTTCTGGCACGAGGGCCTGCTGGTAGCCACCTACGCCTTTCGCCGCCAGGGGATACGGGTGCTGGTCAGCCAGCACCGGGACGGCGAATTGATCGCCCGGGCCATCGAGTGCATGGGATATGGAACCATACGCGGTTCTTCCACCCGGGGGGGGACGCGCGCCTTGTTCCGCATGGCGGCGGCCGGTGCGGCCGGCGACGACCTGGGGGTGACCGTGGACGGTCCCAGGGGGCCCCGTCTCCAGGTTAAGCCGGGCACGCTGTTCATAGCCGGCAGGTCCGGTCTTCCCATCGTGCCCTTCGCGGTTGCCTCCCGTCATCCATTCGTACTCTCGAGCTGGGACCGGTTCATGATTCCCCGCCCTTTTTCCACCGCGGCGATTGCCTTCGGAGAACCGTTGCAGGTCCCGGGCGACGCGCCGGTCGAGCGCCTCGAACCGTACCGGTCAGAGCTCCAGCACCGTCTGCTGGACGCAAGGGAGGCCGCCGGACGGAGTCTGGAAAAATCCTGATCGCCATGGACGTCCCGGTCGCAGCCGAACGGGACCGGTCATGCTCCTGAGCCAACGTTTCGACCTGTACCTGACATGACCTTTACCTATACGCTGCTATACACCATACTCACCGTACTGCTTTCCCCGGTCCTGGCTATCCTTTCCGTCGCGGACCGCTGGGGGATGCGCCAGCGTCTCGGCCAGCGCCCTCTTGTCCCCGTCGACGAAAAACGGTCCGTGGTCTGGTTCCACTGCGCCTCCGTGGGCGAAGCCACCGGCATGGCGGCCGTGGTCGGCGGATTCGTGGAGCGCCATCCGGGATTCGCGGTGCTGGTTACCACCATGACGGAGACCGGTCTGGCCCATGTCAGGGAACAGGTGCCACAGGCCCATTTCTACGGCCTGGCGCCCCTCGACGCGCCGTTCATCCTCCACCGCGTGTTCGGCCGGGTACGCCCCCGCGCACTGATCCTGCTGGAGGGAGAACTGTGGCCCGGTCTGCTGAAGGCCGCGGCAGCCCACGATTGCCCCGTGGCCCTCGTCAACGGCCGCATGTCGGACCGGAGTCTCGCGCGGAACCGTTTCGTGAAACCCCTGTTCAGGGAGATGCTGCGTCTGCTGACTGCCATAGGCGTCCAGCACGCGCTTGACGGTGAACGGTACATCGCCTACGGCGCGGACCCGGGGCGGGTGCGCGTGACGGGCAATGTAAAATTCGACCTCGCTGCCGGACAGGAAGGGCCGTCGCGGAAGCAGATGCGTCATGACCTCGGGCTGCCCGAATCCGTGCCGGTCATCATGGCGGGGTGCCCCCGGCCCGTGGAAGAGGAACAGGCGGTGCTGGCGGCCTTCACCCGGGTGCGCGAACGGCATCCCGACGTGAAACTGATCTGGGCGCCCCGTCATCTTCATCGCGTACCGGAGGTAGAGGAGATGTTGCGGGGGGCGGGACTCAGGTTCGCGCACAGGACGCAGCCAGGAGGTTCAAGCAGTCCGGCCAGCCCGGAATCCGTTCATTTCGATGTAATCATCCTGGACACCATGGGTGAACTGTCCGTCATGTACGCCGCCGCGGACATGGCCTTCGTCGGCGCCACCCTGGTGCCCCTCGGCGGCCACAACGTGCTGGAACCCGCGGCCTGCGGCATCCCCGTCCTGTTCGGCCCCCACACCGAGAACGTCCGGGCCAGCGCAGCGGCCCTGCTTCGCACCGGGGGCGGCATGGTCGTGTGCGACGGCGACGAGCTTGCACGGGAATGGCTCAGATTGCTGGAAGACCCGAGGGAGGGTGCGCAGACCGGTGCGGCCGCCCGACAGGCCGTGCGCATGCGCGCAAAGGCCGTGGACCGCACCCTGGACCTGGTAGACCGGTGGATTCTGGATCCGGATCATCGCGAATCCGGGCTGCTGTACGCCTTCGAAAGCACCCCCGTGTATACCCGGCTCCTGGACCCGGACGAACGCAGCCCGGTCATACGTTTCGTGCGCTGTGCGCTCCTGCCCCTGTCCCTGCTGCTTGGCGTCCTGGTACGGTTCCGCAACTGGATGTACGACACGGACTTGCTCAACTCCGAAGGACTTCCGATGCCGGTGATCAGCGTCGGCGCACTGACGGTTGGGGGCGCGGGGAAGACGCCTGTCGTGCGGTATCTCGCCCGTCGACTCAGGGATGCCGGCTACCGGCCCGCCGTGCTGAGCCGGGGCTATGGCAGAAAGACCGGCACGACACGCCCGGCCGTACCCGGCGATACCTGGCAGGAAGTGGGCGATGAACCGGCCTTTCTGGCTTCGATGCTGCCGGACGTCCCGGTGGTCGTCGGCCCGAGCCGCACCGCGGCGGGACGCCTGGCCATCGAACAATACGGCGCGGACGTGCTTCTGCTGGACGACGGATTCCAGCACAGGAGGACCGGCCGGCAGGTCGATATCGTGGTACATGACGCTTCCGGCCGGTCGACCCCGCGGCGCTTGCTTCCGGCCGGTCCCTATCGCGAACCGCTTTCCTCGCTCGGTCGGGCCCAGGCACTGGTGCTGACCAGAACGGACCAGGCCCGTTCCGCCGACCCGGACTCGGTGCAATTACAGGCCCGGTTCCCCCACCTGGCCATCATCCGGACCGTCTACGTCCCCGCCGGCCTGAGACGGCTGGCCGACGGCGCGGCGCTGCCGGTGGAGTGGCTGGCCGACCGCGAAGTCCTCGTCCTCTGCGGGATCGCCAACCCCGCCTCTTTCGCGCAGACCGTCACGGACGCCGGAGGGCGGGTACGCCGGGTCCTCGCATACCCGGATCACCATCCTTTTACCCTGTCTGAACTGGACCGGGCGATGTCTCTGGCGGAAGAAACGGGCGTGGCGTGTATCGTCACGACGGAAAAGGACGCCGTCCGCGTCCCGCCGGACCACGCCATCGTCAACCACCTGGCCGTCCTGGATATCACGCTCCAGTTGATCTCGGGTGAAAACGCACTTGGGAATATACTTTCCGCGCTGGACGACACGAAATGAACAGGCTATATTATCAAACTCTGTTCGCTTATCTCACGACGCCCGGCTTTCTCACCTCTGAAACCTGTTAAATGGCTGACTCGAACTGGATTGCCATTCTCGATTTCGGCGCGCAGTACACGCAGCTCATCGCGCGGCGCATACGGGAGAGCCACGTCTACTGCGAGGTGCTGCCCTACGATACGCCGGCGTCCGAATTGACGGAGCGCAAAGTCACCGGCATCGTCCTTTCGGGTGGACCGGCCAGCGTATACGGGGAAGACGCGCCTCATCCCGATCCGGCCATATTCGAGACGGGCAAGCCGATCCTGGGGATCTGCTACGGCCTGCAGTTGATGGGCCATTACCACGAAGGCGAGGTCACGCACGCCGGTACCCGGGAATACGGCAACGCGGGGATCCGGACGACGGGCGACACGCCCCTGTTCCGCGATCTGCCCGAACGCATGACGGTCTGGATGAGTCACGGCGACGAACTCAAGGCGCCTCCACCGGATTTCGAGGTCATCGCCCGCTCCGACAATGGCCATATCGCCGCCGTTGCCCGGCCAGAACGCCGGATCTACGGAGTGCAGTTCCATCCCGAAGTGGTGCACACGGTCCATGGACGCGAGATCCTGGAGAACTTCGTATTCGCCATATGTGGCTGCGAGGGAAACTGGACGCCGCGGACCTTTATCGACGAGGCCCTGGCCTCCATCCGGGAGACGGTCGGCGAGCGTCGCGTGGCCTGTTTCGCCAGCGGCGGCGTGGATTCCTCGGTCGTGGCCGCGCTGATCGGACGGGCCATCGGAGACCGCCTGACCTGCGTCTTCGTGGACACGGGCATGCTCAGGAAGGACGAGGCCAGACAGGTCGAAGAGACCTACCGCCGGACCATCAACGCCCGCTTCCGCTTCGTGGACGCCTCGGACCGGTTCCTCGACCGGCTGAAAGGCGTGGAAGAACCGGAACAGAAGCGAAAGATCATCGGCGACGAATTCATCCGGGTGCTCGAAAGCGAACTGACCTCGCTGCGCGGCGTGCACATCCTGGCCCAGGGCACGCTCTACCCCGACGTGATCGAAAGCGCCTCCGTGAAGGGGCCGGCCAGCGTCATCAAGACCCACCACAACGTGGGCGGGTTGCCCGACGACCTGGAACTCGAACTGCTCGAGCCGGTGCGCAACCTGTTCAAGGACGAGGTCCGCACCGTGGGCCGGGAGCTTGGCCTGCCGGATGAGATCATCGACCGGCATCCCTTCCCGGGACCGGGCCTGGGCATCCGCGTCCTGGGAGAAGTGACCCGGGAACGGGTGGCCATGCTGCAGGACGCGGACAAGATCTTCATCGACGAACTGAGAGGGGCGGGCCTGTACGACGAGGTTTCCCAGGCGCTGGCCGTGCTGCTGCCGGTCAAGACCGTCGGCGTGATGGGCGACGCCCGGACCTACGAGAGCGTCATCGCCCTCCGGGCGGTGACCACGCTGGACTTCATGACGGCCGACTGGGCGCGCCTGCCCGACGACTTCCTGGCGCACGTGTCAAGCCGCATCATCAACGAAGTAAGAGGCGTAAACCGCGTGGTCTACGACCTCAGTTCCAAGCCACCCGGCACCATCGAATGGGAATGAATCCACATCCGGCAACGCCCGGCGCCTTAAAACACCATATCACTGATCAGCCCGCGAAAGAGCGGGTTTTTTTGTGTCAGGCCGGCACTTGCCGGCACGTATGAGCATTCACAGCCAGCTTTTTTATCGGAATACTCAATCTTGGGCTTGACAACGAATCTCGATATGCTATACTGTGTTGGTTTTGTTATGTTATAACATTACAGTAATCAATCGAGGATTACTCGGTTGGCATCTGTGAAAGCGGAGATGATCTCGGTATACAGTTGGCTGAAATGGTGACTATTCGATGCAAATGATGCGAGTGAGTTGCAACGTGGCGGTCCTTCTCGCATGGCTGTGTGCCGTCGCATGCTCGGAGGACCTGCACGCGACAACGATGCTGCCGGGCGAGTCTCTCGACGCCGAACAGTCCAGTGGTGAGCATCACGCCGACTCCGGGCAGGCGGCCTCGATCTGGGATCAAACCGCGACCTGGGTCTGGGCAAAGCAGCAAGAGTTTCTCGTGCAACTGTCCCAGGAGCTGGGATCGCTGCGTGGCCAGCATAGCGTCGGCTGGGCTCTGGTGCTGATGAGCTTTCTTTATGGTGTCTTGCATGCCGCAGGGCCCGGGCACGGGAAGGTCGTGTTGACGACCTACCTGTTGACCCACCGAAGCCGGCTGAATCGCGGTATCGCCATGGGCGCCGCAGCTGCGTTTCTGCAAGGTATGACGGCGCTGCTGATGATTTACGCCCCGATTGGTCTGGCTGGTTGGCTGCCGATGGAGACGGATACGGCAACATTGTGGGCTACGCGAGTCAGTTTCACCATGCTGGGGATAGTCGGACTCTACTTGCTGGTACGCGCCGCACGCGCCTTGTCCGAAAGTGTTCGTCAGTTGCGACACGAAACCGGCGAAGTCCGCCACGATCATGCCGATCACGGGGACGGGGCAGGTTGCGGCTGCCGGCATCTGCCCAGCGCTGCCGAGATTGATTCAGTCGGCAGCCGGCATGCGGCGGCGGGCCTGGTTCTGGCCATTGGACTGCGCCCTTGCAGCGGAGCGGTGTTTGTGCTGATTCTTGCCGCCGTGATGGGTTTGATCTGGCATGGCGCGCTTTCCGTGTTCGCCATGTCCACAGGTACCGCGATCACCGTTGTAGTCCTGGCCATTGTTGCGACGAAGGCGCGAGACTGGGCGAGTGGGGTGGTCGCTCACCGCTCACCGTTGTGGACGCTCGCGGGCGCTGGCCTGGGCGCGCTTGGCGGCGCCCTCCTGTTGCTCATGGCGCTGTGGGCGCTGAACGCGTCGTTTGTACTGAATCGGGTCGTGGATTTGTAAACGTCGGGCGGCGGCTCGAACGATGTGCCGCGCCTCAAACGATGTGCCGCGCCTCGAACGTCGGGCGGCGCCTCGATAGTTCGCGCGAGTTGTCATGCAACTGTTAAAAACTGGATTCTCTCCCCTTCGGGCCGGTATCGGAGCGCGTCTCGCACTTGCTGGCGTCGCCGCCGGCCTGTTGTGGTTTGCGGTCGTCTGGGCCCTGCTATGAGTACGACTATGGACGGTACGATCCTGCGTTTCGATAACCTGACCCTCGGATACGACCGCCATCCCGCGGTCCATCATCTCGATTACGCCATTCGAGCCGGTGCCCTGGTCGCCGTGGTGGGACCGAACGGTGCCGGAAAGTCGACGCTACTCAAAGGGACCGTCGGCAGCCTCGCGCCACTCGGAGGCGAGATCAGGTTGACGGGGATAGAAGTGTCTGAAATCGCATACCTCCCCCAGCAGTCCGAAATCGATCAGAGTTTTCCGATCTCGGTCTTCGACGTGGTGGCCATGGGATTGTGGCGAAAGACCGGGGCTTTCCGCCGATTCGGACGAGAAGGCAACCGGAAGATTGGCGAGGCCCTGGATATCGTAGGACTGGGTGGTTTCGAGAAGCGCCCCATCGGCACCCTCTCCGGAGGGCAGATGCAACGTGCCCTGTTCGCCCGTCTGCTCCTCCAGGACGCGCGGCTGATTCTTCTGGACGAGCCGTTCACCTCCATCGATTCGGCGACGGTGCGTGATCTCAAGGGACTCATTCGCCGCTGGCACGGGGAGCGGCGGACGGTGGTCGCCGTCCTGCACGATCTGAAGCAGGTTCGGACGGATTTCCCGGAGACCCTTCTGCTGGCCCGTGAACAGATCGCCGCCGGACCGACGGAGCACGTCCTTTCTCCAGCGAATCTCGACCAGGCGCGCCGGCTTACCGAGGCCTTTGACGAAGGAGCGGCCGTATGCGTGAGATGAACGCCAGGATTTCTTCCCTTCCGGTGGAGGTCCCGTGATGTACGATGCCATAATCGCCCCCTTCGTCGAATTCGGCTTCATGCGCCGGGCCCTTGTCGGATGCCTTGCCCTTTCACTGGGGGCGACACCCGTCGGGGTGTTCCTGACCCTGCGGCGGATGAGCCTGACCGGGGACGCCATGGCCCATGCGATTCTACCCGGTGCGGCGCTCGGATACCTCGTGGCGGGGCTGTCGCTCGGCGCCATGACGCTCGGCGGGGTGATCGCGGGGGTGACTGTGGCTCTGCTCTCCGGACTGGTAGCCCGGACCACCGTGGCCCGTGAGGATTCCAGCCTGGCCGCCTTTTATCTGATTTCCCTCGCCGTCGGGGTCGTGATCGTCTCGACGCGCGGAAGCAACGTCGACCTGCTGCACATCCTGTTCGGCACGGTACTCGCCTTGAACGATGCGGCCATATTCCTGGTCGCGGGGATCGCCACGGTCACCCTGTTCGGACTCGCCGTCATCTACCGGCCACTGGTGATGGAGTGTTTCGACCCGGGATTTCTCCGCTCGGTCAGTCCCTTGAGTCCGGTGGCCCATTACAGCTTTCTCGTCCTGGCGGTCCTCAATCTGGTGGGCGGGTTCCATGCCCTGGGGACCCTGATGGCGGTGGGGATCATGATCCTTCCCGCCGCCGCCGCCCGGTTTTGGACGCGCGACGTCACGCCCCTGCTGGTCATCGGCATGCTTGCGGCCTTCCTGGGTGGGTTTGTCGGCCTGTTGTTGTCCTATCACGCCAGTCTGCCTTCCGGCCCCGCCATCATCCTGACGGCGGGCGTGTTCTATCTGTTCTCGCTGTCCTTCGGACCTGACGGCGTAATCATGACGCGCCTCAGGCCCCGCCATCATCTTGAAGCATGATCCCAGGACCGAACTGTAGAGTATGCTCATGATACCCAGACGTTCTTTCCTTTCTTACGTCTTCGCCGCTGGTTTGATCGCCGTGTCAGGGTCGGTGACCGCCCGGGTCTACGCCCCCATCGACGTCGTCGCCACCTTCAGCATCCTGGGGGATATGGTCCGGCAGGTAGGCGGGGACCGGGTGCGTGTCACTACCCTCGTCGGCCCCGACGGTGACGCCCACGTCTATCGCCCGACCCCGGCCGACGCCCGGGCCGTCGCCGGGACCGGGCTGCTGGTCGTCAACGGACTGGGTTTCGAGGGCTGGATCGACCGCCTGACGGAGGCATCCGGCTACAAGGGGCGCATAGTGACGGCGACCGCCGGCGTCGAGCCCCGCAGGATGGCCGATAACGACCAGGGCGAGATCGATCCCCATGCCTGGCAGAGTCTGGCCAATACCCGGATCTACGTCCGCAACATCGCCGATGGTCTGGCTGCGATCGACCCCGCGGGGGCCGAAATCTATCGCGGCAACGCGGCGCGCTACATGGAGGAGATCGACGCGGTGGATGCACAGGTTCGCGAGGCGGTGGATTCGCTGCCGGTCGAACGGCGCAAGGTGGTCACGTCCCATGACGCTTTCGGCTATCTGTCGGCAGCCTACGGCATCGAGTTCCATGCTCCGGTCGGTTTCAGCACCGAAGCGGAGGCGTCCGCGGGTGACGTCGCCAGGCTGATTCGTCAGATCAACAGGGAAAAGATTCCGGCCGTCTTCGTCGACAACATCTCAGACCGCCGCCTGCTCGACCAGATCGTCCGGGAAACCGGAGCGCGGATCGGCGGCACGCTCTATTCCGACGCGCTGTCGAAGGAGGACGGGCCGGCAGGCACCCACCTTGGCATGATGCTTCACAACATTCGAACACTGGTCGCCGCCTTGGGCGGTTGACCGGGTTAGGAGACCGAGCGACAAAGTCTTGTCCGCAGTGTTACGCAGTCCGCGACCGCCGCCGTGCGCAACTGGCCGCCACATGAGGTGCGTGGCAAGGAGAAGCCCGTGAATAACAAAGCGTTTTCCCAGGTACTCGATCGAGCCGAGACGCTGTGCCGTGAGCGCGGCGTGCGGCTGACCGAACAACGCAAGGCCGTGCTGCAGCTGCTGTGCGTATCTGAAAAACCGCTCAGTGCTTACGATCTATTGGAGCGCATGCGCGGCGTAGTCAGGAATCCCGCGCCACCGACGGTCTACAGGGCATTGCATTTTCTGCTCGATCAGGGCCTGGTGCACAAGCTCGAGAGCCTGAACGCATATGTGGGCTGCGCACATCCGGACCATCCGCACGCCAGCCAGTTCCTGATCTGTGACGACTGCGGCGAGGTGGCCGAGGTTGAAGACCCCAGTGTGGCCAGGAGCCTGAAAGCGGCAGGCAATGAGATTGGATTCCGTACCAGGCGGCCGGTCGTCGAACTGCTGGGAACCTGTGCGCAGTGCAGTTCGGAGAAAGACGGTCAAGCCTGAGATGAATCCTATTCACCCTTAGCGTAAAGGAACTGAAGTGCCCCTGTCAGAGAGACTTCCCGTTACTGTCCTGTCCGGCTTTCTCGGCGCAGGCAAGACTACGCTTCTCAACAACATGCTCAACAACCGCGCGGGCAAGCGCGTCGCGGTCATCGTCAACGACATGAGCGAGGTCAACATCGACGCGGCGCTCGTCGAGCGCGGCGGTGCGGAACTCTCGAGGACCGAGGAGAAGCTGGTCGAGATGTCGAACGGCTGCATCTGCTGCACCCTGCGAGACGACCTGCTCGCCGAGGTCTCACGGCTTGCGCAGGAGGGACGCTTCGACTACCTGCTCATCGAGTCCACCGGGATCTCGGAACCCATACCCGTCGCGCAGACCTTCACCTTCGAGGACGAGAACGGTGTGAGCCTGAGTCGGCTTTCCCGCCTCGACACGATGGTCACGGTCGTGGACGCGGCGAGTTTCCTGCGGGACTACAACGCCGCCGAAGCGATCCGGGACCGCGGCGAGTCGCTGGGCGAAGAAGACCACAGGACGGTGACCGACCTGCTCATCGACCAGATCGAGTTCGCCGACGTCATCGTGCTCAACAAGCTCGATCTCGTGAGCAGTGATAAGGCGCTCGAGGTCGAGGCCGTCGTGAAAGCGCTCAACCCCGGCGCGAAGATCCTCATGGCGACGCGCGGAGAGGTCCCGATCGAGAGCGTGCTCGACACGGGCCTGTTCGATTACGAGAAGGCGGAGCGCTCCGCCGGCTGGATCCGGGAGCTTCAGGGCGAGCACACGCCGGAGACCGAGGAGTACGGGATCTCGAGTTTCACCTATCGGACGCCTGAGCCCTTCGACGCCGAGAAGCTGTGGGCGTTCCTGCACGACGACGAGAACTGGAACGGTGTGCTCCGCTCGAAGGGCTTCTTCTGGGTCGCCGCCGACCATCGGATCGCCTACGAGTGGGCTCAGGCCGGCGGCGTCAGCAGCGTGAACTCCGCCGGGACGTGGTGGGCGGCCGTGCCTCGCGAACACTGGGGGCACCCCGAAGGTCAGCGACCTGACCAGCAGCCGGGTTGGGATCCTCGATTCGGTGACCGCGTGCAGCAACTCGTCTTCATCGGCCAGCAGATGCCAGAGGCGGCCATGCGCGCTCGCCTCGACGCGTGCCTGCTCGACGAGCGCCTCGCCGACGCTGGCAGCAAGGCCTGGGCAGCACTCGAGAACCCGTTTCCGGAGCTTGTCTTGGAGGAGGAGCCAGCATGACCGAAACAGCTGCAGTACAAGCTGCACAAACCCATGGACGCCGTTGACGCCGAGACCTGGTCCGGGTCTGCACGGCGCGGGGTTTCGACGTCCAGATTGCCGTCTTCGAACCACTCACCCGGGAGAACTATGATGAATACGCAACAAAAAGTACCTGTTTCCATCCTCACCGGCTTTCTGGGGTCTGGAAAGACGACCCTGCTCAACCGGATCCTGACTGAGGAGCACGGCAAGCGCATCGCCGTAATCGAGAACGAATACGGAGAGGTCGGCATCGATCAGGCCCTCGTCATCGACGCTGACGAAGAGATCTTCGAGATGTCGAACGGCTGCATCTGCTGTACGGTGCGCGGAGACCTGATTCGCGTGCTCGGCAACCTCATGAAGCGCCGCGACAAGTTCGACTATGTGCTGGTGGAGACCACGGGGCTTGCCGATCCCGGTCCGGTCGCCCAGACCTTCTTCATGGACGACGAGATTCGCGCGGAGTTCTCGCTTGACGGGATCGTCACGCTCGTCGATGCAGCCCACATCGAGCAACAGCTCGGCCGAAGCGACGAAAGCACCGAGCAGATCGCCTTCGCGGACGTCCTGGTGCTCAACAAGACGGACCTCGTCGACGACGAGGCGCTCGACCGGCTCGAAACCCGGCTCCGGGAAATGAACCGAATGGCGAAAGTCGTGCGCAGCAAGCAGGCGAACGTCTCCGTCGACACGGTAATGAACCTCGAGGCCTTCGACCTGGACCAGGTGCTCGAGGTTCGTCCCACGTTCCTCGAGCCCGAATACCCGTTCGAATGGACCGGCGTCTATTCACTTGATGCCGGCCGCTACGAACTCAGCCTCGCCGAAGGGCCTGATCCCGCGATGTCGCTCGTCGTCGTGTCCGACCAGGGCACCGATGACGCTGAACTTCGTGAAGGCGCGGAGTGGTGCGTGCGGCGGTACGCCGAACCAGCGGAAGATGTTAGTCCGGGGGATGATATTCCTGTCGGAAAGCATGTGAATCTCAAGCTCGATTTCCCCGGGAGCAAGTCGTTCTTCCTGGAAGTCGATACGCAGCAGCGGGTTGGCCTCTACGCCCAGCACACCGCGGAAGAGTTCGATCTCCAACTGAAGAACGCGGAAGGCGGGACCATCAGGCACGAGGTCGAGCGCACCTGGGTCGCACAGCATGAGCACGACGACGAAGTGGGCTCGATCGCAATCGAGCGGGAGGGCGACGTGGATCCAGACAGGCTCAACGCGTGGCTCGGTAAACTGCTCATGGAACGCGGGGTGGACATCTTCAGAATGAAGGGCTTCATCAGCCTCGCGGGCGAGTCGCGACGCTTCGTCTTCCAGGGCGTTCACATGCTCTTCGACGGCCAGCCGGATCGCCCATGGGGGGACGATCCCCGCCGCAATCAGCTCGTCTTCATCGGACGCAATCTCGATGAGCAGGACATGCGGCTGGGGTTCGACGCATGTCTGGTTTGAGCGCCGGCAGTTCGAGAGGGGTGCTTCGCCAGGGGTGGTCCGCGTCGGTCGGCGACTACGCCATCGCCGGGGGCTGGCTCCTGGGCGGCGAGGCCCTGATGGTCGGTGACGCCGAGGGGAGCGTCTACGCATTCAACGGCAAGTCCGGCGCGACGTCCTGGGCACGCCGCGGGGTCCATGAAGGCGGTCTGCTCGCCATGGCAGCCCACCCGGGCGGAACCACGTTCGCGACGGCCGGCCAGGACAGCCGGGTCTTGATCTGGACTGCCGCCGACGGTCAGGCAAGCCGGACGATCGACGTCGGAAGCGCCTGGGTAGAAAACGTGGCGTGGTCGCCGGACGGCCGATGGCTGGCGCTCTCCTGCTCCAGGCAGGTTCACGTGTATAGCGCGGACGGCTCGGAGGCCTGGCGATCCGAGGATCATCCCAGCACCGTCAGCGCGATCGTCTGGTCGAACGCGGAGGAACTGGCGACGGCCTGTTACGGTCGGGTATCGTTCTTCGAAGCGGCCACCGGCAAACTTCGGCAGAAGCTGGAGTGGCAGGGATCCCTGGTGTCGATGGTACTGAGCCCGGACGGGGGCATCGTGGTCTGCGGCAGCCAGGACAACTCGGTGCACTTCTGGCGTCGCTCCACGGGGAACGACTCCATGATGTCCGGTTATCCCGCCAAGCCGTCGGCCCTGGCCTTCGATTCGACCGGCACGCTTCTGGCCACCGGCGGTGGAGAAGCGGTGACGGTCTGGAGCTTCCAGGGAAGGGGTCCCGAAGGCACGCGCCCCGGCGTACTGGAGTTTCATGTTCAACCCATCACGAAGCTTTCCTTTGCTCCCGGCGCGATGCGCCTGGCATCGGGAGGCCGCGATGGCGCCGTGGTCGCGTGGTCGCTTAAGAGAGATGGCGAAGGCAGTCGGATAGGGAACGGGTTTCTGGCGGACGTGGTCGCCGGATTATACTGGCGGCCGGACGGTCGTGCCCTCGCCGCGCTCGACGCGCAGGGCGGCGTGACAGTTTGGCGGGTCGGAAACAATTGAAGCTAGCCAGAAACATCCGCCGCTGGCTCTATCTCTCCCACCGCTGGCTGGGGATCTTCATGTGCCTGCTCGTGGCCATGTGGTTTTTCTCCGGCGTGGTGATGATGTATGTCGGTTTTCCGTCAATGACACGGGCGGAACGCCTCGCTGCGCTGCCGGAACTCGAACAGGACAAACTTAGGGTCGAACCCGCTGAACTGTTGCGGCACCTTGATCCGGTACAGACCATAGAGGAACTGCGGCTTACCTCCGTGCTTGGACGGCCCGCCTGGGTTTTGCGAACCGACGACGGCACGCGCCATGGCCTGTATGCCGACACCGGCGGTATGATCGGGGAGATTGACGCGGAAGACGCTATTTATGCGAGCCGGGTTTATGCCCAGGCAACCGGCCTCTCGTCGACGCAACCGGTTCACAAGGCGCTCCTGTTCATGGACCAGTGGTCCGTGTCCAGCAGCCTCCATCCTCATCGGCCCCTGCACGCAGTGGCACTGAACGATCCGGCGGGCACGGAACTGTATGTCTCTTCGGTGACCGGGGAAGTGGTGCGGGATACCAGCGCGCTGGAACGCGGCTGGAACTGGCTGGGGGCGAACCTGCACTGGATCTATCCGCTGCAGCTTCGCCGCCACGGCTCGATCTGGCATTGGGTCGTCGTGGTGCTCTCAGTCGCCGGCCTGGTATCCATTGTCACCGGCGCGGTGATCGGCTTTGTGCGCCTGAGGATTTGGAAGCGCTATCGCGCCAATGACAGGACCCCTTACCGGGGAACGATGAAACTTCACCATATTCTGGGGCTGATTTTCCTGGTACCGCTGACGACCTACATGCTCAGCGGCCTCCTGTCGATGAACCCCTGGGGGGTGTTTGACGACGAAGTCCCCTTCAGCGCGCGACTCGCCGAATACAAAGGCGCTCCCACCGTCCGCGAGAACCTGACTGATGAAGCCTTCGCCTCGCCTGCCCGCAACCTGGATCTCCCGCCTGACACGCGCGAACTGGTATGGCAATGGATCGGTGGATCAACCTATGCGTATGCCGTCACCGGCGACGGCCAGCGTCAATTGCTGACTTCATTGAAGCAGGACTGTCTGGAGGATACCGCCCTCGCACAAATACAACGGGTCATGGCAAGCCACGGGACAGTCTCTATCGAGAGACTTGCTGATTACGACCTCTACTATTACTCCCACCACAAGCGCTGGCGCGCATTGCCGGTATTACGGGTGCGCTTCGATGACGCCAACGCTACCTGGTACCACATCGACCTCACCACCGGCGAGCTGATAAACCAACTCACTGAGACAGGACGCGCGCGCCGCTGGCTGTACAATGGCCTTCACAGCCTGGATTTCCGTTTTCTCATCGACAATCGCCCCGCCTGGGACCTGGCGGTGATCGGGCTGTGCGGCGCCGGTTTCCTGTTCTCTTCAACGGCAGTTGTCGTCTCATGGCGACGCCTGCTTCGCATCCGCAAACGTCAACGCGCGAAACAAGCATGAATGCTCAGACTCAACGCATCCTCGAAAAGCTAGACAGACACGAAGCACTGGACACGGGCCGAGGCCAGGTTCTTGGGCAGATCGTGTTCTGCGAAGGCTGTTGCTGCGGCCAGACTGAAAAGGGGTTCCCGCCGCTGCCCCGCGACTGGCTCAAGCAGCAGTGGAAAGATGAAAAACTCAACAGGTCGGTGCAACTGACGATCTCCGGGTGCCTTGGCCCGTGCGATCTGGCCAATGTCTTCTGTGTCATCTCGTCTGAAGGCCTGCAGTGGTTTGGCGGCCTCCATGAACAGTGGCAATACGACTTGCTCCTGGACTGGGCCATGGCCTCCCGTGACGCGGGTGTTTTATTCGAATTGCCTGCCGAACTGAATCACCACCGGTTTGAACGGTTTGCTGTTCCCCACCCCTGTGAGAATGGAGTTGACCCGGTTTAGTGGACATGTAACTTCTTATGGTTATGAGGAGTGCCACGTGTCCAGTTGCCATGGTACCTGTCCGGCGGCCATCCGCCGGCAGATGGTCGACCTCGTTCGTTCCGGCCGCTTCCAAGCACGCCACTGATGTAAAAAGCAAAAATCGCTCGTACACATTCGAGTGGGAATGATCTCTTGATCCTCCAGGAATACCTCGCCGCCCTGCCCATGGGCGACTTGAAATCCATCGCCTTCACCCTCGGCGTGCAACCCGGCATGATCTCCCGCGCCCGACTGATCCGGGAAATCACGGACCAGACTTTCCAGCCCGGATACATCGACCAGTGCCTGGACGATCTGGCCGAAGAAGGGCGGGAGATCCTGCTGGCCGTGCTTTCGGCCGGAGAATCGGGACGGGTCTACGATACGAGACAGCCCGGCAACGCCGGGTTGATCGAGCAGCTGCACGGACTGCTGACCCGCGGACTCGTTGTCGGCCGGCGCCGGGCGTACCGTACTGTAGACTTCATCGTTCCTGAAGATCTACGCGACATGCTGATCCGCTACTACACGGACCGGCTGGCGGGCTTCTTTCAGGCGGAAGCGGCGAACTCGGAAGAAGACGAGAGCCGGGATCTCACCGCCGTCCGGAACGTCTTCGCCCTGGTGAACGGCCTGCGTCACAATCCCGCGCGGCTCACGGACCGCGGCGTGCCCTATAAAAGAGCCCTCGACGCCATGGTCGAGCGGCAGGAAGCCACCACGAACGGCATGCCGGATTCGGCGGAGGACATCACCGAACAGCTGCGCTTCGTCATGGAGTACTCGCGCTGGCGCGGACTGACGCGCGTAGAGGACGGGCGTCTCCGGGCTGCGACCGAATTCGAGTCGTGGCTGGGACTGCCCACGTCCGACAAGCTCGAAGACCTGCTGTCTTTCTGGCACGTGCGGGAACGGGCGCGCCCCCCCGCGGTTTCCGCGCTGCCCGGCATCCTTCAGCTTTGCGTGGGATTCGCCCACGTGGATCTGGACCAGATCATGCGCTGCGCGCTGACCTGTTCCTCTCCCCACGTGAAGACGGATTCATTCAGCGACCAGGAAAGAGATGAAATCCACGCCGCGCTGCGCGAACTGGAATGGATCGGCCTCCTGCGCCAGTACGGCGGGAAGAACGGTTCCGGCGCCGGCCTGGTCGTCACCCCGGCGGGCCGACACGTATTCGGCGGGCAGGACTGGTCGGACGAGCAGGCTTGGAGCGACCGGTTTATCGTCCAGCCCACGTTCGAAATCATCGCGCCCAGGGACCTGGACCTGGTGATCCGGGAAAGACTCGAGCTGTTCGCCGACCTGGAAAGGGTCGATCTCACGCTGACCTACCGCGTTACCCGCGATACCATCTACCGGGCCGCCAATACGGACCTGTCCGGCGAGGAGGTCATCGATTTCCTGGCGGACCATTCCGAAAAGGACGTGCCGCAGAACGTCGCGTACTCGATACAATCCTGGGGCGACGCGTACGGACAGGTGTATTTCATGGAAACCTTCCTCCTGCGGACCGCCAGCGCCGAGATCGCCAGCCACATCAAGGCCCACGGGGAACTCGCGCCATACATAAAGGGCGAAGTGGGGCCCGACGCGCTGATCGTGGAACGCAAGAAGTACCGGGAACTGATGGACCTGCTGCAGAAACAGGGTTACATGCCGAAGTCCGAAGTCGTCGGATCAAAAGAACCGGCTACCGGCCGGGGTGCCGGGCGAAGGGCGCAGTCCGGCGAAGCGGACAGGGCGCGATCCGGCCAAGCGGACAGGGCGCGATCCGGCCAAGGGGACAGGGCGCGATCCGAATCGCGTGACGGTAGCAGTCCTTCAGGGAACGAAGGTCAGCCGCGTACCCCTTCTTCTGCCGATCAGAAACCGGTGCTCGGGTTCGGGGACTGTCTTCCGGGCTACCAGCTGCACAAAGGTTCGGGCGGGGCCGCCCGGAACGCGCCGCACATCGAGCAGGCCGGAAACCTGCAGTACCTGGCGCCGGGGCAGACGGAAGAACTCTTGGAAATGGCGGTGAAAAACAACCACCGGGCCGTCATCGACTACTACCTGGGCAACCGGAGCCGCAGCTTCCTGCACCGGATCAAGCCCGTCCGGATCGAGCGTACCCGCGGCACCCCGTTCGTCGAGGCGCACCGCATACCCGAGGGCGACGTGCATGCTTTCAAAATCGCCAACATCAGGGCGATCCGGATCGTGTATGAAAACGAAGGAAACGACTGAAGAAACCAGGCAACGTTTTGAGGTGGAGGACCGGCCGAGACGACCCTGTTCGTCACCGACGCCGCAACAAATGACGCATCGGCCAGGCGGGCCGGCGTAACTAAAACGCCTAGGTGGAGGATTCCATGCACACCACGCTGATCGACGTCCGGACGTTGCACCGCCATCACCGGGACCCGGACTGGCGCGTGATCGACGCGCGGTTCTCTCTGGCCGACGCGGGGCAAGGTGCGAGAGAGTACGGCGAAGGCCACGTGCCCGGCGCCGTGTACGCCCACCTGGACGATGATCTGTCCGGTCCCATTATTCGCGGAGAAACGGGCCGGCATCCGTTGCCATCGGTGGCCCGGGCCGCCGAGGTGTTCTCGCGATTGGGGATCGACGAAAACGTGCAGGTCGCGGTCTACGACGGGGCCGGCGGCTCAGTGGCCGCCCGGGTGTGGTGGATGCTCCGCTGGCTGGGGCACGACGCCGTCGCCGTGGTGGACGGCGGCTGGCCGGCCTGGACGGCTGAGGGACTGCCGGTCACGGTCGATGTACCGTATGTGACGCCGCGCACATTCACGGCCAATGTCCAGGCGCACATGGTCACCGACGTGGAGGGCGTGGACAGGTACCGGAAGGATGCGGACTGGGCTGTCCTGGACGCCCGCACACCGGAGCGATTCCGCGGCGAAATGGAGCCGATTGACCCCGTGGCCGGCCATATACCCGGCGCGCGGTGCGCTTCCTTTGATGAGAATCTGGAGGAAGACGGGTGCTTCCTGGCTCCCGAGGCGTTGAGGCGGAGATTCGAGGGGTTATTCGGCGGCGTGCCGGCCAGTCGCGCCGTAAATTACTGCGGCTCGGGGGTCTCGGCCTGCCACAACCTGCTTGCCATCGCCCACGCGGGCCTGGGCGACGCCGTGCTCTATCCTGGTTCCTGGAGTGAGTGGATTACGGATGAGGATCGGGCGATTGGGACGGGGGAGGGGTGATTCGGTTTGGCAGTATCTCAGTTTACAAGAAAACAGATTTGCTATACTCGTTTGGGCACAATCGAAATTGATCACCAAACTGGTTACCCACGAGGTTTGAATGGTTAATCAACAGACTACGCCACCAGATAGAATTGTTGCGAACCGTTTCGTCCTTCGAGAGCAGATTGGCGACGGCAGGATGAGTTCAGTGTATTACGCACTGGACAATGCGTCAGGCGATGCCGAGGTTGCCGTCAAGATATTGAATACTTCTCATGCTGATAAGATTAAACGGGAGCTATTCAAACGAGAAACCGAAGCATTGAAGCGGTTGCATCATCCTAATATAGTGCGGATGATACACAGCGGATGGTGGGAGTCGGAGAGGGCGTTCTATCTTGTACTCGACTGGCTACCATACACACTCGATAGCTCTTCGAAAAACGAACTTCAAGCGCAGATTGGCAGCTTTGACCATTATTCCGTCATAAGTCAGCTAGCTAAAGCTGTCGTTTACGCCCACTCACAAGGTGTAGTTCATCGCGACATCAAACCATCGAACATTCTGTTCAACGCCAACGGGCACCCGATGCTGACAGACTTTGGCATCAGCAAACTTCTTTCCCAACTTACGGTTGGAGAGACACTTGCTGCATACTGGAGCGGAGGATACGCTTCCCCCGAGCAGCGGACAGGCGAGTTCGCTACCAATAGTACAGACATATACTCATTAGGGGCCGTTTTTTTCCATATGCTGTCCGGTCAGATTCCTCCTGCTGAAGGTCCGAGTCCCCTGCTTGTCGATCAGTATGTGGACGGTCCTCGACCGCTCAAGAACTTGCTGAAGAAAATGTTGCAGACAGACCCGTCAAATAGGCCATCCAGTGGAAGTGAATTGCTGTCGGTGTTAGAAGAGATCACTAGACGCCTTGAGTCACTGCCAAAGCACTTCCTTATACTGACTCGGTCTGCCATTCGGGAAATCACATCCGCTGGTTACAGTTCGTCCGAAGATTTTCAAGATGCCGCTGACGCCATTCAGGAAGATCTCGAGGGAGTGGATCTCGATGAGGTCCATGTCAAAACGGACCGAAGACGAGATCAGCACGACATTGTAATCCTAGGGAAGGAACTTCGCCTCGTTTGTACCCCTGATCAGAATGGCGGTGATGCTCTCGCCGTTAAGGCCGTTCACACTCCGTATATGCCCATTCTCGATGCCGAACGGGGTCGGTCGATGCACTACCGTGCCGAATGGGTACCGGTCAAGCAAGGTTTTCGATCTGAAATAGACAGTACGTCTCTCATAGAAGCTGCCAGAGATTTGACCGACTTGCTAGCAAAACTGAGCACTTACGAGACCATAGGATCAGTAAGGCGAGAACGACGAGATTCACGGCGTGATTTCATAGAGCACTGGGACCGGGCACTCAGCCTCCAACGGAAACGCATCGAAAGTGGAGAATTGGGGTTGGAGTATTCGAACTTAGTCGAAGTAAACGGTTATTTGAATTTCACCCTGTCCGAGCCTCCACCCGACAATCTTGATTGGGAAGATGACAAACCTCTTGCAGTCAGGTTGTCGAGCCAGTCACTACTACCGGTCGGCACCCTGGTTGAGATACGCGGTAACGTAGTTGTGGTGGCGAAACTGATTTCCAGCCCACGCAGTGATAACTCCGATCTTCCTAGAAATGGATTACTGACGGTCAATGTAATGGAAGCACTGACCGCAAACAAACGCCAACGGCGGGCAGTAAATGCATTTCTAAACGAACAAATGGCTAACCCCAAGCTCGCTGAAGTCATAGTTGATCCTGCTAATGCAACTCGCATTTCAGAAACAGACCTTGATTACTTCCAGGACTGGCTGTCAGACGACAAGAAAGATGCTGTCAGAAAGGCAGTTTCCAGCAACGAACTGTTTCTGATTCAGGGTCCACCCGGTACAGGCAAAACTTCTGTGATAGCCGAGATCGTACTTCAGATTCTAAAACAGAATCCTGAATCTCGAATCCTGCTAACGTCACAGTCGAATGTTGCTGTAGATCACGCACTCTCACAGATATCAAAAGCGGCGGATGATTCTCAACCTGAGATGGTCCGTGTAGGTCGTGGCGAGAAGATAAGTTCCGGTGGTGAACCCTGGACACTAGACGAACGCGCCCGTTCTTGGAGACAGGAAGTATTGAGTAGATGTGATCCAGTCATTGAGAATCTAAGACAATCAGAAAAAAGGATCAGGGCAGACATCCGGGCAATCGACCTGACATCAGACTTCGAACCCAAAGATTCGGACGTAATAGAGGAATGGACCGAAGAAGCAAAGGCTCTTGCGGGACAACTTTATGAGTATGAACAAGAGTACGCCGAACTCAGTCTGGATACTGAGACAGATATAAAGTCCGAAGCTTATGATATCGTTAGTCGGACTCGGACACAACTGTGGGAACAGTTGAAGTCGCTGAATGAGCTGCTGCCCATACCAGCTGACGTGCAAAGCAGCGACAACGTGTATACTGCCTTATCTGCAATTGTTGAGGCTGCTTCGCATACTGGTGTAAACAAATCAAACTTGGATGACCCCGCTAAACAGAAACTCCACCGAATACAGGAGCTGCGCAAAATACTCACGCAGTGGAGAGGCGTTGTAGGTCTAACAGCTGATTTTCAAAACCTTATTGTTAAGTCTGCGCGCGTAGCAGCTACAACATGTCTATTCAGTGCCAATCTGTTTCGAAACGGGCAAAGCAGCGGAGAGCATGTATCCGACACCAACTTCGATTGGGCTATAGTAGATGAAGCAGGTAGGGCTACCGTTCCTGAGATTCTCGTTCCGATTGTCAAAGCTCAACGAACGATCCTCGTGGGAGACGAACGTCAGTTACCTCCGATGGTAGATGAGATGATTATGCAAGATGTTAAGGAATTGCCAGACGATCATAATTTCGATACGAGTCTTTTTCAGAGTTTAGTAGAACAGTTAGATGGAACAACTTCCGGGTATGCCATCAGTCTTCGCACACAATACCGCATGCATCCTGCCATCGGGAACTTAGTGAGCTCAGTGTTCTATGAAGGCAAACTAGAAAATGGAGAACGCGCACGCTCTAGAGTAAGTAAGCCCGAAATGATACCCGCTCCTGTAACGTGGCTGTCCACGTCTTTAATGCAACATCGATCCGAAATGAGATCAGGTGCTTCCTACGCCAATAAGACCGAGGCAGAAGTCGTTTTCCAATGGCTCGACAAAATGGAATCCGGGCATCAAGGAAGGGTAAAACTGTCTGTTGGCGTGATCACTGGCTATTCTGCACAGGTTGAACGCATTACCGCACAGATAGAACCGTCGAATCGTAACAAGTGGCGCAATCTCGATATAGAGGTTGCAACTATCGATTCGTTCCAAGGCCGTGAATGTGACGTGGTAGTATACTCTACTGTAAGGTCCAACTCGAATCGAACCATAGGTTTTCTGAGGGACTACCGGCGTATCAACGTAGCTTTATCTCGAGCGCGCGATCTGCTTGTGATAGTCGGGGACCATCGTATGATGGAAGAGGCCATTGTTGGGACCGAATTAAACCCGTTTGCTGCAGTACTAGAACACATCAGTTCACACGAACACGAATGTAGGATTATACGCGCAGAATTGGTGCCGTTGCTATGAGCAGTCCGAACATCGAGAACGCTGTTGTTGCAAGAGCTAAGCGGAGGTATCCGGATCATAAGGTGGACGCCGTCTTTCCTGTGTGTTTGCCGGTGTATGAACTTCGAATCCGGGTAACCGAACTGGCTGAACACCATCTTTCAACGTCCGCGCGGTTTATCCTTCGACTTTCGGACCTTAGTGTAAGGCAGCCAGCGGAGATTGGCAGGCTACTGGGACTGTCAGATGACTACGTCAGAAGCGCAGCAGTCGAGCTTCTGAGTGATGATCTGGTGGTCCAACGGAACGACCTTGGTATAGTAGTCACGGACAGAGGCAAAGAAGTTCTCAAAGCAGGGGGCAGGTCTCTGCGTCCCAGGAATAGGCATCCTAAAGTTCCATACGACTTTCTGACGGGGAAAATCATACATATAAACGTAGATCGGCTGCTAGATAGGGACTTTGTTCGTAAAAACGGTCTTTTCGTCGTACCCGCTAAGCCGCGCAGACCGAGTCTGAGCAAACTTCGCATTGATGAGGTTAAAGAGTACGATTTTGCCTACACACATCGCAGAGATAAATCTGAAATCCTGGAGATTTCCGATATTAAAGATGTAAAACTACGATACAGAAATAATGTCGTTCTGGTTAAATTGGTTGCACCCGGATCGGACAAGCCGATGTTCGCCGCATACCAAGCTCAGCAGTATCTCGAGGAAGAATCCGCCGCTATACAACGACTGGCAGACAATGGTGCCAAACTGGTGCCTGAAGAGTTCAATTTGGAAAAGCCTACCACTTTAATATGTTCGAGCTTAGCACATAGCGCAGAATCTACCCTCGTTGCTAACATCCACGAACTCCACAGCGCGGTAGTTGAAAAAAAACGGGCTATTGCAGAAGCTGAAGCGATCCAAAGAGTCCCAGAAACTGATAGAGAGCGCACCGATCTCAGTGTCAGCATATCGGACCTAGCGTCAGAGAAACAAAATGCCGAGGATAAACTAGCCGATCGTGAAGATGAACTGAGTAAGCTGACTAGAGGGGAAACCCGTCTGTTAAAGACCGAGGAACATAGGAACTTGCTGCTTGAAGCCATCGATCAGGCATCATCCGAACTTACGCTAGTGTCCGCGTGGATAAATCCTCGCGCATTCGACGACAAGGTTCGTCAGAAGTTAGCCAAGGCGATCAGCAGAGGAGTAACAGTCCGGATCGCCTGGGGACTAGGCGCCGGGCACGGTTCTGACAAGAATCGCAACTATGAACAAGGAAAATACGCGCTCGCGAAATTGAAACGGATGATACCTAACAATGTTAAATACCGGCTTGTGGACAGACTTACTGAAACCCATGAGAAATTCATCATCTGCGATGATTCATTCTGTGCTTGGGGAAGTTTCAACTGGCTGTCCTACCGTGGGGAACTCGATGCGGGATACAGGCGAGAAACTAGCTACTACTCGGAGAGACCAAGCGATATTGCTCTTTGGAAGAAAAACTCTGCAGGGCTTTTCGAATTATAATTACAAATGACTAAATTGCCTGGGCACGGCGTAAAGCTAATTCGGTAATTGGCTGTTTTATGACTGAATCAGACCAGAAATAGGCCATCCAGTTTACGAACGCGAGCCAAAGGTCGTTGGTAGAAAATTCGTCTCCTGATATCGTCTCAAGATATGATTGGGTGTCAGCGCGGGTGAGTGTCACGTCTTCGGTCGCATCGAGAAGCGACTTAGCGATTGGTATGGCCGCGAGTAGGGAACGAACTGCAACTCGGAATTCATCTTTTTCCATACCCGGCTGGAGATTAGAAGCCGCCAAGTCAATCAACAGAATCCGGTCAGAAGCTTTTATGTATTCGCCCGGGGGTTGTGTGTAGAACTGATATGCCAATTCGGGTCGTCGACTGACTGGGAACCAAGGAATTGCAGGATCAACCGTCGATACCGTTGCGGTAGAAAGACTGTCGGCTAGGCGTCGTACGGTTTGCGCCATGAGCCTTGTTGCTGGTCGTTCTGTTTGTGAGATTTCCTCAAGTGTTGCAGCAATTCCAATATCGCCTATAGTCGTCTCAACGAGAACCTCGATGTTTCTATTGTCTCCTTCTCCCAGCCCGGCAAGAGTCACGTTGGCTGAACCAGCAAGACATCGTTCGTCGGCGATATAGAGCTTAGCGTGCAGTGTGTCAACGAGAGAAAGAGTGAAGTTGCCACGTTCTTCGAGAATGTCCATGATTTCCGGATCGGATACGCCCGCTGCAACTTCGTGAGGGCGCCATCGCGTAACACAACGTAGAGGTGTGTCCGTGGGTATTACATTGAGCAATGACCTTAATGCATCGACCTTAATGAACGGTGCGACGACTGAGGCATTATCTACAGCGTTCTCGAAAAGGGCTCGAATCCGGTGGCCTTGGGTGTCACTTGCTGCGCTCATGATCTCTTACACAAGATCTGTAGGAGCGATTGAGCCATCGTCTTCATCTAAGAACTCCTCGGCGTACTTTCCCCACTGCCAACGCGCATCGCGTACTAGACGCCGGTCGCGATCGGTCTGTTCCTCCTCATAACGAGCCCATGAGTAAATGAGAATGCGGAAGGCCGCAGCAGCTATAGCTAGTCGTTCCCGGATTTCGTCTTCGTTCAATTCATCAGCATCGGGATGCATAATATCATATAGGTGTGCGTATACGGGATGGTTCGTGTTGAGTGCGACCTGAATTACGTTAGGCAGAGATTCAACGTCGAAGAAGGCCGCGCTAGATTGCGCTGACTGAATCCAACGAACTCTATTCCCCGACTCAATAGTTTCGGTCACTCGTTGAAGCGCATCGCTTTGGTCGAGACTATGATTCTCAACCAGAGATTCGACTTGCGTCTCTCTGTGTTCCTCTTCGGTACCAGATTCCCCAACTCGATCGGATTCTCCGTGGTGACCCTCCTCTATGCGGCGTGTGATCGCGGCGGTCGCCTTTGCGTCGGCCTTCTGGTCTTCATCAAGATTGTGACGCTGCCCACGAGGCTGTCGTGCTTGCCAAACGCGTGCCCGCATCAGCCCAATCGCTCTGTCTATCTGTGTGCGGAGGTCTAAAAGGTAAATCCGATGATCCCCCTCTTCTTCCATTCGGCGACGTACATCGCCTGGTGACTCTTCACCACGTAAAGCCTCTCGTTTCCAGTCGTATCGAGCGAGCCGTTGGAAGGTCATCGTACCCTGCTTGTTGTTGGTGACGCCGAACACATCGTCGAGCGCAGTTGGAAAATCGACTTCCACGGTCCACCAGCGTTCTCGCGGGTCGTTGCCGCTTATCCAGGAGTCGTCAAGCTGGATTTCACGGTGAGCTCGCATTAGCGACACACCCATATTCTGGTCCGCGTGCTTCCCCCACGGGGTACGACCCGCATCCTTACCCCTCCATCGGTCGGGCCATTCGGCATCGGGCGCGAAGGAGTCGCGAACATGAGCACGAGCGTAACTCGCCCGGACACGAACTTCATACTCCCTACCCTTGTATAACACCGGTACGTGAAACGGACTTGCATCTAGTTCAGTAAACATCGGCCCTGGCCCAAAATCCTCAGGACAGGAGGTTTCAGCCATTAGATACAGAGGATCGTTCGGTCTTACTTCAACGATGTCTGCCTCTTGAACTTCAATCTGCCCTTCGTTGTCATGAACAGGTATACATGTGATGGTGAGCCGTGATGCGATATCATCGGATCTAGGGTCATCGGGGTGCAACCTTTCAGATGGCATTGCAAGAAAACGTCGGTAAATCCGGCCAAGGAGAGTCTCGGTGTGTTTGAAAGTTGTCGATGCCTGCTTCCATTCGACTCGATCGAGATCGCTCCATATTACAAGGGTGCCGGAGTCGCCGAATACACTGCGGCTCGCCTCTTGGTAGAGTTTTGGAATGGAATGTACCTTGGGTTCAAGTATCTGACGCGCACCGCGCTCCACATCATCGATGGAAAGCTGCGCATGGAAGGCATTCGTAGCTCCTGATTGCCATGACCAGACATCTACCCGTCTCGCCTGCGACATTGATGAATTGGGAAGTCCAAGGCCAAACCTACCGATTCCCCGCCTCTGTTGCCGAGTTCCATGACCGTAACGAAGGCTTCCCCGTAGTGTGTCTTTATCCATCCCCTCGCCGTTGTCGAGGACAGCCAATTCACTGAGAGTGAATCTTCCGGTGCGGCTATCCTGCCTACTTACTCCAAATACCTCGATTGTTGTCGCTCCGCTTTCAATCGAATTGTCGATAAGCTCGGCAAGCGCGTGCGTGGTGGATTTGTACCCGCTATCGCGCATCGCTTCGACCGTCATTCTGATATCGACAATCGAAAACTCCAGTTGTTCATCGAATTCAGTTACTGCCATACGTCCTCCCAATTCAGAAATGCCGATGCAACGTCACCGAAACCTGGAAGGCTTGGATCGACGACGGTCACAATTTCGCAAGTGTCCGTACCGCCTGCTTTAGGACCGCGGATCGCACGTCCTACCATCTGACTGTACAACACTAGGGACTTTGTTGGGCGTGCAATGACAACCGCACTTGCCTTAGGAGCATCAAAACCAGTTGTCAACACACCGAAATTGACAAGGACCATTGGGATCCCGTCATCCGATTTGAATGTCCGGATCGCATTGTCCCTTACGCGCTCCGGCGTCAAGCCAGTCACTGCCGCGCTTCGGACATCGCGTGCGACAAGAATCGCTGTCAGAACTCGCGCATGTTCAACTGTGCCCGCGAAGACCAGCACACGCTGATGGCCTGCGCTAATCAGTTCTCCAATTGCACTAAGTACTCCTGCCACATATTGTTCACTCATCGACAACGCTGATACGATTTCATCGGGGATGTCCAAGGCTCCTGCGATACGATTTAACTCGCTTTCGTTGATACTGAGACCCGGCTCCGAAAAAAGTGTTCGGAAGGTCGGCCGGGAAAGAAAGCGGTTGTCTACAAGGTACTCGATCGGATTATCACCTGGAACTTCGAGTGTGACCTTGTTTCCAGAAAAGAAATCGGTGAGTTCACCGTCCTCGTCAATGTCATCCCACGTTCGCCCTGGTGTCGCAGTGAGTCCCAACAAGGCGCATCGGAAATCGAGGGTGAGATCGTTGGTGATCTGCCTGTAGGTTCTAGCGATACTCTGGTGGGCTTCGTCAAAAACCACTAGCCGAATTCGTGGAGAGAGTCGAGCCGCCCAATCTGGATCAACCCGTGAAATCACCGCCCAGCCCTTTGCCAGCCCGACGGCGAGAAACCCGTCGGAGAAGCTGTTGAGATCTGGCATTCTGTCGCCCCACATGGTCCCAATCTGCAACGGTCTTGTGCCTAGATGCGTCCAAGCCTCCTTAAACGCTACTACTGCTTGCTCGAGCAGTTCTTTTCCCGATGCGAGCCAGACAACGACCGAGGGCTCATGGTTGCGTAACGAGTCCGTCACCACGTGCATGGCTGTGCGGGTTTTACCCACTCCAGTAGGTAGATGAAGCACAGCTCGGCGTTCATCGTAGGACAATAACGGTATTAACTTCCGAACGGCGTTCCTCTGATGATCGAATAAGCTGTATGCAGGAGTGACCGTATCCGTTGGTGGCACTGCCGCCGGCACGATTCGCTCTTCCACCAGACCGAAAAAATCACGCAACTTTTGCACTTCCGTTTCGGTCCAATTGCCCGCGTCAGCGGGAAGAATGCTTCGTCCAACGCGGCTTTCCAACTCTGATCGCTTTTGCTCGGGGATCAGACTCAGAACGAGCCTTCGCCCCTCCCGATCTCTTAGCGCCACATCGAAGTCGATAATCGAATGCGCAACCCTCAGCAGATCGTTGCCTGCAATGCTTCCACCGAAGATAGCATCTAGAACCGATAACACACTTGGATGCAAGAACCGTCTGAGTTCTTGTTCCGGAAGCAAGCCAAGAAACCGCGAAACAGTTAGACCGGGGCCGCCAAGAGTTGTCACTACCATGCCTAGGATGTCCGCAAATAGTTATAAATATCGACACATGCCGCAGCCACTTGACGTTTGCCTTCCGACTGCGTAAGTACACTGAGAACTTTGGTTACGATTTCAGCATCCTGTGCCGCGTGAATCACCAAAAGGCCGCGACAGTCTTCTCTGAGGTTATCAATCACGGGATTAACACGGATAATGCCGTATTCTGTCCTAATCTGTCCGTTGTCGCTAATATCAAGTCGTCCCCAATGGTTCTCTTCCGAAGTTGGTGCTAAAGTCGGATCCCACCAGAACGCCGAGCGGCCTTCTGTGAAACAACGACCAAAAAAAACATGATCTGTTTCAATTCTATTTGGCACAGTCCGGACATCGGTCAGGGCTAAGTGAAGTGCTTGTTCTAGTCTACGGATACGCTTCGGAGGAAACACAGTGAATGAACTGCGTGGCAAATAGAGATCAACCACCCATAGATCAAACCTTTTGCCTGCCAAACTCGAAAGATCGGCAATGAGAGCCAGCACCCTGCCCAAGACGTTTTCATAGCTTCGTCCTAATCGATTATAGCTGTTTTTCTTAAATTCAAGTAAAACAATGGCAATAACACACAATACCGCCAAAATCCACACCCATATGTGGTTTGGGTTACCGATTACTCCAAGGAATCCTAGTGTAGCAGTAGCTAATACCTTGATGTTTCTAGCTCTTATCAAACCTGACCAATGCATCTTATTGGCCACCTTGTCCAAGATCTAGGAATTCACGTAACCTCTGATACATTATTGATGATCTTCTTTCGGTATTTTCCTTGGTAGCTCCTTCACGTGAGAATGCCATGTAATATTCGAACATATCACGCGGTATTTTCGGTAGTTCGACTTCGTTAGCCAAGTAATCCTCATCAATCGAGAGTTCGATGACCTCAGTCTGGAGATCATCAAGGATTTGACTTACTCGTCGACGTTCTGACTCAAATTCTTCAAAAAACTTCATGATTTTCGCAGGTGAGACATCAAGATTTTCGGTGCGAAGTTTGATAAGAGTAATTGAGAGATCGACTATCCCCCATCGTGTCCGGATATTCTCCTGACCAGCATCAATGATCATTTCTAGAGTATCGAGAAGATTCTTCGCTCGCGAAGCAACCGACCCGTGCGGATCGAAGTCGTCTACTTCATACAACTGTTGTAGATCAGCGCCTTTGAGACCGGTAGGCCCGTCACTCCGTGTTAATGCCAAAACGATCGCAGAATGTTCGTGCCAGCCGAATCGCGATTCTCGTATGCCAGTCTTGGGCCAGAGAGTGTGGCAAGCCAGCGTTTCTGCTACAAAATCTCGTACCGGCCCCGCCACAGCGTTTCTCTTCTCCGCAGCTCTAAGCGGTTCGCCTTTCTGGAGTCGAAGAAACAACTCGCGTATCTCATCATCTGTGGCGTCTTCTATTTTTGATACCGTCATGTTTGCAAATTGCAGGCGGTCTTTTGCATTGTCTGGTAGCTGGGACCACCGTTTACCACCAAGATCCCCAATCTCCGGGAAAGGAGCGCTTTTTGTTAGAAGTGGAAACTGATTAGTCACGAATCCCCAAATCGCAGTCAGCCGTTGCTTTCCATCGATCACGTCGAAAAGGTGGGGACTACCGTCTGGAAGTTTACGCAAGAATATCTTCGGAATGTCAAAGCCACGCATGATTGAATCGATCAGCAGTGCTTGTTGCGCCTGTGACCAGACTTTGGCACGCTGGTATTCAGCTTCTACGTTGATACGGCTCTGGAAATCAGCCAGCATGCGAATGCTCCATTCACTGGTTTCCTTACGCATTTAAAACCCCGTCTGTGTATGTCAAACAGCAAGCTGATAGCAGAATTGATAAGTAAAATTATTAGATGGCGTTACGCCTTGGTTAAGGCCTTATTTATGACACGCAAGACACACCTTTGCCTTCCCATATAGATCATCAATATCAATCGGTTCTGCATCGGGACGGAGTGGGTTTACCTGGCGTTTGACGCACATCCTTTCCAAGCGCCTTTGGTGATCTTCTTTGATCTGAGTAATGCGATCGGGTTTGGAAAGGTCGTCCAACGATTCTCCCTGGCTCCAGGTAAAAGGCGAACCGTGGTCTGTGGCGTTTTTCTCATATCTTCGTGCCTCCTCGAAGTACTCGGGATGCCGTTCCATCAGTCGTACCCATTCGATTTTTTGCTGGAAGAAACAGAACGTACAGCCACTTCGGGTCCGCCATTCGTAGTAGGATGGTAGTCCCAGCCCGACGCCGTCCAGAATCTCCAACACACCCGGTTTATCAACATTTGCTTCTTTGAAGGGGAGTCTTACAACAAGGTTATCGTGCTTGGAAGAATATCCTTCCCTATACTGTTCATCCGATCGGATGGCAACGTAACTGTAAATCGTCACGCCATCATCCAATGACGGCCTGATCCATTGCTCAAAGGGGCGTAGTTTAAGTTGTCGGGTACACCATCGTGACTGCGGCGACGGAAGGAAATCATTGTACTGCTTGAGCCAAAAGTCGAAGTCGCGGTCTGGATTCAAACGCAGGATGGGTTTACCAAGGAACCCCTCCAGCTTGACCAGAAACTCATAGACTTCCGGCAGTTCCTTGCCAGTATCAGTGAAGAAGTACTCTATATCTATCTCGGGATGGTTTTGCCGCATGAATACGGCTAGCGCCGCACTATCCCGTCCACCTGAAAGACCAAGTACGTGACGTTCCGTACCGTTCGCATTCACGAGACTTCTTTCCTCTGCTTCTTTATCGCGAGTTGTTTCGAAGCACCTTCGGGGTCAAGGTATTGGGAAATCAACTGCGCTAGCACAGCCAGAATGACATTCCGCCGTTCTTCACCACTTTCGTCTAACGTTCTGTCCACGCGGTCAATTAACTGGCTCACATCGGTTTGGTCCAGATCAGTAACATCAAACTCGTCATGAAAAAGCTTCTCATGTCCCGCAATATCCACGACAACAGCCGTGGAACGTCGCTTGTCGCGACGACCCTTGACCCGGGCGAATGCCTCCGCGTGGTTGAATCTTCGCGCCATCTCGGCTAACTTTAATGCCGCCCCATCAATGTCGGAATCTACCCAATTTCGAGTCGGCTTATTGACGGCCATGCCCGCCAGATCTTCTATTTCGACATCCTTTCCATCAAACCTCGCAAGCCGGACTATGAACGCTTCCAAACGATGGTCACGACCGAGCTTCCGGATATTTCCGGCGCGGGCACGCAGTTCCGTGAGCATGGACGGAGAGGTGTTCGGTACACGTAACTCGGCGAGCAGTACGTCACGAAGTCGGTTCAGCATGGTGGGATACGCGATTCTTAACTCCTTCAGTCCTTCTCGAACGATGTCTACAACCTGCTGCATTGCGATTTCATTGCTAGTGGATTCAGTCTCATCCACCAAACTCGGCATGTCGTCGAAGATCAGCCTGTTCGGATCATTGGCCTGTTTGAACAATTGTCTAACGCGTTTGGCATTAGTAGAAAGTTGTTGCGTACGGCCGACCCATGGCGACAACTGATCATATATCGACACTAGGCCCCGGGCAACATCCAAAGGTTCGAGATGGCTAAGCGTGTTCTCCTCATCCAATTCGCGCACGACATCTGCCAACTCGGAGAGAAGCCTGCGCGACGTTTCCGACAGTTTCATCCAGCGCAGTTGAACATCCGCCGGATCCCGGACAAGATAATCCGCGTCCAGTTCTGACATACTTACTTGGAACATACTATCCCGATAAAGCGCCAGAGAATCTCGTTCCGACAGGAAAAACGCTACTGCCAATACGGGCAGCAGCCCTTCCTTCAGTCCAAATGGTGCTCTCCGCCAGACCTCATAAACCTCCGTTATCGGTACGGCACGATGGGTGTTCGCCGTCAGTAAATCCGTGGCCGCTTGCCAGGTCGGCCCAAGGTTCTTAGGATCCCCACCATGCAGCGTCGGAGAAACGAACTGCCATTTTTCATCCATGTCATGGTACAACTTGGTCGACTCCAGCAACGAGTCGAACAGACCGCCTTCGGGGGGATATCCATCGATTCCGAGCCTCGCCTCGCCTTCATTGAGCACCATTCGATGAAGCAACGCGTTCCGGGCGGCAACGGCATTGCTCGATAACCTTGCCCGGCCGAGCAACTCGTTGTGCAGTATCGGGGCGTGATTGAAACGACCATCGGCGAGGTCGGAAGCGAGCCCGTTCAGTTGTTCGTAAGACAACAGTTGGGGATCAGCGTCTTTTCGGTACCACAAAGCGCCGCTGATCACCTGGGCAAACGAGCTCTCCAATTGGCCTCGCATCTCGTCGATACGCGCTTGGATTTCCATTCGCGCGACTCGGTCGCTCTGCAGATCTGGCGTGTGGTCCCTCACCCATTCCAACGCCATCAGTTCACGTGTCTGAATGAAAACTACCCCGATTTGCTGTGCCGATCCAACCGCGATTTCCCAATCTCTCGATTGCCGTACGATTTCGTTGCATAACCGGTTCGACGTTTCCGTAGATTCGGACATGGTTGGCATCGCCAGCACGAAACACCCAATGCCGCCATTCCGCGGAGTGTATTCGTCTGCTGCAACTGCGGCTTCTGCCAACGGAACGACGACGACATCGAACCAGCGCAGGGCGCCCGTCCTGTGGTAATGGCGTTTCGCCACGACGGGCTGAAGTTCAAACAGGTTGTTAAAGGCAGCGGCGTTCAACTCTGGTATGCTCTCCAAGGCCTGCTCTACTGCAAGTTCGATGTCGAAATCGCTGCCCTCGTATATCGAATAGGTGTCGGAAAACTTGCGGTATACGACGAACGACCACCTCTTCAAATCGTCCAATCTGCTTGCCAATTCACCGTTTTGACCGGGGAATGCGAGTCGTAGCAGTTCGAGGTTTCCTCCCAGGCCGGAACGGTCCTTGAACATCCCGATCACTGCGATCACCTTGAGCAGTCGAAGGTGCGAGTCATCACCCCCGAGTGCTTCGCATCGCTCAATCACATCCTCGGCCAATGCCCACCGGTGTCCGTCCGGCGAAGCCAAAATAGCAGGTTCGAGATTGATCCGCAGATAGTCCCAGAGTCTGTCAGGTTCATAGATGGCGTCATCATCGGCATTCCGGAGGAAATCCTGGAAACCAAAGGGTTCTGCAGAGTTAAGAAAAGCGAATATACTTCGTTGGTTCTGACCGAAACGACGGCGTGAAATGGGCCCTAGCAGGCTGGCGACTATCGGATGCAGGGGCCAGCAATCTTCAAGCATCTTGGCGAAGTATCCCGGTGTTTCTCTTCTTGTCTGGGCGGCTACACCCTCTGCTAGCGGATCCGGGTTGTCAGGCTTGAAATCGCTTTCGATAGCACGACTGATGAGGTCTATCTGTTCATCGCGACTGGCGTTGATCGTAAGATCCACGAATCGGCCCTGGATCTTAGACCATTCATCCCGCATTTCACGGGACAATCGATGAGCATATTCCTCGAAAGCTTGATGCAAGACGCCGACGATAACGAGGCGTTTGCTGCTACGTGAAGCCCGTTCCGCGAGTTCCTGGAACAAGTAGATATCCGTATGGCTGTTTGCTGCAGCCTCCAGAAATTTCCCCATCTCGTCGATGAAAATCAACAAGCCGCCATATTTTCGCGGACTGCTTTGGGTTATCTCATCGACGGTATCCAAGACCGCCTTGTCGGTCCAGGTTCTTTGTTCCGAACTAGCCGTCAACTCAGACGAAATAATGGCTTCGCCGATAACCTGTGCGGGGCGGTCACGACGCCCTACCACCGGCAAGACGCGCCAGCCTCTCGTCCGGGGTGGAAACGCTTTCCTGAGAATCCCTGTCGTCTTCGTTTCGAATACTGATTCGGCATACCGTGAGATTCGCTTTCTCCCCATCAGCGCCGCAGCCATAGCTACTGCCAGGCTCGATTTTCCGCTGCCGTACGGCCCGGTCCACGTGAACGCGCCCTGTCCGTTTTCCTCCACGTGTCGCGCCATAGTCTCAAGGGCCTCTGCGGAAGATCGAGGGCAAATGTAGCCTTCCAGCGCCGCTAGTTTGCCGATATCGGCGTCGATGCGGATCGCCCGCTGAAAACGTCGAGTGATACGTACCCTATCGACCAAAGCCATCAGATGCCATCCTGTTCTCTACGATCCGTAGTCACTTACGACCTGTAGTCGCTCTCGATGAAGGCGGTATCGTCTACATCGTCGAATTCAAAATCACGGCTTATCTGTTTCAGACCTGCCGTTTCCGACCACGTGAAACGGCCGTTGCTCGAATCTTCGATGTCATAAAGACGATCGGCCAGATCATTCTCGTCGAATTGAAATACCCGGCCAGGACTTCCCGGCTCATGGCTGAGTGCTTCGAAAGAAAGAGTTCGCGCTGTGGAGTGCGCTCTCCAGAATTCGGATACTGCGTAACAAAAAACCCCTAAGCCAAGAGATGCCTTTCGCCCTCGAACGAACCTGAATTCATGGCGGTTATCGTTTTCCCTGATCAATCCGAGTTCCGTGAGAGGAGATTCCAGGGCATCCTCGTGACTCGTTTTCCCTCGTGGCGTCTGGGGCACGTAGGTCCGTATGAAGCAAGACACGTCGTTCTTGATCGTAGTCTGGGAAGCACGGTGCCATTCGCATTCCCTGGCAAGTTCAGTAATGCCCCTTACAAGACCATCGCGATTAAACGAAAGTGCGGGATAGTGGTTAAACGCCCAATACCAAGTTGTCTTCTTGGTGGGCCGACTGCAGAGTTGCCAGTGAATCAACCAGGAAGTGGACGGATTCTCCATATACGGATCAAGACCATGATCGTCAAACAATAGGTGCCCGAGTGGAGTAGTCTGGGGACACCCCGACGCCTCCTCGATGATTCCTGCGGCAATCGCCCAGTGCCGTATGGATGCCACCATGTTCTTGCCGACCCCGAACCGTGCAATTGCATTGTCTGCCGCGAAGACCGATACGATGTCTTTCTCGACCTCGGCAGTCTGGACGGCATCAAAAGCTTTCTTGAGCCAGCCGTACCGTAACGGAAAGGTCTCGTGCCCAGTAAACCGTGGCTGGTAGCCCTCCTTAAAGAGGCGGCCCCTATTCATTCCCTGGTACGTCAAGATGATTGTCTGACTCTCCTTGTCCCACGGACAACAACTGAACCGACTAAACCGGAGTCAGGCCGAAGTAAATTGACAACACATATGTCGTGTAGTACTTAGTAAAATAAACCGTAGTTTTACCGTAAACAAAGTAAATTGAAACATGCTCCGGCGCATACACGTAGAACCGTTCCTTAGTGAGATTCCGGTTAGTGGACGTACATGAACGACACTATCTACGCAGACTATCAAGCTACCACTCCGGTTGATCCCCGGGTTCTGGCTCGGATGACCCCATTTTGGGGCGATTCCTTCGGTAATCCGCATTCGAGCGATCATGTAATCGGTTGGCACGCCGACTCGGCGGTCCAAGAGGCGGCCACAGCCATTGCTTCGATGACTGGATCTGATGCCAACGAAGTCATTTTTATATCCGGTGCGACGGAAGCGAATAACCTTGCAATACTTGGCCTGGCACGTCACGCTGCCAACACCCGGCGACGAATCCTGGTCAGTGCGATCGAGCACAAATGTGTTCTGGGTGCCGCCAGGGAACTGTCCTTGAATGAGGGTTTCACAATCGAAACCATTAGTGTTGATTGTGATGGATTTCTCGACCTCAATGAACTTAAAGAACGACTAGCCAACGATGTTCTGCTAGTTTCAGTAATGGCGGTCAACAACGAAGTGGGGACGATTCAGGACATCCAGATGATTTCCCGACTAGTCAGATTCCATGGTGCCCTGTTTCACTGCGATGCCGCGCAGGCGCCTTGTGCTATGGACATTGGGGACTTGGCTGCCTACGCCGATTTAATCAGCCTTTCCGGACATAAGATGTACGGTCCTCAAGGTATTGGCGCACTCTGCATTCGCCATGACGTCCACGATCGGGTAGAACCTCTGCTGTACGGCGGAGGCCAACAGGATGGCCTTCGTTCCGGTACCGTTCCATTGCCGCTTTGTGTAGGTATGGCAGCAGCATCTGAGATCATTGTCTCAGAAGGATGTGATGAACGGAAGCGAATCGCTCGCCAACGGGACATGTTCATCAAGCTTTTGCGAGAGACCAGGTTTCCCATAGTCATTAACGGTCCTCCGAGCGACCAACGACACCCTGGAAACGCGAACGTTCGCTTTGATGGATTCGACGCCCGTGACATCATTGCTTCCTTGCAGCCAAAGCTGGCTGCTTCTACCGGCGCGGCCTGTTCTTCGGGCATTCCTGAACCGTCTCATGTTCTACGTGCGCTTGGCTTGACTGCCGAACAGAGCGAATCCTCAATCCGGTTCAGTTTCGGTCGATTTACTACCGACGATGAAGTAAAGAAAGCGGCGAGCCTCGTTGGAAACGCCCTTTCCAATCTGTCGATCGATCACGCCTCCTGACTTCGATGTAACCGAAGTATTCACTTCTTCACCGCATACCTGAAAGTCACCCACAGGATCTTCACCCCCGCCCGCACCGCGCCGGACAGTGTCCCGGTGATCTTGGAAACCCCTACCCGCTTACGGTACCGCACCGGGACGTCGAGGGTGCGGTACTTCCGCTGCGCGGCCTTGATCTGCATTTCGACGGTCCAGCCGAAGTTCTGATCCGCCATGCCCAGTGCAAGCAGCCGATCGTAGCGTATGGCGCGGAACGGCCCCAGGTCGGTGTACCGGTGGCCGTAGAGCCACTGTACGATCCGGGGTACGAGGATGTTGCCGATGAGGGCCTGGACCGGCATGGCGCCCGGTGCGCGGCGTCCCAGCATCCGGGACCCGATCACCATGTCGTAGCCTTCCTCCGCGATCGGCCGCACCAGGTCCGCCATCTCTTCCGGGTAGTCGCTGTAGTCGCCGTCCAGGAACACGATGACGTCCGGATCGAACCGGGCGGCTTCGGCCATGCCGCGCAGGCATGCGGCCCCGTACCCGCGCCGGGGTTCCCGCACCACGACGGCGCCGCCCTCCCCGGCCACGGCGCCGGTCCGGTCCGTGGAGCCGTTGTCCACGACGATGACGGCCCTCGCCAGTCCCTCCGGGATATGCGCCAGGACCAGCCCGATCGATTCCTCTTCGTTCAGGACCGGTATGATGACCACGATGGTCTGGTTATCTACTGATCTTGCCATCTTGCCGCGTCGATCCCTGGTTGCCGCCGGAGAAGGTCCAGATACGCCCGCGATGGTCGGGAGGCCGCTGACCGCATCAGTCTGCCCGCTGACCGCACCACCGTCAGACCGCGCCAGTTCCCCTTCGATCCGCGCCAGACCCCTGTCTGTCCGCGCTCATAGCGGATTCCCACCCGCCGTACATGATGTATAAATCGCTTGACAAGCCCCCTACATATACTAATATATCCCCTTTATAGTCTCCTGTAACCGAATTTAAACCCTATCTGACTTCGCGGCCCTTAATTCAGGCAGTCTTCGCCATCAGGATGCGTCTGCGATGCGTCTGTCCCATCTTGAAATCATCGGATTCAAGTCATTCTCCACCCGGCTGAAGGTGAAGTTCAGCGACGGCATCACGGCCGTGGTCGGACCGAACGGCTGCGGAAAGTCCAATATCGTCGACGCCATTCGCTGGGCGCTGGGCGAGCACCGCGCAACCTCGCTGCGGGGCGACCGGATGGAAGACGT
Organism: bacterium; assembly: GCA_965202605.1. Taxonomy (GTDB): domain Bacteria; phylum JAAXHH01; class JAAXHH01; order JAAXHH01; family JAAXHH01; genus JAAXHH01. Next base: position 3,784,242 of record OZ241838.1, read on the forward strand.
CATCTTCAACGGCACGGCCGCCCGCAAACCCCTCGGCATGGCGGAAGTCTCGCTGACCATCGACAACAGCGAGCAGATGCTCCCCGTCGAATACAGCGAAGTCACGATCACGCGCCGCTATTTCCGCTCCGGCGCGAGCGAGTACCAGATCAACAAGGTGCCCTGCCGCCTCAAGGACATCACCAACCTGCTGCTGGACACGGGCATGGGCGCCCACGCCTACTCCATCATCGAGCAGGGCATGGTGGAATCGGTGGTCAACGGCAGTCCGCTGGAGCGGCGTCAGCTCATCGAGGAAGCCGCCGGCATCAACAAGTACAAGACGCGGCGGCGGCTGGCGCAGCGGAAGCTGGAAGGGACCCAGCACGACCTGATCCGCATCGCCGACCTCCTGGACGAAGTGGAACGCAGCGTGAATTCACTGCGGCGACAGGTGCGCAGGTACGAACGGTACGACCGGCTGATGCAGCAGATGAAGGACGTGGAGATCGTGGCCGCCTGTCACGAGTTCCACGATCTGCGCCGGCAGACCGAACCCGTCCGGGACCGGATCCGGAAGCTGGCGGACGAGAAGGAAACCCTCCTCGCGCGCATCAGGACCGCCGAAGCCTCTGTCGAAGAGAACAAGGCCGTCCAGCTGGAGAAGGAAACGCAGCTGCAGGACCGCCAGGGAGCCGTGAACCGGATCGACGAGCAGATCCGCACGCTCAACGAGGAGCTCCTGGTAAGCAAGGAGCGCAGCGCCGGCCTGGAGCAGCGGGCCAGGTCCGCGTCGGAGGAAGCGCAACAGGCCGAGATCGAGCAGAAGCGCATCCGCGGAGACCTGTCCCAGGTCGGCAGCGACCGCAAGACGCTGGACACCGCGCTGGAGCAGGCGCGCACCACCTTCGCGGCGCGGGACGCGGAAGCCAGGACGGCCAACGAGCGGATCGCCGCGCAGAAGGAATCTTCCCAGGTGCTGCGGAACCACAGCATGGCGCTTATTCAGAAGCACTCCGACGAGCAGGCGGAAATCAGCACCCTGCAGGCCCGCGAGGAGACCATGCGGAACAGGATGGCGGAGATCGGCGCCGCCCGGAAGCGGCTCGCGGAGGAACTGGAAACGAACGGGAAGACGGCCGAAGCCGTCATGAAGGAACTGGCCGATGCAAGGAAGGTGGTGGCGGAAAACACGTCGCTGAACGCCACCCTTCAGGAGTCCGCGCAGGACGCGCAGAACTGTCTCGAGTCCGCCCGGGAAGCGTTGTCCGGTATCGAGACCGCCCTGGCCACGGCGGAAAAGGAACGGGCGCTGCTCGACCGCATGCACCGGCAGTACGAAGGTTACGGCCAGGGAGTCAAGGCGCTTTTGACCAACGGCGCGGAGATCGATGGATTCCGGGGCGTCCTGGCCGACCAGATCAAGATCGACAAGCGCTACGAATCGGTTATAGCGGCCTACCTGGACGATATGCTGCAGTACGTCGTGGCCGAAAGCGGGAAAGCCGCCGAAGCGGGCATCGACTACCTCCGGGAAAAAGAATCCGGCCAGGTTTCCTTCATTCTCCTCGACCGGATGAAGCCCCGCCCGGCCCCGTCGGAACTGCCTTTCGAGGACAAAGGCATTATCGGGCGGGCGAGTTCCTTTGTCACTTCCGGCCAGGATGTCGACCCGGCGGTCATCCACCTGCTTTCCAGGGTGGTGCTTGTCAATGACCTCGAGACGGCATACCGCCTGTCGCCGCTGTTCGACACCGAGCAGGACTGGAAGCTGCTGACGGCCGGCGGCGAGGTCGTGGATCCGGCCGGCCTGCTGACCGGGGGATCGGCGGTTGAGGATGATTCGGACCTGCTTCGGCGGGCGGAACGGATCGAAGCGCTGGACGGGGAAATAGCCGCCGGCCGTTCAGAGCGTGAGAAGACCCGGGAAGAAATCGAGGGGCTTTCCGCGGAACTGGCCGCGTTGACGGAGCGTCAGTCGTCTGTAGGACAGGTCCTTGGCGAATCCCAGCGCGAGCTGATGGAACTGGAAGCCCGCGGGCGCCAGTGCGAATTCGAACTCGCGCGGCTGGGCGAACAGGACGGGGAGCTCGAAGGGGAATCGGAGTCCCTGGCCGGACAGGTCGCGTCGGCGGCCGCGGACCGCGAACGGCGGAAGCAGGAACTGGAGAGGCTGGCGCGGGACCGCCATGCGGCCGAGGAAGAGACGCGGGCGCACCAGGAATCCCTCGACGAACTGGAAGGGGAACGCCAGCGCCTCGCGGAATCGGCCCACGAGGCCCGGATCGCCCTCGTCAACCTGGAAAGCAGGAGCAACGAGCTGAATACGTCGGGCGAATTCCTTGCCCAGGAGAACGAGCGTCTGTCGAGGCTCCTCGAGCAGCGGAAGACCGAGGCGGTGGAGGCCGGGAGCCAGACGAAGGAACTGAAGCAGAACCAGGCGCGGCACGAGAAACAGCTGGAGGTCCTCTACAAGTCCAGGCGGGAACGGGAGGTGGACCGCGACGCCGTGTTCGAAGAACACCGGAACCTGCAGGACGAAGAGCGCGGGATGCAGCAGGGGCTTGGCGAAAGCCGGAACAGCCTCACCCAGGTGCAGGAGCAGGTGCACCAGGCGGAGCTGGAAGACGCCGAGCTCTACATGAAGAGCAACGAGATCCGGCGCCAGCTGATGGAGAAACACGACACCGATCCCGAGACTGTGGAGGAACTCCCCCGGATCGAGGAACTGGAGGAATACTCGTCCGGCGCCGCGCAGAACCTCCGGTACGACCTCCAGCGGAAGGTGGACGACCTGGGTCCCATCAACATGGCGGCGGTGGAAGAGTACCGGGCGAGCAAGGAGCGGCTCGATTTCCTCCAGCAGCAGCAGAACGACCTCATCGAGGCCAAGGAGAACCTGGAAAAGACCATCGTCAAGATGAACAAGGCCGCCCGCGACCGCTTCATGACCACCTTCGAAGATGTCCGGACCAACTTCATGACCACGTTTCAGACGCTGTTCGAAGGGGGCGAGGCCGATCTCAAGCTCGAAGAAGGAGACCCCCTCGAAACGGGCATTGAAATCATGGCGCGCCCCGGGGGGAAGCGGCTCCAGAGCCTGGCCCTCCTGTCCGGCGGCGAGACGGCCCTCACGGCCATCGCCCTGCTCTTCGCCATCTATCTCGTGAAGCCCAGCCCCTTCTGCGTGTTCGACGAAGTGGACGCGCCCCTGGACGACGCCAACGTCCGGCGGTTCGCCAGCGCCATTCGCCAGTTTACCAGCGACACGCAGTTCCTGGTGGTCACCCACAACAAGCGGACCATGGAAGCCGCCGATTACCTCTACGGCATTACCATGGAAGAACCCGGCCTGTCCAAGATGGTCTCCGTGCGCCTCGAGGATGCCGAATCCGAAGTACTGGAACCCGCGGCCGCCCCGGGCGAGGAAGCCAACGGCGCCGGAACGGTCGGGGTATAGGTGATACTTGATCGTTATCGGAGTAGCCGGCGGCATCGCCTCGGGCAAGTCGACGGTGTCCCGGGTATTTGAGGAGCTCGGGGCCCGCGTCCTGGATGCCGACGCCATCGGCCACGATCTGCTTCGGACCGACGGGATGCGCGACCGCATCCGGGAGACTTTCGGGGATGGCGTCCTGACGCCGGAAGGGGACGTGGACCGGCGCGCCCTCGGTCGCCTGGTCTTCGGCGACGAGCAGGCCAGGCAGGAGCTGAATCGCCTGGTGCGGCCCGCCATCCGCGCCGAGATACGCCGCCGGATCGCCGGTATGCGCGGCGAAGGCTACGACGGGGCCGTCGTGGTGGACGCCCCCCTGCTGGTAGACACCGGCCCCACCGACCTCGCCGACCGGGTCATCCTGGTCACCGCGCCCGCCTCCACGCGAAAAGAACGGATCATCCGTCGCGGCGGCCTTTCCGGGGGAGAAGCCGAGCAGCGTATCGCCGCCCAGGTGCCCGACGCGAAACAGGCGCGATGGGCGGATCATGTGCTGGAAAACAACGGTACGCGAGACGAACTGACCGAGCAGGCCGAGGCGCTCTGGAAACGCATCGTTACCTGATACGGATCCGGCTGAACCCCGGTCCGTGATTCCTCCCGCTCCGCGCGGTCAACGTAGCGCGATCTTCAACTGTCCTCGCCCGCCGCGCTGTCCCTGTAGAGTCCCCGTTCTCCAATGTAAACCGCCACTTCCTCCGGGACCAGGTGGGCAATGGGAAGCCCTTCCCCCGCGCGCCGGCGTATGTCCGTGGACGAGATGTCGATTTCGGGGAGACGGATGGTGACCACGCGGTCTCTCCAGCGCGGGTCCACCCCGGTGAGGTCTTTGCCCGGTCTCGGGACCGTCACGACCGTGGCCAGGTCGAATACCCGGTCCGGCGCGTACCAGGTGTCGATCTCGATCAGGCTGTCGGCCCCGATGACGAGATGGATCTCACTCGACGCGCCGTAGACCCTCCGCAGTTCTTCCAGCGTGTCCACGGTGTAGGACAGCCCGGGACGGTTGATCTCGACGTCCGAAACCTCGAACCGGGGATCGTGCCGCGCGGCCAGTTCCGCCATGCGGTACCGGTCATCCGGCGGGGCGATGGCGTGGCCCTGCTTGTGCGGCGGGCGGGCGGAAGGAACGAACAGGAGCCGATCGAGGGCGCAGTGCGCGACAACGCCCCGGGCAATGACCAGGTGGCCGGTGTGAATCGGGTCGAACGTCCCCCCGTATACACCCAGCCGGCGGATTTTCACGGTGAGTTGCCGCTCCCGGAAACACCGGGCGTGCCGCCGTCCTGGGCCTGATCGTAGGTTGAGGACGGCTCGATCGGCTCGGACGGCTCGGACGGTCCGGGCGGCCCGGACGGATCGGGCGGCCCGGGCCGTCTGGATGTTTCCACGTAGCTGCTTCTCAGGCTCTCAAGCCGCTTTCCGGCCTCCGCCGACAGTTCGTTATCGGGAAAGCTCTGGATGAAGATATCGAACTGTTCGATGGCCTCCCGGTATTTCCCTTCCCTTGCGTAGCTTTCGGCGATTTCGTACTGCGCCCGGGAAGCCCAGCTGCTCATGGGATACATTTCCAGCAGCTCCCCGAAATAGAGCCGGGCCGCTTCCCAGTCCTTCATCTTGAAGTAGAGATTGCCGATGCGGTAGTCTTTCTCCGCGACCTTGTCGAAACACTCCTGCAACAACGCGTGGACTTCCGCGCTCCACTCGCTATCGGGGTACTCGTCCAGGAAGAACTGGAGTTCGCGGATGGCTTCGAAGGTCTTGTCCTGCGTGAGGTGGGACGGATTGGACTGAAGAAACGTGGCATAGGCCAGCTTGTACTGGCTTTCATCGCTATAGGGACTCTGGGGGAAATCGCTGATCAACCGACGGAACACGAGTACGGCAAGGGGGTATTCCTTCAGCTTGATGTGCGCTTCGCCCTGGTAGTACAGGGCATCGTCCACGATGTCGCTTCCGGAATGACTGAGGGTGATGGCCCTGAAGGCGTCCAGGGCATCCAGCCAGTTTTCCTGTTCCATTCGCTGCATCCCGTAGTCGTACAGTTCTTCCGCGGTCCACGTCGGATCGAAATCAGGCGGACTGCATGCCGGAAGGAGGAACAGGGCGAGGAAGATCCCCGTAACGGGCATCTGGATGCGGCGTAAAAGCAAGAGGCATACGAGCGGGACCATCATACCGGCGGCCCCCATTGGGCGGAAATCGTTTGTTCGTCATGCCCGCCGGGTATCGGAGTCGCGGTCTGGGCCGTACCGATCAGATCGTATTCCATGGCGTCGGTGATGTCCACGGAAGCGAAGTCTCCGGGGGTGAGATGCTCGCCGGTGACCAGCACCTCGTTGTCGACCTCCGGCGCATCGGCGGCGGTGCGCCCGCGGTAGTGCCCTTCTTCCGTCCGCTCGTCGATCAGCACGTCCATCGTCTTTCCCACGAAGGCCTGGTTGCGGTCGAGTGATATCCGACGCTGCAGGGCCATGAGCCGATCGTACCGTTCCTGCTTGACGGGTTCGGGAACCTGTCCGTCGTACCGGGCGGCCGGCGTCTGCTCTTCCCTTGAATACATGAAGACGCCCATGCGGTCGAATCGCGTTTCTTCCACGAAATCGAACAGTTCTTCGAAGTCCGCCTCCGTCTCGCCCGGAAAGCCTGCGATGAAGGTGGTCCGGAGCGTCACGTCCGGTATCCGGGCGCGGATCCGCTTCAGAAGCGCGCGCGTTTCCTTCGAGGTCGTTTCCCGGTTCATGCGCCCGAGCATGTGATCCGATATGTGCTGCAGCGGCATATCGATGTAGTTGCACACCTGTTCCAGGCCGGCGAAGGCCTGGATCAACCCGTCTGTGAACCGCACGGGGTGATTGTACAGCGCCCGGATCCAGCGCACGCCCTCCACGCCGCTCAGCGCGGCAAGCAGGTCTTCCAGCCTGGCGGGTTCCGGCAGGTCCTTGCCGTACCAGGTGGTGTCCTGGGAGATCAGGTTCAGTTCCACGGCGCCCTGCCCGGCAAGCGACCGGGCCTCTTCCACGAGGGAATCGACGGTACGGCTTCTCTGGCTGCCCCGGATGGCCGGGATGATGCAGAACGTGCATCTCCGGTCGCATCCCTCGGCGATCTTCAGGTAAACGGAATGAGGGGGCGTGGCAATGAGCCTGGGATAGGAATAGTCGGTGGGCAGCGGCTGTCTTCGTATTTCCCGCAGGGTCTCGTGCCGGTCCTGCAAGCGGTCCAGCAGCTGAACGATCCGCGGGTATTGATGCACGCCTATGACGGCATCCACTTCCGGCATCTCGGCGACCAGGCCATGGGCGTATCGCTGCGCCATGCATCCGGTGACCACGAGCGCACTGCACCGGCCGTCTTCCTTGAACCGCGCCAGGTCCAGAATCGTTTCGATGGACTCTTCCTTGGCGGGACCGATAAACGCGCAGGTGTTCACGATGATGACGTCCGCGTCTCCGTGGTCGGCCACCACGGCGTAGCCGGCCCGGGCCAGTTGGCCCAGCATGACTTCGGAATCCACCAGGTTCTTCGAACAACCCAGGCTGGCGAGACTGATGTTGGGCAAAACCTGTCTCCGTGCGCTACCCGGCGTCTTTCAACGCAGGTCGACCCATTCGACATCCTCCGGCGTCGTCATCTTGAACAACCCGGGAGGGAGCTTCGTGTTCAGTTGAAAATCCATGAAACGCAGGGTGGTTTCCGACCCCATATCGTCCGTATACACGACCTGCTTCGTAAGCCAGGTCCCTTCGTCCACCCATATGCGCAACGCGGGAATACCGTCCGCCGGCGCGACGGCGGTAAGCCCGAGTACGTAGCATGGGGTTCCGTCGACCGGTTCCCTGCCCTCCAGATCATACCGGTACCGGTTCGAGTAGTTGAAAATAAAGTCGTCCGGTCGGCCTGGACGGCCCGGCCGCGTCTCAGTCCCGCCTTCCTGGACCGGCGACACAATCACCTGCCGGTTTACGTGCACATAAGTCCATAGCGATTCACCGTCGGAAACGATGGTCTGGCCGGCCTCTTCAAGGCGCAGACGGTTCTTGTCCCGCTGCAGAAAAAGACGGCCCCCGGTCTCGTTCCGCCGGTCGAGCACGGCCGCGTACGTCGCAACGGAATACCGGGCCGACAGCGACCGCACGCCGTCAAGCCGCTGACGCATCTTTCCGGTGACGGCTTCCGCCGAATGAAGCTCCCCCGGCGGTTCATATCCCTGAAACGCCACCAGGCCGGTCAACAGGCAGAACCAGAGATGCACGGCCACGCCGCCTCCCTTCGCGAGATACCCGTGCGGATCATTTCCGACACAAGCCCGGAAATATGCACCGGAAACGCGCCCGCGTCAAGTTTTACCACCGATAACAGGCCGGTGAACGACCGTATCGCCACATGCTTCGATTTATCGATGGGCGCTCTGATATAAAGAACGGGGAAAGCCCCCGTCGGTTCCCTCCCCGTTCCCCGCGCAACTGGTTTGTACTGCGGTCGACCCGTTCAGGGTATGGCGGCCCGCCCTCGTTCGTACCGCACTCTGCCGTCCACGATGGTATACAGGATTTCCGTATCCAGGATCTCGTTCTCCGGCACCGTCATGATGTCCTTCGACAGTACGGTGAAATCCGCGAGCTTGCCCTGCTCGATGGAACCGAGCACGTCTTCGTGAAAGGAACCGTAGGCGGCGTCCAGGGTATACGATCTCAGGGCTTCCTGGCGCGACATGCGCTGGTCGCCGAACATCCCGCCTTCCGGGGTCCCGTCCGGCAGTTCACGGGTCACGCTGGCATAAAACGACGCGATGGCGCTGACTCCTTCGACTGGCGCGTCGGTCCCGTTGATGATCTTGACGCCTTCCTTCAGCAGCTTCTGCCAGACATAGCCGCCTTCCTCCGTGCGGGCGTAGCCGAGCCGGGCCGGCGCCCAGGGAAGGTCCGAGGTCGCGTGTATCCCCTGCATCGATGCGATCACGCCCAACTGGGCGAATCTGGGGATGTCGGCCTCGTCCAGGATCTGGGAGTGTTCATCCCGGTAACGGTGGTCTTTCACGTGGGGAAACTCCTTCATCGCCTTCTCGTACATATCCAGCATCATGCGGTTGCCCCGGTCGCCGATGGCGTGGGTGCACACCTGCCAGCCGTTCTCCAGCCCGTAGCGCGCCGCCTCGTAGATGGAATCGGGCGCGGTGGTGAAGAAGCCGAAATTGCCCGGGTCGTCCTCGTAGGGCTCCAGCAGCCAGGCGCCCCGCGAGCCGAGCGCTCCGTCGCCGCGCATCTTGACGGCGCGGACCGTCAGGAATCCGCCGGGATGAGACCACGGTTTTTGCAGCGCCCGCATGGTGTACAGGTTCTCGGCCATCACGTAGACCCGCATGTCCAGCTTGCCCGCGTCCGCGTATTCCTTGTACAGGTCGATCCCGTCCATGCCGACCCCGGCGTCGTCGAACATGGTGATGCCGTTAGCCAGGCATTCCTGGATGCCGAGTTCAAGGGCCTGGCGCCGCTGGTTTTCCGTAAACGGCGGGACCTCGACCAGGTACATGGCCAGGTCTACCAGTACGCCCGTGGGATTGCCGTCGGCATCCCGGATGATTTCTCCGCCCTCGGGCGACTCCGTCGTCCGGTCGATGCCCATCAGTTCCATGGCCCTGGCGTTGGCGAAGCCGGCGTGGCCGTCGGCTCTTCGCACGAATACGGGGTTATCGGGCACGGCCTCGCTCAGCCTGTGATGGGTCATGAACCCGCGGACGGTGAGAGCACTGCGGTCGGTCCACTTCTCCTCGTGCCACCCGCGGCCGGTGATCCACTCGCCTTCCTCCACGCCCTCGGCCGCCGCCGCCACCCGTTCGATGAGTTCGTCGTAACCCGAAATACCGACCAGGTCGACCGTCATCTTCGCGACGCCGATGCCCATGAGGTGGCCATGGCTCTCCTTCAAACCGGGAACCAGGGTCTGTCCCGCCAGGTCGATCACCCGGGTATCGGGACCGATAAACGGCTCCACGTCTTCGTTTACGCCCACGACGGCGATCCGGTTTCCGATGACGGCCACGGCCTGCGCCTTGGGCCGGCCGTCGTCCATCGTGTATACCGTGCCGTTGATCAGCGCCAGGTCCGCGGTCGACTTGCGCACCTGGGCCTCGCCATCGACAACCGGCTTCAACGTCATCAAGCCCGCGACGGCTGCCGCCAGTATGAATCTCCGCATGTTGTCCTCCCTGGTATTTGCCGGTACGCCAAACCTGCGATCCGCTGCCCGGCGCGGCCTAGATCTCATCCTCCACGCGGCGGCGGCCCACTTCCTCCCGGATATAGGCGATGATGTCGCGCGTTGAAGTGCCCGGGCCGAACAACGTACCCACGCCCAGTCCCGCAAGCTCCTCCGCGTCGGCCCTGGGAATGATCCCCCCGCCGGTGAGGAGCATGTGGTGGACGCCCTTCTCCCGCAACAGGGTCATCACGCGGGGGAAAATGGTCATGTGGGCGCCGGACAGGATGCTGAGGGCGACCACGTCCACGTCCTCCTGGATGGCCGCTTCCACGATCATTTCGGGCGTTTGCCGGAGGCCGGTGTAGATCACCTCCATGCCGGCGTCCCTGAGCGCGCTGGCGACCACCTTGGCGCCGCGGTCATGGCCGTCCAGGCCCGGCTTGGCAACGAGAACGCGAATGTTTTCTGCCATGATCGATCTCTCTCGACCTGACGGAACCGCGCGGGTGAGAACTCCGCACGGCTGCGGAACCGCGCGGCTGCGAACTCCGCACGGCTGCGAACTCCGCGCGGCTGCGAACTCCGCGTCATACCGCCGTCATACCGCGTCATACCGACAGGCTGTCCATGATCTCCCGGGCAGCCGCGAGGGGCTGGATCTCCCTGCGGGCCACGCGTTCGGACAGCCGGTCAAGCGTATCGTCCCCGTCGCGCCGCTCCGTCAACCTGCCGCGCCACAACTCGCCGAGCGCCCGCTGTATGGCCGAGCGGCCCTGGCGGAGCCGTCGCTTTCCCAGCCGGCCCTCGCCGGCGAGGTAGACCCCGTGGGCATCCAGTTGTTCGTACAGACCGTCCATCCCGGTGTCGTCCCGGGCGCTGACAGGGAGGACGGGCGGTTTCCAGCCTTCCTGCCGCCGCCCCATGTCCACGATCATCCGGAGTTCGGAGGCGAAGCGGTCCGCCCCTTCCCGGTCGGCCTTGTTGACGACCAGCACGTCGGCGATCTCCATCAGCCCGGCCTTCATGGCCTGCACGCTGTCGCCCGATTCGGGGGTGAGCAGGACGACGGTGGTATCGCTGACCTCGGACACGTCGAGGGCGGATTGCCCCACGCCCACGGTCTCCACAATGATAACATCTTTGCCGAAGGCGTCAAGAGCCGTCATGGCGTGGGGGGTCGCCTCCGACAGGCCGCCCGCGTGGCTTCGGTCGGCCTGGCTGCGCACGTAGACTTCCGGGTCGTCCCACGAACCCTGCATGCGTAGCCGGTCGCCGAGCAGCGCCCCGCCGCTGAAGGGGCTGGTCGGGTCCACGGCGATCACGCCGACGGTGCGCCCGTCCTTGCGCAACAGGGCGGTCAGGCGGTCCGCAAGGGTGCTCTTTCCGGCCCCGGGCGGACCCGTGATTCCGATGCGGCGGGCCCTTCCGGACCGGGGATACAGCGAGTCCAGTATCGCGGAACGACGGTCTCTGTCGTTTTCCAGCAGGGTGATGACGCGGGACAGGGCGATCCGGTCGCCGTCGAGGAAACGATCGAGTAGCTTCATAGCGGGAACGGAGGCTAGACCGTGGCGGTCTTGATGTCTTTTATGCGCAACTGGAGGCTGGTTTCGCCCCGGAAGGTGTTTTCCTCGAGGTTAAAGGCCAGATCGAGCTGATCCCGGCTGTCGTTGACTTGATCGGCGTGGTCCGCCATGCCGAAACCGATGGCGTCCATGACCCGACCTTTTTGCTTTACCTTGAATTTCAGGTGTCTCTTGTCCATCCCGATGGTCCTGGGAGAACCCACGAGACTCAGATTGCGCGATACGAGTACCGGGTGACGGTTCGCCGGACCGAAGGGCCCGAGCATTTTCATCAGCCGGACCATGCGCGGGGTCACTTCGTCGAGTTCGATTACCGAGTCGATTTCGAGCCGGGGGATGAAATCCGCCGGGGTCGCGCGCGCCGCCACCACCTCGTGGAACTTGTGCCTGAACGTCTCGATGCGGTCTTTTTCGATGGTAAGGCCCGCCGCGTGGTGGTGTCCGCCGAACTGAACCAGCAGGTCGGAGCACTCCTTGATGGCGTTGTACAGATGAAAGTCGCCCACGGTCCGCGCCGAGCCGCGTCCCTTCTCGCCTGTCGTCGAAATCATGACGACCGGCCGGTTGAAGGCCTCCACCATGCGGGACGCGACGATGCCGATGATGCCGGGATGCCAGGTGTCCGAAGCGAGTACGAGGCCCTTTGCCTCCCGGAGGAAAGGGTCCTTCTCCACGACGTCCCGGGCCGCTTCGAAGGTGAGGGTGTCCTCCTTGCGCCTTCGCTGGTTCTCCTCGTTCAGCTCCTTCGCCAGGTCCGCCGCTTCCCGCTGGTCTTCGGTGGTCAGCAGATCGACCACGCGCGTGGCGTCGCCCATGCGGCCGGCGGCGTTGATGCGGGGCGCGAGCATGAAGAGCATGTGTCCCGTCGACAGTTCCTTCTCCCTCAGGCCCGCTACGTCGAGCAGCGCCAGCAGGCCCGATTTGTGCGTCTGCTGCATCATGTCCAGGCCGTACTTGGTCAGCACCCGGTTCTCGTCCCGCAGGGGGACGATGTCCGCCGTCGTGCCCAGGGCCACGAGGTCCATGTGGGTGTACACCGCGTTCTCCGGCAGCCCCACGTGCTCGGCCAGCGCCTGCGCCACCTTGTACGCCAGCCCGACGCCGCAGAGCTCCTTGAAGGGGTACCCGCAGTCGTCCCGCTTGGGATTCAGTATGGCCACGCCGTTGGGCAGGGTCTCGCCCGGGACGTGGTGATCGATGATGACGACGTCGATGCCCATTTCGCGGGCCAGGTCCACCTCCGCGTTGGCGGTGATCCCGCAGTCGACGGCCAGGATCAGCGTCACGCCGCGGCTTTTTGCTTCCTGCAACCCTTCGATCGACAGCCCGTACCCATCCTTCATGCGATTGGGGATGTAAGAGGAAATGCGGTCCGTAAGCAGCTTGATCGTGAGGTACAGCAGGGTCGTCGCCGTCGTCCCGTCCACGTCGTAATCGCCGAAGACCATGATGTGTTCCTGCCGTTCGATGGCATCGGCGATCCGTTCCACCGCCAGGTCCATGTCCTCCATGAGAAAGGGACTGTGCAGATCGTCGAGGGTGGGCTTCAGGAAATACCGGGCGTCGTCGAAGGTCGAAACGCCCCGGTTGAGCAGGATCTGCGCGATCACGCGCGGGACGTTGATCAGCTCCATCATCCGGGGAACCTGGGGATGTTCGTCGTGGAGGACCCAGCGGCTGTTCATGGACCTGACCGGATGATGAAGTTGAGGGTGAGCGTGGCGCCCGGGATGGCGCGCTGATTACGGGAAACAGGAACGCCGGGAACCGTAAAACGTCCAAGCCGGCCGTAAGCCGAGTTCTGTGCCTTCGTGGCGAAGGTGGCGATCATCTATCTGGGACGACTGTCGCCAGCCGCCTCTAGCGACCTAACCCGAGAGTCTCCGGTTTCCCGGCGGGCGAGACGGGCCGTCTCTCCTCTCCTATTCGGTCTTGCACCAGATGGGGTTTGTCCTGCCGGCCCGGTTGCCCGGACCGCGGTGAGCTCTTACCTCGCCTTTTCACCTTTGCCTCCCCGAAGGGATCGGCCGTGTGTTTTCTGTGACACTTTCCGTGGCATCACTGCCCCCTGCCGTTAGCAGGCATCCTGCCCTGCGGTGCTCGGACTTTCCTCGCCCGCACGTCGGCGGACGCGATCGCCTGGACGACTTGGGACGTTTTACACTGCTAATATACCCAATGGCGCGGCGCGGTTCAACCCCGGCGCGGGACAAGCGGTTCAACCCCGGCGCGGCGCGGTTCAACCCCGGCGCGGGACAAGCGGTTCAACCCCGGCGCGGGACAGGAGGATGGGCGCTCCGGGCGGCGCTTGCGGTCAGACGGATCTCAGTACTCCTGGCCTTCTTCCGTGATCAGGATCCGGCCGCAGCTTTCACAGGAGACCAGCCTCCGGGCCTGGCGGATCTGCAGCATGACCTGTAGCGGAATCACGTGGAAACAGCCGGAGCAGGCCCCTTTCTTTACGGGTACGACGGTCATCCCGCGCAGGTTCCGCCGAAGGCGGTCGTATACGTTGAGGACCTGGTTCTCCACGCGCATGGACATTCTCTTCCGCTCATCCAATTTGACGGCGACGTCTTCGTCTACCGCCGAAAGCCTGGACTCGAGTGCCGCGCGTTCTTCATCCAGGCGCTCGATCAGCGATTCGGTCTCACTGCGCATGGTCTCCAGCGTTTCACTTTCGGCCTCGGCCTCGGTGATCAACTGCAGAATCGCGTCTTCGAGTTCCGAGATGAGGGTCTTCTGCGCCTGGATCTCTGTCTGGAGGGCGTCGTACTCCTTGTTGGTCTTTACGCTGTAAAGCTGCCCCTGGTACTTCTTGACCTGTTCTTGGGCGGCCTCCAGGTCCCGCTCGCGCTGACGCCGGTCTTTCTCGATGTCCGCGACCTTCGTTTCCTGCTCCGCCAGCCCGGTTTCCGCTTCGGCCTGGACGGTGCCCATCGTCTCCAACTGATTGGGAATGTCTACCTTGTATTGTTCGAGTTCGTGCAGGTCCTGATCCGTCTTCTGTAATTCCAACAGCGCTCTCAAGCTTTCCTGCATGCGACCTTAACCCTCCATGGAGATGAAAAGGCGGACAAAAAAAAAATGCACTCTGACAGTGCATTTCCTTTCGTTTCAATCTGGTTTTACCGAGCCCCGGGTCCGAAGAGGCGACTGTAGACGGACCATGCAGACAATCGGACTCGTAGACATATCCATCCTTTTCCCGATACTACTTGATTTTTCGGTCATGGCTTGTAAAGATAATGCCGAAGGCGTGTAGTGTCAACCAAAATCAGAGGAGGGTATCATGGGTTCGATCATTCGATTACGCGGCAGTAAAACAGAAGAAACGGTCGAATTGAGTATTGTCGTTTCCAGGTGGCTGTTTGCCGGCTTCATGGCACTGCTCGTCGCCGCTGTTTCCCTGGGTTACGCCGTGCTGCCCGCCCAGTCGCAGGACGACCGGGGCCGCAAGGCCATCGCGCCCGGCCAGAACTACAGCGAGGCAATCGAGGCGGGCGACTTCGTGTTCCTTTCCGGCAAGATCGCGGCCGTTCGCGGCCGGATCATCCCGGGTGGCATCGAGGCGGAAACGAAGATGGTCATGGACAACCTGCAGAAAGCGCTGGCCAAGTCCGGACTGACGATGGACGACGTCGTCAAGGCCACGGTGTTTCTAAGCGACCTGAACGACTTTTCCGCCATGAACGAAGTGTACCGGTCCTACTACACGGGTGATCCGCCGGCCCGCTCTACTATCCAGTCGGGGGTCGTCCTCGATGCCGGTATCGAAATCGACCTGATCGCCTACCGCGGCGGCAGGTAGTCGACAGATCGCTCCGGAGAGCGAATGGAAGAAAAAACGACCGTTGGCGTGATCGGACTGGGGCTGGGTCAGGCACATCTCGCCGGTTATCTTCGGCACGACCGGGTGGAAGTCGTCGGGCTGGCCGACCTGGATGCGGGACTGGTCGAGCGAACCGCATCGGAGCACGACGTGCCCCACGCGGTCACCGACTACCGGGACCTGTTCGCCCTGGAACCCGATCTCGTCAGCGTCTGCCTGCCCAATTTCCTTCACGCTCCCGTGACCATCGACGTCCTGGACGCCGGCGTCCACGTGCTGTGCGAAAAGCCCATGGCGCTGAACGCGGCCCAGGCGCGGGACATGGTCGCCGCCGCCCGTCGCAACGGGCGGTACCTGATGGTCGCCCTGAACAACCGTTTCCGCACCGAAACGCAGATCCTGAAGAAGCTCGTCGAACAGGACGTGCTGGGCGACATCTACTACGCAAAGACCGGATGGCTGAGGCGGAGCGGCATTCCCGGACCGGGGACCTGGTTCACGCGCAAATCCCGGGCCGGAGGCGGCCCCCTGATCGATCTCGGGGTCCACATGATCGATCTTGCGCGCTGGCTCATGGGCAACCCCCGTCCCGCGTCCGTTGCGGGTGCGACTTTCAACCGGCTGAGCGACTCGGTGGAAGGCGTATTCGACGTGGAAGACCTTGCGGCGGCCTTCATCCGGTTCGAAGGCGGCATCACGCTCGTCGCGGAGACAAGCTGGGCCTCCCACGTCCCCTCGGAGGGATCGTACGTCAAGCTGATGGGCACCCGGGGCGGCGCCGCGATCACGGGCAACGACCTGACCGTCTACACCGATCTGCACGGCGAACAGGTGGATATCACGCCCGCCTACACTCCGCGGGAATGGTCGGATTGCATCGCGGCCGAGATCGCCCATTTCGTGGACTGCATCCGGGCCGGGCGCACCCCGATGTCGACGGGCGAACAGGGTGTCGAAATCATGCAGATCCTGGATGGAATCTACGAGTCGGCCGCGGGCGACCGGATGGTCCGTATCGCCTAGCGATCGCCTGGCGATTGCCTGGCGCGCAGCACGGTTCCCCACCGGTTTCACGGTTCTTACGGCTTTCACAACCTCTGCGAGACAGCGCCCGGCCTACCTGTCCGGTCCATCGTCCGAGGTGAGTTCGAATGCCTGGCTGTTGGACCTGATCGTCCTGTCGCCGGGTCTTGCGGCCAGGGCGCTGCGGTAGGCTGCCTCGGCATCGGTCCTGCGGTCGGACCTTTCATAGGCGACCGCCAGGTTGTTCCACGCCGGCGCGTTGTACGGGTCCTCCGCCACGATGCCTTCCCAGATGGACACCGCCCGGGACCAGTCTCCCGCCCGCGCCGCGGAGAGGGCCCGGCCGTCGCGGGTAGCGATCAGTCGGCGGGTAACCTGAACCTGTTCCCGGACCAGCGCGGCCATCAGTCGGTCCACGATGCGCCTGGCCAGGACTTCGGTCAGCACCGGCGCCACGAACTCGACGGAGACGGCCCCCTCCGGCGGTGCTTCGGCGGGTTCGGGCAGCACCATGCGATAGATTTCGGATTCCGTAACGGAATAGCTGCCGATCAACCTCTTCGAGCCGACCTCGTAAGCCCTGAGCGTGGCCGTAATGACCGCTGTCTGATCAATATGCGGCAGGACGTAGGCCGTGTTTATGAAGCGGATGTCGGATCGTCCGAGCCCCACCCCGATGGCCTCTTCCCCTCGAAAGACCTTCACCTCCCCGTACTCTTCGGTATAAGCTCTTTCGAGATCGCCGATCAGCGCGATGCCGGCGTTCATTTCTCCTCCCACGACCAGCGCGAGAGAATCGGGCACCTGTCCGGCCTCGTGAGGATGGCGGGACAGCGTCCGAAGCACCGGTCTCATTTCTATCGTCGGCAGGGTGGAATCCGATACCAGGGCGCGGGCGAAAAGATACCCGGTCAGGTTGTTCAGGGCCAGGTCGCTTCCGTTGAAACCCACGAAGGAGATCGTCCCGTCTCCGACGGGGAGGCCGAGCAGGGGCGACCGGTAAACGTCAAACCGGACGGAGAGAGAAGATGCAGCGCATCCGGAGATACACGCCAGGGTTGCCGCGGCCAGGAGCGGCAGGACCGTTCTGTAAGATGAAGCGGTCATGGTACCCGGATAGGTACGCCCTTTTATCCCGGTGTGTCAAGCCGATTCGGGGCGTGCGCGCGTCCGCCCGAACTCCCCGAAAGAGGTTGACAATCAGACCGGCGATCCTTAATCTACGCATGACCAGCAGCCACGTCAGTACGGGTTAATGTACATGTCCTCGTCACAGAAGCCGCCCGGGTCCCCGGTACCCGGCAACAAGTCCGGTAAAACACCCGGGAAGACGCGTCCCGACCCGGTCCGCCGCCGGCGATTCCTGCAGAAATGCATCGGCGCGCTGGGCGGTATCGGTTCCCTGCTGGCCGTCTATCCGCTCATCCGGTACATCGAACCGCCCCCCGAAGCTGAAGGCGGCAACCGGGTTGAAATCGAACGGGAATCCCTTCCTCCGGGCACGTCCAGGACGGTGATCTACCGGGGCCGGCCCACCATCGTGGTCAACACGTCCGACGGTTACATCGCCTACAACGCCGTATGTCCCCACCTGGGTTGCGTCGTCAAGTGGGAGGGTGGAACGCAGAGCCTGATCTGTCCCTGTCACGGCGGAAAATTCGGCACCGACGGCAGTGTCCAGGGCGGTCCGATCCCCGGTCCCCTGACCGCGGTCGAGCTGTCCGTCACCGACGACAAGATCATCATCGGCGTGTAACCGGTATCCGGACGGCCCTTGCTACGCGGAGCATGAAACCAGCCACTATGATCAGACGCCTGTCCAACGGGTTGTACAACTGGCTCGATGATCGCGTGGAGATATCGGTCGTCGTCGATTTCTGCCGCCGCCAGCTGACCAAGCCCGTCCCCCGCCATCTCAACTGGCTGTTTTCCTTCGGCACGGTCACCCTGGTTTTCTTTCTTTCCCAGGCCGTCTCGGGCGTCTTCCTGATGATCTATTACGAGGCCTCCGCCGATTCGGCCTACGAAAGCGTCAGGTACATCATGGAACAGGTGCGCTTCGGCTGGCTCATGCGCCAGGTACATTCCTACGGCGCCAACTTCATGATCGCCTTCCTGCTGCTGCACTCGGTCCGCGTTTTCTTCTACGGGGGATACAAGAAACCCAGGGAGCTTACCTGGCTGTTCGGATTCGGCCTGCTGGCCGTGACCCTGGCCTTTGGCTTCACGGGCTATCTCCTGCCCTGGGACCAGCTCTCCTACTGGGGAACGACCGTGGGTACGGAAATCGCCGCGGCGACCCCGGTCATCGGCGAGTATCTGCTGATCCTCATGCGGGGCGGGGAGATCATTTCCGACGTCACCCTCACGCGGTTCTTCATGCTTCACGTCGTGCTCCTGCCCTGGGTGTTCGTCGCCCTGGTAGCCGCGCATCTCGTCCTTATCCGGTACAAGGGCATCTCGCCGCTCGAGGGAACGGACGTGCCGGAGAAGACGCCGGAGGAACTGAAACGAACCGGCGGCAAGCCTTTCTACCCCCATCACGTGATGAAAGAAGCCATCGTGGTCCTGCTGGTGCTGGTATCCATGATCTTCATGATCATATACTACCCCCTGCCCCTGCACGAAAAGGCCGATCCCTTCAACACGCCGGTCGGGGTCAAGCCGGAATGGTATTTCCTCTCCTCCTACCAGGCGTTGAAATACCTCCCGAAAACCATCGGCATCATCGGATCCGGCCTGGTCGTACTGGCCATCTGCCTGCTGCCCTTCTGGGACCGGACGCCGGCCCGCAAACCGTCCCGCCGGCCCATAGCGACGTCCCTCGGCATCCTCTTCATCGTCGTCAACATCGTCCTCGCGCTGCTCGGCAAGATCTCGGAAACGGAAATGACCATCATGGGAACGAGGTACCATTTCGACATCTACGGCTGGCCCCACGCCATTGCGACGGTCGAGGAACCGGCAACCGAACCGGACGCCGGCAGCGAGGGAACCGAATGAGCGAACGGATGCATGCCGGACGTCGCACGCGCGTCGGAGCGGGAAGCCTCCTGTCCGTCGAATCAACGGGATATGCCGTGAAGGCCGCGTTCGTTCTCCTGGCGGCCCTGTGCCTCTCCTGGGCCTTTGTCGGTCCCGCCAAAGCGCAGCAGGCCGCGACGGCCAATACCTGCGTCTCATGCCACGCCGGCCTGGACGACGAAGACATGAGCCTGCCCGTGTTCGAATGGCAGCGGAGCGTGCACAGTCCCGCGGGGATTTCCTGCCAGGACTGCCACGGCGGAAACCCGGCCAGCAACGTGGAGGACGAAGCGCACGATGTCGAAATGGATTTCGTAGGTCTGCCGGACCCCTATGTCATACACGAACTGTGCGGCGAATGCCACCAGGTACAGATGGAAAACTACGTGCCCAGCCCCCATGGCCTCGAGGGCGACTTCTGGCCCAACTGCGTGGACTGCCACGCGAACCATGAAGTGGTCTTCCCCCGGGCCTCGCTGATTTCCATTCCCGACAACTGCGAAGACTGTCACGAACAGGAAATCATGGACGACTTCATCGCCCTGACCGACCGGGGCCTGGAACCCGTGAACGCGTTTCGACGGGCGGCGGAGGAGATCCGTTCAGCGGGCGTCCCGGTCGACATGATCCTGGCCCAGGCGTCCCTTGCCCGGGATGCCTACATCCAGCGGGCCTCCCATGTATTCGTTCTCGAGGAGATGATCGCCGTCGTCGATTCGCTGGAGCAGATCTATCCGGATATCCGGAAGGACGTGGATACCGCCCGCACCGAAGTCGATACGCGGCGCAGGTTCGGCTGGATGTTCATCGGCCTCTTCCTGGTGCTGGCGGGCGTCATCTGGTTGTACCGCCGCGTTCTGCCGGATCCTTAGACGAAGCCGCCCCGGCGCTCGCTCGGATCAGTTCGGCAGATTCGAGTCGTTTGAATCCTCAAGCGAGTGAGATCAAACCATGTTCGCACGTATGATCCTGTGCATCCTGACTGTCGCCTGCGCGCCCGGCGTCGCCGCCGGAACCATCCGGCCCGTGCCCGACGGCAAGGGCACGGCCACGCTGGCCCAGGCCGTGCTGCGCCTGCCCGTCGTCGCCAGCCTGCTGCACACCGGCGCCCACCCCGATGACGAAAACAGCGCCCTGGTCGCCTATGTCAGCCGCGGGCTGCACGCCCGGACGGCCTACCTGTCGCTCAACCGGGGCGAAGGCGGCCAGAACCTGATCGGCCCCGAACTGTACGACGCCATCGGCGTGATCCGGACGGAAGAGCTGCTGAGCGCCCGTCGTTTCGACGGAGCGGAGCAGTTTTTTACACGGACCTACGACTTCGGTTTTTCCAAATCGGCCGAGGAAACCCTGGAATACTGGAACGGGAATGAGATGCTGCTGTCGGACGTGGTGCGCGTCATACGCCGCTTTCGCCCCGACGTGATCGTATCCGTCTTCGCCGATTCGCCCCGCGACGGCCACGGCCACCACCAGGCGTCAGGGCGGATCACCCGCGAAGCCTTTTACGCCGCCGCCGACCCGGACCGTTTCCCGGAACACCTGCGGGACGGGCTGCGGCCCTGGCAGGCCCGAAAGCTGTATATCAACAACACGCGGGCCTCCTTCGACAGCATCGATTCCCTCGTGGTCGACGTGGGGACCTACAGTCCCGTGCTGGATCGATCCTACCGGGAACTCGGATTGGCGGGCCGCAGCATGCATCGCTCCCAGGACATGGGAACGCTCCAGCCCAAGGGCCCGGCGACTACGAAGATCAAGCTGGTGGCCCGCGCGGGCATGGCGGACCCGGACGGGGACGGCCACCTGTTCGATGGACTGGACACGACTTTCACGCGGTTCCACGCCATGGCCGGTCCGCATGCCGAAGCGATCCCGGAATTCAAGGCGCGTCTCGGCCGGCTGAACGCGCTGGCCCGCGAGGCCGTGGACGCCTACAGGCCGCTGGATCCCCCCGCCCTGCTCGAACCCGTGCTGGAAGGCCTTCGGACCATCCGGGCGCTTCGTGAAGATCTCGTTCAAAGCACGCTGCCCCGTAACGCGCTCGCCGACGTCCTCTTTCGGCTTGACCAGAAGGAAGAAGACTTCACCAACGTGGCGGTCCTGGCCCTCGGCATCGCCTTCGAAGTGCTTGCCGTCGACGACCGGGTGGTTCCGGGCGACACGCTTGGCGTGAACCTGGTCTTGTTGAACCGCAGCGCGAGGCCCGTCCACGTCACGCGCCTCGGCCTGGAGGTCCCGGAAGGATGGAACGCCGCGTACGGTCAGGTCCCGGCGGAACAGGCCGAGTCGGACGAGCCGAGCGAACTGGCTACGGACATCGGGTACAACGAAAGCGTGGTGGGGGCATGGCGGGTATCCGTTCCCCCCGATGCCCGGCTCACCCGGCCCTACTGGCACCGCCGTTCCCTCAACGACCGGTACGTCGAGGTTGAGGAGACGGCGTGGATCGGATTGCCCTGGAGTCCCCAGCCCGTCGTCGGCCGGGCCGGATTCTCCGTGGGCGGCGTGGATATCGAAATCCGGCAACCCGTGCAGTACCGGTTCGCCGACCGGGCCTTCGGGGAGATCCGGCGGGAACTCCAGGTGGTGCCCGCGCTTTCGGTCACCATGGATCCCCAGGTGGTGGTCGCCAAATCAGGGCGGGAAAGTCCCCTGCTGTTCAGCGTATCCGTGCTCAGCAACGTGAACGGGACGATAGCGGGCGATTTGTCGCTCGAAGCACCGGACGGATGGGACGTTTCCCCGTCCCATGTTCCCCTGTCTCTATCGGGAAAGGGCCAGACGGCCACGTACCGCTATACGGTAACCCCGGCTCCGGGCGCACCGGTCGGCGCCCACGAGGTACGGGCGGTGGCGCGGGCCGCCGGAAACGAATACCGCGAGGGATACGAGGTGATCGCCTATCCCCATATAGAGCCCAGGCATCTTTACCGCGGGACGGTTTCGACCGTCCAGGTCGTCCGGGTCGAACTGCCGGAGACCCTGACCGTGGGCTACATCATGGGTACGGGTGACCAGGTGCCCCTCGCGCTGGAGCAGATGGGTGTCCCGGTGCAGTTGCTGACGAAGGAGGACCTCTCCACGGCGGACCTGGGTTCCTTCGACCTGATCATCGCGGGCATTCGCGCCTACGAGGTCCGGCCGGATCTCGTCGCCGTGAACAGGCGCCTGCTGGACTTCGTGGAAGCCGGGGGCGTCTATATCGTCCAGTACAACAAGTACGCCTTCAACGCCCGCCAGTACGGCCCCTACCCCTTCTGGATCAACCGTCCCCATGACCGGGTAACCCGGGAAGACGCGCCGGTGGACATCCTGGTGCCGGATCATCCCGTTTTCAACCGGCCCAACCGGATAACGGACGCGGATTTCGAAGGGTGGGTACAGGAACGCGGCCTGTATTTCCTGGGAGAATGGGACTCCCGCTACACGCCGCTCATGGCCTCGCAGGACCCGGGGGAAACGCCCCGGGCCGGCGGACTCGTCGAGGCCCGTTACGGCAAGGGGCGCTATATCTACACGGGTTACGCCTGGTTTCGCCAGCTTCCCGCGGGCGTGCCGGGGGCCGTGAGACTGTTCGCAAACCTGGTCGGCCTGGCGGCCGAGAATCGTGAACCGTAGGTAATAGAAACGAACGCGGAAACTGATCTCGCGTCGGCTGGGCGCGGGACGGACGTCACCCTGCGGTACGTGCCCGCGCTACAGGGGCACCTCGGTGCGCCATTCAGTAAAGCGTTCGTCGATCCCCCGGATGAGACCGTTGTAGGCCTCGCGGAACTCCTGCGTAACCGGGCCGATGGATCCGTCCCCGATGTCGTAGTTGTCGATCGAAGCGACCGGCGTGACCTCCGCCCCCGTCCCGCACAGGAATACCTCGTCGGCCGTATACAGTTCCGTACGGTCGACCTCTCTTTCCACGACCGGCATCTCCAGGACGTCCCGCCCGATCTTCAATATCGTATCCCGGGTGACGCTAACCAGGATATCGGCCGTCACCGGCGGCGTGATCAGGACGCCGTCCTGGATCATCATCAGGCAGGCGCCCGGCGCCTCGCAGACCTTGCCCCGGTTGTTCAGCATGATCGTCTCGTCGAAACCCTTGAGCGTGGCGTCCGTCCACGCGATGGCGCTGTTCCGGTAGTTGGCCCAGCACTTGATGCGGGCCGGGAGCGTGTTGTCCGAAATGCGCGTCCAGGAACTGACCGAACACCGGGCGCCGTCTTTTCTGCGCAGGTTCGAGCCGTAGGGAAAGGTGTGGACGTAGACGTGGGCCGGCCCCGCCATCTTGTTGAGATACACGTCGGGGGAGAAATAGACGGTCGGGAAGATGTAGACGTCCTCCCGGTACCCGTGGACCCGGCACAGCTCGAGGGAGCCGTTCCACACGTCTTCCAGCGTGTACGGCGTCTCCATCCGCATCAGCTTGATCGACCGGTACAGGCGTTTCAGATGGTCTTCGAACCGGAATACGAAGAGTTTTTCCCGGTTCTCGTTCCAGTAGGCCCGGATCCCCTCGAAAATGGCGTGGGCGAAGATATGGCCCTGCGTGACGTGCACCGTGCCCCGGTCCCAGGGGATCTGCTCCCCGTCAAGCCAGATGTACCTGGAATGCTCCTCGCCCCACATTTTCTTCTTGGCCATACCCACGCTCCTTCAATGAATTGATCCGTTGTCCGGGTGTACCTTCATATCCTGTCCGGCCGGTCCCGCCCGGGCGCGGTCCAGCCGTTTCGCCTACGCGCGGTCCTGGCGGTCCTGGCGGTCCTGGCGGTCCTGGCGGTCCTGGCGGTCCTGGCGGTCCGGGGCATCGTCCTTCCACAACTCCTCCAGGCTCGCACGCCAGTCATACTCGTCCTGCCGCAGGACGTCCACCCGCCGGCACGACATGCACCACTGCAGGACCAGCGGTTCTTCATCCCGTGAAACCGTGCGTATCGTTACCCAGAACTCGACGCCATGGGGACAGCCCGCCCGGGTCCTCTGAAACTCGGGGAGGATGTGATGGACCTTGTCGTCGGAAGGCGTCAGGCCGACGAAGGATTCCTCGTAGGACCGGATGGGCATGCGCTTGGGATCCTCTGAAGTGACGAGACAGGGCCTCGTAATTGCTGAGTATTTAATAGACCGGCGCCGCTGTCGTGTCAAGGGATATCCCCTCGCGGCCCGGTGTCCCGGACCGCGCGGGCCATCCGCAGTTTCGCGGGTACGAGAAACGGTACGCGGAACCAGGTCTGCACGGGTAAATACACGGCGTCACAGCACCCGTCCCGCCGAAAAATGTTCGGGATTCATCTTGACCGTCCGCGCCGCGTCTTGTTATTCTAACCGGCGTGAACCGCGCAATGCCCCGAGACCGCCCATAACGAGCATTACAGGAGCGATCATGGTCCACCACTTCGATCCCGTCCGCTATTACTCCACCATGGGTTCTCATGAACCCGCCCTGCGCGTGAAGGACGGGGATACCGTCATCACCTCCACGGTCGACGCCCGGGGGAAGGACCGTACGGACACGCCCGTGACACCGCCTGGCAACCCGCAGACGGGTCCCTTTCACGTCGAAGGCGCCGAACCGGGCGATACGCTCGCCGTGCACCTGGACAGGCTGACGCCCAACCGCCCGTTCGGCTGGACCCGGCCGACCGTGGCGCCGAACGTGCTCGATCCCGACTACGTGCGGGAAACCGCGGGGGAGATCGGGAGCAGGGATGATCTCTGCAGGTGGGAGGTGGACCTGGGCCGGAGGACGGTCACGCTGGTCGATCCGGTCGACACCCGTATCGGCCGCCTGACCCTGCCCCTTGCGCCCATGACAGGGTGTTTCGGCGTGGCGCCGGACAAAGGCCAGGCGATCTCGACGGCCACGTCCGCCAGCCACGGCGGAAACATGGACTACCGCGGATTCGTGGACGGGGTCACCGCGTACTTCCCCGTGTTCGCTCCCGGCGCCCTGTTTCACATCGGCGACGGCCACGCCGTGCAGGGAGACGGCGAGATTGTCGGTACCGGCGTAGAGATATCCTTCGACGTGCAGTTCACCTTTCGCGTGCTCAAGGGAAAGCGAAGCGCCTGGCCCCGCGGCGAGAACGCGGACTACCTGTTCACGGCGGGCAACGCCCGGCCCCTCGACCAGTGTGTCCAGCACGCGACCACGGAGATGCTGCGGTGGCTGCAGGCCGACTACGGCCTCGATCACAGGGCGGCTCACACGCTGCTCGGACAATGCGTCGAATACGACGTGGGGAACGTGTTCGATCCCGCGTACACCATGGTATGCAAGGTCAGGAAAGACCTGCTCGCAGGACTGGGCATCGACACCCGGTCGGTACACGCCGAGTTGGCCGAAGCCTGACCGGCCCGGACCGGTCCGGACCGGGCCAGACCGGGCCAGCGCATCCGTTTCAAACACCCCTGAGCATGGAGACCGTCATGAACAGACTGGAAGGGCACGTGGCCTGGATCACCGGCGCGGGTACCGGCATCGGCCGCGGCATCGCACTGGCGCTGGCCCGGGAAGGCGCGGACGTGATTCTCTCAAGCAGGCGGCGCGAGCCCCTGGAGGAAGTCGCCGCGGAAGTGGCGTCCGCCGGGTGCCGCGCGGCGATCGCCCCCCTTGACGTGACCGACCGGGAACAGACAGGCGCGGCAGTCGCAAAGGCGGCGGAACAGCTGGGATCCGTGTCGATCCTGGTGAACAACGCGGGCGTCAATACGCCCCTGCGCACGGCAACCGAGATGGCGGTGGAAGACTGGGACCTCGTGGTGGACATCAATCTCACGGGCGCGTTCAACTGTTTTCGCGCGGTCTGCGAACAGATGAAGGCCCGGGGCGAGGGCAGCATCATCAACGTCGCGTCCATGGCCGGGCGCCAGGTCTCCCTCCTCGGCGGAGCCGCCTACTGCGCGTCCAAGCACGGCATGGTTTCGCTGACCCATTCCATCAACCTGGAAGCCGCCGAGTTCGGGCTCCGCGCCTGCGCCATCCTGCCGGGCGAGGTGAAAACACCCATCCTCAGGAACAGGCCCCAGCCCGTGTCGGAGAAGCGCCTGTCCCTGATGCTCACGCCCGAAGACATCGCGGATACGGTCGTATTCGTCCTCTGCCAGCCCGCCCACGTGGTCATACCCGAAATGTGGGTCATGCCCGCCTACCAGGTATCGGCGCAACCGCTTCCTTGAGGCCGTCGAATCGAGGCGGTGCACACTGGCCGCGGAACTCGCCGGCGCACCGTTCTCCGCCGGCATCCTTAAGGCCGTCGCGTTGAGGTGGTGCACGGCCTCTACGAGGCGCCCGCCTGTCCTGTTTAGCGATTGACAGCGACCCGCCGATGGCGTAATTTCGAGTGGACGCCGAATCGGTCGGGATCCCCTTCGCGATGGTTGTTCGTCGAAGGGATGGCATGTCGCCGCCGTGCCCGAAGCAGCGTTCCGGCCCGAGGCCTGAGTCATCCGGTTCCGTGCCTTCCTATTCCCATACCATGAACAGTCCGACAGAATCCGTCATCCTGCTGGCCGAAGGTTCCTCCCGCGGGCGGGACGAGAAACACTACGGCCTGACCCAGCGCGGTTACCGCGTGATCGCCGTGGAAAACAGCGACCAGGCGCTCAATGTCCTGGCCGCGGAACCCACGGGCGTCATCATCTCGGACCTGAGCGCCCCGGGGATAGACGGACTGCGGCTGATGGGCGTCGCACTCGGCAGGAATCCCGAGACCGGCGTCATCCTGATGACGGAACCCGGTTCCATGGGCCTGGCCGTCGCCGCCATGAAGGAGGGGGCGTACGACGTACTTGAAAAACCCGTCTACGTGGAAAAGCTCGCGGCGGAGATCGAAAAGATCCTGGACCGGCAGCGCATCGTGCAGGAAAACCAGAAGCTGCTGCACCAGCTGGACACCCGATATGGATTCGAGAACATCGTGGGACGGTCCGCGTCCATGCAGCGCATCCGGGAGCAGATTCTCCAGATCGCCGACACCCAGTCGACGGTGCTGATCTTCGGCGAGAGCGGCACGGGCAAGGAACTGGTGGCCCACGCCCTCCACCAGGCCAGTTCCCGCCGGGACAGGTCCTTCGTGCCGGTCTTCTGCAACGCCCTCTCGGAAGGGGTGATCGAAAGCGAACTGTTCGGCCACGAAAGAGGCGCCTTCACGAACGCGGTCAAGACCTACAGGGGCCGGTTCGAACTGGCCGACGGAGGCACGCTTTTTCTCGACGAGGTGGGCGAGCTGTCTCCGTCCACGCAGGTTAAACTGCTACGGGTCCTCCAGGAGCGCAAGTTCCAGCGGGTGGGCAGCGGGGCCTGGCTGCAGACGGACACCCGGGTCATCGCGGCGACGAATCGCGACCTGGAAGCCGAGATCGAGAAGGGACGCTTCCGGGAAGACCTCTATTACCGGCTGCGCGTGGTGACCCTTTCCCTCCCGCCCCTGCGAGAACGGAAAGAGGATCTCCCCTTGCTGATCGACCACTGCATCCGCCGGTTCAGCGAACGGGAGAAGAAGCCGATCGAGCGCATCGACCCGCGGGCCCTGGAACTGCTCTCGACCTACCACTGGCCGGGAAACGTCCGCCAGCTCGAGAACTGCATCGAGGGCATGATCGTCATGGGAACGGGAGAAGCCCTCACCGTGGCGGACGTCCCGGAGTTCATACGGCGTACCGAGCCGGAATCGGCGGCGGTCCCGCTGAACGACGTCCCGGCACGCCAGGAAGACCTGTCGCCGGATTTCATCCGCTACCTCGCCATGAAGATCGCCGAACAACGCAACGTGCCCGTGCGGTCCATCACCGACGGCGCGCTGGCCTTGCTGGCCTCTGTCGACTGGTCCGAAGACGGCGGATCGCTGCGCCGCTGCCTGGAAACCATGGTGTTGCTCGCCGATGGATCCGCCCTGGACGTGGAAGACGTTCCGGCGGAATTTCTGCCCCGCCGGACCGGGAAATCCGGCCCGGACGACGGGGACGGAGACGGGGTGGACATCCGTGTCGGCATGTCGATGAAGGAAAGCGAACGAAGGCTGATCGCCGCGACCCTGGCGGCGTGCGAGCAGAACAAGGCGCGGACCGCCCGGGTACTGAAGATCGGCCAGCGAACCCTCTTTCGCAAGATCAAGACCTATCACCTGGAGTAGCGCTTGCCAACGAGTCCCGGAGTGGAAGAGCGGACGATTCTCGTCGTGGACGGCGAAACGGACAGCCGGCGTCACGCGGTGCGCATCCTGCGGGACGCGGGGTACGACGTTCGGGGGACCGGTGTGGCGGCCGAGGCGCTGAGCGCGATGCGGAAGGAACCGCCCGACGCGGTCCTCGTCGATCTCGCCCTGAACGACGCGGATCCGGAGCGGCTGATACGCACCATGTCGGCAAAACATCCCGATACCGACATCATCCTCACCACGCGGCAGCACCAGCCGCCCCGCCAGTACCGCCAGCTCGACGCCGCCGACTATATCGAAAAACCCGTCGACGCCGAAGAACTGCTGACGAAGATGCGCATGCTGGACGTCCGCCGGGAGTTTCACCAGCGGTTCCAGCTCGTGGGCAGGGACGAGCGCTTCATCGCCGCCATGGAATCGGTGCTCCAGGTGGCGCCCACGGGCATCCAGGTCCTGCTCACCGGTGAAAGCGGAACCGGCAAGGAAGGGTTCTCCCGGGCGATCCACCATTACAGCGACCGGCGGGACGGACCCTTCATTCCGATCAACTGCGGCGCCATCGCCGAAGGCGTGCTGGAGAGCGAGCTGTTCGGCCACGAAAAAGGCGCCTTCACGGACGCCAAGGGTCAGCGGAAGGGCTACTTCGAACAGGCGGACGGCGGCACGCTGCTCCTCGACGAGATCGGCGATATGCCCCGGGGCACCCAGGTAAAGCTGCTGCGCGTCCTGGAGCAGCAGGAGTTCATCCGGGTCGGCGGCTCGACGCCGGTAAAGACCAACGTCCGCCTGATCGCGTCGACCAACCGGGACCTTGCCGGAGAGGTCCGCGACGGGACGTTTCGCCAGGACCTGTACTACCGGCTCAACGCCGTGCATATCCATCTGCCGGCCCTGCGGGAACGCCGCGAAGACATCCCCAGGCTGATCGGCCATTTCATCCGCGAGGCCGGAATGAAGCACGGCGCGTCTCCCCCCGTCTTCACGGAGGAAGCCCTGGCGACCCTCACGGACTACGCATGGCCCGGCAACGTCCGGGAACTGCGGCACCTGGTCGAAAGGCTGACGGTTACCTCCGGCGAATCCCGGATAGATGCGGACGACCTGCCGGACGCCATCTACACGCCGCCCATGTCGAACCGCGCCCTGCCCGTCCCGCAGAACCGGAACCCGGAGGACATGGACCGGGAGATGTTCTACAAGATCCTCTGGCAGATCCTTACCGCCATCCAGGAACTCCCGTCCAAGATCGTGACCGCCATCGGCGGCGGCCGTCCCGGCCAACTCCCGGAGCGCTTTCAGCTGCCGCCCCCGGCGGAAGCGGCACAGGATTCCGAGCCTTCCCCCGCGGAAGGGAAGCGGAACATCGAACCGCCCGTTGTGGAACAGGATCAGGGTATCGAACCTCCCGCCGTCGTGGTACCGGGCGATGGCGACCTGGACCGGTTGCGCACCATGGGAGACTGGGAGCGGGAAGCCATACGGCGCGCCCTCGAACGCAACGGCGGGCACCGGGGCAGGGCCGCCCGTGAACTCGGCATCAGCGAGCGGTCCATCTACCGCAAGATCAGGGACTACGGACTGGACGACTACGCCTGAACGATTCCGCTGCCCGGCCGGGCGAAAATGCTTGACAAATCCCCACCGAAAGGCCGAATTTGGCTGGAAGCGATATAATCCAGTCACTGTGAAAGGAGCAGCGAAAGTGGGACAGCCAACAGCGATCACGGACGATCAGTTCGAATCCGAGGTAATCAACAGCAGCACGCCCGTACTGGTCGATTTCTGGGCGGAATGGTGCGGGCCCTGCAAGGCCGTCGCCCCCACCCTGGTAGAGCTTGCGGGCGACTACGACGGACGCCTGAAAGTCGTCAAGGTCGACGTGGACGAGAACCGGGAAGCGGCCACCCGTTTCGGCATCCGGAGCATTCCGAGCCTGTTGATATTCAAGGACGGCGCCGAGGTGGACCGCATCATCGGCGCGCTCCCCAAGCAGCAACTCGCCGATAAAATCGATGGCCATCTGTAGGCGCGAACGGGCGGACCAGACGGACCAGGCGAACCATGCGGACCATGCGCCCCCAGGCGGATCGGGTGCGTGCAGGCGGACCAACTATCACGGAACGGGATTTACCCGAAAGCCGGGAAGGCTGACCACTGCTCTCCCGGCTTTTTGTATGTGAACCGATGCCGGGAGAACGAAAGGAGCCCAGGGCCGGGACATGCTGGGTGTCGTACACAGACTGAAAGACGGGCTGGCCAGGACGCGGGACGGGCTGGTGCGCAGGATCGACCAGGCCGTGGGGCGGTATGACCGCATCGACGAGGACCTGCTGGAGGAAATCGAATCCATCCTGCTGCAGACCGACGTGGGCATGGAAACGACCCTGCGGATCATCGACGGACTCCGGGACCGGGCGGTCGACCGGCGGACCCGGAATCCCCGGGATCTCATGGGCCTGCTCCGTGAAGAGATGGCGGATATCCTGGGCGATGCCCCGGCCCCGGAACCCGGCTGCCGGCCCCACGTCATCATGATCGTGGGCGTCAACGGGACGGGCAAGACGACGACGGCCGGCAAGATGGCGGCCCGTTATGCCGGGGAAGGCAAGAAAGTCCTGCTGGCCGCGGCCGATACCTTCCGCGCGGCCGCCATAGACCAGCTGGAAATCTGGGCGCGCCGCGCCCATGCCGATATCATACGGCACCAGGATGGCTCCGACCCTTCGGCCGTGGTCTTCGACGCGATGCAGGCCGCCCTGGCCCGGAAGACCGACGTCGTCATCATCGACACGGCAGGCCGGTTGCACACCAGGGACAACCTGATGGAGGAGCTGAAGAAGATCAAGCGCACCCTGGGCAAGCAACTGGACGGCGCGCCCCACGAGGTGCTGCTCGTCCTCGACGGCACGACGGGCCAGAACGCGCTTTCCCAGGCCCGTGTCTTCAGCGAAGCCCTGGGCGGACTGACGGGCATCGCGCTGACGAAGCTGGACGGAACCGCCCGGGGCGGGATCGTGTTCGCCATCGGCGCCCAGCTGGCCATCCCGGTCAGACTCATCGGCGTGGGCGAGCGCATCGAGGATCTGCAGGACTTCGACGCCCCCGCCTTCGTGGAAGCCCTCTTCGACTGATACGCTGGAGCATATCATGCCCCGACTCGCCATAAACGGTGCGGAACCGATACGGACGGAACCCTTCCCTGCCTGGCCCATGAACCGGGAGGAAAGCGCGCGGGCCGCCGCCGAAACCGTGCGGTCGGGACAATGGGGAAGTATCCAGGGCGACAAAGTGCGCGGCCTGGAAAGGCGTTTTGCCGCGTTCCAGCAGACCGCCCACGGCATCGCCGTAAGCAACGGCACCACGGCGCTGTGCCTCGCCCTGCAGGCGGTCGGCATCGAACCCGGGGACGAGGTTATCGTACCGGCCTATACGTTCATCGCGTCGGCCAGTTCGATCGTGATGTCAAACGCCGTGCCCGTTTTCGCCGACGTCGATCCCGATACCTACAACCTGGACCCCCGCCGGGTCGAGCAGGCGATAACGCCGCGGACCAGGGCGGTGATGGCGGTACACTTCGCGGGCCTGCCCGCGGACATGGACCGGCTCGGAGAAATCGCCGCCAGACACGGCCTGGCCGTAATCGAAGACGCGGCCCAGGCCCACGGTGCGCGCTGGGGAGGCCGGGGCGTGGGCGGTCTCGGCGCGATGGGGGCCTTCAGCTTCCAGTCATCCAAGAACCTGAACGCCGGCGAGGGGGGCATCATGCTCACCAACGACGACGGTCTGGCAGCGGCCGCGCGGTCTCTCGCCGACTGCGGGCACGTCGCGCCGGGCCCCCGGTACAACCACTACCGCATGGCCGGCAACAACCGGATGACCGAAGTCCAGGGCGCGCTGCTCCTGGTGCAGATGGAGCATCTGGAGGCGCGGGCGGAACGGCGCCACGACAACGGCGAGTACCTGACCGAACGTCTCGGGGCCCTTGACGGCATCGTACCGGTGTCCAGGCCCGTGAAGGCCGACCGCCACGCGCGGCATATCTACATGTTCAAGTACGGCGAGGAAGCCTTCGGGGGGGTCCCGAAAACACGGTTCATCGAGGCCCTGCGCGCCGAGGGGATTCCCGCCAGTCCGGGATATTCCATACCCCTGTACAAACAGCCGGTGTTCAGGGACCGGAACTATGGCATCTACCAGAGTCCGGCGCTTTCGGCCGTTGATTACGACGCGTTGAATCTGCCGGTTACAGAGCGGGCCTGTTATTCGGAAGCGGTCTGGTTCACGCAGAACGTGATGCTGGGCAGCCGCGGGGACATGGACGATATCGTGCGTGCGGTCGCGAAGATCGGGGATCACCGCGACGAATTACGGGAGGCCGGGTAGACCTGCCGAGGTGCGCTTCTTGACCGCCGGGGATTCTCTACCGGCGCGCACCGCCCATCTGCGCGCAACATCCTGCCGTCACGCACCACTCCCCGTTCCCGCTGCTTCCTCCGCCGTGGAAAGCAGGTGGGCCGGCTTTCCGCCGGACCGCCGGAATTCGATCAGCTCGGCCATGATGCTGACCGCGATCTCCTCGGGCGTATCGGCCTGAATCTCCACGCCGATCGGCGCGTGTACCTGGTCCAGCAGGTGACGGGGCACGCCTTTTTCTTCCAGGTTCTTCCACATCAGGGCGATCTTTCGCCGGCTGCCGATCATGCCGACGTACGCGGCGTCGGTCCACACCGCCTGCTCGATGACGGGCTGGTCCCACTGGTGGCCCCGGGTCACGGCGACCAGGTAGGACGAGCCGTCGATGGGCAGCTTGCCCACGACCTCGTCGAAGGCGTCCACGACGACCTCGTCGGCCTCGGGAAACCGTTCATGGCTCGCGAAGGCCGGCCGGTCGTCCACCACGATGATTCGGAATCCCACGGTATGGGCGATCCGGGCAATGGCCCTGGAGACGTGGCCGCCGCCGAAGAGGAACAGCTGCGGCGCCGGCCAGATGGACTCCACGAAGACCCGGGTCTCCACCCCTTCGTGATCCAGCGTGACCACCCGCAGCAGGTTTTCGGTGATTTCGGTATCCGAATCCAGCCTGACCCGGTCGTCCAGGGCGGGGTCTCCGAGCGTCCCGATGGTTTCGCCGGACTCCGTGACCAGCATCTTGCCGCCTTCCGTTCCGGCCTTTCCCGACACCAGCGTGGCCAGGAGTCCGATGCCCCGCGTATCGTGGAGGCCGCGGATCGCCTCGAAGATCTCCTGCATGGGCCCCGCCTTGATGGGTTCCGTGAAGATCTCCACGTTGCCGCCGCAGTTCAGCCCCTCGTCGCCGGCGTGCTTCTCGGTCAGAATGAAGTGCTGCAGCCGGGGCGCGGCCCGGTCCATCACCTCGCGCGCCTCGGCCCACACGTCGGCTTCCAGGCATCCTCCGCCCACCGTTCCGGTGAACGTGCCATCGCGCTTGACGAGCATTTTCGCCTTCTTGCTCATCGGCAGCGATCCCTTGCTCGATACGATGGTGGAAAGCGCCGCCCCTTCCCCCCGCGACAGTATTTCCACGACCTCGTCGAATACTTCTTTCATAGGTCTGTCCCCGCTGCGGGATCATACCAGCTCTACGGGTATCTCCCTGAATCCGGCTTCATCGTCGATCCACCGGTACATCCTGATTTCGCCTGCGGTCTCGCCCCTGACGGACAGGACCAGGTAGCCCGGTTCCGGGTCCAGCCAGTCCGTCAAGGCTTCCATCCGGTCCTTCTCCGAGAAGTACGCCGGCGAGTCCGGGTGCGAATGATAGAATCCCAGGACCCGTGCGCCCGGCGGTTCGAACGTACCGAAGAACAGCCGTTCCATGTCCTCCCGGCTGAACACGTAAGCGGTCCGGGCATCCCGTGGATACTGCGCCGGGTCCTTCGCGTGCAACTCGTCCTGTATGTTCCTGCACCGGTGAACCCGCCAGGAACCCGGGTCTTCCGTTCCGGTCAGAAACCCGCAGCACTCCCGGGGATATTCCTCGACCGCGTGGGCGGCCATATGGTCGTAGACGGACCGGGGAAGCCGCAGCATCAGGACCGGACCGGACCGGGCACGGCCGCCGGCTGGTTCTCGATCTCGGCCTCGACGGCCGCCCGGATGCGTTTGAAGGCCGCCGTTTCAACGGTATGCTCCGGCTCGAGGAAGATCGGTTCGCCCGCGTCTCCTCCCGCGCAGACGGCCGGCGAAAGGGGTATCTCGCCCAGGAAGGGCAGGCCCAGTTCATCGCTTAACGCAACGCCGCCGCCCTGGCCGAAGACGTGGGTCCGTTCACCCGTCGCGGCGTTGAGGTAGTAACTCATGTTTTCGACGATGCCCAGCACGGGGACCCGCAGCCGCTGGAACATGGTAATCGCCTTGCGCACGTCCGACAGGGCGACCTGCTGGGGCGTCGTGACGATGACGGCCCCGGTCAGTTCCGTGGACTGGGCCAGGGTCAGCGCCGCGTCGCCGGTACCGGGCGGAAGGTCGACCACGAGGTAGTCCAGTTCCCCCCACGCCACGTTGCCGAGGAAGCTCTTCACCATCTTTCCGACGAGGGGGCCCCGGTAGATCACCGCGTCCGACGGTCCCGCGACGAAACCGACGGACACCAGCCGGATGCCATGCCGAATAATGGGTTGGATTCTGCCTGAAGGATCTTTCTCGAGGGACCCGGTGACGCCCATCATCTGGGGGACGTTCGGGCCGTATACGTCTGCATCGAGCAGGCCGGCCGCGTGGCCCGCTTTCGCAAGGGCCAGGGCCAGGTTGACGCTGACCGTCGACTTGCCCACGCCACCCTTGCCGCTGGCTACGGCGATGACGTGCCGGATACCGGTCAGTAACGCACGGGGGTTTTCAGATTCCGCAGCCAAAGTGCTCGATCCGCGTGAACGGAACAACCGGGTTCCGCCTGCGCGTTATACGGGCCTAAACGTAAAAAGACTCTCCGCAGCCGCAGGTACCCTTGGCATTGGGATTGACGACCTTGAATCCTGCGCCCATCAGTCCTTCTACATAATCCAGTTCCGCACCCATCAGGTAGATGGCGCTCTTGTTGTCGACGAAGACCTTGATGCCGTTCTGCTCGATAATCTGGTCGTTGTCGGTCGCCTGCTTGTCGAAAGCGAGACGGTACTGAAAACCGGAGCAACCACCGCCGGCGATCATGACGCGCAGTCCGAGATCCGGATTGTCCTGGTCCTCTATCATGGTTTTAATCTTGTCTGCGGCGACGTCCGTCACGGTGACCATGATGTCCAACCCCCCTTGCAAATGGCGTAAGCAGACCGGTTATCTTCAATTCGCGTTGTCCTGCGCTACTGGAAACACCCACTGCATGCTGCTAAGGCTATATAACCACAACCCGTTGCGAATGTCAACCTCTTTATCGAAGACCGCCGGCCCGCCTCGGCCGCCGTTTCAGCGGACCTGCAATCTGGCGTTGCGACCCGGGAACAAGCCGCCCTCACCGCAGCAGCATCCTGACGCATCTGCCGCGGTAGCGACATTCATCTTGCCGCCCCTACCGCAGCAGCAGCATCTTGCCTCCCTCCTCGATCGCACCCGCGGTCATGCGGTACAGGTACACGCCGCTGGGCACGGTGCGCCCATCGCCGTCTGTGCCGTTCCAGGTCCGCGTGTATCTGCCCGGTCCATAGGTTTCATCGACCAGGACCCGTACCTTTCTGCCGAGCAGATCGTATATCGTCAGGGTAACGTGGACCGGCTCCGACAGTTCGAAGCGTATATTCGTGCCGGCGGCAAAGGGATTCGGCGCGTTCGGATAAAGGACCGCCGCCTGTCCGTCGGACGCGCCGGGGGCGTAATCGATACGGGTAACGACGGGTTCCGCCGTCAACGCCAGTCCCGCGCGGCCCACGGGCTGCAACCGGTACTCGTAGGACGTACCCGGCTGGACGGCCGTATCCGTGTAATCATAGGTGTTCGCCCCCCGGGGATCACCCCCGGACGGGGTCACCGGCAGGGAGGTCGCCGGTATGGAGGTCAGCGATTCAAACGCCCCGTCGGGGTATGCTCTGCGGTCGATCCGGTAGGACAGCAAGTTGATTTCCAACGCCGCGGTCCAGGCTAGGAACACGCCGCTCGGGCCGCTCTCCGCGGTGAATGACCGCACGACCCCCCGCGATTCGGTCATCAGGGCGTCGGCGGCGCGGACGATGCCATACCCGTTCAGGGTGTCGGGAGCGGCCGCCTGGCCGGCCGTCCGTCGGAGTACCCTCTGCACCTTTTCAGGCGTCCAGTGGGGATAGGCTTCCAGCAGCAACGCGGCGACGCCGGCCACCAGGGGCGCGGCAAAAGACGTGCCGTTGCCGTGGGTATAGCCTTCGATGGACGACGGGTCCACCGTGTAGACGCCCTCGCCCATGGCCATCACGTCCGGCTTGATGCGGCCGTCGAAAGTGGGGCCGATGGAGGAGAACTTCACGCGCCTGCCCGCGGCGTCGACGCCGCCGACGGATATGACCCGCTCCGCGTCGGCGGGCGCCGCCATCTTTTCATAGGACTCGCCGCCCTGGTTACCCATGGCGTTCACGACCACGATGCCGCGTTCCGCCGCCATGGAAGCCGCCCGGGTGATCATGGCGGTTTCACCGTCCATGTCTTCGTAGGCATACCAGTCGAGATAACCGAGCGAACTGCTGATCACGTCCACGCCGAGGCTGTCGGCCCACTCTGCGGCGGCCACCCACCAGTCCTCCTCGATCTCGTTTTCGAAGGCGACGGCCTCGGTACTCGCAAGGAGATAACGGGCGCCGTAAGCCGGTCCGACCAGTTGACCCGGCGCGTATCCACCGATGGTCGAAAGCACCTGCGTGCCGTGCGGGTGGAAGGAGAACCCCGAGACGCCCATGTGATCCTCCAGGAAAACACGTTGGGCTTCCACCCGGGTTCTCAGGCTGTCGAAGGCCGCGTGGTCCAGGTCGAACCCCGTATCGAACAGCGCCACCAGCACGCCCCGGCCCGACAGGCCGAGATCGTGCAGCGCAGGCACCTGCACCTGGTCGACCTGTACGAAAGACGGTCCGTAGTCGAGGCGGGTGGCGCGGGTCCGTCGAAGACTCGCCCTTGTTTCCGACGGCGCGACCTGCCCCGGCGGGACCGGCCTCGGACGCCGCAGCGTGTTGACCGCTTCGATTTTAAGGACGAAGGGCAGTTCGGCGAGGCGATGGATCACCTCCGGATTCCCGGATACGCTCACCGCGTTGTTCCACCGGGACAAGTGATGGATATGTCCCCCCAGTTCCCCGATACGGGCGACATAGGGTGCGTGGACCGGGACGTCCTCCCATCCCGCCAGGCTGCCCCTCCTCATCGCAAGCCGGCGCCGTGCGCGTGGGGTCAGGCGGTCTTCCGCCGCGTCCAGCGCCGCAGCGTATCCGCTACGGGCGGCATCCCCCTTGTCCGCCAGGAAGATCCAGACCTTTTGACGCGCCCCGGGCAACCGTGAGGAAAGCGCTTCCTGAAGGCGGCTGGATATCTTCGGCGCGACCGGGACGGCATCAGATCCGGAGAGCCGCCGGTCGAGCGGCCCCGCGTCGATTGCCAGGGACGCAGCGAGGACGAACAGCAGCGTTCCGTATCGTTTCATGGCCAGTGCTCCGGTTCGGGCCAGGCAGGACCGCGGGCGGGTCTCGCCGGGCTTCAAGGTTCAGGTGCCTTCGCCTGTCGTGCGGCACGTCGTCTGATCCGGTACGCCATGACGCCCAGGATGGACAGAAAAACGAAGCCGCCCGCGGCAAACGCGAGGTTCACGCCCAGGACGCCGGCCATTTGCCTTCCGAGGTAGAATCCCAGGACGCCGCCGATTCTGAATCGAAGGTACTCGGGAAGGATCGGGATCAGGCTTGCGGTGGCGATACCGGCCGTCGTGAGCACAAGGAGCCAACCGGACTGCTCGAGCACGATAGAGGGACGTTGATTCCGGATCCTGTTCCAGGCGAGCAATCCGATGAGCATGGGGACGACGTATCCCCCGTATCCCAGGGCGAGCATCACGCCGTAGGAAACCAGGGCGCCGGGCCGGCCTCCCCGGTTGGCCACCTCTTCCGGTCCCAGGCTGGAATTCGGATAGTCGTCTTCCGAGTGGGTTGCGAGGCTGAGCAGGACGAATACCGCGACGGGCGCCATGAGCAGCCCGATCGCGTGCATGCGGCGTTCAATGGCTCGGCTGGGCGGGGGGAAGCTCAAACGATATGCTCCTGGTCAGGTGCTATCGGATCCCGCGGGCATAATCCACGGCGTTCCGGAAGATGTGCAGTCCGTCGGGTTCCCTGCGGCCCTCCCGGGTCCACCGCGGGTGATGGGTCGGATGGGTATACCGCTCCGGATGGGGCATGAGTCCGAAGACCCGACCGGTCGCGTCGCACATCCCGGCGATGGCGTCCACCGAACCGTTCGGGCTCCAGGGATATCCGGTTTCGTCGCCGTCCACCCAGGGCGGATTGGCATACCGAAGGGCGACCTGGCCGCCGGTAACGAGCCGCTCCCGCACGCCCCGCGAAGCGAGCATGACCTTGCCTTCTCCATTCGCGACGGGTATGTATATGGTCTCCGGCATGTCCCGGGTGAAGACGCATGGACTCTCCGGGTCCCTTCGCAGATAGACCCAGCGGCACTCGAATTTCCCGGAGTCGTTGTAGAACACCGTGGCTTCCTGTTGCCGTCCGTCCGGCTTCGTCCCGGGAAGGAGGCCCATCTTGACGAGCACCTGGAAGCCGTTGCAGATGCCGAGGATGAGCTTGCCGTCCCCCATGAAGGTTTCCACGTCGTCCATCAGCCTGTACTGCAGCTCATTGGCGAGTACTTTGCCGCCGGAGATATCGTCGCCGTAGGAGAAGCCGCCGGACAGGACCAGTATGTCGTACTCGGACAGGCTGCGCCGTCCCTGGATGAAGGCGTTGATATGAACGGGATCCACCCGCGACGCGCCGGCGAGCCGGAAAGCGTGGGCCGTTTCTTCGTCGCAGTTGATCCCCGCCGCGCGTAGGATCAGGACCGAGGCAGCTGGCATGTATACTCCCGGATTCGTAAGGGTGTGAAAGACGGATCGCCTGGTCCGCCTGGTCCGCCCGGACCGCCCGGATCGCCCGGGCCGCCGGGGCGCGTCACCATCGCAGGGGGCGCTGCCAGGCTTCCTTCAGGGTACAAAGGTCCGCCGATATGATTTCATCGCCCTGGAGGCCGCGCACGACCAGGCGGTCCGCTTCGGTAACGACGCCCACGCGCCCGAGCGGACTGCCGGCCATCTGTGCTTCGAAGTCCGCTTCGCGCCCCCGGGGCACTTCCACCACGAAACGGCTGTTCGATTCGGAAAAGAGGACGATGTCGTCGCGGTCCGCGTCACCGTCCCGGAAAACGGCATCGAGATCCAGGGTCATGCCGGATCCGCCCGCGAAGGCCATTTCCGCGGCGGCCACGGCCAGACCGCCCTCGGAGCAGTCGTGGCAGGCGGCCACGAGTTCCCGCGACATGGCCTGGTGCAGCCGGTTCATGTTCCCGCTCCCGGCGGCCGTGTCCACGGTCGGCACGTTCCGCCCGATGAATCCGAGCATGCGGTAGTACCGGGAACCGCCCAGCTCATCGCGCGTGCATCCCACCACGTAGATCGAGTTCCCTGGTGACTTGACGTCCATGCTGACCGCCCGGTTTACGTCGTCCATGACGCAAACGGCCGATATGAGCAGCGTGGGCGGAATGGCGATGGTCCGGTTCCCGTCGGAGAATTCGTTGTAGAAGCTGTCCTTCCCCGAGATGAAGGGCGTGCCGTAGGCCACCGCGATATCGTAACAGGCACGCGCCGCGCGGACCAGCGCGGCGAGCCGGTCCGGCTTGTCCGGATTGCCCCAGCAGAAATTGTCCAGCAACGCGGTCCGGTCGACGCGGCCGCCCACGCTGGTGATCTGCCGGAGCGCTTCGTCTATGGCGGAAGCCGCCATCCAGTAGGGATCGATGTCGGCGTAGGAGGGATTGATGCCGTTGGCGACGACGACGCCCTTGTCCGACGTGAGCACGGGACGCACGATGGCGGCGTCGCCGGGTCCGTCGTTGCGGGCGCCCTGGAGGGGCTTCAATACGCTGCCGCCCTGTACCTCGTGGTCGTATTGGCGGATGACCCATTCCTTGCTCGCCACGTTCCACGACGACAGCAGCCGCGTCAGACTCGTCGAGGGATCGGGACGGTCCGATTCGGGGGGCTCGGGATGATCCGGCGGGTCCCACCGGGCTGTCCGGGCAATGCGCGGAACCCCCTTGTGCAGGAATTCCATGTCCAGGTCGGCCACGGTGGTCCGCCCGTCCGCCTGACTGTCCTTATAGGTGACGCGCAACCGCCGGTCGCCGGTAAATGCTCCGATCACGGCGACCTCGACGTCCTCGTTCGCGCAGAGATCCCGCAGGGCCTCAATGCGGTCGGGCGGGACCGCCAGGATCATGCGTTCCTGGGATTCCGAGAGGAAGATCTCCCACGGCTTCAACCCGCCGTACTTCAGGGGCGCCTTTTCCAAGTGCACTTCCGCGCCCGTGTCCTGTCCCATCTCCCCGACGGCCGACGAGAACCCGCCGGCGCCGCAGTCGGTGATGTTCCGGTAGAGCTTGCGGTCCCGGGCCTGCATCAGCACGTCGAGGATCTTCTTCTCCTCGATGGGATTGCCGATTTGAACGGCCCGCGTGGCGGTGGACTCCGAAGACTCGGTCAACTCGATGGACGAAAACGTGGCCCCGTGGATGCCGTCCCTGCCCGT
Source organism: bacterium (assembly GCA_965202605.1). Classification (GTDB taxonomy): domain Bacteria; phylum JAAXHH01; class JAAXHH01; order JAAXHH01; family JAAXHH01; genus JAAXHH01. The sequence continues at coordinate 3,825,308 of OZ241838.1, forward strand.
CTTCCCTCCGATGGAAACGATAAGGTCTCCGGGTTCGGCCGACTTCTCGACCCGGTCGACCGGGATGATGGCCGCCGTGCCGCAGTACACCAGCGGGTTGCCCAGGTACCGCTCGTCGAAGAGGATCGCCCCGTTGACGGTGGGGATGCCCATGCGGTTGCCGTAGTCCCTGACCCCCGCAACGACGCCTTTGAAGATCCGCTTCGGATGCAATACGCCTTCAGGCAACTCGTCGTAGGGGAAGTCGGGCGGCGCAAAGCAGAAAACGTCGGTATTGAAGATGGGCTTGCCGCCCAGGCCCGTCCCGAGCGGGTCGCGGATGACTCCGCCGATACCCGTGTTGGCGCCGCCGTAGGGATCCAGCGCCGATGGATGGTTATGTGTCTCTACCTTGAAGACGAGATGAAAATCGTCGTCGAATTCGATAATGCCCGCGTTGTCGATAAACACGGATACGCAGCGGTCTTCATCGCCCTTCTGCCGGCGGATATCCTCGGTGGCCTTCCTTATGGAGCGGGCGAAGAGATTGTCGATGCGCTCCGTCTTTGTGCCCGTGACGTAATCGATGACCCCGTTGAAGACCTTGTGCTTGCAGTGCTCGGACCAGGTCTGGGCCAGCGTTTCGATCTCCACGTCGGTCGGTTCCCGCCCGATCGAGGCGAAATACTGGCGTATCGACCGCATTTCCTCCAGGTTGAGGGCCAGCATGCCATCCCGGCTCAACCGCATCATTTCATCGTCGGTCGCCTTCAGCAAGGGGACGGTCTCTACCGTTTCGTCGGCCTCGAATGTCATTTGCCCCCTTCATAGCATGTGTATCTTTCGATCACGTCGTTGGCCAGCAGCCGGCGGCATATGGTGTCGACCTGCGGCCGGGCAAGCGGCCCCGCCAGGATGTACCCCCGCCCGGTGTCCACCGATTCAATCCCCGCGACGCCGAGGTCGCGGCTCCCTTTCAGCGCGGTCTCCCCCACGGCGTCGGTTACCCCCCGCCTGAACCATACTTCCACGCCCCACTCGCCGGATTCGACCGGCAGGCCCGCGGTGTCGATTTTCAGATGTTCCTGGGTGACCGGATCGGCGAGCAGATCAGTGGTGATCCGGTCGAGCTCGGCCGTCGACAGTTCGCCGCGGAGCGCGTAGAGACGGACGTGCCGCACACGTTCGACTCCATTAATGCCCAGATCGAGGATGTCCCCGCGGAGACCTTCTCCCACGGCGTCCACCACGTCTTTCCGGTTCGCGACGGCAATACGCCATGTATTCGATTCCGCGGCCATCCGCTGCTTCCTTGCGGGAAGGATCTCCGGTCCCGGGAGTATGCGTCCGATTTCGAGAGTGCCAATGTATCCACCGGTCCTTCCCCTGTCAATCTTAAAGGGAAAACACTTGACTTGGCGGCTTTTTTGATTTATTTTAGCAACACTGGGAACTGTCACCCTGGCACAGCCTTCTTGTAAGCCTGTCCACGCTGGATTCCGGTTTGTTCGATGGCAACCCTGCTGCAGTTCCCGTTGTCTGAGCAACGACGCAATTCCAGTTTTTGAACGCGCACCCGCCGGATTGTACTTTCCGTTTGTCTGACGACGGCGTCTTTGCCGCTCGCATATTTTGAACAGGGTTCCGTATGGCACGCATCGTTCGGCACGCCGTTAACACCGCAAAGGATCGCGCTGTAACGGGAACCGGACCTGCATAGGCCGGAGCGGAAGGGATGCGCCGTGCGTGGCGCATGGCGTGGGGGGAGGTGAAGCAAGATCGGCACATCATATCAAGAGTCCTATGGCAACGGGGCGAGATACGAACAGGCGCTGTACCGCTACCTGGCTGAAATGTCCAAATATCCCTTGATAACGGCCGAGGAAGAGGTAAGGCTGGCCCGCCTGATCAAGCAGGGCGACCAGAAAGCACTGGACAAGCTGGTGAAGGCCAATCTGCGATTCGTCGTCAGCGTGGCCCGGCAGTACCAGAACTACGGCCTACCCCTGCTGGACATGATCAACGAAGGCAACATGGGCCTGATGCGGGCCGCCAAGAAGTTCGACGAAACCAGGGGGTACAAGTTTATCTCCTATGCCGTCTGGTGGATACGCCAGGCCATCATACAGTCCATAGCCAACCAGTCGAGGACCGTTCGCGTCCCGGTCAACCGCTCCGAAGAACTTCGCCGTATCAAGCAGACCTCCAAGCATCTGCAACACGAACTCGGCCGCAAACCGGACATAGACGAAATCGCCCAGGAAATGGACATTTCGGTCGAAGAAATCAACGAGGCCCTCAGTTCGTTCAGCCACTGCATCTCCCTCGACGTCCCCTTCAATCACGACGACGACCGCAGCCTGCTCGACCTCCTGCCCGATGAAATGCAGACGGCGCCGGACGAGAGCACCATGCTGCAGTTCCTGAAGTCGGACGTCGGCAAGGTACTCGACACCCTTCCGCCCCGAGAGGCGGAAGTGATCCGCCTGTACTTCGGCGTAGGATCGGAAAGGGCCCACACGCTAGAGGAAATCGGCATTCGTTTCGGCCTGACGCGGGAACGGATACGCCAGATCAAGGAGCGGGCGCTGCAGCGTCTGCGGCACGCGACCCGCAGCGGGAAGCTCAGCCCCTATCTCCGGGACGACGACTGAGGGCGGTTTGCCCTTCGAATACAGCAACAGCCCCGGCGCGGCCACACGTTATCCCGCCGGGGTTTTTTCGTGAGAAATGGAACCGGAAACCGGCCGCTCCGGTTCTAAGAAAAGAGTTGTTCCAGGCCGGCAGCGCCTGTAGTTTCCATCGTTGGAAAACCACGAGGCCCAGTCCTCCTCCACGGCACGGCACGAAGGACGAAACTTCATGATCACCCGGTTCAAGAACCTGATCTCCGGTGCTTTCGGGACCAAGCACGACAGGGACGTCAAGCGGTTGGCGCCGATCGTCGAAGCCGTCAACGAATGGGCCGACGAATACCAGGCGCTCGACGAAGACCAGTTCCCCGAAAAGACGCGGGAGTTCCGCGCCAGGTGGGAGGACGGCGAAGAACTGGACGAAATCCTGCCCGAGGCCTACGGCCTGGTCAAGGAAGCGTGCCGGCGCATGCTCGGCAGGTCCTGGGTCGTCCCCGGCCAGGGCGAGATGGCGTGGGACATGATCCCCTACGACGTGCAGATCATCGGCGGTGTCGTGCTCCACGAAGGCAAGATCGCCGAGATGGCGACGGGAGAGGGCAAGACGCTCGTGGCCCTGTTCCCCATGTATCTGAACGGCCTGACCGGCCAGGGCGCCCACCTGGTGACGCACAACGAGTTCCTCGCCAAGCGCGACCGGGCCTGGATGGGACCGGTATTCGAGTTCCTCGGGCTGACGGTCGAATGTCTCGAGAACAACGATCCCGACGTGGACCGCAAGAAAGCGGGCTACCAGGCGGACGTGACCTACGGGACCACCAATGAATTCGGTTTCGACTACCTCCGGGACAACATGAAGTGGCGCCTGGAGGACCGCGTGCAGCGGGGGCACCCTTACGCGATCGTGGACGAGGTGGATTCCATCCTGATCGATGAAGCGCGCACGCCCCTCATCATCGCGGGCCAGGTAAGCGAATCAAACAGCGGGAAGTACGCCGAATCGCTTCCGGACGTACAGAAGCTCGTGCGCGCCCAGACCCGCTTCGCGGCAAAGATCATCGCGGAGGCCGAGGCGCTGCTGGACAGCGAGGAGGACGACTACGACGCCGGGACCAGGCTGTTGCAGGCCCAGCGGGGCATGCCGAAGAACAAGAAGCTCCTGAAACTGCAGCAGGAACCCGGCATCAAGAAGCTCATACAGCAGGTGGAGGGGGACTACATCCGGGAAAAGAAGATGCCCGTGCTGGACGACGATCTCTTCTTCACGGTCGATGAGAAGACCCGTCACACCGAGATCAACGAGAAGGGCCGGGAACTCCTGTCGCCAGGCGAACAGGAGCTTTTCATCATCCCCGATCTCAGCGAAGGCATCGTGGAAATCGATTCGGACGAGGGGCTGACCGACGAGCAGAAGAATGAGAAGAAGGCCGAGCTGGAGAAGCTCTACGCGGAACGAAGCGAACGCATCCACAACATGCACCAGCTGCTCCAGGCCTACGCGATCTACGAGAAGGACATCGATTACGTCATCGAAAACGGGAAAGTCGTGCTGGTCGACACCTTCACGGGCAGGCTGATGTACGGGCGGCGGCTGGCCGAAGGCCTCCACCAGGCTATCGAGGCCAAGGAAGGGGTGAAGATCGAGCAGGAGACGCGCACCGTGGCCTCCATAACGATCCAGAACTACTTCCGCATGTACGAGAAGCTGGCCGGCATGACCGGTACGGCCGTGACCGAAGCGAGCGAGTTCTTTGCGATCTACAAGATGGACGTGGTGGAAATCCCCACCAACAAGCCGGTGCAGCGCACGGACTACGACGACGTCGTCTACCGTACCCGCCGGGAGAAGTACAACGCGGTCCTGGACGAAATCGAGGAATTGAACGGGCAGCGCCAGCCCATCCTGATCGGGACCACCTCCGTCGACGCCTCGGAGACGCTGAGCCGCATGCTGAAACGGCGGGGGATCAGGCACAACGTGCTGAATGCCAAGTTCCACCAGCAGGAGGCGGAAATCATCGCGAAGGCCGGGCAGCCCGGTTCCGTGACCATTGCCACGAACATGGCGGGACGGGGCACCGACATCAAGCTCGGCACAGGTGTGGTGGAACTCGGCGGGCTCCATATCATCGGGACGGAACGCCACGAAGCCCGCCGTATCGACCGCCAGCTCCGCGGCCGTTCCGGACGCCAGGGAGACCCGGGCTCTTCGCGTTTCTACCTTTCTCTTGAGGACGACCTGATGCGGCTCTTCGGTTCCGAGCGCATCGCGGCCGTCATGGACCGCCTGAAGATACCGGACGGGGAAGTGATCGAGCACTCCATGGTGACCCGGTCCATCGAGCGGGCCCAGAAGCGGGTGGAGGCCCAGCATTTCGACATGCGAAAACACGTGCTCGAGTACGACAATGTGATGAACCAGCAGCGCGAAGCCGTGTACGACCGCCGCCTGCATGCCCTCGAGCGGAAGGACCTCAGGAACGACGTCATCGAGATGATTCGGGGGGTCGCCGTGCGGAAGGTCGCGGAATACACCGATCCCAAGACCTATCCCGAAGACTGGGAGCTGGACGCGTTGAGCGCCGACCTGGCCCGCAACTTTCACGTGGCCGTGGCCGTGGCCGAAGACGAAATGGCCGACCTGAACGTGGAATCGCTGGTGGAACTGGTCAACGAGAGGATGCTGGAATCCTACGAGCGGAAGGAAACGGCCCTGGCGCCCTCTCCCGAACTGATGCGCGACCTGGAGCGCTTCGCCACCCTGCACGTCATCGACAACGCCTGGCAGGAACATCTGTACGAGATCGACCGGATGCGGGAGGGCATCGGCCTGCGCGCCTACGGCCAGCTGGATCCCCTGATCCAGTACAAAAAAGAAGCCTACGCCATGTTCGAGGAGTTGTGGGACCGGCTGGACGAGGAGATCGTCAAGACCGTTTTCAACGCCGAACTGGCCGAGACGCGGATGCCGCGCCAGGAAGCCCCGGCCAACATGCGGGCGATCCACCAGGAAGCTCCGGCCATGGCCGGCATGGCCGCGGAGGATCCCGAAGCGGACGCCGGCGTCCGGCGGGGAGGAAGACGGGGCTCAGACTCCGACGGGAACGCATCCCGGATCCGGCCCGTCAAGGTCGAACGGAAAGTCGGCCGCAACGCGCCCTGTCCCTGCGGGAGCGGCAAAAAGTACAAGAAGTGCTGCGGAGCGGGCGTCGCCTGAACGTCCGGGGCGCGCACCGCGCGTATCGAATGAATACCTGAAGCCGACCCCAATCCGAAAACAGAGCTATTCTTCCTCGGCGCCGATCTGGCCCAGGTCCAGGTCCAGTTCGTCACGCCGCTGGTTCTTGGTGATCCTTCCGTCCTGTACCCACAGGATGCGGTCTGAAACGTCCAGCATCTTCAGATCGTGGGTCGCGGAAATGATCGTCACCTGTTTTTCCTGGTTCAGTTCCCGCAACAGTTCGATGATCTCACGTCCGGTCTTCCGGTCCAGGTTGCCCGTGGGTTCGTCCGCGAGGACGATGGCCGGATCGTTGGCCAGCGCGCGGGCCACGGCGACGCGCTGCTGTTGCCCGCCGGACAGTTCCAGCGGCTTGTGCTGGACACGCTCTCCGAGACCCACCAGGGTCAGCAGGTCGACGCCCTTGTCGATGGCTTCGTCCGTCGCCAGGCCGGCGAAGATCATGGGCAGGGTGACGTTTTCCAGGGCGGTCATGACCGGAATCAGGTTGAAGGTCTGAAAGATGTAACCGATCTTGCGGCACCGCAGCCAGGCCAGTTCATAGGCGTCCAGCTGGGCGACGTCCACCTCGTCGATGTAGACCTTGCCCTCCGTGGGCTTGTCCAGCGCGCCGATCATGTTGAACAGGGTTGACTTGCCCGAGCCCGAGGGGCCCATGATGGATATGTACTCTCCGCGCTGCACCTCCATGTCGATGCCCTTGAGGGCCTCCAGAGAAAGCTTGCCCATCTGGTACACGCGCTTGACCCCGCGCGTGCGGACGATATTCTGCGTTTCGGTATCCGGCGCGTCCATTACCGCGGTCTGCTCTTCTGTCATTTCCCGCCCCTTTCAGGTATCAGTTCGAATCCCTTCGATCCGGCAAGGTGTTCCGGGTGTGGTCCGATGTCAGACTTCCGTGCGCATGGCGTCGGCCGGAGGCATCCGGGATGCCCGGTACGCGGGATACAGCGCCCCGATGATGGCGAGACCCAGTCCGGCCCCCAGCGAATACAGGCCGCTTCGCGCCACTTCCAGCACGGGAAACAGCACCAGGGGGTCCCATCCGTAGGAGGTCATCATGGAAACCAGCATGAACAGGCAGCCCAGTATGACCCCGCCCACGGAACCGACCAGTCCCTGGAAGGTGGACTCCAGCACGAACAGCTGGATGATGAACTTGTCCAGCGCCCCCAGGCATTTCATGGTTCCGATTTCCCGGTACCTTTCGGTTACCGACATCAGCATGGCGTTGGTGATCCCGACGACGCACACCAGCAGGGAGAGGGAAACGAGCCATATCTGCTGCGTCGCCGAATCGCCGTCCGCCCCTTTCTGCTCCAGCAGCGCCCGGACCTGGGGGGAGCCGTTTTCCACGAGCGCTTCGTTGATGGACGCGCTGGTCAGAATGGACATGAGAAAGGCGATGCCGAAAAAGATGCCTCCGATCGTGATCAGCGACCGCCAGAACCGGATTCTCAGACTGCGGAAACTGATCTCGATCGCCTTGGACAAGGGCAACGAGATCTGCTTCTCCGTCGTGCCGGCCGTCGCGACCGATTCCGTCGTCATGCGTTCTTTTCTCCTTTTCTGTTTGCCACGGCCAGTCCGATCAATCCCTTTTCCGTGAGTTGCTTCAGATACGTCAGCGTGGAGACTTCCGCTTCCTTGCGTTCCAGCTTGTATTCGTTCCGGATCGTCGATATGACGTGATCCACGGTGTTCCGTCCGTCACACAACCCCCAGAGGAACGAACCGATCCTGTCCAGCACCACCGTTCGCCGGCTCGGGACGTAGAACACCCTGGACAGGGTATTGATCCACCAGGTCTTTCTCCTCGGGATGCCCAGCACGATTTCCCCGTCGGAGTTTTCTTCGCAGGTCAGTCTTTCATTGCGTACCGGCTTTGCGCGCAACAACTCCCTTCGAGGCAGCGGGGGCGGTTTCTTTCGAAAGAGCGACATCATGATTGCGATCCGTGGGAGCGTTCCCGGCCATGGACGCGAACGTTCTCTTCCCGCGAGATCAATGGCAAACCACGGTAGCGGCTATCTCGTCCAGGAAGTCGGGCTGGTGCGTCTCGTCCATGTGTCGCAGCACGTAAAGCCTATTGCCATCGATACAATGCCAGCCGCAACAACTCAATGGTTTTTTTCGGGGCCGCCGCCAGGGCAGCCACGCCATCCGGCTGTGAACCGTCTCGGGATCCACGCCCTCGCCCGTCCCGCGGATGCCCGGATGGCCGTAAATCGGACCGGTGTCATCGGACCAGTCGTCGATCTCGTTACCGTGCGTATCCTGGAACCACTCCGCAAACGTCCGGTTCTCGAGATGCATTTCGGCAAGACTCGTCCTGACCACTTCCAATCTGGCGTCGCCGCGCTCAAATGTCAACTCGATCCGTCCCGTCAGAAAGGAGTGCTTCTTGAGGGTGCAGTCGGCCGGCAGATCGAATTTCAGCCCGTACACGGCCCAGGTAGCGGTGTCGCCGCGTGCGTGGTCGTCCAGGGTGTTCAGCAGCCTCGCGGCCTGGTTCATGATGGATTCGCCCCCGCGTCCGAGGACCTGGGCGAAGACCGTGCGTCCGCAGGTTTCGCACATCCACAGGCAGCCATAGGCCTGCAGGGGGTCCCGTCCCTCCGTCCGCCAGTGGAACCCCTCCACCGTTCTGTCCGCCAGTACGGACTCGTCCTTGATGAGCCCCAGGTCCCGTCGGACCTTCACGGGCGGCGCCTTCTTCCCGCCCTTTCCGGAAAGGTTCTTGAGATATCTCGTCACCACCTGGTCAACGGGTTCCCGGCCCCGGGTGCGCTCCCACCTCAGTTCGAAACGGGGCATTTCCGTGTCGTCGAGCCGCAGGTAGCCCGTTGCGAAATCCCCCGTTACCGCGCCGATACTCCAGTCTTCCGGCCGCTCGAACGACAGGTGATGCCAACCGGTGACCGCCCATTTCGAAGCGCCGCGATTCATGTAAGCGTTCGTTCCTGCCGCGCTGCGTCGCGGTCCGCCGGTCCCGAAACGACGGGTTCGGGGTTTCCCGGTCCGCGTGGACCACCCGGACTGCCTGGACTGCCTGGACCGCCTGGACCGCCTGGACCGCCTGGACTGCCCGGTCCACCTGGTCCGTTCGCGCGCGCCCGGACCAGCCTCGCTAAGCCCAGGACGTAGTGGATGCCCGATCCGACGACGCAGCAGAGCGCCGCCCAGAGCGCCCAGGTTCCGTAAGGCTGCAGGTCCACGGCGTAAAGAAAAAGCGCGCCGCCCGTGACCAGGGTGGTCAGTTTGCCGATCCGGTCCGCCGGGAGGACCACGCCGCCGGGTTTGCGATAAAGATACACGCCCGCCCCCAGGATGGACAGGTCGCGGGCGATGATGAGCGCGGCCGCCCACAGGGGGAAATCCCGGAAGAGCACCAGGAAGACCGCGAGGCCGCCGACCAGGATCTTGTCGGCCAGCGGGTCGAGGACAAGTCCCCATTTGCTTTCCCAGCGGAAACGGCGTGCCAGGTAGCCATCGGCCGCGTCCGTCAGAAAGGCCAGGCCGATGAGCACGTAGAGGCCCAACTGCGAATCCGTGGCGAAACCCCGGTAAATGACGGGAACGGCGGCTATCCGCGAAAGAGACAGCACGTTGGGCGGAGACCAGAACCCGCCCGTACTTGCGGTCGGCCTGGCCTGCCTGTTCCTCCTGTCCCGCTCGTTGCCCGGGCTCATGTCGCCGTCCCTCTCGGCCTCATACGGCCGCTGTGCGCCGAAGCATCTCGCGGGCGTGTGAGAGGGCCATGGCGTCCACCGTCTCCCCGGCCAGCATGCGCGCGATCTCCCGGACCCTGCCGTCCTCGTCCAGGTGGTCGACCAGCGTGACCGACCTGCCGCGTGCCGACTGCTTGTGCACGGTGAAATGCGTGCGGCCCCAGCAGGCCACCTGGTGAAGATGGGTGATGCACAGCACCTGGTGGTCCCTGGACAGTAGATTCAGCCGGTGCCCGACCGATTCGGCGATGCGCCCGCCGATGCCGATGTCCAGTTCGTCGAAGACCAGCGTCGGCATGCGGTCCGATTCGGCCAGGATCACCTTCAGGGCCAGCATGACCCGGGATATCTCCCCGCCGGACGCGATACTCACCAGCGGCCTGAGCGTCTCCCCGGTATTGGGCGATATCAGGAATTCGATCCGGTCCATCCCGTGGGCGTCCACGCGATAGGTGCGGCCGTCAATGCGCAGCGGGCCGTCTTCGGACGCCTGCCAGTCGATACCGACCTGGAATCCCGTCTTCCCCATGCCCAGTTCCGCCAGCTCAGCCACCACCCGGCTCTCCAGCTTGCGCGCTATCTGTTTTCGCCGGTCCGACAGGGCCTTCGCCCGATCGGTCAGCTCCTGGCGGGCCGATTCCACTTCCGCGCGTAAACGGTCCCGCCGTTCGTCGACCGTGTCCATCAGGTCCAGTTCCCCGGCGATCCGGTCCCGGCAGGCCACGACGTCCGCGATCGTTGCGCCGTATTTGCGTTTGAGACGCCCGACGAGGTCCAGGCGGTCAAGCACCTCTTCCAGGCGCGCCGGGTCGTACTCGACGCGGTCGCGGTAGCGCCGCAGGAAATCGATGCTGTCGTCCAGCTGGTAGCGTGCGTTCCTGACACCCCCGAGGGCTTCCCCGAGCGCGGGGTCGATACGCTCCGCTTCCTCCAGCGCGCGGATGACCCGGACCAGCCCGTCGACTGCCGCGCCTTCCCCTTCGGAGAGCGCCTCGAAAGCGTCCGAGGCGACCCGGATCAGCTGCTCCGCGTTTTCAAGGACGGACCGTTCCCTTTCCAGCTCTTCGTCTTCCCCCGGGGACAGGTCCGCCTGTTCAAGCTCGTGCAGTTGAAAGCGGTACAGTTCCTCCCGCTCACGGGTGGCGGCGAGTTCATCGTCCAGCCGCCTCAGCGCCTCCGATCGCTCCGTGAAACGACGGTAGGCCTCGGCGACCTGTTGTTGTGGCGCTCCGGCGTCCTCGAATCCATCCAGAAAGTCCCGGTGCGTCCGCGGGTTCAAAAGCGACTGGTGATCGTGCTGTCCGTGCAGGTCCACCAGCAGGTCGCCCAGGCTCTTGAGGACGGAAACGGTGACCAGGCAACCGTTGATCGAGCACCTGTTGCGCCCGTCGCGGCTGACCTCCCGCCGGATGATCAGCGTGCCGTCTTCCACGTCCACGCCGATTTCCGACAGCAGGGCCTGCACCTGCGCGTCGTGCGCACCTTCGAACAACCCTTCGATTGTCGCGGTCCGGGCGCCGCCGCGAATGGCCTCCGACGTGGCCCGGCCGCCGAGTATGAGTCCCAGCGCGCCGATCAGGATGGACTTCCCGGATCCGGTTTCCCCCGTGAGCACATTCAGTCCGGGGGTGAATTCGATGTCCACCTCGTCCAGCAGCGCGTAGTTTCTAACCCTCAGGTTCGCGAGCATAGGCCACAACAGGATTAGCGGGATCGGGCGGTCGGCCCTGGACCGGTCGGTCTGGACCGGGTGTTCCGGGCGGGCCGGCGGGCCGGCTGGTTCCCGGCTGACTCAGCGTTCGCCCCATTTCAGCTTCGTTCGCAGGACATCGTAAAAAGAGCGATCCGTGAACCGGATCAGATGTATGGCGTGGTCCGCCCGGCAAAGCTCGACGGTGCTGCCCGGCTGGATGACCACGTTTTCCTGTCCGTCCACGGTGAGCAGGAGATCCGGATGGTCGGCCCGGACTTCGATCCGGACGCGGTCCCGCGCGGCGAGCACCATGGCCCGGTTGGACAGGGTGTGCGGACAGATGGGCGATACGACGATCGCTTCCATGTCCGGCGCAAGGATCGGCCCGCCCGCCGCCAGCGAATAGGCCGTGGAACCGGTCGGAGTCGAGACGATCAGTCCGTCTGCCATGACGTCATTGACGTATTCGTCGTTGACGTAGATGCCCAGTTCGATGACCCGGCAGATCGATCCTTTGTCGATCACGATATCGTTCAGCGCCGAAAAGACCTCGCCGGTGGGCGCGTCCCCGGAAGTTCCGTTCCCAGTCCTTCCCTGCAGGACCAGCCTCTTGTCCAGCGAGTATCTCCCTTCGAAAACCCGTTCAAGGGCGTCGCCCAGTTCGTCGGGCGTCGTCTGCATCATGAAACCGAGCTTTCCGGAGTTGACTCCGAGAATGGGTATGCCGGAAGCGCCTACCAGGCGCGCCGTCTTGAGCAGGGTGCCGTCCCCTCCTATGGCGATGACCCAGTCGACCTCCCCTGCGACGCGGTCGTCCGTATCGACGATCACGCGGTCCCGGCGGGACGCTTCGTCGCTGACCATGGCCGCCAGGCCGGCCGAAAGGACCGGTTTGCCGGACCGCGACGAAAGTAGCCGGACGAGTTCCGGGATCAGGCTGCGGACCACGGGACGGGCGGGATTGGCGATGATGCCCACGCGATGCATCAGAAGGACCTTCCGATCATGTATTCCGCCCAGTCGACCAGGTACCCCTTATAGGTAGAGTCGGGAATCGCGTCGAGATTTCGAATGGCGTCGGCCACTCTCCGTTCCATGAGCGTCCGGGCATGGCCGAGACCGCCGTGAGCCAGGATGAGGTCGCGTACCTCTGCGATCTGTTCATCGGTCGCCCCCGGTTTACCGACGACGTCAAGCAGAAACCGCCTTTCGGCTGCCGAAGCCTTGTGGTACGTGTGTACGAGCAACAGCGTGCGTTTCCCTTCCCGGAGGTCGGAGCACACCGGTTTTCCGAGGGTGGCCTCGTCGGCCGTGAGACCCAGGATGTCGTCCTGCAACTGGAAGGCCACGCCGCATTCTCCGGTGAAAGACGCGACAGCCCGTACCAGGGGGTGGTTCCGGTCCGGCGTGTTCAGGCCGATCATTGCGCCGGCGGCGCCCGCGAAGGCGTAGAGCGCGCCGGTCTTTCGCCAGAACATGTCGATCACGGTCGCTTCGTCCAGGCTATCCATGGGGGCCTTGGCGTACTGGATGTCCAGCGCCTGGCCGCCCACGAGCGCCAGCAGGACGTCCGTTTCCAGGTAACGGATCAGTTCGATCACCATCTCGCCGTTGTCCGCATCCGCGTCGTACAGTTCAGACAGGAGAGCGGTGGCCCATCCGTGCTGCACCTCGCCCGTCATGATTCCGATGGACAGGCCGTAGTGGGCGGCTTCTCTTTCGTCGAAGGCTTCCGAGGCCAGCGCCCGTCTCCGAAACGCCTCGTGGACGGTGGGCGCGCCGCGCCGCAACGCGTCCCGGTCCATGATGTCGTCATGCACGATTGTCCAGGTGTGGAACAGTTCTACGGCGACGGCCGCGGGCGTCGCGGCCCGTTCCTCCCCGCCTACGGCGCCGCAGGAGAAAAAAAGCACACAGGGACGAAGGACCTTGCCGGACGCCCTCAGGTAGCTGAACACCCCGTCGTGAATGTCCTCCGGAACGAAGAGCACTTTCCGCGGGTCCCGTTCCAGGTAGTCGCGCACCCACTCCCTGCGCTCGGCCAGCGCTTCGAGGAAGGCCTGTTTCTCAAGGGTATCTGCCATATGCAATACCAGGTAGTTTGCGTCGCCGCCGGCACGTCGCGCTGCGTTGACGGCAGGCTGACCAGGCTGACCAGGCTGACCAGGCTGACCAGGCTGACCAGGCTGACCACTATAAGACGATCCCGTTTGAAACGGACCCGCCACGCCGCGATCGCTTAGCCGGGGACCTCAATCGGGGCGAAATCAGAAGGTCAGATCGTCGCCCTGGCCGGCCGGTGTTTCCGGTTCGAGGGGCTCGATGACAAACCGGCCGTTCTCCACCCGGACCAGCTTCCGCACGTGTTCGTCCGCCGCATTCAACTGGCGCGTGCAGATCCGGGAGAGTTCGATGCCTTCCTGGAAAAGGGCGAGCGACTCATCCAGCGGAAGATCGCCCTGTTCCATGCGCTCCACGATGTGCTCCAGACGCTTCAGCGCCTCTTCAAAGGTCGGTCCGTCTTTTTCAGTCATTGTGGACATCCAGGGGTCGGGTCGGTTCCGGGGCATTCGATTCGTCGAAGAGACTGAAGGATTCCGCCGCCTCCCCGCGCCGTTTCTCAGTCGGAGAGGCCACGAAAGGTTCCGCCCTGCCGCGAACGTGTTCGACGCGACAGAACGCCTCGCCTTTGCGCAGCCGGACGTTCACCCGGTCGTTTACGCTGAGCTCATCCGAGCTGTGGACGACGCCGCCATCGGACGCGCGGTGGCAGACCGCGTATCCACGCTCCAGGACCGAGAGGGGGCTGAGGGCCTGGAGCCGGCCGGCCAGTCCGCTGACCGTCTGGCCGCGTGTCTCGTGGTCGTGGAAACACCTGTCGGCCAGGCGGCGGGTCAGTTCGTCGGTGAACTGGGCGTACTGTCCGATCTGGTCCACGGCCCGCCTGAGTCCGTAACTGGAGACCAGCGCGGCGACGCGCTGTCGATGCAGGTCCATGTACGCCGCCATCCCTCCGCAGAGACGCCTCAATACGCCATCCGACCGGTCTTTCAACTCCCGCAGGTCGCGAACGACGATTTCGGCCGCGCCCGACGGTGTGGGGGCCCGGTGGTCGGCCGCGAAGTCCGCCAGGGTATAGTCCGTTTCGTGTCCCACGGCTGAAACCACCGGAATACGGGACTTGAAGACGGCCCGGACCACCGCTTCTTCATTGAATGCCCACAGGTCCTCCGCCGATCCGCCGCCCCGGCCGACGATCAACACGTCCACCTCGCCGTAGTCATTCATCTCTTCGATGGCGGCCGCGATTTCAGCCGCGGCGCCTTCGCCCTGCACGGGCGCCGGCCTCAGGATGATCGAGACCCACGGAGCGCGCCTGCGCAGCACCTGTATGATGTCCCGGATCGCCGCGCCTGAGCCCGAGGTGACAACGCCCACGCGCTCCGGGAAGGACGGCAGCGTTTTCTTGTGCTCCTCCCGGAAAAGGCCCTCTTGCCCGAGCCGTGCTTTCAGGCGCTCGAAGGCCGCCTGGAGCGCGCCTGCGCCGACGGGCTTCAGCCGCTGGGCAACCAGCTGGTATTGTCCCTGTACCTCGTAGACGGAAAGGACGCCCTGGGCCAGGATTTCCATGCCGTCTTCGGGCTCGAAGGTCAGCTTCCGGTTGGCCGATCGCCACATGACGCAACGCAACTGGCTGCGGTCATCCTTCAGGGAGAAGTAGGCATGGCCGGACGCGTGCCGTTTGTAGTTGGAGATCTCGCCGGACACCGACACATAGGGAAACGCTTCTTCGAGCAGCGTCTTGATCCCGGCGGTCAGTTCGGTAACGGTAAGTATCCGGGTATCGGCATCAGTCCCCACGCCTGGTCTTCCTCCCCGCCGTTGTCGGCAACGCCGCTACCTGGCGAATTCGACCGCTCGGGTCTGCCGGATGACGGTCACCTTGATCTGACCCGAGTATTCCATCCCGACCTGGATCTTCCTGGCGATTTCCGTGGCGAGCTGTACCGCGCGCAGGTCGTCCACTTCTTCGTGATCTATCATGACCCTGACTTCTTTCCCCGCCTTCATCACGAAGGCCCGGGCTACGCCTTCGAAGGAACTCACCAGCTTTTCCGTCTCCCGGAGTCTACGTATGAACTTCTCCAGCGGCTCCCTGAGCGCGCCGGGCCTGGACACGGAGAGGACGTCGGCGGTTCTGACCACCACGGCCATGGGGCTGGCCTCATCCGGGTTTTCGTGGGTGACGCCTATGCACTCCAGCACTTCGGGTGGTTCGCCATACTTTTCGGCGACCGATCTTCCCAATGCGCCATGGCCGCCTTCCGGGCCGCCGTCCACGGCCTTGCCGATGTCATGGAGCAGTCCGCAGCGCCTGGCCAGGGTCACGTCCAAATCCAGCTCCTGTGCCATAAGACCCGCCAGCTCAGCCACTTCGCGGCTGTGATGCAGCGCGTTCTGCCCGCTCGTCATGCGGTATTTCAACTGTCCGAGCAGCATGGCCAACTCGGGACGGACGCCGGTAACGCCCAGGTCGAAGAGCACCTCGTCGCCCGTGTCCTGGATCAGGTCGTTGATTTCTTCCTGTGTCTTGGCGACAACCTGCTCGATGAATCCGGGATGAATCCGGCCATCCTCGATCAGCTTCTCCATGGAGAGCTTCGCGATTTCGCGGCGTATGGGATTGAAGCCGGAGAGGACGACGGCATTGGGCGTGTCGTCGACGATGACATCGATCCCCGTCGACATTTCGAACGCCTGGATGTTGCGTCCGTCGCGCCCGATGATACGGCCTTTCATTTCATTGTCGGGCAGCGATATGACCGATGTCGTCGTTTCCGTCACGTGATCCAGCGTGTACTTCTGCATCGCGTGCGTAATGATTTCCCGGGCTTCGATCTCCGCGTTCTGGCGGGCTTCTTCGATGATGCTGCGGGCCTGTTGGCCGGCTTCTGCGCGTATACGCGCGTCGATGTTGCTGAGCAGGGACCGCCTCGCTTCTTCCGTCGACATGCCGGCGGACTGCTCGAGCCGTTCGGTCTGCTGCCTGATCAGTTGTTCCAGCCGCACTTCCTCTTCCGCCAGTTTCTCGTCCCGCTCCTGCAGCGACTGGAACTGTTTCTGTATGCCCCTTTCCCGCTTGGCCACGAAGTCGGCCTTGCGCTCTATATTCTGTTCCCTGATCGCGATCCGCTTTTCGGACCGGTGGAATTCCTGGCGGGCCTTGTTACTCTCGCGTTCGAATTTCGCCTTGGCCTGATACGATTCCTCCTCCATTTCGATCCTGGCCGTGTTTTTTATCGTATCCGCTTCTTCCACCGCCTCTGCAAGGATGCTTTCTGCCAAGCGCTCCACGCTGTCGGTCTTACGTTTTTCGACACGCTTTCGAATGTACCATCCGAGGAGAAACATGATCAGGGCGGTGCCGGCGTAGAGACTGATCGTCACAAGCATAGTGGCAGCCACCTTCTTCAATTGTGATATTCAATCCGGACATGGTTCTTTCCTCAACAAGACCGGTCATGGCTTTCACTCTCGTCATCCTGTTCAGGAATCGAGCCTTCCAGCAATTCGTCCATGCGCCGTATCAGATCCGCGATCCGATTGTCATGCATGGACTCCGATACGACCTGTTCCTGCCGTTTTTCACGTTCCTTGTGCAACTCGTCGGCAATCCTGATCGCCGTGAGGACCGCGACGCTGGTGAGGGACTGCATGGTCACGCTGACGGGCACCTCGCGCATGCGTTCGTCGACGTAGGCCGCGATCCGCTGAATGTACTCGGCTTCCTCCTCCGCCTGTATGGGATACTCGGTGCCGCAGATGTTGACACGAACGGTGACTTTTTCGTCATCCATAATGTGTTCATCCCCGTAAACAGCCGATGCCGGATCGTACGCGATACGAAGGAGTCTTCCGGGTCCATCGGCCCCTGTGGAATCCAGAGACCCCGGTTCCGCGGGGACGGTTCGGGATCGACGCGCCGTCGCGGTACGGGATGCCGGGAGCCGACGATTCACGGCCGGCCGGGGACGCAGGCCGGACACCGTGAATGACGGAAGAACAAGGGGACAGGTGCTTACTCGATGACGTCGAGACGTGACAGCATGGTGTCTATGCGCGCCTTGATGTCGTCCTGCTTGACGCGCAACTCCTGATTTTCCTGTTCCAGTTCCTCTTTCGTGGTAACCGACTGCTCCCGGACGAGCTTCAGTTCCTGAACCTGTGACTCCAGGTTCTGATTCTGGCTCCGCAGGCCGGCGTTTTCGTCCTTCAGTCGCTGAATCAGGTCAATCATCGTTTCTATTCGGCCCAACAACAACTCTATGGATTGGTCTTGCATAAATCCCTCCGCAGGAGTGGTTCCTGCGCGCCCGGCGACGCTAGGAGCGAAGCTCCGCCCCGTACCGGTCTACAAGCCGGCGCAACACCTCGTCCTGAAGCCGCGTAACTTCGGCGTCCGTCAGCGTCCGTTCGCCGGACCGGAATCGCATGGCGTACGCCATGCTCTTGCGGTTGGCGGCTATCTGTTCTCCACGATACACGTCGAACAGTTCGACGGCTTCCAGCAAATCGCCACTACACGCGCGAATCTCTTCCAGTATGTCCCGATGAGAAACCTCGTCGGGCACGACAACAGCCAGATCTCTTTCGACCGCGGGGTACTTGGGAGGCGAATGGTAGGTCCTTCGTTCAGACGCGCGGCCAAAGAGGACTCCGCAGTCGACCACGCCCATCCAGACGGGCTCCCGGATTTCGAACCGGTCGAGAACCTGGTGCGAGACCGCGCCGAAACGGCCGATCCGCACGCCGTCCGCGAGCAGTTCGCCGGTCCGGTCCCCGTCGAATAGCGGGTCGTCATTATCATACGGGACGGTTTCGACCCTGTCAAGTCCTAACCGCCCGGGCAACGCTTCCGCCAGCCCCTTCAGATCGTAGAAGTCGAAGGCCTCCGGCGGTCCGTCCCAGTGGGGGCTGTGACGCTGTCCCGTGACGGCGAAGCCAAGGTGTTCGGGTTCATCGGGAAGGCCGTCGGTTTTCGGCCAGAACACCCGGCCGACCTCGAATATCCGGATGTCCCGCACCTTGCGGTTGGCGTTCCAGCGAACGACGCTCAACATGGAGGCCGCGAGACTCGTACGCATGGCGGACAGCTCGGGACTCAGGGGATTTTCGATCAGCACGCTGGACCGGGAGGGATCTATGAGCTCGTTCCGGTCCGGGTGTACGAAACTGTGCGTGACCACCTCTGTGAATCCGAAGCCGGCCATCGCGTCGCGCAGGCGCCGCCGGACATCCTGTTGGGCGCGTAGCGCCTGCGCCCTCTGCCGGGCTTCCTCCGTTTCTTCGTGACGCAGCACGGAAACAACCGGTTCGATCCGGTCGTATCCGTAAAGCCGCGCGACCTCCTCGATCAAATCCACTTCGCGGGTTACGTCCCGCCTGAAGGAAGGCACCCCGACCTCGAGATCCGCTCCGGCGGACCGCCTGGTCCGCGCGGGCTGCACGTCGAACCGGAGTCTACGTAGCATCGAGGCGATTTCGTCCCGGTCGAGGCCGGTCCCGAGCAATCCGTTTACGCTGCCCGTTCTCAACCGGATCGACGGGTCGGGGCCAGCCGGGGTCCGGACGTCGATCATGCCCGCGGCCACGCCGCCGCCGGACACCTCGGCGATCAGCGCCGCGGCCCTGCTGACGGCCTCTCCCTGCAGCTCCGGATCCATGCCGCGCTCGAACCGCCGGGACGCGTCCGTCTGTAGCTGAAGCGCCTTCGAGCCCCGGCGCACCCGGACCGCGTCGAAGCAGGCGCCTTCCAGGAACACCCGGGCCGTATCGGCCGTGATCTCTGTATTCAACCCGCCCATGACGCCGCCGACCCCGATACCCCGCTCATGATCGGCGATCATCAATACCTCGTGGTCGAGGGTCCGGTCTACCCCGTCAAGCGTGGTGAACGGCTCCTGCGGCACGGCGCGCCGGACGATGATACCCTGCCCCGCCAACCGGTCCAGGTCGTAGGCGTGCAGCGGCTGGCCCATTTCAAGCATGACGTAGTTCGTCACGTCGACGACGTTGCTGATGGACCGGATGCCGGCGGCTTCGATCCGTCTTTTCAGCCAGTCGGGCGAAGGACCGATCCGGACGCCCGTGATCACACGGCCCACGAAACGGGGACAGTCTTCAGGCGTGTCGACGCGGACGTTGGCGAGGGATTCGGCGGGAGGGCCCGATTCTTCGACGCCGGTGGACGGCATGCGCAGTTCACCGCCCGTGAGGGCCGTGATTTCCCGCGCTACGCCCACGAGGGAGAGGCAATCCGGACGGTTGGTGCCGACGTCGACGCCAAGGACGGTCTCCGGTTCGCCCAGCACCGACTTCAATGGCAGGCCGGGCTCGATACCATCGTCGAGCACCATGATGCCGGCGTGATCGTCGGACAGGTTGAGTTCGGCCTCGGAGCAGATCATTCCGAAGGATTCCACGCCGCGGATCTTTGCTTTCTTTATCTTCATGCCGCCGGGCAGCGCCGCTCCGGTCCGCGCCACGGGCACCTTCTGGCCGGCGGCCACGTTCGGCGCCCCGCATATGATCTGGAGGGTCTCCGTCCCCACGTCCACGGAGCAAAGGGAAAGCCTGTCGGCATTGGGATGGCGTTCCACGCGCACCACGTGCCCGGTGACAAACCCCTCGAAATCGCTTCCGACCGTCTCGACGCCGTCGACTTCAAGGCCCGTCATGATCAGCCGTTCCACCAGTTCTTCGACGGGCCAGGGGACGTCGCAGTAAGCACGCAGCCACGAAAGGGGAACTTTGATCACCATGAAAGCCCGGCTCCTTCCCGGACGAACCGCCCTAAGGCCGCTCGAGCAGACGCAGGTCGTTTTCGAGGAACATGTGGATGCTCTCGATACCGTACTTGAACATGGCGAGCCGGTCCAGCCCCATGCCGAAAGCGTAGCCGGTGTATACGTCCGGATCGTAGTCCACGAAACCGAACACGGCCGGGTCGACCATGCCCGCGCCCGAGATCTCCAGCCACCCCGTGTTCTTGCAGATATTGCATCCTTTGCCGTTGCAGGCGACGCACGAGAAATCATACTGCACGCTGGGCTCGGTAAAGGGAAAGAAATCGGGGATGAAACGCACCTTCACCCGTTCACCGAACAACCGCCGGGCGAAATGCGTCATATCGCCCTTGAGCTGGGCCATCGTAACCCCCCGGTCCACGTACAGCCCTTCGCATTGATGAAAAGTGAAGGCGTGGGAGGCATCCGGGTTTTCGTGGCGGTAGGTGCGTCCCGGCGCGATCACCCGCACCGGGGGTTGCTGCTTTTCCATGACCCGGACCTGTACCGGGGAGGTATGGGTCCGGAGCACGATGTCGCTGCCCAGGTAGAAGGTGTCCTGCGTATCCCGCGCCGGATGATCCTGCGGGATGTTCAGCGCTTCGAAGTTGTAATAGTCCCATTCCACTTCGGGGCCGTCCACCACGGAGAAGCCCATTTCCTGGAAGATCCCGGAAACCTCCTCCCTGATCAGGGTCAGGGGGTGCTTGCTTCCAAGGGGCGGGCGGCGTCCCGGCAGGGTGACGTCCAGGGCGCCGACCGTGGATTCCCGTCCCGTATCGCACGCCGTTCTGCGGGCCTCCAGCGCTTCGCTGATGGCTTTCTTGGCCTGGTTGACCCGCTGGCCGATCCGCGGGCGGTCTTCGGGGGCCGCCTTGCCCACGGACCGCAGGATCCGGGTCAGGTCGCCGTTCTTCCCCATGTACCGGATGCGGATGTCTTCCAGGTCCGACGGGTCGGCGGCGCGGGCTATTTCATCCAGCGCCCGGGCTTCGATGGCTTCTGCTTCCTGTACCATGGATGGTCCGGTTCCGGTCCTTCATCAAGGGAAGACGCGCCGGCAGGCCCGGACGTACCACCCCCGCCGACGAACTGGCCCGATCTTCGTCGCCCGGGAACCGTAGACGGGACGGCCGCTTTGCGGTCTTCCGTGGTGATCGTCAGGAAAACTGCGCCTTTGCCGTGTCCGCTACGACGGCAAAGGCGGGAGGATCGTTGACGGCGAGTTCGGCGAGGACTTTCCGGTCGATCTCGATATGGGCCAGCTTCATGCCGTGAATGAGCTGGCCGTATGTAAGGCCGTTGAGCCTGGCCGCCGCGTTGATCCGGGTGATCCACAGACGGCGGAAATCACGTTTGCGGCGGCGTCGGTCGCGGTATGCGTAGGCCCAGCCCCGGTTGACGGCTTCGCGGGCCGTCCTGTAAAGCCGGTTGCGCCGTCCCCAGTATCCCCTGGCCAGCTTGATGACTTTCTTGCGCCGCCTGCGCGAGGCGGCGGCGTTGGTAGCACGTGGCATGATTCGTTCCTTCTCCGGTTCGGTGTCTTGCGCCTTTAGTTCGGCATCATCCGCCTGAGACGCGGCGTGTCGGCCTTGCTTGCCATGGCGGTGCCGCGAAGTCCTCTCCTGCGCTTGCCGGACTTGCACAACTTATGGTGTGTCATGTGTGAATGGCTTCGTTTGAATTTGCCGGAGGCGACCCGCTTGAATCGTTTCGCCGCCGCTTTCAACGTCTTGATTTTCGGCATGATCAACTCCTGGTACGAACCGTGTCTACCTGGGCATGAGGACCAGCGACATGCTGCGTCCTTCCAGCCTGGGCCGCTGTTCGATAGTGCCCACGTCTTCGAGCATTTCCGCCATGTGTTCCAGCTTCTGCTGACCCAGTTCCACGTGGGTCATTTCCCGGCCCCAGAACCGTACGGACACCTTGACCTTGTTCCCGTGCTGCAGAAAATCGCGGGCCTGGTCGGCCCGGTACTCGAGGTCGTGTTCGCTGATCTTGGGCGTCTTGAAGCGGATCTCCTTCAACTGCGTCACGTGTTGTTTCTTGCGCGATTCCTTTACCCGCTTGCTCTGCTCGTACTTGTACTTGCCAAAGTCCATGATCTTGCAGACGGGCGGGCGGGCATCAGGCGATACTTCCACGAGGTCCAGGTCGGCGCCCGTCGCGAGCTGCAGGGCCTCCCTGGTATCCATGATGCCGACCTGCTCGCCTTCCGCGCTGATCACCCGTACCTGGGGCACGCGGATCATTCCGTTGACTCTGACGTTTCTCTTTTGAATGGCTGTCCTCCCGAATCCTTGTACCTTCGATTCACTTCCCCGCCCGGTCGTTCCGGGCGGTCCGGGTGATTTCTTCTTCCATCGCGGTGATCAGGGCGTCCACCGTCATGTTCCCCTGGTCACCCTGGCCGTGCCGGCGGACCGATACGTCGCCCGCCTCCATCTCGCGGGCGCCGGCTATGGCCATGAAGGGGATCTTCTTTGTCTCCGCTTCGCGGATCTTGTATCCGACTTTCTGGTTTCGCACGTCCGTCTCGACCCGGAAGCCGGCGCCGGCCAGCCTGCGTTCCACCCGGCGGACGTAGTCGGTCTGGTGCTCCGATATGCCGATCACGATCACCTGGACCGGGGCCAGCCAGGTCGGGAAGGCGCCGGCGCAGTGCTCGATGTACACGCCGAGAAACCTTTCAAGGCTTCCGAGAATAGCTCGGTGTATCATGACGGGACGCGCGGGCTTTCCCGATTCGGTGACGTACTCCAGTCCGAACTGCTCCGGCATGTTGAAATCCAGCTGGCACGTACCCAGTTGCCAGGGGCGCTGCAGGGCGTCATTCACGAAGAAGTCCACTTTCGGTCCGTAGAAGGCCGCCTCGCCCGGCGCCACTTCGTAGTCGACTTCCAGGCTGTCCAGCAAGTGGGCCAGGGACTCTTCCGCCTGGTCCCACAGCTCGTCGGAACCGGCGCGCTTTTCCGATCGCGTGGACAGGTGGATGACGGTGTCTTCGAATCCGAGCGTGGTATAGGCCTCCCGCAGCATCTTGATGAAATCGTCGACTTCGGCCCGGATCTGGTCGGGGCGGCAGAAGATGTGGGCGTCGTCCTGCGCGAAGGAGCGTACCCGCATCAGCCCGGCGGTCACACCGGAACGTTCGTGCCGGTGCAACCGGGCGAAATCGGCGTACCGGACGGGCAGGTCGCGGTAGGAATGATGGCCCGCCGCGTACATGAGGCAGTGACTGGGACAGTTCATCGGCTTGGGCGCGTATTCCCGGTCGTCGGCGTCGATGGTAAACATCTCGTCCCAGAAATGCTCGTAATGGCCGGAGGTCTTCCACAGGCCGGCTTCGTAGATCAGCGGCGTAATGACTTCATCGTAGCCGTACTTCCCATACAGTTCCCTCACGTAGTCGGTCAGGGTGTTGTAGACCCGGGCGCCTTTCGGAAAGAAGAAGGGCGACGCCGGCGCGTGGGGATGGAACATGAACAGCTCGAGCTGTCTGCCCAGTTTGCGGTGGTCCCGGCGTTCCGCTTCGGCGCGGCGTTCCAGGTACGCTTCCAGGTCTTTCCGGCTGGGATAGGAAACGCCGTATATCCGCTGGAGGCTCTGGTTGTCCTCGTCGCCGTGCCAGTAGGCGGCCGCGACGTTGAGCAGCTTGAAGGCCTTGATCTTTCCGGTCGACGGGATGTGCGGACCCCGGCAGAGATCGATGAAATCCCCCTGCTCGTAAATGCTGATCACCTCGTCCGCGGCCAGGTCGTCGATCATCTCGACCTTGTAGGATTCGCCCCGTTCGGTGAACAGGGCGCGGGCGTCTTCGCGGGACAGTTCACGGCGCCGGATGGGCATGTCCGCCCGGGACAGCTCGGCCATGCGGTCCTCGATGCGCTCGAGGTCCTCGGCCGTGAACGGCTCCGGCATGTCGAAGTCGTAGTAGAACCCTTCCTCGATCGGCGGACCGATGGTCAACCGGGCTTCGGGGAACAGTTCTTTCGTCGCCTGGGCCATCAGGTGCGTGGTACTGTGCCAGTACACCTCCCGGCCCTCCGGATTGTTGAAGGTCAGCACCTCCAGGGAGGCGTCCCCGTTCAGCCGGTGGTCCAGGTCGACCTGGGCGCCGTCGAGTTTGGCCGCCAGCGCCGCCCGGCCCAGGCCCGGACCGATGCGCGCCACCGCGTCCATGACCGTCGAGCCCGGCTCCATTTCGAAATGACCGCCGTCTGGAAGGGTAATCCTGACGCTATTCAATGACTTGCTCCTAGGCAGTTCCGCCTGAATCCGTTACATCGAACAATCTTGATTCCACTGCATCGAACAAACAGATAAAAATAAAGTTCACGGCGGGTTCTGTCAATAAAATAACCTCCTTCCGAAACCCCTCAGTGATCGAGCAGGCTGCCCATCATATCGCTGTAGGAACGCCGGCCGTCGGCCGTGTTTTTGCTGATCCGCGAATGCTGGTGCAGACCCTCGAGCAGGAATTCCATGGCAGCGGCAAGTTCGGCCCGGCTGTCCGTCCGAATATGTTCGCGCGCCAGCTTCCGCAACCCGCCGACTCCGTTCAACGCGCTGTAATAGGACTTGTCGTCCATGGCGTCTGAAATCTCGACTGTCTTTCCCTCCTCGAACCAGGCAAGGACCTCCTGGTAGCACGCGCCGCGTTCGTCTTCCTCGCCGTAGACCGCGGGGAAGTAGTTTGCGAAAACCTCTTTCACGGCCCGCCCGATCAACGCCTCGGCCACTTTGACCTCGCCCTCCTGCTCGCCCTCGTACACGAGTTCCAGTTTGCCCGTCATCGCCGGTATGGCCGCGGACAGATCGCACATGCGGGGCACGACGGACTTTTGCTTCTGCAACAGGCATCGCCTTTCGACCTGGCTGACCAGGTTCTCCATGGCGGCGATGGTCATACGCGTGCTTACGCCGGAGGTCTGGTCGATGAACTCGCTGCCCCGGGCCTGGAAGGCGATCTCTTCCACCGTTTCGCGGAGGAAGGCCGGCATGTCGACGCGCACGCCGCCGGGCCGGTCGGTCCAGGCCTCCTGGTCGGTGATGGCCATGGCATATGCGCGGTTGACCGGGTAATGGGTGAGGATCTGCGAGTCGATCCGGTCCTTGAGCGGGGTGATGATGGCGCCCCGGTTGGTATAGTCCTCCGGGTTCGCCGAAAAGACGATCATCACGTCCAGGGGAATCCGCACGGGAAACCCCCGGATCTGGATGTCCTTCTCTTCCATGATGTTCAACAGGCCGACCTGGATGCGGGGCTGGAGATCGGGCAGTTCGTTGACGGCGAAAATGCCCCGGTTCATCCTGGGGATGATGCCGAAGTGGATCACGCCCTCGTGGGCATAGTGGAGCCGCTGGGAGGCCGCCTTGATGGGATCGATGTCACCGATCAGGTCGGAAATGGTCACGTCGGGCGTGGCGAGTTTCTCGCCGTACCGCCGCGACCGGCCGATCCATTCGATGGGCGTGTCGTCCCCGTGCCCGGTCACGAGGTCCCGGGCGCGCCGGCTGACGGGCGCGAAGGGCGAACTGTTGATTTCGCAGCCTTCGATCACGGGCATGTACTCGTCGAGCAGCGTGGCCAGAGATCTCAGGATACGGGTTTTCGCCTGGCCCCGCAGCCCGAGGAGAATGAAGTCGTGCCGGGACAGGATCGCGTTGATCAGTTCGGGGATTACGGTCTTGTCATACCCGACGATACCGGGAAAGACCTGTTCGCCGCGGGTGAGTTTGCCGATCAGGTTGTCCCGCATTTCGTCTTTAATGGTTCGTTGCGGATAACCCATGCCGCGCAGCGCGCCAATGGTAGTGGCAGCGGTATAGTCCATTTGCTCCCGGGAGTCCGTGACGGGATGGATTCGAAGAGGGAAGATCCTTTGCGTGAATTTCCCATTCGACCGTCGACGGATTCTATCGCGGAAGGCCTGTCCTGTCAACAGTTTTTTGCCTTCTCCCAGGGGGCGTAACACCGTCTTTTCCTTTGACTTCAACGGGTTTTCGGCCTATGTTGAAAGGTCATGAAGAACCTGATCCATGCCTGGCCCGCCGCGTTGCTGACCGTCGCGCTGATTGCCGTGGCCCTGGTTGAAATACGCTGGCACGCCATCGAACGGTTCGTCGGCGCCTACATGGACGCCCGCAATGATTCCCGCGACCGGTTGGACCGGTTCGTGGACCAGGAAATCCGGACCAACGAGGCGCTGGAGCACGCGAACCGGTTGATCGAACAACGCAGCCAGGCAGCGTTGGATACGGAAGACGAAACTGGCGGATCGAGTACCCGGTACGCGCCGGCCTCCGAAATCGTCCGGCTGGAACGCGGGCACAAGCTGATCATGACCCGGGATCGGTTTCTCGACATCCCCGAACGGTTCACCAGGACCGGTCATCCTGCCGACGGGTCGGCAGGTCCACCGTCCGGCGGCCCGTCGTACGAACAGTCTGATACGGGTCCGGTATCGCCTGCGCGCCCGGAATCGGCATCTTACGCACAGACGGATGCATTTGCCGAAACGCCGTCCCACTTTGAACGCGACTCCCTGGAAGGCTGGACGCGTACGGTCGTAATCCGGCCGGGGTGGATTCGCAAAGGCGAAATCTGCCTGGTGGACGACGAAAACTACATCCTGCGCCGGATGCCGATATCGGTCGAACAGTTCCATCTCATCGATGCGTACGCGACGGCGGCTGAAGGACGGATGTACGAAGGCATGGAGCACGTGTACGGCCCCGAGATGTTTTTCGATACGTTGCGGAGCCTGGACATGGAAATGCGGGACGAAATCATCGATCCGCTGCGGTTCCGGGACCTGGAAGCCACCGCGCAGCGGGTGGGGGTATCCGAGGACCAGCGGATCATCCAGATCGAACGGCTGGTAGACGGCCGGATCGACGTGGTCACCATACCGGTATCCGCCGACCTGTTCGTGGACCTGTACGTGGCGCTGGGAGCGCTTTGATCCGCCTGCGGCAGACGGACCGGGATTCGACGACGATGAGTTTCCTCTATTTAAGGCGGATAGTGTACGGTATATCCGGCGCGTTGCTGCTCGGGGTACTGACGGCCGCCATCCTGTTCTACTTCACCGTACCATCCATTCCCCGCCTGCCGGACGACCTGAACGACATCTTCGGACGGATGACCCGGATCTATGCCCACGACCAGGAGGGTAATCCGCGCCTGGTCCATACCCTGGGCGGACACCGCCGGGTCGACCTGGAGGAGATCGCGCCGGTGTTCCGGGACGCGATCATCGCCACCGAGGACGCCGACTTCTTCAACCACCGGGGCGTGGACAAACCCGGCATCGTCCGGGCCTTCGTGACCAATCTCAGTGAAGGCCGGATCCTGGGACAGGGTGCGAGCACGATCACCCAGCAGCTTGCGCGTCATCTCTTCTTCACCCGTGAGAAGGTATGGATACGCAAGATCCGGGAAGCCATGGCTTCGACGCAGATCGAGGCGAGGTTCAGCAAGGACGAGATCCTTTCCGCCTACTGCAACAACGTGTATTTCGGCGCCGATGCCTACGGCGTGGAAGAGGCTGCGCAGCGATTCTTCAGCAAGCACGCGAGCGAACTCACGCTGGGCGAATCCGCGCTGCTTGCCGGCCTGGTTCAGCGCCCGAGCGATTACAACCCCTACTATCACATGGACCGGGCGCTCGGCCGCAGGGAGACCGTGCTCCGGCGCATGATGGACAACGGGTACATCACGGAGGAAGAGGCCGCGCAGGCCCGGGAGGAAGAGCTGACGCTCAAGGGAACGAGCATCGGTCCGGCCAGGGGGCCGTACTACCTGGACTATGTCGAGGACCTCCTGGTGCGGCGATTCGGCAGCAACCTGGTCTACAACGGTGGACTCAAGGTCTACGTCGCCATGGACCCGGACCTGCAGGATCTGGCCGAGGAGGCCATCACCACCCGGATGGCTTACGTGGACTCGCTGGTCGGCGATCCGGCCTATGATACGGCCACGGCGGAAGAGAAGAAGCGGGCGCTGGAAGCTGCGCTGGTCGCCATCGACACCCGGACCGGAGCGGTGAGGGCCCTGGCCGGCGGTCGCGACTACACGGCGAGCGAATTCAACCGGGCCGTCGAAAGCAACCGGCAGCCGGGGTCCGGATTCAAGCCCGTCGTCTACCTGGCGGCGCTGGACCGCCTCGGTTATTCCGCCAACACGGTCGTCGTGGACGAACCCGTGGCCTACACGACCGAACTGGGCGATCTCTGGGAACCGCAGAACTTCACCCGGGAGCACGAAGGTCCCGTCATCCTCAAACGGGCCTTCATGCGGTCGATCAACGTGGTTTCCGCCAAGCTGGTAAGCGAAGTCGGACCTTCGACGGTCATCGAGTACGCCCGCCGCCTGGGCATCACCAGTCCGCTGGAGCCGATACTTTCCCTGGGGCTGGGCACCAACGGGGTCTCTCCGCTGGAGATGGCTTCCGCCTACTCCGTATTCGCCACCGGCGGGATCTACCACAAGCCCCATGTCATAACCCGCGTGGAAGATTCCGAGGGCAGGTTGATCGAGGAAGCCGTGCTGGAATCGCACCGCGTAATCAGCGAGCAGTCCGCGTACCTGATGCTTGACCTCCTGCGCGGGGTCATTCTGGGTGGCACGGGCGTGGGCATTCGGTACCGGTACGGGTTCACCGAGCCGAGTGGTGGAAAGACGGGGACTTCAAGCGAATCCAGGGACGTGTGGTTCAACGGTTTCACGAAGGATCTCGCGACTTCCGTATGGGTGGGGTACGATGATGCCCGGCCCCTCCTGTCGACCGAGGAAGACGAGGAGATTACCGGCGCTTCCGGCGCCATACCCGTCTGGGCGGCTTTCATGAAACAGGCCACGGTCCTGCAGAAACAACGGGAGGTCGAAGCGCAGGCGGCAGCGGCGGATTCGGCGTCGGGGCCGCTGGCCGGCCTGTGGCCGGACGGAGACCAAGGCGGCACCGGTCTGGACCGGGACGGGGAACTGGTGGAAGACGGGGAGGTGAAAGAACTTCCGGCCTTCCCGATACCGCTGGGCATCGAGACGATACGGGTGGACATAAGGACGGGCCGGTTGTCGGAGGATCCGGAGTTCTCTTTGCCCGTAACCGTTCGCGGCACGAACCCCAGGGTAAGACCGGGGGCGATCACGCCGGACGGGGGTAAACCGGAGGAAACGGGATTGACGGAGCCGGTGGAGCCGGAGGAACGGCCGGGACAGGTAGGACAGGCGGAACAGGGTGGGCCGCTCGAAGGGGACGGCCGGAGTTTTTGAACCGGGCAGCCCGTGGCACTTGGCGGACGTGGCGGGCCAGGTGGACCGGGCGGACCAGGCGGTCCAGCTGATCAGTCAGGCTAGCGGTGGAAGATCAGGTCCCGTTCCGGTTGCGGTCGATCGCTTCCCGCACCGCGGGGATCAGGAACACGTTTTCCAAGGGAAACTCGGAGAAGGCGCGGCCGAGGAGGTTGATCCGGCTGTCCGTGTCGAGCCGCTTGTTGATCACGATATGATACCTTCCGCGGTACCGGCACAGTCCGCCGTCGCCGTCCAGCTTGCCGTAGCGGACCCTGATGGACATTCGTTCAGCCAGGTCTTCGAATTCCTGCAGTAGCGTCGTACTGTCCATGTCACACGCGGATATGAAGACGAACCGTTCAACCCGGCGGCCCTGAAATCGCCCGGGAAACACGGACCGGGTTCTTTGTTTGGCGGCGCTTCAATGGTTCGTAACATATAACGGACGCCTGGCCGGGTCAAGTCCCGATGCCCTTTCGCGGGGCCGCGGCCCTTCGATGCGCCCCGGCGAAACGCCGGTAACAGGGCTTGTCACGGGAGTCGGCCGGCGGCAAAAAACACTTGACATCAGGCGGCCGCATTTCGATATTTCGTGGGAAGTTTGCAGCACCGTCCTTAAGCGGAACGCGTGTTACCAGCGGGAGTAGCTCAGCGGTAGAGCATCACCTTGCCAAGGTGAGGGTCGCGGGTTCAAGCCCCGTCTCCCGCCTTCGGACGTGGCGGCATAGCCAAGTGGCTAAGGCACGGGATTGCAAATCCTCGATCGCCGGTTCGAATCCGGCTGCCGCCTTGTATCCTTCCAGTCTCCTACCCTCCAAACTGCATTCGATCGTGGCCGTCCTTCCCGGAATCGTCCTGGATGCCACATTAAACCGGTTACTTGTACCATGGCCGAAATAGAGTGGGTACGTCGCGTATACAGTGACGGCTGGCACAACGCCTTCACGGATTTCCAGCGGTTCAAGGACCGCTACTACATCTGCTTCCGCAACGGCCAGTCCCACGTGAGTCCCGAAGGCAAGGCCGTGGTGATCGCCAGCGACGACCTGGCCTGCTGGGAAAGGACCGCCGTGCCGGTCAACACGGCGGGCGACGACCGGGACCCGCATATGGCCGCGACGCCCGACAGGTTGTTTTTGTACGTCGGAAGCGTCACCCGTCCCGATCCCGGACTTACCGGCAACGACGTGGTCCGCGTTATTCGGACCAACTGTGTCTACAGCACGGATGGGGAGACCTGGTCCGATCCGGTGAAGGTCTACCGGGACGGGTACTGGCTCTGGGGGGTCGGCCGCGCGAACGGCCGGTTCTACGGGCTGGCCTACGGAAACGAACCGGATGCCCGGGACGGGCAGCCGACCGAGCTCCACCTGGTGCAGTCAACCGACGGGCTGGACTGGAAGCTCGTGTCCGTAGTCACGAAGAACGGCAGCGAGGCCACGTTCCGCCTCACCCCCGACGGCACCATGCGCGTGGCCATTCGCGGCGGCGATGAAAACCGGTTCACCATGGCTTCCGCAAAGCCGCCGTATACGGACTGGCATCTTGTTGACGCCGGCGATTCGATCCCGGCGCCCAGGCTGGTGGAAGTCGACGGCCGGGAATACGTGATCGGCCGGCAGCACCTGCGTGACCCGGGCGGTCCGGACGACCCGGGCGGTCCGGGTCGTCCGGCGGACCGCGGCCGGATCGTCGACCGGCGCACGAGCATCTGGCGGCTGGAGGAGGACGGCGTGGTCCACGTCCTCGACCTGCCCTCGGGCGGCGACACGTCCTATGTAGGCGCAGTACAACAGGAAGACGGCGCCTTACTGCTCAGCTACTATTCGCAGCACGAGGTCGAGACCGGCGAGAAACACTTTCTTTACCCGGCCAACATATACCTGGCCCGGGTCAGACTGTGACCCGTGAGCGGGAGCCGTGAGCTGGAACCGGATCCTCGATTCGCGTCCCTGGAATCAAAACCGGAGTTGCCATGGTACTGAGCGCCATACAATCAGGAGAACGGTTCACCGACGAGGAAACCGGACACATCCGCCGGAGCTTTCAGCGCGACGGTTTCTACGCGTTCGGCAAGCTGATGGAAGACGACGAGGTGGAAGCCCTTCGTGAGGACCTGCAGCGCAAGTGGGACGATCCGCGCATGCACGAACCGGCGAGGGACCAGATCCGCGGTACCAGCCTGATGCGCATGTTCGAGTACTCCTACGCCTTTCGCGACCTGATCGTCCGCGAGCCCTTCGCGAGCCTGGCGGAAGCGATCCTCGGCGACGACTGCCACTGCATGTCCCAGAACGCGCTCTACACGCCGCCCAATCCCAAGGCCGTCGAGGACGGGCCCGGGGGATGGCACCTGGACGACCTGGTTCATTTCCCACTGCCCGATGGCGTGCCGCGCCACGATCCCGCCGTGCCTCCGCCCTGTTTCGTCATGCAGATATTCACCCCGCTGACCGACGTGGAAGCGGTGCGTTA
Source organism: bacterium (assembly GCA_965202605.1). Lineage (GTDB taxonomy): Bacteria > JAAXHH01 > JAAXHH01 > JAAXHH01 > JAAXHH01 > JAAXHH01. The sequence continues at coordinate 3,857,210 of OZ241838.1, forward strand.
CGGGCCTACCCAGGTCGTCCCGGGCAGCCATTTCGCGGGACGCCAACCCCACCTGCCCCATGAGCAGGACCGTCCGGAATTCGATGGCCGGGGGCCCCACTCCTTCCTCGTCCGCAAGGGCGACGCTTATATGTTCAACAACCAGGTCTGGCACCGCGGGGCGCCGAACGCGTCCGACCGCACCCGGCTCATGGCCGGCGTCACCTACAGCAAGCGCTTCGTCGCCCAGAAACTCTACCCCTTCATCGACTACCGCATGCCCGGCCACGTGTGGGCCGAGGCTTCGCCCCGCCTGCAGCGCATGCTGGGCAGGCACGGCAAAGGAGCGTACGGCTGATGGCTGAAGCATCAACGCGGCCCGAACGGTCCGAACGGTCCGAACGGTCGAATAGGACCGAACGGTCCAAACGGTCCGCGGAATTCGCGGGCCGCACCGCCCTGGTAACCGGCGGTTCCCGGGGGATCGGCCGTTCCACCTGCGTCATGCTGGCGGAAAATGGCGCCCGGGTGGCGATCAACTACACGCGTAACGAGGACGCTGCAAAAACGACGCTTGGCATGGTAGAAGAAGCCGGCAGCGAGGGCCTGATCGTGCAGGCCGACGTGTCGTCCGAAGCCGACGTGGACCGCATGGCCGCGGAGGTGCGGTCGCGCCTGGGTCCGGTCGACCTGCTGGTCAACAACGCGGGTATCGCTACGAGCCAGCCCCACTCGGAGCTCGCCTTCGCGGACTGGAAACGCATGTTCGAGGTGAACGTGGACGGCGTGTTCCTGGCGACCTGGGCGGTGAAGGACGAAATGATCGCCCGCGGTTTCGGCCGGATCGTCAACGTGGCTTCGCTTGCCGGAGTGATCCTGAAGAAGGAAATGATACACTACGCCACCACCAAGGCGGCGGTCATTTCTATGACGCGGCACTGCTCAGAGGCCTTTGCGCCCCACAACGTCCGGGTGAACTGCGTGGCGCCGGGGCTTACCGACACCGACCTGGCCGGGACGGGCAATCCGGGCACCATCGACCGGCTCATCGCCTCTACGCCCCTGGGCCGTATCGGACAACCCGGCGAAATGGCCTCGGTGATCCGCTTCCTGCTTTCCGAAGATTCCAGCTTCGTGACGGGCCAGACGGTCGTGGCCTGCGGCGGCCGGAGCTGAGCGAGCTGCCCGCGGTCTGGCGCCGCCGCGCGGCTGCCTGCGATGGCTGGAACCGGGCTAGCGATCCCTACCGGTTCTCGATCAACTGGTCCACCACGGCCGGGTCCGCCAGCGTCGTCGTATCGCCGATCTGGTCCAGCTCGTTGGTGGCGATCTTACGCAGGATGCGGCGCATGATCTTGCCGGAGCGGGTCTTCGGCAGGGCCGGGGCCCAGTGGATCACGTCGGGCGTCGCGATGGGGCCGATGATCGAGCGCACCTGTTTTTTAAGGTCCGAGCGCAGGTCTTCCGTGTATTCCTCGCCCACGTTGAGCGTCACGTAGGCGTAGATACCCTGTCCCTTGATCTCGTGGGGGAAGCCCACCACGGCCGCCTCGGCCACGGAACCGTGGGCCACCAGGGCGCTCTCCACCTCCGCCGTGCCCATCCGGTGCCCAGACACGTTGATGACGTCGTCCACCCGGCCCGTGATCCAGTAGTATCCGTCCTCGTCCCTCCGGCAGCCGTCCCCGGTGAAGTAATACCCCTTGTACTGCTGGAAATAGGTTTCCTCGAACCGCTGGTGGTCGCCGTAGACCGTGCGCATCTGCCCGGGCCACGGCTCCTTGATGGCCAGCACGCCCATGATCCCGTTGCCCTTCAGCTCCCTGCCGCTCTCGCCGTCCAGCAGCACCGGCTTAATCCCGAAGAAAGGCAGCGTCGCCGAGCCCGGCTTGGTGGGAATGGCGCCCGGCAGCGGGGAGATCATGATCCCGCCGGTCTCCGTCTGCCACCAGGTGTCCACGATGGGGCACCGCTCCTTGCCCACGTTGACGTGGTACCACCGCCAGGCCTCCGGATTGATGGGCTCCCCTACCGTGCCCAGGAGCTGCAGCGTGGGCATGGGATGGCGGGCGGGCCAGTCCTCGCCCTCCCGGGCCAGCGCCCGGATGGCGGTCGGCGCGGTGTAGAACTGGTTGACGCCGTACTTCTCGATGATCTCCCAGCAGCGGTCCGGCGCCGGGTAGGTCGGAATGCCCTCGAACATGATGGTCGTCGCGCCGTTGCCCAGGGGACCGTAGACGATGTAGGAATGGCCCGTGACCCAGCCGATGTCGGCCCCGCAGAAGTAGATGTCGCCGTCGTGGTAGTCGAACACCAGGCGATGGGTGACCCCGGTGTAGACCATGTACCCGCCGACGGTATGCTGCACGCCCTTCGGCTTGCCCGTGGACCCTGAGGTGTATAGAATGAACAGGGGATCCTCGGCGTCCATCTCCTCGCAGGGGCAGTCGGCGTCGGCCCCGGCCATGAGCTCGTGCCACCAGAAATCCCGGCCTTCCCGCATGGGAAACCGGAATTCCGGATCGTCCTTCACCCGGTCGACCACGATGCAGGTGGTGGCCGCCTCGCCCATCTCCTTTTCCGCCGAGGCCATGGCTTCGTCCGCCACCGGCTTCATGAAGACCGGCTTGTCGCCGCGATGGGTCCCGTTGGCGGTGATGACGGTCTTGCAGGTCGAATCCACGATGCGGTCCGACAGCGAATCGGCTGAAAACCCGCCGAACACGATGGAATGGACCGCACCGATCCGGGCGCAGGCCAGCATGGCGACGGCCAGTTCGGGGATCATGGGCAGGTAGATGGATACCCGGTCGCCCTTCCCGACGCCCCGCGCCTTCAGCACGTTGGCGAACCGGCAGACCTGCCCGTGCAGTTCCCGGTAGGTGAGCCGGGCGTCCTCTCCCGGTTCGTTGCCTTCCCAGATGATGGCCGTCTGGTCGCCCCGCGTCTCGAGATGGCGGTCGATGCAATTGTGCACGATGTTGGTCTTGCCGCCTTCGAACCACTTGATGGAAACGGGGCCCTCCCGCAGATCGTAGTTGTAGGACCGGACCCGGTCCCACTTCCTGAACCAGTGGAAGGACTCCGCCTGCTCCGCCCAGAAGGCTTCGGGGTCCGCGGCGGACCGCTCGTATTCCCGCTGGTACTCCTCCAGGCTCTTCAGGTGCGCCTTGTCGCGAAAGGACTCATTGGGCTGGTACATGTCGGACATGTTCGGTCTCCGGTTTTAGCTGACAGGGTGATCCCTTTTGCTGACAGATGTTACCTTTTTGATATTCGGTGTGTACCCGGTCCGCTTCAATTGTCCCGGTGCGGCCCGATCCGACCGGGGCGGTGCGGGGGGTCCGGAAGAATGCCGTTCACCGCTCCACGACCACGTCGACGCAATCCCCGGGCGACACGCCCAGCAGGTCGGCCGCGTTGTCACCGTTGACGGCGATCTCGAGCAGCCCCGCGCTGTCCAGGATCGCCAGGGCCGCGCCGCAGGCCGCCTCGTCATAGGACGCGCAGACGCGGTCCAGCGTCAGATCGGACAACGTGATCCTGAACCGCTTCTCCCGGGTCGTCTCCAGGAAGAGGGTTTCGTCGATATCCGTTATTATATTGCCATATCCGTCGATATGCAATACGTGACCCGTGATCCCGCCTTCGCGGACCGTCGGGCCGGTGACGGACCCGGCGTGGTAATCGTCGATTTCGGGGCCGAAGTCGGAAACGGGCCGGCCGAGCGCCAGGTGAGCCGCCACGGGCGCGAAGACGTCCCGTCCGTGAAACGTGTTGCTGATGCCCGGAAGCATGTACCGGGTCTCTGTCACGGAAACGACGCGGAGATCGGTCTCCCTGGCGTACACGTGGGCGAAGACGCCGTTGTCCGGTCCGACGAAGCGGTACCGGGGCGTTTCCACGATCAGGGCACGGCGCTCGCCGCCCACGCCCGGGTCGACGACGGCCACGTGCACCGTGCCGTCGGGGAAATATGTATAGGCGGTGCGCAGGATGAAGGCGCCTTCTTCGACCTGCTGGGCCGCGATGCCGTGGGACAGGTCCACGATCCGCGCCTCCGGGCAGATGCCCAGGATGACCCCCTTCATAGTGCCCACGAAAGCGTCGCGGTGGCCGAAGTCGGTAAGGAGCGTGATCACGGACATGGCTTGGCGGGTTTTTCGTCTCGGGACAGGGCGCCCGGATGAGATTTCGATTCGCTGGTCTGCCTGGCCGGCCTGGTCTGCCTGGCCTGGCCGGCCTTCCTGGCTTGTCCGATCAGGATATTCCGCGGGGCGTCGGTGCTGACCGGGCTTCCGTCGAAATCCCCGTAGGTCTGCGTGACCTTCAGTCCGGCCCGTTCCATCATGGCGTCGAGTTCTTCCAGGGTATACATGCGCACGGATTCGTTGTAGCTCCGCTCCGCGCCGTCTTCCCTGATCTGCACCTGTTTATTGATACGTACGTGACCGCCCGCCTCTGACGGATCTCCCGTGATCCAGCGGTGCTGCTCGACTTCCATGCCTTCCAATGTGCGGCTGTCCGCCGGGACGAGCGTGGAGATGACGTATTCTCGGTTCAGGTAATCCATGAGGAAACGGCCGCCGGGACGAAGCGATCGCGCGATGGCTTCGAGGACCCGGGCGTTCTCTCCGTCCTCGCGGAAATAACCGAAACTGGTGAAGAAATTGACCACGAGATCGAAGGCGGAGGTCCCGGGCGGATCGCGCATGTCGCCCTGGACGAAGGTGATATCCAGCCCTTCTTCGGCGGTACGGCGGCGTGCCCGTTCGAGCAGGTCTTCCGACAGGTCCAGTCCGGTTACCCGGTAGCCGCGCCTGGCGAGCTCGAGGCTGTGCCGGCCATCGCCGCAGCCGAGGTCCAGTACGTCGCTCGACGGAAGCACTTCCATTCTGTCGAGGAGGAAATCTACCTGGCGGCGCGCCTCTTCGTCATTCCGATGGGGATACACCCGCAGGTAGTCGTAACGAAAGGCGGTTTTGTACCAGTCTGACGCCGGACTGCGTTGAGAATCCATGACCACCTGCGGGTTTATTGGTTCGTGAGTCGACGAGTTTTCAATATACAACACAGCGGTTTCGCGTCAATCCGAGATTGCCGGTCCGCCCGGTACCACGGCGCTTTCTGTTGACAACAGGTACTCATACGTTTAGTTTTCGGTTGTTGATTCACGGTCGTGGCGGCAGGCGCAGCGGCCCGGCTCTGACCGGAGCGAAACATGGCCAGCAAAGACAAGCGTGAAAACGGTTCCGCTATGGACGATGCGGAATTCGAAAAGCTGCTCGATGAAATGGACGAACTGGGACGCCAGGCCGATGTCCTGCGCGAAAAGGTGAACCACCTCATCGACGAGATGCGGGAAAACGATGTCGTGGCGGACGAGGAAGCGGAGAACGAATCGGGCGGGAACGCGGCAGACGGGGAGAGGAAAGAGGAAAGCGAAACGGGCGAGAATGCGGTGGACGAAGAAGCTCAGGAATATGGGAAACCGGAAGGTGGTATTGGAGACGATGGTGAACAGGAAGCGGTCGATGACTCAAGAAACCAGCACCCGGAAGAACCGCCGGCCGCCGGAACCGCTCATTAATCCCGCCGAAGTACTTCCCCCCGGCCATGGCCGGGTCACGCTTCAGCCCTTCCCCCGATCTCCCTGAACACACCGAACGCCTCCTCCCTGGAAGGAATCGAGTAGGTCGCCCCGCGGCCGCGGATCTTGAGGCCGGCCATGACGGTGCCGAGCCGGGCGGATTCGACGGCGCCCATGCCGTGGGTCAGTCCGTACAGCAGCCCCCCGTTGAACACGTCTCCGGCCCCCGAGGTATCCGACACGCGCTCCGGCACGTAGGCCGGGATCTCGTGTATCCCGTCGTTTACCCCGAGCACGGCGCCTTCCGTGCCGCACTTCACCGCGACCATCTCCACGCCCCTTTCCCGGGCCCGTTCGATCACCGCGCGGGCATCGTCCGTGCCGAAGAGCGCCTCGCTTTCCTCGGGCGCGCTGGGCAGGAGGATGTCCACGTACGGGATGATCTCGTCCAGGGCGGACCTGGCTTCCTCCAGGGACCAGAGTCCCAGCCTGAGGTTGGTGTCGAAGGCCGTGGCGACGCCGTGTTCCCGTGCAATCCGGAAAGCTTCCAGCACGGCCGCCCGGCTGCTCTTCGAAATGGCCTGGGTAATGCCGCTGGCATAGACGACTTTCGCGCCGCCGATGTAACCCGGATCGATGTCGGACGGTTCGAGGAAGCTCGCCGCGCTGCCGGCGCGGTAGTAGGTGAACTCCCGTTCGCCGCCGGGCAGGATGGAGATGAAGTAGAGTCCGTTGGGCCGGTCCAGGGGCGTTGCGCAACGCAGGTCGATGCCCTCGGCCCGCCACGCCCCGGTCAGGAATTCCTGGAAGGGATCGTTGCCGACGTGGGTGACGTACCCGGTCTTCGCGCCGAGGCGGGAGGCCGCCACGAGCATGTTCATAGTGTCGCCGGCGAAGGTGCGGGTATAGGTATCGGTGGTGGCCAGGGGGCCTTCGCAGAACATCTCGATCATGCACTCGCCGATCGAGATGATGTCCAGCTCGGACGGGCTGTCGGGTAGCCGCACGGCGGACCTTACCTCTTCACGCTGACGGCCACCCCGTCCCGCAGGGGAATGATCGTCGTCCAGATCCCGTCGGTTCCGTAGGCCTTCCGGTTGTACTCCTGGATGGCCGATGTCCACCGGTCGTCGGACGGCTCGGTCACCCTTCCGCTCCACAGCACGTTGTCGGTGATGAGCAGGCCGCCCTGCCGGATGCGCGGCAGCGCCAGGTCGAATACGCGGGGGTAGTCGTGCTTGTCCACGTCGTTGAAGATCAGGTCGAAGCTGCCCTCGGTCTGCTCCAGCAGATCCAGCGCGTCTCCCACCTGGATCACGACGCGGTCCGCCACGCCGGCGCGTTCGATGAACCCGCGGGCCTGGGCGGCGTTCTGCTCGCTGCCGTCGGAGTAGTAGACCCGGCCTTCCGGTCCCACCGCCCGGGCGAGCCAAATGGTCGAATAGCCGATGGCTGATCCCATTTCGAACACGCGGCGGGCGCCGCTCACCGTGGCCATCTGGTGCAGCACGCGTCCCACCAGGGGACCGACGATGGGGATTCGTTCCGCCACGGCCTTTTCTTCCATTTCGGTCAGCACCTCGTCGCGGCCGGGCATGAGGCCGGTCAGGTAGCCGTCCAGCGCTTCCGATAGTACGTTGGGCATGGGGTCGTTGCTCCTGTTATCAGATACACCTACCGCGCGGCTGCGGCTTTCAATCCCCATAGAGTTTGAATTTATAAGGACTGGTTACTGAAACTTTGGCTACCGCTCCAAGAATCTCAATGATCTGGTTTTTGTTTAGTGAGCGGCTCTCAATCTCTTTTTGCATATCTTCTCGATCCATCGGTGGAATTCGAACTGCAAAAAAAGGCCACAAATGCTTAGAGCGATATACCTTGTCAATTTTGGGAAATGCTGAGATGGGGTCTCTATCGTAATCAGAGTCATACTTGAAAACAAAATCATCTTGTTCACGGAAGAGTCTGCCCACCAGACGATCTTCACCGGACGTCGGACGATATATTTCCAAAATACGTTCCGGAGATTCATCCGAAGAGGTGTGTACGAGGTTTGTCCCCCACGCGTTGGGCTTTAACAGATCCCAGAAGCTTTTCTTCATGTTCGAACCTCCTGCCGAAGACGATCAATTCGAAACGCGAGAAGATCCCCGATAAATCCAATTCGATCTTGGGTGAAAATACTACTAAATCGTCTCTGGAGCATCCGTTCGATAGCTGGTATCCTGACAGCGTTAAACACTCTGCGGATCGTCTTCCAGTGCCGTTCTGGTAACTCGTCAGAAATCCACCTTATCAGGGAAAAGTGATTATCTTTCTGTTCCCTGCCTGAGCTGAAAATCGGCCGGGAACGTTCAGCGTACCGTTCAAGAAAACCTCTACGTCCATGGCGTTCGGCCTGATTAATCAAATCCTCATCGGATATTTCGCGAAAAAGTCCGCGCGCCGTATCAAAAATCGGTGAAAATCGAATTGGTCCTTTATTTCCATCAACAGGACTTAAGACGCCCCAATTCATTGCGTGTCTGTCAGGTGCCCCTACAAATGCGTCAAAAGCAAGCATTCCGAAAAATCCATCTTCCAGCGCCTTGTGGTCCTCTGGATACAAGGATGCAAGAATTTCCAAGATATTTGGCACGGTGTAAAAATCGTGTTCCCTGTTTGGATCCGACAACTCGAACGCCGATTCAAGTTCATCTGGATTGGATTGAAAATACCGTGCCGCTAGTTCAATTCCGTGGAGTAACTCGAATCTGCTCCGTTCAACGAAATTACGAGAAAGAAATCGGACATCCTGCTTCGAAATGCGAACCAGCTTCGAACGGGCCATCCGAACCGGCAACATAGCGCCGATTTTTGAGATGACTTCCTCTGTCACACATTCTCTTGCATCGGCCTTCAATCGTCCCTTCTTCGCAATGTAACCAACAGTTGACGGTAAACGGGGGTCGCCATAAGCCAGGTAATTCTTCGGAACCGTGCCGACAATAGGGAATTCCTCTAGTTCGTAAAGCTTCCATCCTTTGGGCGGAAGGAGGGGAATTGCCCGGATGTTCACCTCGACTTTGCTAGGCGTCGTTGTAGATCGATTGTTCCGCGACCGCCTTGCCATGTTTTACCTTACTACAATTCATCCTGTTTTGGCTATGTCCTGCCCTGCCATCTATCTTTCAAGGAGAACAAATCTCAACCCTTCTGTCAAGAACTCAATTCCCTTCTCTTTGTTCCCATTTTTGAATTCAGATTGGCGGATAATATGAGTAGTCGGCACTTGTCCGGGATAAGTTCAGTGTTTATGATACCAGCCGGTATCAAGGCTTCGATCGAAGCCATCAGGCGTGAATGCGTTGACTCGTAAACCATGCGGTTTTTGATTCAATATCAAGTCGCGTGCCGGATACCGGCTTATTCGTGTTGACTGTAATGGCGATGGCAGGGAACAATTTGGGAAGGGAATGTGCGTCCCTTGCATGATCGTGCCGGACGGGCGCGTACAGCAAATCAGAAGATCTCGACGGTGACGTACCGGCGGGGATTGGTCTTCAAATCGACGACGAGTTCGTTGAGACTGGTCACCAGGCGGTCCATATTCGCGGCCACCCCGACTACGTCTTCATACAGGCTGTCATCCTGCAGCAGCCTGCCGATCGTACCCTCGCCCCGGTCGATGCGCGTGAGGATATTGTCGAGCGCCGTGGTCGTAGTCTGCAGTTCGTCCATCATGGCGTTCAACCGGCCCGAAGTGCTTTCCAGGTTGTCCAGGGTGTTCGACACCTTGGCCCGCTCGGTCTCGCTCAGGTCCTTCACATTGCTCACCAGGGAGTCCATGTTCGCCATGACCCGGTTGATCTGGACGCTCTCCCGCTTCAGGGTATTCTGCAGTTCGATGGTCAGGTCGTGCACGCCGGCAAGACTGCTCTTTATCGACTTGTCCCGTTCGGGATCCAGGAGGATGTTGGCGTTTTTCAACAGGTCGCGCATGTTCACGGTCACGGAATCGACCTGGGTGAACATATCGGAAATCCCCGGCGCGGACGTGCCCGCGATGGTGCCCCCCGGCGGTATCATCTTCGTGCTGAGGCCCTTGCGTATGTTGATGGATTTCTCGCCCATGACGCTACGCGAGATCACTTCTACCTGTGAGTCCTCGGGGATCTCGTAGGGCTCGTCTATACGCAGGGTGACTATGGGGGTCAGGTCGTCGAGCGACACGGCCTCCACCTTGCCGATGCGCACGCCGCCCACGAGGATCGGATCGGAGGATTTGACTCCGACGGCGCTGCTCAAACGCACATCGACGAGGTAGGTATCTCCGGTTACGCGCCACTCTTTCAGATAGAAGAGGCCCCAGACGAATGTGATGATCGCCAGGAGGAAGACTATGCCCAGTTTCGCCTCGTCGGGCAGCAAGCTGTTTTTCGTATACGTCACGTCACACCTCTTGGGCTACAGTATCGTCCTGGCCAGCAGATAGTCCAGGCAAAGGATCAGAATGCACGAGACCACCACGGTATTGGTGGTCGCCTTGCCCACGCCTTCGGCGCCCGATCCCGGTTTCACCTTGAAACCCTGGTAACAGGCGACCGTGGTGATGGTTATCCCGAAGCAGAAGGCCTTGGACAGTCCGAAGAAGGCGTCCTTGGTCCGGAAGAACTCCCGCATGCCTCGCTCGAAATCCGGTATGCTCACCTGCATCCGGTCGATTGCCGCGACCATGCCGGAAAGCACGCCGATCACGTCGGCGAAGACCACGAGGACCGGGAGCATGAACATGCCGGCGATGATGCGGGGAATCGCCAGGTAGACGATGGGGTTCATCGCCATCACCTCGTAGGCGTCGATCTGCTCGGTCACCCGCATCGTGCCGAGTTCGGCCGCGATGGTGGCGCCCACCCGTCCCGACAGCACCAGGGCGCCCAGGACCGGCGCGAGTTCGAGGACCACCGATGACAGGACGACGCTGCCCACCAGGTAGGCGGGAACGTATCCCTGGAACTGGTACCCGGTCTGCACAGCGGTCACCAGGCCGGCGAAGAAGGCGATGATCAGGACGATCGGCATGGAATGAATGCCGATCTCGAACATCTGGTGGACCATCAACCCCCAGTACGTCCGGATCCTGGGCAGGTTCCGGACGACTTCGACCATCATCATGCCGAAATCGCCGATATTCGTCAGCGCCCAGAGGACGCGCCTGCCGAGAAAGGAGAAGAAGGGGGTCATGGTCGGCTATAACATGGTCGGCTATAAGGCGATGAGCGGGGCGATGACCAGGGACACCACCGACATCAGCTTGATCAGGATATTCAGCGAAGGACCGGACGTGTCCTTGAAGGGATCGCCCACGGTATCGCCCACGACGGCGGCCTTGTGGGCTTCCGAGCCCTTCTCGTACCGCACTCCGTCGATGGTCAGTCCCTCTTCGATCATCTTCTTCGCGTTGTCCCAGGCGCCTCCCGCGTTGGCCTGGAAGATGGCCATCAAAACGCCGCTTACGGTGACGCCCGCCAGCAGGCCGCCGAGCGTCTCCGCACCGAAGACGAATCCCACGACGACGGGCGTCAATACGGCCAGCAGGCCGGGCAGCACCATGCGCCGGATAGCCGCCTTGGTGGAAATCTCCACGCAGCGGGCGTATTCGGGCTTGCCGCTGGCCGCCTCGAAGACCTCCCGGTCCTCCTGGGTCCATTCCCCTTCATCTTTCCCGTCGTTCTTCTTCATCACCGCCAGCGCCGCCTTGAGCTCCGGAATGGCGTTGAACTGGCGCCGGACCTCTTCGATCATGGCCATGGCCGCCTGTCCCACGGCGTTCATGGCCAGGGCCGAGAAGAGGAAGGGCAGCATGCCGCCTACGAAGAGCCCCGCCATGACGCGGGGATTGGCGATGTCGATGCTCGTGATACCGACCTGCACCATGTAGGCCGCGAAGAGCGCCAGTGCGGTCAGCGCCGCGGAGCCGATGGCGAATCCCTTGCCGATGGCCGCGGTGGTGTTGCCCACCGCGTCGAGCTTGTCGGTGCGCTGCCGGACCTCGGGGGGCAGTTCGGCCATCTCGGCCACGCCGCCCGCGTTGTCGGAAATGGGGCCGTAGGCGTCCACCGCCAGCTGGATGCCGGTGTTGGACAGCATGCCGAGGGCCGCCATGGCGATCCCGTAAAGGCCGGCGAAATAATAGGCGCCCATGATGCCCGCGGCGATGATCAGGACGGGTATGGCCGTGGACCGCATGCCGATGCCCAGGCCCGCTATGATGTTGGTGGCGGTACCCGTCACCGACTGCCGCGAAATGGACGTGACCGGACCGGTATGAGTGCCCGTGTAGTGTTCCGTGATCAAACCGATTCCGAGACCGGCCAGCAGGCCGATCGTAGCCGCGATGAAGACCCCCAGGCTGGTGTAGATCTTGCCGCCCAGGGTGAAGTTGCCGGGGAGCAGATAGTCGATGAGGAGATACATGACGGCGACCATGATCGCCGAGGATCCGAATTCGCCCTTGTTCAGGCCGGACTGGGGATTGCCGCCCTCCTTGACCGAAACCATGAAGGTGCCGAGGATCGAGATGATGATGCCCGCGCCCGCGATGATCAGGGGCAGGGTGATGAAGACCGGATCGTAGACGCCCGCCACGAGTATGCCGGCGCCCAGCACCATGGAGCCGACGATGGACCCCACGTAGGATTCGAACAGGTCGGCGCCCATGCCTGCCACGTCGCCCACGTTGTCGCCCACGTTGTCGGCGATGGCCGCCGGGTTGAGAGGATGGTCCTCGGGAATCCCGGCCTCCACCTTACCCACCAGGTCGGCGCCCACGTCGGCCGCCTTGGTATAGATGCCGCCGCCCACGCGGGCGAAGAGGGCGATCGACGAGGCCCCCAGCGAAAAGCCCGAAATGACGTTCAGCACCCGGCCGATACCGGACTCGTCAATGCCGAAGAGCCCCGTGTAGAGGATGAACAGGCCGCCGAGACCCAGCACGCCCAGGCCCACCACGTTCAGTCCCATGACCGACCCGCCGGCAAAGGCCACGTGCAGCGCCCGGGCCAGACCGGTCCGCGCCGCGTGCGTGGTCCGCGTATTGGCCCGAATGGCCACGCGCATGCCCAGGAAACCCGCCAGCCCCGAAGCGAAAGCGCCGGTAACGAAGGACAGGGCGATGAGCGCGCTCGACTCGACCTTGCCCATGTTCGCCACGGCCAGCAGCGCGGCCACGATCACGACGAAAACCGCCAGTACCCGGTATTCTGCCTTGAGGAAGGCCATCGCGCCCTCGGAAATGCTGGCGCCGATGGATTTCATCTTGTCCGTTCCCTCGTCCTGTCCGTTGATCCAGGCCGTCCTCCAGATGGCGTAAATCAGTCCCAGCAGACCCGCGCCAATCACACCGTACATCAACTCGTTCATATCCCGATACCTTCTCCCTGGAGATGCTCCGTGGTAAACACGACGGTCAAATAACCGTCATGCAATCGTAAACAGTCCGTCCACACACACAGAAGGCGGGTCTGGAACCCGCCTTCTGTCATGGAAACTGCCAGTAGAAATGAAGCGTCGACATCAACATCAGCAATGCGCCGTCATCAACATCAGCAACGCAACCGCACCCGGAAACCGGCCTAGCGCAATCTAAAAACCACACGCTGTGCCACCCAGACGGCCACAGGCCGGTTGTTCTGGATCGCAGGCGTATAGATCGTCCGCCTGATCGCGTCCATGGCCGCTTCGTCCAGCCCCGCGCCCACGCCTCTTGCGAGGATTGTGTCGCGGACCCTGCCGTCCTTGTCGATCAGGACCCTGACGAACACGGTACCTTCTATACCCGCCTTGCGGGCCAGTTCCGGGTATTCAGGCGAGATCGGCGTGGTTGGCTTTGGCTCGACCTCATAGGGCGTAAAGACATCGGGCTGAGGCAGCGCTTCATCCTCGATGACGATGTTCTCTTCCTCCGGCGCCTCGATGATGATGTTCTCCTCCTCGATGTCCTGGATCACCGGCGCGATGCTCTGGCTCATCTCGGTCTGCGTGGCGATCGTCATCTCGGCGGACACCTCGGCGTCATCCACGGGTTCCGGTATGCCGATCACCGGCTGGGAAGGCGCCTCCACCGGCACCTCCGGCATTTCCGGCGCGTCGGTGAGCGCCGGCGGCGGTCCCAGGTCGGCATACGTCACGATCGTGGTCGCGTACTGCCGGTTCATCTCCTGGAGATACCAGACCGTCCAGTAGGTACCCAGGGCCAGCAGGTGTATGACGACGGCGGCGATGATCCCCCGCTTGGCGTTCCTCTGGTAGAAGAACTTGATGGGAGACTCTTTCTTCAGAGGAAAATGCTCGACGCTGAGCAGCGATCCGATCATGAGCCAAACACCTCCTCGTACTTATCCTGCTCCAGGACCGTGATGCTGAAACGGTCGATGGCGCCCAGCTGAAGTTCGTCCATGACGTTGACCATCTGCTCGTAGGGACTCGTGCGCTGTATCATCACCAGGGTCACCAGTTTGGATTCGCCGTCGTGCTCCTCGGCGTTCTCCACTTCCTTTTCCTTGATGAATTCCTGGACGTCGTCCAGCGCCAGCAGCTCCGGCGTCATGTCCCGGCCGATCTGCCAGAACATGCGGTCGTCGTCCAGCATGTAGATCAGCAGCACGTTCGATTCCGCGATCTCGACCTTGTCGTCCTTGTCGGGCGGAATGTTGAGCTCCATGGTCTGCGGCGCCCTGAACACCGTGGTGACCATGAAGAAGATGAGCAGGAGGAATGCGATGTCCACCATGGGCGTCATGTCGATGAAAATCTGGTCGCGCGGCTTTTTCTTCTTAGCGCCTTCCTTCTTTCTGTCGCTGGCTTTCTGGGTGCCTTGAACAGCTGCCATGTGTCATCACCTCCTTACCAGGTCGTGGTTGACCGGCCTCAAGCTGGTGGGTTCGTCGTCCGACGAACCACCGCCGTCGTCCTCGAAGTTGGTCACCAGGTTGAAACGGGTGTTGTTCGTTTTCTGGAGGATCTCCATCATGTCGCTGATTACGCCGAATTCAGCGTCCTTGTGCGCCTTGATGGCGATACGCAACCTCGGGTTCCGTATACGCGCCTCTACCAGCGCCCTCTCCATCTCCGACATCTCGATCGACACCTCGGGCTGGGGCTCCAGCCGCCAGAACAAACTGTTCTCCGGTCTGGGACCGACCGTCAGGATCACGACGTCCGATTCGGGCAGCTTGATCACCGAATGCGATTCCGGCAAAAGAATGGGAATCGATTCCGGGGCCTTGAACTGCGTCGTGGCCATGAAGAAGATGAGCAGCAGGAAGGCGATGTCCACCATCGGCGTCATGTCGATCATGACCGGCTTGTGTTTTCCGTGCGCCATATCAAAGACTCCTTAACGCCGCCTGATCAGGCGCGGCCGGTAAGAATGGCCAGGACTTCCTGTGCCACTTCGTCGACGGCGTAGGTGAACATGTCTACCTTGTTGACGAAGTAATTGTACGCAACAATACCCATGATGGCCGCGGCCAGCCCGCCCGCCGTGTTGATCAGCGCTTCCGAGATGCCGAGCGCGAGCTGTATGGCGTCCGGCGCGCCTTCATTGGCCATGGCGGCAAAGGCGCGGATCATGCCGATCGTCGTCCCGAGCAGCCCCACCAGGGTGGCGATGGTGGCGATGGTCTGCAGCGCGATCAGGTTGCGTTCGAGAAGCGGCGTCTCGAGGGCGTTGGCTTCCTCGAAGGCCCGCTTGATCTCCTGCACCTGCCGGTCGCTCGTCAGGTTCTCGTCGGCGATGGTCTCAAAACGCTCGAGACCGGCGCGCAGCACGTTGGCCATGGTACCCTGCTGAGAATTGCACAGGTTGACGGCCCGGGTGATATCGTTGTTGCGGATCGCGCTCATGGCGTCCTTGAGAAAAGCCACCTGCGGCCGCTTCCCGCGGGCCTTTTTCAGCGTAAGCGACCGCTCGATGATAAAGGTGATGTCCAGCATGGTGAGTACCATGAGGCCGATAACCACCGGTCCGCCGTCCTTTACGAACTGGGGCAGGAAGTACTCGAAAATAATGTAGGAAACAATAAAGCAAAGGACGATGATGATCATGATAAAGGCGCCTGGCCGCATATCAGATTCTCCTTAAACTTTGTTCTGTTGCAAAAGTGAACGAAAGACCAAGACAATCATCTCACAGTGAACTAATCCCTGCCAGATAAACCAAGTGACTTCTGTACTGCATTCAAGTCCTTTTGACGTCGGCGGGACAAACGCCTTCCCTCACCACCACCTTTCCATCCGTGTCCTGTGTGTCGCCCGTAAAAAGGCTCGGATCATGATATTCGCGTGCCGGAACTTCCCGTCTGCCGGCCCGCCCGGCTTGCGCCGGGACGATAAACGTATTCGCGTTGTATGCGCGTTCCTCATTCTCCCTGCAACTGCTCGTAAATCTCACGGACCGTGTTCAACTGCTCCCGAGCCTTGCCGTTGTTCGGATCCAATTTCAGACTCTCCCTGTAATGCCGGATTGCCGGGGCGAGTTGTTGCGAATTCGTGTAGGCCTGGGCGAGCAGGAGGTGGTACGACGCGTTGTCAGGTTTCAATTCTACGGCTTTTCTTAAAGGCGCGACTGCACCGTTCCAGTCTTTATTCTGTGCACGATCTACTCCGAGTCGATAATACGCATCGTGGTCCGAGGGATCGATTTCCAATACTCGTTGCAACGTCTGACGAGCATTTGGGCCGTCCTCAAGTATCAAGTAAGCGGTTCCCAGAAATTTCAGCGGCTGCAGGATGGCTTTGGGATCCTCCGTAGCTTCCGCGGAGCGCAAATCAATGGCTTTTAGCATTGCATCGCGAGCTACTATGCCATCTCTAGATGCCAAGCCGGCGATGCCCAGATTCAAGAAGGCTGTGTAGGATGTGCTGTCGTGAGCTACCTTGGCACGGTACATATCCTGCGAAGCCGCGTAGATCGCCGGCCGTTGGTCGCGCTCCACGTTGCGGGCCTCGCCGTAAATCTCCCTGCCGAGGTTGTAGTATACGTTGCTCAACGTAAGCCTGGTCCGTTCGTCCTCCGTCGCCTGTATCGCCGGCTCCAGCACGGCTTTCACGGCCGTTACGGCTTGCGCGTATTGTCCCTGCTTGATAAACGAACGGCCATAGTAGGCATAGGGATTCTGGTCGGTCGGATTGACCTTGATGGCCTCTTCGAGGTACGGAATGGCATCGGCAAACTTCTCCTGGTCGAAATAGACCAGCGCCAGTTGGATGTAGGGCTTCTCGGACGAGCCGTCCAGCTCAATGGATTTCTTCAGATTGACGATGCCTTCGTCGTACAGGCCCACCTCCGGCTGCGTCTGTACCCAGCCCAGGCTGAAATACAGTTCCGCACTGTCGGCGTTCTGCTGAAGGGCTTGCTTGTAGGCGTTGACCGCTTCCATGTACATGCCGTCGGCAACCAGTCCGTCGCCCATGGGCAGATAGGCTTCGATTTTACCTGGATCCAGCTCGACGGTCTTCATGTAGTGGGGTACGGCCATCTTGATCCGCTGCGTCTTGTTGAGCGATTCGGCCAGCATGAAGTAGGCCTCGGCGTTGGTCTGGTCCAGCGCCACGTACTTTTCCAGCGGCTCGACGGCGAGAGGGTACCGTTCGGCGACATACTGGATGAACCCCTGCTGGTACCACGCGTTCTTCAGGGTGGGATCGAGTTCCACCGCTCTCTGGAATCCGGCGTAGGACTCGTTCCACTGCCGCGCCTTGAAATGCAACTGGCCGATCCGGTAGTGGGTCATGGCCGCGTCCGGGGAATCGGGCTGCATGGCGAGGGCCTGCCGGTAGTTGGTGATAGCCAGCCCCCAGACGTTCTGAGCCTCGTAAACGTCGCCCAGCCCCTGCACGTACAGCGGGTTCTGCGGGTCGACTCCACGGGCCCTGGTGAAGAGTACCATGGCGCTCTGCAGGTCGTCCTGGGCAATAGCGAGTCTGCCCTGGGCATAGAAGAACCTCGCGTCTTTCTCCTTGGTGCGTTTCAGGCCCTCCCTGATCGATTTTTCCGCTTCCTTGAACTGCCCCTTCTCGATCTGCAGCAGGCTCAGTTCGAAACGGGCGTCGTGGTTTTTCTTCTGCTGATCCACGGCGATGAGGAATTCAGAGAGCGCCTCGTCGTCGTGGCCCTGTCGCTTGAGCGCCATCCCCAGCAGGTAATGGGCGTCCGTGTTCTTCTTCCCATTGCTGAGCACGTCCCGGAGTATGGAAACGGCTTCGTCGTAATTCCCGCCGTCGTAGGCCGCCCGGGCGGCTCCCACGCTTTGCGCGTCCGCCGTGCCCGGCGTTCCGGCCAGACCGGCCAGCAACAGCACGCCCAGGGCGAGGAAGACGCCAAGGCAGTTCCTGTAATTGATACCTGCGGTCCGCATGTTCGATTCCTCCCGATGCGCTGACAGATTCTATCGAAAGATGGCGCCCGCACATGCGCGCGGGCCTCACACCTCTTCAGTGGATTACTAGTCCAGTTTGACTGTCCGTACCGGCATGGTCGCCGGCACGACGCCTTCGTCTATAGCGATCTGTTGTCCCTTGACCGCCGTGAGAAAGGTCACGAACCCCGATACCAGATTGACTTCCAGCATCGAGTTCTTCAAATAGCACAACACCAGGGGCCGACGCAGCGGATACAACTCCCTGTGGACCTTATCCTGTGTCGGCAGGTAATACCGGCCGCCCTCTTCCTCCGCGATCCGTATCACCTTGTAATACCTCATTGTGACCGTATCGGTCGTCATCAGGAGGCCAGTGATCCCGATCGCACCGGGATGACTGCCCGCAATGGCCGTCAACGCTTTCATCGTGCTGCAGGGATACGCGCTGGCGCCGTATTCCGCGTTTTTCAGAACAACATCCTCAAAGACTTCGTACGTACCCGAATTCCGGTCGCGGACCAGGGGACGGATGGCTATGTCCTTCCCGCCCACTTCCCGCCAGTTCGCGATCTTGCCCGTGAAAATGTCTCTTAACTGTCCCACGGTCAACTCATCGACGGGGTTGTCGCCGTGCAGGATGACCGCAAGGGCGTCGTGGGCGACCGTACGGGTGACGAAGGCCGCTTCACCGGCCGAAAGCGCTGCGACCTCTTCCTCGCCGGGCTCGCGAGACAGCACCGCCAGCCGGCTTCCACCTTCGGAAAGCTCGACCAGCGCTTCCCGGGAGGTCGTCCGGCCCACGTCGACAAAGGCTTCGTTGTAAGTCTGCTCGAATTTCCTGGCGGATTCCTCGATGTACGGGAAAGCCACGTCCGCACTGGACACCCTGAGGTAACCCTTTGTCGCGGTCTCATCCGGTTCGCCGCAGCCCGCCGCGAAAAGGAGACAGGCTGCGACCAGGCACGCCGCTAGGTTGTGGGTCCCGAACCTTTCCATGAATCATCCTCTAAAATAGAGCGGGTGTCCTGGGCCCTCTTTTCGGAGTAATAGGCCGAAAAGAACCGGAAAACGCCATACAGGATGAGCACGCTGCCGAAGACCAGTCTCAACTGTTCCGTCTGAATGAAGACTCTCAGGAGATTCCCGGTCAAGACCAGCACGCCGGTCACGACCATCGCCACCGCAACCAGGTAACCGAGGAATTGCCGAAATGACGTGATTCGGATCATACGCGGGCGAGACGGAATCCAACACGCGGGCGCTACCGGGCATCTTCGTTCATAATTCCACCGCAGAATACGATAGACGAAACCACCTTGTCCGGCCCTGTGCGGCAACGACTTCGATCCATCGGCGGCCAGGCAGGGAAATGCAGGATTCCATGGGTCGTGGTTTCCATTTGTTTCGATTCTATCTAAATAAACGCGGCAGTCCTGATTGTCAAGAAAAAGTTATGGTTGTATCATGCGTTTCGGATGACCGCAAAGTGACGATTTCGTGAATTGGCAAACTGCCGGTGATGGACGGTCGCGTCGGCATTCAGCGACCCGCCCGGCTCTGCGCGCACGGTCTCGCTATCCATGGCGGCCGGTGCCTCTCTCGCAGAGCTCGATCAGCACGCCGTTCGCGCTTCGGGGATGAACGAAGGCGATCCGCGCGCCGCCAGCCCCGGTGCGCGGCGTTTCATCGATCAACCGGTATCCGCGGCCGCGCATGATCTGCAGCGTTTCCGCCACGTCGTCTACCTCGAAGGCCACGTGATGAATGCCTTCGCCGCGTTTCTCGATGAAACGGGCCACCGGGCTCTCCGGGTCCGTTGCCTCAAGGAGTTCCAACCGGGTATCGCCCACGAGAAGAAAAGCCACGGTTACGCGGTCGCTTTCCACCGTTTCCCGGCCCTGCAGCGGCAGCCCGAGCGTATCGTGATAGAGCCGCAGCGCTTCGTCCAGGCTCCGCACCGCGATACCGATATGCGCGATGCGGGCTGTCCCGGGAGGAAATTCAACTGACATGGAATACAGTATCTCCCTGAAAGAGGCCGGCGAAGGGCAGGCTTCGGCTGATGCGCTAGAAACGCTCGGGTCTCCGATATTCTCCGAAGACGCCGCGAAGCGTATCGCAGATTTCACCCAGCGTCGCCCGGTTGCGCACGGCATCGATGATCAGTGGCATCAGGTTGTCTTCGGTACTGGCCGCCGATTCCAGCGTCTTTAGCGCCCGGTCCGCGGCCTGGCCGTCCCGCGCCTGCCTGAACGCGCGGACCCTTTCGACCTGGCGGGCTTCGATCGCGGGGTCGATGGGGAAAGGCGCCGGACCTTGCTCTTCGGCGTCGGTGAAACGGTTGACCCCGACGATGACCTGTTCCTCCCGCTCGACGGCCATCTGGCAGGCATAGGCGCTGCGGCTGATCTCCTCCTGGGGATAACCCGCTTCGATAGCGCCCAGGGCGCCGCCGAATTCATCGACGCGCTCCAGGCAGGCCATGGCCGCCTTTTCGATCTCGCCGGTCAGCGCTTCCACGAAATAGGATCCGGCAAAGGGGTCCACCGTGTCGGCCGCCCCGGTCTCGTGCGCGATGACCTGCTGGGTTCTCAGGGCCAGGGTCGCCGCCGATTCAGACGGCAGGGCGAGGGCCTCGTCGAGGCTGTTGGTGTGGAGGGACTGCGTGCCCCCGCACACCGCCGCCAGGGCCTGGAGCGCCACCCGGACGACGTTGTTCTCCGGCTGCTGCGCGGTCAGCGTTGATCCGCCGGTCTGGGTATGAAACCGCAGTTGCCAGGACCGTGGGTCCTTCGCCCCCACCCGTTCGCGCATGAGCCGGGCCCAGAGCCTCCGGGCCGCCCGGAACTTGGCCACCTCTTCGAAGAACTGGTTGTGGGCATTGAAGAAGAAAGAAAGCTGCGGCGCGAACGCGTCGACGTCGACGCCCGCGTCCATGACCGCCTTCACGTATCCCAGCCCGTTGGCCAGGGTGAAGGCGACCTCCTGAACGGCGGTGGCGCCCGCTTCCCGGATGTGGTATCCGCTGATACTGATGGGGTTCCACTTCGGCATGCTGCCGGCGCAGAACCGGATCAGGTCGGTGGCCAGGCGAAGGGACGGACCCGGCGGGTAGATGAAGGTGCCCCGGGCGATGTATTCCTTCAGAATGTCGTTCTGGACCGTGCCCGCGAGACGTTCCATCGGGACTCCGCGCTCCTCGGCCACGGCCGCGTAGAGCGCCACGAGCACCGTGGCCGTGGCGTTGATGGTGAGGGAAGTGCTGACGGACTCCTGCGGGATTTCGTCGAAGAGGGTCCGCATGTCGTCGATGGTGGAGATCGCCACGCCCGTACGGCCCACCTCGCCGGCCACCATGGGATGGTCGGAATCATAACCGATCTGGGTGGGCAGGTCAAAGGCCACCGAAAGCCCGGTCTGTCCCTGGGACAGCAGGTACCGGTAGCGGGCGTTGGTCTCCTCGGCCGAACCGAACCCCGCGTACTGCCGCATCGTCCAGAGCCGGCCGCGGTACATGGTCGGGCGGATGCCCCGCGTGAAGGGATACTGCCCGGGCATCCCGATATCGGTATCCGGATCGACGCCCGCCGTGTCCTCGGGCGTGTACAGCCGCTTCACGGGAATGCCGGAGCCGGTCTCGAACCGTTCACGGCGTTCGGGCAGCCGCTCGAGTGCCGGTTCGAGCGTCTTCCTTTCCCATTCCTTCCGGGCTTTTGCGACGGAGTCCTTTTCAGGATGCATGTCGGGTGAATCCCCGTTGTCGACGGGTAGATGGGGTGATGAACAAGCCTTACATCTTACACTGGATTCACGCGCGGGTCAATGGATTTGGGGCGACGAGGTTTCAGGAGTGGAGCCGTCAGGAGTGGAGCCGTCAGGAGCGCAGCCGTCTGGATTGAATTGGTCTGGAGTCGAAGTGGGGGAGCTTGCCCTGGAGACACTTAGGAACCGGCCAGGCCCAGCGCCTCCGCCTCGGCCCGCATGGCCTCGATGACATTGGCGATATGCTCGGCCAGGTCGAGCCCCAGGCTTTCGGCGCCTTCCGTGATGTCCTCCCGGGACACGGCGCGGGCGAAGGCCACCGCCTTCATTTTCTTCCGGACGGACCGGACCTTCACCTCGTGTATGCTTCCGGAGGGCCGCACGAGGGCGACGGCGGTGATGAATCCCACGAGTTCGTCGACGGCGAAGAGCGTCTTGTCCATCAGGCTGCGGCGTTCGAGACCGAGGTAGGTGGCGTGGGACTTGATGGCGTAGATGACGTCCTCGGGATATCCCTCCTCCTCCAGGATCGCCGCCCCGCGCATGGGGTGGTCCTTCGGGTCGGGGGTTGCTTCGTAGTCGAAATCGTGCAGGAGGCCCACGATGCCCCATTTCTCTTCGTCCTCGCCGTATTTCCTGGCGTAGTGCCGCATGGCGGCCTCCACGCCCAGGGCGTGTTTCCGCAGGCTGTCCGTCTTCGTATGCTCGTGCAGCAAAGCCAGGGCGTCTTCGCGGTTCACATCGATTCCTTTCGGTTCTTTGCTTCGCCGGGACCGGGCGAGACCGGGCGAAGCGGTTTCCGGCAGCCGGCGCTCAGGTCTTTCGGGTCGGATGACCAAGCCGGAAGGCTGAAACGAGACCGGGATTACCGAGACTGAGATTACCGGACAACCGCCCGGCCGTAGTAGTAAGGCAGGGCCTGGGCGGAAGGACGGTAGGACCAGGCGAGGCGGGCCTTGCCGATGTTGGCCCCCGGACCGCCGCCGGCTTCGTCCCCGTCGTAGATGACCAGGTTGAAGCCGATGGTCTCTCCTGCCGAAGGCGCGGAACCGCCGGGCATGTCGGACCAGGGAATGGCGGTCTCGATAATGTAGCCGTGGCCGGTGAACCTGGACGCCACCCGCATGCCCGGCGCCGTCCTTTCAATCACGCCCTGCCTGGCGTCGGCGTCCCGGGCCGCCCGGGGCGTCCGGCCCGCCGTGGTGCCTGGAAAGATGCCCGCCTTGAAGACCGTCAGCGTGTTGTCGCTCCGGCCGGATGGATCGACGCAGATCTCCACGGCGTCCGAACGCCAGTGGCCCTTGACGTCGTCCGGCGCGATATTGCAGACCACCACGTCGTCCCGCACGTCCACGGCGACGTACAGGTTGTCCTGGTCGTATGCCGTACGAAACACCGCGCTGCAGTCGTCCTCGCCGCCCGGCAGGGAACCCGACCAGATGTGGCCCGACGAAATGGCATGGGTTTCGATCCCCTCCCAGTCGGCGAGGTCGCCGTCGATCCGCGGCGGGTTCGCCGCCGGCACGAGATCCATGACCGGTAATACGTCGATCATCCCGCCGTCTTCCAGATTCCTGCCCGCCGCCGTGGTCGACAGCAGCACCGGGTAGCTTCCCTGGCCGACGTGGTCCGGTACGTGGATGGTAAAGGGAACCGTCGCCGCGCCATGAGCCGGAACCTCGTATTCCGCTTCCCGGGATGCGTCCGGCCAGTCCTCGGGCAGTTCCAGTCTCACC
Source organism: bacterium (assembly GCA_965202605.1). GTDB lineage: Bacteria > JAAXHH01 > JAAXHH01 > JAAXHH01 > JAAXHH01 > JAAXHH01. The sequence goes on from OZ241838.1 coordinate 3,880,678, forward strand.
CGGCCAGTTGCACCCCGCGAGCTCCCGCTAGCCACCTCTGCCTCGAGCGTGCCGGTCATGCCCTGTCCAATGGAAAGCGCGACGGGCAACAGTCCCGCGACCCACGATACCTGGTGTTCCGCGGCCCAGCGGCGGTAACGGACGATGTCCGAACGGGGCACCATGCCGATGGAAAGAGGTTCCGATGAAGGCGGAGGTCCAAGCACGATATCAACGTCCCGCGGTCCCTCCAGGCCGCCGAGAAGGGTCTTCAGTCCCTCCGGCGAAGGCGGCACGAGGGTCTTCACCAGGAGGAAGGACTCAGGCCTGGCGCCGCGCGGCGGAAGCGTGGCCCTCCGGTCGAAGCCCTGGGACCGGAAGTTGCGCAGGGCCAGGGACTTGATCTCCGCGTAGCTCATGAACCGGCTGGGCGAGATGTCGCCCGTCGGTATGGAGAACGAACCCACTCGCCCGGTGTTGTAGTAGAGTTTCACCGGCTGCCAGGTCCGCAGGTATTCGTCGTCCAAATGCTCCGGAAACCGGGCTGGATCGGCCGCGGCGGTAAAGGCCTCCGTGGCGAGACGGGCCGCGGCTTGGTGATGGCCGTGGGTGCCCGGTCCGGGCCACATGGTCACGATGACGTCGGGCCGGAGCAGGCGGACCAGCCGCACGATCTTGCCCAGCGTGTCCGCGTGGCCCCACACGTCGAAGGTAGCCTTGTCGCTGAGCGTGTAGAAGAAATCGGTCTTGTCCAGGAAGTAGACCAGGTCCACGCCGTACTCGGCCGCGGACTGGCGGATCTCGGCCTCCCGGAGTATGCCCAGCGAGGGACCCAGTTCCCGGCCGATGGCGTTGCCGCCGCCCTCGCCCCGCGTGATGAGGACGATGCCGGCCTTCGCGCCGCCGTCGAGGACCTCCCGCGCGAAAGTGGCCGTGACTCCGCTTTCATCGTCGGGATGGGCGCCTATGTAGAGCAGGTCTACTTTCAGCAGGTGATCGGATTGCATCTGGTCTATGGACTGCGCGGCGACAGTTCCGGATAGGAGGACGGGAAGCAGTAAAGTGGCGAACCATCTTCCCGCACGGAAGCAAGATCCACGTATCATTTCAATTCGCATCGAAAAGAATGGGCGGAACCCCCGATTGGACAGACAAATCCAGTCCTGACCGGCAGAATCCGCGCCGGTGTTCGTATAACCGCTTACGGCAGCAGTTTTAATATCGCAACGGCAAGTGCGACGATGATTCCAACGGTCCATCTGAATCCGTTGAAGCTGTCTCTTACATCCTCTTTTATTTCCCTGCGGAAATCCCGCAGGTCATCCCTGAAGCTCTTTTGCAGGTCATCACGCACCGATTGTATCCTGCCATCCATAGATTGTATCCTGTCATCCATCGATTGAATCCTGCCATCCATCGATTGAATCCTGCCATCCATCGATTGTATCTTGCCATCCATCGATTGGAGTTTATTGTTGGTATGCGTGATAAACTCTGTAATAATATCCCGGATTTCCTGCATATCCTCGGCAACCCGGGCAAATGACTTATGCAGCGTACCGACGAGGACCTCATAGTTCGTTTTGATCGCGTCCATGTCTGACTCCAGGGCCGATATCCTTTGATCAATGTCATCGGAGTGATCTATTACTTGTGGTTTGTTCAATTTAACCCTCCGTTGTAAATTGTTCAAGGATTACGATCCTGGCCGTCCTCAGACCATGGCCGCCTTGATGAATGCCGCCTCAAAAGGAATAGTCGCGAAACATCTGCGTATTCTCGTTTCTTTTTTATTTTGTCACCATTGTTCCACATAAGACAACCTGGCCGGCCCCCATGGCTACCTGGTTGCCTTGCAGCGGCATATCCTTGATGCCTGCCGGCGACGAGGCGACTTTCCAGCTAACCGACCGGAGGTTTGCAATATGGACGATCTGATTGTCGTTCATCCGGATTTCGACGGAATCTGGCCCTTTGCCGCCGACCACTTCCGAAGGCTGTGGCCCGAAGCGGACTTCATGCGTCTGGCGCACGGGGACGAGCGGCCCCTGGGTGAGGTTGTGGCGGAACCGGACCGGGTTGCGCGGCTTGTCACGCTCGGGATGCCGGTGACCCTAGATTGCCTTAAGCGTTTCACCGCACTGGAGGAAGCGGTCTTTCAGGGGGCCTATGACCGGCAGTTGGGCGAGGGTTGCGGTGAATACCTGGCCGAGTCCGGCGTAGCCGTTTACACTCATCCGAGCGAGGGGTTCTGGTCTCAGACCGTGGCGGAATTCGGCCTTGCGCTTACGCTGTGCGGCCTGAGGCGGATCCCGCAACTGCATCGGGAGATCATCCACAGCCAGGCGCCTTGGGACTACGAGCCGCCCGGCGGCGAGGGCCGGCCCGGAGCAAGGGGTCAACAGTTCGGCGACGATCCCGCCTTTGCCAATGGCACGCTGTGCGGCAGGCGGGTACGGATCGTGGGGGCGGGCAATATCGGCAGCCGGTACGCCAGTTTCGCGTCGATGCTGGGCGCCGACGTGGCGGCCTGGGACCCGTTCGCTTCCGAACCCGGCTTTCACCGGGCCGGTTCGCGGCGGATATACCACCTGGAGCAGCTCGTCGTCGATGCCGAGGTGTTTGCGCCGATGGTTCCGCTCACGGAGTCGACACAGGGCCTGGTCGAAGCGGGTCACATCGACATGCTGCCGAAGGGCTGCCTGGTCGTACTCGTAACCAGGGCCGGCATCTGCGACATGGGCGCGGTCCGGCGGCGGGTGTTGGCCGATGAGTTGAGCCTGGCGGCGGACGTGTGGGACGAGGAGCCCCTGCCCCTGAACGATCCGCTGCTCGGACGGCACAACGTGGTGCACACCCCGCACAACGCCGGACGCACGATCGACGCGAACAGGGCCTGGGCGGAGAAGCTGGCCGTGCAGTTCAGGCCGCGGTAGGCTTCCCGGCAACTGGCTGTCCAGGTGTTGAATCCGGGATCGGGATACGCGCAGCCCTACCAGGCAAACACCGTGCCCATCAGCTTACCCGGCGTGTCCCGCAACGTGTCGTAGATCTTTTTGGCCTCGCTGACCGGAACGACATCGCGGATCAGCGGTTCGATCCTTACCAATCCCCTGTCGACCAGGCGGCACGTATTGGTCAAGTCGTCGCGATCAAAATGGCTGTTCTGCTTTACCCGGACTTCACGTCCCTGGCCGAGATTGAAGGTATAGGTCACTTTGTCCCGCCCGGCGATGAACAGCACCCGGCCCCGTTGACGTACGGCGGATATCAACCGGTCTTCCATGCCCGGCACGCCTGCGAAGTCGATTACGGCATCGAAGGATCCCGCGGCGACAAACCTTTCCCACCGGTTCCCGGAGACATCCATCACGGTTTCCGCCGCGCCGATTTTCCCGGCGACCGCCAGCCGGCCGGCATCGATGTCGCAGATTGTGGCGCGCACGCCCATGCCGGCGGCGATCTGCGCGGCGATTTGTCCGATGATGCCGGCACCCACGATCAACACCTGCTCTCCCGCGCTCAGCTCCGCGTTGCGGCAGGTACGCATCGCCACACTGGCTATCCCCAGCAGGGCGGCCTCTCTGAGGTCGAACGAATCGGGCAGCTTTACGAGCAGGCCATCTTCCGGCATCACGACGTATTCGGCATGGACCGCGCTCAAGAACAGTATATCGCCGATCTTCAGCTCGCCGACATCAGGCCCGACTTCAATCACTCTTCCCACGTTCTGGTAGCCGTTTCCCCCGGCAGGCAGTTCCGCATCGGCGGGAGCGTAGTTGCCTCCAGTCAACTGATTGCGTTCGGTGCCGTTCGTCACCCCGGTAAAGATCGTCTCGGTCTTCACCTCGTTACCGGTTGGTTTTCCCGTGTCGGGCCAATCATGGACGAGTACTTTCTGTCTTCTCTTCTCTGGCAACAGCTGAAGGCTCAGCGAACGCACCGCCAGGCTCCTTTCCTGGATCGACTGTCAATCAACGCGTCCACCAAACACCGGGGTGTAGACGTTTGGTGCCGCAACGTATATCGCGCCGCAACGTATATCGCGCCGCAACGTATAGCTGGAGACTGCGGACCCGGAAATCGGGATCTGCGTTCCGGGCGAGGCCGGGCAGGAAGATACACCAGGTTGATGTAAAGGGTACAGGATTACTACGAGGTGGGAATAGCGGTACGGGGAATCGAACCCCGGTCTGATGGCTGAGAACCACCTGTCCTGACCACTAGACGATACCGCCACGTTACTTCGTCAATATACCCGGGACACGACTCCGTGTCAAGTTCCGGGGGTACCCGTCGCAGCCGCCATCGCGGTCACGGCAAACACGAAGCCCCTGTCGCCGCGACGGGAGGGCAAACTGGGGGGCAGGGATTCGAACCCCGATTCCATGGTCCAGAGCCATGTGTCCTACCCTTGAACGACCCCCCAATCGAATAGGCGGAACGCAGCAGGAAACCGCGTTGACCGCCGGGTGTATTATAGGGATTTGATGAGAAAAATCAAGTAAAATCAGGTTGTTCAGGAGCAGCCGGGGCACCGGCGAACCGATGACCACGGCCCGGTGCGCCGGGCATCCGGGGACTGGTGCGCCGGGCATCCGGGGATTGTTTCCACGCCTCACACACGCTCGTAGGGATCGAATAAACGCTCGTATTCCCTCAGGGCGTAGCGGTCGGTCATCCCCGCGATGTAATCGCACACCGTTCGCTCGAGCGGCGCGTCCTCGTCGCGTCGAAGGTCGGTGGGGGGCAGCTGCCGCGGGTCCGCGAGGTATTCCGTGAAGAGGCTTTCGATGAAACGGGTCGCCTTGCGCGACATGCGTATCAACCGGTAGTGCCTGTAGAAGTTGTCCGTGAGGAAGGCGCGAAGCTGCCCGTTCTTTTCGGTCATCGAAGGACTGTAGTCCACTACGGGGAAGTCCAGCCGGCGCACTTCGTCGGGCGACTTCACCCCGTGGCGTTCCAGGTTTTCGTGGGTCGTCTGGACGACGTCGACGATCTGCTGATTGATGAGCGCCCGTATGATCCGGTACCGCTTCCGCGTGGGGTCGAGGTGCCGGACCTTTTCCACCTCTTCCTGTATGGCCCCGTCCCATATGTCCAGATCCGTAAGCTGATCGAGATTCAGGATGCCCGCGCTCACCCCGTCGTCCAGGTCGTGGGAGTTATAGGCGATCTCGTCGGCGAGATTGGCGATCTGGGCCTCGACCGAGGCGAATTTCCCGGGCTGGAATTCATCTTCATCGAACCCGTGCGGCGCGTTGTGCTTGGCGATGCCTTCCCGCGTTTCCCACGTCAGGTTGAGACCGGGAAAGGAAGGATAACGCCATTCCAGGAGATCGATGACCCGGAGGCTCTGCTGGTTGTGCTGGAATCCCCCGCGTTTCCGCATCAGGCCGTGGAGGGCTTCCTCGCCGCAGTGTCCGAAGGGGGGATGTCCGAGGTCGTGGGCCAGGGCGATGGCGGCCGCAAGATCGAGGTTGGCGCCCAGGTTCCGCGCGATCGTTTCCGATATGCCGGCCGTTTCCATGGTGTGCGTGAGCCGCGTCCGGTAATGGTCTCCCTCGTGGTAGACAAAGACCTGGGTCTTGTACTCCAGCCTCCGGAAGGCCTTGGAGTGGACGATGCGGTCGCGGTCCCGCTGGAACGGCGTCCGCCACGGCGCCTCCTCCTCGGGATGCCTGCGTCCCCGGCACGCGCTGCTCACCACGGCGTACGGCGCGAGCGTCCGTTCCTCCATGTCCTCCAGTCGGGCTCGGTCAACGATCATCCGTTTTCCTCCGGAACCGTCTGTCGGGTTTCGCGCGGGTCGGTGCGCCCCCAAACGGGTTCCCGCACTCCGCGCGCCACGGTCACGTTCCCGCGATCAGGGCGCCGCCCAGGTCGACGTCCTGGATCATGGTGGCGTTGAAGGCCGCCTCGACCAGGCGCAGTCGCAATGCACTACAGTCGGGATCGTCCCACAGATTCTCGAATTCCCAGGGGTCGTTGTCCAGGTCGTACAACTCGCCCTTGCCGTGGGTGTGGTACACCACCAGCTTGTACCGCTCGTCCCGGTACATGGTGGCGTAGCTCATGGGTTCGGCGTGGACGGCGTCGTAATACTCGGACCGGACGAAGGATCTGTGAAATCCCGGGTCCGCCCCGCCCGTCAGGATGGGCAGCAGACTGCGGCCCTGAAAGGCCTCCGGCAGGTCCACGCCGCCCAGGTCCAGCATCGTCGCCGACATGTCGATCAGTTCCACCAGGGCGTCGCTTCTGAGATCCGCCCGCATATGACCGGGACGGGAGAAGATCAGGGGCACCCGCACGAGGCCTTCGTAGAACCGGCATCCCTTCCACAGCAGGCCGTGATCTCCGAGACATTCGCCGTGGTCGCTGGTGAAGATGATCACGGTGTCGTCCCGTTGTCCGGTGCGTTCCAGTTCCCTCATGATCCGTGCGAACTGGTCGTCGACCTGCCGGATCATGGCGTAGTAGAGCGCCTGCTGTCTTTTGCCGTCAAAGCTGTCGGGGCGCCGCGATTCGGACTGGAAGAACACGTCCTTGAGTTCCGCCTGCTGGGCCAGGTCGCTTTCCCGGAAATGGGGGCCGGGCATGTCGGCGGGATCGAACAGGTCGGCGTAGACGCGGGGCGGGATCAGCGGTTCGTGGGGACTGTAGGGGTTGAGCGTCAGCATCCAGGGCGTGTCATCGTCCCGGGGCTGGTTGATGAACTCGAGGGCGCACTCGGTGACCCAGGTCGTCTGGTGCAGTTCCGGCGGGACCCGGTCCTCGCTGAAACGCAGGGCATCCAGATCGCCGCCCCGTTCGCGCACCCAGTCCCCGTAGTCGTGCCCCTCCGGCCAGTCGTCCCGCGGGGCGTGGCTGAAGCGCCAGTACCGGTAGCCGTCGTCCATGCGGGGCTCAGTGCGTTGCCCCGCGCTCTGGAGGTGAAACTTGCCCGCCAGGCCGCAGTCGTATCCGCTGTCCGCCAGCAATCTGGAGATCAGGGGAGGCGGATTCACGAAGGATCCGTTGCCGTTGCGGCAGTTGTGAATCCGCCCTGGGTACATGCCGGTCATGAAGCTCGACCGGCTGGGCGTGCAGATCGGGCTCTGGCTGTAAGCCCGCGTGAAAGCGACGCCTTCCCGCACCAGTTCGTCGAGCGCCGGCGTGCTCACGTGGAGATTGCCGAGCGCGCCGATGGTGTCGAAACGCTGTTGATCCGTGCAGTACCAGAGTATGTTGGGGCGCGTGGGCATGTTGCTATGCACCCGCCGCCTTGGATCTTATTGGGCAGGCTGCGTGGTGGCTTCCTCTCCGCCCATGGACTCTCCCGCGTCGCCTTCTTCCATCTCGCCGTCGTCCATGTCGCCTTCGCCCTCTTCCATCTCGCCTTCGCCCATTTCGCCCTCACCCATATCCGGGGCATCGGCAGCCATGACGTGCAGCATATCGCCCACCGCGGCGCCGAGATCGGTGGCGGCATTGCCGCCGTTTATGGCGATCTGGAGCGTGCCGGACTCTTCGTCGATCCGGGCAAGCCAGGCGCCTTCGGCCACGTCGCCGTAATCCGCGACCATCGGCATGACCATGGTCTGCTCGTTATGGTGCACTGAAATCCAGCCGTCCGCGGCAAAACCGGCTTCCATCAACTGATCGCTCGTGGCGTTCGTGTTGATGTTGGCGAATTCCTCGCTGATGCTGGTGACCTCGACGTTGATCATGGCAACGTCCGCGGCCATCTCTTCCATGGCCGCCTCTTCCGTGGCCGTTTCTTCGGTTTCGGCTCCACCGCAGCCCGAAAGTCCGAGCATCCCGATGAAACAGACCAGCAGGTATGAAGTGAATCGGGTCATGATCTTGTTCCTTTCATGTGGATTCCCGCATTGCGGGCCATGTTGGAAAAAAGAAAGTAATGAAATAAAGAATGAAATGTGGCTTGTGAAGGCCGGATCAGTTTGTTTACAGCGAATTCCATAATCCGTCTTATACATTTATATTCCAGTCTTCATGCGTTTGCAACTACAAAACACAGAAATCTCACTCAGGCATAACGGAACACAGGTGTTTCCGGAAACCCGGACTGCTCCCTTTCGTGTCCGATCCGTGCCGCCATGTCCCGTCCGCGTCCGTCAGCCCTGCTGATCATCCGGCGTCCGTCAGCCCTGCTGATCATCCGGCGTCCGTCCGCGTCCGTCAATCCTGCTGATCAACCTGCGCCCGGCGCGACCGTATCGACGAGGTCCGCCCACTGCCTGCGCCCCACTTCCCTGACCCGGCTGTCGTCCCACTTTTCGAGGGGACGGTAAGACGGGTGGCCGGGACGGTCCTGGCAGGGATTGTGGCGGGTGTTGTAGCAACAGATGAGACTCCATCTCGGATCGTCGCTCTCGTTCGGGTCTGAACGGTGCAGTACGTTCGCGTGGAAGAACAGCGCGGTGCCGGGCGACATCTCGCAGTACACGTGGTCGAGATGGCCCAGCGCGAGTTCCACCCGCTTCGGGTCGGCGCCCACCTGCGTGCCGTACCGGCCGTGTTCGATCCTTCCCAGGCGGTGCGAGCCCCGGATGACCTGGAGACACCCGTTCCCCCTGTGCGCCCTGTCCACCGCGACGTAGCAACTGGCCATGTCGGGATACAGCGCCTGGTTGTGGTACCAGTAGCCGTAGTCCTGGTGCCACTCCCAGGCTCCGCCGACGCGGGGTTCCTTGACCATCATCTTGTAATGGTACAGGTAAACCTCGTCCCCCATGAGCCGTTCCAGGGTATCGACCATGCGCCGGCCGTGGCAGATGGCGTTGTAGATGTCCTCGCGGTCCGTATCCGAGGTCAGCCAGAGCTTGCTCTCGCGGCCTTCCGTATCCTCGGCGGCGCGCACGAGCGCGGCCTTTTCCTGGTCAGTGCGCCCCACGTTCAGCAGGAGTTCCATCTCCTCTTCGTCGTAGAGGCCTTCCACCATCAGATAGCCGTCTTCCCGAAACCGTTCTTCCTGTTCACCGGTGAGTTGGAACATAGCGTGATCCGATCTGAGCTCAGGGACCGTGGGACGGGTCAATGATGGGTCAATGATGGGTCAATGACGGGTCAGTGACGGAGTCATCCAGCAGCGCTGCGGGTCGCGGTCCTGTAAGAGGTCATGCTTTCTACACGCTTACGCGATGACGCCGTTCGATGTGGTGCGCGACCGAGCGGCATATCCGCGATATGCCTTCTTCGATGAGTCCCTGGTCAAGGTAACTGTAGCACACCCGGAACTGGTTCGTCCCCCGGCCGTCGGTATAGAACGAAGGCCCGGCCACGAAGGCCACTTTCTCGTGTTCCACGGCCCAGGCCAGCATCGACGTGGTATCGATCCCCTCGGGGATGGTCAGCCAGACGTAGAATCCGCCGTCCGGGCGGGTCCACGTCATACCCGGCGGCGCGTGCCCGGTAAGGGCCTCGAGCGTGGTGTTCCGTTTGGCCTGGTACAGCGCCCGGGAAAGTACGATCTGTGAGTCCATCAGTCCCTGGCGTCCGTATTCGTATACGATGCGTTGCGCTACGGTGCTCGAACACTGGTCGCTGCCCAGCTTGGCCTGGCTTAGCTGGGCGATGACGGCCGGCGGAGCGTCGATCCATCCGAGGCGGATACCGGGTCCGAAGATCTTGGAAAAGGTGCTGACGAAAAGGACGCCGTCGGGATTCAGCGCCTTGAGCGAAGGCGGCGGGGCACGGTCGAAGTACAGTTCCGCGTAGGCGTGGTCTTCCAGGATCGGGATACTGTACCGGTCGGCCAGTTCGACCAGCCTGCGGCGCCGGTCCAGGGACATGGTCACGCCCCCCGGATTCTGAAAGGTCGGCATGGTGTAGATCAGCTTGGCGCGTTTGCCCTGGCGTTCCAGTTCCAACAGCTGTTCCTCCAGGAGGTCGACGCGCATGCCCTCGTCGTCGATGTCCACCGCCACGAAATCCACGTCGTAGCACCGGAAGACGGAAAAAGCGGTCAGGTAGGTCGGCGCCTCCACGATGACGACGTCGCCCGGGTTGAGCAGCGTCTTCGCAATGAGATCCATCGCTTCGATTCCACCCGAGGTGACGATGATGTCGTCCACGGTGGCGGTCACGCCTTCGACGGGCCCCATGCGCTCGGCGATCCACTCCCTGAGGGCCGTGTAACCCGCGGTGGGCCCGTATTGCAGCGACATGCTGCCATGGTCATCGAACACCTGGGCGGTGACTTCCTTCACGGCATCCATGGGAAAGGTGGCCGCGTCCGGCAGGCCGCCGGCAAAGGACAGCACGTCCGGCCGTTCCGCGAGCTTGAGCAACTCAATGACAGCGGTATCGCCGATGAGGTCCATGCGGTCCGCGAATGCATCCTGCCAGTCCATCAAAACCCCCAGCGCCTGTGCGCATGTAAATCGAACCGAGGCCGGCCTGGCGCCCGGTGATTCAGGACGGGTGCCTGCGGGCCGTCAAATTGTCGCCCGTAACGATCCGCCGGATCGTCTTCCGCGTGCATCATTGTATGATTCGACCTGCTTTAAAACAAGACCAAAATTCCTTGACACTCGCGAGGTGTCCGGCGATATCATGGCGAACCCATGGTGTTCCATTCACGCCCATCCCTGCCTGCGAGGTAACTACATGGCCGAGGACAGCCAGGTCGTAGCCAGTTTTCAGAAAAACAGCCAGGAGGAGTTTCGTTTCACCATCACGTCGTTCCGGGGCAACGAATACGCCGATATCCGCATCTACTACGAAAACGAAGGCGATTTCCTGCCCAGCAGGAAGGGCATTACCGTCTCGCCGGACGCATGGAACGAGTTCAGGACCTGCCTCGACAAGCTGGAGTCGGAACTCAGGGAGCGCGATCTGCTCAAAGATGACCACGGCGAATCCTGATCCGCGACGCCAGCCTCCGGTCCCCGGCCGGATTACCTCGCCCGCTCCCGTACTACCCCACCCGGTGTCCTTCCCGGGCGAGAAAGCATTCCGGATCGTGGCGGATGGGAAGATAGCCGGTGCTCATGAGGAATTCGCCGACGATTTCCGGGCCCATGAACCGGAACGTCTTCTTGAACACCGCGACCCATTCTTCCAGTGAACCGCAGGGCTGGACATCCAGCCACGCCTTGAAGGAACCGTGTGACCGCCTGATCTCCTGGAAGACCCGCGCATTGTGGATGGCCGCGTCGATCTTCAACCTGTTCCGGATGATGCCGTCGTCCCCGAGCAGGCGTTCCCGGTCCCGGTCGCCGTAGGCGGCGACGCGGTCCACGTCGAACCCGTCGAATGCGTTCCTGAAGGCCTTGCGCTTTTTCAAAACCGTCAGCCAGCTCAGGCCCGCCTGGTTTATCTCCAGCACGAGCCGCTCGAGGAAATCGTCGTCCCGGGCCAGGGGAAAACCGTACTCGTCGTCGTGGTAGGCGGCCAGCAGCGGGTCCTTCAGCGTCCACGCGCACCGGGGCCGGTCGCCGTCCTCCTCCACGTACTGGCCCGTATGAAAGGGGCGGCCGTCCGTCCCGGTGATCCACGCCTCGGGCAGGTGGCGCGTACAGTTCATCAGCGCGAGGTGAATATAGGTGGGGGTGATGAGGAACCGCGTCACGGAGGTATTGGCAAACCAGTCGATCCGGTCATGTCCCATGCCCGGGGTGCCCAGGATCACGCCCACCAGAAACCGCATGAACGCGCCGTGGCTGATCAGCACCACGCGTTCGCCGGTGTGGCCGAAGTCGTCGTGAATCCGCCGGGCGACCCGTTCCGCCCGCGCCTGGGCGGATTCGTAGTCCTCCCACGGCCGGCACTTCCACCAGCCCGCTTCGTCGAACTCGTCGCCTAGCCGGACGCCCGGGAATCCCTGTTCGATTTCCGAGCGCTTCATGCCGGGCCGTCCCTCGTAGTCCCCGTTGCCGGCGCCGGCCTGGACCCCGCCCTGTTCGTGGAGGTCGATCCACGCTTCAACGGACTGTCCCGTCTCGCGGATGTAGGGGGCGATGGTTTCCAGGGTGCGGAGGAAAGGACTGACGAAGATGCGGGTCGGGCGCATATGGCGGATGCGGTTCACGAGGTATTCCGCCTGCCGGTATCCGAGGGCGGACAGGGTGGGATCGTCGGTGCGCTCTTCCTGCGGACGGGCGTTGTTCTCGGATTCCGCGTGGCGGATAACATAGAGTTCCATGGGGTTGTCCGGTCTTTCTCCTGGCGGTCGGCCGGTTCAGGGTGAATGGTTCGGGATGACATCAGCGCACATGCTTCGAAGCGAACTTTTCCGGAACGCTGAACCCGACGTTCGCGTGACTCCCTTAAGGTACATTCCCGGTCTTTTCGTAAAAAGGAAAACGATTGACAGGCCTGGCGGCGGATGTTAAGGTTTTCCTCTCGTGCCTGAACGGTTCATCCTTCGCCAGGAGCGTGCTCAGATGGACGGGTCCGCCAAGCCCTACGTCGAATACCGAAAGGTCAGCAAGAGCTACGACGGGAAGTCCACGGTAGTCAACGAAGTGGACCTGGACATCCGCAAGGGCGAGTTCCTGACCCTCCTGGGGCCTTCCGGTTCGGGCAAAACCACCTGTCTGATGATGCTGGCCGGTTTCGAGTCGACCACGTCGGGCGAGATCCGGGTCGACGGCCGGTCCATCCACACCCTGCCGCCCCGCAGGCGCGGCATCGGCATGGTGTTCCAGAACTACGCCCTCTTCCCCCACATGACGGTAGGCGCCAACCTGGCCTTCCCCCTCGAAGTCCGCGGCGTGGACCGCGACACGTGCAGGGAACGGGTGGAACGGGCGCTGCGACTGGTTCGCCTAGAGGGATACGAAGGCCGGCGTCCGAGCCAGCTTTCCGGGGGCCAGCAGCAGCGCGTGGCCATCGCCCGGGCGCTGGTCTTCGATCCGGAACTGGTGCTCATGGACGAACCGCTCGGAGCGCTCGACCGGCGACTGCGGGAAGAAATGCAGTACGAGATCCGCCGCATACACAAGACCCTGGGCGTCACCGTCGTGTACGTGACCCACGACCAGCAGGAAGCCATGGTCATGTCGGACCGCATCGCCGTGCTCCGCGGCGGCGTGATCGAACAGGTCGCCGATCCGGAGACGCTCTACGAGGAGCCGCGGAGCTCCTTCGTGGCCAGATTCATCGGGGAGAACAACCGCCTGCACGGCAGGGTGGTCGGCATGGACGGAGATATCTGCGAAGTAGAGACCGGCGGCGAGACCATCCAGGCGATCCGCATCGCGCCATGCGGGACAGGCGACCCCACGACGCTTTCCATACGTCCCGAGCGCGTGGCGGTCACGCCGGAACCCGGCCTCTACACCAACGAACTGGAGGCCGTGATCGAAGACATCACCTTCCTGGGCGACTACCTCCGCATTCGCGTTTCGGTGTGCGGTACCTCGGACTTCGTCATCAAGATACCCAATGTCGTCGGTCACGGCGCCCTGCTGGCGGGCGACCGGATCCGCATCGGCTGGACGCCGACCGACTGCCGCGTGCTCGACCCGGACAGAGAGGAGGAAACCCCATGAATCGCGCGTTTCCGGTGAAAGGCATCCTTGTTTCGTGTCTGATCGTACTGGTGGCGCTGCCCTGTGGGCGTACGGCCGCCCAGGACCAGTCGCTCACCGCCGTCAGCTGGGGCGGTTCATACGCCCGGGCCTGTGTGAAAGGGTTCATCGAGCGTTTCGAAGATGAAACGGGCATAGACGTCAGAATCGAAGACTACAACGGCGGGCTGGCGCAGATTCGCGCCCAGGTCGACGTGGGCAACGTGTACTGGGACGTGGTCGACCTGGAGCTTGCCGACCTGGTGCGCGGCTGCGACGAGGGGCTCCTCGTCCCGATCGACATCGAAGAAGACGTGGCACCGGGCCCTGGCGGTGTGGCGGCGGAGGATGACTTTGCCGAAGGAGGGATCACGGAGTGCGGGGCGACAACTCTCTTCTACTCGGGGGTGTTCGCCTACAACGATGAACGCATCGGGGACAGGAAACCCGCCGCCATCGCCGACTTCTTCGATCTGCGGAAGTTCCCGGGACGCCGGGGCATGCGGCGCTCGCCCCAGGTCAATCTCGAGTTCGCTCTGATGGCCGACGGCGTGCCGCTGGACGAAGTATACGCCACGCTGGATACGGAGGAGGGCGTCGTCCGCGCCTTCCGCAAGCTGGATACCATCAAGGAGCACATCATCTGGTGGGAGACCGGCGCCCAGCCGCCGCAGATGCTCGCCGACGGCGAGGTGGTGATGACAACGGCCTACAACGGGCGCATCTTCAACGCCCAGGTTCTGGAGGGTCAGCCCTTCGTGATCGTCTGGGACGGTCAGGTCCTGGATACGGGCGGCTTCGGTATCGTCGAGGGCACGCGCAATCTCGAAGCCGCGAAGAAGTTCGTCCGTTTCGCCACCACGACGCAGTCCCTGGTCGGGGTCACCCGGCACATCGCCTACAGTCCGACGCGCCGTTCGGCGATGCGGTTGGTTTCCACCCACGCTGAAACCGGAGTGGACATGAATCCACATATGCCGACAAGTCCGAATAACGCGGCCCGGGCCCTGCACAACGACTGGGAATGGTGGAGCGATAACGGCGAGGAGATGAACGAGCGCTTCAGTACCTGGCTGGCGCGGTGAGGGCAGGAGGGCAAATGAACGTGGTCCCTGAGCAAAAGACCGGCCGTACCAGGCCCGGCCCCCGGATGCGCGCCGCGCTCCTCGTGCTGCCCCTGCTGGTTTTCATCGGCGTGACCTTCCTCGCGCCCCTGGCGAACATGCTCGTCCGCAGCGTCCACGATCCCGTGGTCGCCGACGCGCTCCCGGTTACCCTTGAAAGGCTGCGCGCCTGGGACGGTGGGGGGCTCCCCGGCGAAGCGGTATACGAAGCGCTTGCGGGCGAGTTGCTCAAGGCCCGGGAGGACCGAACGCTCGGCCAGGTCGCCACGCGGGTAAACCGGGTGCAGAGCGGACTGCGCAGCGTGCTCACGCGCAGCGCCCGGAGGCTGCGGAACGTCGGGGAAGGCCCGTGGACCGATGCCATGACCGGCATCCACGCGGCCTGGGGAGAGACCGCGACCTGGCGGGCGCTGCGCGAAGCGGGGGACCGGTACACGGCGCGCCACTACCTGAACGCCCTCGATCTGCAGCGCGATACCGGGGGATCCATCGTCCGCCAGCCGGAAGACCGGCGGATCTACCTGACCCTTTTCTGGCGGACCCTGCTCGTGAGCCTGGGGGTGACCACCCTCTGCCTGCTCATCGGCTATCCCGTCGCCCGCCTGATCGCCCACGCCCCGCCCAGACGCGCCTACCTGCTCCTGATCCTGGTCCTCGTGCCCTTCTGGACCTCGCTGCTCGTGCGCACGACGTCGTGGATCGTGCTCCTGCAAAACCAGGGCGTCCTGAACGACATATTCGTCTTCCTGGGGCTGATCGGAGATGACGGCCGGATCGCCATGATCTACAACATGACCGGCACCTTCGTGGCCATGACCCACGTGCTGCTGCCCTTCATGGTACTGCCCCTCTACTCGGTCATGAGCGCCATTCCGCGGGTGCAGACGAGCGCGGCGGAGTCGCTGGGCGCCACCCCGTGGCAGTCGTTCTGGCGCGTGTACTGGCCCCAGACCCTGCCCGGCGTGGGCGCCGGCTGCCTGCTTGTTTTCATCCTGGCCATCGGGTATTACATCACGCCGGCGCTTGTGGGCGGAAGCAGCGGACAACTCATCTCCAACATGATCGCCTTCCACATGCAGACGTCCCTGAACTGGAGTCTCGCGGCGGCCCTGGGCGGTATCCTGCTGGTTTGCGTGGCGGGACTGTACGTCCTGTACGACCGGCTCGTGGGCATCGAACGGATGAGGCTGGGCTGATGGCGGTCACCGACCATGGACTCTGGCGCGCCGCGTACCTGGGCTTCTGCGCGCTCGTCTTCGCCTTTCTGATCGCGCCGATCCTGGTGGTCGTGCCGCTGAGCTTCAACGCCGAGCCCTATTTCACCTTCACGGAGGGCATGCTGCGCCTCGACGCGGACGCCTGGTCGCTCAGGTGGTACCGGCAGATCGTCGACGACGAGGAGTGGTCGCGGGCCCTCGTGAACAGCCTGCTTATCGGTGTCTCCGCGACGATCCTCGCGACGGTGCTGGGCACGCTCGCCGCGCTGGGCCTGTCGAACGCGGCCATGCCCGCGCGCCGTTTCGCCACGGGATTGCTGATCTCGCCCATGGTCACGCCCGTAATCATATCGGCCGCGGGGATGTTCTTCTTCTACTCGAACCTGGGCCTGGCCCAGACCCACCTCGGTCTGATTCTCGCCCACGCCGCCCTGGGCACGCCCTTCGTCGTGATCACGGTCACCGCCACGCTGGCCGGGTACGACACGAACCTGTCGCGGGCCGCCGCGAGCCTGGGCGCCGGTCCCCTGCGCATCTTCCGGCGCGTGCAACTTCCGCTGATCGCACCGGGGGTCGTATCCGGTGCGATCTTCGCCTTCGCCGCCTCCTTCGACGAAGTCGTCGTGGTGCTCTTCATGGGCGGGATCGAGCAACGCACCATACCGCGCCAGATGTGGTCGGGCATCCGCGAGGAGATCAGCCCCGCCATCCTGGCCGTGGCCGTCTTCCTCATCGTCTTCGCCGTAGTGTTCCTGTTGACCGTGGAGTGGTTGCGGCGGCGCAACGCGAGGTAGGCGCGCGTCGTCCCATTTCCGTCTTATTCCGCGCCGTTCACGTACTCGTTCATCAGCGAGTGGAAGTGGTGGACGCCGTTCTCCCGCTTGACGGAGAACCGGCCCTGGTTGTAGGACTCGGACTGAAGTCCCCGCTGCACGTGCTCGCAGATAAAGATGTCCTCTTCCTGGATCTCGTCGCCGAAATCGACCAGGTTGTCCAGGTCCTGCTCCATGTCGGGCGACAGGTACCATTCGAAGATGGTCAGGCAGCGTTCATGACCCAGTGGAACAACGAGGTTTGTCTGCATCTGGCCCAGGTAGACGTTGAGCATCAGGGTGGGAAAGACCCAGTAGTACTGCGTGTCGTTCTGGTCCCGTTCCGTCGGCACGTAACGGCGTGAACCCTTGTAGCCCTTCTTTTCATGCCCGAGAATCGGCGCGTGCTGGATGGAGTAGTACCGGAAGGGTTCCACCCGGTAGGCGTCGTAATCGATCTCGCGGTACAGCCCGGGGTGGACGACGGGCAGGTGATACCCTTCCAGGTAGTTGTCCACGTACACCTTCCAGTTGCAGTCCATCTCGTAGTCGCGGCGCCTGGCCCATTTCATCTCGCCGATGCGATGGCCGGCGGCGCGTTTCCCGATATCGCCGAGGAAGGCCTCCAGGGGCGGCGCCGTCTCGTCCAGGTTGACGAATAGCAGGGGCCCCCACTGGCTCACGCGCACCGGTTTCAGCGCCATGGCGCAGCGGTCGAGGGCCTGCACCTCCTCGAATTCCGGCGCGTGGCGCAGCGAGCCGTCCAGGTTGTAGGTCCACCCGTGATAGTAGCAGACGAAGGTCTTCCGGTTGCCCTGTTCGAGCGCCACGGGCCCCGCGCGGTGCCTGCACACGTTGAAGAACCCGCGGACCTCGTCGTCGGCCCCCCGGGCGATGACCACCGGCTCACCCGCCACGTCCACCGTGAAATAATCCCCGATGCGGGCCACCTGGTCGGCCCGACCCACGAGTTGCCAGGTCTTCCTGAAGACTTCCCTGTATTCCCGCCGCAGGAATTCCGGGTCCGTGTACCAGGACGAAGGAATCGTCCAGGCGGTTTCAATGTGGTGATCAAATGGATGATCCGTCATGGGGCCGCCCTCCTTCCGCCTTACCGTATCGGTCGTCCGTCCGGGTCCAGCACCTCTGCCGCGGCAAGTCCCTTTTCGCCCAACTGTGCCTCGATCATGGCCCGGTCGCCCACCAGCAGGTAGCCCGCTCGCGCCGGTTTGAGATACTCCCTGGCGGCCGTTCGCACGTTTTCCAGCGTGACGGACTCGAGGTTTTCCACCGCATCCCGCAGGTCCGTCATGGGCCTTCCCGAACTCCAGAGTCCGCCGATACTTCCCGCGATGCGCCGCAGGGATTCGAACTGCTGGGCATATCCCCTGATCCGCCCCGTCCTCGCCTCCTCCAGTTCCTCCCCGCCTACCGGCCGTTCTCCGGCCAGTCCCCGCATTTCAGACATCAGCTCCTGCACGACCTCGCCGGTCTTGTCCGCCTGGATCGACGTCTGCACCTTCCAGTAGCCGGCCGCGGCGAGCAGTCCCAGCGTGGTCGATACGCCGTATGTATAGCCTTTTTCTTCCCGCAGGTTCAGGTTCAGGCGGGACTGGAAGCCGCCGCCCCAGACCGCGTCCACGAGTCGAAGGGCGTGGTAGTCGGGCGTGTCGCGCCTCGGCGCCTCGACAAACTGGCAGACCACCGTCTGGGGCGCGCCGGGACGATCGACAAGCCAGGTCCGGTTCACCTTGCGGTCAGGGGATGGATCCGGCGCCGTTACGGCCGGCCTGACGTCACCCTTCCAGGATCCGAACCGGTTCTCCGCCAGTTTCATCGCCTGGTCGCGGGCAATGTCTCCCACGAACACCAGGGCGGCCTGGTCCGGCCGCCAGTTGTCTTCGTAGGACCGGGCGATGTCGTAACGCGTCAAATCAGCCACCGCGGACGGGTAACCCTGTACGGGACGCCCGTAGGGATGGTCGCCGCCGAAGACCAGCCTGGGGCATAGACGCTGGGCAAGCGACTGGGGATGGGAGGCCAGTTGCGCCAGGTGGTCCAGGTGCCGGTGCCGCTCCCGTTCAAGTTCCTCTTCGGGAAACTGGGGGCTGCGTACGACTTCCGCGAAGAGGGCCATGGCGGGAGCCAGGTTGCCGGTAAGCACGTCAAGTCCGACCCGGGCGGATTCGAGATACATGGATTTTCGTATAACCGTGCCCAGCCGGCTCAGGGATTCGTCGATCGCCAGCGCCCCGTGCCCCCGCGTGCCCTTGTCCATGGTCTGCAGCATGAGCTGCGACGCGCCGCCCTGCTCCGGCGCATCGTGCACGCTGCCCGACTTCACGGCCAGCGACACGGCGACCTTGGGCAGATCGCGGTGTTCCACGACCAGTACCTCGAGTCCGTTGTCGAGCCGTTCCTCGTGTACCACGGGCGTCTGGAAGTGTGTGTCCCTGCCCAGCGCGGGTACGCGTGAACGATCCAGCGTCTCGGCGGAAGCGTCCGGCGTCTCAGCGGACGACTCGGCGGAAGCGTCCGGCGTCTCAGCGGACGACTCGGCGGAAGCGTCTGGCGACGCGCCCTGATCGACCACCCGCGGAAGCGTGTCGGGATAGTACCGAAGCTGCAGGCCGTGACGGGCGACCAGCCACCGTCTGACCGTTTCCGCGATCTCCGACCCGGTCAGTTTCAGGAACCGGTCGTGTTCGACGTGGAAATACCCCGGGTCGTTCCGGTAAGTGTTCGACTCGTTCAGCCGGTCCGCCTTACCGCCGAAACCGCCGATACGCTCCAGGCTAGAGACATACTGGTACTCCCACACGGTGCGGGCGCGCGCCACCTCGTCCCGGGTCGGACCACCGGCCGCCAGCCGCGCTATTTCCGCCGTGACCAGGTCCTCGACCTCCAGGGCGTCTCCGTCGGGACGGACGGTAGCGACGATTCCGAACAACCCGGAGATTTCCTGCGCGTAGTTGAAGGTACTGACCTCGGTGCATAGCCTCCGGTCGTAGACCAGCAGTTTTTCAAGCCGGGAGGACAGGCCGTCTCCGAGCACGGCCGCGGCCGCGTCCAGCGCGGTCTCTTCCGTTTCGAACCTCGCAGGCGCCGGCCAGACCATGTGGACCCGGGCCTGGGGCACGCGGTCGATGACTTCCACGATCTTCCTTTCGGGCAGGGAGGGCACCCAGCGGCGCAGCCGGTCGAGCGTGGGGCCCGGTTCCAGTCCGCCATAGTAATGGGCCACGCGGTCCCGGACGTGGTCTTCGTCGAAGTCGCCGGCAATGACCAGCGAAAGGTTGTTGGGCGTGTAGTAGGTCCGGAAGAACTCGGCCACTTCGTCCACCGTGGCGGCTTCCAGGTCCTCGTGCCTGCCGATGATGGGCCAGGAATAGGGATGGTCCGCGGGACAGAGGTGCTCGTTGACCAGTTCGAACCAGCGGCCGTAGGGCTGGTTCTCCGTGGTCTGGCGGCGTTCGTTCCGGACGACCTCGCGCTGGTTCTCGAAGTTCTCCTCCGTGAGTGCGTCGGCCAGCGTGGCGATCCGGTCCGACTCCAGCCAGAGCACGTACTCCAGGTTGCCCGAGGGCACGGTGGCGAAGTAGTTGGTACGATCGTAGCTCGTCGTACCGTTGACGCCGCCCTCCCGCAGGTTGCCGCCCGCCTGTTCGATGTACTTGAAGTATCCTCCGGGCGCGTTCTGCGACCCCTCGAACATCAGGTGCTCGAAGAGATGGGCAAACCCCGTGCGGCCGGGCCGCTCCACCTTGGACCCCACGTGGAACCAGTGATTTACGTGCACTACGGGCAGCTTGCGGTCTACGTGCAGGATCACCTGCAATCCGTTCGGGAGGGTGTACTTCTCAAATGAAACCCGTGGAAGGGCGTTCTGCGTCATGGCTCATCCCGGTTACAGGCACTGGCGGCGCGGGTTGAGGGAGAACGGGTGTGCGGCGACAGGATGCGTTTGCTTCAATGCGTTTGCTTCAAAACGGTCGCGGCCGGGCCGGACCGGACCGGGCAGCAACCGTTACACCGGCTCTAACCTGCCCGATTTCGCGGAACGGTAAGCGGCGTCCAGAATCATGACGGAACGCATGGCCGCGGCGCCCGGCGTGAAGTTCTCCACGGCGCGGCCGAGGATCAGGTCGGCGAAGTTTTCCGGCGGTCCTTCGCAGCTGTAGGCGCCGGCGTCGTGAGCGACGTCATGGACCTGGTCCCGGCCGTCGTGCCGGTGGATCGCGAGGCGCGCACGCTCCACGTCGAGGAGCAGCATGCCCTCCGACCCGAAGATCCGGATGTCGAGCTGGAACATCTGTCCCTCGGGGATGTCTCCCGATCCGGAGAGCGCGCCGATGACACCGCCTTCGAAGCCGACGGTCACGGCGTCGTACATCTCCACCCGGGACTCGGCGTTCGTCATCATGGCGAAGACCTCGCGGGGCATCAGTCCCGTGAGCCAGGACAGCAGGCCCAGGCTGTGGGACATCTGCGCATGGCCGTAACCGCCGTCGGCCACCACGGGATCAGCCCAGGTAGCCGGATCGGGCGCGAAGAGACCGCCGCCGTTGGCCTCGTGGTCGAAGTCCAGGCCCTGGAGCAGCCCCCTTATGGGCGAGGCCATGTGGCAAAGCACGGACTCTATCTTTCCAACGACACCGCCGTCGAGCTGCCGCCTGGCCTCCTGGATGTAGGGTTTGTGGTGCCACCCGTAGGGCACGAGCAGGTGAAGGCCCTTCTCGTCCGCCAGCCGGACCAGTTCCCTGGCATCGGCGCTCTTCGTACACATGGGCTTTTCGACCATGACGTGCAATCCGCGTTCCAGCGCCGCGGAGGCGTGCTCGAAATGGAGGGTGTGGGGACTGGACACGACCACGCCGTCCATCTCGACCTCGTCCAGCATCCGGCGGTAGTCTTCCGTCCCGTACGGCACGCCGAAGGCCTCCTGCACCTGGCGCAACTCGGCCGCCCCGAGCCGGCAGACGGCCGACAATTCCACGTCCCCGGCCTCGTCGGCCCGTTTCCGCAGCACCGGCAGGTGGTTGGCCGTCGCCCACCATCCGGTGCCTATGAATCCTATGCGCGCTTTATCCATAGTCGATTCCTCGTTGCGTCAAACCGGGCGCGGTCCCGGAATACACCTTCTCGTCAAGCCGAACCCGCTGTCAATACCTCTTGTAGTTAAGCCGAGCGCGTGCCACGGTATACGCCGCCCGTCGTGGCGTCCACGATCCACACTTCATTCTGCCAGAGGGTAAACCCGTGGGGTTCCGGACCCTCCACGTCCAGCCGGTCCAGTTGTTCTCCCGTCTCGGGATCGTACAGGAATATCGCCCGGTGATTGGTTTCCACGCACCAGAGCCTGCCGTTCTCCCAGGCGATGCCGTGGGGCCGGTCCCCCGGCGCCGGGAAAGACTGCAGCACAGTCCACTCGACGGGGTCCATCCGGTAGATGGTGGCGTCGGGGGGCGATGACATCCACAACTCCCCGTCCCGCCACTCCAGGCCGTGGGCGCCGGTTTCCTTTGCACCCGGCGTTGGAAAGCGTTCCAGCGTCTTCCCCGTTGCGGGATCGATCTTCAGGGTCTCGCAACTGTAGGTGGACGACACCCAGAGATGAATGCCGCTGTGGGTAATCCCGCTGCCCCGGTCGGAGTCGCTGTCGAAGATCCGCAGCGTCGCGCCTTCGCGGTAGTCGTGGCAGCTGATCCGGTTGTCTCCCTGGTCCAGTATCCAGAGTCCTTCGGTGGTGGCCTGCAGCCCGTTGGGATGGGGCCCGGGCGCATCAAAGACATGACTGAGCGTGAGTTTCATTCAACAGCCTTTCCGCCGTCGGCACTGCTGTGGAGGGAATCCGGTGAGGATTACCAACCCAAAATGCACCTCGCCCCGGCGGGCTGTCAAGGTACAAAGGAAGCGCCGGAACGGGATATCCGCGTGCCTGTCACGGTACGCTGGCCCGATACGGCACGATGGAAAGAAAAGATTTGACACCCGCACATTATTTCTATATTATTAGAAATATGGAAATGATAAATGGAAAACAGACCGCCACGTTCCTCGAACCCGAACACAAACACGCCGAAGCCTTCAAGGCGTTGAGCCACGAAACGCGGCTGGCCATCTTCTATCATCTCGTGCGGAAAGGTGAATCAGGCGATACCGTGGGCAGCCTCCAGGAGGAGATCGACGTGCCGTGGGCGACCCTGTCCCACCACCTGGACGTCCTGCGCCGCGCGGGGCTGCTGGCGTCCCGGCGCGAAGAGCGGTACATCTATTATCGGATACGGCCCGAACAGGTGGGCGACCTGGTCCGCCTGCTTACCGCCTGTTGTTGAATCACCGGCCGTTGCTTACGGAACCGGTACATCCGGAAGGACCCATTCGCAGTCCCCATACCGAATTAAGGAGGAAGTCATGTCAGGTTATCCCAAGATTCACCTGTCCTTTCCCGTCGAAGACCTGGAACAAAGCGTTGCGTTCTACCGGCGGTTCTTTGGCGAGGGACCGGTGAAGACCAGGCCCGGTTACGTCAAGTTCCTTCCGTCCATCGCGCCGCTGAACCTGGCCCTGTATGCGGGCCGGAAAGCCGCGGGCGACGCGACGAACCACTACGGGATCGAGGTCCGGGACCACGTAGCGGTCCTGCGGCACCTGGTGCGGATCAGGGCATCCGGACTGGAAATCCGGGAAGAGATGGACTGCGACTGCTGCCACGCCAACCAGGACAAGTTCTGGGTGAAAGACCCGGACGGCCGGGAATGGGAGATCTACGTGTTGAACCGGGATCTCGACGAAACCGAGGCGCGGGGCGAAGAGACCTGCTGCGCGGTACAGGAATCCAGCGACGCCTCCGAACCCTCCGGGCAGGCACGTTCGTCCGATGTGCCGGCCTGTTGCGACTAGCACGTGGGCCATGCTCGAAAACGGGCGGTCCACTTTTGAAATCGGAATCCAGACGGGAGCAACCATGAAACTGGAAACGCTGCTGGTCCACGCGGGCGGAGGACTGGAACCATCGTCAGGCGCTGTCTCACCCTCCATCCACCTCTCGACCACCTTCGAGCACACGCCGGAGGGCGAGGCGACCCGCGACCATGTCTATATCCGCATGGGCAATCCGACCCAGGACCGGCTGGAAGACGCCCTCGCCGCCATTGAGGATGGGGAGAAGTCGCTCGTCTATGCGTCGGGCATGGCGGCGGTAACGGGCTGTGTGCAGGTCCTCGCCCCTGGCGCCCACGTGCTGATGCACAAAGACGTGTACAGCGTTACCCGCGCGATCGGCAAGGAACTGCTGCCGAACTGGAACATCGAGGTGAGCGACGTGGACATGACCGACCTCGACGCGGTCCGGCGCGCCATGCGGTCCGGCACGGAACTGCTCTGGGCGGAGACCCCTTCAAACCCGGCCATGGACGTCATCGACATCGGCGCGGTGGCCGATATCGCGCACGGCGCCGGCGCCCTGCTGGCCGTTGACAACACCTTCGCCACGCCGGTGGTGCAGCGGCCCCTGCAGCACGGCGCCGATATCGCCATGCATTCCATGACCAAGTACCTGGGCGGCCACAGCGACGTGCAGGGCGGCGCGCTCGTGTTTCGGGAAGACGGAGACCGGGTCGAACGGGCACGGCGCGTGCGGACGATCACCGGCGGGGTGCTGTCCCCCTTCAACGCCTGGCTGGTCCTGAGGGGGCTGCGGACCCTGGGGTGCCGCATGGCGCGCCACGTCGCCAACGCCGAGGCCATTGCCGTGGCGCTGGCCGGCCATCCAGGGGTCGAGGGCATCGACTACCCCGGCCTCCCCGATCACCCGGGGCACGCCGTCGCGAGCCGGCAGATGGATGGGTACGGCGGCATGCTGTCCCTGCGGATCAGGGGTACGCGGGCGGACGCGCTGCGGGTCGCAAGCCGGGTCAGGTTGATACGGAACGCCACCAGTCTGGGCGGGGTCGAAAGCCTGATCGAACACAGGCAGTCCATCGAGGGGCCCGGTTCGGTCACGGCCCCCAACCTGCTGCGCCTGTCCACCGGACTGGAAGCGGCCGAGGACCTGATCGACGACCTGGTTCAGGCCCTGGGTTGAGACGCCGGACTGGTCGCCGGGGATCGCGGTATATATCCGTCAGGAAAGCAGATTACGCACGGGGCGTATTCTTCCGCCGCCTTGTCGATGTCGATGGCCTTGGCATTGCCGTTCAGGAAACGGCAGTCGAACCGATGGTATTTCGATCCTCCGTCGGTGACATAGACGATGGGGATATCGGTATCCCCATCGGGCTTCGAGGGCCAGAACCTGTTATTGACGGTCAGTTCGATGCCCCTGTCGAGCAGTTCTTCCACCATCGCCCGGATCAGTCTGCGTTTGTGCCAGGTGAAGGCGGTAAGCGCCGCCGTCGCGGCCACGGCAAAGATAAGTCTCAGCATGGTATTCCTTTTCGCAGGTATTACTGCATTTAACATACGACGATATCAACGCATGGCGTCCGGGGTACATGGTACCTGCACAACGAAACACCCGTAGCCGGTCACGATGCCAATATAAAGAACAAGGCCCCGGGAGACAAGCAGGGTATGCACCCGTAGGGGCGGTTCCGCCTTCTCCGGAACCTTGACACGCTGATGCCCACCCCCTATTATAAGTCGTCCCGATACGTCCGCATCGGGACGAGATCTTACGGGTATATCGCCAGGGAATCCAACGACGCACTGGAGTGATCATGTCAAAGATCAGACTGGGACTGGTGGGCTGCGGCGGCATGGGCCACCGGCACCTCTACGGCCTGGCGGAACTGCACCGCGCCGGGCTATGCCGTTTCGAACCCGTGGTGGCCTGCGACCCCCGACAGGAGAACGCCGAATCCCTCGCCGGGCACGTTGAAGACCATTTCGGCATCCGTCCCGCGGTTGTCGCGAGCCTCGACGAGGTGGACCCCGGCGACCTTCAGGCCGTCGACATCTGCACCGACCCGCGCCACCATCACACGGTATGCGCCGACGCGGCGTCGCGGGGATGGGACGTGATGACCGAGAAGCCCATGGGGCTCACGGTGCGTGCCTGCCGCCTCATGCGCGAAGCCACGGACGGCGCCGGGCGCATCCTTTCGGTGGCCGAGAACTACCGCCGCGATCCCGTCAACCGGCTCGCCAGGGCTCTGCTCGACGCCGGCGTCATCGGCGCGCCCCGGTACATGGTCCACAACACCGCCGGCGGCAGCAACAAGATGCTGATCACCGTGTGGCGGCACCTGAAGAACGTCAGCGGACTGCTCCTCGACGTGGGCGTCCATTTCGCCGACATCCTGGAGTATTTCATGGGGCCGGTTTCGGACATATACGCCCAGACGCGTCTGCACGAGAAGATCCGCTACAACGACATGGCGGGTAAAGACCCCGCGACGGCCTCCCGCAACTCGCCGGCCGGCGTCTACGAGCACTGGCAGGCGGAGATGCCCGCGGAATTCGAGGTCACCGCCGAGGACGCGGCCTACGCGACCCTGACCTTCGAAAGCGGCGCGGTCTGCCAGTACCTCGAGGAACACGCGACTTTCGGCAAGGGATTCTGGCACCGGGGCATCTACGGTTCGGCCGGTTCGATGGTACTGCCCGGCGACCGCTCGGGCCAGCCGTTTACCATCGCCCTTGAAGGGAAGGCCATCGAGGGCGACGCGCTCCTCGAACTCGTGCCCGACTTCGCCCTGGACGAAGCGACGGCGGCCCTCTTCGGCGGCGAGCGCCTGTGGCGTTACGATTTCCCCTTCCCGGAGACGGACCGCAAGATCATCGCCATCGAGTACGCCGATTTCGCCGAGGCCATCGATGAAGGCCGTCAGCCCGAGGTCGACGGCTACATGGGCATGCGCTCGGTCGCCGTATCCTATGGCATCATGGAGTCGGGCCGGGCGGGCCGGGCGGTCACCACGGACGAAATCATGGCGGACGACACCAACGACTACCAGCAGGAAATCAACGAGAGCCTGGGCATCTGAGGCGAGGACATGAAACTCGGCTATTCCACCTGGGGCATGCCGACAGTCGAAATGGACGAAGCGGTGCCTCGCCTGGCCTCCCTGGGATACGACGGCATCGAAATCACCGTCATCCCGGGCTATACCACGGAACTCGGTACACTGGACACCGGGGAACGGCGGCGCATTCGGAGCCTCTTCGAGCAGCACGGGGTGGAGATGCCCGCCATCGCCGGACACACCAGTCTTCTGGACCCGGACGTACGGCAACACGCCGCCAACATGAAGCGGCTCAGGGATACCGTGGAACTCGCCGCGGACTTCACCATGGGCCATCTCGTGCCCTGCCTGGATACCACGCCCGGCGGCCGGCCGGAGGACTGGCCGGACGTGCGGGACCGGCTGCTGAACGAGGTGGGCGATCTCGTGGACTTCGGCGCGCGCCACGGCGTGGTCATCGCCATGGAGCCCCACGTCGGCTGCTGCCTGTGCGACGTGGAGCGGACCCTGTGGCTGCTCGACCGGATGGATTCGGCGTACCTGAAGCTCAACTACGACATCAGCCATTTCGACGTGGCCGGCGTGCCCACGGCGGAAAGCGTGGCGGCCCTGGCGCCCCACACCGTGCATACCCACGTGAAGGACCAGCGGGGCAGGGCGCCGGACTTCGAGTTCCTGATCCCCGGCGAGGGCGATTTCGACTACGTGGAGTACCTGGACGCCATGAAGGCGGCGGGATACGACGACTACATCACCGTGGAAGTCAGCATGATGGTGCAGCAGCGGGAGGACTACGATCCCCTGGACGCCGCCGGGCTGGCCTACCGCACACTGGAGGCGGCCTTCGAGGCGTCGGCGGCGGAAAGAAAAAAGTAACTTGATGAAGAAAGCGGTGTAACGAGGTATAAATAACGATCATACATGAAATGATCGTGTAGTTCCATCACCCCACGAGGAGGCAGCATACCATGTACGATCCTGTACTTGTTGAACCCATGCGCCGGGAACTGACGGACCTGGGCGTGGAAGAATTGAAGACCGCCGACGAGGTGGACGCGCTGTTGGAGGAGCATGAGGGTACGGCGCTGGTCGTGGTCAATTCCGTCTGCGGCTGCGCGGCGGCCAATGCCCGGCCGGGCGTCGCCATGGCCCTGCAGAACAGGAAAAAGCCGGACCGGATCACCACGGTGTTCGCCGGCATGGACCTGGAGGCCACGAGCAAGGCGCGGGATTACTTCAAGGGCTATTTCCCGTCATCGCCGCAGATCGCGCTGATGAAGGACGGCAAGGTGGCGTTCATGCTGGAGCGGCATGACATCGAAGGCCGCACGGCGCTCGACGTGGCCCAGCGGCTCATGATGGCCTTCAACGAACACTGCTGATCGCCGGGGAACACTGCTGATCGTCGGAGAGCGCTGCTGATCAGCGGAGCGGCGCTTATTCCTTCTCGTACTCTGCCGTGCAGACCGTGTGGATGCCGCCCCGGATCCGGTAGTCGGTACGCACGGTCATGCGGACCGGCTGCACCGCGGTGACGAGGTCGTCGAGGATGCGGCGCGTGACGTGCTCCTGCACCATGCCGACGGTCCGGTATGAGAGCAGGTAGTACTTGTAGGACCGCAGTTCGAGGACCTTCTCGTCCGGCACGTAGGAAACGACTATCTCGCCGAAATCGGGCAGTCCCGTCCAGGGACAGACCGCCGTAAACTCGTCCGTATCGATATCCACGTCGAGGGGATCTCCCTTTGATTCGTAGGGGAAGGTCTCCAGGACCTCGGGCCTGATGGCCTCGGGACCGTCGAAGTCGAACTGCTTCTGTCGGGGTTCGATATTCATTGGATCGTGTTTCTCCGGTATGGCATCGGCGCTCCGCCAATACCTGCTCGATGCCGCTTTCCTTCGGACTCCGCAGGAATGTCCGTCCGCACCTCGGCTTTCCTTCAGACTCTTCCCGTAGTGTCCGGCGCGTCGGGGTCGATACTGCTTTCCTTCAGACTCTTCCCGTAATGTCCGGCGCGTCGGGGTCGATACTGCCGCCCTCCGGTTGTGTAGCGAGCGGCCGGTAGGGCATTTCCGTGTAAGAAGTATACGCGACATCGAGCCAGGCAGTCTCGATCCTGCGGTGGCCCTCGTACCGGCTGTTCATCACGGCGTCGATGATGCCCGTGACCAGCAGCGTCCGCTCGGGCGGATACGGCGCGGAGCCGGTCTGGAAGAACCGCTGGACGTTGTGGCACAGGTAGCCGAAGTGGGCGTGGTTCCCCTCGCGGACCAGGTTGAAACAGGCTCCGTGCACCTCGCCGTCGACCCGGGCCGCGTAGGCCCAGGTCTCGATGTAGCCGCCCAGCATGAGGGTGGTCGTCCGCAGCCCGTCGTTTCGTTCCACCAGGAAGGCCGCGGGCTCTTTGGCGTGTTCCCGCGCCGTTCCCTCCGGTTTGCCGGGTATGGCGTCGAGGGCCGCGTCCATCAATTCCTTCGACCACCGCCCTTCCTCGAAGGCCCGCCACATTTCGTCGCCTTCCAGGCACTGCACAGAAGCCACGCCCGTTTCACCGCCGCGCCGCCGCTCGACCATGCACTGCAGGGCTTCGAGGGTGTGGTATCCATAGGACTCGATCCCGCCGAACCCCACGGTGAGCGCTTCCTCGACATTGGTTTCCAGGTCGTATTCGATCCAGGGATCCCGCCACGCCAGGGGCAGGGAGGAACCGGCCATCAGGGGGATGTCCAGCTCCTTCGCCCGGTCCCACATCCAAAGGGCGTCGCGGTAGTCGTAGGCGAAATGCTTGTCGCTGAACACGGGCGCCGAGCGTCCGCTTTCGGCGAACACGCCGGAAATCTGCTCGAAGAAGTACCGCCGCGGGTACATGTGCCGGCCCCGTTCGTTCCACGGGTAGTCGCCGTGCTCGCCGATGAGCAGCACCGCGTCCACGCCCAGGCTGTCGCCTCCCGCGTGCAAGGCCCTGCGGATGCTCGGATAGACGGGCACACCGAACTTCTCGGCCAGTTGCAGGCCAATGTCGTTCTCGAGGACGTGGTCGATGTAGAGGGAAACGACGTCCACCTGGGGCGCGAAGTATCCCTCGTCGACCGACCAGCCCTTCAGGAACTTGGAGACGATGACGTCCGCGTGGGCGCGGGGGTGATAGATGGTGCAGATGGCGGCGACGCGGAGACGTGCAGACATGGTTTCTCCCGGGCGAATGGGTCCGGATCCGCTGCTGGCTTGCGGCCATGATAATGATTCGCATGCCGTTCACGCACGGGTTTTCGAAAAGAAAACGCCGGCGAAACGCGCGTCCGCATGACTTGACGGGCGTTCCCACCGGCATTCTCGCATACGACCCGGTCCCTTACAAACCGTTAATCAACTCGCGGGGACCGGCTCCTCCACGGGCAGTTCCGCGGGCGCCTCGGCGGGCGCTCCGGTCTTCTGGCCGTATTCTTCGATGAACTCCTCCACCAGGCGCCGGCACACGTCGTCGGCGTACTGCTCGGGCGGGGACTTCATGAAGTAGGACGAAGGACCGAGCTGGGGTCCGCTGAGGCCGTTGTCCAGGGCCAGCTTGCAGCAGCGCACCGCGTCGATGACGACGCCGGCCGAGTTGGGCGAATCCCAGACTTCCAGCTTGAGCTCGAGGTTCAGCGGCACGCCGCCGAAGGTCTCGCCTTCCATGCGGATGTGGCACCACTTGCGGTCTTCGAGCCACGGCACGTGATCGCTTGGCCCCACGTGGATGTTGTCGTCGCCCATGTCGTAACTGAGCTGGGACGTCACCGCGTTGGTCTTGCTGATCTTCTTCGACTCGAGCCGCGAGCGCTCCAGCATGTTGTAGAAATCGGTGTTGCCGCCGAAGTTGAGCTGGTAGGAGCGCAGGACCTTGACGCCTCGGTCCGCGAACAGGCGCGTCAACACGCGGTGCGTGATGGTGGCGCCCACCTGGGACTTGATGTCGTCGCCGATGATGGGCAGGCCGTGCTTGCGGAACCGGTCCGGCCAGTGGCCCGTGCTGGCGATGAAGACCGGCACGCAGTTCACGAATCCGCAGCCGGCCTGCAGGATCTGCTCCACGTACCACTTCGTGGCCACCTCGCTGCCCACGGGCAGGTAGCTCACCACTACGTCCGTCTTCGTTTCCTTGAGCACCTCGACCACGTCCACGGTGTCACCGGCGTCCTTGTCGATGACTTCGCTGAGGTACTTGCCGAGACCGTCGTGGGTCATGCCCCGCTGGACCGGCACGCCCAGGTCCGGCACGTCGGCGAACTTCACCGTGTTGTTGGGATGGGCGAAAATGGCCTCGCCGAGGTCCTTGCCCACCTTGTCCGCGCCCACGTCGAAGGCGGCCGAGAACTCGACGTCGCCGATGTGATAGCCGCCCAGGCTGGCGTGCATCAGGCCGGGTATGAACTCGTCCTGCGCGGCGCCGCGGTAGTACTCAACGCCCTGTACGAGGGACGAGGCGCAATTGCCCACGCCGACGATGGCCACTCTTACTTTGCCGCTCATGTTTTCCCCGCTTTCCTTCCGTCGCCGGGCCCGCGTCCCGCGCGCCCGAAGTATTGAAGATTGAATGAAATGCTCTAATGCGTTCCGGTAAAAGAAACCCGGAATTTAATATAATTCAAATAAATAATTGCTATATTATCTATAAGTTTTATCTATAATATGACGAGCAGTTCGAACGGAGCAAACACATGAACCTGTATTACCTGCAGTACTTCCTGGCGGTCGCGCGGCGCGAGAGTTTCTCGAAGGCGGCACGGGACATGCACGTGACGCAGCCCACGGTGAGCAATGGCGTGCGGGAGCTGGAAGAGACGCTGGGCGTGAGGCTGTTCAACCGGGGAAGCCGGCACGTTTCACTGACCATGGAAGGCAGGGCGCTGGTCGACTATGCCGTGCGCATCCAGGACCTCGCCGAGGAGGCGGAGAACCGCCTGGCCAGCGGGGACGTCCTGCCGGGCGAGGGGTTCACCTTCGGCGCCACCGACGCGGCGGTGACCTACCTGCTTACCGACATCCTGAAGCGTTACGTGCAACGGTATCCGGAACTGGAATTGTCCGTGCACGTAGCGCCGTCCCAGTACCTGGTTGAAGAGCTGCTGGCAAACCGCTCGGAGTTCGCCCTGATCACCCTGCCTTACGCCCACCCCCGGATCGAGACCATGTCCATCTACCACGATTCCATGCCCCTGGTGGTCGGCGGCGGCCATCCCTTCGCGGAACGGACCTCGGTCGCCCTGACGGAAGTGGCGGAAGAGCCGCTGATCCTCTTTCACGAAGATTCCGTGTCCCGCCGGATCGTGGACGAACGATTCGCCGAGGTGGGCGTGTCGCCGCGCGTCGTCATGGAAATGCGCAGTCCGGAGGCCATGCGGAAACTCGTAGAAGCGGGCGTGGGGATTTCCTTCTTGCCCTCTCTGACGATCCAGGAGTCCATTGCAGCCGGTACGCTTCGCGAGGTTGACGTGGAGGGCGTCGCGTTCAGCCGAGATATCGGCGTGGCCTGGCGTCGCGGCCGATACTTCAGCCCCGCGCTGGAGGTACTGCTGGAGGATATATTCGGAAGTTTCGGCGAGGGGGAGGCCTGGTCGGAGCGCCAGAAAATGGAACGGAATCAGTCGTAGGCGTTCAGTTCGTCGTCGATCCGGGCCTGGTGCCGCGGATCTTTCGACGGGCTGTCTGTATTCTCCGCCATCGCTGCTTTCCCGCTGTTCAGGCGACCGGACCTCCAACGGCGCAACGTGAAGAAGATGATCCCGGCGCCGACAAGGAACATAAGCGGCGTAAAGAGATAGGCCATCCGGTTGAAACCGACATTGGGCGGAGACGACAGGATGCGTTCCCCGTACATGGCCTTGTAATAACCGACGATCTCCTCGCCGGTCTTGCCATCGGCGAGCATTTTCCGGAGATCCTCTTTCATCCTTTCAGCGGTACCCGAGTAGTGCTGACTGAGCGGCGCGCGCCAGCAGCAAGGCGCGATCAATAGCTCCTCGACGGCCGCGGCGATCCGTTCCTGCCCTTCGTCCAAGACCACGTCTACCCGTGACATGGCCAATTGGGTCGTTGCCAGGACTACCAGCAATGGAAGTATGAGAAAGAGGGTGGCTCGTCGCATGGGACCAAGAAAACCGGCAATGGGTTAAGGCCGCATGTAATTACTACTATAGATATATATACGTAATATGGCTCGACTGTCAATTGATTTCACCCTGGGATTTTACGGTAGCCGAGCTTTTTTTTCAGCAGATATGCCTTGTTTCAACTCGCTGATATCGACACTGATCCCCTCGATTCGGGTGTCCATTTTCTCGACTTTGGTGTCCATTTTCTCGACTTTGGCGTCCATTTTCTCGACTTTGGCGTCCATCCCGGCTACCTGTCCTTCCAGGGTACTCATCCGCTCATCCAGTCTGCCCTGTTGAATCTCGACGGAGTTCATTCGCTCGTCCAGCCGGTCAAACCGCCTGTCAATAACATAAGACCGCTTGTCCACGGCATTAAATCGGTCTTCCACGACTTTGAATTTCTCGTCAATCCTGTCGAGAATCCTGGACTCTATGGCATGCGCATCCGCTTTTGTTTCCCGTCTGATCTCACTGACCTTTCGCCAGAAGAAGATAAAGGCCGTCAACGTTACGGCTGGTTGGATCCAGATCGATACGGTTTCCAAGTCCATGCTCCTTTCCAGATGACCCGGTTCTGTGATGGTATATAAAGAGTTAGTGGAAAGCTGACTTCGAATCTCGAAATGAATCTTGAAATCGCGGGATAATTACCGCCTGAAGCGCGCGATTCCGCTTGACGTGATCCCGGCCGGTCTCCTATTCTGTGGCGATTTTCTCGGGACCGCGTAGTTTAACTCGAACGATACCGCCGTAATGGTATGCGCGGAACTATGTGCAAAGGCCCCGGGGCGAAGGCCCCGGGGCGGGGGACGACAGTCAGCGTATCCAGTACCGGCTGTACCGGTCCGAAGTAAACAGGACGGCAAACGGAGCATGCCAACATGCTGTCACGGGGCGAAGTCAACCGATCGCTTCGATCTTTCATCGTCGTGAGAGGACTCTGGGGCGCCTGGGGCCAGATGGTCGGCACGAATACGGCCGTCTTCGCGGGTTTTGTGCTGTCCCTTGGCGCGGACGCCTCGGACATCGCGTTCTACTCCGCGATCGCATCGATCCTCGCCCCGGTGCAGATCATATCATCCCTCTTCAGCAAGACCATCGAGAACAAGAAGCGCTGGGTCGTCTGGAACGGCGTGCTGGAAGCGTTGTTCCGGGGACTCATGGTCACCATTCCCTTTCTCTTCGTCGAATCGCTGCACCAGCGGATGCTGCTCATCTTCCTGGTCGCCGGGCTGACCGCGGGATACATCTACACGCCGTTCTACTCGAGCTGGGTCGCCGGGACCGTACCGGAAAACATCCGCGCCCGTTTCACGAGCCGGCAGACCATCGTCGGGAGTCTCGTGGGCGCGGCGGTAGGCGTGATGACGGGCCGGTTCGTGGACTGGTTTCCCGAAGATGAAAAACTCATGGCCTTCGTGGTGGTGTTTGCCGTGGGTACCCTCTGCGGCGCCGCCGGCCCCCTGTTTCTCAAGCGCACGCCCTACCCGTCCCGCACGGACGAGACCGAGACCCGCAATCCCCTGCGCCACCTGCTGCAGCCCTTTCGCGACCGGAACTTCCGACAGCTGGTCATGTTCTACTCGTCCTGGATGTTCGCCCTGGGACTCTCCGGACCGCTCTTCAGCGTGTTCATGCTCGACCGGCTGGGGTTCGGCTACACCGCCATCTCCCTGCTGAGTGCGCTGGGCACGCTGGCCACCATCACGGGGTACCGTGTCTGGAGCGTGATCATCGACCGCTTCGGCAGCAAGCCGGTCCTCCAGATCCTGATCATCCCCGGGGCGCTGAACGCCTTCCTGTGGGGGCTGTGCCAGCCCGGCAACCACGCCATGGTCGCCGTCGCCATGTTGCTCTCCGGCCTGATCATGGGCGGCATCAACCTGGGGGTCACGCCCCTGCAGTACGCGCTGCTCCCGAAGGAAAACCAGGACGAGCGCGTGGCCTACATGGCTTCGTGGTCCACGTCGATCAACCTGCTCTACGCCACCGGACCGCTTCTGGGAGGCATCCTGGTGGCTTCGCTCGCGAACGTCCGGTTCACCGTGGGCGGCTTCCTGATCCAGGACATCAACCTGCTGTTCTTCCTGAGCGGGATCATGCGGTTCCTGCCGCTGTTCCTGCTCCGGCCGGTGCGGGACGCCCGCTCCATTTCGTCCCAGCAGCTTCTTTCGAACATGTTCCGCGGCAACCTGCTGAGCTACACCTTCAACTACATCGTGTTCAACGTGGCCACAGCGGAAGACAGGCGCGCGAGGGCGGCCTACAGACTGGGGCGTTCTCGCAACCCCATGGCCATCGATCACCTCGTCCAGGCCCTGTCCGACGCCAGCTCCAAGGTGCGCCGCCAGGCCGCTCGCGCGCTGGGCGAGACCGGCTCGGAGGCGGCGGTCGATACGCTGATCAGGGAACTCGAAAGCCCCTCGTCCGACATCCGGAGCGAAGCGGCCGAAGCCCTCGGCAGGCTGAAGCACGCCAGGGCGGTGGACGCGCTGGTTGAGGCCCTGGAAGACGAAGATCCCAGGGTGCGGATCAGCGCCATATCGGGCCTGGGACAGATGGAAGGCGACGACGTGCAGGAACTGTTGTTCTGGCACTTCTCCAACAACGTCGACCCGCTGACCTTCCCCACGCTCGTGGAGGCCCTGAGTCACCGCGAAGACTACCGCATCATCAAGCCGACCTTCGACCGGCTCGGTTCCTTTTCCTCGCCCGCGGTGCGGCTGCAGCTCCTCAACAACATCTGCTACACGCTGGGTGCGGGAGACCGTTTCTACAAGCTGCTGTCCATGGAGGAGAACGAACGCTACGGCGAACTGGAGGGCATGATCAAGCGGACCGTTTCCCGGTTTACCGAATCGAAGGCCGTGCCCGAAGACACCCGCCGGGGCGTGGAGAGTCTCTTTGCGCTGTTCATCCAAGCCTACGAGCGCAACGACGTGCCGGCCATGATGGAGCAGGCCCGGCTGCTCGCGGCACTCATCCGCGACAGCCACCCCGTCGTCGAACAGAGTCCTCTTGACACCCTGTCGGTGTACCTCATTATCATGACCATGAACCACTTCATCGACAGCGATGCCCACCAGGACCTGCCGGGCGCCCAGGAGATCTTCCTGGCGGTGTGCATGCGGCGGATCGCCACGCTGGTGAACTGACAGATTAAGGTGGGTTACGAAAGGTATAAGCGGAGCAGATCTACTGTGAAGATCGATGGGGCGGATCGACGGAATGGATCAACGGATGGATCGGCAGTGCAGATTATCGGAGCG
The DNA here is from genome assembly GCA_965202605.1 of bacterium. Lineage (GTDB taxonomy): Bacteria > JAAXHH01 > JAAXHH01 > JAAXHH01 > JAAXHH01 > JAAXHH01. Next base: position 3,916,699 of record OZ241838.1, read on the forward strand.
CATCGACTGAAAGCATCAACGGATGGATCGATAGTGAAGATCGATGGAGCGCATCGACGGAATGGATCGCACCCGCGATCCGTAGGAGCCAGCTATCCATGAACGCACGCCACGACCCCTTCCACCTGGGTATCGCCGGCGCCTGCGGCCGGGGCATGAGTTTCCGCATCGCCTGTGACGCCCTGACCCGGGTCCGCGTCCAGGCCGTGTGCGATATCGACGCCGAGGCCCTGCCCGCCACGGCGGAACTGCTGGGCGCTTCGGAACAGTACACGGATTTCGGCGATATGCTGGAACGGTCCGACCTGGACGGTGTGATCATCGCCACGCCCATGCCCCTGCACGCGCCTCAGGCCATCGCCGCGCTCAACCGGGGACTGCACGTTTTCAGCGAGGTGCCGGCGGCAGTGTCGATCGGGGAATGCCGGGGGATCGTGCAGGCGGCGAAGGCATCGGGCAGCGTGTACATGATGGGTGAAAACTACACCTACATCCGGGAAAACGTGCTGGTCAGGGAACTGGTAAAGGCGGGACATTTCGGCACGCCCTACTACGCGGAGGGCGAGTACCTCCACGAGCTCAAGGGCTACGACGAGCACCGCCTCGCAGCCCGGGGCCTGCCGCCCGAACAGGTCTGGCGCCGCCACTGGCAGTCCGGCATCGACGGCATCACCTACGGGACCCACAGCCTGGGGCCCATCCTCCAGTGGTTCGACGACCGCGTGGCCCATGTCACATGCCACGGCAGCGGCCACCACTACTTCGACGCGGAGGGCAAACCCTATGCCCAGGACACGAGTGTCATGCTCTGCAAGATGGCGAAGGGTGGCCTGGCCAAGATCCGGATGGACCTCACTTCCGACCGGCCCCACGCGCTGACCAACTACCAGCTCCAGGGCACCGACGGCTGCTACGAATCGGCGCGCGGTCCGGGACAGGCATACCGGATCTGGCTGCGTTCCAGGTGCGAGGACGAGAACACGTGGATGGACCTCCACGAACTGGAGGACGAGTTCCTGCCCGACTCGATGAAGGCGGCTGCTGCTCGGGGCGCCGGACACGGCGGGAGCGACTACCACGAACTCGTGGAGTTCATCGATGCCGCGGAAGGCCGCCGCAAGCCGTCTGTCGGCCTGCACGAAGCCATGGACATGACCCTGCCCGGCCTCGTCAGCCAGCAGTCCATCGCGGAGCATGGCAGCGCCCTGCCCGTCCCGGATTCGAGGCACTGGCAGGCAGAATAGGCTGTACGCTTCCGGCCTGACCGGCTATACTTTGAACACACCTGGCCGGCTATACTTTGAACAAGCCTTAACCCGCTCGCATCCGATCTATCGAGGAGCGCGACCCATGGCCTGCCCCGGCAGCCCGATCGAAGACATCGACACCCCGGCCCTGGTGATCGACCTGGACCTGATGGAAGGCAACATCGCCCGCATGGCGGAGTTCTTCGCCCACAAGGACGCCCATCTTCGGCCCCACACGAAGACGCACAAGACGCCCGTCCTGGCCCACCGGCAGATCGAGGCCGGCGCCCGGGGCGTCACCTGCGCCAAGCTGGGGGAGGCGGAGGTCATGGCGGCGGCGGGCATACGGGACATCCTCGTGGCCAACCAGGTCGTGGGACGGGTAAAGATCGACCGCCTGGTCGCCCTCGCCCGTCATTCGGACGTCATCGTCGCCGCCGACCACGTAGAGAACGTCCGGGAGATCTCCGACGCGGCAATCGCCGCAGGTACCCGGGTGAACATGATCATCGAGGTCGACGTGGGTATGGAGCGCTGCGGCGTGCCGCCCGGAGAACCCGCCTGGAAACTCGCCCAGGCCATCGACCGGCATCCCGGCGTCATCTTCCGCGGGGTGATGGGCTACGAGGGACATATCATCGGCAACCCGAACGACGAGGAACGGTACGCGGGGTGCCGGGAATCCATGACGATGCTGACCCGGACGGCCGATTACATCCGCGAGCGGGGCCTGCCCGTGGACCTGGTCAGCGGGGGCGGCACGGGGACGTACAAGGTCACCGGGACTTTCCCGGGTGTGAACGAAGTGCAGGCGGGTTCCTACATCCTGATGGACGGGACCTACCAGAAACGCATCCCCGAGTTCGACTGCGCGCTGACCATCTACGCCACCATCGTCAGCCGGCCCGGGGACGAACTCGCCGTCGGCGACGCGGGCCTGAAGACCATGACCAACGACATGGGCCTGCAGACCGTCCGCGGCGTGGACGGCGCGTCCATCCTGCGCCAGTCGGAGGAACACGTCAAGATCGGGCTGCCCGGCGCATCCTGTACGCTCAGGCCGGGCGACAAGATCCACATCATCCCGAGCCACTGCTGCACGACCATCAACCTCCACGACCGGTTCTTCGGCGTGCGCAACGGGACCGTCGAGTCCGTATGGGACATCGCGGCCCGCGGGAAACTGCAGTAGGGCAGGGTCCGCGGAAAACTGCAGTAGGACAAGGCCCGCGTTCATTACGCGGCCGGCCCCGCGATAGAACGCCGCGACCCGTGGCACCCAGGCATACATGAGAAAAGGAGTAGCAATGGATCCCCGATACCTCGTAGCCAACGTCGACGAGATCCCCAGTCCGTCCATGCTGGTCTACCGCGAGCGGCTGCGGGAGAACATCGAACGGACCCTGGCGATCGCCGGCGGGCCGGAGCGCCTGCGTCCCCACGTGAAGACCCACAAGATGCGGACCGTCATCGAGATGCAGCACGCGGTGGGGATTTCCAAGTTCAAGTGCGCCACGATCTACGAGGCAAAGATGCTGGCGGAGATGGGCGTGGACGACGTCTTCATCGCCTACCAGATGATCGGGCCCAACATCGGACGGCTGGTCGATCTCGCCGGCCGTTTCCCCGGAACGACCTTCCGCAGCATGGTGGACGACCCGGGCGCGGCCGAGGCGCTTTCGGCGGCTGCGGCTCATGCCGGCGTGACCATCGACGTCCTGCTGGATTTCGACGTGGGGCAGCATCGCACCGGGATCGCGCCCGGACCCGACGCGTTGGAACTCTACGCGCTCCTGGACCGCCTGCCCGGCGTCACCCCAGGCGGGCTCCACGGCTACGACGGCCACAACCACCAGGAAGACCTCGAGGAACGCAGGCGGGCCTGCGGCGCCGCGCTGGACCAGGTGCGCGCCTTCCAGGCCCGGTTGGAATCCCGCGGCCTGCCCGTGCCCCGTCGCGTCATGGGCGGATCCATATCCTTTCCCTGTTACGCCCCCGCCGAAGACGTGGAGCCCTCGCCCGGCACGTCGGTATTCTGGGACTGGGGGTACAGCCGGCACTTCCCCGACCTGCCCTTCGAAGCCGCGGCCCTTCTGCTCAGCCGCATCATCAGCATCCCGACCGCCAGGCGGGTGACGCTCGACCTCGGCAACAAGGCCATCGCCTCGGACCCGGCCGGCCAGCGCGGCATCCCCTGGAACCTTGCCGGCGCCGAACCCGGCCTGCACAACGAGGAACACTGGATCATGGACTGTCCGGATACCACGGGCCTGTCGGTCGGCGATCCCGTCTACGTCTTCCCCACCCACGTGTGTCCCTGCACCGCATTGCACCGCCAGGTTTACGTGATCGACGGCGACGGCCGCTGCCGCGAGCAGTGGACAGTCGACGCGCGTGACCGTGAATAGCCTCGACCACCTCGCGCCGCTGCCGCGAGCAGTGGACAGTCGACGCGCGTGACCGGGAATAGCCCCGGCGTGCTTCCAATACTCGAACACAACTGGAAACGGCGGCACGATCTTCGTGAAGAGTCGGCACGACCGGGACCACGAAACCCGTCCCGAAATCCCGCCCTGGTTATGTGACGATCGTGTTACAAATATAAACTTTGCTATTGACGAAGTTACGTAAATTCATTATCTTAAACTGTTCGCGCTTTACGCGAAAACCGGGCCGTTTCCCCTGGGAATCGTCCCGGTGTAATGGGTGTTTTCCAGGCACGTCGACAGGGCGCATGCATGTCGTTTGAGAAGATCCTAATCAACCAGGATAACGGGGTGGTCACGATTACGATCAACCACCCGCCCTTGAACGTACTCAGTGCCCAGGTCGGAAAAGAGCTCGACGAGGCCCTTGACCGGATCGAAAACGATTCGGACGCTTCCGTGGTCGTACTCACGGGGAGCGGCGACCGGGCCTTCGCCGCCGGAGCCGACATCCGGGAACTTCAGCGGCTTTCGGGTACCGACGCCGAGGAAATGACCCATCGCTGGCATCGTCTCTTCCGGCGGATCGAGGGTTTCAGACTGCCGGTCATTGCCGCCGTGAACGGGGTGGCGCTGGGAGGCGGGTGCGAACTGGCTATGGCGTGCGACCTGCGTTACGCCTCCGGGAAAGCCCGGTTCGGCCAGCCGGAAATCAACCTTGGCCTGGTCCCGGGATGGGGTGGAACGCAGCGGCTGCCGCGGCTGATAGGACGGGGACGGGCCCTCGAGTTGATGATGACGGGCGATATGTTCGATGCCGCCGAGGCCGAGCGCCTCGGGCTCGTCAATCGTGTCACGGCGCCGGAAGCCTTGATGGATACGGTCAGGGAGCTGGCCGGGCGCATGGCCGCCAAGGGCGGCGTTGCCCTCGCGTCCATCAAGACCTGCGTCAACGAAGGGCTGGACCAGGGGCTGGACGAAGCCCTGGCACTGGAGGCCCGTGAATTCGGAGCGGTGAGCTCCACGGAGGACAAGGCGGAAGGCATCGCGGCGTTTCTCGAAAAGCGGCCGGCGGAATTTCGGGGCCGCTGATTCGGGGCGAACGCACAGGCCGCCAGAATCGATCACACTGTATCTACAAAGTATCTACAGATACGCGGCAGGGAGAGAGAAATCGTATGCAGCTGGGTCCAACCGAGGGTGAATACATTCAGGTAACGGGCGAATTCGAGAAGCGGGAAGCCATCGAATTCTGCGTTCAGGATCTCAACAGCAAGCAAATGGAATTCGGCGTCTGCGAACAGGACGGCAAGTTCTTCGTGGCCCGGGTCATCGTTCCGGACGAAGAGATCGATACCCGTTCCAAGATCGTCACGGTGCGCAGCGACCGGGTGGACATACACGGCAATCCGCGGGGGATCATCCGCAAGGGGATCTACAATTTCGTGGAATGGTACGCGGACGGAGAAGTCACCGCGCAGGAAGCCGCCGTCTAGGACATGGGTCGATCCGCCCGGGACTTGCGGGCCTGATTGATTTGTTCGATCCCGGCCCGACCCGGCTCAACCCGGCCCGCGCGGGCCCGGCCCGGTCCGTATCTGAACCGTACCGTTTCAAGCCGATCCGCACCTGATCCGAACTGTTCCGTTCCTGCCATACACTACGAAATCCCAGGCTGCGTGCCTATCGCTCGACGAAACCATGGAAGCTGACCAGCCTTCCATGGTTTTTTGATATGTGCCCGTTTTCATCCGGCGCGTGATGTCGATCCTTTTCATCCGGCGCGTGATGTCGATCTTATTCATCCGGCGCGTGACGTCGATCATCGACCGCAAACATGCCCGTCAACCATGCCGCTCCTATCCCTCCATAAAGTCACGAAATACTACGGCGCGCAGTGTGTCCTGCAGGGCATCAGCTGGGGCATCGACCCCGGTCAGCACGTGGGCCTGATCGGCGCCAACGGGACCGGGAAGACGACCATGCTGCAGCTCATCACCGGAGACCTGTCGCCGGACGAGGGCGAAGTCTCCCGCCGCCGCGGCCTCCGGGTCGGCTACCTGACCCAGGACGCGCACCTGACCTCTACCAACTCCGTCCTGGACGAGGCGCTGAGCAGCTTCGAGCGCATTCACGAAATGGAAGGGCAGTTGCGCGAAGCCGAAGCCGCGCTGGAGCAGGCCAGGGGCGACGCGGAAGAAACCGAGCGGCTGCTGGGGCAATACGGCCGGCTCGAAGAAGCCTATGAACGGGCCGGCGGATACACCTACCAGCACCGCGCCCGGACCGTGCTTCACGGCCTGGGCTTTGCGGATAACGACCTGCCCCTGCCCGTACGCGTGCTGAGCGGAGGACAGAAGACGCGCCTTCGCCTCGGCAAGCTCCTGCTGGGCGACGCGGACCTGCTGCTCCTGGACGAGCCGGAAAGCCACCTAGACGTGGCCGCGACGGAGTGGCTGGAGGAGTACATAACCGACCACCCGGCGGCGATCCTGCTCGTATCCCATGACCGCTACTTTCTCGACCGCACCGTGAACCGGATCGCCGAACTGGAAGACCTCGGCCTGGAGAACTTCCCCGGCAATTACACCGGGGCCATGGCGGTCAAGGCCGAACGCCTCAAGGCGCGGCAACGCGAGTACGACCAGCAGCAGGCATTCATCCAGGAGCGGGAGGAGTTCATCCGCCGGACCATCGAGGGCGTCAAGACCAGGCAGGCCCAGGGCCGGCGCAGCCACCTGGCGCGCCTGAAGCGTCTCGAGAAACCGCGGACGAAGCACCGCGCGGCCTCGCTGAACTTCGGATCGATGAAGCGCAGCGGCCGGGACGTCCTCATGCTGGAGGACCTGTCCAAAAGCTACGACACGCGGACGCTTTTCTCGGATCTGAACTTCATCCAGCACCTGGGCGACCGCGTGGGCCTGATCGGCTACAACGGGGCCGGAAAGACCACCCTGCTCCGCATGATCGTTGGGCAGGAGACGCCGTCGACGGGGACCATCCGGCTCGGCACGGGCGTGGACATCGGCTACTACGACCAGGAAAGGGCCAGCCTGACGGGCGAGCGGTCCGTGCTGAATGAACTCTGGTCGGTCAGGCCGGCCATGAACGAAGGCGCCGTGCGCAACCTCCTCGGCCGGTTCCTGTTCCGGGGCGACGACGTCTTCAAGCAGGTCAGCCTGCTGAGCGGGGGCGAGCAGGGCCGCCTGGCGCTGGCCAAGCTGATCCTCGAGGAACCGAACTTCCTGGTACTCGACGAGCCGACCAACCACCTCGACATCCTGTCCAGGCAGGCGCTCGAGCAGGCCCTGGCCGACTACCCCGGCACGCTCATGGTGGCGTCCCACGACCGGTACTTTCTCGACCAGACGGTGAACGCGCTGCTGGTCTTCGAACTGGAAGGCGTCAGCCACTGGGAGGGCACCTACTCGGAATACCGTGCCTTCAAGGAAGAGCAGCGTCTCGCCGCGACCGCCGCGGCAAAGGAGAAGGAAAGGGAGAAGGCGCCGCACCGCAAGCGTGCGCCGGCGACATACGATCCTCGGAAGAAGGAACGCAAGGAGCAGCGGATGATGGCCGAGGCGCTGGAGGCGGCCATCCGGAAGAAAGAGGCGGAGATCGCCCGCCTCGAGGGCGACCTGGGCGAGGAAGGGACCTTCTCGGACCACGAAACGGTCTCCCGAGTCGGAAGCGCCTACGTGCGCGCCCGGCAGGAACTGGAGGAACTCTACGTGGAGTGGGAGGTCGTCACCATGGAGCTGGAAGACTGAACGGACGCGTCGCATGCGCTCACGTCAGAAAGCGCGTAATCACGGAATATATGAAACCGCGGATTATTCTGCGGACAGATGATCTCAGCATGATCTGAATCGGAGGAAACTTGTACGACGCCGTCATCATCGGGGCCGGACCCGCGGGACTGGCCGCGGCCTACGCGGCCAAGCAGGCCGGGCTGGACTACGTGGTCGTGGAACGCCAGTGCATCGTCCATACCATCTACCAGTTCCCCACGGGCCTGGTCTTCTACTCGACCCCGGAACTCATCTCGCTGGGCGACGTGCCCATGATCGTCCAGGGACTCAAGCCCACCCGGGAAGAGGCGCTGAACTACTACCTGAAATTCGTCGAGTCCCAGGGGCTCAAGGTGAACACCTACGAGGAGGTCACCAGCATCTCCGGCGAGGACGGGGATTTCGAGATCCGGTCCGTTTCGCAGCGGGAGGGCGAGCAGTGCTACCGGACCCGGAAGGTCGTCCTGGCCACCGGCGCCTTTGACAGCGCCAACCGGATCGGCGTGCCCGGCGAGGAACTGCCCAAGGTCTTCCACTATTTCAAGGAGGGCCATCCCTACTTCGACCGGGACGTACTCGTCGTGGGCGGCAAGAGCTCGGCCGTGGAGACGGCGCTGACCCTGTACCGCGCCGGCGCAAGGGTCACCATGTCCTACCGCCGCAGTAAGTTCCGCGGCATCAAGTACTGGGTCCTGCCCGACCTGGAGAACCGTATCGCCGAAGGGTCCATCACGGCGATTATGGATTCGACTCTGAAGGAGATCCGGCAGACCGAGGTGGTCCTGGAGGTGGGGGACGAGGACGCGGCGGATAGGGAGCGCGTGATCCCCAACGACTTCGTCTTCTGCATGACGGGCCACGGCCCCGACGTGCCCTTTTTAAGCGGCACAGGCGTCGAGGTCCAACCTGAGAATAACATACCGGTGCACGATCCCGATACCTTTGAATCCAACGTGCCCGGTATCTACATCATTGGCGTCATCACCGCCGGCAACGTGAGCAGCGACATCTTCATCGAAAACAGCCGGTTGCACGGACCGAAGGTGGTGGAGCATATACTGGCGCGGAACGGCGTTTCATAGTATCGTGTCGATAGAATTGCAGGCGTGCCGAACCGAAAGCGTATCTAAGTCTGCGCGGAATTGCAGTCCGAACTCAATTTCAACCTCGTAGAGGTGTATTCATGAGCGAGAACGGTTCTTCTCAAAACCCCCTTGTCGGCGTGGTCATGGGCAGCAAGTCGGACTGGGACACCATGCGGAACATCCGGGACGTGCTCGAGCAGTTCGACGTGCCCCACGAATGCCGGATCGTCTCGGCCCACCGCACGCCTCTCTGGCTGGCCGAATACGCGGCCGAGGCCGAGGGACGGGGACTCGAAGTCGTCATCGCCGGCGCCGGCGGCGCGGCCCATTTGCCTGGCATGATGGCGGCACAGACCCTGCTGCCCGTCCTCGGCGTGCCCGTGGAAAGCAAGGCGCTCAAGGGCATGGACTCCCTGCTCTCCATCGTCCAGATGCCCCGCGGCATCCCCGTGGGCACCCTGGCCATCGGCCAGTCCGGCGCCGTGAACGCGGGCCTGCTCGCCGTGGCCATCCTGGCCAACTCGAGGCCGGAACTCAGGGAGAAACTGAGACAGTACCGGGAGGACCAGACCGGCAAGGTCATGGGGGATGAGCTGACATGAGCGATAGGGACACCGCGGGGGACATGAGCGATTTGATCGATGCGCGAGACTGGGGCGGCGGTATAATACGATGCGGCAGTACGATACGATCGTAACGAAACGAGTGATGCGAAGAAAAGGATCGAGATGAAAGACACATCCCATTCGACTGTTGCGATCGGCGCGACCGAAACCGCAGGCGCGGCAGGCCCCGTTCTCCCCGGTTCTACTATAGGCATCCTCGGCAGCGGCCAACTCGGCCGCATGATCGCCATCGCCGCCCGGCGCATGGGCTACCGCGTCCACACGCTCTCGCCCGAATCCGACTCGCCCACCGGCCAAGTAGCCGATCGCGAAATCGTGGCCGCCTATGACGACGTGGAGGCCGTGAAGCGCTTTGCGGAAGACGTGGACGTCATCACCCTGGAATTCGAGAACGTTTCCGCCGCCTGCGTCGCCGCCGCATCGTCCATCGCGCCGGTACGCCCGAAGGGAAGCGTGCTCCACACGACCCAGAACCGCCTGAGAGAGAAGACTTTTCTCACCGGTCACGGCTTTCCCGTCGCGCCGTTTAGACACGTAAAATCGCGAGACGAACTCGCCAAAGCCGTCGAGGAAATCGGCACACCCGCCGTGCTCAAAACGGCCGGATTCGGCTACGACGGCAAGGGACAGGTGAGGATCGCATCGGTGAACGACGTGGATGGTGCGTGGACGTCCATGGCAGGACAGGAAGCCGTTCTCGAGGCGTTCATCGACTTCGACCTGGAACTGTCGGTCGTGGCCGCGAGAGGATTGACCGGGGACTTCGCGCACTTCGGCGCGGTGGAAAACAAGCACAGCAACCACATACTCGACGTCACGACTGCCCCGGCCGACGTGTCGGGTGCGGTTAACGTTACCGCCGTGAACCTTACGAGGAAGGTGTTCGAGGCCCTCAACGTCGTCGGAGTCGCCTGCGTCGAATACTTTCTCGACCGCGACAACAACCTCATCATCAACGAGATCGCCCCCCGCGTTCACAACTCGGGCCACTTCACCTTCGACGCCTGCGTCACCAGCCAGTTCGAGCAGCAGGTGCGGGCCGTGTGCGGATTACCTCTGGGATCGACCGATCAACCCCGGCCAGCTTCCATGGCCAACCTGTTAGGGGATCTTTGGGAGAACGGTGAACCCAATTGGGCGGCGGCTTTGGCCATACCGGAAGTCAAGCTGCACCTGTACGGCAAGCGGGAAGCCCGCCCGGGACGGAAGATGGGACATCTGACAGCGATGGCCGATACAAGGGAGCAGGCGGTGGAACGGGTGGTGGAGGGGAGGCGGGGGTTGGGGTGTTGAGAATCTGAATTGTCCCTATGATTCCATAGACGTGTAGATCGGGACTGATTTAGTATAGGATGGTAACTCTAACCAAAAATGCTTCCCTGCTCCGTGGACTTCCAAAGATAGCGAACCGGCTTCTGCAGTTTCTCAAGTTTTCCTTCTTCTACAGCTTTCTTCAGCCAAGTATCCAACTGGGTCTTTTGAAGTTGTAATTTGTCAGCCAATTGAGTGCGGTTCATAGGACCATCTTTACATAGGAATTTCACTTTTGAAAGAAACACTTTGTAGAATCCTACATCATCATTAGTTAACTGCGCTAGCTCATTCAGATCCGAACTAACACCACCCACATCATTTCCGGTAGGAATAACCTCATTTAGGGGACCTCTCTCCATTTCAGCAGGTTGAATAGCCTGGTATTCAGTGCAGGGTTTAACACTTTCACCGACTGCTAGCCGGCTTTTTACGTCACTGAGCGTCGGATCGGGAGAACTACTCGATACAAGCGCTTTCCGAACGACATCATTGATGTTTTTTGGCGCCCATTCCCCTCCACTCTCAACAATGTCTTCATTTCCTGCTTTCTTGTTAGCAGTATGCTTTACCAAGAGTGGTACCCACCGCTTCTTGAGGTTTTCGTTAGCTCCGTTCCAAGTACCGCCCTTCTTATCCGAACATACGACTAATGCTCTATCCGAAAGGCAGTAGATGTATTTATTGCGTTCCATAGCACTGCCAATATTAAAACCAGCTTCTGGGGTGAATGAGGAAATAAGAACGAGTCTTTCTTCGATCAGATACTTACGATACAGGGCACTCGAACTAGCCTGCAGAAGGTTATCAGCAAGCACTCCAATCACGATCCCTTTGTTAGAAAGCGCACCGAGCATTGCGTATTTATCAACCCCTCTGGCTCCTCCAGAAATCACCGGTAGATCTGTTTGCGCAGCCATAGCACCAATGGCACTGCTATAAGCCAAGTCTTCATCTTCTGCATTCCGTGAGCCAATTACGGCCAGTCCACCATCTCTTAGTAGGGCTCGGTCACCACAGCCAAACACAATAATTGGAGCAGACGCTCCCAAGCGTCGTCGAAATCGTTCGGGAAACTCTGATCTTGTCATGATCCACAAACCTGCACCTGTCCATTTTTCCATCGCTAAAGCAAGCGCAGTACCGCGGTTCAACAGTCCTTCAAGACGCTCAAGTGTAATTGACTTGTCAGACCACTCCTTTAACCGATCATGGACATTTCCAATCACCAAATCCCACGGTTTCAAGTCCCGATTCCTAAGCCAGTTTGCAAAGCGATTCCACTCGCTTATCGTTAACGGCTTAACCGTTTCATTTCGAGCATGCGAGAAATGAGCAGTCAATAATAGTATAGATTGTGTTTTTACGTCTTCCAACATCTAATCCCCCGCTCCCGCTGAAGCCAGCGCTACGGGAAAAACCGGACCGCTTCCCGCCTGGCGCAACAATGCAGTCAGGATCGTCATGGTCCAGCCGGAGTCTATTACATCATCGACAAGTAATAGGGGTTTTTCTGGAATATGATCTGCGATCCTGAACACTCCGTCCAGGTTCTTGCATTGATGAAATCTGTTTTGTTGGTCTTTCTGAGGCTCATTATCCTTTATTTTGTATATGGCTACCACAAAAGGCAACTTCAATTGCTCGGCGAGTCTTCGTGCGAATCCAGTAACCAACGAAGGTCGGTTGATCGAGGGAACACACGCTACCCATTCAGGCCTGGGACGTGGTTGCCATCGCCTTACAATCATCTCTGCCATAGCGGCCACCAACTCATCTCGAAAAACACCTACTTGCTTGTCGGCAGCAACCATTCGACCCCAACCTGCATCTCCCCAGCGCGACAATATCCGTCCTTCCGTTGCCCGTAAATCCGGAAGCAGGTTTCCTTGAAAGCCGTATGTGGGAAATGCGTCGGTAGCAACCTGTTTCTTTGTTTCGAACGGCATTTCGCCTTGTTTCAGAAACCGAGTTGCCTGAACGATAAGTGAAATCTCCAAATCGGAGTCCAAAACCGGTTCACCAACACAGACCGCACATTGGCCGCATTTTTCTTGCCCCTGCTCCGGATCATCGAGCGCCCGTCTCAAATAGGACATCAGACAGTCGTCAGTATCAATGTAATCTTGGATCTCCAGCCACTCGATTTCTCGTTGTTGTGTCAGCCTTTCAGTCTTTTCGTGATCCATCTGGTATGGCACCGCTGTACGTCGCCATCTTTTACCTTCCCTGATTACAGGTGATGGGTTTTCAACGCTTAGGACCTTCAAGACATCCTTGATCTGTCCGCTTCTCAAATTAAGGTACTGCTGAAGCTGCGATATAGACAGTTCCTCATGCCCCGCCAGTACATTCAGGATGTTGTTCACATGTTCGTCGTCCGGAAATGCAGTACGACGAAAAAACTCGTGGATATCACCATCCTCCGTACCAGCCATTAACACACCGTAAGCCGTGTCGATTGCTCTTCCCGCCCGGCCGACCTGTTGGTAATACGCAACTACGGAACTGGGAGCCTGATAGTGTATCACAAAACCGAGATCCGGCTTGTCATAACCCATACCTAAAGCAGTAGTCGCCACTAAGGCTTTAATCTCGTTTTTAAGTAAACACTCTTCTATATACAGACGATACTGATTGCCGTTCTCGAAGTCGTTATGATTTACGTTAGAATAGTAAGCGTAAGCCTTTATGCCCTGTTGTTGCAACCATTGAGCGACCTGTTCTGCATCCCGTACGGTCAGCACATATACAATTCCTGTTCCGGGAAGCTCAGGTATATGCCTCGCTAACCAAGCTAACCGAGACGCTTGATCTGGTAAACGCACTGTCTGTAATACGAGGCTTTCCCTTACAAGCGAACCACGCTGGATTTCGATGTCACCAAGCAGTGCCTGTATGTCTTGTATTACTCTATTGTTAGCAGTAGCGGTTGTACCTAAAACCGGCATATTGGGCGGCATTTGTCGTAACAAATTTACCAGTCGTTGATAATCTGGGCGAAAATCGTGCCCCCAGTCTGAAATACAGTGAACTTCATCAACAACGAACAGGCCAACACGATCTGCCACTGGTATCAGGACTTCCTCCACGAATTCCTCGTTTGCAAGCCGTTCGGGTGAAATCAGAATGGCATCAACACGATCGGCCAGCATGTCTCGTTTGATCTCCGGCCAGTTGTCCTGATTCGTAGAGTTTATTGTTTCTGCTCGGATACCAAGCCGGCTGGCTGCTTCGATCTGATTACGCATCAGCGCTAGAAGAGGAGATACAATCACGGTAACTCCGCTACCCCGATCTCGAAGGATTCGTGTGCTGATGAAATAGACTGAACTTTTCCCCCAACCGGTGTATTGAACCACCATCAACTTGCGTCTCTGGTTTACCAGAGCGTCAATCGCTTCCCATTGGCCATTGCGAAATCGAACGTTTGGATTGCCGACTGCGCGTTTCAGCAAGGCCTCTGCCTGGTGTTTCTCCATAGATTATCTCACCAGTACTTGACTGTTCCCGTCGTTAGAATGTTCGTATCGTATTGATGTGAATATCCTACAGAAGCATAACAGTATTGCAATCGACGGACCTCTATTCCTTGATGCCCCTTATTCGACTTAATAGTCGTTATAAGCGCAAGAAACTTGCATCATAACATAAACCAGCGCTCACAGCATCCCCCTCAACGTCTCAACCGCCTCGTCCAGATACTCATCCTGAGTTAGGTCTCCCTCAATCAAATCCGGTCTGTGCCCGCCCCACTGCGTAGACAGCACCAGCGTTTCGCCGATATCCCATAATGTCCAGGCATTCGCGAAAATCGGCAGGCAGTCCAGCTCCGTCCGGCTCAGTGGCCGGACCCGGTTGTATCCTTCCTGGAAACAGCGCCATATCTCGTCCGTCAGATGATCGGGCACGGTCTCGATGATATTGTACTTGAAGGTCGCCACGTCGTAGGCCCGCCAACCGAAGGCACACTGGTCGAAATCCAGGATGCAGTATCCGTCGTCCGGATTGTACAGGATGTTGCCGACGTGCAGGTCGGCGTGGATGAGACCGTAGATAACCTCTCCCTTGCCCAGCCCGCTGATCTGCCGACGCATGTGATCGGCATAATTCTTGAAAAACGACAGGTCCTGGCCTCGCCGCTCCTTGAGGATGGATTCCAGCGTTTGCAGCGGACCGTCCAGCAGGTATTGCAGATCGAAATGATGGCGGCAATAGGGTTTGGTGAACTGGTCTGCCTGCTGGTGTATTTTGGCTACTGCTGCACCGAAAGAGATCACGACCGGTTCGTTCACTTCGGGATGCCAGGTGACGTGCTCCTCGCCCTCGAAGAAGTGGAACATGGCTCCGCAGCAGGGTGTGTCTGGTGGGTCGGCGGACGGATCGGTTGATGGACCGGACCGAGGAATGGACGTTGGCGGGTCGGAAGGTCGACCGGTGTGAGAATCGATTTCGGCGCCCATTACACTCAACCTCTCCCCATCCAGCCTTGTGATTGGCTCGGGAACGGCCAGTTGGTATTCGCGCAGGTACGCCAGCAGGTCGAGCTCGTATCGATAAGCCTGAGGGTTGCGAACGTAGAAGTCGTGATCCGTGTAGATCCTGTATACGTATCGCTGACCTTGCGACGTAACGAGGAAGTTCCGGTTGGCCCCGCGCTCCAGTTCACGCAGTTCGACGGGATCGGCCAGGCCGTAATAATCGGCCAGGTATGTAGCGATGGAAGAGCAGGACGGATCAGAGGTTTCGGCAGAAGTGTCAGTACCAGATAAAGCGTCAGTACCAGACGAAGCGTCAGTACCAGACGAAGCGTCAGATGCGGAAGAATCAGGTGTAATATCCATAGATGATCACCAATATGGGTTTGCGAACTTGACCGGGGCAACAGGTTTAAGTTCATTGCGTGGATAGCAGATTGAGTGTAGCTGCTTGAATAGTTGCGTGACGATAGTTGCGTGTGGATTGCTGCGCATCGATTGCTGCACGAGAATAGCTGCGCTTGAAGTACTGAATGCTACCGAGTGATAAAAACGAGTGATTGCACACTAATTGCTACCTGGTGACAACACACTGAATGCTATCGATTGAAATCGCACTGAATGCCAAGGAAGGAGCAACCATTGCCTAAGCGACCCAATGTCGTCGTCCTGATGTCCGACCAGCAGCGGCTTGACACGGTGAGTTGCTACGGGATGAACGACGTGTGCCGGACGCCGCACATCGACGCCCTGGCCGCGCGCGGCGTGCGTTTCGACTGGGCGTTCACGCCGACGGCGATCTGCTCGCCGGCCCGCGCTTCCTTCTACACGGGCCTCTATCCGCACAACCACGGGGTCACGGCCAACGGCCTGTGCCTGAACGATGGCGTGCGCGGCGTAAACCACTACCTGTCGGATGCAGGTTATCGCTGCGGGTACGCCGGCAAGTGGCACGTGGACCAGGAGACCGGTCCGACGGGCTACGGGTTCACCGGCAGAGATTTCATGGGCTACGGATTCCCTGGAGGCAACCTGTTGCCGGGCCTGCAGTTCGGCGGCAGTCTGAGCAGCCACAATCATTACGCCGACTATCTGAAAGAACACGGTTTCGACCCGCCGCCCACGGTCTCGCATCGCTACGTCGGCACCAATCCCGCGAACCAGCGCCAGGAGATGTTCGCTCTGCACGAGGGCCCGGTCGAGTCATGCATAGAGTACTTCGTCGCCGAAGAAGCCATCCGCGTCCTCGACGAGGTGGCCGGCGGCGAAGAGCCCTTCTACCTGTGGGCCAACTTCTGGGGGCCGCACAGCCCTTCGCTGGTCCCGGAGCCCTACTTCTCCATGTACGATCCGAGAAGCATCCCCGAACACCCGGGGTACGCCGAGACCTTTGAAAAGAAGCCCCTGCGCCAGAAATTAATCGAACACATGTGGGGACTGGGCGACTATGGCTGGGGGGGATTCCAGGAAATCGCCGCGCGCTACTTCGGGCATTGCACGCTCATCGACGACATGGTGGGACGGGTGGTGGCGCACCTGGAGAAACTGGGCGCGCTCGACGACACCATTATCGTATATACGTCGGACCACGGAGACTGCCTCGGCGCGCACAAGCTGATCGAGAAGGGTGAGTTCATGTACGACGAGATCTACCGCATACCTCTTGTCATTGCCCATCCCGACTGCCAGGCGCCCGGCACGGCTTGCGAGGAGTTCGTCTACCTCCACGAGATCATGCTCTCGTCGCTTGACGCCGCCGGACTCGAAGTCCCCGCCGATCTCGACGGCCAGTCCTTCCTCCCGGCCATCGAGGGACGGCCCTATGCGAACGGCCGCGAGGAAGTCTACTGCGTGTTCGACCGCCACTTTACGGTCGCCAACCAGCGCATGGTGCGCACCCGTACGCATCAGCTCACCTTCAACTCGGCCGATCCCGGCGAGCTGTACGACCTGCAGCGCGATCCCTGCCAGCTCGACAACGTGTACGGCGAGCCGGCCTATGAAGCCGTGCGCCAGGACCTGATGGGGCGGATGGATCGCTACATGGAGGAACTGGGAGATCCGCTGCGCGGATGGTTCGGGAAGATCAAGGGCGCGTACTGAGGACTGCCCCGGCCTTAGCGTCCTACCAGGATAACGTGTTTCGCGCGGTAGAGAAGTAGCGCATACGGCGCAGGAGATACTAACCAGATGCCCTCGTCTGCGCCCACTCGCGCAGGGGGACATCGTCGCTGCTATCCGAAAGCCAGTACCGTGACGCGGGATGGTATTCCGGGTCCGGTCCCATGGGGTCGCCTTGCGGGGACAGGGCGCCCAGCAACTGCCGCCGGACGGGCGATGATCGCTCGATGAGCCCGGGATCCTGCACGTCGAAATCGGTGGGACGAAGCCAGCGGTAGTGGTATCCCACGTGCATGATCTTGCGCGTCTTCCGCGACAGGTTGGGGCCGACGCAGTGCCACACCGCGGTGCGCCACAACACGGCCGATCCGATGGGCAGCCTGAGTTCGACCGCCCCCTCCGGATCGACGCCATTTCCCCGCTCGCGCAGTTCGGCGGGCCGGCGCCGGTGACTGCCGGGCACCAGCCACAGATTGCCGCAGTTGGATTCGGTCATGTCGTAGAGCACGTAGAAGACCTTGACCTCCATGAACGGGAGGCGTCCATCAAGGGAGGGCGCCATGAACAGGTCGTCGCTCGCCAGGTCGGGATGCCACCCGACGTTTCGGTATCCCGCCTCGTGGTCCTCGCCCTTGCCAACGCCCGTGATACGTTCCTTCAGGTCATCCGGATAGGGAGGCCGGACGTCAAGGTGTGTGGTACGGATCTGGATGTTCCATCCGATGGCGTCCACCACCAGGGGCAGCATGCACGGGTGATCAATTAGATCGAGAAAGGCCTCGTGATGCGCCAGTGCGTTGCGCACGGCAAAGGGATCATCGGGTCCGATCCCCTTTTCCGCTCGAATGCGTTCCCCCACCTCGTCGATCGCCCGGAGCAGCCGGTCGAGTTCGGACGGGTCGAAGAACTCCTCGAGCACGATGAACCCCTGCTCGTCGAAGTCTTTGGTTTGCTGGTCGGTCATTGCGAGGGTCATGTGGTCTTCCTCACCGCGCCAGCCACGTGCTGAAGCGCCCAATCTCACCGTGCCAGCCACGTGCTGAAGCGCTCGTTCATCTCTTCGCCGTTGTCGCTCCACCATGCCCAATCGTCGCGCAGCGCGCGGGCCGAGTTCTCCGGCGCCGTGGGCAGGTGCGGTCTCATGTCCACGCCCGTCTCGGCGTGGGTCGAGATCAGGGGCATGGCGGATCGGCGCGTCGGACTGTAGGCGATGTACCTGGCAAGACCGGCCATGGACTGGGCGGTGGACGCGAATCTGAGGAACCGGTGCGCGGCGTCCAGGTTACGTGTGCCCTCGACGATGGCATATCCGCCCGTCTTCAGGACCTGGCTGTCCCAGAGGATGATGAAGGGTTGTCGTTCAAGTACCTGGGCATTGAAGATGCGGCCGTTGGCTACCGTGGTCATCGTCACCTCGCCGTCGGCCAGCATCTGCGGGGGCTGGGCGTTGGTCTCCCACCATACAACGTGTTTCTTGATGGTGTCCAGTTTGCGGAACGCACGGCGGACGCCTTCCTCGGTATCGAGCGTGGCATACACCTCCCCCCGCGGCACGCCGTCAGCCATCAGGGCCAACTCGAGATTGGCGACGGGCGAACGACGCATTCCCCGCCTGCCCGGAAATTTGACCAGGTCAAAGTAGTCGAAAATTGTAGATGGTTTTAAGTCGCCGATTCGCTCGTCGTTGTACGCGACCACCGTCGAAAAGAATATCTTGGTTGCGCCGCATTCAGTGATCGTACCCGCGACGAAATCATCCGCCGCGGGTGTGCCATCGGCACCCGGGGACAGGTCGTCGATTCCTATCGGAACAAGCAACCCTTCGTCGCAACCCCGTACAAGATCGGAGATATCCATCTCAACGACATCCCAGTACACGTTCCCCATCTCCACCTGTGCGCGGATCTGGGCCAAACCTCCGTTGTAGTCCTCCATGTTGATGTCTATACCTGTCTCAGCTTCGAACCGCTCGCGGTAACCATTATCACAGGCGCGGGAGTAGGAGCCGCCGAAGCTGACGACGGTCAGGGATTGGGGGTGGGCGGTGATACGTCCGGAGTAGAGTGAAATCAGGGTGATCGCCAGCGTCCCTTTCAACACCATACAAACCCATCGTATCACTGGAAGATCGATTTTCATGTTGTTTCCTGTTCGGGTCAAGTCAATTCAAATGGTTCTTGAATCAAGACAAATACACCATCCTGAATCAATGAGAACGATGAATTCCTGCTCGTCGAAATCCCGGCTTGCTGATCGGTCATTACGCGGGCATGGAATACCTACCTCATTTTGGCCGCTGAATGAAGGTGCGTTTCACCTACCCGCTGACCTTGCCAGCGGCGCAATGAAACATTCATCTCACCTTGCCAGGCACATGCTGGTGGATGGTCAATCTCACCGCGCAAGCCACGTGCTGAAGCGCTCGTTCATCTCTTCGCCGTTGTCGCTCCACCATTCCCAGTCGTTTTGCAGAGCGCGCGACGCGTTCTCCGGCGTCGTGGGCATGTGCGGCCTCATGTCCACGCCCGTCTCGGCGTGGGTGGAGATCAGGGGCATGGCGGAACGGCGCGTGGGACTGTAGGAGATGTACCGGGCGAGGCCGGCCATGGACTGCGCCGTGTTGCCGAAGTCGAGAAACCGGCGCGCGGCCTCGAGGTTGCGCGTACCCGCGACGATGCCGAATCCGCTCGTGTCCAGTACCTGGCCGTCCCAGACGATGACGAAGGGCTGATCCTCCAGTACCTCGGCGTTGAAGATGCGTCCGTTGTAGGCCGTGGTCATCGCCACCTCGCCGTCGGCCAGCATCTGCGGCGGCTGGGCGCCGGTCTCCCACCAGACGATGTGTTCCTTGATGGTGTCCAGTTTGCGGAATGCCCGGCGAACGCCTTCCTCGGTGTCGAGCGTGGCATACACCTCTTCCAGCGGCACGCCGTCGGCCATGAGGGCGAACTCGAGATTGACCAGGGGCGAGCGCCGCATGCCCCGGCGGCCCGGGAACTTCTCCATGTCGAAGAAGTCGTTGACGGAAGTGGGTTTCGTATCCCCGATGCGCTCGTCGTTGTAGGCGAACACCGTAGAGTAGAACAGCTTGGTGACGCCGCATTCGGTGATCGTTCCTTCGACGAAATCATCCGCCGCGGGCGTGCCGTCGGCGCCTGGGGACAGTTCATCTATGTCTACCAGTTCGAGAAGCCCCTCGTCACATCCTCGCACCATGTCCGGGATCTCCAGGTCGACCACGTCCCAGTACACGTTCCCCACGTCCACCTGGGCACGGATCTGCGCCAGCCCGCCGTTGTAGTCCTCGAAGTTGATTTCAATGCCCGTCTCGGCTTCGAACCGCTCGTGGTATCCCTTCTCGCAGGCGCGGGAGTAGGCGCCGCCGAAGCTGACGACGGTGAGGGTTTGGTTTTGGGCTGCGGCGTGTCCGAAGGGTAGTAAGGCAGAGGTTATAAATAGCATGCCGACCATGACCGTAGGGACGCGCTGAGTCACCGGAAATTCGATTTTCATGTCACTTCCTTCATTGATAAATCAGATTAATGAGGTACTGAATAAACACAAGGTATGATCTAAACGGACCTACGGCAAGGCACTGTATATTGCGGGCGTCAGCCGCACCCGATCCTTCAGGGGCGGCTCCAGCCGGTATGCGCGCGCGGCGCCGCGCGAACCCTTGTGAAAATCGAACAGCCTTACGACCCTGAACACATCAGGATGATCTTCGGAAACGCGCAACTCATTCCTCGTGAGGAAAAAGGGCGTCGTCCTTGGACCGTTCGTCGTCTTGACCTCCAGCCAGCGTTCTTTGTCGGCTTCACTGCCCGTTCCGCGGAAAGACAGGATATCGAAGCCGTAGCCGTCTCCGTCGTCTCGTGCCACCCAGCGCACCTCATCGGCCAGATCCGGGCGGCATAGCTTCGCCAATCGATGCCTTTCGGCTTCGAAGACGTATTCCTCGCCTTCTCTTCCCAGCTTTCGATTGCGCGCGTCTCTTTCGGCCGGCGGTTCGAACCTTCGCAGGATCCGATGGATCTCCTCCGGGATTTCCTGGCCGGGCGCGTACTTCCGGGCAGGCGCGTCTTCAATGATTAGGCTTGGGCTGGTCCGGTATACCGGCGGATGTTCCATGACGACCGCGGCTTCCCCTGTGAGGAATGCATGAAGTCGGGGGTCGTTACGGAGATGATTCTCTACCGCCTCGAATAGCGCCTTTTGGTAATTGCTGTACGGTTTATAGCCGTCAATATAGGGAAGACCGAATTCGGCCATAACCGCGCTGATATTCATGTGCTTGCGCTCGATCGACCCCTTGGAACGATCAATGGTCTCCATCAGCGCACGCCGATGCTCGGTCTTATTGTAACTCCGGCCTACTTGCTCTTGCCAGAGCATGATGAAGTAGTCTTCGACGATGGCGTCGATTTCAGGGTCTGACCAGTTGCGGGGCATGGGGTATCGTCACGCGCATTGGCGTCAAGGATAGGTGAGTAGAACAGATAACCGTTCGTGCCACAAGCGAGTACAATATAAAATCGGTTCTACTCAAATCGACTTTAGTCGACCTCAAGCGTCCTTTTTAGCTCATTCTGTATTTTCTCATTTAGAGTTTCGAGGTCAAGTCGCTGTCCATTGATCGCAGAAAGCAGCAGTTTTTTGACGCGTGCCCTTGTCACACGACTGTATTGGTTGGCCGCAATCGCAGATGCAATCCGGTGAGCGATTTTACCGAGTCGCGTGTAGTCCAGTCGAGGTACATCAGCGTGCAGCTTGGTCAGGGACCTGATGGGAGTACAACCATCAGTCTGCACCAATGTCAGGCCGTCGTTCTTTAAATCATCTTTTTCGAGCCAAACGATTTCTACCTTGTCGACTTTGTCACGGCCTGCAGCAATCGCCAAAACCACATCCTCGAAGTCCCTTTCGGTACCTGAAGGGGATCGCCAAAAGGACAGTGAGTTACCCTGAGTTCTAAGGTCCCCAGTCACAGCATCTGCTGGTATTTCTCCCACCAGTTCTTCCGACTTTGGCTCCCACTTGGAGCGTGTGATCATCCTGACTACGACCATTCCCACTACTCTCCAAGGTCTTCTATCACGTCATCAATATAATCCTGAATCCAAGGCAGTGGTTCTCTGTGGGCCTTTAGCACATTTCGTATATCTTCGCCGCCCCAACATTCCGCTGCTTGCACGGCAGCGTCTCTGATCTGTGCATCACCCATTGCCAGTGCACTTTGGATCAGGTCAACACGCCAAAATACTGTCCCGGGACTATTGAAACGACCCAGACAACGAAGTATCGACGCTGCGAAGTCGGGATGTGTGGCGTCCAAGGAGAATGACTTTAACCAGTCGAAGACGCGCTCATCTACAGGGAGTTTTAGTGCTCTTGAGATTATCTCTTCAGCGGGATGGTCCATGCCGTCTTCAACCGGTTTAACATCGAAGGACGAACGTAACGTGAACAGAAGTCGGTCACGATCATCGGACGATTTCTTAACGGCTAACACGTCTTCCTGACTGAAAACAGACACATCCAGGAGAACTGGAAACTGTTCCGATACTCTCGATGCCGGAGCCCAATCCTCCGCCCACCAAACGAAATACAGATCCTGGGTAAGATTCATTAACGCCTGCTGAAGTCGAGCCGCTTCTTGCGATGTCGCTAGTGACTCGTTCCCTTCAGCAAGCATATGGATACTTTCCCGGTCCACATTCGATTGCTCCGTCATTCCTATGTGAAACGGCAAGAAAGTTTGGTTTATCGGAGTCGTGTATCCTTGAACTTCAGTCCGCATTAAACAACTCCCTTGCTTTATCGGTTATCACGGATTCAAAGGCTATACGTTCACGTTCTCGCAGGTTTTCCGCAATTGCCAGTGCTTCCGGCTGGTCAACTGTCTCAGGTATTTCTTGGGTGACGTCGAGGTCGAGAAGAAAGCCCACATGGTTAGAGGCCGCATCAATTGAGCCTTGAGAAAGGACTAGTGTGACACCATCGCCGTATTGGTATTCGACACGACTCATAAAGTTACTCAAGCTGCCCGGCAATCCCGCCACAATTGGTAAGGCACACAAAAGGTAGTCCGCCACTCGAACCGTATCTTCCGGAATGACAATCCTGTTTATGTATCTAATACCAACTTTGTTTACACCTTGCGGCTGCGCGACTTCCCAATAAGCATCAAGGGCCTGCCTAATCCGAGGCTTGAACTCGTCCCAACCGCTAGGGCCGCCATGTTCGGTGATCTGGTAGGGACGTAGCATGTGAACACTCAGAACATCTCTACCGATCGCAACTATTCTCCTGCCGTTTTCAGTTAGTAGTTGAACTTTTGCCAAGCCCTCACCGTAACTGATATTAGGCGGCTGACCTTCCTGTGCGTTCAATTCGAAATTGACGACTTTCTGCTCCTGCGGTTTGCCACGGTATTCTGTACCTAACTGTAGATGGAGTTTACCGGGTATCGTAAGGTCCCAGTCCTGGCTTGGCTGAAAGCGGAACTCACAAAGTGCTTCTTCAATGGGTGGGTTTTTGTAGATTTGGCGTTCACTCATAGTCTTATCCTCCGAACTGCCTGTACTCTATCTCTACATACTCATCATACGTACCCTTGGTTCCTCTTTTCACAGGCAGAAGTTGAACTGGAGCTATTGCGTTCAGTCGGAGAGGTCGTTTCATTATCGAGGGCTATTTCGATATCAAATTACTACTCCCCCGCCCTCTCATACGTCAACTCGAACACCGTATTCTTCATCCACCGGCTGAATTCAGGATTGTTGGCGTACAGCTTGTACAATTGCATTTCGTCCTTCATCATCGAGGTGATGACGCGCGACAGGGCTTTGTCGTGTTCGATGCGCGCGTTTTGCCGGTCCGAGTTCTGGCGGGCGTTCTTGAACGCGGTATCCTCGGCAACGCGGGCCGGAATCGTGTCGTAGACCTGCTTCATGATGCGGTCTGCATCTTCCCACTCGATATTACCGAAAAGATCGTTGAATTGTACGATGATGTTCGACAGGCGATCCATCTCGGGTTCGGGACTGGAACCGCCTCCGGTGGGCGGTACGGGTCCGATTTCGGCATCCTCATCGGGTAAGATGATCTTCTGCATGGCCTTCTTCTCGACCCGGTAGCTCTCCAGATCGATGGCCTCAAGGATGCCCTTCGACAGATCATCCTCGTCGGGGACCGGCAGCTTCGAGACCAGGAAGTTCAGGAATATGGACCGCTTTTCCCAATCGGCATTGGTATAGGGAAGAATCGACGCCAGGAACGCGTAGGTCCGCAGGAAGCCCTTGGCCTTGCCTTTGAAATCGACCTGTCCATCTTCATCGAGTTGTTCTTTGTACGCTGCCACGCATGCATCGAGGATGGGGTGGAGCTGGTCGACGTCCGCGCCGTCCAGGTACTGGCGCACGAAGTCTTCTATCTGTTCCTCGGAATAGACCTGGGCGCTGTCGAGATCGGCCTGCAGGTCGTGGAGCTTGTTGGGATCGGTCTCCTCGGACAGGATCGTGGTGCGGTAGAAGCTGGAGAACGCGTCACGGATGGTGTCGGTATCGTTCAGGAAATCCAGGACGAAGACGTCGTGCTTGTCCGGATGGGCGCGGTTCAGGCGCGAAAGCGTCTGTACGGCCTTGATGCTCGACAGCGTCTTGTCGACGTACATCGTATGCAGCAGAGGCTCGTCGTAACCCGTCTGAAACTTGTCCGCGCAGACCAGGAATCGGTAAGGGTCCTCCCGGAACCGCTCTTCGATCTTGACTGCCGGAAAGCCATTGAGCAAAGTCTCGCTGACCTTCGACCCTCCGTAATCGTATTCACCGGAGAAGGCGACAAGGGCCTGGCAAGGACTCTTTCGCTCTTTCAGGTAGTCTCGGATGGCATAAAAGTACTGGATTGCACGCTCGATGCCGTTAGTTACGACCATAGCCCGCGCTTTGCCGCGGATCCTGTGCTGCACCAGTACCTGGTCGTGGAAATGGTCCACCATGATCTCGGCCTTGAGCCGGATGGCATGGTCGCTTCCTTCCACGAAACGCCGCAGTTTCTTCTGGGCCTTCTTCGTGTCGAATTTCGGGTCGTCCTCTACCGTCTTGGCGAGTTTGTAGTAGCTTTCCACCGGCGTGTACTGCGCGAGCACGTCCAGGATGAACCCTTCCTGGATCGCCTGCTTCATGGTGTAGCTGTGGAAGGCCCGGTGCCTGACCGTGCCGTCGGTCTGCGATTCCGGATCGCCGAAGGTCTCCAGCGTCTTGTTCTTGGGCGTGGCGGTAAAGGCGAAGTAGCTGGCGTTGGACAGCAACTTGCGGTTCTCCATCAGGTTGTTGATCTTATCTTCGAAGGAATCTTCTACGATCTCTCTCACGGACTCCGAGAGTACCTTCGACATGGCCGCGCTCGTGCGGCCCCCCTGACTGGAATGGGCCTCGTCGATGATGATGGCGAAATGCCGGCCGTGCTGCTCATTGTCGATCTCATCCAGGATGAAGGGAAACTTCTGCACGGTGGAGATGATGATCTTCTTGCCGTCCTGAATGAACTTCTTGAGGTCGCCCGACTTGTCGGCATGCCCTACCGTCGCGCTAACCTGAGCGTACCGCCTGATCGTATCGTGGATCTGCCGGTCGAGGATTCTACGGTCCGTGACGATGATGATCGAGTCGAAGACGAGTTGTTCATCCCTGGTCAGCCCGATCAACTGATGAGCCAGCCAGGCGATGGAGTTGCTCTTTCCGCTGCCGGCCGAATGCTGGATCAAGTAGCGCTTTCCGACACCGGAGACGGCCGCGTCGGCCAGAAGCTTGCGAACTACGTCGAGCTGGTGGTACCGCGGCCACGTCTGCGTCCTTCTCTTCTGGTTGGATTTCGCATCCCTGGTCACGACCACCTGAGCATAGTTCTCCAGGATGTTGGTCAGACTCTCCCTGGACAGCACTGCCCGCCACAGGTAGTCGGTCTTGATCCCGTTCGGATTGGGTGGGTTGCCTGCGCCATCGTTCCATCCGAGATTGAAAGGCAGGAACCAGGACGCCTTCCCCTTGAGGTGTGTACAAAACCGGACCTCGCTCTCGTCCACCGCGAAATGGGCAATACACCGGCCGAGTTCGAACAGCTTCTCCTTGGGATTCCGGTCCAGCTTGTACTGCTCAATCGCGTCACTCACGGTTTGCTTGGTGAGGTTGTTCTTCAGTTCGAACGTGAATACTGGGAGACCATTGATGAACAGACCTATATCCAGGGCCAACTGTGTCTCATCCTTGCTGTAACGTAACTGACGAGTCACGGTGAATCGGTTCAGCTCGAAGCGCTCCCTGGCCTGCTCGTTCCCGGACGACGGGGTACCGTAAAACAGATCCAGGTGAAGCGACTGGTGTTTCAAACCGTGGCGCAATACATCAATTGTTCCACGCTTGCTGATTTCGTTCTGAAGCCGGGCAAGAAACTGCTGTCGTGTAGGGCTGTTCTCTGCCAGTGCCAATGAGTCGGCCGCCTCGGGCTGCGTATCACCAAGGAATGCCGAGAGCTGAACCAGATCGACGCAGTACGTCCGCTCGTAGTCGTGGGGATTCCCACAACTCCAGCCCACACCGCCGTAGCCCGCTGCCGGCTCGGCCACGGTACCCGAAGAAGGTGGATCGCACGCGTGCCCAGTCAAGGTCTTGCAGATGAGGCGTTCTAGGCCCTTTTCCGTTGTGTCGGTGGTCATTCTATCAAGTACCCGTCAAGTAAATTTGATATTTGTAACTTATTGAAATAAATGTAGTTTGTAGACATGAGCGATTCAAAGAGAGCTGATTTGACATTAAGTCATCAAGTAAATTCTAAGGTTTCGTATTTCACCCACCATGGTACGTAACGCATCAACTTGGGAACTGCCAGTGGGTCAATCGGGTGCGATAACGCCCTGCTCAACAGATTCGAATTACTTTCAATTTGACAACGGAACCGAATCCGCCCCAAGAACAACTCCTGCTTTCCTGTCATCAAGACCGGAAGATCATCTTATAACTACGCGATTATGCCATATTGCGTTTTTAATTGAAGGAATTGACACAAACATCCTGCGCATAAAGCTATGATAAACAGATACTTATAAAACCGATTGCGTCCCATTGCGTTGTTTATTGCGTTTTTTGACTCATTTTCTATCTTTCGACGCAATTTCAGAAGTTGGTCTCCCCCGGATACCAGCGAGCGACTCTGGTGGCGAGGGAGGATTCAGAAATCGCGCATTATGCGCGAGTAATGCGTTATCATAAGTTTAATGACACAAATAACCTGATAAATAACATACAGTTATGATGTTTATTATGCCGTTTTTTATACTGTTTTTATCACTACTTGTCATTTCGCATAAACTTTGCCATGGTGTTTTCCTAGATGCCAGCGGGCGACGCGAGTATAGTCAATCCTGTATCTTACTCACTCGATTCTCATATCCTGAAGCAGTTCCGATGTGTCGGTGGTCATACTATCAAGTACCCGTCAAGTAAATCCAGGATTTGTAACTTGTTGAATGGTAACAACTTGTGAACTCGATCGATTCACAGACGGTTGGTTAGACAGTAAACCATCAAGTAAATTTCAGGGTATCGGCCTTGGCCCACCAGGGTACGTATCGCATCAGTTTGGGGGCTGCCAGTGGATCATCGGGGGCGATAACGCCCTGCTCGACAGATTCCGAAATCAACCTCGAAGCCTTCGCACTGTTCTTTACGTCGATGCCAAATCGCGCCCTGACCGATCTGTTGGTCGCGTACTCCCGGTTCACATATTTCAAGCAAGCGTGCAGATATATCGTCCACACCCGTTCTGCTTTGTTCATGCTGGATAGTGGGCGCGGCGCGAACAGTACCACGCGAGTGTTGTCACCTGCCACTTCCGCAAATGGCGCAGGCAACTGGTAGCGTTCGCATTGAAATACGACTCTGTCCCATCCGCTACCGCGTTCCTCGCAGATACCGATTCGACGCATGAATGATGCCAAGGACTCGTTGCGTGAACGCGGAGGTGAATCCACGAAGCGTTGGGCGTCTACTAGCGGCGTGCCAGGATTGGTGATCTCGATGCGATCTTCGAAGATTTCCACCATCGGACCTGTGCCGGAGACATGGAAGTCCTGGTGGATCAGCGCGTTTGCGACGAGTTCTCTCACTACCAACTCGGGATAGCCCGAAACTGTCCTTCTTAATGCCTCCCCGATCACTTCGCTGGATGGCAGCAAGCCATTGATGTATCCAATCAAGCCTTCAAAGCCCGAAGCGTAGCCCTTGGTCCCTACCTGTTCTCTCAGCGTCTCGGTCCGGTCAGTTCCTCGATACTGAATTACCCGTACGGCTTTCCTGTGAAAGCTGTCCAAATCTTTCATGCGTTTTGCAAACAGGATCAATGCAAGGTTGGTTACGTTCCACTTGCCGGCATCACATCGGTGTATCAATCTGTCCCGCATCAACGCATCCAAGAGACCGGTATGATTCGCGGGAAGCGGCCTTTCCAGCAGTTCGAAATACGCCGGATAGTCAATCAGATCCAGTACTTCGATATCGCTCAACCGCGCGGTCGCAATACCGTATTCGAACGGTTGCTGATCGAAAACACGCCATAGTGCCTGCTCTTTCGTCGGGAAGTCCTTCAGCTTCTTCTTATAGGAACCTACCCGTATGTATTCTTGTCCTCTGAATCGCACCGGCTGGCTTATTGCTCGCTTGATTTCGAGCAGGATTACGGTGTGGCCGTCAAGTAAAACTTTAACAAACTGAAAGTGACTGTCAGGTTCGATCAGACGGGTCAGCCAGTTCTCGAGTTCTTCATTGCCGACTTTCTTGGCACCAGGATTGAAGCTGGTTCCCACCACTGTGTGATCATGATCCGAAATCCCCCACACACAATAGGCAAACGGTTTACCGATTATCGCAGCTGAGTTTGCCAGCGCCGACACATACTCACCAATTCCCTTCGGATCTTGCACGTTTACTTTGAACTCAACCCACTCCGTCTCCTTGGGTAGTGTACATAGCTCTCGAACGAGATCAACATAGTATTCAGGCGGCCGGCTCATCATGCCTCGGTTGTTGTCAGTATGGCTACAAGTTCCTCAAAGTCCGAGTGGGAATCTGCCTTACGCAGATGGTTCGTTCAAGCTGGCACTCGGCAGTGTCGATGATCATTCCATCAAGTACCCGTCAAGTAAATTTGATATTTGTAACTTATTGAAATAAATGTAGTTTGTAGACATGAGCGATTCAAAGAGAACTGATTTGACATTAAGTCATCAAGTAAATTCAAAGGGGCTCGTAATTTTGTCTCCAGGTCACGTATCGTATCAGCCAGCAACCTGACTGACTGCATCGTTGATAGTACCTGTTTCTGAAGGGTCATCCATCGATTCTGTGTCGTTGGAAAGATTGACGTACGCTTCACTCACATCCAGCTTGCCAGTGACGACATCGGCGATCAGTCGTGTGCGGTACTCCTGAAATAGTTCGATCTGGCGACGCATGCGGGTAATGGCTGTCTGAGTGTTAGCAGAGATCTCGTTGAGATAGTGGACGATGGCAGTTTGTTCGGCGAGGGGTGGGAGAGGAATCCATACCGATTTGATACCAGCATGGGAGAGTCCATATCTGGTTACCCCTTTCGCTTCGACATGGAACTGATGGGCCAGCAACTTACTCTGTAAAGCACGTAGCAGATAAGCACCCACAAGTTTGTCAGGTCGAGGGCGCAACAAGGCCAAATGATAGCCCGAGATAAGATCACATGCGGGCTCAGTTACCAGCGCAGGCACCCCAATGTCGTCCCAAGTCTCAGAGTCCTTGGTGATGAGAACATCATCTTTTTCAAGTCTAAAACGCTCAATTTCCTCATTGGTAGCGGTCGCATGCATAAAATCCATCCGCTTATTGATGTAATCATTGTTGTAGACATCAACGTAATTGCAGAGACGGATCCGATTCTCGCCATCCTTAACGTGTTTGTCAACGTTGCTTACTCGCATATCTGTTACATTCCGCAGTCGCCGAACCTCCCAGTGCTCCGGCACCTCCCCTACCCATTCCACTCCTGACGGCTTGTATGCTGGAAATGGGTTGCCAGTTCGAACGTCGACCTTACCTGATATCGCCTGATAGATGGCCGCATGCTTCTGTTCATCTAAGTGGGATAAGAGTTTCTGCTTGGCGAGGATGTATCGATAGATACGTCGGCCAATATGGTCGAGGAAACGCACGATGTTGGTTTGCTCTGTAAGTGGAGGCCAAGGGATCCTTAGCTTGGTGATGTCCGTAGGTGAACATCTTTGGTGGCTATTTGTCGCTGAATCTACTCGCGAACTTAACTCGCGTCTGACAAACTCCGACGTAAATAGAAACATTGCGAATTCTGCCAGACATCCTTTCGGTTCCATTGCAATAAACTCGGTCGAAGCAAGTGTAGTAAGTTCTGGAGAGGGCTCTGCAAGAGTAACTGTGCCTTTTCGAGGATTTAACTTCGACACAAGAAGTAGTGTGCGGTCTACCAGTAATTTATCTGCATCGACCGACGTACCTGACTCGATAGCTCCCGTTCCAAACTGCTGAACATTTGGAATTGAGTAATGAAGTATATTACGACCATTTAATTCGTGAGCGGGAACGAGTTTCTTTGTGTACTCAAGTCGATGTTCTGCTCGGCCTACTTCCCAATGTTTTGGAATACTTCCCAGCCAATCCACACCGGGGTGTTTGTATGATCGATATGGTATAAGACGGTCAGTCATCGTCGCAAGATCCACTTTCGTTGTCGGTCGTGGGGTCGGATTCCCGACTTTCACCATCAGCGGTATTCGATGAGTGACTAATCATACCTTCCTGCCATTCATCCGCGATAGGCTCCCAGTTTAAATCGCGCATCTCAATACCAGTCCAGACATTCCAGAATTCGGGATCATCAGAACGAGGTTGTTGTTCCTTAGGGAGGTCGTTCATCTTAACCAAGACCGGAATTTCGACGGCCCATCCAAGTACAACTGCCATCTGAGAGGGTAACGTAGGTAGTTCTCGTAGTAACCCCCTAAGATTGTCTGGGACAAGACGATGTACGATCTGTTGATCATGGTAATTGCTGATTCGATGCAATAGAAACGTATTGCACTGTGACAAAACTGTTTCAGAAAGCTCTGACGGGCGTTGAGATGAAAGGACCAGCCCCAATCCGAATTTTCTACCTTCACGTGCTATACGCTCAAAAACCTGACAACACAAAGTAGCCGAGTTTGTGTCTTCAATATCGTCTCTGTACTTCTTAATGAATGTATGCGCCTCTTCCATTACCAAAACGGTAGGAAGCACATCATTGTTCGACTTGATGTATCGCTGAAGTGCTTCAAAAACCGTCCGAGCAATAACCGCCGTAACAATGTGGACAACATCGGTTGGAACTAATGACAAGTCTATTATAGATAGCTTACCATTACCAGTGTCATCAGCACCAACATAGTCATTTAGCCAACGAACGAGAGTCAATCCGTCATTATCACCGGTAATCGACTGTATCTTGGGGTCTGAAACAAACGCACGAATGCGAGCAATAAGGAATTCCAGGTACTGAAGTACACCTTCCTCAGCGGCCAGCATTTCAAGATGATCAGCTAGTTCAGTTCCTGTGAATGGAATCGGAGCGTCTTCATTCGGACCTTCATAATGGATCAACCCGCCTAGGCTCTCAATCGATGATTTCAAAGCATCTACAATAGCTACGACTTGGTCTTCTGTGAAGGCTCTGTAGAACTCCACAGTTTTCCCGTCTTTTTCGAAACTGTTAAAGTTCGCCAGTAATGCCTGTTGAATTGCGTGCAGTATTTCACCTATTTGATGATTCGGGAATGCCGCAGATTTGCTTTCTAAATCCTTACTAATTGCCTTTAGGCGAAACCCGAACCTACTCTCTTCAGTTTGGTATTCACCGCTCCTTAGTGATCCTTGTATCGATACTAGTCTGTAGGAAAGGTACCTCCGTAAATCTAATTCTTGGCTATCACCATTCGATTCCAAGACAGCACTCGTACGTCCAACTTTTACTTCACGCAATGCCCTCCTAAGGAGGGGGCGCTGAGCTCTCGCACTTGCATGCATAAGAGAGCACCATTCATTACTATTCCATAACCAAAGTGGTACCTTTAACGCATTATTGCTGTCAGAACTACCAACTTTAAATACCCTTGTTGAAACTGAAGCTCCTTCAAAGGTCCTCAGATACTCTCCATTCGGATCCAAGATGATAAACCTGGCATTTGCTTTGAGGAATTCGCACCGATCAATATCCTTGGCATCAGACAGTTCGGCACGTTCTTTCGTTGCTTGCTCCAGACTCCAGCGGATTAGACCTGCGACTGAGCAAGATTTACCGCTACCGGTATTCCCAAGAACTGCCAAGTGCCGACCAAACAGTCGATTTGGATCGACATAGACGTTCGCATCTCCGGCTGTAGGACTAGAACCAATCTTGACTCGTTTCAGTTCACCAGATTCCACTATCGAACGAAGCTGAGTTTCTGTTGGCAGCAATACGTTCGCACCGACTGTTGGTAATACTTCAGTTCCTCGTCTGAAAACAAAACAATTGTTGTCTGTGTCACGTAAAATACCCAGAGGATTGAGACGCAGTCTTCGAAGCGGATAGGGTAGATCTATGAGACCGAAATCTTGCATTCCACGACGTTTTGGGAATGGGGACCGCTCAATTGTAATCCACTCAACCTGTCCGACAAGAAACCCCTGTTCAACCGACACTAATAGATAGCCATTGACACGTGGGAAGGGTCGTAGGGTACCAGGGTTTAGTGCTACCGACTCGGGAGCATCGATCTCAATTACAACTCTAATCTCATCAGGAGACACGAAGTCTACTGTGCCAATTGAAAGGCTACTTGATTGTTCTATTGGAGAGTAGGTCATCTCTAGTGTGCTTCTGCATCATCGGGCGACGCCGTTGATGTTTCGGATTCCACTTTGTGTCCAGGCCACCGATTCTTAAGTAGTTCTGCCATCCGAATGGTGGTGCGGTCAATTGCAGGTTTTGGCAGGTAGTAATCTACCAAGGCTTGGACATCCCCAAGGTGATTTCCAACTAAAAGTGTTAATTGGGCATGTTTACCCGAGTCTTCGTAAAGTCTAGTGATCCTGCCTAATGGATCATCGTATGAGATGATCACCAAATGAGTTGATGGTATCGTCAACATGTCTTCGATCACCCGGTTAATGTGATCATCACCAAATCCATATCCATAACAGACCAGAGTACTATTTGGCCGGCAAATCGCAGCTGCAAAGTCCCTAAACAGCTCGACGTACGGGTAAAAGGTGGTTTCACGATCCTTCGAGGAATTTGGGTAGATCATTAGCTGTCTTGGATCTATATTGCTACTATCCAATGAGTTAAGAAACGGGGTTGCATCTTCTACTCCGAAAGGGATCCCTATACGTCGAATCGCTCCGTCGTAGTCGATCCAATCTACAGAACCATGAAGTTTCGTGTAACGGACAACGCCCTCCAAATAACGCGGTTCGCCCCTTATACCGGGCGGATTGTAGTGAAAATCAACATCAAGTCGGGAAGATCGGAACAACGGGGTTAGTGCTCCAACAAACCTGTCGATCATACGCAATCCAGCGACATCCGCTCCTGCTTCAATGTAACGGTCATAGTTTGTCGTAAAGAGGTGCAGGCGCTCCCGTGTTCCTGTTCGACTTGCGAAACTCAACAAGAAACTAACTAAGTAATTGACAGCGCGATCACGATGGATTCTGTCCGCTTTCGCGAGATTGCGTTCTCCTTCCAATATTGAAGTAGCGAACTTCCTGACTGCTTCTGCCAATCCTTCTCGCAATTTGATTACTCTTTCGTTTTGTTCGTCTACAATCTCTAACCCTCGAAGAAGTTCATTCGCTACACGAACCTGGTCCTCAAAGTTTCCGTTCGTCCGACCAGATTCTTCAGCCGATTTCCGTACTTCGGCCGATATTTCATCATCAAAAATCCCAAATTGGGTTGTTTGCATACCAGGCGGTGCTTCATTCGTCGCAATACTGTGTATACCGTGCGTTAAACCCGATCCAACCAATAACGATAGATGCTCAGACTGAAAAAGTGCCGTTAGCCACGGTTCTATACGGGATCGTAGTTTCGGCGTATCTATCTGGATTTCGGAATCTGCCCATGAACATGTTTCATCTTCTGGTATCTTAAATGATGCACCTGCAGATGTGCCATCGGCAACTAAATGAACTGCAGAGCGATCATCCCGCGACTTTAAAAATTGACGACCACACTTAAGATTCATTCATACCTCCACTGATAATCTCCTCCAACAACCCTTCAGTCTCCTTATTCAAAGCCAGAATGTCCGCCTGGATTTCTTCCAAAGTTCGCATGGGCTTCGGCTTATAGAAGTACCGTGTGAAACTGACTTCATATCCGACTTTAACGCTATCAGGCTGGTACCATGCATCGTTCGTGTAAGGTAGTACCTCCCGCTGGATAAACGCTTCGATGCCACCCTCTTCCTGTAACGGGATCTGTTCGGTATCGCGCAGGTCGGTATCCGGCTCGTATTCTACGACACTCTGTTTGCCATCTATTTCGACTTCATACAGGCCTTGAAGGGGATCTGGGTCTATGCCCTTCTTGTGAATCTTCCGGATCATCGGCGTCCCGTCTTCGCTGCGCTTGCCGTCTTCTTTCATCTTCTTGATCTCGGCGGCCTTGTAGGCCCGGTTCGGGTCGGCGCCCTCAATGCGGAGGGGCCGGTCCACGGTCACTTTCCAGTACCCTAAGGCGGCGTTGTCGAAGATCTTGCTTTCCTCGGTTTCTTCGAATGCCAGGAAAGTCTCGCAGATACGGGTGATTTCCTCTTCCCCGAGTTCGCAATTCTTGTTTCCGAGATTCTTGCGCAAGGGCTGGAACCACTTCGTTGCGTCGATCAGTTGAACCTTGCCCCTGCGGTGCTCGGGTTTGCGGTTGGTGAGGACCCAGACGTAGGTCGCGATGCCGGTGTTGTAGAACATGTTGAGCGGCAGGGCGACGATGGCTTCCAGCCAGTCGTTCTCGATGATCCACCGGCGGATGTTGCTTTCTCCCTGTCCGGCGTCGCCGGTGAAGAGGGAACTGCCGTTGTGCACCTCGGCGATGCGGCTGCCAAGCGGCGTGTCCTGCTTCATCTTGGACAGCTTGTTGGCGAGGAATAGCAACTGGCCGTCGCTGGAACGGGTAACGAGGGAGTACTCGGGATCCCCACCGTGTTCAATTACGAAACGCGGGTCCCGCATTTCCTTCTTGCCGCCCATGCGATCCAGGTCGGTCTTCCAGCTCTTCCCGTAGGGTGGATTGGAGAGCATGAAGTCAAACTCCCGCGACGGGAAGGCGTCATTGGAAAGGGTCGAGTGTTCGGGACCACCCACGATGTTGTCGGCGGCTTCACCCCCACCCTTCAGTAGAAGATCCGCCTTGCAGATGGCGTAGGTTTCGGCGTTGATCTCCTGTCCGTACAGGTGGGTGGAGACCTGCTTGCCGCGTTCTTCGGCCAGTTCCCTCAGGGTATCCTCGGCCACGGTCAGCATTCCGCCCGTCCCGCAAGCGCCGTCGTAGAGCAGATAAGTAGACGACTGGATCTGGTCCGCGATGGGAAGGAAGACCAGCCTGGCCATCAGCTTCACGGCGTCCCGCGGCGTCCAGTGTTCCCCGGCCTCCTCATTGTTCTCCTCGTTGAAGCGCCGGATCAGTTCTTCGAAGATCGTACCCATACCGTGGTTGTCCAGGCTGGGATGCCGGACCGTACCGTCGGTGTTCGTTACGGGGTCGGGACTCAGGTTGATCTCTGACGAGGTGAGTTTCTCAATCAATGTGCCGAGGGCGTCGGCGCGGGAGAGGCGGGATATCTGGTTGCGGAACTCGAAGTTCTCCAGGATTTCCTGTACGTTGGGCGAGAACCCGTCAAGGTATGCCGTGAAGTCGGCCGTCAACTGCTGGCGATTGGCTCGGGCGCGCAGGTCGCGCAGGGTGAACTTCGAGGTATTGTAGAATTCCTGCCCGGCAGCCTGGCGAAGGGCAAAATCTTGATCAATGATGCCCTGGTCGTCGAGCAGTTCCTTGGTTTCAAGGACTTCCTTTTTCGTGTCCTCCAACACCGCGTCCAGCCGGCGGAGCACAGTCATGGGAAGGATGACGTCGCGATACTTGCCTCGGACGTAGAGGTCGCGAAGCACGTCGTCGGCGATTCCCCAGATGTAGTTGGTGATCCAGTTGAGGTCGGTGTTGCTGGTCTTTGAGTTCATTCGACTATAAGGTCTTCGTATCTATTGGGATCGGCGTTAGGTCCGTTAAGGCAAAACTGATTCCAAAGGTCTATACAAATAAGAAGAATCGCCGAGTAACGACTGGCGATTCGGGTTCAACAGAATCCACTAGCAACGTACTTGTTCGTGTAAATCAGTTATTACCCGACGAACGTGATTGTCAAGGAAATACAACTGTTGCGACCTGGAAGTATGGCCAAGTCACATTAAAGCGACCGCGTATTTGTGAAAAATGACTACCATGTTGTAAGAACACTATGAAATTTGATGACAAGGTGTACAAATTTCAATTCTGCTTCCGCCCACCTCACTTCCCGCAATATCCCAGAACCGCACTTTAATCTTCTCGTTGTCATAGGTTGTTTTCGAGATTCCAGCGATACCTGCGACTGGTTCTGAATAGATCAGTGACAGCACGCATCGATTACAACGACTGGACTCGGGAACAAAATCCATGGAACTCGCACAACTTCTCATAACACCCGGCACGCTGCTGACGGCCTTCATCTTCTTCTGGAGGCAGGCAAAGGCCAGCAGCGACGACCTGAAACGGGAATTAAAGTCTGATATGCAAGAACTGAAGAGAGAAATGAAGGAAGACTTGAAACAGGTTCAGACCAACAGTGACGACCTGAAGAGGGAACTAAAGTCTGATATGAAGGCAATGAACGAAGAGTTAAAGGAGGAGATAACATCCGTTCGCAGAGAAGTGACCACTATCCAGGTCGAAATGCACGACATGAACGGACGCCTCGGTCGCGTCGAAGGTCTGCTCATGGCCCCGGATGTAGGAGATTCGTAAAGAGCGAGCCGTCTGGGGGGCACGCCGCATCAGTTGGCTGACGCATTTTCATGGCACGGTGAATGACCTTGTTTCGAACACAACTCAATGATGCTCAAAGACCTTACTGAAGGGAACAAGGGAAATGGATCTTGCTCAGCTTCTCGTCACCCCGGGCACTTTACTAACGGCATTCGTCTTCTTCTGGAAACAGTCGAAAGCTATCAGCGACGAACTGAAGCGGGAAATCGCGTCCGTGCGCGACGAAGTTTCCGCCGTACGGGTCGAAATGCACGATATGAACGGCCGCCTCGGCCGTGTCGAGGGACTGCTGATGGCCCCGGAAGTCGGAAGATCGCGTCAGAAGTAGTCGAACCCCCATCGTTGCAGATGCCGGTACGGGAACGTGTCGAAGGCCTGCCGGACTGCATCCCTGCATTTTAAGGAGCAAAGACTTTGGAACTTGCACAACTTCTAATAACCCCCGGGACGCTGCTAATGGCCTTCGTCTTCTTCTGGAAACAGGCCAAATCCGGCAGGGACGAACTGAAGCGGGAATTAAAGTCAGACATGAACGAACTAAAGTCTGATGTGAAGACATCTATTGCAGAATTAAAGGAAGAGATCGTGTCCGTTCGCAGTGAGGTTTCATCCATCCGGGTCGAAATGCACGACATGAACGGACGCCTCGGTCGCGTCGAAGGTCTGCTGAAGGTCACGCATTCCGAATGATTCCAACGACTCGCAATCGGGTTGGTATTTCAAAGTGCGTGCATCTATAATAAACGCCAGGGAGGAAAGAATATGATGGAACTCGCCCAGCTTCTTGTAACACCAGTTACACTACTGGCGGCCTTCATCTTCTTCTGGAAACAGACCAAAGCCATCAGCAACGAACTGAGGCAGGAATTGAAGTCAGTCAAGGAGGAGTTAAAGGGAGAGATCGTGTCCGTTCGCAAGGATCTTACATCCATCCGGGTCGAAATGCACGACATGAACGGACGCCTCGGTCGTATCGAAGGCCTGCTGAAGATAAGGGATTCCGGTTGACTCCGGCGAACGGTCTCAACCTCCCGCCAGCTTCTTCCGGAGCAACTCGTTCACCAGTTTTGGATTCGCCTTGCCCTGGGTCGCGCGCATGACCTGGCCCATGAAGAAGCCCAGAAGTTTGGTCTTGCCGCCCCGGTAGTCGGCCACGTCGTCGGGATGGTCGGCGAGGATGCCGTCGACGACGCCTTCGAGCTCGCCGGTGTCGGAGATCTGCACAAGGCCCTGCTCCTCGATGACCGCGGCGGGCGCCTTGCCGGATTCGGCCATGACGTCGAGGACGTCCTTGCCGATCTTGCCGCTGATCTTCCCTTCTTTGATCTGGCTGAGAAGCTGAGCGAGGTGATCGGGCGGAACGCGTTCTTCCAGGGTCCGCTGGTCCATGCGGTTCTCGTGCTGGACGCGGAGGAGTTCGCTGAGCATCCAGTTGCTTACCGTACGGGCTTCGCCGGACGCCTTGCCAGCCGATTCGCCGGACGCCTTGCCAGCCGCTTCGCCAGCCGCCTTGCCGACGCAGGCTTCGAAGTAGTCGGCCCGGGCCCTGTTCTCCGTCAATTGCCGCGCCATGTCCTGCGGCAGTCCGTATTCGTCGACGAATCGCCGCATGCGCACGTCGGGGAGTTCGGGCAGGTCTTCGCCGATCTCGTTCACCCAGGATCGGGCGATCTCGACGGTGACGAGGTCGGGATCCGGGAAGTACCGGTAGTCGTGGGCTTCCTCCTTCGATCGCATGGGGAAGGTCTCCCGTTCTTCTTCGTTCCACAGGCGGGTCTGGCGGACAACCCTTCCGCCGTCGTCGAGGAGGTCGGCCTGCCGTTCGATCTCGAATTCCAGCGCCCGTTCCATGGACCGCATGGAGTTCATGTTCTTGATCTCGACGAGCTCGCCCAGGGGATCGCCGGGCTTTCGGATGGAGACGTTGGCGTCGCAGCGCAGGCTGCCCTCTTCCATGTTGCCGTCGCAGACGCCGATGTACTGCAGGATCTGCCGCAGCCGGGCGAGGTAGGCCGAGGCCTCTCGGGGGCTGCGGATGTCGGGCTCGCTGACGATCTCCATGAGAGGGACACCCGTGCGGTTGAAGTCGATGTAGCTCAGGTCGGGATCGTACCCGGGCTCGTTGTGGATGGACTTGCCGGCTTCTTCCTCCAGGTGGATCCGCCGGAGCCGGACGAAACGGGGACCGTCTTCGCCCTCGATTTCGATGCCGCCGTCTAGGGAGATGGGTTCGCCGGCCCGGTCGTACTGCGAGATCTGGTAGCCCTTGGGCAGGTCCGGGTAGAAGTAGTTCTTGCGGGCGAAGGCGCTGGTCTCGGCCACGCGGCCCTCCACGGCCAGCGCCATGCGTATCGTGTATTCGACGGCGCGGCGGTTCAGGACGGGCAGGACGCCCGGCATGCCGAGGCAGATGGGGCAGACCCGGCTGTTCGGCTCGCCGCCGAAGGCCACGGGGCATCCGCAGAAGATCTTCGAATTCGTCAGGAGCTGGGCGTGCACTTCCAGCCCGATCACCGCTTCGTAGTTCATGTTCCCTTTCTCAGTTCCGACTCAGTCGGTTCCGCTCGTGAATTACTGATTTCTGCTCAAATCCGCTTGATCACGACCCCGTCGCCTCCAACCCTCGTGCCGCATCTCTTACGTCCGCGCGGTTCCTGTTTTCGCCGCTCACGACCCCGTCGCCTCCTCGAAGGCAAACGCCGCCCTCAGGATCCGCTCCTCGCCGAAGTGGGGTCCGATGATCTGCAGGCCGATGGGCATGCCGTCGGGGTCCCTGCCGCAGGGCAGGGAGATGGCCGGTACGCCGGCGAGGTTTATGGGCACGGTGTAGATGTCGGACAGGTACATCTGCAGGGGATCGCCGATCTTCTCCCCGATGCGAAATGCGGTGGTGGGCGTGGTGGGCGCCACCAGGAGATCGACCTTCTCGAAGGCCTGGTCGAAATCGCCCTTGATGAGCGTCCGCACCCGCTGGGCCTTGTCGTAGTAGGCGTCGTAATATCCGGCGCTGAGCACGTAGGTGCCGAGCATGATGCGGCGCTTCACTTCGAGGCCGAAGCCCTCGCTCCGGACCGAGCCGTACATGGCGGACAGGCGGTCTTCCGGCGCGAGCGTCTGCGAGCCGGGCGCGCCTTCCGCGCCATCCCTATCTGCCGCTCCCACGGCCGCTCTTACGGCCGATGTTTCCGCGGCCGCTCCTGCAACGGACGCGCCCCCGTCTCCGCCCCGGTATCCGTACTTCACGCCGTCGTAACGCGCCAGGTTGGACGAGGCTTCGGCGGTGACCAGGATGTAGTAGGCGGCCACGGCGTACTCGGTATGGGGCAGGTGGACGCTTTCCACGCGGGCGCCGAGCGATTCCATGCGTCCGATCGCGCGGCCGACGCTCTCTTTCACGGCGGAATCGAGGCCCTCGGCCATGTATTCTTCCGGGACGCCGATGCGCAGGCCTTCGATGCCCCGCTTCAGAGTGGCCGTGTAGTCCGGCACCGCTTCCGATGACGACGTGGTATCCATGCGGTCATGACCCGCGATGACGCCCAGGAGCCGTGCGCAGTCCTCCACGTTCCGGGCCATGGGGCCGACCTGGTCGAAGGACGATCCGTAGGCGATGATGCCGTAACGGGACACGCGGCCGTAGGTGGGCTTGAGTCCCACGATGCCGCAAAAGGCCGCGGGCTGGCGGATCGATCCGCCCGTGTCCTCGCCCAGGGCCAGGACCGCCGTGCCCGCCGCCAGGGCCGCGGCGGAACCGCCGCTCGATCCGCCCGGCACGCGGGTGGTATCCAGGGGGTTTCTGCATATCTCGAACCCGGTGTTCTCGTTGGAGGACCCCATGCCGAACTGGTCCATGTTGGTCTTGCCGAGGATCACGGCGTCCGCCTCGCGCAGCCGGGCGATGACCGTGGCGTCGTAGGGCGGCACGAACCCCTCGAGGATCCGGGAGGCGCAGGTGGTCTCCAGGCCCTTCGTGCAGATGGCGTCCTTGATGGCGATGGGGACGCCGGCCAGCGACCCGGTGGACTCCCCGGCGGCGACGCGCCGGTCCACGTCCCGTGCGTCTGCGATCACCGACTCCGGCCGGACCGCGAGATAGGCGTTGATGGCGGGGTCTTTCTCTTCGATGAGGCGCAGGGCGTCCCTGGCTACCTCTTCCGCCTTCACCTCGCCCGACTTGATCCGGGGCGCCAGTTCGTGGGCCGTCATCTCATTTAAGAGTTCCAAACTTTGCTCCTGATCATCCCTTAATCATCAGTGAGTGTTTCTCTCCCCGATTGTGCTCGATGAGCCCTTCCGATCCCCCTTCACCGCGCGATCAGCAAGATCACCCGACGGGATTCGGTGCCCGGCAGTTCCATCGGCGCCCCGTGCGCGTCCCGCTTCGTAAACGGGTGGTGCATGACGATGTCCTGCCTGCCGTCCCGGTTGAGGTCCGTCATCCAGGCGTACTCTTCGTCGTTGGGCAATTCGACCGCCACCTTATGGGGTTGCTCGGTAAACAGGTCCGGGCCGGGCACACCGGCGTAAACGTGCAATTCCCGGTGGGTCCACTCGATCAGCAGGTCGGCGTGGCCGTTTCCGGTCACGTCCCCGATGAACAGGTTCTTGTTGAACGCACGCGGGTATGCTGCGCGGTCTTTGCGAAGCACGTGCTTTCCGCCCCGGAGCACGACGTCCAGGGGGACCCAACCCGGTTCCCGGGGGCTTGGGGCACCGTCCAGCTGGATTTTCCGGATGGCGGTGGGCCGATCCGGGACGCGGCCCTCGCTCACCCGATAAAACGCGAGATTCAGCCAGACGTCGTCGCCCATGAAGCCCTTGATCCGTTTGAAAAGACTGCTTTCGAGATACCGGTTTTCGATCGTGGTGACGATCAGGCCGGCCTCGCCGTCCCCGTCAAAATCCCGGCGTTCCATGGCGAGCTGGATCTGGCCTTCGGATTGGATCGAGACGGTGCTTTCGGCCGCGAATTGTGTGCGGCCGTCAGCCTCGCGTGTACCAAAATGTACTTCGTATGCGGATCGCTTGTCGGATATCCTGTCGCCTTCGAGCGCGTAGATCACCATGTCGGCCGCGCCGTCGCCATCCAGGTCGCTGAAGGAGTGCAGCACCCGGCCGGTCATGTCTGCTTCGGCGAGCGTGGAAAGATTGTCGGAGTCGAAACGCACGCCGGTCGTGAAGGTCACCGCCACGGGATTGAACAACCCCTGGCCGTCCTGGACATGCGCTTCGAAGTGGTTGCCGTTCCAAGACACCAGGTCGACGCGGCCGTCTCCGTTGTAATCGAATGCGTGGACCCGGCTCACGCTCCAGGGATCGTACCGGTATCCGTCGGCCCCGTATATCCGGTCCAGGTCGGCGGGGGGACCAACTTCCACCGGATCGGCAAAGGAGCCGTCGGCCAACTGGATGAACGCCTGGAACCCGTCGCCGGCTGGTACGACCAGGTCGATCCTGCCATCGCCGTTCACGTCCCGGGTGATGTCCACGTGCGGCACCTCGTCCTCACGGGGCGGCGTGAAACTGGAGGTGACGGACGCGAGTTCGTATTCCGCTGCCGTACCGGGATCCCACGCATTCATCCGCCCCGGCTCGCAAGTAATCAGACGATCACGATCTCCGATACGGGCAACGTCGACGAAGGATACGGCGGGTCGCAGCCACGCGTCCATCCGCGGTCGCCAGGCACCACCTCCCTCCGGTCCCGACCCTCCTTCGAAGGCATAAACACGCAGGTGGCGGCCGCCGCGCTCGTCCACATTCACCACGGCGAGGTCCGCAACGTCCCCGCCCAGCAGAAACCCGGTCAGTACGGTCTGCCTGGACGCCGGCCCGATGTCGACTTCCTGTTTCTCGAAAGTGAACGCCGGGACGGATTGTGGTGCGGTTTGCGCGGTTTGCGCGGTTTGAAGTGCAATTTGCGCGGATTGTGGTGCGGTTTGCGCGGTTTGCGCGCTGACCGGGCTCGGGATGCCGGCAAGGAACGTGGCCGAGGCCAGGAACAGTCCCGAGGCCAGAAACAGGGCCAGCGTCCCGGTTAGCGTTTTGATTGTACGCCGTGAAGCGTGGCGTGCCGGAGCGAGAATCCGGATAGACCGTTGCGAGGGTTCG
The DNA here is from genome assembly GCA_965202605.1 of bacterium. GTDB lineage: Bacteria > JAAXHH01 > JAAXHH01 > JAAXHH01 > JAAXHH01 > JAAXHH01. The sequence goes on from OZ241838.1 coordinate 3,960,055, forward strand.
TGTACCGGCGTCGGGCTGGTGCAAGCGGGGATGTATCGGGATCGGCTCAGGTATGGTTTCGTCATCTCGTTTGCGTACTAGTACCAGCGATAGTAGTAGGTGGCGAAACCGATGCCGAGGATGCTGATGACGTTCACTTTCAGCGTGAAGCCGAAGGTTACGGAGAAGATGACCAGGGGCAGCGTGGCCGGAGGGAACGTGTAGGTGAAGGCTTCGAGGAAGAACTTCTCCACCATGCTGCCGGGCATGAAGTATCCGAAGAGGAGTCCGATCAGTTCGCCGGCCACGCCGCCGACGATCGCGCCGATCAGGATATAGAGCACCAGTTTTCCCATCCCCTTACCCTGCGCCATGAGCGGACCCCCAATAATACGTTCTTCTCACTCTTCCGCGGACAGCGCCACGTCCTCGTCGTGGCGGACCATGTGTATGCCCCAGGCCGCTATGCCGGAGAGGATGTAGAGCAGCACGATGGGGAAGATTGTGAGCTTCGGGTCCCAGACCAGCGCCGCAAGAGCGACGGCGATGGCGAAAAGCTTGACTATGGACCACTTGCTCTTGAAGGCGAGGGAAGGCAGGGTCCGGTAGGACAGGGGGCTGACCATGAGGATGGACAGGAGGAGCATGAACCCCATGAACGGCCCTTCCAGGTGCAGCTCTTCCCAGCGGTCCCAGCAGAAGATGACGTAGGAGGCCACGGCGATGGCCGCCACGGGGATCGGCAGGCCCATGAAGTTGTCCTTCTCCTGGTTGATCCGCTCCACCCGCCGGAGCGTCATCACGTTGAACCGGGCCAGGCGGATCGCGCCGCACATCAGGAAGAGCAGGCAGAGCACCCAGGTGATCTCGCCGAAGGGCTTCAGGGTATATACGAGCACCATGGGCGCCACGCCGAAGGAGATCACGTCCGCGAGGGAGTCCAGCTCGATGCCGAAGCGGGTCGCTCCCTGGCTGAAGCGCGCGACCTTGCCGTCGATGGAGTCCAGCAGGGCGGCGGCGATGATGAGCCACGGCGCGCGGCCCGGGTCCCCCGTCAGGGCGTTGAACCCGTCGATACAGTAGAAGATGGCGGCAACCCCGCAGAAGATGTTGCCGAGCGTGAACACGTTCGGTAACGCGACGCGCATCCAGTTTTTCATTTCAGCACTCCCAGTATGGTCTCGCCGCCCCGGACCCGGTCCCCGTTCTTCACCCGGATCTCCGCGCCGGCCGGCACGACGACGTCTATCCTCGAACCAAAGCGTATCAGACCGAACCGGTCTCCGATGCGCACCTGGTCGCCCTCGTGGACGTTACAGACGATGCGCCGGGCCACGAAGCCGACGATCTGCTTGATCAGCACGCGGCCCCTGTCCCCCTCGATGCCCAGCACCATCTGCGCGTTATCGCCCGAAGCCTCGTCCTTGAAAGCGAGCCTGAACCTGCCTTCGATATGCTGGCGCAGCTTCACCACGCCGCTGATCGGTATCCGGTTGACGTGCACGTTCACGATGGACAGGAACACGCTGATCTGCGTGGCCGGCCCGCCGATAAAGGCGTCTTCTCCGAGTTCCTCGACCGCCACGACCCTGCCGTCGCCGCCGGAGATCACCAGGCCTTCGCCCGGGGGCACGCGCCGGGCCGGATCCCGGAAGAAGAACCCGATGAACAGGGCGAGCGCGGCAAAAACCGCCGCCGCCACGGTCCATACCACGCCAGGCGCCAGGTAGCCGACCGCCAGGCATCCGGCAGCCAGCGCCCCCAGGGGGATGACCATGACCCAACCGTCGCGTACCATACCTTTCCCTTGCCAATCGGTTCCTGGCGGAGTGCCAACCGGTTCCCGGCGGAGCGTCAACGGGCTGTCAGCGGCGTGACAGCCCGCCGTCGCCTCCTGCGTGCCTTACATCTCGGCGATATGCAGGGTCAGGGACATCAGCCGGCCTTCCCGCTCGACTTCGAGTTCGATGGAATCGCCCACCAGGCTGCCGTACAGCGCCTCCCGCGCATCGGGATAGCTGGCGATGGCCTCCCCGTTTATCTTCCGTATGACGTCCATGACCCGGATGCCGGCCCGGGCCGCCGGGCTTTCCGGATCGATCTCGTTGACCAGTACGCCCAGGCGGTCTTCTATGTCCAGTTCCTGGGCCACGTATTCCGTGATGTCGATCACCGACAGCCCCGTCCATCCACGCCGCGGCCCGCCGTACTGGATCAGTTCGTCCGCCACGCGCCGGACCCGGTCGATGGGTATGGCGAAGCCCACCCCTTCAGAGCCGCCACCTTCGGAGAGGATGAAGGTGTTGATCCCGATGACCTCCCCGAGGGCGTTTACCAGCGGACCGCCGCTGTTGCCGGGATTGATGGTCGCGTCGGTCTGGATCATGTCCCGGTAGACCGTCCTGGAACCCTGCTCCCGGCGGAAGTCACGGCCCACCGCGCTGACCACGCCCACGGCCACCGCCGGCTGAGCGTCCTCGATGGCCAGTCCCAGGGGATTGCCTATGGTGATGGCCCATTCGCCGGCCATGATGTCGTCGGACCGGCCCAGCGCCGCCGCCGGAATGTCCTCGCCCTCCACGTGAAGCACCGCCAGGTCCGACATGATGTCCACGCCGACCAGGGTGCAGGCCAGGCTGCGCCCGTCGGTCAGCACCGCACGGATCCGCCGGGCCCTGTAGTCTCCCAACTGCACCACGTGGGCGTTCGTGACGATGTATCCCGCCTCGTCGATGATCACGCCCGACCCCGTGTTCGGCTCCTCCCGGGTGTACAGCTGCGGTACCACGAAATGGCCGAAGAAGGGGTCGTCGAACATCCGGGTGAAGCCGCGCCGCCGCATCTGGAAGGTCGCGACGATACTCACGACAGCCGGCCCCGCCCGCTCCACCGCGGAAACGATGGACGTCCGGCGGGACACGCTGATGGCTTCGTTGGCGGCGAACACACCCGGCAGCACAACTTCGCCGTTCAACGGACCGCGCCCGTCTGCCCCGGACAGCCCGGACAGCCCAGGCGAGCCGGGCCGTTCGGATGATCCGGTCTGACCGGGCGATCCAGCCGATTCGGATGGCGCCGCGCCTGCTGAAAAGGCCCGCTCCGACGCGCCGTTTCCGGCGGCGGATCCCCCGCTGATAACGTGCAGCGCTTCGGGATAGGCCACCACCAGGATCACGATGCCCAGGAGCGCGCCCCCGAAGGCCGCCAGGATGTACCACACCGCCATCGGGGTCCGTCTTGCGGCCCGGAAGCTCCGATGGGCTCTTTCGCTGTTCTGCATCATTCGGCACCGGGCATCCGCACCGCAATCATGCAGAAACTAAGGCAACGCTGATTTCAGTCGGAATCGCCGGGAGAAGTCCTGCGCCTGAATGACCCGGAGCAACCTGTTTGAACCGGTTCTCCGGTCCCGAAAATAGTTAACCCATTATACGCGCGAGGCCCCTTCGCGTCAATACCTTTTACGTAGAGAACCGCGCCGTCTGACCGCAAGGAATACGTAGAGAACCGCGTTGTCTGACCACCAGGAACCCGGAATCGAAGCCCCGGGTTTCGAAGCGGAATCCTGCCCGGATTAACCACATGCAATCCCGGTACCGAATGGTGCTCTCCGAACAGGTTGTTTAAGTGTATTTTGGCGATTTAACAAGGATTTAACCTCGGGGAAACACTTGCGAAACAATGACGATGTACATTAGATTGCTATGTTTCTTTATGAGGCGAAATTCATATCGTTGCGGTGATGCGGCCGGGGCGTGGCCGTCCTCCCGGACGGATCGCGGTCGTCCCGGACTTCTCATCATCGATTCAGACTGACCCAAACAGGAGGAGCAATACTCGTGACCCCAATCGAGGTAATCGCATACGCCAGGGATAACGGCGCGGAAATGGTCGACTTCCGGTTCATCGACGTGCCGGGAACCTGGCAGCACTTCTCGGCGCCGATCGAAGCGCTGGAAGAAGAAACATTCGAGGAAGGCGTCGGTTTCGACGGTTCCAGCGTCCGCGGATTCCAGACCATCGACAAGAGCGACATGATCCTGATCCCGGACCCGCTGTCGGCCAAGATGGACCCCTTCACCGAGGCGAAGACGCTGATCCTGGTCTGTAACGTCAAGGATCCGGTGACCCTTGAAATGTACACGCGCGATCCGCGGTACGTGGCCCAGAAGGCCGAAGCCTACATGCAGTCCGCCGGTATCGCGGATACCGCCTACTTCGGCCCGGAAGCCGAGTTCTACATCTTCGACGACGTGCGGTTCTCCCAGAAGCCGAACGCGAGCTTCCACCGGGTCGACGCCGGCGAGGGCTGGTGGAACACGGGCCGTAACGAAGGACCCAATCTCGGCAACAAGATTCCCTACAAGCGCGGTTACTTCCCCGTGCCGCCGACCGATACCCACCAGGACCTGCGTACCCGCATGGTGCTGAAGCTCCGGAGCATGGGCATCGAGTCGGAAGTGCACCACCACGAGGTGGGCACGGCGGGGCAGGCCGAGATCGACATCCGCTTCAACACGCTGCTGCGCATGTCCGACGACCTGCTCATGTACAAGTATATCGTCAAGAACGTGGCCCGGCAGGCCGGCAAGACGGTGACCTTCATGCCCAAGCCCATCTTCGAGGACAACGGCTCCGGCATGCACGTGCATCAGAGTCTCTGGAAAGACGGCAAGAACCTCTTCTTCGAGGCCGGCACGTACGCCGACCTGAGCGACATGGCCCGGCACTACATCGGCGGACTGCTCAGTCACTGCGCCTCGGTCCTGGCCTTTGCCGCGCCCACGACGAACTCCTACCGGAGGCTCGTCCCTGGTTACGAAGCGCCTATCAACCTGATCTACTCGCAGCGCAACCGCAGCGCCTGCGTGCGTATTCCCATGTACTCCAAGAGCGAGAAGGCCAAGCGGATCGAGTTCCGCACGCCTGATCCGGGCGCCAATCCCTACCTGGCCTTCACCGCCATGATGATGGCCGGCCTGGACGGCATCGAGAACCGAATCGAGCCGCCGGAACCCATCGATCTCGATCTCTACGATCTCGAGCCGGAACAGGCCGCCGAGGTGGCCCATACGCCGCAGGACCTCGGCGAGGCGTTGAACGCCCTGGAGGACGATCACGACTACCTTCTCAAGGGCGACGTGTTCACGCCGGACCTGATCGAGACCTACCTCGACTACAAGCGGGAGAACGAACTGGACCAGGATCCGCCTGCGTCCGCACCCGTGGGAGTTCGGTCTCTATTACGATATTTGATCGGGCCTGATCGAAAGGTCTCAACGCAACTTGCGCGCCTCCTCCGTTTCGACGCGGGAGGCGCGGTCTTTTTCACGCGGTTCGCGCCTTTGCGTCTCGACAGGGTACGTCCATGAACCGGGACGGACCAGGCACGTGAATCTCAATCGCAAACACCCATGACGACTATTGCCTTTGACCGCATTGCGCTTTCTTCGCCGGCACCGGACGCGGTGTCCGATCATCTGCGATCCCTCGGATTTGAGAATCCGCCCGACGCCTGGCGCCTGCTGGGACAGATCGACGGACGCCTGGCCCCGCTGGCGCTTTCAGAGACTCCTTTCCCGGCGCTGATCGAAGCGGCGGGCGCCTCCATACAGCCCGACCGGGCCATGATCAACCTGCATGCGCTCGTCACGCGAAGCAGCGAGGAACAGATCCCGTCCCTGATGGAAATCGTGACCGAGCCGTCGGCGTCCCGGGACGCCCTGCTCACGATCCTGTCGAGCAGCCCGTACCTCGGCAACGTGCTCGTCCAGGACGTGGGGTTCCTGCTCGACACCTTCGGCGGCGATGCGTGGCGTACGCTGCAGACCGCGGAGGAGCTGGATGCCGAACTGGCCGGGATGCTGGAGGGCGCGTCATCGCCGGACGAGGCCATGAAACCCCTGCGC